>NZ_JBIPAS010000001.1:0-1985000 GCF_050499065.1 Enterococcus sp. AZ071
TACTAAGTAGGCAGTGATCATTTTGGTGACAGACGCAATTGCTAATGGAGTGCTACCGTTTTGGTCGTAAAAAATTTTGCCCGAATCAGCATCAATGGCAAAGGCTGCCTCAGCTTTAATCGTAAAATCATCGGCTGCTTGTGCCGGAATCGCTGCGAACAATTGTAAAAAAAGACCTAAAATTACAAAAAGCAAGGGAATTTTTCTTTTATTTTGCATCAATAATCTCCTTTTTTTCTCTTAACCCTAAAATTCTAGCAAAGTATGCTGATGAATTCAAGTGTTCCCGGCCTTTAAGCGGGATTAAGAAAGAAAGTCTTTACTTATTTCGTTACAAAAATACCTATAATTAACAGGAATCAGTTTTATTTGATTCCTGTTAATGGCTATAAAATAACAAAATTTGTTAAAAACTACGGCCGCCTCCGCCAAAGGTCCCACCGCCGCTAGAGTTCGTAGTGCTGCCGCCGCCTCCGAAACCGCCGCCTCCACTATTATTATTAGAGGGCTTAGGAATTCGACGAGTGGTGACAAAGGAATTCACCAGCTGGTCTTGGCGCTCTTCTAATTCAAGTCTCGATTGTTCTCGATAAGGATAACGGTACGTTCCCATTTTCAGCTGGTAACGCATGCGAACAACAATAAAGAAGGCTATTGCTGCAATTAATCCCACTACGACTGCTGTTATTACATCTGTTTCAGTTAGAGAACGCTGGACAGTGACTTCACCAGTTTCACCATTGACTTGGTAGTGATTGCTTGGGATGCCAGCATCAACATAATCGCTGGCCATCGTAAAGTAGCTTGCGGCTGCTTGATAATAGTTTCCATCACGCATGGCTTCTTCGACAGCATCTAGGATTTTATCGCGTCTTCGATCGGTAATATAATCAATCATATTGCCGGAATACGTGAGATAAAGCTGCCGCTGCCCCATATCCAGCAGCAACAATGCGCCGTTTCCGCCTTCACTAACTCGTGCTTTTAGTTGCTGGTTGGCAAATAGCTGCGGATCCTCTGTATTGGAATTAGTAGTTAATACAAAGGTTTGACCCTCCATTTTCTCGTTCAGTGTATCAGCCAAGCCTGCCAGCTCAGTTTGCTGTTCAGGAGTGAAAAGAGCTGCTTCGTCAGTTACTGTATCACTGGCTGCAAAAGAGTTCATCGGGACAAATACTAGTAAAAGACCGAATAACCATATAAGTTTTCTCATACTGAATACCCCACAATCAACATGATGATCGCTGTGATGAAGAAAATTCCTAATGAAAACCAGCCTAAACGTTTATAGCTAATAGGCAAAATACCGCTGACTTTCCCGGTTCGACCATTCATCGCGTAATAATAAACTTTGTCGTTGGTACCTTGATACGTCACTAGCCAAACCGGCAGCAGCATGTAATGATTGCTTTGCCGATTAATCGCTGCTGAGCTGCCGGTTTTATTAAAGGTTGTATAACCGGAAACCGTATCTCGCAAAAGATCATTCGTGTAAGATTGCAGTTCCTGCTGCAATCCGGCAGCAATATCTGCAATTTCAATATCCCGTTTCTCCGCTTGAAAACCAGAAAGATATTCAGTATGGAAATCAACTGCCTGATCAATCGGAAAGGGCTGAACCGCCTCCACCATTTTCTGCTGAATATTTTTAGTCAATGCGTTTTTTACCAAGTTATTGATGGTTGCCTTTCCCTTGCGATAAACCTGATAGATTTTGGTCTCAGTGTATTCAATATCTCCGGCTACCCAAACGCGCACAGAAGTACCTTTACCGCTGTATTCTCCCCGCGTTTGGGCATCCACCACCCAGTAGGGAAAGTAAACACCAGTCAGCTTTTCAATTTGCGACTTGTTGAAAAAGTCTTTTGGGATAAACCACTTTTTCTTTGTCCAAGCCAAAAACTGTTCTTCAGCTTTTTTGCGATCAATTTGAAAAGGCAGAACTTTATTAGGTAAGAGGTCTCCAGCTAAACGTCCAGCTAAGATCACCGGATTATGGCAAAAATAGCAATAGGTTGCCGCCGTAGTCGTATCAGTGACGATTTCAGCCCCACAGCTGGGACAATTGAATAAGTCCATCGCATCTGTTTCGGCCTTTTCCTCTGCAGAAATCGCGGATTCAGCTGGATGCTTTGCTTCAAAGGTCTCAATATCTGCAGTAGTAAAAATACTCAAGCAATAGTCGCAGTGGAATTTTTGATCGTCCGGGTTAAAGGTCAGGGGACCGCCACAGTTGGGACAATGATGTGTTAATACATCGGCCATAAGTCTCCTCCTTAATCCAGCGGAATTCCCTTGAAGGGTTTGCCGCAATGAGGACAGAACTTCGGCACGCCATTGCTTAAATCAACGACTTCCCCGCATTCGCTGCATTTCATTTCAATTTTTGGTGCTGAAGCAGATTGCTGAGAAGGTTTTGGTTCGCCACAATTGCTGCAGAATTTCCCTGTGTTTTCAGTTCCACATTTTGGACAGGTCCAAGTCTCGCCTTGGGCTTGCTTTTGCTGTGCTTGCTGCTGATTGGTTTCTGAAGCCTGAGAAAGGTAAGAGCCACCCGTATTCATACCCATACCCATTCCGAAAAAGGCGTTGCCAGCCCCTGAGTCGTTGCTGCCGGCTGCCTCCATCCCACGAGCGACTGAACCTTGCACATACCCTTCACGAATTCCTGGATCACCCAGCATCGCGCCTTTATTGCGCATGTTAATCAGCTCGGTTGAGTCATCAGTATAAGAAATGCTGGCAACTGCTACAGCGACAATTTCCATCCCGCGAAGTTCCCGCCAGCTGTCGTCCAAGATATCAGACATGTATTTGCTCAGCTCCATACTTTTCGATGGAACATAGGAAATGCGCTCGCCGTTAGCAGACAGCTGGTTAATTGTTGCTTGCAAAGCAGTAAGAAATTCTTGCAGGTATTGTTCATTAATATCTGAAATGTCCACCTGCTCCAGATTGCGTGGTACCGCATTGGCAAAGAATAAAATCGGATCAGTAATCTGAACAGAATAGGTACCATGAGCTCTTAAAAACAGCTCTGCGTTGTAGAAATTATCAAAGTAATTCAAAGGTGTCGGCGTACCAAATTTGATTCCCTTGATTTCCTGTAAATTAATGTAATAAACCTGTTGTTTTTGAGGAGTCACACCGCCATATTTAAAGCGATCAAAGGTTTCGGAGATAGCCTCCTTCAGTGAACCTTGGAACATAGACGGAGCAGAATCATTTTTCACTGTGTAATAGCCTTCTTCAGCGGTAAAGTCGATTACCTTGCCGCCGTCAACCAAAAGCATCATCATATTAGGGTAAACGTGAACCACTGAACCGTCCGTGATAACGTCTTTGGTTCCTTTTTTATTTGAGCCCCGCCGATCATCCCGACGAACGGCAACGCCTTTAGTCATGACTGTGGTCTGACCCATATTGGCAGGTTCGATGACCTCTAGCCAATGGTCAGCTAAGCCGCCGCCAATTGTGCTTGTTGCTGCTTTAATTAATCCCATAAAATAGCCTCCTTAAGATATCTTTTTTTATTATATCACAGAGGACATAGTGCGCAGAAACAAGGTTTTTTCAAGTTTAAGAACTCGCTAAGCAATCAGTTTTAATGTAGTATTTTTTTTCAAAATCACGTATAATAAAAGGCGGTGATTTTAAAGCAGGGCTCAAAAGAAAAGAGGGTGACTATGGCATATCAAGCACTATATCGTGTCTGGCGTTCGCAGCGTTTTGACGATGTGGTTGGACAAGAGGCGATTACGAAAACGCTGAAAAACGCAATTAAACAAAAAAAGACCTCTCATGCATATTTGTTTACCGGACCGAGAGGAACCGGGAAAACCAGTGCTGCAAAAATCTTTGCCAAAGCCATCAATTGTCCCAACAGTGTCGACGGTGAACCATGTAATGAATGTGAAATGTGCCGTTCGATTACCGAAGGACGTCAAGAAGATGTGATTGAAATTGATGCGGCCAGCAACAACGGTGTAGAAGAAATCCGTTTCATTCGAGATCGAGCAAACTATGCACCAACGACTGCTGAATACAAAGTATATATTATTGATGAAGTACATATGCTTTCTACAGGGGCTTTCAACGCTTTGTTGAAAACCTTAGAGGAACCTAAAGAGCATGTAATTTTTATTTTAGCGACAACTGAACCCCACAAAATTCCGGCGACGATCATTTCCCGAACCCAGCGTTTTGATTTCAAACGGATCAGCGTGCAAGCGATTGTTGGTCGAATGCAGCACATTTTAGAAGCTAGTAACCAGACTTATGAAGAGCAAGCACTATCAGTAATTGCTCGCGCTGCTGAAGGTGGGATGCGGGATGCTTTGAGCATTCTGGATCAGGCGATCTCCTTTAGTGATGAGACAATTACGTTAGCCGATGCTCTAGCAGTTACCGGCAGTTTAACCACCGAAATGATGGATGCGTTTATTTCCGCATGTCTAGAACAAAATGTCAGTGCAGCTTTAGAGGTGTTGGAAAATATTTTGGCAGAAGGTAAAGAAGCACGTCGTTTGACGGAGGATTTACTGCTGTATTGCCGAGACTTGCTAATGTATCAGCAAGCCCCACAATTGCTAAACGAACGAGCTAACTTAACTGACACCTTCAAAGAATTGGCGGAAAAGACAGCAGCGGATCGCTTCTACTGGATGATTAAAATTTTAAGTGAAACTCAAAATGAGATTCGTTTCACCAATCATGCCAATGTTTATCTAGAGGTTGCTACTGTGAAATTGGCGGCACCGCCAACCAATACAGCTCCGGCTGTCAGTAGTGGTAGCGGTGAAAAAGTTGGTACTCCGGTTGACAATGAGGATATTGTGGAGCTAAAACGGCAAATTGTTCAGCTGCAAACAGAAGTCAAACAGCTGAAGGATCGACCAGCTGCTCCTGGGAAAGCTGAAGAACCTAAGGCAAGAGCACCGAAGAAAAACAGCAGTACGTATCGGATTCCGACTGAACGGGTCTATCAAGTACTTTCAGAGGCGACCAAGGATCATCTTCAAGGAATCCGTGGTGTGTGGGAAGATTTGTTAATGGCATTACCTGTAACTCAACGGGCACTGCTTAAGGCCAGTGAACCAGTTGCAGCGGGTCCCAGTCTCCTGCTGTTAGCTTTTGATTATGAGATTGTTTGTCAACGAGCAGATGGTAATGAAGAACTACGCACCAACATGCAAAACTCTCTAGGTTTGATGATTAAAGATTATTCACCAGAGTTTGTCTTTATAACCAGAGAAAGCTGGCCTCGGTTACGCCAATCATATGTCAGTCAGCACAAAGACATGAAGCCAGAAGTCAGCGACGCAGAGGATGAGGGAGAAATCGAACTAATTCCAGAAGAAAACCAGGTCGTTGAACAGGCAAAAAGTCTTTTCGGAGATTTAGTTACTATTCAAGAAGATTGATCGATCCGTTCTGCTTGTCAGTAAAGAAATGTAGACCAAAAAAGAGTAACAAGATAGCTTCAAGCAATTTTAGATTATCAACGTCTAAAGTGAGCTATAATAATAGAAATAGGTATTCGAAACGAAAAATTAATTCATAAAAAAGAAAGAGATGCCAGTTCTGCTTTTCGCAGTGTAGTCGAGTAGAAAAGAAGAACCTCAAAGTAAAGCTTTACAAGGCTAAAGTAATTTAGCAGAATGGTATTCGAAATGAAAAACAGACTAATTTTTCATAGAAAAATTAATTCATAAAAGAGAAAGAGATGTGGCTAATATGATGCGTGGAATGGGAAATATGCAAGGTATGATGAAACAAATGCAAAAAATGCAAAAGGAAATGGTAAAGGCTCAGGAAGAATTGGATAAAAAAGAATTTTTCGGTGCTGCTACTAATGATTTAGTAAAAGTTGTTTTCACTGGTGATAAAACGATGAGAACAGTGGAAATCAATTCTGAATTAATCGATCCAGAAGATCCAGATATGCTGCAAGATATGATTATCTTGGCTGTAAACGATGCGCTAACAAAAATAAGTGAAGAAACCGAAGCAACAATGGGCAAATACACCAAAGGACTGCCTGGGATGTAATTGCTTTTCGGTTAATCGGTTGAAAGGAAGTAGGCCATGCAATACCCTGAACCAATAGCAAAATTGATCGAAAGCTATATGAAGCTGCCGGGAATCGGACAGAAAACGGCTACGCGCCTAGCTTTCTTTACCATTGATATGAAAGACGAAACCGTAAATGACTTTGCCCGCTCACTTATCAGTGTGAAGCGGGATCTGCATTTTTGCAGTATATGCGGCAATATCACAGAAGAGGACCCTTGCGAAATATGCCGGGATACTACGCGTGATCGCAGCACGATCTTAGTCGTAGAGGAGCCCAAAGATGTAATGGCTTTGGAGAAGGTTCGTGATTACCATGGCCTGTATCATGTGCTTCACGGAGTTCTGTCACCGGTGGAGGGAACAGGTCCAGAAGATATTAATGTTGCACCATTGATTAAACGTCTGCATGACGATGAAGTAAAAGAAGTCATTATTGCCACCAACGCAACGACGGAAGGTGAAGCAACGGCCATCTACTTGTCGCGGCTGATCAAGCCCGCAGGAATAAAAGTAACGCGTTTGGCTCATGGATTGTCCGTTGGCAGTGACATTGAATATGCAGATGAAGTGACTTTGCTAAAAGCGGTGGAAGGACGTCGTGAACTCTAGGTTTTTCTTTCACGACGTTTTTGTGTACAATGAGAATAGAACTAATGGAGGCAAATGAAGAGTGAACGGCTTATTTATTACTATTGAAGGTCCAGATGGCGCTGGCAAGACAAGCGTGATTGAGGAATTGTTTCCTCGCTTGCAACAGGTCGCTACCAAGGATATCGTAAAAACCAGAGAACCTGGTGGGATTCCGATTGCTGAAAAGATTCGTCAAGTGATTTTGGACCCTAAAAATGATCGAATGGATGATCGGACAGAAGCACTGCTTTATGCAGCAGCCCGCAGACAGCATCTAATTGAAAAGATTTGGCCTGCCTTAGAGCAAGGAAAAGTCGTGCTGTGTGACCGTTTTGTTGACAGCTCGTTGGCTTATCAAGGAGCAGGTCGTGGAATTGGGATGCGAGAAGTAGCTCAAATTAATGAATTTGCCATTGAAGGAACTGTTCCCGATATCACTCTTTACTTAGATGTTGATTCTGATACTGGCCTACAGCGCATTATGAGCAGCCGGAAAAATCAAATTGATCGGCTGGATGCAGAGGGGCTGCAATTCCATCAGCGGGTTCGTCACGCTTATTTAAAATTGGCGGATGAGCATTCTGAACGAATTATCAAAATCGACGCTAGGAAACGTCTAGAATTAGTCGTGGAGGATTGTTTTTACGAATTAATCTCCCGTTACCCTAAGTATTTTCAAAACTAGAGAGGTGTAGAAAATGAAATTAATTATGGCCATTGTCCAAGACAAGGACTCCAACCGTTTAGCAAATGAATTTATCGACGCCAATATCCGTGCGACAAAGCTTTCTTCTACTGGCGGATTTTTAAAGGCAGGCAACAGCACCTTCATCGTAGGGATTGAAGACGAGCGGGTAGAAGAAGCTCTTGAATTAATCAAGGAAACTTGCCAGTCTCGTACACAATACGTAACAACACCTGTTACGCTAGATATTTCATTGGACGGTCAAGTACCTTATCCAGTGGAAGTGGAAGTTGGCGGAGCCACCGTGTTCATTATGCCGGTAGAAGGGTTCCATCAATATTAAGATGACAGAAGCAGAGAAACTCCAACAACTTCAACCGGTTGTCTTCCGTCAATTACAGAACAGTTTTAAGCATGGTCGTTTAGCCCATGCTTATCTTTTTGAAGGGGATTTGGGAACAGGAAAAGCTGAAATGGCCATATGGTTTACTAAGCACCTGTTCTGTCTATCCTTAAGAGACGGAATGCCGTGTGAAGAATGTAACAATTGTTTACGTATCGGCAATCATGAACATCCCGATGTGGTGGAAGTAGCACCAGATGGCCAAACAATCAAGGTAGAACAAATTCGACAGCTGCAGACAGAGCTGGGAAAAAGCGGCTTTGAATCAGCTAAAAAGGTTGTATTAATTCATGAAGCAGAAAAAATGAACACTAATTCTGCCAATAGTTTACTGAAATTTCTGGAAGAACCGCCAGCGAATTTTATGATTATTTTGGAAACACAAGCCATCGGCAAGATCCTACCGACCATTCGTTCTCGTTGTCAAATTATTCATTTTCAAGCATTGTCGACAGCTAAATTAGTCGAACAGTTGGAAAAAGAAGCACACATCCCTCTCAAATCAGCGAAACTCTTGACGAATTTAACAAATAGTTATACAAAAGCAGTTGAAATATCAAAGGATGAATGGTTTAATGAATCTAAGGATACTGTTATTCAATGGTATAGTTACCTTGAAAAACAGGACCCGCAGGCCTTTATTTATGTACAAAAAAAACTAGTAAAAGTTTTCAAGGACAAGATGCAGCAGCGGACAGCCTTTGAAATGCTAGCATTTTACGTGAAGGAAAAACGTGACCAAATGCTTCAGCAAAATCAACAGACAGTCGCTTTCTACAACCATCTGTTAGAAGAAATTTTACTTGCGAATCAGAAACTAGAGGCCAATGTATCCTTTCAAAATATTGCAGAACAAATAACATTGCATGTCATTTTTGCTTAATGTTATTTTTTACAGAGAGTAGGGAGACCAATGGTTGAAGTTGTCGGTGTCCGTTTTCGCGAAGCTGGACATATTTACTATTATGCACCAGGCAAAAACGAATACTATTACAATGAAAAAGTATTAGTTGAATCACAGCAAGCGCATCAGATCGCCACTGTAGCCGTCCCTAAGCTAGATATGGACTCCAGTGATTTATCTGATGATTTGAAAACAATTTTGCATAAAGCTTCGGAAAAGGAACTGCAAAAAGCGTCAGAGAACGAACGCGATGCACAAGCAGCCTTTAAAGTAGCCAAAGAAAAAATCCGTGATCACGAACTGGAAATGAAGCTGATCCAAGTGGAGTATACCTTTGATCGCAGCAAAATGATCTTCTATTTCACTGCGGATGGTCGAGTAGATTTTCGTGAATTGGTGAAGGATCTGGCTTCGGTGTTCCGCACCCGGATAGAACTTCGTCAGATTGGTGTTCGTGATGAGGCGAAAATTCTAGGCGGGATTGGTCCATGCGGCCGACCGTTGTGCTGTTCGACCTTCTTGGGAGATTTTATTCCAGTGTCGATTAAAATGGCTAAAGATCAAGGCTTGTCCTTAAACCCAACCAAAATTTCAGGCTTGTGCGGCCGCTTAATGTGCTGCTTGAAGTATGAAAACAATGAATATGAAGCGGCGAAACGGGAATTGCCAGACTATGGAAAAGAAGTGCAGACGCCAGACGGTAAGGGTCGGGTAGTGGGCCTAAACTTACTGAGTCGCGTAATTAAAGTTCGTCTGCCTGGACGGGAAACCGCTATTGAGTATGATTACAGTGAGCTGCAGGCAGCAAAAGCAGGTGATAGTAATGATGGATAGACGTTCACTTTATGACGGGCTGAACCGATTAGAGCAAGAAATGCAGCATAATGTAACCGAGCTTGCCGAGATGAAGGAAGCCTTGTTAGAATTAATCGAAAAGAATGCCACTTTGGAAATGGAAAACGAACGATTAAGAGAACGAGTTCGTGAAATGAATCAAAAAGCCTCTCCAGTAACCGATGAACGACAAGAACTGTCACGTTCTCGCATGAATCTGGAAAAAATCTATGAGGATGGTTTCCACGTCTGCAACCTGCTATATGGTTCTAGACGAGAATATGACGAGCCTTGTGCTTTTTGTTTGGATGTCATCTATCGTGAGAGCAAACAAGGGAAATGAAACCGGGACAATTCGTTCCGGTTTTTTCAATGAGACAAGGAGGACGAATGAGTGAATATTCAAAGAAGCTATGGCAATCACGGCAGCGGCACCCTATACCTTGTTCCGACACCGATTGGCAATCTGGAGGATATGACCTTTCGCAGTGTGAAGACGTTGCAATCAGCAGATTTAATTGCCAGTGAAGATACGCGGAATACGCAAAAATTGTTGAATCACTTTGAGATTAAAGTCCCGCAGAAAAGTTTTCACGAGCACAATTATCGCGAACGGATTCCCGAGCTGATTACATTATTAAAAAAGGGACAGATGATTGCCCAAGTAAGTGATGCCGGCATGCCTTCAATTAGTGACCCTGGTCAAGAGCTGGTAGCAGCCTGTATTGCAGAAGATATTCCCGTGGTTTCTTTACCAGGAGCAACCGCTGGAATGACTGCTTTGATTGCATCGGGGTTGTCCCCACAGCCTTTTTATTTTTATGGCTTTCTGCAACGGAAGAAGAGTCAACAGAAAAAAGAGCTGGAGCAGTTGAAAAATCAGACAAGTACCATGATTTTTTATGAATCGCCGCATCGGGTGAAGGAAACATTGAAGAATGCAGAGCAGGTTTTAGGGAATCGGCAAGTGGTAATCTGTCGGGAGCTGACCAAGCTGTATGAGGAATACATTCGTGGAAGTATGCAGGAAGTGATCAATTATTTAGCGGAGCATCCTTTAAAAGGAGAATGCTGCTTGCTGATAGCAGGAGCTTCGGAAGTACTAGAAGAAGAAATTCCGGAGGGCAGCTTAAAGGAGCAAGTTGAGCATCTGGTGGAAGAGGGACTTTCTTCTAAAGAAGCGATCAAGGAAGTAGCTAAGCGTAATCAGCTGAAGAAACAGGAAGTATACAAGGAATTTCATGAATTGTAAGATCGGAGAGATCCGGTCTTTTTTTTGCTTCATTCAGTGCAATTATCCGATCAACTGTCATAAGTGATCCACAAGTTTGAATCTTGATGTAAGGAAATCTAACGTAGATAGTCACTAAATTAGAAAAAAATGAAAAAAAGGTGGCAAAACGCTGGTAATTATTTGATATGATGTTAGACTATGTAACATATTAAAGGATGAGGTGCTTGTTATGACAGGGAATATTGGATTTATTTTAGTTTGTTCGGCGATGGTGTTTCTAATGACTCCTGCGTTAGCTTTCTTTTATGGAGGGTTGGAGCGACGGAAAAATATTTTGAACACTATGATGATGGTGATCTGTACAATGGGATTAGCCTCACTGATTTGGGTAGCAGTCGGTTACTCTTTATCATTTAGCGGCGAAGGAAGCTTCATTGGAAACTTAGACAAAGTCTTTTTCAATGGTGTATCCATGACTGAGGGTGACGGGATACCTGAAGGTCTATTCGCATTCTTCCAAATGATGTTTGCATTAATTACTACAGCAATTTTAACGGGATCGGTTGCTGGGAGAATGAAATTCTCTGCAATCTTTCTATTTATCGCTTTATGGCTGCCAATTGTCTATTTCCCAATGGCACATATGGTTTGGGGCGGCGGCTTCTTAGATCAGATCGGATCAATTGATTTTGCTGGTGGAAATGTAGTGCATATTAGCTCGGGCATTTCAGGTTTGGTATTAGCAGTTGTTCTAGGACGTCGTCGTGAATACCATTTGACGGAATATCGTCCTCATAATGTCCCATTTGTCGTTTTAGGAGCAGCTCTTTTATGGTTTGGCTGGTTCGGCTTCAATGGTGGTTCGGCTTTGGCAGCAGATGGTTTAGCGATTCATGCGATGTTGACAACCAATACGGCTGCTGCTTGCGGGATGCTGTCATGGATGCTGATTGAGAAACTAGCGAATGGCAAGCCAACTGTTGTTGGTGCTTGTACCGGAGCAGTCGTTGGTTTAGTAGCCATCACTCCAGGTGCCGGTTTTGTTTCTCTATGGTCGAGTATTCTGATTGGTGCTCTTGTCAGCCCATTCTGCTACTTCTTTATTGCAGTCATTAAGCAGAAATTAGGCTTAGACGATGCTTTGGATGCTTTTGGTTGTCATGGTGTAGGCGGAATCTTTGGTGGAATTGTAACTGGAATTTTCGCTGATCCAGCTGTAGGTGGAAGAACAGGACTCATCTATGGCTCAGTAGATCTATTCTTGGCACAGCTTGCCAGTATCGGAATTACGTTAGTCTTTGCTGGAGTTGCCAGCTTCTTGATTATTACATTTATCAAAGCAATCATGCCGATTCGTGTATCAGAACACGAAGAAGCAGTAGGTTTGGATCAAATCGAACACGATGAAAATGCCTACCCAACTTTTATGGGCTTGGATTCTTAATTTGGAGGGAACTGTATGAAAAAAGTAGAAGCAATTATCCGTCAAGAAAAATTGGAAGAGTTAAAAGCAGCCGTTGATCGGGAAGTTGAAATCAGCGGTATGACTGTTACCCAAGTACTAGGCTGTGGAACGCAAAAAGGGCAAAAGTCGTATGTACGTGGTCAAGAAGTCATTACTACCTTATTACCTAAAGTTAATATCAGCTTTGTCCTAGACGATGAGGCAGTAGAGAGTGTAATTGATTTGATTATTGATCTTTGTCACTCAGAGGATTTTGGCAATGGGAAAATCTTCGTTTATCCAATTGAAGAAGTAATTCGGATTCGTACTAGAGAATCTGGTAAAGCAGCGATCTAAATAAAAAGCAAATGCCCTAACGTGTCTTGATACATTAGGGTATTTGCTTTTATTGTAAGATATCCTTTTTAACTTGTTCGAATTCTTCGTCAGAAAGAATTCCGGCATCCAACAGCTCTTTCATTTTCAATAGCTGCTCGGCTTTGCTTAAGGTGCCCTGCGGTTTTTCCTGTTCAATCGGTGCCGTGTCTTCTCTCGCATAGTGCTTAAGAGTTTTCGCGATATCCTCTGCTTCGTGGGAGGTCAACATAATGGTCACTGGATTATCGGAAGTAAAGATGGTCAATGTAGCTGTAGTAGAATCCATCTTCAACTGCATATCTTGTAAATTACTTATCGAAATACTCTTCAAATCCTCGCCAATCAACCGCTTTTGTCCCATCATAAAACGACGATTCGTCAAGGCATAGCCATAAAATCCATCATCTTTAGTCGGTGATTTACGGTTATGTACGCCAATAAAGCAAACCACGACATCCTCATCCTGGCCTAAGTGATTTGCGATCACGTTAAAAAGCTTTAAAGTAAAATTACGGTCAGACCCGGAAAAATAGCTCTTGTCCTTGCAATAATTGTACATTTCTTCTGCTGTTCTCATGCGTATCCTCCTCATGGTGATAGCTGCTACTCTCATTGTAGCAAAACACCTAGTGAGGAACAATCACAAAAAAACCACCATAGCCGTCACTATGGTGGAAATGAAGGTTGTTATTTACTCTTGGTAGGAGTAAGTATGAAAAAACCAATTCGGGATAATTGGTATACTTATATGATAAAGGAAACGCTTCAAAAAATCATGAAACTTGCTTATCGAAATGCTAAGAAATCTATTAGAAATGCCTTAGATACTTTCCATCATCCACTATATTATTGATGGAGAAGGGCTCAGAAGGGCTCAATGGAACGAATGAATATTCTTTTTTTCAGTTAGGAGTAGAAACAGAGTTTATCAGCCAACGAGATCTAACTGGATGTACTTTGTCCATTTATTTAGTTACAGTCTGAGCAGTACGGTTGTCCGCTCATTTATTTTCCTCTTTTTATAAAATCCTGCGAAAAATGCCCCGCTACTTATTATTTCAAGTAAAGATGGAGCTGTGTTAAACTGAGCTTGTAAGATTTTATTAGGAGGGGTTCATTTATGGCAAACATCAGTAAAAAATTACTCGCTGAACTGACTTCAGAGGAAGCAAACGGTCCGTTCATAACATTCATGTTAAACACGCACGTAGCACACCAAGAAGTCGAAAAGGATCAACTTCTTTTCAAGAACTTTGCAAAAGAAGCGAAGCAGCGTTTTGAAAAACGCTATACCGATCAAAGCTTTGCACCATTCCAAGAAAAAATCGAACGACTACTAGCCGATCAGTCTTTCTGGCGCAGCGGAAGCAAAAGTGTTGCGATCATTATGACTGCAGAAGATTTATATGTTCATCGGTTAAGTATAGAAGTAGACAATCAATATTATGTAAGTGATCTGCCATATTTATTGGCAATTATCAAAAATACACAATTCAACTATCCCTACTATTTAATGGCGTTGAATCGCGATTCTATGAAGCTTTATTCAGTTAAAAACAAAGCGGTGAAGGAAGTTGAATTACCTAAAGGGGCACCAGTAGATGTTGTAACAGCACTTGGTGACGAACTGACTGGCGGCAACCTAAACTATTCTGCACAAGGCAGTGGTCAAGGTTCCAAGGAAGGCGTGGCTTACCATGGCGTAAATGCCAAGGATGAAGAAGTCGAGATTGACTGGGTAAACTATTACCAGGCTGTGGATAGTTTCCTGCAAAATGAGTTCGATAACCTAGAAAACTTGCCAGTTTATCTTTATGCCTTGCCAGAAAATCAAACACAATTCAAAAAAGTAGCAAAAAATAAATTCTATTCAGACAAGGCAGCCGTTTCAGCATCCCCGGCACAAGCAGCTTTAAGTGATATTGAAAAGGGTGCTGAAAAAATTAATGCTGAGCTAGCAGCTGAGGAAACTGACAGCTACCAAACCATGATGAACAAGAAATTTATTGATCAATTGGTAGACATTGTACAAGCAGCAAAAGAAGGCCGGATTTCTCATCTGTTTATCGCAACCTCTAATTTGACACCTGGCTTTGGCGATGATCCTGATACTGAATACGATCGCCGTCAAGTATTAAACGAAACAGTGGATCATGTAATTAAGAATGGCGGACAAGTATTTGTTCTAGATCAAAAGGACGCACCGGATGAAAAAAGCTTATTAGCAATCCTGCGCTTCTAAAAAATTAATCGTTTTTGATGGTTAATGGTAGAGTTTTCAAACAAATTGTGTTATAGTTATGAATGTAGTTTTTTGTACGGTAATATATGGTAAGCTTGTTTCCAACAACATCTTCCTTATTCACCAATCAAGCAATTACAAATCAATTTTTATCCTAGGAGGATGTTTAACATGGAACAAGGTACAGTAAAATGGTTTAACGCAGAAAAAGGTTATGGCTTTATCACAGCTGAAAACGGAAACGACGTATTCGTACATTTCTCAGCTATCCAAGGCGACGGATTCAAAACATTAGAAGAAGGCCAAGCGGTTACTTTTGATGTAGAAGACGGACAACGTGGGCCACAAGCTACAAACGTTGAAAAAGCTTAATTAAAACCAACATTTATGCCGAGTGCCTAACAGCACTCGGCTTTTTTTGTAGTAAAATATCTAGCTTTCAACAGTGCTTTTCCAGATAAGACCTGCATTTACGAGAGTTGGATTTCTTCATGATCGAACAAGTAAAAAGTTAATGCCTACAAAAAGGACAGTCTTAATCATGGACTAGTAAAACATTCTTTGCTAAAGCCTATGGATAACCGAGTTTATCAATGTTCCACCAGCAATCATTACCATGCTGGTGAAATGACCAAAATAAATCAACGAATAGTGTTCGTTTCTAAACTGGCACTATTTTTTATGTGAAATTCTCAATTTTCATTTGTTTCTTCAATTGGAAAGTTGTTAAAAAGACTGAAATTCAGCTATAATGCTAAAGAAGGAGGGGCAGTATGACTAAAACTTATGCGGTTGTTGATATCGAAACTACCGGGACGGATCCAAAGACCGACCGAATTATTCAATTTGGGTGTGTACTGGTAGAAGCTGGCAAGATCGTCGGTCGGTTTGCCACCGATATTAACCCGGATCAAAAGATCTCAAAGCAGATCCAGCATCTAACCGGCCTTACTAACCAGCGTGTTCGTAAAGCCCCTTATTTTGAGGATGTCGCCTTAACTATTTATAACCTGTTAGCTGACACAATCTTTGTCGCACATAATATATTTTTTGACTATCCCTTTTTAAGTAATGAATTGGCCCGCTGCGGGATGCCTGAATTGCGTATTCCTGGGATTGATACTGTTGAATTATCACAAGTCTTTTTCCCGACAACCTTAAGCTTTCGATTAAGTGATTTAGCTCATGAATTTCAATTAACCCATGAGAATCCTCACCAAGCTGACAGCGATGCAGAAGTCACGGCGCAATTATTGTTAAAAATTGAAAAAACGATCAAAAATCTGCCATTAGCGACTGTGGAGGAAATCATCCGTTTATCTGACCATATGGCTTTCCAAACACAAGATTACTTAATCGAGCTGGCTGAGGAGATGAAGGACCATCCTACGCCTTTATCATCGAATCTGGAAATTGTTCACGGCTTGGCTCTGAAGAAAAAGAAAGTCCCTCTCTATGAGGAAACTTATTATGAGAAAAAGCCCTATCCTCGTTCCAAGAAAGCCAAAGAGGGGTTGTATCAAGATCAACTAGTTTTTCGAAAAGAACAGGCTCGTCTGATGAATCTTGTCTATGATTTTTTTAATAAGAAAACTGAGAAGAACGTTTTGGTAGAGGCAGCCACAGGTCTCGGGAAAACCATGGGCTATTTGCTGCCTATGAGTTATCTGGCAACACCAGAGAAACCGCTGATTGTCAGTACCGTTTCATTGTTGCTGCAAGAGCAGATGCTGGTACATGATTTGCCAGCTTTGAATCAGCTACTGCATCAGCCGCTGCAAGCTGTGGTCATGAAAAGCAGCAGCCATTATATTGACTTGGCTCGTTTTTACCAAAACTTGCAGAAAGAAACAGAACAAAAACAACATGCCTTTTATCAAATGGCTGTGCTGGTTTGGCTAACTCAAACCGAAACTGGTGATTTTGATGAATTAAATATGACCAGCCTGCGCCATACCTTTTGGCAAGAAATAGGGCATCAAGGACTAGATACCTTGGTTGTTCATAATCCCTTCTATCAGGTTGACTTTCTGCGCCATCGTCAAGCCAAGCTAAAACAAAGCAACATTATTATTACTAACCATGCCTTTTTAGCTCAGGAAAATCAGCGAAAGACTTTTCAGCTTCCAGCCAGCCCGTATTTGATCATTGATGAAGCACATCATTTAAATAGGGTATTGGAGCGGGTCAGCACTCGTCAGCTGAGTATACTGGACATTCAACGAGAAATCAATCGTTTAAAGGAGGCCGCAGCTTTTCAACAATGGCAAGATTTAGCAGCGAAAGACCAGGCGATTTCCCATGGCATTGAACTGCTGGAAGATATCGCCGAAGAATTAATTGAAGATTTAACGGATTTATATGTGGAGTTGGGGCAGCTGACAACGAATGATTCAACGATTATTTCTAAAGAGCAAATGGATACTTTGTCGGTAACTGGAGAGCATTTGATTCAGCGAGTGGAGCGACTATATGAGGATGCTCTAACCCTAGCCAATCAATGCCAGAACTATTTTATGAACCATAAAGAAAGCTTTACGATTTTGCAGCAAACACGCTGGAATACGTTTATTGACTGGTTTGAAGATTTGCATCAGCAGCAAGAGGCCTTTGAAGCCTTTTGCGAACAATGGGCGGCTCGTTACGTACATTGGCTGGATGATCGCGGCCAAACCTTACATTTTCAGGATTTGACTGCTTCGTTGCTGCCGGAAGTAAAGTGGTACGAACGCTATGAGCAGATTCTTTACATTGGCGGAACCTTGAAATCTGGCAGTGATCGTCAGTATTTTCCGAAACGCTGGGGTATTCCAGATGCTTCATTAAAAGTGATTCCAAGTCCGTACGATTATGCTAGACAGGCTCGGCTTTTCCTGCCAGATGAGGGAATTGCGATTCAAGAGTCTTCATCCGAGCGTTATGCTCAGTATTTAGCGGAGGTCATTCGTGGCTTAGCTGAAGCTGAGAAACGACCTATTTTGGTTTTGTTTACTTCTCATGAAATTTTGAATCGGGTGTATCACCACCTGAAGGTACCTTTGTTAAACGAAGGTCGTGAAGTACTAGCTCAAGGGATTGGCGGCAGCCGTGAAAAATTGCTGAAACGCTTTTTGCTTTCAGAAGACGCTTTGCTGTTTGGTGCTGACAGCTTTTGGGAGGGTGTGGATTTGCCTGGTGAAGTCTTGCAAATTATGGTAGTTACGAGACTGCCATTTGAAAATCCGAGACGTCCGCTGGTGAAAATCCGTAACGATTATTTAGAGGAACAGGGTGTGAATCCCTTTTTCCAAGAAGCAGTCCCTCATACCGCTTTGAGATTGCGGCAAGCTTTAGGACGCCTGATTCGTTCTGAAACGGACAAAGGGGTTATGATTCTTTTGGATCGCCGCTTTTTAACCGCTGGTTATGGTCAACGGCTGCGTAAGGCTTTACCAAAAGAACTGCCAATCGAAGAAGCTAGTCTGCCAGAAATTATTGAAAAGACCCACGAATTTTTAAATTCTGAGAAAACTACTGAGAATGAGTGAGGAAGATGAATTCTTTTGGTATAATGGGGCTTATCTGAAAGGAGTTATGCTTTTTGGATACATGGAGATCAAAAGTAAATAAATGGATCATCGGCTTAGTTGCTATACTGCTGATTATCATTGTGTCGGGAACAATTTTGTTTATCCGTTCCAACCGTCCGATGCAGCAAGCGAAGAAAGAAGCAGTCGACTTAGCTAAGCAACATGCTAACCTTGAAACGGTAGAGAATTTCTATTGGTTTAATCGCGATCAGACGTACTTTACTGTTACTGGTGAGGATCAGTCTGGAAAAGAAATTGTCGTGATTATTCCTAAGTCCGGAAAAAATATCCAGGTAATAGACGCTGCCGATGGTTTGACAGAAGACGCTGTGACGAAGCAAATGCAAGCCGCTCATCCGGAGATCATGATTGAAAAAGCCAATCTTGGCAAATTCAAAGATCAACCGGTCTGGGAAATTACTGGCAAGGATCAAGAGGGTGCCATCAGTTATTACCTGTTTTCCTTTGAAGACGGTGAAGAAATACAAAACGTTAGTTAAAAACTTGGTAGGGGAGTTATGGCGATGAAATTATCAAAACGTGTGCAGAACCTAGAATCATCAGTAACATTAGCGGCAACCGCAAAAGTAAGAGAACTAAAAGCAAAAGGATACAATGTGATTGGATTGACGGTCGGCGAACCTGACTTCACTACACCAGACAATATTGAAGAAGCAGCGATCGAGGCTATTAAAAGTGGAAAAGTCAGCTTCTATACGGCTGCCGGCGGTACTCCTGAATTAAAGGATGCGATCATTAAAGTAACTAAGCGCGATTATGGCTTGGATCTTGAAGCAAACCAGGTCATTGTTACCAGCGGAGCGAAATTCGCTTTGTACGCGTTGTTCCAAACAATTTTGGATGCCGGTGATGAAGTAATTATTCCGGTTCCTTACTGGGTAAGCTATGGTGAGCAGGTTAAACTAGCTGAAGGCGTCCCTGTTTTGGTGGAAACTAAACAGGAAAACGATTATAAAATTACAGTAGAACAGCTAGATGAAGCATTAACCGATAAAACTCAGGCTATTTTGCTGAACTCTCCTTCTAATCCAACAGGAATGATCTATACTGAGGATGAATTGCGAGCAATCGGCGAATGGGCGGTAGAAAAGGATATCCTGATCGTTTCCGATGATATCTATGCACGGTTGGTTTATAATGGCAAGCATGCGCCGTATATGGCGTCATTATCTGACGAGATTGCAAAACAAACCATTATTATCAATGGTGTTTCTAAAACCTTCGCAATGACCGGTTGGCGAATTGGGTATGCGATTGGGAATGCAGAGATCATCACAGGCATGTCCGATATTGTTTCCCAATCAACAAGTAATCCAACCGCTGTCAGTCAGGTTGCAGCACTTGAAGCTTTACTGGGAGATCAATCAACTGTTCGTGAAATGCGCATCGCTTTTGAAGAACGCTTGAACACAATTTATCCGAAGGTTGCGGCATTGCCAGGCTTTGAGCTGAAGAAACCACAGGGGGCTTTCTATTTGTTCCCTAACATTAAAGGGGCTATGGAGTTTGGTGGCTACGATAACGTAACTACTTGGGTAAATGACCTATTAGAACAAGAGCATGTTGCCCTTGTGACAGGTGAAGGCTTTGGAGCACCGGAAAATGTTCGCATGAGCTACTCCAGCAGCCTAGAGGATCTAGAAGAAGCAGTGGTTCGCATTCGACGTTTCATCGAAAATAGTCAAAAGTAAAAAAGACGGTTCGGGATAAAAGATAGGAGAGACGTTTGTGAAACAGATTCAAATTATTGATGCCAAAAACCATGTTGGCGAGACCGTAAAAATTGGTGCTTGGGTAGCCAACAAGCGCTCTAGCGGAAAGATTTCTTTCCTGCAGCTTCGTGACGGAACTGCTTATTTTCAAGCGGTGGTTGTAAAAAACGAGGTTGGCGAGGAACTCTTCCAGCTTGCCAAAGATTTAACCCAAGAAACCTCTGTTTGGGTCACGGGTGAAATACGTGAGGATACTCGTTCCAAATTTGGCTATGAGTTAGGTGTCAAATCAATTGAAGTCGTTGGCGAAAGTCATGATTATCCAATTACACCGAAAGAACACGGCGTTGACTTCTTAATGGATCATCGTCACTTATGGTTGCGTTCTTCTCAGCAGCACGCAATCATGCTGATCCGCAACGAAATCATTCGTGCGACCTATGAATTCTTTAACAACAATGGTTTTGTCAAAATTGATCCGCCAATTCTAACTGGATCCGCTCCAGAAGGAACCACCGACCTGTTTGAAACCAATTATTTTGATCAAAAAGCTTACTTGTCACAAAGCGGTCAGCTTTATATGGAAGCTGCTGCTATGGCATTGGGGAAAGTCTTCTCATTCGGACCAACCTTCCGAGCAGAGAAATCTAAAACTCGCCGTCATTTGATCGAATTCTGGATGATTGAACCAGAAATGGCCTTCATGCACCAGGAGGAAAGCTTAGAAGTTCAGGAGCAATACGTGGCTTACCTGGTACAAAGTGTTTTAGATAACTGTGAATACTCATTAGACGTCTTAGGTCGTGACAAAGAAGTCTTGAAACGCTATACCCAATTACCTTATCCACGTATTTCTTATGATGATGCTGTGGAATTATTGAAAGAAAATGGTTTTGAGGATATTGAATGGGGAGATGATTTTGGTTCTCCTCACGAAACCTTTATCGCCAATTCCTTTGACCGTCCAGTCTTTATTTTGAATTATCCAAAGGCAATCAAACCATTCTACATGAAGCCACATCCAACTAGAGAAGATCTGGTCATTTGTGCAGATATGATTGCTCCAGAAGGCTACGGCGAAATTATCGGCGGCTCTGAACGGGCAACGGATTATGAATACTTGCTAGAACAAATTCGTGAAGCTGGTCTGGACGAAGAAGAATACTCATGGTATTTAGATTTACGCAGATACGGCAGCGTTCCTCATTCTGGTTTTGGTCTTGGTTTAGAACGTACAATTACCTTCCTTGCAGGAATCGAACACGTACGTGAAGCAAGTCCATTCCCACGTCTGTTGAACCGGATTTATCCATAAGCAGCTTAAGGTTAGGCAAACTTGCCTAGCCTTTTTTACTGTCTATCAAACGCTGCATGCAGCAAGATAATTTTTTTCGCTTATTTGGCAAAAAAATCAGGTATAATGAGAAAAACAAATTATTGGAAGTGGAGATACGTTGAACTTAATTAACCTCGAAAATGTAATGAAACAAAAAAACAATCAGTTCATTCTGAAAAATATTAGCTTGACCCTCAACAAGAATGATCAAGTCGGCATCAAAATGACCCATGAAGAAAGTCAACTATTGTTTAAATTAATCACAGGGAAAGTGGCACCCTCCAGTGGTACCGTTGAATGTCAGACAACAGGACTGCTTTCAGAAATGAAGGATGATGGGTTGTATGAGAATCTAACTGTCAGCGGCTATTTAAAGTTTTTCAAAAAGATAGCCAATTATCCTGTAAATTTGGAGCCGCAAATAGAAGCCTTCTCGTTGCTGGATGTTTGGCAAACGAAGGTGAAACTACTGAATCCAGATCAAAAAAAGCGAGTTAGCTTATTCCGACTATTTTTATTTCAGCCTCAGGTGCTGCTCATTGAGAGTCCCTTAACGAATTTGACTGATGAGGGAATCGAACTGTATTTAAGAGCCTTAGAATATATTCGCCAACAAGAAATAGCGACTCTTTTCACTGCTTACTATATTGAAGAGTTGTTATTGCTAAGTAAAGATATTTATCGCTATCAACGAACTATTGGACTAGAAAAAACTGATTTGGTTTCGGAAGATTCACCCTCCACATCAGAGAATGAAAGCCACCATTTACAGCCAAGGAATGTTTTTAAAGTCGCGTGCAAATTAGCTGACAAAACTATCTTTTTCAGTCCCAATGAAATTGACTATATTGAAAGTATTAATAGTGTCAGCAATATTCGCATTGGGGAAGAATATTTTCCTTCAGTCTTAACAATGACTGAGTTAGAAGAGAAGCTGGCACACTTTGGTTTCTTCCGTTGTCACCGCTCGTATCTGGTAAATCTGCAAAGAATTTCTGAACTAATCAGCTATTCTAAAAATAGTTATACGCTTATTCTGAAAGGAAACTCTACTAACAAGCTTCCGTTATCTCGAACTCGTTTGGAGGAAATGAAGCAATTAATTGAAGGATAAAGGTACAATTCAGGTTGGAATTGCTTATTTTCAGCCTGTATTTCGTACATTTGGGGCGAAATGGAGTACAATTCGCCCGTTTTTTACGTCTTTTTCCATTTCCTTCGCTAAGATAGGTGTTAGAGAAGTCGAAAACAGCGACTGCTTAATTGATACTAGTGAAGGAGCAGAATCAGCATGGAAAATTCATCCGTGATTCAAGTGGATCATTTAGCAAAACAATTTAGAAAGGAAACAGCCTTAAAAGACTTAAGCTTTTCTGTACAACCAGGTGAAATTTTTGGATTCTTAGGCCCATCAGGAGCAGGGAAAACCACAACCATCAAAATATTGACTGGACAGCTTACTCAAAGTGCCGGCAAAGCCTCAGTCTTAGGGAAACCGGTTGAACAAATCAATGAGACGATCTACCAGCAAATCGGCATCATTACTGACAACAGCGGGTTATATGAGAAGATGAGCGTTTATCAAAATCTGAGCTTTTTCGCTCGGATATTGGGAATTGATAAAAAACGCGTTGAGCTGCTGCTGCAAAAGGTCGGCTTGTTGGAGCACAAGAAAAAGCTGGCTGGTAAGCTGTCAAAAGGGATGAAGCAACGTTTAGTTTTAGCCCGAGCCATTTTACACGAGCCCAAGGTTCTATTCTTGGATGAACCAACCAGCGGACTTGATCCCAGTACCTCAGAAGCAGTCTATCAATTACTGTTGGAATTAAAGCAAAAAGGAACAGCCATCTTTTTAACCACTCATAATATGGAAGAAGCCGCTAAATTATGTGATCAAGTCGCTTTACTGAATGACGGACTCATTGTGGAGAGTGGCAGTCCAAAAGAGCTGTGTCTAAAATTCAATCGTGACAAGTTCTATCAGATAACATTGAAGAATGGGAAGGAGCTAACCTTGGCTCATTCGAATGAAACGAGAGCTAAAATTGATCAATGGCTGGCAGAAGACAGCCTGGCAGCCATTCATTCCTGCGAACCAACGCTAGAAAAAGTCTTTTTAGAAGTAACTGGGAGGGAACTAGTATGAAATTATCCATTAGAAAAATCGATGCCATCTTCGTGATGAAGCTGCAGTCGATCGTACGCAATATGAGTATTATGGTTGCTCCTTTTATGGCGATCGGTTTTGTCATAGTGATGAAGGCAATGATGCCGGAGGTGGACGCCACAGAAGGTGGAATGCACTTCTCTAAAGATTCATTTTTGCTAAGCTTTGGACTGATGTTTAATATTATTATGGGTGGTATCATGATGAGCAGTCATCCACTAGCCGAAGAAAAAGAGAAAAATACTCTGCGCGTATTAATGACTTCATCAGTAAATGGAGCAGAATTTTTTATCGGTAGTATGCTGCCTTCATTAATGATCCTGATAATCGTTAATCTTCTGTTAATACCTGTCAGTGGTGCTTCGTTTGGAGAAATCCAGTTAGGTGCCTATCTGATACTAACTACGGTGGGTAGTCTAATTAGTATTTTGATCGGTTATGTTATCGGTATTTATGCTAAAGGCCAAATGCAATCAAGTCTGATTGGCATGCCAATTTTACTATCGCTTACCCTAGCACCGATGTTTCGTATTTTTAATCCTACCTTGGCAAAGGTAGTCAGCTACGTTTATTCAGGCGTAATCAGTCAATTTGCTGATCAGGCATTTTCTGGTGATGGTTATCAATGGAACAGTAAAGATATTCTCGTTTTAATTGCTTGGTTGGTGGTTAGCTTTGGAGTGTTTATCTATGCCTATAAAAAGAATGGGTTGGATGGAGAGTAAGGGCGAAAAATAAATGATTTTATAAAAGAGCTATCGTAAACTATTCGTTCTCTGTTTTGTTTTTCACAAAATAGTATTCTTCTTTAAAGCAATTTATGGTATTCTCAAATTACGTCATCGTAAGCTGTTGCGATGACCATTTTTTATATATTGGGGAGTAAAGGGGATTCTTAAATGAAACAAGATAAAAAACCAAAAATGACTGAAATGAAAAATTCAAAAGGATTTAAGGGGATAATAATCTTTTTGGTTGTTGTCGTAGTGGGCGTTGTTGCGGCTTTAAAATTCTTCGAGAGAATTGATAACGGATACGTGGGTGTTCGCTACTCAATGAACGGTGGAATCAAAGATCAGGCCCTGACACAAGGGGTGAAGTTTGTTGGTATCGACAAGGTCATTCAATACCCGATTCGCCTACAGACGATTCAGGCTGAAAATGTTTCGGTGTCAACTAGTGATGGCAAGAAAACCTCCATCAATATTAAATACGATTACAAGGTAGATTCAACTAAGGCTGCGAAAATGTATAAGGAATTTGGAAATATTACCAGTACGGATATCGAAAATGGCTGGTTAAAATCAAAACTCCAAAAGGTTTCTCGAGAAGTCTATGCAAAATACAGTTTACTAGATATTCTTTCCGGCGAGTCCTCTAAGGTGGAAGCTGAGGTACTGACGAATTTTGCAAAATCAGTAGAAGGAAAGGGTTTTGAAGTAGAAGATGTAACCCTAGGTGTTCCTGACGTCGATCCGGAAACCCAAAAATCCATTGATGCTATTATTCGTGCCGGCCAAGAAAACGAAAAAGCCAAGCTTGATGCAGAAACAGCTAAAACTCAAGCTGATAGTGAAGCTTATAAAAAGACTAAAGCAGCCGAAGCTGAGGCTGCAGCGAACCAAAAAATTGCTGAATCGGTGACTGATGAACTAATCCGCTATGAAGAAGCTCAGGCTAGAAAGAAACATGGTTGGGTTACAGTTAACGGAACAGATACAGTTGTAACGCAACAAGGTGAGTAATCATGGGCTTTTTTATTAGTAAAATTCTGATTGCCTTGATTTTAGCTGGGGGTGCATCCTATATTATTTACTTTTTTTTCATTAAAAAGGATACAAAGAAAAGTGATGAAGAGAAGGAAGATGATCCAGATAAGTGGCAAGACTTTTAAAAAGCTGAGTTATTCAGAAGAGGTTAGCATTCCAAAGCTGGAAAGCTATTTAATAGAAGAAAAATAGTATAGCTGTAATTAGAGTGATCAAAAGACGAATCTGTTCTTTTGATCTTTTTTTTATCAATAAAATATTCAACATTCTGGAAACGGGTAAAACACGAACATTAATTTAGTGAGACAATGTCCAATTAAAATGGTGATTATGTGTATCTGACTAAAGTAGTCAAAAAAGAATCGAATAATGCAGCTTTTTGACTATATTACCTCGAAAATATTTTTATTAGCAAGATTGTATTGTCCACACGAAAAAAATCGTATATACTACATCTATGTTAAAAACGAACGAGGAGTTTAAAATGAAGAAAAATGTTCCTTATTTCATCCTTTTACCGGGATTTGTCCTACTGGTGTTCTTTTTGATTCTTCCTTTAGTGGCAAGTATTTTTCCAAGCTTTCTACCAGAAAATGGTGGATTAGGCAATTATGTATCTTTTTTCCAAGATGAGTACAATCGGGGGATTTTCTGGCGTACCATCCGTGTGTCAAGTATTGTAACCGTCGCTTCATTAGTTTTTGGGATTCCTACCGCGTATTTTATTGCTGGGTTGAACAAAAAGTGGCGTGGAATTTTAATGGCGATGACCCTGTTTCCTCTATTGACTAACTCGGTTATTCGAAGTTTTGCCTGGATCAATATCTTAGGGAAAAACGGCGTCTTGAACAGCCTATTACTGAAGAGTGGATTAATTGAACAACCATTGAATCTGCTATACACAGAGTTTGCCATTATTATCGGCTCGGTGTATTTATTTTTGCCAACCATGGTAATGACGTTAGTTGGGGTCATGGAGAATATTGAAGGTGAGATGCTTGAGGCTGCTGAAACACTGGGAGCTTCACCATTTACGGCCTTTATGAAAATTGTGCTGCCGTTATCTATTCCGGGAGCAATTGTGGGAAGTATTCTTGTATTTACTGGCACATTAACAGCCTACACTACGCCGCAGCTATTAGGTGGGAATCAGAAAATGCTGATGTCGACCTTCTTGTATCAGCGAGCAGCCACTTTAGGGGATTGGAATGGCGTAGCTGTAATTGCTTTGATTATGATTGTTACGACCTTAGTGGTTATGAAGGTCTTGAATTTCATTGCTAAACAAGTGGATAGGAGAGAGTTTCATAATGCGTAGACAAAAAGGAATGACTGTCATTGCGATCTTAGTATTCGCATTTCTATTTTTACCGTTAGTCTTAATTGGGATTACCTCCTTCGGTACAGCAGCGGCCATCCAATTTCCAATTAAGGGCTTCACACTAGATTGGTATGCCAATGCCTTATCCAATGAATCAATCATGAGTAGTTTTAGGCTAAGCTTATTGATCGGTGTTCTGGCAACTTTTTTGGCTTTGTTAGTCGGTGTGCCAGCTTCTTATGCTTTGGCACGCTTCCCAATGAAAGGCCGCAGCTTAATTAAAAGCTTCTTCTTATCACCCACTGTGATTCCTGGAATCGTTGTTGGTTATACTTTGTTCCAGTTTATTGTTGTTTCATTAGGTTTGCCAGTCTTCCAAGGCCTGCTGATGGGACACTTTCTAATTAGCTTGCCGTACATTATTCGGGTAGTCGGTTCTAGCATGGACCAGTTGGATTATTCAATGGAGGAAGTTGCCTGGACATTGGGCTGTACGAGATTTCGAGCATTTGTTCAAATTGTGCTGCCGAATGTTTCGTCCGGTATTTTTGCTTCTTTTATGTTGGCGTTTGTTAATTCCTTTAATAATGTGCCGGTGTCGATGTTCTTATCTGGCCCAGGAGTTACGATGCTGCCAACATCATTACTAAGCTACATGGAATACAACTATGACCCAACTGTTTCTGCGATTTCAGTCATGCTGATGCTTCTGACAATTGGTTTGATGTTCCTAATTGAACGGACGCTAGGATTGGCATCAATAGTTTAGTGCCAGTTCTGCTTTTCACAGTTGTTCAAGTTATATGGAGAATTTTGTTTTGGAGATTTGCTAGGATAAATCTACTTAGCAGAATGGTAAGCGTACGAAAATCAAAGTAATTTTCCATAGAAAAATTACTTCCTTAATCGTGAGTTAGCTGCCAGTTTTGCTTTTCACAGTATATCAAAGGCTAGAAGCATATAAGCTAAGCCTTGCTAAGAAAAACTACTTAGCAGAACGGTATTTGTACTCACTACAATCGCTGTTACTGTTAACAAATTAAGAATAAACAAGGAGCGAAACTATCGTGTCATTTGTAGAATTAAGCGACATTCGTGTCAGCTATGACGGCAAGCAAGATATTCTAAAAGATTTAAATATTTCCATGGACAAGGGTGAACTAGTTTCTTTGCTGGGACCAAGTGGTTGTGGGAAAACAACGACTTTACGAGTAATTGCCGGTTTGATTCAACCCAACGATGGCGATTTTATTTTGGATAATGATAATTTAACCAAGGTTCCCGTTCATAAACGAAATTTTGGTATGGTGTTTCAAAGCTATGCATTGTTCCCACATTTAACCATTGCGGAAAATGTAGCCTTTGGATTGAAATTGCGTAAAGAGAAAAAAGAAATTATGGATCAAAAAGTTGCTGATATGTTGAAAATTTGTGGACTGGAAGATTTAGGAGATCGCTATCCTAAACAGCTTTCCGGTGGTCAACGTCAGCGAGTAGCTTTGGCCCGGGCGTTGATTATTGAACCAAAGCTTTTACTATTAGATGAACCACTAAGTAATTTGGATGCAAAATTACGGGTAGCAATGCGAATCGAAATCAAACGAATCCAGCGCCAATTAGGTATTACAACAGTCTTCGTAACTCACGATCAGGAAGAGTGCTTTTCTATTTCTGACAAGGTTGCAATTATGAATGGGGGCGTAATTGAACAATACGATACGCCAGAAAACATTTATCGTTTACCTAAGACGCAATTTGTGGCTCATTTTATCGGATTTGAAAACTTTTTTGAAGTAACCAAGAATGCCGATGGAACGTATACAACCGCTGATGGAACAAGTGTTTCTAGTAAGCTGTCTCAAGGAACCAACGAAAAAGCGGTAGCGACAATTCGTCCTGAAGACATCGAAATTAAGCCCGATGGACCGATTAAAGGCAAAATCAGCGTTCGGACCTTCTTAGGCAAGAGCCATCAATACGAAGTAGAATCATCATTAGGCAAGCTGCTGGTTAACGGCAGTGACCAACAAGTGTTTCAAACAGGGGACAGCATTGCGCTGAGCTTCCCTGCTGAAAAATTAGTCATTTTAGAAAAATAAAAGGAGCTAAAAGGATGAAAAAGAAATTTTTAGTAGGTATGGTGGCAGTAACAAGTATTGCCTTGGCAGCGTGCGGCAACAGCGCAGCAAACAATGGTGGCGGCAGTACAGGAAGCTCAGATGACAACAGCTCAAGTACCGGCAGTAAATCATTGGTAGTTTCTACTTTTGGTTTAAGTGAAGACATCGTGAAAAAAGACATCATGGATCCATTTTCAAAGGAAAATGATGCGAAGGTTACGTTAGAAGTCGGCAATAGTGCTGACCGGTTCACTAAACTGAAAAACAATCCGAAATCAGGTGTAGATGTCATTGAATTGGCTCAAAACAATTCAACAGAAGGAAACCAAGATGATATGTTCTTGGATATTACTGAAAAAGACGTACCTAACTTAGCAAACTTAACCGATGGTGCGAAGGAAGTGTACGAAAGCGGTGCGGGTGTGCCAATCGCAGTAAACAGTATCGGTATCGTGTATGACAAAGAAAAAGTTGGCAAGGAAATTACTAGCTGGGATGATCTTTGGAGCGATGAATTAAAAGGAAAAATTTCAGTTCCAGATATCACTGTAACAGCAGGACCATTAATGCTCTACGTAGCAAGCGACCATGCAGGTAAAGATATTGCTTCTGACAATGGTGAAGCAGCCTTTAAAGCAATGGAAGAACTGAAACCAAACGTAGTAAAAACTTACTCTAAATCTTCCGACCTGGCAAACATGTTCCAGTCTGGTGAGATTGAAGTAGCTGTAGTAGCAGACTTTGCAGTAGACATCATCAAGGGTGCTTCTGAAAATGTTGAATACGTTGTTCCTGAATCAGGCACATACGCAAATTACAACACAGTAAATATTCCAAAAGAAACAGAAAATAAAGACCTTGCACTAGCATTCGTGAACCACCGTATCAGTGAAGAATCACAAAAGGCGAAAGCTCTATCATTGAACGAAGGTCCAACGAACAAAGATGTTAAGTTGACTGAAGCAGAAGCAGAAAATAAAACTTATGGAGCAATTGCTGACCGTTCAGAAGCAGTTGATTTCAAAATGATCAACAAAAATCTGCCTAACTGGATTGACCAATGGAACCGTACAATGAATAACTAAACAATCTGAAAAACTAGTTCATACCATCATGGTAGAGCTAGTTTTTTTGTATCAATTGTAGAGGTTAACTAAATCATAAAAAAGGTTTGTGTAAAATAGTACTATATAGTACTATTTAATAAAGCAGAGGTGAACGCATAATTATGGAAACGCAAGATGGCTTCTTAATGACTCAAATTACACAAATCAGCGGGCGTATTTTTGAGAAAATGCTGACGAATGCAGGAGTGGAGGAATTCAATGGTGCACAGGGGCGAATTTTATATGTTTTGTGGCAAGAGGACGACATTTCAATTGTTGAATTGTCACGAAAAACGAGTTTAGCTAAAACAACCTTAACTAGTATGCTGGAACGAATGGAGCAGGCCAACCTGATTAAACGAGTATCTGATCAAATGGATAAACGGAAAATTCGTATTTCATTAACAGACACAGCACGTAAATTAAATGATGAATACAATAAAATTTCACAGGAAATGAATGATGTTTATTATGCAGACTTTTCAGAAGCAGAGGTTAGAGCCTTTGAGAAGGATTTGCAAAAAATATTGTCTAATCTTATCGAAAAGGAGCAAAAGCTATGAAAAAATCAATCGACATCTCTAATCACTTCTGTCCCCAAACGTTGTTTGTGTACGGCACAACAAAGGAGGATGGGACACCCAATTTTGGATTATTCAGCTGGTTTAGCTACTATTTCGACCAGGAAATGGGCGTGATGGCCTGTATCGCAGATGAAAAATTGACTAAGGATCGGATTCGAGCAAACAAGATCTTTTCTGCTAGTCTTGTCTCCGAGGAGCTGCTGCCGATTGCTGATTACCTTGGCAATACGAATGGCTATGCTATGGATAAGATGGATATTCCAATAGAGATTGAAAAAGGACGAGTTTTAGATGTGCCAGTTCTTGCAAAAAGTCCTTGGATCTATGAACTGGAAGTGGATCGTTCGATTGTACTAGATGGAGGCGATATCTTCTTGTGTAAAATTCGAAATGTATTAGCAGATGAGTATATTTGTGATGAGACTTTGACTGAAGAGCAACGGATGCAGAAGATCCTGCCTGTCCAATCCATTAGACAATCGTATTTCAATTGGGATGGAACTACTCCAGGAAAATGGGGAGAACCAATGAAAGGAATAGGTGGAAAGGCGAATGAATAATCTTCTTACATTTAGAGACAGAGGTGAATTCCGTACTTGGTTAGCAGAGAACGGAACCACTAGCGAAGGGGTCTGGCTGCTTTTTGGAAAAAAAGGTGGTCCCGCAACACTTTCTGCTAATGATGCACTGGAGGAAGCGTTGTGCTACGGCTGGATTGATGGACAGATGAAGAGCCTGGATGACCACTCCTATAAGAAATATTTTGCCTGTCGCCGAGCCAACAGCAAGTGGTCGGAAAAGAACAAGAAACTGGTCAAAAAGTTGGAGGAGCAAGGGAAGATGACAGAACTTGGCAGAGCTAAAATCAATGAAGCCAAGGAAAATGGTCAATGGGATAAACCTAAAGCACCACAAATCACAGAAGAAAATATTGTGATGGTGGCGGATTTGCTGAAAGAATATGAACCGGCCCGTATGAACTTTGAAGCCATGTCAGCTTCTGTGAAGAAAACCTACACCCGAGCGTACCTTGATGCTAAAACAGATGCTGGTCGGGAAAAACGACTGGCTTGGATGGTGGATCGTTTGAATCAGAATTTGAAGCCGATGTAACTCAAGCAATGAAAGATAAATAAGTTCAGCTCGTTGGGAAATACCTGCAATAGTTCCCAACGAGTTTTTTATTGCTTAAAAAGCAAAATACCTTTTGGCAAGGCTGATTTGGTTTGCTAAAATGAGGGAAAGAAAAGAAGGATTAGGGGAAAACATTCATGCAAGTAGACAAGATCATTAAAAATGCTCAAGTATTTCAAACACCAACTCGGACATTCACCAAACAAAATGTTGCCATTAAGGGTAACAAGTTTTATTACATCAGTTCTTCTGATTTAAACCAACTTTCCAGTGATAGTATTATCAATGCTGAAAATCAGTACATGATTCCTGGTTTGCTGGATATCCACATGCATATTGAGAGTTCCATGACTACACCGACCATCTTCTCGGAGGCTGTGATGCGTTATGGCGTAACGACGGTAGTTGCTGATGCACACGAAATGGCTAATGTATTTGGCTTAGAGGGTCTAAAGCATTTTATGGCAGCAAAAACCCGGCTGGATATTTTCCACGCAATTCCGTCGTCGGTACCTTCTACCACTCCCGAACTGGAAACAACGGGTGGAATGATCGGCTTGCCAGAAGTAAAAGAGCTGCTAAAGAATCCGCGAGTCATTTGTCTGGGGGAAGCGATGAATTTTAAGGGAATTGCCTATGAACCCGATTCCTTAATTGCAGAGATTATTGCTTTATGTAAAAAGGAACGGCCAACCATGCCTTTGGAAGGGCACATTCCTAAAATCTATGATCAGGAATTAGCTGACTTTTTATACAGTGGGATCACCTCTGATCATACGCATCAATTTCCTGAGCACTTATTGGAAAAAATCGCAGCTGGTTTGTTTATTCAATTTCAAAATAAATCCATCACTCCGGAGAATATGGCGGTTATCAATGAACACCAGATGTATGACTTTGCCTGCATTATTACCGACGATATTATGGCGGATGATCTGTTGAACGGTCATTTGAATGAGAATCTGAAAAAGGCTGTTGCCAGCGGTTTGCCAATGGAACAAGCGATCTATATGACCACTTACACGCCAGCACGTCGTATGAGCTTGAATGACCGCGGCATGATCGCTCCAGGTAGAATGGCTGATTTCATCTTGCTGGATAATTTAGCTGATTTTGATATCGCAGCTGTTTACAAATCTGGTGAACAGGTTTATCAACAGGGCGATGCATTCCATCATCCAGAAGTCGTTGAAAACTTCCCGGCCCACTATCAACAAAGTGTTCGTTGTCGTCAGTTAACGAAAGACGATTTGCAGCTGAGGGTTCAAACGGAAAAGGATACGGTTCGCTGCAATGTGATTCAGAAACAAGTAATTGGAACGTTCACTCAACCGATTGTCAAAGAAATTCCAGTAGTAAACGGCGTTCTTGATTTGGATGCAGCCAAGTGCAGCTTGTTGATGGTGATGGAGCGTTACGGAATCAATGGGAATATTGCTTACGCACTAATGGATCAACCGATCAAAGCGAAAGGTGCCATCGCGACTACTTGGGCCCATGATCATCACAACTTGATGGTAATGGGAAATGACCAAGCATCTATTTTAGCGGCTCAACATAAGCTGCTGGAGATGCAAGGTGGTTATGTGGTAGTTGAAGATGGGAAAGTCACAGCTACTTGTCCACTGCCAATCGGTGGAATCTTGTCTCAAGCACCAGTCAGTGAACTAGGGTATGATTTGCAGCAGGTTCGATCAGCCATGCAAGCATTAGGGTACGAAAATATGAACGAAATTATGTCGTTCTCTACTTTGTCATTACCGGTTTCTCCAGCCATTAAGGTTACTGACAAGGGCATGATGGATACGAAAAATCAAACCTTCTATCCTTTGGTTTTTCCGGAAGATGGAGTGTTAACTAATGAAGCAGCTCGTTAAAAATGTCCATATCCTCACGATGGATGAGGAGTGGACGGAATACAAGCATGGCTATCTTTTAATAGAAGAAAACCGCATCAGTCAATTGGGGCCGATGAGCGATTCATTGCCGCAGGCGGATGAAGTTCTCGATGGTCAAAAAGGTATTTTGTTACCTGGCATGATTAACACCCACACTCACACGGGTATGATTCCGTTCCGATCATTAGGAGATGATGTTCCGGATCGGTTACGTCGTTTTCTATTCCCTTTGGAGCAGGTGATGACGCCGAAGTTGGTGCGAGCGTCAGCGGAATATGCAATGGCTGAGATGCTGTTGAGTGGTGTGACAGCTTTTTGCGATATGTACTATTTTGAAGATGAAGTAGCACAGGCTGCTGAAGCGATGAAGGTTCGAGCTTTGTTGGGTGAGACGATTATTGATATGGCTACCTGTGATGCTAAAGATTCAGCAGATGCATTAGCTTACTGTGAGTCATTCATTCAAAAATGGCAGGGGCACGAAATGATTACGCCAGTGATTGCTCCTCATGCGCCCAATACTAATGATTTAAAAACCTTGGAGGCCATTGCTGCCTTGAGTCGTAAATATAATGTACCGATTACTATGCATGTTGAGGAAATGACCTATGAGATGGAGGAATTTACTGAAAAGTATCAGCAGACGCCCATCGCTTTTCTCCACGAACTAGGCTACCTTGACCAAGAGTTTATTATGGCTCACTGTATTTTTATGACTGAGGAAGATATGGAACTAGTGAAGGAATACAAAGACAACGTACGAATTGCCCATTGTATTGGTGCTAACACTAAATCTGCTAAAGGAGTGGCACCTGTCCGCGGGATGCTAGAACACCAATTAACAGTAGGCTTAGGTACAGATGGGCCAAGCAGCGGCAATACTTTGGATCTGTTTACCCAGATGCGAATGTTTGCTAATTTTCATAAGACACATTTAGCTGATCGTGGCGCTTTTCCAGCGAAAGAAATTGTCCAGATAGCCACAGCAGGTGGCGCTAAGACATTGGGTTTGTTTAATCAAGTTGGTTCCTTGGAGGTTGGAAAAAAAGCCGATCTTACTTTAGTTGAAACGCAGTCAGTCACTATGTTTCCAATTTTTGATGCCTACTCTGCACTGGTTTATTCAGCAAATGCCAGCAACGTATCAGATGTATGGGTGAACGGACAACAGTTGGTTAAAGGAAAGCAGCTGGTTTTACGCGATGTTCAAGTATTGCGAGCGGCCCTTTACCAGCAAATGGACGAGTTTGTAGCGCAAGCTAAACGCAAGGCTTCAGAAGTTTAATCATGTAAACTAAAGAAAATAATTATCTGGAGGAGTTTATGACAGAGCATCGTATTTTCACCATGAGTGTAGCAAGTGTGTATCCTCATTATGTAATTAAAGCAGAGAAGAAAAATCGTACCAAAGCGGAAGTCGACGAAATTTTTCGCTGGTTAACGGGCTATAGTCAGGAAGAATTGGAAGCTCAATTGGAAGCCAAGGTTGATTTCAGAACTTTCTTTGCAGAAGCACCTGCGATGAATCCATCCCGCGAATTGATTAAAGGTGTCATTTGCGGCGTAAGAGTAGAAGAAATTGAGGATCCTTTAATGCGGGAAATCCGCTATTTAGACAAGCTGGTTGATGAGCTGACTAAAGGGAAAAAGATGGAGAAGATTTTACGAGACTGAGTGAAGCGATCCTATTGAGATAGGGTCGCTTTTTTTTAAGTAGTTCAATTAACACAAAAGCAATGCTAAGTATTAAGATTGCCTCGATTATAAATTCCATCCAACGATTTCCTTTTTTGAGAAAAGTTCCGCCAAAGCGATATTCTTTTGGCAGCAAATCTCTTAAAAGGACACTGCCTATTAACAAACTTAAATTAACCGCAAAATAACCGCTCCCTCTAGTCGCTGCTGAAAATACAGAATAGATATAGGCAACCAACAGCCAATCTGCCACAAGCTTAATTTTTCTAATTTCTTTTATAGTCACAATCAGTCCTCTTTTCTTGTTCAATCACTCACTAATTCCTCAATATAGTATAGTATCGTAATCTACTGAAATCAGAATTTTTAAACACTTTCTCAGTAAATTGATCAAATAAGATCTAAATTTTTTATTTCAAGAGAGAGTTGGTTGATTCGGTTGACATATGAATTTGTGATCATATATAATTATCTATGAAGAAGTATTCATGTGTTTTGGGAAGAAGGGACGAATCATGGAAAAGACGTATCGCTTAGACGGTTTAGATTGTGCTCATTGCGCATCAAAGATCGAACATGCAGTACAAGAAATTAATGGGGTTAAACGAGCAACTATTGATTTTATGACAACCAAAATGATTATTGAAGCACCGGAAAAGGAAATGTCGCGAATTTGCGACGAGGCTGAAAAAACAGTCCATCAATTCGAGCCGGATGTTGAAATGAAGGATTTAACTGCTCCAAAGAAAGAAGAAAGCCAGACTGGGAAAATTATTCAGATTACTGTGGCGTTGATTGCTACGTTGGCCTTAGTACTGCTTGATCCAGCAATGCCTTGGAAATTTGCGGCTTATTTAGCGGTTTATGTATGGATTGGTTGGGATGTGCTGAAAACAGCTGCAACCAATATTTTAAAAGGGCGAGTCTTTGATGAAAATTTTTTGATGTCGGTCGCCACGATTGGTGCTCTAGCAATTGGAGAATATCCAGAAGCTGTAGGTGTCATGCTCTTTTACCAAATAGGCGAGTTTTTCCAAGATTATGCTGTTAACCGTTCCCGAAAATCAATTAGTGCGTTATTGGAAATTCGTCCTGACTATGCCAATCGTTTAATTGATGGTCAAGTAGAAAAAGTAGCTCCCGAAAGTATCAAGGTTGGAGAGACGATTGTTGTTAATCCTGGCGAGCGAGTACCTTTGGATGGCAAGGTCATTGATGGACAATCCTTTGTGGATACGTCAGCTTTAACAGGAGAAGCTGTTCCTAGAAAAGTAATCGTCGGGGAAGAAATTTTAAGTGGTTTTGTGAACCAAAGTGGTCGTTTAACAGTTAAAACAACTACCACTTTTGGTGAATCCACTGTAAATAAAATTTTGGATCTAGTGGAAAATGCCAGCAGCAAAAAAGCGCCGGCTGAAAACTTTATCACTAGTTTTGCTCGTTACTACACACCAATTGTAGTAGGATTGGCTGTTCTTTTGGCAGTTGTTCCACCAATGATTCTGAACGAACCTTTTCAAATGTGGGTATACCGAGCACTAACTTTCTTGGTTATATCTTGCCCTTGTGCCTTAGTTATTTCTGTTCCGTTAAGCTTTTTTGGCGGTATTGGCGGTGCTAGTAAGGCTGGAATTCTGATCAAGGGAAGTAACTATATTGAACGACTAGCAACAATTGACACGGTAGTTTTTGATAAGACAGGAACCTTGACCAAGGGTGTATTTGCAATTCAAAAAATGGAAACAACGATGGATCAGAAAAAATTTCTGCAAGGTGTGGCCAGTGTAGAACAAAACTCAAGCCATCCGATTGCTCAATCAATCTTGAGAGCGAATCAAGCACCATTATTGCCAGTTACTGCTTTAGAAGAACGAGCGGGTTACGGAATTGAGGCAACAGTTGATGGACAACAATACTTAGTCGGAAATACGAAATTGTTGAAACAGGCAGGGGTAGCTTTTGGGCCCGTTAATGAAATAGGCACGATCATTTATGTAGCAATTGATCAGCAATATGTAGGCTATCTTCTAATTGCGGATGAGCTGAAATCCGGTGTCGCTGAAACGATGATTCAATTGAGACAGGCGGGCATTAAGCAAACAGTGATGCTCACTGGAGATAACCGCACGATTGCTGAAGCGATCGGCAGCGAGATTGGGATCGATAAAGTGTATAGCGAACTATTGCCAGCAGATAAAGTAACGCAATTAGAAAAGCTGTTGAATCAAAAGGTGGCCTTTGTAGGTGACGGAATGAATGATGCTCCGGTTCTTGCTAGAACTGATTTAGGAATTGCTATGGGCGGTTTAGGCAGCGATGCAGCGATTGAAGCTTCGGATGTGGTAATTATGGATGACCAGCCTGCCAAAATTCCAACAGCAATCAAAATCGCCCGCAAAACTATGCGGATTGTAAAACAGAATATAATTTTTGCCATTGGAATCAAGGTCTTTGTTTTAATCTTAGGCGCGTTAGGACTTGCTTCCATGGGTGCTGCTGTTTTTGCGGATGTTGGTGTAACAGTTTTAGCAGTATTGAATGCGATGCGTTGTTTGACTAGTGGAAAATAATAGAAAAGTATTTAGAGGCAGTTGAGGGCGACAAAATCCCTCGGCTGCTTTTTTTGATAAGTAGAAAAAAGTTCACTATTTTTTAGACATATTGCTTGACCTTTTCCAATTACAAATGTAAACTATGTTTGTAATTACAAATGTAATCGGAAAGGAGGCCCAACATGTCTGTGACGTTAGAGCCAGTAAAAATCAGCGATTCCGAGTGGGAAATCATGCGAGTCGTCTGGACATTGCAGTCAGCTACGGCGCAAGAAATTATTGAGGTCTTAGGTGAAAGTAAGGATTGGAAGCCTGCAACAATCAAAACCTTGCTTGGTCGTTTAGTTAAAAAGGAAGCATTACGTACCGAACAAGAAGGCAAAAAGTATATTTATCATCCAAACGTTAGTGAGGCAGAAACGGTTCAAAGTGCGACCGAGAATCTTTTTTCTCACATCTGTGCCAAACGAATCGGTCATACCATTGGTGAATTGATTGAACAAGCCGACTTAACTGAAAAAGACATTGCTTTTATCCAACAGCAATTAGCCGATAAACAACCAGTTGCCAGTATTCAGTGTAATTGCATACCCGGCCAATGTGAGTGCAAACATCATGCCAGTTCCACTTCTGGCAGTGACTAAAGTAAAAGAGCAAGTAAAACAAAGTATAGACTATGCGCTAATAGAACAACATAGTGGAATGGGATGCGGTATGAAAATAAAACTCATTTTTCAGAGAAAAATGATTACCTTAGTATGAATAAGCTGCCAGTTCCACTTCTGACAGTGACAAGAGTAAAAGAGTAACTAGAGCCAAGCACAACCCACTCACCAATAAAACGACTTAGTGGAATAGTATGCGAAGTGAAAATAAAAACAAAAAAGGGGATAAACATCATGAAACAAAAATTTGCGATTAACGGAATGAGCTGTAACCATTGTGTAGCAACAGTTGAAAAGGCAGTGAATGAATTACCAGGAATTGAAAAGGTCAAAATTAACCTGAAGAAGAACGAAGGCGTTGTGAAATTTGACGAAAGCCAAATCAATGCGCAGCAAATTGCGGAAAAAGTTACCGCAGCAGGTTTTGATACTGAGGTGGTTTAATTGTCTGAAGCTACAGTTGAAACTTATGTAATCACGGGCATGACCTGTGCCAACTGCTCTGCCCGGGTGGAAAAGGAACTAAAAGAAACCCCGGGGGTAGTTGAGGCGACTGTTAACTTAGCAACTGAAAAAGCGACTGTTCAGTTTGCGGATAACTTGACCTCTGAGCAAATTATTCAACGAGTTGAAAATATTGGCTATGGAGCGATTCTTTTTGATGATGCCCACAAGCAGAAAATTGCTGAAGAAAAGGCACGCTATTTAAACAAAATGAAGCGAGATCTGATTGTAAGTGCCTTATTAACGGCACCGCTGATGGTCTCGATGATTGCAATGCTGCTGGGAAGTCATGCCGGTTGGGTGCATTTCTTCCATATTCCATGGGTCCAACTGATTTTAGTGACTCCAGTACAATTCGGGATTGGTTGGCGTTTTTATCAGGGAGCGTATCATGCCTTGAAAACCAAAGCGCCCAACATGGATGTTTTAGTGGCGATGGGAACTTCAGCGGCATATGCCTTAAGTATTTATAATGGGTTCTTTAATCCACATAATTCCGATCTTTATTTTGAAAGCAGTGCAATGATCATTACCCTGATTCTATTAGGAAAATACTTGGAGCAGAAGGCTAAAACAAAAACCAGTGAAGCAATCAAACACTTGATGGCTCTACAGGCTAAAACAGCGTCCATCTTGCGGGATGGAAAAGAAGTGACAGTTCCTGTAGAGGATGTTGTGGTGGATGATATCGTATTTGTCCGACCTGGTGAACAAATTCCGGTGGACGGCTTGATTGTTGCTGGTCAGACTACCATTGATGAAAGTATGTTGACCGGTGAAAGCTTACCAGTGGATAAGAAATTGGAAGATTCCGTTTTTGGTGGAACCATGAATACTACTGGAACGATTCAGCTAAAAGCAACCCAAGTTGGCAGCATGACAGTGCTCTCTCGTATCATTCGGATGGTAGAGGATGCCCAGGGACAAAAGGCACCGATTCAGCAAATTGCTGACCGTATCTCAAAAGTTTTTGTGCCAACCGTCCTAGGTGTTGCTCTAATCACCTTAATCGCAACAGGACTGATTACGGGAGACTGGCAGCAGGCTATCGTCCACAGTGTTTCGGTCTTAGTTATTGCTTGTCCTTGTGCCCTAGGCTTAGCAACTCCAACAGCCATAATGGTAGGAACAGGTTTAGGTGCTAAAAATGGGATCTTGATTAAAGGCGGCGGTGCGTTGGAAAAAATCGCTCATTTATCGACAATTATTTTAGATAAAACCGGTACTATCACTGAAGGGAAGCCGGCGGTAACAGATTTAGAGAGCAGTAATTCCGAAGCATTAGCAATTTTAACCAGCTTGGAGAACCAATCGGAGCATCCACTGGCTAAAGCAATCGTCGCTTTCGGTAAGGAACAAACCACTCTTTTACCCGTTAGCAAGTTCGAAAGTTTGACAGGTTTGGGAATAGTTGGTGAAATAAATAGTGAACAGTATTTTGTCGGTTCAAAACGAGGAATTGCTGCACGAGATCTAGCTCTGACAGAATGGGAAAAAATGTTGGATTTAGAAGCTGAAGGCAAAACGGTCATGTTCTTAGCGGACAGCCAAAAGGTTCTAGCTGCGATTGCGGTAAGTGACCAGATCAAGCAAAGCTCGAAAGCGGCAATACAAGAATTGAAAAACAATGGCATAAAAGTCAAAATGGTCACTGGTGATAATCAGCGAGCAGCCGGTTTTATTGGTCGACAGGTGGGACTAACCCCAGATGAAATTGTGGCAGAAGTTTTACCGCAAAACAAGGCTGAGGTTGTTCAACAGCTGCATCAAACCAATGAACTAGTTGGCATGGTCGGAGATGGAATCAATGATGCTCCAGCCTTAGCATTGGCAGACATTGGAATAGCAATGGGCAGCGGTACGGATATTGCTATGGAAACAGCTGATGTAACGCTGATGAATAGTGATTTGTCGTCTATTAATCAAAGTATTCAGTTGTCTAAATTAACCTTGAATAAAATTAAGCAGAATCTTTTCTGGGCATTTCTATACAATGTTATTGGCATTCCATTTGCAGCCTTAGGATTTTTGAATCCGATCATTGCTGGAGCAGCGATGGCTTTTAGTTCAGTCAGTGTGTTAATCAATTCCTTAAGTTTGAACCGGAAAAAAATCTAAACTTGGAGGGATTATCATGAAACAAGAGCAAGAATCAGAAAAATCACAAATGCACCATGAACATCACGAGCACCATGAAATGAACCATTCTATGAAAGGCATGGATCACTCGGATCACATGGATATGGATCATGGCGATATGGGAGGGATGGATCATTCGATGCATATGGGAAATTTCAAACAGAAGTTCTGGATTTCTCTTGTTCTGGCAATCCCCATTATTTTGATGTCTCCCATGATGGGAATCAACTTGCCATTTCAATTCACCTTCCCCGGCTCTGAATGGGTAGTCATGATTTTAGCGACAATCCTCTTTTTCTATGGTGGACAGCCGTTCTTTTCGGGAGCGAAAAGTGAGTTAAAGGCTAAAAGTCCCGCCATGATGATGTTAATTACAATGGGGATTACGGTAGCTTATGTTTATAGTTTGTATTCCTTTATTATTAATATGATCCATCCTGAAGCCCATGTAATGGATTTCTTCTGGGAATTGGCAACCTTAATTGTAATTATGCTGCTAGGACATTGGGTAGAAATGAACGCTGTATCCAACGCCAGCAGCGCCTTGCAAAAATTAGCTGAACTTTTGCCAGATGAAGTAAATCTGCTTCAGTCTGATGGCAGTACAACACAAGTGAAGCTGAAGGAAGTAAAAAATGGCGATCATCTTTTAGTACGCGCTGGAGACAAAATGCCAACAGACGGCAATATTGTTAAAGGTTCAACCACTGTTGACGAATCTGCTGTTACTGGAGAATCCAAAGGTGTCAGCAAAAATGTGGGGGATAAAGTTATCGGCGGCTCAGTCAACGGCAATGGCACAGTTGAAGTTGAAGTAACGGGGACGGGTGAAGATGGTTATTTAGCCAAGGTTATGGAAATGGTCCGCCAGGCTCAAAGTGAAAAATCTAAGCTGGAAACCTTGTCTGATAAGGTTGCTAAATGGCTTTTCTATGTAGCCTTGGCAGCTGGGATTATCAGTTTTGTTGTTTGGTTAGCTGTGGATGATCTGCCTGAAGCTTTAAACCGCATGGTGACAGTTTTTATTATTGCTTGTCCTCATGCGTTAGGTTTAGCGATTCCTTTGGTTATTGCTCGTTCAACTTCTTTGGCAGCTCGCAATGGTCTATTGTTGAAAAATCGTCAAGCCTTAGAACAGGCAAATGAGATGGATTATATTTTCTTAGATAAAACAGGTACGCTAACTAAAGGTGAATTTACGGTAACTGGTGTGGAAGTATTAGAACAAGATGCCACTAAAGATCAAGCTTTGAAATATATTGGTGCATTGGAAGCCCAAACGAATCATCCTTTGGCAATTGGTGTAATGAATTATCTGAAAAAGGAAAACATCACACCCTACCAAGCCAGCGAGGTAAAAGCAATCAATGGTGTTGGAGTAGAGGGAACCGTAGAAGGTAAAAAAGTGCTATTGGCCAACCAAAAGGAAATCAAAAAACGTGGATTGTCGATTGATGAAAATCAATTAACACACTATCAACAGCAGGGTAATACAATTTCCTTCTTACTGCTAGATGATAAGCTAGTTGCATTCTTTGCTATGGGGGATACCATCAAAGAAGATGCAAAAACTTTTATTTCAGACTTGAAGGCGAAACATATTCAACCAGTTATGCTGACAGGAGATAATAAGGAAGCGGCGAAAGCAGTGGCCAATTATCTAGGCATCGATGAATTCTACGGTGAATTATTGCCAGATGATAAAGAAAAGGTCATCAAATCTTATATCGAAAAGGGCAAAAAGGTGATGATGATTGGTGATGGAATCAATGATGCACCTTCATTAGCCCGTGCCTCAATTGGGATAGCAATCGGTGCGGGTACGGATATCGCAATTGATTCAGCTGATGTCGTCTTAACCAATGATAATTTAGGCGATGTACTGAAATTTATTCAGCTAGCAAAGAAAACCCGCAGCAAGATGATTCAAAATCTGTGGTGGGGAGCCGGCTACAATATTATTGCGATTCCTTTAGCAGCTGGAATCCTAGCACCTATTGGAATTATCTTGAGCCCAGCAGTAGGAGCGGTACTCATGTCCCTAAGTACTGTAATTGTTGCGATTAATGCGTTACTCTTAGACGTCTGATCCTTGATCAGGCGTTTATTTTTTTTGTTTAAAAAAATTAAAATTGTTCAATAATCAAGCGTTTGTAAATATGCTATGTTTATTAATAGAGGTGGTAAGATGTTTTGGAGCCATATTACTGATAAAAAAACGCAACATTATCTGCAATTATTGTCTTTATTAAGAAAACGAACCTACACATTGGAAGAGCTGACTATTGAACTTGAAATAAGTGAGAAAACGTTACGGCGCGATTTAGCTTATTTACAAAAGAATTATCGCTTAAGTATTCATACCAAAAAAAATACTGTTTGGAATAATCCACAAAAGTTCAGTGAATGCTACAAAGATCTATTGAAAAAAAGCAAACAGTTCAATCTTTTCTGCGATGCCCTATGGCAAAGGCCTCTAGAAGCAAATCGATGGGAAATTCAAAAGTTAAATGAGAGTCTATTGCCCTACACCATGTCGATTAGCTATAAAACACACCGACTTAGAGCACCACAGGCGTTACTCTTCAAGCTACAATTGCGATATTTACAAGAATTTGATCCTGAAACAATTGGTTTGACGTTTCCTGAGTATTGGGAGCAACTATCTGTTCCCACTGTCTCTCACTTAGCAATCCAAAAATGGCAGCAGCTAATTGTTGAAACAGAGCCCTTTGATACATTCGTTAAAGCGATTCAACCTTCTAAGGAGCTTAGCTGTTTGTTGTATTTTGAATACCAAAAGCTGAATCCTTTCCGGCAGCAGCGATTTTACGAAAGTCATCAGCGTGGCGAAACATTTTTGTATCAGAATGCCTGTAAAATTACGCAAAGCCTGATGCACTATTTGGATATTTCGGTAGAATTTACAACGATTTTGCGGATTCGTTTTTTCTATGTCTTATTGGATCTGCACATTGGTATTCCAGTTACTTATTTTAGCGGCAGTCAGCGACCTCCTAGAATACAAAACCACTTAATTGAAGTGAGTAAGCAAATTAAAAGGGCATGGTTCTATTTCGATAATTGGACATTTCTCGATGTATCACTGTTATTATGTTCAATCCTAAAACGAATTTATCCAGTATCGATTGGTCAGCCCATTTTTTCTTTAGGTCTGCAATTAAGCGGTTCCATTGAGGAGAGCAAACAACTGTGTGATAAATTGAATCAGGCGATTCAATTCAGCTATCCGATCGCTTTTTTTCCTGCCAGATCTCAGGCGATTGCCTATGATTTATTGATTATAGAAGGTCCACCAGCGTATGAAGATAAACCTAATGAAACAGTGTACATTGAAGACCCTTCCTTTGGGGATCTTATTCAGTTGGCTGTGCGCTATTTTCCTAGTAAAAAAGGTGATACTGTCTTTACAATTCCCTAATATGCTATAATTGAATGAATCAGGCTGAAGGGAAGAAAGACATGGAATTGAAGAAATTAGATGTTCCCACATCTTCCATCACGGAAGTAAAGAAATCACCAATGGACGTCTTCGCGCAGGCACGCAAAGCAGGAACAGGTGTGTATATCTTCAACCGCGAAAAAATTGCTGGTGTAATGCTGACCCAAGAGCAATACGAAGAATTATTGGAAGAGTTAACCGATTTGCGGGATAAACAATACCAACCAGTCGAACACGAATTACCTGTCCCAGAAGAGCTGGAGGAATTAGCAGATGCATTACGTTCAGCTGTATCCAAGGGTTCAGTTGTATCCGCTCGTTATCTTGATGAACGAATGGTTGCCATGGGCTTCATCACTAAGAAAACCGGCTTTGGCGGGGTAACAGAAATGCTGGGGGAATTAACCGAAACCGGAAAAATCATTTACCAATTGAGACGTCGTGAAAACAATAAGATTATTTATGCTGAAATCGTGGCTGAATTAGAAGAATTGCCTCGAGGAACAGACAAAGTATTTATTCGCAAAGTGAACTTAATTGAACGTTAAATAGTCTTAAAGCAGAAGCATTTGAAGGAGCGATTCCTTTGAATGCTTTTTTACTGGAAAAAGACAAGATAAAGGGCTTTTAAAAATGATGCAATCCTTTTGAAGTGAGGAGCTACTTATGAACTCACTAAGAACATTGGAAAAATAGAGAAGCCATTTGTCAGCAAAATGAAATAATCCAAGTGCTCCTCGTCTTTATCGATGCTAACTTCAAAAGGGAGTTGCTCGAGCAACTTCTCTTTCCGTGAGATTCTCTATAAAGCAGGGGGAAAGAGTGAAATTATACCTTATGTAAGAAACATTTGATACTCGACATATTCTTCTAATCTTGATTAAAAACTTCTTTAATAGAAACATTACCTTATTTGTCTCTGAACGCACGTTCGGTTATAATAAGGGTGTAAAGGTAGGTGATTTGGGATGGCTGAGCTATACTTTCCATTAAAAAATGATACCTCAAGAAAAATTATACATATTGATATGGATGCCTTCTTCGCTTCGGTAGAGGAGCGGGACGACCCTGAATTGGCTAAACATCCGTTAGTGATTGCCCGTCACCCTTCAGATACTGGAGGGAAGGGGGTAGTTACGACCGCGAATTACAAGGCCCGTAAGTATGGTATTCATTCTGCAATGAGTGCTCAAAAGGCCTATGAGCTTTGCCCTCATGCGATTTTTAAACCAGGGAATCACGAAAAATACAGTGCGGTTTCCAAACAGGTACGGGAAATCTTTCGTCGTTATACTGATGTGATCGAGCCGGTTTCAATAGACGAAGCCTACCTGGATGTAACTACAAATAAAATGGGAATTCTTTCAGCGATTCGAATCGCTCGTATGATTCAGCGGGATGTTTGGGATGAACTGCATTTAACCTGTTCGGCCGGTGTCAGCTACAACAAGTTTTTAGCTAAGCTGGCTTCAGATTATCAAAAGCCGCGGGGCATGACGGTCATTTCACCAAATGAAGCCGTAGATTTTTTAAAAAGTTTGCCAATTGAGAAGTTTCATGGAGTTGGAAAAAAAACTGTGCCAAAAATGAATGATTTAGGTATTTTTACTGGTGGCGATTTATATGAAAAAAGTGAAATGTTTATGATTCAAGAATTTGGCAAAATGGGCTACTCTTTGTATCGGAAGGTCCGTGGAATTCATGATTCACCAGTATCTGTGACACGAGAACGTAAATCAGTCGGCAAAGAACACACATATGGCCGTTCTCTGACTACGGAGGATGAAGTACTATCGCAGCTGCGTCAACTGGCGGAGAAGGTAGAAGGTTCCTTACGACGGGTTCAGCGACATGGCAAGACGGTGGTAGTCAAGATTCGCTACACGGACTACACAACAGTCACTAAGCGCGTAACCTTACCTTATTACATAGTGAAAAAAGAAGAGTTGTATTCTCAAGCCCGTTTGATTTGGGAAGAGGTCGGTGGTATTGAAAAGGGAATTCGCTTGTTAGGAATAACCCTAACCAATTTAGACCCCATGTCTTACGAAAATATCGTACTACCTTTGTGGGAAGAACGAACCTACTAACACTAAATAAAAGAGAAAAGGGGCTAGCGTGTGAAAAAATACATTGCACTTTTGCGTGGGATCAATATAGGAGGCAAAAACAAAATAGCTATGCCTCTTTTAAGGCAAGCTTTTGAGGAACTTGGATTTACGGAGGTAGTCACCTATATCAATAGCGGTAATGTTGTTTTCTCCAGCGAATGCCAAGACAAGAACGAGTTAATTGAGCAGTGTGAAGCAGTTATTGCTGCAGAGTTCGCGCTAACAATCCCAGTAAATATTGTTTCAGCCGATGAATTAGCTGAGACGTTAAGTCATGCGCCTAATTGGTGGGATGATGATAAGGAATCCATCCATTATGCAATTTTCCTGATTCCACCCATCAGTGTGGAGGAGGTCTTTACTGCAGTAGGAGAAATTAAACCAGAATATGAAAAAATTGCCCATCATGGTCGAGTCATTTTCTGGTCAGCATCGGCGAAAACATTTTCTAAATCCAGATGGTCAAAGATTGCCAGCTCATCGGTCAACAATCATGTGACCATCAGAAATGCCAATACGGCCAATAAATTATTGCAATTAAGTAAATAAAAACAACCAGGTTTGAAGCTGCAGCAGCCTTCAAATCTGGTTGTTTGTTTATTTTGAATCTATGGAACTAAATTAATTCACTTTTTTTAATTTGTTCAAAGGCCTTTTCCGAATCATGCAGGCGTTCCCAAATGACTACTTCACCTTTAGCTAAGGATTGTTGCACATCGATGATTCGTTGATTGGCGCTTCCGCGAAATTGCAGCATAAGGTTTTTCTTATTGATGTCGAAGCGGCCATCCACTAGGATATCAATTTTGCTTAGCATCTCCAGCTTATCTTCGCTATCCAACAGTAATTCCTCAAAGGTATAACCGCTCCAAGACCAAATATCCTTTGTGTCGCCAAACTCAGCCTGGATGCGATCAATCAGCTGCAAGCATACCTGAGTGTTCAAGAAGGGTTCGCCCCCTAGAAGAGTAATTCCTTGAACGTAGTTGTGGGCGGTATCTTTGATGATCTGATCTTCCAATTCCATTGTGTATGGTTTGCCGTAATGGAAGTTTTGCGCAGCAACATTAAAGCAGCCTTCGCAAGCAAAGGGACAGCCGCTAACATACAAACTGTTGCGCACCCCTTCACCGTCTACAAAATTAAAGGCTTTGTAATCGGCAATATACTGTTGGCTTAATTCATTCGCTAGCCATTCTTTAGGTTGTGGATTACGCATAATTTCACCTGATTTCTTTAAAGAAACAGGGATAGAAGTTCTATCCCTGTTTGGTTTCCTTCAACGTTTGATTGTTTGACTGATCAATCGTTTCTATTTCATATGTTTAACACGTGATGAGATTTCTTTATGACGTCCGTGAACCATAGGGCGTTGTTGTGGGTTGCCTAGGTAACCACAAGTACGTTTTACCACATCACATGATTTTGGATCATGGTTGCCGCATTGTGGACATTCAAAGCCGCGTTTGGTTGGCTTAAAGTCTCCTTCAAAGCCGCATTCGTAGCAGTGATCGATTGGTGTGTTGGTACCCAGGTAACCAATTCGGTCATAGCCGTAATCCCAAACGGCTTCCAAAGCAGTTGGATTTTGTTGCAGAACAGGGTATTCACAATAGTGAATGAAGCCGCCTGAGCAGTATTTTGGATAATCCTTTTCAAAGTCCAGCTTTTCAAAAGGCGTTGGATTTTTGCGAACATCATAATGGAAACTATTCGTATAGTATTCCTTGTCGGTGATGTTTTCAACAATACCGAAACGTTCTAAGTCTAAATGACAGAAGCGGTCAGTCAAGCTTTCACTTGGTGTAGAGTATACGCTGAAGTGGTAGCCGTATTCGTTGCCCCAAGCATCTGTATGCTGCTTCAAGTCTTTTAAGATAGCCAATGTGAATTCTTTTGCTTCAGGATTGCCTTCCCAGTCGCCGCCAAAGAAAGAAGCTGCAACTTCGTACAAACCGATATAACCTAGAGAAACAGTTGCCCGTTTGTTTTTGAACAATTCGTCCACTGAATCTGTACGTTTCAGCCGTTTACCGAAGGCGCCATATTGATAAAGAATCGGTGCATTCGCTGGGGTCGCTTCTTTACAGCGGTCAACGCGAAATACTAAGGCGTCTTTAGCTATTTGCAGACGTTCTTCTAGTAAGCTCCAGAACTTGTTGCGATCGCCTGCTGATTCCATAGCAATCCGTGGCAGGTTTAAGGTAACTACACCTAAGTTCATACGGCCAACGTTAATCTCTTCTCCGTTTTCATCCTTCCAGCCCTGCAAGAAAGAACGACAGCCCATTGGTACTTTAAAGCTGCCAGTCAACTCAACTAATCGATCATAGTTCAAGATATCTGGATACATACGCTTCGTTGCACATTCCAGTGCCAATTGCTTCACATCATAGTTCGGATCAGCTGCGTCCAAGTTCACACCACGACGTAGAGTGAAGATCAATTTAGGGAAAATCGCTGTCCGTTTTTCAATGCCTAAGCCGTTGATCCGGATTTGCAGGATCGCTTTTTGGATTTCCCGCTCAAACCAGTCAGTTCCCAAACCGAAGCCTAAGGAAGTAAAAGGTGTTTGCCCATTGGAAGTAAATAAGGTGTTGATTTCATACTCCAAGCTTTGCATTGCATCATAAATATCTTTACGAGTCTTTTGCTTAGCGAATTCTTCACGACGTTCAGGATTGTCGATCCATTCTTCGGCATCCTTCATGTGTTTTTCGTAGTTTAAGCGAGCAAATGGTGCTAATAGCTCATCCACTCGATCAGCCGAGCAACCACCGTATTGGCTGGAAGCCACGTTTGCAATAATTTGTGAAATTTGAGCAGTGGCTGTTTGGATAGATTTTGGACTTTCAACATCGGCATTTCCAATCTTGAACCCATTATTTAACATACCCTTGAAGTCAATCAAACAGCAGTTAGTCATTGGTGTGTATGGATGGTAATCTAAATCATGATAATGAATGTCACCTTTTTGGTGTGCATTCGCTACGTGTGGTGGTAACATCTTCAAGCCGATAGACTTACCAACGATTCCAGCAGTTAAGTCACGCTGAGTATTGAAGACATCGCTGTCCTTATTAGCATTTTCGTTAACGACTGATTGATCCTTATTGATTAATTTACCAATCGTGAAGTTGATATCTGTTGCTTTACTGCGAGAAAAATCTCGTTGGGTACGATAATGTATGTACTCCTCAGCTAATTCATACTCATTACCTTCTAATAAAATGTGCTCCACAATGTTTTGGATTTCGTAGATTTTTACATTATCTGTAAATCGTTGAGCAAGCTCAGCATCTACTCGTTCAACAATTGACTGGATACGTTCATGTGCCATAGGATCAATTGTTCCGTGAATTTTTGTTTCTGCCTTAATCAATGCATCATAGATTTTTTTATCATCGAAGGCCACGTGACGACCGTCTCGTTTGATGACTCTCATACTTTTGAGAGTAGGTTGAAAATCGTTGATTGCAGTGTCATTGGTTCGGATTTCCATCATATCAACCACTCCGTTTCTTCTTAAATTCGACTAGTTAATCATATAGCATTTTGCGCTAAGATGCAACGATATATAGTGGGTATTTTGGTTAAAAAACGAAAAAGCACACTATATATAGTGTGCTTTGTGATTGAAAAGTTCAATGAAAACTACGGGTCATCATATTTAATTGTCTTTGCTTTTGTGAAAAATAACGCAAAAAAAAATCCTTCACATGACAAATTTGTCAGACGATCACTAGACGTTCGTCACCTTATTTCGCCTTAGATATGATACCATAAAACTAACTAAGAAAACATTAGAATTTATGAGGAATCACACAAATATTTCTTTAAAGGAAGTGGAAAGCACGAGCTGACGCGCTTTGTCGGAGTGCAAAATAATATGAAGAAAATGATTGACGTTCAACATCTGAGTAAAAGCTACGGAAATCGCAGCAATAAAGTCAGTGTGCTAAACGATTTGAACTTCTCGATTGAAGAAGGAGAGTTCGTTGGGATCATGGGACCCAGCGGAGCCGGCAAGACGACATTGATGAATATTTTATCTACTATATTATTACCCACTATGGGAACTGTCCGTATCGATGGCCAGAACATTACTCAGATGCGGGATAGCCAGCTGACTGATTTTCGGCGAGAAAACTTAGGCTTTATTTTCCAAGAGTTTAATTTGATCGACAGTCTCAGTGTGGAAGACAACATTCTGCTGCCCTTAACGGTAAGCAAAATGACCTATGAACAGATGCAGCAACGTTTGAAGCATTATGCCAGCATACTAGATATTACAGGCATTTTGGATCGCTATCCGGAAGAAATTTCAGTGGGACAAAGACAACGGACTGCTGCCGCGAGAGCTTTAATCACCCAGCCAAAGATTCTTTTTGCGGATGAACCCACCGGATCGCTGGATTCGAAATCATCAGCGGACTTTCTCCATTATTTAGCAGAGATTAACCTGCATGAGGATACGACGATCCTGATGGTAACCCATGATCCGTATACTGCCAGCTATTGCAACCGGGTGTTGTTCATCAAGGACGGCAAATTCTTTTCTGAAATTGTTCGCCGTTCGTCAAGACAAGCCTTCTTTGAAAAAGTAATCGATATGCAGGCAACCATCGGTGGAGGAGGGAAGACCAATGCTGATCAAATTGGCCTGGAAGAGTTTTAAAAAGCAGGCTAGAGGGTACTTGTTGTTTTTCTTCAGCATGGTATTTGCTGTGATGGTGTATTATTCCTTCACGACTATGAATAATGAACAGCTGTCGCAGCGAGGAGCAGCTACAGGAAATAATATTGTAACAATGCTGGCATTAGGCAGTCTGCTGATTGTGTTGATTCTAATTTTTTTCATGCTGAGTGCCAGTCGTTTTCTGATTGAAAATCGACGAAAGGATGTAGCAGTTTTTCATTTATACGGGTTAAAATACTACCAAATCTGCCTGCTGTTTATTTTTGAATTCTTGTTTATTGGCTTGCTGTCATTTATCAGCGGGATTCTACTTGGGATTCTATTTTCACGATTGTTCAGCATGGTCCTTTTGAAAGCAATGGATTTGTCAGTACAGGTGAAATTTTTCTTTTCTGCCAACGCAGTAGGTACTACGGGTCTTGTGCTATTAATTATTTTAGGTTTGGTTTCACTGCAGACTCTATGGCTGGTATCAGGCTACCGGCTATCGTCTTTTCGAAAAGAGGAGAAGCCGCGACGTAGAATTTCTCACCTGAACATGGGGCAAAAAGTGCTTGCCATTTTAGGTGCACTATTTTTAATTTCGGGGTGGACGGCTGCCGTTTTCTATATAAAGGTAGTTAATTTGTTCATTCAGCAATTCGGTTTTCTGCGAGCGAACCTCAACATCATGCTAGGCATTTTTGCTGTTTGTGTGGTGGGAACCTATCTCTTTTACAATTACACCTTACGCTGGTTCTATATCCGCAGGACGAGCCGAAGTTATCACAATTTGCGGGTACTTTCTCGCAGTGAAGGGTTGTTTCGTTCTTACCGGGAGCGTAACTTTTTGGGAACAGTCACGATTTTCTTAGGCTTGGCTTTGACCTTTCTAGGGGCAACAGCGGCTACTGTTTCGATTCAGATGAATCGGGTAACAGAAGTGGCGCCGGTGTCTTTGATGATGGATCGAGGAAGCTTTGAACAAGTAGCACCTATAATTCAAGAAAAAATGTCCTCCTTTGAACAGCAGACACTTACGTTTAAGTCCGTTGGCGGTATCCAGCCGCTTATGGTTACTGGGGAAGGAGTGGAGGAACGTCCAGAGGTTATTGATCTAGTTGCTTTATCAACTTATCAGAAATTTCAACAGCTGAGTCTTCGGCTTGCAGATATTCAGTTAAAAGATACTAATGACGCAGTGATGCTGACACCATTCCAACCTGTTTTTAGGGAGTACTGGCACTACAGCCGTACGGTTAATTTAATAGACGAAAAGCTAGAGGTACGGCGCTTGGAAACCAATTATATGGGAGATCCTTCACTGCACTATGGACAAAATTTATTGGTGGTATCAGATGAGTTATTCCAAAAAGTAAATGGGATTACTTATCAGTTGGAGGCTGTAAATGTTCCAGACGATCAGGAAGCTAAGCTAAGTCAGCTAGTGGAAAAGAAAATCAATTACGACTGGATTGATCCGATTACGTATGAGTTAAACTGGAAGGACAAACAGCTAACTGGGGAATTAATTTCAGGAGATGATCACAGCAGCAATCCCAATCGCTTTGCTACGTATCGAGCAAATTATGTTTCGTATGAAGAGACTTATCGTACCAGTCGCAGCAGTGCCGGCCTGTCTTTGTTTGTCTTTACCTTCGTAGTGATGATTTTTATTGTCATTACGGCTAGTACGGTTAGTCTGCGGCAGCTTTCCGACACTAGTAACCAAAAAGAACGCTACCGTTTATTGAGTTATTTAGGAATTGGTCAAAAGAATTTGAAACAACTGATTTATCGGGAGAATCAAATGCTATTCTTTCCACCAGTACTTTTAGGATTAATCCACAGCTTCTTTGCTATCTATGTCTTTTCCCAAGTTGTTGAAAGTGCTGACTACTGGTTTGTATACCTGTTCTTTGGTATTTTATTAATCGTTTATAGTATCTTCTTCTATTTAACCTATCGTTACCAAAGAAAACTGTTGTTGTAAATCACGAAATCTTGCAAGCTGAAGTTTCTCAGTCTGCAAGATTTTTTGGTGAAAGTAAGAAATATTGTTAAACTGAGGTAATGAAAAAGAGGAGAGCAACGTGAGATTAAAGGATGAGCTACGCATTAAAAAGGCGATTATTTCTTAGTTAGGTGAACCGTCAATCGTGCTAAGTAGGTCTAAAGAACGGAAATCAACATATGCCTGTTTAATGAGTAGCGAAAATAATTATCTGACCTTAATACTGCATATCTCAAGCTCCAAGCTACAAAAAAACGCCAACCCGATCGGTCAGCGTTTCATTTATTTAGTTGGTTAATTAAACAATTGTGCCTCCACCGTCAACAACAATGAATTGGCCTGTTGTATAGCTTGAGCCGTCACTCGAGAAGTACAGAATGGTTCCGTTCAATTCGCCTTGTTTACCTGGACGGCACATTGGATTTGTCCCATTATACAGGTTAAGGAAGTCATCTGATTTGAATAATGTATCTTCGGTCATTTCTGATTCGAATAGCCCCGGTCCAATCGCATTAACAGTGATGTTGTATTTACCATACGAAGCTGCCATTCCTAATGTAAGACCTAAAACAGCCGATTTGCTGGCGTTGTAAGAATGACGAATGAAAACATCCGCTTTGTCAGCCATAATCGCATTGACTGAAGCAACGTTGACGATTCGGCCATATTTGTTGTCCATCATGTGAGGAACTACGTATTTACTCACTAAGAAAATACCTTTAACGTTAACATCCATTGATTTGTCAAAATCTTCAACAGATAACTGATGTACGCCGCCGCCAACCGCAATTCCGGCATTGTTCAACAGGATATCTAAATGACCAAAATGGTCAAAGGCTTTTTGAATGCCTTCTTTTACATTTTCTTCATCGGTAACGTCCATCTTGATTGGTAAAACATCGCGGCCCATTTCTTTGATTTCTGTTGCAACCTCTTCCAAACGCTCTAGTCTTCTGGCCAATAAGACCACATCAGCGCCAGCTTCAGCGTAAGCAATCGCTGCATCGCGACCTAATCCACTACTCGCGCCAGTAACTACAGCAACTTTTCCTGTTAAATCAAACATTTACCCATCCCCGATCTGTTTTTTAGTAACTGCTTTCATTTTTGTCAAATCAACAATTTGTTGACCTTATAAAAAGAGTACCTGAGTGTTACTAGGGTTGTCAATACACCTTGTGAAGAAAAATACAATTATTTTTGCTAAGCCTTTAATAAAAAAAGGATACAAATGAAAAAGCAGTCCTCATTAGAACTGCTCCAGTCTATTTCTATTCTTTAGCTGTAAAGCAATCCTTGTAATCATTGATATAATCTTCAATAGTTCGAGGGGGATGCAGCAATATTTTTTCTAAAGTATTTGTTACTTTTTTAGCATTGCCTAATTGGGTAATCAAATACAACATCACCATAACATTGACAAATTCTTTCGGCAGTCCTCGTTTAAGCATCGTGCGTCGAAACTTGAACAAGCTAGGTTTGCTGTAAGTAATCGTTGTTCCCAAAATCCGACTCATCTCGCTAGCAATCTCCATGTAGGTTAAAGCCTCTGGACCTGTAATTTCCAGTTCCTGATTCAAATATTGAGGATCAGTTAAACAAATCGCTGCGGTTTCACCTATATCCCTAGTGTCGATGAAGCTTGTTTTTGCATGATCAGTAGGAATAAACAAGTCGTGATTATGCTGAATATCCTCTAGGTGCGTCGTATTCAGATTCTGCATAAAAAAACTTGGCCGAATAAAAGTGTGAGGGATTTTCAGTTCACGAATCATTTTCTCAATTTGATGGTGAGGGGTAACTGGATTTTTCTCCACACCTATTAAGGAAACAAACACAATTTGTTGAATACTTTGCTGCTGAGCAAAACGCAAAAAGGGAGCCATGTCTTCCTTTGGTTTAGCAAGTTGCGGTGGTCGAATGAAAAAAATCTTATTTACACCAGAAAAGGCTCCAGGAAAGGTAGCTGGATCTAGAAAATCAAAGGGAACAAGCGAAAGATTCTCTACATCTTTGAATCTTTCTTGAGACTTTTTCACCTCACGGACACCAACAGTCATGCTAACATCCGTATTTTTAGCTAAACATTCTATTAAAGGAAAACCAATATTACCGGTTCCGCCAATGATCAGGATATGATCCATTAAAGTTTCCTCTTCTCTTGGTTGACTTTAGTGAGTAAAGAATTCAAGGTTTGCTGTTCCTCATTGGACAAAATGGAGAGACTATTTTCAAGAATTTGTTCACTGATTTTCTGGCATTTCTTCAAAATAGCTTCTCCTGATTCAGTTAACAGCAATAGTGAAGAACGTTGGTCTGAAGGATTTGGCCGCTTTTTTAGCAGCTGTTTATTGTCAAGTCTCTTCACAATACCTGAAACGGTCGGCTTATCCATACCCAGTCGAAAGGACAATTCAGCAACAGTAGACTCTTTTCTCTGATGAATTTGCTGAATAACTGCCCATTGCTGTACCGTCACGCCATTTTTGATCAGTGCCTGATTCAGATCATATTTTAATTGCTTAGATATATTCATTAATAAGTAGCCAGAATCCATAATTAAGCTCCTTTTGTTAGTTAGTACACTAACTTTATTTAATTAGTATGCTAACTAATCGAGGTAAGAATGTCAATCCCTGCGCATAAGGATACTTTTACAATTACTAGTTAAAACCATTGCAACCGATAATAAACCATTGTAACATTAAGCTATAAGTCCAGATGGGAGGAAAGAAAATGTCGATGATAATTTTAGGATTAAGAAAGCTGAACCTGCAAAGACTAGAACTGAAAAGTCTATCTGACATGAAGGACTCCCAACGCTATAAGGAGCAAAAGGCTGTTTTACAATTACTTCTGAGGGAACCAGAGGTATTATTCACCACTAAACACTTTGATAGCAAGAACAATAAATTGTACAAATACACGAATCATTTAAACCGATATACCATGACTAAAGAATACTATAATATGGCGGTTAAATTTCTAAAATAGTATCCTTATTGAAAGCCACTGAGACGATATGCAACTATCCTCTCAGTGGCTTTTTGTCAGTATATCGGTTTAATCCCGAGTCAAAGTTTCTCTCAAGCGACCTTATTAGTGAAATTAACTAGTTTGTGGTTTAATTTAACATAAGAAAAGAATTAAAACGGATAAGCAGAACTGTCTACGAAAGAAAGGAGCTTCCCAATGAATGTAAAGGATATGCTGAAAATTCCATCCATGGAAGGAGCAAAGGTTTTAGCTGGTGCGGATCAATTGGAACGACTAGTGACAACTATTTCCGTTCTAGAAGTTTCTGAGCCGACAGCCTATAACCAGATGCCTATCAAAGGGGAGTATTCCGGCAATGAGTTCGTAATCACCTCATTTGCGCAGATCGCTGATAGCATTGAGAAGCAATTAGAGATTGTATCAATTTTAAATCAGCATAGTCAACTAGGAATTATTCTTTACTATATTGGTATTATTATGCCAGAAGTATCACAGCAGTTGATTGATAAAATGGAAGAGCTGAATATGGTTCTGATTGTGATGCCAGAAAAACGGATGGAGCTGCGTTACAGCGAAGTGATTGCTGAAGTATTAAGCTATGTAAACAGTGAAGAGTCCCAATTTGAGGCCCAGCAGGATATTTTAATTGAAACGATCCGGAACTTGCCTCAAGGTCAGCATCAGATTGAAACGGGCTTAAGTATTTTATCGGATAAATTAAAGTGCAGCCTTTTTCTGCTTAATGAGGAACAAGATATTTTGGTTTCGAAATCTTGGCCAAGAAGTTTAGATCATCACTTAAGAGATCACCTGCAGCAATCGACAGCTGCTAAACAAAAGAATGCAGTAATCGAATTGCAGCAGACGGTTTATTTCTACACACGCGTTTCGTTGGATTTGCCCACATTGTCTCATCCTTATTCATTGGCAGCTTTCCGTAAAGAACCTTTGTCTGACTCGCAATTGAACAGCTTGCAGCGAATGATTGAAACGATGGTGAAGTTTTTCGGAGAAGAACAGCTGCTAAATACCAGTCAGCAATTCTTCTTTGCCTGTCAAACTGGGGATCTCCCGATGGCCAATCTTTTAGCAAAAAAAGCAGGAATCATAGTGAATCACCCCATGGATTTTTATTGTTTTTATAAGGAAAAAGGAGAAGAACGGTTAAAGGAATTAGTCAAGGAGTATCCCCGCAATCTTTATTATCAAGATAATAAGTTCGAATGGCTGATCGGAAATACAGTGGATACAACCAAAGGTGAACGTCTAAAGCGGAAAACTTCCTCTGAGTTTCTGTTCCAGATAAAGCAGATTTCATCCCTAGCAACTGTTCAGCAGCAAATGCAATTAATTGAAAGAAATCTGCAGGATTTATTGCGGGTATTTCCTAATAAGCCGCTATTTATTCCTGAAGATTTAAGTTTGGTGGTGGATGTAACCACCGACTTTGTACCGATTAGCCTTTCTCAAGTTTTAAAAGATAAAGAAATGATTGATACTTTAGCCGCTTATTTTCTAGATTTCGATGAAAGTATAAACAATACTGCTGATGCGTTATTCCTGCATAATAATACGATAAAGTATCGGTTGAAAAAAGCCCAAGAGCAATTAGGAATTTCATTTACTCATACGTCTTCACGTTATCTATTGGTAAAAAGTTTGATTTATTACCGCAAATATCGTTGGTAAACGAATGCCTTTGTCAAAATAGACAAAGGCTTGTTTTGTTTTTAGTTTCTAAAACATAGCGATCAATCATCACCTTCGCTATAATGTTAAAAATATTTATTTATCAGAAAATTCAGAAATGAGGGGAATAGATGGAAGAAGTTGTGGAAACGAATACGGGAAATTACGAGAGAGAGCGGGTACCAGAAAGTGAGCGGAAACGTTGGCTTTCCATCAGCATGGTGTGGATCGCAATCGGGATTGATCTATCCGGCATGTTTATGGGGATTACTTTAGCAAACGGAATGGAATTTTGGACAGCGATTGCCGCAATAATGATTGGTTCAGTTGTCTTAGGTGTACTAGCAATTGGTGCGACCTATATTGGTGCTAAAGCAGGCTTATCAACGGGAATGATTTCGCGGGTAGCTTTTGGTAAAAAGGGTGCGGCACTAATGGGGCTGATCATGGGGATTTCCTCTTTAGGCTGGTTCGGTGTACAGATTGGGTTCTTTGCGGAAAATATTCGTGGAGCGATTAATCAGCTTACAGGAACTTCTTTGCCTCTTTGGCTGCTCTCATTAATTGGTGGTGGATTGATGATGCTGTCCGCTTTTTGGGGCTATCAAGCAATCGAGAAATTATGTACTTATTCCGTTCCTTTATTAGCGATCTTGATTATTGTGGCAACCATCATGTCAATTAACAGCAATGGAACTTCCGGATTAGCGACAGCACCTCAAGGTACACCAATTTCCTTTGGTTTGGCTGTTTCATTGGTTATTGGGGTTTATATGGTTGGGGTAGTGATGGCACCGGACGTAGCGCGTTGGGCACAAAATCCCAAGCAAGCGATGATTGCTGGCTTTATTGGTTTTACTATTGGAAACAGCTTCATGATTATCGTTTCATTGATTTTGGTGAAAGTAATGGATACCGGTGATTTGACCGCTGTCTTCTTTGCATTAGGACTAGGAATTCCGTCGATCTTAGTACTGACTTTGGCACAATGGACCACCAATACGAATAATCTATATTCTGCTTCCTTAGACTTCTCGATTGTTTTCCGTCATGTAAATCCTAAGGTAATCACCGTAATCAGCGGTACATTAGGTATTTTAATGGCGATGCTGGGGATTTACGGGAAATTTGAAACTTTTCTTTCTATTATAACGGTCTTGGTTTCACCAATTGCCGGTATTTACATGATTGATTATGTTTTCTATAAAGAAAAATACGATTTTGCTTATGAAAGCAAGCTGGAGCCTTATTATCCAATTGCTATTATCTCTTGGATTATCGGCAGCATCGTGGCTTTCATGACTAGTGCACCACCTGCAGGCTTCGGCTTGTTTACTATTACGAACATTTCTGCCTTGGATGGTATTATTGCTGCGGGAATCTGTTACTTCGTACTAACCAAATTAACCAAAGGACGGAACTAGACTATGGAATGGATTACAGTAGATGATTTAAACGATATTGCTACAGGTGCTACACTGTTAGGAACTGGCGGAGGCGGAGATCCCTTCGTGGGCAAACTAATGGCACTTCAGGCATTACAAAAATATGGACCAGTAAAGGTTCTGAGTGTTGACGAATTAGACGATGAAGCGATGGTTATGCCAGTCGGTTCAATCGGTGCACCCTCAGTCTCTAATGAAAAAATTGCTGCAGAAGAAGAAATTTTTGCTCCTGTAGAGGCTTTAAAAGACTTTTTTAGTGAAAGAACACAAGCCATTATGCCTATTGAGATTGGTGGTGGAAATTCCTTGATTCCAATTGCTTGTGCAGCAAAAATGGGCTTGCCGATTGTTGATGCTGACGCCATGGGAAGGGCTTTTCCAGAATCTCAAATGGTTACCTTCTTCTTAAAGGGCTATCAGCCTGAGGTGGTGGCCATGGCTGACAGTCAGGGAAATCGGGTTATTTATTATCCGAAAGATGGCGAATGGTCAGAAAAAATTGCGCGCTCGATCACTGATGTTATGGGCGGCAATGCCAATATGGTGGACAATGTATTTCCAGGAAAAGTTGTAAAGGAATGCGGTATCCGAGGTACGTTGAGCTTAGCCAAAGAAATCGGTGAAACGTTGTCCCGCTTGACCGATTCGACATCGCCAGTAACCAAGCTATTAACCAAGCTGAAGGGCTATTCCCTATTTGAAGGGAAAATCAATCACATTGAGCGGAATGTGGCAGGTGGGTTTACTCGCGGACGTACAACCTTATCAGGAATTAATCAAAACAAAGGTGAAGAGTTAGAAATTCTTTTCCAAAATGAACTGCTGTTAGCGAGAAAAAATGGGAAAGTAGTTGCGTCCACTCCAGACTTGATTTGTGCTTTGGATCATGAAACGGGCCGACCAATTACGACAGAAACCCTTCGCTATGGCGCTCGCATCCATATGATCGCCTTGCCTTGCGATCCAAAATGGCGTACGGAACGCGGCATTGAAGTAGCTGGACCGAAATATTTCGGTTACGACATTGACTATCTACCGGTAGAGAAATTAGTGGAGGAAGACGCACATGTATAGACTAGGAATCGACGTTGGTGGTACCAACACAGACTGTGCAATTTTGGATGAGCAGCTGCAATGCATCGGCAAAATAAAGAGCCCGACGATGGAAGATGTGAGTCAAGGCATCAACTTAGCAATCCAAAAGGTTTTGCAGGAAACCAACATACCGGCTGAAAAGATTAAGGTGGTCATGCTAGGAACAACGCATTGTACGAACGCGATTGTTCAACGCAAAGAGCTAAGCAAGGTAGGAATCCTGCGTTTAGCAAAACCAGCCACTACTTCGGTAGAACCGATGGTTGGCTGGCCTGAGGATTTAGCTGAAAAAATGGATTGCCAGTCCTTTATTGTATCCGGCGGCTATGAATACAATGGCGACAAGATTGCTGAGATCGATGAAGCGGAAATCCGTCAGGTCTGTCAGCAGCTAAAGGGCAAGGTGGAGGCAGTCGCTGTAGTCGGCGTTTTTTCACCAGTGAATAACCAGCAAGAACGCGAAGTCGCTGAAATAGTTGCAGAAGAGTTAGATGTACCAGTGACTCTTTCCGGTGAGATTGGATCAGTAGGTTTACTGGAACGAGAAAATGCAAGTATCCTAAATGCTGCATTAACCAAAACCATCGTTGAAATGGTTCATGGTTTACAACGAGCATTAACAAAAAATCAAATTTCTGCCGATGTATATATTTGTCAAAATGACGGTACCTTGATGAATCTAGCGAAGGCTTTAAGTTACCCTGTGCTAACTATCGGCTGCGGCCCCACTAATTCGATCCGGGGAGCAGCTCATCTAAGCGGCTTGAAGGATGCATTAGTAGTTGACGTAGGCGGCACGACAACGGATATTGGTGTTTTGAAGAAAGGCTTCCCTCGTGAATCATCCTTGGCAACAGTGATTGGCGGAATACGAACCAATTTTAGAATGCCGGATGTTTTATCAATTGGTCTTGGTGGCGGCACATTGGTCACTCAGGAAGATGAAATTAAGGTAGGACCGGAAAGCTTAGGTTACCGTATTTTGGAAGAAAGCTTAACTTTTGGTGGGAATATTCTTTGCGCTACTGACATCGCAATAGCTAATCGCCAGAATCACGAAATAGCTGGTGTTGAGGCACCTAATCTAGACGAAGAATTAGTAGCCGGAGCCAAAGCAAAAATTAAGGAATTGGTTGAAGATGCTATCGATCAAATGAAAACCGACAGTGGAGAGGTTCCAGTCATTTTAGTAGGTGGCGGCAGCATTATTCTGCCCAAGAAAATGAGTGGTGTATCAGAAGTCATCATTCCAGAAAACTATGATGCAGCTAATGCCATCGGCGCTGCTTTAGGTGAGGTTTCTGGTGAAGTGAATTCCGTTTACTCGTTGGAAGGAACTACTCAAGAGGCTGTGGTAGCTAAAGCACTTCAAACAGCTGAAGCTGCAGCAATTGAGTCTGGTGCGAAGCAAGAAGATTTAACAACCATCTCTATTGAAGTCATTCCATTGGCATACCTGCCGAAGCAAGCAGTAAATATCAAGGCTAAGGTTGCTGGAAAACTGGCACTTTAATGAATAGAAAAACGTGGATAAAGCATACGTAATGCCATCGTAGCAAGAATTGAAAAGAACACTGACAAGGTTTTTAGAGACCTTTGTCAGTGTTTTTTTGAATTGAATTTGCTGCTGAATAAATGTAGTGTACACAAGTATAATGACTTAAATGGACGATTTTTACATAATACGGATCGTAAATTTATACATAGTAAAGTTTACTTACTGCTCATTTTATGGAAAAGCTCTCGGCGCCCTACCAATGAACCGTTTACAAAGTTAATTTGTAGGTGAGAATGTCACTTTTGTCTTTTTAAACGACATAATTTGCAAAGGGAGATATGAATTATAATGTAAGATTGACTGTAAATAAAAAAGTAGTGGTGAGAGAGGTTTCTTAGGTGTACCAATGTAAACAGTTAAATCTGAGATCCAGATTTCTTTTTGGGGAAGAATGAAGGAATTAGATAGTTCGATGATTCCAGATGACTCTAAGTTTATTTATCACGTGTGATTAATTCATTACCAAGCAATGCACGGATCGATAGTCAATGGGAAAGCTGGGATAGTAAGTATGCAGTTAGTTGAGTAGGAATAAGGTACTCAACTGTGTATTAATGAACATTAGTTAACTGGAGATTTATAAGTTTTAAAGGAATGTAGGTGATCATCTAAAGAGGGCATAAAAAAAGAAAAAAATGATGTTAGTTGAAGAATGTTTCAGCTAGGTGTTAAGTATATTTAAGTCAGTAGAGGAAAATAAAAAGCAGTTTGACGAGATCATATCGCTCGATTAACTATAAAAGTATAAGGGAACAGATTTCGTTGATGAAACAGCCAATGGAGTCGTTCTAGAACCATTTGCTGATGATTGTTTCAGCATGTATGAGCATATATCTGGTCTTGATCAATAATCCAAGATATGATGGCCATGCGACCAATGTAAGAAATTATATTGGTCTAAATAATTTGAATGTCACATAGAGTAAAACACTTTCGACTGGTGCAGTAATTGATTTTATTGGCAGAGAAACAGGTTTTGGAGTGTTTTCCATTTATGGGAATTACACTTTTTTAAAGATTGTTAGAGCCTAGCAGCTTGAATATGTTCAGGCAAAGAGCATGGAATTAGTGAGCGATATTATTTCATTCCAACAGGCTCGGCAACAAGTGATAGTAAGTCAAATGGATCTGATTATACGAGATATTGGTCGAGATAAGAGAGACCTTTGTTTGCAGACCAAGAAGGGCTTTATGATTTTAACAGCAAATTAGAGGATACAACAAAAAATATTTCGCATACAGAAATTAAAAATTCCCTTTAAAATGAAGTACCCATTATTCATGAATAAGGGCTAGTGTTGGTGAAAGGCGACTGCTTTCACCAACACTATTTTCTTTAGCAAAAGTACAGAAAAATTCAATAATAGTGAAAATTAATCGTTAATTTGAAGAAGAAGCTGCATAAGAGTCGCCTTAGAGACCTTTTTGAACGAGAAAAAGGCTCTTCCTTAATTTATTCAAGAGTATCACAGAGCTGTATACAATGATCCGCTCTTATTATCTTTAAAAGGTGTAGTCTGCATCAACAAAATTGATAATCAGTTGACCTTGGAAAACAGCTATTTATGTGGAACAACCCAGACGTTCAGTTTAGCTTTCACCAGCTGCTGCATAGAAGGCAAAGCTGCGGATAGGAGTGTCAAGGATGGTTACACATGCGAATAATAGTTTTAGCAAGTGAATGATAGAGAATATGAAGCATGGTGTAGTAAATCAACTTTAAAAAATTAGAACGATTTATTTTTTCTGGAGGGTAACAATGGAGAACGAACTTTTTAATTTACTAGAAACTAAAAATCAGATGATCTATCAGATAATACATTTGTCTAGATGTGAGAATGAGTGGCTAGAAGTTCAAAAAATATCTAATGAATTATCATTAAATGAGCGGAGTGTCCAAAGATACATTCATTACCTAGAAGAGGTAGTGAATGAATTCAATGTTTCAAGTAAAAATTCTGTAGAACTTACTTATAGCAAATTCAAAGGATTGGGGATAGAGAGCGATCCAGGAACGATAAATGATCTAAAAACGTTTATTATCTGTTCCGATGTAACGATAAAATTACTTGTCGACATGTGCTTAATTAGAACAAAGCCGAGCAGACAGTACTCTGAGGAAAATTATATAAGCATCTATTCAATAAGGAAGTCCTTAGATAAATTCGAATTGCTGCTAAATAAATTCAATTTATCAGTAAACCGGTTGGATTTATCCTTTAGTGGCGAAGAAAAGAATATTAGGATATTCACATACATAGTCTTGTGGACTATTTACAAAAATGACAAGTGGCCTTTTTCATATATATCGGAAGAGAAAATTTTACGATCTGTCGACATTTGTTTCGAAGGTATCGGATTTCAAGCGACAAAAGTACATAGAAAGCAAATGTTATTTATGTATGCCGTGTGCTTGATGAGAAACAAGAAAAAAAAATATATAGAGACTCACGAAAATTGGGGTGAGTACGTCAATATTGATGTTTTGAAAAAAGATGCATTCATCATTCATGAGATTGACAATTATCAAGTATATAACGAGAATGAGCTTTACTTTATTCTGTTAGTGGTAGAATTGCAATACAGGATGTTCAAATCTGATTCAATGAAAAAAAGAATTTTGTTATTTCATAAAGAGAAGCAAACAGATGTATTCAGATTAACTGAAGAGGTCATGAAAAGCTTTCAAGAACAATTCTTTGAAATTCCAGAAGAAAGAAAAGATGTATTTTTTACTTACTGTTTTTGTGCACATTTGTACTGTAAAATATTTCCTGGAGTTGAGTTTGATATTAATGGTCATAACATTGAAAATGTGAAATATTTTTCAGAAAATTTAATTTTCCATTTGAAGAACTTTATTGGGAATTTAGATTTTCAAACCGATATTCTTCAAGAAAAAGTATTTTTATCTAAAACATATGCCTCAATCTTCTCTTATTTCAAGAGTCCAAACAGCTACGATCCACGGATAATAATAGGAATCGATTCTGAGTTTCCATTTTTAGTACGTGAGAATCTAAAAGCTAACTTAAAAAGGAAATTTGATCATTCGTTCAACCTTTTAGTGGTTGAGTCAGAATCAGGTGGAGAAGATATTTTAATTACCACTATGCCTTCTTTATATGATTCCCACGAGCATGTGTGTACGATTAATTATCCCTTGAATGAAAGAGATTATTCATTTTTAGAAGCAGAGTTAACGAAACTACAAGATAGTTATAATCAAAATACTCTTCGCCAGGCGTTATGAACTAAGCCCTAGTAACGAAAAAGGAGCTATGGCTACAATATATTTTGGATTTTTGAAAAAGAAAGAATGCTGTCCATCGTCATAGTAGAGAATTCATTGTGTAAGTACGGAGATCGATGACAGCAGCATTCAGTCAATTTGCATCAACCCCAAATGTTAGATTTTTGGTCTAACTTTTTGGGGTCGTTTTTTATAGCTTAATAAAGACTATCCACTACGAATTCTTGTGAAAATGCTAGTGGTGCAAAGTGTATTGACTAAGTTGTTCAAGATATTAATTCCTAGGTGGAATTGTTAGTATTGTCTTTTTATACGACATAATCTGGAAAAAAAGATAAAATTGATCATGTAATATTAACTTGTAAAATAAGAGGCAATAGAGAAAGAGGTTTTTTTATGTGTACAAGTGTGAAGATTCAATCAAAGACCGGAGAATTTTTCTGGGGAAGAACAATGGATTTAGATATTCCAATGTTTCCTGATGATTCAGGATTCTACTTACCAAGTGTGATTACTTCGTTACCAAGCAATACGCGAATTGATAGTCAATTGGAAGGCTGGGACAGCAAGTATGCGGTTATCGGAGTAGGAATGAAAGATTCAACTGTGTTGTTCGATGGTATTAATGAACATGGTTTAACCGGAGACTTACAAGTGCTGAAAGAATGTGGTTGGGCATCTAAAGAGAGCATAGCAGAAAAGAAAAAAACACCGATGTTAGCTGAAGAATTTGTTAGTTATGCGTTAAGTACCTTTAAATCAGTAGCAGAAATTAGAGAACAGTTTGATGAGTTCATGTTGCTGGATCAACCTTATGCGTACGGCGGAACAGATTTTCACTTCCCAGTTCACTTTTCTTTTGTTGATGAAACTGGCGATGGGATAGTTCTTGAAACCTTGGAGGATGGTAGTTTTACTATCTTTGACCATATTTCTGTCATGACTAATAGTCCAAGATATGATTACCATACAACAAACATAAGAAATTACATTGGACTAAATAACGTAACTGTCACAGCAAGCAAAACACTTTCTACTGGGGCAGTAATTGATCCTATTGAGGGAGGAACAGGCTATGGAATGTTTGGACTTCCTGGTGATTACACATCACCCTCAAGATTTGTTCGCGCATTCTTCTTATCAAACAATCTAAATGCGTTTAGCAAAGAGCATGGAATCAATGAGTTATACTCCGTTTTTAGAACAGTTTTCATTCCAAAAGGCTTGGAAAGAAATGAAAAGAATCCCAATGTTTCTGATTATACGAGATACTGGTCAGGATATGATATGAGTGAAAGAACAGTTTTTGTACAGACTGGTAAGGGCTTAGCCATTACAACAGCAAAATTAGATGATACAATAGAAAATGTTTCGTACGAAGAAATAAAAATTTCCCTTTAAAATGATGTAACCATTGTTCATGAATCAGGGCTAGTGTTGGTGAAAGGCTACTGCTTTCACCAACACTTATTTTCTTAATCGAAGTACAGAACAGTTCTCTGGATTCGAAAAGCGGGTACTAGCTTTACCAAATGAATGACAGAGCATAGGAAGTTAAGAGAAATAAACCGGTCGTAAAAATCGTTTTTGCAGCGATTGACTTTTTTTGGAGGATACACATGGAGAATGAACTTTTTGATCTATTAGAAACTAAAAATCAGATGATCTATCGAATAATAGATTTATCTAAGCATGAGAATGAGTGGCTAGAGGTTCAAAAAATAGCCAATGAATTATCATTGAACGAACGAAGCATCCAACGGTACATACATTATCTGGAAGAGATCACTGAAGAATTCAATGCTTCTGGTAAAAATACGGTAGAAATAACCTATAGCAAATTCAAGGGGTTGAGGCTAGAAAGCAATTCCGGAACCATAAATGATCTGAAAACATTTATTATCTATTCTGATGAAACAGTCAAACTACTTATCGAAATGTGCCTAATTAAAACAAAAACGACTAAACAATATTCTGAAGAAAATTTCATCAGTATGTATTCAGTAAAAAAATCGTTAGATAAAATTTCATTGCTGCTCGCTAAATTTAATTTATCGATAAACCGGTCCAACTTATCTTTTTGCGGCGAAGAAAAAAATATTAGGGTATTCACATACATGTTCTTATGGGCTGTTTTCAAAAATGACAGCTGGCCCTTTTCATATATATCTGAAGAGAAAATTTTACAATCCGTCGATATCTTTTTCGAAGAGGCTGGAATTCAAACCACAAAAATACACAAAAAACAGATGCTATTTATGTCTGCTGTATGCTTAATGAGAAATAAGAAAAAATATTTTATCGAGTCTCATGAAAATTGGGATGATTATGTAAATATTGGCGCTTTAAGAAATGAATCATTCATAAGTCAGGAGATCAACAATTACCAAGTATACAATGATAATGAGATCTACTTTATTCTATTGGTGGTACAAATGCAATACAGAATGTTTAAATCCGATACCATAAAAGAAAGAATTTTATTGTTCCATGAAAAGAAGCAAACCGATGTTTACAGATTGACTGAAGTAGTCATGAAGAATTTTCAAGAAGAATTCTTCGAAATACCGGAAGAAAGAAAAGATGTATTTTTTACCTACTGCTTCTGTGCACACTTGTACTGCAAAGTATTTCCTGGAATTGAGTTTGATATTAACGGTCAAAATATTAAAAATGGAAAAACCTTTTCGGACAATTTAATTTTCCGATTGGAAAACTTTATTGAAGCGATTGATTTTCAAACCGATATTCTCCAAGAGAAAGTCTTTTTATCTAAAATATATGCTGCAATCTTCTCTCATTTCAAAAGCCCAAATAGCTACGATCCACGGATAATAATAGGGATCGATTCTGAATTCCCATTTTTAGTACGAGAAAATCTGAAAGTCAATCTAAAAAGGAAATTTAGTGACACGTTTAACCTGTCAGTAGTGGAGTCAGAATCAGGTGTAGAAGATATTCTAGTTACCACCATGCCTTCTTTATATGATTCACGCGAGCATGTGTGTACTATTGACTATCCTCTGAAGGAAAGGGACTATTTATTCTTAGAAGCAGAGTTAAACAAACTACAGGATAGTTTGAATGAACACTCTATTCAACAGGTGTCATAATCAGGATTCGGTAAGTGTAGCATGCAACCTATTTTCTGCGTAACTAGAAATAGGAGGACTATCCGACAATCAGCGACTAATTTTCGTCGATAAGAGACACTTTTAGTAAATCAGTTTACTAAAGAAATGAGAGACTTTATCTTGAAGTAAGGGATATCGGATTTCCGAGAACGAAATCCTTCCAAAGTTCTGGTATAGAAATGATTCTATAATTAAGAAGATCGATGAATAGACGGAATAACACAGAAACGGCATGCAGACAATTGCATGCTTTTTTTTATGTCTTCACATCTAGCTTTTTGTTTAGATCTATCCGGTAGTAGAATTAATTGGCTAAATAGGATTACTGCGGATAGTGTAAAAAGGGGAGGGGTCGTCTAGTTTTTTGATGGATTCTCTCGTTTATTTAGCAGCGTAATCAAGCAGGTTAAATTTTAGATTTTCAAATTTTTACTTATCAGAAAAATGTCGTCTAACAGGACAGAGTTCAATCAATAATCAAATTTGAATCGCTTATACTCAGTATTACAACGACTTAATGATTTGGACTTTTGATCAAAGACGATGATTTAATGAAAAGAGGAGAAATTCTAGAATGACGAATAAACAAACAAAGCTTGTATTTATGACGCTATTGTTAGGAACTTTTGCGATGTTCCTAAATCAAACACTATTGACGACAGCCTATCCATCCTTAATGAAAGATTTATCTGTTTCCACTGATTATGTACAATGGTTAACAACCGGTTTTTTACTAGTTACAGCGGTGGTTATTCCGTTATCTGGTTGGTTAATGCACCAAGTAAATACCAAATATTTATATATTGCTTCACAAATTATCTTTTTAATCGGTACTAGCCTTTGCTATACAGCAAATTCTTTTTATCAGCTACTTTTTGGTAGAGTGATTCAAGCAATTGGTGTTGGAATCGCAATGCCGCTTTTTCAGACAGTATTACTTTATTTATCACCAAAGAATGAACGTGGTGCTATTATGGGAATTGCTGGTATTGTTATTTGTTTAGCACCAGCGATTGGGCCGTCTCTGTCTGGTTTCATATTAACAATGTATAATTGGCATGTTCTCTTTTTAATGCTAATTCCGATCATCGTCGTCGTTTTATTTTTATCAATTTGTTTTATGCGGCCAGTCTTACCCATTGAAAAAACAAAACTTGATAGTTTCTCGGTTATTGAATCTAGTTTAGGTTTAGGATTATTGCTTTATGGGTTGTCACTAATTTCAGCTAAGCATGCTAATAAATGGCTTTTAATTGCCAGCATTGTAGTAGGCTGTGTCTTTATCTATCGTTTTGTTCTTAGACAGAAAAAATTATCGAATCCATTTTTAAGTTTAGAGCCATTTAAACAAAAAGACTACTTAATATCTTGTATTTTGTTGGCTATCGCAAATATGGCCATGATTAGTTTTGAAATGGTTATTCCAATGTACATCCAAAATATTCGTACTATGTCTCCTTTTGAATCGGGTCTTTCTTTATTACCAGGGGCTATAGCACTGGGGATTATGAGTCCAATTAGCGGGAAATTATTCGATAAGTATGGAGCCAGAGGATTGTGTATTGCAGGGATGGCGATTTTAACTGCCTTTACATTTCCATTTGTGTTTATCAAATCGACGACACCAATGGTAATAGTCATTATTTTTTATGCCTTTAGATTGCTGGGAATTTCGATGGTATTGATGCCGCTGACCACCTTTGGGATGAATGCTTTACCAAATTCTGAACTCCGTGATGCTTCAGTGATCAACAAAACAACGAAACAAATTGCTAGTTCCTTGGGGACTGCTATTATGATCAGCGTGATGACAATGGTGACGAATACATCAAATAGTCCACAAACACTGCTTAAGGGGTATCATGGGTCATTTTATGTAGCTACTTTCTTTTGTCTAGTTGCATTGGTTATTTCTTTTAAAATACCTAAAAAGACAGTTCAAAAAATCCAATAATGTCCTTTTGGATAAAGTAGTTGTTCTGAATCATCGCTGCTTACTGACTGGATAAACCGGTGAAAAACCATTTAAATAGTTTTCTAAACCAGAAGAAGTGAAAGTTTTTTAGTTGGTAAAATTCTCAACTATTGAACTTTCACGGTTTAGAGGATTAACACTTCAGTTTTTCAACGGATCTTTTTTCTCTCCCACGCAGTCAACTGCGTATTTTTTTTATCTTAAAGTTCCTATGTTTCCTCTAACGAGAACAATCGCCCAATTCTATTCAATCCTCCTCTATTAAAATACCAACTATATACGTTTGTAAAACCTCTCCTTCTTTCGATTTATCTTCGGAAACTTTCTAAGGGTTAGTGATGGTAATTCTCATTTATTGTATCCAGCTCCTTCATCTAAAAAATCTATTGCGGCAAAGGATACATTTGAGAACGGTTTCGTATCGTTATACCCATAACTGTCTCTTTTTGCGACAAGAATTGAAGACTTTCATGGATAAAAGACGTTTAGGATATAAGTGTTAACAGATTATTTTGAGAGGAGATTTACAATTGAACGAACGAAAAAAGATGTCTAATTTTGCTTTTTTTTCTATGACCGCATCTCTTTTTATCACAGTATACGAATATCCCACGTTTGCTGCATCAGGTAAAGCGTTAATTTTTTTCTTACTGCTTTGTGGAATCGGCTGGTTTCTTCCAGTTGCGTTGTGTTCTGCGGAAATGGCTACAATCGAGGGATACCAAGAAGGTGGAATCTACAGCTGGGTGGGCAAACCTTTAGGCGAAAAGTTTGGTTTTGCTGCATTATTTTTCCAATGGTTTCAGGTGACAGTCGGATTTGTGACGATGATTTATTTTATCGTAGGAACCCTGTCCTATGTTTTAGAAATACCAGCAATGAATAATGATCCATTGTTCAAATTCTTGTCAGTAATCGGAATTTTCTGGATTGTAACCCTTCTGCAACTAAAAGGAACAGAGACTACCGCTAAAATAGCTAAGTATGGTTTTAGCATCGGTATTGTTCTTCCGGTTATTGTCCTATTTTATTTAACAGTTAAATATTTTTTAGCTGGTCATACTGTTTCTCATGAGTTTTCAACTTCTTCGTTTTTGCCAACGGGGAAAAACATCGGGGATTTGACTTCTTTTGTTTTAGCTTACATGGGGGTTGAAGCATCAGCTACGCATTTTTCAGAACTAAAGGATGCAAAAAAAAATTACCCCAAATTGCTAATGTTACTAGTTGTTGTCGGTATAGTGATGAGCACAATTGGTGGCAGCGTTGTTTCTACCGTGCTCAATGGAAAAATTTCTTCCAATAAAGGTGTGATGGATACAGCGAATCAATTAATCTCACCAGGACATATTGGCTTTGGTGTTAAATTAATCGGCTTTCTTATTTCCTTCGGTATTCTAGCACAGGTAAGTTCATGGATCGTTAGTCCTACGGAAGGACTTCAATTTGCAGCAGCAAAGAAATTATTACCAGAGAAATTGGCTCGCAAAAATGACAACGATGTTCCTGTTCGGATTCTAATGATTCAAGGAATAATTGTCACGATCTGGGCAGCGGTATTAACTTTTGGATCAGGAGGATCTGGTGGCAATGTAGGTTTCCAAACGGCGATTTCTCTAACGGTTCTAATTTATTTAAGTGCCTATATTCTGTTGTTTGTATCGTATTTTGTCATTTTGAAGAAACATCAGGAGGCCAAAAGAGATTTTCAGATTCCAGGAGGATTGTTAGCTAAACGTGTGATTGCAGGGGCGGGTCTATTGATTTCAATTGGAGCAGTCTGTACAGCATTCATTGTACCATCAACTATCCCTCACGATCAGAGTCATGCGTACTTGATTAGTCTCATCGTGGGCTTTCTGATTACCTTGACAATTCCATTTGTATTTTATCGTTTTTATTCATATCCTAATAAGTTGAAACATGAAAAGGGTCGGGTAGATAAAAATGAAAATGATTAAAAATGAATTCAAGAATTTATTCAAGAATCGGATTTTGTTAATCTCCGTCATTGCTATTACGTTTATTCCTATAATTTATACAGCTGTTTTTGATAAATCGTTATGGAATCCCTATGGCGGAATAAAAAACTTGCCGGTTGCCGTAGTAAATGAAGACAAGGAAGTCGATTTGTTAGGGCAAAAAATCGATGTTGGCGATCAAGTCGTAGCGAACCTAAAGAAAAATAAAGACTTAGACTGGCATTTCGTAACTGAAAAGCAAGCCAACAAAGGCATGAAAGATATGTCGTACTACATGATTGTTACTATCCCTAAAGATTTTTCGGCATCAGCTGCCAGTATTATTAAAGAGAATCCCCATAAAATGAACATTACTTATACAACAAATGATTCATATAACTATATAGGGAAGGAAATTTCTGAAGTAGCAGCTACGGAACTAGAAGGTAAAGTTCGAAATCAGGTCGTAAAATCGTATGTAACTGCGATAGATGGAGTAGCTGACAAGATGATTGGTTCCTTGGAGCAAGCAGCTGGCGGATCTAATCAATTAGCCTCAGGAACCAACGAATTGTTTGCAGGTATTGGTGCATACACTAAAGGTGTAGCACAAGCCGATGCGGGTTCGCAGCAATTATCTAATGGTACGGCTGAACTGGCCTCAGGTGTTGGTCCATTATCCTCAGGTGTCAGCCAACTGAGTCAAGGTTCACAACAATTGAGCGGGGCGTTAAACAAATTAGATAATGTGGTAGCAGCGAACCGATCAAAGATTAATGAGATTGATGGCGGTCTGATTACTCTATCAGCTGCTGCACAAGAAATGGGCAGCTCTCTGCAAAATTTTGAGAATAATTTGCCGCCTGATATGCGGAATCAGCTGTCTCAGCAACTAGCAATGGCTGAAACACAATTAGTTGAGTTAATTACTAACACGACTGTCTTAAATCAAGCTTCTGTTGACGCCTCACGATTCCAGGAGCAAAGCAATGAAATCGCAGCGAAACTCCAAAATTTGTCAGGCGATGTTTCGTCAGTAGAAGCGGCTATAAATACAGATATTACGAACATTATTCAAAGCAATGAGGAATTATCAGCAGATTTAAAATCGAAGATGATTACTGAGCTAAATAACGCGATTGCTGCTAATCTAACGAAGTTTAAGCAAGACTCAACTGCACGAACAGACGAAATTTCCAGTAATTTAATTGCTTTATCCGATAGCACAGCATTAATTGCGCAACAAGCGAATGCGATGAAGAGTATTGCGTCTGACATGGCTGGCAATGCCCAAAATGTACAAACGGCAATACAAACCGCTAAGCAAGGCAGCCAGCAAATTGAATCAGCGTTAGGAGCTGTTCCAGCCTCAACTAACGCAGTATCAATTGTTGAACAATTGGAAGCTATCAGCAGTATGTTAAATACAACAGCCAATGACATTCCATTAGCTGTTTCAGGAGCACACAAGCTTGCTGCAGGAAGTTCCCAATTAACAACTGGCTTGTCAGAGCTTCAATCAAAAATCCCGACATTGAGCAGTGGGATTAATCAATTGAATTCAGGTTCGTCACAACTAGAAAGTGGTCTAAATGAATTAAATGGCAAGTCGCCTGAATTAATATCTGGCATTTCTCAATTGAAAAATGGTGCTGCCGAATTAGCCAGTGGGTTGGATCAAGGGGTTGATAAAGCGGAGACGGTAAAAATTACCCATAAAACCATCAATCATTTTGTTGATCCGACTGATTTAAAAAATGTTCAGTATAGCAAAGTAAATAACTACGGAGAAGCATTGGCACCCTATATTATGTCTCTTGCTCTGTTTGTCGGTTGTATGTTGTTTAATTTTGTTTACCCAATTAGAAAATCCTCTATGCCTGGAGAATCCAGCAGGGCATGGTGGTTGAGCAAAGTGAGTTTAGGGTTTGTGGTTTCCAGCCTAATGGCAATTATACAAGTGACAATTATGCTGTTGCTGAAGCTGCCTGCATATAACGTATTTGCACTGTACAGTACTGCTCTTGTTACAGCGTGGTCCTATATGTCGATTGTAATGTTTTTGGCGATGACCTTTGATAATCCAGGACGCTTTGTGGCGATGATTCTATTAGTTTTGCAATTGGGTGGAGCTGCCGGAACATTCCCAATTCAAACACAAGGGAAATTTTTCCAAATGATTCATCCTTACTTGCCAATGTCCTATTCTCTCTATGCGTTTAGAAATGCTATAGCTGGCGGTATAAGTAAAGGATTGCTAATAAAATGCTATACAATACTAGTTGCTTTGATTGTGGTGTTTGTAACACTTCTACGTATTAGTATGCATTATTTACAAAAGAAACACTTACGCGATGTATCGATATTAAACGACAATCAAAAATTGTTGGAAATAGAAACAATCGACAGTGAACGGCTGTCTCAACAAATAGAAGCAACTAAGAATAAGGAGAATGATCGTGGCTAAATTAACTAAACTATTTAAATCTTATCGCTTTTTACAATTATTAACAGGTGCTGTCTATATATGTATGGCTCTCTTGGCCATGAAATATACCGAAGATACAATTGTAGAATCGGTTCAAATTTTTGGGATATTTTCATTGATTAAAGGCTTTTTTGAACTATTAAATAGAACCAAAATTAAAGCCAGAACACATCATAATCAATACTCATCGGTTTTCGTGGGTTGCATCGATTTAGTTATTGGTATGATATTGATTGCCAATGCTACATTAAGCTTGAGAGAGCTGTCTGTTCTTTTTGGTATATGGTTTATATGCGACGCCGTTTTATCATTCTTTATGCTAGATTTAGCGATGTCATTATCAAAAGTGTATTATTACCTTTCGATAATTGCTGATTTTGTTGGACTGTGTATTGGGTTGATTTTACTCATTATGGGAAATTCGCTATTTATCAGCGTTCCTTCTTTGATTGGTAACTTCTTCTTATTATTTGGTTTGATGAAAATCATTGGCGGCGTGATAAACAAAGATAATTTGCATTCCATATAAATGGTTGTATCAGAGAGTTTTTGATGGATAGCCTTCTGTAAAAATCAATTTAGTTGAAACAACAATGGAATTGAAGTGGAGGCACAATCACAGAAAGGGCAAAAAGAATCTTTTTACCCGAAATGAATACGAGAAACGCTTCACTAAATTAGACTGTGAGAGCTGCTGTTTTTTGATCAGGCAGCCTCACAGTTTTTTTAATAGGTGACTATAATTGGGTAAATTTGTCGGAAATTACGACAGTATTTATCAATAACCAGTGGTGAATCTGGGCTATTCTATCCCTATAAGGAGGAGAGCTATTATGTTAGAAGCGATCACAGTGCCTGTCAGAAGCTTCTCATAGGGAACATTCTCAATTCTAATTTTAAAGAAAGGGGGAGTATTAAGTGTTTCTATTCTTTTTCATTCTTTTTCTGCTTAGCTTTGGAGGGATTCTGTACTTTAATGAAAGAAACCAAAAATACCACAAGATTTCTGTTGTGCTAGCAGCTATTTCTTTCATCGTTTCTTGTGCTCTTTTTCCTACTGACAGATTAATAGAGTACATGTCTACCATTGATGGACCTCCTACAGAAGAACAACATAATATCTCACCTTTTAAGATATCTCATGGTATTAACAAACACTAGATGCAATGAGTATGTCAATTCTATACGAAAGGAGAATGCCTGGTGACCTTTACCCGAAAGAACTTGAGTTATCGCGTAACTTTAGATACGGAACAAAATGTATTCATTATTTTCGATGAACAGGATGAACGCCGGTTTGCGACTGGTACCACAATTGAAAAAGCAGTAGCGAAACTAGAACAAAATGGATAAGAAAATCCTGCAGGAATAAAGGCAGCTTTACTGACGAAATAGCGTGCTGCTCCTAATCGAAATAAATGAATTGAAAGAAGATGGACACAATAAACACATTACTAGAATATTGGAAAGACATGTTTAAGTGGAATTACACAGCTACCAGAAAGCAATATTGGATTCCTACCATTGTATACAGTGTGCTATATAATATGCTGTTTTACAGCACAGGAATTGCAGTGACAGGATTTTCGTATATTGAGTTTTCAAATTTTAACCCAATCGTTGTGACAGTAGGTGCTCTATTGTTCATAGCACAATTTACCTTAACGGCTAGACGACTGCATGATACCAATCGATCTGCGGCCTGGGTACTGATCGGTTTGATCCCAGTAATTGGATGGATTGGTTTAATTATTCTGCTTTGTCAACCAACAAAATCATATAAAAAAAATGAATTTTCGGAATATATGAATCAATCTATGCGTTAAAAAGAACTCTTACTGTATATCTTGTACAGCTACAATAAAAAAGAAGAAAAGGACTGATAGTAATGTATTATTCAAATGGAAATTATGAAGCATTTGCTCGACCTGTAAAACCTGCTCGCTCTGAAAGTGTCTCAGCCTATTTAGTTGGTTCCGGCTTAGCTTCGCTTGCATCTGCAGCATTCTTAATTAGGGACGGACGTGTTCCAGGAGAAAAAATCCATATTTTGGAAGAATTGGCGATCACTGGAGGCTCATTGGACGGTATTTATGAACAAGAATACGGCTACGTCATCCGAGGTGGAAGAGAGATGGAAAGTCATTTTGAATGTCTCTGGGATCTTTATAGATCAATTCCTTCTTTAGAAGTAGAAGATGCTTCCGTTTTAGATGAATTTTATTGGTTAAATAAAGAAGATCCCAATTCTTCTCATTGCCGATTAATTCATAATCGTGGGGAGCAAGTAGATACAGATGGCCAATTAACGCTAAGTGAAGCTTCTGTTAAAGAAATCCTGGCTCTTTGTATGATGAAAGAAGAACAGCTGCAGGACAAAAAAATCACTGATGTATTTACCAAAGAATTTTTTGAATCCAATTTTTGGACATATTGGTGCACGATGTTTGCCTTTGAACAATGGCACTCTGCAATGGAAATGCGTCGTTACTTGATGCGCTTCATCCATCACATTGATGCTCTAGCCGATTTTTCTTCTTTGAAATTCACAAAATATAATCAATATGAATCATTGGTATTGCCGCTATTGTCGTATTTGAAGGCCCAAGGAGTTCATTTCCAATACAATACTAAAGTAGAAAATATTCTTGTGAAAAAAGCCGAAAATGGACATAAATGGGCTGAGGAAATAATCCTAAATGTGGAAGGTGTACCGTCTCGAATCAAACTAACTGAAAATGATTTGGTATTTGTAACCAATGGCTCCATTACAGAAAGCTCTACTTACGGAAACAACGATACTCCAGCACCTGTCTCACACAAATTAGGTGGCAGCTGGAGCTTATGGGAAAAACTTGCTGTACAGGATAGTTCATTTGGAAACCCCAAAAAGTTTTATGAAAATCTTCCAGAATCCAGCTGGTTTGTTTCAGCGACAATTACTACATTAGATAAAAAGATTGCGCCTTATATTGAAAAAATAAGTAAACGCGATCCATATGCTGGAAAAGTAGTAACAGGTGGAATCGTCCATGCAAAAGATTCCAACTGGAAACTTAGCTACACATTAAATCGACAACCTCATTTTAAAAATCAGCCAGAAGATCAGTTAGTTGTTTGGTTTTACGCACTTTTGTCTGACACTGATGGAAACTATATTAAAAAGCCGATTACACAATGTACCGGGAATGAAATTGCCCAAGAATGGTTATTTCATATGGGCGTACCAACAGAGCTAATTGAAGAATTGGCTGTTAACTCATGCAATATTGTTCCATGTTACATGCCGTATATTACTTCTTATTTCATGCCGCGAGCAGAAGGTGATCGCCCACTTGTCATTCCAGAGGGATCAAAGAATCTAGCGTTTATCGGTAATTTTGCGGAAACAGAACGAGACACTGTTTTTACCACCGAATATTCCGTACGAACAGCAATGGAAGCTGTGTATAGCTTCTTAGAGGTAGATCGTGGAATTCCAGAAGTCTTTGATTCTTGTTATGATGTTCGCATGCTGCTAAAAGCATCGTATTATTTAAATGACAAGAAAAAATTGTCGGAGTTAAATGTGCCTCTAGTAGAAAGACTTTTAGGCAAACATGAATTGAAGAAAATGAAAGGGACCTTTGTGGAAGAGCTGCTGCAGGATTCAGATTTAATTGATTGATGAATGAGCATCAAACTAAAACCAAATGATCGAAGGCAGTCAAAAGAATTCTTTTTGGCTGTCTTTTTTTGTGAGGCAAAGAATAGATTAAACAATGAATAAACTACTCCGACGAAGCCGAGTCAAAGAAGTCATAAAAGAAAAACTTAGTTTGAAGAGCAGCTCTCTGATACTAAGATAAGCTGAGAGAATTCTAAAGAAGAACCAAAATCGAGCAGAGAGTTCCAGCAAATAAAAGTAAAGAGGAATGTCTAGCCCTGAAAATTTTTGGGACGAATGAAAAGATTAAAAAAAAACAGATTATTAGCGGCACTCATCTGAAGTCAGAGCGAGAGATGTCGAAGTAACTTGGCATATTTTCAGATCAAGAATCTCTAAGAAATAGCTGCTGTCGGTATGTACCAAGATTCTTTCTACTAGGCGATAGAATCAAGCCTATCTGTAAATAGAACCGCTTAACCGCCAATCCTGTCGTATAAAAAGACAGAACCTGTTCATCGGGGAGGGTGTTAGAGTAGTAAACTAATTTTTGTAAACAAGAATAAACAAGAAAGGATGGATGGTCGTCATGTGTACAAGTATTTTTATCACAACTAAAGATGATAAACATGTATTATCTAGAACAATGGATTTTTCATACCCTTTAAATATAGGGCCGATGTATTTTCCGAGAAAGCATAGTTGGTTATCTGATAGTGATCAAGCACAACGAGTAAATACCCTAGGATTTTTAGGAACAGGAAGAGAAACCGGTGGGACTTACTTAGTTAGCGATGGGGTAAATGAACGAGGAATATCAATTGCAGAATTATATTTACCTGGTGAAGCTGTGTATCAATCAAGCGCAAAACCAGGAAAAATTAATCTGTGTCCACAAGAATTCATTATGTGGGTTTTAGGCACCATAGAATCTCTTGAGGAATTAGAGGAGCTGCTGCCGTTTGTAAACTTAGTTGGCAAAACAATTCCTGAATTAGGTGTGGTGGTTCCTTTACATTGGATTTTAACCGATACAAAAGGAAGATCCGTTGTGATCGAACCAACAGGATCAGAGCTAAGCTTTAAAGAAAATCCTGTAAATGTGTTAACAAATACCCCTCAATTGGAATGGCACATCGAAAATTTGAGAAACTATTTGAATGTTCAACCGGAACAATTACCAAAAGTTAAATTTGGGGAATACGAAGCAAGTCCGTTTTCTCAAGGAACTGGAACTTCTGGCTTGCCCGGAGGATACACACCACCAGAAAGATTTGTGAGAGCTGCTTTCTTTAAAGAACATATTGAAGAAGCAGAAAATGAAGAGGAAGCAGTCCGGAATTCTCTGCATATCTTAGGAACAGTCAAAATTCCTAAAGGGATCGTAATAGAAACTACCGGGAGTCCAGATTATTCACAGTTCATAAGTATTTTGTGTAATGAGAGTAGAACGATCTATTATCAAGACTATTCAAGTAACAGTATTACTAAAGTATCGATGACAGATGAGCTGCTGAAGCAAGAAGATATTAAGGAATTTAAGGTTAGCAAAACACTTGAGTACAAGTGATCAATGAAAGATTAGGAGAAACAGTATGAAAAATAATATTCCAGTGTTTGGATCAAAACAAGCACAGGAAAATGTCATTCTAAACAAATTGAACCAAGAACCGTTAGAGCCAGAAATGGCTTATCGATTGATTAAGGATCAATTGATTGATGAAGGCAATGCACGACAAAATATGGCAACATTTTGTCAAACCTATATGGAACCTGAAGCAAATAAATTAATGGCAGAAACCCTTGAAAAAAATGCCATTGACAAGTCAGAGTATCCAAGTACAGCCGCAATAGAAGAAGCTTGTGTCAACATTATTGCCGATTTATGGAATGCACCAAGTATGGAAAATAAGATTGGAACATCCACTGTGGGTTCTAGTGAAGCTTGCATGCTAGGTGGAATGGCCATGAAATTTAGATGGCAAGAAGAAGCAGTAAAAAGAGGCGTAGATATTATTAAGAATAAACCGAACTTGGTAATTTCTTCAGGCTATCAAGTTTGCTGGGAAAAATTCTGCGTCTACTGGGACATCGAACTTAGAACCGTTCCAATGGACGAAGACCAGCTTAGCATCGATGTAGACAAAGTAATGGACTACGTAGACGACTATACAATTGGTATTGTTGGAATTTTAGGAATTACTTACACCGGAAAATATGATGACATTAAAGCTCTAGATGAGAAGGTTGAACAATTTAATCAGGAAACAGGAAGAGAATTAGGAATCCATGTAGACGCAGCGAGTGGTGGAATGTTTGCACCATTTGTTTTTCCAGATTTAGAATGGGATTTCCGATTAAACAATGTTGTTTCAATCAACACTTCAGGCCATAAATATGGCTTGGTTTATCCAGGGATTGGCTGGGTCATTTGGAAAGATCGCAAGTATCTGCCAGAAAAATTAATTTTTAGCGTAAGCTACTTAGGTGGAAGTATCCCAACCATGGCAATTAATTTTTCGCGCAGTGCGAGTCAAATTTTAGGTCAGTACTACAATTTCTATCGTTTCGGCTTTGAGGGCTATAAATCGATTCATTTAAGAACTCAAAAGGTAGCAATGAAGATCGCCCAAGCTATCGAAAAAACGGAGCTGTTTGACATCTATAACGATGGTTCAAACATTCCTATCGTTTGTTACAAATTAAAGGATAATTCGTCGGTGGCTTGGAATTTATATGATCTAGCAGACCGCTTACAAATGAAGGGATGGCAAGTGCCCGCCTATCCATTACCCGAAGATTTAGAAAATATTGTGATTCAACGATTTGTCTGTCGCGGGGACTTTGGAATGAACATGGCAGACGCGTTGATCCAAGACATTAATCGATCTATTTCTGAACTAAATAAAGCAGATGTATCCATGCATGTTCATGAAAAACCACATGTTCAAGGCTTCACTCATTAATCAATAGTAACTATTTTAGATAGGAGAGAATAAATTATGAAAAAAATTGCTTTAATTACCTTTGAGGATAACGCATCGAATTACGAAGCATTATCTCGACTAAAGAGAATTTCTAACGGAAACACGCTTGATATCAAACAAGCAGCTATTATCGAAAAAAACGGAAAAGGAACGGCCTTCTCAATCAAAGATAGTTTGGATTTTGAAAGTGGCAACCGTGTGGCAACCGGTGGTTTAATTGGTGCAATTATCGGTATTTTAGGTGGTCCTTTAGGAGTATTATGCGGCTGGGTTATTGGTGATCTTGCTGGTGTAGGGACCAATTATGTTAAGGCTAAGAAGACAACAACAATTTTTGACAGAGTCAGTGAGAATTTGATGCCTAATACTTCAGGTCTAATTGTGTACATGGACGAAGACGATGAAGAATTATTGGATGTACTCATTGCAAATGTTTTACATGGTCAAATCGAACGTTTCAATTATCAAGAAGTTAAAGAAGATGTTGACGTTGCAAACAAACATTTAGGGGAGGATTAAGAATATGAAATTGAATAAAACATTAGTAATTACGATGATAGGTTTGGGCTCTACAGCGGCTTTGTTAGGAGCCTGTGGGAAAACTGAGGAACAATCTGGTGACGTTGTCGGCGGGTCAGTCTCTGAAACAGTTATGACCGATGACAGTGGTGATGATATTGTTGTTGGTTCTGAAAGCTTGAAAGATGATGGCTACTTTAAAGATATTGTTACGGATGGAATTGATCCTAGAGTAAAAGACAAAATTTCTTATGCTACGGACTATTCGAATTCGGACTGGGATGGTATCACACTTGATATTGCTCATGCCAAATTAGTAACTGTCGACCACTACAAGGATAAAGATGGTAAAAACTTTAAAACATTGTTATCTCTGAAATATAAGATCGAAAATGAAGATTCTTCTGACAAGCACATTACACCTGATAAGGCTGAAATGATTTTGTCGGATGGAACGAAAGTAAAAGCTCAGACTTTTTTTGATACATGGGATGATGAAATTTTGACATCTAATAAACACAAGGATGGCTATATTCATTTCAGAATGGAAGATGAAGAAAAGCTAGAAAATATTAAGGGTGTGGATGTAACCTTCAAGGCTAAAGACGATTCAGGCGAAGAAGTCTCTCACACTTACAAAATTGATTTTCCGTTAGATGCAGAAGAATAAATCTTAGATTCTCTCGGAGCCCAGGAGTGACAGAATCAAAAAGTAGTTAACATTAATTGAACAGATTATTGTTTAACGGAAGTTCAAAAAAAGGAAAGATGCACTGCTTGCGTTTTGAATAAGGTTGAAAGAGCGGTATACATTAAATAAGCAAAGCACCTCAACGTAAAAATTTAGATGTTGGGGTGCTGTTTGCTTAAATTAAACACAATTCTGAAAAGAGAAGAAAAGTTTCTTTTGTCTTGCCTTATTGTCTTTTCAAATAGTATACTTTTGTGAAATAGCAATCATCTCAGTGCTTTTTTATTTCCTCTAGACTTTCTTCTATACTAATACTATGAATATAGCTTATTTCTGCAATTCGTTCCAAAAACCTAAGGCCAACAAATTTGCTACTAATTCAAAAGTAAGATTGCTGCCAGATAAATCACTGCCTGTTTTACAATTCAGTATTTCATCCACCCCATGAATTTTCTTTATCGTAGGATTAGTAGTAATTAACCAAACTTTTGCTTTATCGGGTTTGGTTAAACGGTTATCTTCAGGCAGTAAAACTCTAAAATATTCTCCTGATACAGAAAAGAAGATATATAAAGAATAAGGCTCCATATTATTTAATAGTTCAGCTTGTTCCTTGTAACTAGTAACCGCTTCGATATTCTCTTTGAAATTATGAATATTGGAATACAAATTTGCTGCGGTTTTTCCTGATTGCATATTTCCAACTAAGTAAACTTTACGAAAATTTTTTATATCTCCAATTAATTTGAGCAATCGTTCTTCGAATTCTTTCTCCTGCATAAAGTGAAAGTTCTCGATGACACTTTCTAAATATTGTTGGATCCAATTTTCAGTATCTGCATGCTGTTTCAGAACAAATTTGCCACCCCTGTCTGGGAAAAAATTCGATAACTCTGCCCTAAAATCGTAAAAATCTTCATAACCGATCAGTTTACAGAAGCGACTGATACTAGGCTTGGAAACGTTACATAATTTTGCTAATTCCGATGAAGAAGTACTTTTAATAGTTGCAATATTACTAATTAGTGTTTTGGCAATTTGATAATTAATTGAATCAGTACTTTCGCCTTCGATTATTCCCCACAATCTAATCATTAGCTTGTTCATTTCTTTCCTCTTTTCTCAATTTTAGAAAAATAGCTGTCTAAATTTATATCGGTTTTTACGGATGCTGAAAAGCGCCACTCCAGAATCTACAGCAATTCACGTACCTTTCTATTGCTTTCAGAAGAATTGACCAAGACCCTTAAAGACTACCTGCATGGATAAGTAGAAATCTAAGTGTCATTTCAGAATCGTTTTTCTGCTATATAAAATTAGAAAAAATACTATTAGCCAGTTTAAAGATCCTTAGGAAAACGATTCGATCATTTTGATGGTAATTATATATCGATAGTGATCCGATTTACAAGTTAATTTAATAGAGACAATTGATCAATTCAAGTCTTCACAAAAAAAATAAACGTGTTTCTGAAATAGAAACAGTTCCATATTGGCGAGAAACAAGATAGTTGATATAGTCTAAATAACAAATTTGTAGAGTCATTCGGATGAATAAATTTTGAAGGAGAAGGACAATGGACTATAAAAAACTAGGGTTAGATATACTTGAAGCTGTAGGTGGTAAGGAAAATGTAACTGTATTAACACATTGTGCTACACGGTTGCGTTTTGAGTTAAAAGATTTTGAGAAAGTTGACACAAAACGAATTGACGAAATGAAAGGGGTTTTAAAAAGTTTGTCCTCAGGCGGACAGTTCCAAGTTGTAATAGGTCCCAACGTTACCCTAGCGTATCAGGCAGTACAAGAAGCTCTGGGAAATGAAACCATCTCAGAAGTTTCCCCCGCTGCTGCGGATACTTCTCTAAGCTCCAAATTGTTAGCAACCATTACAGGTATTTTTACTCCGATCATACCTGCAATCACTGCTGCAGGTATGGTTAAAGCAGTATTAGCCTTATTAAAAGTATTCAATCTTATTGATGTCGACGGACAGACCTTTGCTATTTTAACATTTGCTTCAGATGCAGCCTTCTATTTTATGCCGATTTTATTAGCGGCATCCTGCGCTAAGATGTTTAGAATGAGTAGCGGTTTGGCAATGATGTTAGCGGGTATTTTACTCCATCCAAGTTTCCAAGCACTAGTAGCCGCTGGAGATCCCGTAAAGTTTTTTGGCGTACCCGTACGTTTAGTGAATTATGCGTCATCCGTTATTCCGATCATTTTGATTGTTTTTGTAGCCTCTTACGTAGAACGATTTGCCAATAAGATCTTGCCAGATGTTGTGAAGTATATATTCAGACCATTGTTAGTTATGGTAGTGATGATTCCAGCTTCGTTATGGCTTTTGGGACCCTTCGGCGGATATGTCGGCGATGGCATAGCAGGGATTATTTCAAGTATCGATGGTGTCGCCCCTTGGATGATTCCTACTATTATGGGAACATTTACCCCCGTTTTGGTTATGTTTGGCCTTCATAATGGACTTATGCCTATTGCAACTTCTCAGTTATCTGTCCAAGGCTACGAAACAATTTATGGACCAGGTATGTTGGCTTCAAATATTGCACAAGGAGCAGCCTCATTGGCAGTTTCGCTGAAATCAAAGGATAAAACAGTGAAACAAACCGCTCTTTCGACTGGCTTTACTGCATTAATGGGTATCACAGAACCCGCGATGTATGGGATTACCTTAAGATTCAAAAAGGTTCTATTTGCTGTAATGGTTGGTGGCGGAGTTGCTGGCCTATATTCGGGGTTAAGCGGACTGGTTCGTTATTCATTTGGGAGTCCAGGACTAGCAACCTTGCCCGTATTTATTGGTGACGATCCGGCAAATATTGGAAAAGCACTTATTACGGCTGGATTGAGCTTTGCGGTAACATTTGCGATATGCATGTTTATTAAAATAGAAGACACACAAGAAAAGGCACAGTAGAGGAGAAATTTCATGTCAATTAAATATAAATTCCCCAAAGATTTTCTTTGGGGCGGAGCAATTGCAGCAAATCAAACGGAGGGCGCCTGGCTGACCGATGGAAAGCTGCCAAACTGTACGGATGTAATGGCCGGAATTGGCTTAGATGCTAAACAACCAGGGATTTCCTATAATCCGAAAACAGATTGTTTTTCAATGGATTTAGATGAAAATAAGAAATACATGTCTCATGAAGGAATTGATTTTTACCATAGATATAAAGAAGATTTAGCCTTATTGTCCGGTATGGGGCTGAAGGCCTTTAGAACATCCATCAGTTGGGCTAGGATTTTTCCTAAAGGTGATGAGGAAGAACCAAATGAAGAGGGCTTGCAATTTTATGACGACTTATTTGATGAAATTATAAAGAACGGGATGGAGCCAGTAATTACGTTAAGTCATTATGAAACACCGTTGCATTTACTTACTCATTATCGCGGATGGGTCAATCGCGAAATGATTACTTTCTTTGAACGCTATGCAAGAGTTGTGCTGGAGCGTTACAAAGACAAAGTTAAATACTGGATGACCTTTAATGAAATAAACAATATGTATCAAATGCCCTTTGCTGCAGGAGGATATCTTCCAAGAAAAATTGATCCCAATGCTCCGTATCTGGCGGCTAATTATACGGATGACGATTTGTATCAAGCAGCACATCATATGTTCGTCGCATCTTCTTTAGCTGTTAAGGCATGTCATGAATTAGCACCAGATAGTTTGTGTGGAGCAATGATTACCAGCTCTCCGGTAGCAACCTATCCTTACAGCTGTAATCCCGATGACATTTTGGGAACAATGAATGCACGAAGAAAAACATTTTTCTTCACGGATGTCATGTGTCGTGGAAACTATCCAACCTATATTAATCGAATATGGAAAGAAAAAAATTGCCAACCCGAAATGTTGAGTGAAGATATAGACATAATAAGTACCTATACGGCGGATTATTTAGCGATCAGTTACTATCGTAGCAGTACGTATAAAAGCGATTTTGTAATCAATGATGCCAGTGGTAGTCTAACAAGTGGTGCCAATGGAGCGATCAATCCCTATTTAAAGGAAACTACGCCAGAACCTTGGTGTTGGCCGATTGATCCAAAGGGACTAAGATACGCACTAAATGAATTAACAGATCGCTACCAGCTGCCTATTTTTATGGTTGAAAATGGAGTAGGGCTGGCTGAAGAATACACGGGTGAAAGGATTGAAGATCCACAAAGAGTGAAGTTTTTAGAGGCTCACTTAAGCCAAGTCCAGGAAGCGATTCAAGATGGTTGTGATATTTTAGGCTATTTATGGTGGGGACCAATGGACATTGTGTCTGCGGGAACTGGTGAAATGAAAAAGAGATACGGCTTCATCTATGTAAATCGTCACGATGATGGAAGTGGCGATTTACATCGAACACCTAAAAAAAGTTACTACCGCTTCAAAGAAATAATCGAAAACAATGGTTTTTAAGGAATGATAAAAAAAGAAGAATATGTTGCATATAGTTATTTGATGCTTACTTTCACACTCTGGGGAAGTCTGTATGTTGTGAGTAAGCTGGTTTTAGGCAGAATACCATTGTTTACACTTTCTTTTCTCCGCTTTTTTTTCGCGTTTCTTTTGCTGCTTGCTTTAAACCGCGGCAGACTCATGAAGTTAAAAAAAGGTGACTATAAGTTTGTTATCCTTCTAGGATTTGTAGGTTACTTCTTTGCAGTTGGTGCACAACTGCTGGGAACTCATTATGTCGGAGCATCACTAGCTTCCTTACTAAATTCCTTAAATCCAATGACCATGTATGTTTTTGCTGTTTTTCTCACACAGGAAAAATTTTCGCTTCAGAAGATACTCTCGATAGTAATTTGTGCAATTGGTGTTCTTCTAATAGTGGGCAAAGGCAAAGAGCTGCATAGGGTGGGAATTCTCTTATCGGTGATTTCGGTCATTGTCTGGTCACTGGTTTCTATACTGATGAAGAAAGTAATGACGAAATATCCACCTCTTCATATTACTTGTTACGGAGTAGGAGTCGCGTGTATCTGCTATCTTCCAATTTCAATCGGGGAGTACAAAATAACAGGTGGTTTCCCATTAGATATGAATATCGTTCTACTAATTATTTATATGGGAGCAATCTGTACGGGATTAGGCTATTTTTTGTGGAATAAAAGTCTTGCTGTATTAGACCCAAGCACCTGCGCCATTTTTTATCCATTGCAGCCGGTTGTCTCAACTATACTGAGTGTTATCATTTTACAGGAAAAAATTTCGTGGTCATTTATTGTAGGATCTCTTTGTATCATAGTAGGCGTTTTTATCAATTTGTACAAAACGAGAGGAAAACAGACATGTTCAAATTCAAAGAACTTAATGAAGCTTTAGTTTCAATAGTCGATGGTGAAATGATTGCCATTACAACAGTTTCTGATGAAGTTTTTTCAGAAAAAATATTGGGAGAGGGTGTCGCATTTATCACTAATGGCAAGGAAGTCGTTGCGCCATTTGCAGGTGAATTAACCACGGTATTTCCTGGGGGACACGCTTATGGAATAACTAGATCTGATGGGGTTGAGGTTCTGATTCATATTGGAATTGATACGGTAAAATTAGATGGTAAGGGGTTTTTTCCTAAAGTCAAACAAGGCGAGAAAATTGTTGCTGGTGATACTTTAGTGAAGCTAGACTTAAACTTTCTCAAAACAACTGGTTTGGATTTGTGCATAATGTTAGTCATATTAAATACTAATGGAAAAGAAATCAAAATTAGTGAGTATGGAACTGTGAAAAAAGGTGTTAGTGAGGTTATGAGGATTACTTCTCAATAAAAAAAATCTAGCTTACTTATTGAAAAAAATCCGGCAAAATGAAGCAGCCTTACTTCTAAAGCTGTTGGCTAATCACCGCTCTATTAAGCTAAAACTAGCTAACGAACAAAAAACACTGAAATGGTGAAAAAATCGCCCATTTTGGTGTTTTTTGATTTGTAATGGTTAAGGTTATTGGCTAGAGTTTTATTCAAATGGCACATGAATGTGTATGACCGATGTATAATGGGTGTGTGAATAACGCACGTTAGAAACCTTATTTTGAAAGAAGGAACGGCAATGAAGACAAAAGAGAGATTAAACATCAACTTAGATAAAGAACTAAAAGAAGAAACGGGCAAGATTCTCAACGAGTTAGGCTTAGACTACACCACTGCCATTACGATGTATTTCAAGCAAATTGTAAATAAGAAAAGAATTCCTTTTGAAATATCCACCAAGAAATACTACTCTGTTGAAGAAATTTTTGGTGAGAACTGGAGAGACCAGGTAGCGGAGCTTGAAGATGAATGGGAATAAATGATGTAAGTAAAGATATCCCAAAAGGAACTGCGAATAATATTTTAAGACAAGCAGGTTTAAGGTGAAAAACGTTCGCTTTCTTGAACACTTGTGTCACTATTTTTACTAGAAAGGGGTTAATCCTATGCACATTTACTACGCTCTATTCAATTTGGCTGATGATGGAATTACTATAGAATTTCCAGGATTAGATTGTGCCTTTACCTTTGGAGCTGATATGCATGATGCTTTATATATGGCTAAAGATCTATTAGCTGGTTGGTTGATCAACGCAGAGGATGATGGAGAGACAATTCCTGAACCGTTACAGCCGTTTGAAATTCCAGTTCCAAAGGATGATTTATTGATTCCAATTGAAGTGAATACAGACATTTATCGACTAAAGTTCGAAAATCAAGCAATCAAGAAGACTCTGACCATTACGCGCTATCTGGATGCAATTGGTAAAGAACAAAACATCAATTTCTCTTTAGTTCTAACAGAAGCGCTAAAAGAAAAGTTGGGCATTTAGATGTAATTCATTGTCTATAATAATTATAAAAAAAACGATTTTTAATATCATCTTTGCTATTGGTATACTTGTTGTGAGGTGATGCACTTGGAAAAAAGAAATTCTGCAAAAAGAAGAATATACAGTCAATTATTAGGTAAAAGCCTTATCCTATTAGCTGCCGCGACGATCTATTTCTATGTTATAGATCCAAGCAGCTTTATCGAGAATCTTAAGAACTGCTGGATAATTATCCTATTACTACTAATTCTCTATTCTGCCGTAGCCGTAGATCAGCTTACCAGAATCAACTCTTTTCAAAGGAGTCTATGGTTAGGCGATGAGCACTTTAGCGAAGATAAATTAGTCATTTCTATCGTGAATGGTCAAATTGTGTTGGAAAAGGATTATTTGTCAAACTTTGTGGAATTTATTACTAAGGACGATTATATTTTACGAATACCTGCATTTGATTGGGTTATCACTATAAGAAAAACGCTCGTACCAATGCAGTTAAAAGCAGGATATACTAAAAGCTTTGGTAGAAGAGTGAGATTAGCAGATTCTGACAAGAAATTTCTCTTTAAGCAAGCGAAAAAAGAGCGGAAAAATCAAATTGTATTCTTTATTGCGCTACAAGTTATAGCTATTATTCTTTATGTGAGTTCAACTACGATCGCTGCTATGAATTCAAGCGATGAAACCAATTCATTTTTATTTCTATTCATTACTGTTCTTTCTTGTGTCGTTGCAATTTGGTTTAGCAAAACGATTATTAGTTTAGTGCTAACCCAGAGTACCGGACATAGTCTGGGCTTACCTAGAATAAATAGCGAGTATTATGAGTACCAAATTAAGGGAATGACAGTCAAAATGCTAAAAGACTCTGTAGATATCAGATATGATGATAGGGAGCGCGTTCTAATTACCACGATTGGCGAGTATAAATATATAGAAAGATTCAAGATGAAGGATTTCAATGTTTTTATGGATAGTTTAGTTTAATTGACCTAAATAAATACCTAAGAAAAGGACCTTTTTTAGCCTTCTCTTAGGTATTTTTTTGACGAAATCACTTAAGTTTAAAAATAAACAATGAAGGTCTATCATCAAACCAGCTATTCCCGATAAGTCTCCGGTAAAACAAAGCAGCCCTGCTCCTCAAGCTGTTGTCCAATCGCCAATAATAGATCCTCGCGACCTTTGGAAGCCATAAACTGAATTCCTAATGGCAGGCCTTCTGCTGTTAGATGTGTGGGCAGGCTTATAGCTGGCTGTCCAGTTAAATTCGCCAACTGGGTAAAAGGTGTCAGTACCAAGCTCTTTTCAAACATTTCATAAACGAGGCTTGCTAATTGTTCTTCGGTTAGACTTTCCGCATTTGCCAATCGTTCGCGAATATCCTCACTTTGTAATTCCTGGTCAATTTTGGGTGCGGGAAAGGCTGTAGTTGGTGTCAAAAACAAATCATATTCGGTAAATAGTTGTTCCATCGCAGCAGCAGCCTGATCCCATAAATTTAAAGCATTCACATATTTCTTCACGGGAGTTTTCTCGCCATATTGATAAATGCCCCAGGTCATTAATTCCATATCATCAATCGTCAATGATCGACCCAACTGCTGTTGAATATTTCCGAACATGGCTGAAGTCTCAGCGGCATTCATAGAATAATAGCTTTGAATGAGCTGTTGACCATCTACCGGCCAGGTAATTTCAGTAACTTCATGTCCTAAGTCTGTCAGCTGTTTCAAACTGTTTCGCATAGCTTTTACTGCTTCCTCTGAAACTGCGCTGCCAATGGGTGAATCTGTTAGATAAGCAATTTTTAATGACCGAGGGATTATGTGAGACTGCCACTCATCCTTCGGTGGATGATAGGGTGCTGCCTTGTCATTTCCTCGTAAAGCATAAAACAATTTCTCTGTGTCTCGCATGGAAACAGTCAAAGCAAAATCAATCGAGGCACCCTGCCAGCCACGCCAGCCGTCAGGTCCGCTAGGCATTGCTCCACGAGTAGGCTTTAGCCCGATTAATCCGCAAAAAGAAGCAGGAATCCGAATCGAGCCGCCGCCGTCACTTGCACCTGCAATTGGAACAATTCCGCTAGCCACCGCTGCTGCAGCACCTCCGCTGGAGCCGCCTGGTGAATGCTCAGTGTTCCAAGGATTACGGGCGGGGCCATAAAGTATTGGATCAGTAATATTTTTAAAACCAAACTCTGGAGCATTGGTCTTACCAGCCGCAACAAAGCCCAAGTCTTCAATTTTTTTCGTAAAATTTGAGGATGTATGAGAACGGACTTCTGCAAATAAACGCGAACCGTTTGTCGATTTCCAATAGCGCTTGTCTTGACCTCCCAACATTTTTAGGGGAAAAGGTACTCCGGCAAAGGGTGCGTCTTCAGCTGCTGAGAAGTCAGACAACTGGCTTAACAATTCTTCTCCAGACCATTCTACCCAAGCATTCAAGTGGGGATTTTCCTGCTGTATTTGCTGACTTAATGCTTGATAATAGTCAGCTAAACTGATTTCTTTTTGCTTGAATTGTTTACTCCAATAAGTAGCATCTTTCATACGGTCATGCCTCGTTTCTCTATCTCATTTCTATCCTACAAGTATAACAAAAGAAGAAGTGAAACGTTAAAATAACTCCTGTTGTACAATGTGACAAAAATGTTCGTTGATTCCAAGTGTAATGAATGGTTTTTCTGTCTTGAGCTGACTATAATAGTTTGAAAGTAAGGGAGGCATACCAATGCGAGAAATCCTACAACGGCCGTCAGTCAGGTATTGGCTGAGCTTTGTCGGCAAAACCATCTTTTATTTTGCTATTATTTTGTTTTTAATCTATCTATACCATTACAAGAGTATTCATGGCGGTAACTTTATTTACAACGAGTTTTAAAGGAGGGCAGCAGCTATGACAATAATTGAACAAATTGAACAATGGGCTCAAAATGATCCAGACCGTTTGGCTTACCAATCGGAGTCCGAATCCTTCACCTATCAAACATTACAAGACCAATCGCAACAGCTGGCCTATTACTTGCAGAATAACATTCCAGCTAAAGCACCAATTGTCATATTCGGCGAATTGGAGTTCGAGATGCTGGTGGGTTTCTTAGCCGCTGCAAAGTCGGGCCATGCCTATATTCCGATTGAGTCGACCACACCAATCGAACGAATTCAATTAATTTTGGAAGTAGCCCAGCCAGCATTCGTGCTGAGTGTCAGCGAATGGCCGATAGGTGTGAAAAGTGACATACCTGTTTTATCTTATGGGAAAATGAAAGAAGAAATGGAAAGTTTCCCAGTGGTTTCATTACAACCAGTAATTGGAGATGAGAACTACTATATTATCTTTACCTCCGGAACCACTGGTGTCCCTAAAGGCGTTCAAATTAGTCACGACAACTTAGTGAGTTTTGTCAGTTGGGATTTGTCTGCCTTCGGAATTAAGGAAGAAATGCGTTTCTTGTCACAAGCGCCGTATTCCTTTGATCTATCAGTCATGAGTATTTATCCTGCGCTATGCAGCGGAGGTACCCTCGTGCCGATGGAAAAACGGATCATTAATGATTTCAAAGCATTGTTTGCTTTTTTGCCCACTTTATCCTTAGATGTCTGGGTATCGACCCCTTCTTTCATGGATATTTGTTTAATGGAAAAGAATTTCGATGGCGAGCATATCCCATCTTTGAAAATTTTTCTGTTTTGCGGGGAAGAGCTGCCAAGGAAGACAGCACAAGAATTATTACGCCGTTTTCCTAATGCTAAGGTCTTTAATACCTATGGCCCAACAGAAGCAACGGTGGCAATTTCTGGTGTAGAAGTAACGCCGGAGCTGCTGGAGCAATTTGATCGAGTGCCAATTGGCTACGTAAAAGCAGATACCGAAGTACAGCTCACTGATGACAGTGAACTGCTAATTAAGGGACCTAGTGTTTCCAAGGGGTATATGAATAATCCTGAGAAAACAGAAGCGGCGTTCTTCACCGAAGAAGGTACCCGAGTGTATCGTACTGGAGATGCTGTTCGTATAACTGAAGAAGGTCTGCTTTTATATGAAGGTCGAATCGATTTTCAGGTGAAGCTTCACGGGTATCGGATCGAATTGGAAGATATTGACCATCATTTGGAACAAGTTTCCTATGTACAGCAAGCAGTTGTTGTGCCGAAATATCAGCAGCATAAGGTTCAACAGTTAGTCGCTTATGTTGTTGCAGCAGACAATTCTTTTGAAAAAGCTTTTCAACTAACAAAGGCTATCAAGGAAGAGCTGGCGGATCGTGTAATGGACTATATGATACCTCAACGTTTTGTCTATGTGGAGCAGCTGCCTCGAACTGCTAATGGCAAGCTGGACCGCAAAGGACTGATTGCTGAGGTGAATCAAACATGATGCTGCCACATATGAATCCTTACGCAGCACCTAGCTATTTCGTGTATCTGGTAATTGCACTGCTGCCGATTATTATTGCATTACTTTGGAAGGGCAAACGGTTGCCGATCTATCAATCGATCGTAACGCTGCTGTTTCTCTACATTTCCTTTGGTGGGGCAGATGCTAACCAAGGCTTGGCTTTAATTGGTTACGTCATTTATCAAAGTCTGTTAGTCTGGCTCTATCATCGCTACCGAGCAAAACAGAACAAATCAGGCGTGTTTTACACAGCGGTATTTTTAAGTATCCTTCCGCTAGTCTTAGTTAAGATTACGCCATTTTTGGAAAATGGAAATGCCTCGATTGTTGGCTTTCTAGGAATTTCTTATTTAACCTTTAAGTCGGTACAGATGATTATGGAAATGCGAGATGGCATGATCAAGGAATACAGTCCGCTGCATTATATCCAGTTCCTGCTGTTTTTTCCTACCATTTCATCTGGTCCAATTGACCGTTACCGTCGATTCACCAAAGATTTGGAAGAACCGCCAGCACCGGATAAATACGTTGATCTATTAGGAGCGGGCGTTAAAAATATTTTCTTGGGGTTCCTTTACAAGTTCATTATTGGCTATTATTTTGGTCAGGTGTGGTTGCCTATTGCTGACCATATTGCCATGCGTCATGGTGGATTTTCATGGGCCTTGGTTGCTTACATGTATATCTACAGTATGTACTTGTTCTTCGATTTTGCTGGTTACAGTCTTTTTGCGATTGGAACTAGTAAGCTGATGGGCTTTGAAACACCACCAAACTTCAATAAGCCGTTTCTGTCTTGGAATATCAAGGAATTCTGGAATCGTTGGCACATGACCTTGTCCTTCTGGTTCCGTGACTATATTTATATGCGTTTAATGTTCACCTTGCTGAAAAAGAAAACCTTCAAAAGTCGTATTGTGGCTTCAAACGTGGGTTACTTTGCCTTGTTTATGATTATGGGCGTTTGGCATGGACTGACCTGGTATTACCTGCTTTACGGTCTTTATCATGCATCACTGATTTGTTTAACCGATGCTTGGTTGAGATTTAAGAAGAAGCACAAAGAGCTGCCTTCTAATCGATGGACTCATGCCTTGGCAGTATTCTTAACTTTCAACGCTGTCTGTCTTAGCTTCCTGATTTTCTCAGGATTTCTCGATAAGCTATTGTTTCACCACTTATAATTAAAAGGAGCGATTTATCATGGAAGAAAGCATTTTTAACATTTTAGAAGAAATAACTGGTACCGACGAAGTAAGAGCGAATCCTGATGTTAATCTATTTGACGAAGGCCTAATGGATTCATTGGCAACCGTTCAGCTGCTAGTGGAATTAGAAGGACAATTGGATGTCCAAGTACCTGTTTCAGAGTTTGACCGCGACCAATGGAACACACCAAATAAAATTATTGCCCAAGTGAAGGCTTTACAGTAATGAAAAAAAAGCTGTTCGGCATTTTCGGACCGATCCTGCTTGCCGCGGTTTTGTTGCTTCTGTTGTTCTTTTCTCCAGTGAGAAAAAATACGAGTGATCCGGCATTGCTGAAAGAAGCATCCAGCTCAATGTCTGGAAATATCTTGCGAGGCAACGATATAAAAAGGGGCGCGGTCCGAACCGGACAATATGTACCGTTTTTCGGTTCATCAGAGCTAAGCCGTATCAGTCCATTCCATCCTTCGGTCTTAGCTGAGAAGTATCAACGAGGCTATACACCCTTTCTGATGGGGGCACCGGGCACACAGTCATTGACCCAATTTATGATGATGCAATCGTTAGGTAGTGAGATAAAGGGCAAAAAAGCTGTATTTATCATTTCTCCCCAATGGTTCGTTAAGGATGGTATTAAACGAGATTATTTCGATGCCTATTACTCACCAGAGCAAACCTTAAATTGGGTGTTGAATCTGAAAGAGGTCGCACCAAATGATAAATATTTAGCTGACCGTCTGTTAAGCTATGGTGTTGTGAATAAGGACGACCGTTTAGCTCGCATGCTTAATCAAATTAAGGAAGGCGAACTGCCTAATAAGGAAGACTTGCGAATAAGTGAGATGAAATACAATATGTTAAGTCGTGAAGATGAATTATTTAGTACGATTGGTATGCGCTCGAAACAAGAGGCCATTGATAAAAATACCAAAGCGCTGCCTGATAATTATGACTTTGCGACACTGGATCAATTGGCAGATCAAATTGGACGCAAAGCAACTAAAGGGAATAACTTTGAAATCCAACACCATTTCTTCAAGCAACGGATTCAACCACAATTGAAGCAAATGGAAGGCTCACAAAAGGATTGGGATTATCGCTATTCCACTGAATTTTCCGATTTTCAATTGGCCTTGGATCAATTAGCTAAAGAACATACGGATTGTCTATTCATTATTCCGCCAGTCAACGGGCGCTGGGCTGCTTATACCGGATTGTCGCAGCCAATGCTGGAACAATTTGCTCAAAAAATTAAGTATCAGCTGAATTCTCAAGGCTTCAACAATGTTGTCGATATGACGGATAAGGCCAATGAACCTTACTTCATGCAAGATACCATTCACTTAGGCTGGAAAGGCTGGTTAACTGCGGATCAGTATATTCAACCATTTTTGGAAAACAAACAACCCGTAGAGGTAAACTATCAAATCAATAACAGTAAGTTTTTAAGTCCTGAATGGCAAAAGACTGATCCAACCAAGCTTGGAGATTAAATAGATGACTCACTCACTAAACCTGTGTTAATCTGCTTAGACAATAAGTGGAGGTGTTCGCTATGAATAAAACGGTTTTAGTTACTGGCGGTACTGGTTTTTTAGCGCTACATATTATTCATCAGCTATTGCAGCAGAAGTTTCAAGTCAGAACAACTGTACGCTCCCTAAAACGTGCCGATTATATAAAAGATACAATGAGTGCTAATGGGATTACCGATCTTAGCAAGCTGACCTTTGTGGAAGCTGATTTGTTGAAGGATGATGGCTGGGATCAGGCGGTTGAAGACCAAGAGTACGTGTTAAGTGTTGCTTCACCAGTCTTTTTCTCAGTCCCTAAGGATGAAAATGAAATGATTCGTCCAGCCGTAGAAGGCATTCAACGAATCCTAACAGCTGCCAGTAAAGCAGATGTCAAACGGGTAGTCATGACCTCTAACTTCGGTGCACTAGGCTTCAGTAATCTAGACCATAATAAGGTAACAACCGAACAGGATTGGACAGATGAACAGCAACCCGGTCTCTCACTTTATGAGAAATCTAAGCTTTTAGCAGAAAAGGCAGCATGGGAATTTATCGAGCATGACCGCAGTGGAATGGAGTTTGCGACAGTCAATCCTGTAGCAATTTTCGGACCTCCGCTGGATGATCATACCTCAGGCAGTTTTAGCGTATTGAAAATGGTCTTTGGCAAAGCATTTCCTAATCTTCCCTTGAATGTGGTTGATGTCAGAGATGTAGCGGATATCCATATTCGAGCAATGACTACTCCTGAGGCTAGAAATCAACGGTTTATTGCATCTACTGATGGAGAAATTACGCTATTGGAGATTGAAGAGCTGATCCGTAAAGAACGTCCGCAACTAGCGTCTCAATTAACGACTAGAACCATTTCCGCTTGGGCGATTGAAATTGCTTCCTATTTCAATAGTAGAGCCAAAGAAGGAAAGCTTATGCTGGCTATGAATCGTAATATCAGCAATCAAAAAGCAAAGGATGTCCTAGAGTGGCGGCCAATGTTCACTAAAGAGCAGACGGTCTTGGATTCAATTGATAGTATGGTGAAAAATGGCGAGCTTTGATGCTTTTTCTAGAATTCACATGTGCTAAGTTAATTGTTCAATAGGTGACAGCAAGACAAGCAAAATAAATATGTATAAAAGTGATTAAACAGTTGGTACCTGACTGTTTGGCCACTTTTTTACAGTTTAAAAAGTTTTAGTTTGCAAGAATAGGGATCTGTTTCAAAGGCATACAGCAGACTCTTGGATTAATGCTCACAATATTGGATTTTCAAAGAACGAGCTTTTACTACAAGCTGAGAATTTTTTGTGACCGTAGCCTTGGCTATTGTGAAAATAGATAAGGTCCAACTATTCGTTCTACTCGCATAAGCAGAGGTGCCGCGCGCTAGCACCCCAATAGCACCGTTTAAGACGGTGACTGTGAGTAGGCCTTGGTACTATTTCTTATTGTGTCGATCAAGGGTAATGATCAAGGTCGCAAAGGCAATTGCCAGGGTCAACGCCTGATACACAGTCATGGCGGGAAATCCTTTCCTAGGTTAAGCATTTTTTTCGCATCCCTCCTTTATAGAAGTTCAGCCACCGCCATAAACACTGCTAAGTCAGGCATCACCTCTCTTGCGACAATCAAGGTCAGGTGAGGGACTTAGCGTTTTTTCTTTTTCCCTTTTTTCTTCTTGGCTTCGTGAAAGGCTCGGACTCTGTCTACTTGCGCCTTTCGTGGATTGACCGGTTTGAGCAGAGCTTCGGGTTCGTGTGATTCAGTTGCTTCAAACGGTTGTTTAGCTGAATCATTTGGAAGAGGATTAACTTTCATTTCTTCAGAAACAGCTGCTAGCGGCACAGAAATTTTTGCTGGAACAGCAGCTGGAGCGGTTCTCTTCATACCAGCAGCTTCTACTGCTTTCACTAAAACAGGAGCTACTAGCCCTTGTTCAGCTGGTGTAGTCGGTGTTTTTACAGCCTTTTCATCTTCTACAACGATGGCTGCTTTCTCACTATTAGTAACTTCTTCAGAGACTTTAGATGGTTCTTCGGTAACAAATTGCGGCGCAAATACATTATCAGGATCTGCTACATACGCCTGTGGAGCTGGCTTTGATAAATCAAAGAGCGGGGTTTCAATTGTCTCCACGAATTTAGCAGAAACCACCTTTTGGAATTGCTTTACATTGTCTTTCTCAAATAATTTCAATGTGGTTAAAGTTTCTAAGGATGTACGAATTTCCTCCGGCGTCAGATTTGGATTAGGTTCATTGTAAGACCAACGGTGTCTTTTTCCCATTTCGTCTTCGAATGAAGCATTTAGTTTTAACATATAGATCTCTCCTCTTTTTTCTTTTTTTATTATTTTCAGGAACTTTCTGCTGCAGACAGATCAGTTCCAAGGGTATTGGCTTCAGTGACTTCAAATAATTCAGTAGTGACAGGTTCAGCTGGGAAACATCGCGCAGTCAGCTTTTGCCACTCATCTTTGGTAAAATAATCCGCAAAGAAAAAGAAGTAACGGCGAAGGGCACGGTTAATGGTTGCTTTGGCAAATAAATGCCGGACCAATCCCTTCATAAATAAGTGAAAGCTTGTGTCGCCTAGCTGGTAACGAACCTTTGCGGCTAGTAAAACTTGGATAGTGACAGTACTGTCCTGTGTTTCTTGATAGAAGTTCAGAATTTCTTCTTCTAATTTTTCTTGTTTTGAATGAAACAGCTGATGAGTGGTAAAAGGCTGTTCTGACATTGATTAGTTCCTCCTTTGGCCCCCGCAGGACTCAGACTGCGGGGCTATTTTTAATGTTTTTAGTGATGACTTTGAAAATGGCTAAGTCAACGAAGCTTTTCTAATAAGTGACTAAAAAATCGTTGTTTCTTTGGTAGTAATAAATTCAGCACTTTGGATCGCCACAAACTGACGAATGCCATGCTTTTGAAACAGATTTAGTTGAGTCATTCTCTCGAGTGTTTCCTTCATTTCTTCTGCTGTTTTACTCGTGTTGGGTGTTTCATAAGACCAAGTTTGCATTTTTCCGTCTTCTGTTTGGAACATTGCGACTAATTTAGTTGTAGGCATAATGACCTCCTTCTTTTCTTCTTTGTTACTATTTCTTATTTAGTAACTCGTGTTTGGTTTGTTACGATTACGCTGTCTAACGAACTATCCGGTGCCAGGTCAGCCATTATTTCCCCTAATGCTACGATGTCGGCTTCCGCTGGATTATTGACGATATTGCTGAAATTGACTTTCTTTTGTTTGTCTTCGCCATTCTGTTCAATTTGGACCTGCAATTTTGTTCCTAGTAGTTGGATCATTTTTTTCATTCCTCCAATGGTGTTGTTTTATTTTTCGTTTTTGTGTCCCGGCCGGTGACTAAACAATAAATAATTTTTCAAAAAAAAGCTATAGGGACCCCAGAGTATAATTCGGGCTTACAGGCCCTTTTCAAAAATCAAAACCTTGATTTAATAGGCTTTTGATTTTTGGAAAAGTGAAAAAAGGGGCTGGGGTACCAGAAAAGTTTTTTTAATCGGGGTGTTCTCCGTTTGTGGGAAAAAGCCGATAAACCTTGGTATATCAACGAAAAAGACGGCTTAAGCTATTTTGAGAAAAAGATAAAATAACAAAAATCAATAAATGAAAGAACGAACAAAGAGGCAGTTTCACCTGGTAAAAGGGAAACTGCCTCTATTTTCTAGTTATTTATTTTTGTTTGATCATACGGATTGTTCATCCAAAGGGAAGGCATCGAAGCCGTGATTTCTCTCTGCTTCAGCCTGATAGTGGGTCGTCCAGCGAGACGAATACTGATGATAATAAATCCCAGACTCGAAAGGAAATTGTTGTAAAATCGGCTGCTTACTCAACAGGAAACCAAACGATGTGTCTGGCAAATACAGATAGTCCGGCAGTGTCCCATAATGCGATCGTCTCGCTACCAGGGCTGTTGCAGTCAATATATGGCAACTAATCTGTAACAAACTTTAAAGGATGGAAGGGATAAATATATAGTGAGATCATTGTTGCTATTGGGTTTTTGTAGAATTTTTCACCACCAACACAACTCTCCCACCATCATCAGTATTCTCCAATACCAATCGGCCGCCATGCAACTGAGCAGCTTTTTCAGCGATGGCTAGACCGATCCCGTAGTTGCTGTCAGGAGTTCGACTTTTGTCCTGCTGCCAGAACATTTCCTTGGCATGCTGCAGGGCTTCTTTGCTAAAGCCGGGACCATGATCTTCAAAGATGAAGTGGGTTTCGTTTTTAGTTTGTGTTACTTGAATGTTGACTGTGCCTGAATAGGTGAAACGAATAGCATTTTCGCCGATACTGATTAAGGCACGAGTCAGCATGTACGTCGAACCAACAATTTGCTGTAAGTCTTGGTTGTAATGATAGTCTAAGTTGATTCCCTTTGACTGAGCTACTGGGGTAAGTGACTCATTCAATTCATGAATCAAATGATCAATAGACAAGGGTTCTTTTTCTTCATTGACTACTTCGAAATTGGATAATTGCTGCAAGGCACCCACATATTGTTTGGCTTTACTTCCTGAGTGATAAATGGCTTGAACCAAGTTCCGTTGTTCTTGATCTAACTTGTCCTCCAATAAAAGCTCAGCATTGCCATTCACTACTGTCAGTGGTGTTTTGATGTCATGAGTCAGGGCAGCAATTTCTTGCTTTCGTTGCTGTTGGGCCTCCCATTGTTGAAGCAGCGAAAATTTTAATGCTTCTCGCATATCTTCCATTGACTGTAATGTTTCATTAAATTCACTGATACCGGCAGAAGTCGGGATCGATTCTTCCAGGTTTTGTGCGGTAATTTGCTGGCTGGCAGCTTCTACCAGCACCAGCTTTTCTCGCAGCTTTTGGCTGACTCTACGGGTATGTAAAAGAAAGAAAAGAATTAATGCAAGTCCAGTTCCAATAATAAAAATTAATTCCGCGCTTGGTAAAATACGCCGAAGTGTTTCATTGGTAAATTGTGCAGTATATGTCCAGGATAAAAGACAGCGGCTGCCGTCGTCAAATTGAACATAAGCACCGGTTGAATAAGTATCATTTTCAGGGGTGTATTTATCAATCTCCTGTTTTAATTTATCTCCGCTCAAAGAAGAAGCGATTACTTGATTCTTCTGATCAAAATAAACAAAATCATAATAGCTTGGCTGCAAATCATCAGGGAATTTGTTCAGTTGCTTTAGTCGTTCAATTTCCCCACGAGCAGCAGTTTCTCCGGCATTAGCAGGTGCAATCATGCTAGATTGAATCATTAACTGAAAGAGAAAAAGGGCAGCTGCCAATAGAATGAATACGCCAAGAAAGGCCATTATCAGAATTCGGGTGACGTAACCGGTCAGGCTGATTATTTTCTTTTTTTCCATCGATAGCCGATCCCCCAGACTGTTTCAATTGGCTCTGCGCCAAGTTTTTTCAACTTAGCTCGAATATTTTTGATATGTTCGACAATGACACTTTCGTCGGATTCTCCTTCATAGCCAAAAACAGCTTCATATAATTGTCCCTTGGAGAATACTTGCCCGACATGCTCCATCAAATGGGCACAAATGCCATATTCTGATTTGGTAAAATTGATAGGTATTTTGTCATACAGAATTTGTTGATTAGTTAAATCCAAAACTAAATTGTCTACTCTCAGAACATGGCTGTGGGTTCGCGATTCTCGTCTAAGATGAGCGGCGACTCGTGCCCGCAGTTCTGCAACGGTAAAGGGCTTTTGGATGTAATCGTCAGCACCGATTCCCAGGCCATGGACTAAATCATTCTCGGCTGTCCGAGCAGTCACAAAAAGAATCGGGCAATCTACCAGCTGGCGAATTCGTTGGCAGTAGGTAAAGCCGTCTTCTTCAGGCATCATGACGTCTAACAGTATCAATTCGGCAAAAGCTGCCTTTTCTGGAGTTACTTCCTTTGTTGAGGTGACCGTAGTAACCTGATGATCCTGTCTTTCTAAAGCAGTTTTGATAAAATTCAAAATTTCACTGTCATCATCAATTGCTAAAATCTGTGCCATCTGAGCACCTCCTTGCTTAAGTATATTTTGAAATGAAAGACTAGACAAGGGGTCTATTCTTCATTTTTACGTCCTTCCCATCTTTGAAACCAGTTGAAAAGAAAAGCCAACATCAATAAAGTCCCGATTCCTAATACCCCGAAGCCTAACTTTATCGCAGGTTGGGAAGCAGCCACGAGTGGTATCAAACGAATACCCCAAGCACAGGGAAAGAAGAACCAAATCGTTTCACCTAATCCAGTGATTAAAAGGGCTGATAGCAGCAGTTCGAAGGTTGCTACCGCAAAGTTAACATTCCGGCCAAAGCACAATCCGATCCAGAAATGGAAAAAGTACTGAAAGAGGGCACAACCCCAAATCACCAAAGCAAGTTCCAGATTTGTATTAAATGGTAGAGAATAATTGGTAAGGAAAAGACCAATAATGAAACGATAACCCACTACCACAAAAAGGCAGGCGAATAGGCCTGAGCCGATCAAGAACAGCAGCTTAGATAACAGCGTACTGCTGCGTGAGGTAGTATTTAGTAGAAAGAAGCCGCCGCCAGCTTCGATCTCCTGATCAGCTGTTAATGTGCACATCCAAGTAGCTATCAAAGGATAGATCAGGGTTAATAGCTGATAATAATTGATCGTCAGTGCTTCCGCCGAATAATGGGTCATTAATTGATAGCTAATGAAAGCAACCAAACCTAATAAAGGAATCATGAGATGTAAGATAAAAAAAGGCGTTTTACTTAGTTTGAGCTTGTCGGCCTGCAATTGCTGCTTCAACATGGCTATTTCCTCCTTTGACTAAACCATTTGGTTGTTGCAATAAACAGCAGTACAAATAACGTACTGGTGATGACTATCCCTGGTAGGATTACATCTGTATTGTAAAGCGGACTAGCTGCTTCCATGGGGACACCGTTTGGATTGATTCCAAGGATGGCGGCCATCAATCGGGCTGGAATTGCGAAGGGGATGAACCAAAGCGCCCCGCCAGCAGTAGGCTGACCAGAGAAGCCTATATTTAAAGCTAGGATACTCAGAAAGGTCACAATCGAATTGAATTGTGTCGCTAAAAACATAGCCAACGGAACCTGCCAGATCCAGGTAATGGTTAGCACTAAACCAGCTGTTAAACCGCTCCGTACAGGATATTGAGTATTGAATAGCCAACCTGAAAAAGTTGTTAGGCCAAAAATCAGACCGTTTGCTAAGCATAAATAAGAACAGCCAGTCCAGATTTTTGCTTGCCAGACTTTTGTTTGCGGAGTTGGCAGGATCGATGTGTTGAAAAAATCCAAACGTTTGTCAGGATTAATTAAGTTAATACAAACCAACGCAGTTACTGCTGGCAGCAGCATCATATACCACCAGTTATAAGCACCTATTTGAGTAAATTGACCCCCCATCAAAAAGATGGCCATCAGTGATACTAAAAGTGGAAAAATGAGTAAACTTCTGCGGCCAAAACTGCGGCGGCCTTTAATATATTCTACTTGAATTAGCTTTCCCATGTTATTCAACCCCCAATTCACGATGTGATCGAGCTACATCCATAAATAAATTTTCTAAGGCAGCGCTGCTTTCCGGCAAATCCCCTTGGTAGCCTAATCTGCCATTGGCAATAATGCCGATTGTGTCCACAGTACTTTCCACTTCCGATAGAATATGACTGGAAAAAATCACGGTAATTCCTTTAGCAGGAAATGAACGAATCAGGTTCCTCAGGTCTTGAATGCCTAAGGGGTCAAGGCCATTCGTCGGCTCATCTAAGATCAGCAGCTTGGGATGATTCAAAAGAGCTAGGGCAATTCCTAGACGCTGCTTCATCCCCATAGAGAACTGTCGGCTTTTTTTCTTCCCGGTATTTGTTAAGTCTACCAGCTGCAGTACCTCTTGAATCCGAGACTTGGGTAAGCCAAGAGCAGTCGTTCGAACCAGCAGATTTTCATAAGCAGTTAAGTTACCGTAAAGAGGGGGACTCTCGATCAAGGCACCGATCTCGTTTAGGTCTTGTCTCTGCCAGGGCCTGTTCCGGTAAATAATTTCTCCGGCTGTGGGTTGAACTACTCCGGTAATCATCTTCAAGGCAGTCGATTTTCCGGCCCCATTTGGACCTAAAAGTCCGTAAATACTGTTTTCTGGAATTTTTAAAGAAAGATCGGCCACCGCTTTTTGGTGGTGATAAGTTTTTGTCAGGTTTTCAGTTGTTAAAATCATGTTTTTCATGGGAAGTCCTCCTTTGATGCTTTCACTATACTGGGAGAATATAAGGAAAGTATAAGGAGTCAATAAAATAATTGCTTCTTACCTTCAACTTCTTAGAGGTCGCTGGAATTCAGTGGGGGAAAGCAAAGAGGGCTCGCTAATAATGAGAGTATAGGAACTTGAAGTAAATTTATGAGTACGATCGTCAAGGTCATCCTTTTAAAATATTCATTATGGTATGGTGAAAGCAAAAATCCTCACTAGATGCTGCGAACATCTAGCAAGGAATAATTCAAAAAATCTCTTCACACTCATTATAATACTGAGTAATTTTTTAACATAATTAGTTTCATTAAAAAAAGAACAGATTATGTAATTTTCTATTTTATCGAAGAATTCAATGAAGTATAATAAGTCACGTATTTCATTTTCTTCTAAGATTCTAAGATAAGTAGAATAAAATAGTTAAACGGTTTATTTTTGAGCACTGTTTACATAGCGTAAGTTTAAAACCAGCGGTCTAGGCTGGTTAATAAAAAGTTGAATCAATCAGGTTGGAAAGTTAGCTGGCCTAAGTATTGGCAACACTAAGTTTCAAAGTAATTTATAAGAAGTAAGGAGCTTTGATAAATGAGTGAAAATGGAAATAAAAATAGCAGCAATGAGGAATTGATTGCCTTAATCCAGCAGAAAGCTGTTGAATTAGGCCGAACGCCCACACATAAAGATGTTGAGACTGCCGCAGCTGCAACAGCCATTAGGCGCTTTGACAGTTGGAACAACTTTCTTGCCAGTGCTGGTCTGGAAACCAAGAACAGCGGAAATGCTCTGATGAGTGATGAAGAAGCAATCCGCTTGTTTCAAGCCAAAGCCGCCGAGTTGGGTCGAACACCTGAACGGAATGAGGTTACTCAGTTTAGAGCGGTAATAAAAAAATATGGTGGTTGGCAAAGATTTCTGTTGGCTGCAAGGCTAGAATCACCAGAAATAGAAAAATTCAAACAAATTAGCGATAAACGCTTAATCGAGTTGGTGCAAGTCCGAGCGGTCGAATTAGGTCGAACACCCAAAAAATATGAGTTTGTTCAGGGGGCGACAGCCACCCACAGATATGGTGGTTGGTCAGACTTTTTGCGGGCAGCAAATCTAGAACCAGCCAAAGTGAAGAAACGCAGAAAACAGCAAAGATACGAAATACCAGAAAAATACTTCAGTGATAAACAGCTAATCGAGTTGGTGCAAGCTCGAGCGTCTGAATTAGGTCGAACCCCTAAAAGATATGAATTTGCTCAGGAGTCAACGGTCACGAACAGATTTGGCGGCTGGCGAAACTTTTTAGCTAGCGCAGGTCTGGAAATCGAGATGCCTAGAGAGAAACAGAAAGCACTGAGTAAGGAAAAACTGATGGAATTAGTTCAAGCGCAAGCTGCTGAATTGGGCCGGATCCCTCAAAAACACGAGTTTACGCAGAATAAGTGGGCCTGTGATCAGTTTGGCGGTTGGCAAATTTTCTTATATCACGCGGGTTTAAAAACAACGAAGCCTGAAGCGTATCGGAAATCACTCAGCAATGAACAGCTGATGGAAGCGGTTCGTGCGCAAGCGGTGGAATTGGGGCGTCCTCCGAAGAAAAAAGAGTTTAAGCACGGATCTCAAGCAGTTAACAGATACGGCAGCTGGATCGAATTTTTACTAGCGGCTGGGTTAAAACCAGAAAAATATATTCAGGTCAGCAACGAACGACTAGTTGAATTGATTCGGGCAGAAATAGTAGAATTGGGTCGAGTGCCGAAGATGGAAGAGAGTCCCTATTGTAAAGTAGCGATTAACCGCTATGGAGGGTGGTACAATTTCTTGAAGGCGGTGGAGCAGATGCCAGCCGCAAGGGGAAAAAATATTCTTAAAATCAGTAATAATCAGATGCTTCAATTGATCAAAGCTCAAGCAGTGGAATTGAATCGAGCACCAACGATTATCGAGTTCGAGTATGCTGAGCTAGCGAAGGATAAATTTCGCAGCTGGGAAAGGTTTTTAAAAAGTGCGGGCTTAGAGCCGATAGAACCACCGGAAGAAAAAACGAAAATAATAGTCAAAATCAGCAACGAACAATTGATTGAGCGTGTTCAAGCCCAAGCAGCTGAGCTGGGTCGAACCCCGGCAATAAGAGAGTTTGAACATGCACCAGTAGCAATTAAACGATTTGGAGTCTGGAGTGCTTTTTTAGAAAGTGCAGGACTAGACCTTTTGTTTCCCGGAAAATCAGGCTATAAAATCAGCAACGAACAATTGCTTGAAGAGGTTCAAGCCAAAGCCGCCGAGTTGGGTCGAACTCCGACAATAAGAGAGTTTCACTATGGTCGACTAGCAAATGGCCGATTTGGAACCTGGAGAGCTTTTTTAAAAAGTGCCGGACTGGCCCGTGTCCGTGTAAAGCCAAGGAATCCAAAAACTAAAATCAGTAATGAGCAGTTGATTGAGCTGGTTCAAGTCCAAGCCGACGAGTTAGGTCGAACACCAAAAAGAAGTGAATTCAAGCATGGTCGATTAGTAACCAGCCGATTTGGAAAATGGAGCATTTTTTTGCAAAGCGCAGGGATAGACCCTGTAAAGCCGGTGAAGCCAAAACCTAAAATCAGCAACGAACAGCTGCTTGATTTGGTTAAGGAAAGAGCCCTTGAATTAGGTCGAACCCCCAAAAAATATGAATTCAAGCGTGGTGAGTTAGCAACCAGCCGATTTGGAACATGGGCTGATTTTTTACAAAGTGCTGCTCTAGAGCCAGCAAAGCCAGTGAAATCAGGTTATAAAATCAGCAACGAGCAGTTAATTGAGCTGGTTCAAGCCCAAGCCGCCGAATTAGGCCGAACACCACGAAAAAAAGAGTTTAAATATGGTTACTTGATCCTCAAACGATTTGGTAATTGGACCACCTTTTTAAATAGTGCGGGCTTAGAAGAAGCTGGTAAGCATGAAACAGCAATCAGCAACGAACAGCTGCTTGACTTGGTTAAGGAAAGAACCGTTCAAATAGGTCGAAGCCCTAGCGTAAAAGAGTTTCGATATGGTACGTTAGTCATCGGCCGATTCGGTAGTTGGAGCGCCTTTCTACTGGAAGCGGGACTGGAGCCTGCCAAACGTGAGCCGCTAAAAGCACAACTTAATGACGAAGAGTTGATTGCAGCAATTAAGCAGCGAGCTGTTGAGCTGGAGAAAATACCGGAAGTAAAGGATTTTGAGCGCGCGAGTTTGGCTTCCTACCGCTTCGGAACCTGGAATACCTTCTTAAAAAAAGCTGGGTTAATTTAAGGGAGATATGAAAAAGCATGATATAAGAAAACCGACAAAGCCATGAATGAATTTCTGGTAGAGGAGTATGTTTCTACTTTTGGCGAAGAAGAAGAAGATGTAGCTGAAACAGTTTAGTAAAGTCCCACTCATTAACTGATCTGCTGTCGGAGTTTGTTTTTCTTTTCATAAAAATTAGGAATCAGGACGGATAGCGACCACCAAATGTAAGGCTTTTGGTGTCGCTGCTGCCTGATTCCTATTTTAGTTTATTGATACTCTTGGTAATAAAAAATTGCCAGCTGTGTTCGATCGCGAACCTCCAGCTTTTCTAATAATTGACTGATATAATTGCGAACGGTTCCTTCACTTAAGAAAAGTGCTTTGGCAATCTCTTTGTTGTTCTTCCCATTCGCTACCTCTAACAAAATTGCTTCTTCACGTTCGGACAATTGGTAGTTATGAGATTTTTTGGGTGTTGTATTTTGCAAAATTTCGGTCAGCTTCCCAACAATCTCGGTCCCAAAGACGGACTGTCCGTTGTTTACAGCCTTAATGGCGGGAACGATGGTGGATAAGTTTTGTTTGATTAAATAGCCCTTCACGCCTAAAGCCAAGGCTTCACGAATGTATTCATCGTCTGAGAAGGTGGTCAGCAGTAAGATGACTGCTTCAGGCACTTGTTGAAGTATTTCCTTAGAAGCTTGGATACCAGTGCTCTCTCCCATACGAATATCTGTTAATAACACATCTGGTCGTTCCTTAAGAAACAGGGCCACTGCCTCCGGGGCAGAATGACCGGTTCCTACTATTTTAATTTCTCCACTGGCTTCAAGAATTGTTTTTAGCGATTCTGTTACCAGACAATCATCATCCACTACTGCTACCCGTATCATCGTTCGTCTCCTTTGGTAAAATTATATTGATTTGAAACCCTTTTTGAGAAGGGTGAATATGCAGCTGACCATTAATTTTTTGAACCCGCTGCCGCATGCTGGCTAAGCCCATGCCATTGGTAATCTCAGGGTTTTCAGGAACAGATTTGCCATTGTCTAAAATCTTCAAGCGATAAAAAGCTGGCAGCTCATCAAAAACTAAGCGAACCTGTGTGGCCTGACTGTGCTTCATGACGTTAGACAAGGCTTCCTTAATTACTGTCAGAAGTACTTTTTCCTGAGTCTTGGATAAGGTTTCAGGAATGGTTCCTTCTAGCTCTACTGGGCAAAAGCGGAAGTCCGCCAACAAAAGGGGGACCGATTTTGTCAAATTAAGGGAGTCGTTATGAAGATCATGCACACTTTTTCGTATACTATTCATCCCGCTGTGAATGGTTTCCTTCAGCTGCTCCAATAGTTTATCGACGGTTGAATCTTGGTTGAGTGCTTCAACAGCCCCTAACTGAATAATTGCACTGGAAAGTAAATGTCCGACATTGTCATGAATGTCTCGGGCAATTCGGTTGCGCTCTTCGGCAATCTCTAGCTCAACAAAGGTCTCCTGTGAGCGTATCAGTTCATCATTTTGTTCCTTCAATAATTCCTGTTTTTCCCAACTATCATCCTTTAGCTGAAGCAGTTCACTTCTTAATTGAATATATTCTCGTTCCCGCAAACATAAGTACAAGGCAAACAGCGACAAGCTGGCAAGAATCCCACGAATAAATATTGTGATTTCAGGTTGAAACAGCAGTCCTAAAATTCCGCAAGGCATCAACCAATCATAGGGTTTTTGTTCCCGCCAAATTATACGCAGCGTTGCCGGAAAGAAAAATAGAAAGCTGGGCACAAGCGTTCCAGTAACGACGATTGCAGCAAATGACAACCAGGCACCGATCTTATTGGGAAACAAGGGAGCTGGAGCAATCAATAGAATTGCAATCAGCACGTACCAAATATTCTCTGGCTGAAAGCCACTGCTGAATAATAAGAGAGCCCCGCTGATAAATAGGAAGAGATATTCAAGCCAATAGGTGTATTTCGTCATGTACTTCTCCTAATCATGTGACATTTGTCATGTGGCATTTAGCAGGATATCACTATTTCCTCTGCTCATTTTCCATTATAGTCATGGTAATAAGAAAAAGAAAAGGAGTTTTTACACATGATGATCGAAATTGAAAACTTAGTAAAACGCTATGGCGACTTTTTAGCAATTAACCATTTAAATTTGTCAGTTAAGCAAGGAGATATTTTAGGACTGTTAGGACCAAACGGAAGCGGGAAATCAACAACCATTAATTGTGTCTTGTCGCTGCTGTCTTATGATCGCGGCAATATCAAAATCTTTGGCGAAGAAATGGGCCCTAATAAATACAACATTAAGCAAAAAATCGGTGTGGTACCACAGGAAATTGCTGTCTTTGAAGAATTGAATGTGAAGGACAATATCGACTATTACTGTGGGTTGTATATCAATGATAAGAAAACACGGAACCAATACGTAAAGGAAGTCATTTCCTTGGTTGGATTGGAAGAGTTCTGTAAATTCTTTCCTGCACAGCTGAGTGGTGGATTGAAACGCCGCTTGAACATTGCCTGCGGAATCGTTCATAAGCCGGAGCTGATTTTCCTAGATGAGCCAACAGTAGCAGTTGACCCGCAAAGTCGTAACAAGATTTTGGAAAGCATCAAGGAGTTGAATCGTCAGGGAGCGACCATTGTTTATACTACTCACTATATGGAAGAGGTTGAAATTCTTTGTAACCAAATCGTGATTATCGACCAAGGTCAGGTTATTGCAGAGGGAACGAAGGAACAGCTGAAGAATATGGTTCGTACTAGTGAAAAGGTCATTATGGAAGTACCAGATATTTCTCAAGTTCAGTTAAAGGTAATCAGTGAATTACCCGGTGTTTCTGATGTCAGCTACGATGAAATGTACTTAACTTTATATACAAAAGAGTTGAAGCAAAGCATGCTGCCGATATTAAGCTATTTTGAACAAGAAAACATTCCTTATGCCAATTTAGTCACTGAAGAAGCTACGTTGAATGATGTGTTCCTAGAGATTACTGGCAAAGAGCTGAGAGATTAGGAGGAGTCGAAGATGTTTTTACGATTGTTTGTTTACCGCATCAAGGTATTGCTAAAAAATAAAGTTCTGCTATTCTGGACCTTCGCTTTTCCCGTAGTCTTAGGTTTGTTGTTCAACTTAGCTTTTAGCAGCTTGGATAACATGGATAGCTTGGAAACGACTCAAGTAGGGATCGTTTCAACCGATAAGCAAAAAACAGAGAACTTTGAAGATGTCCTATATTCCATAGAGGACGACAATGGCAAACCTGTTTACCAAGGGGAGCGGATGAGTAAAAAGGAAGCTGCTAAACAGCTGTCAGATGATAAAATTGCTGGCTACTACGAAATCACACCAGATGACATTGCTCTTTCGGTTAGTCAAAGCGGGATTCCACAAACGGTTCTAAAGGAATTTTTGAACCAGTATGTGCAGCGAACAGCTGAAATTGAAACCCTGATTTCGTCTGGCACAGTTCAGCCCCAAAACTTGTCAGCTGACACCTTTGGCTCAGAGGATTTTGTGACAGAAAGTCATGAATCAAGCAACTTCAGCATTAAGTCCTTCTACTTCTTTACCTTAGTTGCAATGGCGATTATGTATGGTTTCATGTGGGGATTGAAAAATGCGAACGATCAGCAGGCGAACCAATCGCCTAATGGTATTCGCTTATGTATTATTCCGAAAAACAAATTAATGGTAGCTACAGCCAACCTGTTAGCAAGTTTTGTTCTTTTCTATATTCAAAGTATGGCGATTCTAGCTGTTTTCCGTTTTGTTTATGGCGTAGATTTCGGGGATCGCTGGGGGTACATTTTCCTAATCTATGCTATTGCTTCGTTGGCTACTTTGTCATTTGGTACCTTGGTAGGCAATGCGTTTACTAAAATGACCTTCCAGCAGAAAATCAGTGTTGGTGTGGGGATCTCTATGGCGATGAGTTTCTTTGCCGGCATGATGGGATCTCAATCATTGAAATACTGGATTGATTTGCATCTGCCGCTTTTAGGAAAGCTGAATATTGTTAACTTAATCAGCGACAGCATGTATCAATTGTTCTATTATGAATCTTTGCGCCCATTCTACCAAAACTTGATTTGGATGATCGGCTTTGCGATAGTCTTCACCCTGTTAAACTATTACTTCGAGAGGAAGGTTCAATATGACCACATATAATGCAATCTTACAAATTCTGAAACGAAACAAGGGAGCCTTGTTGTTAGGGATTATCATTATGGGAATCATAACAATTTTTTATGCAGGGCAATTAAAGGCTGAACCAGAAGACCTGGGAGGTGCTAAGATTGTAATTTTTGATAAGGATGATTCAGCAATCAGTCGCAGCTTGGTCAAACAGCTGTCCAGCCAGCATGAACGAGTAACCTTAGAGGATGATAGTCAGAAGGGAATCGATGATGCACTGTATTTCGATAAAGCAGAATATGTTCTAACCATTCCTAAAAACTTCGGTGCAGATTTAGCTGCCGGAACGAAAGCAACCGTCGATAGTCAGACAAAACCAGGAACTTTTTCAAAATCACTGGTTAATACAACAATTAATCACTTTTTGAACACCTATCAAACGTTCCAAAAACAAATGCCTTCAATGAGTCAGAAAGAAATTCTAACCATGACTCAGGATACACTGAGTGAAGAAGGTACGGTTCATTTTGACAACACCTATCATCAAAAGCGTCGTCAAACAGTCAAGGCCAGCATTTACAATCTATTAGCTTATGGTTTGTTTATGACTATTTTTAGCGGCTACTCGGTAATCAATCTCGCTTTTAATCGAAAAGAAATCAAGGATCGCAATAGTTGTTCGCCAGTCTCTCGTCGGAAGTTATCTCGCCGTATTTCAATTGGCAGTCTCGTTTATTCCTTTGTTTGTTTTGTGATTTTCACAGCTTTTGTTTTCTTTGCTACGGACAGCGGCTTTAATCTATTGACCGGCTATTTTCTGTTGAACACTCTGGTTTTCTCTTCGGTCATGGTTGCCTTCTCTATTTTGGTAACGAGTGTAATTAAGAGCAGTGAAGCGATTGCCGGAATCAACAATGTCTTTATTATGGGTTCTTGCTTCATCAGCGGAGTTTTTGTTCCAACTGATATGCTGCCTGATGTGGTAATGAAGATTGGTTCATTCACACCAACCTATTGGTTCGTCCAAAACAATGAATTGTTAGGAAAAACGATCGAATTTAATCAAGCTTTTAAAGATAAATTCCTGCAGCAGTGTTTGATTCTACTCGCCTTTACGGCAGTCTTCTTGGTCATTCATTTGATCACTATGAAGGAAAAAGGCGGGTTGAGTCTATTCAGTAAGAAAGAAAATGCTGTTTTGGAACAATAAAATCAACTAAATTAATTAACTTTTTTCTCGTGAATACATTAAAGATAAATAGTTTGATAAGATCTTTCAAGATACCTGGCATTGTAAACCTGCATTAAAGAGAATGCAGAATGACTGATCATTTATCAAAGCAAAAAGATTACTTAATTGACTTTATGGATTAATCAAATTTCTGAATAGAAAAGCCTGTGTGAAAATTGTTAATTTCGCATGGGTTTTTTTGTGTGAAAGATACTGAAGGAAAAGCTGATTCACTATCTGGCTGGGCGTTAACTCCATAGGGTTCCTTAGGAAGAAGAAAAGAATGGATTGTATTTTTTGATCGTCAGATGTCATAATAAACATGTAATTACAAGGAAATAGGTGATCACATGCTGCAGCTACGTGAAAAGAAACTTATTCAATTGCTGATGGATAAGCCTCTGGGAGAAAAGCAAACTTCGAACGCATTAGCTCTAGAGTTGTCCGTCAGTTCAAAAACGATTAAAAATGATATCAAACGAATCAATGCCAGTTTTGCTGATAAGCCTTATCGAATTTTGACGCAAAAGGGACAAGGAATCTGGCTGGATTATCCAACAGAATCCGTCAATGAATTACGGTTGTTGAGTTTAGTCAACAATGAAGACAGTACAGAAGAAATGGAGATTCGAAAAAGAGATATTTTACATGTTTTATTGAATACTCAAGAGTATCTATCGGTTAAGTGTATTGCAGAACAAATCTTCTCCAGCAACAGTACTGTCTTGAGAGATCTAGATGCGTTAGAAGAATATTTAGCTAGCTTCAACGTTTCACTAATTCGCGCACCACGCAAAGGAATTAAAATCGAAGGTGATGAAATCGCTTTCCGTATATTGAAAGCGGAACTGTTAAAACAAGAGACGGCTGCTGAGGAGATGCTGTTGGATTTTGTGGATATGCAGAAAACATTTCCTGATGTTTGTGTTTCTGAAATCAAGCAGCTAGTCTTGGATTTTCAGAAGGAATTTGCTATTGAGTTATCTGATATTGCATTAAAGGGATTGATTATTCATATTGCAATCTCGCTGCAACGTTTGTCCCATAATCAATATGTGGAAATGGGTCAAAGCGAATTGTCAAAGCTTGAAAGGCAGAAAGAATGGAGCTTGGCAGAAAAACTGTATCTGCGATTGGTTCAACATTTTGAATTGCTGTATAAGCAATCTGAAATAGGCTATTTAACCATTCACTTAATGGGGGCAAATTTGGCCAATCAACCATTTTCAGCAGCTGCTGTTTTACAGCAACAACCAATTGATCAAGAGCTCTTAGTAATTTTGAAGGAATGGAGTCAGCAGATAGACCAATTGTTTTCGGCTAGTTTGGCAAAGGATCAGCGATTTCTATCCGCTCTTTTACTTCATCTTAAACCATTGTTAAATCGTCTAAGCTACGGTATCAGTATCAAAAACCCTTGGACAAAGGAATTGAAGAAAAAGTATCCGCGAGCTTATGAGATTGCTGTTGCATATGCTGAATGTATTCGAAATAGGTATCAGCTGACGTTAAATGAAGACGAAATTTGCTATTTGGTCATGCATATTGAATCAGCAATTGATCGCAGCAGTTTAGTCACTGCAGAGCCGGTCACTGCGTTGATTGTCTGTGCATCAGGAATGGGAACAAGTTACTTGCTGAAATCAAAATTAGAAAAAGAATTTCCACAATTAGAAATCATAGGTATCTCTTCGGCGGTAGATCCCCGGCTGCTTCATTATGAAGCAGAGTTGATTATCAGTACTGTGCCGCTGAATATACCGGATGTTAAAGTTGTTTATGTTTCCCCGGTATTGAATGAACAAGAGCGCAAAGCTGTTCAACAAAATTTGAACACGAAAGAATCCTCTCATTTAGCTCCCCTTTTGTCTCCGTCGCTGGTCTTTTTGCAGTCAAAGATGCAGACACCAGAAGAAGTGATTCGACAAGGGGTGAACGCACTGGAAAAAGATGGCTACGTTACAGCTGATTTTTTAGAATTGGTTTTACAAAGAGAATGTTTGTCTTCCACCGCTATCGGCAATTTGGTGGCAATCCCCCATGCCTACCAAGGAAGTGTTGTAAAGCAAGGGATTGCTGTTATTCAATTGGAAAAGTCTATTTCATGGAAGAATGAGCAAGTCCAATTAGTTTTCGTGTTAGCAATTGATACGAATATCCAACATTTATTCGCAGATATTTTTGAAGAACTCGCAGCATTCACTCAAGATACTGCTCGAGTCAACAAGGTGCTGCAGGCAAAAACAAAAAAAGAAGCATTAGCGCTAATAATGCAGTAGGAAGTGAAAATATGAAGCTAAGCAAAGCAATCAATCCTCATCTAATCCAATTTAATCTGGGTGGACGGGAAAAACGAGATGTTATTGAACGAGTAGTTCAACTACTGTCTGAAAACGGAGTGCTAAGCAATGCGGACAAATATTTAGAAGATGTTCTGGCACGCGAAGCGCAAAGTACAACCGGTATTGGTATGGGAATTGCCATACCTCATGCCAAAAGTGAAGGAGTAAAGGAGACCTGTTTTACTTTAGTGCGTCTGGAAAACGAAGTGGAATGGGCATCTTTGGATGATCAGCCTGTTCGCTATGTCATCATGTTGGCTGTACCTGAAAGTGCCAAAAAAGACTTTTTGAAATTGTTGTCGCAGCTGTCGACCTTATTAATGGAAGAAGATTTTCGAGAGGGTCTGCTGTTAGCTCAAACAACTCATGAGATTGTTCATTTATTTGAAAAAGAGGAGGAAAAATTATGTACATTTTAGCGATTACTAGTTGTCCTGTCGGAATTGCCCATACATATATGGCAGCCGCAAACTTAAAAAAAGCAGCAGAAAAAAGAGGAATCGAGATCAAAGTTGAAACCCAGGGTGCACAAGGTCCTGAAAATCAATTAACTGATGCAGATATCCAACGCGCAAATGGTATGATTATTGCTTCAGATATTACGATTAAAAATGTGAAACGCTTTGATGCAGTGCCAATATTAGAATGCGGGGTGCAGGAGGCAGTAAAGGATGCCGATGGATTGATTGAAGAATTGATGGAGGCGATCGCATAATGGCTAAAATCGAACGCAAGAAAAATGTCAAAAAAGTAACGATGAAGGATCAAATCAAGGCCTCCTTTATGACAGGTGTTTCTTACATGATTCCTGTAATTGTTGCAGGTGGAATTATTCAAGCAATTGCTAAAGCAATTGGCGGTTACGATATTGCCACCAATCCTGACATGGTGGGCACGGTCGCTTTCCAGATTAATCAAATCGGAGCTTCTGCTTTTATCTTTGCGGTACCCGTATTATGTGCTGGAATTGCCTATACAATTGGAGATCGTCCAGCGTTAGCACCAGCATTGGCTATCGGGTTGCTTTCTAATGAAATCAAAGCGGGATTTATCGGCGGATTATTAGGTGGTTTCCTAGTTGGATATTTAGTGAAGTGGATTAAAACTTGGAAGGTTCCTTCATGGCTGAACGGAATGATTCCAATCTTGGTTATTCCTGTGTTTACAACGTTAGCTGTAGGTTGCGCCTTTCAATTTCTGTTAGGCGAACCAATCGCTTGGATGACTAACGGAATTGAATCCTTTTTGAATTCGTTGCAAGGTGGATCTCGATTTGTTTTTGGGGCAGTATTAGGCGGTTTTTGGGGCGTAGACTTTGGCGGCCCTATTACTAAAATTGCTTCTTCCTTTGCTACAGCTTTGAATGCACAGGGGAATTTCGCTTCAACAGCGGCTAAAATGGCTGCTGGCATGACCCCACCGTTAGGTATGGCGTTAGCAGTTTTTTTTCAGAAGCGAAAGTTTACACGAAGCGATATTGAAAATGCTAAAGCAGCAGTACCTTTGTCTTTTTGCTACATCACTGAAGCAGCAATTCCTTTTGCATTGCAAGATCCAATTCGGGTACTTTGTGCAACAATTCCCGGGGCTGCTCTAACAGGTGGATTAGGTATGGTGTTTGGAACAGAATCGCCAGCAGTTCACGGTGGAGTTTTTGTTATCCCGATGATGACAAGACCGTTGGGTTTCATTGCAGCCTGGTTAATTGGATCAATTGCCACAGGCTTAATCTATGCGACAATCAAAAAACCACTATCACAGGAGGAATTACAGATTGAAGCAGTCGCTGCTTCAGAAGGGATGATGGAAGCTGAAAAAACTAACTGGCGCAGCAAGCTGCTAAAAAAGACAGTTAAAGAAAATGAAGTGTAGGTGATTGGATTGAAGAAGGTGCGTTACGGAATTCTAAGTACTGCAACAATTGTTCCCCGTTTTATAGAAGGAATTAGGGAAAGTCATGCTGGAGAAGTTGTCGCCATTGCTGGCAGAAAATTTGAGCAGGCCCAGAAAATGGCAAATGAACTTGCAATTCCTCGTTATTATGGAAGTTATCAAGAGCTTTATCAGGACGATGAGATTGATATTATTTATATTGCCAATTACAATGGCGGTCATTATGATTGTTTAAAAGAAGCTTTGCAGGCAGAAAAAAATGTTTTATGCGAAAAGCCTATTTGTATGACGAAAGAACAGGCAGAGGAAGTTTTTACAGTTGCCAAGGAAAAAGGCGTTTTTTTAATGGAGGCACAAAAGTCGGTCTTTCTGCCTGCTCATCAAAAGGTTCGGCAATTACTGGCTCAGCAGGAGCTTGGTGAGATTCAATGGGTGAACATTATCAGCTGTCATACCGGTGCTGAGCGTGGCGAATGGTTCAAAAAGCTTGCTAATGGTGGTGGGATTTTACGTGGAGCAGGCACTTATTCTTTGGAATTTTTACTCACTGCTTTTCAGCAGCCTTTGGAAAACAATTCAGGAAATTTTGCGATTCAGCCTCCCATGTCTGATGATGGTTGTGTGATCAATCTAAAGATGGCACCTAATGTCATGGTAAGTATCTTAATTACTAAAGACATTGTAACGGACAGTCGGATAGAAATTTATGGAACAACCGGACGATTGACAATTCCTAATTTTTGGAAGACTGACCGTTTGTCTCTGGAAAAAGAGGGCAAAGAGGAGACGCTGGTATTTGAGATGAATTCTGAATTTGTCTTTGAGATTGATCATGTAAATGACTGTCTTCAACGAGGATTGCTGACAAGCCCTATAATGACTCCCGCAGTAAGTATCGAGGCTACAACTATTATTGATGAACTCTATCGAAAAAATATAGGGGTGACAGAATGAAACAACAAATCGGTGTCGTAGGTATGGCAGTAATGGGGAAAAATTTGGCTTTGAATATTGAAAGCCGTGGATACTCCGTTGCAATTTATAATCGGACTACTGCTAAAACCACAGAGGTCTTATCAGATCATCCAGATAGGAACTTAAAAGCTGCATACTCAATAGCAGAATTTACTGCTGCAATCCAACGGCCACGCCGAATTATCTTGATGGTGCAAGCTGGCGCTGGGACCGATGCAACTATTCAGGCTCTACTACCGCATTTGGATCAGGGAGATGTGCTGATTGATGGTGGTAATACCTATTTTAAAGAAACGCAGCGTCGTAGTGAAGAACTGGCTGACTCGGGTATTCATTTTATAGGAACAGGGGTATCTGGTGGGGAAGAGGGTGCCTTGAAAGGTCCTTCGATCATGCCAGGTGGTCAAAAGGAAGCCTATGAGCTAGTAGCACCGATTTTGCAGGAAATTGCAGCAAAGGCTGAAGATGGAGCCCCTTGTGTTACTTATGTCGGTCCAGATGGTTCAGGTCATTACGTGAAGATGGTTCATAACGGCATCGAATATGGAGATATGCAATTAATTGCCGAAGCGTATGATTTCATGCAGCAATTGTTAGGGTTATCTGTTACCGAAATGGCCGATATTTTTGCCGAATGGAACCAAGGAGAGCTGGATAGCTTTCTAATTGAAATCACAGCTGATATTTTAACTCGCAAGGATGATCTAGGTAGCGATCAGCCTTTGGTAAACTTAATCTTAGATAAAGCAGGCAATAAAGGTACCGGTAAGTGGACCAGTCAAAATGCTTTAGATTTAGGTGTGCCCTTGTCAGTGATAACGGAATCGGTTTTCGCTCGGTTCATTTCTACCTATAAAGAAGAGCGGACTATTGCTAGCAAGATAGCATTCAAACCAACTCATCCAGCTTATTCTGGGGATAAAGCATTAATAATTGAAAAATTACGTCAGGCACTTTACTTCAGTAAAATTATCAGCTATGCTCAAGGTTTTGCTCAGTTGCGTACAGCTTCGGAGGAATACGATTGGAACCTGCCTTTGGGTGAATTAGCTAAAATTTGGCGATCTGGCTGTATTATTCGTGCACAATTCTTACAGCGAATTACTGAGGCTTATGATAAGAACTCAGCCTTAAAAAATTTATTGCTGGATGATTATTTCAGTCAAATAACTCAACAATATCAAACGGCTGTGAGAGAAATTGTTGTATTGGCAGTTCAATCTGGGATTCCAGTACCGACTTTCTCTGCTGCGGTTACTTATTTTGATTCCTATCGGGCGGAGCGTTTGCCAGCTAATTTGATTCAAGCTCAACGTGACTACTTTGGCGCCCATACTTATGAGCGAACGGATAGAAAAGGTATTTTTCATTATAAGTGGTACTAGAAAAAAAGATGCCCCCATATTCCAAGTTTGGAAGTCATGGAGGTATCTTTTTTAATGTGTCTCGAAAATTCTTGGCAGCACCTGATCAATTCGAGCCTGTTCATCGTCGGAAAGGACTTTGCCATCTTTGCGCCAAACTGAAATCGTCCGTTTGTGTTTTTCTAGAGCATAGTTGTTGGCAACATATTTTGCTTGAGGATTGCCTGTTAGTTGTCGAATAAAGATATTTCTAAGTTCACTTAAGGACAAGTCATTTTCTCCCTGTAGTAAAAAAGGAGATTCGTAGCGATAGACTCGTTGGTCGTTAGAGGTTACTCCGCGCATCGTTTACCTTCTTTCCATTTTTCCTTATTTTACCAATAATTCGCCAGATATAATACACTATTTCTTCAAGTTAAACTTAATCTTCTTGATAATAATGGTGAAGCTCACCAAAAAATACAGGCAATAAGTTATTCAAGGTTCCAGCTAGGCGCTGTGTCTGTAATTCTCCTTTGTTCACCCAGAAAAGATGGCTGTCATTGTGAGGTTCATCTGCGGTTGTGGCAGTATATAAAAATGCCAGCTCCCGCTCTTTTCTGGCAAGATGATTCCATTCGGCAGTCCCCATTAAAACCGGATCAATAACTAAGCCCGTTTCTTCTTGGATTTCGCGAATGGCCGCCAGTTGAACACTTTCGTTTTCTTCTACATGGCCGCCAGGAAACGTCCAGCCGGGCCAATCTTTTTTCTGGCGATCCTGAACAAGGACTTGTCCCAGTGTATTTTCAATCATAACCATCATGGTCAATTCTACAGCTAATAATCGTGCCATTTTCTTCACCTCGGATATATTATACCAAGAAAAAACATCTAGACTACGCAAAGTTTTTTGACAATGGTATACTTGGAAGTATGAAAACACGCATCAAATTTTCATGTACTTGTAAGAATGAGGAGGATGTATTGTGGATCAAAAGGAAGAACAACTACTAATTGATTTGACTTCAGCCCGAGGGATTGCTGGAAATGAAGATGAGGTAAGAGAAGTCTTCAAAGCATATGCTAAGGATTTTGCAGATGATATCTTTTTTGACGGCTTAGGTAGTGTCGTGGCTAAACATGGTGCTGGCGGCGGTCCAAAGGTATTCATTTCTGGACACATGGATGAAGTTGGATTTATGGTTACGAAAATTACAGAAAAAGGCTTTTTAGAGTTTCAAACGATTGGCGGCTGGTGGAATCAGGTGATGCTGGCACAGCAGGTAGAAATCAAAACAATGGATGGCGAAATTATTCATGGCGTAATTGGCTCAAAACCACCCCATGTTTTGTCACCAGAAGCGCGTAAAAAGCCTTATGAAATTAAAGATATGTTTATTGACATTGGTGCTTCCAGTGAGGAAGAGGCCAAAGAATGGGGAATTCGTCCTGGCGATATGGTAACTCCTTATACAGAATACAAGCGCATGAATAAAACTAAATTCTTGTTGGCTAAGGCTTGGGATAATCGGGTTGGAACTGCTGTAGCTTTACGTGTGTTAGAAAACTTATCAAAACGTGAACATCACAATGTATTATTTGCTGGAAGTGATGTGCAGGAAGAGGTTGGATTACGTGGTGCGCGCACTAGCACTCATTTAGTAAATCCAGATGTGGCTTTTGCTTTGGATACCGGAACAGCTGGGGATACTCCAGGCATGACGCCGAAGGAAGCAGATTCGGTTTTAGGCAAGGGTCCGCAAATTTTAATTTATGATGCTTCCATGATTCCTCACAAACGTTTATTGAACTTTGTAATCAAGGTAGCGGAGGAATTAGAGATTCCATTCCAATACACCGTGATTGCTGGTGGTGGAACAGATGCAGGCCAAATGCATTTAACGCGTGATGGCGTGCCATCTTTGGCGATTACTGTACCAGTGCGTTACCTGCATTCTCATAATACGATCATTCATGAGGATGATTATTTGAATACGGTTCGATTAGTAACAGAGGTAGTGGCTCGCTTAGACAACGATGCTTTAGCTAGTTTGAGAGACTATTAAAATAGAAATGAAAAATGAAAGAGGTATAAAATGGAAAAATTGAAGATTAGTGATTATCGTAAAATTGCTAAAGAGAGGTTGAAAGGTCAGTGGGGAATGAATGCTGGATTTATCTTTCTTAGCACACTATTGGGTATGGCAATTGGACAAGTAACAGGTGTGGTTAACAACGGGTCAGTTCAATCGGTGATGTCATTTTTAATCAGTACCTTTGTCTTGTTTGCTTTTTCTTACGCGATTTATTATGTCGGTTTATTTGTGGTTCGTGGCGGTCGTGCGGATATTGGGCAAATATTTGTGGTTTTCCAAGGGAAGTATTATCTGCCAATCCTGATTATTAATGTCATTTACTTGATTGTACAATATGTATTAGGATTCATTATTTTCATTCCGTTAATCTTACAGGGCGGCTTGGCCTTCTATTTCAGTTTAGTTATTGGTGCAGGAAGCGTCGATTATTTTAGCTTAGGACAGTTAGCTAGTGCAGGTTTTGTTTTGTTGTTCCTCGTTACTTTGGTTCTTTTCTTCTTTGTGACAGGTATCATCGGTGGTTTATTCCGCTTTGCTGCTTATTTGAGATTTGATTATCCTGAGTTAAGTGCAACTGACTGTATCAAAAAAGCTTGGGATTTGATCAAGGATCGTTGGGGGCAGTATATATTACTAGAGCTTTCCTTTATTGGCTGGTACGCTTTAGGTGCCCTATTGTTTGTAATTCCTTTATTCTGGGCAGTTGCTTATTCAAATGCAGCGACAGCAGCTTTTTATGATCAAGCACTAAAAGAAAAATTGGAAACAAAGGAGACGATGGCATGAAATTGACGGTCTTAGGCTGTCTAGGTGCGTATCCTTATGAGGGACAAGGCACCACTAGCTACTTGCTGCAAAGCGGTGATTTTAATTTGCTGCTGGATGCAGGGAGTGCAACCTTAGTTGAACTGGAAAAAGAACTGGACCCATTAGCGTTGGATGCAGTGATTTTAACCCATTACCATCATGATCATATTGCGGATTTGGGTGTGCTACAGTATTATTGGCAGCTTTACCCAACCCAAGTACCAAAACCGATTTTACCAATTTACGGTCATACAGAAGATGACTTTCATTTTAATGATCTAACGATGGAAGGGGTAACGGAAGGTCGTCCATACTTTGAAGCAGAAGACTTAAAGGTAGGACCATTTATTATTACTTTTATGAAAACTATTCATCCGGTTCCTTGCTATGCGATGCGTTTTGTTGAGGATGAAACGGGGAAAGTCTTCGTCTTTACTGGGGACTCCGGCTACTTGGAAGGCTTTAATGAGTTTGCTAAGGATGCTGATTTGTTCTTAGCAGATACGTATTTGTTTAACGGAAATGAGCATCATAAGGCGCATTTCACTGCGCAGGAATCGGGAACTTTTGCTAAAAATGCTGCTGTGAAAAAATTAGTGTTGACTCACTTGCCGCAGCAGGGGGATTTAAAGGAATTGCGTCAGCAGGCTCAAGCGGCCAGCGGCGAAATTCCAGTGGAGCTGGCAGCACCGCATAAACAATTTATTATTTAGGAGATGATTGAATGCTTTACGTGCCAAACGATCAAGAACGTGATCCACGAGTAAACCTTGCCATTGAAACCTATCTATTACGCAATATGCCATTGGATGAGCCAATTCTATTGTTTTATATCAATGAGCCCTCTATTATCATCGGGCGCAACCAAAATACGATTGAAGAAATTAACAAAGAATATGTGGAAGAGCAGGGGATTAAGGTTGTCCGTCGATTAAGTGGCGGGGGAGCGGTTTATCATGATACTGGGAATTTGAACTTCAGCTTCATTATGCCAGATGACGGCAATTCCTTCCGAGACTTCAAGAAGCTGACTGAACCAATCGTAGAAGCTTTGCATAAATTAGGCGTTCAGGGCGCTGAGTTGAAGGGCCGCAACGATTTGGTCATTGAGGATAAGAAGTTTTCTGGGAATGCAATGTACTCAACCAATGGTCGGATGTTTGCTCACGGAACTTTGATGTTTGACAGTAATGTCGATGAAGTCGTTAATGCTCTGAAGGTTCGTAAAGACAAGATCGAATCAAAAGGGATTAAATCCATACGTTCTCGTGTTACCAACATCAAGCCGTTCCTGCCGGATGATAAACAAGATATGACGACTGAGGAATTCCGCCAAGCGATTCTGTTACAGATTTTTGGTGTGGACAGTGTCGACCAGGTGAAGACGCATGAATTGAACGATGAGGACTGGAAAGCGATCAATCAAATCTCTGACGAGTATTACCGAAACTGGGATTGGAACTATGGTCGTTCTCCAGAGTTTGACTTAGAACGTCGCCAACGCTTCGCAATTGGTTCCATTGAGGTCCGTTTGAATGTAGCTGAAGGTGAAATCAAAGAAGCAAAAATCTTCGGTGATTTCTTTGGTCTAGGGGAAATTAAGGACGTAGAAGATCAATTGGTTGGTACAAGATATGAGAAAGCTGCGTTGGAAGAGGTAGTGGATCAAATTGATCTGACGCATTATTTTGGCAACGTCACTAAAGAGGAATTTTTATCATTACTCTATTAAGAGAAGAAGGAGCAGCAAATCGCTTAGTTTTAGGCGGCTTACTGCTTTTTTTTGTTCTTTTGATCGCCTTTACTTAATATAAATTATGATAAAGATTCTTAAGCATCGTCAGGTAACTCTTTGACACAAAAGATATTTTTGTAATCAAAATTAATGCAAAAACGGTGTAATTAGGTTTTTTTTCATCGATAAATATGCTTTTGTTTAAAAAATAATCTTATTCTTATCGTATGGTTAAATTTTATATGATAATATAATTATTGAGGGGGAGTTGGTATGAATATTGCCATTTGTGATGATGATCTTTTCTTTTGTGATCAAATCGAACAATGTTTGGAGGATTTATTTCAAAAAACATGTACGTCTGAAGTATTTACCTCTGGAGACGAGCTTCTTGCTTATATTCAAAGGCATGCTAGTTATTTCCAGATTTATTTATTGGATATCGAAATGCGGGGAACCAATGGAGTAGATACAGCCAAAAAAATCCGAGAGCTAGACTTGGATGCATTAATTATATTTGTAACAAGTCATAAGGAATGGGTCTTGGAGGCCTTTGATGTGACGGCCTTTCATTATGTGATAAAGCCGTTGAATAAGGAAAAGTTTTCGTCCATTTTATTATCTGCAGAAAAATTTTTTATGAAGCAAAGAAAACTGTTCCACTTCGTCGTTCGCAAGCAATTAAAAACACTGCCCATAACTCAAATTGAGTATCTTGAGAGTACAGGGAGAAAAATCCGTGTTTTTACTACAGACAAAGAGTGTCACGAGTACTATGGGACATTAAAGGAGGCCGAGGAAAAACTTGATTTAAGTACATTTGCCCGAATCCATCAGTCCTATTTATTGAACATGAATTATATCGATGTTTTGGAAGAAAAAATAGTGGTTATGAAGAATAAAAACAGACTGCCTATCAGCAAGAGACTGCGTTCGTCGTTTTTAAAGCAGTATCGAAACTATCTTCGAATGATGGGAAATACGTCATTTAAGGGTGGTGAGGGGAATGCTAGCTAGGTTTTTCTCTTACTTTGTTTTTACAACGCTTTTTTTTATGAATACTTATCTGCTTCATTCGACTTTTTTGGAGGTTAAGCCTTCAGGGAAAAAGAGGACGACCCTCTTTTTTTTATTCCTGACCATAATGCTTGTCTCGTATTTGAATGAGCAGCTTAATTCTATACTGACAGGCTACTTACGACTTATTGTTCTCTTTTTGCTTCTCTGTTTATATTACGGGATTTTTAGCTTATTTTTTTATGGCGAATGGTATAAGAAGCTATTTATTTGTTTTCTCATGCAGTTCTTTTTTGTCTTCGCAGAATCTGTGCTGTGGCTCATAGTGATTTCAATAAAAAATTCTGAGGAAATAGCTCTATTATTACAAACAGATTGGTACGCAGGGGAGCTGGTAATGCTGCTTATTTTGCCAATTGTTTTTCTGATGAATAGAAAATCAAAGAGGCACCACTCACTGCCAGCTCATGTTGCCTTTCTTTATATTGCGATTGTGTTAGTTTGTTTTACTATTTCTAGTTACGTGTTGTTTAGTACGGATAAATTTTTAGTAAGCTCTCATATGATTTTGTTAATCATGTACTACTTCTCTTTTAAGGTGATCGAGAAAGTGCATGAACAAAATTACCAACATCAGTTGAATGAAAAGAAACTCGTTTTGGAAAATCAATATTATCAAAAGGTTGAGCAGCATCAGGAAGAAGTACGTATGCTTAAGCATGATATGAAAAATCAGTTGCTGGGAATACAAGCTTACTATCAAGAACAGCAGTATGAAAAACTTGGAGGACTGCTGACAACCTTAGTTCAGAAATCCGTTACTTATGAAAAAACCTTCTTTACTTCAAACAAATTGGTAAATCTTATTGTTGCGGATAAAATTGGTCTAGCAAAAGAAAGGGAGATTGATTGTTCGGTAGAGATAGTGATTCCCTCTGAATTAGCAATTGCGGACAATGATCTCATTAATGTTTTATCAAATATCTTAGATAATGCGATCGAAGCCTGTGGCTATTGTGAGGATGGAGCCTTTATTTTTTTGGAAGTATTTTTGAAAAGACATTGTTTATTCGTTCACTGTAAAAATAGTACGGATGGTTTACACCATTCGCTAGATACAAGAAAAAAATCAGGGGATCATGGTTTAGGATTGAAGAGTATGCGAGCTGTAGTTGACAACTACAATGGGGAGCTTACCTATAAATGGGAGGACAAACAATTCTCAATTGAGGTGCTGTTGTTCGAAGACCACATATGACGAGAAAAAAGTCATTTTTTTACAAATAGATAAAATAAATAAATGGCCGTGTTACAGTAATACATGTAACGCGGCTATTTGTTTATTCCTTTATTAAAACAAATTTTTATCATGGATTTGTTTAAAAAATGATCTTTGTAATAGGCCGTTGGAACTTTCCATTATATTTTATGATAGATCTTTCTTAAAAGAGTAAGCTGGTCATTTTCGGTATCAATCTGGTTATTCGGATTCGATATACATCTCAAACTATAAAAGAAAAAGGAGAGAAAAAGAGATGAAAAATTTAAAGCAAAAAGTTTTAGTCGGGTTAGCTAGCACGGCAATGATGGGAGGCATTTGTGTAGGTGGTATTGGCGCTTTTGCAGCAGATACAGCTGATACACCTGTAAAAGTAAGCTTCGATGCAGATGGACATATTGTGATTCCAGAAGATGGCGATGACTTGTCTCTACGTTATGTACCAGCTCTAGTAGACTTTGAGACTCATACCGCAGGTGAAGCTGTAACATCAAATGTTACTTTATCAAACCGCTATGTAGCATTGCGAGATATTCGTCCAGGAACTTCAGGAACAGACTGGAAATTATCAGCAAAAGCATCTGCACTAGCTTCAACAAGTGCAACAATTAGTACTGGATCTATTAAAGTAAGTGTAGGGGATACTTTAGATTGGACAGAACCATTAGAACCGACTTCATCCAACTTAGGTGGTGTAGCAGCTGGTGTTACTGAAACGGCTTCAGTGACGCTTCCACTAGGTGGTGCATCTTTAGAAATTGCTCAAAGCTCTACAGGTACACGTCAAGGCTTTGCTGTTCCTATTCAAGCAATGGAATTGAACCTTGCAGCAGCAGATACAGATCACCCAAGTGATACCTTCGAGGGAAATGTAACTTGGACTTTATCTGATACGATTTAATCATTCTAAAGAATAAGGAGAGAAGGGACAATTCTCTTCTCTCCCTTTTTAGTTAGGAGAAACACTATGAGCAGGCAGAAAAATCATGAAAAATTCGTCAGACATCCTTCATTTAAATTAGTTACTAGTCTTTTCCTTATAGTAAGCCTATTCTTTTTATCTTGTAACCGAGCATTTGCTAGTGAAGAGATACCTGAAAAAGAAGAAAAGGGAAAGGTGGGCTTTACTGTAGAGGCGGTTAAACCGACTACTCAGCTAGATCCAACCAAAAGTTTCTTCTTTATAAAGGTAGCTCCGCAAGAACCGCAAAAATTGACTTTAAAGGTAAAAAGCACTCAAAAAGCAGAAGAAAAAGTAAAGCTTTATATCAAAAATGCGTATACAACCTCCGAGGGAACGATTGATTATGACCATGAGGACATCATCAAGGATGAGACACTGGTTCAGCCGATTGAGGAATTAGCTAGTGTAGAGCCTAAGGAAGTCACTGTCAAAGAGTTTGAAACAAAAGACGTGACAATCACCATCAATCCGCCCGCTGAAGCTTTTGAAGGAGTGAAGATAGGGGCTATTTGTGCCATGAGTGCTACAGATGAGACTGAGGAAAAGGGTATTGGTTCTTCCTTTGGTTATCGGGTGGGGTTAGTGGCTATGTCAGAGGAGGACGACTATGAAAATGGCTCGTCTTTAAATCTGATCCGTGTGAAGCCAACCGTTGATCAAGGAAAACGAGTGATTCAAGCTCGTCTCCAAAATCCAGAAAGTCAAATTTTGAACGAACTGGAAGTCCAGACAGCGTTACGTAAAAAGGGCGAAAAAGAAGTACTCCGAGAACGTAAAGCAACGGGTATGCGGATGGCACCAAACTCACAATTCGATTTTTCAACAACTTGGGGTTTGGATCCGATTGAGCAAGGAGACTATGTTCTATCTATCAAAGCTTTCTCCGGTCCACATAGCTGGTCATGGGAAGAGGAATTTAGCATCAATAAAGAAACAGCTCAAAAGATGAATGAAGAAGCGGTTTACACCTTAACCTATCCTAAGTGGGCACCACTGGTAGTTATGGCGCTAGGAATACTGACCCTCATGAATATTGGCTGTCTGTATCTTCGTAGAAAAAAATGGGAAGCAAGATAAGTTCATAGAAAGGAAGGTGAACTTATGATAAAAAAGTGATCAAGTGTCTTGGGCTCTTCAGTCTTTTGACTTTTATGCTGGCAATTAATCTGCCTGCAGAGGCAGCAACCAGCGCAGAGACCAAGATTAAGGTTACCATTACTCAAACTTCGCCTCCTGTAGTTGACGGCGGGGGAGATGTTATTCAGAAGAATCCAAGCGACCACTCATCCATTGCTACAAGTGGAAAACGATTGCCGGTCACAGGTGAAAGCTATAGTCAGCTTCTTTCTTGTTTAGGCTGCTTGACACTGGGCGTTACCGTTCTTCTTTTTGTATTAGGTAAGGAAAGGAAGGATCAGACTTATGAAGCCAGCAACTAAAAAACTAATCAATTATCTGCTGGTCAGCGGCTTGCTGCTTCAAAGTTTGAGCCCAATGCTAGCTGTAGCCACGACGGTTGAAGAAAGTTTTACTCAAGAGACTGTCAGTGAATCAACCAGTGAGAATCTGAAGGAATCGGTCTCTTCTGATTCAGAAACAGTAGAGAGCACTATAGAAAGTACTACAGAAAATGTGATTGAGAAAGCCCCCGTCATTCCAACAGAAGTCGAAAAAGAGTATGACGAACGAATGTTGAATGATGAGAATAAAGCGGACTCTCCACATCCAGTGATTAAGCTTGATGAGCAAAAGCTAGATGAACAGTTCCTTATCGAGGGTAAAATCACAGCTGAATCAATTGTTGAAGATAATGTTTATTCAAAGACACTTTTGAAAGCGACGATTTTGCAAAAAAGGCTTGCGGATAGCGAGTGGGAAACGGTCGATAAGATTACACTGAATGAAAATCAAGAATATTCTTTAAACAAAGAAGAAGTTCCTTTTGGATTTTCCAGTGATGCTGATGAATCAGCAGAGTATCGTTTATTACTGGATTATGAAGTCAAGAGGTATGAAAATGATGATTTGCGAGCTATTGATGTTCATAAAGCCCAGTATTTTATTAAAAACAAGCTAGAACAAAATACTAAATCAACTAAGGCTTTAGATAAAAAAGATTCAGAAGAAATGCAACACTTTTTTAGGTTAGACAGAGGGATTTCTTTGTTCTCTAGTTCATTTGACCATCATGGAAATATAGATAATGATTACTTGAACTATGTTCGCATCCGGGAAGTAACTAAAGAAAGTGGAAAAATTTCTTTTCAATCTTCAGTAACGAGTGTTTCAAATCGAGCGCATCCGGTTTATGCGGTTGTTCATACAGACCCTGAATTTATAAGGAATATAAATGGCACACATCCGCAAATTAATCGCGGACCATGGGCTATTGTAAAGCAAAATGCTTTAAGAATAGTGAATATTCCTCATACGGGAGGAACAATAACTAATGCATATCATAGTAGAGAGGAGGTAGCTATTACAGGGCTGACACCTAATACTGATTACTATGTTTGGATGGTTTATATTAGGAATCGTGATGAAACAACTGAGTGGGCTCAACATATGAGTTTTTCAGGTTTAACAAATATGAATCAGGAAAGATCCTATCATTTCAGAACGGAACCGCCAACACCATTGACCAACATTAGGGTACCAGGATTCGTACAAAGCAGTGCCACAACAACATCAATTAGTATGAATGGGAGCTCTTACGATGGAGACATATCTCAAGATGCGAATGATGGGTTAGTTCAGATCACTTCTAACGAGGGTAGTAATTATGAGACAAAAATAACCAATTTGAATCATGATACTTCTACTGGTGGAAACTATAGGGGAGCAACAATTACAGGACTGACACCAGGAACTAGATATAAGGGAAGAGTGGTATTAAAAGACTATGACCGCATAGATAGATATTCAGGATTAAGCAGCTACTTTTATACCCCAAATACTGTTAATCAACCGGGAATTTCGGCTTTGGGTACTCCCACTGTTAACAACAATGCTACGGCAAATGTGGTAGCAACTTATAATGTTGGGAATGTAGCCGCGCATCCTTCACAAGTAGAAGTATCGATTAGTACCAACAATTCTAATTGGAACGTAATTAATACTGGAACAACACCAGCAACTACAAATCCAATTATCAATCCTGGAAACAAACAGGTATCCTTTACATTATCTAAACTTAATGCTAATACTAAATATTTTGTCCGTTATAAAGTGAGAAATGCTAGTAATAATTGGTCGGCAGATTCAGAGTCGCGAAATTTCACAACAAAGGGGATTCCTGTAACAATCGAGCCACCTAACGTAACGAATATAACTTCTGTTAGTGCTACTGCTGGTAACAATACCTATACGGGTACGGTTCTACCAAATCAAGGGTTCATCCAATATTCAAATGAATCTGGAACTGGAATGGAATCTCAGAAGGCAACCAATCTTCCATACTCTAATGGAAACTATGGAACAGTAGAACTCACTAATCTATATCCTGGATCAAAATATCGAGCAAGAACCAGTATTATGGCTTCAAATAATGTGCCAGCTTGGTCTGAATGGACCGATGATTTTGTCACGCCAACTATATTGACAGATCTAGAACTTACTGGAAAACAAGAGCCAACTACTGCAACAAACGGTTACGGTTCTGCAACTTTCAAAGGATTTTATCAAGCAGCAACTAACATGCGTGAGCGAGCTGCTCATCCAGACAAGAATAAAATTAAAGTTGAGATTCAAGAAGTGGGTACGAGTTCATGGGTAAACGTTAACCTTCGAGAAGAAGATCGAAATATCGATTTTGGAAATAAACGTATTACTTTTAAAGTAAATGGTTTAAAAGCTGGAGCAGCATACAATGTTAGGTACAAAGTAGAGAATGGAAAAAATAATGGTTCTGCCAATGAAGTATGGTCTGATCCGAAACAGACAAATAATATAGTTTCTATGGCTGTTATTCCTTTAGAAGTAGTACAACCTAAAATTAGCGAATTGAAAGTCTCCAATACTGCTACTCCAGTTATCAGTGCAGTAGTTGGTAATAGTGAATATCGAGGAAATGTTTCTCCTTCTCGGGGAAGAATTGAATATTCATCCGAAAGCGGAGCAGGTATGATCATTACGAAGGCTGAAAATTTAACGCATCCAGGAACAATTGGTGGAACTTATGGTAAGTTAACAATATCTGGTCTTAGAGCTGGAGCAAAATATCGCGCACGTGCTGTTTTAAAAAAACCAGGACCAGAGACACCAACTAGCGATACTTACTCTGAATGGACCAGCTTTGTCACACCAACTATTCCTACTGTACTGACAACAACCAGTACAGTGAAGCCAACTAATGCGACAAATGCTGAAGCTGTTCTAAGCGGTTTTTACGCAGCTGCAACTCAAGAAAGAGAAAATCCGGCTTATCCTAATGACATTGAAGTTCAAATTAGAAAGAATGGAACATCTCAGTGGCAAACCGTACGTGTTCATGATCTCAACTTTGATTTTTCTTCTCGTAAGCGGGTTACTTTTAGACTAAAGGGTTTATCATCTAAAACGGTGTACGATGTTCGTTATAAAATAGAGAACGGGATAGGCAATTTCCCACAAGAAGAGGTGCAAACCGAAGTATGGTCTAATTGGACAGAATGTGAAGGGATAATTAGTACACAGGGGATTCAATTGCGAATTAATGGACCAACTATTCCACAAGCAGAAAATGCTATAGTAGGACCAACGTTTGTACAATTACATGCTTCTAAATATTACGGGGACATTTCTGCAACTTGGGCGAATGGTCAATTCAAGATGATGAAAGCTTCAGAAACTAATTGGCTTTCCGCAACTACAGTGTACACAGACTTAGTTCATGACCGCGTAACTGGTGTCGATGGTACTGCTAGCAACATCAATTACAACGGTGCTCGAACTATTTCCGGTTTAGCACCAGGTACGAAATACAAAGGTCGATTAACTGTACCAGATTATGAGGAAGTAGCTGTAGATTCACCAGAAACTGTTTTCTGCACGACACTCACGGTGAATACACCAACTGCATCAGCAACCGAGCGACCAATAACAGTGAACACCGCAAAAGCGACTGTAAGCGGAAGCTATAATGTGGATGTTATGAGCCCTGCTCATCCTGATCCTACTCGTGCGAATGACAACGCTGAGGTGGCAATTAGTTTAACCGGAAATGCCAATGATTTTAGAACGCTTGTCTACAATTCTACGGGAACAAATCCGTCGTTGAACAGTGCACCAGCGATCGATCTGATAACGAAATCGGTTGAATTTAAACTGAAAAATTTGAAAGAAAACACAGTTTATTATGTAAAATACCGAATGAAAAATGAAAGCAACAAATGGTCAGATTGGTCAACAGCAAATACAGTGACAACATTGACGCGTATGCCAGGCTATTACTTTGAAAATGTACCAGAATTCAACTTTGGCAGCTTAACCCGCAGTGATGTGGATACAACGAATCCATTAGCTTCAACAAGTGGTTCGTTTAACATGGAAATTGAAAATATTGGAATGGTCAACAATTGGGTACTTTCAGCTAAGTTAAGTTCAATTACAACTTTTGATGGCAGCAATCTTGAACTAACTAATGCTGCATTAATCGTTGGTAAAAAGTTGTCGAGATCGTCTGATGGTGGAGCAACTTGGCCCGAGGACGTATCCAGCACCTTTAATGTTGGTAATTCTGGATATGAAGTACTACCAAGTAACACAAGCGTCGAACTATGGAAAAGTCCTAACAGTGCCTCAGCCCAAGGGAAATTCAAGTACACGATTGATCGAAACTCGGTCCAATTGAAGGTTCTTGGAGGAACTGCTCAGGCAACTAGAGAATACCGTGGAAAGGTAACCTGGACAATGGATACTTTACCATAAGTTTATGGAAGAAAAGAGCGACGAGATCCTCTTTTCTTCCCGCTTTTAGAATAAAGGAGGAAATAGCGTGGAAAGATATGGATGGATGATTATATTAGCTGTTATTGGCATGATTGCTTTACTAAGCTTTTTTATATTTCTGATTAAGGATATGCAGCTAATCAAGCAACAAAAAAGAAGTCGCTGGTCATTAAGTTTAAATGTCTCCTTATTAATCATTTCAGCGTTATGCATCATACTGTCAGTTTATTTCTATATGGATATTCAAGATCAAATAAGCATTTTGGAAAAAATCTAATCAAGCAAAAATAAGAAGGTGAGAAGATGAGTCAAGTCATTCTGTTATCCAGCTGTCCTTATGCCGAACAGTCGTTTGAAAAAAACCTGAAGCTTTTAGGGCACGAAGTATTTTGTACAAGTCAACTAAATCACGAGCTCAATTTTCATGGCACAGGTAAGCAATTATTCCACTTTTTTGAGTACGTATTTATTAGCGAAACGATCTCTGATGAACAAACTAAATCAATTATTGAAGAGTTGGATTCGCTTCCTCTGACAATTATCAGAAAGGTTAGTCAGCAACCAACAAAGCAAAAAGCATCAGAGTGGGAAATGCAGGGAATTAGCAATTGGCTCCTAAACATTAGTAATATAGAAGAAATTCGAGATAAAATGGTGCTGGCAAGTAAAGAAATGGTACATAAAAGAAGAACAACCAGCAAACCTTGTCTATCACAATTAGAAAAGGAAAATCTCTTTTTTCAATTGCATTGGACAAAAACAGAGAAGAGGATCATGGATGCTTTTCTGAAAAATGAAGGAATATTTATTACTAGAAACCGTCTATGCGAATTAGTTTGGAATTCGGAATGTACACAGTCTAGGTTGAGTCAGCTGTCATACACCATTAATAAATTAAAGAAAAAGCTGAAAGATGTTGGAATAAACGAAGAAATGATTACTACAAGCTGGGGCAAGGGGTACCAGTTAAATCCAACGCTTTCCGAGCTGCTGCAACAGCAAAAATAGCAGTTCAATTTTTTCATATGCAGCAGGACTATTAAGCAATTTACAGTAAAAAAAGCAGAAAAACCATAGAATGAGGTGTGTGGTTTTTCTGCTTTTTAATTTGGATAAGCTATTGAAGTATCACTACGAATCAGGTTATCTGAGATAATCGTATAATCATTTGATGCTCCAAACGCTCATAGCGACCGCGTTTCTTTCCAACCAAGTCCTGTAATTCTTGCCGGTAAAAACTTAAATCCTCCTGAATGGTTTGATCAAAGGTCGGCCTGCTGTAAGGCTCCATTTGGCTTTCGATAATCAACTGATCGTCTTTTTGAGTAATATGCAGCGTTGCGTCACAGCCAATGTGCTGTTTTAAAACCAATAATTTTTCAAAGACTTGAATCAAAAGCTGCAGCAGTTCTTCTTCTAATAGCTGATTTTTCTTTTGCAGGCTGAAGGTACAGGTTAGTTTTCCATTCAGCTTTTTGAAAGCCTCCTGGTAATGTTCTTCTAAAATACTCAGTGTGAGATTGATTGGCTGCGTTTGTTCTTGGTTTTTTTTGTGAATCAGAGAGCTGAAATAAAGGGTTAAGCTCTCCAGCTTTTGATCAAAGGAAGCCGAGCGAATTGCTGAAGCTTGTGCCTCTTTTTTGTGTTTGGACAAGGCGGCATATTCTTCCCCAAAATGATACCCGCAAATCAAAACAGCTAGAGCTGTAAATAAAATCATCGGCCAATCGATAATTAGATTGGCTGCACCAATGAATAATTGAATGTAAAAGAAGCAGTGGATAACTGCGGCCATCACAATCCCTGGTGAACAAATGACATAGAAGCGATTGTCAGAGGCTGCTTCTAGTAGTGAGATCATTGCGGTGTACAAGGTCAGAAATACGTTTAAACCACTGGCTACCTGCAGAATCATGGGTAAAGGTATTTGCTGTGTGATTAAACTGAAGATGGTGGTCGCCAGCAGTGAGTACTCGATAATAATCACTGGCAAGTACCATTTACGATACAGTGTGTTTCTTAGCCAATAATAGCTGGTCAAAGCAATTGGAATCAGAATAGATGTCAAACTATACCACAGAGACAGCTTATCTGGAGCGAATAAAGTGCCGGTTGAAAGATTGTTTACCGAAGACTGGATTCCGACTAATAAGGAGAAAGCACATAAAAGTCCGGTTAAGGCGATTCGTTGTTTGTTCAATTTTTTTCGAGAGACCAACATGACAACAGCCGAAAGACTAATACCCAAACAAATGAACAATATAATCATTTGCGGTACGGAATGCATTAGAAAAAAGTGAGCTATTTCATCCGCTTCACCTAGAAAGACTTGAGCAGGTAATCCAGCATAATACTTGAAAGGACTTTTTGTAACAATTCGTAAGGGTTTTTGGTAATAATCCTTAGGTAGAGTAATTTTGGTAAACAGCAAGCCCGGATTTTCTTGCTTTGCAGTTTCTTGGTATTGGTAGATGATTTGGTTGTCTAACAATACTGTGACCCACTGGTGATTGGCACGTAGAATTAGTTCTGGATTTGTTATGGGTTGTCGCAAGGATTGCTGCATAATTAAAGATTCGTTCGGATCTACAAATTCAATGCGGCGGGTATTTTCACCAAATAGCTGCTGATCGGAGTGATTTTCAACAAAAAAGACCCAGTCGTTTTTCATCTCCATAACATCTGTTTTTTTAAGTTCTTTTCCGATTTGGAAAAAAATAAAAGAAAATAAAATTAAAATAACGGTCATTATTGTAATGAGCACAGAGGTGTGTCGAGTTTGGAAAGAGAATAATTTGCTAGATTGTCCGCTATTTCTTTGGGACATAAAATAATACCTCATCTTTCATTAGTCTTTTTATTTTAGAATGATAGCTACATTAATAGTATCATATTAGAAAACAATTTAAAATTGGAAATAAATTCAGAACAAAAGATAACTGTCGTAGCTATTAGACGAATAGGTGTGATATGATATTGGGGAATAAAACGTAGTAGAAAAATGGAAGGGGAAAAGAATGAATTACTATAAAAAAATAACCGTTTTTTATGGTGCGGTTATTGTGTTCTTCTTTTTGCTTACAACACTTACAATTGTTATTCCTCGTTTGCTGGAGGTTACCCCATATGTTGTAGAAGACAATAAAATGGCGCCAAAATATAGTAAGGGGGGCTTGCTGTTTGTTCGTCCTAACAGGAGACAGGCTCAAGCGGGAGACTCCATTACGTATTACGAAAATCAAGGTCAGTCAGTGAAAACACGTCGTGTACTGTCTGTTGATGAGAAGATCAATGGCTATTTTGTAAAAGGGGATAATGTTTCAAATGCTGAAATGGGTTTGGTGCATTTCCGTAATTTCATCGGCAAACCGGCTTTTTATCTGCCCTATATTGGTTTCTTAGTGAATACTCAATTTATGAATATGGTAAAAGCTTCATTATTCTTATTGGCGATCGTGCTGACGTTGCTGACGATTTTGTATCAGAAGAGTTATTATAGTAAGAAGGAAATACTAGAGAAGACTTGTGATGAATAAAGAAATATCCGTATCATAGCGACTGGCTATAGTAAGGATATTTTTTTGCTAATTATTAAAATGGAAACATCAAAGTGGTCTGAAAACCTTTCTTCAAATTAGTTTCAACAGTCATTGTTCCTTGGTGAGCGTGTGTAATTTGTTGGACTAAATGCAGGCCTAGACCATGACGCAGCTGCAAATGTTCATCAGTGCTATTCAGAGGATTGCTGTCTATCCATTGCTGCAAATCACGCTTCGAAGCACCTTGTCCATCATCAGTTACAATAATTGCAAAAGCCTGTGCTTCCAACGACAAAGAAATTTGGATGTTGCAGCCTTCAGGATTGTGCTGAATACTGTTCTGGACGAGATTATTAACAGCACGTGTTAGTAATCGTTCATCACAGGTGAAATAGAACGTCTCGGCCTCTGCGGGAATGACTAACTCCAGTTCGTATTTGTTTGAAATACCTGAATTTAATAATTCTGCTGTATATAAGCGAAGCATCTTTGCAACATGAGTTGAGGCTTTGTTTAGAGGCTGCATGTCGTATTCCAATTGCGAGACTAAATTCAGGTCTTGAACCAGTTCTTTGATTTTGATACTTTGCTGCAAAATAATCGCTGCCTGTTCTTGTGTAGCCTGGTTAGTAGTCTTATCTGCAGCGATTCGGTCTGCGTATCCCAAAATCATAGAAAGAGGCGTTCGAATATCGTGGGATACGCCGCTGATCCAGTTGGCACGGGCCTCGTTTTGCTGGTTCAATTTATAGGAAACGAGGTTGAGATTTTTAGCTACCTCAGAAAGCTCATTTTTAGTTTTTAGCTGAACGGTTTCACCGGCAGATAACTGCTGAAGACCTTCAACAATCGGCTGAGTACTGGCAATGATTTTTCTTTTGGATAAAAAGTAAGCACCGAAAAGTAAAATAAAATCTAAACTTAAAACGACGAACACAAAGGCTGGCAATGATTTGATTGTTTGAATCGGGTAGTAATTGCTCATTAATTTTGTGAAGCTGTTTTTGGGATAGCCGAGAACGAGCAAACCCGCTCCTTCTTTTTGAATAAACACAGGATAATCTGCTATATAGCCTTTAGAAAAGGTTGCAACATCCTGTAGTGAATAAGCTGTCGGAACTCCTTTAGGCAAATCCAGCGACCAGACTGCTTGGCCGGATTCATCAAGATACATTCCCCAAATATTTTGTTCCTCTAGTCGTTGTTTGCCTTGATTGCTTAATCCTTCTGCTGAAAAATCCTTGGTGGTTTGTTCCAGCATCACTTTGGGAGAAGGTGTCTCCTTGCTTTGAAAAATAATCTTCTGAAAAGCTAAACCGAACAGGATCAAATTGATTAAAAGCAGCAATAAAATGAATCCCGCGAAAGCGGATAGATACTTTGTAATGTATTTGCTGAATGAGTGCATTAGTCAGCCCTCTTTATCACTAGTTTATACCCGAGACCTTTGACAGTTAAAAGAGAGGTTGGTCGAGAAGGTGCTTCTTCAATTTTCTCTCGAATCCGTCGTATATGAGCCATCAAGCTATTTTCGTAGCCAAAAGGATTCTCCCCCCACACTGCTTCACACAACGTATCGATGGTAACAATTCTTCCCGCATTTCGAGCTAGAGTACTTAACAAGGTACGTTCAGTAGCGGTAAGCACCAACTGAGTTCCATCAGCGCGAGAAACTTCCGCTCGACTAAAATCAATCCGACAAAAATCCAATTGCGTACTGATAACATCTTCTTTGTAGCATCTTCGTAAGACCGCATGTATTCTCAGCAGTAATTCCTGAGGCAAAAAGGGTTTAACGATATAATCATCCGCCCCCAAACCTAACCCCTCCAGCTTATCCACGGGCTGATCTTTGGCCGTCAGAAAAATGACAGGAACCTCAGTAAACTGACGCAGCAACTGAAACAAGGTGAATCCGTCACCATCTGGCAGCATCACATCTAGTAAAATCAATTCCGGCTGCAGATCTTTTGCTTGGGTCAAACCTTGTTTCATATTGGAAGCTGTGTGAAGATTTCGAAAGCCATCATCCTGCAAAATGGAAGTTAACAGCTTTAATAATTCTGGTTCGTCATCAACTAGAAGCAGCCGTCTTTCTTTTAGATAGGAATCTTTCATGCTGTCACTCCTCATTTTTTTATTATTATAGCATTCCCAGCAAAGCCATTTACCTTAGCAATGAAAAGGTAAGGTAAATGTAAGGTCAGCAGGAGGTTGACGTAAGCTTAGTACTGCATGATAGAGGAAAGAAAGCGAGGCGACTGATTATGGAAGTTATTACCACTAATCGATTAACAAAGCAATACAAGGAGTTTACTGCTGTAGATAATTTGACCCTTCATATTAAGAAAAATAGCATTTATGGGTTTATCGGACCAAATGGCGCGGGAAAATCGACGACGATGAAAATGCTGCTGGGTCTAACCTCTCCTAGCGACGGCGACTTTTCTATTAATGGGAAAAGGTTTCCTAAAGATCGAATGGAAATATTAAGTGAGGTAGGTTCATTTATAGAAAGTCCTTCGTTTTATCCCAATTTAACAGGAAGGGAAAATCTTATAATTATTCAACGTATTCTTGGCTTGGAGAAACAGGCGGTGGATGAGGTGTTGGAGCTAGTTGATCTTAGCAGCTTTGGTGATCGGTTAGCAAAAAATTATTCATTGGGAATGAAGCAGCGGTTAGGATTGGCAACGGCTTTAATTGGTCGGCCGCCCATTCTTATTCTCGATGAACCAACAAATGGTTTAGATCCGACGGGGATTCATGAGATCCGTAATCTGATTCGGTCATTGCCCACCCTGTACGATTGCACCCTCTTGATATCGTCACATATGCTGGCTGAGATTGAACAGATGGCAACTGATGTGGGCGTGTTGAATCATGGCCGGCTGCTTTTTGAAGGAAGCCTAGATGCGTTACGGCAACAAGGAGAGGTAAGCCAACATCTAGAGGATATCTTTCTAACAATGATCCAAAAAGATAATGCTGCAAGGAAACAGAGGGCTCGTTTATGATGGAATTTTTGATTGAATTACGAAAACAAAAGCGCACTGGGATTATTTGGATTCTTATTGCAGTGGGCATAGTAGGGGCACTATACAGCCTGCTAAATTTTGGTCTTCGCAAAGATTCTTTGTTGGGACTTCCGCTGCCGCCGATGGATATTTTACTGACTCAATTATATGGAGTAGTGCTGATTTTTAATTTGTTTGGGGTGATTATGGCTGCTTGCTTAATTTATCAATTGGAATTTAAAGGACAAGCAGTAAGAAAAATGTATGTACTGCCCATTACGCTAACGAAATACTACCTAAGTAAGTTTGTGATTGTTACAGGGGGGCTGTTTATGGCTATTGTGTTGGAAAATGCCGCGTTGGCAAAGATCGGTTTGACAGAGTTGAGCCAGGGAGCCTTTGATTGGCCTACATTGCTGCGATTTGCGGGGTATTCCTTTGCAACAACTTTACCCGTATTAACTTTTATGTTGTTGATAGCTGCTCATTTTGAAAATATTTGGCTGCCTTTAGGAGTCGGTGTAATTGGATTTTTAACCGGATTAATCTTTGCTACAGTCAAGCCAGCTATTTTCTTACTCCATCCATTTGTCCTGTTGTTTCGTCCAGCAGTAGCTATGACAGCGGAGGTTGATCCTAAAATAGTGGTTCTGTTATTTGGAGAAGCGGCCATATTTTTAGCCGCTGGTCTGATCGCAACTAAAAAAATACGTTATGTATAAGGAGTGGCTTTACATGAACTTTTCTAAATTGCTAAAGAATGAGCATCTGAAAATCAGGCGTTCAAAAATAATTCCCCTGCTATTTATAGCACCAATTTTGGTGGTCGTCTCGGGAATTGCTAATATCAGTCAATATTTTACTCCAGAGTATACGAATGCTTGGGGAGCAATGTTTATCCAAAGTGCATTAGTGTATGCGTACTATCTTTTACCGTTTAGCATGATTGTCTTTTGTACCATGCTATCTGCACAGGAAACTCAAAACCGAGGCTTAGTCAAAATGCTGACATTGCCAGTCAGCAGGTCGGCTTTATCATTGTCAAAATTTTGTCTACTGGTGTTCGTTTTACTGGCAGAAATCATTATTTTCTTTTTAGTTTTTGTCGTTGCTGGATTTGCAGCAACGCAAATGATGGGAGTGCCTGGTGGAATACCTGTTTTTCAGATTTCATTGTGGTGCAGCGGATTGTTCCTAACCATGCTTCCATGTATCGGAGTGATATGGCTGCTGACAGTTTTATTTTCCAAACCGATTTGGTCGATTGGATTAAATCTTTTGCTGACAATTCCAGCTATTTTGGCAGCGAATACTTCTTTTTGGATCGTTTATCCTTATTGCTACAGCGGATACTTTGTGTCTCTCCTGCTGAATGCTTTTTCAACAGGAGAGACCACTAGTGCTTTGCAATGGTTTCCGTTTCTTCCGATAGCCCTGCTGATTTTTTTACTCGCTTTACAGCTGTCTTCTTGGTGCTTTGGAAAAGTACGAATGTAAATTGTTTTGCTTTCCGTTTTCTTTTTAGTAAGGATTCTTTTTTAGGATATAGGCAATTCTCTCTGGTGCAGCAGGTATTTTAACACCAGTTGTCAATGCAGTATTTCCGAATTAGCCTCTCAAAATCAATTGCCTATGACTAATTCAAAAATAAGCAAAGATCGTGACCAATTAAAGAAACTGCTGAACCGCGTTTGCTGGGAAGATTGCTCTCGCTGATTTAAATGATCACGGACAGCCCCATGCCGCTGGTTGCCCTTGTCATCGGACCATTGGCTGCTTGGGTCAAAGGTATACTATTGCTGGGAGTTGGTGTCTTTCATAAAAAATAGTTAGTTGTACTTTTGGTTGTTTGTTGAACCAATGGCTGAAGGCAAACGTCCCTGACTTAATTCAAATGTGAAGGAATCACGATTAATGTAGCCTACGGTTTGCTGGCTATCATACAGCTGTAATAAAAACTGAGCCATCTCTTGACTAGTATGGTAGGTGCCAAAAGCCTGGTCATAATCATAGGATTCTGCTTGATTAGCAACTTTACCAAACTCTGTTTTAGTGGCGGCTGGGGCTAAAACCTTGGCCTGCATCTTAGCGCCAGTAGTTTTCAGCTCATCGGCTAAGCCTTCAGTAAAAGCACTGACAAAGAACTTGGTGGCACAATAAACAATTGCCGTAGGAACGATTGTGTAGCCGCCGGCAGAAGAGACATTAATTAGCTGGGTACCCGGTGTATTGCGGTATTTTTTTACAAATAGGGTGGACAGTAAGATGAGCGCTTCGATATTCAAATGGAGCATGGCTTCGATCATTTCAATGTCATTTGTTGCCAGCTCGCCATACATACCAAAGCCTGCATTGTTGATCCAGGTTTCTATTTCGTAAACGGACAGTTTTTCAAAAAGTGGTTCGATAGATTGAATTACGGATAGGTCCGTCGGGTATAGTTGGACATCGATCTGTAGATTTTCTGCTTGAATAGCCTGCTTAAGCTGAAGCAATTGTTCTTCTCGTCTAGCAATTAAGAGGAGATTTTTATTGCGTCGTGCAAAGGCTCTGGCCGTTTCTTTGCCGATTCCTGAGCTGGCACCAGTGATTACAGTGTATTTTTTAGTGGTCAATTTTGAATCCTCCTTCATGTATAGTAATAAAAATACATGCTGGAGTATACTCCATGTCAAGCGAGTTATTCTGTTTTATTTTGTTCAGTCAGCATCTTTTGATAGACAGAAATTTTCTGATTCAGAAAGCTGATATGCTGTTCAATTTCGACTTTCTGCTGGTAGAGAAGTTCCGATTGCGCCAATAGTAAATTTAACCGTGGTTGAACAGTTTGATCCCCCTCGTAGCGGAGTCTAGAATAAGTTTGAATATCCTTCAGCTTCATTCCTGTCAGTTTCAATTTACGAATAAAGGCCAACCACTCCACATCTTTTTCATCAAAAATCCGTCGATTATTATGGTCTCTTTTAGGGATAATAATTCCTTGTTTTTCATAGTAGCGCAGGGTATCGATGCTAAAGCCTGTTAATTCTGAAAATTTTCCAATGCTGTAAATCACTAGCGCTCCTCCTTTGCTTGTACAGTTATTTTAAAGACAAGTATATCGTAAAAGGTTACGATCACCAATAGCTTTCGTTGTACTTTAGAGGAACCATCAGGGGGAGACTGATTCAAATTTTAACCCCGCGTAAATTTATATTAGGGTGGCCTATAGAAATTTTTTTAAGCGACCAGCTTTTATTTTTTTCGTTTCTGCTAAACAGTAAAAGTTGCCTAAGAAATAGAAAAATAGCGTCGTAATCATCAAAAAATGCAGGTATGATGAGTGGACCATTTTTATTTTTGGTAGAGGAGAGATAGATATGAAAACGAATTGGGATGGCTTAACGACTGATCAGGTTGAAAGACGATTAGCAAAGTATGGAAAAAATCAATTGGAACAAAAGAAGAAGGAACCTTTCTATTTAAAAGTCCTTCATATTATTTTAGAACCAATGTTTCTCTTATTGGTGGTAGCTGCACTGATTTATTTCTTTTTAGGTGAGCCGCAGGATGGGCTGATTATGCTGACTTTTGTCGTCGTGATTATTGCAATTGAAGTGATTCAGGAATGGAAGACAGATCAAACCTTGAATGCTTTGAAGGATCTGTCTGCGCCTAGAATCAAAGTAATTCGCAATAAGCAAACAGTCGAGATTTTAAGTGAGGAACTAGTTCCTGGAGACCTAATGCTGATTGAAGAAGGAGTAAAGATCCCGGCGGATGGTTATGTTATAAAAGCGAGTGATCTGAGAGTAAATGAGTCCTCGTTGACTGGGGAGGCTGAAGCGGTCTGGAAAGTACTCGCTCTTTCTGAAGAAAATCTGGGTGCGGATTATTGGCGTGAGGACTATGTCTACACCGGGACACTGGTCACGACAGGAAGTGCGACGATACTAGTGGATAAAACCGGATCACAAACGGAATACGGAAAAATTGGCAAGCATTTAGTGACGGCAGAAAATGCTCCGTCTCCTTTAGATAAACAAATAGGCAAGCTGGTAAAGGCGTGTGCAATAATCGCCTTTATTTTTTTATTGCTTGTAGCAGTGGTTACTTTCTTCAATGATGATACCTTAGCCTTTACCGACCGCATAATTCAGAGTATTTTATCTGGAATTACCATTGCAATGGCTATGATCCCTGAAGAGTTCCCCGTTGTGTTGACGATTTTTCTATCGATGGGTGCTTGGCGTTTAGCTAAAAAGCAATCGTTGATTCGTAAATTGCCAGCAGTTGAAACTATGGGCTCGGTATCGGTTCTAGCGGTGGATAAAACCGGAACAATCACGGAGAATAGGATGACGGTTACTGATAGTTGGGTGACAGACCAAGCAGTTCAGCAGCGTTTCACTGAAATTGTGGGCTTAGCTTGCGAAACTGAACCCTATGATCCAATGGAAATTGCGATTTTGGAATACGCAGCTGAGCATAATTGGGATAAGCAGGCATTGTTTTCTGATGTGTTAATTACGGAGTATCCTTTTACTGATGAGTTGAAAATGATGGGACATGTTTGGCAGAAACAGGGCCGAGCTGCAATTGCAGTTAAGGGTTCGCCGGAAAGCGTTCTATCAATCTCTAATCTTTCAAAGGAAGAGCAGCAAGCGGTTTTTAAAGAAATTGATCAATTTGCTAAAAGGGGTTTGCGTGTTCTGGCAGTAGGAGAGCAGGTAGTCGCAGCAGCAGACGAAGTTCCCGCCTCAATTAAAGACTGTTCTCTTACTTTCTTAGGATTAATTGGATTAAGTGATCCGCCGCGCCTTGGGATAAAACAAGATATTTTACAGTGTCAAAGAGCAGGAATTAAAGTAGTAATGATTACTGGAGACAACGGAATTACTGCTAGTGCTATTGCTAGGCAAGTGGGAATTGCGAATGCAGAGTATGCGATGACAGGTCAAGAAATTGATCAGCTAAATGAGGAAGAATTGGCAGAAAAAGTGGTAGATATGACTATCTTTTCACGGGTAACACCTGAACACAAAATGAAAATTGTCAAAGCATTTAAACAAAACGATGAGGTTGTAGCAATGACGGGCGATGGAGTAAATGATGCACCAGCGTTAAAATATGCGGATATTGGCATTGCGATGGGCAAACGTGGATCGGAGGTTTCTCGCGAGGCAGCGGATTTGATTCTGATGGACGACAATTTTTCTACTATTGTTAACACGATTAAGGATGGTCGGAGAATTTACGATAACATCAAAAAAGCAATCGGTTATATTTTTGTCATACACATTCCGATTGCTTTAACTGCTTTGTTCGGGCCGCTTTTAGGAATAGCCCAAACAGCTTTATTTTTACTACCTACGCATGTTGTGCTGCTGGAGTTGGTGATTGATCCCACATGTTCGGTGGTGCTGGAAAGGCAGCCAAGTGAGCCTGACAATATGAATCGTCCACCAAGAAATCGCTATGAGAGTATTTTGTCAACAAAATTGTTAGTGAAAAGTGTGATTCAAGGTCTGGTCATTTTTATCGCATCTTTTGGTGCTTATTATCTTAGTTTGCAGCAAGCACCGGCTAATGATGAGTTGGCACGAACAATGGGATTGACTGTTTTAATCATTTCTAATATCTTTTTAGTCTTAGTGAACAGCTCGAATCATTTGCTGGGAATGCAAACCTTCCTCCAGTTGCGCCATGATAAAGTGATTTGGGGAATATTAGGCGGGACCATCGTTGTTTTACTCGGTCTAATTTATTCTCCTATTAACGGCTTTTTAGACTTAGCAGCATTATCACTTCCACAATTGGCATTGTGTGCGCTCCTAGGTATGGCAGCGGTTTGCTGGTATGATGTGGTCAAATTGGTTATCAATAGGCGTGAAGTTCAAGAGCTTCCGATAAAGGATTGATTAACGATTGCAGAGAACTAGGAATTTTGGAATTCTATGCAGTCCATAGAACCTAAAAATACCCCTCTTTTTGTTTACTGACAAACAAAAAGAAGGGTTCTTATTTTTATACCGCAGTCCAGCCACCATCGATGGCAATAGTTTGTCCTGTAGTATAAGAAGAGTTTTCAGAAGCAAACAATAATAATTGCCCCAAGAGCTCTTCGATTTTTCCTGGACGTCCAATTGGCGTACGGAATTGTAATAGTTGTTCGACGGATTCGTCGATTATCATCATCTCACTTGGAAACATACCTGGTGCGATGGCATTGACAGTGATATTGTACTGGGCCCATTCTTGCGCAAGACTGCGGGTAAAGTTTGGTACAGCTCCCTTTGTAGCATTATAGGCAAGGTTTGGCATTTGCATGCCAGCTATCATACCAAACATCGAACCTGTATTAATGACCCGGCCGTATTCATTTTCAATCATATTTTTTCCAACTTCTCGTGCCATTAAGAAATATCCGGTTAGGCTGACATCCACGACCTTTTGCCAATCTGCCAAAGATAAATCAACGGAAGGTGTCACCTGAATCGATCCAGCATTGTTCACTAAGATATCGATTTTACCAAAATGATCTACAACTTTTTGAACTGCAGTAACCACAGCACTTTCGTCAGTGACATCGACAGGAACAGGCAAACATACTCCACCTGCACCTTCAATTTCATTTTTTACTTCTTCTAAACGTTCAACCCGACGAGCCAAAATGGCAACCTTCGCTCCGTTCTCAGCTAAAGCTTTTGCGTATTCACGACCTAATCCTGATGATGCACCAGTAACGACAGCCACACGACCAGTTAAATCTAAGTAATTTTTCAAAAAAAAACCTCCCTTTTTTTCTATAATTTTAACAAAATGAAAACCTTTTCACAAGTAGGTGGGATGACCGCTTTCTAGTAAAGTTAACTTACTAATTTTTGGCGTGATCAAAATTGCTGAGCTATCAGTGAGAAGTATTAGGAAATGGGTGGCTGATCTTTTGAGTAAATAAAAAAGTATCAACAGAAAATCTCTTCCTGTTAATACCTCGATAAGTAGTTAAAACGATGTTTATTACGTGCCAGGAGGGATTCGAACCCACGACCGCTCGCTTAGAAGGCGAGTGCTCTATCCAGCTGAGCTACTAGCACAAGTAGTTTAGCAACAATAGCTATTATAGAAAAACTACTTTAGAATGTCAATCATTATTGAGTTATTTTATTTGATCAAACAGATATTTCTGGATCAGCTGCACCGTTTTTGTATTCTCAATGAGCGATCCATGATCTGCATTTTCATCAATAGTGATTTCTTGATAACTTTTAGAATCGCCATAGATAAGTCTTCCGGCTAAAACACTGGTTAGGGGAACTGTCCCATCGGTGTTTTGATTGTCAACATTTCCGCTAATATTATAAACAGAGATATTCTTCGGAATATTGTCACGGCCCTTTAAATAGTCCATCAATAGGGGACTCTTTTTTCTTGGTTCGGTAAAGACAGTGCTATTGTCGTTGTCTTCCCAGTCTGTTCCGTTGTAAGGAGTTCCGAGTGTTACTAAATGATTGAGGGTGGGGTCACTTTTTTGCTGCTCATTCTCTAAATAGCCGGTGAGGATTAATCCGCCATTAGAATAACCTAAATAGTCGTAGGTAGAAAAGGCATAAAATTGTTCTGTATAGGCAAACGCCTTTTGCAGCCATTCAGATTGCTTAGAAAGGGACTCATCTGAGCCGTCATCAAAGGCAACGACTAAAATCGGATGTTGGGTTCCAGTCGAAAATTTACCAGCTGCTTGGACCGAGCCATCTGTTTCGACAGTGAGCTTCACTACATCAATACCAGACTCTTTCTTTTCCAATGTTTTAATTAACCCGTCAAACTGATCCACATTGCCATTTGTGCCGGGGACCATTACAACTGGTTCCGAAATTGGCAAAGCATTCAATTCCTGCGGCGAAGCAGACGCTCGATTTTTTGTTCCGATCCAAACTAACCCAAAGGTAATAATAGTAATGATCAAATAAGTAATCAGCGAATTCTTTCTTTTGTTCAAGCAAAGGACCTCCCATACAGTGTCTTCCTCTTTAGTTTATGCTGCTTTGCCTTGGGAACAAGAGAAAATAGAAATTCTCAAGAAAAAAGTAAAAATTGAGCCGTTTTTATTTCTCTTTGGTAATCAATGCCACACCATCGCCTAAAGGAAGCAAACTTGAAGTTAGGTCAGGAGTTTTAGTTACAGTCTCTAAAAACTCATTCAGCTTGCGGTAGATCGCTCGATTTTTCCGTGGTGTTTCTTCGATCGGGTGGAAAATAGTTCCAGCTTGGAAAATATCATCTACCATCAGCACACCACCAGGTCTTAGCAAACGCAAGCATTCTGGTAAGAAAGTAATATATTTTGATTTAGCACTATCCATAAAGATGAAATCGTAGGGACCTTCAAGAGTTTGTAATAATTCGGCTGCTTCGCCTTCCAATAAAGTCACTCGATCTTCTAAACCCATTCTTTCAAAAGTAGCTTTGGCTTTTTCGATCATGACTGGGAAGCGATCGATGGTGGTGATATGGGAATCCTCACCTAAAATTTCAGCCATTAAGCTGGCAGAAAAACCAATCGCTGTTCCGATTTCCAAAACTTCCTTTGCTTGTAATTGTTTTAGTAGAAATTGCATAAATACGACAGTTTCATGAGGAATGACAGGGATCCCTTGTTCATGAGCGTAGGTTTCTAATTCGCCTAATTTGCCGGTTAATTGCTTTTGTTCTGTTCGCATGTAGTGTAAAACGTCCTGATTTACAATTGGACGGTGCATCATTTCGTTGCGCATGTTGCTACCTCTTTTCTTCTAATAATAAGCCGAGGTTTTTCCAATCCTCAGCGATACTTTCTGTTAATGAACGATTATAAAAAATTGCGGCTGGATGATACAAGGGATAAACTAAATATTCTTTGTGAGAAGATTGATACCCGTTTTGTTCCTGATTCAGCTCTTGAACCGGTCCTTGATAAAGTTGTCCATGCAGCTCAGTAATCTGGTGACCGGGCCCCAGAAGTCGTTGTAACCCAATGTTGCCTAAGGTAGCAATTGCAGGTGGATCAATAATGGACAGTTCATAATCCAGTATCGGGGCATGAGCCAACACTTCTTTTTTTGAAGGTGTCCGATTAGGATAAACCGTTTCTTCTTGGTTTGTCCGGCGATTGATGCGATGCACTTCCTTAAAAGGACGACTGCGAACGGCACTAGTGATATAGGTGTTTTCTCGAGTTAGTTCGATGGAAGCCATAGCACTGAGCAATTCTTTACCGGCAGCTCCGCTAAAGGGAATAAAGTTTTCGACTTCGTTACGCCCAGGTGCTTCACCAACCAGCATCAATTTTGGTTTAGTGGGTCCTTGTCCAGTGACAAAACCTTCCAAGCGCATTCCGACAGATCTCTCTTGGACCAGCGTTACTAGTATTTCCGGATATTCCATGTATTTCACCTCGCCTTTCTATAGTAAAGAATAACCCGGTCACTCGTCAATAATTTAATCATTGACTTGATAGTATTTTTTTAGTAAACTAAGAATGTTGTAATTGTGGACTCCACAGCTACAACCGCACAGAGCAAGTCTTAAGTACGCAAGTCACTTGTGATGGCGAGTCTAAGTATAAATTATAAGGAGGTGCCACAAGCATGTACGCAATCATCAAAACAGGCGGCAAACAAATCAAAGTAGAAGAAGGTCAAGCAATCTACATCGAGAAATTAGATGTTGAAGCTGGCGAAAAAGTTACTTTTGATCAAGTTGTTTTAGTCGGCGGTGAAACTACGAAAGTAGGAGCTCCGATCGTTGAAGGTGCAACCGTTGAAGGTACAGTTGAAAAACACGGCAAACAAAAGAAAGTCGTAACATTCAAGTACAAACCTAAAAAACATTCACACCGTAAACAAGGTCATCGTCAACCTTACACTAAAGTTGTCATTGACTCAATCAAAGCGTAATAAAGAAGGTGCCTAAATGATTACAGGTACATTCAGACGTAATGAATCAGGACGGATTGTTTCTTTTGAACTCTCTGGTCATGCACAGTCCGGTGAATACGGACATGATATCGTGTGTGCCGGTGTTTCTGCTCTAGCAATTAGTACCGTTAACGGCATTGATTCTCTAGCTGGAACTCAGCCAACCATTGATGCGGATGAAGTTGAAGGTGGTTACCTTTATATCGAACTTGCTGAAGGATTGACTCAGGAGCAAACCAATATCACGCAAATTTTATTGGAAAATTTATTGTTGGGCCTACAGGCCATTGAACAAGAGAACGATCAGTACATTCAAACCAAAACTATCAAACAATAACCAGGAGGTGCATCTCATGTTGATGAAAATGAATTTGCAATTCTTCGCTCATAAAAAAGGTGGCGGTTCAACTTCTAACGGACGTGACTCAGAATCTAAACGTTTAGGCGCTAAACGTGCAGACGGTCAAACTGTTACAGGTGGATCAATCCTTTACCGCCAACGCGGTACAAGAATTTACCCAGGCGTAAACGTGGGTAAAGGCGGAGATGATACTTTGTACGCTAAATGCGACGGCGTAGTACGTTTCGAACGTAAAGGCCGCGACAAAAAGCAAGTATCAGTATATCCAGCAGCTCAAGAAGCTTAATTAGTACTAATGGCTAGAATCCTTTCGAGGATTCTAGTTTTTTTTGTAGTCAAACCACAGATATTTTTGCTGTACATATATTTTACCAAAAGATACTTCATTTAACTTGAGAATGAAAATTTGAAGAGAATAACTTGTAAACTTTCATTCTCTTAGGTACTATTACTCTATGTTTCTTTTAGACTATATAGTTGGTAGGCGATTTTTTGGAGAATAAGCTTTCTTTTAAGCAATATTTGTATGTAGGGTCCATGCTTTTTGGTCTTTTTTTTGGAGCAGGAAACTTAATTTTTCCTGTGAATATGGGTCAATTGGCGGGTGAGAATGTTTTTCAAGCGAACCTGGGGTTTTTGGTTACAGGAATTGGGCTGCCTTTTTTAGGTGTCATCGCTATTGGGATTTCCCAAAGTAAAGGGGTTTTTGAGTTAGCCTCAAAGATTGATCGAAGGTATGCTTTTATCTTTACCATCTTGATCTATCTGGTTATCGGTCCTTTTTTTGCGTTACCGCGGCTAGCCACCACGTCATTTGAAATTGGTTTGGCCCCATTTATTGATAGCGGGAATCAATCAATTGTTTTGGCAGCCTTCAGTTTAGTATTTTTTGCAGCAACCTGGTTCTTTTCACGCAAGCCGACTAAGATTTTGGATTATGTAGGGAAGTTTTTGAATCCGATCTTTTTGCTTCTGCTAGGTACGCTGTTGTTTTTAGGATTTACACGTCCATTGGGTCCGGTAGCAGGTGCGGTGGTGCAGCCAGCTTATCAGACCACCGCTTTTTCTAGAGGATTTATCGAAGGATACAATACTTTGGATGCTTTGGCTTCACTGGCATTTGGAATTATTATTGTAACTACTATCCAGTCCATGGGTATTAAGAAGCCGAGCCAAATTGCTAGGGATACGATTAAGTCTGGAGCAATTAGTATCCTATTGATGGGTATCATTTATACTTTGCTGGCTTATCTGGGAGCAATGAGTCTTGGGAAATTTGCCTTGAGTGAAAACGGCGGTATCGCGTTAGCACAAATTGCGAATGAATATCTTGGGACAGCTGGCAGTATCTTGTTGGCATTGATAGTTATTTCTGCTTGCTTGAAGACAGCAATTGGCTTAGTTACGGCTTTCTCTGAAACGTTTGTTGAGCTGTTTCCAAAACGCAGCTATCAATTTTTCATCGTCGTGGCTAGTGTATTGCCTTGTTTGTTTGCGAACATTGGATTAACAAAAATTATTCAAATTTCTTTACCTGTTTTAATGTTTGTCTATCCGTTAGCAATGACCTTGATTTTATTGTCTATTGTCAGTCCACTCTTTAAGCAGCGGAAGGTTGTTTATCAAATGACCACCGCGTTTACTATTATTCCAGCAATTTTTGATGGATTGGCAGCTAGCCCTTCAGGTATTTTGAGACTGCCTGTTATCGACTCACTGTTAACTTTTGTCGGAAAATACTTACCCTTTTTTCACATCGGTATGGGTTGGATTTTACCAGCGCTCGTTGGCTTCTTGATTGGGTTAATTTATGCGCTGTTTACGGAGAGAAGAACAGTCGCTTAGGAATGCTAGTCTTGAGAAAAGCTCACCAATCGGTGGGCTTTTTTTGATGGTTGTAAAAAACAGATAGAGTTTTTAGGATAAACTCAGTAAGCCGTCTTAAAGTTCAGGGAATGTCTTTAACGAAAGTGGCTAGCCGCAAAAATTAGGAAGTACTTGACTGATTAATCGACCACATGCGATAATGTTCATATGAATAAACAAACATATGAATTGGGGTTTTTAAATGATGATTAGAGGTTTGATGTTGGGAATAGTTTTAGTTTTTTATTCCGCTTATTTTATGAAGGCAGTGTTATTAGCGCGTCGGGGGATTAAGGTAAATTTTCTAGGAGATAGTGAGGAACCTAAAAAAAATGTACGTTTTGAAAGACTCTTGCGGGCCGCAACTGGAGTGGGAGGAGTTGTTCAAGTTATTGTGCCATTTTTTACAGAACCTGGGACTTTGCTTTTAAGTATACTTGGATTAGGCATTGCTTGTTTAGGAATGGGGATTTTTATTGTCGCTGTGCGAACGATGCAGAATAATTGGCGTGTTGGGTTTAGTGAAGGGCAAGAGACTGAACTGGTGACTAAAGGGATTTATCAATACAGTCGTAATCCGGCATTTGTAGGTTTTGACTGTTTGTATATAGGCATAGCGTTGGTGTTTCCAAATATCTTAACAATCTCACTGGCAATTGTTGCGTTGATCCTTTTTCATCTTCAGATTAATCAAGAGGAAGCTTATCTCGCAGCTGAATTCGGTGAAAATTATCGAGATTATCAGCAAAAGGTCAGAAAATATTTTTAAGATAAAAAATCGATCCGCGGGGACCGATTTTTTTGAACTAAGACTGAATGACTTCTTTGATGGTTCGGGTGTTCAGCTGATAGGATATACTGGAAAACAAAAGGCTTAAAACTAGCAGAATGACAAAATAGGTACCAGCTGATGACCAGAGTGTTTGAACCAGAATGGTCGAGAAGTTGCTTGCTGAAAGACCTAATAGCAGCAGTCCAGTAATCAACACAAATGACAAAAGGGGTAAAAGGAAACGGGTTAGCAGATCGATCAAGGCGAATTTCTTCAACGCTGTCTGACTCTTGCCTAAATAATGTAAAATGCGAAAATCATTTCTTGTCTGATAACTGTCCACCATTTGCAGCAGAGATAGCAAGCAAAAATAAAGAAAAGTAAATATAAAGCTTAAGACACTTTGCAGAAAAACCATATATTCAGAAACTGAAAAGGTTGGGAACAATCCCGACTTTAGTGCATTGGCGAAGGCCAAGGAGGCGAACGCAAACAGTAGACATAAGGAAAGAATGGTGTACAGCATCACATTGGAGCGATGGCTGCTTAGAAGCTTGCTGATATGCAATAGACGGTTATTCTCATAAAGCCTAGCATTTTCCGGTTGGCGGAATTTTTGTAACTCTAGAAAGCCAAATTTGTAAAAAGAGTAGATAGAAGAGATCAATGGAACACTCAGCATGGAAGTGAGGGAATAGCCAAAGGATTCAAAATCCCACAGTATCAGACCGCTAATAATTATTGTGAGAAGCGTGCTGATCAGGCAGGTTTTCTTCCAAAAGTTAAGGGTACGTTTTTCTCTTCGTTCCTGCTGAGCGTTCATATCTACCAGCTGACCTAGTGGCAGCTGTTTAATTTTTCGACGCAAAAGGATGCCCGTGAACAATTCAATCAGCAGCAAGCAGCCAAAATTTTGAACGAAAATTGTAAATAAGGGAACGTTTAGTGAAAGGTTGGATTCAGCTAAAAGCGTAAAGATACTAAAAAGGACAGTACCTAAGAACGTCCCCAGTAATAAACAAAGTATTCCCAGCCAAAATAATTCAACACAAATTAACAGGGCAATTCGATCTTTATTCATCCCTAATAAAGAATAGGTAGCGAGTTCTCTTGAGCGCTGTTTAAGAAAAAATTGATTCATGTAATGAAGCATCGCTACGGCGATCGAAACAATCAGCACCGGAAGGGAGGTGCCTTCAATTCCGGTTACGGTTGAAATAGTTGAAACAATATTGGATAAACAAATGATGGCAGTTAGAACAGTTAGGGTAATGATATAAATCGAATAATCCTTTAGCGAACGTCGGGCATTGCGTAAGGTTAAGTTAAGATACATGGGCATCATCTCCTAAAGCACCCATCAACTCAAGAATTTGATGAAAGCTTTCTTTTTGGGTTTGGTCTTTTGTGTGAAGCTCATTAACGAATTGGCCATCCTGCATGAATAAGACACGTTGACAATGACTAGCAGCAATGGCATCATGAGTGACCAGCAATATTGTTGTTCCCAGCGTTTCGTTCATGGATTCCAAAATAGTCAGCAGTTGCTTGGTTGATTGGGTATCCAAAGCACCAGTAGGTTCATCGGCTAAAATTAAGTCCGGCGAAGTTGCTAAGGCCCGAGCACAAGCACAGCGTTGTTGTTGACCACCGGAAACTTGGTGCGGGTATTTGGCTAATAGTTTTTCAATGCCCAATTTAGCAGCAGTTTCAAGGACTAATTGATAGATTTCCTGTTTAGGATGTCCTTTGACAGTTAGAGCCAAGGCGATATTTTCCTGCAGGGTCAAATTTCCCAGCAAATTGTAGTTTTGGAAAATAAAGCTTAAGTGCTGGCTGCGAAAATCGGCCCGTTGTTTTTCCGACAGTTGGGAGAGATCTTCGTTTCCTAATAGTACAAGTCCAGAACTAGCGAAGTCTAAGGTAGAAAGAATATTTAGTAGGGTAGATTTTCCTGAACCAGAAGCGCCCATAATCGCTACGAATTCACCTTTTCTAACGGAAAAGGAGAGGTTCTCCAAGGCTTTGTAGTGATTGTCGTCTATTTCATAGGTTTTGGTAAGATTTTTCACTTCTAAAATACGCATAACTCAACTCCCTAAAAATTATTAGTTTAATCATAGCATAATGGACGGGGATAGACTTAGAAAACTTGTATTAACAATGTAGGACCAGGATTTAATCTGGTGGGTCCAACTGGGAATTTTGTTTTTTTGTCGGATGCTTCAAAATTAACTCTCACTTTCATTATGCTGATAGGGCGCTTGGAAATATTCCCGATCTTTATTCTTTTCTCTAAATCCTTCTGGCGAGGATAAGAGGTTCTAACAATTTGCTGCCTCGGTGAATCGTTTTTTTCATAAAGTTGACAAGAATTCGACGACTTGTTATAGTGTTGTTGAGAATAAATTAAAACCTAGAGCGAATGGGGATATTTTTGTGAGTGTAACAGGTATCTAAATCAGTAAGTTGAATAGCCAGTAAACAAGTAGGTTTATTTGGCGTGCTTATATGAGTGATACCTGTCGATAGATAGAATGAGTGTGTTCTAAGACGATAGTATGGCTATCGTCTTTTTTGTATTTTCTAGGTGAATAATTTATTTAGGGACGGGTATCTCTCTTCAAAGAAGGAGAAGAGATCAATGAATAACGAAACAATTAACCATTTACAATTTGACCGGATTATTAAAGAAATCCAAACGCGAGCGATTGGTGAATATAGTAAAGAACGAATCGCCACGATTACACCGCAAAGCAATTTGGCAACGGTGAAAATGTGGCAAAAGGAAACCGAGGAAGCCAGACTGATCATTGACAGCAGTCAGCATGTTCCTTTTATGGGCTTGAGTCAGATTAACCATTTGATCGGCCAAGTAAAAAGGGGGATGATTTTGTCACCGCAGGAGCTGATCGAAGCCGCTGACTTTTTACGCAGCAGCCGAATGATCACTAAGTTTTTCGAGAAAAATCAGTTCCAGACGCCATTGCTGTACAATTATGCCAAGGAATTGCCGCAGCTAGAAGCGGTTGAAGAAAGTATTTATCAAAAAATTCATAACAAAAAGGTTAGTGACGATGCCTCCAAGAGCTTACGTCGAGTGCGCAAGCAGCTGCAGGAAGCTGAGAAAACTATTCAAGATAAGTTAATGAAGTTTATTCGCCATCCTTCCAATAAGGAAATGCTGCAGGAAGCCTTAATTATCAAAAAGGGTGAGCATTACACTGTTCCGATTATAGCTAGCTACAAAAATCGTGTGTCCGGAACGATCGTGGAACAATCCAGCAAAGGACAAACTGTTTTTATTGAGCCGACTGCTATCGCAAAGCTAAATGAACGGCATGCGCTGTTAAAGGCTGAAGAAGTCGCCGAAGAATATCAGGTATTGGCAGAGCTGACCGGCTTGTTCGCTGAATATGAAACAGTCATTGATTATGCGGTGGAAACTATTACGGCCTTTGATATTATTTTTGCCCGAGCAAAATATAGTCGTGAACTGCAGGGGATTACACCGAGTGTGAATAAGTCGGAAATTATTGAGATTAAAAAAGGCCGCCATCCTTTCTTACCGAAGGATGCGGTACCATTGGACTTTCAGTTAGGAGAAGCCTATCGCGGGTTAGTCATTACTGGAGCCAATGCAGGTGGAAAAACAGTCGTCTTGAAAACAGTGGGTTTGCTGACGTTGATGACCATGATCGGATTGCAAATTCCAGCACAAGCAGGAACTAAGATAGCGGTCTTAGACAATTTGTTTGTAGACATTGGGGATCAGCAGAATTTGGAAAATGCCCTGAGTACCTTTTCTGGTCACATGCATAATATCGCCCAGATTTTGAACCAGGTGAAACGCAATACGCTGATTCTGTTGGATGAAATCGGCAGCGGAACGGAACCGAATGAAGGTGCCGCTCTGGCAGTGGCAATTATGGAAGCCATGTATGAGAAAGGCGGTTTAGTTGTTGCTACAACCCATTATGGCGAAATCAAACGTTTTGCTGAAATTCATGAAGACTTTGTTCCAGCGGCAATGGCTTTTGATCGTGAAACCTTAACACCGAAGTATCGGCTGCAGGTCGGTGAAATTGGAGATAGTCAGGCTTTGTGGATTGCGAAAAAGATGCATATGTCTAAGGAACTGATTCGTCAGGCTCAAAAGTATATTGATCAAAAAGATTATCAAACGACTAAACAGAACTTCAAACCAGTGGAAGAGACTAGTTTGTTTAGAAAAGAAAAGGAGATCACGACTTATCAAAAGGGTGATCGCGTCCGGCTAACGGAAACTGAGGCGATTGGCTTAGTTTATCAGGATGAGGGTGACGATCAAATCGAAGTCTTGGTAGATGATCAACTCGTTAAGGTGCTGCGGCAGCGCGTGCAATTGATGATGTCAGCTCAGGAGCTGTACCCGCAGGACTATGAGTTAGACAGCCTGTTTAGTGATTACCAAACTCGGAAAAGAAATCGCGACTTAGATCGCGGATCGAAAACAGCCCAAAAGCAGTTAGATAAAGAAATGCGAGAAAGACGTTTCTCTGGTAAATAGTCGGAAGTGAGTAGAAAGAGGTGTAGTTGTTTGATGCTAAGTGTCAACCATCGGCTTTTCAGCTGATGGATCAATGATGTGAAAAAAGCTGGAAAGTCAAGAAGGGAGCAGGATAACTAAACATAAGGAGAAAAAATTGTGAATACAAACTATTTAGAAGAAGCATTAATTACTTCTGTTCATAAAGATTTATTTGGCTTTACCTGCACTAAAGGCACTGGATTTGCCAAGGTGAAGCGAGGGAATTACCCGGAACAGGCTGAGGATTATCCTACAGTCGGTGATAAGGTAGTTCTAGATTATCGAGGTCAAGATCACAGCCTAATCTTAAAAACCTATTCGCGCAGGTCCTTATTTGTTCGGGCTGATTCAGCCGTTGGCAGTAACAAACGACAAGTTGTAGCGGCCAACTTTGATTTTGTTTTTATTTTACAAGCATTGGGTCGCGATTTTAACCTGCGGCGGCTGGAAAGATATTTGAGCTTGGCTTGGGAATCGGGCGGCTTACCCGTGGTATTGTTGACGAAAATTGATGAAGTGCCGGACTATTCCCGCCAGCTTGCAGCAGCTGAAGGAGTTGCTATAGGAGCGAAGGTTCATGGGATCAGCGCTGTAACTGGCGTCGGAATCAACCAGCTTGATGAATACTTGCAACCAAACAAAACCATTGTCTTATTAGGTTCTTCGGGCGTTGGCAAATCGACGTTGTTGAACTATTTAGCCAAGGATAACTATATGGATACAGCCAAGGTCAGAGCTAAGGATGATCGAGGTCAGCACACGACGAGTCATCGCCAGTTGATTTTTTTACAAGAAGGTACTCAAATTATTGATACTCCTGGGATGCGGGAGCTAGGCATGTGGGACAGCTCTGAAGGTTTGGAAAAAAGCTTTTCTGATATCAGTGATTATTTAGGGCACTGCAAATTTAGCGACTGCCAACATCAAAAAGAACCGGGTTGCCGAGTGAAAGCGGCTCTGCAAGCGGGTGAACTTTCGCTGGAAAGATGGGAAAGCTATTTGAAGCTTGCCGCTGAGGCTCGCTATACGGAAGACAAGGAAGGATACCTGCGGCAGAAGGAGCAGCGTCTTAAAGAGATTTCTCAATTTGCTAAACAGCTGAAACAACCGGATTATCGTGTAGTATCGTGTACTGAGAGTTTCATCTGTGAAGAGTGTGGGAAAGCTGCCGCTCCAGAAACGGCTGGCAGCAAACATCGGAATCATTGCCCTCATTGTTTGACCAGTAAACATGTCGATAATCGTCCAGGAGATCGGGCAGCTCTTTGCCGAGGGACCATGGAGGCGGTCAGCCTTTGGTCGAAAGGTCAAGGTGAATGGGCAATTATACATCGCTGCCGTTCCTGCGGAGTATTGAAATCCAATCGGGTAGCAGCCGATGATAATCAAGAGAAGTTGCTGCAATTGATCCAGCAAGTAATGAGAGATTCCCCTTTTCCTATTAAATGAGCAACCAGACTACAGCAACCAGAAAAAAGGTTGCTGTAGTCTTTTATTTTCCTTATCATTTTTCCTTAAAATTGCCGCATTGTTTTTAACTAAAAATAAACAAAGACAGGATTTTCGACGAGCGGAATATTTGCTAGAGAGTAACTAAGATAAATAACTACTCAATTTCAATTGATATAGGACTCATATCTAATAAAAAATGGGGATTTTCCTGGAAAAGAGCGTGATTGTTAAACGATATTGATTGATTTATAATCTGAATGAGAGGCAAAAAAGAACGTTAACTAGGGGAGTAAGACATGGAGAAAACGATAGAAGAGTTAGCGCAGGAACTGTTGGTAAGCAAAGGAGCCATAAAAAGAATACTGAATCAAATGGGAATTGTCGTAGTGGGCAAGTCCGCTTTAAGCAGCAAGCAGACAAAGTTCATTCGCTTAATTGTTGATAATCAGCGCTTGCGCCAACAAAAACGAATCACTAGCGAATCGCCGAGAGAGCAGATTTTGGAAGACCCCATAGAAGAAAAAGGTTTTCCCAGTGTGGGTGAGTTTGTTTTAGAGCAGCTGGAGCAAAAGGATCAGACGATTATCCAGCTGCAAAAGCTCTTGGATCAGCAGCAGCAGCTGAGTCTTGAGGACAAACGAATGCTGCGTTTTTTCAGTAATCAAATGACGGAAAACACTAGAGAATTCATCTCGTCTGAAAAGATTCCCTTTTTGGATGAACAAATTGTTGAGACTTTGGTTTTAGAAAATAAACAGCTGAAGCAGGAGAATTTACGTTTAAAACAAAAGGAAATCAGCCTGGCAGAAGAAAAGCAGCGAGTGACTGAAAATCTAAACCATTGGATGAATTACTACGCCGACCTGCAGGATAAATATGAAAAGGCGACGGCTGGACAAACCAGCTTCTTGAAGAAACGTTGGAGCTTCAAATAAAAAATCCCAGCTAAATTTTAGCTGGGACATGATTCTAGTTTTCGGCAAAGGTTAAAACATAGCCTGAATTATCAAGAATGGCAAATTCTTTGGTACCGTAGAAGGTCTCGTGGAGATCGGCTGCCAAGGACACGTTGGATTTCAGCGATTGATAGAGCTGATCAAAATCTGTGACTTTAATAAATAAAGTAATCCCAGGCTTAGTAGCAGAAGCTTCCAGCATTGGATATTCGTCCATCATGTTGCGACGTTCTTGAAACATCAGATGCAGTCCATCCTTTTCTACAATAGCAAACTGTAAATAACCATTTTCATTAGGTACAGATGCTACTAGGGTAAAGCCCAATTTCTCTTGATAAAAAGACAGTGTTTCTTCGATGCTATCTACCATTAAATTAGCAGTTAATTGTTGATACATATATATTCCTCCCACCGGCTGCTCATTTGAGCCGCCTTTTTTTCTACTTTAAAGTAAAAATGCTGGAACCGATAGGAAAAATCCGTCAATTACGGTAATACTGAATTAATTCTCGAGGTGTAATCCCAATGTTGCGCTTGAAGTCTTGGATAAAATGGGATTGGTCGTAATAATAATTCAAGGTAGTTTGTTCATTGGTCTGCAGCAAGTCATTCAAGCCTTTTTGAAAGCGTAAAATGGAGAGCCCTTTTTTTGGCGATAAGGCATACTTCTCTTGAAAAATCCGCTGGCAGCTGCGTTCTTTTAGCCCAAGTTGATCATATAATTCGGCTGCTGAAGCTGGCAGCTGTTCAGTCAGTTCGTCAAACAATCTAGTGTAGGCATCAGCTGTTCTTGTCATCAATTGATTCTCGCAATAAGCAATCAAGTATTCTTTTGCTTCAGAAAAAGAGTGCTTGAAGAATTCTTCTGCATCAAAATCAGAGTCGATCCTTTCAATGGGTAAAAATTGATCCATGCCTTGTTCAGCTGATCGTTGAAAAAGTTGAGCGAAAGCGCCGGGTTTTAAGCGAAGGCCCATGAAGCGTTCGGTAGATGAAACCGGGAAATGGAAATCAGTCTCTCGAGTACCGGAAAATCCTATTCGTTGCTGATCAAAGGCTACAACTAAATCAATGCACCCATCAGCAATAATGATGTTTTCGAGTGGCTGAATTTCTTTAGTACGAGGAATCATCTGCCAGCAGCAAATGACAAATTCACTCAATGAAGCAACTGATTCTTCCTGATAATCAACGTATTGCTGGAAGGGTTCAGACAACAGATAAGGAATTTGGATAGGATAGTATCCAGCTGTCTTAGGCATCTTGCTTTGCCTGCCATTTAGCCAATTTAGTTCGCAACAAGCAGTGCAATTGTTCATTGCTGACACCTAGTTTCTGGAAAAGTGCGAGAGTGACCAACAAAGTATCCGCTAATTCTTCCTGTACATCCTCAGTTGTTAGGTGTTTGTATTCGCTCCCTGGGGCCTTTTGGCTGGATAATAAGGCCTGAGCAGTTTCACCCACTTCTTCCATCAGCTTTAGTACCAGCTGCTGCTCATTTTTTTGTTCCTTTTCGGCCGTTTGAAAGATTTCTGCTAATAATTCATTCATAACGCTTCTCCTCAATTAGTTTTCTTCTATTATATAGGGTTAAAATTGGGAAGAAAAGAAAAATCATTCTTTGAAAATCTGAAATGAATCTTATGCAAAAGTCTTTAGCAGACTAAAGAAGAAAAGACTTAGCTAATTGGCAGCAGAGCTTTCTATACATAAATTTATCAGTTTAAATCACCATAATCCTAGTCTTCTATATCTATATAAAGGCAATCTAATTGCTGGTGTTACTTTTGCAGTAGAGAATAGGATAGCTGCCCCAATGAGAGCAGAATTTAATTCTAGTAAAAGCTGCTTCTGCTTCAAATCTTTTGCTTATTGCTTTTTAGGAACAATTTATGTCTAATTAATTACTGCTTTAAGAGTGTCCTATACAGGTGATTAAAGGTGTCTGTGCTATACTAATTAAGAGAAAAGTTTATTTAAAGGATGAGTAAAAATGAGCAAAAAAAATGATAAAGAACACAAAATTCAACAGCTAGGAAGGGCAGCGTCAGTGTTATCAGTGATGATGTATGTGTCTTACATTCCTCAGATTTTGAATAATCTTCAAGGAGATAAGGGGAGTCCTATCCAACCATTTGTTGCAATGATTAACTGTACCTGCTGGGTAATCTATGGAGCTCTGAAGAAACAAAAAGATTGGCCTTTAGTAATTGCGAACTTGCCCGGAATTTTCTTAGGGGCGATTACTTTCTTTACTGCGATTTAATGATCCGTTTTTACGGGTCTTTTTTATTGAGTTAAATTAAAGGAGCGTTTTTCCATTAGAATAAAAGATAGTAAGGATTCGCTGACCGGAGAATAATACACTACTGTTGCTTATAATTTGTCAGTTAAGAAAGGATAACCTTTTGGTGTTTATCAGTCGTTAAAAGAGGCATTTGTTTAATGAAATATATTATAAATGCGTAAAGAGAAAGGGTAATCTTTTGTGTTTGACACAGAATTAGTGTATTATTTCTTTAGAAAATAATTACGATTTTGTGAAATAGATAGAGAAAACGATACACTTAAAAGTGGGTGGAAAAATGGAACGACGAATTGATCGGATTTACCAGTATGTTTGTGATCATGCCAATGTGACAACCAATGACGTTTCAGAAGCGCTGCAGATTCAGCGAACGAATGCTAGTAAAGATTTGAATTTGTTGATTAAAAACGGGACCTTACGCAAGACGGATGGTCGGCCGGTTCGCTATTTTGCACAAGCTCAAAAATCGGGATTGGCTCAAGTAACGAATGAAGCATTTTCCACTGTTCAAAAGGAGCGACCGGAAAAGCGGATTCTGACTCAAAAGCAGGGAGACGTTTTCACTCGAATTATCGGATCCAGCGGCAGTATGCGCAATGCCGTCGAGCAAGCAAAAGCAGCTATTCTCTATCCTCCGAGAGGGTTGAACTGTTTGATTACAGGACCTACCGGCTCAGGTAAAACTTTTTTTGCCCATGCGATGTTCCAATTTGCACAGTCGCAACAGGTAATTAATGAAGAACGTGAGTTGGTGGTTTTTAACTGTGCCGATTACGCGAACAATCCAGAATTATTAATGAGTCATCTATTTGGCTACGTAAAAGGTGCTTTTACCGGAGCAGACAGCGACAAAGAAGGCTTGATCCAGCAAGCAGACGGTGGAATGCTTTTTCTAGATGAAATTCATCGTTTGCCACCAGAAGGTCAGGAAATGATTTTTTACTTTATGGATCATGGCAGCTATAATCGCCTAGGTGAAACCGGTAAGAATCATCAAGCAGACGTTCGAATTGTGGGAGCTACAACAGAAGACCCTCATTCTTCTTTATTAGATACCTTTGTCCGTCGGATCCCTATTAATATTCAGATGCCATCTTTTAATAGTCGGCCAGCTGCCGAACAGATTGAATTGGTGCGGGTGATGGTAGCAATGGAAGCCAATCGAATTCAACGCAATATTACTTTAGCTGAAGATGTGGTCAAGGCTTTGTTAGGCAGTGTGACTTACGGGAATGTCGGGCAGTTAAAATCAAATGTCCAACTGGTATGTGCTCGTGGATTTATGCTGCACATGAACCAGGATAAAATTAGTATTGCCCTTAATGATTTAACCGATGGGATTAAGTCGGGCTTGGTACAGCTATCGGCAGATCGAATAAAATCAACGGATATTTCGCCATATTTGGAACCGAAAATGATTGTTACACCAAATGAAATTGAGGAATTAATTAAAACGGACACGTATGAACTACCGTATAATCTCTATGATATTATTGGCGATAAAGCCGCGCTTTTAAAAATGGAAGGATTGGATCAGGAAACGATCAATCATTTTATTTCAACAGATATTAACATTCATTTGAAATCCTTCTACAAAGATCATGGATTTAACTTTGATACTGAAACTCGTTTGGCTGAGTTTGTTGACAAGCATGTTATCGAAGTCAGCAATCGAATTGCTACCTTAGTAAGTGAACGATTAAATACCTATTTTCAACAAAATTTTGTTTATGCTATGAGCTTGCATATTTCTTCTTTCTTGAAAAAAATTCATGAAGGGGAAACGAGAGAGACCAATGCGAACATTCGCGAGATGGCGACGAACTACCCGAAAGAGTTCCAAGTAGCTCAAGAAATTCGTCAATTGGTGGAGCATGAATTTCAAGTGAGAATTCCTGATAGCGAAGACTATTATTTGACCGTTCTATTGGTTTCGTTACGAGAAGATCAACCGACTGGGAAAATTGGTGTGGTAGTTGCCGCACATGGAAATAGTACAGCTTCTTCGATGGCGCAAGTAGTAAGAGAACTTTTAGATGTGAACAATTTAAGAGCGGTTGACATGCCGTTGGATATGCATCCACGAACGGCTTTTGAAAAAATTCGCGAGGCGGTTCTTCAGGTGGAAGAAGGCAGCGGTGTTCTGCTAATGGTAGACATGGGTTCGTTAGCTTCATTTAACGATGAGCTGCAAAAAGAAACCGGTATATCGATTCGAACTTTAGATATGGTCACGACACCACTAGTGGTAGAGGCTGCCAGAAAGTCTAGTGTACTAGGATCAGGAATCGAAGAGTTGTATGAGTCTTTAAAAGGCTTCCGTGGATATGGAAAAGTTGTTTTAGAGGAAGAAACGCCGAAATCAGAAGAAAAGCAGGCAATTCTGGCAATTTGTGCTTCCGGTGAAGGGACTGCTCAGCGACTGAAAGAAATTATTGAATGGCCGCTGAAACAGCGCAAGCTGGATCACATACAAGTGCTGACACTTTCAGTTACAGAAATTGGCACTAAAATTCCTCAATTAAAAAAGAACTACAAAATAATCGCGACCACAGGAATTATGGATCCTAAAATTGGTGCCCCATACATTCCAATGGAAAAATTTATCAATCAGCGGGCAGATCAAGTGATTGATGAGCTGTTGCTGGAAAATGATTTGGAGAATCAAATGGAGGTTGAGCTGAGCCACGAAACGGCAAGAGATCTATGTATCCGTTTTATGGAAGAAAGCTACACCTTTATTAATGCCAAGAAAATTATCGAACCGGTCTGGCGTTTGGCTAATTCAGTTATTCTTGATGAAGGCCATTCCTCTGATTATGCATTAATGGTAAATTTCGTCATGCATATGGCTGGAGCGATTGAACGAAGCATTTTAAATCAACCTTTGCATATTGATAAAGCAACCTTGACTGAGTATCAGCATGTGACTGACAATACGACACTGAATCGTGGATTGAATGATTTGGAAAATCAACTGAAGGTTACATTCCCTGATTCTGAACGATACTATATTTACCAGCTATTAAGAAACCATGAAGAATTGGTTCAATAAAGATACACAAAAAGCGATACAGTATACTGTATCGCTTTTTGTGTATCTTTGAAAAGGCTTGATTTAAGGCTTTTTTAATCTAGTGTATTTTGGCACGGCACTTGCTTATATATAAGTGAGTGCTTGTGTACTCAAACGCACATTGAAGCTTTTTAAATGAGTTGAATCAGAATTGGGGGTGGCGCAATGGTGATGGATGTCCGACTGGCTCGGATTGATGATCGATTGATTCATGGACAAGTAGCTACGGTTTGGTCTAAGGCTACTGGCGTGGAACGTATCCTTGTTGTCAGCGATGAGGTGGCACATGACGAATTGCGTAAATTCCTGTTAAAGCAAGCAGCTCCGCCTGGGATTAAATCCAATGTCATTACAAAGAAAAAATTGGTTGAAATCTATCATGACCAGCTGTTTGATCAATTGCGTGTGATGCTCCTGTTTGCTGTACCTCAGGATGTTTTAGAAGTAGTCGAAGCTGGTGTTGACTTAAAGTCAGTTAATATTGGCGGTATGCGTTTTCTAGAAGGCAAAAAAATGGTTACTAATTTTATTTCTTTAGATGAAGACGATGTGAGATGCTTTTTAACACTTGCTGAACATGGAATTGAGTTGGAAACAAGGAAGGTTCCCTCGGATCGCAAAAATGATTTGATCCAACAGATTCAAAAAGAAAAGATGCTGCCGTAAAAAATTTGGTTACAGGTTCTTAGAACTTATTTATATTCATTTAACACTGTAACAATACTAGTAGGAGGTAAAAAGATGGTAGGAATTATCATTGCCAGTCATGGTGAATTCGCAAATGGTATCTTGCAATCCGGAGCAATGATCTTTGGAGAACAAGAAAATGTAACAGCTGTTACATTGATGCCGAGCGAAGGTCCAGATGACGTTAAGGCAAAAATGAAAGACGCGATTGCTTCTTTCGAAAATCAGGATGAAGTGCTGTTCTTAGTCGATCTTTGGGGTGGAACCCCCTTCAACCAAGCCAACAGCTTGTTTGAAGAACACAAAGACACTTGGGCAATTGTTGCTGGGATGAATTTACCAATGTTGATTGAAGCATATGCTTCTCGTTTATCAATGAATACTGCTCATGAAATTGCCGCTCATATTTTGGGCACTGCAAAAGAAGGAGTAAAAGTTAGACCAGAAGAATTGGAACCTGCTGAAGCATCTGCAGCGCCAACTCAAGCACAACCTTCAAATGCTGGAACACCAGGTTCATTGTCTTATGTTTTAGCACGGGTTGACTCTCGTTTGCTGCATGGACAAGTAGCGACTGCATGGACAAAAACGACAGGACCAACACGTATTATTGTTGTATCCGACACCGTAGCAAAGGATGAACTTCGTAAGAAATTGATCCAACAAGCAGCGCCTCCAGGAGTTAAAGCACACGTTGTACCAGTTGCTAAAATGATCGAGCTGGCAAAAGACGATAAACATTTTGGTGGACAACGCGCATTATTGCTTTTTGAGAATCCTCAAGATGCACTAAGAGCAGTTGAAGGCGGCGTTCCATTGAAGACAATCAATGTCGGTTCAATGGCTCACTCACCGGGTAAAGTTCAACCAAACAAAGTGTTGGCTTTCGGTCAAGAAGATCTAGATTCATTCAAAAAATTAAAAGATCTAGGCGTAAGCTTTGATGTTCGTAAAGTGCCAAATGATTCAAAAGGCGATATGGATGAAATCATGAAAAAAGCACAAGAAGAATTGAACAAACAAAAATAATTATTTTATCAGAGAAACGGAGGATTAATAATCATGGAATTAAATATTATTCAAATGATATTAGTCGTTATCGTCGCATTCTTAGCTGGTATGGAAGGTATCTTGGATGAATTCCATTTCCACCAACCAGTAATCGCTTGTACGTTAATCGGCTTAGTTACAGGTAACCTAATGCCATGTCTTATTCTTGGTGGTACCCTACAAATGATCGCTCTTGGTTGGGCGAATATCGGCGCTGCCGTAGCACCCGATGCTGCATTGGCATCAATTGCATCTGCAATTATCTTGGTACTTGGTGGACAAGGACAAGCTGGAGTATCTTCAGCTATCGCTATCGCAGTTCCACTAGCTGTTGCAGGTCTATTGCTAACAATCATCTGTCGTACAATTGCTACAGCATTCGTACATTTAATGGATGCAGCAGCAAAAGAAGGCGATATCAGAAAAGTTGAATTATGGCATATTATTGCTATCGCTATGCAAGGGGTTCGTATTGCAATCCCTGCTATCTTAATCTTAGCAATTGGTGAAGGTCCAGTGCGCGGCTTGCTTGAATCTATGCCTGTTTGGTTAACAGACGGCTTGGCAATCGGCGGTGGTATGGTAGTAGCTGTTGGTTATGCAATGGTTATTAACATGATGGCTACGAGAGAAGTATGGCCATTCTTCGCAATTGGTTTTGTATTGGCAACAATTTCACAAATTACTCTTATTGGTCTTGGTGCAATCGGTGTATCTCTTGCTCTTATCTACTTGGCGCTTTCTAAACAAGGCGGCGGCTCAGGTAACGGCGGCGGTTCAAATACTGGTGACCCATTAGGCGATATTATTGATAACTATTAAGAAAGGAGCTAACACGAAATGGCAGAGCAAATAAAATTAACGAAAAAAGATCGCATTTCCATCTGGTGGCGTTCAACTTTTATTCAAGGTTCTTGGAACTATGAACGTATGCAAAATGGTGGTTGGGCCTTCTCAATGATCCCAGCGATCAAGAAATTATATCCTAATAAAGAAGATCGTGCCGCTGCATTGACACGTCACTTAGAATTCTTTAATACACATCCGTATGTAGCTTCACCAATTATCGGTGTAACATTGGCACTGGAAGAAGAACGTGCAAATGGCGCTCCTGTAGATGACGTAGCAATCCAAGGGGTTAAGGTTGGTATGATGGGACCTTTAGCCGGTATCGGAGATCCAGTTTTCTGGTTCACTGTTAAACCAATCCTGGGTGCGTTAGCTGCTTCTCTAGCTTTAGCTGGAAATATCTTAGGACCAATCATCTACTTTGTTGGTTGGAATGCTATCCGTATGGCATTTATGTGGTACACTCAAGAATTTGGTTACAAAGCAGGTTCTAAAATTACTGATGACTTATCAGGTGGTTTATTGCAAGACATTACTAAAGGGGCTTCAATTCTGGGGATGTTTATCCTTGGTTCATTGGTTAACCGGTGGGTATCTGTTGGATTCAAACCAACTGTATCAGAAGTTCAGTTAGACAAAGGCGCTTTTATTGACTGGGGCAGCTTGCCATCAGGTGCTGAAGGAATCAAGTCAGCATTAGAACAACAAGCAGCTGGACTTTCACTGAGCGATGTAAAAGTAACAACATTACAAGATAACTTGGACAGCTTAATTCCAGGATTAGCTGGCTTGGGCTTAACACTTCTATGTATGTGGTTGCTTAAGAAGAAAGTTTCACCAATCATCATCATTCTTGGTTTGTTCGTAGTGGGTATCCTTGCTCACCTAGTAGGATTAATGTAAGAAAAACTTAGCCTGGGCAGTGATGCCTGGGCTTTTTATGTCTTTTGCTTAAAAAACTAAAAACCAGTATAATGACTAGTGAAATCAAAGGAGATGGAGTAAAGCAATGGTTCAATCAATCAACACCCAAGTTGACTTAGTCATGAATGCCACTTCTCATATGGGAATGACCGATTATGGGAAAATTATGATTGGCGATAAGGGGTTCGAATTTTTCAATGATCGTGATGCACGTAAATTCATCCAAATTCCTTGGGAGGAAGTAGATCATGTGATTGCTTCTATTATGTTCAAGGGTAAATGGATTCCGCGCTATGCCATTCAAACTAAGAAGAACGGAACCTATACTTTCTCTTCGAAGGAACCTAAAAAAGTCTTGCGGGCGATTCGCGAATATGTTGATCCGAGTAACATGGTACAATCCTTAAGCTTTTGGGATGTCGTGAAGCGAGGATTTAAGTCAAGATTTAGCAGATAAACTGGCTATAGTAGTCAGTTTTTTTATTTGCCCAGATGTACATAAAAGACCGTCAAATCAAGATGATACGTATTGTATCAAAGAGAAAAGTTGGATGCTAGAGAAGATAGCTTTCTTTTCTGATAAGCTATTCGGATAATGGAAATAAGGAGTGGGTACTAATGAATATCGGTGACAAAATTAGAGAGCAGCGCTTAAAAAAAGAATGGACCCAGGAGCAGCTAGGTCAGCTGCTGAATGTATCGCGGCCAACCATTTCTAGCTGGGAGGTGGGACGAAACTATCCCGATCTGGAAATGATTGTTGCCATCAGTGATTTATTTGGTATCTCTCTGGATAACTTATTGAGAGGGGATCGAGAAATGACCAAGGACTATTCAAAAAAACTGCGTTGGAATAAATACTATAAAATTATGTTAGGCGTGATGGCACTGGTCGCTATTTTGGCAGCAGGTTCTTTGGCTAAGCTGCGCTGGGATGAACAAAAATACAGAGATAATTTGGTGACTCATTCTTGGAAGCGAGGAACAGATTCGCAGTTTCCTGATGAGTACAAGTTGAGCGAAGGCGGGGGTGCGTTTTACACGTACATTTTACAAACCGGATGGCTGCCTATTCCTTTACAGGAACGTCATCCATGGGTAATTGGCCAAGAAGGCAATTTGGTCGTGCAGGAGAAAGAAAAGAACCAAAGAACGATCACAGTCAATCATGCGAAATTTAATGGTAAAACCTATACCGGAAGTATTGAAGTGGATGATCAGGCCAATATAATAGAAGACAAAGAGTGGTCTTCAGACAAGAAACGAGCCATTGAAAGTTTTATAGAAGAGCACAAAAAGGCGTATGTGAGCTTGCTGAAACGTACTTCTGAAAAAAGAGCGGAAATTGTCCAATAGAAAGAAAGACGTTGATCGGCAGATGATATGCTACCCCTATCTAGGACAAGGAAATAATTAAATCCTAGATAGGGGTATTTGTTATGGGAAAAAGAAGGATGAAGCTGAGTCCAGAAGAACGTCTAAAGATTGTCGAGAGTTATCTTAGACATGAGATCAGTTTGAAGAGAGCCACCAAGGAAGCACAGGTTTCCACAGAAACAATCAAACGATGGTGCAATTTGTATGAAAATGAAGGAGCCGCAGGTTTGGTTGCTTCAAGAAAGAATAACAATTATTCGAAGGATTTGAAGCTGATAGCCGTTCAAGATTACTTTACTGGTGGAGGCAGCCAAGTTTATATCGCCAAAAAGTATGGATTAAGAAGCAAGAGGCAACTACAGGACTGGATCAAGGTTTATAATACTCATAAAGACTTCAAATCAGAAAGTGGTGGAAGTAGAATGAGTCAAACCCGTGAGACCAGTCAAGAGGAACGTCTGAAGATTGTATTAGAGTGTCTAGCCAATAATAAGGATTATGGAGCGATGGCAATCAAGTATCAAGTGTCCTATCAGAACGTCTATAACTGGGTGAAGAAGTATGAGCAGCGAGGCTATGACGGGCTTCAAGATCGGCGAGGCCGACGCAAAGCGAAACAAGTCGGCCGAACACCAGAAGAAGAACAAGCAATTGAGCTAGCCAAATTGAAGAGTGAGATTAGACAATTGAGAATGGAAAATGACCTGTTAAAAAAAGTGAGGGAATTGGAGAGGAGGAATCGTTAGGGTAATTTCGAAACGTGGCTGCTTACCAAGCAATCAAATTCTTGCACGAAGAAATGGACTACCCGATAAAACCCTTGTGCGAACTCTTGCGGATAACACGCTCTGCCTATTATCGCTGGTTGAAACATCCAGAGAGTGTACGTGAACAAATCAATCGTCAAATCACAAAAGACATTCGAACAATTCATGAGAAGCATCCAGATATGGGGTATCGTCGAATTAAAGATGAATTGAAGCGGACCTATAAGATAAATGTTAACGATAAACGAGTCTTACGCATCTGTCGTCATGAACAAATCCAATCGAGGATAAAACATCCAGCAAATTGTATTACAAGGCGTGCTTATGCTCCGTACTACAAAGCAAAGAACGTTTTGCGTGGCCAATTTCATGCAGAGGCGCCGAATCAGAAGTGGGTGACAGATGTTTCAGAATTCAAGTATTTTATTGGACCAATAGTCAAAAAACTCTATTTGAGTGCGATTCTAGATCTTTACGATCACCGCATTGTCACGTATGTACTGAGTGACACCAATGATTTGGACTTGGTCTTTGATACGTTTGATCAAGCAGTCGAATTGGAGCCAGAGGCTCATCCAATTTTCCACAGTGATCAAGGGTTTCAATATACCCATGTGAACTTCTTCCGCCGCATCGTAAAAGCCGATATGATTCAGAGTATGTCTCGTGTAGGGAAATGTACTGATAATGGGCCTATGGAAGGTTTCTGGGGAATGCTTAAGCGAGAAAACTATTATGGACGAAAGTTTACCAGTCGCGAAGAACTCGTCACAATGATTACTGACTACATGAAGTACTACAATACTGGACGTTACCAACGAAAATTACAAGTAATGACGCCGATGGAATTTCACAACAATTACTACAAAGCTGCATAAATCACCAAGGTATATTCAAAAAAAACTACTCATCTATTTTTGATGAGCAGTCCACAAAATTTTTATACTATTTCACTGTCCTATTGACGGGGTGCGCACCAAGACTCGACGTCTTTTTTTATGATCATTTATTTCGATTATATAATTGGATTCAGCATTATTTATTCGCTTTATTAAGAGGATTTTAGGCATTTTTGACATAATATAAGATGCTGTCAAAAAATATGTCTGACAAAGTTGGCACAAAGTTCTGTGCCAAAGCTCTATTTACTATTGATTGAAAGCACTTACTGATACAAGCTACAATATACATGTAAACGAAATCATTCTATTTTATTATTTTGAAGGAGGAAATGAAAATGGAAACTACTGCAAAGAAAAGTGGACTGAAAGCGAAAGTCCAGCGACTGGGCAGCCACTTGTCAGGGATGGTCATGCCGAATATCGGGGCCTTTATCGCATGGGGTGTTATCACAGCATTATTTATTGAGGCGGGGTATTTCCCAAATGAACAGCTAGCATCACTTGTTGGCCCGATGCTTACTTTCTTATTGCCATTATTGATTGCTTACACAGGTGGTAGCATGGTACACGGTCAACGTGGTGCGGTTGTTGGGGCAATTGCAGCGATGGGGGTTATCGTAGGGTCAGAAGTTCCAATGTTCATTGGGGCAATGATTATGGGGCCTCTTGGCGGTTGGTGTATTAAGAAATTTGATGACATGTTCCAATCGAGAATTAAAGCCGGTTTTGAAATGCTGGTTAACAACTTCTCATCTGGATTGATTGGCTTTGCGCTAGCAGTATTAGGCTTTTATGCAATTGGACCGGTGGTATCTTCACTTACTGAATTGATGGCGGCTGGAGTAGAAACAATCATCAACATGCGTTTGCTGCCATTAGCAAATATCTTTATTGAACCAGCGAAAATTCTATTCTTAAACAATGCAATTAACCACGGAATTTTGACACCTTTGGGGGCAGATCAAGCCGCTGAAGCAGGGAAATCGATTCTGTTCTTACTAGAAGCAAACCCTGGACCAGGTTTAGGTGTGCTGTTAGCCTTCACTTTGTTTGGTAAAGGATCAGCGAAATCCTCTGCACCAGGTGCGATTATCATTCAATTCTTAGGTGGTATTCATGAGATTTATTTCCCATATGTAATGATGAAACCATTGTTGTTCCTAGCAGTTATCGGCGGTGGGGTTGCTGGAACTTTCACTTTCCAATTACTAGGTGCTGGTTTACGGGCAGCGGCTTCACCAGGATCAATCATTGCAATCTTGGCAATGACACCACCAGACAGCATGTTTGCTGTTATCGCAGGGGTTGTCGTTGGTGCGGTTGTTTCGTTCTTAATCGCGATGGTCATTATCAAAGCAGACAACAATGAAGAAGACGATTTAGCAGCTACTCAGGCAGCGGTGCAAGAAGCAAAATCAGCAAGTAAAGGTCAAGCTGGTGGTCAAAACGGCAACCAAGAAATGTTTGGCAATGTAAACAAAATCATCTTTGCTTGTGATGCTGGTATGGGTTCAAGTGCAATGGGTGCGTCAGTATTACGCGACAAAGTGAAAAAAGCTGGTATTAATATCCCGGTATCGAACTCAGCGATTAATAATTTGTCCGATGATGCAAATGCGTTAGTGGTGACACAAGAAGAATTGTACGATCGGGCAAGTCAAAAAGCACCAAGTGCAACCTTTGTTCAGGTAGAGAACTTTATGAATTCCCCACGTTACGATGAAATCGTGGAACGTTTGTCTGATGGTCCAACAGCAGGTGCTGATGGAAAAAAGTTGAGTGACGATGTTGTTGAGGGAGTTGCGGATTACGATAGAGTAGACCACATTGTCTTTGCCTACGAAAAAGGAAAAGGTTCTGCTAATATGGGCGCAACCGTTATGAAGAAGGTCTTGAAGGAACAAGGTGTCAATTTGCCAGTGACTGCAGCAATGATCGGGGAATTGAAGGATGAACCTTCAGCTATGATCGTTACTATGCAAACTGAAACAGTTCATGCTGAACAACAAGCACCAAGTGCAGTTCACGTGCCTGTAGCTGACATGGTAACTTCAGAAAAATATGATAAAATTGTTGCTCAGTTAAAAAATAAGTAGTCTTTTTTGCAGAATCGTATTACCCTTAAAGCAGTGAGTATTCACTGCTTTTACCCTTTTACTATTTGGAGGAGGTACTAGTGTACTTTTCGGTTCGAGAAAAAAAGATTTTAGCGCTTTTGTTAGCTTACCCGACTGGAGTCCAGCTGGATCAGCTGCAGCATGAGCTGAACGTCAGCAAACGGACAATTTATCGCGAGGTTTCCAGTATAGAAAAAACGATTAAACCGTTAGATGTTCAAATTATCAAACCCCGTGGTGAAGGATACCGAATCGTGGGGGAGAGTATTAATTTAGACAAACTAAAGGATCAGTTAGAAGAAAATAAAGAAGAGCTTTTTACGGATAATGTCCAAAGGCAAAGTGCGATTGTTACCAGCTTGCTGATGCTGGATGAAGAGGAAACAATTGAAGGACTGTCGATTGATTTTCAAGTCAGTCCTTCGACAATTGTTTCTGATTTGCAGGCGATTGAACAAAGCCTGGAGGATTATCGCTTGCAGCTCTTGCGGCTAAAGGGCCGGGGAATAAAGATTGCTGGCAGAGAAAAAGAAAAACGACAAATTTTAGGTAATCTGATTTTCAATGGGGTAAATGAATACGAGTTTTTCCAATTCATTGATCAATTGAATGAGGAGACAACCGAAGCTGAGACGGACAATTTTTTCCTGAAGCAATTAACTCCGCGAGGACTATATTTGGCTAAGGATATCCTTTACCATATTCCACAATACTCAGTAAAAGAAGTCACAGACAATCAGCTACAGCGTATTCTGATTTTGCTGGCTCTCTCAATTGATCGAATTCGTCAAAATAAGTTTGTGGAAGAAGAACAAGACAGCAGTCCAAAACCAGAAAGCATGCAAATTGCCAGTCAGATTATGATTAAAGTTGCTACTTACTGGGGGCATTCAATTCCAGCACAAGAGGTTCGCTTCTTTGCTTACCAGCTGGAGGGAATTAACTATAAGAAACCGCAAAATATTTTTATTGATCATTTTGATGTTGAGCTTTCTTACCAGATTAAGGAACTGATTCGTTTGGTTTCAGAAGACAGTGGGTTGGAATTTCGTAAAGATGAGCAATTGTTCAACGATCTGCTTACGCATATGTCGGCAGCTTTGAAAAGAAGCATGACAGTCTTACCCAATATGGTAAACCCATTGCTGCAGAAAATTCAGGAAAAATACAATACTCTGACTCAAGCAGTAACGAATCAGTTAGCAGTCATTTTTCCGGATCATCAATTTACTCATGATGAGCTGGGCTATGTAGTTATCCACTTTGCTACCTCCTTGGAGCGCAATCCCTCCAGTAAGGGACTATTTGTTTTAGTTCTGTGTTCCAGCGGGATTGGAACTGCCCGGATATTAGAGAGTCGAATTAAGAAATATATGCCGGAAATTCAACAAATTCAAGTAGCCAAAATTTCTGAGATGAATCGCTTGAACTTCAAACAGTATGATTTAATCCTAGCCACTGTTTTTCTACCTGAATTCACGTTACCGTACAAAGTCATTTCACCGTTGCTTTTAGACGAAGAAATTCAGGATTTGCGGACCTATATTCACGACCTGCGTCCGGAAACAGAACGTATGGTAATTGAAGAAACGGTTCAAGAGCCGGGGGAGGATTTCAATAATCTTTATGAAACAATGCGTACAGCGAATCATCTACTAAACCAATTTGAAGTCCGACCCTTTGCAGCGGAGGAAACAATTGAGCTGACTTTGGAAAAGATGATTGGCGAATTAGAAGGATTAGTAGTTACGAATGCAGAGTATGTCACTCAAAAGGTAATCGATCGCTATATCGTTGCGCCAATTGGTGTGCCTAATACAAATTTTGCCTTGTTTCATAGTGCCAATAAGCATGTGCTGCAGCCTTATTTTGCTATTTATGATTTGGACAAAGCCTTTTCGATTTTGGGGATGGATAAAAAGAGCATCAAGCTAACCCGTGTATTGCTGCTGTTGGCACCCGATCCGTTGCAGGAAGCACAAAAAGGATTGCTGGGAAAAATCAGCAGTTCAGTTATTGAGAACGATCTGAACACTGAAATTTATAAGTTTGGTAATCATGAGCTGGTATATCAATTACTCAGTTCACTGTTCATTAAAGAGATTAAAGAGAACTAAGGAGGAATTACAAATGGATTTACAACCAGAAATGATTTTATTGGATCAGTCCTTTGGAGACAAAGAGGAAGCGATTCGCGCATGTGGACGTTTACTTGTGGAAAATGGATGTGTGGATGAAGAATATATTGAGGCTATGATTGAGCGCAACCAGCTAGTATCCACTTACATGGGAAACTTTATTGCTATCCCTCATGGAACAGATGAAGCAAAACGGTTTGTGAAAAAGAGTGGAATATCCATTGTACAAGCACCAGCAGGCGTACAATTTGGTAATGATGATACTGAAGATGTGGCAATGGTTTTATTTGGAATTGCAGGAGTAGAAAATGAACATTTGGATTTATTGCAAAAAATTGCAATTTTCTGTTCAGATGTTGAAAATGTTGTGAAGCTTGCCGATGCGAAATCAAAAGAAGAAATCATCGGTTATTTGCAGGAGGTTGAATAGAATGCGCGCAACGCACTTTGGTGCCGGCAATATCGGCCGTGGATTTATTGGGGAAATTTTAGCCAAGAATGGCTTTTCGATTGATTTTGTTGATATCAATGCCACAATTATTGATGCTTTAAATGAGCGGAAAGAATACACGATTGAATTGGCTGATGAAAACAAAGAACAAATTCATGTAGCCAATGTGGATGGACTTAACAATCAAACTAATCCTGAAGCAGTGGTAGATTCAGTAGCAGCTGCGGATATTGTGACTACTGCCATTGGTCCCAATGTGTTACCTTTTATTGCTGAACTTATTGCCAAAGGGATTCAAAAACGAAAGGCTGAAAATAGCACAGTACCAGTAGATGTAATCGCCTGTGAAAATATGATTGGCGGCAGTCAGTTCTTATTCGAGAAGGTTAAGGAGTATTTGACTGATGAAGATATGGCGTATGTTGAAGCCTATGTAGGGTTTCCAAATGCTGCAGTTGATCGGATTGTGCCTATTCAACACCATGAGGATCCTTTGTTTGTATCGGTGGAACCTTTCAGCGAGTGGGTAGTGGATCAAACACAATGCAAAAATAAGGAATTACAGTTGAGTGATGTAACGTATGTTGAGGATCTAGAACCCTACATTGAGCGCAAATTATTTTCAGTAAATACGGGGCATGCAACAGTCGCGTACACCGGAGCATATGCCGGCTATCAAACAATTGATGAAGCGATTGGTCATCAAGAGGTCTTGGATCAATTACGGGCGGTGCTGGAAGAAACCGGCAGCTTGTTAATTGCTAAATGGGGCTTTGATCGAGGGCAGCATCAAGCCTATATCAACAAAATTGTGAGCCGTTTTGAAAATCCGCATATTTCTGACAGTATTGACCGGGTAGCTCGTACACCAATTCGTAAGTTAGGCTATGACGAACGCTTTATTCGTCCGATTCGTGAGCTGAAGAAACGTGAATTAGGATACATGCATTTAATTGAAGTTGTAGCAATGATTTTGAAATACCAAGATCCAAAAGATGAGCAAAGTGTTCAGCTTCAAGCAATGCTAAAGGACCAGCCTTTAGAAACAGTGATTGCCGAAGTGACAAGTTTAAATGATGATACTTTAATCACTGAAATTGCAGTAGAATACAACAAGTAGATCCTGATTATTCAGGGTCTTTTTTTAAGTCTTATGAGAATAGTAGAAGAAGCGCTTAGCAATTTCTTAAAATTTGGTCTAGACATTTACATTGCTTCTTTGACTGGATAGTGTTAAAATTGGTGTATACCAAATAGACAAAGGAGCGTTTACAATGGAAGTAATTCGCGTAAAAGATGCCCAAGAAGGCGGAAAAAAAGCATTTGAACTGATCAAAGACGGTATGGCTAATGGTGCAAAAGTATTAGGCTTAGCAACTGGCAGCACTCCTGAAACTTTATATCAAGAAATGACAAGCAGTGACTTAGATTTCTCTAATATAACTTCTGTTAATTTAGACGAATACGTAGGCTTAGGTGGCGAAGATACACAAAGTTATCGCTACTTTATGAACGATCGTTTATTCAACAAAAAACCTTTTAAAGAAACCTTCGTGCCAAATGGTAAAGCAGAAGACTTAGAAGCTGAAGGCAAACACTACGATGAAATCATTGCTGAGCATCCAATTGACATTCAAGTACTAGGAATTGGACGCAATGGACATATTGGGTTTAATGAACCTGGCACACCATTTGATGAAACAACTCATGTAGTTGAATTGACTGAATCAACAATTGAAGCAAACAAACGTTACTTTGATAAAGTTGAAGATGTACCTACTCATGCCTTATCTATGGGTATTGGTTCAATCATGCAAAGTAAAAAGATTTTATTGTTAGCTTTTGGCGAAGCAAAAGCGGATGCAATTAAAGGCATGATCGAAGGTCCAGTCACTGAAGACCTGCCTGCAAGTGCATTGCAAAACCATTCTGACGTAATCGTAATTATCGATGAAGAAGCAGCTAGCAAACTGTAAAAGTTAATAGACAAGCGATAGGTCGGCAAACTCCTTGAGAGTTTGTCGGCTTTTTTACTTTAACCAGTATTCTTGGGGCAGAATGAGCCAGTATATTTGTCAGACTATTTTCGCCTGTTTCGTTTGCGGTTCTTGCTCTTGCTTTTACTCTTCTTCTTCAACGCTTTCTCGATTTTCGTATTCTTTTCTGGTTTTGGCTTATTGAACAGCGAATGGGGTTCCTGATATTTTTTTGCATGATCTGAAGGTAATCTTCCCAGCTTCTCTCGGGCAAGCTCAGACTGAGATTTAAAGGCAGGGACTGCATCATTCAGTGATAAATCTTTGTCGGGTGTTGATCCAACAGTGTTGTTTGACGTTTTCGTAGTGTTGTTTGATTTTTTGGGAGTTGCTATAGTATTTTCTGGTGCAGTATTTTCAGCTGTAGCTTGCTGGACTGGCTGCTGATCAGCATCGCGTGGTTCAAACATTGGATCTTCTTCGTCACGAGTATTAAAATCATGCTCCCGCTCATCCACTGCAAAATACATCTTCACTACTCGAACAAATTTACGAGTTCCATCATCCTTTTGTAAAATGGTTACTTCGCCTAAAATATCCAAGACAGCTTTACGATCTTGTGTGGTCAGAGGTCGTACCACATTACCCAGACTCCAGTTGTGCAGCTTGCCGGTTTCATCTTCAAACACTGCTTTTAGAATTCGTTTTTTATCAGTTGTTTGCTCTTTAGAATGGAGAACTGGGCCTAAAGTATCGATGTGTACTCGCGCTTGCTTGGTCACCTGCAAAAATTCTTGCTGATTTTTAAATAAACGGGAAATAACGATTTGCCACTCTTGTTGACTGAAATAGGGTTGAAAATAAATACATAAATGGCGTACAGAGGTGAGGTCCGCATCACTTGTTAGAAACAGTGAACGAACTAAATTTTTGGCTACGTTGGAGAAATCGTGTTCACTGAAAAAATTGCGTACTAGAACAATTACTGCTGATTGAATGATATGTAATGCGTTAGCATTTTCATCGTAATGTTGATTAAAACGGGCATCTAGGGTTTCTTTTCTTTTTATAGAGAAAAGCTGGCGATTTTGTAGTTTTACTGTTGAGTTGGTATTTTTAGACATTGAGACATCTCCTTATAATTCTTTTTGGGTGATCCGCAATTCCCATTCTAAAATTTCTTGCAAAGGATTTCAATAGCTTTTCCCACTAAATATTTGTTTCTTTTTAATAGTAATGCCATTTTATTTACCTATTTGTATTTTAAAAACTTGTTAAAAAGTATGAACATAGGTATCGGTAAAGGATTTTGTAATGTGAAATTACATTTCTCTAAAAACCGTTGTTATTTATCTTTTTTTTTACATTTTATAAGAAAAATGGTTTTTTATTTAAACCTGTGCTCGTTTTCTAAAGGCAGGTTCTACAAATCTCTTATTAATAAGAATTTAGTCAAAGCTTTTTATCGCTACTTCGCCATCTACGATTGTATCCAGAGGAATTCCTTGCTAAAGTAGAACTATATTAACTGAAACGGGGAAGTCCGATGCGAAGAATTTTATTGCTCGAGGATGATAAAAATTTGAATAGGGGAATTAATCTTTGCTTGACTAAAGAAGGATACGAGGTAGTATCCTGTTTAGATGTCGCCTCAGCTAAAGCGGCGTTTGAACAAAATGAAATTGATTTGATTATTAGCGATATTTCTTTGCCGGATGGGAATGGTTTGGATTTTTGCCAAGAGATTCGCCGTCAATCTGGCGTGAGGATTGTTATGCTGACTTCCTATAATCAAGAATATGACATTGTTGCTGGCTATGAACATGGGGCAGATGATTATGTTACCAAGCCTTTCAGCCTGATGGTATTAGTTTCTAAGATTAATGCACTGGTAAAACGAATTGCGGAGCCTAACGGACAGCGGCTAATCTCTAATGAACTGAGCCTGTCGTTATCAGAAATGAAAGCTGCTAAAAATAATGAAACTTTACTCCTTAGTAAGACGGAGCTGCAGCTGCTTACAATCTTTATGAAGAACCCTAAACAAATTCTTTCTGTTGATCAGCTGCTAGAACAGATATGGGATACCAAGGGAGACTATATTGACAGCAATATTGTTTCGGTGAATATTAGCCGGTTGAGACAAAAGATCGGTAAAGAGAAGATTAAAACAGTCAGAGGAGTGGGCTATTTATGGGTTTCCGACGTGCAAAAATAATTGGATTCATTCTATCAATCATTATTGTCAGCGTAGGCTTAATCAGCTGGAATTATTCCGAAATGCGGACAGCATTAGAATATGATCGAACAACTGCCTTGGGAAGACTGAGTGAAAATGAAGCCCTTTCTGAAGCTCAATTGATCGAGGCTTTCAATCAAGAGGGCAACGAAACTTATTACGCCAAGGGCTCCGAATTAGAAGCAAAGTATGGAATGGACACGCGAGAAACTAAGTATGACTATCTAGTTCAGCCTTTTTTGGTGCGGAATACGCTGATTTTGCTCGTAACTATTTTGTTAGTCCTCCTTTTGTTTTTTTGGAACCTGAGAGAGCAGAAGCTGCTGATGGAAGAATTGGAAAGTCTAGAAAATAAATACCACACTGAAAAAAGCCAGTATTCTATTCTGTTGCAGCGCACTCGACAGGAGGATAGTCAAATTAAATCAAGCATCACTGATATTGCCCATCAGTTAAAAACACCGGTGGCTTCCTTGAAGCTGAGTATGGATATTGCACTATCAGAGGCGTATTCTCCAGCTGAACGTCAGGAATTCAGTGATCAAGCAGTTCTTCAGATCAATAAATTGAATTTGATGCTTGATGGACTAGCGAAAATTTCACAAATGGAAACCGACCTAATTCAGATCAATCCGCAAAAATATTCATTAAGAAAATTAGTTAGTGAAGCAATCAATAGTGTAATCATCAAAGCGCTTGAAAGAGATATCGACATTGAGCTATCGTCGATTGATGAGAGCACTATTTTTGTTGACTACAAATGGACCTTAGAAGCACTTAGCAATGTGTTAGAAAACGCGATTAAGTACTCTCCAGTGCATACGAAGATTCAGGTGCATAGTCAACCGTTAGTCACTTATGTGGTTTTAGAAATCCTTGATGAAGGTCCTGGTATTCCTAAGCAAGAACAAACCTTGATCTATCAACGTTTTTATCGTGGTAAAAATAGTAATGAGGTGGAGGGGTCAGGTGTTGGGTTATATTTAACTAGAAAAATCATCGAAGAGCAAGGCGGGACCATTTTGGTTAAAAACCGAGTAGATCAGGGCGCGAATTTTCAATTAACACTTCCGTTAGTCTAATAATTTTCCTTTCTTACAATTTTGTAACGTTTCCTGCGAGAGAACTGCAAGGTTCAAACTTTAAACTAAAAGTAAGATAAAGCCAAGAGGGGGAAACAACTATGATCTTAAGAATTAGAGATCTAATGAAGTATTACGACGATGGGGGCAGCATTGTAAAGGCGGTTAACCAGATCAACTTAGATGTGCATAAGGGTGAATTTATTGCGGTTGTTGGGAAATCTGGTTCAGGGAAGAGTACTTTATTGAATTTAATTGGCGGTTTGGATCGTCCGGATTCTGGTGAGGTTTTGGTTGAGGGCAAAAATATTTATCAGATGAAGGATGAGTCATTAGCGATCTTTCGTCGTCAGAAAATTGGCTTTATTTTTCAAAATTATAATTTGATTCCTTCACTAAATATTTGGGAGAATGTTGTTCTGCCAATTGGTTTAGATAATCGTAAGGTGAATGTCCGTTTTATTCAAGATCTATTAACTACAATTGGCTTAGATGATCGTATGAACGCCTTACCAGGGATGCTTTCTGGCGGACAACAGCAGCGGGTAGCCATTGCTCGAGCGATTGCAGCAGAGCCTGCAATTATTTTAGCTGATGAACCGACAGGCAATTTGGACACAAAAACTGAGCTAGAAGTAATGTCTTTGTTGAAAAATTCAGTAGAAAAATTTGGACAAACATTGATTATGATTACTCATGACGAAGGGATTGCACAAACGGCTGATCGGATTGTTCATATTGAAGATGGGCGGGTGGTCTAGGATGAAGATGATCAATACTGTCGCTTGGGCTAATACCAAATTTCATCGTAGAAAAAATATCTTGTCTGGTGTGGCAATTATTCTGACATCGGTTCTAGTATTTCTAACTATTACAATGGGGTTAGGATCAGTCAATACGCAAAATGCAGCAGTCAATAAAATTTATCCAACTTGGCATACTATGTATCGGAATGTTTCTGAAGAAGATAAGGATAAAATTGCACAGCATGCAGCTATTGAAACGTATGGGTTGCGACAAGATATCGGCCAAGTCACTTTGGACGAGGGTTCAGTTATCTTGCTTTATATGGATAAAACCGCTCAATATTTGAATAAAGTTGAAATTGATAAAGGAAGGGAGCCAAAAAGTGGAAACGAAGCTGTTTTTTCACTGAATACCTTAAAAAAGCTCGGCTATATTCAGGCAAAGCTGGGTGATGCAGTCACGATTCCATTTCAGCCCTATACAAAAGACGTATTAGGATTGGCCGAGTCAACTACTTTCAAAATTGTTGGATTGATGGATGACACCGAGGAAATTAACGAGAAAGATAAGTATTCGATGATGGTTTCCAAGGAGTTTATGGAATCCAATAGTCCGTTAGACCAAAGAAGCTATCGCATGATGATTCGATTAGCACCTGAGGAAGCTGCCACTACGACTGAAGTTGAAAAAGAAACCAAAAAAATCGGCCAAAACTTCAATGTTCTTGAAAGTGATGTGGTAGTGAACAAAGAATATCTATTCGCTAACTATTCTGATCCAGCTTTTTATAGTGGCATGATAATTATAATAATAATTGTATCAGCAGCAGGGGCATTAACAATCTATAGTATCTATTATGTGTCCTTGATTAGTAAAGTTCAGGAGTTTGGCAAGCTGAAAGCTTTAGGAGCAACAGAGCAGCAAGTTCGTCAAATTGTTTTACGGGAAAATCTATTGGTTGCCAGCATCGCTATTCCGATTGGCTTGGCGATTGGGATTATCGCAGCAAAACTATTTTTTGGCAGAATTGTCGAACTCTTGCAGGAAGGTTCAGTATTAACTGCCACGATGCAGCAAGTTGTTCAAAACAATGAGGTTCAATTAATTATTCCTTGGGTAATAGCCCTATCCATTGGGATTGCCTTAATAACTGTTTTGATTGCATCATTAAAACCAATGCATTTGGCTAGTAAAATTATGCCGATTGAAGCAATGCGCTATACCGGACAGAATGAAACCAAACAGAAGAAGCGCAGAGGCTTCATGAATCTTACTCTTGAACGTTTAACCAAAGCAAACGTATCAAGAAATAAGAAACGAACGGTAATTACCATTGTTTCTTTAGGATTAATCGGGACGCTATTCGTTGCTGTATCTACAGTGTTTAATTGTATGCAGCCTGAAGAAATTGCCCATCAGGCGATTGCTGAAGATTTTCGTCTTGGGCTGGAAACCTGGAGTGGAGATCTAATGAACCCAGAACGAGAATGGCAAAAGCTTCAGCAAAATAATCCGCTCACATCTGACAAGATCAAAGAGATTGAGCAGATTTCTGGGGTTGAAAGAGTAGATACGCAACGAGTTATTAGCGGAGAACTTGTTTCAATCAAAGAGCCCGATTCAGACAAGCCTTTAGCTGTCTCCATTGCAAGTATTAGAAAAAAGCAAATGAAGGAAGTAGCAAAGCATATCAAAAAGGGCAGTGCTGATTATGAAAAATTGGCAGGAGGGGAGTACTTAATTGCCAGTGACTATATTTTTAAAAATTACCCTGATTTGGCAATGGGGAAACCTATTGATGTGAAAATCTTTGATGGAGACAGAAGCTATATCAAACAAATGACGATTGTTGCGGCTGGCCGCTTACCTGAAAAGATTGATCATAGTGCTAGCTTCATTGCTTCTGATGAAACTATTCAGGCGCTATCTGATAACAATTTGATTAAGTTTTTGGATATTAAAGCAGATAGTCAACGAATATCTGAAGTAAAAAAAGAATTGGAGGCTATTAAGGGAGAAAGCGAATTTTACGAACTGGAAAGCTACGAAGATACTTTAAAAACATGGGAGTCAGCTACTATGATGACCGTTGGTGCTGGTTATAGTATCCTTTTAGTTCTAGCAGTTGTAGGCATCATGAATTTGGTAAACACAACTATTGATAGTATTTTAAGTCGTAAAAAGGAACTAGGTGTAATGCAGGCAATCGGCATGTCAAATAAACAAATGAGAAAGATGCTTCAATTGGAAAGTCTGTTTTATGCTGGAGGAATTATCTTCATGTCCGTTGGTATCGGCAGTATTGTTGGCTATTTAATTTACCGCTATGCTGCAGCTAATGCTTTGATGCAAATTCAAAATTATTATTATCCGTTTATTCAGGTAGGGTTACTCATCTTAATAATAATTGTCGTTCAACTACTTTTGACAATTGCGACGACAACAATAGTCAACAAAGAACCAGTCATTAAACGAATTCAAGCATCTGAATAGCTGCCAGAAACCGATTATCGCTGCGATCGTCGGTTTTTTTCTTTTATGGTGGTCCTTTTCTATGGCATAATAGGAGAAAACATAGGGAGAAAAATATGCGTTTAGACAAATTTTTAGCTGAAGCTGGTCTTGGCAGCCGCAAGGAAGTGAAACAGCTGATCAAAAAGGGCGTAATAACGGTTAATGCTCAGGTTGAGAAAAAGGATAAGACTCAGGTTGAACCTGAGTCAGATACGGTAGCTTATGCTGGAGAGATCCTGCATTATCAAAAATATTACTATTACTTGCTGCATAAACCAGCGGGTACAATCAGTGCAACAGAAGACAAAAAAGATCGTACGGTAATGGATTTATTCAAATCACAGGATTATCGCAATGATTTATTTCCTGTTGGACGTTTAGACAAGGACACTGAAGGTCTTCTTCTTATTACTAATGATGGCCAGCTGGCACATGAATTGCTGTCACCGAAAAAGCATGTGGACAAGGAATATTTGGCACTAGTAGCAGGAGTGATGGATCGGTCAGATCAGCAGCGCTTTCGTGAAGGGATTTCACTGGATGGAGAGCTGACTTTGCCGGCTGAATTAATGATTGATGCCATTGATGAAGAAAGGCAAACTTCTACCGTGAGAATTATTTTGCAGGAAGGTAAATTTCATCAGGTAAAACGGATGGTGAAAGCCTGTGGTAAAGAAGTAGTCTATTTGAAACGTATTCGAATGGGGAGACTGTCTTTACCAAACGAATTGGCAAAGGGTGCGTATCGTGAGCTAAGTCGAGAAGAACTGGCACAACTGAAGAGTTCTGAATAATTGTTCCTTCAGCGAAGTGCTATACTTAAATAGAGGTGATTGGAATGGAAATGGATTTGTCTATCACAGAGATTATGATTCGTTTGCTAATCGCGATGGTGATGGGCGGAGCAATTGGCATTGAGCGGGAATACCGCAATCGTCCGGCAGGTATTCGAACACACATATTGGTTTGTATGGGAGCAACGATTATTGCCTTGATTCAAACGGAAATTGCCAGTTCATCCCTGCGCTATGCGATTGAAAACCCCAGCTTAGCGGGTGTCGTTCGGTCAGATGAAGCGCGCTTAATCGCGCAAGTGGTCAGTGGGGTCGGCTTTCTAGGAGCAGGAACGATTATTGTTACGAATCGGTCGATTACCGGATTAACCACGGCAGCTTCAATTTGGGCGGGGGCTGGATTGGGCTTGGCAATCGGAATGGGCTATTACGATATTGCGCTGGCCAGCTTTGTAGGGATCATGCTAGCTTTGACGGTGGTGAAGAAAATCATCAAGGTTCACGCCATTAAAAAATTAGAGATTCGCTTTGTTCACCGAGAAGAAACGAAGGAATTCATCATGAATTACTTCGAAAGTAAAAAGATTGAAGTGGAAAATGTCGATTTCAATGTGGACTTTCGCAATGATTACCGAATTTATACCAATGTGTACACGATTGATTTGCCAAAAGGGTTATCCTACACCGAGGTCATTGAAGATTTGTCCATGTACAAAAATATTACGAAGCTGCGATTAATCAACGTATAAAAAAACCTTTATGACTGCTACTGTTGCTCGCAGCCATAAAGGTTCTTTTCTATTCCATACCAATCAGGTAATCGTCATCGTTCATCGCTTCCACTTGACCTAACAGATAACCATTCCCAACTTGGGAGAAGAAGTCATGGTTGCTAGTGCCAGTAGAAATACCGTTCATTACGATCGGATTCACATCGTCAGCCGTGTCTGGGAACAACGGATCCATTCCCAAGTTCATTAACGCTTTATTGGCATTATAACGTAAGAAAGTTTTGACTTCCTCAGTCCAACCAATTTCATCGTACAATTCCTCGGTGTATCGTTCTTCATTTTCGTACAATTCATAAAGTAAGTTGTACATCCATTCTTTCAAACGTTCTTGCTCTTCTTTCGTTTGCTCGTTAAATCCCCGTTGGAATTTGTAGCCGATATAAGTGCCATGAACCGATTCATCACGAATAATTAGTTTAATAATCTCTGCAACGTTAGCCAATTTATTATTGCCTAAATAATACAAAGGTGTATAGAAACCAGAGTAGAATAGGAAGGTTTCTAAAAAGACGCTGGCAATTTTCTTCTCTAACGGTGTGCCATTTTTATAAATTTCATTCACTCGTTCAGCTTTCTTTTGCAGGTACACATTGGTGTTTGTCCATTCAAAGATTTCGTTGATTTCTGCCTTAGTATTTAACGTACTAAAAATAGAAGAATAGCTTTTGGCGTGGACTGATTCCATGAATTGAATATTGTTCAATACTGCTTCTTCATGAGGCGTACGCACATCAGCACGCAATTGTTCCATACCACTTTCTGATTGAACAGTGTCTAAAAGCGTTAGTCCGCCAAATACATAACCAACAACTTTTTTCTCTAAATCAGACAGCTTCCGCCAGTCATCTAAGTCATTGGATAAAGGAATACGGGTATCCAGCCAAAATTGTTCGGTTAGCTTTTCCCACGTTGATTTATCAATGACATCTTCAATTTCATTCCAGTTAATGGCTTTGTAATAAGTCTCTGCCATGTAGTTTCCTCCTTGGTCTTGCTTTAATACTGTCAAACATCACGAACCTGAGTAGATTCGTGATGTCTGGTTGTTGTGTAGTAATAAGTGACTGTCAGCTAGCTCCATATAAAGGAATTGATTTTTCTCTGAAAAATCATTCGGATCGTCGTACGCATACCATCCTGCTAAACTGCTTAGTTTGATAATTGGTTGAGTTCCTGTTATGTTGCGCGATTACCTAATATACTGCGAAAAGCAGGACTGGCAAAAGCAGGATTGGCAGCTGACAGCTAAATTACGCAACTTTCACATTGGTTTGAACCGATCTCTTCGGCATCCTCAGTGAAGGTACGAACGTAATAGATTGATTTACAGCCTTTGTAGAAGGCGTAGTTTCGCAAGATATTCAAATCACGGGTTGTTTGCTTGGTTTCATGTTTCCATTCATACAAGCCTCGTGGAATTTCTGAACGCATAAATAAGGTTAAGCTCATACCTTGGTCAATATGTTGTTGCGCCGTTGCATAGACATCGATCACCTTACGCATATCCATATCATAAGCAGAAGTGTAGTAAGGCAAGGTTTCATTGTTCAAGTAAGGAGCTGGATAGTAAATTTTACCAATTTTCTTTTCTTGACGTTCTTCGATTAAACGAGTGATTGGGTGTAAGCTGGCACTAGTATCATTGATGTATGAAATTGAGCCATTTGGAGCAACAGCTAAACGGTTTTGGTGGTACAAGCCGTCTTTTTGAATGGCTTCTTTTAATGCTTGCCAATCTTCTTTTGTTGGAACGAAAATGTCTTTAAAAATTTCTTTGACTTTATCTGTTTTAGGTAAGAATTCATCTGACAAATACTTATCAAAATAGGTTCCATCTGCGTACTTAGACTTTTCAAAGTTATGGAAAACTTGTTTACGCTCCTTGGCGATTTGGTTGCTTTCCATTAACGTCCAGTAATTTAACAAGGTAAAGTAAATATTAGTGAAATCAATGGATTCTTCTGAGCCGTATACCATCAAGTTTTTAGCAAAGAAGCTGTGTAGCCCCATCGCCCCTAAACCAATCGTGTGGTTAAGGTTATTACCATTTTGAATAGAAGGAACCACATCAATATTTGAAGCATCTGTAATATAAGTTAATCCACGAACCATCGTACGAACCGATTGACCAAAGTCTGGACTTTCCATCAAGTTAACGATATTGGTAGAACCTAAGTTACATGAAATATCAGTTCCTAAATCATCATACTCCTGACGATCGTTAATTGCTGAAGGTGTTTGAACCTGCAGAATTTCTGAACAAAGGTTACTCATAACGATTTTGCCATCAACAGGGTTGGCCTTATTCGCTGTATCGATGTTAATGATATACGGATAACCAGATTCCTGCTGCAGCTTAGATAATTCATTTTCTAAATCGCGGGCACGAATTTTTTTCTTGCGAATGTTTGGGTTAGCGACCATGTTGTCGTATTCTTTAGTGATATCAACGTAAGAATAGGGAACACCGTATTCACGTTCGATACCGTAAGGACTGAATAAATACATATCCTCATTTTTGCGAGCCAATTCGTAAAATTTATCCGGTACAGTTACCCCTAAGGATAAATTTTTTACCCGGATTTTTTCGTCTGCATTTTCTTTTTTTGCAGACAAGAAAACTTCAATATCTGGATGGAAAACATCCAAGTAAACAACACCGGCACCTTGACGTTGACCTAGCTGATTAGAGTACGAAAAGCTGTCTTCAAACAATTTCATTACAGGAACGACGCCGCTGGCAGCCCCATCATAGCCCTTAATTGGCGCGCCCGCTTCACGCAGGTTCGACAGGTTGATTCCAACGCCGCCGCCGATTCGAGACAATTGCAACGCTGAATTGATTGAACGTCCAATGCTGTTCATGTCGTCAGTCACTTGGATTAGGAAACAAGATACGAGCTCCCCACGTCTTTTGCGGCCAGCATTCAAAAAGGAGGGTGTAGCTGGTTGGTAACGCTGATGAATCATTTCATCAGCTAAACGTAGAGCCAATTCTTCATCACCATTGGCAAAGTAAAGGGCGTTGTAAGCTACCCGGTCTTCATAGCTCTCTAAATATTCAGTTCCTTCATTGTTTTTCAACGCGTATTGTGAGTAAAACTTGTAAGCCGCCATGAATGATTTGAAGGTGAAGTTTTGTTCATCTAAAAAGGTAAATAACCGATCAATAAATTCTGGGGAATAGTTCGCAATGAATGCTTCTTCTAAATAGTCATGCTCTACCAAATAAGCAATTTTTTCCTGGACAGTCGCGAACTTACGGGTATTTGGCTCCGCGTTTTCTTTAAAGAATGCTTCTAGAGCGTCTTTATCTTTATTCAAAGGGATTTGTCCATTAACTGGACGATTGATTTCATTGTTTAGTTTAAAGTAGCTTACGTCTCCTAAGTCTTTTAGGCTCATATCGTCACATCTTTCCTTATTCATAGTTTTGGACTAATTCTTCAATTGAAAAATTAGTCCACAGATCATAATGCTATTATAAAGAAGAAACTTTGCAATCCTTCGACTGCAAAGCTTCAGGTTAAGCTAATGCTTTTAATTGATCAGGTCTAAAACCGATAATCGCAGATTGGCCACCGAAAATTACTGGGACACTTTGGAATCCTTGGTTCTTCAAGAAATCTAGTGCTTCAGGCTCGTTGTCGATATTCACTTCTTCAAAGGGAATACTATTATCTGATAAATAACGTTTTGTCATTTTGCATTGCATGCAGTTGTCTTTTGAATATACTTTAACCATAAAAAGGCCTCCTTTTTCTTTACATTACCTAGTATAAAAGATATAGGAGAAAAGTCAATTACAAGATACTACATCTTGTGCTGCAAGAAAGTGCATACACAATAGTTTGTGTTTTTTGGAAAACTGTGAAAACTCACCATTACACAGATTTTAGCGTCTTTAAAGAAAGAACAATGTTAGTCAACGTTTTTTTTAGCAAATAAAAAAATTTAGAATAACTTTTTTAACAGGATTAAAACTATAAAACTAGTGATTTGTCAACTGAAATGCTCAAGATTTTATTGACTTCTAATGACAATAAATGTATTCTAAATGAGAAAGATTATCATTATTAATGAGAGTGAAAAGCAGGTGGAGGAGCCATGACTACATTAGCAGAAACGCCATTAAATCAAGTGGTGCAAATTGAATCCATTCAATTGGATAGTGAATTGAAGCGTCGTATGCAGGATTTAGGGATGACAGTTGGAACGAAGGTAGCTGTAGTGAATCATTCCGGCGACAATAGCATTGTTTTATTACATAATACCCGGGTAGCTTTGGATAAGTCTTTGTTAATGAGTATACTCGTGAAAGAAGTAACAGAAGATCAACAGGCGTGGTCTTCACTGGATCAGTTGGCTGTGGGAGAAGAAGGCCAAATTGTCAATGTTCATGGCAGTGGTGCGGTGAAACGCCGTTTAATGGATATGGGCCTGACTAAAGGAACCAACGTAATGGTTGTGAAGCTGGCTCCTTTAGGTGATCCGATGGAAATTCGGGTTCGTGGATATGAATTAAGCTTGAGAAAAAGTGAATCAGAGATGGTTGTTGTGGCCAAGGAGGCGGAATAAATGGCAGAATTGCATATTGCTTTGGCAGGAAACCCCAATAGTGGGAAAACCAGTACCTTTAATGTACTGACCGGAACCAATCAATTTGTCGGGAATTGGCCAGGTGTAACAGTTGAGCGTAAAGAAGGAAAATACAAAAAACAGCATGACGTAATTATTGATGATCTACCCGGCATTTATTCATTGTCCCCCTATTCTCCAGAAGAAGTGGTAGCTAGGGATTATTTATTGTCAGATATTCCTGATGTCATTTTGAATATTATCGATGGTACGAATTTGGAACGGAACCTCTATTTGACAACGCAATTAATTGAAACAGGAATCCCTGTGGTAGCAGCAGTCAACATGATGGATTTGATCAAAAAAGACGGGAAACAAATTAACTTAGAAAAATTGTCTTATGCATTAGGTGTGCCCGTTATTGGTATCAGTGCTTTGAAAAATTGGGGCGTTGATAAGGCTGTCGAACAAGCGATAGAGCTTGCGAAAAAAGGAACGCCTGAAGAAATCAGCTATCCTCATTATGACAAGCGAATTGAAGCTGCTCTTAGTGAAATTACAGCAGTTTTAGGCAACACTGTGTTAGAAAAATATAGTCGCTGGTACAGTGTAAAGTTGTTTGAACGCGACATGCGGGCGCAGGAGCAGTTGAAATTAAGCAGTATTCAGCAAAAAGAGATTGAAGAAACCATCAAAATTACTGAGAAAATTTTGGGTGATGATGCGGAAACGATCATTATTAATGAGCGTTATGAATTCATCACCAATTTGCGCACACTATGTATTGTTGATCATGATGAATTCAAATTATCTGTTTCTGATAAAATAGACCGTGTTGTTACCAATCGGTTTTTGGCTTTACCTATTTTTGCTCTTGTCATGTGGCTCGTTTACTATATTTCAATTCAGACAATTGGGGTAATGGGTACTGACTGGGTAAACGATGTTCTTTTTGGTGAGGCAGTGCCTAATTTTGTAGGGAATGCCTTGGCTTCATGGAATGTGGCAGATTGGATGCAGAGCTTGATTTTGGATGGAATTATTGCTGGTGTTGGAGCAGTTTTAGGGTTCTTACCACAATTAATGGTTCTATTCTTCTGTTTAGCCTTATTAGAAGATTGCGGCTATATGGCTCGTATTGCGTTTGTGATGGACCGGATTTTTCGTAAATTTGGATTGTCAGGGAAATCATTTATTCCTATGCTGATTGCGACTGGCTGTGGAGTCCCTGGGGTAATGGCCAGCCGAACCATCGAAAACGAAAAAGATCGTCGTATGACAGCGATGTTAACGACCTTTATGCCTTGTTCCGCTAAGTTACCGATTATTGCATTGGTAGCAGGAGCGTTTTTCCCTAACAGTAGTTGGGTTGCTCCATCCGCTTACTTTATTGGAATGGGCGCAATTGTCCTTTCAGGAATTGCTTTGAAGAAAACCAAATTGTTTGCTGGGGATCCAGCACCGTTTATTATGGAGCTTCCGCTGTATCATGTACCTAGAATTGGTAATACCTTACGATATACGTATGACCATAGTAAAGCCTTTGTAAAACGCGCTGGAACAATTATTTTTGTTTCCAGTATCATTATCTGGTTTATTTCCAGCTACAACTTCTCACTGCAATCAGTGAATGAAAATGACAGTATGTTAGCCTTCTTAGGTGGTTTGATTGCACCAATCTTTGCACCTTTAGGCTGGGGCGACTGGCGTGGTGCAGTAGCGGCTATTACTGGTTTAGTTGCGAAGGAAAATGTTATTGGAACCTTTGGTATTTTGTATCGTCATGCAGAAGTAGCTGAAGATGGTGTGGAAATCTGGCAGGCATTAAGAGCAGCTTATACACCTGTTGCCGGATATTCCTTCTTAGTATTCAACCTGCTCTGTGCACCATGTTTTGCAGCGATAGGCGCGATTCATCGGGAGATGGGCGATACGAAGTGGACCTTCAGAGCAATTGGTTATCAGTGCGGCTTGGCTTATGTAGTCAGCTTTATCATTTATCAAATCGGACATGTCGCTTTTGAAGGCGGCACTATTGGCTTGGGAATGGTTTTGGCTGTTGCCTTAATTGCAGTAATGGTATACTTCTTAGTAAGAAGACCAGCGAAACGTACGCCGTCAGTTACGATTGAACATATCAAAGAGGTGAAAGAATGGCAACCATAGTTTTATCTGTTTTGATCTTTGGCAGTGCCGGTGTGATTGTGTACCGAAAAATAAAAAACGGCAGCTCCTGCGAGGAATGCAACTGCAGCTGCCCAGTAAAACATGAACAAGAAAAATAAAAAGTAGAGCCGCAGAAGAAAAAATTCTTTTGTGGCTTTTTGGTGAGTTACTATTGAGTTACTATATAATAGTAGAAAAAGCGGGAAGGAGAAATCCAATGCTTGATAAAAAACGAGTGAGATTCTTCAAAGGCTTCTTATTCCTTCTGATGGTTTTAGCCATTTTCATACTGCCGCAAACTACATCTATTTTTGTTAATGGAATGCTGTTTGTAGTGTATATGCTGCTGTTGGCGATTTTGAATTATCATGCTGAAGAAAACTTTGGTATCTTTAAAAAGCGCCGCGATAACTTGATTTTTGAATTGCTGCTGGTATTCCTCTTGCTGCTAGCTTCTTGGCAGGTTTACTGATCAATCTGCAAATAGATCAACACTTCATTTTTAGCAGGGTCAGTCGTAGTAGGATCGGTCAGGTACATTTCAATTGCGGGTCCAATGACCTGATAGTGCTCTTTTTCGATCCACTGGCTTAATTGCATATAGGCTTGGGTTAACCCCTGATAAAAGCCTGCATAGTACATTCTTGCTGCAGAAACAGGAGTAAGGGTACGGGTGTCCTCCGTAGCCTCAGAAACCGGAACGGCAAATTCCATATCATAATTTTCGGGCGTGTATTCTGAACTGTGGTAAATAAACAGAGGTGCACCTTCTGGAGACAAGCCCTTCTGAGTTATCAGCTCAAAGACTTCATTTATGAGATCCCCGCTATCCTTAACATTCATCACTCGCCGAAGCGAGAAAATAGTTAATTCCGGCGTTTTGACAATCTCAATATTTTCTTGATGCTCCATAAATAAATCACCCTCAGTTAATGCTGTCAAATCCTTGCCAATTGAAGCTTGCAATGACGAATAATTGGCCAGCTTGGCATCAATTTCTGCTTGTTTTTCCTCTAATAAAGGAGCTAACAGACGATGATCAGCCAAGACCTTTTTTATTTCACTCAATGAGCATTCATAGCTGCGCAATTTTTGAATCAGAAAAACAGTAGCCATTTGGTGGCTTTGATAATAACGATAACCGTTGGAGGGATCGGTAACAGCAGGTTTTAACAAATTAATTTCGTCGTAATAGCGTAAGGTTTTTGTTGTCACCTGAGCGATTTTGGAGAATTGACTAATGGTTAACATAAATTTCCTCATTTCTTACTTGGCCTGCTTTCAACAATCAAAAGGACCAAAAGAATTTGATGTATCCATTATATCATGAGCAAATGCTCTGTTTTGTCATGAAATCAATGGTAAGATTAAAAGAAAAGTGAAGGAGCGGTTTGATGGAGTTTGATGTATTGTTTCTAGGTAGTGGACAGGGAGCATGGAATGGTGCGATTCCGATGGCAAAAGCAGGATTAAAGGTTGGGGTAATTGAAGAGGCCTTGTTTGGCGGTGTTTGTACCAATCGCGGCTGTAATGCCAAAATTACACTGGATCGTCCAGTTGAAATTTTGCGTCAGGTAGAGCAGCTGCAAGGACGGGGCTTTGATAGCCTGCCAGCCTTAAATTGGCCTGACTTGATGGCTCATAAGCATGAGGTGATTGACAGTTTAGCAGACAGCAACAAGCAAAAGCTGGAAAATGCCGGAGTGCAAACGATTATTGGTCACGGAACTTTTGTTGACAGCCATACAATTGAGGTAGCCGGTAAAAACTACACTGCTGAAAAAGTGGTAATTGTTAGTGGGCGTTTGCCTCACCGTTTGACTATTCCAGGCAGCGAGTTGTTTCACGACAGTACCGATTTCCTAGTGATGGAGGAAATGCCTGAACGGATGACCCTTATCGGTGGGGGCTATATCGCAATGGAATTTGCTACGGTAGCAAATGCTTTTGGCAGTGATGTTACGGTTATTTTGCGAGGAACCAGTATTCTAAAAGATTTCCACCAGCCATACGTCGAAGAAGTCGTGAAGGATCTAAAACAACGCGGTGTCAAATTTCAAATGAATGTTGCTTTGGAATCCGCTGAGCAAACCGAAAAAGGTATTGTCTTGCGTGGAAAAGAAGGCTACCAGCATACAACGGATTATGTGCTGGATGCCACAGGTAGAGTACCGCAAACGCAAAATATGAACTTTGAAGGTATTGGCTTGGCATTCGATGCAGCAAAAGGAATCCCGGTGAACGAGTATTTAGAAACCAATCTTCCTGGTGTCTATGCTACCGGCGATATTTTAGATAAGAAGCAGCCGAAAATTACACCTGTGGCTGCCTATGAATCACAATATTTGGCTCATTTATTTGCAGGAGATACCGATCAGCCGATCGTTTATCCACCGATTGCCTACACTGTTTTTACTTCTCCACGAATTGCTTCGGCAGGCATAACAGTGGAGGAAGCAGAGCAATCTCCAGAAAAATATAAGATTACTGCGGTGGATTATGCTGGCAAGGATTGGTTCCATCAGGTAGGAAATGACGACATCAATAAAATTACTTTCGTCTATGATCAGGAGGACTATATGGTCGGTGTAACGAACGTGGGGAATGATGCGGTGGAAACGGTGGATGGGTTGCTGGACGTAATGAATGCCAAACTTAAAGCTCCTGATCAGGAGGAGTTGATTTACATTTTCCCAAGTATCGCTCATTCTTACATGAAATATATTTAAATAAAAACACCTGTTTTTTATAAATCTTTCTTGCTATAATAAAGAAAAGATTTTTAGGAGGTTGTTGTTTGAAGAAAGAACCCTGGATTAAGGTATCTGACATTGTCTTTTTCGCTTGTGCGTTGGTGACAATGTTGTTAGCCCGTCATTTTATTTTCACCCCAATTGAAGTAATTGGCGCTTCTATGAACCCAACATTACAAGATAGTGAACGACTATTTGGTTTGAAGGTGGGAGAAATTAAACGCCTGGACGTTGTATCCTTTGCGGCGCCGGATGTTGAGGATAAGGATTATATCAAACGGGTGATTGGTCTGCCAGGAGAAGAAGTCTTGTATGAGGATGATCAGCTGTACATTGATGGTGAAAAAATTGATGAGCCCTATTTAGCTGAAAACAAGAAGGCACTTCCTGAAGGGATGTTGTTAACTAACGACTTTGTCTATACGGTTCCTAAAGGGACATATTTTGTAATGGGAGACAACCGTCAGAACTCGAAAGACAGTCGGATGCTGGGGGCAATTGACGAAGAGGAAATTTTCGCCAATGCCAAGGTCGTTTTTTGGCCGATTAATAAAATGGGCACTGTAGATTAATAAGGGAGCAGCAAACCGAACCATTGGTTTGCTGCTCTTTTTTGTGCTGGGATAAAAAATTAGTGATTTAGGTTGCTGCTTTGAACAAAAAATTGGGAATGTTCATAATGGTAAATGGTGCGTGAAAAATCGAAGGGCGCTCCTGAGGATAGATAAAACAGCTCTTCGATAAATAATGCTGGGTCTTCTGCAGATACCCCCAATAGTTCACTGTTTTGCTGATCTACTTTAATAACATGCAAATATTTATCTGAGAAGCCGATGGTCAATTTTAAAGCTGTTTCTAAATAGTTGAAAATTGATCCACCAACAATTTCCAGATTTAAAAAGGGAACAATCGTCATTTTGAAAAAGGATTCCTCGATACAAAGAACTTGTCCGTTAATATAGCGGATTCGTTTTACCCGATACACTTCCTCATTTTCCTGACACAACAAATTTTCACGGACGACCAGATCAGGAACAATTTTCTCCAAAGAAAGTACCTTTGCGGTAATGTCAAAATGATCCAAGTTAGTAGTAAAACCTTGGTTCTCAATCATATTGATATAGCCTAGACGACTGCGACGACGAACAAAAACACCACTGCCTTGGATTTGATAGATTGCTCCACGGCCTTCAAGAATATTTAACGCCTTCACAATTGTACTTTTACTTACGCCATATTTTTTGATTAATTCTTCAAACTTTGGCAATTTGGTTCCTTGCTCTAAATCATTATCGACAATTGTTTGTTCAATATCCGCTGCGATTTCCATATATTTCAGCATATCGTTTCCCCTTTGTGTTATTCTCGCCATTATCATAACACAACTCAAAATAATTATACAGGTCTTGACAAATTGTGCATTCACAATTATTATGTGTAGGTACAATAAAAGACGGGGGTTATAAAATGAGCAAAGTAAGAGATTATTCCAAGCTAGCCCAAGATATTTTGGATATCATCGGTGCAGACAAGATTGCAAACGTTACCCGATGTGCAACACGATTGCGTTTAGTTCTAACAGAGGTACCAGCTGATGCGAAAGAGAGAATTTCACAGCTGCCTGGGGTTATTTCAGTAGTTATTAATAATGGTCAATTTCAGATCGTGATCGGTACTCATGTAGGCGAGGTCTATGATGCTTTCGCTAAACTGGTAAATGTTGATGCAAATTCAGAAATTGAAGAACCAAAGGGAAGTATCATCAATCGAATTATTGCAACCATGTCTGCGGTGTTCGCGCCATTTATTTATATTTTGGCTGCAGCTGGAATTTTGCAAGGCGCACTTATTCTTATTAATTTAGCTTTTCCAGCTTTTTCAACTACCGATACGTATCGTGTGTTCAGTTTCATTTCGTGGGCACCGTTTACCTTCTTACCTATTTTCATTGCTATTACGGCATCTAAACACTTTAAAGTCAATATGTATATTGCAGTGGCATGTGCGATGGCCTTAGTTTCACCTGATTGGGCAGCCATGGCCGCTGAGATTGCTGGTGGACAAAGTTTAGCCTTCTTTGGTATTCCGTTGTCTGAAACAACCTACACTTCTTCCGTATTACCGCCACTTATCTTAGTATGGTTGCTGTCTTACGTAGAAAAAGGGATTGAAAAAATCTTGCCTAGCGTGGTTAAACCATTATTTACCCCATTGCTGTGCTTAGTGATTATGGTTCCAGTAACTATTTTGGTTTTGGGACCGGCGTCATCGATTACCGCTACAGCGATTGCTAACGGCTATAATTTCCTAGTATCGGTTGCTCCACCATTGGCAGGCGCGATCATCGGTGGTTTTTGGCAGGTAGTGGTTATCTTCGGTGTTCACTGGGGCGTTACCCCAATGGTCTTGGCAAACTTTGAAATGTATGGCCGCGATTCTTTCCAAGCCTTCCAAACAATTGCAGTAGTTGCTCAGGTGGGTGCTGTTCTGGGCGTCTTTTTGAAGGCTAAAAGTAAAGAATTAAAAAATGTTTCTCTTTCAGCATTTATCACTGGAATCTTTGGCATTACTGAGCCAGCTATTTACGGTGTGACCCTCCGTTTCAAAAAACCATTTATTTACGGGTGTATTTCAGGGGGAATTGGCGCGATTGTAGCTAGCTTCTTCCAACCTTACTACTTTGCTTATGCTGGTCTGCCAGGCTTGTTAACGATTGTCAATGGGATTGACAGCAGTGTACCCACCTCATTTATCGGAATCGTCATTGGTTGTGTAATTGCAATCGTAGGACCTGTTGTATTGACCCAAATTTTTGGTTTTGGCGAAACGATAGAGGAAGATGTTAAAATGAGTCAAGAAATTGATAAAGAGGTTTCTGTTCCTAAAACACTGGTCTCTCATTTTATTAGTTCTCCGCTGGAAGGAGAAGCAATTCATTTAACTGAGGTACCTGATGAAGTATTTGCCAGTGGAGCTATGGGCTCAGGAATTGCGATTCAACCTACTGACAATAAAGTTCATGCACCTTTTGATGGTGTGATCACCAGCTTGTTTGCATCAAAACATGCTATCGGTATAACCTCTGACGAAGGAGTAGAAGTGTTAATTCATGTAGGGTTGGATACAGTAAATCTTGAAGGAAAACCCTTTACTTGCTTGGTTGTACAAGACCAAAAGGTGAAAAAAGGCGATGTGTTGATGGAGATTGATTTAGCAGCAATTGAAAAAGCTGGATACTCAACAATCACACCGATCATCGTAACCAACACCTTAACCTATGATTCAGTTGAAGAAGAAAAACTGGGTGCGGTTTGCCCAGATGATGCAGTTTTAAAAATTAATTAGGAGGACAACAAAATGAACGACAACTTTTTATGGGGCGGCGCCTTAGCTGCTCACCAATTCGAAGGCGGTTGGGATGCTGAAGGTAAAGGACCTAGTGTGATTGATGTCATGACTGCAGGTGCTCACGGTGTACCACGAGAAATTACTGAAACGATTGAAGCGGACAAATTTTATCCGAACCATGAAGCGATTGATTTCTACCATCGCTACAAAGAGGACGTAAAGCTTTTTGCAGAAATGGGACTGAAATGTCTGCGTACCTCAATTGCATGGACGCGTATTTTCCCCAAGGGTGATGAAGAAACGCCAAATGAAGCTGGTTTGAAGTTTTATGATGATTTATTTGATGAGTTATTAGCTCATAACATTGAACCAGTGATTACGCTTTCTCACTTTGAAATGCCGTTACATTTGGCAAGAGAATACGGCGGTTTCCGCAACCGTAAAGTGATTGACTTCTTTGAAAAATTTGCGATTACCTGTTTTGACCGTTACAAGGATAAAGTAAAGTACTGGATGACTTTCAATGAGATCAATAACCAAATGGATACCAACAATCCAATTTTCTTATGGACCAACTCTGGTGTATTGGTTGAAGAAGGTGAAAATAAAAAAGAAGTCATGTACCAAGTTGCCCACAACGAATTGGTTGCTAGTGCAAAAGCGGTGATTGCTGGCAAGAAGATTAATCCTGCGTTTGAAATCGGCTGTATGATTTCTCATGTACCAATTTATCCTTATTCATGTAATCCAGCTGACATTATGGCGGCGGAGGAAGCAATGCATCAGCGTTTCTTCTTTGCGGATGTACATGTTCGTGGCTACTATCCAACGTATGCTTTAAAAGAATTCGAACGTGAAGGATATCAAATTGATATTCGTGACGAAGATTTAGCGGTATTAAAAGAAGGAACTGTAGATTACATCGGCTTTAGTTATTACATGTCAACGGTTGTGAAGGCTGATGTGAACAATGACAACTTAGGCAACGTAGTCAACGGTGGGCTGTCGAATAGTGTTGCGAACCCTTATATTGAGAGCAGCGACTGGGGCTGGGCGATCGATCCTGAAGGGCTGCGATATACGATGAACCGTCTGTATGATCGTTATCAATTACCATTATTTATTGTCGAAAACGGTTTTGGTGCAATTGATCAATTAGAGGAAGATCAATCGATTCATGATCAAGATCGGATTGATTATTTAACTAAGCATATCGAAGCTTTGAAGAAGGCTGTTGATTATGATGGGGTTGAGCTGTTAGGCTATACACCTTGGGGCATCATTGATTTAGTTTCATTTACCACTGGCGAAATGAAAAAACGCTACGGAATGATTTATGTCGATCGCGACAATGAGGGCCATGGAACAATGGAACGGTATAAAAAAGATTCCTTTGACTGGTACAAAGAAGTCATTGAATCAAATGCTGAAAAGCTATAGACATATTTACAAAATGGAACTTTCTTTGGAGGGTTCCATTTTTTGCTTTTTAAAGTAAAAATAGGATGCTGCTGCTGAGAATGAAGGTTATCAGACAAAAAGGAGTCATGACTAGTCGCTCCTGTTTACTTTCGCTTAAAAAGGCATTTGAAAAAATCGCAAACAGTAGAAAGACAGTTGCTGCGAGTATAACTATTCTATCTAAGCTCTCCAGCTTGGTAAGTCTAGAAATCCTCCATAATTCAGATAGCAGATGCCAACACTGCTCCAAACAATCAAAAATAGCACACTGAATACTCTCATAAAATAAGGGAGTATCACATACTTGCCGCCCAGCACATATTCACCTAATGGAAATCCAGCGATTAACAATAGATGCAGCAACGCATTAGCGAAGAAGCCAATCGCTGCAATAAAACAAAAAACTTCCAACATAACTTTTTTACTCCTTTAACGTTTTTTTCAGTATATAATAGATAAAAACTGAGAACAATTACGCACAAATAAGTAAGATACTCACCAGGAGGTAAGCAGATGGGGACAACAAACAATAAGTACTGTATCGTAGAGGATTATGGTTTTGAAAAACTGGAAAAAATCTTATCTGTTATTGGCGGTAAGTGGAAAATACAAATTATTTATCATTTGGGTCAAAAGCACACACTACGATACGGAGAATTGAAAAGACTTTTGCCAGAGATTAGTCACAAAATGTTATCCGCTCAATTAAAAGATCTGGAAAAGAATCGATTAATTCAGCGAATCGAATATCCAGAAATTCCACCGCGGGTAGAATTTCAATTGACGAAATCCGGTATAGGGTTGATGCCAGTTTACGAAACTGTAAGTATGTGGTGCGAAGAAAATGCTGAAGTGTTTATGGCAGAATAGATAATCAAAGGGATTTTTTTACGAGAAAAACTTTGACTTTCACTTTAAATACTTATACAATTATTTTAGACATTTGTCGATAATGGAAAGAGGTGAACTTCTTTGGAAAACATTAAAAAGCTGCCAGATACAGAATTTGAAGTAATGAAGGTAATTTGGCATTCAGAGATACCGATTGTTGGCAACACAATTGTAGAAAAGTTGGAGCTGGACACACAAAAGGTTTGGAAGCTGCAGACGGTTCATAAGCTATTGTCCCGCTTGGAGGAACGTGGTTTTTTACAATCTGATAAGAATGGAAAACAGCGTTTTTTTACTCCCTTGGTTGCAGAGGAGGATTACTTGCAGTATGAGGCGCAAAATTTTGTGAAGTCTCATTATCAAGGTTCACTTCTGAATTTGGTAAACGCCATGTACCAAGGGGAAAACTTGGCAGAAAAAGAGTTGGATGAATTGCAGGAGTGGTTAAACGAACGGGGTAAACAGGATGAATAATTTTATGGTAACACTGGTTAGTTGTTCAGTTGGGATGAGTCTTATGATGGCAATGTTTTTGGTTTTGGTGCATTTTTTTCAGCAAAGGTACTCCCCTAGATTTTTTTATTATCTTTCGGTGGTGCTGCTCTTAGGATTTGCGATTCCGTTTCGGGTGAAGCTGCACCCTTTTTGGGGCGGAAAGACTGTCACCCCTTCAAAAGTTGTTTCTTTCCAAGAGACTATTGCGACAGCGGTGCAGCAAAATACGGTGTTGGAAAGCAGTAGGTGGTTTTCCGTAGTTGAGCTAGTATTTATGATCTGGCTGATGGTTGCGGTGACAATCTTGATTTATTATGCAGTACAGCATGTGAAGTTCACCCGGACACTCACACGTTGGATAGAATCGGATGAGCAATTATTTTCAGAGTTAATTATTCCAACGGATTTAAAAATTGCTCGCTGCAAATGTATTGCCAGCCCAATGCTTGTTCAATTGGATCAGCCAACGATCTTGTTACCTAATGAAACCTATTCGCTAGATGAATTGGCGATGATTATTCAGCATGAACAGGTTCATTTCTTGAGAAAGGATTGGCTGTTGAGAGGATTCATGCTTTTTGCCGTAGCACTTCATTGGTTTAATCCGTTCATCTATGTTTTGGCGCGACAGATGACGAAGTGGTGTGAAATTTCTTGTGATGAACAAGTAACTAAAAATTTGAGTCAGGCTGAACGGTATAAATATGCCAATATAATCCTCAGAACAGTTAGAAGACAATCGAAACAAAGTATGCTGTCAACGTTACTATCCAGCAGCAAGCGTGAAATGAAGCAGCGGCTTTCATTTATTGTTGAGAGCAAAAAAAGTGGGTATAGTCGGAGCTTTTTAGCGGGATGTTTAGTGTTGGTAATTTGTGGAACTACGGCTGTTAGCATTCCGGCAAATGGGGCAACAAACTTTGAACCAGACGCTAAAGCCAAAGCTGAAATGAAAGCAGCATTGTCAGAAAAATTCAGCAATGAATTCAAAGACGCTGATTTTGCTGGTATGGAAATAAGCTATGATAAAAAGGGTGAACCGATTGTTAGTGATCCTACTGCCGAAGTAAAAAATAGCGGTATTTTTGTAAAAACGAAAAAGCAGCACACTGGTTTCTATTCAGATTCGTCCTGCGACAAGGCTTCTCTGTATTTCCAAGTGAAAAAGAATAGTACTGTGGAAGTAATCGACGGGTCCTATTATTACAAAGTTGCAAAGGTACAATATGCAGGGAAAACGGGCTATATGCAGAAAAAGAATTTTTCCTTCAAATGAGTCTGCTCAATCGAGCTGTTCTTAAAATCATCGTGATCGTAGCTATCTTAATTATTGAATCGATTGCATTGCATACAAAAAACAGGACGCATCAATACGATGGGTCCTGTTGCTGTAATGAATAAATTAATAGGTAGGCATTTTTTCTTCGTAAGCCGTAATATCTGATTCGTGTTCCAAAGTAATAGCGATATCATCCAAGCCCTTAACCAGTTTGTCTTTCCAAGTCGCATCAATTGGAAATTCATAGCGAGCGTTTGGTGTAACAATTGTTTGATTCGGTAAATCAATCGTTACTTCAGCATCTGCTGGCAGTTCACTTAGTTCTTTACGAACATCTGCGGGCATCCGGATCGGCAATAACCCATTTTTCAGTGCATTCATGTAAAAAATATCACTGTAGCTGCCGGCAATGACTGCATGAAAACCATAATCCTGCAAAGCCCAAGCGGCGTGTTCACGAGAGGACCCTGAACCGAAGTTTTCGCCAGAAACTAAGATGGTCGCTGCTTGACGTTCGGGTGCATTTAAAATGAAATCTGGATTCGGTGACCGATCTTCCAAGTAGCGCCATTCATCAAACAAGTGCTTGCCGAAGCCTTTTTTATCGACCTGTTTCAAAAAGTTTTTGGGAATAATTTGATCGGTATCAATATTATCCTGCATAAAGGGAACCGTGGTTCCAGTATAAACCGTAAATTTTTCCATTAGATTGCCTCCTTGCGAATGTCAACAAAGGTTCCGTTTAGAGCAGCCAATGCCGCCATTGCTGGACTGCATAGGTGAGTCCGCGCGTCTTTTCCTTGGCGTCCTTTGAAATTACGGTTCGACGTTGATGCGCAATGTACGCCTGGTGGTACCCGGTCAGGGTTCATTCCTAGGCACATAGAGCAACCTGGCTCCCGCCACTCAAAGCCGGCCTCTTTAAAGATCTTGTCCAACCCGATTTTTTCTGCTGCCTTGCGCACCGGACGTGAGCCGGGTACCACGATCGCAGTTACATTTTCATTCACCTTTTTACCCTCAATCATACGTGCAGCTTCCTGCAGATCGGAAAGACGTCCATTGGTACAAGAACCAATGAAGACATAGCCAATGTTAATATCGGTTGGTTTTTGACCTGGCTTCAAATCCATGTATTCATAGGCCTTTTTGTATTCTTCTGTTTCAGGCTCTGGGAAGGTGCCATCCACTGGCACACCCATTTCCGGATTGGTTCCCCAAGTAACAAAGGGTACTAATTCATTGGCATCCAAAGTTAGAATAGTGTCATACTTAGCATCTTCGTCGGTATACAATTCTTTCCAGTCGTTAATGGCTGCTTCCATGTTTTTCGGTGCATATTCGCGGCCTTCAACATAAGCAAAAGTTTTTTCATCTGGAGCGATCAAGCCGATTTTTGCGCCGCCTTCAATGGACATGTTACAGATGGTCATCCGTTCTTCCATTGAAAGGGAACGAATCGTATCACCACAGAATTCAGCCGCATAACCAACACCGAAATCTGTACCATATTTCGCAATCAAAGCCAAAATAATATCTTTAGCATAAACACCCTTCGGCAGTTCGCCAGTCACCTTAACTCCCATATTCTTGGGTTTATTTTGCCACAAACATTGGGTAGCAAAAACATGTTCCACTTCACTAGTTCCAATTCCAAAAGCTAGAGCACCAAAAGCTCCGTGAGTCGCAGTGTGAGAATCTCCACAGACAATCGTTTTGCCTGGCTGAGTCAATCCTGTTTCTGGACCAACCATATGGACAATGCCTTGCCGGTCGCTGCCGTTATCGCAAAGAGTAACGCCAAATTCCTCACAGTTTTCTCGCAAAGTATCAATTTGCTTTTTCGCTACTAGATCGGTGAAATTGAAAATATCAACTGTTGGGGTATTGTGATCCATCGTTGCAAAGGTACGTTCAGGGCGCCGCAATTTCCGGCCAGCTTCGCGAATACCTGCAAAGGCTTGAGGAGAAGTTACCTCGTGAATCAAATGTAGATCAATGTAAAGCAGCTGTGGTGCGCCTTCTTCTCCTTGCACCACATGACGGTTCCATAGTTTATCAAAAAGTGTTTGTGCCATTGGTTATGCTCCCTTCATTTCTGTCAGTACGGCTTGAGTGAATTTTTCTGTTGAAGCAGTTCCCCCTAAGTCACCAGTAAGAATGCCTTTCTTCAAGACAGTATCGCACGCTGTTTCAATTGCTTGTGCCGCTTTTTCTTCATTAAATGATTGCCGCAGCATCAAGGCTACAGATAAAATCATTGAGATTGGATTGGCAATCCCTTTACCTGCGATATCTGGTGCTGAACCGTGAATTGGTTCGTAAAGTGATGGTCCCTCAGAACTATGACTGGCACTTGGCAGTACACCTAGTGAACCAGGTAATACTGAAGCTTCATCACTTAAAATGTCGCCGAATAAGTTTTCAGTAACAATAACATCAAAACTGCTTGGTGCTTGAATCAGCTTCATTGCTGCTGAGTCGACGTATTGATGCTCCAATGTACAATCTGGGTATTCTTTCGCCACTTCTTCAGCCACTGAACGCCATAACTTACTAGTAGCCAGTACGTTGGCTTTATCCACCGACGTCACTTTCTTACCACGTGTTTGTGCAATTTCAAAGCCTTTACGCAAAATCCGTTCGATTTCAAATTTTTGATATCGGTTGGTGTCATAGGCTTCCTCTATACCTAGTTCTCTGGGTTCTCCAAAATAGATACCACTAGTTAACTCCCGAACGATCACCAAATCAGTGCCATTAATAATTTCTGGTTTTAAAGGGGACAGGTGAAGCAAAGCCTCCGACACAGTGACTGGACGGATATTGGCAAAAAGATTTAATGCTTTGCGTAAAGCCAGCAAGCCCTTTTCTGGTGTTTCCGGTCCTTTTTCCCACTTAGGTCCGCCAATTGCACCTAATAAAATTGCATCAGCTTCTTCACAAGACTTCAAGGTAGTTTCAGGTAATGGTTGACCAGTTAAGTCAATTGCAGCCCCGCCGAAAGGTTGTTCTACAATTTCGAAGGTTTCTCCTGTTAAAGTCTCAGCAGCCGCTAAAACCTGTAAGCCGCTGTTCATAATTTCTGGTCCAATGCCGTCACCGGCTAAAGCAACAATTTTTTTCGTCATTTCCTTACTCCTGTTCTTTCATTTGGTTACTTGCTTGGATATACGCTTTAGCCGAAGCCTGCAGTACATCAAAATCAATTCCGATACCACGGAAATCTTGCTTGGTTGCGGAATCATGTAAAGTCACGCGAACCTCAGCCTGAGCATCCTCACCACCAGTAATTGCTTGGATTTCATATTCGGATAATTCCGGTTCTTGTTGGAACAGCTCATCAATTGAATTATAAATCGCCTGAATACTTCCTGAGCCGATGGTAGAAGCCACTTTTGTTTCTCCAGCTTCATTTATAATAGAAACAATAGCGCCTTGATATCCGCTTGAGCTGTATTGTACCTGTACATTCGCCAACTTGCAGCGTTCACTTTCTTCTCGTGACTGGTCTGTCAAGAGAGCGATCAAATCCTGATCAGTGATTTGCTTCTTCTTATCTGCCAGGTCTTTGAAACGCTTGAAGGCTGTTTTTGTTTCCTCTTCATTCAACTGGTAGCCCAATTCTTCTACTTTAGTTACAAAAGCATGTCGCCCAGACAATTTGCCTAGTGGTAGAGAGTTTTGGCTGACACCCACCAAAGTTGGTGTAATAATTTCATACGTTTCGGGATTTTTCAGCACGCCATCCTGATGAATACCCGATTCATGAGCATAGGCATTGTCACCGATGATCGCCTTGTTTCTAGGAACTGGGATACCAGATAGTCTTGAGACGAGATCGCTGGTACGTTTCGTTTCATTCAACACAATATTTGATTCGCAGCCATAGAAATCTTTACGAATATGCAAGGCCAGAGCAACCTCTTCTAAAGCAGTGTTCCCCGCACGCTCGCCAATTCCGTTTATCGCACCTTCTACACGGTTTGCCCCATTTTCAATGGCGGCCAAAGCATTTGCCGTTGCCATGCCCAGGTCATCATGACAATGAGAAGAAAAGGTGATTTCCTGATCGCTTTTAATGTTATCAATCAAGTATTTAAAAATACCGCCATATTCGGTTGGATTAGAATAGCCGACGGTGTCGGGTACATTAATGATCGTAGCCCCAGCGTCAATTGCTGTTTGCACAGCTTCCAGCAAAAAGTTCCTCTCTGTTCGGGAAGCATCCTCAGGTGAGAATTGTACCTTTTCAAAAAGTGTCCGAGCATAACTGACATGTTCCTTAATGGATGCAAGGACCTCAACTTTGGTCATTTTCAATTTGTATTCCATGTGGACATTACTGGTTGCTAGGAAGGTATGAATTTGTGGGTCTACCGCATCCTTTAGCGCTTCATAAGCCCGATCAATATCCTTTTTTTGGCAGCGAGCCAAGCCAACCACGGTCATGCGTTTAGCATTTTCAGCGATTCCCTTAACTGCTTCAAAATCTCCTTGAGAGGCGATTGGAAAACCGGCTTCGATGACATCAATGCCCCATTTCTCCAACTGCATAGCAATCTGAATTTTTTCTTTTGTATTAAAATTAACGCCAGGGGTTTGTTCACCATCACGCAGGGTGGTATCAAAAAATTGAATCTTTCTCATTTTCATCCGCTCCTCTTAACAAAAAATAGGTATAAAAAAAGCATCCCATCTAAGAAGAACCATTTTTCTTCTCGATGCAATGCGAATAGGGACTCTCTTTTAATTGCTTAAAGAGTCCCTGTTATAATAATAAGTTGTTGAAGCTGTTGGTTGTATATGTCATGGTATTCACCTATCAATTGTCAGAATTTTTTGTTGATAAAAGCATATAAAAGATTTCAGACAAAGTCAATAGATTTATGAAAAAAAGATTAAAGATGGATGGTTAAAAGATTTTATTTGAAAGAGAAAAAAATCTGGGAAATGAGTGAAACTTTGTGCATACTATTTACAAGCTTTAAATAAAAGGCTTATACTTTGATCAATGGAGTCGTTTACAACTAAAGGAGAGTGGATAAAATGCTGTTATTGTCAAAAAAAGATATTCAACAGATTTTTACAATGAAGGAGGCAATCGAAGCGGTAAAAGAAGCCTTTTCGTTATTTTCAGCTGGAAAAAGTGAAGTACCTTTACGTACCCAAATTGTTAGCGAGGATCAATCAGGAACCTTCCTGTTCATGCCAGCTTACGTACCAACTATGAAAGCAGCGGGAATAAAAGTGGTTAATATTTTCCCTAACAACATTGATAAAGGGTTGCCTTCAGCTCCGGCACAAGTCTTATTAATTGATGGAGAGACTGGCTTTGTTACCTCCGTTTTAGATGGAACCTTTGTTACGCAAATGCGAACGGGTGCTGCTTCGGGTACAGCGTTTGATGTGCTGGCAAAAAAAGATGCAAAAAAAGGCGCCTTGATTGGTACTGGAGGACAAGCAGCCTGTCAATTAGAAGCAATGATTTGTGCTCGAGACTTAGATGAAGTGAAGGTCTTTGATATGAATCCTGAGCGAACAGCTGACTTCGTACAGCAAATGAACCAACAGCTAGGCAGCTACGGGACACAAATTTTAGCAGCTAAAAGCTCTGATGAAGCGATCGAGGATGCAGATGTGATTATCACCGTTACTCCTTCTAAGAAACCTGTTTTTGATGGAAATAAAGTGAAAAAGGGAGCGACAGTCAGTTGTGTGGGAGCTTATCAACACGACATGCAGGAGATGGACCCGGTTATTTTAACTCGCGCAGACAAAATTTATTTTGATTCAGAAGAGGCGGTACTATCTGAATCTGGCGATATTCTGATTCCCTTAGAAGAAGGAACAATTACTAAAGAAGATTTCACTGGTGACATTGGAGAAGTAATTTTAGGAAATTTGGTTGGCCGTGAGAACGATGAAGAAATTATTGTATTTGAAACTGTCGGCATCGGCACACAGGATTTAGTAACTGCTAAAGCTATTTACGATAAAGCTTCTGAAAAGGGTGTTGGAACCGTCTGGGAATAAGTGCTCAAGGAGGAATTCTAATGGCAGAATATGCAAGTATTTTCAATGATGTTCTTGGTCCAGTGATGGTAGGTCCGTCTAGTTCCCATACAGCCGCATCTGTCCGAATTGGTAAAGCGTTGTGTCAAATGGTCAAAGGAAACGTTACTTATTTCCAAGCTGACTTTGATCCGAAAGGTTCTCTGGCGGCCAGTTACATTACTCAATGCTCTGATGTTGGTTTAGTCGGCGGTCTTTTGGGAATGGAACCGACCCATGAAGACCTGCTGCGATCCATTGAGTTAGCTGAAGCGGGTGGGATGACCATCAATTTTCGAATTATCCCTTACGAAGCGGAGCATCCCAATACTTACCGAATGATTATTCGCAGCGATCAGATGGAAGAAGTAACGGCCACCGCATTATCTGTTGGCGGCGGTATGATTGCTTTTACTGAAATTCAAGGCGAACCAGTGACAATCTCTGGCGGCTTTTATGAAACGCTGATCTATGGAAAATCACCTACCTCAGCAATTTCAGATGTCACAGCCTATGCCGAGGCAAAAGTACCAGGCTTTTGCCAAATTGAACAGCGGGTAGCGGACGAGAAGGTCTTTTTAAATATTAAGTCTCATCAGCCGATTACTGAAGAAGTTCTAGCTGGTTTTAAACAATTTTTCCAGATAGACGAAGTAATTGCTTTTGACCCGGTTTTACCAGTAATGTCACAAAAGGAAAAAAACGTTCCTTTTAAAACAGCAGAAGAAATGCTGCAAATTGCTGAAAGGGATCAGTTGGAGCTATGGCAGTTGGCCACAATGTACGAGAGTGTTCGGGGAAACATTTCTGAGCAGCAAGTATATGACAAGATGTCGGATATTGTTGCTATCATGGGTAAAGGGATCGAAGTAGGGCTAAAAGGGACAGAATATGCAGATCGGATACTAGGCTATCAATCCTATAAAGTTGGAGAACATCAAGCGCAAATGATTGGCGGAACGTTGACTGCGGACATTGTCGCTTTCATTACTGCCATGATGGAAGTAAAAAGTTCGATGAACGTCTTTGTTGCTGCGCCTACTGCCGGGTCTTGCGGCGCGTTACCAGGAACAGTTTTTGCTGTTGCTAAAGAATACAACAAATCAAACGATGAAATCATAAAAGCAATGCTGGCAGCAGGAATTATTGGTGTCTTCATCGCGGAGTATGCCACTTTTGCCGCGGAGGTTGCCGGTTGTCAGGCTGAGTGCGGTGCAGGATCGGGAATGACCGCAGCTGCCCTAGTACAGTTAATGGGTGGTTCTGCCAGAACAGCGGCCAATGCTGCTTCGATGGCATTGCAAAATATTTTTGGTATGGTTTGTGATCCGGTTGATGTACGAGTTGAGGTTCCTTGTTTAGGAAAAAATATGATGTGCGGCATGAACGCCTTAGGGGCTGCTAACATGGCAATCGCTGGGTTCGATGTGGTCATTCCATTAGATGAGACCATTGATAGCTTTGATAAAGTTGGTCGTATGATTCCACCAGAATTACGTTGCACCGGGTTAGCTGGTTTAGCGCAAACGAAAACCGGATTGGAAATTTCTCGACAGCTGGCTTGCCGTAAAGGCTGCTGCTAAAACAAATAAACGTCACGATTTTGATATGCTACCCCTATCTAGGACAAGGAAATAATTAAATCCTAGATAGGGGTATTTGTTATGGGAAAAAGAAGGATGAAGCTGAGTCCAGAAGAACGTCTAAAGATTGTCGAGAGTTATCTTAGACATGAGATCAGTTTGAAGGGAGCTACCAAGGAAGCACAAGTTTCCACAGAAACAATCAAACGATGGTGTAATTTGTATGAAAATGAAGGAGCCACAGGTTTGATTGCTTCAAGAAAGAATAACAATTATTCGAAGGATTTGAAGCTGACAGCCGTTCAAGATTACTTTACTGGTGGAGGCAGCCAAGTTTATATCGCCAAAAAGTATGGATTAAGAAGCAAGAGGCAACTACAGGACTGGATCAAGGTTTATACTACTCATAAAGACTTCAAATCAGAAAGTGGTGGAAGTAGAATGAGTCAAACCCGTGAAACCAGTCAAGAGGAACGTCTGAAGATTGTATTAGAGTGTCTAGCCAATAATAAGGATTATGGAGCGATGGCAATCAAGTATCGAGTGTCCTATCAGAACGTCTATAACTGGGTGAAGAAGTATGAGCAGCGAGGCTATGACGGGCTTCAAGATCGGCGAGGCCGACGCAAAGCGAAACAAGTCGGCCGAACACCAGAAGAAGAACAAGCAATTGAGCTAGCCAAATTGAAGAGTGAGATTAGACAATTGAGAATGGAAAATGACCTGTTAAAAAAAGTGAGGGAATTGGAAAGGAGGAATCGTTAGGGCAATTTCGAAACGTGGCTGCTTACCAAGCAATCAAATTCTTGCACGAAGAAATGGACTACCCGATAAAACCCTTGTGCGAACTCTTGCGGATAACACGCTCTGCCTATTATCGCTGGTTGAAACATCCAGAGAGTGTACGTGAACAAATCAATCGTCAAATCACAAAAGACATTCGAACAATTCATGAGAAGCATCCAGATATGGGGTATCGTCGAATCAAAGATGAATTGAAGCGGGCCTATAAGATAAATGTTAACGATAAACGAGTCTTACGCATCTGTCGTCATGAACAAATCCAATCGAGGATAAAACATCCAGCAAATTGCATTACAAGGTGTGCTTATGCTCCGTACTACAAAGCAAAGAACGTTTTGCGTGGCCAGTTTCATGCAGAGGCGCCGAATCAGAAATGGGTGACAGATGTTTCAGAATTCAAGTATTTTATTGGACCAATAGTCAAAAAACTCTATTTGAGTGCGATTCTAGATCTTTACGATCACCGCATTGTCACGTATGTACTGAGTGATACCAATGATTTAGACTTGGTCTTTGATACGTTTGATCAAGCAGTCGAATTGGAGCCAGAGGCTCATCCAATTTTCCACAGTGATCAAGGGCTTCAATATACCCATGTGAACTTCTTCCGCCGCATCGTAAAAGCCGATATGATTCAGAGTATGTCTCGTGTAGGGAAATGTACTGATAATGGACCTATGGAAGGTTTCTGGGGAATGCTTAAGCGAGAAAACTATTATGGACGAAAGTTTACCAGTCGCGAAGAACTCGTCACAATGATTACTGACTACATGAAGTACTACAATACTGGACGTTACCAACGAAAATTACAAGTAATGACGCCGATGGAATTTCACAACAATTACTACAAAGCTGCATAAATCACCAAGGTATATTCAAAAAAACTACTCATCTATTTTTGATGAGTAGTCCACAAAAATTTTATACTATTTCACTGTCCTATTGACGGGGTGCGCACCATTTTTTCGTGACGTTTATTTTTATACAATCCTACAGCTCTACATGAACAAGCTGACAATCCAATTCAGCTGAGTTCTCCTGAATCAGAGTTCGAATTTGTTCCTCCCAAGCTGTTTCAGAACGCCAGGAGATACCGCAGCCGGCTGATAGCTTTCGTGGAATCGGCATCAACCGTCCAGCAATAGTAGCTTCTTTGCATAATGTTGAAAAATACAGAGCTGCATGTTCTGTTTCGAAAGTGACAATCAACCATTTCTTCATTGAGTACTCCTAAGTTTTAACGAGAAGCTCTCGCTCTTTTTTCGCGGTTGGTAAAAGCAATAATAAATAGTAAAACAATACATAAAATGACAGAAATTCGACCAAAGCTAGTTGTTCCTTCCCCTGATGAAGCCAAGCCGAAGTTATGAGCAAAAGCAGCTCCGACCAGCATCCCGATGACTGTAATGCCGGCATCAGAAGAGCCTTGACCAGTTAAAATAAGCTGACGGAGAGGACAGCCGCTTAAAAGAACGCCAGCAAAACCGACAACATACAATCCTAGAATATTCCACAAATGTTCCGTGTGGGCAATCGGCTGGTCTGCAAAGCTCAAATGGAAACTCCCAGTAGCTAAATTATAAATCAAAACGACAACGAATAGTGTAAGCACACCAGTAATTCGATTAAAATTCTTCATCAAAAAGATATCACGAATACTGCCAGAGAAACAAATCGCGGAAAGCTGAGCCAGGCCTCCGAAAACCAAGCCGCCAATTAGAGAAATAATTACGGGTGCATGAAAGCTTCCAGGCCCTTCTGCACTGACTATGAACAAAGTCGGTACTAGTAAAAATAGAACAAATAAAACTAGGAAGAAGCCAGGAATCATGAACCCGCTGGATGTTTTCGTTTCTTTAGCTTTGCCTAAAGTGTAGCCTTTTTTTAAGAAAAGACTCCCAGTAAGGACGCCGCCTACAAAACCAATTAATCCAACATAAGCGTTCAGATCACCGCCACCCATACGTAAAATCATCCGTAAAGGACAGCCTAGGAACATCAAAGCTCCGATCATCATCATAAAGCCTAATAAAAAACGCGTAGCTGTAGAAGAACCGCTTCTGGCAGCAAATTCTTTTCTAGGAATCGCCATCAGCATAGCCCCAAAAATAATACCAATAATTTCAGGTCGTAAATATTGAACTGGAGGAGCCATATGAAGCTTGGTTGATCCAGCAATATCGCGAATAAAGCAGGCAACACAAATGGCCATATTTGCAGGATTACCAAAATATGTTAGTAATACCGCTACTAAACCGAATCCTAAACCAACACCAACATACAATTTTTTACTTTCCATCTCTTATTACTCCTTTTGACTAATTTTTTGTAAAGCATCCAAGGCTTCCCTAATCTCAGTCTCAGTTGTAAAGGAGGAAAAACTGAAGCGCACGATACCTTGTTCCTTTGTTCCAAGGGCTTCATGCATCAGTGGGGCACAGTGGCCGCCAGAACGAGTTGCAATGCTATATTCGTAGGCAAGTAAATCGCTGATTTCAGCTGAATCTCTTTGTCCAATGTTCAATGCAACAATTGGGCAACGCTGTTTATCAGAGAAATCACCATACAAAATGACCTCATCAAGTTTTGCCGCTTCTTGATAAAAGAGGCGTGTCAACGCACTTATTTTTTGATTTAATTTTTCAAGGGTCTCCGCTAAGAGATAATCAACACCGGCTGCTAAGCCAGCAATTCCATGACTGTTTAAGGTTCCCGCTTCCAGTGCAGTTGGAAAGAGTGCTGGGTGCTGTGGATTGAAGGTATCAATCCCGCTGCCTCCAACCTTTAAAGGACGCAAAGAAATACCTGGACGAACATATAAGCCGCCAGTTCCTTGAGGACCGTAAAGCCCTTTGTGACCTGTGAAGCACAAAAGATCAATTCCCATTTTTTGAACATCAATCGGCAGAATACCAGCGGATTGAGAAGCATCCACTACAAAATAAAGTCCGTAATTTTGACAAACGTCGCGAACTTTGGCTAAATCCATTACATTTCCAGTTACATTTGATGCGTGAGTCACAATAATGGATTTAGTGTTGCATTGAACGGCTTTTTCAAAATCAGTATAGTCTAGTTTTCCCTGTTTGTCGGCAGGAATAACTGTCAGCTCTAAGCCTTTTTCAGACTGCAAACGATAGAGGGGACGCAAAACTGAGTTATGCTCCAACGCAGTAGTAATCACATGATCCTTACCGGTGTGCAACCCATCGATTGCTAAGTTTAAGCTTTCCGTTGCTCCGGAAGTAAAAACCAACTGTTTGGTTAGTTCCCCATTAAAAAGCTGACACAAAACTTGACGCGCATGAAAGAGTACCTCAGAGGATTTTAAGGAGTCCTCATGAACCCCTCGACCAGAGTTGCCAAGTTGCATGAGTGCATCGGTTACTGCCTCGATGACAGCATCTGGTTTTTTCAGTGTAGTAGCGGAGTTGTCCAAATAAATCATCGTTCATTTCTCCTTGTGTGAAAATTTCTTTGCATGATACAAAGACTAAGTGGGAAACAATGCTTCTTAGAAACTTCTAAGTGAATGTTCACTCACACTCAAGTAAAGGTATCAATAGACTTCTTCATTTTCCCCACCTCCTTATTTTCATCAAAAGACCATCGAATGTTCAAATAATCACAAGTTAAGTGTAGCTGATTGGTACCGGCAAAGTAAAGGTGAAAAGCAAAAATAACCCCCTCTTTCTAAAAGAAAGAGAAGGTGGTTAGATTCCGGGCAGTAAAGACTTCATCAATGAAAATTGACCATCAATTTGGGCTTCAGTGATATCGCCAATCAGTGCGAGTACACTTAACCCTTCAATGACGAACATAAAATTTTCAGCTAGGGTATCCAAAGATTGTGCAGCTAAGACCCGCTGCTTAATCCCGAGCTCTAGGATCTCGGAAATGGTTTGTTTAGTAGCAGCCATTTGAGCCTGTTGAAACTCTTGGTCTTCTTCCGATTTATGAGTAAAGTAATACTCATACATAGCCCGCAGCATACTATCGTTGATTGTATTTAACAGACGCTCCTTATGGCTGTTAAAATAAGTATCTAGTAGTTCATCAAAAGCTTGATTTTCTTTGATAGCTGAACGGATTGAATCAAATTTACGGCTGTTGCGACGTTTTACGGTCTCGATAAAAATTTCATCTACGGAATCAAAATACAAATAAATTCCACCACGGCTGATTCCACAAGCATCAATGATATCCTTCATAGTAACATCAATCAAGCCCTTTTTAGCGAATACTCTGCGAGCACTTTCCAAGATAGCTTCTCGCTTTTGCCGCTTACGTTCCTCATTTGAAATGTTTTTCATAAGTCACCTCAGAAATAAATTAATGACACAAGTGTCATTTTTATGTATAATCATCCCAATGACATGTGTGTCATCAAAATGAATGTATAGGAGTTGCAAATAATGAATACAAAAAATAAAACATATCGCTTAACGATCCGAGCGATCCTAACCGCGTTAATTATTTTGCAGGCGATGGTTCCTTTTTTAGGTTTTATTCCTTTAGGTATTACTGATTTAACCATTATCCATATTACTGTCATTATCGCTGCTGTAGTTTTAGGGACCAAGGATGGGATGTTTATTGGAATGGTTTGGGGAATCTTTACGGTCATCCGAGCATTTACCTCTCCAACCAATCCTTTAGATACATTGGTGTTTACTAATCCAATTGTTTCGGTATTGCCGCGAATTTTAGTGGGATTAGTAGCTGGTCTGCTATTCACTTGGTTGTACAAAAGGTATCACAAGCTAACAATGGCTACGGTAATTGCTGCCGTCTTTGGCTCATTAACTAATACAGTTTTAGTCTTATCGCTTATGGGATTATTATACACTACTGGTGTAGCTGATGCCTATGGGGTAAATCCATCCGGTTTATTCAAAGTCCTTGGAACTTTGATTTTCACCAATGGAATAACTGAAATGATTGGTGCAGGAATTATTACACCTTTAATTGTTCGTGCTCTGTTTTCTGCTACTCACTTAAGTCCAGATAATCGAAATTAGAGTATTCTAATCGTTATTTTATGTTAGTGAGATATGATCAGCAGAGAGTAACGATTCTTCATGATTAGAAGATCGCGCTTAAAAAAGCAGGGGGATCAACTGAAGTTGTAGTAGTTTTTGAAGGTTTTCTGTCGATTTCTTTTAGTTTTTTAAGGCTGCTTTACAGATGGTTTTTTCTAAAAAAATGAAAAAGTGAAAGACAATAAAAAACAATCGTTATTTTTAACTTGTCTGTTTTTTTATTTTTTTAGTGTTGACAAAGGAATTAATCAGGTGGTATTCTTACCTCGGAAATACGAATAACTTGATTTGTTAGGTGAGGCTCCTATACAAACACAGGCTACTGCCCAAAAATGTCGAGAGACGCCAATGGGTAGAACAGGAATTGTCGATTACAAGGCTCTTCTTAAGGTAGCTAAAAGCTCTGCTTTTTACGTTGTATAGTGCCAAAACTCAACGACTAGATCGCAATGAGCTTCTTTTTGATGTGCTTATTTCAGGCCTTTCGCTGAGTTTTTGGCGAAAGGTCTTTTTGCGCATCAAGGAATAATTTATTGAGGAGGAACAATCATGGTAAAACAGTGTTCACATTAACGCGTTGGAACAGTTCAGATTATTGGAAAGGAATTAAGCTAAGAAATAATTTATTGATGGAAAGTGCGGGCAAGCCCCCTATCACTTTTGCTCCAACAGAAGAGAGAAATGATTGGCATTTAGTTGTGCGTGTAGACCATGAAGTTGTGGCAACCTTGCTTCTTCATCCTATAAATAGTCAAATTGCGCAGATCAAACAGGTAGCTGTGTCTCAAAACTGCCAAGGAATGGGCTTAGGAAAAAAACTAATTGCATATGCGGAAAATGTTGCGCAAAATTTAGGCTTTGAATTAGTCTTTCTGACAGGACGTAAACAAGCTTGGTATTTTTATGAAAAGCTAGCCTATGAAAGCTTTGCAGAAACCTACGTTGATCATGAAGTAGAGTTAAAGATATTTAAGAAGAACCTAGTAGTGACCCAAACAAAGGAGATGAAAACACATGGACGACAGTAGTTCGGAACAACAGAGGTTTTGGAAAGAAAAACGCCCGCTGAAGGCAAAAGACTATTGTCTATTTGTTTTCAGATAGCTCGTTTGTTGACCTTCTTTTCAAAATCTCTTCGGAGGTGAAACATGATGGAACTCATCCTAGAAATTGTGGGCTATTTCTTAGCCGGACTAGCAATTTGGTATGTGATGATCGGAAAGAAGGTACGTATAATGGAAAAGAACATTAAAAATATGTCGTTTGTGAACTATGAACAAATGGCGAAAAGTACAGCTGAAACAATTATGGAATTATTTAAAACGCCCAGGAGAGGTCTGACAGAAGGACAGGCTGGCCTTTTAAGAGAAGAATACGGAAACAATAAGATTACCTACGGAAAAAAAACTCCCCTTATATTCGAAGTGTTTAAAGCCTATATTACACCATTTACACTCGTTTTAATTGCTTTAGGAATTGTATCATTTATAACCGAATATGTATTAGCTGCGCCTGGAGAGAAAGACTTATTTGGTGTCAGTGTTATTGCTATCATGGTAATTATTAGCGGCAGTATGACGTTGATCCAATCAGTAAGATCCAATCAAGCAGCTGAAAAATTAAAATCATTAGTCACCGTTACAGCGACTGTGAAAAGAAATAATCACTTTGTTGAAATTCCAATGGAAGACATTGTTTGTGGAGATGTGGTGAAGCTTTCTGCAGGGGATATGATCCCGGCAGATATCCGTTTAATCCATGCGAAGGATTTATTTATTTCTCAATCTGCGCTGACTGGTGAAAGCTACCCCGTGGAGAAAACGGCTGGCCGAACAACTAATCATCATGATACAGAGACCAGCTATGAGAATTTGGTTTTTATGGGAAGCAATGTGATTAGTGGTACCGCAGAGGGTGTAGTTATTTCTACAGGGAATCGCACATTATTCGGACACGTTGCCCGAGACTTGGCAGCCAAACCAGTTAAAACCAGTTTTGAATTAGGGATTCAAAAAACCTCCTTCCTGCTGATTAAATTTATGTCCTTAATGGCTCCAACTGTCATCATAATCAATGGATTAACTAAAGGTGATTGGATGGAAGCCTGTTTGTTCGGACTTTCGGTTGCTGTGGGATTGACTCCCGAAATGCTGCCAATGATTGTGACAACAAACTTGGTTAAGGGTGCTTCAGCAATGGCCAAAAAAGGAACGATTATTAAGAATTTAAATGCTATTCAAAATTTTGGTGCAATTGATGTTTTGTGTACGGATAAAACGGGAACACTAACTCAAGATAAAATTATTTTGGAATACCATCTTGATTGTGATGGTAAAGAAAATGATCGCGTATTGCGACATGCCTATTTAAACAGCTATTATCAAACTGGCTTAAAAAATCTATTGGACATTGCCATTATTGATGCGTCAAAAGAAACGCTTGAAACTGACAAAATTCAGTATCAAAAAGTGGATGAAATTCCTTTCGATTTCGAACGTCGCCGTATGAGCGTCGTGGTAGAAGATAATTTAGGGAAGACACAGATGATTACCAAGGGTGCTATCGAAGAAATGCTGGCGATTTCCAGCTATGTGGATTTCCATAAAGAAGTTATTCCATTAACTGGAAAGATTCGCGAGGAGATTTTGGCAAAAGTAAAAGAACTGAACGAAGATGGATTGCGCGTATTAGGGGTTGCACAAAAGACAAATCCTAGCGTAGTTGGCGAATTTTCAGTTAAGGATGAACAAGAGATGGTCTTGATTGGTTATCTAGCCTTTTTAGATCCACCAAAGGAAACGACTAAACAAGCACTGGAAGCGTTGAAGAAACATGGAGTAGGTGTTAAAGTACTTACCGGAGATAACGCGTTAGTGACCGAATCAGTCTGCAAACAAGTAGGTCTTTCCGCTGAAGTATTAATCAGCGGGGAAGAACTTGCCAAGCTTTCAGACGAAAATCTAGCGAGAGTAATTGAAGAATACAATATCTTTGTTAAGCTAAATCCACAGCAGAAAGCACGAATTACCCGTCTTTTGAGAGAAAATGGGCACACAGTTGGATTCTTAGGGGATGGGATAAACGATGCACCTGCGATGAAAGCTTCGGATGTCGGTATTTCCGTTGATACAGCAGTGGATATTGCCAAAGAATCTGCTGACGTCATTTTATTAGAAAAAGATTTAATGGTATTAGAACGTGGGATTGTAGCAGGTCGAGAAACCTTTGGGAATATTATGAAGTATATCAAAGCAACTGCCAGCTCAAATTTTGGGAACATGTTTTCAGTATTGGTCGCTAGTACTTTCCTGCCATTTTTACCAATGCTGCCATTGCAATTGCTGATTCTTAACTTAATTTATGATGTTTCTTGTATGTCGATTCCTTGGGATCGGATGGACAAAGAATATTTGGATGAACCAAAACGTTGGGAAGCTTCAAGCATTGGAAAATTTATGGTTTGGCTAGGACCAACGAGTTCTGTTTTTGACATTACTACCTATCTGCTGTTGTACTTCTTTATTTGTCCAGCAGTGGTTGGCGGCAGCTATCATAGCTTGTCTCCGGAGCAGCAGGTCGCTTTCATAGCTTTATTCAATGCTGGTTGGTTTGTTGAATCACTATGGACTCAAACCTTAGTTTTGCATGCTTTACGGACCCCAAAAGTACCATTTTTGCAAAGCAGAGCATCCTTTATTTTAACTACTGTAACAGGTTTTGGGATTGCTGTGGGCTCGATCCTGCCGGCTACTAGCTTGGGACGCAGTTTCGGTCTTAGTGCTTTACCAGCCAACTACTGGCTATGGTTAATGGTAACGATTGTTTGCTATTTGTTGCTTGTCACAGTGATCAAGCATATCTACATGAATAAATACCAAGAACTATTATAATAGAAGAAACACGAATCAGCGGGCAGCTGATTCGTGTTTTTTGACTTAGAAAGTCGTTGATATAAAAGGAATCTCTAAATAGTATTATTTTAGAAAAAACAGGTGTAGTCTAAATGGTTACTTAGCAGTAGTTGATTAGTGGACCTGTTTTTTTCTTAAGCCGATAAAAGCGGCAGCAGCAACTAGTACAATTCCCGCAATTGTTAAGATAATTGTTTTTTGTTCCCCAGTTTTTGGGTACTGTTTTTGTGCAGTAGCTTGCTGATCTACTATCTGTTCAGCTTTTGTAGGTGTTTCTTTGTTCTGATTAACATTGGTTGCTACATTAGTTGGTTGGTCATTTTTTCTAGGCCCATTGTCAATAGGTGCGTTGCCTAGCGAAGAAGATTGAATCCAGTTAACTACTCCAGAGAATAGATTGCCGTTTATAGCGGCAATTTTATCTTGAACTGGGGCAAGATGATTGAGGATATGGATCAGTTCTTCTTTGGAAAGATGACTAAGCTCAATAAAACCATTTCCTTTAGGATAAAGAGCCTGAATATAATTGTACAATGGATCAATATTTTGAATGAGTTCATCTGTGGTCTTATACTGACTAGGATTAAAAGCCAAAGCTTTTTCAGCGTCTGCTGCAGAAATCACATTATCTTTGTAAACTTTACGTAATACTCTTACATAGCTGCCAAAATCCATACCAGTAATATCATAATTATAACGTTCAAAAATTTTCCATGCAGTCGTTAACTGTTGATCTGTATAGCTGTCTAATTCAACTTGGCTAACTCCATAGGCTGTATCTTTCAATTGATCTCGGATAATTGCGGGAGTATACTCTTTGTTCTCCTCTTCTTTACCTGTTTCAGAATCCTTCGTTTCTTCCTTGACTGGTTCATCAGACTCTTTCGTTTCTGATGATTGAATAGGGGATTCTTTTGTTTCAACGTTCTCTTTTTTCTCAAGGTCAGTGGTAGAAGAATAGGTTGCTTTATCCTGTTCATCTGAATCAGCTGTATTACTGTCAATTGTTGAACCAGAATCAATCACTTCTTCCGCTGCAGGAACACTTTCAATAGTCTGTTCTTGGGTAGATATCGTTGCATTAGGGACGGACTCGGTAGTTTCAGCGAACGCTGCAATTGGGAAGGTTAATACCAACAAACTGAACAAAACAACTTTTTTCATCTCAATCACTCCTTGTAATCTTTCTGCAATATTATTGTAACACAAGAAATCTTTTTGTAAAGTAATATTTTGTCCTTTTTTCGAAATTTTTTGTTGCCTAGCTTTTTTTCAATTATTCGCTGTGAAAGAGAAGTGCTTAGTGCAGTAGACCTTACAATTTAATTTTTTAAAATGTAGATGAAATGGAGGAGAGGACGGGAATTTGGAAAAGTAAAATGACCCTTAAACAGAATGAGAGTTAGTCGACATAAGAAAAGGAAACACAAATCTTTTAAAGACTTGTGTTTCCTTTTAATCGTTAATTTTAATCCAAAATCTGAACTGCAACACCTAAAGTGTTAGGTCCTGTGTGTACAGACAAGGCCGGCGAAATCGGTCCAAAATAAATGTTTTCCACCTTTGGAAAGGTTTCTTTTAGACGTTTTTTCATCTTAATCGCATTTTCCATCGCATCAGCATGAGCTACCGCCAAATTAAACCGATTGTGACCATTGAGCAAATCTCCAACAATTTGGATTGTTTTATCAAAGCTTTTATTGAGGCCGCGAATTTTTGCCACTGTATAGTAGATACCTTCCTCATTACAGGAAATTATCGGCTTTAATTTCAAGGCACTTCCTAACAAAGAGGCAACTAATCCAATTCGTCCACCACGCTGTAAATATTCCAATGTATCCACATTAAAAAAAACTTTAGTCTTAGGTAAACAGGCTTCAACACCTGCGATAACTTCATTAAACGATTTTCCTTGTTTAACTAATTCAGCGGCTAGAATGACGGAGAAGCCGGCAGCAATTCCAATGTTTTTGGTATCAATCCCATGAAAAGTTAGTCCTGTGTAATCTTCAGACAACAATCGCAACGCATTGAAGGTTCCGCTTAATCCGCTGGAAATAGTAATGATGACTACATGTGTAAAGCCTTGATCCTTGATTTCATCAAAAACTTTTATGATCATTTCACCATTTGGTAACGAAGTTTTTGGTAATTCTTCTTTTAGAAGAGGGAAAATATTATCTGAGCTAACTTCCAAACGGTCTAGTAATTCCTTATCCTTAAAGATAATACGCAATGGAACCATAAAAATCGGTGAGTTGTCTACCACTTCTTGAGGCGTATCTGTTCCAGAGTCTACTAAAATTGCAATTTTTTCTTTAGTCATCCGTTTTCTCCAATTCAATAATTTTTTCTACCAGCAACTTACTTGCAAATGAGGCAGCGGCATTTTCTACCGCTAAGTATCGATAATCTGATTGTCTGACGAGCGTCGGGTCATTTTCTTCAGCTAAAACTAAGCCGGCAACATATCTCAGAGATTCTTCTTGTATTTGACAGAAATTATTATAGGCTTGTTTTGGTTCATCAATGGCTAATTGCATGACGATTAGTTCTTTAATATCTGTAATCGTTAGGACCTGTTTGATCAAGGTAATGGCAATCAAATAAGCCAAATGATTTTTGTTGTAGCGCTTTTTAAGTGGTGGCGGTACCAATTTATGTTTTACATAGTTATTCACCATAGCACTGGAAAGTAGATGGTGCTTTTCTGGTTCAATGATAGGTGATAAGTAACGGTCGATTAAGGTAATTACTTGATCCATGTACAGCTCTAACTCGGGGAGTTCTTCCCAACGAGGTAAACGAACTTCTTTTAGTGCTGCGGACCATTGTTTTAATTCTTCATTTGCTTCCATCTAGGCTTTGCTCCCTTCTAAATTTATTTTAACAAAATCAGCAAGATTATACAATATGGTTATCAAAACTAGGTTGAATTATCACATGAATATTTCATAATTTTTTTCTTCTTTCTTCTTGCAATTTTAAATCACCAATGCTAACATATTGAAGTAGCTTATTTGGGCCGTTAGCTCAGTTGGTAGAGCAGCTGACTCTTAATCAGCGGGTCGCGGGTTCGAGCCCCTCACGGCCCATTGGGTGCCAAACCCACGAGAATGGTATTCTGTCGGCGTCTTTGGACGTTTAGAAGATGGAGTACGCATTCTCTTTTTTTGTTTTAGAAGTATGGTATGGTTGTTTTGTCTCCTTTTAATTTCTTAGTAGAAGATAGACTCTTAGGTCACAATGAGCTTTGCAGCTTTTCATGGTTTCGTAAAAGTTTGACAAGAAAAAGCCTGAGAACCTTGAGAGGGTGAAACACTCTTCGAAATAAGGTATAATGGAGAAGCATATAATTTAGATGAAAAAGTTTGAGGTGACTCTTAGTGAAGAAAATTTTAGTTGTAGATGATGAAAAGCCGATTTCTGATATCGTTAAATTTAACCTAACGAAAGAAGGATATGAGGTGTTTACCGCTTATGATGGCGAAGAAGCAATTGAGAAGGTTGAAGAAGTCCAGCCGGATTTGATTTTGCTTGATTTAATGTTGCCAAAAAAAGATGGTTTAGAAGTGGCTCGTGAGGTTCGTAAAACTCATGATATGCCAATTATTATGGTAACCGCAAAAGACTCTGAAATTGATAAGGTTTTAGGGCTGGAGTTAGGTGCAGATGATTATGTTACGAAACCTTTCTCTAATCGTGAGCTAGTTGCACGAGTGAAGGCCAATCTGCGCCGAGGCGGCCAAGCACCTAAAGAAGAAGACGATACAACACAAGGTGATTTAACTATTGGTGATCTAACCATTCATCCGGATGCCTATATGGTAACCAAACGCGGAGGAACGATTGAATTGACCCACCGCGAATTTGAATTGCTGCATTATTTAGCTAAACATATTGGTCAAGTAATGACTCGTGAACATTTATTGCAAACGGTTTGGGGCTATGACTATTTTGGTGATGTGCGTACAGTGGATGTGACTGTTCGTCGCTTAAGAGAAAAGATTGAAGATAACCCTAGTCATCCAAACTATTTAGTGACTAGAAGAGGTGTAGGTTATTACCTGCGCAACCCTGAACAGGAGTAATGAACTAAATGAAAAATAAAGTCCGTTTTTTTCAATCAGTAAATTTCAAGATTGCTTTTTCATTTATCTTGATTCTATTGATTTCGATTGAAATTATTGGGGCATACTTTATTCGTGGATTAGAAAAAGAAACAGTCAATAACTTTACGAAAGATATGAATCAGCGGGTCTCTTATTTGGCGAACTCATTAGGGACTACAATGTCTCAAGGTTCGGATAACAATGCTCTACAACGTTTATTGGAAAACAATAATGCTTCTGATATTCAGGAGATGTGGATTGTTGATGATAAGGGAATTGTACTGGCGACTAACGACGTAGGCCGCAAAGATTCTATCGTAGGGAAAAAGAACGAATACAGTGATATTGACGACTTAACTATGAAGCAATTTGTTGCACTCGATGATAATAATAAACGGGTATATATTAATGTTCAACCAATTCAGTCCCCGACAGGCGATTCAGCCGTGCTGGGGGCTCTTTATGTTAAAAGTAACATTGAACAGAAGTATACCGAAATCAGCGATACAGCAATCATTTTTTTCACCGCCTCCTTAATCGCGGGCGTTATTTCAATGGTTGTTGCTTTGCTAGTTGCTCGTTCCATCACCAAGCCGATTGAGGAAATGCGGCAGCAGGCTATAAAGATTGCTCAAGGAGATTACTCTGATAAAGTTGAGGTCCATGGGCATGACGAACTGAGTCAGCTTGCGGAAACCTTCAATAAGTTGTCTGACCGGATCGAGGACGCTCAAGATACAATGGAGGCTGAACGGAATCGCTTGGACAGCGTTTTGACCCACATGACAGATGGTGTAATTGCAACGGATCGTCGTGGGAAGGTCATTACTATTAATGAGATGGCTTTGTCACTGCTAGATGTCAAAAATGAAGATGCAATTGGTGAGTCAATTTTGACCCTTTTAGACTTAGAGGAAGAATATACCTTGCGTAAGTTGTTGGAAGCGCAGGAAGAATTACTATTGGACCGCTCGAAATCGGATCAAGAAGAAGATCGGATGATTTTGAGAGCGGACTTCGCTATGATTCGTCGTGAGTCCGGATTTATCAGTGGGTTAGTTGTTGTATTGCACGATGTAACTGAACAAGAAAAAACTGCTGAAGAACGTCGACAATTCGTTTCTAACGTGTCACATGAACTACGTACACCATTAACAAGCGTACGCAGTTACTTAGAGGCGCTTGATGAAGGTGCCTGGGAAGACAAAGAGGTTGCTCCAGAATTTATTCAGGTAACTTTAGGTGAAACGGATCGCATGATACGAATGATTAATGACCTGTTAAATTTGTCCAGAATGGATTCGGGTAATCAGCAGCTGGATTTAGAGTTTGTTAATTTCAATGAACTAGCAGATTATGTGTTAGATCGCTTTGATATGATGGTTAATAATCAGAACAAAAAATATACGATTGTTCGAGATTTTACAGAGCGTGATTTATGGGTAGAGGTTGATACTGATAAAATTATGCAAGTGATTGACAATATCATGAACAATGCTATCAAATATTCACCAGATGGCGGAAAGATTACGGTCCACCTGCTGGAGACCCATAATAATGTGGTACTAAGTGTTACAGATGAAGGCTTAGGAATTCCGAAAAAAGATTTGGAAAAAGTCTTTGAACGATTTTACCGTGTGGACAAGGCGCGGGCCCGGAAACAAGGTGGAACGGGACTAGGATTGGCTATATCTAAAGAAGTAATTAAAGCCCATAAAGGAACCATTTGGGTCGATAGTATTGAGGGCAAAGGTTCAACCTTCTCCTTCTCCTTACCTTATGAACCGTACGAGGAGGATTGGTGGGAATGAGATTTTCTGAAAAAGTTATGCGCGGACTTCTGATTTGCCTGATTTTACTAAGCTTATTTTTCACCTATTCTATTTGGGTGAGCCCAGCTGGTCGAACTCCTGATGTTAATTCCAATACGCAGGTAGTTAATAATGAACAAAACTATACCAAAGCAACCGATGCGTTTTTACCTTTAAGAGGTATTTGGGATTTAGATGGAAAACATTTCCAAACAAATAGTGAGAACCTATTGGCTACGCTTCAAGCTCGGTTGACTGAGAGTAACTATGGGCAACTAGAAATTGTTGCCAATACGGAAGAGGAAATTGCAAATTATTACCAATTGGCGAATGGTGTTGAACTAAATTATGAGGGGCCTTTTTCATTAGCTGAATATGTTAAAGTTTTCGATATTCCCTTAAATTTAAATGGGCTTGATGACGAAGAAAGTATTCTTTTCGGCAAAATTCAGTTAGACTTCGATCGACAAAAAATTCGGTTTTTAAATTATCAAAAACACATTGTTTACGAAGCCTCTATTTCAACTGATTTTGATAAAATCGAAGCAATTTATCGAGAAAACGAAGAACGCTTTTTAGCAATGACGCCAGAGAATCAATTGGTGCCACGTTTATTGCAAACTGAAGGAAATGTCCACCTGAAAAAGTACAGTTATATTTTGACGACACAATCCTATTCATTATTCCGGAACGCCTTTTTCCAAGATCCAGAACAGGCTAAAGGAGAAGAGGAGGAAGATAAATCGCGTTCTTTCGTTAGTGGACATGAAGAGTTAACCATGAATGAAGTTGATCGATTAGTAAGTTTTTCAGGAGAGTTACCTGAGGAGTTAAAGGATCAAAGCCTATATACTCAGACTTTCAGTTATGTTAGTCGCTTGGGTACTGCGGTTGGAAATCTACGGTATTTTGACCGACAAAACAATCAGGTAAACTATCGGATCTTTGTGGAAGGCTATCCCATTTTCAGTCAGACCTCTAAAGGGAAAATGAGCGTCAATATTGAACCCAACAACCAATCCAATCAGGTCAAAATCCAAACCAGTATGGACACTGTTCAGGTACCCATACCTGCAGAAGAAGAGGTTGAATTACCAAGTTCAACCACAATAGCGGAAACTTTATCCTACGGTGGATACGATCTTAATTTAGTGCAAAGCTATATTATTGGCTATAACTGGCAAGATGTGGATAGTGTCGGTCGAGTAGTAGCCTTAACTCCAGAATGGTATATAAAATACGATAATAAGTGGTATACACTGGTGAACGGAAACTTAGTAGAAACGGAGGCGAACTAAGTGGATTTTCGCAAAATCGAATGGATTTTCTTTATTGCCTTTTTTGGAATTAATATTTTCTTGTTCAGTATTTATTGGAGCGGCCGCCACGAACAAAGCTTAGTGACGAACTCTGATCAACGAGAAGATATCTCGCAGCGTCTGCAAAATGACGACATTCATTACAAAGGAACTATTTCCGATCAGCATTTTGAAGGGTACTATTTAAGTGCCGAACAAGATGATTTATTTGGACTTTTAGATGAGGAAGTTAACGCTTCTGTTCGTAGTTCTTCATATGTATCTGATAAAGTTTTAACAAGTACGCCTTTGGAAAATATTAAATTTGACTTAAAAGAGACAAAGAAGAGCTTCAACGAAGTAATGCGAGACCCTCAGTTTATTTTAGCTGGGGATCAATATATGTACGTTTCCAGCATCTCGAAAAAAGATGATGAAGGCTCTAAAATAGTGGGGGCTCAATCCTATGAAGATATTCCTTTTATTGATGAAACTTCGCGGGTAACCTTAAGTGTTGAAGCCTCGAGTGATGAAACGTCACACATAACGGGATATACTCAAACTTTGCTAAAGGATATTGAACCTTTACGAGAAAAAATGAGCTTATACTCGGAAAAAGAAATCTTGAACACGTTGTATATCAATAATAACATTCCGCCAGGTTCAACTATTCAAGAAATCTATTTGGGCTATTTTCGAACACTGGAGGTACGAGAAAAAAACGTATATGTACCTGTTTGGTTCGTACGAATTGAAAATGCCGACAAAGTTGTTCAAATAGAAAAAGTTAATGCAATCAGTAATCAGGTTATTTCTAATAATTCGGTATCAAAGGTGGAAAATCCATAAAAAGGGTTGTATACTAAGAGAAGTTTTTACAAAGAGAGGACAATCACTTATGTTGGAAATGAATCACGCCTTTCAAATCAGTGTTTTAGCCAGCGGCAGCACTGGGAATTCCTTATATCTAGAAAGTGCTGAAAAGAAAGTTTTAGTAGATGCTGGATTAAGCGGGAAGAAAATAACCTCATTACTAGCGGAAGTGAATCGTAAGCCAGAAGATTTAGATGCTATCCTAGTAACCCATGAGCATCGTGATCATATCCATGGTGTAGGGGTTCTAGCAAGAAAATATAAAGTGCCTGTATATGCAAATGAGAAAACGTGGGATGCGATGGCACCTTTAATCGGAAATGTTGCTCTGGAGCAACGACAAATTTTTGAAATGGGTAAAGTCTTAACCTTTGGTGACATGGATATCGAAAGTTTTGGCGTTTCCCATGATGCTGCAGCTCCCCAATTTTATCGTTTTTATAAAGACGGTCGTTCTTTCGTCATGTTAACGGATACGGGATATGCTAGTGATCATGTGAGAGGAACGATTCGCAACGCTGATGCCTATTTGGTAGAGAGCAACCATGATCTAGAAATGTTGCGTATGGGGCCTTATCCTTGGAGCCTGAAACAACGCATTCTAGGAGATCGCGGACACTTATCCAATGAAGACGGAGCTTTAGTAATGACTGATATTATTGGCGATAATACCAAACGAATATATCTAGGACATTTAAGTAAGGAAAACAACATGAAAGAATTGGCACATATGACAATGGAAGAGACGCTGACTCGTTACGATTTAGGAGTCAACTATCAATTCAATATTTATGATACCGATCCTGAGTGTTCAACTGAGTTGTTCGCAATTTAATCTAAAAGCCAGAGAAAATGATACTTACTCATTTTCTCTGGCTTTTTTTGGCGATAACAACTTTTTTAGGAATGAACTTTTGTTCAATGAATTCTATCAATTTCTCGTTTATACAGCTAAGTGATAAAATAAAAGAAGCAAGATAAAAAGAGGAGGAATCAGATTGAAGAAAATTATTAACCAGCCAAAGAACGTTGTCGAGGAAATGGTTGCTGGACTAGTAAGTGCATACCCGGACTATGTAAAGCAAATTCCAGAAACATTAGTGATAGCGCGTACAGATGATTTTGATCAAGTTGCTCTAGTTAGTGGAGGTGGAAGTGGGCATGAACCTTCTCATGCTGGATTTGTAGGAGATGGTATGCTGAGTGCAGCAGTTTGCGGGCAGGTCTTTACTTCGCCAACACCAGACCAAATTTTTGAGGCGATAAAGGGTACAAATAAAGGCAAGGGAACATTACTGATTGTAAAGAATTATTCTGGAGATGTCATGAATTTTGATATGGCAAAAGAAATGGCTGACATGGAGGAGATTGAAGTCGCATCTGTATTAGTAGATGATGATATTGCTGTAGAAAATAGCACCTACACACAAGGGCGACGAGGGGTAGCTGGAACTGTTTTGGTTCACAAAATTTTGGGAGCTTTAGCAAGGCAAGGTAAGGAGCTCAACGACTTGGCTGAATATGGCAAAGAGTTAGTTTCCGACATTAAAACTATTGGAATCGCTTTATCTGGAGCGACTGTGCCAGAGGTTGGTAAGCCTGGCTTTGTTTTAGCCGACGATGAGATGGAATATGGTGTGGGAATCCACGGTGAGCCTGGATATCGTCGGGAAAAAATTAAAACCTCTAGCAAAATGGCGGAAGAAGTAGTGGGCAAGTTGAAAGCAGAATTTAATTGGCAATCTGGTGAGAGTTATGGACTGTTCGTCAATGGTATGGGGGCAACACCTCTAATGGAATTGTTCATTTACTTCAATGATGTCAAAGCGTTATTGGCAGCTGATGGAATTAAAGTAGATTTCTCTAAGGTAGGTAATTATATGACTTCTTTGGATATGTCTGGGGCTTCAGTAACGATGATTAAATTGGATGATGAACGTCTACGCTTGCTAAACGAACCTGTCCATACGATATCTTGGTAATAGCTGGAATTCAATTGAAAGGAAAGTAGGAGGATGAAGATGTTTACGCCGGATAACCTGAGGACTGCTTTACAATTGTTCAATGGAAAAATTCAAGCGAAGAAAGACTATTTGAGTGAATTAGATACGCCAATTGGTGATGGCGATCATGGAAATAATATGGGGCGTGGAATGGATGCAGTAATGGCCGCAAACCTAGAAGGTGATTTGCCAGCTATTTTTAAAGCTGCCGCAATGGCTCTCATTAGTAAAGTTGGAGGTGCTTCAGGGCCGTTATATGGAACAGCTATGATGGAAATGATGAAGGCCAGTAAAACTTCGGCTGATCCAGTCACATTGTTAACCGCTGCAGCAGAAGGAATCGCAAAACGCGGTAATTCAACAGTAGGTGAAAAAACGATGTTGGATTTGTGGTTTCCTGCCGTTGACTTGCTAAAAGAAGATCATTTGACGGAAGCGAAGCTGCAGGAGTTAGCTGAGAAAACCAGAGAGTTAAAAGCTGCTAAAGGCCGAGCTTCATATGTAGGAGAGCGTTCAATTGGTCATATTGACCCTGGAGCGATGTCCTCAGCCTATCTTTTTGAATCATTTTTAGAGGCAGGTGTATTTGATGACTAAAGGTATTTTGTTAGTGTCCCATACAGTTGAAATGCCCGAGGGTCTCAAACGTTTACTAAGTGAAGTAGCTAAAGGAGTATCAATCACGACTGCTGGTGGTTTAGAGGATGGTTCAATAGGAACATCAATGGAAAAAATTACCCGAGCTATTGAAGAAAATGAGGCCGCAGAGTTATTTGCCTTTTATGATTTAGGGAGTGCTAAAATGAATCTAGAAATGGCGATAGAAATGACTGACAAAAAAATTGAGCTTTTTGACGCAGCCTTTGTAGAAGGTGCGTATACCGCTAGTGCGTTGCTAACAGCGGGAGCGCCTGAAGCGGAGATTAGAGCACAGTTGCAGAATTTGGTAATTAAGTAAACGAAACGACCGAGCCATTTGACTGCTCGGTCGTTTTCCTATGTTAAAGACTGACAACGCTAAAATGTTGATTCCCATGTTGATTCTTCAAGGCTTCATCCACCATGGCAATCGCATAGTCCGCCATACTAATGTCACTTTGCCCCTCGGCGTTTTTTTTCAAACGATTATCACTTAACTGGTAGTTTCCTGTTCGAGAACCGTCGGGAACAAAATTAGCAGCCGGGCTTAAGTAACTCCACTGCAAATCTTTGGCCTTTGGTAATTCTAAATAGGCTTGATACATATTATAAGCTGTTGGGTAATATGGAGCATTTGGATCGGAAACATCAATCATCCGTTTGGTTCTTTCGTCATCTAAATAAAGAGAAGAAGCACCACCAACAACTAATAAACGAGTAGCTGTTCCTGATAAGATATCGATCAGGTGTTGTAAAGAACTTTGATGCAGCTCCTCTTTTCCCATGGGAGGACGAAAAGCATCAATGACCACGTCGAACTTAGATAAATCATCTTGTGTTAAGTCATACAAAGCTTTCTTTAAGTAAGGAACATCCACCACTAACTTCTCAGGATGACGAACAATTGCCGTTACGTCAATCTGTCGTTCTAAAGCTTCATTTAGAATCAAAGATCCGGCATGACCAGTGGCACCAATAATTGCTAATTTCATAAAAAATTCCTCCTAACTAAACTAATTTTAGTGTAGGAGGAAACGTGCAAAAAGGCAAAAGTTAGGCTTTCAGCTAGTTTACTGTATAGCTAACTGAGCTAAAATGACAATTAAGTTCATGCCTACATGAGTAAGCATGGAGGTCCAAATTTTTCCTGTATGTTGGAATAACCAGCAAAAGAAAAGACCTAATCCACCATATAATAAGTAATGGCCATCCTGATGAGCAAAGGCAAATAGAAGGGAACTGATTATTGCCGGAACAAGAAAACCGTAACGTTGATTCAAACTGCCAAAAATTGCCCTGCGAAAGACTAGTTCTTCCATAATAGGGCCAGCAATTGTAGTAGCAATAATAAATACTGAATTTTCTTTGATTAACTGAACAATGTTTTGAGTATTTTGAGAAGCCACCGATTGATTTGTTAGTCGGGTTTCAATCTGCAGTAAAACCATCTGTAAAAGCATAGATAAGAAGATACCTGACAAACCAAAAATAATTGCGGTTTTCCAGCTTCTACTATTTTTTTCAATACTTAATGTTTGGCTTTTCCTCCAATAAAATAGTAGTAAAACAGCACCGACAATATAGGAATAGGTAGTAATTTGAATTAATTGTTGTACATCTGAACCAATTAATGGTGCAAAAACGAGTGGTGAAAACAAGACAAGTCCGTAAGTGAAAATAGTCAGAAAAAGATATTTTTTAGTTGTCATAGCCAGTCCTTTCTAATTAGTAGATTTGTTAGCAATTATAGCACAGATGAAGAAAAAGTCTGGTTTAGAAAATTTAAAAAAAAGAGACGGTATGACTTGCAAAAGAAAGTAAAAATGGGTATGATAATAACTGTAAGTTAGCACTCTAAAGTTGCGAGTGCTAATAACTTTAACATCATTACTATTTTGGAGGGATTTATCGTGTTAAAACCATTAGGTGATCGCGTCATTCTTGAAGTCGCTCAAGAAGAAGAAAAAACAGTAGGCGGCATTGTTTTAGCCTCTGCTGCCAAAGAAAAGCCACAAACAGCAAAAGTTGTTGCAGTAGGCGAAGGCAACGTGTTAGATAACGGTGAAAAAAGTCCAATACCCGTAGCGGTTGGCGACACAGTAATGTTTGAAAAATATTCTGGTACAGAAGTAAAATATGACGGAACAGAATACTTAATTCTTTCTGCCAAAGATATTATGGCCATTGTAGAATAAAAAAATGAGGTGGAGAAATAATGACAAAAGAAATTAAATTTTCAGAAGATGCACGCGCAGCTATGCTACGTGGGGTTGATAAATTAGCTGATACAGTAAAAGTAACTTTAGGACCAAAGGGTCGTAACGTTGTATTAGAAAAATCATATGGTTCACCACTAATTACTAATGATGGTGTTACTATTGCTAAAGATATTGAATTAGAAGATCATTTTGAAAACATGGGAGCAAAACTTGTATCTGAAGTTGCTTCTAAAACAAATGATATTGCTGGTGACGGTACAACGACTGCGACTGTATTGACGCAAGCAATTGTCCGCGAAGGCTTGAAGAATGTTACCGCTGGTGCAAATCCAATGGGCATTCGCCGCGGAATTGAATTAGCAACAAAAACGGCAGTTGAAGAATTACACAGCATTTCTAAAGAGGTTGATTCTAAAGATGCGATTGCTCAAGTAGCTGCTGTTTCTTCTGGCAGCGAAGAAGTAGGAAAGTTAATCGCTGAAGCAATGGAAAGAGTTGGCAACGACGGTGTTATCACCATTGAAGAATCTAAAGGAATCGATACAGAATTAGATGTTGTTGAAGGTATGCAATTTGACCGTGGTTACTTGTCTCAATACATGGTAACTGACAACGATAAAATGGAAGCTGCTCTGGAAAATCCTTATATCTTGATTACTGACAAAAAAATCTCTAATATCCAAGATATCTTGCCACTGCTAGAACAAGTATTGCAACAATCACGTTCATTGTTGATTATTGCTGATGATGTGGATGGAGAAGCTCTACCTACTTTAGTATTGAACAAAATCCGTGGAACATTTAACGTTGTAGCGGTTAAAGCTCCTGGCTTTGGCGATCGTCGTAAGGCAATGTTGGAAGATATTGCAGTTCTTACTGGTGCTACTGTTATTACTGAAGATCTTGGTTTAGAATTGAAAGATGCAACAGTGGAAAACTTAGGATCTGCTGGCAAAGTAGTTGTTGATAAAGACAATACAACAATCGTTGAAGGTGCTGGCAACAGAGAAAAATTACAAGAACGTGTAGAATTAATTAAACGTCAAATTGATGAAACAACTTCTGATTTTGATCGTGAAAAACTACAAGAACGTTTGGCTAAATTAGCTGGTGGTGTAGCAGTTGTTAAAGTTGGTGCTGCTACTGAAACTGAACTAAAAGAATTGAAACTACGCATTGAAGATGCCTTGAACTCTACACGTGCAGCGGTTGAAGAAGGAATCGTTTCAGGTGGAGGAACAGCGTTAGTAAACGTAATCAAGAAAGTTGCTGAACTGGAAGCGGAGGGCGATGCTGCTACCGGAATTAACATTGTAGTTCGTGCGCTAGAAGAACCAGTTCGTCAAATCGCTGAAAATGCTGGATACGAAGGATCAGTGGTTATCGATAAATTGAAAAATGCTGACCAAGGTGTTGGTTTTAATGCAGCAACTGGCGAATGGGTAAACATGGTTGAAACAGGTATCGTTGACCCAACAAAAGTAACTCGCTCAGCATTACAAAATGCAGCGTCTGTATCTGCTTTGCTATTAACAACTGAAGCAGTTGTTGCCGATAAACCTTCCGAAAATGGACCTGCTGCTCCAGCAATGGATCCATCAATGATGGGCGGCATGATGTAAGCAAGAATATTTCAGGGACCTTGTTAAAACAAGGTCTCTTTTTTTTATTAAAAATAGAATTTCTTACTACAATAAGTTGCGATAAATGATAAAATTTAGTTAAGAAATTTGCTGGTATTTAAAAGGCGTCATTCTATTTTTATTCTTCTATCGGTTAATTTACAGATCAAAAAGTGTAAGCGCTAACCTTGATACTTGATTGATAAACGTTTTTTATAGATATAATCCAAATAAAGTATTAGATTTTATAGTTTCTCTCTCTTACAATAGTCATGAAACAGTGGGACTATTTTTCTCAAAAGTAGTATCTATGTAAGTTAAGCATCAACAGAGAATGTGAATCAAATACGGCATAGCTAAATGAAGTATTTGTTTAAAATTTGTGGTATTAAAAGTAATGGGTTTATTTTATTATACAATGCTCACAGAATAACAAACTTTCGATAAAGGAGGCTGTTTTTTGCCATTGGAAACTCGTGTACTGGAAATGATGGGTACAGTAATTACCTTATCGATTGAGCATTCCGAAGCCCAATTGCTTTTAGAGCATGCACAAAAAATGTTGGAAGATTTTCAGCAACGTTTTAGTGCAAACCAAGAGGATTCAGAGTTAATGAAGGTTAATGCACAAGCAGGTATAAAACCCGTGAAAGTTCCATCTGATTTGTTCAATTTAATCAAAAAAGGCCGTGACATGGGAATTTCTTCACATTCCAAGCTGAATATTGCTATTGGACCGTTAATAAAACTTTGGCATATCGGCTTCAATGACGCTCGAGTACCAACTGTACAAGAGATTGAAGAAAAATTAGCACTTGTTCACCTGGAAGATATCGAATTGAATGAAGCAGATCAAACGGTATTTCTGAGACAAAAAGGGATGGAGATTGATTTAGGAGCCCTAGCGAAAGGATACTTTGCTGATCAACTCAAAAATTATTTTCAAACCAAAGGTGTTCAATCAGGAATCATTGATTTAGGTGGGAATGTTTTGACTATCGGAGAATCCACGAAAAATCCAGAAGGAGTTTGGCAGATTGGAATCCAAAATCCGATGGAGGAACGAGGGAATCTGGTTGCAGTCATAAAAAGTAAAGATCAATCTGTTGTAACCTCTGGAATTTATGAACGGGTACTGAAATCAGGGGAGAAGAAATACCACCACATTTTTGACTCGGTAACAGGCTATCCTGTAGACAATGATATTGCCAGTTTAACTATTGTTTCAGATCAGTCCCTTGATGGTGAGTTTTGGACAACGATATTATTTCATGAATCGCCAGGTAAAGCACTTAATTGGCTTAATCAAATGCCTCAGATTGAAGGAATGGTTATTAGCCGCACAAATGAACTATATGTTTCAGACAAACTGAAACCCCATGTCGTTTTATTGGAATAAAATTTTTACTTAACTGGAAAAATTAAATTAATAGATTTACTAGGAGGAAAAACAACAATGGCAAGAAGTTTATTCGATGCAGTCACTTTAAATTCAGGTGCTACATTCAAAAATCGTTTATTCATGTCACCGATGACTACTCAATCAGCATTTTATGATGGTGAGGTCACACAACACATTATTGATTACTACAAATTCCGTTCGGGAGAGGCAGCAGCAATTATCGTAGAAAGCTGCTTTGTCGAGGATAAAGGCCGTGGCTTCCCCGGAGCAGTCGGCGTAGATACAGATAAAAAAATTGCTGGCTTGTCTGAATTAGCTTCAGCAATTAAGGATAAAGGTTCGCAAGCAATCATGCAGATTTATCATGCAGGTCGGATGGCATGGCCTGAATTAAATGGTGGCGCAGTTCCTGTTTCAGCGAGTCCAGTAGCTGCTTTGCGACCAGGAGCGCCAGTACCAAGAGAAATGACCGAAGAGCAGATCGAAGAAATGATTACACTATTCGGAGATGCAACTCGTCGAGCGATTGAAGCTGGATTTGACGGTGTTGAAATCCATGGAGCAAACACATTCTTGCTACAACAATTCTTTTCTCCACATTCGAATCGCCGCCAGGATAAATGGGGAGGAAGCCGTGAAAAACGCGCTCTTTTCTCAATGGAGGTAATGAAGGAAGTACAACGTGTTATCAAAGAGCAAGGTGCTGAAAACTTTATCGTAGGGTACCGTTTTTCTCCAGAAGAGCTTGAAGAACCTGGGATTCGTTTTGAAGATACCATGTATCTATTGAATACACTAGCTACATTAAAACCTGACTATTTCCATTTTTCAATGGGTGCTTATACACGTCCATCAATTGTTGAATCAAATGATCCAGAACCATTGATTACCAAATATCTTGCGCAACGTTCACCTGAGCTGGCTGACGTTCCAGTTATGGGTGTTGGTGGAATTTTGCAACGCAAAGATGCAGATGATGCATTGCAATTAGGCTATGACCTGCTAGCGGTTGGTAAAGGTTTCTTAGTAGAACCTACCTGGGTGCAAATGATCAAAGACGATCAAGCGGTGCCAGAATATGCCCATATTGCTAAACAAAAAGATCTTCTAATTCCGACACCACTTTGGGATTTCATGGATTCCATGGTAATGGTAAAAGATCCAGAAGAGGAAAAGCGCAAATACGAACGCTTGAAAGAACTGCAAAAGATGAAGCTGGAGTTCAAGCCAGGCACTTATACAGTTGCTGCAAAAGGGCACAACAGTGAGATTGAAATGAAAGTTACTTTCTCTAAGGAACGGATTGAAAGCATTGCGATTGATTCAGGTGAAGAATCAGAGGGATTGTCTGACCAAGTATTTGAGCGTTTGCCACAACAAATTATTGAAGGCCAAACCTTGAATGTTGATGTTATCTCGGGAGCTTCAGCTTCAAGCCAAGGGGTTATCGACGGTATTGCTGAGGCAGTTGAATTGGCTGGAGCAAGCTCAGAAGTCTTAATGGCCCGACCAAAACCAACAGTACAGTGGTCGAAAGAAGTGGTTGAAGAAACAGCCGATGTAGTTATTGTAGGTTCTGGAGCAGCTGGAATATCTGCCGCACTACGGGCAGATCAATTAGGATTAAAAACAATTTTACTAGAAAAAATGAGTTTTGTCGGAGGCGCTATTTCAATTAGTGGTGGGAACCAAGTAGTGATGGGTTCTAAACTGCAGGCTGAAGCAGGTGTTACTGATGATACCGCAGAGTTAATGGTGGAAGACTTCCTAAAAAATGGTAGTGGTAAGAATGTTCCTGAGTTAGTGAATTTGTTGGCTCAAAATGTTGGACAAGCAACTGATTGGGTTCATGAATATATGGGTGTAGAATATGACATGAAGGGCGGTCTGCATGTACTAGCTGAGTATCGTAAAAATCGTGAGCTTGCTTATGAAGATGGCGGACACGGTTTTGCAGCAAGTGCTCGTAAGGCATTAGACAGCAGCAATGTAACCATTTATTTACAAACAAAAGCTGAAGAATTAATTGCTGATGAATCCGGCAAAATTATTGGACTTAAAGCAATTGAAGAAACTGGGAAAACTCATAACATTACTGCTGAAGCAGTCATCCTAACAACAGGCGGCTACGGAAATAATCCTAACCTGTTAAGCAAAGAGTTGAACAAAGTATTGTTCTACGGAACTAAATCATCTACAGGTGATGGGCTGCTAATGGCGACTGCACCAGGCATCGATGCAGATACTCGTTTAATGGAATACGGTAAAATTTATCCGAATGGAGTCGAAGTATCTAAAGGATATGCTAAATCCACAATAGGCGGAAATATCGCTGTATTGAAGGAAAATGGCTTGTTAGTCAACATTGATGGTAAGCGTGTAGTCAATGAACGTGCCAGCAACAAGGAAGTATTAGAGAAATTGCTAGAGCAAAATCCTCAAATGCTTTACATTTTGTTGGATCAAGAGCATTTTGAAAAATTCAGTGATGCGGTTGCCGAGGGTGGAATTGCCCGTGAAGATCTAGAACGCTGGATTTCCAATAATGGTATGGGAACTCCGAAAGCTTTCCGAGCTGAGTCTTTAAATGAACTAGCAGCTAAAGCAGGTATGCCAGGTAACAGCTTGGCAGAGACAGTTGCCCTTTATAACGAGTATGTTGCTAAAGGTGAAGATGAGGAGTTTGGTCGTCAACCTGAATTCCTGCAAAAACCTGTAGGCGATGGTCCTTACTATTTGATTGAACAAAAACCACGTTTCGCAACCACGATGGGTGGACTTGTTGCAAATGATCATCTAGAAGTAATCAATAAATCAGGTGAACCAATCCAAGGACTTTATGCTGCTGGAGAAGTAGTCGGTGGTGTAATGGGAACAGATTCACCTTCCGGAGCAAATAATGCATGGGCATTAACTTCAGGTAAATTAGCAGCTGAAAATGCTGGTAAAAAAGTAGCTGAATAAACGATCTATGAAGTCACAGAATTTTTTATCTGTGGCTTTTTTTAATGCTTTTGTGGTTTCACGATATAATATAGAAGAAATTTGAATAAGAATTAGAGAGATTTAGCCTTTTTTCATGAAATTTTAGCGATTGGTCGATTCAGCGAATCAATTTATTTACATTCTTGTGATACAATAGAGTAGCAAAAAGGAGTGTGAACGATGAAATTAATTGAAACCCCAATTACCAGTAATGTAAATCTTGAAGCTATGTACCCAGAATTATCCAAGCTGACATTTGCTAAACAGCAAGCCGTTAAGCTATATAAATTGTATGCTTATGACCGTACAAAAATTATTTATTTGGACCGCTTTGATACCATCACTTTGCTGCTATTAAATCGTCAGCGAAAAATAAAACATGACGAGGTGGATACGATCATCCACCGCATTCTGAAAGTTGATCGTAAGGATGTCACCGTCAATGTAGGTTATAAAAAACAGATCATGGAAATGGGGATTCGTCCTCGCCACAACTACAAGGATATTATTTTGATTGAACAAAACGTGAAATAGAATTTGTGATAAAAGAGGAAAAGCCGTACGCTTTTCCTTTTTTTTGATATAATAGAACCATTGAAATTACTAAAAGGAGCATGATTATGAAAAAGCTATATGAGGATGACAGTTTAACGCTTCATACAGATTTGTATCAAATCAATATGATGAAAACATATTGGGAAACCGGGCGGGCAGATTTACATGCTGTCTTTGAGTGCTACTTCCGCACAATGCCCTTTGAAAACGGGTATGTCATCTTTGCGGGATTGGAACGTTTAGTAAAATACTTAGAAGAACTGACCTTTAGTGAAAGTGATCTTGCTTATTTAGCTGAAGTAGAAGAATACCCACTTGAATTTATTGATTATTTGCGCGACTTTAAATTTGCTTGTACTGTCCGTTCAGCAGTAGAAGGTGAATTGGTCTTTAACAACGAACCAATTATTCAAGTAGAAGGACCATTGCTCCACTGCCAGTTAGTGGAAACAGCATTATTAAACATTGTAAATTTCCAGACCTTGATTGCTACCAAAGCGGCTAGAATTAAATCAGTAATTGGTGATGATCCTTTACTAGAATTTGGCACACGGCGAGCGCAAGAGATGGACGCAGCTATTTGGGGAACTCGAGCAGCTTATATTGGTGGGGCAGATGCCACCAGCAATGTTCGGGCTGGAAAAATCTTTGGTATTCCTGACAGTGGAACGCATGCCCATTCATTAGTCCAATCTTATGGAAATGACTATGAAGCATTTTTGGCTTATGCTCAAACCCACAGAGAGTGCGTTTTCTTAGTAGATACGTATGATACGCTAAACTCTGGCGTACCAAATGCGATTCGAGTTGCTCGCGAAATGGGGGATAAAATCAATTTCATGGGTGTACGAATTGACAGTGGTGACATGGCATACATTTCTAAAAGAGTTCGCCAGCAGCTGGATGAAGCGGGCTTCCCGGATGCCAAAATCTATGCGTCTAATGATTTGGACGAAAGTACGATTCAGAATTTGAAGATGCAGCATGCGAAAATTGATGTTTGGGGTGTAGGAACAAAATTAATAACGGCTTACGATCAACCGGCCTTAGGTGCAGTCTTCAAGCTAGTATCAATTGAAGATGGAGAAGGCAAAATGATTGATACCATTAAGCTATCGAGTAATGCTGAAAAAGTAACAACGCCTGGGAAAAAACAAGTCTGGCGAATTACTCGTAATTCTGATGGGAAATCTGAAGGTGATTATGTTACTTTGTGGGATGAAGACCCTCGTGAAGCAGAAGAAATTTTTATGTTCCATCCAGTTTATACGTATATTAATAAGACGGTTCGCAATTTTACTGCTCGACCTATTTTAAAAGATATTTTTATAGAGGGTAAGCGGGTTTATCAAGTACCGACAATTGAAGAAGTGAAGCAAACGGCTAAAGACAATTTGGATTCTTTATGGGAAGAGTATAAGCGTGATTTAAATCCTCAGAAGTATCCAGTTGACTTGTCTCAAGATTGCTGGGATCATAAGAACAGAATCATGGATGAAGTTCGAAAATCTATAGCAAAAATGAAGGAGCGATACAATGACACTGCAAAATGAGATCATCAAGGAATTAGGTGTAAAACCAACGATTGATCCGAAAGCTGAAATTTTGCGCAGCATTGACTTTTTGAAAGAGTACTTAAAAACCTATCCCTTCTTAAAAACATTCGTTTTAGGAATTAGTGGTGGTCAAGACTCGTCATTAGCAGGCCGCCTTGCGCAATTAGCAATGGAGCAAATGCGTGAGGAAACAGGAGACGACAGCTACCAGTTTGTCGCTGTCCGCTTACCTTATGGTGAACAGTTCGACGAAGCAGATGCACAGCGTGCTCTTGATTTTATTCAACCAGATATAAGTTTACGAGTAAATATAAAACCTGCTGTAGATGCTCAAGTAGCAGCATTAGAAGAGGCAGGAATATCCGTTAGTGATTTTAACAAAGGAAACATTAAAGCACGGCAGCGGATGATTACTCAGTATGGAATTGCTGGCGGAAAAAGCGGTGCGGTAATTGGTACAGATCATGCGGCTGAGAATATTACCGGCTTCTTTACTAAGTTTGGTGATGGCGGTGCAGATATTTTACCGTTATTCCGCCTGAACAAACGTCAAGGTAAAATGCTTTTGAAAGAATTAGGCGCTGACGAAGCTATTTATATGAAAGTTCCAACGGCTGACCTGGAGGATGGCAAACCTTTAGTTGCTGACGAAGTTGCTCTAGGTGTAACTTATGATGACATTGACGACTATGTAGAGGGCAAAGAAATCAACGAAGAAGCTCGTGAAACCATTGAAAATTGGTGGAACAAAACGGAACACAAACGTCATTTACCAATTACGGTTTTTGATGATTTTTGGAAACGATAATTTGAGAAAACTGGAAGAACCTACTTCCAGTTTCTTTTTTTAAAGAGGTGAAAGAGATGTATAAGATTCAATTATTGGCTGATTTTGATCAAAATCAGCTCAAACCATTGGACAAGAAGCATTTTGAGATAGCTAAGGAGGCGGCAGACGCATTAATGATCCGCAGTGGCGAGATTGAAGCCAATGCTCTAACAAATTCATTGTTGGCTATTGCTCGAGCTGGTGTGGGAGTAAATACAATTGATGTTGAGGCGGCTACTCAAAATGGGACGATTGTTATGAATACACCCGGCCAAAATGCTAATGCGGTAAAGGAATTAGTTTTAGCTAGCTTATTTCTAACCGCTCGACCTATTTTTCAAGCTGCTGAGATGGTTGAGGGCTTAGAAAGCAGCGACCTGCTAACCACAGCTGAAGAAAAACGGGCTGATTTCATTGGTCAAGAATTGCAGGGAAAAACGGTTGGACTTTTAGGGATTGGAGCAATTGGTTCTTTAGTGGCAGAAGCCTGCTATGAATTAGGAATGGATGTCTTAGGTTATGCCCGCAACGATCCTGAAAGTGAAATTATGCGTTTTGCTTCCTTAGAAACCATTTTAGATGAAGCTGATTTTATTGTAGTATTGCTGCCATTGTCAGAGAACACTGAACATCTGCTTTCCAAGAAGGAATTTCAGCGGATGAAATCAACCGCGTATGTCTTAAATTTTGGTCGGGGAGAAATTGTTGACAGTCTGGCTGTTTTGGAGGCAATAGAAAAGGAACAGCTGGCAGGGTATATTACCGATTTTCCAGAAAGTGAACTACAGGGGCAGAAAAAAATCCTGCAGCTTCCCCATATCGGCGGTACCACTGAAGAAGCGCTAAGCGATAGTGGAGCTGCCGCTGCTAAAGCACTGAAAGCTTTTTTGTTATATGGTACGGTGAAGGACTCAGTCAATTTTCCTGCAGCTAAATTACCATTTAGAGGAGAACATCGCTTTACGTTCTTTTATGAAAATCAACCAAAAATGTGGCAAAAAATCATCGAAGCAGTATCGAATTTGCAGCTTGAAATTGTGGATATGATCAGTAACCGTAAAGGAGAGTTTATTTACGTTATTATGGATGTGGAGGCAGCCGACAAAGAGAAGCTAACGCGAGCAGCTGAAGCGCTGCAGCAACTTGAGGCGATGAAGCGCATACGGGTACTAACTCAGCCGCATCAGTAGGACCATCTTTACTTTTAGTTGATTTCTCGCTAAAATAACCAATGATTGATTAGTAGGAGTTGACTAACATAAATAAATTACGAGAACATAAAAAAGTATTGAAAACAGTGGCAGTAATCGTAGGCATCATTTTGCTGATTATTGGTTCTAATCTATTTTTACAATTAGCCCAAAATGGTTTTTCTTTTGATCTGGCTTTTAAATTTGCTTTTTCTTGGCATACTGAAAAATTTTTCTTAGGCTGTCTAGTATTGTTGATTTTATACATGTTTCTAACTAGTGTAATGGGATCTTTTCTATTTGGTAGTTTGTTCTATACTTTTCTGATTCTTGGAATAGGAATTGCTGATTTTCTAAAAATGAAATACCGTACAGAACCCATCTATCCAGATGATTTAAAAATGATTAAGGAATTTGGCATGATTCGGGATATTGTCGGTTGGCCATTGTTTCTTGGGTTTATTTTATTGCTTCTATTGGGAATTGCGATTACTGGTTTTAGCATTTATAGAAGTCGAAAACTGTCAAAGAAAAAGCAGGTCATTCGGTTGGCAGCGCTAGTCATCAGCAGCTTTGGACTGATGTATGTCAGTCATTTTAATAACCCAAATAACTTGCTTCGCAAAGCCTACAATAAGACAGCGCTGTGGATCCCTTATAGTCAAGAAATGAATTATTATAATACCGGCTTTATGGGGGGCTTTTTGTACAATTTGCGAGTGGAGCCAATGGATGAGCCAGAAGGCTATTCCCAAGCAGCCATTAAGAAGATCACGGAAAAATATACTTCAGAAGTACCAAAAGAAGAATCTGCTGAAACACCGAATATTGTTTATATCATGAACGAAAGCTTTTCAGATCCTAGCCGTTTGAAAGGGATTCGAATTAATGGCGGAGATCCTTTGGCTGATTATCATACAATAGCAAATAATACTTATAGTGGTCAGATGCTTTCCCAAAACTATGGTGGAGGAACAGCCAATATTGAATTTGAAGCTCTTACCAGTTTTTCGATGGAACTGTTTAATCCGCAAATGACAACGCCGTATACGATGCTAGTGCCTAAAATGGATCAATTGCCTTCCTTGGTTTCGCTGTTAAAAGAACGCAATTATGAAACAACAGCGATTCATCCCTATAACACTTCAATGTATAAGCGAAAAGATGTCTATGAAGTTATGGGCTTTGATCAGTTTTTAGATGAAGACACCATGAAGCATACAGAAACGCAGGAAAACAATCCATATATTTCTGACGCGTCAGCATATGAAGAAATCTGGGATCTGTTGGCTAAAGGTGATCCGCAGTTCATCCATCTAGTAACCATGCAGACTCACTTGCCTTACAATGGAAAATACAGTAAAACTGATTTTCAGGCCTATGGCAATAATACATCGTCTGTTAACAATTATTTGCAAGATATTTATTATGCCAGTAAATCCTTACAGAACTTTCTGGAAAAACTAGATAGTTTAGATCAACGAACACTGGTAGTATTCTGGGGAGACCATCTACCTGGAATTTACAGTGATGAAATCCAACAAGCAAACGCTGGACATGCTTTGCATGAAACGGAGTTTTTCCTGTATGACAATCACCATCAATTGAAAAACCAAGATCAAAAGAATGTTATTACTAGTCCCTTTTACTTTACGCCAGATTTGCTTCGTCAAGCAGGTGTTCAGACAACTGGGTTTCACCAATTGCTGCTAGCTTTACAGGAGGAAATTCCAGCTTTTGAGAAAGGCATGTATTATCAAAATGGCCAATGGGGAGAAAGCGTTCGGTTAAATAAAAAACAGGAAACTATCTATCAGGATTATCAAATGATCCAATACGATATTACGACCGGCAAACAGTATAGTCTGCAGGAAAATTTTTTTGAGGAGTAAATATGAGTTTTAAGAAAAAAGATAATCAACATTACTATAATCCAATGCGTCGGGCGATCCTGAATCATCAAATGATTGAGGCTGGTGACAAGGTAGCTGTCGGTATGAGCGGCGGCAAGGATAGTACCTCTTTGTTTTATTTATTGGATCAAATTCGTCGTCAAGGTCGGCTGGACTTTGACTTCGAATTGGTTCCAATTTGTTTGGATATGGGATTTGAGGGGTGCGACATTTCTCCTTTAAAAGAATTTGTAGAAAAATTGGGCTATCAGTTAGAGATTGTTCCCACCAATATTGCTAAGGTAGTTTTCGATATCAGGCAAGAACGCTCGCCATGTTCTTTGTGTGCCAAATTACGTCGAGGTATTCTTTATAATCGTGCCAAGGAGCTAGGTTGCAAAAAAGTAGCTTTAGGCCACCATTTGGACGATGCCATTGAAACGTATTTCATGAATTTTCTTTTTCATGGTCGGTTGAACAGCTTTGAGCCAAAAAGCTATCTAACTAAAACGGGTGTGACTTTAATTCGTCCGTTGATTTATATTGAAGAAAAGCAGATTATACGTTTTGTTACGCGGGAAGAATTACCAGTTGTGTTCAATCCTTGTCCAGTAGATAAACAAACGAAACGGGAAGAAATGAAACACTTAGTTACAACACTTTCTCAAGACTATCGTGACATCCGTGAAAAGTTTATTATGGGAATGGAACAGGGAACGGAACAAGATTTTTGGACAAAAAGTTTGGATGAAAGCCTTTTATCTTAAAAGAATCCTTTGCGACCGATTGAATTCTAGTATTTCCTCATGGTATAATTCTTCTTGTATTATTCATGAGGGAGTAACTAGCAGCTGAAGCTGTGGCAACGCCACCAGCAAGAAAGAAATTTCTGGTGTTGTCTTAAATAGTGAGACTTATGTATGTTCTTTAAGCATACACAAGTCTATTTTTTTTCCTTTTTCTTAGGAAGTAGAGTAGACTTGGTGGTGCAGAATAACAAAGGAGGAAGAACATGTCAGAGGAGAAAAAGCAACAATTATCGCATTCTTTTTATGCTGAAGAAACTGAAACAGTTTTAGAAAAGATGCAGTCAACACAGGAAGGTCTGTCTTCAAGTGAGGCGCAAAAAAGAATCAATGAATTTGGCCCCAATGAACTAGATGAAGGTGAAAAAAAGAGCATGATTGCTCGCTTCTTCGAACAGTTTAAAGACATGATGATTATTGTGTTGATATTCGCGGCGATTATTTCAGCCGTGGTTTCCCATGAAGTCGTGGATTCAATCATTATTTTAGCAGTTGTCATTATTAATGCGGTTATGGGTGTGCTGCAAGAATCTAAGGCTGAACAAGCGATTGAAGCATTGCGGGAAATGTCTACTCCTAATGCCAATGTGTTGCGAGATAATCATGTAAAATCAATTAAATCAACAGAATTAGTACCTGGCGACATCGTAATGCTGGAGGCTGGTGATGTAGTTCCTGCTGATTTGCGTTTATTAGAAGCTGCTTCATTAAAGATTGAGGAAGCAGCGTTGACTGGGGAATCTGTTCCAGTGGAAAAAGAAATGGTTGTCATTGATGAGCAGGATGTAGGTATTGGTGACCGAGTAAACATGGCTTTTTCGAATAGTAATGTTACTTATGGACGAGGTCGGGGCGTTGTCGTTAGCACCGGTATGAGTACTGAGGTTGGTAAGATTGCTGGGATGCTTGCTCAAGCAGATGAAACTGAAACACCATTGAAAAACAATCTGAATCAGCTGGGTAAATTCTTGACGATTGCAATTATTGTAATTGCTGCAATTATGTTTGTAGTTGGTATTGCAATTAACGGAACTTCTTGGGATGAAATGTTCTTAACATCGATTTCTCTAGCTGTAGCGGCTATACCAGAAGGCTTGCCAGCGATTGTAACAATTATTCTGGCTTTAGGTACTCAAGTTATGGCGAAGCGTAATTCTGTCATCCGTAAATTACCAGCAGTTGAAACACTGGGTTCTACGGATATCATTGCTTCAGATAAAACGGGAACCCTGACATTAAACCAAATGACGGTTGAAAAGCTTTACGTGAACAATCAGCAAATTGGTGCCAAAGAAGAGATACCAAATGATTTAATGGCAGTAAAAGTCATGAACTTTGCCAATGATACAAAATTCAGTCAAGAAGGCGGCTTGATTGGTGATCCAACAGAAACGGCTTTAGTACAATTTGGACTTGATAAAGGCTTTGATGTACGTCAGGAAGTACAAAAAGAGACCCGGGTGGCTGAACTGCCTTTTGATTCAGATCGCAAGCTTATGAGTACTATCCATGAACAAGCTGACGGTAAATACTTGGTGGCAGTTAAGGGTGCACCAGATGTTTTATTGAACCGTACAAATAAAGTTTTATTAGATGACACTGTTGTTCCGATGACTGACAAAGAAAAAAGTGATATTTTAGCTAATAATACCGATATGGCACAACAAGCTCTACGTGTTTTAGGAATGGCCTATAAAATAGTAGATGCGATTCCAGCAGAAATGGAATCAGAAATTGTTGAGAATGATCTGATTTTTGCCGGACTTGTGGGAATGATTGATCCTGAACGGGCAGAAGCAGCTGAAGCAGTACGTGTAGCCAAAGAAGCGGGCGTTCGTCCAATTATGATTACTGGAGATCATAAAGACACGGCAGAAGCAATTGCGGTTCGTTTAGGTATCGTTGATAAAGGAGACGATGATGCAGTATTAACCGGCGCTCAGCTTAACGAGATGAGTGACGAGGAATTTGCTCAAAAAGTTTCTGAGTACTCTGTATACGCTCGTGTTTCTCCTGAACATAAAGTACGTATTGTAAAGGCTTGGCAAAAAGAAGGTAAAGTTGTTGCCATGACAGGTGACGGAGTGAATGATGCTCCTGCTTTGAAGCAAGCAGATATTGGTATTGGAATGGGTATCACAGGTACTGAAGTATCTAAGGGTGCTTCTGATATGGTATTAGCTGATGACAACTTTGCGACAATTGTTGTTGCTGTTGAAGAAGGTCGTAAGGTCTTTTCTAATATCCAAAAATCAGTTCAATATCTATTAGCTGCTAACTTAGGTGAAGTGCTGACACTATTCTTAGCTACATTATTTGGCTGGGATACTTTATTGCCAATTCACTTATTATGGATCAACTTAGTAACAGATACTTTCCCAGCGATTGCTCTAGGCATGGAGCCTGCTGAGAAAGATTTAATGTCCCATAAACCGCGTGGTCGAAACTCTAATCTTTTCTCAGGCGGTGTATTATCTAGTATTATCTACCAAGGTATTCTAGAGGGAGCTACAGTGTTGTTTGTTTATTGGTCAGCCATTCAATGGCCTGTTCATAGCACGTACGATGCGATTCATTCAGATGCCTTAACGATGGCTTTTGCTACTTTAGGTTTAATGCAGTTGTTCCATGCTTTTAACGTAAAATCAGTTCATCAATCGATTTTCAAGGTGGGACCGTTCCGCAATCGTACGTTCAACTGGGCGATTTTGCTGTCCTTTGCTTTAATGATGGTAATCATCATTGTTCCTGGATTAAATGATGTATTCCGGGTAGCCCATCTCGATTTATATCAATGGGGAATTGTTTTAGGCGCATCCTTTGCGATTATTCCAATTGTAGAAATTGTGAAGTTCTTTCAACGCAAAGCGATGAATTAAGGTATAATAGTTAATAGAAAGCTGTCGCTTCTGCGGCAGCTTTTTCAAAGAATTCATTTGTAAGAGGAGAGATAGTATGCGTCCGAACGTAGGATTTTATGCACGTGAAATCAACGAAATCATAAAAAATACTGAAGAGATGGGTGAAAAGCTTCATCCAAACTATGAAAAAATTCGTAAGGCAATTGATCAGAAAAAAGAACTTGATCCTAAGAAAGTTTCTGAAATTCATGAACTATTTTTGGAAGGGACTGAATTTTATCAATTGAACCTTAAAAAAATTCAATTGTTGAAGCCACCTGCAAAAGTAATGGGAAATCACAAAAGTTTTGAAAAAGCCTATGTAGATTATGTAGCAGGCTGTAAAGAAATGACAGATAGTTTAGTGCCTGAAATCAACGTTAAGGCCTTTAATGCTGCCGAGCAGAAGCAGGATTTTGCGACAGATACGATCTATAAAACGATCCAAAAAATTACGAACCTTTTACTAAAATAAGAAAAATGGGTAATAAAACGAGTGTTTTCTAATTTTAATATAACTACATTTTAAATACAGAAGAGGCTGTTTAGGTTATATTATATTCATAACCTAAACAACCTTTTCTTTTCATTACGTAAGTATTTTCTCCTTAAAATATTTACTCCTTTTCCACCGATCCCCAGTCGGTGGTTTTTTTTGTGTTTGAAAAAAAGCCATGGAAACTGATCAATCAATTTTCCACGGCTTTTTCATTAGTTTTCTATATTGCGTACGTAGTTTTCAAAGTAATCATTTAAATCGTTTTTTAGCTTTTGGTAATCTTCTTCGGAATATTCTTTGTCTTCGACTTTTCCAGTGAATCGTGGGATCTTCAAGTCTTTACTAAGACGTTCCAAAACTTCTTCTTTAGTCATCATTTAAACTCCATTCTAGTCAAAGTAGACACAAACACATTCGGGAGCATAGATATCCTTTTGCAGCAATTCTAAAAGTCCTGTTTCTGGATCACGGCGATATAGAGTCAGATTGTCAGTATTTTGATTACCACAGACAAGATATTGATTTTCTTGATCTAAATTAAAATCACGAGGTCCGTCACCTTCAGTAGAAATGAATTGAATAGCTTCCAGTGTTTGACCATCTTCGGAGATACTGTAAACCGCAATAGAATTATGCCCTCGATTTGAAGCGTACAAGAACTTTCCATCGTTTGAAATGCGAATAGCTGCACCAGCACTTTCGCCATAAAAGCCTTCAGGCAAGGTAGAAAGTGTTTGAAGAGCCTTAAAACTACCGTCTCCACGATTATAAGCTAGAACAGTAACCGTATTATCCAGTTCACCAAAAAGATAAGCTAAATCCTTCTCAGGATGAAAAACAATGTGGCGCGGGCCGCTGCCAGTTTGGCTAATATAAGTAGATAGTTCAGTTAATTGACCTTCTTGATCAACGTCATAGGTATAAACGCGATCAGTACCTAGGTCACATACTACTAAACGTTTATCTGGTGTTAAATCAGTATAATGAACATGAGCTGTATTTTGGTTTTTATGAGGACCGGTTTCTTCATCGTGGAAAACAGAAGCAGCTGCAGTCAGAGAACCATCTTTTTCAATACGATAAACGTTAACCTCTCCTTTATGATAATTGGCTCCGTAAAGTAATTGACGATCTTCGTCTACCCCGACATAACATAACGGTGCACCGTCTTCAGTTACAGCATTTAGGAAGTTAATTTGCTTGTCATAGCTGGAGGCTCCACCCTTTTCGTCTCTGGTCGTTACGGAATAGAGATTACCTGCTTGGCTCTTTGTTAGATAAGTAGGACTGACTTCTTCGGTTACGAGTTTTAAATTATCTAGCGTTTCCTTTTGCGTATCCAGCTGAATTTGATAAATGCCTTCGCTTTTATTTCGAGTATAAGTTCCTAAAAGAATTGTTTTAATCATAGTGTCCTCCTTTATTTGATGTCTATATTTTACCAGTATGTAAGGGACTTGGATAGCTACAAGTTTATGATATAATTAAAAAAGAAACTAGAAAAGAGCGTGAATGATGACAAAAACAGAGATTATTCAAATTGGAGAACAAGCAATCAATGAAGAACCCCTTCTGATTCTTTTTGGGGAATCCGTTACACCTGAACTGGCGATCCATTCGATCGTTCAGCGTAAGGAAGAAGGCCAATCCATTGATTTAAACGTTGGCAGTGAAATTCGCTTTGGGGATCAAGTATACCATGTAACAGCACTTGGACATTTAGCCAATCAAAACTTAAACGAAATTGGTCATGCGACTTTATTCTTTAAGAAAAGTGAGAACGAAAGTGCGAATGGTATATATTTGGAACCAGAAGTTTTACCAAATATTGAAGCAGGAATGGAAATTAGCTTCTTGTAGGAGTGAATAGTTTGGATAAAAAGAAATTTTCAGAAAAAACTTCTTGGTTTTGGAAGTGGTTTTTAAATAATCAAGTAGTAGTCGGCTTGGTTGTTGTCTTGCTCTTACTTTTGATTTTGCTGGTGTTTACCAAAGTTTCCTACTTATTTGAACCCGTCGGACAGTTTTTTGCTATTGTGGGATTGCCGATGGTGTTAGCGGGGATTCTTTTTTATTTGATGAATCCAGTTGTGAACTATTTAGAAAAAAAGGGTATAAAAAGACAATACGGTATTATCCTGCTGTTCATTTTTGTTCTACTCTTGTTGATCTGGGGAATTGTGGTAATTGTGCCTGAGATTAGAGAGCAGATCCAATCTCTGGTTAAAAGTTTCCCTGGCTACATTAATACAATTGGTGAAAAGGCGGATCAGCTTTTCAAAGATCCTTCTTTCCGCTCAGTTCAGGATTACATTGAGAATAGTGCACAAAAGATATTAGAGTCAATTACTGACTTGACTCAAAATCTTTCCCGGGTTACTTTGCAGGGATTAGGCAGCGTAGTATCTGTAGTAACTAACATCGTAATTGCCTTGTTTACAGCACCGATCATTTTGTTCTTTTTATTAAAAGACGGCAAGCGTTTGGGACCTTATTTGGTTTCCTTTCTGCCTAACAGAATGCGCCGTCCGACGTATCATGTACTGAGCGAAATGAATCAACAGTTGGCTTCTTATATTCGTGGACAGCTGACAGTTGCTTTTGCAGTAGCAGTAATGTTTATGATCGGGTTTTCTATCGTTGGATTGAATTATGGCATTCTATTAGGGGTGTTAGCAGGTTTTCTAAATCTGATTCCTTATTTAGGATCGTTCTTGGCTATGGTTCCTGTTATATTCATTGCCATTGTTACCGGACCAGTTATGCTGGTAAAAGTAATTATTGTATTTGCGATTGAACAGACAATTGAAGGTAGAATCGTTTCGCCTTTAGTTTTGGGGAGTCAGTTGGAAATTCATCCGGTAACGATTATGTTTGTCTTGCTAACAGCTGGGAAGATTTTTGGATTGGCAGGGATTATTTTAGGGATTCCGTTTTATGCAGTAGCTAAAGTTATTGCGACACATGTTTTTGAATGGTATAAGAGTGTTTCAACGCTATACAAAGATGAAGAAGCGGTAGAAGAACCTGCTGATTCTTAAGAAAAAAGGTCACTAGAGCCACTCCTAAGAGTTGGTTCTAATGACCTTTTTTATTTCAACCAGCCTTCAGCTGAGAATTATTAAAAGTTTTTAGCAATTTCAACGGCTTTTTCTTTTGCTGCATCAACTATAGCAGTCCGTTGATTAGGATCATAATCTGCTCCTTCGATATAAACAGATGAGAAATCAGTAATTCCAACAAATTTCAGCATTTCTCTTACATACATTGCTGAAAAATCTTTCCCATCATAAACACCGCCACTTGATTGGATATGCATTGCCTTTTTACCTTCTGTTAATCCAACAGGGCCTTCAACTGTATATTTAAAGGTTTTGCCTGCTACATTGACAGTATCAAACCATGCTTTTAAACGAGTTGGAATATTCAAGTTCCATAATGCGTTAGCAATAACAATTTTGTCGCTAGCTAGAAATTGTTCAGTAAAATCATTGAATAAACGAACCTTTTCTTGTTGATCAGAACTTAAATCAGTGAATTCCTTGCCTTGACTCAATTCCTTCCAGGCTATTAATAAATCTTGATCGATTTCTGGTAAATTTACTTGGAATAAATCAACAATCTCAACAACGTCCTCCGGATGTTTTGATTGATAAGTTGAAATAAATGCATCTAACACAGTAAGTGTTTGTGAATCATCGTTTGTGAGCGGGTGCGCTTTCACAACTAATACTTTTGCCATTAATATACTCCCTTTCTTTCAGTGTATCTTAATACTATCGGAAAACTTCAAAATTCTCAATTTATTTGCTTACAAAAAGTACTAATAAAATGTAATACACCTGAAATATCTTATAGAACAGATATTTCAGGTGTATTAGTGTTTTTTTAACTTGCTAGATAGTGACAAAAAGCAGTTGCTCCACCAATAACATTGACCACATGATAGCCTCTTTTTTCCAAGAAGCTGGTCATAGTATCTGAATCATCACCAAATTGGCTGAACAGATAATAAGTTTTTGCTTTATCCAATTCAGTAAATTGATTTACTAATTGTGTTAAAGGAATCCTTTCAACCCGAGTAAAACTTGTTAAATCCGTTGTATCATAAATAGTTGGATCTCTGAGATCAAGGATATGGACGTTCTGCTTATTTGCGAGTGCTAAAAATTCTTGGATCGTAATTGAGTGATTCATATTAACACCTCTACTTTATTTAATATAATTTCCGATAGTAATATAGATATCATGTGAAAACAAGTACTATTAGAAACTTCTTTAAATAGAATAAGCATCTTTAAATAAAGATTCACAATTTCGACAAATATGACAGTTAAAACGAAAAAATGATACAAAAAAAGAACCAGAAAGACTCTGGTTCTAAATACTCATGACAGTTCTGATTGGTTAATCGTCCAACGAGAGAAAGGTGTACCTGGCAAAATCAGCAAAACAAACATGATAATTGGTCCCAAAATAGGAATGATATAAAGCAAAATCCACCAGTTGCTTTTGTTAGTGTCATGCAACCTTCTTGCACGGACAGTAAAGTTTGCTAACCAAATTAGAAACGAAAGAACTAAAAAGATCAATACACGGATATTTAATTCTTTGACTGATTCGGTTGTAAAATCATAATATCTTGTCAGGTTGGTTAACCAGCTATACAAGAATAAAACTAAATAGTTGGCTAGTTGTGGCCACCAGTATTGGCTTCGTGTAGCACGGGCGTTCATAACAGTAATGTTTTTCCAATATTCTTTGTAGGCTTGAATCATCGTTCTCACTCCTCATCATTAGTCTCTCTTTAAACAAAAAATTAGTCAAATGATTGGCTTATAATACGGAAATCTGGAAATGACTCTAATATTTAGATACAAACGTTAAATGGTTTTTATTCATCTAATGTGCTTTATGACTTTTTCAATGATTTTGTTCAAGAGCCAATGAGTAAAAAGGTTTTGCGCGAATCAGTAAGATAGTCATTTTTTTAAGGGCACGACTTGATTGATCATAGAAGGGGAGCAACTTTTGAGTAATCCTCCTTTTTGAGAGGCTATCACTTGCGGTATTTACGTGCTATAGGTAAAATTAATATGAATATGGAGGGATTAATAAAATGGGGAAATTCAATTTGGGTGATCTGGCACTTAAAACCATTGCGGTTAGAGTGAAAGATCGTGATTTGATGATTCATTTTTACCGGGATATTATAGGATTTCATTTATTGCGGGAAGAAAATGAATTAGCAATTTTAGGCTATAAGGAGCCAATGACAGAATTACTTTGGTTAGAAGAAAGTCCACGAGCAAATGATCATAAAGGTGAAATAAAAAAAATGCAGCGCTTTTCATTGGCAGTGCCCAATGAAGAAGAGTTGGCCAATGTGGTGTATCGTGCAAGAAAAAATGATTACCTGATTAATGACGCTTTAAAGACAGAAAAAGAAAAAGGTATTCTATTAACAGATCCAGAAGGAAATGAGATCGAAGTTTTTTATGCGCCAGATGAAAAAAGCTCAACTGAGCAAGCAAATAGTTTCAATTTGGACGCATTAGCAGCAAAATCGACAGAAAAAGAAAAGATTCATCAATCTTATTTTGGTCGTGTCCATTTAAACGTAAGCGATTTAGGAAAAGAAGAAGCTTTTTTATCTGACATTTTAGGGTTAAAGGTTCAGGAAGAAGCTGGGCATTTAAGAGTATTAGATCGTGGAGATTTTCATGTTGGCTTAACGCAAGCCAGTGGTGGGACGATTGATGAACCTACAGACAAAGTCTTGGGCTTAGATTTCTTGCAATTTATCATTACGGAAGATGATCTGCTAGCGCTTGTAGAACATTTAAATGAAAATGACAAAGAATTCTTTGTGGACCAGAAACAATCATTGATTACCATTTACGACTCAGTTGGCATCGAATGGTGGTTCGTTTTAAAATAGTAAGTTTGCCGCGTGGAAACGCGGTTTTTTTGATAGGAGAAAGCAATGTATCCTGAGACAACCAAAAAAATTAAAGAAAAAATGAAGTTAAAAGCATTCCCCGGGGCCGTTTATTCCTTTATTGAGGGGGAAGAGAGCAGCACCTCGACAATCGGATTGGCTCAAATTGAGCCTGTTTGTCGGCCGATGAAAGAAAATGCGGTGTTTGATGTAGCCTCATTAACCAAGGTTATCTGTACAACGACTATGATGTTAAAGTTATGGGAGCAAGGGGAATTTGAATGGGATCAAACACTGCAGTCTTTACTACCGTCTTTTCAAGATCCGCACATTACATTGAGACATTTGTTAACCCATACCTCAGACATTCAAACGTATATTCCCAACCGTGATCAATTGAATGCTCAAGAATTACGGGTTTCTTACCTGACTTTACGATCTGGAGAAAACCTTGGGAAGCAAGTAAAATATACGGATGCTGGGACAATTCTTTTAGGATTTCTCTTGGAGCACTTGTATCAAGAAAATGTAGTGGACATTTTTCAAAAAGAAATATTGAAACCACTGGCTATGGAGAACAGCTATTTCTTACCTGAAGTCATCGATGATCGATTTGTACCCACTGAAAAAATTGCTGCCGATAAAATACTTCAAGGTGTAACCCACGATCCTAAGGCTAGGGTTTTGGCAGAGCATGCTGGAAATGCGGGTTTGTTCACTAATATGGAAGATTTGAAGAAATTTACCCAAATGTATTTGAATTTTGGCAGTGTTAACGGTAAGATTTACTTGCACGAAAGTACCATCACTTTTTTATTGTCTGACCGAACTCCATCAGGTAAAAAAGAGCGAAGTATTGGTTGGGATTTAAAAGCTAGTCCTTTGGATCAGCAGCCGCTACTTTTTCATACAGGCTATACGGGGACATTTATGTTGATTGATCCGTTGAAGCAATCTGCTTTTCTCTTTTTATCTAATCGGGTACATCCGCAAGACTATCGAAGTGAATACTTACGTCATCGAGATGATATATTAGCAACTTATTTAGCAGAACGTGCAGGACTATACCAAAAATAGAGGAGTAATTGATGTGGAACCATTATTTTTAAAACCTGTGTTTCAAGAAAAAATTTGGGGAGGCAATCAGCTTCATACGGTTTTCGGTTTTGATTTACCGAACAACAGTATTGGTGAGGATTGGGCAATTAGTGGCCATCCCCATGGAGTAAGTGTTGTAGAAAACGGCCCGTATGAAGGTTGGAAATTAGATAAACTGTGGGCAGAACACCGTGAGTTGTTCGGGAATTCTTCGGGAGAGGTATTTCCTTTGTTGACTAAAATTTTGGATGCTGAAGATGATTTGTCTGTACAGGTTCATCCTGATGATGCTTATGGATTAAAGCATGAGGGTGAATTAGGGAAAACTGAATGTTGGTACATTATTGATGCTAAACCAGGTGCTGAAATTGTGTATGGTCATAATGCTAAAACCCGTCAAGAATTAGCTGAATGGATCAAAGAAGGTCAATTTGAACGTTTATTACGTCGGGTACCAGTGAAAAAAGGAGACTTTTTCTACGTGCCTAGTGGAACGATTCATGCGATTGGTCGCGGGATTATGATTCTGGAAACACAACAAAGCTCCGATACTACTTATCGTGTTTATGACTATGATCGAAAGGATGACCATGGTAAAAAGCGTGAATTGCACATTCAACAATCAATTGATGTCACTACAGTTCCCGCAATTAGCCCTGAACTACAAGTTAAAGAGGATAAGCACGGCAATTCTTCGATCATCAATTATTTGGAGACAGAATTCTTCAATGTGTATGAATGGGATGTTGCAGGCCACCTTTCAGTAGCTAAGAAAGGTTTATATACTTTAATGACAGTGGTAGAGGGATATGGCAATTTAATCATTGATGAACAAAGCTATGAGTTACAGCCAGGAACTAGTTGTATCCTTCCATCAGCCATTCAAAAGTGGGCGTTAGAAGGCGAGTTAAAAGTTATCGCTTCTACACCTGGTAAATAGAAAAACAGCTTGATCCGTGAGATTGTGGATCAAGCTGTTTTTTATTCTGAAGGAAGCTCAGGAAGAACTACCGTTTCGCCGTACTTATTTTTTAAAGCAGTATGTAAAAGTCTTACTGCTAAAGCTTTATTACGAGAAAGAATCGGTCCGTGGAAGTAAGTACCATAAACATTTTTGTAAATGACTCCTTCACCTTCATCTTCACCGTTATTCCCTTGACCCTGCACAACTTTGCCTAAAGGGCGTTCACCTTCACCTAAGAACGTTCGGCCATTATGGTTTTCAAAGCCATAGTAGGTTTCATCGAATTCTTCATTATGAATAATAATGTCCCCGATAAAACGATTATTATCCTGACTTAATGTATAATGATCCAGTGCACCTATTCCGTCAATTTTTTCACCATTGGCACCGATATAATAATGGCCGAGTAATTGATATCCTCCACAAACAGCCAAAATAACTCCATCGTTTTCAATATATTCAGTTAGTGCTTCTTTCTTTTCTTGAATGTCTTTAGAGACAATCACTTGTTCATAGTCTTGACCACCACCGATAAAGACTAAATCATATTTTTGAAAGTCAAAGCTTTGATGGATGCTGACAATTTCTGTGGTTAATTCAATACCCATTTGTTTAGCATAATACTGAAGCATCAATAAATTACCATTATCACCATAAGTGTTCAAAAGATTTCCGTATAAATGTGCCATTGTTAATTGATAATTAGCCACGATCCATTCCTCCATCGATATAGCCTTTTTGCGCTAGTTCCTTACGCAATTGTAATACAGCAGTATAAGTAGCTAAAATGTAAACATGTTCTGTTGGAACGGTTTTAATTGCTTCAATTACATCAGAAAGATTTTCCTTTTCTGATAAGCGTTCTGGTGGAATACCTGCAACCTTTAATCGAAGTGCCATATCTTTGTGACGATCGCCACCAGCAATTACTACGGGAATATTCATATTTGCGAAAGCTTCGTGATTACCATCCCAAATCCAACTGACGTCAATGCCATCAGCATAGTTAGCATTTAGTAGAGAAACTAATGAGAACGGATAAGGGGCTAAGCCTATCATATCGATCACCTGATTTAAACCAACCGGATTTTTGACTAAAACTAGCGTACATTTTTTGCCGTTAATTGAAAATTCTTCTTGGCGACCAAAGACTTTTTCATCATAGCCCAAGCCTTGTCTAATCTTTTCGGGAGCAACACTGAAATGTTCTGCTACAGCGGTTGCGGCTAGCGCATTGTAAACATTGTACATTCCGCCAACTTCAATCTTGTATTCCTGATCATCAATGACAAAGCTTGAAGAAGTATTGTCCATATCTAACATCTTAGTTAGTTTGTAGTCTAGCTCGGGACGATGGAAACCGCAGTTAGGACAGAAATATTTTCCTAGATTTGCGTAGGTAATCATTTGATAGCGTAAGATATGTTGGCATCTTGGGCACAATAGTCCATCTGTATTATAATGCGCTTCTTGTTCCTCATCAGGTAAATGATCAAACCCATAATACTTTCTTGGATTTACAGTATCCAGTGAATTAAATATAGGCGAATCACCGTTACAAATAATTGGTGCATTCGGAGATTTTGCGGCTCCTTCAACAATCATTTTGTAGGTAGTATAAATTTCCCCATAACGGTCCATTTGATCACGGAAAATATTTGTGAACAAGAACAATTCAGGTTTAATATATTCGGTTACTTTACTTAAGCTGGCTTCATCAATTTCAAGGACCGCAAATTTCTTAGACCCTTTTTTTCCTTTGGCTTGAAGGAAAGTAGAGACAATTCCTTGAGCCATGTTTGCGCCAGTAGGATTAGTCAATACTTGATCAAATTCTTGTTTTAAAATATTAACTGTTAATGCCGTTGTTAAGGTTTTTCCATTGGTACCAGTCACTACGACAACGCTGTAGTCTTTTGCTAATGTATCTAAAATATGTGGATCCAACTTTAAGGCCAATTGACCTGGATAACTTGAACCGCCTTTAAAAAATGTTTTTAATACCCACTGGGAGGTCTTGCCGGCCGCAATTGCCAGATGACTTCGTAACCCCATTGTACATCCTCCATGTCTTTGAACAAATTTAGTTTATCTTATCATACTTGAAAAAAAAGTTTAAATAGCTTTTCTTATTCTTAACTTTTCTACAAAAAAGGCAGGAGCAAGCTCCTACCCAATAATAATCTTTTCTTCTGGATATTCATACCCTAAGTCACGAGTTTCTTTTGGAACAAATAACAATAAAGTGTACAGCATACCGATCCGTCCAATGAACATCAAGATAGCAATCATAATCTTTCCGGTTGCCGATAAATCATCAGTGATGCCTAAGGAAAGACCTGTCGTTCCGAATGCCGAAGTTACTTCTACAATAATGGAAATTAAGGAGTGTTCTTCTGTGGCTGTCAGAAACAAAATACTGAAAAAGCACATTCCCATGGAAAGCATGAAGACCACCACCGATTTCCGAACATCATTTTGAGGAATTCGTCGATTGAAAATATTGATATCTTCTTCATTTTTCAAGAATGAGTATAGATACAATCCAATAATAGCAATCGTTGTGGTTCGAATTCCGCCGCCGACTGAGCTGGGAGAAGCACCAATAAACATCAACATAGAGAAAATGATTAGGGTAGTGTTCTGAAACTGATTCAAATCGTGAATCTGTAAACCCGCATTTCGGGTAGTCATGGAATAGAAGGCAGAGTTCAACCACTGATCGCCAAAAGAGAGCTGACCAAAGCTGTGATTTTTTTCCAGCAGCCAAATAATGATTGTTCCACCAACAAATAAAATGATAAATGCCAAAAGTGCAATTTTGGAAAACAAACTAAATCGGAAAGGAATCTTTGAGCTTGAACGACGGTGATTAATCCAGCCATGAAAGTCCATCAATACTGGAAAACCAATTCCGCCAATAAAAATAAGGAACATAATGACAATTAAGAATAAATGGTCATTTGCTAACGGGATAATTGAGTATCCTGTAACATCAAATCCAGAATTAGTTACGGCAGAGATGGATTGATAAAATCCATAAAAGATGGCTTCACTAATTTTCGTATAATAGCCCATCATATAAAAATAGACAGAAAAAAGGGTACCAAAAATCAATTCTGTACATAAAATCATGGTCAAGGTAATTTTGATTAACAAAACTACTCCGCTTAAGCGCGGCTGATTCATGTCAGTCATAATCAATTGCCGCTGTTTCAGAGAGATTCTCCGTTTGGAGACAATAAAAAAGAAGGTACTAATCATCATAATACCCAGTCCACCTACGTGGAATAAGACCTCCAGCATGACCACGCCAGCTTCATTAAACACAGAATTAATATCGAAAGTAGTCAGGCCGGTGACTGAGACAGTCGAAATAGCCATAAATACCATATCCAAAAATGGGACATGGGCATCAGGCAACCGAAAAACGGGTAAATAGAAAAGAAGTAAAGACAACAGGGTCATGATCAAATAGTAGAAAACAATAATTTGAATCGATGAGAACCGATTGTCCAATTTGCGTAAACTTCGTTTTAAAAAGTTTAGTCGACGTGAAAAATTCATGGGGACAATTGACTCCTTCTATCAATAATTATCACTAGTATATCATGCTTGCAAATAGAAGAAAGAAGAATTCCTCAGTTCTTAGATGAAGGATCAATTTCTTTACTAAAATGCCAAAAATCACGAAAAATTTCTTCTTCTTTTAGAGAATAAGGAGAGAATAGAAATTATGACTGTAAAAAATACTGCTTTTCAGCTATAATACGATAGGAATGAAGTGAAAGGTGACAAGAGATGGCACAGCTTTTTTTTAAATACGGCGCAATGAACAGTGGGAAGACCATAGAGATTTTAAAGGTTGCTCACAATTATGAAGAACAAAATAAACCGGTTGTATTGATGACCAGTGGATTGGATACACGGGACGGTGTCGGCATGATTGCTAGCCGAATTGGCCTAAAGCGTCCAGCAACTCCGATTTTTACTGAAACCAATGTTTATCAATACATTAAGGAATTGGACTATAAACCTTACTGTATTTTAGTTGATGAATCACAGTTTTTGCAAAAGCACCATGTATTGGAATTTGCTCAAGTTGTTGATGAATTGGGGATACCGGTAATGGCTTTTGGGCTAAAAAATGATTTTCGAAATGAATTGTTCGAAGGCTCGAAGTATTTATTATTGTATGCAGATAAATTAGAAGAATTAAAAACGATTTGCTGGTTCTGTCACAAAAAAGCCACAATGAATTTGCATTTTATTGATGGCAAACCAGTTTACGAAGGTGATCAAGTGCAGATTGGCGGCAATGAGGCTTATTATCCAGTTTGCCGCAATCACTACCTGCACCCGGAAATTAAGGAGGAAGAATAGATGTACGATCAGTTACAGAGCATGGAAGATCGTTATGAGGAGCTTGGGGAATTATTAAGTGATCCTGAGGTTGTTACAGATACCCAACGTTTTATGAAGCTTTCTAAAGAGGAAGCAAGTATTCGTGAAACAGTTGAAACTTACCGTCGCTACAAAAAAGTAATCGAGGGAATCAGCGAAGCAGAAGAACTACTGGGCGAAAACTTAGAAGCCGATATGGCTGAGATGGCAAAAGAAGAACTGTCTGAGCTAAAGAAAGAAAAAGAAGTTTTAGAAGAAGATATTAAAATTTTACTGCTGCCTAAGGATCCAAATGATGACAAAAATATCATCATGGAAATTCGTGGAGCAGCTGGTGGCGATGAAGCAGCCCTTTTCGCTGGTGATTTGTTCAATATGTACCAGCGCTATGCAGAAGCACAAGGCTGGAAAACTGAAGTAATGGATGCCAATGTTACTGGTATCGGTGGTTACAAAGAAGTAATTATGATGATTACCGGGGACAATGTCTTCTCTAAATTGAAATATGAAAGTGGCGCTCACCGTGTACAACGGGTACCTTCAACTGAATCACAAGGACGGATTCATACATCTACAGCGACCGTTGTTGTTATGCCAGAAGCAGAAGAAGTTGAAATTGACATTGCTGAAAAAGACATTCGCACAGATATTTACCACGCTTCTGGTGCCGGTGGACAGCACGTCAATAAGACAGCTTCAGCTGTACGTCTAACCCATATTCCAACAGGCGTAGTTGTAGCAATGCAAGACGAACGCTCACAGCTGAAAAACCGTGAAAAGGCGATGAAAGTCTTGCGTGCGCGGGTATACGATAAAATTTCACAGGAAGCACAATCTGAATATGATGCAAGTCGTAAATCAGCAGTGGGTACTGGAGATCGTTCTGAACGTATCCGGACCTATAATTTTCCACAGAACCGGGTAACGGATCACCGGATTGGCTTGACTATTCAAAAGTTAGACCAAATCTTAACCGGAAAGCTTGATGAAATCATTGATGCATTGATCCTATATGATCAAACGAAGAAACTGGAAGAGATGCAAAATGGTTAAAACCTACGTAGAAGTCCTATCAAGGGCTTCTTCTTTTTTAGAAGAGTCCGGCTTAGAAGGTTATGCTATCGAATATCTTTTCTTGGAGCGTAAAGGCTGGAGCAAAACGCAGTGGCTTTTGCATATGCGAGAAGCAATCTCTGCTGAAGAAGAGATGCTTATTCAGGCGGATACTCGGTTGCTGCTTGACCATGTTCCTGCTCAATATATCTTAGGTTACAGTGATTTTTTAGGCCATCGATTCAAAGTGACCAAGAATACCTTGATTCCCCGACCGGAAACCGAAGAGCTAGTCATGCTATGTCTAGAACGAAATCGGCAGCGAGACAATTTGAAAATAGTAGATATTGGTACTGGAACTGGGGCTATTGCAATTAGTTTGAAGCTGGCAAGACCAGATTGGCAGGTTCGAGCTGTTGATATATCTGAAGAAGCATTAAATACGGCTAAAGAAAATGCGGATCATCTAGGAGCGAATATCGTATATGAGAGAAGTGATGTTCTATCGGCGATAGATGAACCTCAAGACATAATAATCAGTAACCCACCCTATATTGGTCAGTCTGAATGGTCATTGATGGATGAAAGTGTTCGAACCTACGAGCCTAAAAAAGCATTATTTGCTGAGAATGATGGTCTGGCCATCTATCAAAAAATTGCTGAAGAAGCTCCGATAGTTTTAAAACCGGAGGGAATGCTGTTAATGGAAATTGGATTTAAACAAGGACCGGTGGTAAAAGAAATGATGCAAAAGGCTTTTCCAAGTAAGCTGGTTGAGGTAAAAAAAGATTTAGCAAGGAATGATCGGATAGTCGTTGTTTCTTAAAGGAAGATCATGTGGAAAAAAATTTTTTTAAAAGGATAATTCATAAAAAAACACTGATTTACCAAGTAATCGAGCAGCCGAAAAGTTATCAACAGAGTTATACACACTTGACAAAACTCATTTCCACAGTTCGTGGATAGTCATAATAGAACGCTTGATAGAGTAGGAAAAAAGAAAAAGGGAGCTGTGGATAAACTGTGGAAACAAAAATATTTCAATCAGAAGAATTGGACTATGCAGCAAAACTGTTGAAGAACGGGGCATTAGTAGCTTTTCCAACAGAAACGGTCTATGGATTGGGAGCTGATGCGCTTTTGCCGGAATCTGTCAAGCAGGTATTTCAGGTCAAGGGACGTCCCAGTGATAATCCTTTGATTGTTCATGTTGCTGATTTTGAGATGACAAAACCATTTGTGGAAAAGTATCATCCTCTGACCGAAAAAATTGTACAGTATTTTTGGCCAGGTCCATTAACTTTAATTTTTCCAATTAAAAAAAACAGTCTGAGTCCTATAGTAACTGGCGGTTTATCCACAGCTGCCTTTCGAATGCCCGACAATAAAAAAACACTCGAATTGATCCAAAAGACTGAAGCACCACTGGTGGGGCCTAGTGCAAATACCTCTGGTAAACCTAGTCCTACAACTGCAGAGCATGTTTTTCATGACCTAAAAGGGAAAATAGCTGGGATTTTAGATGACGGTGCAACACAAATTGGTGTGGAATCCACCGTATTGGACTTAAGTGGAGAAACCCCAGTCATTTTACGTCCAGGAGCTGTTACCAAAGAAAAATTGGAGAAAGTGCTCCAAACAAAAATATTCCTAGATAAACATCTAGTCAAGGAAAGCGAGACGCCTAAGGCACCGGGCATGAAGTATAAACACTATGCGCCAGATACTCCAGTCTTAATGGTTAAAGACGAAGATTGGGACCAAGCAATTAAATGGGGACAGAAAAATCGAAAAAGAATGGCATTACTGGCAGGACCCTCAATTGCAGCTAAATATCAGGTTGCTGACCGTTATGTATTCATGGATGATACTGTTGAAGCAGCAACTCACGGGTTATATAGTGGGTTGCGGGCGCTAGATGAAGCTGATGGCAGTGATGTGATTTTGGCTCAGGTTTTTACGGAAAACGAATTAGGTGCAGCATATATGAATCGGCTGAAAAAAGCCGCTGCTCAAAATTATTTTGACAAAAATTAGCCAAAACATTCGATTATGTAGTAATCTTTTCGTATACTAGATACAACAATCAGGAAAGGTGAGGATGGATTTGAATTATCAAGCATTAGATCCCGATTTATGGGAAGCCATAGAGAAAGAAACGCAAAGGCAGCAAAACAATTTGGAGCTGATTGCTTCTGAGAACATTGTTTCTGGAGCGGTTCGTGCAGCACAAGGCAGTATTTTAACGAATAAGTATGCAGAAGGTTATCCTGGACGTCGATATTACGGAGGCTGCGAATTTGTTGATATCGTGGAAAATCTAGCGATTGATCGAGCTAAAGAGTTATTTGGAGCAAAATTTGCTAATGTTCAACCACATTCTGGTTCACAGGCGAATCAAGCTGCTTACCTTTCATTGATCGAAGCTGGTGATACTGTTTTGGGAATGGATTTGGCAGCTGGCGGACACTTAACACATGGCTCTCCTGTAAACTTTAGCGGGAAAACTTATCATTTTGTTGCTTATGGCGTCGATCCATCAACTGAAGTTATTGATTATGAAGTTGTGCGTATTTTAGCGCGTAAACATCAGCCTAAACTGATTATTGCAGGTGCAAGTGCTTATAGCCGGACGATTGATTTTGCTCGTTTTCGTGAAATTGCCGACGAGGTAGGAGCAAAATTAATGGTTGATATGGCGCATATTGCTGGTCTAGTAGCTGCTGGATTGCATCCAAGTCCTGTTCCTTATGCTGACGTGGTAACGACGACGACACACAAAACTTTACGCGGTCCAAGAGGCGGATTGATTTTGACCAATGATGAAGATTTGGCTAAAAAAATCAATAGTGCAGTCTTCCCTGGTATTCAAGGTGGACCATTAGAACACGTAATAGCTGCTAAAGCGATTGCTTTGAAAGAAGCTATGTCAGATGATTTCAAAGACTATTCAAAACAAGTTTTGGAAAATATTCAAGCGATGGTGAAGGTCTTTAACCAGGCACCAGAAAGTCGTGTAATTTCTGGTGGCAGTGATAACCATCTAATTTTAGTAGATGTTACTGAGTTTGAAATGACTGGTAAAGAGGCAGAACACTTGCTGGATTCGGTTCATATTACTGTTAATAAAAACTCGATTCCATTCGAAACGAAGAGTCCTTTCCAAACAAGTGGTATTCGTATCGGCACACCGGCCATTACCAGCCGTGGATTCAAAGAAGAGGATGTAAAGAAAATTGCTGAGCTCATTGTTGAAACCTTGCGTTCAAAAGGTGACGAAAGCCGTTTGGATGCAGTAAAAGCAGCTGTTTTGGAGTTAACTGATAAACATCCAATTATTGACTAGCATTATGACTAGTTTTTAAGCAAAGATTACCTTATAATAAGAGTAAATTATAGATGAGGAGCTATTCATTATGGGAAAGTTTCAAGTAATTGATCATCCATTAATTCAACACAAATTGACTATTATCCGGGACAAGGAATGTGGAACAAAGGTATTTCGTGAGGTAGTTGGTGAAATTGCCAATTTAATGGCTTATGAAGTATCACGCGATATGCCTTTAGAGGATATTGAAATTGAAACACCAATTGAAAAATCAGTTCAAAAAACATTGTCAGGTAAAAAAGTAGCCATTGTTCCGATTCTGCGTGCTGGAATTGGGATGGTTGATGGAATTCTAGAATTGATTCCTGCTGCTAAAGTTGGCCATATCGGTATGTTTCGTGATGAAGAAACATTGGAGCCTCATGAATATTTCTTCAAAATGCCTGATGATATTGACAGTCGTCAATTATTTATTGTTGACCCAATGCTGGCAACTGGCGGGTCAGCCATCATGGCGATTGATTCTTTGAAAAAACGTGGAGCTTCAAATATGAAGTTTGTTTGTTTAGTAGCAGCTCCAGAAGGTGTGAAAGCATTGCAAGAAGCGCATCCTGATGTGGATATTTATACTGCTTCCTTAGACGATCATTTAAACGAACACGGCTATATCGTTCCTGGTTTGGGCGATGCGGGTGACAGGTTATTTGGCACTAAATAAAAAAATTCAGTGATCCTTTAAGGATCACTGAATTTTTTTCATTTGTTTATAGTTAATTACTACAACCCCATTGGAGTGATTGATTAATTCACCGTTTTTGGCATTTTCATCTAACTCCACTACAGCAGCGTTTTTTAGCTGCTTTGTAATAACACCCGTTTGAGGTTGATTGCGAATAGTGAACATTACGTGTGTCTCAACAGGAAAATCTTTTCCTGCTTCTGAAGGGTCAATCTGCGTTATCATTTTACCAAATGTTGCCATGTAAAAAATTCCCCCTTTTCTTGTACCCCTTAATTATACCACTTTTTTTAGAAATTTTCATGTAACCGCTTTTCGAAGAAGTTTGGGCTTTACATTTTGTTAAAAGTTTTCTATAATTTCAGTTGTATTCATTGAGCCAGCTTAGCTCAGTTGGTAGAGCAGCGCACTCGTAACGCGCAGGTCACAGGTTCGATCCCTGCAGCTGGCATATGCGGAAAACGCCGTCATATTAGTCTTTTCGCTTGAATAATGACGACGATTTTCTATGGTTTTTCACAAAAGAATAAATAGTTGTTGCGTAATTGCTTCAATCAAAATTAGTCGATAATCCTTTTTACAGGGTTATCGACTTTGTTTACGCCATTGTTTAACTAATTAGAGAGGACTTTACTAATGAAAGTGATGCTAAGTAAACCGGCTATTTATCGATTAGTTATTTTGGCCTATATGATTGCTATGACCGTTTTTGCTAATCCATTTTCATTTATGTCTTTAAATATTTTTTTAGCATGGCTGCCAATTGAATTTGGCAATTTAGTAATACGTATGCATACAAAATGGAAATATGTTTTTGGAGGCTTTTGGCTCCTATTTTTTCCCAACATCCCTTATTTGTTGACTGATTTGCTGCACTTAGAAGTACTAAATATCTATCAAAGTGGAGGCTTATTTCAAAATATTCCTAAGGATTGGCTGCTGTTTCTTTTGTTAGTTGTGCCGATCTTAATTATGGTCACTGTGGGTATGAGTCAGGCTATACAGGTGATAAACCAATTATCAAACAGTAAAAAATATTTTTGGTTTTATCTGACTATTTTAGCAGCTTTGACGGCACTTGCTATTTACATCGGACGATTTGACCGTATCCATTCTATAGATTTAATCATCCATCCCTTGTCGACATTGAATTTATTATTAGGGAACTGGGGAACAGGAAAGCTGCAATTTGTTCTTGTATTTATTATAATCCAGCTGGTGATTTGGCTATTACTGAAGGAAGTTATACAAAACAAAAAAGAAGACTAAATTTTTTACAAAGTCAGCTGAGCTGACTTTTATTTATGACAAGAAGCGTCTATAATAAGCAAGTATATTGTTGGAAAAGGGATGAGATATGGATACGCTAAAAAGAAATAAAGACAATCGTATTGATTACGGAGTTATCTTACCGGTTTTCCTACTTTGTCTAGTTGGTTTACTTTCCCTCTATGTGGCGTTGACACACGACCCGAGAGATCCAAATATTTTTCGCGGCATCGCTATGCAAGGTCTATGGTATGCATTGGGTGCTTTAGTAGTAGTAATTATTATGCATTTGGATGCAAAGTGGTTATGGCGGATAACGCCGTTCTTGTATGTTATTGGTTTAGCAGTAATGTTGGCATTGCTGCGATATTTTGATCCAGAGTTGGCAAACTCAACTGGCTCAAAAAACTGGTTTAGAGTTGGTACAATGACCTTCCAGCCTTCTGAATTGATGAAAGTTGCCTATATTTTAATGATGGCACTGATTATTACTCAACACAATTTGAAAAACCACCTTCGTACATTGAAGACTGATCTTTTTTTAATCGGTAAGCTGTTCTTAGTCACCATTCCTGTACTAGTGCTAGTAATGATGCAAAAAGACTTCGGGACGATGCTGGTTTTCTTGGCGATTTTTGCAGGAATGTTTTTAATGTCCGGCATTTCTTGGTTGATTGTGGTTCCAAGTATTTTAATTGTAGCTGTGTTAGGAACGTCCATCATTTTATTAGTAACAACGGATTTTGGTCGAGAATTGTTGACGCATGTTGGATTCAAAAGCTATCAATTTGCCCGGATTGATTCCTGGTTGGATCCGTTTCATGATCCGCAGGGGCAAAGTTTTCAATTGGCTCATGCTCTGATGGCCATTGGCTCCGGTGGAATGTTTGGAACAGGCTACAATGTGAGCAACGTTTATGTGCCAGTTCGTGAATCGGATATGATTTTTAGTGTTATTGGCGAGAACTTTGGTTTTATTGGTGGAGCATTTGTGATTCTATTGTATTTCATATTGATTTATCGCATGATTCGTGTATGCTTTGATATGAATAATGAATTCTACGCTTATATCGCAACAGGTATTATTATGATGATTTTGTTCCACGTATTTGAAAATATTGGTGCGAATATAGGATTGCTGCCTTTAACAGGTATCCCGTTGCCGTTCATCAGCCAAGGAGGCTCATCTATTTTAGGGAATATGATGGGGATTGGTCTGATTTTGTCAATGCGCTATCAAACTGCGAAGAAGCTGGAAAATAGGAGGACTCGTCGTGTATAAGTTTTATGAATATGCTAAATGTTCAACTTGTAAGAAGGCCAAAGCATGGTTGACTCAGCAAGATGTTGATTTTGAAGTAATTGATTTGATTACGCAGACTCCTTCAGCGGAAGAACTTGAAGTTTTGATTGAAGCATCAGATTTGCCTTTACGTCGCTTTTTTAATACAAGTGGTATGAAATATCGTGAACTAAATCTTAAGGATCAAATAAATGACTTGACGATTCAAGAAGCAAGTCGTATATTGTCTAGCGACGGCATGTTGATCAAACGGCCGATGATTGTCAAAGACGGAAAGTTTTTGATTAATGGTTTCAATGAAGACGTATATGAAGGAGTATTTAAATAAAATGACACATTTAAAGAAAAAAGATGGATTATGGGTTTTGCACAATGATAAGGATTTTTGTATGGGATTAACAAAAGAAGTGCAAGATGAATTAGGCGAAGTTTCATTTGTCTCTTTTCCAAAAATTGGTCAAATGGTAAAAGCTGGCGAACCATTTTTAGAAGTTGAAGCGGAAAAAGCAGTGAGTGAATTCAAAAGTCCGGTAACAGGTGTAGTTTCTTCGATCAATGAAAAGGCTGAAAAGGATCCCGCTGCATTGAGTACAGAAGATGAATTGGATGCTTGGGTACTATCTTTCAGACAAGTAGATATTGAAGAATTCGAAACACTTTAAGAAAAACAGCAAAATGAATTGACAGACAAATTTCAAATTTGTTATAATCCTCTCATATCATATGAGAAAGCAATGAAAAGAAGAGTACATCTGATAAGCGTTTTAAGAGAGTCCCACCAAGCTGAGAAGGGATAACGAGCATGAGATGGAAGATGGTCTTTGAGCAGAATTGACGAGCAGCAGTGAGTCAGTTACGGGAGTGCCCGTTATAGCACCACAGTATGCGGATGAGCACGTTCAAGTACTGGATGAGGTAATTGTCGTGAGGCTATTACAAACATAGGTGGTAACACGAAAGTTGAGCTTTCGTCCTAAGTGTACACAGGTACATTTAAGACGGAAGCTTTTTTATTTTTTCAAAGGGGGAAGAAACGATGGCATTAATCGAATTACGCCAGGTTGAAAAAACCTTTTCTGGCAAGGGGGGAGAAATATACGCTGTAAATGGTGTTGATCTAACAGTGGAACCACGAGACGTTTATGGCATTGTTGGTTATTCAGGTGCTGGCAAGAGTACTTTGGTACGATTATTAAATGGGTTAGAAAACGCAACAAAAGGTGAAGTGACGATCAAGGGCGAAGATGTAGCGAAGCTGCAGGGAGCAGATTTGCGTAATTTCCGTAAGAAGGTTGGGATGATTTTTCAACATTTTAATTTGTTGTGGTCTCGAACTGTAAGAGAAAATATCCAATTGCCCTTAGAATTAGCTGGTGTAGCGAAAGAACAAAGAAAACAAAAATCTGAAGAGTTGTTGAAGCTGGTGGGACTTGAAGGTCGAGGAGATGCTTATCCTGCCCAGTTATCTGGGGGGCAAAAACAGCGTGTAGGGATAGCCCGAGCTTTAGCCAATGATCCCGACATCTTACTTTGTGATGAAGCAACCAGTGCGTTAGATCCTCAAACAACAGAAGAAGTTTTAGATTTACTAGCAGATATCAATGAAAAATTAGGGTTAACAATTGTGCTGATTACGCATGAAATGAATGTTATTCGAAAGATTTGTAATAAAGTTGCTGTAATGGAACAAGGAAAAATTGTTGAAGAAGGATTGGTTAAGGATGTCTTCCGGCATCCGCAACAGGAAGTAACCAAGCTGTTTGTTCAACAAGAGCTAGAACCAAAGGCAGATTCTACAGAGTTAGTTAAAGAATTTCTTAAAGAAAATCCTCAAGGTACTTTAGTTACTTTACACTTTGTGGAAAATAATGCTGGAGAACCAGTGGTTTCTCAAGCAATTCGAAAATTTCAAGTGGATATAAGTATTGTTTATGGGAATATTGAACGCGCTGATGGTAATTCGTTTGGTACATTAACTGTTCAAGTGACAGGTGACGAAAAAGAAGTTGACCAAGCACTTGCATTTATTCGCAGCCAACAGGTAGATGTGGAGGTGATTCATCGTGGATAAAAGTTTTAGTGAAACTTATTTGAATTTTGATCAGCTTGATCCAGAAACATTCCGCCAAGCCATTATCGATACATTGTTTATGACAATCACTTCCATGATATTAGTGTTCATTATTGGTTTGCTCTTAGGATTAGCTCTCTATACACTGGGCAGAAATAAAACGAACGGGAAAAGTTTGTTATACGGGATTGTTTCTATTATCGGTAATATTTTTCGATCCACACCATTTATGATCTTAATGGTACTGATTATTCCATTTACCAAATTGTTAGTCGGGACAATGCTAGGGGCCAAGGCAGCAATTCCAGCGCTAGTTCTTTCAGCAGCACCATTTTATGCTCGCTTAGTAGAAATTGCTTTTCGTGAAGTGGATAGTGGTGTGCTGGAAGCTGCAGACTCAATGGGAGCTAGCTACTTGGAAATTATTTATAAAGTGCTTATTCCAGAAAGCTTGCCTGCCTTGATTTCAGGGATCACGGTTACAACTATTACCATGATCGGTTTCACTGCTATGGCCGGTGCGATTGGTGCAGGTGGGTTAGGTGCGTTAGCGTGGCAAGAAGGGTATCAACGAGGCAACTATACCGTAACTCTTTTAGCGACAGTTATCATATTAATTATTGTGTTTATCGTTCAAGGAGTTGGCGACTTCTTAGCGAAGAAAACGGATAAACGATAAAAATATTGGAGGAAAATGAAATGAAAAAGAAATTATTAGGTTTAGCAGCAATTGCGTTAGTGACAGTTGGTTTAGCAGCTTGTGGTGGTGGAAGCAATAATACAACGGATGGCAGTAACGGAAATGATAAGAGCAACAAAACATTAGTTGTGGGAGCATCACCGACTCCTCATGCAGAAATTTTAGAACATGTTAAGCCGCTATTGGAAAAAGAAGGAATTGATTTGGAAATAAAGAAATTTGATGACTATATTTTACCTAACAAGTCATTAGCTGAAGGTGAATTAGACGCCAACTACTTCCAGCACAGGCCTTTCTATGAAAAAGCAGTAGCAGAAAATGATTATGATTTTGCCGATGTAGGAGCGATTCATATTGAACCAATGGGCTTGTACTCTAAAAAAATTACTGACATCAAAGATTTGAAAGATGGATCGACAGTTATTTGTTCAAATTCTGAATCTGATTGGGGCCGTGTTATTTCTATTTTGGAAGCAGCGGATTTAGTTACAGTGAAGGATGGAGTAGACATCGAGACCGCAACTTTTGATGATATTAAGGATAATCCTAAAAATCTAAAATTTAATTATGAAGTAAACCCAGAATTATTGGCCTCTACCTACAACAATGACGAAGGGGATTTAGTTGCAATCAATGCCAACTTTGCATATGGTGCGGGTCTAAATCCAATTAAGGATTCTGTTTTATTGGAAAGTGACAATTCACCATATGTAAACATTGTTGCTACTCGTTCAGAAGATAAAGATGACGAACGTATCCAAAAATTATTAGAAGTTCTGCATAGTAAAGATGTACAGGATTGGATTCTTGAAAAATGGGATGGTTCCGTAAAACCAGTAAATAATTAAGAGACAAAGTGATTAAGCACCCTTGGCAAGTTAGAGTGATCTAACAGTCAAGGGTGTTTTTTTATTTGGCCTGTAAAAATCATTTCAACTTTTTATTTGTTTAAAAAAACAAAACATAGATGAATGATATCGTTCATTGGATTTGAGCTAAAAGAGCTGTAAAAGACTTGTTTACCTAAAAACAGTCAAAGCATTGAACGATTTAAATAGCGATGCTATAGTAATCACAGATAAAAGAAACCGTTAACATAACTAGTGGGGAGGTAGTTTTAATGGATCTATCTAGGATGATGATGAATGATTTAGTTATTTTTGATGAGTCAATTCGTTCAAAGGAAGACTTGTTTGAGCGAATTGGACAAGTGTTAGAAAAGAATGGTCGGGCCACTAAGGCTAAAAAGATTGTAAAGGATTTATATAACCGAGAGGCTGAAATGTCAACTGGAATCGAGGATGGGTTTGGAATTCCGCATGCCAAAAGCAAGCATGTTTTAAAACCGACTGTGTGTTTCATTCACGGGGGTAGCATGACAGATTACCGTGGGCTTGATGATCAGCCTGTTGAATGTGTATTTGCTATTTTGGTTCCTAAAAAGGATTCTACCATGCATTTAGATATTTTGAGTAATTTGTCACGAAAACTGATGAATAAGGAGTTTAGAAACCGATTGAAGGCTGCTGCTGACTCAAAAGAAATTGTGAGCATCATCGAGAACAAAGCTAAAACTGCTTATTAAATTAGTCAAGAAAAACAACTTAAATAATTCTATGGGGAATTCTAACTAAAAAGTTTACGCACTTGAAAATACACATTGTTTAGAAAGAAAAGCTTAGCAAAGAAGCACGATGGAATAGCTACTACAGTTCAATAGTGCTTGGTGTAAGGGACTTAATCATATTTAGCTATAGGAGAAGGTCAAAAGGTATTTGTCATTAACGAATTTTAAAGGGATTCTATTAGATTGATTCTGCATTACCATAAGAAAATGGGAGGAATTATTATGAAAATCGTAGGAATTACCGCTTGTCCCACAGGAATCGCCCATACGTATATGTCAGCGGAAAAGTTAGAATTAACCGCTGCTAGTTTGGGGCATCAGGCGAAGTTTGAAACTCAAGGAGCCAAAGTTGAGAATGAATTGACAAAAGCGGAGATTGAAGACGCAGATGCAATTATTGTTGCTGTTGATAAGAATATTGATATGTCTAGATTTGTTGGTAGAGAGGTCAAACGAGTTTCAACTGGCAGAGCCATCAAAGAGCCGGAGATAGTTATCGAAGAAGCGTTAAGCAATCAAGGAACCATGCGGATCTCTTCAACGGAAAAAGTCGAAGCCAACCAACAAAAAGCCGGAATTTATAATCACTTTATGAACGGTGTCAATTATATGCTGCCATTTGTCATTGCTGGCGGAATTATTATTGCTCTAAGTTTTGCATTTGGCATTACTGCTTCAGATCCTAAGTCAGCTGATTATAATGTGCTGGCAGGTGCGCTTTCAACTATCGGTGGAGGCGCAGCATTTGCCATGATGGTACCTGCATTAGGAGCTGGAATTGCAAGCTCGATAGCTGGAAAGCCGGGGTTTGCTCCAGGGATTGTCGCTGGTTTACTTGCAGCAAACGGTGGTTCGGGCTTTTTAGGTGGGATGATTGGTGGACTATTAGCTGGTTATGTAACTAACCTTATAGCTAACAAGGTTTCTGTTAAAAAACAGTTTGCAGCTATCTATCAACTAATTGTTGTTCCTTTAGTTTCTATCCTAGTAATCGGATTAGCAATGGTATTTCTAATTGATCAGCCTATTGCTTGGGTCTTGAATGGATTGACTGCTTGGTTAAATGGACTTGGTAATACTTCTGGACTACTGTTTGGTCTGTTAATTGGTGTTATGATGGCCGCAGACATGGGAGGTCCGATTAACAAGTCTATCTCAACCTTTTCAATTGGCCTAATGTCGGCGGGGGTTAATGCACCGATCGCTGCTTGTATGGCAGCAGGAATGACACCACCTTTAGGATTGGCCTTAGCGACGATTATATTCAAGGACAAATTTACTAAAGAAGAACGGACCTCTGGACAATCATGCTGGATATTGGGTGCTTCTTATATTACCGAAGGAGCAATTCCCTTTGCAGTAGCCGACCCTTTTCGTGTCATTCCAAGTCTTATGCTAGGCTCAGCTACGGCTGCGGGTATTTCCATGTCTGCTGGTGTAACTTCAATGGCTCCTCATGGCGGTATTTGGGTAATGCTGATTCCTAATGTAATGAATAATCTGCCGATGTACTTTTTGGCTTTGGTGGCAGGAACAGTCGTAACTGCTTTATTAATCGGATTGTTAAAGAAAACTGTACCAATGGAAGAACCAGAAGAAAAATTAACTAACGAGGTGGAAGTGTAATGTTGTATACAATGAAGGATTTACTAGCTGTTGCCCTAGAAAATAAGTTTGCAGTACCTGCATTTAACATTTGTAGTTACGATATGATGAAGGCGATTATGGAAGAAGCTGAGGTTCAAAATGCGCCAGTTATCTTAGAAATTCATCCTGACGAAATCGCTTATTTAAATAATGAATTCGTAGCCGCAGTTCGAGAGTATGCACACAACAGCAGTGTTCCTGTAGTAATTCATATGGACCATGGCGGTACTATCAAGGATGTTATGCGAGCGATCCGTAATGGATACACCTCAGTGATGATTGATGCTTCAGCTCAATCATATGAGGACAACTCAGCTATAACTAAACAAGTCGTCGATTTGGCGCATAGTGTAAACGTCTCGGTAGAAGCGGAGCTTGGAACAATTGGTAACAATGGTTCAGCGGAAGGTGGTTCAGCCAATATTATTTACACTGATCCGGATCAGGCGGAGACCTTTGTAAGAGAAACAGGAATTGACACATTGGCTGTTGCAATTGGGACGGCTCACGGACTTTACCCCAAAAATATGACACCTAAGCTGAATATTGAATTGCTTAAAGAGTTAAACAAACGAATTGAGATTCCTTTTGTTCTTCATGGTGGTTCAGGAAATCCAGATTCGGAAGTAAGTGAAGCTGTAAAATATGGAGTAGCTAAAGTAAATTTAAGTTCGGATTTAAAAAGTGTTTTCTTTGACGCTTTGCGAGAAATTCTAACAGAGAATCCTTATATGCTGGAACCAGGAGATGTTTTCCCAGAAGCAAATGAAAAAGTAAAAGCTGTTGTACGCCATAAAATGGCCGTGCTTCAAACCATTGGCAAAGCTGATTTGTATTAACGAATCTTTCTATCGACAACCCTTTATTTAAAATAAAAAGGGTTGTCTTTTTTTTTCACTTAACGCTAAAATTGAAATAACCACTATGATGAAGGAGAAATATTCTATGCTAAGTGTTATTGAAGATCGGCAGCAGCAGATTGTCAATTACTTAAAGGTGAATCAATTTGCTCGTGTGGCTGATTTGATTGAACTAGTTAATTACAGCGAGGCTACCGTTAAGAGAGATTTGATTATGCTGGAAAAGACTGGTTTAATCCGCCGCACTCGTGGCGGAGCTATGCTCGTGGATAATAAAAAAATTGATGTGCCATTTTTGATGAAAGTGACACATCTTGATGAGGAGAATAATAAGCAGTACATTGCAAACGTTGCGGAAACATTAATCAAGGATGATATGGTTATCTTTTTAGATTCTAGCACCACATGCCTGCATCTAATTAAAAATTTAAGCAAATTTGATGGGTTACAAATTATTACTAATGGCGTACTTACTGCGGTCATGTTAAGCGAGTTTACTTCAGCTCATGTTTCTATATTAGGCGGATCAATTGTACCTAAACGAGCAACAATCAATGGATCAAAGGCTTATAATGATAGCCTAACTTATAATGCTGATCTGGCCTTTATTGGCTGTCGCGGCTTGGATTTTGAACATGGAGTTACGGAAACGCATGAAGGTGAGGCGCAAATGAAGAAAGCCTTCCGCCGACAAGCAAATCAGTTAATAGTATTAGCAACTTCTGATAAGTTAGATCACAAATACATGTATCAGGGAATTGCTTGTCATGAGATTGATTATCTGATTACAGATCAGCCAATAACAGGGGAAAAAATAGAGAAACTGGCTAATCATCATATAAAGTGTTTGTATTGAGTAATTTACTGAATAAATTAGGCGAGATCTGATTTTTTGACTAAACCAAGAATAATTCTAAATAAACAGTAGTTTTCTTTAGAAAAGTGCTGAATTCATTTGAATTACATTCTCAATTAGTCTAAAATATGTGAGAACGAAAAAATATTTTGGAGGGAAATTCATGTCTGTTTTAGAGATTAAAGATTTGCATGTATCCATTGAAGATAAAGAGATTTTAAAAGGCGTAAACTTAACTATGAAAACGGGAGAAATCCATGCGATTATGGGACCAAATGGAACGGGAAAATCAACCCTTTCTGCGGCGATCATGGGAAATCCCAATTATGAAGTTACTCAAGGAGAAATCTTATTTGATGGAACCAACGTATTAGATTTAGAAGTTGATGAGCGTGCTCGATTAGGCCTGTTTTTGGCAATGCAATACCCAAGTGAGATTCCTGGTATTAGTAACGCAGAATTTATGCGAGCAGCTATGAACGCAGGTCGCAAAGAGGAAGACAAGATTTCAGTAATGAATTTCTTAAAAAAATTAGACGAGAAAATGGCCTTATTGAATATGCCGGAAGAAATGGCGGAGCGTTACTTGAATGAAGGATTTTCTGGTGGAGAAAAGAAACGGAATGAAATTCTTCAATTATTGATGATTGAACCAACCTTTGCTATTTTAGATGAAATTGATTCGGGATTAGATATTGATGCCTTGAAAGTTGTCTCAAAAGGAATTAATGCTATGCGTGGAGATAATTTCGGAGCGTTAATCATCACTCACTATCAACGTTTGTTAAATTATATTGTGCCTGATGTGGTTCATATCATGATGGATGGACGGGTAGTCTTAACTGGTAACTCGGAATTGGCTAAACGTTTAGAATCTGAGGGTTATGCTGGTATCTCAGCTGAATTAGGTATTGATTACAAAGAAGAAGTGTAGGAGGCAAGATAAATGACAAAATGGATGGATTATCTTGATGCCGTGAAGACTTATTCCGCTTCATGGGAAGAACCTCAATGGATGACTGATTTTAGACTTTCAGCTTTGGAAAAAATTGAAGAACTGCCGCTTCCTGTGATTGAAAAAGTGAAATTTGCCCGTTGGCATTTATATAATGTAAAACCGGAACGTCAATTAGAAACTGGAACTGTTCCAGGATTCGATCAAATGCCGGACAATCCGATGGTGGCTCAAATCGGAGATGATACTGTCTTTGAACAGATTTCTCCAGAGTTAGCAGAAAAAGGAGTCATTTTTACTGATCTAATGACTGCTGTAAAAGAGTATCCGGAGTTAGTAAAAGAATATTATATGCAAAAAGCGGTACCAATGGATGAAAATTCATTGACAGCTTTACATGCGGCTTTTATGAATAATGGTGTTTTCCTGTATGTTCCTAAAAACGTAGTGATTGAACAAGCCATGGAGTCTTTGTTTATCCATAACGGCAATGACAATACTCACTTCTTTAAGCACATATTGATTGTTGCTGAAGAAAACAGTGAGTTCTCTTACTTAGAACGATTTGATTCTCAAGGTGCTGATGCTAAAAAGTTATCAGGTAATGTTGTAGTGGAGGTTATTGCTAAGCCAGGTGCAAGAATTAAGTTTTCTGCAATCGATACTTTAGGCAATAACATAGCTACCTACATGAATCGTCGCGGTTATTTAATGCGTGATTCTATGATTGATTGGGCGATAGGTATTATGAATGACGGCAATGTAATAGCTGACTTTGATTCTGATCTGGTTGGTGATGGCGCACACTCCGAAGTGAAAATTGTTGCTATTAGTACAGGCAAGCAAATTCAAGGGATTGACACGCGTGTGACCAATAAAGCACCGCATACAATCGGACACATTTTGCAACATGGTGTGATTTTGGAAAAATCTACGTTAACCTTTAATGGAATCGGGCATATTTTGCGAGGAGCCAAAGGGGCAGATGCACAGCAAGAAAGTAGGGTATTAATGCTGTCTACTAAATCGCGCGGAGATGCTAATCCAATCTTACTAATTGAAGAAAACGAGGTAACTGCTGGACATGCTGCAAGTGTTGGACGAGTTGATCCTGAGGAGCTCTTCTATTTAATGAGTCGCGGGTTGGCTAAAGATGAAGCAGAGCGTTTAGTTATTCGCGGATTTTTAGGACCTGTATTAACTGCCATTCCTGTAAAAGCTGCTCAAGACCAACTGATCGATATGATCGAAGGGAAGTTGAAAAAATAATGATCAATTTTTCGGAGTTGCGGGAAGATTTCCCCATTCTTTTTCAAGAAGTGAACGATGAACCGTTGGTGTACCTTGACAATGCAGCTACGACACAAAAACCTAAGCAAGTATTAGATGCTTTACGCTATTATTATGAAAATGATAATGCCAATGTACATCGCGGTGTTCATACATTAGCAGAACGAGCAACGGTAAAGTACGAAGGTGCCCGTGAAAAAGTCCGCGCATTTATCAACGCCAACGAATCGGCTGAAGTATTATTTACACGAGGTACAACAACTGGACTAAACTGGTTATCTCGGAGCTACGGAGATGCATTTGTCAATGAAGGCGATGAAATTGTTATCTCCTTCATGGAGCATCACTCGAATATTATTCCATGGCAGCAGCTGGCTGATCGTAAGGGAGCGAAGTTACGCTATCTTTCTATGAATCAAGAAGGCTTTATTGATATGGAAGAAGCTAAGCAAGTGATCAATGATAAGACAGCGATTGTGTCAATTGCTCATGTTTCCAATGTTTTAGGGGTAGTCAATCCGATTAATGAGTTAGCTAAGCTGGCTCATGACAATGGCGCAGTAATGATAGTAGATGGTGCGCAGTCTAGTCCACACATGAAGGTAGATGTACAAGCATTAGATTGCGATTTCTTTGCTTTTAGTGGACATAAGATGTGCGGACCGACTGGAATTGGTGTATTATATGGCAAAAGACCGTTTTTGGAGCAAATGGAACCGATCGAGTTCGGCGGAGAAATGATTGATTTTGTCAACTTATATGATAGTACGTGGAAAGAACTGCCTTGGAAATTTGAAGCAGGTACACCGAACATCGCCGGAGCAATTGCTCTAGGTGCAGCAATCGACTATTTAACTGCTGTTGGTATGGAGAATATTCATCAGTATGAACAGAATTTAGTTGCATATGTATTACCTAAATTGCAATCGATTGATGGTTTGACGGTTTACGGCCCTAAAGATGTGGAAAATCATACAGGCGTTTTATCCTTTAATTTAGAAGGAGTACATCCTCATGATCTAGCAACTGCCCTGGATATGGAGGGAGTTGCAGTGCGTGCAGGTCATCATTGTGCGCAACCGTTGATGAAATATTTGGATCTTCCTGCGACTGCACGGGCTAGTTTTTATTTCTATAATACGAAAGCTGATGCGGATCGTTTGATTTTTGCTTTGGAAGCCACAAAGGAGTTTTTCAAAAATGGCGCTATCTAGATTAGACAATTTGTATCGTCAAGTTATTTTGGATCATTCTTCTCGTCCTCATCATTTTGGAAAGTTGAATGAATCTACCCGTACGATTGAAATGAACAATCCGACCTGTGGTGATATCATTGAATTGGAATTGTCGGTAAAAGACGGTGTGATTGATGACATTGCATTTTCTGGCAGTGGTTGTTCAATTAGCACAGCCAGTGCATCAATGATGACAGATGCGGTGATTGGAAAAAGTGTTGAAGAAGCAGAACATCTGGCTGTCAGCTTTGCCCAAATGGTTCAAGGCAACCAATTATCTGATGAAGACAGTAATGCGCTGGGAGAAGCTGCAATGCTTAGCGGAGTTGCTAAGTTTCCGGCACGTATTAAATGTTCTACCTTAGCCTGGAAGGCATTAGGAAAAGCTTTAACAGATGATGAGGGAAAAGCAACAGCTGGTCAATTTCATAAAGAATAGGAGCGGGAACTATGACTGTACCTGAACTGCAAGATGAGTATCAATTTGGCTTCCACGATGATGTAAAACCTGTCTTTACGACTGGGGAAGGCTTATCTGAAGAAGTTATTCGCGAAATCTCCCGCGTTAAAGGGGAACCAGAATGGATGTTGGAGTTTCGTTTGAAATCTCTTGAAACATTCTATAAATTAAATATGCCTGATTATGGTCCGGATTTAACTGATTTGGACTTTAACAAGATTAATTATTATATTAAATCCAGTAATAAACCGGCTCGTGACTGGGAGGATGTTCCTGAAGAGATTAAAACAACCTTTGAGCGTTTAGGTATTCCTGAAGCAGAACGTGCATATTTAGCGGGAGCTTCTGCTCAATATGAGTCAGAAGTTGTCTATCATAATATGAAGGATGAGTTTGAAAAATTAGGAATCGTCTTTACGGATACTGATTCTGCCTTGAAGGAGTATCCAGAACTATTTAAGGAATACTTTGGAACCTTAGTGCCGCCATCTGATAATAAGTTGGCAGCTCTAAACTCTGCTGCTTGGTCAGGTGGAACCTTTATCTATGTGCCAAAAGGTGTTCAAACGGATATTCCAATTCAATCATACTTCCGGATTAATGCTGCTAACACTGGGCAATTTGAGCGTACGCTGATTATTGTCGATGAAGGTGCCAGTATTAATTACGTAGAGGGCTGTACGGCCCCTACCTACTCATCAGACAGCTTGCATGCTGCTGTAGTAGAAGTGTTTGTAAAAAAGGATGGTTATTGCCGCTATACAACAATTCAAAACTGGTCTAACAATGTTTATAGTTTGGAAACTAAACGAGGCCAAGCTCAAGAAAATGCTACAATGGAGTGGGTAGATGGTAATTTAGGTTCTAAGGTTACAATGAAGTACCCAAGTGTCTATATGAATGGTAGAGGTGCTCGTGGTACAATGCTGTCGATCGCAGTGGCTGGTAAAAACATTGTTTTGGATAATGGCGCTCGCATGATTCATAATGCGCCAAACACGTCGAGTACAATTGTTTCTAAATCAATCGCTAAGGACGGTGGGGCAGTAGACTATCGCGGAACTGTTCGTTTTACTCGTGATAGCGAAGGGTCATTCAGCCATATTGAGTGCGATACGATTATTATGGATGATATTTCTCGTTCAGATACGATACCTTATAACGAAATTATGAATGGTAATGTTTCTCTTGAACACGAAGCAAAGGTTTCGAAGATTTCAGAAGAACAATTGTATTATTTAATGAGTCGTGGTATTTCAGAGCAAGAAGCAACAGAAATGATCGTTATGGGATTTGTTGAGCCCTTTACTAAAGAGTTACCGATGGAATATGCAGTAGAATTAAACCGGTTGATCCAATTTGAAATGGAAGGGTCAGTCGGATAATACAAAAATAAAAGCTCGAAGCGTTTGATTCAAGACGTTTCGAGCTTCTTTTGGATTAACTTTTCAAAAAAAGGGAACAAAAGAGGAATTGTATTGTTACATTGGTGCTTAAAATGAGCTTTTTCAGGGTGGAGTTGATTTTTAGAAGGATGGGAACTTTTCATTTGGTAACATATACTAAGGATATTAGAGTGTACACCTTAAATTGCATCAAAAGAAAGGATAGAGTTATGAATAAACAGCTAAAAAGAAAATCCAAACTATCGTTAGTTAAATATCCGTAAAAAAGAGAGTTTTAAAGTAGACTTTACAACTACGGTAGTTAGGATTTAACTATTTTTCGACCTGCGGTATGAAGTATTCATTACTGTTAATAAGACACAAATTTTTCATACCAATAATCTTTAGAAACTTGGTATTGCTCAATGTTTTTAATTTCATCAGACATATTTTCTCGCAAGAAACCATACCAAAAAATTGAAGCAAAATTGCTATACATTTCAAATTGTTCGTCGTCAACCTCTTCGTCCGTAAAAATATCTCTCACAGCCTCTAATAAAGAGAAAGCATTGGATTTTGCAAAGAACATTTGTGGGAAACGTTCAATTACCTGCGCTAAGAAGGCAGTCATTTGCTCACTATAAATAAACTCGTTCAGTGTTTCGTCCTGAGCCAGTAGTCTGCGTGCGAACCCTTCTGGAGTTTCAAGGGGTTGTTTTTGTGCTGGATAAAATGGCGGATCTTCCATATCTGCTTCCTCAACCCAATCAGGATGCTCGCCTAATTCTTCCTCTAAATTCTGCTCCAACCTTTCGAAAACATCATCAATATCTTCGCCAATCTGGTCATGCAGGAAGCTGGTATACCATAAAATAGAATCTTTGGCTGCTTCTTCTGCAGACTCTTTTCTTAAAGCTCCTAAAATAATCTGATCAGGTTCGCTAACAATTGGTGGAGTAGAAATATAGTTTTCGCCAATCGGAACGATCAGAGCCAATACCCGTAACTGCTTTGCCGCCAAACCTTTCAGATTTAATGTTTTGAAATTTTTGATTAAATATTTTTGCTGATCTCTTTCATCCATAAAATAGAACGTGTCATCCTCTTTTATTACAGAAAAAATGCTAAGTATGAACTGCTTTGGCCATTGCCTGATAGTTTCCAGCTGATCTGAAAAGAGCTCTTGAAACCAATCCATACTTTGCTTAAATGCGGATGGATCATATTTTAATAAATGATAAGTTTCCAGCAAGTGTTGATATTTACCCATGTCATGCAGCAGCTGTTCTTGGCCGACATGATAGTTAACGGGTTCAATTAATTCTAACAAGTAACGTTCAAGAAAATTCATTAATTGCTCATCAGATTTATCGAAATGTGTGATATGGTAACGGTGATACAAACAGTCTAAGGCAAGGAAATAAGGGTTCTCTCCCTTTTTTATTAGCGTCTTAGTTTCCTTTTTTAAGTGGAATAAAGGAGATTCTTTTAAAAACTGTGCTTTTAACTGTTTTTTTTTCTTCGCTTTCATTGCTAATCTCGCCCTCCGTATAAATAGTAAATCCTACATTTTATATCTATAGTTTACCTTGTATTAAGTAAATAAGATAGTAGATTTTAGTGGATTCATTAGGTATTTTAAACTAAGAAAGCGTTTACTCTCAGTTTTTTTAAACAAAAATTATTTTATGCAGCATTTTTTGCGTTGTAATCAAATATTTTTTTAATTTATTAAGCATGTTATTGAAAGTTTTTTATCATTAGCTAATCATCACACAATTACTATATGTTAGGGGGATTTCAACAAAAATAATCACATAAAGACATAATATAATTTTTAACAAACTTGATAATAAAGTTAAAGAAAGATTAATTTTTAAAGTAAATATTTGATAAAAAAACATCGAAGTTGTCGGCGGGTAAGCCAAGGACTCCGATGCTTAAATTAGAAATACTTTTGCCGATATTGATCAATCGCTTGACGAGTATTAAAGATCTTTTTAGCGTATTTTTGATTTCTGCTAATGTATAAATAGAACAATAAATCAATAGTAATGAATTGTGCAATAATCGAATTGGTTGCCGCACTCCGAATTTCAGCTTCCATAGGTCTTGAAGTCTGCAAATGGATATCAGCTAATTTTGATAAACGATTTTGACCGAATTGTGTCAAAGCAATAATTGGTATATCTAAGCTTTTCGCTGTTTCAGCGAGTGCGATTAATTCAGGTGTTTTTCCTGAATTTGAAATTAGAAACAGAACACTTTGTTTCGCGTTAGTAACTAATTGCGGCAAGAGTAAGTTGTAGTCGGTTTCGTAAACAATGTTTTTACCAAGACGCGTCCATTTTTGCGTAATATCATCTGCGGCTAGGCGAGAAGCACCAACACCTGAGACGAAACAAAAATTGGTGGACTCAAGTAAGTGACAAGCTTCATTGAAAATTTTCTCATTGAAGAGCTCTGATGTTTCACTAATCGTAAATTGCGCGTTGTTTGCTAACTTGTTTTTCAATGTTTGAAAGGGTTCGTTAGGACCGACATCGCTGTAACCAGTAATTTCTACTGCTTGTCTTGTTTCCGCTGAAAGACTGATTTTAAAAGCTGTTAAGCTATTAAACCCCATTTTTTTTGAAAAACGTACAACCGTTGGTGCGCTAGATCCAGCACCGGCAGCAATTTCACTCGCTGTCATAGTAGGAATAGTTTCCTTGTTGTCGCAGATGAAACGATAAATTTTCTTTTCAGCAGCAGACATATCCTTCTTCATGCTGTCCATATGGGAAAGAACACTCATAGTCTACCTCTTTTCCGTTTTTTCTTTATTATATCATTTTTTTTGAAGAACAACTCCCCAAATTTTAATGAATTGTGACTAATAGCTATAATTTTTTGCCTTTTGTTCTGTCGTTTGTTTTGAATCGGTCGCTAAAACCACAAACATGAGGGGGATTTTCCTTTTATAAATGCAAATAAAGAATTTCAGGTATTACTCGAAAACGTAGAGGAGGTCCAGTGGTTCCAAGGCCTGTGTTTACTATTAGCAATGAGTGTTCAGATAAATGATAGATTCCTGCCCAATATTTTTTCGACCCGTGATTTCGATATGGCAGCCCGGGTAAGTGGAGTTGACCGCCATGACTGTGTCCAGCTAAGACTAAATCGAAGGAGGATAGTGCTTTGATTTCATCTACTTGGTCAGGTTCATGAATTAATAAGATTGAAAAATCAGCTGGTAAAGGAGTGATTGAGTAATCAGGAATACCTCCTTGATTATCTTCGATCCCAGATAGACTGATCGTTTCTATTACCTGAGTTTGATTGTCCAAAAGAGTAAAACCACCTTTGACTAAAATATCTTGTACTTGCTGCTGGCCTTCAGATTGATAATCATGGTTTCCTAATATAGCGAATTTACCTTTAACTGCTTGTAAAGCAGCTAGCTGCCTAATTATCTCGGAACAATCTCTTTTTCGCCAATAACGAAAGTCCTCCACCAAGTCGCCAGTAAAAATAATTACCTCTGGTACCTGCAAGTTGATTGCAGCGACAATTTTCGAAAAACGTTTCGGAGAATAAAAACGCGAAAAATGAATATCACTAATATGAGCAATCGTGAAAGAGCCTGTATGGCCTTCTTCGATTTTTATATGGTTTTCCTTTTTTAAACTAAAATGCTTTTCTTTTAGACGAAACGTTTCATAGCTCGCGTATAATACAAAAATCACTATACTTAATAGAATGATCTGCATGGTTGTTCCTTCTCTCTATTTGTGCAGTATAGCGAAAAAAGACTGAAGGCCACAAGTTGCGCCTTCAGCTTTTTATTGATTCTTAGGATTTTTAATGACTGTTTCCCTTTGAATCAATTGATGTGGAACAACCAGCTGAACTCCGTTGCTTGGTTGGTTGTCCATTTGCTCCATTAATTTCTGAGTTCCTAGTCGTCCTAAATCAGTAATATCGATATCGATGGTTGTTAGATAAGGATGTACTAAGGTTGCAAAAATAGAATTATTGAAGCTGATGATGGATAGATCATCGGGTACCTGATAGCCGTAAAAATTAGCTAATTGAATAATTCGCAGAGCAAAGATGTCATCAATAACGACTAGGGCTGTTGCATTAGTTTGTTCAATAATTTCAGGAAAGGCTGCGTAGTCTTCTGGTTTAGTCAACGTGATCGGCGAATGCGTGGGTAGACTAGCTAGCATGAGAGCCTCCTGATATCCGAAATAGCGTTCGAAGAAAACGATTTGCTGGTTTACATTTGAAGCAAACAAAATATTTTTATGTCCTTTTGATAATAAAAATTCTGTGGCTTGTTTGCCAAGCAGTTGATTGTCATTATCAACGTAAATAATCTCAGCTTCCTTTTCTGCGGGGCGTCCAATCAAAGTGAAAGGAACACTATTTTCATACAGATACTGTGTTATTGGATCGTCCTTCTCAGAATAGGTTAAGATAAATCCGTCAACTTGTTTTTGCCGATGCATTCTTATGACGTTCTCCAATAAACTTTCTGCTGTTGTAGCTGAAGCCACTGCGGTGGTCACTTGAAATTCATGTGCAGTTTCGTTAATAGCATTAATCAGCTCCAAGTATAATGGGTTTCCGATTCGTTCGTTGGAATCTAAAGGCGGCAGGATTACGCCTAAAGAATTTGCTCGTTGCTTTCCCAAATTTCGAGCAGTTATATTTGGAAAATAGCCCATTTCGTCCATAATATATCGAATTTTCTTTTTTGTTTCATTGGAAATGCTTGGATGATCATTGATTACGCGTGAAACGGTAGAAGGAGAGACTCCTGCCTTTTTTGCAACATCTTTTACGGTAACAGTCATTTTTGTTTTTCTCTCCTTTCTGTTTGCTGCTTAATTCTTCCAGCAGTTGGTTAAAAATTCCAATGTTAATTCTTTAGTAGAAGCTACAAGTGGAATATCATAGCCCAGTTGTTCAGGTTGTCCTATACCAATAGGTAATGCTCCGCTAGCTTTAATAGCAGTAATGCCAGCCTGTGCATCTTCAATTCCAATGCATTCATTTGGCGACAATCCGACAATTTCAGCAGCTTCTATAAAAATATCTGGTGCCGGTTTACCAGCTTGTAGTTTAGCTGGATCCGCAACCCCATCAAAATAATCTGTTAAGGCCATCTGTTTTAGTAGAAAGGGTCCGTTTTTGCTAGCGGATGCCAAAGAAATTTTAATCCCGGCTTGCCTTAGATTTTCTAATAAGTCTAAAATACCAGGATAGACATCCTTTGGCGAGACTTTTTGAATCATTTTGACATAATTTTCATTTTTACGAGCAGCCAATTCTGCTAGTTCCTCTGGAGTATAAGTGGAAGATTTGCCGCCATGTTCAAGCATACGATTAAGAGAATCTTCCCGACTGACACCCTTTAATTGTTCATTGAACTGACGATCAATAGAAATACCTATTTCAGAGCCTAATTTCTTCCAAGCTTGGTAATGATATTCTGCTGTATCAGTAATTACGCCATCTAAATCAAAGAGTACACCTTTAAACATGTTTCTCCTCCTTATTCAAAGGAACAGTAATTTCTGAACCTAGTTCAACCGTTTGGTTATAAATGTGCACCTTAACTGGGGAGCCTTCTTTCAAGCTTAATGATACTTCATTTTCATTGACAGCTACAGCAATCAAACGTCCGCGATAATTGATGTGGAAAGAATATTGCTTCCATTTGCTTGGTAAAAAGGGAGCAAAGCTTAAAGCATTATCGAATGTTTTCATTTGAGCGAAACCTTGTACGATTGCTAACCAACTGCCCGTCATAGAAGTAATATGCAAGCCATCTTGAGTGTCGTTATTGTAATTATCCAAGTCTAAGCGAGCAGTACGTTGATACATTTCAACTGATTTTTCTTCTTTTCCTAATTCTGCAGCTAAAACGGCATGAACAGAAGGAGATAAAGAGGATTCATGGACAGTCATCGGTTCGTAAAATTCAAAGTTTCGCTTTTTTTCTTCTAAACTAAATTGATTGTTAAAGAAATAGATACCCTGCAGGACATCAGCTTGCTTAATGAAGCAAGAACGTAAAATTTTATCCCACGACCATTTTTGGTTTAGTGGTCGATCTTCAGAAGAAAGATCACTTGCCGGCATTAAGTCTTTGTCTAAGAAGGTATCATGCTGAACGAATACACCCAGCTCCTTGTCTTCCGGTAAGTACATCTTCTCAATAATATCCCGCCATTTCGCTTGTTCTTCAGCGGTAATAGTTACTGAAACATGGCCTTGATAGCGTAAATAGTTTTCTAAAGTATATTTCAAGATCCATGCAGCAATAGTATTTGTGTACCAGTTATTGTTGACATTATTTTCATATTCGTTAGGACCAGTTACACCATGAATCATATATTTTTGGTTGCGTTTAGAATAGTGAACGCGATCTGCCCAAAAACGAGCAATTTCGGTAAGTACTTCTAGTCCTTCATGCTTCAGATAGCTGTCATCACCTGTATAATTTGTGTAATTGTAGATCGCATAAGCAATTGCTCCATTACGATGAATTTCTTCAAAGGTGATTTCCCATTCATTATGGCACTCAATTCCTGTGAATGTAACCATGGGATACAGTGCGCCTTTTAGACCCTGTTTTTGAGCATTAATTTTTGCTTGTGGTAATTGATTGTGGCGGTACTTCAACAGATTCTTGGAAACTTTTGGTTTAGCTAATGCCAAGTACATTGGGACTGCATAAGCTTCGGTATCCCAATAGGTTGCACCGCCATATTTTTCACCAGTGAAGCCTTTAGGTCCGATATTCAACCGTTCATCATCCCCATAATAAGTAGAGAAGAGTTGAAAAATATTGTAGCGAATCCCTTGTTGAGCCTCATCATCGCCTTCGATCAAAACATCGGCCAGTTCCCAACGTTTGGCCCATGCAGCACTTTGCTCTTGGTATAAATCTTCGTAAGATTGAGCATAATCAGCTAACAATCCCACTGCTGCCTCTCGTTGTTCAGCTTCAGGAAGATCACGGCTGGTCACGATAACAACTCGTTTTTCAACTTGCCCGGTTTCGCCAGCAGTTAAGCTCCATCTAAACTGCTCGGAAACTATCAATTGATCATCATGCTGAACACTTGCTTCAAGATTTCCGCTATGTTTCATGGCGGCAGTAATTGAGAACTGTTCAATTCCAAAGTTGTTTGGAATAGTTTGCGTTGTTAGAAAGCTGATATCCTCCTTATGACCGCGTTCCTTTTCGATCCAGAACATTTCTTCATAATTACTGTCCTCGTTTTGGACGTTGTTATCTAAGCTGGAAACCACCTGTATGTCTGCTTTTCCGGATAGGCACTCAGCAGTAAGTTTGATTACGGCCAATTCCTTTTTAACGATACTCAAGAAACGTTCAAAGGAGAAGCGAACTTTAGCATCACCTAATACTACAGTGAAAGAACGGGACAAAACCCCATTTTGCATATTTAGTTCTAAATCGAAATCTATCATTCCTTGTTTAGCTAAATCAACCTCGATCTCATTGATAAAAATTTTCATCTGTAAAAAGTCGATCGCGTTGATTACTTTTCCGAAATAGTCGGGATAACCATTTTTCCACCAACCGACTCGAGTTTTATCAGGGTACCAGATACCAGCTAAATAAGTACCTTTGTGATGATCTCCGCTGTAAGTCTCCTCAAAGTTTCCTCGCATACCCATATACCCGTTACCGATACTAGTAAGAGATTCTTGTAGGCGTCGGTTTTGTTTATCTAATGTGGTTGTGCGGATTTTCCAAGGATCAATGTCAAATAATCGTTGAATTTGGTTCATGTGTATCCTCCTTATGATTTCTTTTCTTTAATAATAAACGCAATCGGTTGCGTTAGTCAAGAAAAAGCGTGAATCTTGACAGATACCATCAAAAAGGTGAATAATTAATTTGTCTGAAAGAGTTTACAAAAAAACGGATGCGGTATATAATACGAAACAGCGCAACCGATTGCATTAATATTTTTTTTAAGGAGAGGTACTATGAAAGGGATCAAAGGTATTTTTAGTTTCGAGTTTTGGCAAAAATTTGGTAAAGCATTAATGGTAGTTATTGCGGTAATGCCTGCTGCTGGACTGATGATCAGTATAGGGAAGTCATTACCGATGATCAGTGAGAATTTGGGTTGGCTTATAACAACGGGTAGTGTAATTGAGAATATTGGTTGGGCAGTTATAGGAAACCTGCATTTATTATTCGCTTTGGCAATTGGTGGAAGTTGGGCGAAGGAAAAGGCTGGTGGGGCATTTGCCGCGGGTCTAGCATTTATTTTAATTAACCGCATCACTGGTGCCATTTTTGGTGTAACGAGTGAAATGTTAGCGAATCCTGAAGCCATTACTCATACTCTTTTGGGTCAGGAAATTGTGGTAGACGGTTATTTCACAAGCGTATTGGAAGCTCCAGCACTAAACATGGGAGTTTTCGTCGGAATTATTGCAGGATTTGTCGGTGCAACAGCCTATAATAAGTACTACAATTTCAGAAAGCTTCCAGAAGTATTGACATTCTTCAATGGGAAACGATTTGTTCCATTCGTAGTCATTTTGCGGTCAGTAATTGTTTCTTTGATTTTAGCTTTGATTTGGCCAGTTATTCAGACTGGAATTAATGAATTTGGTAAATGGATTGCTGAGTCGCAAGATACTGCACCAATTCTCGCACCATTCCTATTTGGTACTTTGGAGCGTTTGCTTTTGCCATTTGGTTTACACCATATATTAACTATTCCAATTAACTATACGGCTCTTGGCGGAACTTACGAAATCTTGACAGGTGCTCAAGCAGGTCAACAAGTATTTGGTCAAGATCCATTGTGGCTAGCATGGGCGACAGACTTGGTAAACTTACGTGGTGCTGGAGATACAGCGCAATACGCACAGGCTTTAGAACAGTGGACCCCTGCGCGCTTCAAGGTGGGGCAAATGATCGGTTCATCAGGTATTCTAATGGGATTGACTGTTGCCATGTATCGCAATGTTGACAAAGACAAGGTGAAACAATACAAATCTATGTATATCTCGGCAGCAGCTGCAGTATTTTTAACTGGTGTGACTGAACCATTAGAATATATGTTTATGTTTGTGGCTGCACCACTGTATGCTGTTTATTCAGTTATTCAAGGAGCTGCGTTTGCAATGGCTGATGTCATTAACTTACGGGTTCATTCATTTGGCAATATTGAATTGCTAACACGTTTACCAATGGGATTAAATGCCGGAATTGGCGGTGATTTCTTAAACTTTGTTATTGTTACCATCGTTTTTGGAGTGTTCACTTATTTTGTTGCGAACTTTATGATTAAGAAGTTTAATTATGCAACTCCAGGAAGAAACGGCAACTATGAAAATGATGGGGCAGAGGAGGCAGTATCAAGTAATGGTGAAACGGCGGCTGCCAACTCTCAAATTGTCCAAATCATCAACCTGTTGGGCGGACCAAAAAATATTTCATATGTAGATGCTTGTATGACACGCTTACGTGTTTCGGTAAATGACAATCAAAAGGTTGGCAGTGAGGCACAATGGAAAAAGGCTGGTGCCATAGGATTATTAGTTAAGGATAATGGCGTACAGGCAGTTTACGGACCAAAAGCAGATATTCTTAAATCAGATATTCAAGATTTATTAGATTCAGGCACAGAAATTCCTACAATTGCGGTAAGTGAGGCAGCTTCAGAAACTATTGAAAAACCGAGAGCGAACTTTTTTGGAAAAACTACGCAGTTAGTTGCACCAGCCAAGGGAGAACTGATTGCTATTGATCAGGTTGAAGATGATGTATTTTCGCAAAAAATGATGGGTGAAGGCTTTGCAGTCATCCCAGAAGATGGAGAGATCGTTAGTCCATTAGTCGGAAAAATAACCTCAGTTTTCCCGACAAAACATGCGATCGGCATAGAAACAGCGGAGGGTATTGAAGTATTATTACACATGGGAATTGATACAGTGGATTTAAACGGCGGTCCGTTCAAGATTTCCGTTGTTGAAGGTCAAACTGTTGAAGCAGGGACACCTGTTGCTCAAGTTGATTTGACTAAAATTAAGGAAGCTGGAAAAATGACCACAATGATTGTTATCTTTACCAATGGAGATAAAATAGAGAAATATCACTTTGATAAAATCGGAAAAGTGAAAAAAGGTGAAGCGATTGGTAGTATAGATAGTTAAAAGGGCGGCTCTAATATGAAAGTATTGACATTAAACACACACAGCTATATGGAAGAAAATGTTGAACAACAAATCGAGGTACTGGCGCAGGCAATCCTAAATAATGGGTATCAACTTGTCGGTTTACAAGAAGTGAATCAGCATCGAGACAGTACTGAAGCGGCTTTGGATGGATATTTTCAGTCTGTAAAAAATCAAAAAGCAGTTAAGAAAGATAACTTTATGCTTCTGTTAATTCAGCGCTTAAAAGAGCTGGGCTGTCATTATTATTGGAGTTGGGTCTATAACCATATTGGATATGATATATATCATGAAGGAGTAGGGCTTTTGTCAAAAAGCCCACTCACTTCATATGCTCTTACTGTTTCTGAAAATACTGACCCCAAAGATTATCGTACAAGAAATGTCCTAATATGTTGTACAAAATATCAAGAAAGAAATTTCGTGGTTGTTAACGGACATTTTTCGTGGTGGCTTTCTTCATCAGAAGGTTTTGCCTATGAATGGAAAACGTTGGAGAAGAAATTAGTAAATTGGCTTTCTTTTCCGATTTTAGTTATGGGAGACTTCAATAATTCTGATAATAGGTCTAATCAAGGGTATCAATTAGTAAAGGATAGCTCTTTTAGGTTTCTTGATAGTTATGAGGAAGCTGAAATTAGGCAAGGAAGAGGAACTGTTGAGAAAGCAATTGATGGCTGGCAAGATAATCAAAAAAGTATTAGGATAGATTATATTTTTAGTCAGGCACAACTAAAGGCGCAGACTTATCGGACTTTATTTAACGGTAAACAATTGCCGCAAATAAGTGATCACTTAGGAATAGAAGTAGATTTTAACTGGTCTTAAATAGAGGGGCCAGTTTTTTTGTGAAAATAACTAGACCAAGCTGTTGACATTTCCGCTGTATATGATATGATACAAAACGTTGCTGCAAAAAGAAAATTTCACGAAAATATTCGTAAATCTTTTTGTTGACAAACGCTTTGATAAAAGATATGATATGAAAGTTGCTGATTGAAGATTTCATTTTTTCAGAAAAAAGATGAAAAAAGTTCTTGACTATCTGTAAAGCAACTGATATGATATAAAAGTTGTTGAAGCGACAAGCTTTCACAATGTATTATCAAAAGTAGACCTTTGAAAACTGAACGAATAAAACAAACCAAATGTGTAGGGCGCTTCTATTATATAGAAGCAAACAACATAGCAAGCAATTGCTAGCGAATCAATTTTTAAATTGAGCTTAACAGTCGCAAGACTGTTTCAAACACTTTTTATGAGAGTTTGATCCTGGCTCAGGACGAACGCTGGCGGCGTGCCTAATACATGCAAGTCGAACGCTTTTTCTTCCACCGGAGCTTGCTCCACCGGAAGAAAAGGAGTGGCGAACGGGTGAGTAACACGTGGGTAACCTACCCTCGAGCGGGGGGATAACACTTGGAAACAGGTGCTAATACCGCATAACAAAGAAAACCGCATGGTTTTCTTTTGAAAGGCGCTTTTGCGTCACTCGAGGATGGACCCGCGGTGCATTAGCTAGTTGGTGAGGTAACGGCTCACCAAGGCAACGATGCATAGCCGACCTGAGAGGGTGATCGGCCACATTGGGACTGAGACACGGCCCAAACTCCTACGGGAGGCAGCAGTAGGGAATCTTCGGCAATGGACGAAAGTCTGACCGAGCAACGCCGCGTGAGTGAAGAAGGTTTTCGGATCGTAAAACTCTGTTGTTAGAGAAGAACAAGGGTGAGAGTAAAAAGTTCACCCCTTGACGGTATCTAACCAGAAAGCCACGGCTAACTACGTGCCAGCAGCCGCGGTAATACGTAGGTGGCAAGCGTTGTCCGGATTTATTGGGCGTAAAGCGAGCGCAGGCGGTTTCTTAAGTCTGATGTGAAAGCCCCCGGCTCAACCGGGGAGGGTCATTGGAAACTGGGAAACTTGAGTGCAGAAGAGGAGAGTGGAATTCCATGTGTAGCGGTGAAATGCGTAGATATATGGAGGAACACCAGTGGCGAAGGCGGCTCTCTGGTCTGTAACTGACGCTGAGGCTCGAAAGCGTGGGGAGCAAACAGGATTAGATACCCTGGTAGTCCACGCCGTAAACGATGAGTGCTAAGTGTTGGAGGGTTTCCGCCCTTCAGTGCTGCAGCTAACGCATTAAGCACTCCGCCTGGGGAGTACGACCGCAAGGTTGAAACTCAAAGGAATTGACGGGGGCCCGCACAAGCGGTGGAGCATGTGGTTTAATTCGAAGCAACGCGAAGAACCTTACCAGGTCTTGACATCCTTTGACCACTCTAGAGATAGAGCTTCCCCTTCGGGGGCAAAGTGACAGGTGGTGCATGGTTGTCGTCAGCTCGTGTCGTGAGATGTTGGGTTAAGTCCCGCAACGAGCGCAACCCTTATTGTTAGTTGCCATCATTTAGTTGGGCACTCTAGCGAGACTGCCGGTGACAAACCGGAGGAAGGTGGGGATGACGTCAAATCATCATGCCCCTTATGACCTGGGCTACACACGTGCTACAATGGGAAGTACAACGAGTCGCGAAGTCGCGAGGCTAAGCTAATCTCTTAAAGCTTCTCTCAGTTCGGATTGTAGGCTGCAACTCGCCTACATGAAGCCGGAATCGCTAGTAATCGCGGATCAGCACGCCGCGGTGAATACGTTCCCGGGCCTTGTACACACCGCCCGTCACACCACGAGAGTTTGTAACACCCGAAGTCGGTGAGGTAACCTTTTGGAGCCAGCCGCCTAAGGTGGGATAGATGATTGGGGTGAAGTCGTAACAAGGTAGCCGTATCGGAAGGTGCGGCTGGATCACCTCCTTTCTAAGGATAAGCTAGGATGCAGCAATGCCAGCCTAGCGTTACGGAAGACTACACAGGCTTGTTTTTATTCGTTCAGTTTTGAGAGGTTTACTCTCAAAACATTTCGTTCATTGAAAACTGGATACAGAAAATAAACAAACAAACCGAGAAAAAACACCGCGTTGAATGAGTTTTTAATCGTTCAATTGCTTTTTTATTGATCGGACTTCTATCGCTAGAAGAGAAGATCAAGAACCAACCGTAAGGTTGATAAGGTTAAGTGAATAAGGGCGCACGGTGGATGCCTTGGCACTAGGAGCCGATGAAGGACGGGACTAACACCGATATGCTTCGGGGAGCTGTAAGTAAGCTTTGATCCGGAGATTTCCGAATGGGGAAACCCAACATCTTTGATAGGATGTTACTTTTCAGTGAATACATAGCTGATTAGAGGTAGACGCAGAGAACTGAAACATCTAAGTACCTGCAGGAAGAGAAAGAAAATTCGATTCCCTGAGTAGCGGCGAGCGAAACGGGAAAAGCCCAAACCAAGATGCTTGCATCTTGGGGTTGTAGGACTCCGATATGGTAGTTTATTCAAATAATCGAAGGACTTGGAAAAGTCTGCGAGAGAGGGTAAAAGCCCCGTAGATGAAATTTGGATAGCACCTAGGAGGATCCTGAGTACGGCGGAACACGAGGAATTCCGTCGGAATCCGGGAGGACCATCTCCCAAGGCTAAATACTCCCTAGTGACCGATAGTGAACCAGTACCGTGAGGGAAAGGTGAAAAGCACCCCGGAAGGGGAGTGAAATAGATCCTGAAACCGTGTGCCTACAACAAGTCAAAGCCCGTTAATGGGTGATGGCGTGCCTTTTGTAGAATGAACCGGCGAGTTACGATTACTTGCGAGGTTAAGTCGAAAAGACGGAGCCGCAGCGAAAGCGAGTCTGAAATGGGCGAATGAGTAAGTGGTCGTAGACCCGAAACCATGTGATCTACCCATGTCCAGGTTGAAGGTGCGGTAAAACGCACTGGAGGACCGAACCCACGTACGTTGAAAAGTGCGGGGATGAGGTGTGGGTAGCGGAGAAATTCCAAACGAACTTGGAGATAGCTGGTTCTCTCCGAAATAGCTTTAGGGCTAGCCTCAGAGTGAGAATGATGGAGGTAGAGCACTGTTTGGACTAGGGGCCCATCTCGGGTTACCGAATTCAGATAAACTCCGAATGCCATTCATTCATCTCTGGGAGTCAGACTGTGAGTGATAAGATCCATAGTCGAAAGGGAAACAGCCCAGACCACCAGCTAAGGTCCCAAAATGTATGTTAAGTGGAAAAGGATGTGGGGTTGCACAGACAACTAGGATGTTGGCTTAGAAGCAGCCACCATTTAAAGAGTGCGTAATAGCTCACTAGTCGAGTGACCCTGCGCCGAAAATGTACCGGGGCTAAACATACTACCGAAGCTGTGGATCGTACCAATGGTACGATGGTAGGAGAGCGTTCTAAGGGCGTTGAAGGTAGATCGTGAGGACTGCTGGAGCGCTTAGAAGTGAGAATGCCGGTATGAGTAGCGAAAGACAGGTGAGAATCCTGTCCACCGTATGACTAAGGTTTCCTGGGGAAGGCTCGTCCGCCCAGGGTTAGTCGGGACCTAAGCCGAGGCCGAAAGGCGTAGGCGATGGATAACAGGTTGATATTCCTGTACCCGTTGTTTTTGTTTGAGCAATGGAGGGACGCAGTAGGCTAAGGAATCAGACGATCGGAAATGTCTGTCCAAGCAATGAGTCTTGAGGTGAGTCAAATGCTTACTTCTTTAAGGACAAGTTGTGACGGGGAGGGAAATAACAGTACCGAAGTTCCTGATGTCACACTGCCAAGAAAAGCTTCTAGTGAGAAAACAACGGCCCGTACCGTAAACCGACACAGGTAGTCGAGGAGAGCATCCTAAGGTGAGCGAGCGAACTCTCGTTAAGGAACTCGGCAAAATGACCCCGTAACTTCGGGAGAAGGGGTGCTGATCTAACGATCAGCCGCAGTGAATAGGCCCAAGCGACTGTTTATCAAAAACACAGGTCTCTGCAAAATCGAAAGATGACGTATAGGGGCTGACGCCTGCCCGGTGCTGGAAGGTTAAGAGGAGTGCTTAGCGTAAGCGAAGGTACGAATTGAAGCCCCAGTAAACGGCGGCCGTAACTATAACGGTCCTAAGGTAGCGAAATTCCTTGTCGGGTAAGTTCCGACCCGCACGAAAGGCGTAACGATTTGGGCACTGTCTCAACGAGAGACTCGGTGAAATTTTAGTACCTGTGAAGATGCAGGTTACCCGCGACAGGACGGAAAGACCCCATGGAGCTTTACTGCAGTTTGATATTGAGTGTCTGTACCACATGTACAGGATAGGTAGGAGCCTTAGACGCCGGGACGCCAGTTTCGGCTGAGGCAATGGTGGGATACTACCCCTGTGTTATGGCCACTCTAACCCACAGCCCTAAACGGGCTGGGAGACAGTGTCAGATGGGCAGTTTGACTGGGGCGGTCGCCTCCTAAAGAGTAACGGAGGCGCCCAAAGGTTCCCTCAGAATGGTTGGAAATCATTCGCAGAGTGTAAAGGCACAAGGGAGCTTGACTGCGAGAGCTACAACTCGAGCAGGGACGAAAGTCGGGCTTAGTGATCCGGTGGTTCCGCATGGAAGGGCCATCGCTCAACGGATAAAAGCTACCCTGGGGATAACAGGCTTATCTCCCCCAAGAGTCCACATCGACGGGGAGGTTTGGCACCTCGATGTCGGCTCGTCGCATCCTGGGGCTGTAGTCGGTCCCAAGGGTTGGGCTGTTCGCCCATTAAAGCGGCACGCGAGCTGGGTTCAGAACGTCGTGAGACAGTTCGGTCCCTATCCGTCGCGGGCGTTGGAAATTTGAGAGGATCTGTGCTTAGTACGAGAGGACCGGGATGGACTTACCGCTGGTGTACCAGTTGTCTCGCCAGAGGCATCGCTGGGTAGCTATGTAGGGAAGGGATAAACGCTGAAAGCATCTAAGTGTGAAGCCCACCTCAAGATGAGATTTCCCATTTCTTTAAGAAAGTAAGATCCCTGAGAGAAGATCAGGTAGATAGGTCAGAAGTGGAAGTGCAGTGATGTATGGAGCGGACTGATACTAATCGATCGAGGACTTAACCAAAAAAACTCGGAAGAGTTTATTTTCTGATCCAGTTTTGAGTGAGCGAAGTTTACTCAAGTAAATAGTGTGGTGGCGATGGCAAGAAGGATACACCTGTTCCCATGCCGAACACAGAAGTTAAGCTTCTTAGCGCCGATTGTAGTGAAGGGTTTCCCTTTGTGAGAGTAGGACGCCGCCACGCAAGTTAGATCATTCAATCTTTGGATGGTCTTTTTTATTTTTAATAATAAAAAGTAAGTCCTAAACAGGAAAATCCCTCAACATAGCTAAACTTTTGGTGATGATAGTGTTAAGCATTTACAATAAAACTTATACAGGGATAGGACCAATAAATTTTCCTACTCTGTATCATGCCAGTAATTTTCACAATTAGATAGAAAAGATAATGTACATATATAGTTTTTTCTAGACTAAGCTTTATGATTCTTTTATCACAACAAATACCCCTATCTAGGATTTGATTGTTTCCTTTTCCTAGATAGAGGGATTAGGGCTAAATTTGAACCGAGTAGCCTGTTTATTTTAGAATACAAAATCAGATGTTAAAGTGCTGTGCTATGCATAAATTTAATGGTTTCTATGGATTTTCTCCATTTTTGATTTTCACGATCAGACAAAGTAAAGTGATAGTCATTAATGATTCCTGAAACAGCCACCTTTGCTGGATGCCCAACATAGCATTGATCCTTTTCGCTATAGCTGGATACAGGTAGAATTTTATAGTTGTTGTTCAAGACAGCCTCAACAACTAAAGCCGCTTGGTTTGCAATGCCAAAAGAGGTATATCCTTTTCCGCGCATAGTAATCCAGCCACCGGCTCTGGCAACGCCCTCTAACTCTTCTAGTTCATCAGGTGAAAGCATTTCAGTGATAGGAACACCACCAATTCTTACACTTGACCAAGCAACAAATTGGGATTCACCATGTTCACCCAGTACATATCCTTCAACCGAAGATGGATGCACATTGAACTTTTTACTTACAGCATGTTTCATTCTTGCGCTGTCTAAAGTGGTTCCAGTTCCAAATACACGTTCTTTAGGAAGTCCAGTTAATTCCTGAAGTCTTTGGGTTACTACATCACATGGATTCGTGATATTAATAAGAATACCCTTGAAACCAGATGCTTTGATTTTAGGTGCCCATTCTTCAACTATTTCTTTTGTTAAGTACAATTCTGCAAAGCGATCAGAATTTCCTTCAAAAATGGTAATATCGCCAGCTGAAAAAATTAGCACGTCGGTATCAGCTAATTCAGCTAAATCTGGCTCGATTAGTTTTACATAGCTGTATCGATCGACTTGCCCATCAAATAAATCATTGTACTCTGAAAGAAGCTGATCTTCTTTTGTATCAAAAAGTACTAGCTCATCTATAATATTTCTAGTAATCAGAGTATAAGCCAAAGTGCTCCCCACGTGACCTACACCAATAATCGCTGCTTTTTTCAATAAATTTCACTCCTTCTGATAAAAAGAATGCCTCTATTATGAGAAAAAGTCAAGAGCATTATGTGAAAATGATTAAGCGGACAATCCACTTAAGACGGCATAAATACGTTTAAGATCCACGTCAGTACCGCGCAGTTCAAAATCAGCTAATAATGGAAAGCCAAAAGCTTCACTATATTGTTTAGCAGTTAAACAATATTGGTAGTTAAAATTCTTGTTACCACTACCGATTACTCCTAAGCAACGTTTATAATTTTCACTGTATTCTAAGTACTCGCGCATTACCTCGGTTAAAATTTCCGTGTCGCCATTGTCTACACCGTTTCCACCTTCCAGATAGGTGGGTACAAAGGTAACAAAAGGATTTTCTTCGACTTCGAATGGAGAATTCTCAGAAATCTCCTGAATGTCAAAAACGGGAAGTGTGGTGTCTAGTTTATGTTGTTCTTGTGAAAAAGCTGCGATACGTTCTACAAACGACTTTGTATTACCAGAAATTGAGATATATAAAAGTTTCATTAACCATTCCTCCTAGAAAATTATTATAGCACGAATAAAGAAACTATCAGATCAAGCTGCAATAGAAAAAATCAAAAAAGAATGTAAACGGTTGCAAAAAATATCGAAATATGATATAAAATAAATGTAAGGGGAAGTAATCCCTCAGTTGTAATTTATTGCAGCATGGAATGAGTGAAGTTGACTCAGTTCAAATGAAATGCCAATGGCAGAAAGGAAGTAGGGATTTTTGTTCACTCCTTACCAAATGTATCGAGTCTAGCAAGTAGAGGAACGTAAAATATTTCCTCAATTTAATGGTTGTATTTAGTGAAATAAACTAAGTCAAAAAGAGTGCAAATATTCCAGAATGACTAAGGAATGAAAAGAAAAAGCACATCCATTAAACTTGTTAGACTTTCTTTTTTTTGTCTATTTTTAGGGAAGCTCTCAGTTGCTTCTCTTTTTTATTTGAATAGCAAAAGAGATCTCAATTTTGAGATCTCTTTTGCTTAATGATTGTAATAGCGAATACCACCCTTAAGCTTGTTAATGGCAAAGGATGTTTTATCATTGAAGTCATGTTCATCATCGCCTAACGGTAATTTGTCTTCAAACATTGCTTCATAAGCTTCAATTGATAATTGTGTCCGAGCGTTTAATAACGATTGGTTAGCTTCTGCTGTCAAACGTTCTTTGTACTCAGGCATTAATTCTAAAGAGAAAAATTCGCTGACGGCACCAGATCCGTAACTAAACATGCCGATGCGATCACCTGCATTTAAAGATTGGCTGTTGTCGAGCAGAGAAATTAATCCTAAATATAACGAGCCGGTATAAAGGTTGCCGACTTCTCGACTGTACACCACAGCTTCGTCATAGCGGGCTTCTAAGCGGGCCTGTTCCTCTTCAGGCATACTAGGAAAAACAGCTCTTAAGGCTTTACGTCCCATTTTAGTATAAGGCAAATGGAATGTAACGGCGGCATAATTTTCTGAAGTCGTTTGATTCGCTTTTAAGCTTTGTTCCCAAACACGTACAAACGAGTTAATGTAAATTTCATTTGATAAATGTCCATCAACTAATGGGTATTCGTGATTGGATGGACGCCAAAAGTCATAGACATCTTCCGAATAAAAGACACTATCATCGTTAATTGCAAGAATTTTTGGATCTGCAGATACCAACATGGCTACTGCACCGCATCCTTGGGTTGGCTCGCCACCTGTATTTAGACCATATTTTGCGATGTCAGCAGCGATTACGAGCGCTTTTCGTGTTGGATGAGCTGCGACATAATCCCTTGCCTGTTGTAAGGCGGCAGTTCCAGCATAACAGGCATGTTTTACTTCATAAGAACGGGCGAACGGTTGTATACCTAGTAGGCCGTGAATAATAACGGCAGCAGATTTTGAGAAATCGTTGCTTGATTCCGTCCCAACAATTACCAGATCAATGACTTGTTTGTCTTCCTCGGATACTATTTTTTCTGCAGCAGCAGCACCGAGAGTAACGATATCCTGTGTTTTTGGAATAACCGCCATTTTGTCTTGTCCTAACCCAATATGAAACTTATTTGGATCAGTGTTTCTTGCGACAGCTAAATCCGTCATGTCAAGATAATCATTTGGTACGTGAAAACTGATTTTATCAATCCCTATTTTCATGTTGCCCCTCCTTTTCTTCCCTTTGTAATATATCATAGAAATGCTAGAAGTTGGGCAGATTCATTCTTAAGAAAAGTTAAAAAATATGGAATTCTGATTCATAAATAGAGGTCTGACAATCTTTCAACTATTTTTAAGAAATACATCGCTGCCTTGAAAAGCTCACATGGATACGGTAAAGTCAGAGAAGCTAAAACTTTTGGCATAACAATTTTATATAGATAAAACTTTTTTTGGAGGTGCACCTTGAAAGAAATAGTGATTTTAAGCGCTGTTCGAACACCGATCGGAAAGTATAAAGGAAGCCTGTCAGCAACATCTGCTGTTGATTTAGGCGCTGCTGCGATCAAGGAAGCAATCAAACGCGCACGGGTTTCTGAAGCTGCTGTTGGTCAAGTCTTTTTAGGAAATGTATTGCAGGCAGGCAATGGTCAAAATGTCGCACGTCAATCGGCTGTTAAGGCGGGGGTTCCTTATGAAGTACCAGCAACCACGATTAATGAAGTTTGCGGTTCGGGAATCAAAGCAATTATTTTAGCAATGCAGCAAATTCAATTAGGGGAAGCAGAGGTTGTAGTTGCCGGTGGAACTGAAAACATGTCACAGGCACCGAAGCTAACCAAGTACGATTTCATCGATAATGATTGGCAAGAGCCTTTCTCCAGCATGATTTACGATGGTCTGACAGATGCCTTTAGTGGTCGACACATGGGGTTGACTGCAGAGAAGGTTTCAGAGGTGTATCAAGTTTCGCGCCAGGATCAGGATGATTTTGCTTATGCTTCTCAGCAGAAGGCAGGTAAAGCGCGTAGTAATGGGGACTTTGAAATGGAGATAGTTCCAGTTACTTTAGCTGATGGAACTGTATTTAGTATTGATGAAGGCATTAGGGAAGAGACAACTTTAGAAAAAATTGCCAGCTTGAAGGCAGCTTTTAAAGAAGATGGAGTTGTAACGGCGGGAAATGCTTCAACCTTGAACGACGGAGCGTCAGCACTGGTTTTGGCTTCAAAATCCTATGCCGAAATGAATAATTTACCTTATCTAGCCACAATTGAAGGCTACAGTGAAGTGGGAATTGACCCAAATATCATGGGAGTTGCTCCTGTTTCAGCGATTGAAAAATTACTAGAAAAGCAAAACATGACCCAAGAGGCTATTGATTTATTTGAAATTAATGAAGCCTTTGCGGCAGCTTCTGTAGCAGTTCAAAAGGAATTGCAGCTGTCGGAGGAGAAATTGAACATTCGAGGCGGCGGGATTGCCTTGGGACATCCAATTGGAGCCAGCGGTGCTCGTATCGTTACTACCCTGCTGCATGAATTAATTCAAGAGGATAAAGTGCGTGGGATTGCTAGTCTCTGCGTTGGCGGCGGCATCGGCTTGGCATTAATGATCCGTAAAAATGATGAGGCTGTAGCGCAAAAAAAAAAGTTTTATCAGCTGACTAGAGCGGAACGTTTAGCTCAGTTAGCTGCGGAAGAAAAAATAACAGCAGAAGAAGCTGCTCAGCTATCAGAAGATACTGTACTGCCGGAAAAAATTGCCAACAATCTAATTGAGAACCAAATCAGTGAGGTAGCAATTCCTCTGGGGTTAGCTCGCAATTTTGTTATTAACGGACAAGTAAAAGATATTCCAATGGCTACAGAAGAACCCTCAGTTATTGCTGCAGCCAGTAATGCGGCTAAAATTATTGGCGAATTTGGCGGGATTGAAGCGCATGTATTGGAACGGGCCATGGTAGGACAAATTGTGTTACAGGAGGTTAGCGATCCCCATTATTTTCAACAATGGTTGAGAGAGAAGGAAGCACGGATTTTTGAAGTAGCTCAACAGGTTTACCCTTCTATTTATCAAAGAGGCGGTGGTTTGAAGGACATTCAATTCCGTTCTTTTCCTGAACAGGGTTATGTTTCGATTGATTTAATTGTTGATGTTAAGGACGCTATGGGTGCGAATATACTAAATACCATACTTGAGGGTGTTGCTCAGGAGATTCGTAATGAAATTCCTGGAGTAAATGTACTATTTAGTATTTTAAGTAATTATGCAACCCATTCCTTAGTGGAAGCTGTCTGCCGACTGCCAATTGCTTCAATCGGACAGGAGATAGCTGAAAATCTCGCATCGGCAGCAACCTACGCGAAATTAGATCCTTATCGAGCAGCTACTCACAATAAAGGAATCATGAATGGGGTAGAAGCTGTTGTTTTAGCAACAGGTAATGATACCCGTGCTGTTTCGGCAGCAGTTCATGCCTATGCGGCGAGAACTGGCAGTTATCAAGGATTAACCGATTGGGCTATTGAAGACGATCAGTTGATTGGTCGTTTGGTTTTGCCAATGGCGATTGGAACTGTCGGTGGTGCAACCAAGGTATTACCTAAAGCACAGCTGAATCTTAAGTTATTAGGTGCCGATTCGGCGGTGACTTTATCTGAAATTATTGCGGCTGTAGGTTTGGCCCAAAATTTTGCAGCTTTGAAGGCATTGGTATCCGAAGGGATTCAAAAGGGACACATGGCTTTACAGAGTCGTTCTTTGGCAATAACTGCTGGAGCCCAGGAAAATGAAATTCCCCAGGTTGTCCAATTATTAAGACAAGCACCTCAAATGAATCTGGCAGCCGCTGAAAAAATTCTGACACAGCTACGTGCAACTTAAATCTAATAAAAAAGTTCTGAAGACTGCCTCGTTCATTTTGAGCAGCTTCAGAACTTTTTATTTTTTTAATTTGAAGTCTAAATATACCGGTTGGTGATCGGAATACTTGAATTCATTATCTTCTACTTGAACTTTTTCAACCGAAACATTATCAGAAACGATAAATCCATCAATCAGGGTTACTTTCGCAGTCTCCTTATCATAAGGTGCGTCTAGTTTACGTGAAGAAGGAATCTTAGCCTTTGCTAGACCATCGACAGGTATTTCAAAGCCTTTCGGCAAATCTTCTTTAGGAAAGGGTTGATTCCAGCTTTCACGCTTTTTACTAGTACCAAAAACCTCAGGACTATTGCCTAAGACATCGTGGTTAAAATCACCGCCTACAATGACATAGTTCCCTTTCTTGTATTGGTCCTCCATGTAATTGAAGAGTTTGCTTAGTTGAGCTTCTTGAACAGATTTGTCTTTTGTATAAGCTGACAGATGGACATTGATGGCGATCAAGTCGTTGCTGCCTTCTACCGGGATTTTGGTGGTGGTGAAGGCCCGATCTAAATCTAAAAACTTGTTATAGTTGGTTTCGATCGGTAAAGAATAACGCTCGGCATCAGTCATTTCGGCTTTACTCATGGTAATTAAGCCTGATTTAGCTTTACCGATGGGCTGATTAAATGGATAAAACAGGTAAGGTGAATCGTAATTTTGACCGTAAAGACTGTTGTAACCTAATAAATAGTTTCTAAGCCAATTCACTTCATTCACATGATGAGAACGATCACCGTCCTCATCAACTTCTTGATAAAAAGCTAATGAAGGATCGATTTTTTCAGTAGTTTCTACCACACCACGTAAATTCTTCTCAACACTTGCTTTACTATCGGCTCTAGACTTTTTGCCTCCGTCCATAAAGAAGCTGTAGCTGGATGGATAGGAACCATATCCGATGTTGTAAGTCATCGCACGATAAGAAATGTCAGCCTTCAAGTGGGCATCAGATTCCTGTTCGATAGTCAGCTTTTGTTTATCTGGTAAACGATCATAGGCTATATACAGATAACCAACATAAGCGCCTAAAACTAAAAGTATAAGGAACAAAAGTGCCAGCAGCACTTTACTAATTTTTTTTGCCATAAATTTCTCCTCCTTACTACTATCATAACAGAAATTGCTTTATTAGAAAAAGGGTGTCTATCTTTTGTTTCTATTCAAGTCATGATACAATAATAAAGCAACAATGTTATAAAAAAGGAGTTTTACTATGATAAGATTTGCCGAAAAACAAGATGGACCTGCTATTGCTGAATTAATCCTGGTTATTTTAAAGGACATGGAGCTGCCATTTGTCGAAGACTTCGGTGAAGCAGCAACGAAAGAAGCAATCATCACGGCCTACGACGATCCAACCTATCGCTTTGGTTATCAGCGAGGATTGGTAGCGGAGGTGGATGGAAAAATTGCAGGAGCTGCTTTTGGCTATCCGGCAAAGGACGAACCAATAATTGATCGACCATTAAAAAAATATCTTGTCTCTAAAGGATTGCCGGAGGACATTGAGATGTTTATTGATTCGGAAGCCTTCCCCAATGAATGGTACTTAGATTCAATTGCGGTGGATGAAGCTTTTCGTGGACAAGGAATTGGTTCAAGCTTATTAGAGGCTGTGGATCTAATCGCCATTCGAGATGACGAAGAGATTGTCGGTTTAAGTGTAGATCGCTTGAATCCTGGTGCAAAGAAATTGTATCTGCGAGAAGGATTTGAAGAGGTGGGACAACATACCATCAGCGGTCATCTATACGATCATATGCAACGCAAAATAAAAACAGCTGTCCGTGAAAAGGTCAGCTGTTAATCGAGCAAAGAGCAGTTTTTGAAGCTGCTCTTTCTTTTGCATTAGATTTACTGCGGTTGTATAACCAGTAGTCCATAATGGCTGCCACACAAATAGCGACAGGCGCATTTTTAGGGTGGTTGATGTCTAATACATAATAATCACCAGTTAAGAAGCTGGCTTTATTCATGGTCATAATGCGACGGTTGAAATGATTGATTGCGTAATGATGGTTGTAAATATTCCCATAAACAGCCCAGTTCAACTGCTTGATGTAGTAAAAATCTCCTGGCCAATTGAAAATTTTATGTAAGGTACCAACCTTGGTAAAATTTTGGTAGATTTCAAATTTACGACCAAAAACCACGCTGGCTTGTTTAATATATGCAACCATCTGTCCGTTCATCGCATAGAGGGAAAGGACATTGCCCTTTCGCCCCCATTGACCAACCATCAAGTAGACTGCTTTGCCATCTATATCTTTGACGATGGTACGTGTCGCTGAACTTAGATGTTTTTCTTGAATAAGGTATTCCGTCATTTTTTTCACCACTTTTGGTAATTGTTCACTCAAGGACCTGTTCAATTGCTTTTGCGACACCGTTTTCTACATTTGTGTCAGTTACGAATTTGGCATAGGATTTAACTGCTGGTTCAGCATTGCCCATTGCAAAGCTGGTGCCGGCATATTTTAACATACTGATATCATTGAAGTTATCACCAATCGACATTACTTCATCAGCAGTGATCCCTTTTGATTCAGCGTATTGAGCAAGTGCGATGCCTTTTTGGGCATTTTCATGATTAATCTCAATATTGCTGGCTTCAGAGGCCGCAATTGCAAGCTCACCTAATGTGCTCAATTTCTCTGTCATTGCTTGCAGCTTAATCGGACCATTTTTGTCAAAGGCAATAACCTTCAAGATTTCCTCGTTATTGTCAATCACCGTTTGACGCATGTCTTTAACGTACGTAATCGGTAAAATGGTTAAACGCTCAGCGGTAGCTGCAATCGCCATTTTTGGTGAAAGCTCTGGCGCCATTTCTGCTAAATGACTAGAAAAGAAATCAATCCGATAAACTTTATTTTCGGAATATACGTGCTTAGCTGTAAAAATTTCAAAATAGATTCCAGCTTCTTCAAGCATATCCATGATTTGAAAAGCTTTTTCGCGAGGAATCGGTACCGAAAATAAAACGTCTCGATTGGCGTCCAGCACTAAGGCGCCATTTAATAGAATCATAGGAACATGGATGTTGGCTTCGTCTAATGAAGCAAGTGCGTGACCAATCCCGCGTCCAGTAGCAGCAATAAATTCTACTCCGGCTTTTTGGGCTTTGGAGATGGCTTTGACGTTTTCTTCAGGTACCTCCATGTGGTTATTCAATAAAGTACCATCCATATCAGAAGCAATCAATTTGATCAAAATTATTCACCTGACTTTCTTATCATACGTAGTTAGTGTAACATATTCCAAGAGAGGATAACCATCTGAATTAATATCTTTAACAGAATTTTGTAGGAAGAAGGGAATCGTATGAAAAAAATCATTCACAATTCTTGGCAGGACGTATTAGAGGAAGAATTTCAGAAACCTTATTATTTGGAATTACGCGAATTTTTAAAAGAAGAATATCGTTCACAAAAGATTCACCCAGATATGTTTCACATTTTTGAGGCCTTGGAATTAACTCCTTATGAATCAGTCAAGGTTGTCATTTTGGGTCAGGATCCTTATCATGGTATCAATCAGGCACATGGACTGTCGTTCTCAGTGCAACCTGGAGTAGCTATTCCGCCTTCTTTACGTAATATTTATAAAGAGATGCAAAGTGATTTAGGAATTCCACCCGTTAATCATGGAAATTTGGTCAGCTGGGCTAAACAAGGAGTCCTGCTGTTGAATACCGTTTTAACTGTTAGAGAAGGACAAGCCTATTCTCATCGAGGAAAGGGCTGGGAGCAGCTGACAGATGCCGTCATTAAAAAACTGAATGAACGTGAAGAACCGATTGTATTTATTTTGTGGGGGAAACCGGCTCAGGAAAAAAGTGCAATGATTGATACTAGCCGACATGCCATTATCAAGTCGGTACATCCATCACCATTATCTGCCAGTCGGGGATTTTTAGGTTCTAAGCCTTTTTCTCAAACCAATGAATTACTGATCGGTTGGGGTGAAGAACCAATCAACTGGCAGCTTCCTGAAACAGTGTAGTATGACAACGGTTGCTGTTACAGATACAAATAGAGTAAAACAGCTTTTTCTTAGTGTTTCCTAAGTTTTTTTGGTAATACAGCAAAATTTTTCTGTATTTTTTTTGAAAAGTAGTGTATCATGTGAAAGTAAATAATATGTGGAGGGTTTTATAAGTGGAACTATTTGATAGCTTAAAATTTAAGATTGTTCGTCGTCAGATTAAAATTGTTTTTCCTGAGGCTACAGATGCCCGTATCTTAGGCGCAGCAGCTCGTTTGAAAGCAGAAGAGTTGTTGGAACCGGTATTAGTTGGTAATCGTGATGAAATTGCAAAAGCAGCAATGGCTCGTGGATTGCAAGCAGATAATTTTGAAGTGATTGATCCTGCATCTTTTGATCGCTGGGATGAAATGGTTGAGGCTTTCGTCGAACGTCGTAAAGGAAAAGTATCAAAAGAAGATGCTGAAAAAATCCTTAAAGATGAAAATTACTTTGGCACAATGCTAACGTATATGGGTATTACTGAAGGAATGGTTTCTGGTGCGATTCACTCAACCGGAGATACTGTCCGTCCGGCTTTGCAAATCATTAAAACTCGTCCAGGTGTTAGCCGTACCAGCGGAGCAATGATTATGCTGCGTGGTAGGGACCAAGAAAAATATTTGTTCTCAGATTGTGCCATTAACGTAAATCCTAATGCACAAGAATTAGCTGAAATTGCTGTAGAATCTGCTAGAACAGCTGAACTATTTGATATCGAACCAAAAGTTGCTATGATGAGCTTCTCTACTAAGGGTTCGGCTAAAGCTCCAGAAGTAGATAAAGTGGTTGAAGCAACTAAGATTGCGCAAGAATTGGCACCAGACTTTGTTATTGATGGTGAGTTGCAATTTGATGCTTCATACGTATCAAGTGTTGCTCAATTAAAGGCACCGGATTCAAATGTTGCTGGTCAGGCTACTGTATTCGTCTTTCCAGAATTACAATCTGGAAATATTGGCTACAAAATTGCGCAGCGCTTAGGAAACTTTGAGGCAATTGGTCCAATCCTGCAGGGCTTAAACAAACCAGTTTCTGACCTTTCTCGTGGAGCAAATGAAGAAGATGTTTATAAGCTGTCAATCATTACCGCGGCTCAAACATTAATGAAATAGGATAAATTTACCGGCTGCTAAAGTGTCATTTGGCAGCCTTTTTTGATGCAGTTTACTGATTTAAGAAATGTTTGCCTAAGTCTGTTGGTGTCTGTTAAGCAGTGATAGTGAAGCTGCGTTGACTAGTATATCTTGGTTTATTATTCAGGTAAAAGGCATCTAAAATATTGTGAGAATACTTAGGAAGCATAATTTGGAACTAGTAGTTAATTAAACATACAATATATGATAATCACCGGAAAAAGTATTTTTCGGTGATTTTTGTATTTGAATGAAAGGGCACCTTTCAAATGAGAGGTGTTGAAAAATGCAAAGATTGAGATCACTTTGATCGATATAAGATTCTTATTTAAGCAACTGAAAAATTGAAAAGTTGTGCATAAATAAATTAGGTGCTGGTTTTAGGGAAATTTCCCGCGATGATGACACTTATACCAAGAAAAATAGTCCTTTCCCAGAAAGGCAGCAAACTATTGTTTCAGATACTTTTTGATCCTATACTACAACTTGTAAACGATCACAAAAAAGAAAGTTGCTTAAATAATAATAGGCAAATTTCAAGAAAAGGGAGATACATAATATGGGATTAGTATTAGCAAGAATCGATCAACGATTAATTCATGGAATCGTCGTAACACAATGGGCAGGAGCAACGAAAGCCAAACGTTTAATGGTAGTGGATGATGAAGTCAGCAAAGATGAAGTTCAAAAAGCAGCTATGCGGATGAGTAAGCCAGCGGGAACAGGAATGTCAATTATTGATGTTGACACAGCAATTACTAATTTCAACAATGGCAAATACGATAGTCACAATGTTTTTATGATTGTGCGTGAACCAGAAACACTTATTCGCTTAGTTGAAGGCGGTGTCAAAATACCAAAGGTTAACATTGGCATCATGTTTGATGGTGAAGGCAAAGAAACAGTTAAAAAAATGGTTTCAGTTGATCAAAAAGAAATAGACGACTTGAAAAAGCTGGAAGCAATGGGCATTCCTGTAACCTTTCACTTTGTCCCAGGCGATCAAGAAGAAAGTTTAGCAACATACATTAAATAGTAAGGTGGCAATCTCATGGAAATTATTCAAGGAATATTAATCATTGCACTATCCGTTTGGATGGTTTGGGATCAGCAGGGTTTAGTTGTAACAACCTGGTTTCCGATTATGGTCGCACTTTTTGCTGGAATTATTATGGGAGACATGACAACAGCAATGGTCATTGGCGGAACCTTCCAGCTGATGGCGTTAGGAGTAGCTAACATCGGTGGTTCTTCCGTACCGAACTGGGGATTGGCTGCTTTAGTTGGTATCTATGTGGCCATTCGTACAACTAATAACATTGAAGAAGCCAAAGCGGTTGCTTTAGCAGTCGGTGTGCCAGTTGGAATGTTGGGAATTCAGCTAGATGTATTGGCAAAAATTTTGAACACTTATGTAACCCATGCTGCTCAAAATGCAGCAAATAAGATGAATTTCAAAAAGATGAATCGTATTTTATGGATCGGACCAGCCATTTTTGGTTTGTCCACAGCAATACCAACGGCTTTGTGCGTGATTTTCGGTGATCGGATTGTTAATTTGATTTTGAATTTTGTACCGAAATGGTTTACTGATGGATTATCCATCGCTGGAAGTATGTTGCCGGTAGTCGGGATTGCTTTATTACTGCAAGTAATGCCAGTTAAAAAATATTTGACTATGCTTTTAATCGGTTTTGTCTTGGCGGCCTATCTCAATTTGCCAATACTAGGTGTTTCAATTGTTGGCTTTGCCTTAGCTTATTACTTCTTTACGACTGAAATGAAAAAGAGCACACCAGAAGCACCAACAGAAACAGGCATTGTGGATGAAGGAGATGACTTTGATGAATAATCCCGAAACGAAATTGACCAAAAAAGATATTAATCAAGCGGCGTTCCGTTATATGTTTATGGCCTGTAATATTTTCAACTATGAAAATCAGCAGGGACCAGCAGTAGTATATGGACTAGAAAAAGCGTTGCGTAAGATACATCCCAACGATGAGGATTATCTAGCTTCTTTAAATAATCAATTCAAATATTTCAATACGACAACTTGGATGGCAAATCTATTGTTAGGTGCCAGCTTAGCAATGGAAGAAAAGGACGGAGTAAATTCTTTAGAAGCGGTACAAAACTTCAAGACCGGTATGATGGGACCCTTAGCTGGGGTAGGTGATACATTGGTCTGGGTGCTGTATCCGACCATTATGGGATCGATTGCTGCGTATATGGGACTTGAAGGAAATCCTACAGGAGCCATTATCTGGCTAGTACTGAATATTTTCTTTCTATTTTTCCGATTCAAATTATTTTCAATTGGTTATACGTCAGGAATTAAGCTAGTAACGGTTTTAGGTGCAAAAATTTCTGTTTTTACTGAGGCAGCTTCTATCATGGGTTTGACGGTAGTTGGGGCGTTGATTCCTTCTGTTGTTAAGATCAATGTTGGCTTAGTATTTCAATCTGGAAAGGTTAAATTACCTATCCAAACGCAAATTTTAGACAGTATCATGCCGGCACTGCTTCCAGCATTACTGACATTAGCCGTTTACAAGTTAATTGCAGCTAAAAAAATGAGTGTTATCCAAATTATTTTCGGTGTAATTCTCTTAGCGTTAGTCCTGTCGTTCTTTGGTGTGTTGACCGTTTAATAAAAAGAACTGGATAGTGCCTATATTCAGTCTGATAAAAAAGGAGCAGCTTATGCGAAAAATTATTTTAGCCAGCCATCACAATTTAGCGATTGGCATGAAAGATACCTTAGAATATATCATACCAACTGTTGGGGACATTACAGCCATTGCCGCATACACCACCAATATGCCTGTGAACGAAGAAATTGAGGCAGCTTTAGCAGATATAACGGAAAAAGATGAAGCAATTATTTTCACAGATTTATTAGGTGGTTCAGTTAATCAAAACTTTACTAAATATTTGACCTATCCCAATGTTCATTTAATTGCCGGGATGAATCTACCTGTAATCATGTCGTGCTTGCTGCCATTAGGCGATGCGGCTATTGAACCTGAACAACTGCGACTGGCTATTCAGGAAGGACAGCAGCAGATTGTATATGTGAATGACTATTTAGCTCAACAAACCCTTGATGAGGAGGATGAATAATGACAGCCGAATGGTGGAAAAATAGTGTCGTTTACCAAGTGTATCCTCAAAGCTTTAAGGATAGCAACAATGATGGCATTGGCGATTTTCAAGGGATCATTGAAAAATTACCTTATCTAGCTAAACTAGGTATCGATGTTATTTGGCTGAATCCCATTTTTGATTCACCGTTAATAGATAATGGCTATGATATTGCTGACTATGAGAAAATTTTGCCTCAATATGGGACCATGGAAGATTTTCAAGCATTATTGACAAAAGCTCATCAATTAAATATTCGGATTATTTTAGACTTAGTTGTCAATCATACAAGCGATCTGCATAAATGGTTTACAGCTTCTAAAAAGGATCGAGAAAATCCATATGCTGATTACTATATTTGGAAGGATCCAAAGCCGGATGGATCTGCGCCAAACAACTGGGGATCAACCTTTGGCGGCCCTGCTTGGGAATATGTTGAAAGTCGCAATCAATATTATTTGCATTGTTTCGCAAAGGAACAACCCGATTTGAATTGGGAGAATGAGGCTCTTCGTCAAGAAATCTACCAAATGATGCGTAAATGGTTTGATTTGGGAATTGATGGTTTTCGGATGGATGTCATCAGCTTAATTAGTAAAGATCCTAACTACCCTGAAGCACCGGATACCTTGGCTTACACGAAATCTTATTATGCCGGAGCTTCAAATGGTCCTCGTGTTCATGAATTTCTTCAAGAAATGAACCAGGAAGTTCTTCGTCATTACGATGTGATGACAGTGGGGGAAACACCTAATACCAACAGCACTCAAGCTCAGCTGTATACTTTTCCTGAGCGAAAAGAATTAAATATGCTTTTTCACTTTGATCATATGCACCTAGATTATGGTAAATATGGCAAATTCTCAGATATTCGATTTAAGCTTAGTGATTTGCGCAACACATTAACCGAATGGCAGAATAAATTGGCCCGGGGGTGGAATTCTCTCTATTGGAGCAATCATGATCAGCCTCGTGCAGTAACTCGATTCGGTGATGATGGAGAGTACCGTGAAGTCTCTGCCAAAATGCTGGCAACTCTCTTGCATATGATGAAGGGTACACCGTTTATTTTTCAAGGGGAAGAATTGGGGATGAAGAATGTACCTTTCACAGATATTACGGACTATCAAGATATTGAAACGAAGTATTTTTATCATGAAATGACTGAAGCGGGAGAAAAACCAGAAGATATAAAAAGAGCCGTGTATTTAAAATCTCGTGATAATGCTCGTACACCCATGCCTTGGAACGGTGAGGATAATAGCGGCTTTTCCGAGGCAAAGCCATGGATTGCTTACTCACCAGATAATCGTTGGATTAATGTAGAGGCTGCACTAGCAGATCCTGATTCAACTTTTTATTATTACCAAAAATTGATTGCGTTGCGGAAAGACTATCCGATTATTCAACTAGGAGAGTACCATTTGATCAATGAAGAGGATTCAGCTGTTTATAGCTATCTGCGAACGTATCAAGATGAGACGTTATTAGTTATTTGTTCCTTCAGTAAGGATAAGGTAAATGTCAGTGTGCCACAAGATTTATTAAAAAAAGAAGCAAGTTTACTGTTAAGTAATTATACAGAGACCGCTGCCAAGCCGATTGCTACAATGCCATTGCGACCGTATGAAGCAATCGTTTATCACTTACACTAATTCTTAGAAGCCTGCGAGGATCTACTTGATTTCTCGCAGGTTTTTTCCTAGTATAAGGAAGAGAGGAGCCTGTGTACTGATGAATTTTGACCAGCATATTAAAGTGAATTACGAGTCTTTATCCGAAAATGAACAGGAAATGATTTATTATATTCGCAACCATCGACAGGAGGTGATCAAGCTTTCGATTATCGAGTTGGGTGATAAGCTATTGTCTTCTAAGAGCTCTGTTCTGCGATTAGCCAAAAAATTAGGCTTCCGAGGCTTTTCTGACATGAAATATGCCATTGAACAGTCTCTTTCAGAAAAAGCCATTGCGCCAACCGATTTAGTTGCTGCTTTGAAGAAAGAGGTTGAGCAGACATTTCAATATGCTGAACAAACCAATTTTCAACCACTGTTGGATAAAATTAAACAAGCAAACCAACTGCATCTCTATGCTACAGGTTTTACTCAAAATAATTACACTAAAGATTTTGCCAACGATCTATTTTTATCTAATCGACCCAACTTTTTAATTTCCGGTGAAACTAATTTCGAAATGATTAGTCACACGTTAACTAAAGAAGATTTGGTGATTGTGACATCGCTAAGTGGGGAAACACCAGCGATTAAGGATACCATTCGAAATTTGGAATTAAACAAAGTTCCAATTTGCAGCATCACTTCGTTTGGTAAAAGCTTTCTTAGTGAGGCAGCTGATTTTCAGCTATATTATGAAACCTCGGACTTACCAAGTCCAGTAGTTGGTGGTGGCAATTCGATGGTGGGTTTAAATATCATTTTGACTATTTTAGCTCGTAAATATCGGGAATTTGTTCTTTTCGATGAGTAAGACAGCAAATTCGATCTGAAGTAAGGAGAATGGATTCTCACCGTTTCTCTTTTTACTTTCCTGCCGTAAATCGGTATACTGTCTGGTAGAGATCATTGGAAAAAGGAGCTACGCAGAGTGATTATTTTAAAGGATACACAAGCAACTGAACGCTTAGGCATCATAATTGGTGAAGTTGCTGAGCCGGGGGATAATTTAATTTTAACGGGGGATCTTGGCGCAGGGAAGACCACCTTAACTAAAGGGATTGCTAAAGGATTGGCCATTGTCCAAATGATTAAGAGCCCTACCTATACGATTATTCGTGAATATCAACAGGGGAAAATTCCGTTATACCATATGGACGTTTATCGTATTGATAGTGGTGCTGATGACTTAGGCTTAGATGAATATTTTGAAGGTGAGGGTCTTTCAGTCATTGAGTGGGGCCGCCAGTTGGGAGACTATCAGCCAGAAGACTTTTTGGAGCTGCTGTTACATAAAGATATTGAGAATGATCAAAGACGAAAAGCAGAACTGATAGCACATGGTGAACAGGGAAGTGCATTAAAAGAACGGATTCAGGAAGTGTGGGAGCAAGAAAATGAGTGAAGCCTTGGATGTTGTGATTCGGGAAGCAATTCCTGATGATGCAGAAGCTTTGCTGCAGCTGAGTCAGCAGGTAGCTCAAGAAACCGAATACCTAGTAATGGATGAAACCGGGATGGCTTTGACACCAGAAATGCTGGCGGTGCATTTGGAAAGCTTATATGAAAGCCCCAATAATTTGCTGTTGGTAGTTTTTGTGGATGATCAGCTGGTGGGTAATGCTTCAGTGAAGGCTTCGGCTGAATACCGGGTAGCTCACATCGGTGAAATTGGGATTAGTATTTTGAAGGAATTTTGGGGACTTGGATTGGGTTCATTGCTGATGGAAGAAATTCTTTATTGGGCGCAAGAGAGCCAAGTCATTAGAAGGCTCGAGTTAACGGTTCAGACCCAAAATGCACGAGCGGTTCAATTGTATCAGAAATTCGGCTTTCAACAGGAAGCAACGATGATTCGCGGTGCTCGTAGTAACCATGGAGAATTTCTGGATGTTTATTTAATGAGCTTGTTGATTGACTAGACTTAAAAATAAAAAACCGAACAAGAAGCAAATTTGCTAGTTGTTCGGTTTTTTCGTATGTCATATATTATAAAGCTTTGACTAATTTTTTCAGGGGATCAGTACCAAAGTGTTCTTCTTGGTAAAGGAGAATTTTTGCACAGGCACGACTGTCTTCTAAAGCGTCATGATGGTTTTCCAAAGGAATCGATAATTCGCTGCAGACCGTATTCAAGCGATGGTTGTGCATCTCAGGGAACAGCTTACGACTTGTTTGTACGGTACACAAAGATAAATAATTTGGCTGAGGAATTTGATAATAATCCAAGCAGCCTGCTAAGACCTTGGTGTCAAAGCCGGCATTGTGAGCGACAATTAATCGATTTTCTTGATAGTATTTCTGAATTTCGTCCCAGACCGCTGGAAACTTAGGTGCCTCAGCTACGTCTTCGGGATGAATGCCGTGGATTTGAATGTTTTTCCAGAAAAAATCCGTTTCCGGTTGAATCAACGAATAATATTCTCCGATAATCTGACTATTTTTTACCATAACCAATGCCAACGAACAGGCACTATGAGTTTGGTAGTTAGCAGTCTCAAAATCCATTGCGATAAAGTTCATCAAAAAAACCTCCCACTCAGTTGTACCACAAAAGGCAGCAATTGAGTAGCAGGCGTGCATTTTTTCAAAAAAATCTTAAAGGCTGATATCTAATTCTACGGGACAGTGGTCACTGCCAGTAATTTCAGTCCAAATTTTGGCATCGGTTAACTTTTCTTTCAAATCATCAGAAACAACAAAATAGTCAATCCGCCACCCGGCATTATTCTTGCGAGCATTAAAACGATAGCTCCACCAAGAATAGACACCAGTTAATTCTGGATAGAAGTATCGGAAAGTATCAATATAGCCATTTTCTAGCAGATTTGTAAACTTTTCTCGTTCTTGTGGTGTGAAGCCGGCATTTTTTTGATTCGTTTTCCAATTTTTCAAGTCGATATTTTGATGGGCAACGTTTAGATCACCACAGAAAATGACTGCTTTTTTAGTTTTTAGTTCATTTAAATAAGCTAGGAAGCTTTCTTCCCACTCCATCCGGTAATCCAATCGTTTCAATTCGTTTTGGGAATTAGGAGTATAGCAGGTGATAACATAATAATCCGCATACTCTAATGTAATCAGTCGTCCTTCATTATCGTGGACCTCTTGATTCATACCATAAGTGACCGCTATCGGTTCGTGTTTAGTAAAAATGGCTGTGCCAGAATAACCCTTTTTCTCAGCATAATTCCAGTATTGATAATACCCAGGCAGATCCATTTCAATTTGCCCTTCCTGCAGCTTAGTTTCCTGCAAACAGAAAAAATCAGCATCTAATTCGTTGAATACATCCATAAAGTTCTTTTTCATTACGGCCCGCAGTCCGTTAACATTCCATGAGATCAGTTTCAAGATGATTCCTCCCTTTCCCTTATTCTAACGAAAAAGCCGATGGGAAACAATTATAAAAGAAGCAATGGTTGTGAATCCTCTTTCCAATGGTAAAATAAAGATGCACGAAAAATCGACGAGGAGGCAGTGATATGAGAATCGGTATAATTGGTTTAGGAGACATTGCTCAGAAAGCCTATCTTCCTACTTATGCCAAGCTGAGTGATCAGGCAACGTTCATCTTTTCCACAAGGCGGGAAGAGGTGCGGAAAAAAGTTTCACAAAAATATCGCTTTCAAGAAACAGTGCCTAATGTAGATGAATTGCTCGCTAAAAAACTTGATGCATGCTTTATTCATGCGGCTACCAGTGCCCATTACGCATTAGCAAAGCGATGTTTAGAAGAAAATGTAGCCGTTTTTATTGATAAACCAGTCAGTGAAAACTACGAAGAAGTGAAACATTTGATGGCGTTAGCCGAGGAAAAAAAGCTGCTTTTTATGGTGGGCTTTAATCGACGATTTGCGCCGATGGTGGAACAGTTACATGGTTTGGCAGATAAACGAACGATTCGACTAGAAAAAAATGAGGTAGAACATCCTTTAGATATAGGTTATGGCATTTACGATTTGTTTATTCATTTAGTAGATACAGGTGTTTATTTACTAAACGGAAATGTAGGTGAAATTCATACCAAAATTTACGAAGAAGCTGGTAAGATGACCTATGCTCGAATGTTGTTGACTAATGCCACAACAGAAGCTTACTTAACCATGGATCTAAAAAGTGGTGCTAAAGCAGAGCAATATCAAGTAACCAGTCCAGACAAAACCTTAGTGCTGGATCAATTAAGCGAGTTAACTATTCGAGAAGATACGACAGAATCGACGCAACGTTTTGGTGACTGGACGTCTGCTCTAGAGAAACGCGGCTTTGAGCAAATGGTACTGGCATTCTTATCAGCATTAAAAGGGGATAAGTCTGTCGACCTGAAACAGGAACATGTATTGTTAAGTCATCGCTTGTGCCAAGAGATGATTAATCGACATATCCGTCATCAACTATAATGGGCTGGTAAGATTGTTATCTGCATGCTAAAATAACAAGGATGTCACAAGAAAGGAACAAATGATGTGGATAGAAAAAAATTAGTAGAGGCAATGCCTGCAATGACCATTTTACTAAATAAACCTTTGATGGATTATACGTATACTAAAACTGGTGGGCCAGCTGATGTGTTAGCATTTCCGAAAAATAAAAAAGAGATTAAACAATTAGTTGATTATTGCCGTGAAAATCGAATCCCTTGGTTGGTTTTAGGAAACGCCAGCAATCTAATTGTGAAGGATGGCGGAATTCGAGGAGTAGTCATGATGCTTACTGACATGACAAAGGTTGCTGTGGAAGGAGATACAATCACTGCTGAAGCAGGAGCTAAGCTGATTGATACCACCTATGTTGCCCTAGAGCATTCGTTAACAGGCTTTGAATTTGCTTGCGGAATTCCTGGCAGTATTGGTGGAGCAGTCTTTATGAATGCAGGCGCTTATGATGGACAGCTGCAGGATGTTTTCGAATCAGTCGATGTGTTGCTGGCAGATGGAACTTTTGAAACTTGGAAATCAGAGCAGATGGACTTTAGCTACCGTCATTCAGCGATCCAAGACCAACCCGCTATCGTTTTAAATGCTCGGTTTAAGCTGACTCATGGAGATTATGATAGTATCCAAAAACGTATGACTGAATTGACAGAGCTTCGTCAATTAAAACAACCGCTGGAATATCCGTCTTGTGGGAGTGTATTTAAGCGCCCAGCAGGTCATTTTACCGGTAAGCTGATTCAAGATGCCGGTTTGCAAGGATTAAAATGGGGCGGGGCTCAAATTTCAATGAAGCATGCCGGGTTTATTGTAAATGTTGATCAGGCGACGGCAACGGATTATATTGAATTGATTGCTCATATTCAGCAAGTGATTAAAGAAAAGTTCGAAGTAACATTAGAAACTGAAGTTCGAATTATTGGAGAAGATCCTCAATAAGAAGGGCGTTAAAAGAGGGTAGAGCCTGGCTCTACCCTCTTATTTAGGTTGTTTCATTAGTTTTAAAAGAACCGCACAAACAGCTGCTGTAGCAATTCCGGCCACAATTGCTTCGACGAGTCCGCTGCCAAAAATAATTCCTAAAATGACACCATAAACAGCATCTGCTGCGACTTGAGCAACGTTTGCATAGCTGTCTTTGAAAAAGAAGAAAATCAGGTTCATTACCAAGATGGTGTTGGTCATGGACCCCATTAGGCCAGCGACGAACAAACTCACCGGTTGTGCTTTTGTTTTCATTAAACGATTAATTCCAATGTAAACGAAATAGGGAACAATGCCGATTAATATACGTGGAACGATGGCTACAATTACAGCCCGCCAGTCTCCCTGACCTGTTAGCGGATTCGCAATAAAAGGTGAGAAAACAAAGGACATTGGAGTAATAACGATAGTTGAACGAGCTAGACTAAGAATTCCAAAAATCCCGCCTAATCCAGCACCAATTTTTGGACCCAAAATAATTGACGCAATAATGACTGGAATATGCATAGTAGTGGCATTGATCGGCCCGATTGGTATAAAACCTAACGGGGTGATCGCCAAAATAATCATAATCGCTAAAAACATAGCGGTTAAAGTAAAACTTTTAATATTTATATTTTTCACCGTGCTACTCCTTCAACAAATTCATCACTCGATCAACGATTTCTGAAACATTGGCTAACGCACCACGGCCATAATCGCCGCAGGCCAGCAATGCTTCCCGGGGTTGGATTTCTTCATAACCGACTTCTTGCAAAGTGGTTAAGTTTCTTTGAACGATCGGATTTTGATACATATAGGTATTCATTGCTGGAGCAATAATTTTTTTAGTTTCTGGCAGTAATGCTAAAGCTACGGTAGATAATAAATCATCCGCAAGGCCATTTGCCAGTTTGCCAATGATGTTGGCTGAAGCAGGAGCGACTAAAAATAAGTCAGCCCGCTTCGCTAACTCAATATGGTTAATTTTAGCTGGGTCAGGTTCAGCCATGACGTCCGTGTGAACCAAACGGTGAGAAAGAGACTGGATAGTCAATGGCGTGATAAATTCTTGACTGCTTTGGGTCATAACTACATCTACTTGGTAGCCAAGTTTTGTCAGTTGATTGGTCAGATCGGCTGCTTTGTAGGCTGAAATACTGCCGCTGACTCCTAAAAGAATAGTTTTCATTACGCGTTCTTCCTTTCTAAAACTGCTTCCTTAATCAATTGAGCGATATCCGACTTGGTATGAGCTTCTTTTACTTTATGCTGCTGATTGATTAGATAACCATGATGGGTCTCACCACTAATTTCCGCTAAGTCGTTCGCTAAAATGAAATCAGCTTGATTCTTCTCTAGGCTCTTTTTCGCAACATCCAGCAAGTGAATCATAGGGACATCGACTAACAGCTTGAAGCCAACTAGAATCGTTTCTGGCTGCAGCTCTTTAATTTGCTGGATGACCTTAGGGTTCTTTTTCAGAACGATCACTAAATGATCGGTGTCGGAAGAAATCTTTTTCTCTGTGCGCTCTTGATCTTTAGCCTTTAAAGAGGCGGCTAAATCAGCAGGATGAGTGGCAATGGTTTGCTGCAAATCTTCCATCGTAACGGAACTTTCTGGCGTAAAATCACTCACAGCCATACTATGAATCACTGCAGTATAGCAGTTGACAGTCATTAATTCATTCAATTTATCCGCGAGCTCACTGGTGGATTCAACTAAGTGGAGAGCTACTCGTTGATCGTCGGGCTTAACTGCCTGTTTTGTTGTAATATAGTCAATTGTTGCATTCTCAGACAAAAAAGCTTCAGCAATAGTTTTTCCTAGGCGACCACTGGAATGGTTCGTTATCGCACGCACATCATCAATTTTCTCTGTAGTGCCGCCAGCTGTAATTAGAATTCTCATGATTTTAACTCCCCGGGACGGACTAAAGTGCGGCCAATGTGTTTACCAGTTAAAATGGATTTGGCAGTTTCTGGAACTTGCTCTAAAGATATTTCTTGGACTTTAATGCTATCAGGTACTCGCCATTCATTCGACATTTTCTGCCAAATCGCTGCCCTTTTTTTCATGGGTGTTTCGACTGAATCAATTCCTAATAGATTGACTCCTCGTAAGATAAACGGCAGCACAGTCATCGTTAGCTTCAGTCCACCTGCATTTCCGCAAAGCGCCATACTGCCGCCATAATTAACAAAAGGAATTAATTTGCCTAATTGTTCGCCACCAACCGTATCCACTACATAATCAATTACCTGTTTATTCAAAGGTTTATTGTTTTCTGGGAAGAATTCATCTGGGGTTATTACAGTCGTAGCTCCCAGCTGAGTCAAGTAATCCTTTTGATCCGTTTTTCTAGATAGAGCAACAATTTCCTGACAACCGATTGTTTGTAAAAATTGCAGGGCAAAGCCGCCCACACCACCTGTTGCACCAGTTACCAGTACTCGGCTCTTTTTAGTTAAACCTTGCTGTACCAGTGAATCAATTGCAAGGGCAGCAGTGAATCCAGCAGTTCCATAGGTCATGGCTTGCTTTGTAGTGAGTCCTTGTGGCAGCTTCACGACCCAATCTGCAGGAACAACTTGCACTTCACTCAACCCACCATTTTGACTAACGCCAATGCCATAGCTGGTTGCTAAAACTTCATCACCCACAGTGAAACGGTCATCGTTGGTAGCAGCAATAGTACCTGCCATATCGATTCCAGGTGTTAAAGGATAGCTTCTCAATACTCCAGTATTAGGTTGTGTAGCAAGAGCATCTTTGTAATTGATACCTGAGTAGCTGACAGCAATCAATACTTCACCAGGCTGCAACTCAGGGGCTTCAAAATTCTCAATTTCAGTCGTAATGGTTTCCTCTTTTATTACCCGTAACCGCCGATAAATGGTCATGTAATTACTCCTTTACTAAGAAAAGTTTGTTACTTCCATCTTAGCGGAAACCACGGAAAAAGCAACTTTCTATGTTCTTTTTTCAACAAATTATTCAGGTTAGAGAATTCTAAGAAAACCTTTGCTCTGTCTTGCTTTTTATCAAAAAGTTCGTATACTATAGTGGTGCTATTAAACAAGAAGTTTACTTTTACCAAACAAGGGGGCGAGGCTTAATGGAAATAGGCGAGAAGCTGAAGAATTTACGGATTCAAAAGAATTTAACGCAAGAAGAGCTGGGGGAACGGACAGATTTGTCCAAGGGGATACATATCTCAGCTGGAGCGGAACCTAAGCTCGCCCTCAATGGAAACTTTTTTTGATATTTTAGCAGTTTTAGGAGTTACACCGGAACAATTTTTCAGTCAAAAAATCGGTGAACAAAAGATTCTTTATAAAGAAGAAGACACCACTTCATACAGTGACGAAACCAACGGGTATCACATTAAGTGGCTGATCCCGGAGTCTAATGAGAAAGAAATGGAACCGATCTTGCTGACTTTGGAGAAGGCCGGTCAATACAAGCAATTCTCTCCGTCCTTATCAGAAACCTTTATTTATATTTTAGAAGGAACGATAGGGCTGCAGTTTGGCGACGACTATTTTGTCGCCAATGCCGGTGAAAGTATTTATTATGAGGCCAGCAAACCGCATCGGTTGCAAAACCATGGCAACAAACCAACTAAAGTATTAATCGTAGCGACAGAGTCGTATTTATAAATTAACTAATAAAAGGCGAAGAGCAGAAGTTTTTTCAGGAAGCCCTTCGTTGATGAAAAGGAGCGAGTCATGGCAAACATAATTATTTCTTTTAACGATATCGTAAAAGAATACGATGATGAAACAGTATTGAAAAATGTTAGTTTTGATATAGAAGAGGGACGCTTTTATACCTTATTAGGTCCTTCTGGTTGCGGAAAAACCACTATTTTGCGCATCATTGCTGGGTTTACCGATGCAACTGCAGGAGACATTTATTTAGAAGGTAAACGAATGAACGATGTGCCAGCCAACAAACGTCAGGTGAATACTGTATTTCAGGATTATGCGTTGTTTCCTCATATGAACGTTTTTGACAATGTTGCCTTTGGTCTGAAGATCAAGAAGCTGCCAAAAAGTGAAATTGAAAAGAAAGTCAAAGACGCCTTACGAGTAGTTCAACTGCCGGGATATGAAAACCGCGAAATTACAGAAATGTCTGGGGGCCAGCGTCAACGGGTGGCGATTGCACGCGCGATTGTCAATGAGCCGAAAATCCTTTTATTGGATGAGCCGTTGTCCGCTTTGGATTTGAAGTTGCGAACGGATATGCAATATGAATTGCGTGAGTTACAAAAACGATTGGGTATTACCTTTATATTTGTTACGCATGACCAAGAAGAGGCCTTAGCAATGAGCGATGAAATCTTTGTGATGAACAAAGGGGAAATTGTTCAAAGCGGTACCCCAGTGGATATTTATGATGAGCCGATTAATCACTTTGTAGCTGATTTTGTGGGAGAAAGTAATATTGTTTCAGGTGAAATGATTGAGGACAACTTGGTAAAATTCGTTGGCAAAGAATTTGAATGTGTTGATAGCGGTATGCGTCCTAATGAGCCAGTGGAAGTGGTTTTACGTCCTGAAGATTTAAACATCACTTCACCAGAAAAAGGGAAGCTGGTAGTAACAGTCAATACTCAACTCTTCCGTGGCGTTCACTACGAAATTGTCGGTATTGACCAAGATGGCAATGAATGGACGGTACACTCTACCCGTAAAGCCAAAGAGGGTACTAAAGTCGGCCTAGCTTTCGAACCAGAAGATATTCATGTTATGCGTTTTAATGAAACGGAAGAAGAATTTGATGCTCGTTTAGAAAGCTATGAAGAGTAGGGGGGACTATTTATGAGAAGCATGCGGCGAATTTACTCGATCCCTTACTATTTTTGGTTGCTGTTTTTTGTTATTGCACCAGTGATTCTAATTATTTATCAATCTTTTTTTGATATGGATGGCAATTTTACTTTAAGCAATTACCATACTTATTTAACTTCAAAAACTTATTTAGGTATGACTTTAAATTCTGTTTTATTTGCTTTTTTGATTACTTTAATGACATTGCTGATTAGTTATCCGACTGCTTATTTCCTCTCTAAGCTGAAGCATCGTCAATTGCTGCTGCTGTTGGTGGTTTTGCCTACATGGATTAATCTATTGCTGAAGGCCTATGCCTTTATTGGTATTTTCAGTACGAATGGATCAATCAATGAATTTCTATCCTTTATTGGAATTGGGCCTAAACAGTTGTTGTTTACTGATTTCAGCTTTATGTTTGTAGCGGCTTATATAGAGCTGCCTTTTATGATTATGCCCATTTTTAATGCGCTGGAGGAGATTAATCCTTCCTTGATTAGTGCTAGTCGTGATTTGGGTGCTAATAGTGTGGAGACTTTCCGCCGGGTAATTCTGCCTTTGTCAATGAACGGAGTAAAAAGTGGCGTACAAGCAGTCTTTATTCCTTCTCTTTCCTTATTCATGTTGACACGTTTGATTGGAGGAAATCGAGTAATTACACTGGGGACGGCGATTGAAGAACACTTTCTGGTTACACAAAACTGGGGGATGGGATCAACGATCGGTGTGATTTTGATTTTTGCAATGTTTATTGTCATGATGCTAACGGGTGAACGCAGAAAAGGAGGGCGTGCCTGATGAAAAAAAGACGTTTCTCATGGTCGAACCTCTATTTAGTTTTGGTGTTCGTCTTGCTCTATGTGCCAATTTTCTATTTGATTTTTTATTCCTTTAACGCTGGTGGAACTATGACCAGCTTTACTGGATTTACTTGGGAACATTATGAAACTTTATTTTCCGATACACGTTTAATTAGTATTGTGCTGCAAACATTTGTTTTGGCATTTCTTTCTGCTTTAATTGCGACAGCGATTGGAACCTTTGGCGCCATGTCAATTTACTATACGCGTAAACGTGGTTCAAGGAATGCGCTGATGGGCTTAAATAATATCTTGATGGTTTCTCCCGATGTTATCATCGGGGCCAGCTTTTTGATTTTATTTACTATGCTGGGAGGGTATCTTCGCAGCTTTCAGTTAGGCTTTATCAGTGTGTTGTTGTCTCACGTTGCCTTCAGTATTCCGATTGTTGTATTGATGGTGCTGCCAAAGCTTCAGGAAATGAATGATTCAATGATTGACGCGGCCCGTGACTTAGGCGCGAACAATCTGCAAGTACTCAGTAATATCGTGCTGCCTTTCTTGACACCGGGTATTATTGCCGGCTACTTTATGGCTTTTACTTATTCGTTGGATGACTTTGCTGTTACCTTTTTCGTTACCGGTAATGGATTTTCTACTTTATCTGTGGAAATTTATTCTCGTGCACGTCAGGGAATTAGCCTAGAAATTAATGCGTTATCGACCTTAGTCTTTATCTTCTCGTTAATCTTAGTGATTGGCTATTACTTTATCAGCCGCGACAACACTAAGAAAGGCAAAAAACGTAAACGAGAATTTGAGGAGGTGGCAGTACTGAAATGAGAAAGCTGCAATCACTCTTTATCGGCGTTATTGCCATTATTTTACTGCTGACCTTCTTCGATTTTCGCTTAAATCGGGCCAGCAACGCTAGCTCCAATGTGCTGAATATTTATAATTGGGGGGATTATATTGACCCTGATTTGTTAAAACAGTTCGAAAAGGAGTATGGCTATAAAGTAAATTACGAAACCTTTGACTCTAATGAAGCGATGGAAGCCAAGATTAAACAAGGTGGTACTTCCTACGATATCACGATTCCTAGTGAATACATGATTCAAAAGATGAAAAAAGAAAAGCTGCTGCTGCCATTGGATCACAGTAAGATTAAAGGGCTGGAAAACATTGATCCCCGATTTTTAGACTTGGATTTTGACAAGAATAACCAGTATTCGATCCCCTATTTCTGGGGAACGTTGGGTATTGTTTACAATGATAAGTTTATTGATGGGGATAAAATTAAGCATTGGGAAGATTTGTGGCGCCCCGAGCTGCAAAACAATATCATGCTGATTGACGGGGCCCGAGAAGTTATGGGTTTGTCTTTGACTACCTTTGGCTACTCTATCAATAGTAAAAATATGGAACAGCTGCAGCAAGCAACTAATAAGCTGAACCAGCTTACACCAAATGTTAAAGCGATTGTTGCTGATGAAATTAAAATGTATATGGCCAATGAAGAGAGTGCCGTCGCGGTAACTTTTTCGGGAGAAGCTGCCGATATGATGGGGCAAAATGAGCATTTGCATTATATCATTCCACCTGAAGGATCGAATCTTTGGTTTGATAATATTGTCATTCCCAAAACATCGAAGAATCAACAGGGAGCCTATGACTTCATCAATTTCATGCTGCGCCCAGAAAATGCTAAAGCAAATGCAGAATACATCGGCTATTCAACACCGAACAAAGTAGCTATGGGCATGCTGCCTAAAGAAATTTCCGAGGACAAGCAATTCTATCCTGATGATGAAACCATCAGTCATTTAGAGGTATATAAAGATTTAGGACCAGAATACTTGCAGATCTATAATGATTTGTATTTAGAATTTAAGATGTATCGGAAATAATGGCAAAACTCAGTAAAAATGGCTTAAAATCATTGATACAAAGTAAGAAAAGTTACCATTTTAACTGCTATTAGCTAAAAATTGAATATCACTTAAAGGAGAGTACATTCAAATAATGAATGTGCTCTTTTTTTGATTTCTTCTGGCAATTCATTAAAATTGATGGAAGAAATCTATTCCTGAAGTGACGTTTTTTGAACTATATTTATTCATGGAAAGGTCTTTTTTTGTCTAGATAGCTAAGGATTTTGGTGGTTTTTGATCTTTGCACTACTAGTGAAAATAATATACTTCAGTATTAAATAAACTTAAGATTCTTTACATTAAGAAATCTTTGTGTGTTATTTATTGTAGTGCCTAATTGAATAGCATTATATCCTAAAGGGCTATTTAAAACTGTTGTGTCTTTTGAAAATCGACTAGATAGATGATCATTTAAAATCTTTAAAATCTCAGGTATTTCTTTGCTGAGAGGATTATTTAAGAAAATGATATCTGGAGCAATAATAGCAACCAAGGATTGTACACCGATACTTAAATGATAAGCCATTTCATTAATACTATTTACCACGATTTGATTATTCTGGTAGTATAAATCTTTCACTTCCGAAAGTGAAATAGACTTTCGTTGTAGTTTTTTTTCTATCGTACTAATAACAATATCATTAGCTGCGTATTGTTCTAAACATCCATGGTTTCCACAAGGACAGAGCTTCCCATTAGGGTACAGTGTTGTATGTCCAACTTCTCCACCTTGTCCGTTGTGGCCGATCAATAATTCACCTTTCTCTATAATTCCTGCACCGATACCTCCATAAACATTTAAGCTGATCAAATTGTCATATTTTGTGGAGAAAGCATATTCAGCCAAGGCAGCAAGATTCGCGCCATTTTCTAGATAAACTGGAACCATAAAAATTTTAGAAATTTCCTCAACAAGATCAATGGAATCCAGACTATAATGTGGTACAAAAATTATTTTATTATTTTCTACTGTTCCATGAATACTGATAGTAATTCCGATTACACCGTGTGGAGTACTTGGTAGATTCAAGAAGAACATATTTAGCATTGCGACAAGTTCTTGTAATGTGTTCTCTTCAGAAATAGTAATTTTATTTTTGCTAAAATGATCAATAACAGCGCCATCAAGAAAGTTAAGAGTTCCGTCGAATCCATCCTCTCTAATATTAATACCAATACTAAGAGCAGATTTCGGATTGAATTTTAGCATGATGGGCTTGCGTCCTCCAAGAGAACTAGGGGTACCAATTTCGTGTTCCTCAATTAACGAAGAATCCAAAAGTCGTTTAGTAATTGTAGTGACTGATGGTTTAGTAAGTCCAGTTAATACAGAAAGTTGTGCTCTAGAAATCGATTTTGATTCTATAATAGCTTTGATAATTACAGCTTCATTATTTTCTTTTATGTCTAAATTAGTTTTATGCATTTTCAACACCTCGAATAATTAGTATAAACTTTTAGAAAGCGCTTGACAAACTAAACTTGGTGGATTACTATACGACTATAGTTAGTAAAGTATATTAACTAACTGGATTGATTTTATTTTATCATAAATACTGGTTTATTCAAATATCAAGAAGGGAGATCAATCATTACTTAGTTGTTACAAATGAAAAGGTTTTTATGGAACGAAAGGTGGAATTAGTGTGGAAATCTCGGAAAAGAAAGTAAAAATGATTGGGGAAAATCTCGATTTTAAAGAAAAGGTTGCTTATGGTTTTGGTGATGCAGCCAGTAATGTAGTGTGGGCGTCTATGGGTGCTTTTATTATGTATTATTACACAGATATTGTTCAGGTAAATGCGGCAGTAATTGGGACTATATTTTTAATTTCTCGAGTGATAAATGCAATTGTATATTTAATCGTTGGTGGTCTAGTTGACAAGACTAAATCAAAATACGGAAAAGCTAGACCATGGATGCTTAATTTAGCAATTCCATTTGCAATCGCGATTTTTGCATTATTTGCAGTACCGGATTTTTCGGAGAAAGCTAGAATTGTTTATATTTTTGTTAGCTATAATATATTGATGACAGTTTACGCATTTATAAATTTACCGTATGGAGCATTGAGTACATTAATGACTCAAGATCAATATCAAAGAACTCTGTTGAATATTTTTAGACAATTATTCGCACAGATAGCTAGTTTAATTATTACAGCATGCACCTTACCATTGGTTGGCTTTTTCGGAAATAGGTTTGGAGAAAGAGCAGCTTGGGGAATAGTTTATGCTATATTTGGAGCTATCGCAGGATTACTATTCTTCCTTTGTTTCTTAGGAACTAAAGAGCGGGTTGTACAGACGGAAGAAGAAAAGCAAGAGAAAGTTAATTTGATGGATGGGATTAAATCTATCCTAAAGAATAAATATTGGTATTTTGTTGTTGTATTGGGAATTACAACCAATGTTTTCTTTCAAGCCATCAGTACAGTAAATACTTATTATTGTAAAGCTGTTCTACACAGAAGTGACATGATTGGAATTATGAACTCTGCTTACATTATTCCTTGTATTGCTTCGTTCTTCATCATGCCATTTATCGTAAAAAGATTAGGAAAACGCTATACTACCTTGTTAGGTTGGGTAATTATCCTAGCAAGTTATGCAATTTTATTACCATTTACTGAGAACACAACTATGTTAATTTTAACTTCCATACTACGTGGTATTGGCTACGGCTGTCAAATTGCAGTATATTACGCGATGCTTGGTGATACTGTTGAATACGGAGAATGGACTTCTCATACGCGTTTTGAGGGACTAACATTCAGTATGCAAGGATTTACAGGAACAGTTGGTGCTGGAGTTGTAACAGCAATAATTGGCGGGGTATTAAGTGCTAGTAAATATAATGGGGCATTAGGATTTAGTGATATTCAACCAGATTCTGCAGTTTCAGCAATTAAGTTCTTGTTTATTGGAATGCCAGCTATTGCCGGAGTTGTAAGCCTATTGGTACTAGGAATTTACAAGCTTGATAAATTATACCCATCAATAATTGCTGATTTACAAAGTAGAAAATCTAATTCTAAAGAAGCATAGTTTCTCAAAATTAATACTATAACACTTTAATGGAGGATAGTTATGAATATCGAAAAAACATACACTTTTATTTTTGAAGATACTAATATTATGTTTGTCTTAACTAGCGAAAACAAGTTGCGATTGGTTAATTTTTCCGCGAAAGAAAACCCAGAAATATCAAAACTTGATCCTGTAGTAACTGAAATGGGGAACATTGTTGAAGTTCAAATCACGGGTTACAATCAACCTGAACACAAAGGGAACAGAATCGGCAATAGTGAAATTGGAGCTGCTTTGGAATTTGAATCTATTGAGCGGAAGGAAAATTTAATTTTTGTTACTCAAGTGTATAATGATGGAAAAACTCATTTAAAAACGGTTACTACAATCAGTAATGTTATAGGCACGAATGTATTTAAATGGAAAACAAAACTAGAAAATATTGGGAATAAAATTGGTGTAGAGTACATTAGTTCGATCAACATCAACAATCTTAATCATGGCGAAGTGTTTCAACCTTATACTGACAATATTCTATTTTTACCACATAATTCATGGCAAGGTGAGCTTCAATGGGAAAAGGGAACTTTAAAAGAATTTGGGTTAGAGTATCGTCTTGATGGAGAACATATTCAAAATTCCACAAAAGTTATTTCCGCTTTGAGTAATTGTTCGTTCTCATGTTCTCAATACAGTCCTCAAGCGGTTATCCATAATCCATTTACGAATATGGTTAGCTTTTGGCAAATTGAAAATAATGGCGAGTGGTACTGGGAATTAGGCGATTGTGGGAATGGAAATACTTTACAGTTTAGAGGTTTTGGTCCAACAGAACCTACAAATCACTGGTGGAAATCGTTAGATAATGGCGATTCGTTTGAAACAGTAACAGTAGCTTACGGATCAGTTATTGGAGATTTTAATGAGGCTATGAAAGAGTTAACGAGTTATCGAAGAGCTATTCGACGTCCAAATGAGGATAATGAAAAGTGTGCAATCATTTTCAATGATTACATGAATTGTCTGATGGGTGATCCTACAACAGAAGTAGAGAAACCATTGATTGATAAAGCTGCTGAAGTTGGTTGTGAATATTATGTAATAGATTGTGGATGGTATTCAGACGGTTTTTGGTGGGACAATGTTGGAGAATGGTTGCCTTCTAAAGAACGTTTTCCCGGAGGAATTGAAGAAGTGATCCAATATATTAGGGATAAAGGAATGGTTCCAGGGTTATGGTTAGAAATCGAAGTAATGGGAATCAATAGTGATCTTGCGAATTCACTACCTGATGATTGGTTTATCTGTCGACATGGTATTAGAGTAAAGGACCATAGTCGTTATCATTTGGATTTTAGAAATCCGAAAGTAAGAGAGTACGCAAGCTCAGTAATTGATCGATTAATTAGTGATTATAAAGTTGGATATATAAAAATGGACTACAATATCACAGCAGGAATTGGAACTGATTTAAACGCGGACAGTCCAAGTGATGGTTTGCTTCAACATAATCGTGCATATATTAAATGGTTAGATAAAGTGTTTGAAAAATATCCTGACTTGATTATTGAGAACTGCGGAAGTGGTGGTATGCGTCATGATTACATGATGTTATCTAGACACAGCATTCAGTCTGTGACTGATCAGACTGATTATTTAAGAAATGGTGCAATCGCCGCCATTTCAAGCAGTGGTGTAACACCAGAACAAGCTGCAATTTGGTCTTATCCGCTTTCTGAAGGTGACAGTGAAGAAGTTATCTTTAACATGGTGAACGCGATGCTGTTTAGAATTCATCAAAGCGGGCATTTGGCTGAGTTGAGTCCAAAACGATTAGAATTAGTTAAACAAGGATTGGATGTATACAAAGATATTCGGAATGTGATACCCAAAGCATTGCCAAGATGGTTGACAGGAATACCTAAACTAGATGATCCATGGTTCACTTTTGCCTTAGAGACTGATGAATCCTATTATTTAGGTGTATGGAGAACTGAAAGTTTGAGTAATCAATTTACGATTGATTTTGAAGATGAAATTTCTTCAGTTGAAGTATTGTACCCATATCCTGAAAACGATGATAATTCTGATTTTGAATTTTCAAAACATAAATTGAATGTTCTATTTTCAAATGACAAAATGGCTAGGCTTTATAAGGTTAATAAATAGGTCGAACTAGCATCAATTTATGTTTTGAGTCGGACACCATAATGCTATTGTTTATGACATTACAAATTAGAATTTTTCTTTTAGGATTTGAATGCCTTTCAGATTTAAAGAAATAGTTCTATTTTGTAATGTCGTTTTTAGTATTAGGAATCAGGAGGATTTCTTATGAACAAGAAAAAAAAATTCTTACTAAGCATGCTATTAGGCACATTTCTATTTTTTTGTTCCTCATGTTCTTTTTCCAACGATACTTCGAAAGATAAAAAGACTATTGAAATGTGGACAGCTTATACTGAAGGGCAGCCAACCGAAAAAATCACAAAGAAGTTTATTAAAGAATTTGAAAAGGAAACAGGCTATGTAGTTAATCATACAAATTTTACTTATGATATGATGCACGACAAAATTTTAGCAAGTGCAGCTGGAAGAAATGTTCCTGACCTTGTTTGGGGATTGCCAGAGTTCGTGGGTGAATTTAACAGCATGAATATTCTTGATGATATTACAGACGAATTTGATAACTGGTCTGAAAAGAAATATTTTGCTCAATCCGTTGTTGACGCTATGACAGTAGGTGATAAAGTTGTAGGAATCCCCTATGAGGCAACAGTAAGGGCTTATTTAGTACATGATAAAGCGTTTGAGGACGGTAGCTACCAGATTCCTGAAACATGGGAAGATCTATTGAAGATGTCGGATTTCAAAAATGAATCTGGAAAGTATCCATATTCTATTGCTGGAAAGGGCGTACGTTGTCCGCAAGAAATGATTGTGTATTTCGCACAATATGGATTGGAAATTGCAGAAGATCAAGGTGATGGAAAGTTCAAAAATACTTGGTTGGAAAGTGATGATGATACTAATAAAGCAATAAAAGTATTTGAATTTTATAAACAATTGGTTCGTAAAGGTATTGTAAGTCCACATTCGGCAAATTGGGGCTGGGAAGAAACGGATGAGAACTTTGCAACTGGAATCAGCAGCTCTTATGTAACTGGAAATTGGTTACAGGAAAGAGAAAAATCAAACACAAAAGAAATGCAAGATGTGAGTATTCAACCAATTCCTCGCCCAGAAAAAGGGAAGAATGCAACCTATCTTGAAGCTAAACCATTATTAGTTTTAAAAGGAGCAAAAAACAGGAAGGGAGCAATTGAATTAGCAAAAGTACTCGCGTCAAAAAGCTATCAATCTCAAGCATTTCAAGATCGTTCGCCAAGAAATGATGTGTTTACAGATACTAAATGGGATACAGAGTATAAAAAACTGATGGATAATAGTATTTCATTTCCACCTGTCACGTTAAGTAATATATCGCAAAATATGATTGATGCTTTAGCAAAAGCGTTGCAGGAAGATATGAGTTCTAAAGAAGTTGTAAGATGGTTATCACACGAAATCAATCAGTCATTAAAAGAGAATGGAGAGTATGGCGACTAATAGGTAAGGAGAATTATATTTTATGGAGACGAAAAAAAAATTAGATAGTAAGAAAAATTCAAAACAAGAGTTCAGATTTTCGTTGTTGATGTTACTCCCAGCCTTACTCTTTCTTTTTGTATTAATTGGATACCCACTAGGAAAAGTAATTTATGATTCTTTTTTCAATGTACACTTAATAAATGATGAAATATCAGGTTTCGCCTATTTTGATAATTTTTCTAAAGTTATGAGAGATGAAAGGTTTTTACCCGCATTAATAAATACCTGTATATGGACTATTGCTTCAGTTTGCGGGGAATATATTATTGGATTAGGTAGTGCAATACTTCTTAATAAAAAATTTTATGGACGTACTTTTTTTAGAATAGCCACGTTTATTCCTTGGTTAGTACCCATTATTGTTGCAGGTATGACTTGGAGTTGGATGTTGAATCCTGATTACGGAATCGTTAATTATGCTCTAAGTAAGATAGGAATTATCGAATCACCAATAAATTTTTTAGGAGACCCCAAATATGCTTTGGGTACCGTAATATTTGTGAACATTTGGAGATCCTTTCCATATTTTACTATCTCATTTCTCGCGGCGCTTCAAACAATCCCAGAGTCACTCTATGAAGCAGTTTCAATTGATGGAGGAGGAAAGGTGAGGCAGTTTCTTCATGTGACACTGCCACAACTAAAATCTACTTCGATAATAATCATTTTTATGCATTTAATTTGGACGGCAATCAATTTTGACTTTATTTGGGTGATGACACAAGGGGGACCAAATTATGCTACACAAACTCTCCCACTTCTGATATATAGATATTCTATGCAAAAATTTGATGTTGGTGCAGCGTCCGCATTGTCCACATTATTGATGATTTCAATGACGATATGTTTTGTCATATATTTAAAAATCAAAAATAAAAGCGACGACAATGCCTAAATCATTAGTTAGGAGAATGATTATGAAAAAAAGCAAAGTAGGTATATATCTATTAGCGATACTACTTTCAATTTATTGCTTGTTCCCGTTCTTGTGGATGCTAATTTCATCATTAAAGCCGATTAACGAAATTCGAGCGACAGTGCCCACTTTTATTATAAAAAGCCCAACATTTGAAAATTTTCAAAGAGTACTTTTTGATGCGGGATTTGTAACATATATAAAAAATAGTTTAATTGTGTCAACCATTTCTTGTCTAATTTCTTTAGTGATTTCTATATGTGCAGGTTATGTTTTTAGTAGATTTTTTAGACTGAGAATTGTGAAATTTGCTAATTTGTTTATGCTCTTGTCACAAATGATTCCAGGAGTTTTATTGTTAGTACCATTGTATATTATCATGCGCAATTTAAGAGTATTAGATTCTTATATCTCGTTGATACTAGCATACACGACATTCGTTATTCCAATGTGTACGTTTATGATGAGTAGTTTTTTTGATTCAGTACCAAAAGCATTAGAAGAAGCAGCAGAAATAGATGGCTATAACAGAATTCAAATTTTGTTTAAGATAATTTTACCAATCTCACTCCCAACAATTATCTCAACCGGGTTATACGCGTTTATTAATGCATGGAACGAGTTTATGTTTGGGTATATTTTTATCTCAAGGGAACAATATCGTACATTGACTCCAGCAATAATGCTGTTTAAAGGAACTAATACTGTCGATTGGGGAGCGCTTATGGCAGCTTCTGTAATTGCATTAATTCCAGTAACTGTTTTATTTCTATTTTTACAAAGATATTTTATTGCAGGTTTGGCAAGTGGTTCAGTAAAAGGATAGGACACGGATATGGAGTTAGAATTGCTGGATATTATAATTTTAATAAGAGGTGCAAATATTGCTGAGATACTTCTTAAAAGCATTTAAACAAACGGATGCAAAAAGATGTAGGAAAGCTAATAATACGAGGAATTTTATGCTAGATCTGTTAGGAATAGTGTTAGTAGTTGTTCCCTTTTTTTAGATAGCAGAAGGATTTTAAGCAAAAGAAAAGAGCTTCTTTTAAAATAATAATTGACAATCATGAGAAGTATTTGCTATGGTATTAAAAAATAAATAAACACGATGAAAAAGAAAGTAAAGTTAAATCCTTTTGCAACAGAGAGTCTCGGCTGCTGAAAAGAGACGTAAAGAATTTAATTTGAAAATGGCTTTTGAGTGGATCTTCTGATAAGTAAGAAGGTACGGGATGCCCCGTTAAAAGGCAAGCAGTCTCCATAAATTGGGTACTGATCGAGGCAGTGACTTGCGAAAGCACTGCAATATAAGGTGGTAACGCAGCTAATTTGCCCTTAGATGTCTTTAAGATGTCTAAGGGCTTTTGTCATTCCTGATTTTCGTAGGTTGACAAGGTTTAAGGATGCAAGTAGTTCGCCACTCAAAAATTAGCGACAACGTCAATAATCACAAAAAACAAAAAAGGGAGTGTTACAAAAAATGGCAAAAATACCGTTTCGATTTGATCAAGTAGGAAGTTTGCTTCGACCGAAGGCGTTAAAAGAAGCGAGAGAGAAATTTAAAAATGGGGAAATCACAAAGGCAGAGCTTACTCAGGTAGAAGACACTGAAATTATTAAAGTGATTGAAAAGCAAAAAAAGGTTGGATTAAAAGCAGTAACTGATGGAGAGTTTCGTCGTCGTTGGTGGCATCTTGATTTTATTGCCGGTTTGAACGGCATTACTGTTTATGATTTTACAACGACGGCTTTTGGTGTGACAACTGAAGCCCAGGGAACCTACGTGAGTGATAAATTATCGTTTGACAAGAACCACCCATTTTTGGAGCATTTCAAATTTACAAATGTTCATGCAGGAGAAGCAATTGCTAAGCAAACAATTCCTGGACCAAATATGATTTTCTTGGATTCATTCATTCTATCTAAGCAATACAATGAGAACCCTGTCTATCAAACGGTTGAAGAATTTGAGAAAGATTTGATTCATACGTATCAAGAAGCAATTCAAGCATTCTATGATGCAGGATGTCGTTATTTGCAATTGGACGATACTAGTTGGGGTGGATTATTTGATGAGCGATTCAGAGGAATGATCACTCAAAATGGATACGATCCAGATGAATTAATTCAAAAATTTGGTGATATTACGGAAGCCGTTCTTTCCAAAAAACCTGAGGATTTAGCAGTGACCTTCCACTTTTGTAAAGGAAACTTTCAATCTCACTGGTTATACAATGGATCCTACGATAAAATTGCTAAGCGTTTATTAGGCATTTCTCAATTTAATGGATTCTTTTTAGAATTCGATGATGAACGTTCTGGCAGCTTTGAGCCGATGGCAAATATTGGAGAACAGTATTTGGTGCTGGGGTTAATTACAACAAAAACGCCAAAGCTAGAGGACAAAGAACAACTAAAGCTGCGAATTAAAGAAGCCACTCAGTATGTGCCTCTTAATCAGTTGTGTTTAAGTCCTCAATGTGGTTTTTCGTCGACTCATGAAGGGAATAAAGTGACAGAAGAAGATCAATGGGCGAAGCTTGCTTTAGTGATTGAAGTAGCTAAAGAAGTTTGGGAAGATGCATAAATAAAGGCAAATAAGAGGCTGAATCAAAGGACTCTTCAATAAAACAAAAAAGCTGTTAAAATCTTTTTTAGATTTTAACGGCTTTTTAATGAAGAAAAATAAGCGAGTAATTTTTAAGTGTTCATTTGATATATCCGGCATTTATTCATCTATATTTTTTTGAATTTTCCTTTGTGGAGCGTGCAAGAATTCCAGCTGGATCCATTTCTAATTATTGGGTGTTTAAAAACGAACAGTAAAAAGCATAAAATGTCGTGAATTCTCCTAATTCGTCACTTATACTTGATTTACGAGGAGTTGAGATGATGGATTGGATTACTAGGATACAGCGAACGATTGACTACATCGAACAGAATCTCTTAGACGATATGGACATAATTGAACTTTCAAAGGTTGCAAACTCTTCTGCCTTTCACTTTCAACGAGTATTCCATATTTTAAGTGGTCATACTATTTCTGAATATATTCGCTACCGTCGGCTTACGTTAGCAGCAAATGAATTACAAACGGATGCATGTAAAGTTATCGATATGGCTTTGAAATACGGATATGATACACCAGAGAGCTTTTCTCGCGCTTTCAAGCAATTTCATGGAATTACCCCCTCCGCTGCACGTAAACCGGGAGCCAATCTCAGAGCATTTTCCAAATTATACATCAAGGTAATATTGGAAGGCGGAAGCATAATGGACTATCGAATTGAAAAGAAGCCAGCATTTTGTCTTCTTTCTAGGGCTGAGTATCAAAAAGCTGACAATGTTCAGGTTTCTGAATTCTGGGATAAAAGCTATAGTGATGGTACTATAAGCAAGCTCAAAGAATATTCTGCGATAAGTGAAAGGCCCATTATAGGATTAGCAGATGGTTCTTCTTTTGACGGCTTCCGTTATTTATATTATATAGGGACGCCATATGAAGGAAAGCATATTCCCGATGGGTACCTTTTACGTGAAATTCCAGCTGCTGACTGGATAATATTTCGGTGTGTAGATTTAAGCGAGAGTGAGGCTAATGAAGAAATTTTCAGAAAAATATATTCAGAGTTTTTTCCCACCTCGGATTATGAACCGAATAATGACTATCAGCTTGAGGTTTTTCCAGGAGATGGCTTGGAACATGCGCAAGAGGTATCTGAAATCTGGATCAGTGTTCGCCAGAAGCTTGTGGTCTGATTCTTGAGCGTTTAGCTAAAGCTGTTGTTCCTTTGAAAATGGGGCTGAGAAAAAGAGTTTATTTTTTCTCAGCTTTTTTTATTTGAAACAACGACAGGAACTTTGGATACCAATAGAAATTCCTTGTCTATTCTGTTAAGAGGCGGAGAATCTGCTCTCTCTTTCGTGCTATAATAGCGGGGATGCAGTGTTGCTGAATAAACAGCACAGAAGGAGGATTTTTTTGAATAAGAAATACTTTTTTTTCGATATTGATGGAACATTAACCGATCGACAAACTAACCAAGTAGTTCCTAGTGCGGCAGAAGCACTAAAGCAGCTGCAGGAAAATGGTCATTTTGTCGCAATAGCTACTGGACGAGCTCATTATAAAGCAATCACTTTTATGAAGGAAATGGAACTGCAGAATATGGTCTGTGCGGGTGGAGGTGCATTGGTTTATGAGCATGAATTGTTGCATAACCGTCCCTTAGATACAGAAAAAGCACGAGCAATTGTTAATCAGGCAGATGAATTAGGGTATGGTGTGCTGCTGATGCTGGATGATTCTATTAAGGTGTGGGCTAAAGATAACCGGTTTGTTGAGCAGGTTGGAGAACGTCAAGAACCAACAGAGTATGTAATTGATCCGGAGTTGAATTTCAACAGCTTAGATACGATTTATAAAATCTATCTTTCAATTCCTAAAGAGGAAGAAGAGAAATTGACTTTAAAGGATAGCCTAGGCAATCTGCGCTTTGTTCCTGAGTACTTGATGTTCCAGTATGATGACAAATACACTGGAATTATTGACATGATGAGGAAGATAAATGGGAATATCGAAGATGTGGTTGTTTTTGGTGATGATACCAATGATTTAGTAATGTTCCACCCTCAATGGACTAATATTGCTATGGGCAATGCGACGGCTGAGCTGAAGGAGAAGGCAGATTATGTCACTCAGGCCAATGTGGAGGATGGAATATTCAACGCCTGCAAGAGGTTCGGATGGATTGGATAAATGGATTGATTGAAACAGAATGGACAGCTAGGTAAGTCAATAGGGCTTACCTTTTTTTTGGCAATTAAATCACTTATAAATACATACAAAACATTATAAACACTTATTGTGTGTTAAACTATAAATGAGGTGAGGAGATGTATCAAGAAAAGCGGTTACGCGAAATTCAACAGCTGTTGAAGGAAAAGGAATCTTTATCTGCGAAAGAAATGATGACTCATTTCGGCGTTTCAAGAGATACTATTCGCAGAGATTTCAGTATCTTAGCGAGTGAAGGGAAAGCATTGCGGACCCATGGCGGCATTATGTCGACTACCCAAGAAAATGAGATTTCTCCTCTAAGTATAAGACTTAAGGAATCTGGACCAGAAAAAAAGGCCATCGCTAAAAAGGCCGCTGCATTGATCAAAACAGGTGGAACGTATTTTCTAGATGTTTCTAGTATTACTTCGAATTTAGCTGAACGAATTGAAAAAGAAGTAGTGATTTATACGCATTCACTCGATGTTACAAATAGTTTAAGCACTAATCCGAGAGTCACTTGTCATCTTTTAGGTGGAAAATTTTTTCCTAAGCATCGTTTTTTTCATTCTTTAGCTGAAATAAGTGTTTTAGAAAATATCTATTTTGATGCCATTTTTATAGGAGCAGCCGGGTTAAAGGATGGATACGTTCGCTTTGAAGATGAAGAGGATGCACAGGTGAAAAGGAAGGTATTTCCACATGCTGAAACAAAGATTCTATTGGCAGAACAAGCTAAATTTGAACAGATTTCCACCTATGCCATTGGTAAAGTAAAAGATTTTGATTACTTTATTACCGATAAAATGCCTGATGAAAAACAGTTAGCATTATTCAAAAAACAGTCGAAAATAATCGTATAAAACGGGAGGCGAACAAAATGAATCGTAAGAAAATCAAGCTAGTTATCAGTGATATTGATGGCACAATTCTGAATAGCAATCATCAGATAGACAGTGATTTAAGGCGACAGGTCAGTGAATTGAAGAAGGAAGGAATTCCCTTTGTACTAGCTTCTGCCCGATCTCCAAAAGGAATTATCCCACTTGCTCAGCAGCTAGGGATAACAGACGATCCAATCGCCAGCTATAATGGCGCATTGATTATGAAAAATGAACCCGAAAAAGGCTATGTACCAATTTTCACACATAGCTTAGATAAGCGGGACGTACACCGATTAGTAAAAGCGGTGAAGCAAAATTTTCCACAAATATCTATCAGCTTATATTCCAATCAGAATTGGTATGTTGAGACATTGGATAAATGGTCAAGAAGTGAAGCAGACATAACGGGTGAAGAGCCGATTCAAAAGAGTTTCAAACAGCTGATTGATGACAAAGAGACACCTATACACAAATTTTTGTTGATAGGAGAAACGAAAGATGTTCAACGACTGCAGCAATTTTGCCAAGAAATTGACCTGGAGGAAAGTGCTTTTTATCTATCAAAAGAGAACTATTTGGAGGTTACTCACCAGGCAGTATCAAAGGAATTAGCGTTAATTGAAGTAGCAAATTACTTTCAAATTTCCTTAGAAAATACAATGGCAATTGGTGACAATTATAACGATATCCCAATGCTGTTATTGGCTGGACTAGGGGTAGCAATGGGAAATGCACCTGAAAAAGTCAAAAACAGTGCAAAGGTTGAAACGACGACAAATAATCACAATGGGGCTTCTGACGCAATCAAAAAATACGTGATTGGATGAGAAATCTACACCTGTGATTAGTTACGAAAAAATAAAGCCAGAGCTATGGTAACACGTTTTCTTCATAGTTAATGGCAACGTTAAGAAAAATGAAATCAGTTCAAATGAACTTGCTGACAAAGCTGAGTGGACTATCAATAGAACTTCTAAACAAAATCACGCGAAAATTTACTATATCGGAGAAAAGAAGGCGGCTTCTTTTCCGATATTTTTTTTCTACGAAGCAACCCGGTAATTAAGAAGACGTCAGTTCCACAGAGATGAGCTTCTCCAGCAACTTTTTTAATAGTTGGGACTCTTCATCAGAAAAGGCAGAAAGTACGTCATCATTCAGTCTTTGGGTGACACTTTCAATAGCTGATTGCATGTTGTCAGCTTTCTTTGTAGTAGAGACCAGCACGACTCGTCGATTATTCGGATCAACTTCTCTTTCAATTAATTCCAATTTTTGCATTTTATCAAGAATTCCAGAAATGGTCGGAGCTTCTAAATGCAAAGCTTCGGCAATTTTTTTGGGCGTGAGTTGTCCTTTATTCCAAAGGCAGCTTAGGATACCAGCTTGAGCTGGAGTAACCCCTTGTTCCTCTAAAAGCTGACTATAATGTTTGAATACTTTGTGTTGACTCACACTAAGTAAGAAATTAATGCATTCTTCGATTTTCATTGACGCGCTCCTTCGATTTTTATTGACAAGACCATACTAGCATGATAAGTTTTAAATGAAAATATTTTTGTAACAAAACTATTTTGTTTAGGAAGTGAAATTGAAATGGAAAAATTTGAAGCATTAGTCGTAAATGAAACAGAACAAGGTATAGGCTTTGGCGTTGAAAAAGTAACTCTGGATGATTTATCTTCAGGAGAAGTACTCATTCAAGTAAACTATTCTTCCGTTAACTACAAGGATATGCTGGCGGTTCAAGCAAAAGGTGGAGTCATTCGCAACTATCCAATGATTCCAGGCATTGATTTAAGTGGTACAGTGGTGGAAGCGAAGGGTACTCGTTTTTCAGAGGGGGAAGAGGTATTAGTTACCGGCTTTGAAATGGGAATGACACATACCGGCGGCTTTTCTCAGTATGCCAGAGTGCCTAGCGAATGGGTTATTCCCTTGCCTAAAGGATTAAACCTAAAAGAGGCTATGATCTTCGGAACAGCTGGCTTGACGGCAGCTTTATCTATTGCTGCATTGGAAAGCAATGGAATGAATTCCGCATTGGAGCAAAAGATAGTAGTCACTGGTTCAACAGGTGGTGTGGGAAGTTTAGCCCTTCAAATGCTGGTCAAAGCAGGATATAAAAATGTTATTGCGTTGGTTAGAAAAGAAAGACAGATCGAGGTAGCTAAAAAGCTGGGAGCCTCTGAGGTCATCTTATCCGAAAGTATTGATGATAGTCCGCGGCCTGTAAAGAAACAACAGTATCATTTTGTGTTAGATACTGTGGGTGGAGAGGTTGCTTCGAAGTTGATTCCATACATTTATTATGATGGTGCAATGTCACTCTGCGGAAATGCTGGAGGGATTAAGCTGACAACAACGGTATTACCTTTCATTTTAAGAGGAGTGAAACTTTTAGGGATTGATTCTGTCAATATTTCTGGAGAAAAGCGAATTGAAATGTGGAACAAAATGGCGTCTGTCTGGAATATTGCTGATCAAGCAGTTTTTCAAGAGACTGATTTGGATAATCTGTCTGACACGATTGACGCGTTGAAGCAGGGGAATCATTTAGGCAGAAGTATTGTAAAAATTTAATCAACGAAAATGTGAGCGACTGCAACTGGTCGCTCTTTATTTTTTTCAGACGGTAGTTAAACTGTTCCTGCTTTTGTTTAGGGACTAAGTGACTGATATAATAGATGAATACTATAAAAGAAATACTCACTAAGGTAAAAAAGGAAACTGCTAGAAAGGCTGATGATCAGCTGATCGTCTGTAATGATGAATCATCACCATCTTAGTAGTTTGTTGGTATTAGTGAATTTTAGACAGAAATATGCAGTAAGAAGGATTAATCAGTAAGCAATAACAACCACTGGAGGCAAAACATGAGTTCAGAATCTTTTAAGGATATTTATTTTAAGGAAGATTGCTTCTCCGACCTCTTTTGCTTCAATGTCGGTCATGAGGTATGCAGCAGAGGTCATCGCTTCGGTCCATCCTTGCGGGAAAACTACCTGATTCACTTTGTCGTGAGGGGGAAGGGCAGTTATAAGGTTGATCAAAAAACTTATCATTTAGGCCAAGGGGATTTTTTCTTGATTCGCCCCAACGAATTGATCGATTACCAAGCCGATCTGGTAGACCCATGGGAATACTATTGGTTCGGATTTGGGGGAAGTGAAGTAGAAAAGATTTTGGAAGCTCATGGCTGGCAACCCAATCATTACACAGGGAGTGCTACAGCAACAACAGAAATTCAAAAGAAAATTGAAGGTTTCATGGAATTGGATTTTTCACGCTACAATCAAAAGCTGTTTAATCAAGCTAAGTTTTTAGAAATTTTTGCTTCTTTTAAAGGCGACACAGACTATGAGGCTACTCATGCCGGAACTTTGGAAAAAAGGTATAGTGAGCTGTTTGCTCTATATGTTAAAAATAATTATTACCGAGAAAATCTTACGATTGAAGAGATTGCCAAATCCATGTATCTGCACCCTACTTACTTTAGTCAGGTTATCAAAAGTGAGCTGCAGTTAACGGCAATGGAATACTTAAAAAGCTACCGCATGAACAAGGCGAGCATGCTGCTAATGACCACAGATGCAAGCATTGAAGAGATTTCCCAAGCTGTCGGGTACCAAAACAGACACTCCTTTACCCGAGCCTTTAAACAGAAATTCCAGGTATCTCCTTCAGAGTACCGTAAATAGATACCTAAGAAAATGTACCCTATTCCCGAAATAGGGCGCTTTCATTTAGCTCCTGTTCTTTTATACTAAGAGTATCAATAAACGAAGGAGCGAACAAAATGGTCAAAATTACTTTTATCGGAGCAGGCAGTACAATTTTTGCGAAAAATGTTTTAGGAGATGCTATGCTGACACCAAGTTTGTCAGATGCCCACATTGCACTTTATGATATTAATGAAAAACGACTAAATGAGTCAGAACTAATGCTTAAAAATATTAACAAGAATGCCAACGACAACCGAGCGGATATTGTTTCTTATCAGGATCGCAGAGAAGCACTAAAAGATGCGGACTTTGTAATTAATGCCATCCAGGTGGGAGGCTACAAACCTTCAACGGTGATCGACTTTGAGATTCCTCAAAAATATGGCCTTCAGCAAACGATTGGCGATACCATGGGAATCGGTGGAATCTTCAGAACCTTGCGGACTTTACCGGTCATGCTTGAGTTTGCTAAAGAAATGGAAGAGCTGTGTCCAGATGCTTGGTTACTGAATTATACGAATCCAATGGCGATGCTGACGATGGGGATTTTGAAGGAAACGAAGATTAAAGCAGTTGGTTTGTGCCACAGCGTTCAAGTCTGTGTACCAGAGCTGTTTGAACATTTAGGAATTACTGACCAATATGATTTAAATGAATTTCAATGGAAAATTGCTGGAATCAACCATATGGCGTTTCTGTTGGAGATCACACACAATGGAGAAGATTTCTATCCAACTATTCGTAAATTGGCTGCTGAAAAAGCGAACCCTCATTCCGATTCAGTCCGGTTTGAATTAATGAAACGCTTTGGCTACTATATAACTGAATCCAGCGAGCACAATGCAGAGTACCATCCGTATTTCATCAAGTCTAAATACCCAGAACTAATCGAAGAGCTGGCGATTCCGCTGGATGAATACCTGCGCCGTTGCGAACAGCAGATTGCTGATTGGGAAACTATGCGTGAGGATATCGTAAACAATGGCGATCTGACACATACGAGAAGTCGAGAATATGCGTCTTATATTATGGACTCTATCGTCACTGGAACACCATCGGTTATTGCTGGTAATGTACTGAACAAAGGGCTTATCACTAATTTACCAGCGGATGCCTGTGTTGAGGTACCTTGCTTAGTAGATAAAAACGGCGTGCAGCCTACCTATGTTGGTGACTTGCCAACTCAGTTGGCAGCATTGAACCGAACGAATATTAACGTGCAAGAGTTAACGGTAGAAGCGGCCTTAACCTTAGATAAATCAAAAATCTATCAGGCGGCTTACCTTGATCCACATTTGGCTTCTGAACTATCCTTGGAAGATATCAAAAATCTGGTGGATGATTTGATTGAAGCTCATGGCGATTATTTGCCAAAATACAAAGATTAATCAGAAAGACTAAGAGACTGGGCATAGTGCCCAGTCTCTTATTTTAGGGTTAAATATAGGCATTGTAATGGACTTAGCAGCTGCTAGGTCTTTTATGCTAGAGGACAAAAAGAACCCAAGGAATTTCCTTAGGTTCGTACATTACGATCAAATTGGATTCTACAGCTTTCGATTCTGAGTAAATAGTTGATTAGGATCATATCTTTTATTCAAAGCCCTTAACTTTTCAGCAGCTTCACCCTTCCAAACATGATGAGTCTCTGTTGAGCTTTCATCACTAGAATAAGCACCGTATATCCCTGTACCAAATTGAAGGAACGGTTGAAATAGATTATTAGCTTCTTCGGCATAATTCTTATCAAACCAATAGGCAATCATAATCTCTTCTTGACGGTAGGACCAGGCGTTAAAATAAGAGGTTGGCTGATTAACAGCACCACCAAGAGAACGAAGCTCCACGCCATAGACAAAGGGTTTATCAAGTAAATATTGAATTTCTTTCGCAACATTTTCAGAAATATGCTTGACCAAAATATTTCTTCCGTAGGCAGTATTCTTTCCTTCAAGAGGGGTATGCTGAGCTCGAACAAAATCTGAGTATTCCATAGATTTTTGGTTTTCCTCCAACACTTCACCCAGCTTATTGGCTTTTTCAAAAACCTCTCTAGATTGAGAAGAGTCATCTCCATACCAAAAATTTCTTCCCTGAGCAACGATCGTGTCATCATCACCAGCATTCAACAGTAAAATACTGGTTAATTTTGTCGAGGAAGTATCGAACCATTGATGCCAGGCTTCAATAAATGCTGGCAAATGATCGATAGAGTAATCAACTGTTTGCACGACAATCGGAACAGAGAAACCAGAATCTGTTGGGACCGCTTTATCTGCATGGAATAAAAACTCGGTGACGACACCTAATTGTCCACCACCGCCTCGGATGCCCCAAAAAAGCTCAGGTTCGTTCTCGTTATCTACCCAATGTTTTTTCCCATCAGCTGTAATTATTGTGGCACCAGCCACTTTATCAATTGTGAGCCCAAAGGAACGCAAAAGGATGCCCATTCCACCAGATACAGCCAATCCACCTACACCAGTATCGCCATGATCGCCGCTGGAAATGACTAGGTGGTGAGGAGTCAGCTTTTGAGCGACATCTCCCCAAAGAGCACCTGCCTGTATTTTGACTAGCCTCTTTTCCTCATCAATGATAGTAATTTGATTCATCTGCGAAAGATCTAAAACCATTCCTTCGTCGTTCACTGATGTGGCGGACAATCCATGCCCGCCACTTTTTATAGAAAGGGGGAAATTCATCTGTTGTTCCTGATTAATTTTCGCTGCATAGTTCACTGCGTCAATTACTTGTTCTTCTGTTTCTGCCAAGATCACCACTTTCGGATGACCAACTTTATAATCATTTGACCGTACTTTGTCATAACGACTGTCTTCAGGGAATACTGCAACATTTTTCAGAGAAGCTGGTAGTTCTGGTAGAGCTTTTTCCATATTAAACCCTCCATCTCGCTGTATTTGTTGCTTAATCAAAGGATTATCTCATGGATAGACCAAATTGTAAAAAATAATCGCTTCATTATGGAAAGAAATGACAAGTTACTCTAAGACGAGGAGGAAAGTAATAGATAGCTGAATTATTTCTTATTTTGCTGCGAAAATTAGCAACCTTTTTTGTTAAAAGAGTAATCAGAAGACCCCGAAGTAACCGCGTCTATTTTTTCGGAAATAAAACAATTGAAGCTGTTGACATATGATTGTTTGTTCATGTATAATGTGATTAACATATGAATTACTATTCATGTAAACGCATGTCAGAAAGGGTGTTAAAAATGGATAAAGCCACAATTAACCACCACAATCATGAAAAAGATCATGACCACAACCACGAGCATAATCATGAACATGAGCACAGCCATGGTGGGAAGTTTGCCATTATTATGTTTTTTGTTGGTGTAGCTGCATTTATTGGAGGATTTGTATTAGAAGGAAGCAATGAACAATTTGCTAATATAGCTTTCTTGATTGCTGTGGTCACCGCTGGTTATCATATTATTTTAGAGGGTGTTGGGGACACTATTCGAAATTCAGCGGCTGCCAAAAAGTTTCAGCCGAATGTTCATTTCTTAATGGCATTGGCGACAGTTGGGGCCATCGCGATTGGGAATTTTGAGGAGGCAGCGATGCTGATTGTTATTTTCGCTGGGGCTCATTTCTTGGAAGAATACGTAGATGGTAAGAGTAAACGGGAAATTACGAATCTACTTAATATGAACCCAACGGAAGCTCGAATTCTTTATGCGGATGGTTCTGCCAAAGTAGTTCCAGTAGATCAAGTAAAAATAGGGGATACGCTGCAAGTATTGAATGGGGCGCAAGTGCCTACTGACGGAATTATTCTTAGCGGAACCACAGCGATCGATGAAGCTTCAATTAATGGTGAAAGCATGCCTAAAGAGAAAACTGTTGGCGACGAAGTTTATGGTAGTACGATGAATGGTTCAGGAACTTTTACAATGGAAGTAACTAAGGATAGCTCAGAGACGGTTTTTGCGAAGATTTTGCAGATGGTTAATCAATCACAAAAGAGTTTAACCAAGACAGCTACTTTGATCCAACGTCTAGAACCTAAGTATGTAACGATTGTTTTACTTCTTTTTCCATTGGTGCTGTTGGCAGGTCCGTATGTGTTTGGCTGGACTTGGCAGATGAGTCTCTATCGTAGCATGGTATACCTAATCTCAGTGTCACCTTGTGCATTAGCAGCCAGTGCCGTACCGACTACTTTAGCGACAATTTCGAACCTTTCGAAAAAAGGTGTATTAGTTAAAGGTGGGGCATACCTTTCCAAATTGCAAGAGCTGAAGGCCATTTCTTTTGATAAAACTGGAACCTTAACTAACGGCAAACCTGTTGTCACGGATTATGCTATTGCAAATGATTTGAATGAAGACGAAATAATCGATTTAGTTGTAGCTATGGAAAAACAATCCAATCATCCTTTGGCTGCAGCGATCATTAACAAATTTACTGATCGCCAAGAGGTAGCAGTAACCATCGAAAATGAAGTAGGACGTGGTTTGTCGGCTGAATACCACAACCACAGCTATCGAATCGGCAAACCATCATCCTTTGCGAATGCTTCATTTGTCTACAAAACGCAGGCACAAGAATTATCAGCCGAAGGAAAAACGGTAGTCTTTGTCGCTAAGGACGAAGAAGTAATTGGGTTTATCGCTTTGATGGATGTTCCTAACCAATATGCCAAAAACGCTATCGCTTATTTTAAGGAAGCGGGACTGCATACTACCATGATTACCGGTGATGCAAAATTAACTGGTGAAGCAGTTGGGAAGCAAATTGGTGTGGACGAGGTTATTGCTAACGTAATGCCAGAAGACAAAGCGAGCATCGTGCAAGAGCAGCAGCAAAAATACGGCTCAACTGGAATGTTAGGGGATGGAATTAACGATGCTCCTGCACTAGTTACCGCTGACGTCGGTGTTGCAATGGGAGATGGGACCGATGTGGCAATGGACGTGGCGGATCTGGTCTTGATGAAAAATGATTTGTCGAAGCTGGTCTATGCGCATCAATTAAGCAAAAAAATGACCCGTATCACTTGGCAGAATATTTTGTTTTCTATGTTTGTTGTTCTATTTCTAGTGACCTTAAATTTCTTAGGAAAAATGGATATCACGATAGGTGTTATTCTGCATGAGGGAAGTACAATTGCGGTTATTCTGAATGCACTGAGAATGTTGAGGACACCGAAGAAATATTTGTAGAGGCCAAAATTCTTGACCAGTTAAGGATCAGAAAAGATCGCATCTTCAAACTTTCTTTAAAAATATCTCACAAAATCTCTGAGAATGGTCAATAATTGTTCATGACTGCAGGCTATAGTATAGATATCCCTAGATCAAATCTTTTTCCCCTTTCAAAAAACCTCCCACAAAAAATGTGAGAGGTTTTTTATTTGGCTCCTCAAGCTAGTCCTGTCTGAAAAACCTTTCTTATAGCGGAGCAAAGGCCCAAGCATTGGCACTCTGACTCAAAATATAATCTAGTTCATAGCTGTTTTGATAGTGGTGCTTTTCAGGTGTGTCGTTAGGATCAAAGACAATAATTTGATCACTAGCGGCATCTTTTTTGATGACCATAATATGACCGACACCAGTAAATTCACCGGGATTAACTGAAATGATAACCGGTTGATTTTGCTGCAGCCGCTGTTGAATTCGCCCGGCATCCAAGCCTAGTTCTTCATAAGACAGCTGAAAGTTTGCAGCAAAGTCTGAAAAAATCGACCAGGCTGTTCCTTGTCCGCTGACATAGTAGCGGTCCTGCGACCAGCTGAGAATTTCGGTGGGAGTCACCACACGTTTTTGGTAATAGGACAAGACCATCGCTAACGAGGTAATCGCGCAGCCGTTGGTGGCTAGATCATTTCGGTCCGATCCACTGCCATATGGAGTTGCCGCCCACTGTGGGTCAGTCTGCAGCATCAGAGTCATATCCTGCCCTCGTTCACTCAAATGACGATTGGCGTCATCGGCAAAGGCAGGCGAAACCGTTGTCGTGGGTTCGCTCAGTACTCTTATAGCGAAAATGCAGGCACTGGCAATAATTAAAAAGCTCCCCAATAAGACAGGGAGCACACTCTTCTTTTTCTTCACGAGGTACACCTCCGTTAACCCTATTAAACCCTAACAGGCCAAAGGTGTCATCCGACTTAAGATGTAGCTTCGTCCATTTCCTCTAACTCCAAACTCAATTCCTCCCAGGCAGCCATCTGTTCCTCCTGAACAGCCTTGTGTTGTTCCAATTCTTGGGTCAGCTCCATTAGGCGAACATGATCATTTAATATATCTGGCTGTACCATAGCTTGCTCCAGCTGAGCAATCGTGGTATCCAAAGCAGCTAAGTTTTCCTCTACAGCTTCAACCTTTCGCCGGAGACTGCGAACCAGCTTCTGGGTTTCTTTATCCTGATAAAATTTATTTTTAGGAGGTGGAGCAGCTTCTGCAGTTTCCTCTGCTAACAGCTCAGCAATTTCCTCTTCTTCCCGTTTCTTCTCCAAATAATAATCATAATCGCCCAAGTAAAGTTTGCTGCCTTCTGGCGACAATTCGATGACCTTGGTGGCAATCCGGTTAATAAAGTAGCGGTCATGGGAAACAAAAAGCAGAGTACCTTCATAATCAATCAAGGCATTTTCTAAAACTTCTTTGTTATCAATGTCCAGGTGGTTCGTTGGCTCATCCAGTATCAAAAAGTTTTCTCGATCCATCGACAGCTTGGCCAAAGCAACGCGGGCTTTTTCGCCACCACTTAACAAAGGAATTGTCTTTTCAACATCCTCACCACTGAACAAGAAACCACCTAACACGGTACGAATATCTTTCTCCGGTGTGGTTGGATGTTCATCCCATAGCTCAGCCAAAATGGTTTTATTCCCACTCAGCTCTGCCTGGGTCTGGTCATAATAACCGATAGAGACATTGGTTCCAAAATGAGCTTCACCTTTAATAAAAGGAATTTGACCAATTAGGGATTTCAACAAGGTAGACTTACCGATTCCATTTGGTCCAACTAGTGCAATGGCATCTTGGCGGCGAACATCTAAATTCACTGGCTCAGAAAGAGCAGTATCATAACCGATGGCAGCATCCTCCAACTGTAAAACCACATTACCTGAAGCTTTCTCAATCGCAAACATAAAGCGTGCAGATTTTTCCTTGCCATCCGGACGATCCAAACGATCCATTTTTTCTAAGGTTTTCCGACGGCTTTGCGCCCGTTTAGTGGTAGAGGCCCGTACCAAGTTGCGTGCCACGAAATCTTCTAGCTTATCAATCTCAGCTTGTTGTTTTTCATAAGCCTTCCAGTCGCTCGCCAACTGAGCTGCCTTCTGATCAAGGTAATGGGAGTAGTTTCCCTTGTAATAGGTCATCTTTCTGCGAGAAATCTCGTAAGTCTCGTTAACCACTCGATCTAAGAAATATCGGTCATGAGAAACGATTAATAATGCACCAGTATAGCCCTGCAAATAATCTTCCAGCCATGCCAAGGTCTCAATGTCTAAGTGGTTGGTGGGCTCATCCAGAATCAAAATGTCTGGTCGAACCAGCAACATCCGAGCCAAGGCAAGACGGGTTTTTTGACCCCCGGATAACGTATCAATCGGCTTATCGTAAAAGCTCTCATCAAATTTAAATCCGTGAAGAACGCTGCGAATCTCATTTTCGTAGCCATAGCCGTTAGAATCGTTAAAGTCATGCTGCAGCTGATCGTATTCTTTCATTAAAGAATCGTAGTTGTTGTCCGATTCACTAGCTTGGCTGATGGCCTTTTCTACTTCCCGCATCCGATTTTCCATCGCAATGACCGAGTCAAAGGCTTTTAACATTTCATTCCAAACAGTTTCACAAGAGGCTAGGCCGGTATCCTGTGCCAGGTAGCCTAAAGTAGCCTGCTTATTTTTGGTAATTTGGCCAGCGTCAGGTGAATCAATTCCGGCAATAATTTTCAATAATGTTGATTTTCCAGCACCGTTACGTCCGACTAAACCAATGCGGGCGCGGCTATCAATCTCCAGGTGAATATTTTCAAATAACGTCTCAGCACCAAAATAGCGAGCGATTTGATTAGCTTGTAATAATAGCATAAAATCTTCCTTATTTTTTATTCTTCGAGTGCTTTTAGTCTACCATATTTTTACCGTTCTGGTGAGGCTTGCAGCCCCTTTCTTAAAGATTCGTGATTATTTCACAATTATTTGAGCAGAGACGTTGCAATTACTTATGAATTATTGATATGATAGGGTCTGGAAAGAGTAATAAGTTTAATGTAAAGGGGAGATATTGTGAAAGAACAAGCAATACCAAAAGCGACGGTTAAACGATTGCCCTTATACTATCGTTATCTGCGTATTCTAAATACTGCTGGAAAAACGAAGGTTTCCTCAACAGAATTAAGTGAAGCAATTCAAGTCGATAGCGCAACTATTCGCCGCGACTTTTCATATTTTGGAGAATTAGGGAAACGTGGGTATGGATACGATGTGGAAGATCTAATGCACTTCTTCGGAAGAATCCTTAACGACGATCAATTAACAAATGTTGCATTAGTCGGAGTCGGTAATTTAGGAAGTGCTTTGTTGAAATTCAAATTCCACCAAAGCAATAGTATTCGTGTCAGCTGTGCCTTTGATATCAAAGAAGATATTGTCGGTCGCATCGTAGATGGAATTCCAGTTTATCCAATGGATAGTATGGTAGAACAAATCAAATTGCAGCATATTGAAATTGCTATTTTAACTATTCCGGCACAGGAAGCACAACCGGTAGTGGATAAATTAGTAGATGCTGGAATTAAAGGCATTTTGAACTTCACCGCTGCCCGTTTGTCTGCACCTGATAATGTCATTATTCAAAGTGTTGATTTAACCAACGAGCTGCAAACCTTGATTTATTTCTTACATCATAATTACGAGGATAATAAGTAAGTCTGCTGACTTGCTTATTTTTCTTTGCTTTCGTGTACCTCTGAGCTGTCTAAAAGGAACAGTTTCACAAACTTTATGAATCAATTAGCTTAATAAATGTTGCTAATTGAGAATCCTTTAAGAAAAAATGTTGGAGCGCATTAATCAAGAATTCGATCAGAATCAGTTGAAGTATGGTCTTTGATCTGGTGATGCTCAATAAACCGCGTCTACTGTCCGTGGTGACGGTATAGTCAAATGCCTTGTTTAAAAATCGATACAGAACACCTAAAACTAATGAGAACACCATGATCATAAAAAGTCGCATAGAAAAACTGTTAAGCAGAATATAAGGCTTAACGGTTTTTGTTTTGTTCTATTTTTCTGACGATTTGATTGCTCAAATCATTAATTAATATACTAGGCATAGTTTTTTCTAACTTCAACTACTTAGTTACTAGTACAATTCAAATCCTTTTTCGTTTGGTAAATCAATAGTTAAAAGAAGTAGTAAAATACAGGCTGCTGCAAAATAATCCTCATGAAAACTATCAATTGCCTCGCGCCAAGCGTTCACCAATCAAAGCTTTAAAACTATCTGAAGAGCGATAGTTAGAACGCACGACCACAATCCTTAATTCAAGGAGTGAATGGTTTGTTGATTCTGCCTATCAAGGGGTTGGACGAGCACTTCAAGAACAAAAAAATCCACTTTTGATTTTGATTATTAAAAAGGAGTAGTTTTTAACAAACAAAATTTGGTATAATGGGGCGTGTTAATAAAATGTTTTAATGGAAAGAAGGAGTAAGATGAAAAGAAAGTTAATAATTTCTTTGGCAGCAACTGCTTTATTGGGAATCAGTGGCTGCAGTAAACAAGAAACGGGAACTACTGAAACGAGTAAAGCAAAAGAGTCTGCTAGCAGTTCTACACTGGAAGACAGTAAAAGCACCACTAAAACTAGCAGTAGTAAAAAAGAAGAAAAAAATAAGGCAAGTAAAATTGACTGGGATGCAGCACATGAGTTATTGAAAGAAAATATGGAGGCTGAAAAGCTGACGACAATTTTCGAAAATACTGAGCCTATTGTCAATGGGAACGATCAAGCCAGTTTTACTATAAATGGCTATCAATATATCAAGGCAGAAAATTTTTCTCGGGATTTACGGATTCCTTTTGGTGACCAAAACAAAGAAGGAGGCATACTTTTAGTTTCAGCCACTTACAAAAATACGAGTGATAAAAGTATTTTTGCCGGTCCAGGTTTCACAATGAATGTTGTTGGTTACGATGCTGCAGTGAGTCGCAATAAAAGTCTTTTGGAAGACGATTTAGTTAGTGAACTGGTTGAAAAGAAAAATGAAATTAAGCCGAATGAAGAACTTTCAGGATATGTGGCTTTAGCAATCAAACCTGCTGCAATGGAAAAAATCGCAGCAGCTGGCACAGCAGAGTTTGAGCTCTCAGGACTCTATAACCAAGCGGATAGCTTTAGTAAGGATGATGCGATTGTCGAACCTAAAAAAGAGATCATCGCTTTGTCTGGTGATGGTGAAGTAACGAAGAATGAAAGCTCTAAGTTCTATGAAGATAAGGCAACGAAGGACAATATGGGAACAAAAACGATGCTTGTTGAAAAGGAACTAAATCAAACAGAAAAGTTTGAAGATGTAAATGTTACTGCAGAAGGCTATCAAATTTCTTCATTTGTGCCAAATGAAGATCAAGCGTCAAGATTTAGTAAGTTTGAATCTGGCGTTGTCCTTATGACAGTTAAAGTCAATGTGCAAAATGAGGGAGACGAATCATTAAATGTTGACGGGACCTCTGCTACACTGACAATAGGGGATAGTGTCAAAATGATGAGTGAAAATATGTTGGAAGTTGATGCGGACGCAGGCAATGTTGAAAAGGGGAGTACTGCAACTAAGTATTTAGTTTTTGTACTTGATAAAGACTCTTACGATAAGCTTTATAAGGATCAAGACTATCTGTTGGATGTTAGTATTTATAATAGTGAGTTTAAGCGCCTAACTACTATTGGAGATTTATCGTTTGAATTTTCTAATCAATAATCATCATTTCGTCTAAATGAGGTTTGCTGATTCTTCAGTCTGAAATAAGTGAGTCTTTTGACTTGCTTATTTTTTTTGCATTCGCTCCTCTCTGAACTGAAAAAGAGAAGAATTTTATAAATGACCGGATTCACTTAGTTAAATAATTATCGCTAATTGAGAGTCCTTCAAGAAAAAACACGCCGCAGCGTGTTAATCAAAAATCCGATCATAATCAGTCGGACCATCATCCAACGGTAATTTTTCCAGTAGCTCCTTAATCTGGCGATGCCCAATGAAGCGTGCCTGCCGCAGTGCCTCTTGTCCATGGTGATAAACAATAACCGCTGGTACAGTCAATACCTCAAAGTAACTCGCTAATTCAGGCTCTTCTGTAAGATCTAAATGGTAATATGGAATTTGGTATTTCTCTGCAGTTCCTCGCACGCGAGGTTCGTCTACCCGACAGATTCCTCAATCTTTAGTAGAGATGAATACCACGGCATTGGTTTCCATTTCAATTGCTTTGAGAACTGTTTTAAGAGTGTCCATGTCAATCACCTCTTTTATTCAAAGGTAAGAAAAAATCACTGATAAGTCAACGGTTCTGTTTCCAGTAATAGTTTTACTTGCTTGATTAAATAATCAGCGTTATACTTCTTAGTGTTACGCGGGTGTAGTTTAGTGGTAAAACAGAAGCTTCCCAAGCTTCCGTCGCGAGTTCGATTCTCGTCACCCGCTTAGTCAGATTAGAGTTTTAGACCAGCTTATTTGTAATGGATGCTGGTCTTTTTTAATGTACATTTAGTAAAAATCTAAACATCTTCAGAATTTTTATATTTGCAAGTAAAATTTTTTTGTTTTGCGTATATTAGAATATAGAGCAACTTAAGATTTCGCTAAAATATTATTCGGATTTTTAGTGATACTATAGTTTTTTCTGATATACTACTATCACGGTAGACCGTACTTTCTATAGATCACATAATAGAAATCTTAAAGATTAATTCAAAGGAGGGGAATTCAATGATACGCTATGTTGAACAAAATATTTTTGAAAGTCCTGCTCAGGTTATTGTGAATACGGTAAATACAGTTGGTGTAATGGGCAAAGGGATAGCCAAAGACTTTAAAAAATACTATCCTGAAATGTTTAAAGAATATCAACGCTATTGTGAAATCGGTGCATTAGAAGTTGGAAAGTTGTGGTTGTACAAAACACCAAATAAATGGGTATTAAATTTTCCTACAAAGAAACACTGGAGAAATCCATCAAGGTTGGAATATATAGAATCTGGTTTAAAAAAATTTGTTGATACCTATAAAGAAAAGGGAATCAAATCAATCTCTTTCCCACAGCTTGGAGTTGGGAACGGAGGGTTGAACTGGGAACAGCAAGTAAAACCCTTGATGGAGAAATATTTGGAAGACTTGCCCATAGATGTTTTTATTCATTTGTATAGTAATAAAAGTAATAAACCGGAGTATGAAGATCAGAAGAAAATAAAAGAATGGTTGAATAGTAATCCTAAACTTTTAAGCTTTGCTGAAGTTCAAGAAGATCTAGAGCGAATCATAAATTTTGAAATTAACAACATATTCTTGAATGATGAAAAAGTCGAATTATCTATTCTGTTAAACACAGATGAAAGTGACTCAGTAGCTATAGTCTTACGCTATTCAAACTCTGAAAACTATCATGCAATCTATTTTGAGGAACTTTTCAATATTTGGAGTTTATTAAGAGATAATGGATTTGTTTTAGAGGGTGAGATATCTGAAGAGCGAGAAAATATGTCAAGAGAAGTAATTGCAATTCTTGATTTACTTCCGTATGTTTCCGTTATTTATACAAAAGAAGAAAATTCTAATTATCTTGAAAGACTATTGACTCATAATAGAATAGAATTAGCTTCTAATTCTCTCCAAGAGGAGTTGGTAAATAATGAACTTCACTAGGGAACAGGAGTTTTATGATGCGATAAATACTTTAATATGGAGCAATGATTCACAGGACTTGAGTGAGAAAGAAAGAGCCTATGCTGAATATGTTTACCATTTTACTGATATAAGAAATGCTGCTTCGATTCTTAATACTGGCAAAATTTTATCTAGAAATAAAGCTAAAGAACTGAATTTGATGTTAAATGATAATGCATCAGAAAGTGTAATTTCAGGAACTGGTTTTTATGTAAAGGACTATGTCAGATTCTATTTTAGGCCTAAGACTCCTACTCAATATAGGAATGAGGGGATTATGAGCAAAACAGAAATTGAAAATTCAGATTTCAAAGCTCATTGTCCAGTACCAGTGTTTTTTTTATTTAATTCATGGGAAATTTTAGGGTTGAAAGAAGTTTATTTTAGTCGAGAAACTTTAGCCAAACGCTATAATGTTGAATTGTATAATAGCGTAGCAGAATTTAAACAATTACCTTTTGATTTGATACTCCATAATCGATCTTTGTACAATAATCCCAAAAAATCGGCAATAATATCTCATCGACAAGCTGAACTAGTTGTAAAAGATGAGTTTACTATTGATAAATTGAAGTATATCTATGTAAGAAGTCTACCTGAGAAAGAGTTTCTATTAGCGATGCTCGATCCTGAAATCAGAATCCTATATGAAGATATAATTTTAGTGGATAATAAGAAAAATTATTTCTATGGATCTCGAGCATATCTCATAGACAGCACGATTGATTCAAAAAGCATTACTTTAAAATTCAATCCTGGAAATAGCGATCCTGAATTTGAAGTAAGAATGGAAATTTTTGATTCTGAAAAGGGTGGTTATTTTTGGGGACCAAAAAGAATAAAACTCACAGATATGCCTATTATTGATTTATCTAAGGAAAACTTGCAACATTATGAAGTAAATGTTTATTTAGATGACATTAAAATTTATCAAAATAGATATGATGCAGTTAGCACGGATTTACCCTTCTAAAGAATTATTGTTTATTCGAGGAGTCAATTCAGTGAGAGCCCCAACCTCTATGTAAAATCGTTTAAAATACGATGCTACTACGGTCTATATGAAATATAGAAGCTTCCGTCGCGAGTTCGATTCTTATAAGAAGATCATTTTAGTCCAGCATTTCTAATGAATGCTGGTCTTTTTTCTATTTCCTTAAACTGCATCATATTTTATCAAATCCATACACTTCTCCAAATGAGTATATTAAAAAGTTTTTTATTACATAGTACTTCAAATAGTCTTCTGATTTAACAGAATTTCAGGCAGAAGTCGCCCATCCTCTATAGGTGGGTGATGAATGCCGTTTTTTTTAGGGGGACGGTGCAACTAAAAAATGAAAAAAAGCTATTGCTACGCTATTTTCCGCATGATATAATCATCCGAAGAACAAATGTTCGTGTCTTCAAAACTGACGAGGGGGTTGACCTTATGGAACAACTAAAAGCATACAAGTACCGCATCTATCCAACAGAAGAACAAGTCGTCTTCTTTAATCAACAAGTTTAACAAGTAAAAAAAATCTTCCAATTATAGCTAACTCAATTTCTCTATTGAGAATCGTAATAAAATTTCAGTATTTAGTTTTATTAAATGAAATATTTTAGTATAATTCATTGTGGATCGAATTCTCGAATCTTAATTTTCTTATTTAAAGGGATGAGCATATTATAGGCAAAAATAAATTGTGCGTGTGGTGTACGTATAACTGAAAGTGCATTTGGATAGATACTTCGTAGCCGCATGACAGGTGCAATTAAATAAAAGCTAAATTATTGAAGAAATGAGTGGAGACATGAGACGTGCGATAGTAGGCGATGGAAACTTTGAAGTACATGAGGATGGAACAATCCTCAAAATAAAGCAGGACGGAACTAAAGTGGTACCTTTTATTCGCTATTTCAAGTCTGGAAACAAGAAATATCCAGTAGTCAGTAACAAGACAAAAGAAGGCAAGACAGGTTGTTTATACGTTCATCGATTGATGGCTGAAGCCTTTCTTCCGAATCCTGAACAAAAGAAATTTGTACTATTCAAAAATGGGAATCCACAAGACTTTAAAGTCGAAAACTTAATGTGGGATGATGGCAGCCTTTCGCGAAAAAGAAAAATGGAAGACCTGAAGCAAAGACGAGTTAAGTGCTCTGCCTGTGGCGAGACCATGAACAATAGGAACAGCTGTATTGCCTGCAGAATGAAGCAGCAAAGAGAACAAAAAATTTTAAGAAACAAACAAAAGAAATTGAATAAAATTATAAGTGATTTAGCTGCTGTTAATCTAGAAGACTTAAGTGATGAACACAAGAAAGCTGTCATAATGCGCAGAGCAGGCAAATCTTTTAAAGAGATTGCGAAAGAACTAGGTAAAAGCAGTGAGCGAGTAAGACAAATAATCGAGAGCGCTAAAAAGAATCAGCCAAAAGTAAACATTAACCGAAAATCTATGCTGAATCAGATAACGCCCGCTCAGAAACAGGAATTCCCTTCAAAGACAGTTAGCGAAGAAGCAGAAAGGCTCAGAAGAATGTTTCTTTTTGGAGAAGGGAGTAGTTCTCGTTACTTTTACGGAGAGTAGTTTCTGGTTCGGAAAACGCAGTATATTATCTTCCTAAATTGGGATTATAGCGCAGGGATACTCTTGATGATTAAAAATGAACACCAGCGGAAAAGTATTATTTTGGCTTAATTGGTCAAGTACATAGCAGAATAAGAACTTACCCGCACTATTTTTTCAAGAGTACGTGAACTAACCAAATGAACAGCATATAAAAAGAATTAGCAGACTGACACCTTGATATAGTTATAACTAAGCATTTAAACAATTTAAATACTCTATCCACTTGAGTAAAAGCTTCTGGTATACTTCTACATGGAGGTATGTGTATGAAAGAAGAGTACATTGTTTATCAAAGCAAAATCAAACAAATCGGGTTATCCTTTTTAGGATTGTTAATGGTGATAGTCTGCCTATTTGTTTTACTTGCTGGAGTAGTGGAAACACAGTATCTAATGATCGGGATTGGTCTAATCGGCGGATTATTCTTTGGTGCCTGTGAGATATTTATTTTGAAACAAGTTTTTGTAGGCAAGAAGCTGGTTGTTTTAACCAGTGAAGGTTTCTACGATTATAGTAGTGCCCTTGCAACAAAGGATCGTCTAATTCCTTGGAGCGGCATCGAAAAGATTGAGAATAAAAGTATGGCAGGTCAGACCTTTGTTTCTGCTTATCTAAAGGAGCCAGATCCAATCTTATCTCAATTATCCACTTTTCAGAAAAAAGCAATCAGTGCCAATGTTGCTATGGGCTTTGGCGAAATCAATGTGAATCTGCAAAGTGCAAAGAATTGCACCAATGATGATCTGTTGAGCAGAATGAATCGCTATTTAGATCCTTCGCCAGCCGGAGAATTCGCAGAAACTAACCAAGTATCATCAAATTAGCTCTTATAAATAGTTAAACAATATCAAATGAAGCAGTCAAGCTCTTTCTGTAAAAGAAGCTTGGCCTTTTTCTATATATAAAATTCCAGTCTTCCTGCTAAAGGAATCGGAATGAAGTAAGTAAAGTTGCGAATGTTTCCCTTATAAATAGAGTTCCAGCACAAAAGAAAATATGTAATTGTCAAAGGGCAAAGCACCGTAGTGAAAAACGAGACAACCTGCGAATGGGCCCGATTCGCAAGTGTCAGTAGTTTTCAATTTGTCATGGATCATGATCATCTAGCCAATGGTTAACCAAAGCGATAACCAATCCGACAAAAATCGGGGCTAAGATGTACTGCACGAGAGATTGCAAATGCATCACCTCCTCTCAAGCGCATACCCATGATCCAGACATGGGATCTTGTCTTACCTACGCTGGTAAATGATCAAACGATCAAGAGGGAGATTCAGGAGGAAGCTGTCGTTTCCGCCGTTCCTTTTCCTTAGCTTTCCTCCGTCTTCTTCGACTTACTAATTCCTTGACGACATCATATGGGCTGCCAGCAGAAGGAGGAGCTTCTTTCGTATTTAGTCCAGTATTTATTTCATTAGAAGGAGAATTGCTTGGGATACCTTCACTGTCCGTAGAGGTATTAGCTACAGAACGCAGCGTGTCATGCACCTCACTTCTGATGGGTGATTCCAAGGTTACTGCAGGAACCTGAGGCTTTTCCTGCCAAGTGCAGCGAAGCGCCATTAATTGTTCCGCATTACCATTTTCTTCAATCACTTCCGGTTTTTCCTCTGTTTGAGGATCACCAAATAACTCATCGCCTTCAAAAATCGGACGTTCAATCGTTTCTACATATTTCGCTTTAACCACTTGTTGGAACAAACCAACACCGTCTTTTTCAAACAGGGCTAAGCTGCTCAAAAGCTCCAAGGACTCCTTGATTTCTTCGGGACTCTTAGTAGTGTCTGGATCTTTAAAAGTAAAGTTATGCCTCTTGCCTTCACTGTTAAGGAAGGTGGAAACTAGTTTGATCATTTTCTGCTCCTTTCATAGTCTATTTGCGTAGGTGACAAACAATAATTATTTTTTATCAGGTGGCTTCAGTGTCAGTTTCGATTTGGAAAATCTTGGCTAGCTGTGACTTGATAAGAGACTTAGTGGCTTCAAAAAAATTACGAATAGGGTCGAGCTTCAAGGCTAAAATTCGTAATTCACTGGTTTCAAAGTAATCCGCAAAGTACCAGAAAAATCGCTTCATCGTTTTGGTTGCTTTCGTGTTCTTAAATAAGTAATGAACTAAATCTTGCAATACCAGAGCGAACTCCTTCGCACCAAGCTGATATCGGACACGCAAAGCAAGTAATAATTTAATGGTCATCGTGCCATTCTGAGTTTCTTGATAGTATTCCATGACTTTTTCCTCGATTGTCTCGCGTTTGAGGTTAAATAATTGTTGGTGAGTGAAGGGCTGCTCTAGCATAATATATTCCCACTTTCTTTTCATTAGTAAATAAATTGACACGTATCACTCAAGCCAGATTCCTCGAAACCCTAGCTTGAGTGAACAAGATAAGAAAAGGGCGGCACGTCTGCCGCGGCTTCTCAACAGTAATTAACGTGTGACAGGAACTTCTTCAAATATCGTTGTTTCAATTGTTTCTACATATTTCGCACTTACGACAGTTTCATATTGACGAATGCCATCCTTCTGGAAAAGATTCAATTTAGTCAATTGTTCCAATAATACTTTGATTTGTGTCGGCGTCTTGGTTGTATCAGGATTGGTCATACTCCAAGTTTGGTTTTTGCCTGCGCCATTTCTAAAGATGGAAACTAATTTAACGACTCGTTTCATACTTATTCAACCTCCTTGGTAATTCGAGATTGCACAGTCAGGATCACACTATCCAATGAACTACCTTGCTGGGATAGTTCTGCCATGATCTCTCCTAATTTGACTACATCTGCTTCAGGTGGATTATCAATTACGTTTGAGAAATTCACTTTTTTCTGTTTGTCTTCGCCTGCTTGTTCGATTTGTACTTGTAATTTGGTACCCAGTTTTTGAATCGTTCCGATTCCTCCGTTTTCTGTAAAGGTTTGTTTGTCGTTATTTTGTTTTTGTTCCGGCCGGTGACTAAAAGATATAGAATTTTTCAAAAAAAAGCTAGAGCAGTTATAGACAAAAAAAGTGAGTTATACGCCGATTTGAAAAATAGAAAGGTTGATAATAAAGGATTCTATTTTTTTGAGAAGCGAAAAAGACCCAAAAACCTGTGTATAACGTATAAAAAATTTTTTTAACTTATTTGAGAATTTTTTGATTGGAAATGGCGATAAAGACTGCTATAACAGTATTCTTGTCAAAAAGCTAATTCGAGATTTATTTTCTGCTAGCCAAAAAAGAACAGAAGGAAGGACAAAAAGACCCAAAAAAGAAGCCCGCTCCACCTGAACTTAGGTGGAACGAACTTCTTTTAATTGTTATTTATATCGATCGTTGATTAGGTAAAAGCTAAAAAGAAAGGTCATCAAAAGTGATAAATGGATTCTTTTCTAAGAGTTGAGCCAAGGCATAGTGAAGTGAATAGTGTTGGGAAAATTCACCATATGTAATGGGGAAGTCCTGCAGTATATCCTGGTGGCGATGGCTCAATTGATCAATAAATGGAGTATCTGGTAACTCTAGGTAATCTAAGGGGTGCATGTCTGGAGAAATACCAGTAACCCAAGACATATCCCGCTTGGAACATGTCAAGCTCAATAGTGCATTCGCCGCATACTTGTCAATCGCTTGTTTGCTGGTGTGAACCACCAGACCTGGACCAGTCGCCATTTTGATGAATGTTCGTTCAGATTCTTCCCGAACTTTATTCATCGACAAAGGATTAAGCCAGATGGAATTTTTAGGTGAAGCTAATGAGAATAGAACAAATTTGGCATTAATCATGGGTAATAGCCGTTTTTGAAACCCTTTAATTTGTTTTAAAACGTTAGAAGTTAAATAGTAATTATAGAATGTTGAAGACTCCTGTTTGCGAAGTAGGGTAGTCAAGGTGTGGAACGTTGAATGATACCATTGATTAGTGTCATGGAAGACAAGGGTGCCTCTTTTTCCAGGAATGGGTAAGACCATGTGAATGGTTTGAATCCCTAAGCGTGGGTAGCTGGTATAGGCTTCTTCAAGCAATTCCTCCCATTCAGGCGACCATTTCGTGCAGTCTAAGTATTTAACGCTTTCATTTCCCCGTGAATCTTTTCCTTTTTTCTTTTTCATTTTTTTCACTCCAATTCTTCTCAAAAAAATAATTTAATTAATGGTGGCTGATTTCTTTGATTCTTACCAACGAATCACAGCCATATAATAATAATACTATAAAAATTAAATTTTGGAATAGGTGCAAAAAAGTGGTTATTCGAATTTTTATCTGAAATAACTATAAAATAATTTATGTAATTTTAACTTTTTGGCCATTTGTGTAATATAATAAATATATAGAAATGATTTTAAGGGAAGTTCTATTTAACCTTTGGGGGTATCGAAATGAACATAATGGTTAATTTGAAGGGGTTCTGTTGTAAAATTTATGTCCTGGTCTTCTCAAGACTAAGAACTTGTAAAATTTTGAAAGAGGTTTGGCCTAAAAGATTATTGTTAACTGAATTAATTATAGAATAAGCGGTTTGAATACGCAATATCTTTTAAAAAAATAATTATTGTGATTTTTTTTATTTATTCCTATTAAGTAGAGCGACTACAAATGGCAGAATAAAGGATACTTTCTATTTGCCGTCAAAAATACCGTCATTTAATGAAAGGAAAATGAATTATGCGCAGAGGCGAGAATATATATAAACGAAAAGATAAACGTTGGGAGGGACGTTATCCTATTGGAAAGCGGGCGGATGGAAAAACGAAGTACAGATCTGTGTACTCTAGGACGCTTCAAGGCGTTCGTAAGAAGCTATATCCATTAAAAATGAAGTATCAATTGCTCCAAGAAAAACAAGGCACAGCTTGCTTTTCCTTTCAAGAGTGGGGCATGCAGTGGTTACAGCAAGTGAAGCAAGATGTAAAGGAATCGACATACGCGAACTATGAACACAAATTATGTCATTATGTTCTGTCGGTAATTGGGGAGTATAGTCTCAATGAATTAGATAAGGAAACAGGGATAGAACTATTGAACTCCTTACAGCAACGGGGTCTGAAAGCTTCAACGATCCAAGTGGTCTTCCGTATTGTAAAGCAGTGCATGAATCAAGCCATCAATCAGGAATTATTACATGTGAATCCTTTTACATCAGTCAAACTACCTAAAGTAGAAAAGCGGCAGCAGCAGGCACTTACTAAAGTTGAACAAAAAAACTTGGAAGAGATAGCTATTGAGGAAGAGACAAGTAAAGGCTTGCCGACATTATTAGCTCTACATGCTGGGTTACGAATTGGTGAAGCAGCAGCCTTATCGTGGGAAGACATCAACTTTAAGACAAACACCATTCATGTCCGGTCAACCTTTCAACGAGTATTTTCTCTATTGGAAGAACAAAAAACCAAGCTGATCTATACAAGCTCGAAAACAGCTTCCTCTATTCGGTCTATTCCGATGAGCAAGTTACTAAAAAAGGTATTACTGAAGCATAAGGCAAAATCCAGTGGGAGATTTATCTTTTCGACCGCAGAAAACCCTTCAGAGCCACGCTTACTGACCTATCATTTTCATAAGATTCGTAAGAAGGCGAACCTTGAGCAGATTCATTTCCATCAACTGCGCCATACCTTTGCGACGCGCTGCATTGAAAGCCAAGGGGATATTAAGAGTGTTAGTCAAATGATGGGGCATAGCTCGACGCAATTAACGCTGGATACCTACACGTCTTCCTTTATGGAACAAAAGGTTCAAGTAGTAAAACAAATGGAAAAAGCCATCAGTTGAAAATGAACACTAGATAATAATCATTATCGAAAAGTGTTGATTGGAACAACAGGGTGGCTTTTTTTGCATTTTTTAAGGAAAACGCTTACTCGAATTGGCTAATCAATTTCTTCGAAAATTCAGTTCGTTGTGTCTAAAAATCCCGAAAAATTAGTCATTTGAGCTTTAGAAAAATTTAAAAAATCTGAGCATAAAATTTTTTTAACTCTCTTTAAGCCGTCAAAGGCCGTCAGGTGATGGCTTTTTTGTTGGCTTTAGAGGTTTTTTAGTGTGTGTCTTAGTCTTGAGAAGACCAGGACATAAATTCTCCCATTTTATAGAAGGTAAAACGGGAAATCGTGCATGTTTAATCATAAATAAATGATTAAACACAACGTTTAATCGCATAGAAATTAACTGTCAGGAGGGAATGTTATGGACATTCACAGACGAAACCCGCTAGTGGAATCGTTTCATTACGATCGAATACAAGATACGACGGAGCAGCAACTGCTTAATTTAAGTATCCTTCCACTGGATACCGAACAGCCAGAATCTTTAGAACAGCAAACCTGTACGATTGGAACGCGGCTAGATTTTTCATTAACGGTTAAGCAATTTAAGGTTTCAGGTGGCATTAGCCAAATCAACCATATTAAAAATAAGCTGGTTGAATCCCAAGACGATCTCACAGAGTCTGAAATTACGGAATTAGTCACCCCCTTATTAGAAATTGTGCAGCGCTTAACATACGAAACGAGTGAAATCGCTCTAAATGAGCCAGGAACCTTTTTAGATTTTAATCAAGTGAATGGTTCTAGTCCCTTATGAATGAATAAAGTATCTGCAACTACAGGTGTTGTTCAAGAAACGACCTGATTCGATTATAGCAAAAAGTAACGGGATAGGAGAAAAATAACTTGAAAAAAAAATATCAGCGAATGTGGGAACAAGAAGTGTTTCGTTCACGAAGTAAGCATCCAACATTAAAGAAAGGGATTATTGGCACTACTACGCTGCTAGGTTCGGCTTCGATTGTATTAAACAGTACCTCTGTTTTTGCCCATGCAGCAGAAGAGACCGTATCGACTGAAAATAAAGTCGCGAGTGACACGGCACCAAACAATGGTTCTATCACTTTTGAGTCTTCAACTGTTGCTACTCAAGCAGAAGCAACTAAAAAACTAGAACCTGTAACATCTGAAGTAGAAGTGAATACTAACGGAAAAGAAAATGAACCGAGACCGGAAGCAAATGCAGAAACCAGTAACCAATCAACTATAAATGAACAAATTAACGAGAGCACACCAATACTCGTTCAACCTGAAGAAGAAAATAAAGCATCAATCTCTAGTTCAAATGTTAATGCAGATAAAGAAATACCAACAACTAATTCAAGCGAGCAGAAGGGGCTGGCTCAAGATACTGAAACAGATGAAGAAGCTTCTACTCCAGAGATGGAGGCTGAGGATGAAGAAACAGCACCACTTCCTACGCCCGAACCAGAAAAAGAGAAGCCAGCACCTACACCAGAACCAGAGAAACCAAAACAAGAACCCAAAAAAGAAACACCAGAACCAGAGAAACCGGAAGCTCCGGTATCAGAACAGCCAAAATCAGCTGAACCAGAAAAGGAAGTACCCATTCCTGAATCGGAGTTTGAAGTAATTTATGTGCAACAGCCTGAACAACAATCAGTTCAAGAACCAGTAACTGAACCGATTGTCATTCATTCACCTGAAAATATAGTGCCCGTTGGACCTCAACAGACTACCCCCAGTCATGGCTCAATTAAGTTTAATCGGAATGTGACGACAGCAGAGTTTATTGAAGAAATTGGCGAACCTGCACGAAAAACCGGGCAGGAACAAGAGTTATACGCTTCAGTCATGATTGCCCAAGCCATTTTAGAATCCGGGTCTGGCGGCAGTCAGTTGGCACAAGCACCGAACTATAACTTATTTGGTATTAAGGGTGAGCACGAGGGCAAGAGTGTCAGCTTTGCCACTCAAGAAGACACGGGTGGTGGGAATATGACTACCATTCAAGCCAGCTTCAGAGCCTATGATGATTATGAAGATTGCTTTGAAGATTACGCCAAGCTATTGAAAGAAGGGCTTTCCGGCAACCCTGATTTTTATAAAGGGGCTTGGAAAACTACCACAGAGAATTACGAAGAAGCTACGGCTTTCTTGACTGGCAAGTATGCAACAGACACTTCTTACAACAAGAAGTTGAATGGCTTAATCGAAACCTATAACTTAACGCAATACGATCATCCAAAGGAAGAAGCTGAAGCCACTAACCAAGTCGCTTCATCAGGGTATTTACTTCCCTTAAATGATTTTGTTGTCTCCAGTTCCTTTGGGATGCGCGGCAGTGAGTTCCATCGCGGGGTTGATCTAGCTGCAGGTGAAGGGATGCCAATCTTCGCTAGTAAATCAGGAACAGTATTGATTGCAGAGTACCACTACTCATGGGGCAATTATGTCGTGATCCAGCATGAGAATGGTGAAACCACCTTGTATGCCCACCAACGTAACTTTGCCGTCAATGCAGGCGAACGAGTGGAACAAGGACAAACGATCGGCTTTGTTGGTTCAACCGGGAATAGTACCGGCAGCCATTTGCACTTTGAATTGTGCTTAGATTCAACCTTAGCAGTGGAGCGACTGGTTGATCCAGCAACAGTATTGTTTTAGGAGGGGGAATTGAATGAAATTTGATGCAGAAAAGATTAAGAAAACCACGTTTCCAGTAGCTTCCTTTTCGGGCTATCGGAAATACGACGTGGATGACTTCTTGTATTACGTCGCTAAGGATTATCGGCGCTTTGAACAAGACAAGGAAGATCTAAAGGAAGAGATTGAGATGTTGACCACGCATCAGAAGAAACAAGCTGAAGAGATGAGCAAGGAACGTTCGGAATATGTGGTCACTATTCATGAACAGAAGAAACAAATTGAGGAGCTGGAATGTCAGCTGCGGGACTTGCAATTCAAGCAAAAACAAGAGCCGATTAAGCCAACCGGCAGCACCTTCCAGGAAGCTATTCTGATTTCTCAGGAAGCTGCGTTGGAAATCGAGCGCAGTGCCGAAAAAGAAGGCGCCAAAATTATTGAAGAAGCCCACGTGGAACGAGGACGCATCATCAAAGAAGCCAAAGAAGAACAAGCACAGCTGATGCGAGAAGCCCAAGCAAAACGGGAAGTATTACAGCAGGAAATGGCTCGCCTGATTGAACAAATGGAAGCCAAGAAGCAGGAAATGGAACAGACTCGCCAACAAGAGCTGATGAAGCTGGAACAGGAAAAAGCTGTCATGCTGGAGGAAGCCAAGAATGAATTGGCACAATTGGCCGAACAGATGGAACACACCAAAAAAGAGCTGGAATTAGCCAAGCGAGAAGAAATCAACTTCCGCGACACGCTGATTTATGACTACAAAGCCGCTCTGGCTCGGGTCAATGATGAGAAGTGGGAACACTGGGCCACGGCCTATCAGGAAGAAGTGCAAAAAATCCATGCGTAAGAAAGGAACAATGTGAATGAATTTTGAAGCCATTGAGATCAGGAAGCTGACCTTTAAGAAAAATGTTTTAGGCGGCTTTCGTCAGCTGGACGTTAATGATTTTCTGCGGAATGTGGCGGATGACTATGAAACCTACGACGAACGTAATCGCCGCTTAGTCGAAGAAAAGGATCGCTTGGATACGGAACTTTCTAAGCAACAATCCGGTCAAACAGTTTTCACAACTAAGCTGGAAAATGAAAAAAATGAACTCCTACGAAAAATCCAGCAGCTGGAACAGGAAAAGAAACAGCTGGCGCTTCAAAAAGAACCGCTGGAACGCTTCCAGGAGCTTCAGATTGAGTACGAGGATCTCAATAAGATGAAGCGCATCGCTCAAAAGACCCTGCAGGCAGCGGAAAAAGCAGCCAACCGATTGTTAGAGGAAGCTGAGAAAAAGAAAGCCACCTTGCTTTCTGAGGTGGAGCAACAGAAGACCAGCTTACTAAACGCGGCAGAAGAAGAGCGTCTGCAGTACCTCTTCGATGCCAAGCTGGAAATTAGCACCCTGCAGAAGGAGCAGGATCAACAGGCCAATGAACTCTTAGCTGAAAAAGCAAACTTAGAACAAAAACGGCAAGAGCTGCTTCAGCTGAGAACGCGAATATGTGAAGAAGTCCAAACCTTCGCAGGCATGATGGCAGCGACTCGTCAAGAAATCAGTCAAGAATACGTGAACAGCATCGAAACCTTAACGAAGCAGAACGAAGCCGTTCGTCAAAAGACACAAACAAGCAGCACACCACAAGAACCACCAACCCTGGTACTGACACAGGAGAAAGAGGTCATGTAAGTGGGGAAGAAAGCAGAGACGGCGTCGATCTATGATCCCTTTGTCCTGCGGTACTTGACGTTGGAAAAGAAGTTTAGTCAAAAGGTAATCTTTCTCTATGACTTCAAGGAATACAAGACGCTGAAGGAGATCTTAGTGTTGGCGGAAAAGGTGAAGGAGCTGAGGAAATGAACTTATTTCTGTTGCAGAGTAATCTAGTTGGATTAATTTCATTATGATAGGTCATCACGTAGAAAGATAACAAATGGATTGAAGCACAGTTTGAGAAGGACGAGAACGGACTTTACCCTTGGGAGGCAGATACCGATGACAGTCCGAATCGCGTCACACCAGAAAGTAAACCCATGATTAACTCATGGGGACCCAAACGCGGCAGGTGGCGATAATTACCTGGAAAGGAAATGAGCAGATTGTTGGAGAAGGAGCACGACAGGTAGTGGAAGTAAAGAAGTTGGAACGATTGCTTAAGCAGGTACCCGTTGATACGGCGGAAAAGTATCTATTTTTATCCGTATCTAGCGGAGATGAACGAGCGAAAATAAGGAATAGTCGAACAGACACATTAGAGGGCGGAATTGACTGGTTAAAGAAAGAATTAACTACGGCTAAAGGCACCATGATTCGTGTGGATATTGTTCGCACGATGGAGGAATGTACTTACCTCGAACTCATGCGAAAGCTGGCAAATGTTCCGAGAAACAATTATTTTCGACGAGGGATTGCCTTTGATAAGAAATTCAATGTCGCCTTTTTAGCCGAAGAGCTGATGGGAAATGCTTTATTAAAGCCTTCAGAGAAGCATAAGGTTGGCTTCAATTCACCAGAGTTATCCTTTGATCAAAAAAACGTAGATGGCTATATGATGCGCAAGTACGGTGAATCATTGAAAAGCAAAATTCCTCAGCGTAAATTTTACGTTTTTGATACGCAAGGCTTCTATTTTGAGCAGGAGGAGTGGTTACCTTTATCCATCCAGCCACAACAAGCAGGCATGCGAGCAACTGATTTGCATCGGTTACCCCAGCAGGTGGATGAAGCGATTACGAATGGCGAAGCCTTTTTGCAGCGACAGATTCAGGCATCCGGTCAGTTCATTTATGGCTATTATCCGACCTATGATTATCAGATCAAAGGCTACAATTCGGTGCGGCACTTTTCCAGTGTCTATGCCTTACTGGAAGCCCAAGAGTATTTAGGATTAAAGGAAGAACTCAAGGGTTCGGAACGGGCTTTGGATTGGGGGTTAGATCATCTAACCTTAGAAAAAGACGGGGCTCTGTTCATACAGGAGCAGACAGCTTCGGGGACTTCATTAAAGCTAGGTGCACAGGGCTTGGCAATTTTAGCTCTGGCTAAATTCCAGACGATTACCGGCAATGACAAATACGAAGCAGCGATTAATCGAATCATTAAAGGAATCGAAACCAAGTTTGTTTCTTCAACAGGTGAGACCACCCACATTTTGGATGAACAGCTGGAGACGAAGAAGAAATTCGAGATCATCTATTACGATGGCGAAGCGGTTTTCAGTGTGTTGCGGGGCTACGCGATTACGAAGAATCCAGCACATTTAGCCTTAGCGCAAAAATTATTTGACCGATTTGTGGCGAAAAACTACGAACGGTACCACGATCATTGGTTAAGCTATGCTACCAATGAATTATTGCTTTATTTAGACGAGAAGAAATACTACGAATTCGGCTTGAAGAATGCATTTGAAAATTTACGCTTTATCGAACAGCGGGATACCGCCTATCCAACCTTGTTGGAGCTGCTTATGGCAGCGATCAAGATGACAGACAAGGTGAAGGCGACAGAGTATTACAAAACCAAGGCATTCGATCGTTTTGTTTCGAAAGAAGACTTTTGGCGACTAAGGGAAGTTGCTCGGAAACGAGCGGAAGTCGAAATCGAAAAAGGTGTGATGTATCCGGAAATGGCGATGTTTTTAAAACGGCCAGAGAAAGTTGTTTGCGGCTTCTATACGCGGCACGACAAATTCCGAATGCGAATTGATGATCAGGAACACTTTTTAAGTGGATTGATTCATTTTTACGAGTATTTTTATCGCGATTAGGTTGGAGAGCACAAAAGGATTATTAGGAGAAAAGGGGTTATAACAGCATGAGAAACAACCGAAAGATTGTTTATCGACAGGAAGCCATCAAGAAATACAAGATGCACAAGGTGAAGAAGAACTGGGTAGTCAAGGGCGGTATTGCTGGGGCAATGCTGGTCAGCACAGTTGGTACACCACTAGCTAATCAAGTTAGCTATGCAGCTGAGAATGAAATGGTGGATGAAAGTGAAGCCGAGAAGCAGCTAGAGACGGGGACGGAGATTCCGGCAGCGGGAGCGACGAATGGATCAGCAGCACCTGCAGCGGCTCCTACGCCAAGAGCGACTGAGAATCCTGATGGGACGAAGACTTGGGCCGCTAATGAGGATGTAGAATTTGTTGTCAGCAATTTTGAAATATTAAATTCAGCGGGCGAAAAGTTAACTTCTCTAGTAATGCCTGATCTAAGTGCAGAAAACGGAATATATTTTGAAGCAATATTAGATAATTCAGCAAAAACCATCCAGGTGGGAGATAAATTGTTTATTCCAGTTAGTACTTCTGGAATTAGGGATGGAATAAAAGCATTAGTTCCCGTAAAAGGGATGGAACTAACTGACATAGGTATTGTTAATACTGTTGCTGGTGGCTTAGAAATAGAGATTACTAATGAAATTTCAGGTAACAAAAAGTTCATATTTAATGCACCCGGTGCTGCTGGTATTGCTAGACCAACATTTCAGGCAGTGAATGGTAGCTATAGAGATTCAAAAGTAACTTATATTCTTGCTGGTATGACACAGGAATTAACTACTGCAGATAATTCGGATGTACCAACATATGCAGGAGCTCTTTCTATTACAGGACCGTTAACCGCAGGTGGGTCTAGTCATATGTATAGTTCAATATACTCAGATAATACCCGAGATTTATACTTGGAGCTTTTAGGGATGCCGAGAGAAGTTTCTTCAGATAATTTAGTACAAATTAACCGTGTTGAAATAAAAACAGGTGAAGTTGCGGAATTCACAACCGGAGACTTATCTTCTAGTGAACTTGCCATCAATCTGGCAGCTCCTAGACCAGATGCTAACGGTTTATACCAAACAGGAATGTTTCCACGTATTAGTGAAGAATTTTCATCTAAATACACGCTGCGATACATTACAGTTTCTCAAGATTCATCTGATGAACAAATTAAAGAAGCTTTAATTGCTGCTGGACCATATTCGTATACTTCATTTGAAACTCCTGAAGGGAATGTAGTCTTTGCACGTAATATCGGCAGCATTTTTGATGCACCAAAAATCACAGAGACGGATATATATCGAAACAGCGGAGCTACAAGCCCCTCAGAATTTTTTGGAATGCAAGGCTTCCCTATTAATGAAGATGTTGTGGATTTAGTAGATAGAGTTTACGCAACAATGGGTTTCAGTTCATATAACGATTTTAATATTTATTTTAGAGATAATTCGATAATTAACTCTGCAGATTCACTTAGTTTGGATATGTTACATGGAGAAACTTACCTGTCATCTGCAAGTACAACCCCTGCAGCAATATCTGTACAAGGTCAAAGCTATGTCCAATTAAATTTGCGCGATGAAAATGGTCCGATCGGTACAAAAACAATTAATGGTTGGCCAGACGATACTGGCCGCGTTACAGCAGAAGATTTGGAAATCGAAGGGTACGAACTAAACAAAGGAGCAGGAAAGTTACCTATTGGTGCCGATCCATTAACGGGTGAGTTAGATATTACTTTTCCTGAGCAAGGACAAACGACTTCTTATGACTATTATTACACAGCAAAAGATTCATCAGTAACTGTTAAGTACATGCTAGATATAGATGGTGATGGTGTTGGTGATGAGTCAATTAATGCTGGGGCAGACGATCAAACAATACCTGGAAAATACAATGAAGACTATTTTGCTCAAGTAAGAAACTATAGAAGTAAAAACTATGTGCTTCATGAAATGCCAGCTAATAGATCTGGGAAGTATGGAGATCCAACGCCAGATGTGGTTTTTGTTTACCAAGAAGTAGGTAGCCTGATTATTGATACTACTGCTTATGATAACAATGAAACTGGTTCTACTACGCGTTACTCAATTCTTACTGATAATTTGAACCTAAGAGATTTGGAAGTTCCAGAACCACCAGCAGGATACCATTATATAAATGAAGCTGGAGAAACATTAACACCGGGAGATACCATGCAGCCGACAACTAAGATGGGAGATACGACTTGGCGTTTAGTACCTAATGAAACAACCGTGACTTACCATTATGTGAATGAAGCTGGGGAAACAATTGCATCAGATATTATGGAAGATACCATGGTAGGTGCATCCATTCAAGACAAAATAAATGTTGTGGAAGGTTATCTATATGTAGAAGCTGATGCAGGAAATCCTACCTCGGTTGGTCCAAATGGAGCCAATGTAACCTATGTTTACAGACCAATGGGTGGATTTACGTGGACGAATCCAGATACTGGCGAAACCATTACTATTAAATATCCAAACGATCCAAATGATCCTAGCAAAGCATTAGACCCGGATGACCCTAACTATCCAGTCATTCCTTATGTTCCAGGATATACCCCAACCGATGAAGAGGGGAATAAATTGGAATTAGTTGATCAAGAAGATCCAGAGAAGGGTTATAAGCCACCAGCAGTTTCTGACCCAGGAGAAGATACAACTGTAATATACGGTGAAGATGACGAAAGCGACAGTGATTCGGATAGTGACTCAGACTCGGACAGTGACTCAGATTCCGATAGTGATTCAGACTCCGATAGCGACTCAGATTCGGACAGCGATTCAGATTCCGATAGCGACTCAGATTCAGACAGTGATTCGGACTCAGACAGTGACTCAGATTCCGATAGTGACTCAGATTCAGACAGTGATTCGGACTCAGACAGTGACTCAGATTCCGATAGTGACTCAGATTCAGACAGTGATTCAGACTCCGATAGCGATTCAGACTCGGACAGCGATTCAGATTCGGATAGTGACTCAGATTCGGACAGTGATTCAGATTCCGATAGCGATTCAGATTCGGACAGCGACTCAGATTCCGATAGTGATTCAGACTCGGATAGCGATTCGGATTCGGACAGTGACTCAGATTCCGATTCAGACAGCGATTCGGATTCCGATAGCGATTCAGACTCAGATAGTGACTCGGATTCCGATAGCGATTCGGACTCGGATAGTGATTCGGACTCGGATAGTGATTCGGACTCGGACAGTGACTCAGATTCCGATAGCGATTCAGACTCAGACAGTGATTCAGACTCAGACAGTGATTCAGATTCCGATAGCGACTCAGATTCGGACAGTGATTCAGATTCCGATAGTGATTCGGATTCGGACAGCGATTCAGACTCAGATAGTGATTCAGATTCCGATAGTGACTCGGATTCAGACAGTGACTCAGACTCGGATAGCGACTCAGACTCAGACAGTGATTCAGATTCAGACAGTGATTCAGATTCCGATAGTGACTCAGACTCGGATAGTGACTCGGACTCAGATAGCGATTCAGATTCGGATAGTGATTCAGACTCGGACAGCGACTCAGATTCCGATAGTGATTCAGATTCAGACAGCGACTCAGATTCCGATAGTGACTCGGACTCGGATAGTGATTCGGACTCAGATAGCGATTCAGATTCGGATAGTGATTCAGACTCGGACAGCGACTCAGATTCAGATAGCGACTCAGATTCGGATAGTGACTCAGATTCGGACAGTGATTCGGACTCAGACAGTGACTCAGATTCGGATAGTGATTCAGACTCGGATAGCGATTCAGATTCGGATAGTGATTCAGACTCGGACAGTGACTCAGATTCGGATAGTGATTCAGACTCAGATAGCGACTCAGACTCGGACAGCGACTCAGATTCCGATAGCGATTCAGACTCAGATAGCGACTCAGATTCGGACAGTGACTCAGACTCGGATAGTGACTCAGATTCCGATAGCGACTCAGATTCGGACAGTGATTCAGATTCCGATAGTGATTCGGATTCGGACAGCGATTCAGACTCAGATAGTGACTCAGATTCTGATAGCGATTCAGATTCCGATAGTGACTCAGATAGCGACTCGGATTCAGACAGTGACTCAGATTCGGACAGTGACTCAGACTCAGACAGTGATTCAGATTCAGACAGTGATTCAGATTCGGATAGTGACTCAGACTCGGATAGTGATTCAGATTCTGATAGTGACTCGGACTCAGATAGCGATTCAGATTCGGATAGTGATTCAGACTCGGACAGCGACTCAGATTCCGATAGCGATTCAGACTCGGATAGCGACTCAGATTCGGACAGTGACTCAGATTCCGATAGTGATTCGGACTCGGATAGCGATTCAGATTCGGACAGTGATTCAGACTCGGATTCAGACAGTGATTCGGACTCAGATAGCGATTCAGATTCGGATAGTGACTCAGACTCAGATAGCGACTCGGATTCAGACAGTGACTCAGACTCGGATAGCGATTCAGACAGTGATTCAGATTCAGACAGTGATTCAGATTCTGATAGTGACTCAGACTCGGATAGTGATTCAGATTCCGATAGTGACTCGGACTCAGATAGCGATTCAGATTCGGATAGTGATTCAGACTCGGACAGCGACTCAGATTCAGACAGCGACTCAGATTCCGATAGTGATTCAGACTCGGACAGCGATTCAGATTCCGATAGCGATTCAGACTCGGATAGTGACTCAGATTCGGACAGTGACTCAGATTCCGATAGTGATTCGGACTCGGATAGCGATTCAGATTCGGACAGTGATTCAGACTCGGACAGCGACTCAGATTCAGACAGCGACTCAGATTCTGATAGTGATTCAGACTCGGACAGCGATTCAGACTCGGATAGTGACTCAGATTCGGACAGTGACTCAGATTCAGACAGCGACTCAGATTCTGATAGTGATTCAGACTCGGACAGCGATTCAGACTCGGATAGTGACTCAGATTCGGACAGTGACTCAGATTCAGACAGTGATTCGGACTCGGATAGCGATTCAGATTCGGACAGCGACTCAGATTCCGATAGTGACTCAGATTCGGACAGCGACTCAGATTCCGATAGTGACTCAGATTCGGACAGCGACTCAGATTCCGATAGTGATTCAGACTCAGACAGCGATTCAGATTCCGATAGTGATTCGGACTCGGACAGCGACTCAGATTCCGATAGTGACTCAGATTCGGACAGCGACTCAGATTCCGATAGTGACTCAGATTCGGACAGCGACTCAGATTCCGATAGTGATTCAGACTCAGACAGCGATTCAGATTCCGATAGTGATTCGGACTCGGACAGCGACTCAGATTCCGATAGCGATTCAGACTCAGACAGTGACTCAGACTCGGACAGCGACTCAGATTCCGATAGCGATTCAGATTCGGACAGCGACTCAGATTCCGATAGCGACTCAGACTCGGATAGCGATTCAGATTCCGATAACGACTCAGATTCCGATAGTGATTCAGACTCAGACAGCGATTCAGATTCCGATAGTGATTCGGACTCGGACAGCGACTCAGATTCCGATAGCGATTCAGATTCGGACAGCGACTCAGACTCGGATAGCGACTCAGATTCCGATAGTGATTCGGACTCGGATAGCGATTCAGATTCCGATAGCGACTCAGACTCGGATAGTGATTCAGATTCCGATAGTGATTCAGACTCGGACAGCGACTCAGATTCCGATAGTGATTCAGACTCAGACAGTGACTCAGACTCGGACAGCGATTCAGATTCCGATAGTGATTCAGACTCGGACAGCGACTCAGATTCCGATAGTGATTCAGACTCAGACAGTGACTCAGATTCCGATAGTGATTCAGACTCAGACAGTGACTCAGACTCGGACAGCGATTCAGATTCCGATAGTGATTCAGACTCGGACAGCGACTCAGATTCCGATAGTGATTCAGACTCAGACAGTGACTCAGACTCGGACAGCGACTCAGATTCCGATAGTGATTCAGACTCAGACAGTGACTCAGACTCGGACAGCGACTCAGATTCCGATAGCGATTCGGATTCAGACAGCGACTCAGATTCGGACAGTGATTCAGATTCGGATAGCGACTCAGATTCGGATAGCGACTCAGACTCGGACAGCGACTCAGACTCAGATAGCGATTCAGATTCGGATAGCGACTCAGATTCAGACAGTGATTCAGACTCGGACAGTGATGCAGATGCTGATTATGATAATTGGTTTGTTAATCCGCCGACCTTAAATCCTAACACGGCTGGTGATACAGTTATTTCTGGAAGAGTTCCTAGTCAAAATATGGATCATGATAGAACCTATACAGTGGATCTTTATGTGAATGGTCAACTGATTATTAGTGGAATAGAAGTTGACCCTGGTGGCACTTTCCAATATGACTTAGCCGAAATTGCCAATGAATATGCAAGACTAACTGGAAGAGTGCTTGAAGAAGGTGATCTTATTACTGCCTTAGTCAAAGGTCACCAAGAGGGTAAAGAGGACAAAGTAAGTCAAAGTGTAAGTACGGTTGTTCAAGGTGACAATGATTCGGACTCAGATAGCGACAGTGATTCGGATAGTGATTCAGACTCGGATAGCGACAGTGATTCGGATAGTGATTCAGACTCGGATAGCGACAGTGATTCGGATAGTGATTCAGACTCGGATAGCGACAGTGATTCGGATAGTGATTCAGACTCGGATAGCGACAGTGATTCGGATAGTGATTCAGACTCAGATAGCGATTCAGATTCAGACAGTGATTCGGACTCAGATAGCGATTCAGATTCAGACAGTGATTCGGACTCAGATAGCGATTCAGATTCCGATAGTGATTCGGATTCTGATCGTCCGACACTTCCTACTACTAATACAAAAGGCAATAACAGCTCAGGTACTTCTGCAACTAAAAAATTACTGCCTAGCACCGGAACAGAGGACGAGCAAATTCTCTATTCTGTAGCTGGATTAGGACTTGTTTCGATGGGAATTGCTTTTTACGGCACCTCAAAGAAAAGAAAAAAAGGTGACAATAGAATCTAAGAAGTAGCTAAACTTGAAAAGGCTGTACGTATCTTTATTAGTGCAGCCTTTTTCTAAAGAGGAGGTTTAGGGTTGAAGGAAAATGTGTATGTTGTAAAGAAAAATCAGAATGTTCACAAAAGATATCGACTACACAAGGTTAAAAAACATTGGGTAGTCAAAAGTGGGATTGTTGGTGCGATGTTCTTGGGACCTAGTGTCGCAGGAGCAGAAGATGTGGCAACCACAGTAGAAGTAACGGAATCCAGTGTGGATACAATAAGGACCAATCCAATTGACGATGGGGTAACGAATCTTGCTTCCAATGGATTGACAAGAGAAACACCTCGAGAAGAGCAAGTCAGAGTGGAGATCGTTGAACCTGCGATACGATTAGCTCAACAGGTTCAAAATGAACCAGAGATTGCTCAATTAATTGAAGCATTATTGCAGGCGCAACGAGACGATACTACGAATTACTATGGAGGCGTTCAGGTTGCTGCAGATGCGTTAAAAGCAGCCACTACACCGGCAATTGCAGCGAGAACAGAAGCAGTCAATCAAGCAATAACTATCCGGAATCAAAAGGATTATCGAAATGGCATTTCCGGCTTATTTGGCATAACCTATCATAACCAATTAGATGAACCTTATAGTCGATTACAAGCAGGTATCAGTGGTGCCGCTTCATCACCGGGAACAGTTACGACGGCAGAAGTTACAGCACTGGCTGCAGAGTATGAACAATTAGCGAATGACGTTCGTACCGAAGCGTTTGAGCTGCAAGGAATACCCGGACCCTTATCCGATCAATACATGCAATCCAGCTATACTGCTAAATATGTAAATGAAAAAGGACAATCCATCATTCCGGATGAAACAATAGCCGCTTCATTTAACGAAGATATACCACTCCATCCAGCAAGAAATGAACCGATAGAAGGGTATGAATTTTTCAAAATAAATTGGAGTCTTTCAGATGATATGGTGTCAGAAGATAACACTTCTGTTGCTACGTATGTGTATCGAGCGAAAGATGCAGCCATTACTTACAATTATGTATCTATCGATGAGGATGGGAATCAACAATTAATAACATCTGATGTGGTACCAACAAAAGTTGATGCAGCAATTGATGAAAAGATTATTGAAATAGAAGGGTATGAATTTGTAGAAAAGGATGAAAGTACTTCAGATTCAGATATGATCGTGGACCGTAGTGGTCAATCGGTTGTGACGTATATTTACCAAGCAAACAAAGCAACTGTTACCCATCGCTTCGTTAATCAAAATGGTGTGGAAATCGCGGATGAACAACAAGAGCAATTGGCTGTGGGTTCAACGATTGCTAGTAAGAATATTGAAATAGAAGGTTATGATTTTGTTGAGCTTGGTCAAGAATCCGATGAAGACATGAAGGTCAATGCGGATGGTAGCTCAGTCATTTACTATGTCTATGAAGCGAAGGATGCACAAGTTATTTACCACTATGTGTATATTGATCCTGACTCTGGTAATCAAACCAGCCATTCAGTAACGGTTGATACCAAAGTAGATGCTGTAATTCCAGAGAAAATTGAGGTTGTCAAAGGGAACTACTACGTAGGAAAAGCCGAGAGTTCAGACTCTGACATGATTGTTGACAGAAATGGCTTATCTGAAGTGACTTATATCTATCACTCAATGGGAGGGTATGTTTGGGAGTTTTCGAATGATGACGAGGTTGATATTGATCCGGATCGTTCTGCACAACTTTATTGGAATGATCCAGATGATCCTACAAAGGCACTTTCTCCTGATGACCCAAGTAACAAGCAGGTAGTTCCTTATTTTGACGGCTATATAGCAACTGATGCAGAGGGGAACCCTTTAGAATTAGTCGATCCAGACAATCCTAAAAAAGGATATAAACCTCCTGGCTATAAAGATCAAACAGAAAATACAGTTATAAAATACGTAAAAGACGATGATGAATCTGATAGTGATTCAGATTCTGATAGCGATTCAGACTCGGATAGTGACTCAGATTCAGACAGTGACTCAGACTCAGATAGCGACTCAGATTCAGACAGTGATTCAGATTCCGATAGTGATTCGGACTCAGATAGTGATTCAGATTCCGATAGTGATTCAGATTCCGATAGTGATTCGGACTCAGACAGCGATTCAGACTCAGACAGTGACTCAGATTCCGATAGCGATTCAGATTCCGATAGTGACTCGGATTCGGACAGCGACTCAGATTCCGATAGCGATTCGGACTCAGATAGTGATTCGGATTCGGACAGCGATTCAGATTCCGATAGTGACTCGGATTCGGACAGCGACTCAGATTCCGATAGTGATTCGGACTCAGACAGCGATTCAGACTCAGACAGCGACTCAGATTCCGATAGTGATTCAGACTCAGACAGCGATTCAGATTCGGACAGCGACTCAGATTCCGATAGCGATTCGGACTCGGATAGTGACTCAGACTCGGACAGCGATTCAGATTCCGATAGTGATTCGGATTCGGACAGCGATTCAGACTCAGATAGCGACTCGGATTCAGACAGCGACTCAGATTCCGATAGTGATTCGGATTCAGACAGTGACTCAGACTCAGATAGTGATTCGGATTCCGATAGTGATTCAGACTCAGACAGCGATTCGGACTCGGATAGTGACTCAGATTCCGATAGCGATTCGGACTCGGATAGTGATTCGGACTCGGATAGCGATTCGGATTCGGACAGTGATTCGGACTCGGATAGTGACTCAGATTCTGATAGCGATTCAGACAGTGACTCGGACTCAGATAGTGACTCAGATTCGGATTCCGATAGTGACTCAGATTCCGATAGTGATTCGGATTCCGATAGTGATTCGGATTCGGACAGTGATTCGGACTCGGATAGTGATTCGGACTCGGATAGTGACTCAGATTCGGATAGCGATTCGGACTCGGACAGCGATTCAGACTCGGACAGCGATTCAGACTCGGATAGTGACTCAGATTCTGATAGTGACTCAGATTCGGACAGTGATTCAGACTCGGATAGCGACTCAGATTCAGATAGCGATTCGGATTCAGACTCAGATAGTGATTCAGACTCGGACAGTGACTCAGATTCGGATAGCGATTCAGATTCGGACAGTGATTCGGATTCAGATAGCGACTCAGACTCGGACAGTGATTCGGATTCAGACAGCGACTCAGACTCGGATAGTGACTCAGATTCAGATAGCGATTCAGATTCGGACAGTGATTCGGACTCGGATAGTGACTCGGATTCAGATAGCGATTCAGACTCGGATAGTGACTCAGATTCAGACAGTGACTCGGACTCAGATAGTGACTCAGATTCGGATAGCGATTCGGACTCAGATAGCGATTCAGATTCGGACAGTGATTCGGATTCAGATAGCGACTCAGACTCGGACAGTGATTCGGATTCAGACAGCGACTCAGACTCGGATAGTGACTCAGATTCGGATAGCGATTCAGATTCGGACAGTGATTCGGACTCGGATAGTGACTCGGACTCAGATAGTGACTCAGATTCGGATAGCGATTCAGATTCGGACAGTGATTCGGACTCGGATAGTGACTCGGACTCAGATAGTGACTCAGATTCGGATAGCGATTCGGACTCAGATAGCGATTCAGACTCGGACAGTGATTCGGACTCGGACAGTGACTCAGATTCAGACAGTGACTCAGACTCGGATAGCGATTCGGATTCAGAAAGTGACTCAGATTCGGATAGCGATTCGGATTCAGACAGTGACTCAGACTCGGACAGCGATTCAGACTCGGATAGCGACTCAGATTCGGATAGTGACTCAGACTCGGACAGCGATTCAGACTCGGATAGCGACTCGGACTCGGATAGCGATTCAGACTCAGATTCGGACAGCGATTCAGATTCCGATAGCGATTCAGACTCAGATAGCGACTCAGATTCGGACAGCGATTCAGACTCGGATAGCGACTCAGATTCTGATAGTGATTCAGACTCAGATAGTGATTCAGACTCGGATAGTGACTCAGATTCAGACAGTGACTCGGACTCAGACAGCGATTCAGATTCGGACAGCGATTCAGACTCAGATAGTGACTCAGATTCGGACAGCGATTCAGATTCTGATAGTGATTCAGACTCAGATAGTGACTCAGATTCGGATAGCGATTCAGACTCGGATAGTGACTCAGATTCAGACAGTGATTCAGACTCAGACAGCGATTCAGACTCAGATAGCGACTCAGACTCGGATAGTGACTCAGATTCAGACAGTGATTCGGACTCAGACAGCGATTCAGACTCAGATAGCGACTCAGATTCTGATAGTGACTCAGATTCGGACAGCGATTCAGACTCAGATAGTGATTCGGACTCAGACAGTGACTCAGATTCTGATAGTGATTCGGACTCAGATAGCGACTCAGATTCGGACAGCGATTCAGACTCAGATAGTGACTCAGATTCTGATAGTGATTCGGACTCAGATAGCGACTCAGATTCGGACAGCGATTCAGACTCGGATAGTGACTCAGATTCGGACAGCGATTCAGACTCAGATAGCGACTCAGATTCTGATAGCGATTCAGATTCTGATAGTGATTCAGACTCAGACAGTGACTCAGATAGCGACTCGGACTCAGACAGTGATTCAGATTCTGATAGCGATTCAGACTCAGACAGCGACTCAGATTCTGATAGTGATTCAGACTCGGACAGTGACTCAGATAGCGACTCGGACTCAGACAGTGATTCAGATTCTGATAGCGATTCAGACTCAGACAGCGATTCAGACTCGGATAGTGACTCAGATTCGGACAGCGACTCAGACTCAGATAGTGATTCGGACTCAGACAGTGACTCAGATTCGGATAGTGATTCGGACTCAGATAGTGACTCAGATTCGGATAGCGATTCAGACTCGGACAGCGACTCAGATTCTGATAGTGATTCAGATTCAGACAGTGACTCAGATTCCGATAGCGACTCAGATTCGGATAGCGACTCAGATTCTGATGTTGTTGATTATGATGATTGGGAAGTTGTTCCACCGACCTTGAACCCAAATTATGTAGGTGGCTCGGTAATTACTGGGCATATTCCAGATCAGGATACGGATTTAGGACGCTACTATACTATGGATGTTTACATTAATGGTCAATTATTTATTACTGATTATGCCGTAACTCCTGGTGGCGACTACTCTATTGACTTAAATGATTACATTCAGACCTTAGCTCGAATGGCAGGCATAACCTTAGAAGAGGGCGATGTGGTCGAAGTTGTTCTAAAAGGACATCAACTTGGAGAAGCTGAGAAAGAAAGTGAAAAGGTTAAGGATGTCGTGAGTGGTGATAATGAATCAGACAGCGATTCGGACTCAGACAGTGACTCAGACACTGACAGCGATTCGGACTCAGACAGTGATTCAGATTCGGACAGCGACTCAGATTCCGATAGTGATTCAGACACTGACAGCGATTCGGACTCAGACAGTGATTCAGACACTGACAGTGACTCAGATACGGATAGTGATTCAGACACGGATAGTGACTCAGATTCTGATAGTGATTCAGATTCGGACAGTGACTCAGACTCAGACAGTGATTCAGATACGGATAGCGACTCAGATTCAGACAGTGATTCGGACTCGGATAGCGATTCAGATTCCGATGGTAAACCTAAGGTAAGTTCAAACCTGAAAAAGACAACCGGTCGAACTACGAAGACAGGGGCATTACCTAAGACAGGGGCCGATGTGAAGGAAGCTGCTTATCCAGCAGCTGGGCTCGGCTTGCTAGGTCTTGGATTATTGGGACTAAAAGATAAACTTAAACGAAAAAAAAGCAGGACCAAAGACACGATTGATGAGTTTTTCGATAAAGAGGAGTAGGAAGTAATAAGGAAACGAACGATCTCTCTAGAACAAAGAATTAATCTTTTTAGACGGATCGTTCGTTTTTTTACCCTTACAAGCTTCTTTTTAACAGAAAGGGAAAATATGAAGAAAAAAGTTTTGCGATTTTGTTCTTTTTTACTGATCGTTGTGGGTCTGTTTCTTCTATTTAATAAACCGCTAATCAATTTTTTCATACGTCACACGGGTGCTGTTTATGACATTAGTCAGCTTTCTAAGCGGGACTTAGAAAAGAACAAGCAGAAAGAAGAAACTTTCGATTTCGACCAAGTGAAGTCTCTCTCTTCAGAAGCAGTGGTAAAATCTCAGCTGGCTGGAGAAAAAAAAGAACTGCCAGTGATTGCCAGTATTGCGATTCCAAGTGTGAAGATTCGGCTGCCGATTTTTAAGGGATTATCGAATGAGGCCTTGCTTTATGGTGCAGGTACACTTTCGCCTGATCAGGAGATGGGTGCAGGCAATTATGCCTTAGCCAGTCATCGGTCGGATCAGCCGGATTTATTGTTTACGCCATTAGAGAATATCATGCTGGGTGACCTCATTTATTTAACCGACCTTTCCCATGTGTATACATACGAAGTAATTGAAAAGGAAAAGGTTGTGCCAACTAAAGCAGAGGTATTGGATGTCGTACCAGAGAAAAAGCTGTTGACACTGATTACTTGCGGGGACTTATATGCAACGAATCGGTTGGTGGTTCAGGCAGAATTAATTGAAGTGACACCGATGAAGCAGCTGTCAGAAGCAGCTGCCCAAGCCTTTCAGCTTCCGATTCAATCGTATTGAAGGACCAGCAGATGGCTTATGTGGAAGAGAGGGAATGAATGGTATGCGGCTAATCTTACTATTAACCAAGAATATTTTAGTAGAACAACAGTTACAGGAACAATTGCAGCAGTTGAATTATGAAGTGCTGTGCTCGGTTCAAGCCTTTCACCAATTGAGAAAAGAAGGGTATGTAATGGTGGACCACCAGGTGATCATCTTCAGTGAAACCATCACCAATCGAGAAATTGCGGAACTCTTACCGAAAATGGTCTCAGGGAACCTTGTGATCTTTCGCAAATTCAGTGTGGCGCCCTCTTTAGAGGAACAGGAACAACTGAGGAAGTTAGGATTGAAGGAATGGATTTCAGGCGATATTCCTTGTGACCAGCTGAGGGAGCGCTTGGCTGAGAAGATGGAGCTGCTGCAGCAAACCGAAGAGCAGGAACGTGCTTCTCACCAGCAGCATTTCGTTATGACGGAAAAGCTGCTGGAACATTTTCTGAAGACATTAACGAAAAAGGAAAAGAAGGTATTTCTTTATTTGCAGGAAGCCAATGGTGAAATTGTTTCCCGCGAGGAGCTGTGCGACTACTTATGGAAAGAAGAGCTTAATCATTCTCGCATGTCACAGTTGTCCGTGTTAGTGAAAAAAATTAAGCAAAAACTGAAAGAATCAGGGTTTAGCGAAGACTTACTGCGGACCATTTGGGGCAGCGGGTATTGCTTAACGCCTGAGTTTTCACTGGAACTTATAGAGTAAATTAAACCAGCGGCAATCTTAAAAAAAGAAGTAAGGTGATGGTGTGAGAAAAGAGTTAGCAGAAGCAAGAAAAAAATTGTTTGACCAAGCCAAAAATGAACCGGTTCATTTCTTTGTGACTACCTGTTCGGAAAATAAACGGGGACAGGTTTGGCAGACTAGCAGCGATAATTTTGAACAGGGCTGGCTAAAAATAGAAAAGTATTTAGATGCCTTTTCAATTTTTCCCAAATGGGTAAAAATTGAAAGACTGAACACAGTGAAGAAGGTGAGTGCAAAAGAAGGACAACAGGCCATCTTTCAAACACAGCGGAATAATTATTTTCCTTATGGTGTGTCCTTCAATGAAGATCCTTGTTCAATCTTTTTACCTGAAGAAATTACTGGGAATGCGCTGCTGGTTCCTCATCCAGAGCATCGAATAGCTAGAAGAGATGCGCGTTTAATGAGTAGTGAAGAGAATATCCAAAAATATAACCACTACCGCGATCAGAAGGATGACGTGAATCCACAGATTCATTTTGGGGAAGAGTGGACATTTTTCACAAAGAAGGGCGTCTTCATTGAAAATGAAAACATTTATTCCATGGAAATGGAGGGCTATGGACAGGGTGTACGGAAAATTGATGCAGACAATCAGTGGACCATCTTGGAGCAGGGCATTCGGCGTGGGGCTCAATACTTGGTGGATCAGATTACCGAAACGGGGAAGTTTATCTATGGGTACTTTCCGGTACGTGGTAGAACGATTAACAGCTACAACAGTGTCCGACATTATTCCAGCCTATATGCGCTGCTGGAGGCCTATGACTATTTGCAAGAGCAGGAATTGGCTAGTGCTGATTTCCTAGAAAAGATCGAGCAAGGTCTGCAATGGGGACTTATGCATCTGACCAAGGTGACAGAGGATGCCTACTATGTAGTTGATGGCGAGGAATTAAAGCTGGGGGCTCAGGCGATGGTCATTTTGGCTTTGACCAAGTATCAGACAGTCACTGGCAATCAACAGTTTTTACCTTCCATTAAACAGTTCTTGAATGGGATGAAGTCGTTTATTGCAGAAGATGGAGCGACCGCTCACGTTTTGAATGAAGAGTTAACAGAGAGCGAAGCCTTCAGGATTATTTATTACGATGGGGAAGCGTTGTTTGCGATTATGCGGGCCTACCCATTAGTCGGTAAAAAAGAATGGCTGGACCTGGCGGAGCTGTTAATGAATCACTTTATTCAAAAAAGGTATGAACGATACCATGATCATTGGCTGAGTTATTCAGTCAATGAACTGACGACTTACCTACCGAAACGAAAGTATTTTGAGTTTGGGATTCGGAATGCCTTGGAGAATTTAGCCTTTATTGAGAAAAGAGATACCGCTTATCCAACGATGTTGGAACTGGTGGTGGCGGCAGTTAAAATGTTCGATCGGATTCAAGAGATTGCTTTTGAAGAGCCGCTGTTTAGCTCTGAAGAATTCACTTGGCTAAAGAGCGTGATGGAGAAGCGAGCCATCCATGAATTAAGAACGGGAACAATGTGGCCGGAGCTTGCGATGTTCTTTGCCCAGCCGGAAACGATTGTTGGCGGTTTTTATGTGCGTCATGATCGGTGCCGAATGCGGATTGATGATGCGGAACATTTCTTATCGGGGTTGATTAATTATCAGGTGTACAGTTCAACAGAAGAAGTTACTGAGGCAGTGATTAACGAAGCGGATGAGGATTTAGAAGTTATTGAGAATTCAGAGGAAGAGTCACTGGCTATTTCTGTGGTTATTCCGGTTTACAATCGGGAAAAAGAACTGGCCAATTGTTTGACTCAATTGGCGCACTCAACCCTTGATCACTCACAGTTTGAAGTGATTGTGGTCGATGATGCTTCGACGGATCAGACGGTGAAGGTGGTTGAGGAATTCCAGGAACACTTTGACCATTTGCGGGTGCTGCGTTTAGCGGAAAACTCTGGCGGTGCGTCTGTGCCTAGAAACCTAGGATTGAAGCAATCCAAAGGGAAATGGGTGGTCTTCGTGGACTCGGATGATTACCTTACCCCTCATGCCTTGGAGGATGCGTACCAATTGGCAATCGAGGAGGAAGAAACGGATTTGGTTTGTATGCCTTATTTCCGAGCAGAGGGCAGTCGTCGCGCACTTGGTCGTTCGTGCTTCCAATCACCTACAGCTATCAAAGGAGTGGATTTCCTTGATACTAAGCTGTACAACAGCTTGAACATCGTTGGCAAGCTGATGCGTAAAGAAGTTGTGGATCGGTATCAGTTGGAATTCCCAACCAAGATTAGGGTACGTGAAGACAATTGGTTTTCAATGAAGCTTTATGCGGTGGTTCGCAAGATTGCGTTTTTAGGGAATATGAAGGACTACTATTTCTGCGGCGAGTGGGATACGGTTTCCCTTTCGAAAATCGGCACACCCCCACGAGATGCGATGAAAATTTATGCAGAGGTCTTTCGTTTTGTTTTTAGTTTGGAAGAAGTGCCGCAAAAGCGCAAAGAAGACATTTTAGCGATTTATCTGAATCGCTATGCGGCCATGATCAAACGTGGAAGGTATGCGCCGACCCGGCTATTCGACCAGACAGGCTATTCGCTCTACTTCCTCAAAAGAAGTACCTATTTGGATACGGAAGCCAAGCAGTTTATCAATGACTTATACAGTGGAAAATATGACGTTCAATAGTAGACGCATACAGACAGGCCGTGAAAAGAGGGATTGAAATGGCAGAGCTTGGACAACTCATTCTTGAAGTGATAAAAAATTTAGGGATGCGAAAGCTGATCTTGATTCTTTTCATCACAGTAACCTTTATTACCTTTTTAAAGCAACGACTAAAAAAGCATCGCTCCTATGATGAATTGGATGCAGTGGAAGATAGCTACCAAAAGGATGAAAATGGTCTTTATCCTTGGGAGGCGGATACTGATGATTCTCCCCAGAGGATTCCAAAAGATGCGAAGAAATACATTCACAATGCGGGGCCAAAACGGGGGCGCTGGTCCTGATTAGTAGTCAGTGGGAAAGGAGGTTGTTGTAATAAAAAAACGTCAGAGAACCCACAAATTTATTTTTTCCAAAGGGTTGGATCGACTTTTGGTAGAACGAGATATTTTTACCAAACTAACCACACGAGAAAACCGGTTTGTACATGGGAAGGATCCGATGTTTGTGAATAGTACAGTGGCGATTGAGCCCTTTTCAATCTTTGTTAAGGGCACTTATCTGCACACCATGGGAGCTTTCAGTTACAGTCGCAGTAATCTGCCAGTGGACACAATCGTTGGCCGTTACTCTTCGATTGCCCCGGGTGTAAGCCGGATGGGGCCGAATCATCCAATGGATCGCTTCACCACCTCACAGATTACGTATGAAACCAAGAACATTTCTCTGAATACCTATAAGGAAAAATGGACCAATCAATTTGAACCTTCACCGAATCAGTTACGACGTCAGCCAATTGACATTGGCAATGATGTTTGGATCGGTGAGAACGTTACGTTTAGTTCAAAAGGGATTAAGGTTCACGATGGGGCAGTGATTGCTGCGCATGCAATTGTTACAAAGAATGTCCCGCCTTATGCAATTGTTGCAGGATGTCCGGCAAAAATCATCAACTTCCGTTTTTCGCCTGAATGTATTCAGCAGCTGCTTCAATTAAAGTGGTGGCAGTATGATTTTGGCCAGTTTTCGACGATCCGGGGAGACGAATCGATCGAAGATTTTATCAGTAAGGTGAAACAATTAATTGATCAGCAGCAAGTAAAACCCTTTACGCCAACCGTAACGACAATTGATGATTTTCTGAAGGCTGCTGAAGAATAGGAAAGAGGATCCTGTGAAAAAGAAGGGAATATCCATCCTACTGCTGCTCATTTTTTTCTTTGCCTTTCAACTGATAACGCAAGCAAAAGACGCCGATTGCCTTGACCCAGTAGACATAACAGGCGAAGCCGCAGCCGATTATCCAGAAGAAACCAGTACTAAAAGAAAAAAGAGAAAAAAAACACGGACCGTTCAGCTCAAACGGTTTTATCTGAGGGTGACAGATGGTGCAGAGGACTCTGTTCCAGTTCCGTTACCTAATACCCGGTACACTATTCGTTTAGTCACGAAAGAGCAAGAAGTGTTTTTGCACGAAGGGGTAACCAATAACCAGGGAGAAATAAAGGATGTAGCACTGCGCAAGATTCCTTTAGAAGGAGCTTCATTGAAAATAGGCTATATCTTAGGCAATGATCAAAGAGGCTACGTGCAAAAATATAATAAAAAGCCCTACAGCTTTGTTTTTACACTGAGATTAGGTAGCGATAATACAATTAATTATTCCAATCATCAGGTGTTGTTTGGAAAAGAGAAACAGGAAGAGACCTTTTTCTATAATTTCCAAGCTGCCCGAATCAATGACTATTTTGATCAAGCTGTTCAGGCGCAAGCGAATGCCGTAAAGCAGGCACGCAAATTACTTCCTGACACTGCCAAGTTCACAATAAAACCGATCAATATCAATTTTGAACAGGGAAAATATCTTGATAAGAGCAATGCTTTTTCTCGCAATGGGCATGATAATCGTGCAATTCCCGACATTGTGATGGGTGACCGCAGTGACAAGAACTTTGAGACAAAGAAGCTGATGCACAATATTATGCACGAGTGGACGCATTGGACTATGTATACAACCTTCGCAATGCCTGGCGGCGAGTATGATAGTCATTATGGGGTCAATTCAGATCCAAAGATTAGTTATAAGGAGGGCTGGGCGTTATTTGCAGGTGAGTTTTTTGCGGCTCCTGAGAGTCTCGCAGAAAGGGATACGTTAGTGCAGGAGGATGATCATCAGGGAGTGAATCGGTTATTTGGGAAATCAACCAATCTCACCGTTCAACAGGTTCTCTATGACTTGTTAGACACCGGATCGACGGATGAAGCTTTTCATATTTCTGAACGCTACTTAGATGAAGAGCGATCGGAACAAGCGATGCATCAAGTAAACTTCGGTATTCTGTATACCCTGATGCTGGAATCAGAAGCGACAACTTTACAAGAATTCTTAACCTATTTAGAAGATAAGTATATAGTGACTGCTTCAGATAAGGAGAAGTTCACTGAGGTACTAAAAATAAATGGACTGGCAAGAGACGGAAGCTTTAGTAAAGCGAATCCGGAAAACCAAGAGTAGCTATTTGTACAGTCAGAGACTAACGAGGAGTGTGAACAAGTGTATAAAGTACTGATTCTCACCAAGAATATTTTAGCTGAACAACAGCTTCAAAAGCAGCTTCAACTGTTGGACTATGAAGTGTTTTGTTCAAAAGAGAGTTTCAGAAATCTAAAATTATTGTCAATCACCGATTTTTTCCCGGTTATTATGTTAAGTGAAACCATCAGCAACTTAGAGATCGAGAAGTTTCTCCCTTACATTGATCAAACCAATAGTCTCGTGGTTCGTTTGGTGATGGATGAACCGAATGAAGAAGAACTAAGAGTTTGGCAGGAGTTGGGGGTCACTGGTGGACTGGCAAAATCCCTTTCCTTTGATGGATTCCGGGAAGAATTAGTCCGGTTGCAAAATGCCTTTTACAAAGAGCTACACGAAAATAAAAAGCTGGAATCTCCAGCGATTGATAAAATTGAGAATCGAACCATGGAAACTTCGGCAGGTCGAATTTATTTTTCTAAGAAGGAAGAACGGCTGTTCAAGATGTTGTTGGAAGCGAAAGGAATATTAATCCCTCGCAGTGATATTTGTGCAGTGCTGTGGTCTGAAGGAGAGACGGATTCGAATCGCAGTCAGCTTTCTTGTATCACTACGAAGATTAAGAATAAGTTCAAGGCAGCTGGTTATCAAGGAGACACGATTATCACCAAGTGGGGCCAAGGATATGGGCTGAATCCTGATTTTTATACTTATTTAAGTACTGATCAAGCAGAAGAGAGCTATCCTGAATTTATTCGGGATCATCGTAAGCAGGATAGTATGCTGATTTGATAAAAAAAGAATGTAACAGTGAGATAGTAAAGTGGCTAGAGAAAAAAATCTCGTTGTTAGAATTGATGTATACTATCGACGACTTATATTTGACAGAAATAGTTATCGGACTGTACTAGTTCAATAGCTAGGTCGAGGCTGAATCCTGTTTATGGTAAGATTGAATTAAGAATGCCACGTAAATATTCAAGCTTTCATTTGTTTTTAGGTTATTTAATACCAATGATTTAGCAGCGTAACAAAGTGAAAGGGGCAGGGATTTTTGTTTGAAATTATCAAAGAATACATCATCAAGCCGTTCAAAGAAGGTAAAGAAGAAGCTAGGAAAGAAGTTGAACAAGAAAAACGAGAGCAAGACCAAAGAACCAGAGATACTATAGCTGATCTAACGTACACAGAAATGTTTGCTGCGTGTCTTGCGGCACCATTTCGTGCAGTGCTTTTTTTAGACTGGTTTAGTTTATTCAAAAAAGAAGAGGTTGACTTTGAGGATCAACCGATTTTACATTTACTTTGTTTTGGGGAAACTGCTAATTTAAATGAGGAAGATATTCGGAGTTTGAAAGTGCAACAAGAAACGAGTTTTAATATTTTTTCGGGTGAAGAAGCATTAATTGTTGCCAAAGCTAGTTTACAAGCTGCGGATATTCAATTACTTTCACTGCGAGAAGTTAGCGAGTCTTCTGAAGCCGCCCACTCGAAGATAAATTTTACGGCCTTGGAAATTGGAATAGCGGCAATGGCTTTAGTTTCTGCTGTGGATACTAGTCTGCTTCAAAAAGATCAAGTGTTAGCGATTTTTGAGGAACTAATACCAAAAGTTCAAGAAAAATTCGAGGGCTGGGAGCACTATGGCACTCGGTTGTTGGATCAAGAAGCAATAGTAAAGTTTAATACGGGATTTAGTAGAAAACAATTTGAAGGAGACATAAAAAATCTTATTCACAAAAGTAATAGTCCCTGGCAATATTTAAAATGGAATCTATATTCGTAGTAAATTATTTCAATATCGAAAAAAGCCGTGGATGGTTTACCAGTTTTCAAAAGTTAGAATAAACCTAACACTTGGAGTAATTGGTTTATTATCCACGACTTTCTTTGTAAGCGTGCAATTACTTAAAAAGCGAAACGTTTCAAAAATTGCGTGAAAGAGATGCAGTATAAAAATTTGGTTTGATACAGGCAGAATTAGAATAAGTACATAGTGTTTTTATGAGAAACACGATATCAGACAACAATCTGATTTTTTGATAAGTGTTCATAGTTTGGATAAGAGCGAGTTTCAATAAGCTCTTATAGATAGAAGGAATGATTTTGAGCAGTGCCTGCTAATTCAGTCTTTGTTAGAATTATGAAAGAGTAAGAATAGTTCGTGTAAGAGAGCTATCCTGAATTTATTCGGGATCATCGTAAGCAGGATAGCATGCTAATTTGATAAAATAAGAATAGCCGATCTCGCTTTTTTTGTCGGCTATTTGAGTTGTTTTAAGCTGTAGAAATTAAAAAACATGGTGCCACAATCGGCAACATGTTCTTGCTTTATATATAAACTAAAACCAGAGCGGCATCATCAATGCACTAATGGCAACTGCATCATATTTCACTGCTTCGCCTTTTACTTGATTATAAAGAATGCCGATAGCCTTAGGAAAATCTTGTCGGTAGGAAAGATAATACCACGAGATAGCTTTGCAAAGTTTAGTGGCGACCAGCTGGTATTCGCCATTCTTTTCTAATAGCGCTGCATTTTCTAATAGAATATCCTGCAGCTCAGGTCTTTGCTTGACTGCTTCATCTGCATAAGCAGCACTAATCTGATCCATCATTTGCGTAACCTTTTCCTCTCGCTTCATGATCTAACCTCCTGAGATTTTACTTATACTAAAATGATACTATCAAACATATCAGTACGTTTAAATAAAATACATTGATTTGCTTCTATGTGACAAAATTGTTCGTTTTGAATCTAAATGTTAAAAAAACTTAAGAGAAACGGCAACTGAATGTAAAACAATAAAGTGATAAGTAAAATCCCCAGCTATCTTTACTGACGATGATTGGCTAGGGATTTTAGCTTTAGAAACGCTAAGATGTTACTTGAGAATAGTGAGTATTTCGTTATTAACAGCATTCATTATATGAAGAAACTGTACCGGATCAAAGATGTTATTGACTAAAACAATCCGATAGTCACCATTAAGATATTCTGGATTGTCAGTAATAATGATGTCAGCATTTTCGTAGTCGTCAACAAAATTTAGCAGGCCATTTTGATAAATCAGCTGTAATTTTTCTTTGAGAAATTTTTTAGTGATATAGTTCTTTATAAAATGCAGGTAGATAGATACTTGAGAAGTATCAAGAATACTTAATTGAATATAGGTTAGGCTGATAAAGTACTTAACATTACTATTATCCAATAGTAATTCACGGATACTAGTGAATCGCGGGTCATTTATTAACTTAGTGTATATTTGTTCAATTTCCTTTTGTTTTTTATCGTCGGCCTCTAAAAGTTGGACGGGTTCGTTTACGTAAGGTAATTGCTCAAAATCCAACGTATTCAGATTCCAAATATCTAAAAGATACACACGAGTAGCTGAAATGGAAAAGGTAAAAAATAGATAATAGTAATAAATAATCTGTCTGTACTGCTGCTGGGTCAGACTAATTTTTAAGTCGGCAGAATAATCGCTGATAAACTGTCCAATGAATTGATATATGGTGGAGTCTTCAGCGATAATCCGATCCGCTATTTGATAGATCTTATCAATTGAAACAATATCATTTAGAAAAATCTGAACAAAAAAGCTAAAAGCCAATTCCTCATTTGCTATTTTCAACTGGTCATTGCAGTAAGTAGAAAAGTAGTCAGTACAATCAAAGGAATCTAAACGGGAGAGCTCAAAGTAATTTCTCAAAACTTCGAATTCTTGATTGTTTAACAAGAACCCATTGGATAGACGACAATGCAAAATCCCAAACAAAATCAATAAATTGTTCAAGGAATACTCTGACAGTTTCCGGTTAGCGGCTATTTTTTGGACCTGTCTCTGAATCGTTTCTTTTTCAACTGGAAACAACCAGATAGAATTTGGAACACAAGAGATAAAAAAATTATATACATACAATCGAATATTTACTTCGTTGCCTTCAAAAGTTAGTTTTTTATCGTTGCCCTGTGTGATTGCTATATCGAATTTTTTTAGTGATTTATTTAAGTTTCGTATGACTTTGTAAGCATAAGATCTACTGACTGCTAAGGAGTCGCAGAGATCGTTAATACTAAGATCACCTTCAATAACGAGCTGCAAACAAGCCTGGAAAGGGATCGACTCCTTGAAATAGCAATATCGAATGGTATTGAATACCATACAGGATTTCTCCAGAAACGCTGGGTTGATTTGATAAGTATGGGTTGCCGTTTTGTAGATGAAAGAGTCAAGCCCCGTCAGATGATCTATTTCTTCATTTAATTCATGAATATATCGGAGCGTGGTCTTCGCTGTTACTCCTAAGTAGACACCTAAATTATCTTGAATATCGCTTATGGTATGTAGTTCATTACTTTTTTGATAAAAACGGTAAAGGATACAGAGTTTGAAAAATTTGTTTTCTGATAATAGTGTGTTAATCATGGGTATTCTCCTTTTTATTCTCTTTTCTTCAAAAACAGGATACACATTTTTTAAAAAAAAGAATTATACTAATTTTGATCGGGGAGATTGAAAGAAAAACAACTATCCATGTTTCAAAGATTGGTAGATTATTCAGGTGAATGTAATTCAAAATTCATAAAACTAATTTCTTCTCAACTAATAAATTAACAAAAAATCTGCTTGATTTCAAACTTTGTTGGTCTTTTTTTCTTTCTTTCCTTCCGAAAAAAATTCAAGGTAAGAAGTATTAAGCATTAACTATTTATTACTGGCATCATGAGGAGGACAGCTACTTTTAAAAAGAAGGCTGTCTGGTCGAAGAATGAAAGTATCACTATTACGAGGGGGAACTACTATGGGCTCAATTCTAGTTTTAACAAAAAATCTACTGGTTGAGCAACAGTTACAGGAGCAGCTGCAACGATTAAACTATGAGGTCTATTGCTCTACTGAATTTTTGGATCAGTTATTAATGGGCAATGCGATTGATCCTATCTTTCCTATTTATCAAGCGGTTATTTTAAGTGAAACGATATCGAACCAAGAGATTCAACAAATTCTGGAACATCTCTTGAGTCAAAACCGAGCGGTGTTGCGTAAATTTGCCAGCGATCCTTCTGCTAAAGAAAAAGAACAATTAAAGTTAATTGGGATACATGATTATCTAGTCGAGGGAAACACGTTGGACCAACTCAGGGAGCAGCTTGTTGAAAAACTGGGGACAGTAGGTTGTTATCCACACAAAACAGACCTCATTCATCAAATGAAAAAGAGGAACTTAAGGGACATTAAAATTAAGTTCTCAAAAATGGAGAAAAAAACGCTGCAGCGTCTAACCGAGTCACAGGGTGAATCTGTTTCTCGCCAAGAGATGTGTGAGGCTTTGTGGAACGATGTGCCTAATAACTCTCATTTATCCCAGCTGTCGTTGTTGATTAAGCGTGTAAAACACAAATTAGAGAAAGGTGGATTTGAGGAAGAGGCTATTGAAACGATCTGGGGATATGGTTACCGTTTGTCACCGGATATTTTGGAAGAAATAAATAGGGTTAATGAAATGAGAAATGTAGAAGAATTGAAAGAAGTAGCTATAGAAGAGTATTGATTTAAAATCTAAAAAAAGCCCGGTATCCTGATTGCAATCACGTAATCAGGATACCGGGTTTATTCGTTTATCTTAAACGCCAAAAAAGCTTAAGATAAACAGTAGTAATGCAGGGAAAATCGAATTCATCGAGTTGAACATCCAGTGAACCATAATTGACCCCCAGATGTTGTTAAATACTAGGTAAATTACGCCAAAGTAAATCCCAATTACCATATAAGGAATCGTTCCATAGATATTGCCGTTAAAGTTGCTGATATGTATCAAGCCAAAAAGAATGCCTTGTACTATCAGCATAACACCCCTAACTGCCCGGCTAGTGAACTTTCCTAATAATAGGTAACGGAAGGTTAGTTCTTCAGCGAATGGTGCGATAAAGGGGATTAAAGCTGCCAAAAGTGCCCATCCTGCGGATAATTGAGCACCAGTATCAGAAGAATCACTTTTAACTGTTAGCAGATGCGCAGGGATTAGTTCTCGAACCAGATGCAAGAGCAGAAAGGCTCCGGCAACCAGAAAAATACTGATTAGCAGCTTCCAAAATAGTTTGTGGCGATACAACCGCCATTGTGCTTTTAAAAAGTCCTTAAAAATATAAATCATTACGGCAAAGCCGGTACCAAAGAGTAATGTAGTGAGAATCAGAGCAGGAATCGGTTTGCTCGTAATAGAAAAGAGGGGAAAAATATAATCGCCTATAAGTAATTCGATGGGAATAATTAATAAGGCCCACCATTGTTTTTTCGATTGTTCCATGCTGTTCCTCCTTATTTTCCTAATAGTAAGAAATTTCCAGAAATATGTAAAGCTATATGCAATTTTTCAAAAAATGACCTGTTTAATAAAACTTCTTTGGTATACTAGTAAAAAGGAGTCGATGAATAGTGGCGGATTATCAAATGCAAAAGGCAATAGGTGCTCTTTTTCGCAGTAAGACCAACAGGCAGACTGGTATCATTCAGATATTAGGCAGCTGGTACGATTACAAAGTAGTTGAAGGGATACCGGAGGCTGGAAGCATGTTAGAGGTGATTGATTTTACTAGTCGAGAACTATTGGTCGTCGTTAATAATGAAAAAACAGAAAGTGAAGTGAACTACATTGATAATTTTTAATATCATCTTGTTTTTATTCTTAGTCGTTGTTGTGTTGTTTGTGATTTCCAGAATGGTGGTCATTGTTCATCAGGGGGAAGTGAAGGTTGTTGAAAGCTTTGGGAAATATGTGCGGTCTTTGGATCCAGGCTTGCATTTCTTAATACCAGTATTGTATCATGTACGTCGCCGTGTTTCTTTGAAGCAGACACCGATCCAGATTGAACCGCAAAGTGTGATTACGCGGGATAACGTAATTGTTGAGATTGATGAAGCTATTAAATATCATGTAACAGATGCACGTGCATTTGTTTATGATAATGAGGATGCAGTTACTTCCATGATTCAGGATTGTCAATCGAACCTGCGGGGAATTATTGGGAAAATGGAATTGAATGAAGTGTTAAATGGAACGGAAGAAATCAACATGAGCTTGTATGAAAGTGTGAAGCACATCACTGCTGGTTACGGCTTATCGATTGACCGGATTAATATTGGAGAAATCTCGGTTTCTAATGAAATCATCAATTCTATGAACAAATTAATTACCGCCAGTCGTGACAAGGAATCCTTGATTACAATTTCAGAAGGTAAAAAGCAGTCAGTGATTTTAGAATCCGAAGCGAAAGCCTCAGAAATGCAAATTGATGCTGAAGCACGGGCTAAGCAAACGAAGATTGACGCTCAGGCAAGGGCAGAACGGACTAAAATGGATGCTGTTGCAGAGGCAGAAAGAATCAAGTTGATTACTGAAGCAGAAAAATTAAAGATCAAGGAAATCAACCAAGCGATTTCTGAAAGTGGATTGACAGAAGAAATGATTGCCTACCTAGGTATTGAAGCCTTCAAACACGTAGTTGAAAACAATAGCAACACCGTTATTATGCCTAGCAATTTAACTGAATTGGGGAATGTGCCAGCAATCAAAGAAATTTGGCAAAAAACCAAATAGGAGTTGAAGCACCATCGCAAAGAAACGTAAAAAGCAGACTCCTGTAACGATTCTAACCAGTGTCGTATTGCTTATAGCTGCTTTATATGGCTTATATACACAGGAACACACCGAAGATACTTCGGTAAAAAATGTTGAACTTGCACAATTAGCTGAGATACCTGCGTATGACGGAGAACATCAGATCATTCAGCTGAATCATAATCAGCCGAATTTTACTGAAGAAGAATTGAAAATGCCGCTGGGTACTCAGTTTTCGGATTTAGACAGCTTGAACCGGGTGGGTCGAGCAGATGGTATGCTGCATAAGAGTTTATTTCCTAAAGAAGAACGGGAGCGGCTATATGTGAAGCCGACGGGGTGGCAACAGAAGTTTTATCAGGATCAGCCTTTATACAACCGTGCGCACTTAATTGCTTTTCGGCTAACTGGGGAGAATAATAATCTGAAGAATTTAATGACTGCAACCAGCAGCCTGAATTCACCGGGAATGACGGTCTATGAGAATCAAGTAGCCGACTACCTAAAGAAGACTGGAAATCATGTACGCTATCGGGTGACTCCCTATTTTGAGGGGGATGAATTAGTTGCCCGCGGGGTTCAGTTGGAAGCACAGAGTATCGAGGATGATGAGGTTTCATATAACGTCTTCATTTATAATATCCAAGAGAGCGTAACGATTGATTACCAAACGGGACGTTCACAGAAAAGTGAGTAGGCTGACTACTCACTTTTTTGTGCAAAACAAAAAACCGAGACAAAACGTCTCGGCCTTAATCAGTTTATCCCTTTAATGAACCTTTGTTTTCCATAACTTCATCAATCAAGCCGTAAGCTTTTGCTTCTTCAGCAGTCATGAAGTTGTCACGGTCAGTATCTTTTTCGATGATTTCGATTGGTTGGCCAGTACGTTCAGCCAAAATGTTGTTTAAACGTTCGCGGGTCTTCAAAATGTGACGAGCCGCAATTTCGATTTCAGTCGCTTGACCTTGTGCACCGCCAAGTGGTTGGTGAATCATGATCTCAGCGTTTGGCAATGCAAACCGTTTACCTTTGGTACCAGCAGTCAATAAGAAGCTTCCCATTGATGCAGCCATACCTAAAACGATAGTTTGAACATCAGCTTTCACAAAGTTCATCGTATCAAAGATCGCTAAACCAGCAGATACGCTTCCTCCTGGAGAGTTGATGTAAAGGTAGATGTCTTTTTCAGAGTCTTGAGCATCCAAGAAAAGTAATTGAGCGATAATTGAGTTTGCCATATCGTCATTTACTTGTCCGCTTAGCATGATGATGCGGTCTTTTAATAGACGTGAATAAATGTCATAGGCCCGTTCACCGCGGGATGATTGTTCGATAACTGTAGGGACTAAATTCATAGTGAATCCTCCTTGTAAAATGTAGTCATATATTAGTTTAGCACATTCAAAGGCTAAATCCTAAAAGAAAGTATACACCAATGGTCAGTTTTGGTCAAATATTTTAGTTTTGTTTTTTGACGTTTGAATGCTATCGCAGATAGTGGAAAATATGTTACTATTAATAACGCATAAACAATGAGGAGGAACAAAATGAAAACAGCGTTGATCGGCTTATTGGGCGTATTGGTCGGAGCAGCTATTGTCGGAATTGCTGCTGTTATTTTTTTCAGATATATAGAAAGAAAAGATATTCGTAAAAGAGATCTGGAACATCGGGTGAAAGAAATTGAAACATTGAATCTTCTGAATAAAAAAATAAATGAAGTGCTAGGAAAACGGAATGTTTTAATGGAAGACTATGCCCGTTTCAATTCTTTTGATGATTGTTATATTACTATTGATGACTTCATCTATCTTCACTCATTTGCAGCACAAAATAATTTTTACTTGCCAAACTATTTAATTGAAGAGTTCTTCAAAAATATTTCGCAGCGGAAGTCTATTTTGTCGCCGGAAGAAACCGTAAAAATGGGAGGCTACACCTATAAGGGTGGTCGTGTCGTGATGGAATCCTTTTCTGACGAATTGGTGGGAATCATTAATGAAAAGAAAAATCAGTTAAGTAAGCTGACGAAAAAACCACTCCATTATTTTGACGTAAAGTAAAAAGTAAGAGGTGAGACTACGTGACCTTAATTATGGCCCACCGTGGAAGCAGCGGAACACATCCAGAAAACACTTTGCCGGCCTTTGCAGAAGCTGTACGGGCAGGAGCAGATTGCATTGAGCTGGATGTTCATTTGACAAAAGACAAGCACCTGGTCGTGATTCACGATGAAAGTGTGGAACGAACAACTAATGGTAAAGGGCTGGTTCGCGAATTGACTTTGGAGGAAATCAAGAAGTTGGACGCGGGCAGCTGGTTTGCGAAAAAGTATCAAGCTACTAAAATTTCGACTTTGCAGGAGGTATTGAACCTGTTGCTGCAAATGCAATATCGTGGAATTTTGAACATTGAAATTAAAACTGATAAGTACCATTATCCTAATATTGAAGCCGCATTGTCAGAGGTCATGCAGAGTCGTGATTGGCCGTTTACTTACTGGTATTCCAGCTTCAATCTGGAATCTTTGCGAATTATGCACGAGATTGAAGCCGAGGCTCAGCTGGATTTGATTTTAAAGAAATCTCGGGCAAAGGTTGAAGCGGCTTTAGAAATTGATTTTATCGAAGGCATTCATCCCAGCTATGAGTGGGTACAAGAGAATTTAGCGATGGTGGGGAGCTATCCGAAGCCGATTCGTCCATGGACAGTCAATCTCTATCAATCGATGATTGAATGTATGGATCTGAATGTGGATGGGATGTTTACCGACTTTCCGGAAAAGGCACATCGAGTACGAAGCAGGATCAAGCGATGAAGAAAGTAATCGCAATTGTTGGTCCGACAGCTGTTGGCAAGACTAGCTTAAGTATTGAACTTGCTAAGCGTTTTAATGGAGAAATCATCAGCGGTGATTCGATGCAGGTATATCGTACCTTGGATATAGGTACGGCCAAGGTAACCTCAGAAGAGATGGAAGGGGTTCCTCATCATCTAATTGATGTGCGCGACATCACTGAAAGCTATTCTGCAGCTGATTTTCAAGTTGCTGCGAGACAAAAAATTGAAGAGATTTACCAACGGGGGAAGTTGCCAATTGTTGTAGGCGGCACTGGACTTTATATTCAATCTTTATTGTGGGATTATAAGCTGGGCAATGAGAACCAGCAGGAAGATCCTTCATTGCGGGAAAAATATGCCGCTTTTGCTGAAGAGCATGGCAAGCAAGCCTTGTGGGAGAAGCTGGCAGCACTGGATCCTTTGGCAGCTGAGAAAATCCATTTTAATAATTTGAAAAAGGTTATTCGAGCTTTAGAAGTTTATCAGCTTACTGGACATTCAATTTTAACTCCGAAAGAAACACCGAAATTATTGTATGATGCGTATTTGATCGGACTTGATACGGATCGTACGGTCTTGTATCAGAGAATTAATCAACGGGTGGATTTAATGATGCAACAGGGTGTACTGGAAGAAGCCGAGAAGCTGTTCCCTTTCAAGGATCAGCAAGCTGCTCAAGGCATTGGCTATAAAGAATTCTTTCCCTTTTTCGAAGGGGAGCTATCGTTAGAGCAGGCTGTTGAAGATGTGAAGCAACAGTCCAGACGATACGCTAAACGCCAGCTGACTTGGTTTCGTAATCGGATGCCGGTCTACTGGTTTGATTTAGTTCAGCACTCGGATGAGACCGTAAAAATAGAATCAGCCATTGCGCAATGGCTCGAGGAGGGATAAGTCATGTCAGAGAGAGTTATTCTTGTCGGAGTAGAAACAGAAGAAAATAAACAGAATTATCTGGAATCCATGCAGGAATTAGCTGGGTTGACCAAGACCGCTCATGGAGAGATTGTTTTTTCTATGACGCAAAAACGTCCCAGAGTAGATCGTCAAACAATCATTGGTAAGGGGAAAGTAGAAGAGCTGACTCAATTAGTGGATGCCCACGAAGCTGAGCTGGTTATTTTCAACCATGCGATGACCCCCAGACAAAGTCAAACCGTAGAAGACATTGTTGGTGTGCCAGTAATTGACCGGATTCAACTGATTTTGGATATTTTTGCGCAGCGAGCGCGTTCCAAAGAGGGCAAGCTGCAGGTAGAGCTGGCTCAGTTAAGCTACCTGCTGCCTCGTCTTATGGGACAGGGCCATAGTTTGTCACGACTTGGCGGAGGGATTGGAACAAGGGGTCCTGGGGAAACCAAGCTGGAAACGGACCGTCGTCATATCCGTAACCGTATTTCTGCAATCAAAAAAGAATTGAAGAATGTCGAAGCTCATCGTGAACGCAGTCGCCAAAAGCGGCAACAGTCAAATATTTTTCAAATGGGCTTGATAGGGTACACCAATGCTGGCAAGTCGACGATCTTGAATTTATTGACCAATGCGGAGACGTACTCTAAGGATCAGTTATTTGCGACCCTGGATCCGTTGACTAAGAAATGGCAATTGCCGCAAGGAATGCAAACTACCATTACTGATACTGTTGGCTTCATTCAAGATTTGCCAACGCAATTGATTGACGCCTTTCACTCTACTCTTGAAGAGAGTAAGGGGATGGACTTGCTGCTGCACGTAGTGGATGCTAGTTCAGAGGACCGCCTGCAGCAAGAGCAAACAGTTATGACTTTGCTGAAGGATTTGGAAATGGATGATATCCCAATTTTAACCATTTACAATAAAGCCGACCGGATTGATCCTTTTAGTTTTACGCCAACCTTGTTTCCTAATACTTTGATTTCGGCTAAGTCCAGTAAAGGTAAAGAAGTCTTGGCTGAAGCAATCAAAAAAGAAATCATGGAACTGCTGGAACCTTATTTATTAACAATTAAGGCCGAAGATGGGCAGTCTCTAAATGCAGTTCGACGAGAAAGCTTAGTATTGAGTGAAACATTTGAAGAAGAAAAAGAAGTTTATCAAGTTCGTGGCTTTGCGAAGCGGAGTTCCGTTTGGATAAGGAGAATGGATGATGAGTTGGACGGCTAATTTAGCCCCTGAGTTAGTAAAAACAATTGATAAAGTTGATCAAAAAATTGAACCGGCTTTAAAAAAAGTGAGAGAAACGGCGCTCTCCAATCAAGCAAAGGTTTTAGCCGCCTTTCGGGAACAGCACGTGTCAGAAAGTCATTTTTTGCCATCAACCGGTTATGGCAATGACGATTTAGGTCGGGATACGTTAGAAGCAGTTTATGCCCAAACTTTTGGTGCTGAAGCGGCATTAGTACGTCCTCAGCTTGTTTCGGGAACTCATGCTATTTCGACTGCTTTGTTTGGTGTTTTGCGTCCTGGAGATGATCTGCTTTATATTACTGGGACACCTTACGACACATTGCTGGAAGTTATTGGAACCCAAGGCAATGGGATTGGCTCAATGAAAGAGTATCAAATTGGCTATGATGAAGTTGCCTTATTAGAAGATGGATCAGTGGATTTTGAGGGCGTGAAGCAAAAATTAACTGAGAATACTAAAGTGATAGCGATTCAGCGTTCGCGCGGCTATGCCGCTCGTCCTTCTTTTACGATCAATAAGATCAAAGAGATGTGCGACTTTGTTAAAACAGTCGCACCTGAAGCAGTTATTTTTGTCGATAATTGTTATGGGGAGTTTGCGGAATTGCTGGAACCAACTCAAGTTGGGGCTGACTTGATGGCTGGTTCCTTGATTAAGAATCCTGGTGGTGGTATTGCTAAAACCGGCGGCTACCTTGCCGGTAAAAAAGAGATCGTTGAACGTTGTGCTTATCGCTTAACTACGCCAGGAGTTGGTGCGGAAGGTGGAGCGATGCTAGGCAATGTTTATGATATGCTGCAAGGGTTTTTCTTAGCCCCTCACGTAGTTGGTCAAGCGATTCAAGGAGCGATCTTTTCTTCAGCACTGTTAGCAGAATATCAAATTGAATCCACCCCTAAGTGGGACGATCCCCGCACCGATTTGATTCAATTGGTAGAGTTAAAGGAGCGAGATGCCATGATTCGCTTTTGTCAGTCTATTCAAAAATTCTCACCGATTGATGCTTATGTAGCGCCGATTCCTTCTTACATGGCGGGCTATGAGGATGATATTATTATGGCAGCTGGAACTTTTGTTCAAGGTGCCAGCATTGAATTAAGTGCGGATGGGCCTTTACGTGAACCGTATTCTCTTTACCTGCAGGGCGGTTTAACTTTTGAGCATGTGAAGGTAGCCGTTTCAAATGCAGTGAATGATGTTTATCATCAGTCTAAGGCTGAATAAAATTTACTGAAAAACAGGCGTTTCCTATCGGGAGACGTCTATTTTTATGTCGTTCAAAGAGTCATGTTAGAAAATTATTTGCGTCTATGTAAGAAAATCTAACATTTGCGGTTGACAACTGGTCTAATGCTTGGTATCCTATTTTCAACATTAAGAAACAAGGAGGATATTTGATGCGGGAGAAAGAATTGCGTCGTTCATTAGCTGTTTTTCCAATTGGTACAGTTATGAAATTAACTGATTTAACTGCTAGGCAGATCCGTTATTACGAAGAACAAGAATTAATCCATCCAGAGCGGAGCGAAGGCAACCGCAGAATGTATTCTCTGAATGACATTGATGTGCTTCTGGAAATTAAGGATTATTTATCAGACGGTCTGAATATGGCTGGAATTAAACGAGTGTATCAAATGCGCCAGGACGAAGAAAAAGCGGCCAGAGAAAAGCCGCCGTTGACCGACAAAGATGTTCGTCGAATCTTCTATGATGAAATGCTGACCCAAAGCGGGTTAAGTCAACAACATCCATATCAATCGCAAGGGCCAAAGCTTTAGTGGTTGTGGAATAATAAAAAAATGAAGCGTAAGGAAGGGATACTATGCCAAAGAGAGATTTATCAGTTGAGGACATTAAAAAAATCGTTGAGGAAGAGAACGTCCGCTTTTTACGTTTAATGTTCACCGATATTTTAGGAACAATTAAAAACGTAGAAGTACCAGTAAGCCAATTAGAAAAAGTGTTAAGCAACAAAATGATGTTTGACGGTTCTTCTATTGAAGGATTCGTTCGGATCGAAGAAAGTGATATGTATCTATATCCAGACTTGACTACTTGGATGATCTTCCCATGGGAAAGCGAACACGGCAAGGTTGGACGTTTGATCTGTGACATCTACAATCCAGACGGTTCACCATTTGCAGGAGATCCTCGCGGAAACCTAAAACGTGTATTGGCTGGTATGGATGAATTTGGCTTTACCTCTTTCAACTTAGGACCAGAACCTGAATTCTTCTTATTCAAATTAGATGAATGTGGCGATCCTACATTAGACTTGAATGATAAAGGTGGATACTTCGATTTTGCTCCGACTGACCTTGGCGAAAACTGCCGACGCGATATCGTGTTAGAATTAGAAAGCCTAGGCTTTGAAGTAGAAGCCTCTCACCACGAGGTAGCTCCTGGTCAACACGAAATTGATTTCAAATATGCCGATGCAATCGAAGCTTGTGACAATATCCAAACCTTCAAGCTGGTTGTTAAAACAATTGCTCGCAAACATGGTCTGCACGCAACCTTCATGCCAAAACCTTTATACGGAATCAATGGTTCAGGTATGCATTGCAACATGTCATTGTTTAACGACGAAGGCAATGTCTTTTATGATGAAGATGGTCCAATGCAATTAAGCGACATTGCTTACCAGTTTTTAGCTGGTCTATTGAAACACGCTCGTGCTTACACAGCAGTATGTAATCCAATTGTTAACTCTTACAAGCGCTTAGTACCAGGATTTGAAGCACCTGTATACGTAGCATGGAGCGGTCGTAACCGTTCACCATTGATCCGTGTACCTGAATCTCGCGGACTTTCTACTCGATTAGAATTGCGTTCTGTTGACCCAGCTGCAAATCCTTATATGACAATGGCAGTATTATTGGAAGCCGGCTTAGACGGTATCCGCAACAAATTAACACCGCCAGCAGCTGTTGACCGCAACATTTATGTAATGACAGAAGAAGAACGTAAAGAAGCACAAATCCTTGATTTACCTTCAACTATCCACAACGCAATTAAAGCTTTGCGTGAAAACCAAGTAATGATGGATGCTTTAGGTTCACACATCTACAACAACTTCTCGGAAGCGAAGAAGATTGAATGGGCAGCGTTCCGTCAAACGGTGTCTGAGTGGGAACGTGAGCAGTACCTAGAATTATATTAATCCCTAACTTACGGAAAGACCTAGTGAAGAATCCCTCTTCACTAGGTCTTTTTTTCGTTTCCAAAGTAGTCAAAACAACCCCATGGCTGTAAAGGAACTCTGCGAGTTGTTGGAAAAAAAGCCATGCCGGTGTTTGCCAAGAAAAAGGGATTAATGCTTTAACGGTTGCTGCAAAAGTGATCACCCAACTGCCGATGGGAAGAGTCGATGAAGAAACGACCTGTAATATCGGAGTCGTACAAGGCGGCAGTGCCACAAATGTAGTGATGGGCGAGGTCGAGATGCAATTTGAGGCCCGCAGTTTTGATCGGTTAAAAATTAGAAAAATTGATCGAGCAGGTGAAAACTGAATTCCAAACAGTTTGTCAGGCCAACGGAGCTATTTTTGAAGAGACACTAAGTTATGGAACACCAGGCTATACCATCGATGATCAAAATGCCTTAATTGTATCTTTTCAAAAGGCCTGTAAAAAACAAGGTGTCAGCTATCAAGGAGCGGCCTGTGGCGGCGGAAGCAATACCAATGTGTATCGCATGAGGGGAATAAATGCTGTCAACCTGTCGACAAATATGAAAAATATTCATTCGACAGATGAAAGTATTGCTGAAGCAGATTTACATCAAATGCTGGAAATATTGCTTTCACTAGTCGAAAAATTTATCAATTAAAGAACAGACAAAAAGCAGTGGCACGAGTCCGCTGCTTTTTGTTGTTGAAGAAGTTTAAATATATAAGTGACGGCTGATCATTCAGCTTGGCGGGCATTCTCAGCATCGATCGAAGCATTCTGCGCATCTACTTCGGCTTGCATCCGTAAACGTTCGGCTTCCTCTTCATCTGCGTAACGAGCGTTTTCAGCATCAGCTGAAGCCTGTTGTTCCGCCGCTCGGCGCTGAGACTCTGCCTCCCAACTAGCATTGTCAGCATCAATTGAGGCTCTAGCTTCAGCGTATTCTCGTGAAGCTTCCGCTTCTTGAGAGGCTTGCTGTTCACTAAGGAAGGCTTCTAAGGAAGCATTTTGTTCATCAATTGACTGTTGATAAGTATTTTCAGTAGAAGACGACTCTAAACTGCTGGAAGAAGTCGAACTGGAAGTTTTAGTCGTTGTTGTTGTAGTGTCAGTTGTCTTTGAGCTGCTTTTAGTTTTTTTATAGGGTTTCAAAATAAGTTTTTCCCCCGTTTTTTCAGGAGTCAGCACTAAATTTTTATTGTCCTTTTTAATGGTATAATCATTATCTAGGTCAAGGTCCTTGTTTTTAAGGTGGATACTGTTACCTTTTAAGGAGTATTGAACTTTAAATTTCATGTTTTCTAACAACTGCTTCCCGAAATCTTCCCCCATTTTTTCCCACTCGTTGGAGGATTCAGACTCCATATCCGAAGTATCAAAGGACAGTGTCATTATCTCGTTGCTGAAAGTAGCCAAGTAATTGATGGACTCATCATTCTTTTTGATATCCAATTGCCAGTCATGTGCTTTTAAATCTTCTACAGTCACTTTACTGCTGCAGCCTGCGAGCAAAAAAGTAATCACTAATACGAAACAAACGCTCCCCAGCTTTTTCATCATTTTTCCTTCTTTCCGTTGATTATGAGTAAATTTTATCATCAATTTTGCTAACTGAATAGACTTATGTGAACCTTCTCATAGCAGAAAAGAATGGATAAAGACCGGAAAATCTTTTTCCAAAATAGTTGTTAAAAAAATTTATTCATTCAGTCATGTTCGAGCAAAAAGCTTAGCTTATCAAGCAGGTTTTAATGGAATCCTGAAGAAAAAGGTGGAAAGTCCGGGATAAATGAATTCAATATTTGTAAGTTGGTGCTTCTTTTAGTAAAATGGTAAGTGTGAAAACTTTGAGAAAGAGGTGTAGCTTTATGGGATATACAGATGAAACAGTCCGTTTTGATTTTGATGACAATCGCAAGAAAGAAATCAGCGAGACGTTAACGATCGTCTATAATGCTTTAGCAGAAAAAGGATACAACCCAATCAACCAAATCGTTGGGTATTTATTATCAGGAGATCCGGCGTATATTCCACGTTACCAAGATGCGCGTAACCTGATTCGCCGTCACGAGCGTGATGAAGTGATGGAAGTATTAGTGAAATACTATCTATCTAACCACGGTATCGATCTTCCATGAGAATCATGGGATTAGACGTTGGTTCCAAAACGGTGGGTGTTGCAGTAAGCGACCCATTTGGATGGACCGCACAAGGAATTGAGATCATCCGAATTAACGAACACAAAGGTGAATTCGGTTTTGAACGATTAAAGGAATTGGTTAAGGAATACAACGTTGACCGATTTGTAGTGGGCCTGCCCAAAAATATGAATAATTCCATCGGACCTCGTGCTGAGGCTTCGATGGAATATGGCGAAAAGATCAAAGAACTTTTTGATCTGCCTGTTGAGTATCAAGATGAGCGCTTAACGACCGTTCAAGCTGAACGTATGTTGGTCGAGCAAGCTGATGCATCACGTTCCAAACGAAAAAAAGTGATTGATAAAGTTGCTGCAGTGATGATTTTACAAAATTATCTCGATCGAACCAGCAATAAATTTTAGAAAAGAGGAAAGTAAATGGCACACGAACACACTCATGACCATGATCACGATCACGAACATGAAATGATTACATTGGTGGATGATGAAGGAAATGAAACCCTGTATGAAATCTTACTAACAATTGACGGACAAGAAGAATTTAACCGTAATTATGTATTGCTTTATCCTGCGGGTGCCCCAGAGGACGAAGATGTTGAATTGCAAGCTTACGCATACGTAGAAAACGAAGATGGCAGCGAAGGTGAATTGCTGCAAATTGAAACGGATGCTGAATGGGACATGATTGAAGAAGTCTTCAACACGTTCATGGCTGAAGAAGAAGAATAGAAATAAGACCTTATGGCTAAATCCTCAAAAAAGGATTTAGCCTTTTTTTGTTCGCTACCACCGAGAACTTTAAAACGCATGCTGACTATCGAATCATCTTATTCAGAAGTTCTAACCATTCAAGGTTCATTCAAGGTACTTTTACGTATAGTAAAGCCAAATAATAACTGAAGGGTGGATACTTGAATGTCAAAAACTAAAAAATCTTTACTTACATTTCTCATCTTATGTTTTTCAATTAGCTTCATCTTTTACTATTTAATAATTGCTAAACAAATACTGGAATTTAGTTATCTTCTTATGTGGTGTCCGGGAATTGCAGCGATTGTTACTAGTTTGATTTACCATCGTAAAGAAAATGCACTGCATATCAATCGAACACATCTAAAGTATATCGCCATTACATTTTTGCTGACTTTCTTGTATTGGGGTATTTCATATGGTATCTATTTCTTGATATATGGAAGAGATGTCATTGTGGCAAATATGCCACTTGAGTTGGTCAAAAATCCAATGATGCTGTTTATAATGCTGGTAATTTATTTTGTTACTGCGTTAGGAGAAGAACTTGGCTGGCGAGGGTACATGGTACCTAAGTTAAATGAACTATATGGCTTTTAGAAGGGTGCATTGATTAGTGGATTTGTCTGGGCATTATGGCATGCGCCGATAATTTTAAGTGGCTATGTATCAACGATTTCGTTAGGATATCAAGTTCCAATTTATGTTTTACAAATGGTTGTTGTGTCCTATACAATGTTTTACCTTATTTTGAAATCGAAAAGTGTTTGGCCAGCAGTCTTTTTACATTTTTTAGATAATTTTGTCAGTCAGCTGCTGTTAGATCAATCTTTTGGAGGTCCGCTGAGTCCTTATCTAGTAGGCGAGACTGGGATAATTTCATTATTGATGATGATCATTGTTGCGGTAATTGTCATCAACATGTACAACAATCAATCGAAAGTAAAAACGTCGATTTACTATAAAAAAGCTGCTTGATCCAGAAGCTCCCTAATACTTTGATAGAACTTACCCACCTGACTTTTGATTGAAGAGTCAGTTTTTTTGTGTACAACAATTCCACTGCCATACTATTGACAATTTTGTTTTGTAGTGTACTATTGTATTAGTACACTATTGGAGGCATCAGATGAACTTCGCGGAAGATCGACCAATCTATTTGCAAATTATGGATGAAATCATCCAACAAATTATTGCTGGCAAGCTTAAACCAGGTGAAAAAATATCAGCAGTCCGAGAAATGGCGGTCCAATTATCAACGAATCCCAATACTGTCCAACGCTCGCTGCAGGAGCTGGAACGGATGAATATTCTTTACTCGGAACGAGGCAAAGGACGGTTCGTAACTTCAAATCAAACAGTTTTGGAAAATTTAAATCAAGAGAAGGTTGCTCAAGTGATGAACGATTATTTGAGTAATATGAAGCATTTGGGGTTTTCCACAACAGAAGCCTTAGAAAAACTGCAGCACTTTATTGAGGAGGATCAGGAATGAGTTTTATAGAAGTAAAAAACGTACATTATAGAAAAAACAGTCATGAAATATTTTCTGATTTGAATTTTTCATTAGGGAAAGGCAGGATCGTAGCCCTGTTAGGTGAGAATGGCTCAGGAAAAACGACCATCATGCGACTTCTTTCGGGGTTGGCGCTTAATTGGAAAGGCCAGATGAGTATTGATGGAACAATTATCGGAGATGAAACTAAATCCAAGGTGTCCTATATTGTTAATTTAAATGATTTTCCTAAGGACTTTACCATTAGCAAGGTTTTAGATTTTTATCGACGTTTTTATGCAGATTATTCCTCAGAACGAGCTGAAGAATTATTGAACTTCATGGAAATAAACCCTCAATCTAAATTAAAAACTCTATCCCGTGGTCAATTGGAGAAAGCGGCTTTAGTCGCTACCTTAGCTAGAAAGACTGAAATCTATCTTTTGGACGAACCTCTGAGTGGGATTGATTTGTTGACTAGAGAAAAAATAATTCAATCCTTAATTCGTTGGTTTGATGAAAAAAGTTTGATTTTACTTACCACGCATCAAATGACTGAAATCGAAAATATTGTTGATGAAGTGATGATTTTGAAAAATCGCCAGATTATCCAGCATCAAGATATGGAACTACTTCGGGAAACTAGAGGAATTGGTTTGGAAAATCTTTATCGGGAGGCGTTAACACAATGAAATGGCTAGCACTTTTAAATGACCATAATACCAGAAAGCTTTACTTATTAAGTACGGTGCTGAGTCTCTTCTACACCTGCTTAAGTATCTACTTTTACTTAGCAAAAGATATCCATACTCCTGGCGTGTTGCCTTTAGTGGCCGGATTGCTGACGTGGGGATTCATAATTGGCGATACAACACGCTTTGGTAACTTTTTTTCGAAAAGAACAGTTCGCTTACTGCCTCTAAGGATCAGTCAGCTGTATTTAATAAATATTTTATTGTCTCTTTGTAATTTCGTGTTTTTTACTCTAATTAACGGTGTAATTTGCAGCCTAGCTCATTTAGTGATTTATCTCATAGTCTAAATGTTCCTAACTTTGACTTTATGCACTTGGGAGATTTATGGAATAGCTTAAGTTTATTAGGTTTTTATATTCTTTTGCAATTTTTTATCTTGTCAACTCAAGCAATCTGGCAGCGTTGGTCCTCTAAGATTTCTAAAGCATGGGTGCCGTTGCTATTCGTGGTTTTAGTACTGGCTTTCTTGTACATTCAAGAGTTGTTTCAAGGAGTCTTGACGACGATTCCATTTGCCCTGTATCTGACTATTTTAGTTGCTATAGCAATCGCAGCTTCATTGGTGATCGTCAACAAGTATATTGAAGAAACAGACTGATTACCGAGTAAATAAATTTAGCATAAGAAGGAGGGATCAGGTTGAAAGTTTTGCTCTATTTTGAAGGCAAAAAAGTTTTAGCAAAATCTGGTATTGGTCGAGCGTTAGAGCATCAAATGGAGGCTCTTTCTACTGTAGGCATTGAATACACGTTAGATCCTGCCAGCACAGATTATGACATCCTTCATATCAATACTTATGGTCCCAACAGCCAACGCATGATTGCTAAGGCGCGGCGATTGGGGAAAAAGGTAATTTATCATGCACATTCTACTGAGGAGGATTTTCGGAATTCGTTTGTTGGTTCAAATCAATTGGCTCCTTTATTTAGAAATTATCTGGTCCGTCTTTATTCGAAGGCTGATTGCTTGATTACACCGACTGACTATTCTAAAGAGCTCTTAGAAAATTATGGTCTCAAAATGCCAATTAAAGTTGTTTCTAACGGAATCAAAATGAAGAATTATCAGCCGAATAGTGAGAAGGAACAAAAATTTCGTCAGTACTTCGACTTAAAACCGGGCGAAAAAGTGATCATTTGTGTGGGATTGTATTTCAAACGGAAAGGCATCTATGACTTTGTAGAAATTGCTCGACAAATGCCGGAATACAAATTTATCTGGTTCGGATATGTTCCATTGTACAGCATACCTAAAGAAATCCGAAAAATAGTGAAAACCAACCATCCTAGCAATGTACTTTTTCCTGGATATATCAAGGGAGATATTATTCAAGGCGCTTATTCTGCAGCTGATTTGTTCTTTTTTCCTTCCTATGAAGAGACTGAGGGAATTGTAGTATTAGAAGCTTTAGCTAGTAAGCAGAATGTTTTAGTTCGAGATATTCCCGTATATAAAGAGTGGCTGGAAAGCGGTAAGAATTGTTTTATGGAAGTCGATAACAAGAGTTTCAAAAGGAAAATTAAGCAAATTGTTGGAAATCAAGCACCAGATGTAACCAGAAATGGCTATCAGACAGCTAAAAAGAGAAGTATCGAGTCCATTGGCAAGGAATTACTGGCTGTTTATCAGTCCGTACTGAATTATTCAAGCGATTTGGCAACAAGTGAGAATTGATAAGGATAGCATGGCTGCACCCAGAGCGAGAATAGGTGCAGTTTTTTTAGTGATTTTTTGGTTAACAAATGCTTTTTCATTCATCTGAACAAAATTTCATGTTATTTTTCCTTGACACATTTTCTAACTAGTGGTAAATTCATTTTATCAAATCGTAAACATTACGTTTTGTCTGCCGTAAATAGTAATGCTGAAAGGAAGATTAAATGGCTAAAAAATCAAAAATTGCGAAAGCTCGCAAACAGCGAGAATTGATCGATCGTTATGCTGAGATTCGCCGAGAATTAAAGGCCGCTGGTGATTACCAGGCTTTAGCAAAGTTACCAAAGGATTCCAACCCTAATCGTTATAAAAATCGTGATTTAGTCGATGGCAGACCTAGAGCTTATATGAGCAAATTTGGAATGTCACGGATTAATTTTAGAAGACTAGCACATCAAGGAAAGATTCCTGGTGTCAAAAAAGCTAGTTGGTAATAGGAGGAATTGGAATGGCAGTACCAGCAAGAAGAACATCTAAGACGAAGAAGAAATTAAGACGAACCCATCAAAAGGTTTCTCGACCTGAAATATCTTTTGACGAAGCTATGGGTGAATATCGCCGAAGTCATCATGTTTCGTTGAAGGGGTACTACAAAGGGAAGAAAGTAATCGATTAGGAGCTGATCGTGATGGAAATAATCTACCCGCCGTTAGTTGAAGAAGGATTCAGCTATTTACTGGGACAAAAACAGGAAGTTGGCAGCAAGGCTGAATTTTATCGATCGATGGTGAAAAAAAGGATGATTTCAGAAACAGGGGAACCGACTGATTATGCAATTGAACAAGGCTGGATCAAGGTTTTTGATGAAGCAGAAGGTCTCAGCCTTGAAAATTTTTTAAAACTCTATCCAGTATTTCAACGGTATGATCTTAATCAGTTTCAGCAAATTAATGGTTTCTGGGAAATTCCTCTTAGTCTGAAGCAACAGATTTTACAACAGTTGTCAGAGGAAATCTTTAATTATGATGAAGAACTTCAGCTCAAAGAATACTTAACAGATCGATAAAAAGGAGAAAGATATGAGACAAACTATTATTTTGGAATGTGTAGAGACTGGAGAACGCTTGTATCTGACTAGCAAAAATAAACGCAATACTCCCGAACGACTGGAGCTGAAAAAGTACTCTCCTAAACTACGGCGTAAGGCGATTTTTCGAGAAACAAAATAGTTTAGAGTGGGAGGAAGCAAGATGGGTATTCCAATCACCATTATTTCTGGTTTTTTAGGTTCAGGGAAAACGACCTTGATCAATCAGGTATTAAAAGGCACTAATCTGGCTTCTGAAGAGATAGTAATTATCGAAAATGAGTTTGGTGAGACTGGGATTGATCACGAACTGCTGCTGCATTCCCAAGAACGAATTTTTCAAATGAATGGTGGCTGCATCTGCTGCAGTTTGCGAACGGATTTGATTAATGCCTTGTCAGCTGTTCTCGAGGTGTTTGTTGATCAAGGTTATCCGATTAAACAGATTATCATTGAAACCAGTGGCATTTCTGATCCTCAACCAATCATGCAAACGATTGTGGCAACGCCGGGGATCTGCTCCCATTTCTATTTGGACAGTGTAATTACAGTGGTCGATAGTGATCAATTCGAACGAAATTTTCTCTATCCAGAGGCACTTAAGCAGCTAGCAATTGCTGATCGGATCTTCATTTCGGAAAAATCAGAAACCGATGCTTCAAAAATCCCTAAAGTTGTTCAGGAAATAGAAACGATGAATCCACTAACTGATTTTCATACGTTTTCTCTGTCAATGAAGGAGTCGCTGCTTGCTGCACAGGTTTTAGGAATTGCTCGTTTTCATCAACAGTTGCAATCAGATAAGACGGAGGAGCACGCACACCATGCTCACAAGGAACACCATCATCAGGAGTTGAGGCATAATTTTGAAGCCTTGAAATTACAAGGGCAGGCCGAAATTCCTGAAAAACTTTTAGTAAGGTGGATTGATTGGTTGCTACTGAATAATCCTGATAATATCTTTCGAATTAAAGGATTTGTACAATTAGCTGAAAACGATTATTTGACGGAGATTCAAGGAGTGAATCAGGTGATTCAGTTTAATCCGACAAATCGCAAGGCTAAAGATAAGGTGAATGAAATAGTTATAATTGGAAAAAACTTGGATCAGAAGACTATTGGCAAAGCATTCAATAAGATTCAACGGATATAGTTTGAAAGGAGGCCTATTTTTATGGAAAAATCAGATGTATCTAGTGCATACCGACGTTTAAGAAGTCCCAATATTAAAACGCGCAAAAGGGCGTTAAAAATTATTAAGGAAGCAAAACGCAATCAAACAAAAAAATAAAAGTAAATGAGATCAAAATGCTAGCTAGGTATTCTGATCTCATTTTTTTGTTGGCTAACTAAAATAATTCCAGCGCTTTATCAGCAAATCGTTGCCCGAAAGTTTTAAACAATTCTTTGGATTCTTCAAAATGGTTTCCAACAGCATCTAGTGCAACGGGTCCATGGTGAATAAAGGGTTTGCCTAACGCTGAGCCACCTGAATAGACCAGCATTCCTTTAGTCACCAAAATTCCCACTAAGGACATGATAGCTGAATCGCTGCCGCCTTGGGCATAATGAGCAGTGGCAAAACAACCACCTAGCTTTCCACCTAGCTTAATGGTACGGTCTTTAGTCAGCCATTCAATGACCCGCCAATGGGAGGTTGCTACATAAGTTGGAGTACCGAAGATGATACCTGCACACTCATTTAAATAGTTTTCATCCAACTGTTCGTTAAGTGAAAATAAACGAACTTCCACATCTTTAGATTGTATTCCTTCCGCAATACATTCAGCCATTTCATGCGTATGACCGCCATGTGTATAGTAAATTATTCCCAGTTTCATTTTGTCTCCTTTGCAATCTTTTTCTTCACTATAAATTCATCTAATAGAATTGGCAAGTTCTTTTACAGCTAATGCTTGACTAATATAGAAGAAAACACAAAAAAACCGCATGAGACTGTTAAATTCTCATGCGGTCCGCTATAGGGAATTTACTTTTTAGTTAAAGCAAAAATAGCGACATTAATTAAAATTTATTTTGCTTCTTTTTCTACCATCTTGTAAAGGTCTTCTCTGTGACCCATAGTTGCTAAAGCAGAAAGTTCTTTAGAAGCGGTGTGATCAAAGCCTTTACCTTTAGTATCGGTAATTTCCCATACACCTGATGAGAATGGAGTTTCATGGTCACCAGAAGACATATTTTCGATAGTTACTACATACATATCATTTTCCATAGTAACAGTTGCTTTCATAAATTCGCTAGTGTCTGCATATTTCAAATCACCATCATCAGCAGTTACTGCTTCAGAAGTTGTTTCATTTGGAGCAGCGAACAAGCCCATTTTATCAGTGATATCTACAGAGCTGTTCCCATCAAACATTGATTTAGAAAGAGCAATACCATCTTCAGATTCAGGTGCAAAATACCAACCTTTATCACCAGAAGCAGCATGCATAAATGCTAGGTGAAGGTATTCATCGCCATCTTTAGCAGGAACTTCAAATTTTACTTTTTCGCCAGGCTTAGTAGCACCCATTACTTTACCATCAGAGCTATCATAACTGCCGACGATTTGTCCTACGCTGGACATGCCCATACTCTCATTGCCACTGTTCATTGACCCGCTTGTTGAATCACTTGTTTCTGAACTGCTCATGCTTGAACTAGACATGCTCGAGCTACTCATACTTGAACTGCTCTGACTATTATCGGTGCTTCCTGAACCACACGCACCTAATATTAAGGTTAATGTAGCTACTGTGAATCCTCCAATTAATGCTTTCTTCAACATACTTCATCCATCTCCTCGTCGTTTTTTCATTACACCATTGATGATATGCTCAATAAAGAGGATAGACAATCAATCAGATTATGAAATACTCTGTTATTTCTAAGAGTAAAAGTTGTTCGTTCTCATTTTATTTTTTTGCGAATACTACGAAAGTGCTAAAAGAGTTGTTTTAGCTCCACCTGATTAATGAGAAAAATGAATTGAATTGTGAAATAAATAAGATTATGCGAGAATTGTATTTTTTCTGGTTTAATACTTTCTTAAACTTAAGCAGTTTTATAGATGATTTCGCTTACTTTTTGTCAATAATGACTGAAACAGATTAGTTGTTTAGGATTACAAGAAAGAGTAGGATGGCTTTGTAAGCGTTATAGTGAAAGGATGATTAAAATGACAATAAATTATCAGACAAGTAATGCTGAGGGGCCAATCGACTTTATCAACACTCATGATTTAGAAGAACAGGCAAAAGAAGTAATTCCCAAAGGTGGATATGGCTACATAAGTAGTGGTGCAGGTGATATTTTTACTTATCGTGAAAATGAGAGGGCTTTTGAACATCAGTTGATAATCCCTCATGTGTTGAAGGATATAGAGTTGCCAACAACGGAAGTTACCTTTATGGATGAAAAGCTGCGGGCGCCCATCATTATGGCACCAATCGCTGCCCATGGTTTGGCTAACATGCAAGGAGAAGAAGCAACTGCAAAAGGGGTAGCTGATTATGGCTCAATTTTCTCAATCAGTTCGTACGCCTCTCGCACGATTGAACAAATTCGGCAAGCTGCCGGTCCCGAAGCCTGTCAGTGGTTCCAACTGTATATGAGCAAGGATGATGGCGTCAATATCGACATATTATCTAAAGCTAAGGAAAGTGGAGCAAAAGCGATTATCTTAACTGCTGATGCAACAGTTGGTGGTAACCGAGAAACGGATAAACGAAATGGCTTTACTTTCCCGTTGCCAATGCCAATCGTACGAGCATACCAATCAGGTGTCGGTCAAACGATGGATGCTGTTTATGGTTCATCTAAGCAAAAGCTTAGTCCAAAAGACGTGACCTTTATTGCGAAAAATTCTTCGCTGCCAGTCTTTGTAAAAGGAATCCAGTCAGAAGAGGATGTTGAGCGGGCATTAGATGCGGGTGCTAATGGTATATGGGTATCCAATCATGGTGGTCGACAGTTAGATGGCGGCCCTGCAACTTTTGATTCCTTGCAGTATGTGTCAAAAGCGGTGAACAAACGTGTACCGATTATTTTCGACAGTGGGGTCCGCCGTGGTCAGCATGTCTTTAAAGCCATCGCCTCTGGCGCAGATCTGGTGGCAATTGGACGACCAGCAATATATGGTCTCGCTTTAGGTGGTGCAACTGGCGTTCAGCAAGTTTTTGAATTTTTCCAAAGAGAACTGGAAATGGTTATGCAATTAGCAGGAGCTCAAACAATCTCTGATATTACTCAAACGAAATTAAGAAGAAACTATTACATGTAAGACAGTATAAAAGAGTATCAAAAGACTATTTAGTGTCTTTGATGCTCTTTTTTCTTCTATTATTTTAATAAATTTTGCGCTTTTTCTGTATTGGCAAAATGCAGTTTCGCATAGTTTGTCAACAATTCGCTGCCACCTCGTTTAAGTAAAATAGCTGCGGCCTGATCAGAGGGTTTCCCCGCACCTGAGGGAATCACGATTCCTACCTCTTCAGATGCTTCATCCAGTCCTTCTAGGAACCTAGCTCGACTAATAATGGAGGCAGCTGCTACAGCCAAATGATAGTGTTCACCCTTAGTTATAAAGTAGATTTGCTCGTCTATTTGGCGTTTCTCGCCTTTTACGTGCTTTTTATAGTTCGCTGGTGGAGTAAATTGATCAATTAGAATAGCATCCGGTTTTTGAGGAAATATTTGCTCTAATAACAAGGCGATTGCTTGATTGTGCAGAGCGACCTTCATCCGAACCGCGTTGTATTTAGGTTGGATCTCGTTGTATTTTTTAGGCATTAGAACCAATAATTTATAAGGAATCAAATCCTTTATTTTTACGGCCATTTCACGGATTTGCAAATCAGTCAGCATCTTGGAGTCTTTTACACCGAGATGCCTTAACTCAGGTAATTTTTCTCTATCTGCGGAGGCAGCACAGACACATAAAGGACCGAAATAGCTGCCATTCCCCACTTCATCACTACCAATAACTGATAATTGAGCAAAACCATCAGGTAGTGTGGCAGTTGAAGAACCTGCTGCTTTTCGAGTTGAGCTTTCAATAGTTCCCCATTTACTAGCCTCAACATTAGCGTTATTTCCCTGAAAGGTTACTGTACCAGAAGTATAAGCGGTAATGCTAATTCCGTTTTTTTTAGCCGTGAATTCAGTATAAGGGATGTTTTTTTTAGTCAGATCATTGCAGTAGTATTCTTCGAGCTCTAACAACTTACTTCTCGATAATTTCAATACATTTAAGCGCATAAAGTTTTCTCTTTTCTTTAATTTCGCAGACTTTTCTTTGATGAAAGTTGTAAAAACGCCCTCTTATAGCATATAATAAACTAGTGTTTTTTCGACAATATTGCGAGGAGGGAAAATCCGCATGGCTCAAAATAGATACAAAGCAACCGTAGCTGGACAGACATATACTATCATTGGTCAGGAATCCAAGCAACACATGGACATGGTTTTAGCATTGGTAAATGAACAGTTGAATGAAATAAAAAACTTGTCACCGGAGATTACAGCGGAGAAGGCTGCGATCTTATTAGCAATCAATGCGGTATCCGATCAAGTCAAGAAGCAAGAGGAACTGCTGCAGCTAAAGAAGCATCAGGCTGATTTGAAGCGCCGGGCTGCTCGGTCAGTGGAGCTTGAAAATAAAATAAAAAAGATCGAAGCGATTGAAGCAGAAGCAAAGTCAATTATGCAAAAAAATGGACAGAATAATGCGCAAATCCGCAATCATGTAGAAGCGCAACAAGTTGTAAACGAAAATCGCAAGCGTGAAATTCAAAAACGTGCTGCTAATAAGTGAGGAAAACCATGCTAACGCTATTTATCTTAATTGTTTTTATTCTTTCTTTTTATACCGGTTACCGTAGAGGAACAGCGTATCAACTATTTTTCACAGTAGGATACGTGCTTTCATTTATCGCGGCTTTGGTATTCTACAAGGGAGTGGGAGAGAAACTGGAATTATTCGTTCCCTATCCTTCGGTTACCAGCGAGTCCAATATGGTTTACTATTCTATCGAACAGGGATTTAATCTAGATCAAGCCTTTTATGCCGGCTTTGCCTTTGTGATGATCCTGTTTATCGGCTGGCTGATTACACATTTGTTCTCGATCTTTTGCCGAAACTTGTTGTATCAAGTGTTGATGCCGCAATATGATGGAATAGTTGCTGGAGTGGTTTCGTTAGTGCTAGCCTATGTTGCTGTCTTTCTTCTGCTGAAGCTGGCAAGCTTCGTACCGATGGCATTGGTCCAAAATGCTATTTCGGGAAGTTTTCTTGCACGTTTTATCATTGATTATTCGCTATTTTTAAGTGGTGCCTTTGATAATTTGTGGGTAACGAGAATTATTGGACAAATTTAAAAACCGGAACTTTAGGGTTTCGGTTTATTTCTTATTGTAGAAGGTGAATGCAATGAATGAACGAATTCTAACAACCTTAGGATTTGATGATGTAAAAATGAAGGTTGCTCAGTACTTGGCAACCGCACAAGGAACTGATGAATTAAATCAGTTAGTGCCTTCTAGTGATAGTCATACCATTCGTGCCTGGTTGGAAGAATCAGAGGATGGAATGAAGGTACTGCGTCTGCGGGGTGGCCTGCCGGTCCCTAAACTGATGAACATCAGTCCTCATATGAAACGAATTGAAATTGGTGCAAATCTTAATGGCTTGGAATTGGCCGAGGTAGCACGAATACTATCAACAACTAGTGAAATGACGCGTTTTATTGAAGATTTACAAGATAGTGAATTGGATTTCGCTCGTTTATATTTCTGGGCGGATCAATTAGTGACCTTGCCGGAATTAAGTGGTCGTCTCCGACGTTCAGTTGAAGAAGATGGGCGGATTAGAGACGAAGCATCACCTGAATTACGGACGATTCGCAGTCAAATCCGTCGCAGTGAACAAAACATCCGAGAACAGTTGGATGGCTTGGTTCGTGGTAAGAATGCTAAATATCTAAGCGACGCAATTATTACAATGCGTAATGACCGCTATGTTATTCCGGTAAAACAAGAATACCGTGGAACCTTCGGCGGAGTAGTTCATGACCAAAGCGCTTCAGGTCAAACATTATTCATTGAACCCAAGCAAGTGGTAGAATTGAATAACCGTCTGCGTCAGCAGCAAATTTCTGAACGTACAGAGATTGAACGGATTTTATCTGAACTCTCTGCTGAACTAGTTCCTTATCGTCGTGAAATCATTCATAACGCCTATGTTTTAGGTCGTTTTGATTTGATGAATGCTAAGGCCCGCTTGGCCAAGGAGCTCAAGGCAGTCGTTCCAGAGCTTAGTGAAGAAAACCATGTATTCTTTAAACAAGCAAGACATCCATTATTGGATCCAAATACGGCAGTGGCGAATGACATCACGATCGGTGAAAACTATCAGGCAATCGTTATTACAGGTCCCAATACGGGTGGTAAGACAGTCACCTTGAAAACGTTAGGACTTTTGCAGCTAATGGGGCAAGCTGGGTTACCATTGCCAGTTGGCGAAGAAAGCCGGATGGGGATCTTCGAAGAGGTCTTTGCGGACATTGGTGATGAGCAGTCGATTGAACAAAGCTTATCTACTTTCTCTTCTCATATGACAACAATTGTTTCGATCTTGGAGAAGATTAATGAACGCAGTTTGGTTCTGTTCGATGAGTTGGGAGCTGGCACCGACCCTCAAGAAGGTGCTGCTTTGGCAATAGCGATATTGGATGCAGTCGGTGCTAAGTCGTCTTATGTAATGGCAACGACCCATTATCCTGAATTGAAAATTTACGGCTATAACCGTCCTAATACGATCAATGCCAGCATGGAATTCGATGTAGATACTTTAAGTCCAACCTATCGTTTACTGATTGGTGTTCCAGGCCGTAGTAATGCTTTTGAGATTTCTCGTCGTTTAGGTCTGGATGCAGGAATTATCGAAAGTGCTAAACAGATTATTGATGATGAAAGTCAAGACTTGAACGACATGATCGCTGATCTAGAAAATCAGCGTAAAATGACAGAAACGGAGTATCATGAAGTTCGCCATTATGTAGAGGAGTCTGAAATCTTGTACCGCGACTTGAAGAATGCCTACAGCTATTTCTTTGATGAACGTGAAAAGGAAATGGAAAAGGCTCGGAAACAGGCCAATGAATTGGTTCAACAAGCTCAAGAAGATGCTGAGAAGATTATCAAGGATATTCGGCAACTGCAGCTGTCTGGTCAGGGAAATGTAAAAGAACATCAGTTGATTGATGCTCGAACTCAGCTGGAGGATCTGAAACAAGATGAACAGTTGAAGAAAAATAAAGTTTTGCAAAAGGCGAAGGCCAAGAAGCAATTTAAAGAAGGCGACGAAGTATTAGTCGAAGCCTATGGCCAACGAGGAACTTTGTTAAAGAGAATGGGCAACAATGATTGGCAGGTACAGATCGGTATTTTGAAGATGACAATTTCTGAAGATGATATGACATTAACAACACCGATTGAGGAACCACAGCAAAGAGTTATAACAGGGGTTCAACGAGGAGCAGGCTCACGGGTGAAAACCGAATTGGATGTACGAGGCATGCGATATGAAGCTGCTCTGGCGGAAGTGGATCAATATATTGACGCTGCTTTATTAGCAAATTATGCACAAGTTCGAATTATCCATGGTAAAGGTACTGGCGCATTACGAAAAGGAATTACAGATTACTTAAAAAATCACCGCAATGTCAAAAGCTTTGAATTTGCGCCGGCCAGCGAAGGCGGAGATGGCGCAACGGTGGTAACTTTTAAGTAATGTTTACAACTGTAAGCAGAACAATAGCATAGGGGCAAATTGCATGCTATAATGTGAATACAAATTTGAGGAGGGATATCATGTCACAAGTAGTAACTGATACAACATTTAATGAAGAAACTGACAACGGCCTGGTCCTGATTGACTTTTGGGCAACTTGGTGTGGTCCTTGTCGGATGCAAGCACCAATTTTAGAACAATTAAGCGAAGAATATGATGAAGACCAATTAAAAATTGTAAAAATGGATGTTGACGAAAATCCAGAAACACCAGCATCATTTGGTATCATGAGCATCCCAACACTTGTGTTGAAAAAAGACGGTCAAGTGGTAGATAAAGTAATCGGTGTTCATACGAAAGATCAATTACAAGAATTAATTAGCGCTCATATGTAAGCAACGGAGCTGGGCATTATTGTCCAGCTTTTTGTCTGTTTTGAAACTATTTGGAAGGGAAACTTAGAATGAATGAACGAATAAAAAATAAGTTGGCCTTGCTTCCTGATCAACCAGGCTGTTACCTAATGAAGGACAAAAATGGGACAATCATCTACGTCGGCAAAGCGAAGGTTTTAAAAAACCGTGTACGTTCTTATTTTACAGGAAGTCACGACACCAAAACCGAACGACTGGTAAGTGAGATTGAAGACTTCGAATATATTGTTACCGAATCCAATATTGAAGCCCTGCTATTAGAAATCAACCTGATTAAGAAAAACGACCCCAAATATAATATTATGCTGAAGGATGATAAAACCTATCCTTTTATTAAGATTACCAATGAAAAATTCCCACGTTTATTGATTACTCGAAAGGTTTTGAAAGACAAAGCCTTGTATTTTGGACCTTATCCGGATGTTCGAGCAGCCAATGAAACGAAACGCTTATTGGACCGTTTGTTTCCATTGAGAAAATGCAAAGTTCTGCCTAAGGAAGTCTGCCTATACTATCATATGGGGCAATGCTTGGCACCTTGTGTATTTGATATTCCTCAAGTGCGTTATAAAATCATGGTAAATGAAATCAAGCGTTTTTTAAATGGTGGGCATATGGAAGTTCAAGAAGTTTTGGAAAAGAAAATGGCAGATGCCGCCGAAAATATGGAATTTGAAAAAGCCGCGGAATACCGAGATCAAATTAAAGCGATTGAAACCGTTATGACTAAGCAGAAGATGACCAATGCTGATTTGGTGGATCGCGATATATTTGGCTATGCTACTGATAAGGGCTGGATGTGTGTACAGGTTTTCTTTGTACGGCAAGGAAAACTGATTGAACGAGATGTCTCGATGTTTCCATTTTACAATCAGGCTGAAGAGGATTTCTTGACCTATATTGGACAGTTTTACCAAGAAAATGAACACTTTATCCCTAAGGAAGTTCTAATTCCTGATGCTATTGATAAGTCAAGTGTGGAAGCAATGCTGAAAACCAAGGTTTTACAGCCTCAACGAGGCGAGAAAAAGAAATTGGTAAAGCTAGCGGATAAGAATGCGCATGTAGCCTTAAATGAGAAGTTTAATTTAATTGAACGAAACGAAGCTCGAACAATCGGTGCTGTCGAACGCTTAGGCAATGCCATGAATATTCCCGAACCGATTCGAATTGAAGCCTTCGACAATTCCAATATCATGGGGACCGATCCGGTTTCTGCTATGGTAGTATTTATTGATGGGAAACCAGCTAAGAAAGAATATCGCAAGTATAAAATCAAAACAGTCAAGGGACCGGATGATTATGCTTCAATGCGAGAGGTTATTTACCGTCGTTATTCTCGAGTTCTGAAAGAAAATCTGCCGTTTCCTGATTTAATCGTTATTGATGGTGGAAAGGGGCAAGTAGATGCTGCAAGGGACGTTTTAGATAATCAGTTAGGCTTGGACATTCCGATTGCTGGATTGGCAAAAGATGACAAGCACAAAACCAGCGAGCTGCTGTTTGGACCGGATTTATCACGTATTCCGTTAGAACGGAATTCTCAGGAATTTTTCCTGCTGCAGCGTATTCAGGATGAAGTCCACCGTTTTGCGATTACCTTTCATCGACAGTTGCGCAGCAAAAATAGTTTTGCTTCTAAACTGGATAAAATTGAAGGATTAGGTCCTAAGCGAAAGAAACTGCTGTTGAAAGAATTTAAGTCACTTAAAAATATTCAAGCAGCCTCGGTAGAAGAACTGCAAGGTATTGGTATACCAAAAAATGTAGCTGAAAATGTTTATCAACAATTACATGAAGAAAAAAATGTATAGCACGCTTTACACGACATGTAAAGCGTGCTATATTTTTGTTAATGAATGTAAAGGGAACTATACATTGGAGGGGATCATTTGCAAAATCGAATTCAGCAATTGCGTAAAGCACATAAAATGACCCAAAGTGAACTAGCTGATCATCTCGAGGTAACTCGCCAAACGATTATTTCCTTGGAAAGTGGACGGTATAATGCTTCCTTGCTCTTAGCTCATAAAATCGCGCAATTTTTCGAGTCAACGATCGAAGAAATTTTCATTTTTGATGAGGAGGATGAAGAATGAGTAAGGTACCAAAAGTAAACCAACAAAATGCGAGCCATTTGCAAAGTAAAAATCATCGTTGTTTACAAGTAATTTTTTTCATATTTTTTTGTACGATGTTTTACTATAGCGCAACTAATTGGTTAGGATTAACAATTAATCGTAACTTCATAGATTTCTTTTCTGGCCTGTTTAGTTCACTAACGTTGGTTTTAGTAGTCTATATCGTTAGAAACCAATTTATTATGAAGCGGTATTTGAATCAGTAGATAAGGAGAATAAATAGATGGAAACTTTATCCAAAGCAGATAAGCAATACATGAATCGTTTACGCCAAAAAAATTTTTGGTATCTAGCAGCTATTGTTTTTGTTATTCTGTGTACACTATTTTTATATGTCGGTACCAATTGGCTGGAGATCAAAGTAAGTGGCCATACGGTTGATTTTTTGACTGGTATGTTTAGTTCACTGACGTTGATTCTCGTTTTGTATATTATGAAAAATCGACGAACGATGAACGATCCAAAGCTTTTGCGTAAACAGCGGATTGTAGTCATGGATGAACGAAATCAAGAGATTATCAACCAAGCATATCGATTAGGAACCTATACTTTAATCGTGAGTATTATCATTCTGAGTGTCGTTGGAAGCTTTGTACATCCGCTTATGACGCAGATAGCAGTTAGTTTGCTGTTTCTTTTCTTTGCAGCGTATTTAATTGCCTATCTGTATTATCGAAAAAAAAGTTAATTAAAAGAAAATTAGAGGAGTGAAGAAATGTTAACCGTAAGTAATTTAAGTAAGAGCTTTGGAAACTATAAAGCTCTTGAGGACTTATCTTTCACGATTGAAGATGGGAAAATTTTGGGGCTAATTGGTCAAAATGGAGCAGGAAAAACGACAACTTTCCGTCTGATTTTGGATTTCTTAACAAATGATACCGGGACCGTGCTATGGAATGGACAGCCAATTAAAGAAAAAGATTACGATATTATTGGGTATTTACCTGAAGAACGGGGACTGTATCCCAAAGTCACAATCGAAGAACAGTTATTATTCTTTGCCTCACTACGTGGTAAAAGCCGGAAAGAAATCGCACCAAAAATCGACGAATGGATGGAAAAATTTCAAGTAAAAGGGAAAAAGTCCGATAAAGTAAAATCGTTGTCGAAAGGAAATCAGCAAAAGGTTCAGTTGATTGCTACCTTAATTCATGAGCCAAAGCTGGTTATCTTAGATGAACCATTTAGTGGACTCGATCCAGTTAATGCTGAGTTGTTGAAAAATGGTATTCTAGAATTAAAGAAAAAAGGTTCTTGTGTCATTTTTTCTAGTCACAACATGGATAATGTTGAGAAAATATGTGACCATCTAATTATGTTGCGGGACGGGAGAACGGTGCTAAATGGTAAAGTTAGTGACATCCGCGCTTCGTTCGGACGGACGAAGCTCTATCTGTCCTCACCATTAACAGAAGAACAGCTAAGTAGCTTTGATGGAATCAGAGATATTCATCAACGCGAAGATGGTAGCTTCGACTTAACTTTGGCTAATCCGACAGTTGGCGAAAAAATATTTACATTGGCAACTAAAGATGGTTATATCCCGATGTTTAATCAGCAACCACCTACTCTGGAAGAGATTTTCAAATGGAAAGCAGGTGAACCAAATGAGTAAATTAGGAATTATCGTCAAAGACGTGTATAAGAAAAATGTGAAGTCAGCCGCCTTTGTTATTATGATTTTGGCACCTTTTCTTGTGATGGGCATTTTCTTTTTGGCCCAATATTTCTTTGGCGATATGACAGATATCAATAAGATTGGCGTGGTAGCCAATCAACCAGCAGTGGCTCAGCAATTTGAACAAGGTGATTCTGGGGAGTATACATTTTCTTCAATTGATAACGAAAAAGAAGCACAAAAACAATTGGAAGACGAGAAAATTGATGCCTATTTACAGCTGGATTTAAATGATGGAAATGTTTCTGGAAAATTGTATAGTACTTCGTCACTAGGGTCCTCTACTGAACTGGGAATTCAACAAGTCTTGAATCAAATCCAATCAGGTGTACGAGCTTCGAATCTTTCTCTAACAACTGAACAGGTACAAAAAGTGGTAGAACCCGCTAAGTTTAAAGCTGCTAAAGTTAGCTTTGAGAACGGTCAGATGAAGAATGATGAAGGGGATGCAGGTGTTCAAATGATTTTGAGCTTCCTGACAACAATTATCATGTTTGTCTTTATTATGACCTACTCATCGATTATTTCGCAGGAAATTGCTTCTGAAAAGGGAACTCGTATCATGGAAGTGTTGCTTTCGAGTATGAAAGCCAAGACGCATTATTACGGAAAGCTGTTAGGTATTTTACTTGTTGCGTTTACTCAATTAGCTATATACGGGATAGCATTAGTTGTAGCGTATCAGCAATTTAAAAATACTCCCATGGTCGAGTCTTTCTTGAGTAATGTATCTATCAAAAGTTTATTAGGTAAAAATATTCTTGTGATTGTCGGTTTTATGCTTGTGGGCATATTTATTTATGCTGTATTGTCCGCACTATGCGGATCATTAGTGAATAAAGCTGAAGATACAGCAAAAGCAATTCAGCCAGTTATGTACTTGTCTATGATTGGCTATATACTTGGATTGGTTTTGGGAGCTGCAAGTCCAAATAATATAATTATTAAAATTGCTTCCTATATTCCATTCATTTCTTCTTATTGCATGCCATTAAGATTAGCAACGAATACTGTTCAATTTTCTGGAGCTATAGTGTCGCTAGGAATTTTGTTAGTGACTACCGTTGTATTAACATTATTCTCAGCCCAATTGTATAAATCGAATGTCTTGGTCTACAGTGAAGGTGGGACCTTCAGCGCCTTGAAGCAATCCCTGTCAATTATGCGTAATGAACGTCGAAAATAATAAACAAAATAGTTGACCTATGAGCTAAACAGTTCCAGAATGAGAAAAGAAAGAGGAGGAATGAACATGGATAAAATGAAGCAACTTGCTAACGGTACTGAAATGCCTCGTTTAGGTTTAGGTGTGTGGCGTGTAGAAGATAATGTAGCAACTGATGCTGTAAAATGGGCAATTGAAGCTGGGTACCATTTGATCGATACAGCCGCTATTTATAAAAATGAAGTAGGCGTTGGTAAAGGAATTAAAGAATCTGGTGTTGACCGCAAAGACTTATTCATTACTACTAAGCTTTGGAACAGCGATCAAGGCTATGAATCGGCTCACCAAGCTTTCAATGACAGCTTAGAACGCTTGGGCTTAGACTATGTTGATTTGTATTTGATCCACTGGCCAGTTGAAGGCAAGTTCAGCGATTCTTGGCGGGCGATGGAAGAAATTTATGAGAGTGGCCGGGCAAAAGCTATCGGTGTTTCTAATTTCCATCAACACCATATTGAGGAATTAATGAAAACTGCCAAGATCAAACCAATGGTTGACCAGATTGAATTGCATCCAACCTTAACACAAGTTCCTCTTCGGAAATACTTAGCACAAGAGGGTATTGCGATTGAAGCATGGTCACCACTAGGACAAGGAAAAATTTTAGAAAATGAAACCCTTGTATCAATTGGTAAAAAACACGACAAATCAGCGGCACAAGTAATTATACGCTGGCATTTGCAAAATGATATTGTTGTTATTCCAAAATCGGTTCATGAAGATCGCATTCAACAAAACTTCAATGTTTTTGATTTCGAACTAACTGATGAAGAAATGAAACAAATTGATGAAATGAACATTGATGAACGTCTCGGTGGAGATCCAGACAATTTTGATTTTTAAATCGCAATTAAGGCTGTCAGCAATTTTGCTGACAGCCTATTCTTTTTATTCATAACGCAAAGCATTGATTGGATCTAAGCGTGCTGCTCTATTTGCTGGGAAAGTCCCAGCCAGAAAGGCAATCAGCATAATCACTAAAATAATAATTACCATACTTGGTACGGAAAATTGAATCAAAGTAAAGCCAGTTAAGCCATCTAGAAAAGTACTGACAGCCAACTCATTTAGGAAATGTCCTGCGGTTACAGCGCCACCGATGCCTAATAGGCCACCCCAAAAACCAATTAGCAAAGCTTCAATACTAAAGGTTAAAAATACTTTGAAGCCGCTCATTCCCATGGCTTTCATCAAGCCGATTTCTCGGGTTCGATCTTGGACAGACATATACAAGGTGTTAATAATTCCAAAGCTTGCTGCCAGCAAGGCGATTGCACCGAACATAGTGAGAACACCAGTAATAGCATTAACAACTTGACGGATCATTCCAATCTCATCTTCAACAGTCATTGATCCATACCCTTTATCCTCTAGCTGATCTTTTAGAGCTGTTATTTGTTTTTCAGACAGGTTTTTCTTCATGGTTGCAAAAGACATGGTGTAGTTATTTTTCATTGAATCTGGTAAACCGTCTTCGTTAGTCGCAACAATCTTGTCAGATAAAGCTTTACTAGTGATGGATTGTCCTTGTTGGACCAAGCTAACGTTTCGTACACCGACAATCGTTGCTTCAATCAATTGCTGTTTTCCAGTTGCTTGACTGCTAACAGCAAGTGTCACTTTTTTGTTCAAAGCATCCTTAGCTGAAGAAAAGCCTAAAGCTTTAACAAATTCAGGGGCCAAATTAATTTCATAATCGTTGGCATTCCCACTGACCTGTCGACCAGCCTCTAAATCAATATGAATGTCTGATTGGCTGGCAGCTGAAAAAATCAATTTATTACCGTTGGGGCCTTCCACGTAATCAGTTGCTAGAAAATGAAAGGGTTCGACTTTACTAATGTTCGACATGCCACGAATTATTTCCATATCTTTATCGGTCATATAATCGCCATCACTATTGCTAGTTCCCTCTGGATCGTATTCCTGTGGTTCATTATTGGACATTCCCATCGATTGAGGACTAGGTGATATCATCAGCTGATCTTCACCACCAACACCATCAATTTGTTTATCAATGTAGTCATTAACTCCGGCATTTACACCACTAGTGAGGGAAATGGTAAAGGCACCAATGAAAATGGCGACGATTGTAAGAATCGTTCGCCCTTTATTGCGCCATAAGTTTGAGCTTGCTGATTGGATAATATCAAATAATTTCATGTTAAGAGGCCTCCCCGACGATTAGGCCATCTTTAATATGAATTTGGCGATCGCACCTTGTTGCTAGTTCCGAATCATGGGTGACAATAATCAAGGTGATATTTTTGTCTCGGTTTAAATTGAATAGTAATTCCTCAATCTTTTCCCCTGTCGTCGAATCTAAATTCCCAGTAGGTTCATCTGCAAAGATGATTTCAGGCTGGTTAACCAAAGCACGAGCAATACAAACGCGCTGCTTTTGTCCACCAGACAGATCATTCGCCTTATTATTACATTTATCCGCCAAATCAACAGCTTTCAAAGCATCCATTGCCATTTGCTTTCGTTGCCGAGTATTTATACCAGCAATTTTTAAAGGGAGCAATACATTCGCTAGCACTGTGTCCTTGGGATTCATAAAGAATTGCTGAAAGACAAATCCATAGGTTTGATTCCGCATTGTATTAAGAGCAGACTTTTTCATTTTGTTAGGATCTTGATTAACTAAGAAAATATCTCCCGAAGTTGGATGATCCAATAATGCTAAAATATGCATTAAGGTAGATTTTCCAGACCCACTTTTTCCGACAATCGCGACCGACTCACCTTTCTCTACACTAAAACTAACCCCTTTTAAAGCATGGAACGCTGATTCTCCCGAACCATATGTTTTTTTTACATTTACTGCTTCAATAACCTTCAATCCATTTCCTCCTTTTATCTCATAACAATAGTTATAAAAAGATTTTCCCATAGTGAAGAGGAAATAGAATGGGACAAAAGTTGTATCTTTTTCTCGGTCTTAAAAAGGAAGACGCCAGCTGGTTAATCAGCTGGCGGCCTCTGTTTATTCAAAAGATTGAACAAAGTAATCAAACAAACCTTGCTCTTTTGGATCAGTGGTATGTGTTAGTTCCGGATGCCATTGAACACCTAAAATTTTAGTGTTTGCTTCGCGACTTTCCACTGCTTCAATAATTTGATCCTCCGACCAAGCAATTGGAACTAGGCTTTCAGCTAAACGATCAATTGCTTGATGATGGTAGGAATTTACTTGAGCCTTTTCACCAAAGAGCGTTGCCAGAAAAGAATCTCCTTTGACTGTGATGGAGTGTAAAGCAAAGGCAGGAGGAGTTGGATACATATCATGCTTCACCTGCCAGTCAGTGTATTCTGAAAGATCCTGATACAACGTACCACCTAAAGCAACGTTCACTAATTGAAAACCGCGACAAATTGCAAAAATAGGTTTGCCTTGTTTAATGGCTTCTTTAATTAAGGCGGTTTCAAAGCTATCCCGTTCAATACTGGTGACACCTAACTTTGGACGAGGTTCTTGCTCATATAAACAAGGACTTACATCCTGTCCGCCTGGAAGTAACAGCTTATCAATTTTTTCAACATAGTCAGCGGCGAATTCTGGACTTCCAATTGGCAATAGAAGAGGTAAACCGCCTGCCTGATGAATCCCGTCAACAAAGCCCTGTGGACTATATGTAAATGGTTGATTAAAAAAATCTTGATTACTTAAATAATGTTTATTGGCAGCAATACCAACGATCGGTTTGATCATATATGCAACTCCTTTTTTGTAATAATTAATTCTTAACATAACCCTAAGTGGAAAGCAAGAAATCGACTTTCTTTTTGGAACTGACTTTTACTCAATCTGAATTTCTGGTATACTTAAAATTGTATATTTTTTTAAAATGGTTGGGCGCAAGCTTCAAGGATCTGTTCTTCAAGGGGTGAGAAGAACGCTTTGGATGTTTGCGCCCATTTTTTGTTTTGAATTAAAGGAGGAGCTTGAATGTTAGAGGCTTTGCAGCGAATTAAAGAAGCTGAAACGAAGAACGAACAATTGAAGCAAGACTTGCAAGAAAGGCTGCAGCGTAAAGAAAGCGAAAAAGGCCAGATTGTTCAAGAAAAGAAAAAAGAGCTTCAAAGTGAATCTGCCAAAATCATTACTGAACGTGAAGACTTTTTACGTGTACAGTTGGAGCAAGAGAATGCAGCCTTGAAAAAGGATGCTGCAGCAGCAAAAGAGCAAATGCAGGCAAACTATGAGCGCTTGAAAAAAAACGCCATGCAAAAAATTATCGAGAGGGTGATTGCACAGTATGGCAGTCAGTAAAATGAAAAAACTGACCTTGATTGCCGAGGCCAGTCGAAGCGATGAAATTTTGAAGGCTGTTCAAGGATTTCAAGAAGTAGAAGTCCGTGATGTTTTTCAAGCAACGGAAAATAATCAATGGGTTGAAGCTTTTTTCGGCGATTACCAACCCGAGAGTCATCAAGATAAGGTTCAAGCAATTAATTTTAGGATTGAAGAACTGACCAACGCCATCCGTTTTATTGATCATCATGGCAGCAGTAAGGATAAAGGATTCCATTTAAAACGAAAAATTTTGACTTTACAGCAATTGGAAGAGAAGTTCGATGAAGCAGAGTTGGATAGAGAGCTACGTGAGATCCGAATTTTAGAGGATCGTTTTAACCGGAACTTAGAAAAAATTCGTGAGCTGACGGATGAGGAAAGTAAACTCTCTCGTTGGCAGTATTTAGATGTCATTCCAAGTGACTACAAATCCAGCTTGACGAATGTTTTGCTGGGAGCGATTGATGAAGTTGTTTGGGAGGATTTCAAAGCATCGATGCAGCAGCAGGAGGCAATTTATTTAGAAGAGCTGTATCGTGGAGAATCGGAAATTTGTTTCAGCTTGATCTACTTGAATGCGGACCACTCGCTTATCAGTGAACGAATCCATAGTTATGGGATTGTTCGTTATCAATATCCTTATAAGGAATTACCTAAGGTCCGCCTGCAAGCTATTTCTAAAGAATTGCACAACCTATATGACGATCAAAAGAAAATGGCTAAGCGAATTGGTCAAAAACGAGTAAATATTGAGCAGCTGGAATGGGCAGAGGAAACGTTGTTGGCTCGAAAAAATCGGCTAATGGTACAGGATTCTTACATTCAAACTCATCAGTTGTTTGTTTTACAAGGCTGGGTGTCTGAGGATTCTAGTAAGAATTTTCAGCAGTTTATTGCTGAATTAGTTGGACAGGAAAATATTTATTTGGAGCTGGAAGAACCAACAGTAGACGAAATTGCGACGGAAATTCCCATTAAGTTAAAAAATAATAAACTGGTTCAGCCTTTTGAAATGTTAACAGAAATGTATAGTTTGCCGACGTATCACGAGATAGATCCGACCCCATGGTTTGTTCCTTTTTACTTCGTTTTCTTTGGCATGATGGTAGCAGATGCTGGATATGGCGCTTTGATGTTTTTGGTTACGACGATTGTGCTAAAAACAAAAATATTGCCCCGTGGAATGACCCGCTTTATGCAGTTCTTCCAAATCTTATCGATTCCGACGATTCTCTGGGGTTTAGTTTATAATTCATATTTCGGCTTTGCATTGCCTTATAAGCCGATTTTGTCCACTGGCGAGGATGTTATCACAATTTTGATTTTATCAATTGTCTTCGGAGTGATTCAAATCTTTGTTGGCTTAGGATTAGCTGCTGCTGAGAATATTAAAGCCAAGGATTACCTCAGCGCGATTTCAGATGGATTTGCTTGGCAGGGTATTTTTATTGGAATTATCATGGCTGCTGGTGGTCAAATGCTACTAGGAAATCAAGGCTTGATGACTACGGGTGTAGTAATTGCTGTCTTAAGTGCCTTGGCGATTGTTTTTGTTCCTATGATGCGATCTGCTTCGAAAGTAAAAGGTTTAGCTAGAGGTGCTTACAATCTCTATGGTATAACCGGATACATTGGTGATTTAGTTAGTTATACGCGTCTGATGGCTTTAGGGATATCTGGTGGAAGTATCGCAGCAGCTTTTAATATGCTGGTTGGCTTTATGCCACCGATCGCTCGATTCTCAGTTGGTATTCTATTGATGCTTGCACTGCATGGATTGAATATATTCTTATCCTTATTGTCTGCTTACGTGCATGGAGCCCGTTTGCAATATGTCGAATTTTTTGGCAAGTTTTATCAAGGGGGCGGACGCCCGTTTGCACCTTTGAAAACAGAAGAGAAGTATGTAAACATTGAACAAAAAGAAAAATAATTGGAGGATTTTTTACGATGATCGATTACTTAATCAACAATAATGGCGGTATTATTTTTGCAATTCTAGGAATGGCAACAGCAACAATCTTTTCAGGAATCGGTTCTTCAAAGGGTGTTGGGATGACGGGGGAAGCGGCTGCAGCTTTAACCACCAGTCAACCTGATAAATTTGGTCAAGCCTTGATTTTGCAATTGCTGCCTGGTACCCAAGGGCTGTACGGCTTCGTTATTGCTTTCTTGATCTTTACTAATATGTCGTCAGGTGATCTATCAATGATTGACGGCTTAGGCTACTTAGGCGCTTCATTACCAATTGCTTTCACGGGTTTATTTTCAGGAATTGCCCAAGGAAAAGTTGCTGCTGCTGGTATTCAGATCTTAGCAAAAAAACCTGAGCATGCAACAAAAGGGATCATTTTTGCTGCGATGGTTGAAACCTATGCCATCTTAGGCTTCGTTATTTCATTCTTACTTGTTGGTCAAGTATAAGGAGTCGTTGACTATGGATGCAATTGAAAAAATCATTCAGCAACTGGATGAGCAAGCTGCGGCTGAACGACAAACGCTAAAAGCAAATGAACAGCAACGAATTGAACAAGAGTATCAAGCGAGTTTAACAGAAATAAAAATGGATCATGAGAAACGTCTGGAAAAAAGTTTGAAGACGTTGAATCAAAAATATAAGCAACAGGCGAATCGTCAACAAGTCGAAACAAAACAGGCTATCTTGAATCAGAAGCAAACCTTTTTGGAGCTTCTATTTGAAGATGCAATTGAAGCAATGGAGCAATGGGACGTAGAAAAACAGCAGACATTTGGGCAGCAAGCACTAGTTAACTTAACCGGACTTGACGGAAAGGTACTATTTATCTGCGGCGAGAAATCGCAGGCTGCTTTTTCTAAGGAATGGATTGCTGAACAGAATAAAGTCTTGCCCTTTCAGCTGGTTGTAAGTGATGATTTACTGAAAAATCAAGCTGGATTTGTCATTAATGATCATGGCGTGCAATATAACTTCTTGTTCCGCACTCTAGTGCAGGATATTCAGTCTGAGATGAGTTATGAACTGGCACAGGAATTTTTCGCATAGGGGGATTTAGATGAAACCATATAGTTATCATGAGTTAAATCCGCTGATTCGTTTAAAAGAGATGGAATTGATTCCTACTGAGTTAATGGAACGTATGATTCAAGCTAAAAATATTCAAGAAGTAGGCGAATTGTTGAAAACAACAGTTTATGCTGAATACATCAATGATAATTTCGAAGATAACTTTGAGGCAGGTTTGGCTAATGAGCAACATAAACTGATTGAAGAATTAGTAGTTATTGCACCTGAACCAAAAATTGTTTGGGCGTATACGATGCGTTTTACCTTCCATAATCTGAAGGCGATGACTAAAGCCGAGCTATTAGATGAAAATTTTGATGATATATATATTTATGATGGCTTTTATTCATTAGATCAGATCAAAAGTGCTGTAAAGACTGGTACAGCCAGTGAAATGCCGGCAGCTATTTTAGCAAGTGTGCAAGAAGTTAAAGAGCATTTTACTGAATCTAACAGCCTGCAGGGGATTGATATTATTTTTGATCGGGATTATCTACGGTGCATGCGTTCGCTAGGAGAAGAATTGAATTCGACGGATTTGTTGAATGAAATCATCAGCTTTATTGATTTTACTAATATTGTTATGATGGGTCGTGGAATTAAGCAAAAGCGCAGTAAAGGCTTTATGTCTACGGTTCTTTCAAGCCAAGGAAGCATTCCTAAAGAGGATTTGCTGGATGTAATCGAAGAATCTATGGGGCGTTTTACAGAGTTTCTACTTACGACAGACTATACGGAAGTTATTGCGCCTTTGGTTCAAGATGGAACAATTGACTTGGCTCAATTAGAGAAAATTCGCGATAATTATTTAACCCGACGCTTCGATCTGGCACAGGTGCAGGCCTTTGGTCCATTACCGCTATTAGCTTTGTTGAATGCTAAAGAAGTTGAGATCAAAAATTTACGTTTGGTTATAGTAGGAAAGCGCGTTGGGATTTCTGAAGAACACCTAAGAGAGAGGATGAGAGAGACTTATGACGCATAAAATTGGTGCGATCGGAGATAAGGATTCTGTCCTTCCTTTTAAACTCTTTAATTTCGATGTTCGAGTAACGAAGCAGGCGAACGAAATTCGTCGAATCATTGAAGAAATGGCTCGTGAAAAGTACGGCGTTATCTACATTACCGAGCAATACGCACAGCTTGTTCCAGATACAATTAAGCGATACGAAGAAGCGCTCATTCCGGCAATTGTCCTTATTCCTAATCATCAAGGGACGTTGGGTATTGGCAAGCAAATGATTCAAGATCAGGTAGAACGAGCAGTTGGACAGAATATTTTATAAAGGAGCAATCAATTTGCAAGAAGGAAAAATTATCAAAGTTTCCGGACCCCTAGTTATGGCCGAAAACATGGCTGAAGCTGCCATTCAAGATATTTGTTATGTCGGTGATTTGGGGGTTATCGGTGAAATTATTGAGATGCGCGGTGATGTTGCTTCGATTCAGGTATACGAAGAAACAGCCGGGATTGGACCTGGTGAACCAGTAAAAACGACTGGAGAAGCTTTATCCGTTGAGTTAGCACCAGGGATTGTTTCGCAAATGTTTGATGGTATTCAACGACCATTGGATACTTTCAAAGAGATAACTAACAGCAATTTTTTAGCTCGTGGCGTACAGCTTCCACCATTGAATCATGAAAAAAAATGGTGGTTTGAGGCAGTCGTTGAGGTCGGTAAAGAAGTTGCAGCTGGTGACATTATTGGGACTGTTCAAGAAACTAAATTGATCAATCATAAAATTATGGTCCCTGTTGGTGTCAGCGGAAAAGTTAAAAAAGTCGCTTCAGGTGAATTTACAATTGATGAAACGCTTTATGTTTTAGAAACAGGTGAAGGTGACAAAGAGTTTACTATGCTGCAAAAATGGCCAGTTCGTCGTGGTCGTCCAGTAAAAGAAAAATTAAATCCAGAAGCCCCGATGATTACTGGTCAACGGGTTATTGATACCTTTTTCCCAGTAGTAAAAGGGGGAGCAGCAGCTGTGCCGGGACCTTTTGGAGCTGGCAAGACAGTTGTGCAGCATCAAATCGCTAAATGGGCCGACGTTGATCTTGTTGTGTATGTAGGATGTGGTGAACGCGGCAACGAAATGACAGATGTTTTGAATGAATTCCCAGAACTGATTGACCCCAAAACGGGAGAATCCTTGATGGAACGGACTATTCTGATTGCAAACACTTCTAATATGCCAGTAGCAGCTCGTGAGGCTTCTATTTATACAGGGATTACGATTGCGGAGTACTTCCGTGATATGGGCTACAACATTGCGATTATGGCTGATTCTACTTCACGTTGGGCAGAAGCTTTACGGGAAATGAGCGGACGTTTGGAGGAAATGCCAGGGGATGAAGGTTATCCAGCCTATTTAGGTAGTCGATTAGCTGAGTATTATGAACGAGCAGGCCGGGTGCTAACTTTAGGTGCAGGAAGTCGTGAAGGATCAATTACAGCTATTAGTGCGGTATCACCATCCGGTGGGGATACTTCTGAACCAGTAACGCAAAATACTTTACGTGTGGTTAAAGTGTACTGGGGTCTTAGTGCCACCTTGGCGCAGCAACGCCATTTTCCATCAGTCGATTGGATTGCCAGCTATTCATTGTATTCTTCTGAGGTAGGAAAATATTTGGATAATGCAATGCAAGGTGACTGGTCAGCAATGGTATCTGATGGCATGCGCATTTTACAAGAAGAATCACAGTTAAGCGAGATTGTACGTTTAGTCGGGATTGATTCCTTATCGGAAAAAGATCGTTTAACTCTTGAGGTTGCCAAACAAATTCGTGAAGACTATTTGCAGCAAAATGCTTTTGATGATGTGGATACCTTCACTTCAAGAGAAAAGCAATTCAAAATGCTGAATAATATCTTGACCTTCAATAAAGAAGGACAGCGAGCTTTGGAGCTTGGAGCTTACCTGAAAGAAATTATTGACGGAACAGTTACTCTACGAGATAGAATTGCGCGAAGCAAGTACATTGCAGAAGCTGAATTAGAGATTTTGGATCAAATTAATCAAGATATTACAGTTGAAATTCAATCAATCATTGCTGAAGGAGGAATGACCAATGATTAAGGAGTATCGTACGATCAGTGAAGTGGTCGGTCCTTTGATGGCAGTGGATAAAGTACAAGGTATTAAGTACGAAGAACTATTGGAAGTTCGCATGAGCAACGGTGAAATTCGTCGTGGTCAAGTTTTGGAAGTTAACGAAGATAAAGCATTGGTACAAATCTTTGAAGGTACTAGCGGAATCAATTTAAGAGATTCTACAGCACGTTTTTTGGGGCATCCATTAGAGCTTGGTGTTTCTGAAGATATGATTGGTCGAGTGTTTGATGGTTTAGGACGTCCTAAAGACAATGGACCAGAAATTTTGGCTGAGAAAAAGGTTGATATTAACGGTGAAGTAATCAACCCAGTTTCTAGAGACTATCCAGATGAGTTTATTCAAACTGGAATTTCAGCAATTGATCATTTGAATACTTTAGTCCGGGGACAAAAATTACCAGTGTTCTCTGGCTCTGGTTTGCCTCATAAAGAATTGGCAGCCCAAATTGCTCGTCAAGCTAACGTACTAAACTCCGACGATGACTTTGCAGTTGTCTTTGCAGGAATCGGTATTACTTTTGAAGAAGCTGAGTTTTTTATGGAAGATTTCCGACAAACTGGAGCGATTGATCGCTCAGTTGTTTTCATGAATTTGGCTAATGATCCTGCAATTGAACGAATTGCAACTCCGCGAATGGCTTTAACGGCTGCAGAATATTTGGCTTATGAAAAAGGCATGCATGTGTTAGTTATTATGACTGATATGACTAACTATTGTGAAGCCTTACGTGAAATTTCTGCTGCTCGTCGCGAAGTTCCAGGTCGTCGTGGTTATCCAGGATACTTGTATACAAATCTGGCTACTTTGTATGAACGTGCGGGAAGAATTCGCGGATTAAAAGGCTCTGTTACTCAAATTCCGATTCTTACCATGCCGGAAGGAGATATCACTCATCCAATTCCCGATTTGACAGGATACATCACTGAAGGACAAATTATTTTGTCTCGCAGCTTAGATAAAAGTGGGATTCAACCACCAATTGATGTATTGCCTTCGTTATCCCGTCTTAAGGATAAAGGTACGGGTGAAGGAAAAACTCGTAATGACCATGCACCAACAATGAACCAACTGTTCTCTGCGTATGCGCAAGGAAAACAGGCAAAAGAACTGGCGGTCGTTTTAGGGGATTCTGCTTTGTCTGATGTGGATAAAATATATGCCAAGTTTGCAGATCGTTTTGAAAATGAATATGTTAATCAAGGCTTTTATACCAACCGGACTATTTTCGAAACCTTGGACTTAGGCTGGGAACTATTGTCGATGCTTCCACGAACGGAATTGAAGCGAATCAAAGACGATATGCTGGATGAACATTTATCAAAAGGAGTCTGATCTGATTCATGGCAAAATTAAATGTTAATCCAACTCGAATGGAGCTTACTCGTTTAAAAAAACAGTTGACAACAGCTGCTAGGGGACACAAACTCTTAAAAGACAAACAAGATGAATTGATGCGCCGATTTATTTTACTGATTAAGAAGAATGATATTCTTCGCTCGGAGGTTGAAGAGGAGCTGCAATCAGCAATGGGTGCCTTTGTTCTAGCAGATGCCATGCTTAACGATAAATATATTGACGAACTATTAGCTGTACCAAAGGAAAAAGTTGATTTGGATGTGATTGAAAAAGACGTCATGAGCGTAAAGGTGCCAGTGATGAATTTCCAACATGACACTAATTTATCTGAAGATCCTTTGGAGTATGGATTTTTGAATTCAAATGAAGAATTGGATCAGTCAATTGATCGTTTTACAGGCATTTTGCCGAAGCTTTTGGAGTTGACCGAGATTGAAAAAACTTGTCAGTTAATGGCAAAGGAGATCGAGAAGACGCGTCGACGAGTGAATGCTTTAGAGTATATGACTATTCCTCAATTGGAAGAGACCATCTACTTTATTAAGATGAAATTAGAAGAAAACGAACGTGCGGAAGTGACTCGCATGATTAAGGTAAAAAATATGGGTGCCACCTAGTGGTGCCCTTTTTTAGGAAGAAATCATGGAAATAAAAAATAAATTGACAAAATTTAGACTGCATCCATTACAATTTTTGGCAGTAGGGTTTATGCTGATAATTTTAGCAGGGGCTTTATTATTATCATTACCCATTAGCAGTAATTCTGGTGAAGCAACCAACTTTATTGATGCGCTATTTACAGCAACTTCAGCAACTTGTGTGACTGGACTCACTACGTTAACTACGATCGACCATTGGAATTTCTTTGGTCAAGTGGTCATTTTAACGATGATTGAATTGGGTGGTCTTGGTTTTATGATGATGCCAATTCTGTTCTTTACGGTTTTTCGTAGGAAAGTTGGTTTAAAGACTCGAATTGTGCTTCAAGAAGCATTGAATCTGGAAGCAATGTCTGGGGTTATGAATCTGATGGTGCACATTTTGCGGCTGGCTGCCATCATTCAGTTTGTGGGTGCAGTATTATTAGCCATCAATTTTATTCCAGAATATGGCTGGCTTTCGGGAATTTGGTATGCAGTGTTTCATTCTGTATCGGCTTTTTGTAATGCAGGATTCGATCTATTTGGAGACAGCTTAGTTAGTTTTCAATCAAATTCATATGTATTATTGGTTATTTCTAGTTTAATTATTGCTGGAGGATTAGGCTTTTATGTTTGGAAAGATGTAATTAGCTTTCCAAAGCGAAGAAAGTTAAGCTTACACAGCAAAATTGCACTGGGTATGACCTTTATTTTATTAGTCGGTGGTACATTGCTGTTTTATCTTACTGAACATAATGCGTCTTCTGTGGCAGCGGGAAGTAACGGGATGGAGCGCTTTGCCAATACAATTTTTATGGCGGTGACACCTCGTACTGCAGGCTATTTCTCAATTAATTATTTGGGAATGAGCCAGGCCGGACTTTTACTAACGATCATTTTAATGTTTATTGGCGGGACCTCAGGTTCAACCGCAGGTGGATTGAAAACAACCACTTTAGCAGTATTGATTATTCAAACAATATCTATGCTCAAGGGACGACAGCATGCAGAATTGGGTGGCAGAACAATTCGTTCCGCAACTGTTTTCCGAGCAATGTCCCTGTTTTTCATCACCCTGTCTTTATGTGTTGCTTCGACAATGATTTTATCAATTACTGAAGGGATTCCAGAAACCTCAGGGATTGAGTACATTGCGTTTGAAGTAATTTCAGCTTTTGCAACAGTTGGTCTGACAATGGGCTTAACACCTGATTTAACATTGTTCGGCAAACTGCTGATCATTTTTCTGATGTATGTTGGGCGTGTCGGGATTCTGACTGTTGGCTTCTCTATTTCTATGCGGCTGGCTCAAGATAAGACACATGGCACTTACAAATACCCGGAAGAGACGGTTATTGTGGGATAAGAAAAAGGAAGTGAACCATTCTGGAGTCACTTCCTTTTTTGTTACCCTCGAATTACTTCAATTTTATAACCGTCGGGATCAGTAATAAAATAATATGAGGGTTCTGTGCCAGGCAACCCCTTCATATCAGTTACATTAAAACCTGCTAGTTGATGTTTTTCATGCAAGCTTTGAATGTCATCGGAGCTAATCGCAATATGCCCATAACCATTTCCAAGATCGTAAGACTCATGGTTGTAGTTGTAAGTTAACTCCAACTCATAATCATCTCCTGGTAGGGTTAGGTAGAGTAAAGTGAATTCAGCTTCAGGGAAATCACGACGACGACTTTCCTCAAAACCAAACGCTTCTTGGTAAAATTTAACAGACGCGTCTAGATCTTTCACGCGAACGCAAGTGTGAGCCATTTTCATAAAAAAATCCAACCTTTCCTAATAAGTTAAATTTATCATAACATAAATTGGCAAAGATGCCTTGTTTTTGCTTAAGTGTTGTTTATGAGATTTTTTTAATGTAAACTAATTTTAAATCAATCTAAGGAGCGAAAACAATGACCCCAATTTTCGGTGTAAAGGAAGCTGAAAAGGAGTATCAGGCTCGTTATGCAGCCTACGCTATTATCTATAATCAGAAGAATGAAATTGCCCTCGTCCAGGCTCCTAATGGTGCTTATTTTTTACCTGGTGGAGAGATAGAAGGTGATGAAACCAAGGAAGAAGCCATTGACCGGGAGATGTTAGAGGAGCTGGGTTTCCAGGTTGTCTTGTCAGATTATTTAGGCGAAGCTTGTGAATTCTTTTATTCTAGACATCGAGATACTTACTTTTATAATCCAGGCTATTTTTTTGTCGCTAGTGAATGGAAAAAGGTGGGAGAACCATTAGAAAAAGAAAGTCGCAGTATCTGGACTACTCCTGAAAAAGGGCTTGATCTTCTAAAGCGGGGTAGTCATCAGTGGGCTGTAAAAAAATGGCTAACAAAATAAAAAAAGTTGTTAAGTGAGCTTTATCATCACTTAACAACTTTTTTTTGTGGCAAATAGCTTTAGAATCTCAAGAATTTTCTAGATCATATTAAACTCTAAAAATAGTGAGACTTAAAAAAAGTATTACTTGCTATTCTAATAATATATCAAAGAAATATGCATAAAGGAGGATAATATGTGAAAAGAATGTTAGCAAGTATATGCGTTAGTATCTTGCTAATTGGAAACTTTGGTGTAAGTCTTGGATATGCTGAAATACAATCCATTAGCAAGACAACAGGTTATTTGGAATTAGTAGAGAATACAAACCCTATCGAACCTAAAGATCCAGATAATCCGACCAACCCACTCTATCCATCAAGTGAATTTGAGAAAGATCACATGGTGACTGGAAACATAGGACCGTTGTCGCTCGATGTTGCACCAGAGACCTTTGACTTTGGGCAACAGGAAATGTATCAAACGGCTCACATTTACCAGGGGGTGGGTGCAGAAAATTCGGACCAATATATCCAAGTAACCGATAATCGAGATGCGCATGTAGTTGGTTGGGTAGTCAGTGTCAGGCAAATAGGCTATTTGACTAGTGAGAATAATGTTTTGGAAGGGTCACTGATACATATTCCGACTGGTGAAGCACGAAACACTCTGAACCATGATACAACAAAGATTGATCCAACATTGACAGGTAAAGCTGTGGAAATTGGTTTAGAAGAAGAAAAGATATTTTATCCAAATAGTCCAGTTGCTGGAAAAGGAACATCTATCTTAAAATGGCGGTCCAATGACGTCGCCTTAACAATTCCAGCCAAGCAGGCCAAACAAGGAAATTATAAAAATACGATACTTTGGACATTAACTGCTGATGCAGTTTATTAATTGGAGGAGAATAAACATGAAGAAAACAAAATTATTGATCAGTACAGTGTTACTAGGGAGCATAGTAGCTGCAGGCAGCGTAACCTCTTTTGCTGAAGAAGTAATCAATACAGAAAACGGAACGGCTTCAATTGAATTTACGGAAAACAATGAGAAGCCAGAAATTGTTGATCCGCTAGATCCAGAAAAACCACTTGATCCTCAAGTTCCCGTAGATGAACCAGATAACGAAGATACAGAAAATTTAGGACCACTCTCATTGGATGTATATCCAGCACGTTTTGATTTCGGTACCCATAAGGTAGACATGATGGGTGGAGAATATGACTCAACACTAACCGGTATACACTATTTACAAATCACTGATAACCGTAGTGATATCCATGGATGGAATGTAAGTGTAAGTCGTACCGAGTTTGAAGATACTTCAGCAGCAGCAGAAAGAAAACTTGCTGCAACTTTGACATTACCAATTGGTACTGCACGTAATAGCATGCTCGGAGCAGACGCTACAGATACGTTAACACATAGTGATACAGAATTTGAAATCCCAGTTGCAGCTGAGGATGGCAGTGGAGCAGTATCCATCTTTAGTGCGGAAGAAAATAATGGTAAGGCCACATCTACTTATGTTTGGGATGCTAGTCAAGAAAAACTGACGATTGGTAAAGGAGCCGCCAAAACTGGTAACTTCACATCAACTGTAAATTGGACACTTTCTGCAATGCCAGAACAATAATAAAATAAAAGGATGAGATAACGATGGGTAAAAAAAATAGTGTAGGGTTTGTTGCTTTGCTGTTTGCTTTGATAGGAGCTATCATTTTGCCAACAAATGTTTATGCAGAAGAAAGCCCTAATAAAGGTGTGGGTTACAGTGTACAAAAGGTGAGCCCGGGAAACGAGGTAGACAGCACCAGCTCATTTTATGATTTGTCTGTAGCACCAGGCGAAGAACGAACAATTGAAGCAAAATTAGTAAACCCCACTAACGAGCCCATCGTTGTCGTTTCCAAAATATTTACAGCCTCTACCAATAGTAATGGAGAAATTAACTATACGATGCAACCGGTGGAGCTTGATCGTAGTTTAAAGCACTCTGTTTCGGAATTGGTTGAAGTAGCCGCTTCAGATACTAAAACTGAAATTGCTCCCCAATCGGAAAAGCTGGTGCGTGCTACTATCAATATTCCGCAAGACGTAGAATCAGGTGTCTTGCTAGGTTCATGGTATTTTGAAAAGGAAGGTCAAAGCACTGACAGTGACGAAAAAGGCATTGTCATCAATAATAAATATAGTTATGCCATGGCCATTAAAATGACTGTTCAACAAGAAATTGAAGAACCCAATATGAATTTACTGACTGTTACTACCGGATTAAACAATTATCGCAAAGTAATTAATGCCAACTTGCAAAATGATCGTCCAGCTATTGTAGGAAGTTTATCCGTTACAGCAAAGATCACTGAAAAAGAAAAATTCGATGTGTTGTATGAAAATCAGTCTGACGGAATGATTATGGCACCTAACTCAAATTTTGCTTATCCCGTTTTTCTCAACGAGCAACCGTTAAAACCAGGTAACTATACGATGCGATTAACTGCCACAAGTGATGACCCTAAATGGACCAGTCAAAGGTGGGAGTGGAACGAAGATTTTACAATAACTGCAAATGATGCTCAGAAATTAAATGAAGAAGCTCTCAATGACCCTGAGCAGCCAACCAACTGGTTGTTATATGTCATCCTTGCTTTAGCAATTCTAATTCTGATTTTACTGGTTCTATTAATTCGTAAACGAAAACATACTGCTTAGAAAATTGTTCGTTTTAAAAGGAAGGTCAAGCAATGAAAACAGTAAAAATTTTAATATTTTGTCTCTTTGCTTGCTTTTTTTCTGTAAGTGTTTCTCAGACACATGCTGCAGAAACGCAAGGAGCTATTCGATTGGAAGGTTGGGCTGATCTTGAACCACCACAGCCTAATCAACCAGTGGGACCGCAAGGTGAATCTAGTTTAAAGGAACAAAAAACAGAGTATAACAGAACAACACAAACACAAAATCAAAAAAGTGATAAAACTGCCTCTTTTTATCCACAAACAAATTTTGCTCGGAATCATTGGCATTGGGGAGGACTATTACTTTTACTTAGTCTATTACTACTGGAAAAAGAAAAGAGGAGGAAAAAAATTGAAACATAAAAGTGCACTTTTTTTTACTTTTATCCTGCTCTTACCTGCTTTTCTTTTTTTGCCTTTAAAAGGAATAGGCGAGACTATAGATACATTAACTATTACGTTAGCAGGAAAAGCAGATTCCTGGGTAGTTGATGAATTTTCTTTAGTAGTCACTGATCAAGCAGTCGAAGCATTGCCCAAAGAGAGCAGTTATCGCATGGTGGTGCCTGAAGGTATTATATATCAAGGAGCTTCATCAGAACTAGAAGTAGTTCAGCAAGATCAGGAAATTGTATTCACTGGTTTAAATAAAGAAAATATTTCAGGCGAGTTGCAGTTTCGTTTGCATCCTAAAATAGATGAAGGAACGACTTTTGATTTACAAATGGAAAAAAGTGGTGAGCTGCCGTTATTTTCACATCCATTAACTATTAGAAAACAGACACAAGATGCTTTAGTTGATGAGGAACCAGTAATAAGTGAAGATGAAAAAGTAGTGAATGAACTCGAAATGAGTCCGCTGAAAGAACGAAAAGCACCTGTACCATTTGAAGCTGTTAATGAAGAAGTAGAAACAGATCAAGTTAATGCTTTAGACGAATACTTTGCTACGTATCAATACCCAAGCCCTTCTAGTAAATCAGAGTTGTCAAACTTCCAAACTGGCGAAAAAGATCTAAGAAATTATTCCCGTGAACAAATTAAACTAATTTACAATAAAGAAGACTTTCAAGCTGCCTGGGACAACCCTAATATCGTTGTCTTTAATATAATGAATGATTTTGTGGTCGATTTTAGTACTAGTAACAATCATAATCCTCTGCAAAATTCTAATAATGGAAATAGAGAAGTTGTGATTGAAGGGAATGGGCATACCATTGATTTTCGAGGAACATCATTTAGGCTTGGTGGAGGAACTTGGCATATGGCAGTCCAGAATTTAACTGCTTACTCGAGAAATTATTATGGTCCATTAACTGCCCGAACTGCTGGAAATGGATCAACTCAAGTTTTTCATAACTATTCTAACATCGGTAGTCAAATGCTTTACGCAGTTAGTACGGATGTGAAATTTTCAGGAGACGTAGTCAACGATATAGTAACTTCTTACGTCTCACCTGTTGATAATGAAAAACACACGACGAACTACAGTGGGCAAGCAAATTTACAAATAAAAAATTTCGAAATGTTAAATGGTTCTACTTTTTTGGGAAGTACTCAAAATTCAGGAAATATAGCAGTTTCGAATGGTGGGAATGTTGTTATTGGCGAACATGCGGATGTTATTTTAGAGGCAAAACATGAATCTAGTACGGTAGCAGGTGAGGCAAGTGGCTACGGTATTGATTTAAATGGGACTTTTCATATGAAGAAACATTCGACTGTTAATTATTCTTATCGTTACCACTCAGATAGAAGTGAACGAGATCAATACGGTATTTTAAACATGTCAAGTAATAATGAGTTTATTATGGACGAAGAAAGTAAAATGAGCGTTTACAAAGACAGTCATTCTGGTTTGAGAGATATTATCAGCATTGGAAATTCCAGTACCTTTAACCTAGGAGAACGAGCAGAAATTAATTTCGATATTAAAAATATCCAAGGAACAAATTCCGTAATTTCTACAGGGAATTATAGTCTTTTTGATTTGAAGCCGCAATCTAAGGTAAATATGAATTTGCAGGGTAATGCAGCAGCAAAAGCAATAAGTGCTGGTGATCAAAGTCAGTTTTTGATTGGTGCGGCGGCAGAATTAACCATTCAGGCTGATGGCTTAACCGGAACAATGGTTGACTTAGACAGAGGTAGTTCATCAAATCCAGTAACTTTTGAGGTTAAGGAAGAAGACCCAAACCGTGGTCTAGAAGGTGGGGTCGTTGACATTGTCTCAACAAATCGTGGTTCAGCTGCTACTAACATTTTTAGTACTGGAAATTATGCTAAATTTAAGGTGGGGCGCTTAGGGACATTCAATCTTAGAGCTGACGGTGTTGGTAGTCGAGCACATTACTTATTAAACTTTGGTACAAACTCAGAATTTATATTTAGTGATGCAAAAAGTGTAGATCTGGAATTCTTATCTATTCCAGCAAATAATCGAGCATTAATTAATATGGGTGGCAATAATGGTGTATTCGAGGTGGACGTGCAACGGGTTAAAGCCTGGGAACGAGGTAAACAAGGAGAACCGAGTTATGATTGGTTTCCAATGTTTGATATGCAAATTCCTTATCGAACGAATAATGTGGATCGAAGTAACCTTCAAGGTCGTTCGGTTAACTCGGCAATTCGTCAGGAATTTTTAGAAAATTTTGATACGGGACAGACTACAGGATTTCAACGTTTATTATTCGAATTTATTCCTGATGTAGATGCAGTAATTTCTAATCAGCCGGTTGATAATCCTAGTGATGAAAATTCAAAAGTTATTAAAGGGCAAACTAATCCAAATGCATTTGTTCGGATGAGCGAAACAATTGTTTCAAACGGCCAGATAAGCTTTCCTGCTGATAAGAATTTAGTAGAGAGCCCAGTGGAGGTGGAAGCAGGAGAAACGTTGGATGAGATGACTCTTCCATATACGGTTCAGGCAGATGAAACTGGGAATTTTGAATTCACTATTTCCGAAGAATCCCCCACTTTTACTGCTGGAAATATTATCCATGCGTATGCTTTTAAGGACGGAAAATCTGACACCAATCAGGTAACAGTATTGGATACTACCGCTCCAGAAGGTGAAGCAGTAAAAGTTCATGCTGTGGTGGGAGATGAACTGCCAGGAGTTGAACACTTTACTGCAAATCGAAGTGATTTGAATCCCGGTACGGCCATCCATAGCGAATTTGTTGAACTAATTGCTCAACTACAGCAATATATGCACCAATTTGGAGAATATGACATATCTGTCTTGTTAAGAGACGATGCGGGGAATCAACTAGTGGTTGAGAGTCAGTTGATCGTTCATGATGTTGGTCATTTGTTAATGGGGAATGACGTAAAGCTTTCTTATTTTGAGATTGAAGAACTTAATCACAATGACTTCGAGCAATTAGTGAAAGACTCTATTCAAGCTATTAGTTATCGTCTGCAAGATTTTGAACAGATCTTATTAACAGAGCATATCAAGTATGACTTCTCAGAATTGGAAAATAGGCCAGGAATCTATACAGTAGTCTTAACGGTTGCTCCTGAACACGCTCAGATTGAATCAGGATTGTCACAGGAGGTTGAGATTCGTATTGACGCCAGTCGACCTCCGGAGGTTGTTAATCCTGATGATCCACAACCAGGCTCTCGACCAGAGAATGGACAAGAAAATGAAGGAACTGCAAAAACTGGGGAATTACGGATAGACTATATTCCTAATGACTTTCGATTTGGTAGTGTACCGCTACAATTTGACACCAAAACCTACCAGGCGTTACCCGCACTTTCCACTACAGGAAACCTATTAGATAAACAGTGGGTACAGGTTTCGGATGCACGTCTTGAAGAAAGTGGTTGGCAACTAAAGGTTCAGCAAATCAAGCCATTTCGCTCGACGAACGGCCATGAAATTAAAGGAGCAGAATTAATTATTCCAAGAGGTATTGCTAGAAATAGTAAAATGTCGCCTGAAATTGCTGAAAAAACAATGTTTGCCAAAGAAATTGTTCTCTCCGGTGAAACCCAGGGACAAACAATTTTTGGTGCATATAATATGACCGAATCAGGTAAAGAAATTTCTACTTTGCAGTGGAAAGCAGAAGACGTGAGTTTAACTATTCCTAAAGGCCAAGTAAAAACGGAGGAACCCTATCAAACTGAAATTGAATGGGCTTTGGTAAGTGAACCTGCACAATAAAATAAAACTTGATGCTACCCAAGACATGCATCGAGTTTTTATATGCATGTATAACTGTTGTTGGGGAGATTAAAGTTGTAATAAGTTATCATCTGTTTTTAAAAAATCTCAAAATTGTAATTTCTTCTTTTCTCATTTATCCTTGTTTTAGGAGGTGAAGAAAATGAATATCCATCATCTACTTGATCGATCATCTGACTTGCAGATACGAATTATTCGTCAGCTTTATCGTAATGGAGGAATTGGAACAAAAGAAGAATTGATGCAAGAGTTTAAAATTTCTTTACCAACCTTGCATAAATATTTAGATGAAATTAATGCCTCACTTGAAGCGCAGGACGGAAAAATAAGGATTATTTTTGATGGACCAGAGTTATTTATAAAGCTTGCTCCTGAATTCACCCTTCATGAATTAATGATTGATCGATTGAGGGATTCGATTAAATATCAATTGCTAGTAGAACATTTAAATGGGTTTAAGAAAGAAATTACTTATTTTACTCAGAAATTCCAAATCAGCCGGGCTTCCTTTTTTAGAAAAATCAAAGAGTTAAATGAAGCATTAAAAGAGTTTAAATTAACTTTGGAAAATGGAGAAATACAAGGAGATGAACTTCAAATTCGCTATTTTTATTTCCAATTATTGTGGTACACAGAATCCCGTGTAATCTCTGAGATTGATCTTTCCATGCGTGAAATAGTTATTGAACACTTAGAGTCTACTTTTAAAAAGAAATTTTCAGAAGATATTCGACAGAAAATTGCTTTATATCTGGAAATTTTTGGCAAAAGGCGCAAAAAGCAAGAGCAGTTTCAACTCCATCTTACTAGAGCAGAAGAGGCAACTATTTCAGCGGATGTTTTAAAATTAGTAAAAGCGTCCTTGTCAATTTATTCAGAACGTTATGCGATTACGATAGAAACATTCGAGTTAAAAAGTTTTTACTTTTTTTTATGCAACATCAATATTTTTTCTGCGACTGATGATGTCAGCTACCATATCTATGAAAAGAATTTCCAAGAGCAGACACCAGTTATTAAAATGAATGACATTATTTTTGACTATTTAAATGAACATGATTTTTTTTATCAAAAGAAAAATCCGGGATTATGGTTAGAGATTACCATGTTTCTTTTTCGTATTCATTTTAATGTATTTAAGTTTTCTGGGTGGTTTGAGGAATACTATGAACATGCTGCTAGTGCTGGAGAAGGAATTCCTGAAATGGATTTTTATCAACCGCATGCTGAAGAAATGGTTCGACGAGTTCAAAAATTCGCAAAAAAATATCGCAAAATACTAATTCCTGAATACGTTTTATTTGGGGTCTATATGGACATATTATTGCTTATCTCCCGTAGAAACGTTAGGGAAGTCAATGTGGGTCTATCCTTTTCTTTCAATCGCATAAGCAATCGAGCAAATCAATTACTCCTCGTTGAAGCGTTAACTAGTAATTATCCAGTCGAATTTGAAGATTACATTCCTGGAAAATACTATCATCTGGTCATCAGTGACCATAGAATGGAACAAGATTGTAAGGTGGAAAGGTACTACACGATTTCTGAGATAGGTAGTGAGTACGATATCAACGCTATAAAAGAAATTCTAAATGAATTAGCAAATGGGACAGGGGAATATACGCTATGATTGTAATTATTGGAGGCTCCTTTGCTGGGGTACAGGCTGCTCTAGAGATCCGGAAATTGGATAAACAGCAAGAGATTACTATTTATGAAAAAGAAAAGTATTTAGGTTATGTTCCAAATGGTTTGAACCAATTGTTAAAAGGGCAAATAGATTCATTGAAGGAAGCCATTCTATACGATGAAGAAACCTTAAAGTTGCAGCAAATAGATGTCCATTTAGAAAGTGAATGTTTACGGATCAACCCTATATCAAAACAAGTTATTATTCAGCAACATGAATATACTAAGACGATTGCTTATGATCACTTAGTTATTGCGATTGGCTCTATTCAACGTCCGTTAGCAGTTGAGCAAGGAGCAAATCTTGTCTATCAAACCAAAACACTTAAGGACGCACAACATACATTAGAGAAGCTGCAAGAAGATATTCTTTCAGTTGCTATTCTAGGAGGCGGAATTATAGGTATTGAATTGGCTTCCGCACTTCGACAGTATAAACCAGAGCTTCAAATTACTATTTTAGAAGAATTTGATCACTTATTAGAATTGGCAGTTGATGAAGTGATCACAGAAGCTATTGTTAACAAGATGAGTAAGAATAATATTAAGTTCTACACAGGGATAGATGTTGAAGCCATCCAAGGGAACACGGGGGCTGCTTGCATGTGTACGAACCAAGGGATTTTTGAGTATGACATGATCATCAAGGCACCTAATCTTGAACCTAATCATAAAATCCTTGAGGAAACGATTGCTCTCGACATTGATGGCAGTAGTTTAGTAAACGAACGCTTTCAGGCTGGAAATTCAATTTATGTACTAGGTGATCTTCTCCGCTTACCTTTAATGCCAATAAGTGAGAAATTTTATATGCCGTTGATTAATAACTCAGTTCGAACGGCTATGGTTGCAGCTCATGACATCAGTGGAAAAAGCATCTTGAAATTCGAAAGTACAAAAACAAATGTTTTTACAGCCTTTGGTCTGACGATTGTTCGTAGTGGCGCTCAAACACGTAACGAACGGTTTATTACGTATAGTATTAACAAGTCTAGTGGTGTTTACTCATTGCACAATGAAGGCTCTGCGAAGATTTATACTGTCATTTTTGTTCATGAAGACACTAATGAAATTTTAGGTATACAAGCGGCTTCAGAAGCAGATATCAGTTCGTTTGCTAATCTTTTTTCAGTAATCGTTCGTGGTAAAATGACAGTTGAAGAACTAGCTACTCATGACTTTTTCTTTCACGCGGCCTACGCTTCACAGGTCACGCATTTTTTAAATGAGATTGCTTTAGATCATCTGACTAAATAGAAAAGCGCTAGTACCAAAAATTGTACTAGCGTTTTTTCATATTTAATAATTTGCCATTATGAATGTAACTAGCGAACTCGGTATAATCATCATCAAAAAGATTAGCGTTATTAGGACTAACCTGAGTCATTTCCTTAGGATAATAAAAACGCGCATCCCCCTGACCTTGACCTGCTAAGGCAGCCACCAAATGGCTGGCCTGAGATAATTCTACTAATGTACCATCAGACTGCATGATTTCTATTTGTGTACGATGGTGGTCAAGCTCAGGTCGGTAAAAATCGTAAGGTAAGTCATAACTGGAATTAATCGCTGTGTAGTATCTTGCATTAAAACCCACTTTTTCAACGAGTTCGCGCATTTTACTTAACAGTGGATTATCAGGTGTGTCAATAGCTACGGATTTCAAAGGTTTTCTATTTAAAAAGCGCTGGGCTAAATCACTCAAAATGACATCCTTCTCATCACTCCACTGAGCAAAGTAAGTATTCAAAACTCCATCATCAAGTTTCAAATAATCCTCTAGTGTAAAAGATTGATTCAAAAAGGGAAGCAATAATTGCGAATGATAAGCGAAAATCTCAGGAGTATTCTGACTTAATTCATGGGCACGATCCAGCAAATGCTCTAAAATGACTTCCATACCTCGCGAAACGCTATGAAAATAGACCTGTACATACATTTGATAGCGACTGACAATATAATCTTCAACCGCATGCATTCCATTCATTGAAAAAGCAATTCCCCCCTCATAAGGACGAATCACTCGTAGAATACGGGTTAGATCGAAGGTTCCATACTCCGTACCTGTATAATAAGCGTCTCGCAGTAAATAATCCATCCGATCAGCATCAATTTGGCTGGAAATCATTTGAACTACCTGTGGATTACTATAGGTTTTGGTAATGACACTTGCAACTTTCTCTGGGAAACCTTCTTCCACATTATTCAAAATTTGGAAAACTTCCGTTTCTGGGGAAGTAATAATAGCAACAGTCAAGGCTTCGTGATCTGTATGAAAAATGTGTTCAAAGGTGTGAGAATAAGGGCCGTGTCCAATATCATGGAGTAAGGCTGCACATAGAGCAACTATGCGATGAGAGTCATCCCAACCATCCTTGCCTAATTTTTCAATTGGATAATTCCGTTTGAAAATATCGCAAATTCTGCGAGTAATCTCATAGACACCTAACGAATGTGAAAAGCGACTATGTTCAGCTCCGTGAAAAGTATAGGAAGAGGTTCCCAGCTGCTTGATTCGTCGCAGTCTTTGTACTTCACGAGAATTGATTAAGTCTAAAATAACTTGATGCTGAACATGAATGTAATTATGGACAGGATCACGGAAAACTTTTTCCATAGGTAATAATTGATTTTTATAACTCGTCATGAAAATCCTCCTGAATGTTAAGGTTTCTTTGGTGCATATTTTTTAATCGCTGTTGATATTCATCCGTTTGATAAAATGCTGTAAGACGATTGGTTTCATTGTTGAAATCAATACCCTTTAGTAACTGCTGTTTAACTTCGCTGATAGTTAACTCTTCATTAAATACATCGGCAAGAGTGGTCATACTGTAAGGATTAACGGCAGGGTAACCTAAGGTGCCAAATTCATCTAGCCCAGCTTGGTAGAACGATCGAACTAATTCTCCTCGCTGTATTTGATCACCGGAAATACTTAGATACATCATAATTGCAACACCCTCTTTTACCCTGCGCTGTGCAATACCTGCAATCTTTTTGTTTTCTATTGAGAGATCAAATTTTCCAGGACAATAAGAATCGGAAACTTCTCCAGCTATAATCTTGGCAGATTTTCCATAAACGGTACGATTTAACCAATCAAGCATTGTTTGATAGCCGTCATCAATTGACAAAGAGTTGATCGTTTGTTTTGGGAGAATTAAGGAAACATTCAAGACACCTGAATCGCTCACAACACCTAATCCCCCAGAATTTCGTAACAAAGGGTAATAGCCAGCTTCTCGGATGCTCTTTAGCCCCTGGTCGAGATGCGATACTCGACTATCTTTCATTCCTAAGATGAGGGTTTGTGAAAGCTGCCAAAAATGGATAATCGGCTGATTATTCTCACCAGAATAGGTAGTCAGAACATCGGTTAAGGCAAAAGGGCTGAAATGATTCTCGTGGGAAATCATCTGTTGATCGAACATCAGGGCAGTTTTCATCAAATCTTCCTTTCAAACAGTATCTGATACAAGTATAAACAAAAAAGTTCGTTTCGCGTAGTGTAAGCTACCAAAATAAAGCAAGTAGTTGACAAAAAAAATAAAACCGTGAAAAATAGAAGTGAAAGGGGCGAGACTCTGTGAATATTAAAGGCGGATTTCCAGCTAAGATAAAATTGCAAACGAAAGTAACACAGAACAATGAGGTCGAAGAATTTGTCTTTGATTTGTTCGGTCAGGTTGTTCAGATGGGGAGCACATTGTACATACGTTATAAAGAAGTACAGTCTGATGGCAGTGAGGTGCCAGTAACAATGAAGATCACACCCGATTCCCGCATACAATTAATACGTTCAGGCGAGATGCGTTTGCGAATGAAATTTGGGTATCGTGAAAAAATAGAAACTAGTTATAAGACACCCTACGGCATGATCGCAATTACGACTGATACACACAAATTGCACGTCAGTCTAAAAGATCGACCTTTTTCTGGAATTGTAACGATTGATTACTCTCTTTCAATGCATAATGAAAAAGTTGGTGATTACAATTTGATTTTAGAATTTACTACTTAAAATGAAGAAAGGTTTGCTTTTTAGTCAGTGATTTTGTATGATAAGGAGTAGACTTTGAAAGGACGTGTCATACTTGGAACTTAGTGTTTTTGATGGTTTAATTAAAGATGAATTGTCAATGATTGAAGTGGCACACGCAATCCTGGAAGAACGCGGCGAGGTAATGGATTTTTCAGATTTAGTAAATCAAATCCAAACATACCTTGGCAAGTCAGACAGCGAGATTCGTGATGCATTAGCCCAATTTTATACAGATTTGAATATTGATGGAAGCTTCATTTCTCTTGGAGATAATCGTTGGGGATTGCGTTCATGGTACGCTATCGATTCAATCGATGAAGAAGTAAATCACGGATTAGATGAAGAAGACGAAGAAACACCACGTCGTAAGAAACGTAAAAGAGTCAACGCCTTCATTAATGGTGATGAAGATGCAATTGATTACAACGACGACGATCCTGAAGATACTGATTTGATCGATGACGATGAAGAAGATATTGATGATGATGACGACGATGACGATGATGAAATCGCAGCATACAATTCTGATCTACAAGAAATTGGTGCCGATGAAAACACCGACGACGAAGAAGTTGTTCCTGGCGGAATCGAAGATGATCTAAGCGTTATTGATGACGACGATGATGATTTTGATGATGACGACGATGATGAAGAGTAGGCTTAGAGCCTGCTCTTTTTTAGTCGGATTTATAATTTTAGGAATAAAAAAAGAGCTATCCAGCTCTCTCCAAATTAGTATTCAATTATATGCTGCTTGTTAAACAAAAGCATTTTGTCAAAACTTGTAAATTCATGTATACTTAAAACTGCTTAAAAGACGCGCCCTGAGGGAATCGAACCCCCGTCTCAAGAACCGGAATCTTACGTGATATCCACTACACTAAGGGCGCAGCAACGATTATTAGTTTAGCACATTATCTAAAAAAAACAAGGGGAAATTACAATGAAGTTTCAACAAGGTTATTCGCAAGCGCAACAACAGACACAGAAGCTGGCTATGACGCAAAAGCTTCAACAAGCTATTCAAATGCTACAATTCAATACCGAAGAGCTGCGGGACTACGTTGAGACGATTTCTTTAGAAAATCCATTAATTGAGGTAGTAGCACCAAAAATCCGCAGTGATCTGACTATGATGGGTGATCGTTCTGACAAATCTGATTTTATTGGGCAAATTCCTGATCAGTACGAATCACTGTTTGAATATTTAATTAATCAAGTGCATCTTAACTATCGTGATACTTTTTTACGGAGAATTATACTGGTGTTAGTTGAGTATGTAGATATAAACGGCTACTTGAAGGTTGATGAAGAAGAAATTAAGCAAGAAATGGGAGCGACCGATATCCAGTTCTTAGATGCTCTGACACTGCTTCAGCAGTTGGACCCGCCTGGCGTAGGTTCTAGAGACCTAAGAGAATGTTTGATGCTTCAGACCGAACGAGATGATTATGCTCCAGACTTGGCTTACCTACTATTAGAAGAAGCTTTTGAAAAAATCGCAAACCACCGTTTTGAGCAGTTGGGCAAGGAATATAATTTAACGATGGTTCAGGTGCAGGAAATTATCGACTACATCCGGTCTTTGAACCCATTTCCTGGTGCTGGTTTTGGGGAAAGTGTTCCAGACTTTATTATTCCTGATCTTACATTAATACGTAAAGAGGATAAATTGGACGTTCTTTCCAATAAAAGAGGGCAGCTGCGACTAAATTTTAACGAGAATTATTTTACTCGTTTAGAAAAACAAGCTGATTCTGAAACCAAAGACTATTTAAAAGAAAAGCTGCAGCAATATGAATGGTTGAAGCGCACTATTGGCCAGCGTAAGGATACCATTTTAGAAGTAGGCAGACTAATTGTGAAATATCAGAAACCTTTCTTTTTAGAGAAGAAGGGTGCACTTAAACCATTGATGTTGAAGGATATAGCCAAAGAACTGGAAGTACATGAGTCAACTATTAGCAGAGCTGTAAATGGAAAGTACATTGAAACTGATTTCGGTGTATTTGAACTAAGAGGCTTTTTTGTGAATAAAATCAGTGACGAAGATACTTCGGCTGATGAGGTAAAGCAGTTAATCAAACAATTTATTGATGATGAGAACAAAAATAAACCTTTGTCCGACCAAAAAATTGCTGATATGTTAAAAACGAATGGACAGAAAGTGTCCCGAAGAACAGTTGCTAAATACCGAGAAGCACTAGGAATCGCAAGTTCATCTAAACGAAAACGATTTGACTAAGCCAAGAAAAAAATCTTGGCTTTTCCCTTGCTTGTTAGGCATAAAACTGGTAAAATTTGCAATGTAAGGTTTGAGATTGAAAAAATCAAGTATAGAACTTACTTTTTTTTACTATTCATGGGTCGCTAAAAGTCTATGAGGGACTTAAGGAGTCCAATGGAGGGAATCCTTTGTTATCTGAAATCAGAGTTCTTGAAGCTATTGCCCCTGATGTGTTGAATACGGTGAAAAGAAGATATCGGGTATTACAGAATATTTTCTGGATGCAACCAATTGGGCGAAGAAACCTTGCTGAGTCGTTAAGCTTAACAGAACGTGTGTTGCGTGGGGAGACTGATTTTTTAAGAGATCAGCGTTTAATTGAAACCAACAAAAGCGGAATGTCCTTAACGGAAAGAGGGAAAGACATCTTACAGCAGTTGGATCTGTTAATGGACCAATTTACTGGGATGGACCAGTTAGAGAAGCAGCTAGCCTCGATGTTCAACATTGATCGATGTCTCATCGTTTCTGGTGACAGTGATGAACAACCGAAAGTCAATGGAGATTTCGGAGAACTTGTCAACGAAGCCTTGCATCGTCAATTACCTGATGGTAGAAATGTTATTGCCGTTATGGGTGGTACAACAATGGCTGAGATTGCTCGACATATTACGCCACTTGAAACAAATAACCGTAAGAATTTATTCGTACCTGCGCGAGGTGGGATTGGAGAGTCAGTTTCCATTCAAGCCAACTCAATCAGTGCGGTTATGGCGGCTAATGCAAAAGGCAATCATCGAGTGTTGTATGTACCAGAACAGCTAAGTCAGGAAGCGTATCACACTTTGTTGAAAGAACCATCTATTATGGATGTTCTCGCAACAATTAAGCAGGCAAATTGTGTCGTTCACAGTATTGGACGAGCCCTGCATATGGCAGCCCGACGAAAAATGCTGGAAGAAGAGATTGTCTCTTTAAGACAACATAAAGCAGTAGCGGAATCATTTGGTTACTTTTTTGATGAAAGTGGACAGATCGTTTATCGAGCTTCCCGGATTGGGTTAACACTTGAAGATGTCCAGAAGATTCCAATTGTTTTAGCAGTTGCTGGAGGGAAATCTAAAGCCAAAGCAATTATGGCTTATATGAAAAATGCTCCAAAACAAACGTGGTTCATCACCGATGAAGCCGCAGCAAACGAGATTTTAAAAGGGGCAACCCTTTAAAATAAATATTTTTCTAATTCCATAAGGAGGAATTTTTAAATGACAGTAAAAGTTGGAATTAACGGATTTGGACGTATTGGACGCTTGGCTTTCCGTCGTATCCAAAATGTAGAAGGACTAGAAGTAGTTGCTATCAATGATTTAACAGATGCTAAAATGTTAGCTCACTTGTTAAAATATGATACAACACAAGGCCGTTTCGATGGAACAGTTGAAGTTCACGAAGGATCTTTTGACGTTAACGGAAAAGAAGTTAAAGTTACTTCTCACCGTAACCCTGAAGAAATTCCTTGGGGCGATCTAGGTGTAGATATCGTTCTTGAAAGTACTGGATTCTTCACTTCTAAAGAAAAAGCTGAATTGCACTTGAAAGGTGGCGCTAAACGCGTTATCATTACTGCTCCTGGTGGAAGCGACGTTCCAACAATCGTTTACAACACAAACCATGACATTTTAACTGGTAAAGAAACAGTTATCTCTGGTGCTTCATGTACAACTAACTGTTTAGCTCCTATGGCTAAAACTTTGAACGATAAATTTGGTATTGTTGAAGGAATTATGACAACTATCCATGCTTACACAGGTGACCAAATGACTCTTGATGGACCTCATCCTAAAGGTGACTTCCGTCGTGCACGCGCAGCTGCTGCAAACATCGTTCCTAACTCAACTGGTGCTGCTAAAGCTATCGGCTTAGTAATTCCTGAGTTGAATGGTAAATTAGATGGTGCTGCTCAACGTGTTCCTGTTGCAACTGGTTCATTAACTGAATTAGTAACTGTTCTTGAAAAAGAAGTTACTGCTGATGAAATCAATGCAGCTATGGAAGCAGCAGCAAACGAATCTTATGGTTACAACACAGACGAAATCGTTTCTTCTGATATCGTTGGTATGACTTATGGTTCATTATTTGATGCTACACAAACTAAAGTTATGACTGTTGGCGACAAACAATTAGTTAAAACTGTTGCTTGGTACGACAATGAAATGTCATACACTGCACAATTAGTACGTACTTTAGCATACTTTGCTAACTTATAAGATTTAAACATTGTCTGAAAAAGGCGGGGAAGCAACGCGCTTCTCCGTTTTTTTAATAGGTTATCGTTACCTTTTTCAACCGAAGAGGTATATAATAGACGAAGTGTCAAAAAAATTTAGGAGGTCTTTTTTCATGGCAAAAATGACTGTTAAAGATATTGATTTAAAAGATAAAAAAGTCTTGGTACGTGTAGACTTTAATGTTCCTTTAAAAGACGGCGTGATCGGTGATGATACTCGTATCAAAGCAGCGCTGCCTACTATTAACTACGTTATTGATAACGGTGGAAAAGCAATTTTGTTCTCTCACCTAGGACGTGTGAAAACGGAAGAAGACAAAGCTGGCAAATCTTTAGCACCAGTTGCTAAACGCTTAGGCGAACTTTTGGGTAAAGAAGTAACTTTTGTACCTGAAACTCGTGGCGCTGATTTGGAAGCTGCGATCAACAACATGAAAGACGGCGACGTTGTTGTTTTCGAAAATACTCGTTTTGAAGACATTGATGGTAAAAAAGAAAGCGGCAATGATGCTGAACTTGGTAAATATTGGGCTTCTCTAGGCGACGTATTTGTAAATGATGCATTTGGTACTGCTCACCGTGCCCACGCTTCAAACGTTGGGATTGCTTCAACTGGCATTCCTACAGTTGCTGGCTTCTTAATGGAAAAAGAAATTAAATTCATCGGCGAAGCGGTCGAAGAACCAAAACGTCCAATGATCGCAATTTTAGGTGGAGCAAAAGTTTCTGATAAAATTGGCGTAATCAAAAATCTAATTCCTAAAGCTGACAAAATCTTGATCGGCGGCGGAATGACTTATACGTTCTATAAAGCTAAAGGTATGGAAATTGGTAACTCTTTAGTTGAAGCAGATAAAGTTGAATTGGCGAAAGAATTAATTGAAGCAGCTGGTGACAAATTAGTTTTACCAGTAGACTCAATTACAGCCGCTGAATTCTCTAATGATGTACCAACTGAAGAACATGCTGGTGATGTTCCAGTAGGACAAATGGGTCTTGACATTGGACCTGAATCAATTGCTTTATTCGCTGAAACGTTAAAAGGTGCTAAAACAGTTGTATGGAACGGACCTATGGGCGTATTCGAAATGAGCAACTTTGCACGCGGAACTATCGGTGTTTGCGAAGCGATTGCTAATTTAGAAGATGCAACTACTATCATCGGTGGTGGAGACTCTGCAGCTGCAGCTGAACAATTAGGTTTTGCTGACAAGTTCACGCACATCTCAACTGGTGGCGGTGCAAGTCTTGAATTATTAGAAGGTAAGGAATTACCTGGGCTTGCTGCAATCAACGACAAATAATTAGTTATGTAATGAACTGGGGCTTTGCCCTAGATTCTTTACATAACATTAGTATTTAAAAATGAAAAGGGAGTGCAATACATGCGTAAACCAATCATCGCTGGAAACTGGAAAATGAATCTAACTGCCTCTGAAGCTAAAGATTTTGCTGAAGCAGTAAAAAACAAAATTCCTGCAAACGATCAAGTAGATTCAGTAATCGGATCACCTGCTTTGTTCCTGCAAGAATTAGTTGAAGCTGCTAAAGGGACTGAATTGAAAATCTCAGCACAAAACTGCTACTGGGAAAATGCTGGTGCATTCACTGGTGAAACTTCACCTGCTGCATTAGCTGATCTTGGTGTGGAATATGTGATTATCGGCCATTCGGAGCGTCGTGAATACTTCCATGAAACAGATGAAGAAATCAACAAAAAAGCAAAAGCTATTTTTGCTAATGGTATGACACCAATTCTTTGCTGTGGTGAATCTTTGGAAACTTATGAAGCAAGCAAAACAGCTGAATGGATTGAAGGACAAATCAAAGCTGGCTTGGACGGTTTAACAGCTGAACAAGTATCAAGCATGGTTATTGCTTACGAACCAATCTGGGCAATCGGTACTGGTAAATCTGCTGATGCACAAATTGCTGATGAAATTTGCGGAGTTGTTCGCTCAACTGTTGCAGGCATTTTTGGTAAGGAAGTTTCAGAAGCTGTACGTATCCAATACGGCGGTTCTGTAAAACCTGAAAATATTGCTGAATACATGGCTAAAGAAAATGTTGATGGAGCTTTAGTTGGCGGAGCTAGCTTACAAGCTGATTCTTTCTTAGCTTTACTTGAAGGTGCAAAATAATTTCGTCAATTAAGGCACTTTTAATTGCAACTACAATCGTTTTTTACTAATATTGGTTATGAGGGTTTTATACCCTATTAATAAAACAAACTTAAAGGAGAGACAAAACATGTCAATTATTTCAGATGTTTACGCACGCGAAGTCTTAGACTCTCGTGGTAACCCAACAATCGAAGTAGAAGTTTACACAGAAAGCGGTGCTTTTGGCCGTGGAATGGTTCCTTCAGGTGCTTCAACTGGTGAATATGAAGCAGTTGAATTACGTGATGGCGACAAATCTCGCTACTTAGGTAAAGGTGTTACTAAAGCTGTTGATAATGTGAATAACATTATTGCTGAAGCAATCATTGGCTATGATGTACGCGACCAAGCAGCTATCGACCATGCAATGATCGAATTAGACGGCACTCCTAACAAAGGTAAATTGGGTGCGAACGCGATTCTTGGTGTTTCTATTGCAGCTGCACGTGCTGCCGCTGACTACCTAGAAATCCCATTGTACAACTACCTTGGCGGATTCAATACAAAAGTTTTGCCTACTCCTATGATGAATATCATCAATGGCGGATCACATGCTGATAACTCTATTGATTTCCAAGAATTCATGATCATGCCTGTTGGAGCTCCTACATTTAAAGAAGCTCTACGTTACGGTGCAGAAGTATTCCACGCATTGGCTTCTATTTTGAAAGCTAAAGGCTTGGCAACTTCAGTTGGTGACGAAGGTGGATTTGCTCCTAACCTTGGTTCTAACGAAGAAGGTTTTGAAGTAATTATTGAAGCTATTGAAAAAGCTGGCTATGTACCTGGTAAAGATATCGTTCTTGCTATGGATGCTGCTTCTTCAGAATTCTTTGATAAAGAAAAAGGTGTTTATGTTTTAGCTGACTCAGGCGAAGGCGAAAAAACTACTGATGAAATGATTGCATTCTATGAAGAATTAGTTGCTAAATACCCAATCATCTCAATCGAAGACGGTTTAGATGAAAACGACTGGGAAGGTACTAAGAAATTAACTGATGCTTTAGGCGATAAAGTTCAATTAGTTGGTGACGATTTATTCGTTACAAACACTGAAAAATTAGCTGAAGGTATCGAAAAAGGTGTATCTAACTCAATCCTAATCAAAGTTAATCAAATCGGTACTTTGACAGAAACTTTCGATGCAATTGAAATGGCTAAAAAAGCTAGCTATACTGCGGTTGTCTCTCACCGTTCTGGTGAAACAGAAGACTCAACAATTTCTGACATTGCAGTTGCAACTAATGCTGGTCAAATCAAAACTGGTTCTCTTTCACGTACTGACCGTATTGCAAAATACAACCAATTACTACGTATTGAAGACCAATTAGGCGATATCGCTGAATACCAAGGAATCAAATCTTTCTACAACTTAAAAAATAACCCATTTATCGGTAAATAATTTTTATTGGTATTAGGTTGAATGGAGACCTGCATGTTGTTCATATTTGGACATGCAGGTCTTTTTGCATTCTCTTTGTTAAACGAGCCGAGTGACTCTGCATAAAGTCAATAAGTCAGATGCTGCGTGTTAAAAAATGTAACATCTAAGGTTTCTGCTTTGTGAAGCTTATATTACAGAATAATTTTCACCGAAAAATAGGTAAGCGGTTTCTAGGTGTTTTATAAATAACTAGATTGTTCAAAAGTATAGTGAGTGAAGGTTAACCAAATAAGTCTCTTTAAATAGTTTAATAAAAATGACAAGAATATTCTTTGAAATAAGGTATGATAGGGATAAGTAAAGTTGGTACATTTTTTACAATTCATTACTAAAAATATGTGTTAGATTTAATTACAAGAAAGACATGCGCATGTACTTTTCGAAGCGAAAATAAAGGAGGATATGGAATGAACACTGTTGATAAAGTGGTAAATGCATATATCAAAGGAACCTTTACAGGTGACACGGAATTACTCCAATCAGTTTTCCATGAAAAGGCACGAATGACTGGCTATTTAGGAGATCAATTATTAATTGGTGATCCGCAGCCGTTTATTGAAGATATTGGTTCGCAGGCATCGATGGAAAGCAATGGAGACCCATACGAGGCAGAAGTTGTTTCCAAAGTAATTGTTGGAAACATAGCAGACGTAACCATTCGAGAAAGTGGTTTCCGCGGCTCTTTAAAATTAGAAGATCATTTTCATTTGATTGATGACGGCACTAGATGGTGGATTATTTCTAAATTATTTACTGTCATTCAATAGTTAGGAGGGCTAACTATGATCAGGATGGAACGATTTGGGACAATCATTAACATATTTGTAGGTGTCGCAGTATGCTTGGTGCTAGGATTGTATATCCAATATGTAAATAAGGCTTTTACGCCAGAGTTAATTTTTCACGGATTTGTCAGCAGCTTCTTTGTCAGTTATGTAATTGGAGATTTGATTCCAGGAAAAGCTTGGGGTGATGCTCTAGCCGCGAAAATCGGATTAAAAAATAGAAATTTTTCTCAGCATCTAGTTTCTACTATAGTTTTAGCTTTTTGTATGGTGACACCAATTAGCTTTTTAAGTACCTATGTAGGTGTAGGTCCCCATCCTATGCTTCTTCAAATTTGGTTTACCAATTATCCTGTATTGTTGGTTTTAGGCTACATCACTCTTTTCCTAAGTTTTCCTTTGGCGTTAAAAACGGCAATTTATTTGACGAAGGATTCTTGTCCAACTGCATCTGATTAGAAACTATGAGGTGAACAGTATGAGAGTATTGGAAACGAAGAATAAAATGATTGAAGCGACACCTTTTCAACTGTTCCCTCATGATGAACGTTTGCAAGATTATCACGAAGAGATTGTTGTTTGGTCAAGAGAACATCTGAAGACAGAAGCGTTATTCTATACTTTTCAAGTAAAAGAAAGAATGGAAACGGTTTATTTGCCAGATGCCTGTGTAAACTTATTATTCTCGGTAGATCGCAAAGAGGTAAAAGGATATTTTATGGGGATAGCGACACAGACCTGCAAGTTAACCTTTGAAACAGATACTTGCTACTTTGGAATAAAACCTTATACAAATGTTGGTTTGCGATGCTTTGGTAATGATCAAAGCTATTTGATAGATCAAATCTATCCAATTAGTGAACAGTTTGCACATACAGAAAGCTTATTTACGAAACTTTACGATACTCAGACGGTTCATGAGAGGAAAAAACTGTTGTTGGCTCGCCATCGCGATCTTTTTTTAGATGAGAATCAACGTTCAGTACTGGCGGAGTATTTATCTGTTTTATTATGCACAGAAACAACAGCCTTTTCGATGGAAAAGATTTGTCGAGAAACAGGATATTCTCAACGATATACGCAACGACTATTCAGAAAAGAAATTGGGATTACGCCCAAATTATATAGTCGAATTATTCGATTTCAGAATGCAATTAAGTCGATATATGCGGACAATGAGTTGACTTTAGCAAAGGTAGCTCACCAATTAGGTTACTATGATCAAGCACATTTGATTCATGAATTTCAGTTTTTTACCCACTTATCTCCAAAGCGCCTATTGCAAACAATTGTGACATCAAAAGAACTTGTAGTATAAAAGGAGGACAATCAATGAATGTAGGAAATTGTTTCCCAATTAACGGAAAAATTGAAACAGAATGTCTAAGCGTAGCACTTTTTCAAATGAAACTTGCGGTGGTACCTAAAACTCGTGAAGAAGTTATGCAGAATGTAGATAAGATCATTGAATGGATTGATCGGGCGATTACTGGATTCCCTGGGATTGACATGATCGTAACTCCTGAGGCATCCTTGAATGGTGTGGGCCCGCACGCCTCGTTATGCTGTGTTACCTTGGATGGTCCAGAATTAGCAAAATTAAAAGCTGTCTGCAAAGAATATCAAATTTGGCTGGCAGTAGGTGCCTGCGTTGATGAGCAAGACGGCAACTTTTATAAAAACTGTGCGATTACTATCAATGATAAAGGGGAAATTGTTGATATTTATCGTAAAGTAACACCTTGGAATCCCGTTGAACCTTCTAGCCCAGGAGATGAAATTCGCGTCTTTGAAGGGCCAAAGGGTTCACGAATTGCTTCGATTATATGCTCAGATGGCGATTATCAAGATAACTGGCGAGAGGCAGCGTCAAAAGGAGCAAACGTTGTTTTGCGCCTAACCACTTATATGACACCTTTTGAGAATCAGTATGAAATTACCAATCGGGCAGGAGCTTACTTTAATAAGGTATATGTAGTAGCAGCTAATACTTCCGAGATGGACGAGTGTTATTCCTTATTTGGTCGTAGCATGGTGGTAAACCCTGAAGGAGATATTATTGCTCAAGCACCAGTCGGCATTCCATATATCTTTAAAGCCGATTTGTATCCAGGCTTATGCGATGCTATTCAAAAGCAGGCGTTAATGGGTGACTTGCTATGGTTGAGAAATCATCGAGGAGCGGCTTCTCCAGATACTTACGGAACAGGCAGTGATTCAACCATGTACAGCTATTTAGAAGACAAATAAGGGGGTAAAAAAATGGGATTTCCAAATATCGGAATGCATTATTTTGTAAAAGCTTTCAATCAACTTGATGTACGTTTTCCTGTGACAAAGCAGGAATTAATTGACAAAGCAGGAGATATTCAAGTGAAAACTTGGGAAGATCAATACACACCATTAAAGAATATCTTTGAATCAATGGTACCGGAAGAATATCCTAATGGAACAGCCTTTATGTGTGCATACACTTCTGCTAACTTACAAATGCCTAAGAAAATGTTTTTAGGAGAATAATAAAAGCAAGACCGAAGTCGCTTATAAGACTTCGGTCTTTTACTATAAAAGATTAAAATTAGATAACTTAGATTCTACAGACAGGCAGAGTGATCACAATTAATGGGAACTATTGGGATATAAGACATAGCGAAGACCATCGAATTTATTGGTTAAGGTCATTGCAAAAAATCTTTAATCTGTCGTCAAATAGATAAAGAAAATATAAATGAGCAAGAAAAGCGCAAGATAAATAAGTTTGTAAAGTTCTGAGAAGAAAATCAGTGGACTGAAATGCAATTGGTAAGAAAATAAAAGATAAAAAAAGCAAAGTAAGGAAAAATAATTGAAGAAAATATAATATACCTAAGAGAAATGGTTTAGCAAAATGCCAATTAACTACTTTTATTGCCCCTGTTTATCCCTCCTATTTCTAAATTCAAAGATGAAGGATCTCTATAACTATTAAAAAACTGTTGTTAGAAGCCATAAAATCGCTGTTTACCTAAAAAGTGGATTCGACCGATTTTGAAGTGATACCGATAAAACCTTTTTCTACTCGTTAAATATTTAGATAATATTTTCTGTCGGGCATAGTCGGTAACAAAGTACATGGTTAAAATAGCATGCAGGCTTTTTACTCCAAATTTTTCTATGAAGTAAAAAAGACCCCATCCTTATTACAAGTGGATTAAGTCCAGTTAACATACTCTTGGATTAGGCAATCCGAATTTGTCTATTACTTTAACAGTTAGCATTTTTCTATTGAAGAGAATTTTTTGATATACTTAGTATAAATAGCATATTTTGAGGAAGTGAAAAGATGGCAGAGGATAATTTGCAGAAGCATTTGGATACTGGACGATATGGAACCCCAAAAATTAATCCTGATGAACAAAAAGAATATTTAGGGACCTTTAGAGAACGTTGCTTATTGAGCATGACAATTGGGGAAATGCAGGACAAAGGGAATGAAGCAGGTTTGTTGATGGAAATCAAAAAGGAACCTTCAGCACGGATATTGATTAATGGAGCAGTATCTACTGTACTTCAGCAACGGTACATAACTATTGCTGTGAAAGAGAAAATTGATTTTACAGTTGTAAGTGATGCAATAGCAGATGATGACTCAAAAATAGGTCTGCTAGTAGTGGCAGACTATGCAGTCGATATACCAGTTATTGATGTTGAAAAGAAATACCCAAAATTGCACGAGACTGCCAAAGAGGAAAAACCAAAAGAGAAATCAAGCTTTTGGAATCGCTTGTTTAAATAAGAAATTCTTTATTAGGCATTTTAAGGTGTTGACTTTTCGATCTATAGTGGGTATTATACTGCTTGGGCACCCTTTTAAAAGGGTCAGAAGTTTAGTGAAATTCCGCTCCCTATTCATATGGATAGGGAGCTTTTCTTTATTTTCTAGGCTTTTCCTGCAAACTATAATGAAGGAGTTTTTTCATTTATGACAAAGTATATTTTTGTAACTGGCGGCGTTGTGTCTTCTATTGGAAAAGGGATCGTGGCAGCTTCACTGGGACGCTTATTGAAAAATCGTGGATTAAAGGTAACGATTCAAAAATTTGATCCTTATATCAACGTAGATCCAGGTACGATGAGTCCGTATCAACATGGAGAGGTATTCGTAACAGATGATGGTGCGGAAACTGATTTAGATTTAGGACACTATGAACGATTCATTGATATCAATTTGAATCAATACTCCAATGTGACAACAGGAAAAATCTATTCAGAGGTTATTCGTAAAGAAAGAAAAGGAGAATACTTGGGGGCGACAGTCCAAGTAATTCCTCATATTACTAACGAAATTAAATCTAAAATTATGAGAGCCGCAAAAATGACTGATTCAGATATTATCATTACTGAGGTTGGTGGAACAGTTGGGGATATCGAGTCACTACCATTCTTAGAGGCTTTGCGTCAAATGAAGGCAGATGTTGGTTCTGATAATGTTATGTATATCCACACTACGCTGATTCCTTACTTGAAGGCTGCTGGTGAAATGAAAACTAAGCCAACGCAGCATAGTGTAAAGGAATTGCGTGGACTGGGTATTCAACCAAATATTTTAGTTGTCCGGACTGAACTGCCGGTTTCTCAAGGAACTAAAAACAAACTAGCTCAGTTCTGTGATGTTGCACCTGAAGCAGTTATCGAGTCTCGTGATGTCGAAACTCTATACTCCATTCCTTTGGCATTGCAAGCACAAGGAATGGATCAATTCGTATTGGATCATTTGAAATTAGAAGCCCCTGAAGCTGACATGTCAGAATGGCGTTCATTAGAAGAAAAAGTGCTTAACCTTAAGAAGAAAACTAAGATTGCTTTAGTTGGCAAATATGTTGAGCTGCCAGATGCCTACATCTCGGTAGTTGAAGCATTGAAACATTCTGGTTTTTCTTTTGATTCTGACATTGAAATTAAATGGGTAAAATCGCAAGAATTGTCAAAAGAAAATGTAGCAGAAGAGCTAAGCGATGCAGACGGAATTTTAGTTCCTGGTGGTTTTGGTGATCGTGGAATTGAAGGGAAAATTGAAGCGATTCGCTATGCTCGTGAAAATGATATCCCATTTTTGGGTATATGCTTAGGTATGCAAATGGCTTGTGTAGAGTTTGCACGTAACGTAGTGGATTTACAGGATGCTAACTCAGCTGAGACAGCTCCTGATACACCCAATAATATTATTGACTTGATGGCGGATCAAGAAAACGTAGAGAATTTGGGCGGAACCTTGCGTTTAGGCTTGTACCCATGTAAATTGAAAAAGGGTACAAAAACAGCAGAAGCTTATAACAATACTGAGGTAATCCAAGAACGTCATCGTCATCGTTATGAATTCAACAACGGCTACCGTGAATTGTTTGAAGATCAAGGAATGGTATTCTCTGGGGTATCCCCGGACAATCGTTTGGTAGAAATCGTAGAATTACCAGAGAAAAAATTCTTTGTAGGATGTCAATTCCATCCAGAATTAATTTCTCGTCCTAATCGTCCGCAACCATTAATTAAAGCCTTTGTTGGGGCTTCATTAAAAAACAAAGAAGAAAAGTAAGTATCTGACTGAAATAGCTAGGGCTGTTTCAGTCTTTTTTACTAAAAAAAGTGCCAAGACGTAAGTTTTATCGAATGTAAAGGCTTTTAAGAAAGGATTGTAGTAGCAATATGGGGCAATCTTTGTTAGAATTAGATCGTTAGTTAAGACGATGTCTTAGCCAAAAAGATTACTTAGGAGGAATTTTTTATGCCAGTAGTATCAGGAGCTGAATTTTTAAAAGCTGCACGTGAAGGCGGATACGCAGTCGGTGGATTCAACACAAACAATTTAGAATGGACGCAAGCAATCTTGCGCGCGGCTGAAGCTAAAAAAGCACCCGTTCTTATCCAAACTTCAATGGGCGCTGCTAAATACATGGGCGGTTATAAAATTGCAAAAGATATTGTTTGCGATTTAGTAGAGTCTATGAATATCACTGTTCCAGTTGCAATTCACTTAGACCACGGTTCTTACGAAGCTGCTTTAGAATGTATTGAAGTTGGTTACACTTCAGTTATGTTCGATGGTTCTCATTTGCCATTCGAAGAAAACTTGAAATTGGCTAAAGACGTTGTAGCAAAAGCTCATGCTAAAGGTGTTTCAGTTGAATGTGAAGTTGGTTCAATTGGTGGAGAAGAAGACGGAATCATCGGTGCTGGTGAATTAGCTGACATTGACGAATGTGTACAAATGGTTGGAACTGGTATCGACTACCTAGCATGTGGTATCGGTAATATTCACGGTGTATACCCTGAAAACTGGAAAGGCCTAGCATTCGATCATTTACAAGCAATTGCTGATGCTGTAGGTTCTGATGTACCATTAGTATTACATGGTGGTTCTGGTATTCCTCAAGAACAAATCCAAAAAGCTATCTCAATGGGTGTTTCTAAAGTGAATGTTAACACTGAATTCCAATTATCATTTGCTAAAGCAACTCGTGAATATATCGAAGCTGGCAAAGATAAAGAAGGAAAAGGATTCGACCCTCGTAAATTATTGGCACCAGGTGTTGCAGCAATCGTTAAAGATGCTGAAGAACACATTGACTGGTTCGGTTCTGCAAACAAAGCTTAATTTTGCTTAAGTATTAAACCTCGGATATTTTATCTGAGGTTTTTCTTTTACTCTAAAAGCATAAGATCTGTTAAAATATCTTTTTGTGACATACTTTAACAGAAATGAGTTAAAGTTCTCTTTCGTATGAAGGAAAATACCTGTTTGTTTCGGAGAATAATACTACTATTTATAAATCCTTTAGTAATTCATCCGTTAATTTATGAGTACTATCTTTTTTACTTAACTATTATGTGCTAAAATGAAAGATGGTCTACATGTAAAATGTAAATAACTTAATAGGTGAATATAGATGAAAAAAATTGTAATTCATGGCGGAAAGCCATTAAAAGGCGAAGTAACAATCAGCGGGGCAAAAAATAGTGCCGTTGCTTTAATTCCAGCAGCAATCATGGCGGATTCTCCTGTCGTGTTGGAAGGTGTACCAGACATTCAAGACGTGCATTCACTGATTGAGATTTTGGAAATCATGGGTGCAACAGTAAAATTTGAAGACAATCGAATGGAAATTGATCCAAGCAAGATCGTATCAATTCCAATGCCTAGCGGAAAGATCAATTCTTTGCGCGCCTCATACTATTTTATGGGTGCATTATTAGGTAAATTTGGTGAGGCTGTCGTTGGTTTGCCCGGCGGCTGTTTTTTAGGCCCTCGTCCAATTGATTTGCACATAAAAGGTTTTGAGAGTTTAGGTGCAGATGTTTCCAATGAGCATGGAGTAATTTATTTGCGTACGGATGAAGAAGGAATGAAAGGCGATCGTATCTTTATGGATGTAGTATCCATAGGTGCTACAATAAACGTTATGTTGGCAGCAGTAAAAGCCAAAGGTAGAACGATTATTGAAAATGCAGCGCGTGAACCTGAAATTATTGATGTCGCTACTTTACTGAACAACATGGGTGCGAAGATTCGTGGAGCTGGTACAGATGAAATTCGAATCGAGGGAGTCGATGAATTACATGGCTGTATTCATTCGATTATTCCTGACCGGATTGAAGCTGGAACTTATTTGTCATTGGCAGCATCTTTGGGACAAGGCATAAAAATCAATAATGTCATTTATGAGCATATTGAGAGCTTTATTGCTAAACTAGAAGAGATGGGTGTTAAGATGAATATTTCTGAAGACAGTATTGATGTACTTCCATCAGAAGGTTTAAGAGCCGTTGATATTACTACATCACCATATCCAGGTTTTGCGACTGATTTACAGCAGCCAATTACTCCTTTGCTATTAACAACTGGAGGTACTGCTGAAATAATTGATACAATTTATTCAAAACGGATCAATCATATTCCGGAGCTTGTTAGAATGGGCGCAGACGCGACTGTCGAAGGAAATATGATTGTCCTAAACGGACCTAGCAAATTACATGGTGCAGAAGTGGTTGCTTCGGATTTGCGGGCTGGGGCTTGTTTAGTGATTGCTGGATTAATGGCAGAAGGAACCACTACTATTTATAACGTTGAATATATTTTGCGTGGTTATGATCATATTATTGATAAGTTAACTTCACTTGGAGCTACGATTGAAATGATTGAGGAAGAGGAAAAATAATGAGCGATTACTTAACAATGGCTGAGCTTGAAAACAAAACGCTTAAGGAAATTTACACTTATGCGCGAGGCTTCAAGATTCCTTACTACAGCCAAATGAACAAAAAGGAATTGGCGCTAGCGGTAATCCGTGCGCAGGCAGAAAAGCAAGGCTTCTTTATTATGGAAGGGGTCTTGGACATTGTCGGTCAAGATGGTTATGGCTTCTTACGTCCGATTAACTACGGTTCAAGTGCTGAGGACATTTATATTTCATCCTCTCAGATTCGTCGCTTCGGTTTACGTAATGGGGACAAAGTTGCTGGTAAGGCACGACCACCTAAAGAGTCTGAACGTTATTATGGACTAATGCATGTGGAAAGCGTTAATGGTAAAGATCCAGAAGAGGCCAAGGAACGCCCGCATTTTCCAGCGCTAACAGCTTTATATCCTGATAGACAAATAACCTTAGAAACTACTCCAGGACGTCTCTCAACACGAATGATCGACATTTTTTCTCCTGTCGGTTTTGGCCAACGTGGATTGATTGTTGCACCTCCGAAGGCCGGTAAAACTTCCATTATTAAAGAAATTGCCAACGGAATTACTGATAATTACCCTGATGTAGAATTAATCGTTCTTTTGGTTGATGAAAGACCAGAGGAAGTAACAGATCTTGAACGTAGTGTTAAAGGGGATGTTGTGTATTCAACATTTGATCAACAACCACAAAATCATACTAGAGTGTCTGAACTTGTTTTAGAACGCGCGATGCGACTAGTGGAAGATAAACGCGATGTAGTTATTTTGATGGATAGTATCACCCGCTTAGCACGTGCCTACAATTTGGTGGTTCCACCAAGCGGACGTACGTTAAGTGGTGGTATTGATCCTGCCGCTTTGTATAAACCGAAGAAATTTTTTGGTGCAGCTCGAAATATTGAAGAAGGTGGAAGTCTGACGATTTTAGCAACTGCCTTAGTCGATACAGGTAGTCGTATGGACGATGTAATTTACGAAGAGTTCAAAGGAACAGGTAATCTAGAGCTTCAGCTTTCTCGGGAACTGTCTGAACGTCGCGTCTTCCCGGCTATTGACATCAAGAAATCAGGAACACGAAAAGAAGAATTACTAATGGCACCTGAAAAATTGGAAGAAATTTGGAAAATACGTAAGAACATGGTGGGAGACTCTCTGGAATACACTAATCAGTTTATTACCTTCTTGAAAAAATCCAAAAACAACCAAGCCTTTTTCGATGCTTTCAAAGATGTGTCATTTGGTAATCGGACACCGCGAAAAAATCTAAAAAGATAATTGCATTCATGAATCTTTCATGATAGTATATATCTGTTGCTTATTGCAAACAAACTCTGATTCAGCAAATGTTTCAGGGCAAAGGAGCGAAAAAAACTATGAAACAAGAAATTCATCCAAATTACCATCCAGTAGTATTTATGGATTCAACAACTGGTTTCAAATTCTTGTCAGGTTCTACTAAGAACTCTCAAGAAACAGTTGAGTGGGAAGATGGAAACACATATCCAGTAATCCGTGTCGAAGTTACTTCTGACTCTCATCCATTCTACACTGGACGTCAAAAATTTACTCAAGCAGATGGACGTGTCGACCGTTTCAACAAGAAATACGGTCTCAAAGACGCAAACGCTGGAGAATAAGACAAAAACCAAAAGTATTGAATTATCAATGCTTAAAGAACCTTCCTGCTCTCAGGGAGGTTCTTTTTTGAATCAATAATGAAAGGCAGCATGAGACTTAATTCATTGAGGCTAACTATTTCTTAAAGAAGAAACTTCCCCAAAAAATTCCAATACCTTGTGCTAATAAGAAAAGAAATAAGAGCAAGGTAATAGTTAAGTAAGGCGAGTGGAGGGTGTGTGGTGTTTGAAACAGTCCTTTTACTCTAGTCAGTACAAAAGAGATGACAAAATTTAAAAGATTTGAGATAACTAAAACTGGAAGCTGCCTAGTATTTATGGAATAAAATCCCAAGAAAGCAGTTATCATAACTGATACGATAATTCCAGTCAGAGAATCCAAGTAATAATCAACAATTAGTGATAGGTGGACGTAAGGAAGCAGTAAATAAAGGAAAGGAATTTTTTGTATGTAGCAATTGTTCATAGAGTAGCTCCTTTTATAGTATGTTTGGTTATTTTATGTTTTTTTCAGCGTTATTTCAATGCTATTTCTTCTTTTTTGTACTATAATGAAAAATAATTTAGCTAGTTATCAAGAAAACGTAAGCAGTTTGTGAGAAAATTCAAACAGTACCACAATTCCATGAATTAGAAGGAAGTATGCCACAATGAAAAAGAACTTATCGCGTCTCTATTTATTATTTTGGTTAGTTCCGTTAGTCGTGTCTCCGTTTCAGTGGTTCAGCTCGATTGTTCAAGATGTTGAAATCTTTCGACCAATAGATGGAACGGGTATTCTTGTAGCTAAAAATTTTGGAACATTAGCTGTTTTCTATTTTTTATTACTGGCCGCGATGTTGGTTTCAGAATTTTTCCAAAAGAATGATGTTCTTCAAGTAGTTATCATTGGACTTCAAATTATGTTTTCAACAATTTTTTTTATGTTGCCGCGTATAATAATCGGACCAACTGGTCTCGCTCAATCCGGAATGAGTGATGTTGATTTTTACTTAAAAGCACTGCTTTTATCGATTGAACCAAGTTATATGATAGCGTTGTTTTCTTTAGTAATTTCGGTGGTTTTATACTTTACGTTCAATATTTGTCTAAGAAATAAATCAGTATAGGACTTTACTAAATTTCTTATTATGATAATATGATTAGAAATGGAGGGGTAGTATGAACAAATTAGACAAACGATTTAATCCAAATGTATACAAGATTGCGGTCTCTTTGATACGTCAATTTGACGAGCAGGTTTCTGGTATTCCAAATGTGCTGAAATTGACTTTGGGAGAACCGGATTTCAATACACCTGAGCATATAAAGACCGCGGGTGAAGAAGCTATTAAAGAAAATTATAGTCACTATACAGGTATGTCTGGTTTACTAGATGTTCGTGATGCGGCTAGTCAGTTTGTTGCTCAAAAATACGATGTAGCTTACAACAGTCAAACTGAGGTTTTAGTCACAGTAGGAGCCACTGAAGCCATTTCAGCGAGTCTATTAGCGATTTTAGAACCTGGAGACAAGGTTCTATTGCCGGCGCCTACTTATCCTGGCTACGAGCCTTTAATTCTGTTAGCAGACGCTGAGCCAGTATATATTGACACACGGGACAGTGATTTTGTATTAACACCAGAACAAGTGGACCAAGCAATGGAGGAGCATGGTGATGCTGTTAAGGCAATTATCATTACTTCCCCATCAAATCCTACAGGTGTAGCTTATAATGAAACAGAAGTTGAAGCATTGGCTGACACTTTGGCTAAATATGATGTGTTTGTTATTAGTGATGAAATATACAGTGAATTAAATTATGAGATGAAACATATATCCTTTGCCAAATACTTAAGAGAACAAACCATTTTAATCAACGGTTTATCAAAATCACATGCGATGACTGGCTGGAGAATTGGATTTATCTTTGCTCCGGAAAGTTTAACGGCACAGATTATCAAAGTTCATCAATATCTAGTAACTGCAGCCTCTACTATTTCTCAAAAGGCTGCAGTACGCGCCTTGATTCAAGGAATGTCTGACGGAGAAGTGATGCGGGAAGAATATCGCAAGCGTCGGGATTACTTATACAAAGAAATGACGGATCTGGGCTTTCAAGTTGCTCGTCCATCGGGAGCTTTCTATCTTTTTGCTAAAATTCCGGAACAATTTGGCACAGATTCAATGGCCTTCTGTTTAGATTTGGCAGAAAAGAACCAGCTAGCGGTTATTCCTGGTATTGCCTTTGGCGAAGAAGGTGAGGGATATATTCGTCTTAGCTATGCTGCTTCTTTAGAAGACTTAGAAGAAGCGACGAAGCGATTAAGGGCTTATGTAGAAGGTAAGTAGAAGCAGGGTTTCCCTGCTTCTTTTTTCACTTAAATAAAGGGGACGACACTATTGGAAAGTCAAGCAGTATTAGATTTTTGGTTTACAGAGTCAATGCCGAAGCAATGGTTTGCTAAAGATGAAAGCTTTGATCAAAAGATTTGTGAACGTTTTGCACTCTTGCATAGACAGGTATCGCAAGGTGAGAAGGCATTCTGGCGCGAAACTATTCAAGGAAGATTAGCTGAAATTCTGGTTTTAGATCAATTTTCACGAAACTTGTTCCGTGAGGATCCCCGAGCTTTTGCTTACGATGGCATGGCTCTAGTATTAGCACAAGAAGCAATCGTTAAAGAGGAACTAATAGAGTTGACTATTGAAGAGCGCTCGTTTGTTTATATGCCTTTTATGCATTCAGAGTCACTAGCCATTCATGACCAAGCGATGATATTATTCTCAGAAACGGGAATGGAAAATAGTTTAGATTTTGAAAAACGTCATCGTGATATTATTGAACGCTTTGGCCGTTATCCTCATCGAAATGCTGTGCTGAATCGTCCTTCGACGCAAGAAGAGTTGTCCTTTCTAAAAGAACCCAATTCATCTTTCTAAGAAAGAGGCTTCTGTAGTAGGAGTTTGCTACGGAAGTCTCTTTTTCTATTATATGTAAGTAGGTATAAATACCAGCGATGGTAGAAAAAGTCAACGAAATCTTTTTGTCGTCCAACCAAGCTTATTCCAAATGAGGCAAATCAGGAATTTCTATTAATTGAGCAGTCAAAAAGGCTTTAGGATCTTGAGAAGAGTTTTAATTGATTTGCTCGTTGCTGTGATAAGGAATAGTCAACAATTTCTTTATGCCGCTGAAGTTTTTCGTCAAAAGTTGGGAAACAGAAATTCATCTGCTTTACTAAAAATTTACAGTCCTTAACAATTCATTTACACGAACTCCATCTTGCCTTAACGTTCACTTGTTAAAGTCGAAATGTACCAAAAACAAAGGAGCGTGTGAAATGAAAAAATTATTAGCAGCATTATTTGTATCCAGCATTTTATTAGCCGGCTGCGGTTCAGGCGGAAATACTAATGAATCATCAGAAAGTGGTTCAAGTGCTTCAGATGGTGCAAAAATTACAGCAGTTGGTTCTACTGCTTTGCAGCCTTTAGTGGATGCAGCCCAAGAAAGCTTTACACAAGAAAATCCTACAGTTCAAATTTCTGTCCAAGGTGGTGGAAGCGGAACTGGTTTAAGTCAAGTATCAGGAGGCGCAGTTGAGATTGGTAACTCCGATGTCTTTGCGGAAGAGAAAGATGGAATTGATGCTGAAAAATTAGTTGATCATCGTGTAGCAGTTGTTGGCTTTGCACCAGTTGTTAATAAGGATGTTGGTGTGAAGGACATTACCAAAGAACAGCTGGTTGATATTTTCACTGGTAAAATTACTAACTGGAAAGATGTTGGTGGTAAAGACCAAGAGATAGCAGTAGTGAATCGTGCCAGCGGAAGCGGAACACGAGCAACTTTTGAAAAATGGGGCTTGGATGGTGCTGAACCAGTACAATCACAAGAGCAGGATTCTTCAGGAACAGTGAAGAAGATTGTTGCGGATACACCTGGAGCGGTCAGTTATTTAGCACTTTCTTACTTGGATGACAGCTTACAGGCGTTGAAATTGGATGGTGTGGAAGCAAACGAGAAAACTATTGCTAATAATGACTGGCCAATCTGGTCGTATGAACATATGTACACGAATGGCGAACCTAAGGGCGAATTAGCGAAATTCTTAGAATACATGGTTTCTGAAGACGTTCAATCAGGTCCGGTTAAGGAATTAGGTTATCTACCAATTACTTCAATGAAAATTGAACGAGATGCAGAAGGAAACGTAAAATAGACAAAAAAGCATTCGTATCGGAAAATTTTTGATACGAATGCTTTTTGTCGTGCAAAAATTGTGTTATTGAAGTGGCAGAGTCAGAGTGAAAGTCGAACCTAACTGAGGATGGCTTTCTACCGTGACAGTACCGCCTAAAATTTGGCTATACTCACGGACAATCGCCAAACCAAGTCCAGTGCCTCCAGAATGACGACTGCGTGCACGATCCACCCGATAAAAGCGCTCAAAAATTCTTTCCTGATCGTCTTTTGCAATACCAATACCAACATCTGTAACTGAAAAAATCAAATTTTGATTATCCATTTGATAATTAATTGTGATCGTTCCTTTTTCGGGCGAATACTGAATAGCATTTTCCAGTAGATTTTTAATAACTGGCTGGAAGAAAATTATCCGAGTAAGGAAGAAACTGTTCTCGGGCCCATGAATTCTGACCTCTAATTGCTTTTTATCCAACAAATGCTGATACATCTCAATTTGTTGGTGAATGAAATCAGACAATTCAATTGTTTGAAGCTCTTCAGGAATATGTTCACTGTCCTTGGAAAGCTCGATAATATCTTGAATTAATCGCTGTAATCGTAAAGCGTCCTTTTGCATTATTGTCAAAAATTCAGTTGTTAACGCTGGATCTTCCTTGGCACCATCTAGTAGGGTTTCAGTGAAGCCGATTAAGGATGTGACTGGCGTCTTTAGTTCATGAGAAACATTACCTACAAAATCCCGTTGAATTTTCTCTAAATGACGAACATGAGTCAAGTCATAGACTGTTCCCATTACCTGATCGCCAGTTGCAGTATTTTCCAAATAACGCAAACGCACATCCAAATCGCGCTTATCTGGCTGCTTCAAACCGATTTCCTGATGAACTTGGTTTTTCTCTAACATAATTTGTTGAATCAATTGAATTAACTTATGATCCTCAATGACTTCCCAATAATAATGCTGATTAGCAGCACCAACCTGCAAAATTTCCTCCATAGTAGGATTAATCATAAAAAATTTTCCTTGTTCATCAATAATAAAGACACCAATCATTAATTCATGAAAGAGTGTTTTAAATTGCTCTTCTGTGGCAATAAAGGCAGCATAGGTCTGATTTAATTGCTCGCTTAGCTGATTAATTGTTACATACAGTTCTTGCCAGCTGTTAGAATTCTGAACGACATAGTTGCTTTTCTCAGGCTCGGCAACCATCCTCTTCAAGACGGGTAGTACAGTTTCTAAAGGACGGTTTCGCTGATAAATGAGATAAGCAATGCTCCCATATAATACTAAATAGAATAAAAGCAGGACAACGAACATAGACCTTCTAAAATTCGTCGTTTGCTGTGCAAAGGCTGCAGTACTTTTGGCAATACGCAGCACGCCGATTAATCGTGTCTCTTGCTGAATTGGTTGCGCAGTATATAGCAATTCTTCCTTTAAGGTGTCACTATAACGAACCGAAGTGCCAACCGTATTACTACTTAGTACAGTTTTGACTTCGGGCCGATTATCACGGCTGCCTGCTAAATGAGGATAAACGGAATCATAAAGAACGGAGCCTTCATTGTCCATGATAGTAATCCGCTCATCCAATTCTTCTCCATATTGCTGCATAATTTCTAAATTATTTTTTGCTCCCAGATCGCTTAGATCAAGCTGGCTTAAAAGTAATTTTCCGTTGTCAGTAAGAAATTCTTCCTGCTGGTTGATCAACTCCTTGTTATAGAAGTAATCAGCTAAACGCCATGTTCCAAAAAACAATCCGGCAACGACGATAAATAGCAAGAGGTAATCGAATTTCGGCTTTCTCATTGATTAGGCACCTGAAACTTATAACCAAATCCTCGAACAGTTAATAAATATTTTGGATGCTTCGGATCCATTTCGATTTTTTCCCGCAAATGTGATACATGGACATCAACGATTCGACTTTGAACAGAAAAATCATAATGCCAAATTCGATCTAATAATGTGTCACGATCAATCACTCGATCTTTGCGTTTCATGAAATAGACTAGTAATTCAAATTCTTTTGGCGTTAGTTCAATTGCTTTGCCACGAACGGAAACCTGATAGTTAGTCAAATCAGCCACAATTTCTCCAGTGGTTAATATTTCATGCACTGTTTCCTCCTTGCGAGGTTCAATCCGACGGAAAATGGCTTTCATTCTTGCAAGTACTTCTCTAGGAGAAAAAGGTTTAGTCAGATAATCATCCGCACCAATTTCCAAACCCAGAATACGATCAATGGCATCGTCTTTTGCAGTCAGCATAAGAATCGGGGTCTCTACCTTTTCCTGGCGAAGTTTTTTTGCAATGTCCAACCCATCCATAGAGGGCAGCATGACATCTAAAATAATAAAATCGTAAGAATCGCTTAAGGCCAATTCGTACCCTTCTTTACCGTCTGCTGCTGAGGTAACAGCATACCCTTCCTTTTCTAAATTAAAGGTCAATAATGTAACAATTGATGGTTCATCATCTACAACGAGCACTCGCTTCATAAGCTTCTCCTTTTATTCGTAATTAACTAGATAGTTGGACTATTTCCAACTATAAATAAATGGTATAATGGGAAAGCAGTTTTGTCACTTGTTTTTTACAAAGAAATGGAGATTGTTACATGATAGGGATCAGTGCATGCTTAGCTGGTGTCTGTTGTCGCTATGACGGCAACCATAATCAGATCGATCCGCTGAAGCAATTAGTAGAACAAAAGAAAGCAGTAATTGTCTGTCCAGAAGTTTTAGGTGGACTGCCAACTCCTCGTACTCCGGCTGAAATTGTTGGTGGGGATGGTTTTGATGTTTGGCAGGAACAGGCAATTGTTGTGGATCAGACTGGGGAAAATGTGACTGAGCTGTTTAAACAAGGAGCCATAAACGCTTATCAGGAATTTAAAAAATTAGATGTGACCCAATTGATTTTAAAAGAACGCAGCCCGTCCTGCGGCAGCCAACTAATTTATGATGGCAGCTTTTCAGGTACTCGAATAGCAGGTGTGGGAGTAGCGACCGCTTATTTCATCAATCAAGGAATTACGGTATTTTCTGAAGAGAATTGGCAAGCAGAGGAGGGAACGCATGGAGATTGAAAAAACGAATCGTATGAACGCATTGTTTGAATTTTATGCGACACTCTTAACTGAAAAACAAATGAACTATATGGAACTTTATTATGCAGACGATTTTTCATTGGGAGAAATTGCGGAAGAATATAATGTGAGTCGCCAAGCCGTTTATGATAATATAAAGCGAACCGAAAAAATTTTGGAAGAGTACGAACGTAAACTGCATTTAGTTTCCGACTATATTGTCCGAGAAGAACAATTGGAAAAATTAGAGCACTATGTCAAAGAACACTACCCAAAAGATGAGGCGCTTGCTTCAACAATTAAAGAATTGCAAGATCTAGATGAATAGGAAAGGGACGAATAGACAAACATGGCATTTGAAAGCTTAACAGAACGCCTTCAGGCGGCAATGAGTAAATTACGTAAAAAGGGAAAAATTACCGAAGCTGATGTGACTGAAATGATGCGGGAGATCCGATTGGCCTTGTTGGAAGCCGACGTTAACCTGCAAGTGGTGAAGCATTTTACTAAGCAAGTTCGAGAACGTGCATTAGGAACAGAGGTTCTTGACAGCTTATCACCTGCACAACAAATTGTAAAAATTGTTGACGAAGAGCTGACGAAAACCTTAGGCTCTGAAACAGTTGGCATTGAAAAATCACCCAAAATTCCTACGGTTATTATGATGGTTGGTTTGCAAGGGGCCGGTAAAACGACCTTTGCTGGTAAATTGGCCAACCACCTAATCAAAACAGAAAAAGCTCGTCCAATGATGATTGCAGGAGATGTTTATCGTCCAGCTGCGATTGATCAATTGAAGGTATTAGGTCAACAATTAGACGTTCCTGTCTTTGATATGGGAACAGATGTTAGTCCAGTAGAAATTGTTCGTCAAGGGATGGAAGTTGCCCGTGAGAAGAAGAATGACTATGTTCTGATTGATACGGCTGGTCGTTTGCACATTGATGAAGGCTTGATGGAGGAATTGTCTCAGATCAAGGAAATCGCTCAACCAAATGAAATTCTATTGGTTGTGGATGCCATGACTGGTCAAGATGCAGTCAATGTAGCCCAAAGCTTCAATGACCAGCTAGGAATTACTGGGGTAATCATCACTAAACTTGATGGGGATACCCGTGGTGGTGCAGCGTTGTCCATTCGACAAGTTACCGGAGCACCAATTAAGTTTACTGGTACAGGAGAAAAACTAACTGATTTAGAAGTATTCCATCCAGATCGGATGTCCAGCCGAATTTTAGGCATGGGGGATATGCTGACGCTAATTGAAAAGGCACAGCAGGATTACGATGAGCAAAAAGCTGAAGAGCTGGCTCGTAAGATGAAGGAAAATTCTTTTGACTTCAATGACTTTATTGAACAGTTGGATCAAGTAATGGGAATGGGACCACTTGAAGATCTCCTAAAAATGATTCCAGGGATGAGTCAGGTTCCAGGTATTGAAAACGTTAAAGTCGATCCGAAAGATGTGGAACGTAAAAAAGCGATGGTTTATTCGATGACACCTGCTGAACGAGAAGATCCAGACTTATTGAATCCTAGTCGTCGTCGTCGGATTGCGGCTGGTTCTGGCAACTCAGTGGTTGAAGTAAATCGCATGATCAAACAATTTAAGGAATCTCGTAAAATGATGCAACAAATGAGTAAAGGATCTATGCCAGCTGGAATGGATCAAATGTTTGGCAATGGCATCAAAGGGAAAATGGGCAAAATGGCCATGAACCGCATGATGAAGAAAACTAAGAATCGCAAGAAAAAGCGCCGCAAATAAAATTAAAAATAGCGCCGCATCCGAAAAAAAGGATGTGACGCTATTTTTTTTATCTATTGTAAATCAGTAAAAATACGACAAAACTCAAACAAACGATTAATAAAATCCCTCCTAAAATAGTCAGAAATTTATCCAGTTTCTTTTCAGTCACTGCTTTTCTCAGTAAATGATAAACAAGCAAACCAGTCATTCCACCAGCTGTGTTCATCAGTAAGTCAGTAATATCCGAAGCACCCACACCTAAAATAAACTGAAAAATTTCAATACCTAAGCTAAAGCTGGCAATAAATAATCCCTTTATTAAAAACGAGTTTTCTTTATTAGCAATTGCTAGCAAGCCGCCAAATGGAACAAAGATCAAGAAGTTATAAACGATTTCCATCAAACCGATTTTTCCGTTAATGATTGTAGAAGCTTGAAAAGGGATTAAATTAATACTTCTGCTCAGATTTAACGAATGGGCCAAATCACTTAATGACAGGGTGACTTTGAACAGTAAAATCCAAATGAGTATCAATAAATAGATCACCAACAAAAAATATGCTCTCTTTTGAGTTTTCATGAGCTTTAACCCCTTTTATAAGAATCGCAGGAAAAAACGCCAATTGTAAAAAAAGAAAGTACCACCTAGACTAAGTAAAACGTAACAGACCGCTTCGTTTTTTCCTAAAGCAACAATTTCTTTGCTATCTTTTCTTACCAGTAATTGCCACGAACGCCAAACTAGAAAGCCCAAGAAGGCACCTAATGTATTCATCATAAAATCATCGATATCGCTTACTCTTCGATTGAATAGCTGCAACAATTCAATCATCATAGAGAAACCAGCTCCTAAAAGTACAGTGGAGGAAAAATTGCGGTATTTTCTCCAAATTAACGGTAGTAAAAAACCAAAAGGAATAAACATAAACGTATTTAACAGGTTTGTGAGAAAGCTGCCTGCCTGAAAAGGAATTAAACTAATTTCCTCTAAACGAATGATTTCTGGATAGCTGAAAATATCCCAAAGTGTTCCGACACCGGTGACATAAATAACCATGTAAAGGTACAAAATGAACAAAAAACGCCAAACTAAATTAGATAAAGGAATATGTTCTGTTTTTCTTCTTAAATTGAACCATTGATAAATTAGACAAGGAAGAAAGACACAAAGTACCTGGTATAAGGTAAAAAATACTTGTAAGACCATATAGGTTTCCTCCTAAATTTGATTAGGATCATTCTGTGTATTTCTTCGACTCAATCTTTTCTTGATGGCTGAAAAGAAAACTAACACATAACAGATGGCTGCGACAAAAAATAGAATAAGTAGGCTTTCGCTAATGGGCTCCCAAATTGAGGGTGATCCTTTAACAGAGAGGTTCATGTAATAGATATACCAAGGTCTAAAAAAGTATGTTCCCAATATCAATGAGGAGAAGCTGGTCATAAGAGCCCATACTGGCCAACGAGATTCTTTGTTCAGCAAGTACTGGCCATCATTTTCCAAACTGATGGACTGATATTTTTTATAAGCCCAAAATAGTAAAATAGCACTAAGCAAGACAAAGATCAGACTCATCCACCAATGTCCACCCGTTTTTCCAATACTAGTAATGAATAGATTATGAAGAATAGATGTAGCATTCTTTTCTTTAAAACCGCTAATTTCTAAAGTGGTATAAATAGAGCTTGGAACAAACAGCATGAAAATCCAGAAAACAAACCACGTTAATGGGCCAAAGATTAGATTGCCAACCATCGAACCAACAAAAGCACTTGCACTAAACATCAATACTACTAAGAAAAAGTAATTGATAATCGAAACAAACATCTGACCTAAGGTTGCATTCATATAAGTTGCAGGAATTAAGCTGTGAAAAAGGGTAGCATACAATGCCTGACCAATCAAAACTGTAAATAAGATTGGTCCACCAATATAAAAGAGCTTTTTTGTAAATAGTTCTTTTTTAGTTACTGGCAAAGAAAACAGAAATTGGTTAAAACCAGTTTTTGCATCAATGAAAAAGAGCAAAAAGCCTGCTAAAGGAACCAATAGAAGCAACACTAAAGAATAATCTGAGTTAGTTGTAATATAGGTTTCCTTTTGATTATACTCTTTGGTTTTTGGAATGAGTTCAGGATTTGAAGACGCAAATAATGTTTGATAGACATATAGATTGACATCCGTGTATTCTTGATAATTTTTATAGGATTTATTCTCTTGTGAAGCATCATCCCAGTACATGTAATCTTTTTTGTTTTTCTCAAAATTCTCTCTTCCAATTTCATCCTCTTGGTAGTAAGAAGCGATCTGATGCCAGGAGTCGCTCTGGAATTTTGCATTTAGTAGACAGATTCCGATGATCAGCAGACAAAAAGCAATCAGTGGTTTTTTGTAGCGTTCAAAATAAATAGCCTTAATCATTGGATCAATTCCTTTCTACAGTATTTTTCGTTTTTGTTTTAAATTTGCTTCAAATAAATCTTCCAAGGATAAAGGTAGTTCTTCAAAAACGAGCGGGTTATGTTCTTGAATTTTGGCGGCCAGCTCTGGGGTAAAGTTTTCAAAAACTGCTGTAATTACGCGACCTTGGAAATCAATCAATTTAGAATTTTCTTTAACAATTGCTGGAATTTTTTTAGTTTTAAATACTAGCTGTATCTTCTTTGCATTCTCCCGCATACTTTCCAAACGATAATCCTTGTTGATTTTGTTATCCTTTAGCAACAAAGCACGATCAATTAAACTTTCCAGTTCATTGAGATTATGTGAAGCAATTAGAGCTGTGCGGTTGTTTTCACTTAAATGCTCCAGTAATAACCCAATGACCTGTTTGCGAACAATCACATCCAACCCATCAAAGGGTTCATCCAGTAATAAGTAAGTAGCATTTGAAGAAATCGCTAAAATCATTTGAAACAAACCTTGCATTCCTTTAGACAACTGACGGTAACTTGCTTGTAAGTTCAGTTCATGTTGTTGCATTAATTGTAAAAATAAATCTTGATCAAAGGCTGAATAGTTTAATTGGTAGAAAGCATTAATCTTTTTCAGGGAATAGCTTTTTAAGAAATTTTCCTTCTCATCAATAAAGAAAATTTGTTCCTTGATCGCACTATGCTGATAAATCGATTGGTCTTCAATCAAAATATCTCCCGCATCAGGCAGATAATGACCAGCTATTATTCGGAACAAACTGGTTTTTCCTGAGCCATTGCGCCCAATTAGACCAATAATCTCATTTTTCACCAGTTCGAAGGTGATATCTTCTAAGACAGTTTGCTGGTCAATTGTTTTGGTTAATCCTTGTACGATCATTTATTCTGACCTCCTAGCTTTTTTTCTGCAGAATGTACCCAGCTGATTAGTTCATCTGAGGTGACTTGTAAGTGTCTGGCTTCTACCACCAAATCATTTAACTGTTCTCTGAGTTGTTGAATTTTTAACTCATTACGAGGAAGCTCACCGCTTTCGCGTACAAAAGTGCCTTTCCCTTTAACAGTAACTAAGACTTGTTCAGCTTCTAATACCTTGTAGGCTTTGCTTACGGTATTAGGGTTCATCAGTAATAGCTTTGCCATCTCTCGTACAGAAGGGATGCGGTCGCCAGGTTGTAGTATTCCTTGCAGAATATCTTCTTTAATGCTTAAAACAAGCTGTTCATAATAAGCCTTATTACCACTTTTATTAATTGTAACCATAAGGAACCTCCCTAGCATATTCTGTGTGTACTAGTATACATAGTACACTTTGAAAATGCAATCTTTTTTCAGTGTTTTCTGATACACTAAACAAAATGAGGTGAGAAAATGGAACGTTGCTTATGGGCACAATCAAATGAGCGAATGCAAGTGTATCATGATACTGTATGGGGGGTTCCTGAATATGATGATCAGCGATTATTCCGCAAGCTTATGCTGGATATTAACCAGGCAGGACTTAGCTGGCAAACTATTTTGAATAAGTCAGACGCTTTTGACCAAGCCTATGAAAACTTCGATATTCAAAAAGTCGCTGCTTTTGATCAGGAGAAAATCGAAGTTTTAGTGGAAGATGTTGGAATTATTCGAAATCGCCGTAAAATTGAAGCGGCAATTGTAAATGCTCAGCAGGTATTGAAGATTCAGGAGGAAAAGGGTAGTTTTTCAAATTACTTATGGAGTTTTGTTGACGGAAAGCCGGTTGATGGTCAGCGAAAAAACGCTGAGGAGATTCCAGCAAACAACGAATTGTCAGATGCTGTAGCTAAGGATTTAAAAAAACGAGGTTTCAAGTTCGTTGGTAGTACGACTATTTATGCTTTTATGCAGGCCGTCGGAATGTTTAACGATCACCAGATGACTTGTTTTCGGTATGAGCAAGTAAAAAAAGGGCATTGATCACTTGATCAATGCCTAAAATTGTTCATAGATACGAGAATCAAGGTAGTCATCAATTACACCCGTCAAGACACCGCTTTGCAACAGCATTTGATTGTTTCCTTCAGTGGAAACACCCCAAATAGCTCCAGCTTTAGCATTAAAGGCTGAGCGAATACCTGAAACAGAATCTTCAAAAACAATGACTTCAGCGGGTGGACATTGAATCTCTTCGGCAGCTTTTAGATAAAAATCAGGTGCTGGTTTGCTGGGAATGTTGCCGTCATTATAGATAACCTTATCGTAGTCAAACCAGCGATCCAGACGAAAGAAGTCAAAATAGAAATCAACATTGTTCTTCATAGAAGCCGTAGCGATGGTTATAGGAATGTTGCGTTCCTTTAAGAAATCTAAATATTCTTCAGCGCCAGCCACAAGCTGATTCCCACTGTCTAGAGCTAAAATCATCTCACGATAAATTTTTTCTTTACGTTCCGCTAATTCATCTGCCGTTTCTTTGCCTAATTTCTTTTTAAAAATATACTCTAAAGCTTCATGGTTGTTTACACCGTGAACGTGGTGCTCAAATTCTTCTTTAGCAACCACTCGGTCAGTTTCTTGGGCGATAAAGGTATGCCAAGCTGTTTCATGATAGGCAGAATCCCGAAATAATGTTCCGTTAAAATCAAATATAACTCCGTTCATAGAATCCCTCCTAGTTATCTTCTATTATACAAGAAAAAAACCAGAATACGATGACTTATCGCAATCTGGCTTATGAAAAAATTAGTTAGCTAGTTTTTCAAAAAACTCAATATATTTATCAGTGATTAATTGGAAGAACTTAACAGTGTCATCAACCACATTGCCATCGTTGTCCACTAAATTCATTACGCCGCCAATATAAGCTTCTGGTTGTTGCAACGTAGGTACATCTAAAAAGACTAGTGATTGACGCAAATGATGGTTAGCACCAAATCCGCCAGGACCACCAGGTGATGCAGTCACGACTAAACCAGGCTTGCCGCCCCAGACGCTGCTGCCCATTGGACGGGAGCCAACATCTAACGCATTTTTCAATGCAGCTGGTACAGAACGATTGTATTCAGGAGTTACAAAATAAACGCCATCCACGTCATTCATTTCATTACGAAAGCGAGCCCATTCGTTAGGAACTTGACCTTCGACGTCCAAGTCTTCATTGTACAATGGTAGATCATCAATTTTTAAAAATACTGCCTCATAGCCTTCTGGTAATAATTCTGCAAATTTTTTGGCAATCATTTTGTTGTAAGAATCTTTCCGCAAACTACCCACTAAAATACCGATTTTTTTTGTCATAAATAAATCCTCCTTTATTTGGTTACAAGATTATCTTACAAAAAATAAGTAAAACTAGCAAATAATATGTTTTAAGATTTTTTAAATAGACTAATTGCATCATTCACAAGGTAATAAGTCTTGGTAGCAAGGATTTAACGGTCTGTATTCACAAATTGAATTTACAAGCATTAATTAGTCTTTGAGTAGATAAGGAGCAATTTATATAAAATTATCTGATAGAGTTTCTAAATTTGGCCCCAGTAATAATGCCTTTTTAGTCTGTAAAGAAAAAACTCTTTACAGGTAGTCAAAAGCGTGATAAACTACGTCTTGTGATTAATTATATGGAGGTGTAACAAATAAATGGCAGTTAAAATTCGCTTGAAACGTATGGGTTCTAAAAAGAAACCTTTTTACCGTATCGTTGTTGCTGATTCTCGTTCTCCTCGTGATGGACGTTTTATCGAAACTGTAGGTACTTACAATCCTTTGAAAGATCCTGCAGAAGTCGTTTTGAAAGAAGAAGATGTTTTAAGCTGGTTACAAAAAGGTGCTCAACCTTCTGATACAGTTCGCAACATTCTTTCTAAAGAAGGAATCATGCAAAAACATCATGAAGCTAAATTCACTAAGAAATAAGGTGGACAATTATGCAAGATTTGTCAAAACTTGTGTTAACCATTGTTCGTCCTTTGGTTACCAAACCAGATGAAGTGAAATTAGAAATCAACGAGTCGAAAGATTTCTTTGAGTACAACTTAGCTGTTGCTCCTGAAGATATCGGTCGCATTATTGGGAAACAAGGCCGAGTAGCTAAAGCGATTCGAACAATCGTTTATAGTGTTCGGACTGAGGGACCCAAAAAAGTTCGTCTCAATATTGTAGATGGCAAATAATTTACACAACACTCGTGTCTTAGGATTCGAGTGTTTTTTCTTTTTGTAGTACGATAGAAGAAACCAAAGGAGGATCATAACATGAAAAAATATTTAGTGTTAGCCAGTGCCTTACTCTTTTTGGCTGCCTGTGGAGGAAACACTGCCTCTGATGATTCATCGTCATCACAAGAGAGCAGTAAAATCGTTTCAAGTAGCACTAGCAAAGTAAAAGAATCTAGCAAGCAGTCAGAATCAACCAAGCAATCGACTAGCAGTTCGACAACCACGAACTCTCAGGAAGCAACAGGAGACAATGAACTGCAGCAAGCATATCCAAATGAACAGACACCCGCTGTTTCATCGGTAGGAAATGCTCAAGCAATTTCAATTGCTGCCAGAGAAGCGAATAACACGTTAACGATTTCTTACTATAATACAGAAAGTAAATTACCGTTGAACGACCCGCAATTAGAAAATCAAACACCTGTTGCTCAATTTCAACGAATTACTTATAATTCACCTGAAGAAGCGCGAGATGCTGTAGCACCCTCCTTTGATGGTGGGGGACAAGCAATTGATCTAGGCTATAATATTACTGGTTATCAGCAATCTGGAGCCGGTTCAAGCTATTTAAGCTGGCAGGAAGGTAATTGGAACCTAACCGTTCAAGCGATTAACATAAATGGGGAAGACCCAGTACCTTTAGCTCAAGAAATTGTGGAATATCTAGAAACCGCCTTTTTACCAATTCCTAAAGATGCTGGTCAAATTAGTTTATCAGTAACCGGCGGAGGTTTTGAAAGTAACGTAGTAGCTTGGCAAGTAAATAACACTGTATATAAAACGATGCACACTGACGCATTGAGTAGTTTACAAATGGCTGTTTCCATGAAAAAATAAGAAAGATGAGGAACCGAAGTGACAAATTATTATAAAGTGGGAAAGATCGTAAATACTCACGGAATTCAAGGCGAAGTTCGTGTGATTTCTCAAACTGACTTTCCTGAAGAACGTTACCAAGTAGGAGCAACATTGTATTTATTTCAAGAAGGGAAATCGCCAGTAAAGCTGACGGTAGCTAGCCACCGCAAACACAAAAATTTTGATTTGTTGACCTTTGAAGGATATTACAATATCAATATGGTAGAACCTTTCCGTGATGGGACATTAAAGGTATCTGAATACCAAATGAGTGAACTGGATGATGACGAGTACTATTATCATGAAATTATTGGTCTAACTGTGATTGATGACAATAATCGTGCGTTAGGAGAAATCACTGAAATTCTCGCTACAGGTGCCAATGATGTGTGGGTAGTTAAGCGTAAAGGAAAAAAAGACGCGTTGATTCCTTACATTGAATCAGTTGTCAAAGAAATCAATCTAGAAGATGGCAAGGTGTATGTCGAAATTCCAGAAGGGCTGTTGGACGATGCGGATTGATGTATTAACGCTTTTTCCTCGTATGTTTGAAGGTCCTATGAGTGAATCAATCATCGGTAAAGCTGTAGAGAAGAATTTGTTGGAAATCAACGTTCATAATTTTCGTGATTACTCAGAAAACAAGCATCAGCAGGTAGACGACTATCCTTATGGTGGTGGAGCCGGCATGCTTCTGAAGGTTCAACCAATTTATGATAATTTGAAAGCCATCGAAGGAGCAGCTGGCAATCAAGAGAAACGAGTAATTTTGCTAGATCCGGCGGGCAAACCTTTTAATCAAAAAATGGCAGAAGAATTTGCGAATGAGGATCATTTGGTCTTTATTTGTGGTCATTACGAAGGCTATGATGAGCGGATTCGTTCGATGGTAACAGATGAAGTTTCGTTGGGAGACTATGTTCTAACGGGTGGAGAACTAGGCGCTATGGTAATGATTGATGCAACAGTTCGTTTACTACCGGAAGTTTTAGGTAATCAATCTTCAGCGAAAACTGATTCTCATTCGACTGGTTTATTGGAACATCCCCAATATACGCGGCCAGCGGAATTTAATGGTATGCAAGTACCAGAGGTTTTAATGAATGGGAATCATCGCTTAATTGAGAAGTGGCAGCTAAAGGAGTCCTTAAGGCGCACCTATTTGCGACGTCCTGATATGTTGGAAACATTGGAAATGAATGATGAAATGAGCAAGTTGTTAGCCGAAATAAAAGTGGAAGAATCAAAAAGATTAGATGACTAGCGATTAGTCATTTGATCTTTTTTTAAGTGAAATCATCTATCTATTTATTCTGCAGCTCCAATTCTAGCAGTTCCTGACAAGTCAGCAAGCTGTCCTATTCCAGTAATCGCTTCACCTAAACCATAGAGACTTCCAGAAGATGAAAAGATATCAAAAAAATGACTACATCTTCTCAAGGTTCATAATAAGCTAATTTTCCAATTTCACTTTTGGCTCTAGGTGTATGAGAGGTATTTAGTTTGTGCGATGGGTAAAAGATTTTTTTCATTACTGCCGAATTTTTTTAATTCAACAATTAAGGGTAATTGCCGATATGATTCAGTTGCGGCGATACTGTTGTTTATTTCAAAAATGATTTCTGTTTCCGTCGTTTTAAGGCGAATTTGACGATCTTCTTTTGAAGATTCCTTATTGTTGCTCTCCTGTCTTTCTATTTGGACGGTTTGTCCGCTCTTGTTTTGTGATATCTGTGTATTACTGTATCTAGTAATAAGTAAGAATATTACAAGTAAAAGTGAGCATTTTAAGAAATACTCCATTATGATCTCTTTTTTTAATTGGTTTGGCATTTGCTAACTACTTTACCAGTTAATGTTAAGGTGAAGTCAATATATTTTTGGGTAGATTTAGTCGGGAAATTTTGGTGATACTATAAGATCAATGTGAAAAAAATGAAGATGACAAGAAAATTATCTTTACAGATAGATTTTATTTGTGCTACAATATCTTGGTGAGCGTAAAGCTCTCAACTATTACGATGTTCCGCTGGGGCATAGGCCTTAAGAATGTTTGGGAATAAGGAGAATGATAAAAATGAATCCATTGATTCAAGAACTAACACAAGACCAATTACGTCAAGATATTCCGGCATTTCGTCCTGGGGACACAGTTCGTGTTCACGCGAAAGTTGTCGAAGGTACTCGCGAACGTATTCAGTTGTTCGAAGGCGTAGTAATCAAACGTCGTGGAGCTGGTATTAGCGAAACTTATACAGTACGTAAAATCTCTAACGGTGTCGGTGTGGAACGTACCTTCCCATTGCACACACCACGTGTTGCTAAAATCGAAGTAGTTCGTTATGGTAAAGTACGTCGTGCAAAATTGTACTACCTACGTGCATTACACGGAAAAGCAGCTCGTATCAAAGAAATTCGGAGATAGGTTTTCTGAGATTCTTTACCGAAGTGAAAAACTGCGAAAGTCCTTGTCTATCAAGGGCTTTTTCTTTTGCTCTTTTGACGATGTAATCCTTTTTGAGTGCTGTTTTCCCTAGTTTTTCCTAGATTTTCTCACTTTGACTACCTATGTAGTCAAAACTGGTGAAATTCAAGGTGCGTCACTGACGACATTTTTCATCTGGAAACTACCAAAACGATTACCGAATTGTGCAGCCTTGAGGCGGGGTTTGCACTCGTTGGTAAAAAAAGACAATGCACTTACTACTGGCGAACAAAAGAGCGATTGGTGCAGTTTCTATAAAACTTCGAGAGGATGTTTTAGATGAAAACGACCGATAAAAGAATCATTTGGAAAGACAAAAACGATTTAGAATTACTAGTTTTGATTAGTGGGTTTATTAATACACATAAAATTGATACAGTAAGAGATTACCAAGAAATGCTACTAACGAATCCTGGTAAAGCACCTAGTTTATGGTTAATAAATGACCGGTTTGGTTCGTGGGATAAAATGCTTTTGACTCTTGGTAAGAAGCCTTATGAACGATACAAATGGAACAACTACTCTGATAAAGAGCTTAAAAAAATCGTTAAAGACTTCATCAAAACGAACAACCTTCGCTCTCAACGTAAGTACGAAGAAAAGAGTGTTGGTCAAAATGTACCCTCACTATCGACTTTAAAAAAAAGATTTGGAGACGTGAAGTTTTTCTTTGTTACTAAAAAATCTGAAACCATGAATAGTTTTGAAATGCTAAACTTGCTAAAGTCAGAGATTAAACGACTTGATTTAGAAGCTTCTCTATCAAGAACTGAGTTTGAAAAAAATTATAATCGCTCACTTATCCCATCCCCTTCTACCATCATCCGAAGAACTGGAAAGACTTGGGAAGAATTAATGGAAGAGATTGGATTCGATTATCGAAAAATAAAGGCCGAGCGATTAACAAAGAACCTAAAACAGAATAAGAAATGATTTTTATTGAGGCTAGATGAAACTATCTAACCCTCAGGTTTTGGAAGGATTAGTTCCCTAAAATTCTGTTTTTATTGAGTTCAAAAATTTATGGTCTTTTAAATTTTCACCAACTGCTTAAAGTCTTACTAACTTATCATCCTATAGTCGGATGTGGCGTATAGAACTAACTGATAAGATTAATTTATAAAAAAGAACAAGGAGTGAGTAAATTGAAAAAAATTCTATTGGGGACATTTGTTTTGGTTTTTGGAGTGTTATTGACAGCTTGTGGAGACACAAATGAAGAAGTGAAATCAACAGTTGAATCTGAGGTGAATTCTGTACTTGATTCAAGTGATAAAGCTTACATGCAAATTGCTAGTAAAGAAGATTTTGGTGACGGAACTGTTGAATTGGTAAATTCAACTATAAATGTTGATGATAATGAGTTACAATTTGTTGCTGAAGACTTTGATGAGAGTAAAACAACCTTTGTCTATGTAGCGAATCAAAAAGTTTTTGAAGAAAAAATAAGAAACGGCAAAGAATATTCTTTAGATATCACTGAAATTGACGATGCACATTTAACTGATTATCAGCCTAGAGTTCAGTTTGTTCAATATTCAGATGACACTGAAGAAGGCGACATTACATTATTCCAACAACTTCGTTATAAAGTGGCGGAATAAAAAAAGGAATTTGTCACTTGTTTTCTCTGATTCCAAAAAACGCTTGATTATGGTGAAGACCAGTAGCCTTTATTTTTGGCTAGAGTAAAAAGATGAGAATAAAAATAGGAATTGAGGAGAAAATGTCCTCAATTCCTATTTCTCTACAATCTGGGGGCTAGATAAAAATATCTAGCCCTTTTTTTGTTTCTAACAGTTATTCACTCATTAATTCGAGCAATATTTGTGTCTGATAATTTTGAAGCTCGATTTGAAAATCTGTAAAATCGGGATTTCCAAAAGTCATACTTAAATCGATTTCATATGTTTCACCTTCTGGTACTACTTTTGGAAGGTTAGCTAATTTTACTTTTGAATTCAAAAGTATCCGATCAAACTCTTGGATCACTACCTGACTTGAAACCGCTAGAGACCTAACCATAGCTTCTGCGTCTTCAGGCACAACCTTTGAATGTAAATCTATCTCCCAATCCAATGCTTTTTGATAAATTTCAGAAATACGCGTCGCGACATAAACCAAGAAATCTAAATCTGAATCTTGTCCATCTTCCGCAAGAGCATGAGGTAAGGTCTTATTAATCAGTACTCCAAGAGAATCAACAATTTGCATCAGCTTCGTATTCTTATTTGTAATCCAAGTAAAAATATCTAAAGGTTCATCTAAGGAATCTGTAGGATCAATGAAAATTTTATACTCCAAATCTCTTCTTCTATCTGATAATTGTTCGAATTTATCTCGTAATACTTGAAAGAAGAATTGGTACTCCCACAACGGTTCGGTCTGTTCTAATGCTAGCTTAACAGCAGCTGCACTTTGGTTTAGAACACGAGGAGGTAGTCTTGATTCCGTAAATTTGTTCCTAATCATTAACGAGTCCTGAAACAGATATGAGAATTGATATTTTATCTGACTACAAATCTCTTGAGCAGTTTCATATCCATAGACCCAGACATTCTCCTTATTCATCAATTCATCAACAAAAGTAAAGAGCTCATTGGTATCGACCATAGATGAATAGTTCCCATCGGGATTATCTCTCCAAATTGGAAGAGTAGAAATAATCCTCTTGTCAACAAATGTATAGATGGGGATTCCCTTTTCTTTTGCTTGTAAATATTCTAGATTTGTAACGGATTTTCCATTTTCTGTAATATAGCCATATTTACCACCAATAATCAGAATAAGAATGTCCGCTCGTTCCTTCACTACTCTTAAACAATTATCGACAGTTCCTAGTGCAGGATCAAGAGGAAAGGATTCAAATTCAGAAAGAAGCGCTTCGAGTCCCATTTCATCCTCAAGAGTTTTTCTGATATCAACTCTAATTTGCTTTAAGTCGTAACAAGTTGAGCTAACAAAAACAGTAGGTCTTTTAGCATAGTTATTAAACATAGGATCTCCTTAAAAAGTTTTAGTCTTATTCAGATTATACAGTAATTTTTCTACTAGAAACATAGGTGAAGGTTCCAATTTGCATCAAAATGTCGAAAGGCTTTTCGTTTTCAAATACTCAACGACGTTATCATAATTAGTGAATTGCTTTTACACTACCACCAAGTTGACTTAATGCTTTGAAAATAACACAATTATCACTAGTCAGCATTTCAATATCACAACTAATTTTGATAATCCTGTGCTGAGAATGAAATCCTTTGAAGGAGGTTTTATGAAGGGAAAGAATCGTAGTCCAACAACAGTCATTTTAGAAAAATTTGAGGGAATGGAGAAAAAATATGAATAGAATAGTACGCAAGGCAACCACGTTGTTCACCCTAACAACAATCGTGGTTGCTTTTTTTATTAATCCAGTATTGACGCTCGCTGCTACTGTCACCGATCAACCCGTCGCAAATTATTCCTCTTCTTGGTATCTCAGTCGTTTTGGTGGCCTGCATTGGACAGATGAATCTGTTTGGATGAAACGAGTCGATGGTGTTCCAGCTTTTTGTATCGAGCATGGAGTGAGTCTAACACCTGGTTCAGACTTTCAACCATCGGAATTAACTATTGCTGAAAAGGATCGTTTGTCACTAATTGCTTATTACGGCTATCAACAGAATCCAACCAATGATAATTATGGGATGACACAATTTATGGTTTGGCAAGAGCTCGGGGATCAACTCATCTCGACAAACTTACCAAACTATGAAGCAAGGAAAAATGAAGTGCTGGCGAAGGTCAATCGCCACAACCTCAAACCAACCTTCAATGGGCAAACAGTTGAACTCAACGTTGGTGATTCTATTACGCTGACTGATAATGCCGGTGTGTTAAGTAATTACCGCAACTTAGTAGAGAATTCTGCAAACCTAAAAGTAGAAAAAAATGGCAATACGCTAAAACTAACGGCTCAAGAAAATTCGAAAGAAACAGGGAAGTTAGAGTATGCGATTGCAAGTAATGAAAATATTGGTCAAAGCTTTGTCTATAACAAGGCTGGTCAACAAAAAGTCGCTACCTTCAAATTGGCGAATGGTGGAACCTTCAGCCTGAACATCAAAGTGAATCTCAACGGAAACGTTAGAGCTAAAAAGATTGATCAAGATACAGGTGCAGCCCTACCTAATGCCAAACTGAAGTTTGAATACAATGGTCAGTCCAAAGAAATCACAACTGGCGATGATGGTCTTGCTCAATTGAATGACATCAAAGCTAGCACCAAAGTCAAAATCACCGAAGTCACTGCGCCAAACGGTTATGTGAACAAAGGTGAACTCAAAGAAGTGATCATCAAGCCAAATCAAACCCTTGAAGTCATTCTGAACAACAAAGAACAACTCGGCCAAGTCAACCTAAGCAAGGTGGGTCGTGAATTCGGTTCCTCTATGTTTAATCAGTATTATCACTTAGATGGAGCGGTCTATGGTGTCTACACAAAAGATGGCGCCAAGGTTGGTACAATGACGACTGATACTGCCGGAAAAGCCCAACTTGGCAACTTAAAGTTAGGTTCTTATTATGCAGTAGAAGAAAAAGCACCAGAAGGTTACTTACTGAATGAAGAAAAAATTCCTTTCGAATTGACTTATGCGGGTCAAGCCGTTGAAATCACGCATACAAACATCGATGCGACAGACCAAGAACAAAAAGGCTCAGCCATCTTGAAAAAAGAAGATGAAAAAACTGGCACAAAACCACAGGGGGCTGCTTCATTAGATGGCGCGGTTTATGAACTTTATCGTGTGTCGAATGATGAACGAATCGCAACAGTCACCATCAAAAACGGAAAAGCTCAAGTGGATAATTTGCTGCTAGACGATTACTACTGGATGGAAAAAACAGCGCCAGAAGGCTATCAATTGGACAGAACAAAACTTCCTTTCCAATTAACTTATGCTGGTCAAACGGTGGAAACTACCACAGAAACTGTTACGGCGAAAGAAAAGGTCATCACAGGTGGGTTCGACCTTATCAAATTTGGTAACTATGATTGGAAAGATAAAAAAGGGAAAATCAAACCTTTAGAAAACGTAGAATTTTCGGTTACAAGCGACACCACTAAAAAAGTTGTTGCCACTGGTAAAACAGATAAGGAAGGCTATCTGAAGTTTACTGCTCTACCTTATGACACCTATACCGTAAAAGAAATCAAAACACCTGAAGGTTATGAACCGATTGAATCTTTTAAGGTAACGATTCGTACGCAAAATGAAACCCATCACTATGCACTAGAAAACAAAGTCATCGAAGAAAAACTCAAAGTCGTCAAAGTGGATGCTGAAACGGGTAAAACGATTCCTCGTAGTGACGCAGCCTTTAAAATCAAAGACAAACAAACGGGTGAGTTTGTGATCATGCCAAATCTCAATGATGAAGGCATGACAGATACGTTCTTTACCAATGAAAAAGGATTTTTGATCCTTTCTGAAGCCTTAGCCTATGGCGATTACGAACTGATCGAAGTTCAAGCACCTAACGGCTATGTTCTAGCAAAAGACCCACTGCCATTTAAAGTCGATGGCTCCCATGATGGTTTGATCGAAATCAAATTTAAAGACAAATCACAAAAAGGGGTAGCCGTTTTAACGAAACATGCCAAAACCCCATTAGGCACTGAAAAAACGGATTCGGATTATGGTGATCTATACTCCTTTGTTTTTGATGATCAACTAGCAGCGGGTGTCACTTTTGATATTGAAGCGGCGGAAGATATTATCACCAATGACGGAACGATTCGTGCGAAAAAAGGCGAAGTAGTCGCTACATTAACGACGGATGAAAAAGGCGAGCTAACAACACCACTTCTTTATTTAGGAAAATACCAAGCGATTGAGAAATCCGCTCCAAGTGGATTAGTGATTGATGCAACACCGATTCCGTTTGAATTAACCTATGCCGGACAACAAGTAGATCTGACTTCTACGACTATCACTGCTTACAATGAATTTCAATCGCTACTAATTAAACTCTATAAGAGTCAAGAATCGATTGATTCTTGGGATGAGAACAAGCCAGAAATTAGTTTGGAAGATGGTAATGATCAGGTCTTTGGACTCTTCACTCGTGAAGAAAAAGTCTTAAGCGAAGTTTTAACAGTACCTGCTAATGCGTTGGTTGGATTTGCTACAGTTGAAAAAGGAGTAGCTACCTTTGATGTACAACTTCCTGAAGGAAACTACTATGCAAAAGAACTAGATGCAGGCGAAAACCATGTGCTAGATGAAACAGAATATGATTTTACTTTTACAGCGAAGGATAATCAATCGGTCCAAGAAATCGAGATTTGGAAAGACCGAGTATTTTACGGTCAAAAACAAATTAACACGAAAATCACTCGGACAGCAATTCTTAACCAGTTACATTTGAACGAGTTCCAATTCAAGAAAGTGAACGAAAAAGCCACATTAGAAGAGAAAAATGGCTATCTGTTTGAGTATACCGATCCTGCCGAAGGAGCAGTATTCACCTTGGAAGATGAAGAAGGTGCAATCCTTCAAACCATTACCATCGACAAAGACTCTATTGGAACCGTGAAGAATCTACCCGTTGGTACTTTCTATTTGAAAGAGAAACAAGCTTCCAGTGATTCCTTTGTTCTTTCTGATCAAGTGATTCGCTTGGTTTCTACGAAAGACGGTGTCCAAGCATTTGATGAGGAGGATGCATCATTACCGACTGATTCAGAGAATAATTTGCTATTTGAAGTGAAGAACCATCTTGCAAAAGGCACTTTGGAATTGACGAAAAAGGATGTGAGTACGGGTGAACTATTGCCAAACACAGGTATTCAAATTCTAGATCAAAATCAAACAATCGCTACGGAAGGTCGAACCAATGAACAAGGCGTCTTCACTTTCGAGAACTTACCGAAAGGAACTTATTACTTTAGAGAGTTCGATGCACCAGAAGGTTATCAACTAGATGAGTCTCTTCATCAATTTGAAATCAAAGAGGACGGTGAAATCGTGAAAGCAGAACTAACCAATCAAAAAATTGAACCAGAGAAAACATTGCCACAAACCGGTGAAAAACAATCAATCATCCTTGTACTTCTTGGCTTGGGTACACTAGCTTTTGCCGGAACGTTGTATCGCTACAAGAAAAAAGCCAAAACTAATTAATATGGAAGTCACACAACTATCGATGCATTTAGTGGAAACGGTCGATTCTCCTGTCTTAATGACGGGAGAATTGGTACTGGATCACCAATTAGTCATCAAAGAAGTGGCTTTGTGTCGCTCCAAATATGACCGATACTACTTGCAATTTCCAACGATGAATAATCTACGTGTGGTGCATCCTATACAACAAAACTTCTACCAACGTTTATTAGAAACAGTCATGGCGGATTATCATCGAAAAGTTGCCTTAACTGGGAGGAAAGCCCGTGACCAAACTCTATGAAATACAATTTATTGATGAAGTCAGTGTTCAGCAAGAACTAGCGAACTTACTAGAAAATTCTATTGATGTCATTCAAGAAACAAGAAAAGCACTGTTAGTCGCTGCCTACCAAGTTCAAGAGCGGCGGCGCTTAACCAATCACATTTTCAAAGAACACCAGGTCATTCAAGTACAAGAAAATGATCTACTGTGGGCCTATTATTGCCCGGAGAAAACCAAGAATCATCGAACTGCCTTTCGAAGTTTCTTAGTGAAGCAACGCTATCATCGAAAGAACAAGATGATCTTAGTGGTCCACCCCACATATGAACAATCCAAACAATGGTTCGATTTGAATCAATTATAAAACAAGGAGATTACTATGGAACTAAAATACATCATTCCTAACATGGAAAAGACATTCGGCACATTAGAATTTGCAGGGGAAGCTTCTGTCGAAAGTCGCCGAGAAGACGGACGCTTAAAAGTCTTATCTCGCACTTATCACCTGTACTCATCAGTACAAAAAGCCGATCAAGTAACAGTGACTATACCAGCGATTGCCGGAGAGATCGATTTTGATTACGAAACCAAGGTACGACTAGTTGAACCCAAGATTTCAGCGGTTGGCTATAAAATTGGTGAAAGTGCCTTTACGAATTATGTTTTAACCGCCGAAAACATTGTGAAAGCCTAAAAGAAAGAAGGAAAAAGAATGAGATTAGCAGAAGGAATTATTGTTGATAACGAAAAAACATTTGGCACGTTGAAGTTTTCCGCGTTACGTCGGGAAGTATTTGAACGCGGATCGGATGGTGAAGTCACCGAGCAAGTCAAAGAACGGACGTATGACTTAAAGAGTTCAGGTCAGAAACAAATGATCCAGGTGAGTGTACCTTCCGATATTCCATTAAAGGAATTTGCTTACAATGAAGAAGTCTTGCTGGTAGATCCTATTATCGATACAGTAGCAAATCCTACATTTCGAGGGGCTGATGTCGACTGGTATATCAAGTGTGCAAATATTGTTCCTGCAAAGAAACCGAACCAACAACCGAATCAAAAAAATGCATAAAAGAAAGGACCGTGAGCGTAGTGTAAAATCTACGCCCTTTTTGCGTGATTTATGAGACAAGTAACTATTATTTGGTTTGATCAATTTCTAGATGATTACAGGCGCTATACTAAGCCAGAATATCAAAAAAGTGAAACAGAGATTTTAGAAAAATTCAGTGAGCTAGATGATAACGTTGAATTTTTCGTCCTTTCAGTTGCTGAAGAATTAACTGTAGATGGTCAAGCTCGAATGTTTCGCTTTTATCTTGTCAAAGATGACCAACAAGACGCTATGCAGTATGACGGTTGGATAGATGTCTAAGTGGTTAAAATGGATCAATCCATTTCTCTATATAAAAAATCGTGGAAAAAGAATTCGTCCCAAAGATAAGAATCTAGTTTTCTCCACATTTATCAGTATCTTAGGACCACTATTTGTTGGGGAACTAATTCTTGTTTATCAAAAACAAGTACTCAGATTTTTCAGCAGTTCGTTACCGTTATTCGAGCGGATTAATGAAGCGATCCAACAAGTACATTGGCAAAAACTACTTCTAGTGAGTGGGATCGCTGTAATATTTTGCCTACTAGTCGCTTATTTCTTATTTCTCTTATTTCCAGACTGGTATCGGCAGTTGAAGCATCGACAAAAACTTGCTCGAATGATTTTACAAAATCATTGGTATGAGGTCGAAACCGTGCAGCAGGAAGGGTTCTTTAAAGACCTCTCTTCAACAAAAAGCAAAGAAAAGATTACTTACTTTCCTAAAATCTTTTATCGGATGGAACGCGGCTATTTGATTATTTCCGTTGAGATTTCACTGAACAGCTATCAAGATCAATTGCTTCATTTAGAAAAGAAGCTGGAAAGTGGCTTGTACTGCGAACTGGTGGATAAGGAACTGGAAGAATCCTTTGTTGTTTATACCTTACTCTATGACACAATAGCCAATCGCATCAGTATTGATGAGGTCAAATCGGAGAATGGCCGCTTGCGTCTGATGAAGAATGTCTATTGGGGTTATGACCAATTGCCGCATATGTTGATAGCTGGTGGAACGGGTGGCGGGAAGTCCTATTTCATCCTCACACTCATTGAGACACTCTTACAAACGAATGCGAAGTTGTATATTTTGGACCCGAAAAATTCCGATTTAGCTGACCTTTCGATTGTTTTACCACATGTTTATTACCGCAAAGAAGAAATGTTAGCAGCTCTTAATGAATTCTACGAAAAGATGATGGCTCGAACAGAAACCATGAAACAAATGGACGGCTACAAGACAGGTGAAAACTATGCCTACTTAGGTCTTCAGCCACATTTCCTTATCTTTGATGAGTACGTGGCTTTTATGGATATGTTGGGTCGCGAAAGCAATGAAGTGATGAATAAAATCAAGCAAATTGTGATGCTGGGTCGGCAAATGGGCTTCTTTATTATCCTATCTTGTCAGCGACCCGATGCGAAATATCTAGGTGATGGGATTCGTGATCAATTTATGTTTCGCGTCGCATTGGGACGAATGAGTGAGCTGGGTTACAGCATGATGTTTGGTGAGACCAACAAGGACTTCTTTCAAAAACGAATCCGAGGACGCGGTTATGTCGATTCTGGTAATAGTGTTATTAGCGAATTTTACACACCTTTAGTACCGAAAGGCCATGACTTTATTCAAACGATCCAAAACATTTACGAACAAAAAAATACCCTCATGTTTCAACATGAAGAACAGGAGAACGAACGATAAGATTTATTGATTTATTTGCAGGTGTCGGTGGATTTCGCTTCGGGATGGAGCGCGCTGGACACACTTGTGTTGGTTATGTAGAATGGGACAAATTTGCCCGAAAAAGTTATGAAGCAATCCATCAAGTCAAAGATGAATGGACGCGGCATGACATTACTAAAATTACAAATGAAGAATGGAAGGAATTACATGGAAGAGTTGATATCATCTGCGGAGGCTTCCCGTGTCAGGCATTTAGTATCGCCGGAAAAAGAAAAGGATTTGAGGACACTCGAGGAACAATGTTTTTCGAAATTGCCCGTGCCACCCAACAAATCCAACCACAATTTCTGTTCCTTGAAAACGTCAAAGGGTTACTCAATCACAACAAAGGGAACACGTTTCGTACAATCCTCTCCACGCTTGATGAACTGGGGTATGATGTCGAATGGTGTGTATGTAACAATAAGTGGTTTGGAATTCCGCAAAACCGAGAACGTACCTTCATTATCGCACGTCTTAGAGGAAGTGGTCGATCCGAAATATTTCCTGTCCAACGAAAAGACCCGGCAGCTGTTGAGAACGATATAAAACGTGTCAATACTGCGAAGAAAGCAAAAGAGCTTCCTGGTTATGACACGACGAAACGATTTTATGATGTTTCGGGTATTTCCCCGACCCTTACGACCCGAGAAGAACCAAAAATACTGGTGGTTGGGAACCTCAATCCTAGCGAACGCGGAATGAGTGGGAAAGTTTATCGTAGCGAGGGCCTTAGCCCCACCCTCACCGCCGGAACAGGAGAGGGGCCTAAAATCCTCTTATCCTCAGACGACTTGAAAAAATTGAATAATCATCCAAAAGTAGCGACTGCCTTGTCATCAAAAGAGAGGCAGTCTCTTTTTGTTAAAGAGGCAACTAAGAAGGGTTATGCCGAAGCGCAACCTGGTGACAGTGTCAACATCGCTTTTCCCACATCTAAGAACCGTCGTGGTCGGGTTGGTAAGCAACTTGCCAACACCATTGTTACAAATGATTCTCAAGGAGTAGTGACAAACGAAATGCGAATACGAAAGCTAACACCACAGGAATGTTGGCGGTTGCAGAGTTTTCCAGATTGGGCATTTGAACGAGCGGAAAAAGTCGTCTCTGCTAGTCAATTATACAAACAAGCTGGTAATAGTGTTGCACAGGAAGTTGTTTATCAGATTGCTTTGCACGCATTTAATTAGGAAAGAGTGGAATCAAATGAGTTATGATGAATTGATTTATACGCTATACAAACTCGCTAGAGAAACCAATGATGAAGAATTACAGGGATGGTTATTGGATGTCGGATTCTTAGTGAAAAAGAATGGCATCCGAGGTTTGGTTGATGACCCCAATATTGATCCTGAAGATGAGATTCATTTTGATGACTTGATTAGTAAATTACAGACAATGTCAGATATTGCGAAAAACAAGTCGGATAAAATGAAAATTGATGGCCTTAGGAATACTTTGGTTTCGGATGGGATTGATGGTTTTATAAAATAGTAAGTAAATACACTAAATTTTGAACATGGATATTAAATAGGCAAAACATGCTTAACTAGAGTCAAAACGTAAAGAAGGTCGAGCGCCTGCCTGTGTGTTACATATGAAAAACTAGTTTTTGTTCATTTGTAGCAGAATAGTATGATAAAATAAAGTAAATCTAATGACGAATGAGTTAGAAAAGTGGTGTGATAATGGAACGTGACTTTGAATATCTTGTTGGTAAATATGGCGAAGCGGGTGCACGAGACATTTTTGAGAAAATATGTGTTAGTCTATTCCAATGTCTATATGGCCCAAAAAGCAAAACTGTAAAACCATCACAGGGAGATGGCGGATTAGATGTACTTGTTGGAGATCTTCCGAAAACTGAAAAAGTTTACCAGTGTAAGTTTTTCCTGAAAAAAATTGGTGATTCCCAAAAGCAACAAATAAGAGAATCTTTTAAGACCGTTACAGAGAAATATGATGTTTCTGAATGGTATTTATGTCTTCCAACCATTTTAACTGAAAAAGAGCTACTTTGGTGGTCGAAATGGAAAAACGATAGAGAAAATGAAACGGGCATAAAAATAGAACTTTGTGATGGTAGCTATCTAATTAATAACCTGAAAAAGCATGAGCTATATACTGAAATCTTCGATGATGATATAAGAACTCAATTAGATTTGATTCTCTCAGAGCTAATCACACAGAGACAAAAAATTATGGAAGAGATTCTTTACGGAATAGATGATATTGAAAATTTGGATGAAGAATACAATGATTTTATATTTGTTAAAATGCTTGAAAGTGCTAATATTACTGAGATTAACGATCGCAAAATAGAATTTTTTAATGCCGAAATATCAAGGCAAGAAAGTATTAGTAAAGATGAAGTTGCGGGATTAAGAGTATACAATAATCTAAAATCAAAAATATTTTCACTCTGGCAAACACAATATCGTGAACATAAGCATCCATCAGATGGTAATAACTTATTAAACAAAATGTACCTTAGAGTGGAAGATTTAGAGTCTACAACCTTAGCTTCAACTAGTGAATATACTCTTTTATCAAAAAAAGGTATACTTCATCATTTAGCCAATGACAAAAAAATCGGATGGATTGAAGATTATCTGACAAAACTTACTGAATACATGGGGAATGCGGAATGAAAGAAATCATTAAAGGCATCACTTTCCAAGAATACTACTTGACAATTATTCGGTTATCAATATTTTTGGATTCTTTAGGTTTGGAACACAAAAAAAATACTTCTGAAAACAGATTGGTACTCTATGATTTTTATCTAAAATACCCAGAATTAACGAGTCAAGATAATCCTAAATTTGACTTTGATACAAAGTACTCGTATTTTCATTGGAAGCCTAATTACAAACTATATTCTGCTGTTCTCGCAGATTTATTAGGTAGAGGTTTGATTACTTATTCTGATGCTAGTAAGTGTTATTATATTACTGATGCAGGTAGGGTTTTCGTGTCTGAATTAAACACTACCTACATCGAAACTGTTACTGAGTTAAGTAAGTATGTTATAAAAAACATTTGTAAACTCAGCGAAAAAGCGATTGTATCAGATATAGATAAAACACTCTTAAAGAAAAGGAGTTCTTTGATATGAAGTTATTTTTAAAGACTTTTAGATTGATTGGTGCAGAAAAAAATTATGAATTTGATTTTAAACCTGGCCTGAACTTTATTTCTGGACCAACATCTACTGGTAAGACTACAATCCTAGAGCTTATTGATTACGCTTTTGGTGCTGAAAAACACAAGTTATACATTGAAGTTGGAAATAAATGCTCTGATATTGAGCTAGAAATCATCTTAGAAGATACTCTTTATAAAATCAAGAGAACTCTGTTCGAGTTCAGTTTGCCAGTTTTAGTGGAAATTTTCGATGATGAGAGCCAAAGATTTGTGCAGTTTGGGATATTTGATGTTGAAAACCCCAGTAACGAAAATTCACTTTCAAATTTTCTTTTATCAAAATTAGGTTTAAGCGGAGTTAAAATCTCAAATCAAACCTTCAGTTTTCGAGATTTATTCAAATTTTCTTATTTAAAGCAGACGAAAATTGATAGTGAAGACATGCTTTCTGAAAGTAATTGGGCAAAATTTAATAAAGAAAAGGCAACCTTTGAAATAATTTTTAATTTCTACGATACTTTGCTAGGGGAGTTGAAAGCTACTCTAAAAAAGAAAAGAGAGGAATTAAAAGAAGAAAGATTAAAGTATTTTGGCATTGAGGATTTTCTAAAAAGCTCTGGGATTGAAAACTTTGAATCTGTTAGACTACGACAAGCAGAAATTAGAGAACGGATTTCAGAGTTAGATAGTTTTTTGTTAGAGACTAAAGAGAAGATAGGAGAACAATCGTCTAAAAGTGAAGTCTATGCTCTCAGCAAATCTACGATGGAGAAAAAGCAAACACAGAAAAGGCTTACAACAGAATTACAAGATCAAGATCAATATATTCAAAAACTACGCATGCTTTTTAACCAATATGAGAATGACATAGAAAAAATTGATGCTGCGATTATGGGCATAAAAGAGATTAATAAGTTTGAGTTTATTTTATGTCCTAACTGTTTAAAGCCTATAGAAGATCATGTTGGATTAGACAGCTGTAGCCTTTGTGGAAATAGTATGGATGATTTAGTTGAAAATACTCTGATTTTGAAAAATGAGCGAAGGAGTATCGTTCGTAAAAGAAATGAACTTGACAAACACATACTGTTAGAAATGGAAAGAAGAACACAGATATATAAAAGGAGTCATTCATTAGCAAGTAGCATCCTTCAAGATGAAAGATTATTAAATGAATTAACTGAGAAATATGTGAACCCTTTCGTATCAGAAATAAGTCTAAGTAATATGGAACTAGGGAAACTATACAAAGAAATGGATGAACTTGACGATAGTCTAAGATTTATTAAGGAACTAAATCGTTTGGCTGTACTTCTAGTAGCTAAAGAAAGAGAAGTAAGCAGCTTGAGAGAGCAAGTTGAAGAACAATCTGTTCTAAATGATAAATCTGTCGTCATGAAAAGTTTATCTAGTAAATTTGAAGAAATTTTACAAATTTTCAAATTTCCTAAATTGGAAGGTGCCTACATTAATACAAAGAATTATTTACCTTATGTTAGAGGGCGAAAGTACAATGAATTAGGCAGTTTAGGAGCCGTCACTTTAATAACTATGGCTTATTACCTTTCAATACTAGTTGAAAACACGAATTACCAAGGTAATCATCTGAATCTATTGATGATAGATACTCCAAGAAAGAATTTAGGAATTTCATCGTCTAGTGAAGAATTTCAGGATGAGGAAATTTACAACTCTATTATTAGATACTTTATACAATTAGATAAGGAGTTTGCAGAGCAAATTCAATTGATTGTTATCAATAATGGTTATCCAGACTTCTTACCACAAGAAGACATTATTTTAGAGTTTTCGTCTAATGGGCAAAATGGACTAATTGACGATGTCTAACTCTCTATATTTATTTAAATTCATAATATTTACGTAATAACATCCCCCTAAGCAAGCAACAGCCGCCGCTGCACCCCAGTGCTAAGCGGCGAGCTGGAAGCTTGCCTTTGTGGCGCGCTTGCGCGCCGCAAAGTAAAAACCCCCAGTATCTAACTAGGGGGGTAGTAAAGACAATACAAACAATTGAATAATCGCTTGAAAGTTAGGGTTACCAAGACTTTCAGCTACTTTTTACAGATGGGAAATAGAATCATTTATTTCTCATCTTTTTTATTTGGAGGGAAACATTGAACTTTGGAAATATTCTACGTGAGAAACGAGAACTATATGAAGTATCCCAACAACGTTTAGCGGTGGCTAGTCAAAAATCAAGACGTTATATCAGTATGATTGAAAACGGACAATATGAACCGTCCGATACAACGAAAAAAGTGTTGCTCCAAGCGTTGGAACAATTAAACCCTGACAATGAGTTGTCTTTAGTTTTTGACTATGTTCGCTTACGCTTTGATACCCATGATGAAAAACATATCATCGAGAATGTACTAAAAATTAAAATGAAGTATATGCTGTATGAAGATTACGCCTTCTATGGATACATTGCCAAGTACGTCTTTGGTCATATCCAAGTGATGATCTCTCCGGAAGAAGATGACAAAGGAACATTAATTGAATTAAAAGGTCAAGGCTGTCGTGAATTCGAGAGCCTTCTTTTGGCGCAAAATCGCTCTTGGTTTGATTTCTTTATGCGTTGCGAAAAGGAAAAAGTGCACTATAAGCGAATTGATTTGGCAATTAATGATCGAGTCGGGCTTTTATCGATTCCCAATTTAGCTAAAAAGTGTAAGCGGAGGGAAATGACATCCAAGTTCCGTTCTTTTCAAGCGTTGGGTTCAGGAAAATTTACGAGTGAAGAAGAATCTTCCTTTGTTGGGAACACGTTGTATCTCGGTTCGTTGAAAAGTGACATCTACTTTTGCTTTTACGAAAAAGACATCGAACAAATGATCAAACGTGGGGTACCAATCGAAGAAGCAGTGATTAAAAATCGATACGAGATTCGCTTGAAAAATGATCGTGCCTATCACGCAATGCAAGACCTACTCATTTATCGAGATTGTGAGCGAACCATTTTTAATATCATGACGTCCTACCTCACATTCCTAGAACCGAACAAAACGAAAAAGAAATCCAACTGGCCGATAGATGCTTCTTGGCAAGTCTTCATTGGGAAGAATCGAGAGAAAATCAAATTGACGACACAACCAAAACCTGTCGAACTTAGCCGAACCTTGCTTTGGCTACAACGCCAAGTTGCTCCCACTTTGAAGATGTTGTTACTGATCGATCGTGAAAATGAGACCAGCAAGATCAATGACTTATTGAATGCGACTAGCTTATCAAAAAAGCATGAAAAACTAATTGAACAGCACACCACCTTGATCCAAGAACTCATTGCAAAGGAAGGTGATTGACTTGCTTCTTAGAAGGTTTGAAGAAAAGGAGAGTCCTTATGTATTCAATATCTACCTTTACGATGACGTATTGATCGGCATCGAAGAAGATTACAAATACCGACAACTGTCAGAAATGACTCCCTATGGTACACCGACCGATTATTTCAACTGGCGTCAAACACAAACAGGTTTTGGTAGTCTACTAGATATCCATGGAAAACCACTGCTCAAAGATCAGCCGCGATTCAAGTTTTATCGCGGCTATTTGAGTGAGGTCGCACAAGCAGAAAACATACCGATTCGAAAGTGGCACAATCGTGCGGGAAAGTAACTTAACACGTCGATTAAAGAAATGCGGTTTCTTATGTGGGATTGAAAGCTATGTTTATTACCGTACCATTGGTCATTTCACTACGCTCTATGTTGAAGGTGAAAAGGATGAAACTACCAAGAAGATTGTTTACAGCTTTTACAAAATGCGTATCTTTCCTAATGGAAAATCGAGTATCAAAGTCTATTGTGACCGCGTGGATATCCTCACGGTTGTTCGGCGGGTTGATTCCTATGCTTTGTATCTGAAAGACAACAAAAACAAGACAGGTCATTGGTTTACCTGAGCAGAAAAATCAAACTCTAGGAAAGGAAAACAAACACAAAAAATTGATGAAAGAAGGAACAAGATGAATTTTGGTCAAAATTTATTTAACTGGTTTGCCACCAATGCCCAGTCATTGGTATTACTAGCGATTGCCGTGATTGGTGTGTATTTAGGCTTCAAACGTGAATTCTCAAAACTGATTGGCTTTTTGATTGTCGCTGCAATTGCTGTAGGGTTAGTATTCAATACGGCTGGTGTCAAGGATGTCTTATTAAACATCTTTAACACGGTGATTGGTGGTTAACATGGCAATTAGTACCGATGAAATGAAAGTCTACATTGCCAATCTTGGCAAATACAAAGAAGGAGAACTGGTTGGCGCCTGGTTCTCCTTTCCCATTGATGAAGAAGAAGTTCAAGAAAAAATTGGCCTGAATGCGGAATACGAAGAATATGCGATTCATGATTACGAGTTGCCGTTTCCTATTAATGACTACGCTTCGATTGATCGCTTGAACCATCTTTATGAAAAGCTCCAAGAGATTGAAGGCACACCTCTCTATGAGGAATTAAAAGAAATTCAACGTAGCTGGTTTTCAGATATTGATGAATTGGTTGAGCATAGTGACGACATCATCCACTATGCCGATTGTGATTCCATGAGTGAGGTGGCGCAGCAATACATCGAAGAAACGGGTGCGCTGAGTGCCTTGCCTGAAAATTTGCGCTACTATTTCGACTACCAAGCACTTGGTCGGGATATGGAAATTGAGGGCAACTATCTCGTTACCTCTCATGGCATATTTGAATACAATAATTAAACACTAGGCAGATCGATTATCGGTCTGCCTTTTTTACAAGGAGGACAACATGTATCAGTACAAAATAATGAACAACGAACGACTGACCGAAGAAATTGATAATTTACTTTCTTTCCCATTGTTAAAAGAACAAATCAAGCAAAAGCTCTTTGAAACCATTGTTTCAGATGCCAAAGAGAACTGTGAGTACTTAACACCTGAAAAGCTGTTTGAAGAAAAGGAATACGGGGTTTGGTTTCATACGGTCAACTATCCGGAGTTCAAGAAGAACATTGCGCGCTATGACACCTTTATTATCTATCGTTGTGTGTTGGCGGATAACCGACAAGAGATTCTTATCACACTAGAATAGGAGGTACATCATGAAAAAAATTCGTAGCTATACGAGTATTTGGAATGTCGAAAAAGTCATTTATGCCATCAATGATTTGAAGCTGCCGTTTCCGATCACCTTTAACCAAATGACTTGGTTTGTTCTCACTTTCTTCTTTGTCATTTTCTTTGCAAAGCTACCACCTTTACTGTGGATTGACGGTGCGCTATTGAAATACCTCGGAATTCCTGGATTTGTGGCTTGGTTCATGTCACAAAAATCTTTTGACGGCAAGAAACCAGTGGGCTTTATTCGATCCATTTTCCGTTACTATTCCGCACCAAAAGTTACCTATGCAGAGAAAAAGGTCAACAAGCAAACAGTAACGATTCAAGAAAGTATTACCTATGTAAGGAGTGAAGCGATTGAGCTTTCCAATTAAATACTTAGAAAATAACTTGGTTTTTAATGAAGACGGGGAATGCTTTGCTTACTATGAGCTGGTTCCTTTTAACTATTCTTTTCTAAGTCCTGATGAGAAATACAAAGTAAACGACAACTTTCGCCAATTGGTTGCGCAGTATCGAGAAGGAAAAATCCACGCGCTACAGCTAAGTGCGGAGTCGAGTATCAAAGAAGTGCAAGAACGTTCAAAGGCGGTGGTAAAAGGGAAACTAAAAGAGGCGGCTCTTCAACATATTGATGGACAGACCGAAGCGCTGATTGATTTGATTGGGGAACATCAAGTCGATTATCGCTTTTTTATTGGCTTCAAGCTGATTTTAACGGATCAAGAAGTCAATTTGAAAAATATCTGGAATGAGTTTGTGTTAGGTATCCAAGATTTTGTTCATGGAGTCAATCATCAATTGATGGGTGATTTTGTCCAGATGCCCGCAAATGAAGTCGCACGTTTCCAAAAAATTGAACAACTACTGGAAAACAAATTGTTACGCCGGTTTCAGTTTCGCCCATTAGACAAAGATGACTTCGGCTATATTCTCGAACACTTACATGGCAATGATGGCTTGGCCTATGAGGAATACAGCTATCATCTACCTAGTGAAGAAACCGATGGACAAAGACGAATCAAGCGGTATGACCTAATCAAACCCACTCGCTGCCTGATTGAACAAAAACAACGGTACTTAAAATTAACCAATGAAGATACTGAACTCTATGTGTCTTACTTTACGATTAATTCAATTGTTGGTGAGTTAGATTTTCCCCATAGCGAACTGTTTTACTACCAGCAACAACAATTTTCTTTTCCCATCGACACCTCCATGAATATTGAAGTGGTGCCAAATCGTAAAGCCTTGTCTACGGTTCGTAATAAGAAGAAAGAACTAAAAGATTTGGATAACCATGCCTGGGAAAGTGACAATGAAACAGCCAATAATGTGGTGGAAGCCTTGGATTCGGTTAATGAACTAGAAAACACCTTAGACCAAACCAAAGAATCGATGTACAAACTAAGCTATGTGATTCGTGTTTCTGCCCCAACATTAGATGAACTCAAGAAGCGTTGTAATGAAGTGCGAGATTTCTACGATGATTTCAACGTGAAGTTGGTGCGGCCTTTTGGCGATATGCTTGGACTACACGGAGAATTCATTCCGTCTGCCAAACGTTTTATGAATGACTATATCCAATATGTCACCAGTGATTTCATTTCTTCTTTAGGTTTTGGTGCGACCCAAAGTTTAGGAGAACGAGAAGGCATTTATGTCGGATTCAATGTGGATACTGGACGGAATGTCTTTATCAAACCCGACTTGGCCGCACAAGGGATCAAAGGGACAACGACGAATGCATTAGCTGCGGCTTTTTTAGGCAGTCTTGGTGGTGGGAAATCCTTCTCCAACAATTTACTCGTTTACTACGCAGTATTGTTTGGGGGTAAAGCGGTTATTCTTGATCCAAAATCCGAACGTGGCAATTGGAAAGATGACTTGGTGCATATTGCCGATGAAGTCAACATCATCAACCTGACTAGTGAGGAGAAAAACCGTGGTTTACTCGATCCCTTTGTCATTCTAGAAAACGTTAAAGACTCCGAAAGTTTAGCGATTGATACCTTGACCTTTTTAACTGGTATTTCTTCACGAGATGGTGAGCGATTCCCCACTCTTCGTAAAGCGATTCGGACGGTGGCGCAATCAGATCAGCGTGGGTTGCTTTGTGTGATTAATGAATTAAGAAATGAGAATTCGCTGATTGCCAATGGCATTGCGGATCATATTGAATCTTTTGTCGATTATGATTTTGCCCAGCTCCTGTTCAGTGATGGCAATGTGGAGAATACCATTAGCTTGGACAAGCTATTAAACGTCATTCAAGTAGCGGATTTGGTGTTGCCGGATGCCAATACAACGATGGAAGAATACACGACGATGGAAATGTTAAGTGTCTCAATGTTGATGGTCATCAGCACCTTTGCATTAGACTTTATCCATTCCGACACTTCGATCTTTAAAATTGTCGATTTGGATGAAGCCTGGAGTTTCCTACAAGTGGCACAAGGAAAAACTTTGTCCATGAAGTTGGTTCGTGAAGGTCGAGCAATGAACGCCGGCGTTTATTTTGTCACTCAAAATGCCAATGACTTACTGGACGAAAAGATGAAGAACAATATCGGCATGAAGTTTGCTTTTCGTTCAACGGATATCAATGAGATCAAGAACACCTTGGAGTTTTTCAGCTTGGATAAAGAAGATGAAGGTAACCAGAATCGCTTGCGTAACCTCGAAAACGGACAAGCACTATTCCAAGACATTTGGGGACATACAGACGTGATTCAATTTGACTATATTTTTGAACACCTGTTTGACGCCTTTGATACAAGACCGCCCATCACTGGGGGTGAGTAAGTGAAGAAGAAAAAAATCGTGAAGATACTGATTGGAATCATCGGTGTCTTCTTTCTTTTGGCTGTTCTTTCTATTTCAGCTCATGCCACTGGATTGATTGATGACACGATTGATACGGCAAACAACTACTCTCGCTATCCAATCGACAATTACCAATTGGATTACTTTGTAGATTCTAGTTGGGACTGGTTGCCGTGGAATTGGGGAGATGGGATTGGAAAGTCTGTCATGTTTGGACTCTATTCGTTGACCAATTTTGTTTGGTTGATCAGTATCTACTTATCAAATGCCACAGGATACTTGGTTGGGGAAGCCTATTCGTTAGATTTTATCAGCGATACAACCGAAGCAATTGGTCGAAACATTCAAACCTTAGCAGGAATCAATGAAAATGGCTTTATGGCAACTGGTTTCTATCCTGGATTGATCCTGTTGTTAATCCTTATTATGGGGATTTATGTAACTTATACTGGCTTAATCAAGCGAGAAACGACACGAGCAGTGGGAGCAATGGTCAGTTTCATAACCATTTTCGTTTTGTCGGCTTCTTTTATTGCCTACTCCAGCAGTTACATTGCCCGAATCAATGAATTCAGTGCCGATATCAGTAATGCGGCCTTAGATGTTGGGTCAAGAATGACCACACCAAGTACTAACGCATCTGGCAAAAGTAGTGTGGATGCGATTCGTGATTCTTTGTTTGATATTCAAGTGAAACAGCCTTGGATGATTCTACAATATGGGGATTCCAATCTTGAAACAGTGGGTGCGGATCGTGTGGCGGAATTAGAGGCAACCAGTCCTTTTCAAAACAAAGGGAAAGACCGTACCGAGATTATAAAAACCGAGATCAATGAGTTGGAAAACGACAATATGACCATTACCAAAACAGTAAATCGTTTGGGAGTCACAGTCTTTATCTTTCTCTTCAATCTCTTGATATCGGTGTTTGTCTTCATCTTAACGGGGATCATGATTTTCTCGCAGCTGTTGTTTATCATTTTTGCGCTTTTTCTACCCATCAGCTTCTTATTATCTATGATCCCAAGCTTTAATCATTTGATGAAGACGACCATTATGCGTCTATTCAATGTCATCATGATGCGAGCTGGCATCACCTTGGTCTTAACCGTTGCTTTTTCGTTATCCTCAATGGTTTATTCCTTAACGGCTTCCCAACCGTTCTTTATTGTCGCTTTTATGCAAATTGTCATCTTTGCCGGTATCTACTTCAAATTGAATGACTTAATGGGCATGATGGCGTTGAGTAGTGCGGATTCGCAAGGGACCGGTAGTCGCGTCATGCGTCGACCCAAACAAACCGCAAGAAGAGTGTTTCGGAAATTGGCTATCGGAGGATTGGCACTTAAGGGTTTGGGTTCCATGAGAAATGAGAAGAAGAACAAGCCAACCAATAATCCTGAAAACAAGGAGAATTCCGAAAATCGTTCTAATCGGAATAGTTCGAACCAGCAACGAAGTAATACACGAACCAATACGCAAAACCAGACAGAACAAACGAAACAGAAAACAGGCTACCCAATACGAAGATATAACAATGACTCAACGTCAAATGTCCAGCAGCAAAAACAAACAAATTCAAAAAATAGAAAAGGACCAGAATTAACTCCACCCAAAACACAGAGAAGAAGTAACTCACAGCCACTAAATGAGAAACAACGAGAAAATCAAAAGCAATCGCAGCGGAGGATGGCAAAAACACGAAGTCTTGCGGCACCCAATCGAAAAGCGACACCAACAAACAAGGTGTTAGTTGATTCGTCCAATAAAGCAGTCAATAACAATAAAAAGCCCCAACGAGTACCATCTGATTTGAATCAATCCAAGACAGTGAAACGTCAAGATCCATCGCCTGTAACTAAGAAAGGACCACAAAACGAATCGGTACCAAGAGGACGTGCGCATCAACGCGTATTGAAGACAAAACAAAAGACAACTGTGACTAGCAAAGTCAAAGAAACCAAGAAATTAAGTGGCAAAGGAACGAAACGCCGATGAAGAGCATCCTAAAGTTCACGGCCCCGTTATTGGCATTTTTTTGCCTTTTTTTCTTTTTGCTTTTTGGTGTCATCGTTATGGGGGAAGAAGACAGTAACTCTTCTTCGATTGGAGAAATTGGTTTGAACCTATCGCCAGAAGTTTTGCGCTACCAATCGTTGGTCGAAAAGTATTGTAAGGAATTTGATATACCTGATCACGTCAAAACCATTCTTGCCATCATGCAAGTCGAAAGTGGGGGCAAAGCAGAAGATGTCATGCAGAGCTCAGAAAGTTTAGGACTGCCACCAAACTCATTGAGTACGGAAGAGTCGATACGACAAGGGTGTAAATACTTCTCTGAATTAATCCGAAGCATCGAAGCACAAGGCTGTGATTTGAATACGGCCATCCAGTCCTACAACTATGGTGGAGGCTTTATTGGGTATGTGGCTACACGAGGGAAAAACTACAGTTACGAATTGGCTGAAAGTTTTTCAAATGAGAAATCAGGGGGACAACGTGTGACGTACACGAATCCGATTGCCATACCGATTAATGGTGGTTGGCGCTACAACTATGGCAATCAATTTTATGTGAAATTGGTGGAACAATATTTAATCAGCGCCACGTTCGATGACGCAACCGTTCAAATGATCATGGATGAAGCATTAAAATACCAAGGTTACCCGTATGTATTCGGTGGCAGCAATCCTCAAACGTCTTTCGACTGTAGCGGACTTACACAATGGTGTTTTGCCAAGGTTGGTATCAACTTACCACGGACGGCTCAAGCACAGTACGGCGTAACGCAACACATCTCATTAAGTGAAGCAAAACCTGGTGACTTAGTCTTTTTCCATTCCACCTATGCTACATCAGACTACGTGACACATATTGGTATCTATGTCGGAAATAATCGCATGTATCATGCCGGAGATCCCATTGGTTATACAGACTTAACGGAAGCTTATTGGCAAGCACATTTAATTGGTGCTGGAAGAGTACAATAAATTTGAGAGGAAATGAAAACGATGAAAGAAAAAGTAAAACACGTTGGTTTAAGAAAGAATACAACCATTTTTCTGTGGGCACTCCTAATTGGTAGTGTCCTTTTTGGTGTCTACAAGAATTTCACTGCAATTGATCAACACACGGTTCACGAAGAAAAAGTCATCGAAATGAAGCTAGTGGACACCAATAAAATTGAAAGTTTTGTCCAAAACTTTGCGCAGGAATTTTACACTTGGGAACCGAATCAAGAGCAGCTGGACGCACGAATGGAAAGATTGAAAAACTATTTGCCTGAGAATCTACAACAAATGAATCAAGAAATGATTCGTTCCGATATCCCTACGAAGTCTACTGTAAACAAGGTTCAAATTTGGGAAGTGGGAGCAATCAACGAATCATACTATAAAGTGTTGTACTCTGTAAACCAAGTGATTGAAGAAAGTATTGGAGAGGAAGTAGAAAGACGCGGCGTAGAATCTGCATTCTCAGTAACAGTACGCATCAACAAACAAAACCAATTAGTCCTACTTACAAATCCAGTAATGGCTTCTCTTCCATCAAAATTAGAAGTCAAAAATGATCCATTACAAGATGACTCAACCATCACGCAAGAAACAAAAGAAGAAATCAAAACATTCTTGACCACTTTATTTATTGCTTATCCGTCTGCTAGTGAAACAGAATTACTCTATTATGTTGAAGATACAAACATCCAAGGAATCAACAAGAACTATGTCTTCTCTGAACTAAAATCGATTAATTATTTTGAGGATGAAGAGGGCGTGAAAGTGAAAACGGCCGTTTCCTACTTGTCACCCGATACAAAGGCTACACTAGTTTTTGATTATGAGTTAGTCTTGAAAAAGAATCAAAAGAATTGGGTTATTTTAGATGGGATTTAGGCTTACAACTTATTTTAGTCCTGATAAAATAGAAAGAAAACAAAGGAGTGATTAAAAGATGACTATTTCTTTTTGTATCGGATGGCTACTAGTCGGGATTATCGATTTTGTCCTTTATAAGATAATGAAAAGAACTAAAAGTACATTATTATGGTTACTGGTAAACGGATTAATTCTGTTTCTTTCACTTGTTTTTTGTATCGGATCGTTTATCATTTTGAGGTTTATTATAAAGTGAATTGAGTTCGATCAGTTATTTTTTTGTGATAAGACTTTAATTTGTATACGCTAGGCCATAGTTGATTTTATCGTTACCAGCTGATGTCTTTTTTCGAATTTTTTTATAAAAATTTCCATTCATCGGACGAAAGTTATAAAATGGAAAATCATCGACTAGTTAGTACTTACTACAGTGAAAATCAAGGAGGTGAGACCTTTGGTAAAAAATGCACGCACATTTGTTTGGTTGTATCTTATAATAATAGCGCTTGCCTTATTTGCGATTGTCACTCCTAACTTTACCCTTTCGAAAATCGCTTTATTGCTTTGTTCCTTTATCCTTATTGTGATGTTATCTCCAGGAAACAAAAGTTGACCAAGCAAAATGCTCCCCATACAACCTTGTTTCGCAGGATGTATGGGGAGTTTTTAGTAGGTGGAGAATTTCGCAAAAACACACTAGAGGAATTCTTCAAAGATTTTCATCCCCAGTAGTTCTTGAGATATATTGACGTTGTCAAACAAAGAGATACTCGCTTCTTTAATGCTGAAGGATTGGGTATGATCATGATCGTTGATCGCTAATGGCAAAACAGTCTGAGCATTTTTATCGATGACCTAGTCCAATTTAAGGCTTACCGCAGTTTTTATCTTAGCCGCTTTAAGATGTGCCGAGTGTGGAATCACCACAGTGTCTTAAAGCAATGACAAGGCTTTTTATCGGTTGAAAGTATGCTAGCAAAAAGTTGATTCGGCGATTTCTTCCTTCTTAAAAACATTATTAATTTGTTGTATTAGACCAAATTTATCGTTGATGTTAAGACTTACGAAAAAGAATTCTGCTGAAAATGCTGATTAAAACTCTCAGGTAGAAATTGGCATATTTTGCTGAGATGTAAATTGTTCACCTAGCAGACGTGATGCTTTTTTTGTATTGGAAACCATATACTATATGGTGGTGACTTAGGGCTCAAACTTAGTATTCAGATTCTCGATTACTTGCTTTTTATAATCAAGAAATTCTTTTGTAAGCTGAAAATCCGCATTTTTTTCTTTGCTCAACTCGATCATGTCTAGCTGGTCATCGCTCTGATTTTTCAAGATATAGATTCGATCAGACAATTTAATAGCTTCATCAATATCATGGGTAATAAATAGTGTCGTTAATGATAATTTTTTGTGGATATTGAGGTACCACTCATGAATTTCAGATTTAGTAAAGCTATCTAAGGCACTAAACGGTTCATCTAGTAAAATCAAATTAGACGAAAATAAATAGGTTCTTAGTAAAGCGATTCGCTGACGCATTCCACCGGAAAGATCTTTCGGATAAGATTTACTCACACTTGCCATGTTAAATTCTTCCAGAAGTTGGTTGGCCCTTTGAAGGGCTTCCTTCTTTTTGACTCCCTGTAAAATCAATGGCAAAGTGATGTTTTCTTCGATTGTTTTGTATGGAAGAAGTAAATCTTTTTGGAGCATATAGGAAACCTTTCCTGGCATATCAATGACGGATTCTCCATCTAACAAGACCTCACCGCTACTGGGGGTTAAAAGACCGGCAATAATGTTAAAAAGCGTTGACTTTCCAACTCCGCTCGGACCGATGATACTGATGATTTCATGATCGAGCACATGGAGATTCAAATGGTGCAAGACTAGTTTTTCTGAAAAATATTTTGACACATCTTTGACTTCTAGCTTAATCATTCTGCTCACTCGGTAGATAATCATTGGTAAATCCTGTATTTTCAGGAATTTCTTTATCAATTAGTTGGTTTTTCCTAACCAGGTATAAAAATCATTCCAGCGCTGCGAATCAATATATCCCCATCTATCTTCGTCGGCACGATATTGTTCGGACAACCATTTTTGACTTGCCAGAACTAGGTCTTTGTTCAACTCAGGTGCCTCTTCGACTAAAATATCGGCAGCTTCCTCGGGCGACTCAATGGCGAACTCGTAACCTTTTTCAGCGGCTTTTAGGAATTTCTTCGCCACATCTCCATGCTCCTTTAAGAAGTTGTCGTTTGAGATAATTACAGGCGTATAATAGTCAAACACCGGATTCAAATCCTTAAAATAAAAGTAATCAATTGGGACACCTTCGCTTTCAGCAGAAACGCCACCCCAGCCGTAGAAAACCCAGATAGCATCCGCTTGTTTTTCCTTCAATGCCATCGGTTCATCCACAATATTATTCGGAATCAAATTAACTTTTTCAAAATCACCGCCGTCTTTTTCCATTACGTTGGCGATAGTGGCTTGCTCAACAGGTGAATCCCATGTAGCATAGGTTTTGCCTTCCAATCCTTTAGGTCGGTCAATACCTTCACCCTTAAGAGACATGATACCAGACGTATTATGCTGTAAAATAGTCGCTACAGCTGTGATTGGTAGTGAATCATCTGAAGCATAGTTCGGTGCTAGCGAATCTTGAGCGCTAATTCCAAATTGAGCTTTGCCACTCGCTACGATTGCGGAGGCATCTCCATCAGAGGGTTGCACAATTTCAACATCCAATCCTTCTTCTTCAAAATAACCTTTTTGTTGTGCTACGTATAGTCCTGTATGGTTGGTATTAGGTGTCCAATCTAACACAAACGTAATTTTTTCCAACTCTTTGTTTTCTGTTGCGCTTTGCTCATTGCTACATGCTCCTAGAACCAATAAACTACTCAAAGCAACTAATGCTCTCCACTTTACCTTCATTTTTACTCCTCCTATACTTCTTTTTTCCAGGGCATAGCCAATTTTTCTGCCAAATTGACCAATGCCATCAGTAATAAACTAATTAATGAAATCAAAAAAATTACTGCAAACATCTTGTCAAAATCATAAGATTTTCGTACTCGTGTCATATAGACACCTAATCCTTCAAAGCCGCCCAGCCATTCTGAGATAACCGCACCAATTACTGCATAAGTCACAGCGATTTTTAGAGCAGAAAAAAAATCACCAAGACTTGCGGGAATCTTGATATGCCAGAAAATTTGTCTGCGATTTGCTCCCATCGAACGTAATAGCCGCAATTCATCCTGATCAACAGAAGAAAAGCCATTCAACATAGCAACGGATACTGGGAAAAACACAGTGATGACAATCAAAACAACCTTTGGTAAAACGCCAAAACCAAACCAGATTGTCAATAAGGGTGCAATAGCAACAGTGGGAACAGTTTGCGTTAAAATCAGCAGGGGATAGATAGCTTTTTTCACTCTTTCGAAGTTATCCATAAAAATTGCAACTGCGATCCCCAGTGACATTCCTAAAAATAAACCTAATAACGCTTCGATCAATGTGATTCTGGAATGGAACAATAGTAAATCAAAATCATTGATAAAGGCCTGACCAACCTGTAAAGGAGAAGGGAGCATGAACGTTGGAATCCATCCTAACGAACTAACACCTTGCCACACCATAAGAAGGACGAGTACCGAAACACCAGAGTAGAGGTTAATGCTGGTGCTTTTTCGTCTTTTCTTCAATCCCAAACACATCTCCTTCAGGTTTGTAAGTGATTTTTACATAAGCAGATACGCCTTGAGATCCCGCTTTAATTGCAATCAGTTGACAGTTTTTGACGATCTCCATCAATTCATCATAATTTCCCTCAATACTTGTTTCAAACGCCCCAACCTGATAAGTCAATCCTGTGCTTGCTATATAAGCGATTACTTCATCAACAACACGAACAACTTCTGATTCACCTTCTACTTTTGGTAGTACTTGAATTGCGATACCTGCTTCCATTTTTCTTCCTCTTTTCTTGAAATTAATTAAAATAAAAAGGCATTTTCCCCAATAGAGAAAATGCCTAAAATAACCAAAAATGATTCTTTTTTTTTGACATGCTCCCTACGCTGGTCTTAACCAACAGGTTCAAAGGGTCAGGTTTTTAACCTTCTCAACGCTTGTGCGTCCCCCTGCATCTTTATTTAATTGTTTTTAATAATACATTTCTTTGATTTGTTCGTCAACATACTTTTGAAAATCAGTAAAACAAAAAACGATTAAAAACGATAAACGGGTTTTAATCATTTTTGTTTTATACTTGATGAATGTCTAGATCTAGATTGTAATAAGGTTCCAAGATAGCATTATTAATTCCTTTTTCCGTAACAATAGTATCTAAAGAAGTAGCACTATCAACAAAGAAAGTTGAAGTTGTGCCAATTTTTTCTTTCGTTACAATACCGATTTTATGAGAACTTTGTTGAAGCAATTGTTTTTTTATTGCAGCTTCTTCAAATGATGGGACAGTGATCCCTTTTTCAATATCGATTGAAGAGATACCCAGTATACACAGCTCGATATTGATACCTTCAATTGCTTTTAATGTAGCAGAGCCTTTTAATACTTTAGAATGTTTATCCAACTCACCAGGCAACAAATTGATGGTAATATGCTCATGATCGCATAATGCTAATGCAATCGTAGGGCTATTGGTGATAACTATCCCACTATAATCGTTAGGAATGTTCTCTGCGAAAAAAAGATTCGTTGTACCACTATCAATGTAGATTACTTTTTTTCCATCAATTAGTGATGCTGCTTTTTTGGCTAGCATTTTTTTGCTGACTGAGTGTTGATCAATTCGGTGCTCAAATGGCAGGTTGGTGTTATCCAATCTTAGCGCGCCACCGTGAACGCGTTGGACAAGTCCAAGCTTAGCTAGTTCTTGAAGATCTTTTCGAATTGTATCTTCCGTTACCTCTAATTCTTTGGTGAGATCGTTTACTAAAACTTTACCTTCTGCCTCTATTTTGCTCAAAATATATTTGTGGCGTTCGCTTTTTAACATTATTTTCTCCTTTAATCGAAATTTATTGATATTTATCGTTTTCCATTGTATAATGATAGCATAAAGAAATCGATTAATTACTGACACGTGCTATTTTAATCCATATTTCTTTTGTTGTACACCTAATGTTAGCGCTTAAAAGAAATCAACTTGGAGGATGATGCAGTTATGAAGTTTGGAATATTTTCAAAAGTTTTTCTGAAGTACCCGTTGGACGACGCTTTGAAGAAAATTGCTGGTTTGGGTTTTGAGAGCATTCAATTTAATTTTGCTAATGTTGGTCTACCTAGTTTACCACAGTCTGTAGAGAAACATATTTTAGAGAATATTAAGGACTCTTGTGAAAAAAATGGGGTTGATATTGCCGTCATATCCGGTACGTTTAACACTTTAGAGTTAGATGAGACCAAAAGGAAAGAAAATTTAGCTGGATTTGAAACGGTTGTAAAATCTGCAAAAATGCTAGGCGTTCCTTTTGTTTCTATATCAACAGGTAGCTTTAATCAAGAAGACTTTTGGAGTCCTCATCCTGATAATCATACTGAGAAAGCTTGGGAGGTACTTAGCAAGTCTATCGAAGCTATGCTCAAAGTAGCTGAAGAAAACAACGTCACCATCGTTTTTGAACCAGAGCAGGCAAATGTCGTTAGCTCAGCAGAAGATTCTTTGCGCTTGATTAATCTATTCGACTCTAAACATCTAAGAGTGCTGTATGATCCGGCTAACATCGTGACAATAAAAGATGCTGACAATCAATTAGAAAAAATAGAACGTACACTTGAGCAACTCAAAGATGTAATCTCGCTAGCTCACTGCAAAGACGCTCTTGTGACTGATAAAGAAATCAAATTTGCTCCCGTTGGAAAAGGTACCATTCCATTGGTGGAATACTTAAGGAAACTAACTAAGTTTTATGACGGGCCAATTATTATGCATGGATTAGAAGAAGAAGACATTGAATATGCACTAGAAAATTTAGGATTAATGGAGGAAAAGTAAGATGACAAATATAAAAAAAGATGACAAATTAGTGAAAATTGGGGTACTTGGAGCGGGACAAATTTCACAGGCTGCCCACTTTGATTCAATTAGACGATCTAAAAATGCTGAATTGTATGCAATCTGTGATGTAGATGAGTACTTACTGAATGAAATGAATAGTATCTATCACCCAACGAAATTGTACAGAGACTTTGATGAAATGCTAAAAGATCCAGAAGTTGACGCAGTGGTTATTGGGATCGCAGATAATTTCCACGTGCCAATGTCAATCAAAGCAATCGAAGCTGGAAAGCACGTATTAGTTGAAAAACCTTTAGGCATGTCTATTGAAGAAGTGGAAAACCTTGGTAAAATTGTAGAGCAAGCAAAGGTTCATGTACAGGTAGGAAACATGAAACGCTTTGATCCAGGTATTGAAGCAGCAAAAGACTTTATTGACAATGAAATGGGAGAAATGCTGGCATTAAAAGCTTGGTACTGTGATAATACGTATCGCTACACAACTACTGACAATGTCCAACCAGTGATTCTTACAGGTCCTAATGCGAAAAAACCTGCTGGAGATCCAAAAGCGGATAAGCGTCGCTATTATATGAGAGGTCACGGAAGTCATTTGTTTGATACGGCAAGATATCTTGGCGGAAACATTATAGCTGTAACGGCTTGGCTAACTGAAAAATACGGTTCTTATTCTTGGTTTGTTACGGCAGAATTTGAAAATGGTTTTGTTGCGCAGTTAGATTTAACATTGCAGGTTAGAATGGATTGGCACGAAGGCTTTGAAGTCTATGGAGAAAATGGATCAATATTGGCTAAAACGTATAATCCTTGGACCTTCAGAAGTAGCGATGTAGAGATTTTCAAAGTTGCTGACGATAGTTTCCACCGCCCAATTGCAGTAGATGGACATTTTTATCGCCGTCAAATTGAAGATTTCGCTCAGGCTATTTTGACAGGAAAAGCCGGTAGAGGCGCAACTGTTAAGGATGGAATCGAAGCAATGAAAGTGATGCAAGCAGTGCAAGAGTCTGTAAAAACTGGCCAAAAGGTCTATGTTGATTCTGTTTCAGGAGAGTTATAGGAGGAGTAAAATGGCTTTTTTTAAAAAAGACGACATTGATTTTTACTTTGAAGACGATGCGAATTCAGGAACTCCTTTTATCTTTTTACACGGATTAGGTGGCGATACGGGGCAAACATCTGGATTAATGAAGAAAACAGCCGGCATCAGAAGAATTGTGATGGATTTCAGAGGTCATGGTAAAACCAGATATTTTGGTGACGAGTCGCTGCTTAGCTTCAATCAATTTGCTGATGATGTCAAAGCGTTAGCTGATTATCTAAAGCTAGATCAGTTCTTTTTGGGAGGAATCTCAACAGGAGCTGGAGTTTCGTTAAACTTCGCTCTAAGATATCCAGAAAGAGTGAAGCGTCTCGTTCTTTCGCGACCAGCTTGGGAAGATTGTCCGCAGCCAGCAGATATTCGTGAGGCATTTAAAGTGATTTATCAGCTGTTAAATAACCCGGAAATAAAGGATAAGAAGGCTGAGTACAAGAAAAGCGGCATCTATCAAAAAATGAACAATTTATCTAGCTATGCTGGTGAGACCCTGTTAAGCCAATTTGATTATGCTTACGCTAGCGAGGCATCGCCAAAATTAATCTGTATGCCTGGAGATTCTCCAAATACTGATAGGAATGAGTGGCGCAAGCTTTCTATGCCAACGCTAATTTTGGGTAGTCATTTAGATCCATTACATCCTTATAGCTATGCTGAACTGCTGCATGAATATATTCCAGATTCAGAGTTTAAAGAAATTACTTCAAAAACAATTTCTGGAGAACAGCATGCAAAAGATTCTTACGGAGCTATTTGTTCATTTTTGAATCAGTAAACCAGGAAGCTGGCAACGAGTAGCCATATATAGTTTCCACTAAGGGGTGAAAAGTGAAAATTGTAACTGCGATTGACTCAATGAAAGGGTCGATGACGAGTATTGAGGCGAATAACATTATTGAAAAGGTTTTTGCTGATGAAAACACTGAGGTAAAAAAGATTGCGATTGCTGATGGCGGCGAAGGAACATTAGCAGCATTTCTGGAGAACTACAAGGGAAAGCTAGAGCAAATACCTGCCCATGATTTATCTGGAAATGAGCTAACGGCTTCTTACGTATGGATAGCGAGTGAGAAGCTGGCTGTTATTGAATCTGCTGACACTGCGGGCATCCAGTTTTTGACGGAGGAAAGCACCACACATCCGAGCAATACGAATACTTTTGGCGTTGGCGAAACCATTTTAGCAGCTTTGCATAAAGGTGCTAAAAAAGTAATCATTGGGTTAGGTGGAACTGGAACCGTTGATGGCGGGATCGGCGCGATGGCTGCTCTAGGTGTAATTTTTATTGATTCTGATGGGCAACATCTTGAACCAATAGGAAAGAATATTGGTAAGGTAGCTGAAATATCTTATGCGGGAGTTAGTCCTCTAATAAATGGTGTAGAGTTCCTGCTAGCAACTGACGTTAATAGTTACCTGACCGGTGATTCTGGTGCTGTAAAAATGTTTGGCAAGCAAAAAGGCATTCATGTGAACGAGCAAGATTCTTACGAAGCAATGATGAGTCACTATGAGAAAATACTTTTAAGAAGTAGTGGCAAAGGTAAAGTTGCCGGAGATGGCGCAGCTGGTGGTCTTGGAATTGGGTTGCGTGTATTACTCAATGCTGAAGTTTTATCGGGTTTTAAAATCATCTCTGAGTATTCTGGGCTTACGAAAGAATTGGAAAACGCAGATTTAGTGATAACCGGTGAAGGGAAAATGGACGCACAAAGTTTACAAGGCAAAGTTCCTGTCGGAATCAGTATGCTTGCAAAACAGCGAAGCACTCCTGTAGTTGCTTTTGTCGGAATGTTTGATGGCGATTTAAGTTTATTCAAGGAAGCTGGTATCGATGCTGTAGTTTCGATCATTTCTAAAATAACCACCTTAGAAACTGCTCTTTCACAGGCTCACAGTAATTTAGAAAAAGCTGCAATCACGGCAAAAAATCTATTGTTCTTGTTGGGTAGAAAGTCGAAATGACGCCTTCGTTCTTTTGAGCGATAAACCACTGTTTTGTAAATATAAATATCTATCAATTAAGGAGAGGCGATTGGTCTCTTCTTTTTTGTCGTGAGACACTGCGATTCGAAGTTTATTTCTCCGAGAACAGATGTCGGACAATAGCGTCGGCGGTCAAAGAAGCCGAGTATCCTATTAATCTAAAAGAAAGCGTGTTGCTGAATTTTAATAACAAAATACCGAAATGCTATGTAGGTTGCTACCAAAATATTTCAAGGATGGGAAAACAATAACCAATCTTTTTGAGCAGCATCATTGTTTATTAAGGAATATAAATTTTAAACGGATTATTCAGTTTTCAATTATACCTTTTGGGATTTTTTCAGAAAGAATTTCGACTATCGTTATATATCGGAATCAATAACAAACAATTGCTCTTGCTGTTGAACGAAGCCTGAAAAAACCGGATATTGATTGATATATCTCAATTTCGATAAAAAACAATTTGAAAACGTTTGAATCGATTAAATATGTAAAAAATACCAAAAACCCCTTTACTTGTTCATGTTTTCACGATATAGTCATCTGGTAATAAAAATTTAAAAAGGAGTTTTTATATGACAACCCAATTTGATTCAGAAGATTATTTAGCAAAAGTTGATGCTTGGTGGCGGGCAGCAAACTACATTTCAGTAGCTCAGATGTATCTAAAAGATAACCCTTTACTAAGAAAACCGATCCAAAAAGAAGACGTGAAGACTCATCCAATTGGACACTGGGGCACGATTGCTGGACAAAACTTTTTGTACGCGCATTTAAATCGAGCAATTAATAAATTTGATCTAAATATGTTTTATATCGAAGGGCCTGGACATGGCGGGCAAGTAATGGTTTCGAACTCATATATTGACGGAAGCTACACAGAAATTTATCCTGAGATCACAGAAGATGAAGCTGGTTTGAAACAGTTATGTAAAGTTTTCTCTTTTCCAGGAGGTATTGCTTCACATGCTGCTCCTGAAACACCCGGTTCCATCCATGAAGGTGGCGAACTAGGTTATGCATTGTCACACGCAACCGGCGCTATTTTAGATAACCCTGATGTAATTGCAGCTACAGTAGTCGGCGATGGCGAAGCTGAAACTGGTCCATTAGTAGCTGGCTGGTTTTCGAATGTATTTATTAATCCAGTTAACGATGGCGCTGTTTTACCGATTCTTTACTTAAACGGTGGAAAAATCTCAAATCCAACGATTCTTTCTCGTAAAACCAATGAGGAATTAACCCAATACTTTGCAGGAATGGGCTGGAAGCCATATTTTGTGGAAGGAACTGATCCGGAAAAAGTTCACCCAATGATGGCAGAAACTTTGGATGCCGTGATTGAAGAAATTAAAGCGATCCAAGCGGAAGCACGTAAAGGTGACGCTAAGGATGCTGATATGCCAAAATGGCCAGTGATCATTTTCCGCACACCAAAAGGCTGGACTGGCCCTGAAACTTGGGATGGCGAACAAATTGCCGGTACCTTCAGAGCTCACCAAGTACCAATCCCAGTGGATTCTGAACATATGGAACACATTGACAAATTCGTAGAATGGTTGAAATCTTACCGTCCTGAAGAATTATTTGATGAAAATGGCAAAATTGTTGAGGAACTAAAAGCAATTTCTCCTAAAGGTGACAAACGTATGTCGACCAACCCGATTACTAACGGCGGTATTGATCCAAAACCGATGAAGATGCCAGATTGGAAACAATATGCAATCGATACGACAACTCCAGGTGCGGTAATGGCTCAAGATATGATTATCTTTGGTCAACAAGCTCGTGATATGATTACTGAAAATCCTGATAACTTCCGTATTTTTGGTCCAGATGAAACTAAATCTAATCGTTTGAATAAAGTCTTTGAAGTCACTGATCGCCAATGGCTAGAACCTAAAAACAGCACCGACGAATGGCAATCTTCTGTCGGTCGGGTAATCGATGGTCAATTATCAGAGCATCAAGCTGAAGGATTCTTGGAAGGCTATGTACTAACAGGACGTCATGGTTTCTTCGCCAGCTACGAATCTTTCTTGCGTGTAGTTGATTCAATGTTGACACAGCATTTTAAATGGATGCGTAAAGCTAGTGCCCATGCTTGGCGTAAAAAGTATCCAGCCTTGAATGTTATTGCTACTTCAACTGTTTTCCAGCAAGACCATAACGGATACACACACCAAGATCCAGGTGTGTTAACTCACTTAGCAGAAAAGAAACCTGAATTTATTCGTGAATACCTACCAGCAGATGCTAACAGCCTGATGGCGGTTATGGATAAAGCAATGCAAGACGAACAAGTCATTAACTTGATTGTTTCCAGCAAACATCCACGTCCGCAATTTTATTCAATTGATGAAGCGGAAGAATTAGTGGAAAAGGGCTTGAAGGTGATTGATTGGGCAAGTACTGATAATGGCGGCGAACCTGACTTAGTGATCGCAGCAGCGGGTACAGAACCAAACTTAGAAGCTTTAGCTGCCGTGTCAATTTTGAACAAGCAGTTCCCTGAGTTAAAAATCCGCTTCATCAACATTGTCGATATTTTGAAGCTGCGTCACCCAGATGTAGACCCTCGTGGGTTAAGCGATGATGAATTTGATGCTTTGTTTACGACTGATAAACCAATTGTCTTTGCTTTCCACGGGTATGAAGGAATGGTTCGCGACATCTTCTTTGATCGCAGCAATCACAACATCCATATTCATGGCTACCGGGAAAATGGCGATATCACTACTCCGTTTGATATGCGGGTATTTAGCGAAATGGATCGTTTCCACTTAGCACAAGACGGGGCAAATGCTGCATTAGGTGAAAAGGCTGCGGAATTCTCTAACAAGATGGACGAAACCTTAAGTTTCCACCATGACTTTATCAGAACCGAAGGAACCGATATTCCTGAAGTTGAGAACTGGAAATGGGAAGCAGTGAAAGTACCAGTGACACAACGGTAATAACTGGGACACATGCGAACGTTCTTCTATAGTATAGTTTAAATCATTTCGGCCACCGGATATTTTCTGATTGAAGATATCCGGTGGCCTTTTTGGGTGATTTCGCGGAGGCGTTCAAGCATAAAACAGAGATAAATGCTTGTATTTCGCCTTTTTTGTTCACATATTCACTTTATATCTAAAGAAAATAATTTCGCGCACGCAACATAAATTTTCTCTATAAACGATATATTCGACCGTTAATACACTTTAGACGAAAGAAATTTTGCGAAAAGTCTTGACTATTGAGCTGGAACCGCTTATACTTCTATTTGTAAACGAAATATATTTCGTATAGGAGGAAGATCCATTGAGTTTGAATAAGTATGAAGAACAAATTGTAGGAGAGATTTCACAATCATTAGCTAAAATTTCTGATGAAGAGTTTAATCAAGCGTTAGAGCTAATTGAAGCGTCACCTAAAATTTTTGTATTGGCGCTGGGTAGAGCAGGATTTGCGATTAAATCCTTCGCGATGCGTTTAATGCACATGGGTAAAGATTCTTATGTAATTGGTGAAACAATCACACCAAATTTTGAAAAGGATGATCTGTTAGTCATTGCTTCTGGATCAGGTGAGACGAAACAATTTTTGCAGATGGCAGAAAAGGCACAAGGCTTTGGCGGTAAGGTATTAGCGTTTACTGGAAATGGCAATTCAACATTAGCTAATCTGGCAGATGCAAAAGTAGTGATTCCAGCACCAAGTAAAAATGTGGAAGAAAGCAGCTTCACGTCAGCTCAACCGATGGCATCCCTTTATGAACAATCAGTACTGCTGCTAGGCGATTCAATTGTCTTAGGATTAATGGAAAAATCAGATAAAGAAAACGAAGAAATGTTCAAAAAACACTCAAACTTAGAATAAACTTGGAGGATTAAAAATGACTACAGCAAGAACAGAAGAACTGAAACAAATCGCCAATTCAGCGAGAATTGACATCATCGACATGCTTACCGAAGCAGGTTCTGGACATCCAGGCGGTTCATTGTCAATCATCGACATCGTAACCGTATTGTTCTACGACAAAATGAACATCGATCCGAAGAATCCTAAAATGGAAAACCGCGATCGCTTAGTTCTTTCAAAAGGACACGTAGCTCCAGCCCTTTACGCAACATTGGCGAACAAAGGCTACTTCCCGAAAGATGAATTAATGAAGCTTCGTAAAGCCGGCGAAATGCTGCAAGGACACCCAGACATGAAATCAACGCCTGGTGTGGATGCATCAACTGGTTCATTAGGACAAGGCTTAAGTATTGCGAACGGCATGGCGTTAGCTGCGAAATTAAACAAACAAGATCACACAATTTACGCGATTTTCGGTGATGGTGAATTACAAGAAGGTCAAGTTTGGGAAGCAGCCATGAGTTCTGCTCACTACAACTTAGACAACGTGATTGCTTTTGTTGACCACAACGGGTTACAAATCGATGGAACCAACGACGAAGTCATGACTGTCAATCCAATCGACGAAAAATTTGCTGCATTCAACTGGGAAGTCATCAAAATCGACGGCCACGATATCGACCAAATATCAGATGCCATCGACCAAGCGAAAAAAGTTGAAGGCAAACCAACTGTAATTATCGCCGCAACTGCTAAAGGCAAAGGCGTATCATTCATGGAAAATGATGGAAGCTGGCATGGAGTTGTTCCAAATGCTGAACAACATGATGCTGCAATCAAAGAATTGAGAGGTAACGAATAATGAACGCACCAACTAGAGAAGCTTTTGGAAAAACCTTAGTAGAATTAATCGACAATGAAGATGTTGTCGTCTTGGATGCCGACTTAGCGCATGCCACTAAATCAATGATGTTCGCCGATAAATGCCCAGAACGATTCTTCAATATGGGGATCGCAGAAGCAGATATGATCGGAACTGCTGCCGGATTAGCATTAAGCGGCAAAATTCCTTTTGCCAGCACTTTCGCAGTGTTTGCGACAGGTAGAGCGTTTGACCAAATCAGAAACTCAGTTTGTTACCCTAGAGCTAACGTAAAAATCGTTGGTACTCACGCTGGGATCAGTGTTGGGGAAGATGGCGGGACTCACCAAGCGATTGAAGATATAGCGATTATGCGCAGCCTGCCAAACATGACTATTATCCATCCGTGTGATGATGTAGAAGCAAGACAAGCCGTGCTTGCCGCAGCTAAATTCCAAGGACCTGTATACTTGCGTATGAGCCGGGTTGCAACACCAACTTTACACGATGAAGATTACAAATTCGAAATCGGTAAAGGCGAAGTGATGCGAGAAGGTAAAGATATCGCAATTGTCGCAACTGGTTTAATGGTTGCCAAAGCGAAGGAAGCGGCTGAGCAATTAGCCGAAGCTGGGATCGATGCCAAAGTCATCAACATCCCAACTATCAAACCTTTAGATGAAGAATTACTTTTAGCAACAGCCAAAGAAGTTAAAGGCTTTGTTACTGTTGAAGAACACAACGTTATCGGTGGTCTAGGTGGCGCAGTCAGCGAATTGTTGGCTCAAAACGAACCGAAGAAAATCAAGATGGTGGGCGTTCAAGACAAATTTGGTAAATCTGGTAACCCAGACAAATTGTTTGAAATGTACGGCTTAACCGTTGAGAAAATTGTTGAGGCTGCTAAAAGCTTATAAGTAAACTGGGTAATAAGTCTAAGTAGGACTAAGCTCAGTAAGTAAATGCAAAAGTGTTATTCAGAAGAAGCTTTGAGAAAATCATAAGGCATGCAATACAGCATGTCTTATGGCTTCTCACTGATTGATTTCAGAAAGCTAAGGGATTGAGAAAATTTTCAGAACTTATAAATAAATAATTTGATATTCAGGGTTCATATAAATGCCTGAAGTCAAAATATAGCAATCCTGTAACCGCTTCCTAAAACAGGTCGATCAAACAAACATCAATATAAAAACTTCTAAATTTACGGCAGATGAGCTTGGTCGTTCTGATCCCTTCGTTTTAATCAACGAAGTGCCAGTACTTGGCCTGTTATGGGTGACAATCCTAGAGACTTTTGATTATCATCCGCGATAAAAATCAAATAAGGAGGGACTCAATTGAATGCTGGTAAGCCAGGGACGAAGTTGAATTGCCGCGTTCTTGAAGCAACCAGCCATTCAAACTAGCACGTTTGCAAAAGGATTTTAAGGAACAGCTCGCAATCTACAGCAATATGGTTCTTACTACGCTGCAAGTAATTGATAATAAATCATGCACTTATGGAAGTTACGTTATATAGTAAATACAAGATGAACAGCGAATAAGACGATTATTGCCGTCAGAAGAGTTAAAAAAATGTGGTGAAGAAAAAAGGGAGGTATTCAATATGAAATATGAAGCTACTGTGGACGGAATTGTAACGAATATCGGTGGTATCAGTAATCTTGAAAGCGCAGCGCATTGTGCAACTAGACTGCGTTTCAAGTTGGGAGATATGGACAAGCTGAATGAGGCTGGTTTGAAAAAGACCAAAAGCGTGATGGGCGTCCGCGTTATGGAAGGTAACGAGATCCAGATCATCATCGGGACCGATGTGAGTACTGTTTATGAAGAGTTTATGGATATCACTGGCTTTAAAGGAACCGGCGGCGGCAGCTCAGCTCCGGCTAAAAAAGGCAAGTTAACCTTAAAAGGTGCCGGCGCGATGGTGGTTGAGTATCTTAGTGGAACTGTTGCTCCGGTAATTCCGATTTACCTTGGTTGTGGGATGCTGTTGGCATTTCTGACAATTTGTACCAATTTCTTAGGCTTAGATGCGGATAGCGGCGTGGTTGTGATCTTGAATGGCGCGGCTGGTGCTGGTTTCTACTTCATGCCAATCGTTTTAGGTTGGTCAGCCATGGCAAAACTAAAAGCCGATCCAGCGTTAGGTGCTTTACTTGGGATGGCTTTGTTAGCTCCTGAAATCAACAACGCGACTGGACTTGATTTCTTAGGCTTGCCAGTGACTGCGGTTCAGTACAATGGCTCATTTTTGCCAATGCTGTTGGGTGCAGCCTTCATGGCGATGGTTTATCGCTTCTTCAAAGACAAGATTCCGCAAGCTGGACGTTACTTCTTGCTGCCGTTAGTAACCTTAGTAATTTCGATTCCAGTTACTTTAGTCATCTTAGGACCAATCGGTTACGTGGCCGGAACTCAATTGATGGCTTTCTTGAACATGATTGCTGGTCAATTTAAACTAGGTGCCTTAGCTATTTGGGGCTTCTTCACACCGCTAAGTATCATTACTGGGATGGACAAAGCCGTTTACTTCATTAATATGGAACACTTGAATGCAGTCGGCTTTGACAATATCTTCTTGCCTGGGGGACTTGCAGGGAACTCAGCCATCGGTGGTGCAGCGCTAGCTGTTTGGTATTTGAGTAAAAATGTTGATACGAAAGCAATTGGTGCTTCTTCAGGGGTTACGGCAATCATCGGGATCACAGAGCCTGCCTTGTATGGTATCTGTGTAAACTTCAGAACACCATTGTTGGGTGCTATGACGGGTGCCGCAATCGGGTCAGTGTTTGCTGGTTTAGTCGATTTGAAGCAATACGTATATGCAGGTCCAGGACTTGTGACTTCACCAGTGTATATTTCACCAGATGGCAGCATGACCAACTTTATTTTCTGTTTAGTAACCATCGGCGTTTCGGCCATTGCCGGATTTGCCATGACGTATATCTTTAGCGCCAAAGACAAACGCCAATACGATGGCGAACCAGATGAAGTAGTGGCAGTTGCTGATCTACCTGAAACTGCTGACGGACCTGGTATCGCTGAAAACATCAAGGAAGTGGATATGTTCCAAATCTGTGATGGAAAAGTATTGAAAATGGAAGAAGTCTCTGATGCAGTCTTCTCACAAAAAATGATGGGTGACGGCTATGCTGTCAAACCAACAGACTCAACTATGTATGCACCCGTTTCAGGAACCATTAAAACCATCTTTGAAACCAAGCATGCTATCGGAATTGAAACCTACAATGGATTAGAAGTATTGGTTCATATGGGAATTGACACAGTAGCATTAAAAGGCGAGCCTTTCGATCTCTTAGTTAAAGTGGGCGATAAAGTTACTGAGCAAACGCCAATTGCTAAAGTAGATTTAGCAAAAATCACTGCTGCAGGCAAGTCAGATGAAATGGTTGTTGTGATTACTAATATGGCAGCAGTTAAAGAGATTGATGTTATTGGAAATGATAATGGTCAAAAGCATAATCTTGTAGCAACGGTTGAACTAAATTAAATTTGGTTATACAGCCGCTATCGTTTATAATGAATAAAAGTCGGATAGTGCGAGGTGTGAATTATGAACGATACGAATGTTTTACAATCATTGAAAGCCATTTATGATGATCTCTTTGAACAAGAGAAAAAGGTCGCAGACTTTGTTTTAGAGCATCCCAGCGAGGTAACCAATATGAGTGTAACTGAACTGGCAGAGCATTCAAACGTCAGTGAAGCAACGATTATGCGGCTGTCGAAAAAAGCTGGATGCAAAGGCTTTTATCATTTTAAAATTTCCTTAGCTAGAAATATTCAAGATGAAAATACTGACCAGAGTTATGAAATCGATTTGAATGATTTTAATACCTCCATTCACAATATTTTTCAGTTCAAATGTGAAGAGCTGAAAAAGGGCGATGAATTAATTAATCGCGAGACGGTAAAAAAATCACTGGAATTAATTAAGACCTGTGATACGCTCTACATTTTTGGCGCAGGAAACACCAATCCCATCGCAGTCTATGCCGGATATCAATTTACCCAATACGGCATTCGTACAAATGTGGATATCGGACCGGAAATGCAGACGAATGCTGCTTTTCGAATGACGGAAAAGGATGCGTGCTTGCTGATCTCTAACTCAGGCAGTACCAATATGATCTTGGATATAGCGACGATTGCGAAGGAACGCAACACTCCTTCGATTGCTATCACCAGCTATGAAAAATCTCCATTAGTCAATTTAGTCGACCACTTACTGTTAAGCTATACCAGTGAGAAAACCTATTTCGAAGCAGTCAGTTCAACTAGAATGGCTCATTTAGCGATTATTGATATGCTGCTGTTGCTGCTGTCGGTAGACGAAGATGGCAAATATCATCGCTACAGCTCAGATCGGGAAGAATTTTTAGCGAAGTACAAATCGTGAGATTACTCTTTCAATTTTGAAAATTAGTTATATTTCTTGCGACTGAACTAATCAACTGATGCTGAAGTAGCGGACTAAACCAAATGAACTAGAAATACAAACAGCTAGGTGGCTCCTTTTGTCTAGCTGTTTGTTTGATGTGTCATTATTCTTTTAGACTTTGGTTGCAGTAATTCACCAATTATTGACTACGTAAAATCAGTTTCTCAACCTATAAGTATACTGATTGGTAATTTGTGGAACCATTTAACCAATTCAGGTCTGAGAACCAGCAGAAGTGAGAGGATTCTTAGCTAACTTAAATCTGGCAAAATCTAAATTAGTGAACCAACCATATTTCCGTTAGCTCAAGGAAAGAAAGCCCATGATTTTCTGGAGTCTGGAAAAAGCATGGGCAAGATCCTATTGGAACCGTAAGCTTAAAAAGGATAAAAACAAAAAAAGCAAAGTTCAAATTAGAGCTTTGCTTTTTTGTGGAATTTGGTCAAGGGAAGATTTTCCTGAATTTGTTCTATTCCTATCCAGCTATGAAAAAACATAGCGGGCGATTGCTTATTGTATTGGCTCATTAATCTCTGATATTTTCTTCTTTAATGATGCATAATACGATCTTGAAACCGGACATTTTTTTTCATCAATAAGAAAGAGCTCTCTCCTCTTTTTATCCAATCCTATGACGTTGTCCCAATTTACAATATATCCCTGATGTGTTCTTAAAAATGAATGATTCAATTGCTCAACTTCTTTTAAGGTAGAGGTAAACTCAATAGATTTGTTTTTTGAAACAAGTTTTATCTTATGTTTAGCCCCAGTGGTTTCAAAGTAATAAATATCATCTTTGAAAACTTCAAAATGATAGTATCTTCCAGAGAATGAAAGAATTTCTCTAGTATTCGAAGGGGAAATATTTTTCTGAATAAAATGAATAGTATCCTTTAATCTTGAACCAATCGTTTCATCTGTACCAGCCTTGTCTAAAAAATCAAGTGCTCCAGTATTAAATTCAAAAGCTTTTGCTGTCATTGAAGAATGCGAAGTAAAGAAAATAATATTGGGTCTATTGCCCAGTTCATTTATTCTCCTAGCGATTTTTAAACCAAAAAAAGAATCAGAACTATTTTCAATATCAAGTATGAATATGTCAGAACTTGATGCAGTTTTAGCTTTTAATAGAATCTCTTCACCATGAGATGTTCCGTAGATATTCTCTATCTTACAAGCTTCTCGTATATTATCAAGTATTGTAAGGAGTCTTTGTAAATCTGTTTTTGAGTCTTCAAGAATTAAAACGTCCATACTATTCTCCGTTCATAATTACTATTTTCTGAGTAAATAATTTTTCATCACTCATAGTTTCTAAAGTAACATGATGATACTTGGAAATAATATCTGCGACACTATACAGACCGATTCCGTAATGGGCGTGTTTGGTAGAATAATTCTTCTGAAAAATCTCATCCACTGAGACAGCATCATCTATTGTATTTTGTATTATAATTTCACAAGCCGAATCGACTTTTATGATTCCAACTTGAATTTGTGGGTTTTCTTGCGTGATTGTTTCTTCGAAAGCATTATCAAGCAGAATCGAAAGAATCCTAACAAGATCAATATAATCAATTCCAGTTTCTTTAAGAGAATCTGTTATATAAAAATCAAAAGGAATATTTTTAGATGATATCTGTATGAACTTCGATGCTAAAATTGACTTCAGTTCTGGCTCTAATATATCTAGTTTAAATAGGTTAATATTCGTTTTTGATAAGATTTCTTTAGTGGGGCTAATGGTTCTTTCAAAAACTGTTTTGATAGTTTGCATGTCGTTATTTTTTATGCCGTATTCTAACGTTGTTAAGATGTTGATATAATCGTGTCTAAATTCTCTCAAGGTCGATATAGTATTCTCTAATTCCTTAGTATATTGATGCAGTCCGTTAATTTCGGTTTGACGAATCAGACGCTCATTCTCAATTTCTCTTTTGGCGTTTATTGCTTTATATGAAGTATAAAAAAGGAGCAATGTAACTAAGGTAACAATGAATAAGAAAAGGGAAACCATGTTTGAATCTGTCAGATTACTCAAATATATTATTTTGTATAAAATCGCTAGGAGTAGCAATGCGCTAAATACAAAGGGTCTTATTAAAACAATTTTTTTAGATGTAAAAGGCGCCAAAAGCGTAGTATAAAGGTAGTTCAGTTCTATTTTAGGTGAAAGTTTGCATCCTATAAAAGTCGTGATCAAACAAGATAAACTTTCAAAAAAAAGTAGAATATTCTCTGAATAGGAAATCGAGAAAAGTAATGATATCGAGAAAAATAAAAAGTTAATCAATAATGCAAATAGTGAAAATGTTAAAAGGGAAACAACCATAGAAAAAAGACTAAACATTACAGAATGATTTTTAGTCTTTAAGGAAACAAAAATATAGATTGGTAAAACTGTATAGTATGCAATATTTAGAGGCAGAAAATAAGTGAGTAAACAAGCACCACTAAACACTAAAACTGAATGTGCGAAAACCAATTTGAAGCTTATAGTAAAATCGTTTATATAATAGAAGAAAACTAGTAAGCAAAGAGCTTGAAAATAGAATGAAGTAGAAAAAATCATTTATCTTTTTCTCGGATAAATTTTAGTGGATTCTTTGGTTCATAAGCAAACAGACTACAAATGCCTTCCTGTTTCTTAGGGTGTTTTTTTGCTACATGTTCAATTCGAGATCTTAGAGTCTGTTTAAGTTTTTGGTTCATGTCCCAATAACCTCCTGAAATTTTTTATATATAATAGAAGTAAAAGAAAACAAGCAATCATCATCCCCAAAAGATACTGATTTTTATATTCAGGAATTAGAATGCTTAGAAGGAATAGAAAAAAGTACCCTATCAAAGACTTTGCTTTGTATTGTTTTCGATCACTCTTACTAATAATTGGATTACTTGCTGTTGAACCTGGTGCAAGTAAAAGTATCAAAATTAGCGAAATGGCCCAAATATCATTTTCATATGCTGGAAAAATTTCTAGATAATTTGGTGCTATTGAAAAAAATAGAACGGAAACTAGGCTGCACAAAAAACTATTCTCAGAGTGCCATCCAAAGGAATTTTTTCTGATTGCTAAAAAAGAAAGATGGGTAATCAGAGTTAGTTTCCAATCAAAAAGAAATAACGCAGTAAGATACACGGTACAGGCTTTCATAAAATTAATAATATAGCATTCAATGCAATAGGCAAAATATAGATTATCTAGGCTTTCCTCAAGCTGTAATGATGAAAACATAAATTTATGGATTAGTGCATGAATCATTCTCTACCTCGTTGTTTTTGATAACTCTATTATATAGCAAATGGATTTTCATGAAAATCCCAAAAACATGTAGATTAGCTCAATTCACAGGCAAGTTAGCTCAGTTGGTTGCTTCACTTGACATAATGGATTGATTTAGGAAAAAAGGAGCAGTTAAAACAACCTCCTTGACGTTGACCATACTCCAGCAACTAGTATAAGCGTATGAGGAGGAGAGACGTTGAAAAAAATTTCAGATTTCGGAACCGTATTTTCTATCTTTTTTGTATTTGCTTTGATGATTATGAGTATCGCACTATTTCCAAACGATAACTCTAAAACAAGAAATGATCGAGACACCGACACAGTAGGAATAACAAGTCCCGATTGCTCCATAACCGAAAAAGAGAAGATGGATTAGTCCAACTTCTCTTTTTTGCTTAATTCGTTATAGGTATTCCTGTGTTTTTTGAATTTTAGTTGCGAAGTATTGAACCTGTTTTATCTTTTTTTCGATATCCAATCCAATCTTACGGATCAATTCTGAATAGAAATCAACTCTTTGCTTCACTGTATTTTCACCGTGATCATATAATTCTAAAAATTCTTGTGCTTCTTTGATACTCAAATCAGTCTCTAAAAGGCAAATAACCAAATTTAGTTTTTCTAAATCTTCTGCGCTATAAGTTCTTCTACCACTTTCGTCACGATTAGGAATAATCAAATCCATCTTTTCGTAAAACCTAAGAGTATCGGCGGAAATATTCATTTTTTGAGAGACTTGGCCAATTTTTAATTGAATATCGTTTGAGTTAACATCGCTTATTTTAGGAGATCCCAGCATAGATGCCTCCGTCAATGTTGATAGAAGTACCACTCATAAAGTTCGACTTTTCAGAGGCCAAAAATTCTGCGGCATTTGCAACATCCGAGGGTAAAGTTATGCGATTAAATCCGCTAATTGCACGCATTTCTTTATCGATTGTTTCTTTGGTTTTTCCGGGATATCGTACTTCTAGTCCTTGTAAGGTCTTAGACCAAAGTTCTGTATCTACTGCTCCTGGGTTAATAGCATTTACATTGATTCCAATTTGTGAAAGATCGTCTGCGATTGCTTTTGTGAACGATAGGAGCGCTGCATTTGTCATACTTCCAATAATGAAATCGGCAGAGGGCTGCTTACCAAATGTTCCGATAACATTGATAATTTTTCCATGTTCACTTTTTTTGATTAATTCTAAAAATTCTCGACACATTCGCACATAACCTATTTGCTTTAGCATTATATTGCTTATCCATTGTTCGTCGCTTATATCTGTAAAGTCTCCAACAGGACCACCGCCAGCAGTATTAATTAAAACATCAATCTTTCCAATAGCTTTTTCAATGTCACGAACTACAGATCTTATGCTCACTGTGTCTGTCACGTCACAAATAAAGTAATCAATAGCAGGGTTTCTTTGTTTTAATTCTGCCAATTTAGATTTATTGATATCGAGTAGAATTACATGGTCATTCAATTCTAGGAATCGCCTTGCAACCTCACTTCCAATACCGCCAGCTCCGCCACTTATTACCACAGTTCTCATATTTTTCATCCTCCTTTACAAAACTAGTTCAAAAAGTTTATTCATATCAGGATTTTTTCTTGCCATCATTTCAGGATGCCATTGAACACCAAATATCCTCTTATCCTGAAGTTTAGATTCAAATGCTTCAATGACACAATCTTCACTGATTGCTGATGGCTTAAGTTTTTCAGCTAATAAATCTATGCCTTGATGATGGATTGAATTAACTTCACAGCTTTCACCAAGATACTGATAAAAAATTGATTTTGGGTCAATTTGAATTCTATGGGTAGGTATAGCGTTGTTGATATCTTCAGGTTGCTCATGAGTGACAGAAGCGCCATATAAAGATAAGTCTTGATAAAGGGTTCCCCCAAGTGCCACATTAATTAACTGGCTCCCTCGGCAAATTCCTAAAATTGCTTTGTCATTTGAAATGGCTTTTTTTATCAATTCGATTTCGAATAAATCTCTATCTATCTGTGGTGTTCTAGTAACGTTCGCAATTTCTTGTCCATACAGATATGGCGTTACATCTTGTCCTCCAGAAAAGATGAAGCTATCGAATGAATCAATGTAGTCATCAATATTTTCGGTGGTTCCATAAGGAATGATGAAAGGGGTAGCTCCACATTTTCTTACGGAGTTTACATAGCCTTCCATAACATAGAAGTGATTCTCATTTCTAAAGAGATTTATTTTGTTTGAAAAATAATTAGAGGTGATACCTATTCTTTTTTTCACTGTTCGGTTACCTCCTAAAGACTTAAACTGTTGAAATATGATGTAGAACTTTTTTTACATCTGCAAAAACTTTGGCAATATTTTCTTGGATATAGATACTATTAGAATCGTTGATTTGCGGTAGTTCTAGATTCACAATCACTTTGGGAATGCTTTCAGGAAAACTTCTCCAAGAGTTCTTAGTTCCTGCAATAATCAGTAGGTCAGCCTCGCTGATTATTTTTGAACCATTGCGAATATTATCTGGGTAAGTACCAAGATTTCTTAGAACAAAATCAGGTAAAATTAAGTGTCCACATACGTCACACATTGGAATATTATTCTCTTGAGCAATATCCCAATCAAAAGATTTATTGCAATGGGAACAGTGATTCAATCTCATGTTTCCCCAGTACTCATGAACTTTCTTGTTACCAGCTTTTTGGTGTAGACAGTCGATATTCATTGTGGCAATACCTAGCAACTTTTCCTGTTTTTCTAGATCAGCAAGAAAAAGGTGACAAGCATTTGGTTCAGCATCTGGGTGAAAAAATGTCTTTCTATACAGTCGGTAAAATAGTTCTGGATTTTTTTTAGCAAATGTCGAGTTTAACATCCTGAAAATTCCACCATTGAAACCTTTCTCCTCTCCCAAAACAAGTGACATTCTTGCTAAATCAGGGATACCGCTATCTGTTGAAATTCCAGCTCCTGTAAAAGCAGTAATTTTTGTGCTATTGCGAACTAACTGTGCAAATGTTTCGATTTTTTCATAATAGTGAATGATGGTAACCTCCTAAATAGATTAGGCTTCTTTTCTTCGGCTGAAAACTTCTTTTGCCACGAATATTGCATTTAGCACGCGTGGAAATCCAACATAAGGGCTGCATTGAATAAAAGTTTCAACAATTTCCTGTTCTGTAACACCAACATTCAATGCGGCATTAATATGAACGTCTAATTGTTTCTCTGTTCCGCCAAGTGTTAGTAGCGAGGTGATAGTGATAATTTCTCGCTGCTTCCAGTCTAGTACGTCTCTTCGGTAAATATCTGCAAAAGTAAATTCTAAAATGAACTTACCTAAATCTGGCGCGATGTCTTGTAATGATTCGATTACCTTTTTCCCATCTTCGCCATCAATATCTAGTAGAATATCAAACCCGATTTGCTCTCTTGTTTTGCTTTCAGAAATCCCCATCTATACCATCCTTTTGAAATTAGAGTATTTTTTGTATTTGTTTCGCGTAATAAATCAATGATTTTGCATGTTTAGTATTCAAAAAATGAATATCTAAATTCCCATCAAATCTTACTCGATCTAAGGCATCACAATCATCAAAAATCTGTGTCAGTCTATTAAAACTATTGTTCTTTGAGAGAGAATGACTTTTTTGATAACTCTCTTTTTGATGCTGATCCAACGAATGAACGCTGATGATATGTCGCAACAACTTAATATCTTTCAAACTGAGGGGAGAGGAGAGCTCCAAAGCATTGTAAAGAATAAGGTTTAGCTTTGCTGTGATTCCAAGATAATCATCTTCCTTGGAGTCAAGAGCTTTTGCAAGTCTTGAATAGCTCTTCTCGCCATGAAATTGATCATCTAAGTTTTGCCACGTTCTCCCCACATCATGAAACAAACCAGCGATAACTAATATCAAAGTTAGGTTAAGCGGCAAGCGATCCATTGTCGCAACTACTTTGCATAACCACGCAACTCTAATTCCGTGAGAATTTCCATGTCCAATAACTGAATCTCTGTACAATCCCAAGTTATCCATTTCGTTGAGATAATCAATCAAGGAAGAAAAAGAATCATCCTCAAAATCCAATCCCGTGAGTTGTTTAACATCATTAATCTTGTATTGAGGAAATGCTAAAACTTGATGATCGTCTTCACGTTCAAATAGAGTATCACCATTCCCATGAACAAGTTCGCTTAATATCTGATATTGATTTGTTGTCCAATCGTCTTGGTTAGGTAAATAGTTGCTTACACTGTAATAAGTTGTCATTCTTTATCTCCACTTGAATCCAGAACTTGATTTTGATTTCTCTTTGATTGTCCAGCGTAAGGCAAAAGTGTGTCGGATAATTCAAATTTGAATGTTTCCCGATTTACGTGCCCAACAGATAAGTCGCTATCATAAAGACTCAGAAGAAACTGTGCCATTTGTTGACTCGTATGATAAATACCAAAGGCTTGATCATAGTCATAAGTATCAAGATCATTTGCCTTTTGCCCAAATTCTGTTTTTGTTGCAGCTGGTGCTAACACTTTAGCTCTCATTTCAGATTTAGATTGAATCAATTCATGAGCCAATCCTTCTGTAAATGCACTAACATAAAACTTTGTTGCACAATAGACTACTGCAGTTGGCACGATTGTGTAGCCACCTGCCGATGATATGTTTATTAACTGTGTGCCTGCTACGTACCGATATTTTTTTACAAACAAGGTGGAAAGTAACGTTAATGCTTCAACATTCAACTGGACGATCTCTTCAACTTTTGCAAGGTCATTGTTTTCTAAATCTCCATACATTCCAAAGCCAGCATTATTAATCCAAGTTTCAAGTTCATACGGTTCCAAGTCATCAAAAAGTTGAAGTACATTTTCTCTAACAGAAAGATCATTTGGAAAAATAAGCACATCCACATTTTCGTTGAGAGTAAGAATTTCTTTCTTAAGCTGAGTCAGATTGTTCTTACGTCGAGCGACAAGAATCAGATTTTTGTCTCTTGCAGCGAAAGCTTTGGCTGTCTCGTAACCAATCCCAGAGCTGGCTCCAGTTACAACAGTATATTTTCTATTTGTCATTGTTATCACCTCCTTAAGGTATGACTATGAATTTACATGCTGGACTATACTCAATGTCAAGCTCCTAAATTAAATCATTGAAAAAAAGGTAGAAGAAATCATCAAACGATTTCTTCTACCTTTTAATTTTGAAAGGGAGGTTAAACACAGACCTCGGAAGGTTTTTCCTTTTGTTCTTTGAGCATTTGCTTGTAAATACCTATTTTATTTTGAAGAAATTCTATATTATCCTCAATCTCCTTCTTTTGTTCATCCAATTTTTCTGATTGGTCGTAAAGTAAATCTAATCTTTGCTGAATAGTTTGGTCACCTTCATAACGTAGTTGGGCATATAATCTTATGTCCCTCAATGTCATTCCAGTTAGTTTCAACTTTTTGATAAATTCAATCCACGCAATGTCACGTTCAGTAAAAATTCGTCGGTTATTGTGATCTCGTTCAGGAATAATCAGACCTTGTTTTTCATAATACCTTAGTGTGTCAATTGAAAATCCGGATAAAACAGAAAACTTGCCTATATTGTAAACCATTAAAATTCCTCCTTGACATTGAGTATAGTCCAGCATTTATCATAATTTACCATAACAGGAAACAAGCGTCAAACACAATCTTTTCAGAGAAGAACTATACTTTTCCTGCTCTGTATCCTTGTGCTAATGCTGTTTCGAATCGAATTAAAAAAAATATCATAATGGTACACGCCTTTTAAATAACAAAAAAATATATAAAGTCGTTTTTGTGCACTTGGATTTTGATACTCATTTTTCCTCACTGTTATATAAATCAACATAGAAGAAATTCAAAAAAACTTCTTATTGTATTCGATAAAAAATGTTTTTCAAAAAATTCAACAAGTTACAAAAATATCCGGTTGTTACATTGTCAAAAACAATTCGAGGAGTCTTTTGTTAAATAACTTCGCATATGTTTGATTACTAAAAGGTATTTTCACTAATATCAAAATTTTTTTGGAGGAGATTACTTGGAAAAAGATACAAAAGTTTTACACGGTTATGAAATGAAGGACAAAATGACGGGAGCGTCATCAATACCGAAGTATCAGGTATCGACATTTCATCAAGAAAAAATACTCGCAAATCAGGAATTTGTCTATTCTCGTTTTGGTAATCCAACTATTTCATCAGTGGAGAAAGCAGTTGCAAGTTTAGAAGACGGGAGATACGGTATTGCCTTTTCATCGGGGGTAGCAGCAATCAGTAGTGTCTTGTTATTGCTCTCATCGGGAGACCACATCATTATGTGTAATGACATTTATGGAGGAACTTATGCCATTGTGAAAGATATTTTGGAGAAGTTCTCAATAGAGGTTTCTTTTGTCGATGAAGAGGATAGTACCGCATGGGAAAAAGAAATCAGAAAAAACACCAAGATGATTTACATCGAAACACCTTCAAATCCATTGCTGAAAATCACTGATATTAAGAAGGTTAGTGAAATCGCTAAGCAAAACAATCTAATTTCAATTTGTGACAACACTTTTATGACTCCGTATTTTCAGAATCCCCTTAATTTGGGGATAGATGTTGTTATTCATAGTGCAACGAAATTTTTGAATGGGCACAGTGATGTAGTAGCCGGATTAGTAGTGACAAACAATCAGCAGCTTCAAACAAGAATTAAATCTCAACAAATCAATTTGGGTGGCATTCTTAGCGTGGAAGATGGGTGGTTATTGATGCGTGGCTTAAAAACACTCGCTATCAGAATGGAAAAATCAGAAGAAAATGCCAAGAAGATCGCTGAATATTTAATAACCCATCCTAAAATCTCTAGGGTCTACCATCCATCCTTGAATTCGCATGTAGGTCGAGAAATTCAATTAAATCAAGCCAGTGGGTTCGGTAGTGTTTTATCCTTTGAGCTGAAAAATCAAGAGCAAGTTTTACAACTGTTTAGTGCAATCAACTATCCACTTGTTGCGGTAAGTCTAGGTGGAGTAGAGTCCATACTTTCTTATCCTTGGTCAATGTCTCATGGCGGAATGCCTTCATCAGAGAAGATGAGTCGTGGTATTTCAAAAGGGTTAATTCGGTTCTCTGTAGGAATCGAGAATGTTCAAGATTTGATTCAAGACCTTGATCAAGCTTTAAAAACAATTCAATAAGAAAGGGAAGAACGATGGTAAAAAATTATATTGAATCTATTTAAAAGAGTTATTAACTTTGCATCTGAAACCAATGAAAACATCATCTCCGATAAAAGAGTTGTTGATGGTTGTACCTGTTCTAATCCAAATAAAGTTTCCTAAACTTGAATTGTCAATACGTACATTTTTGTCCAAGAGAATCTGTTTACTCAACTTCGTATCCATGTATTGTCACCTCGTTTCTATATTTCTAAAGTAATAGAAGTATCAAAATTATTCCATTATACGATATTGAACAGTATCGTTAGAAAAAAACGAATGAACAAATATTGTTTATTCTTGCCAAACGAACCATTTAGTACTATGATAGTTTCATGAATATAAAACAATCGCAACAGCAAGAAGATGAAATCAGAGTGAAAATCTTAAAAGCTTTAGCTGAACCTGCTAGATTAGAGATCATCAGGTTACTAAAAAATAGTGACAAAGAAGTTGGTTGTGGAGAGGTTGGTGAAAATATTAAACTAAGTAAATCAACTGTTTCTTATCACTTTAAAGCTCTTAGAGAGGCCGGATTAACATCAACTAGAAAAGAATCTAGAGAAAAATTCGTCACCTTAAATAAAGATACCTTTGATAAATATCTTCCGGGATTCCTAGATTCTTTATAGAATCTGGGTTTCTTTCTATACGATATATTCATAATTGTAGAACAATCGAATTGTTATCATCTAAATTTCGATAGTTCCACAACAATAAAACAAATTTATGTTAGGAGTTGCTTTTTATGAAAAAATATTCAATCATTTTTTTTCTTGTCATGTTTCTTATTGGAACAGATACTTTCTTAGTATCACCGCTTTTACCAACGCTTTCAGAACTATATGGAATTTCTTCAAGTATTTCTGGATGGATGGTAAGTGCATATGCTTTAGGATATGCACTGTTTGCTTTGATAAGTGGGCCATTCTCAGATGGAAGAGATCGAAAGAAAGTAATGATTTTTGGATTTATCGGATTTGCATTAGCTACTTTTTTATGTGGATTCGCAACAAGTTTTCAACTAATGATATTATTTAGATTTTTAGCTGGTGTTAGTGCTTCTTTTGTAACCCCACAAGTTTGGGCATCAATACCTGTTATTGCTCCAAAAGAAAAAATTGTGAAAATGATGGGTATGGCTAGTGCTGGGCTTGCAGTTTCTCAATTAATTGGAGTGCCTATCGGTAGTTATCTAGCTGTGATATCTTGGAGAGCACCATTTTTTGCTATTTCAATTGTTTCACTAGTTATGGTACTTGTGGTGAGTATACTTTTGCCTTCTCTAAATATTCAGAGTCAAATTGATCATAATGCCACAATTGGAAAAATATATGGGGCATTGCTAAAAAACAGATTGGCATTAAAATACTTATTTGCTTATTTAGTATTCCAAACAGGAAATTTTTGTATGATGACATTCATCGGTTCTTGGCTGACCAGAGACTTTTATTTGAGTGTATCTGGAGTTGGTACAGCAATGATAGCAATAGGAGCAGGTAATTTATTCGGTACATTGTTTGGTAACAAACTTATAGCTAAATGGGGGCTTTCAAAGTCACTGTTGATTGGAATAATATTACTTTGCGTATTATACTTTGCTACTCCGTTTTCAAGCTCGTTATATGTAGCAGAAGTATTGCTTACTCTGGCTTTTATAGCTAATGGATTTATCTTCCCAATTTTTATGACTACTTTACAAAGTACTACAACTACCGCAAGGAGTACCGTGTCGTCATTGTCTAATGCAGCCATGTATACCGGTACTACAATTGGTGGAATTGTTGGTGGAATTCTGTTCACAAGGTTCACCGGTTTTTTTGGGATAGCTTTTTTCACTATTCTTACTTATTTAATCGTATTAATAATTTACAAATCAAGTGGAATATTTAATCAAAAAGAAAAAGATATTAAAGAAAGAGGAACAAACTAGAATGAATCAAGTAACTGATACAATGCTAAATCACGTAACGCATAGAATATTTGATAAAAATTTTGAGATTGATGATAGAACAATACAGACAATTATTGATTGTTTGAAAAAAGCTCCAACACATATTAACGGTCAATTTTATAGTGTAATAGTAGTAAGAGATTTAAAAAAAAGGAAAAGACTTGTTGAACTTAATCCATTAAATGGACATATACTGAAGTCATCTGTATTTTTACTCTTTATTGCGGATTTTAACCGGTCTAGAATTATTATGGAATCCAATGATACCCAACATGATTTTGGAAAAAATATTGACAACTTGTTTGTGGCAGGAATTGATGCAGGATTAGCTGCGATGAATGCCGTAAATACCATTGAAAGCTTAGAACTTGGCTGCGTAATTGTTGGTGGAGTAAGGTATCATGCAAAAGAAACAATTCAACTTTTTAACTTGCCTAAATTTACCTATCCACTATTCGGATTATCAATTGGTAAGCCTCTGGATAACCCAACTAAAAGTCCAAGACTACCTAAAGCGTTAAATGTGTTTGAAGAAAATTATAATACTATTCCATCTGATTTTTTTAATGATTACGATCAATTATTAATCGATAGTAGGGTGACTCAAGGGTCAATTTGGAGTGAGTCTATTTTCAATTATTTTGAGAATGATACACTTAAAACTGTTACTAAAGAAAACTTAGAAGCACAAGGTTTGTTGAGCTGATTAAAAGGAATGAAGTTTGATATAGCAGGAATCTGACTTTATTGTCTATATATTAAGAAAAGTGATGATTCTATGAATTGTCACTTTTTTTTTGCATTTGGTTTCATTTTTTTGTTCCAAAGGATGCTTACTTATAAACGGCAATAAAGAGGAGTGAATCTTTTTGGAAATTGAGGAAGAAAAAAGACTAATTTATGGATTAATGAAGCAACTAATCGAAGAGAGAAGAGAAATTAGCAAAGCTTACTTTGATTTAAAGGAGCAACTAAATTCTCTTAATGAGCAAGGATCAACGATTTTAAATGCTCAAAAAGATTTGAAGCATGACTTGGTAGAAAAAACCAAAGAACAGCGTTCTGAAGTCAGAAAACATTATGAGTCATTAATACCTATTACAAGAAAACGGAAAAGCTATCCTTTCGAGAGAGTAGCCGGTTATGTAATTGAAATGTTGAGAAAAGAAGGGATTCCTCTTAGCAGTAAAGTAATTCATGAGAAACTGCAAAGTGATTATGAAGTCTATGTAGGTTACGCAAACTTAACAAATAATATTTTAAGGAAAATGATTGATCTTGATAAGTATTCTATCGAAAAAGCAACAAGAGGTTTCTATCAGTATCGAAGAAGAGGTATTGAATAATATGCAAAATGAGAAGAAAATCACCTATGAATTTATAAGTTATATCAATCAAGCAATGATTCATGAAAAGATAAAATACATTCAAAAATCGGATAAAAAAAGACATGCTAGGAATGGTATTAAAGTCATTAATGATGAAACTTTAATTCAAGACCTTGTTTACTCAGATGAAGATGCAAAGGATATTTCACCAGTTTACAATACCGATGCTTTAGAGGAAAAGTATGATTATGAGAATCTTGAAGACTATATTTCAGATGAAGATTTAGCGGCTGCCATCAAAAAATTGACAAGTAAAGAAAAATTGATTCTATTTATGAAATATGTCGAAGGGAAAAAGGATACAGAAATTTCAAAAGAATTCGGAATATCAAGCCAAGCAGTATCAAAAAGGAAACTTGGGATTTTAAAAAAACTCAAACTACAGGTCAGAAAAGAATAGCTGAAATCGGCATTAATATAAGAGCTCCTCCAAGTTAGCAAAAAAAACTAACATTGGAGGAGATGAAATGGATAATTTTACAAGTTTAGTTCCTCTCATCCTTCGTGCACAAGAAGGAGATGAGGAGTCAATGTCTGAATTGATTGCCACATTTGATAATCTACTAAAAAAATTGTCACGTAACGATAATGGATCTATTGATGAAGATTGTTATCAAACTTTGGCAGAAAGATTTATCAAAGCAGTAAAAAAATTCGATGCAAATTAATTTTCATTAATGAGCAAGTGCTTCTTGAAAGGTACAATCAACAGTTGTACCTTTCAAGGTTATAAATTGTAAAATATCCATTTCATGCGAATAAAACAGAACAGAATTGAAATTCGATTATGTCCATAAGTTGTGGAGCAAAATACAAACAATCGTAGAATGATTCTGTTCACAAATTTTATGATAGGGAAGACAATAAAAAAACAGTATTGGCAAACTATCACCAATACTGTTGCTTAGCCTTCAATAACAGAACACACTAAATAAGCATGTACCTTTACCTATTTTCACAAATTATGGAAATTCAAGAAAAAAGCTAGAAATTTCCCGTGAAATTGAGTAAAATGTTTATTGTCAATGATTCACATTGACTAAGGGCAACTTGATTGGTCAGTGATGTGACTTAATCAGGGCTTGGATGATTAGTTGGCGCTAATCTTCCAAGTGCCTTTTTATTTTCTTCTCTATCATATGATTACTATTTTAAATAAAATATCAATGATAGTCAAATAGATTTTCGTAAAACGACGGTAAATTGATAACGTTTTATGGAAAATTTGAACCCTTTAAATTTATGAAGGAATCTCCTTGACATGGAGTACAGTTCAGCATTTATACTCAAAGTTATACCTCAAAATAGTTATCAAATAGAATTTTTGGTATAGGAGGACTAACTATGGAACATGAAGAATTGTCACACTTAGAAAAAGAACGATGCAAACTTGAGATAAAAATTAAAAAGGAGTATTTTGGCTCTTTTGTCACAAACATTTTGAATGAGGAGCAGTTAAGAAAATTGGAAAAATGGGATTCAGAAAGTATTGTTTTAGATATCAATGGTGATAATTAATGTACCATTGAAGAAACGAGCATATCAAAGTGAATTGCTTTTTATTTTGAATAAAAGCGGAAAGACTAAACCATTATTCTTAGTAATCTAGACGACTAGCAACACAAAAAAGGAAAATCATCAATCATATACTTTTTTTCGTCAAGTAACTAGAAGTTGTTTGGCTTTTTTTATGACTAAATGACGGTTGCTTAGAGAAATAATCCATGCTCAACGAAAAGTTGATTGCAAAAAAATAAGTATAATTTTCTTTCTATTTCTAGAAGGTTGGTTTCTATTGGGCATTGTTCATATTGTAACGAGCTTTAACAATCATTTTGGAAAAACTAAATAATGGCTAATTCTAATCTATCTTGGACCTATGCCCATGGGGTGAATTTTCTATTTTCCGTCTACCTATACAAATATATTCTATCTCTGAAAATGTTCTGTAAGCATCCATGTTTATCTCTAACAATATAGTAAGTGTCATTTACTCGTGCTATACTAAATGACAGTGATAAATCACGATAACAAAACGAGAAGCTCTAGCTTGCTTTTCTTTATGAAAAGGAGATATAGAATGAACCTAAGTACAAAGCTGCAACCTGTCTTTATCATCAGTGCTGCTCTAATTGGTCTATTACTAGGTGGTGGAACTTCCTTTGGCGATTACTCGGTTGGATTAGTAGAACCTTTTTTGATGGCACTACTTTTCATGGTCTTCTTGTCAGTGGACTTGAAAAGTATCAAAGAAGCCTTCACTAATTACAAATTTACAGTAACCTCATTGTTGGTTAATTTTGTTTGGACACCGATTTTTGCGGTACTTCTGGGAATGATTTTTTTGCATGATTCTCTTGACTTGCAAGTAGGTTTCCTTATGCTGTTAGTGACTCCGTGTACGGATTGGTATTTGGTTTTTACGGGACTATCAAAAGGGAATGTGGCGCTGGCCACAGCAGTACTACCCCTCAACCTCATTTTGCAAGTAGCGCTACTTCCAATATACCTATTTACTTTTTATGGCAGCAAAGTTGGCATGGATGGTGCCGATGTTCTTTGGAGTATTATCATTGTACTAGTGATACCGATGGTGCTAGCCCAACTAGTCAAACTGGCAGCTCGAAAAATGAATCGCTTGAAAGCAGTTGTTCAAGGATTGCTTGATCGCAGCGATAATTTACAGCTTGTTTTCCTTTGTATTGCAGTTATTGCCATGTTCGCTTCAGAAGGAAAGGCATTATTAAGCAATCCATTATTATTGGTTCAGATGTTGGCACCACTGGCCTGTTTCTTTACTATTAATTTTTTACTAGTTTACGCAATTGCCAAGCGGCTAAGGATGAGCTTTTACGATACGGTACCTCTAATTATAACTACTTTAGCTAGAAACTCTCCTTTATCGCTAGCGATTGCAGTAGCGGCTTTTCCTGATCGCCCACTGATATCTCTTGCACTTGTAATTGGCCCACTGATCGAGTTGCCGGTTTTGGGAATCGTATCGAGCATTTTGTTAAGATTAGGAAAAAGGCAGCAAGTCCAATAGATTTTCTGTCCAAAAAAATACAAAAAAGAAGTTTGGAAGGCTGATTTTAAGCTTCCAAACTTCTTTTTGTATTCTACGCTACTATTTAATAGCTAGTACACTTTTTTTAATTAAGTCTCTAGTTTTTCTAAATTCTGCTAAAATTTGTTCTTCACTACCGGTTGCTTTCGCAGGGTCTGATAGGTCCCAATGAAGGTGTTCTTTTCCTTTTGGGATTACTGGACATTTATCTTTTGCATCACCGCAAAGTGTGATAATCAAGTCCGCTTCATTAAAATAATCGATATCGAGTAAGTCAGAAGTTTGTTGAGAAATATCGATACCGTCTTCACTCATTACTTTGACAGCTCTTGGATTGAGGCCATGCGTTTCAATGCCAGCACTTCTGATTTCAAACTGCTCTTGTGGCAATAATCCACGTCCGTAACCTTCTGCCATTTGGCTGCGACAAGAGTTGCCAGTACAAAGAAAATAGATTTTTTTCACACTTCATTCCCTCCGATTCGTCTTGTTTCTTTATTTTCGCCAGGAAACCAATACTTGGTATTATTAGCGATTTTAACTAATAAAAGCATTACTGGTACTTCTACCAAAACACCAACAACAGTGGCTAATGTCGCACCCGACTGCAGACCAAATAGAGAAATAGCCACGGCTACAGCTAGTTCAAAGAAATTACTCGCCCCAATCATTCCAGCTGGTGAAGCAATCGAATGAGGGAGCTTCCAGATCCGAGCCCAACTATAAGCAATAGTAAAAATGAGTAGTGTTTGAATCGTCAATGGAATAGCGATTAACAAAATGTGCAGTGGGTTAGTTAGTATTTTTTCTCCTTGGAAAGAAAAAATGATAATCAGTGTCAGCAACAATCCAATAATCGTTACCGAATCAAATTTTTTCAAAAAGACCGTTTCAAAATAAGCTAATCCTTTGCTTTTAATAATTAAGGTACGTGTTAAGAAACCTAAGAACAGGGGCACAACTACGAAAAGAACCGTTGATAGCAGTAACGTTGCCATAGGAACTACGACATTGTCGACGCCTAAAAGGAAGGCAACAATTGGTGCAAACAAGACTAGAATAATCAGATCGTTAACAGCCACTTGAACAAGCGTGTAAGCAGCGTCGCCTTTGGTGAGGTGACTCCAAACAAAAACCATTGCCGTACATGGGGCTGCTCCTAGAATTACTGCTCCAGCTACATACTCTTTTGCCAAATCTAAAGGTATCCAACTTTTAAATACTACGTAAAAGAAAAATGCAGCAATTGCATACATAGTAAATGGCTTGATTAACCAGTTTGTCACACAGGTCACAATTAAACCTTTTGGCTTTTTCGATACGTTGACAATACTGCTAAAATCGATTTTCAACATCATAGGAAAAATCATTAACCAAATTAGAATAGCAGTGGGAATCGAAACGTTGTAATATTCGAACTGGCTAAGTGTTGCGGGAATTACTGGTAAAAACTTTCCGACTGAAATTCCTAGTGCCATACATGTGACTACCCACAAGGTTAAATACTTCTCAAAAACACCTAATCCTTGTTTCTCTGTGTTTTCCATTTGAATCCTCCATCATCAATATTAACTGATACATAGATATCCATCTATGTATCAGTTAAAAAAATTTTATACTCCAACAGGACTAAAGTCGGCTTGCCATTCTTCCACGGCGAAATTGCCATTGGACAGCTCAGCAACCTTTTCAATCCACTCCAATTCATTGAAGGAACGAGCCTTTAAGACATCATTTTGCGTATCAGCTGCATACATGCTTTGGTTAACCAGCCACCAGGTATGGGAAATCTTTGCCCGGTCCAAATCTTCATCTAGACGCATGGATTCATAAACCGGTGTTGTTTCAGGTAGAGTAACCATCAACACTTCCGTATCATCAGAATTTTGTAGGCGTGGCAAGAGTTTTTGAATCGAAACGGGTACTTCACCAGAGCTTCTTTCCACTTCACGAGCATAGCTTTGAGTAGAATCCAGTAACAATAAGGTATGACCTGTCGGTGCTGTATCAATCACGACAATCTCATCCTCAGACTTGTCAACAATTTCCGCAAAGGCGCGGAATACTGCGATTTCTTGGGTACAAGGAGAGCGCAAATCTTCTTCCACGTAAGCTACATCATCGTCATTCATAGTAGCTCTTGCTTTGGACAAGACTTCTTCTTTGTAATCAGCTAATTCTTTTTCTTCATCGATATGACTAACCGAAATGTGCAGGTCTCCTGCGATAAACAGATTCAAGTGGTCAGCTGGATCAGTGGTTGCCAGGTGCACTTTTTTACCAGCTTGGGCTAGTTTTTTAGCAATTTTGATAGCAACCGTCGTTTTGCCAACGCCGCCTTTGCCCATGGTAAAAATGATCTTTTTGTTAGTGCGGATAAATTCTTCAACTACCTTATCCAAATGAGGAAAATCAGTCACTTCCTTTGTCTGTTCCTCAAAGGCTGGCTGCTGATCCTTCAATAAAATTTGCAGCTTATCAATCCCCGTCACATTATACGGACGAAGCGGAATGTAAAATGTTTCAAAGTCCTTCAAAGGTTCCGGCATATTTTCTAAATCATGGGTTTGTTCTTGATAGATAAGTTGGGAAATTTCGTCATCATGGACTTCCAGCAACCCATTCACAACCAATTTTTGATTTTGAATCCCTAATTTTCTCAGCTCTTCTGACGCACGTTCGGCTTCAATCAACGGTGCTTTTTGTGGGCGAGTAACTAGAATTAAGGTTGTTTGTTCAGCATCTGTTAAGGTTTCTACTGCTTTTTCGTACATATCCTTCTTATCGCCAAGTCCTGATAACTGACCGAGACAAGAAACGCCGGTGGTATTTTCATCCAGGTAATTGTTCCAAGCAGAAGGCAGCTGTAGCATACGTAATGTGTGCCCCGTCGGTGCAGTATCAAAAATGACATAATCAAACTGATCAGCAACTTCAGGATCAGTCAAAAAATTGGCAAACTCATTGAATGCCGCAATTTCTACTGTACAGGAGCCAGATAGCTGCTCTTCCATGTTCGCTAACGCGCTGTCTGGAAGTATTCCACGGTAAGGTCCAACGATACTTTCTTTATATTCTGCCGCAGCCGTAATCGGATCAAAGTTAGCTACTTGAAGATTGTCGATCCCTTCAATCGGTGTTGGCTTATTGGTTAACGTTGTTTGGAAAACATCTTGTAAATTAGAAGCCGGATCAGTACTTACCAGCATAACTTTTTTATCATCTTGAGCCAACGAAGTGGCTGTAGCACAAGCGGTTGTTGTTTTACCCACACCGCCTTTTCCGGTAAAGAACAGATATTTGGTTAGTCCCATGCGTTCGGGAAGGTATTGGATCATTTTGTTTCCTCCTTGTATAAATCTTGGCTTAGGAAAAGGCTGTTTAGCAACAGCCTTCGCCTCCGCAGCATCCGCCAGAATTGTTGGCAGCTTGTGTGACAAATTGCACTTCTGCATATTTACCGAACTCTTCTAGGGTAGGATAAGCAGCTTCTTTTACAACTTCACCATCTAATAGAGTAACCGGCAAAATATCGTTGCCCTTTTCTTGAAGTAGTTTCAAGATGGTGGGGTCGTTAACAAAGGCATCTGGGTCACTGGTTAAGTTGTGACGTGACGCTTCAATCGAGTCTAATCCCTCAAACGTTTCAAAGACGGATGTGACCATTAATAATTCCTCATCAACAGATGGTCCGCAAACGCCGGTTGAACAACACATAGCTGGTTCAAATAGTTCCAATTTTTTCATCATTCTTTTCTCCTTTACAACTACAGTTTTTATTGTGGCAAACGCAATCCTCTTCGTCAGAAAATAATTGCATCATTGTACCCATAAATTGATCTACAAAGCTTTCGGTTAATTGATAGTGGTGCCATTGACCTTCTTTAGTCACCAAGACAACACCTGCTTTTTCCAAAACCTTCATATGGTGGGAAAGCGTTGGTTGAGTAAAGTCAAAGTGAGCTAAGATATCACATGCACATAAGCTGCCGCAAGACAGCATATCAATAATTTTCAATCGTTTAGGATCAGCCAGGGCTTTAAGCATGACCGACATTTCATCGTAATTCATTGGTTTTCCTCCTTACATAGAAGTTCATCTATGTACATAATATAGATCATCATCTATATACTGTCAATCGTTTCTGTCTTTTTTCATAGAAAGGGTACGTTCAGTCTACTGCAAAGCCTAGTTTTATCGACTTTCTTCAAATTTGGTATTGGTAAGGCCTAGAATTGTCGAACTATACGCCGTTGGTGCTAGATGAGGAATGGTTGAAGCATATAGGTTGGAACCTTTTTTGTGATTATGATGACCACAGTATGGCAAAATATTTTGGTTTCCATCTAAGCGAGGTTGCGATTGAAGAGATTCTTGATGTTGCTTTTAAGAGCCATATCAAATTAAATATACAAAAAAATCTGGTCAAATGGTTTCAATCAATTGAAGCTGATTCAAGCTTCTTTGCTCATAAATAATAAACTCTGGTTTGATAAAAAAATTTCGAAAATTCATTATTGAGTTTCATTTTTTTCACCCGATGGATGTTTATTTAGTGTAAAGGTCAAAAAGTCTCTAGAAGTAAATCTTAGAGCAGTGTTCTTTGAAAAGTAAATACAAACTGCTAGGTACGTTTATTTTCAAGTAGAGCCGAAGTAAGTCTTTCGCCAAGATGTTTAATTAAGAACTGAGCGGAAAAGAAGGCGTTACTTAAATATGTCTCTACCGTATTTGCTATGACACTTGAAATGATAATGATACTTCTGTGAAGCTCGGCATAAACAGCGGAGAGGTGAAATCCCTATGATTCCATTGTAGTAGATGGAATACCTAGCAGTTAATTTAAAAAAATGGAGGTAGCTTTATGAGCATAGTCATTGGCTTTTCACTTTTTATGCTAGGTGGATTTGTCGGAGTAACATTTATGTGCCTATTTCAGGTTAGCTCAAACTCAGATGATAGGTATCTTGAGTACGATCTAAGCAAGGCTAAAAAAGAACTTTACCAACAAAAAAATAAGAGAGCAAATTAGAAACCCAATTTACTCTCTCCAAATGGTGATCTTGGCCGATAAACTACTCTTTCCATATTCAGTCAGCTTAATAGCATCTGACAGATTCATTCGGTCAACAGAACGCTCGCCGCTTTTCAGTTTTTTTATCGTGCCAATCTTTATTCCGGTACCTTCAGCGATGTCTTTTGCAGTGTTCTGCTTCAAAATTCTCGTGATTATGTCAATATTGGCAATCCCAGTATTCATGCGTGATTGAACTCCCTCCGATTTTTTAATCATGATACCACTAGAGTGGTCAAAACGCAATTTTTCAAGGTACTGTAGTGGTCTCTGGTAAAATATTATAAAAAATAGGGGAGAGGTCGACAATTTAGTCAAAATTCGCTTGGAAAGCTGCTAAATCAGTGTTTTCTTGCTACTAAACCTATCTTTTCTTTAGATCAGTTAATCGATTTTAAAGCATTTACTACCCAAAATTTACAAACAAAGAAGTGAAAGTATGTCTAACAAAGATTTTGAGTCTTTTTTCAAAAATGAAATTTTCCCGATCATTCAAGAGTTAATGGAGGAATATACTTCCCAACTACTAAAAATTGAACAATTACCTTTAGTTCTAACGAATGAAGATTTAAAAAGGGAGTTTCAAATCAGTGATAGTACACTTAATCGTTTGATCAATTTAGCTGACTTTCCTACCTGCTGGTATGGAATACGCGGACATTATTCTAGAGAGGACATCCTAGAATGGTACCGGAATAAAAATTATGACTTATTCATAGAAAAAATGCGAGCTCTTCGCTCGTTGTAGAATTTATTTTCGGAGGCGATCATAGTATAATGATTAGTATAGAAAACTTCGGTAAAGTCTTAGGTAACCTCGCCTCCTCCTTATATTAGGAGGAAACGATGAAGACAAAAGATAGATTCAAAAGAAAAGTCACTGCTTCTGGGCAGGTCACTTGGTATTTCCAGGCATTTCGTACAACTAGAAGAGGATTCAAAACAAAACGCGAAGCACAGCTTGCTTATCTAGAACTTGAAAAGCAAAACAAAAAAAGAAAAAAGCTTGTAGGTAGTAATGAAAAATTTGCTGTTGTTGCAGAGATGTGGTTTGATCACTATCGAGAGTTGAAAGAACAAAAGCAAAGTACCTATGATAAGAGAAAAGAATCTGTAAGAACTCTTTCAATGTGGATTGGTGATAAAGAATTGAAAGATATAGATTCTGAATTCTTAGTTAGTCTTTTCTTTGACCTAAAAGATAAAGGTTATGCCAAAAATTCCCTTTATAGCTTTAAACAAACGCTTAATCTAATTCTCAAATTTTGTGTAAAAAACAATCTGCTGAACGAGAACCCTTTGGTTGGTGTAACCCTTCCGAAGTACCAGAAAAGTGTACAAGACTTGAAAAATTCTTTGGAAAGTTTAGATCAGAAATATTTGACGATTGATGAATTGAGAACCCTTTTAAATTATTCTGTCATACACGAAGAGCTAACCCTTTCTACCTTATTTCATGTTTTGTTTTATACTGGATGCCGGATTAGTGAAGCATTGGCTTTGCAGCCTGAAGATGTTGACTTTCGAAAAAATGAAATTCTCTTTTTCAAGCAAACTGCTGTAAGTGGACGGCAAATTGATTTTCGGATTGAGACTACCAAAAGTGTGAGTTCGGCAAGAAGAGTTGTTGTTACTCCTCTTGTGATGGAGAAGCTTCAACACTTGATCAATGTTCTTGATGAAATGAGAGCTAATTTAGATTTTGTCATTGAAGATCCTTATTTGTTTGTCTACCTAGATCCTTCCAAACGGGGCCTACCTTTTAGAAGAGAGTACGTCAATGATCATATCAAAACCTGTGTTGCGAGGTGTGGCATTACAAAACCGTTTCATACTCACCTAACAAGACATACAATGGCAAGCTTGGTAGCAGAACATTGTAGCTGGGACGTTTTAAAAGCTCGACTAGGTCATGCAGATAAATCGACCTCAGAAATTTATCGTCACTTAACAGCTGACGAACGGCTAAAACCATTACAAGCATTTATTGATTTGGAAAGCTAGATTCCCTTATTCAACTACACCACTATATCAATGAAATGTAGTCAGAATGTAGTCAATCTGATTGAAAACGTTGATATAACAACAATAAAACGACTTTCGCAATAATCAAAGAAATCCGTCGTTAATTTATCGTTATCGAATGGTAGTAAAGCCCTTGTTTTAAGGGCTTTTTTTTGTCTTTAGAGTTTATAATTTAAGTGAAACACGTAAAAAAATGATGCTCAAGTGATTTCGAAAGTACAAAGAAAAATTTTGGGACTAGTGATTCTCACCAGAATATAAAAATAAACAAAATATTCTTAATAGGCCAATCCTCAGAACACGTGAAAAAAGGTTATTACTGCTATACTGAAAAGAGTAAGAATCAGGAAGGAAGTGAGCAATAATGAAAAAAGCAGTATTGATTGTAAACCCTAGCTCGGGTAATGAGGATGCACAAGAATACGAAAAACTGGCTAAAGAAAAATTAGTCAACATATTTGACGAAGTAGAGGTGCGGCATACGGAAGATGCTGGCGATGCTACTAAGTTTGCTCAACAGGCAGTTGAAAGTAAAGTGGACAGTGTATTTGCAATGGGTGGTGACGGTACGGTGAATGAGGTAATCAGTGGGTTGGCTGAGCAGGAGTATCGACCGAGATTTGGTTTCTTTCCTTTAGGTACGGTAAATGATTTAGCTCGTTCACTGCATATTTCGATGGATCCTGTAGAAGCAATTGCAGAATTGGATTTAAATCGCCGAATGTCTTTAGATATCGGAAAAGTCAATGAAGACTATTTCATGAATATTGTTGCTGTAGGTGGAATTCCTGAAGCTATTAGTGATGTAGATGTTGAAGAAAAAACCAAGTTCGGCAAATTAGCTTATTTTACATCAGGATTCAAGCAAGTAATAAAGGATGAAAGTTATCATTTCGACCTGGACATTGAAGGGGAAAAGCGAAGTGTGGAAAGCAGTGCAGTTGTAGTCGTCCTAACTCAAACCATTGGTGGCTACAGCCATATTGTACCAGAAGCTAAACCTGACGATGGTAAAATGTACTTGCTATATTTAAAGAATCATAATGTTGCGGATATGCTTAAAAGTGTGCCTGATATTTTAAAGGGGATTGATCATTCTACGGATTACATTGGTTATGAGACTTTCACTGAAGGAAGTCTGGCAGTGAAAGAAAAAGTAGAGTTGCATCCGAGTGTGGATGGTGATGAAGGTCCGGGTTTGCCATTACATTTCAAGATTTTGCCTCAACATTTAGAAGTTTACTATGGATCTGAAGCAGAATAAATATATAAAAATAGATCTTGACCATCATTGGTCAAGATCTATTTTTATTCTTCGTTTAATACAAATTTGTTTTGACAGAAATTCCAAAAGTCTCGAACCAATGCCGTGTGCAAATGATTTCGTTTAATTGCTAAATAGAGATTACGATCAGGCAAGCGATCTAAAATCTTAATCTTCTTAACTGGATAGGAAGAGATGGATGGAATATTTGGCATTAAAGCCAGGCCAAAACCATGTCCTACAAATCCTAAGACACTATGATCTTCATCTAATTCCAAGGCGATACGTGGATGAATGGCTAAGTCTGCCATAATCTCATCCAGATAAGGGCGCAAGCCGCTTTGCTTCCGGTAATAAACCACCGGATAGCGAATGATCCTTTCTAAATAGATCGCGTCCTCGGCAGCTAAAGGGTGATCTTCAGGAACTACAACCACCATTTCTTCTCGTGAAAGAACGGAAAACTGAATTTCAGGAACATTTTTTACCTTCGAACAAATCCCTACATCAATCAGATCATCTTTTAACAATTCAACAATTCGATTGGAGTTTCCCTGATGGAAATCAAAATGAACATTTCGGTGCTCTTTTTGACTAAGAAATTGTTGTGTAATTCTTGGAGCGATAACTGATCCTACTGTATAAATGAAACCAAAACGAACTTCCCCGGATATGGGGTTAGCCATGTCGCTTAATATTTTTTGTCCCTTATAAATTTCTTTCAAGGAAGGAGAGATATAACTGTAGAATAGTCGTCCGTACCTTGTCAAACTTATATTTCGTCCGTTTTTCTTAAACAAGGGAACACCTAGTTCTTGTTCCAAGGTTGACATAGCATGACTAACATTTGGTTGGGAAGTTTGGAGCTGCTTAGCTGCTTTAGTCATATGTTCAGTTTCAGCTAAAGCTAAGAAAAATTCAAGTTGTCGCAGATTCATTGCTTTCACCTCATCTATAAATTTATTTTATCAATAAGATCAAAAAAATGCATCTTTTTTTTGCAGAAATCAAAATACGTCGAGAGGTTATATAAACTGATAACTTTAGTGCTATGAATAATAGAAGAAAGTGCTATTGAATCTTACTAAGGAAATACCTTAGAATAGGGAATATAAAGAAATTGTGAATTACTGAATTTGTGCTGATTTATTTTTAGTTCAAAGAACAATCAACCTTTTGGATAGAATAAATGAGCAGGGACTAAATTTTGTTTAAATAAAAAAGCAGGAGGGAAAAAATGGAATATTGTCAGATTAAAGGATTGGATGCAAAAGTTGCACGAATCGCTTTAGGAACCGGTTGGTTTGGTCCAGATAATGAAGAAGTAATCTTCGAATTGCTGGATGCATATGTAGCAAACGGTGGGAACGTAATTGATACAGGGCGTTTTTACAATGGTGGTAAAGCTGAAATAGTGATTACCAAATGGTTAAAGAAACGAGGCAATCGAGATCAATTGCTGCTAGTAAATAAAGCCTGTCACCATTACGTAGATGAAAATAATGTACAGTTTCCAGATGAGAGTCGGGTTGGTGCGGATTACATCACTGAGGATTTAGAATATAGCTTGAAAAATATGAGCGTTGACCATTTTGACATGTATATTATGCACCGAGATAATGAGGAAGTGCCAGTTGAGGAATTAATGGATTGCTTTGAACAGCATCGTCTAGAAGGAAAAATTGTAACCTATGGTGTCAGTAACTGGTCAGTGAACCGGATTAAGGAAGCAGATGACTATTGTAAAGAAAAGGGTTATTTAGGATTAAGCATAAATAGTCCGTCTTTTACATTAGCTGACATCAATAAACCACGCTGGTATCGATCAGTATATGTGGATGCCGACTATGTGAAAAAGAACAATGAAATGGGTATTACCGTTATGAGCTGGGGTGCTCAAGGCGCTGGATTCTTCGTACCATTATGGAAAGATATGGATGCCGATGCTCCTAAAGATATTAAAGAGGCATTCTTCACTGAAAATAATTTTAAAAAGCTTGCTCGAGTGGAAGAAGTTGCGAAAATACGGGGTGTAGAGCCAATCAATATAGCGTTAGCCTATGTATTGAATGACCGCTTTGATGTTTTTGCTTCGATTGGACCTCGGAATAAAAAAGAACTGCTTTCTAGTTTGAAAGCACAAAACGTTCACTTAGCATCAGAAGAAATTGCTTATCTGGAATTGAAATCACCTACACTCTAAAAATAGAAGGCTGAAATCCTGGTTACATAACAGGATTTCAGCCTTTTTAAAATAGTGTTAACTGTTGTTCTTTTTGTTCAAATTTATTTAAATAGGCAAAAATCTCATCGGTTCGCCACATGATTTGATGCTTTTGACAAAAGTTTATGAATTGCTTCATAAGTTTACTATGGTTAGGACTGTTGCAAATATATTGATTACCAAATGCTCGCTGGTACTTTTCCTTTATGCCAGGAAAATGATGTTCCAGTTTTTGATAAAAGTATTCACGATTGCCTTCCCGCAAAGTCATCCCAAAACCAAAGCACATAATCCCCTTAACGTCAGCTTTCAAACAATAATTAAGTACCCCAGCCAGATTCTCTTCACTATCGTTAATAAAGGGTAGAACTGGGGATAACCAGACAATTGTCGGAATTTGCTCCTTTTGGAATACCTGCAGTGTTTCGAACCGTTCATAAGTGGTAGAAACATAAGGCTCCAGAATTTTGCAAAGTTCTTCATCATAAGTAGTCAATGTCATTTGTACGACAGCCTTAGTTTTTTTGTTAATTTGTTTTAGCAGATCGAGGTCTCTTAAGATACGCGTCGATTTTGTTTGAATCGAGACGCCAAAGCCATACTTATTAAGTAGAGCTAGTGAATCTCGCGTGATGTTCAAACGTTCTTCCAGTTGAATGTAAGGATCAGTCATAGCGCCAGTAGTGACCATACAAGGTTTGCGTTTTCGCATCAATTGCCTTTCTAAAATTTCAAGGGCATCCTCTTTTACTTCAATGTCTTCAAAAGGATGATTGATCTGATAGCAGTCGCTTCGGCTGTCACAATAAATACAACCATGCGTACAGCCGCGAAAAAGATTCATATTATTATTTGGGGAAAGAATCGTTTTATAGCTGGAATAGTGCATAAGAGCCCTCCTTGTTCCAGAACATTTGTTCTCTTTGATTATCCCACAAAATCCTCCTGACAACAAGGAAAAGTACCAGTATAATGAAGAAGTTGGAGGAGGAAAGCTATGCTAAAAATTGGAGAATTTTCTCAATTAGGCCACGTTTCAATTCGCATGTTGAGGTATTACGATGACATCGGACTTTTACGGCCTAAAAAAATTGATCAAGAATCTAGGTATCGCTATTATTCGGTAAGACAGCTTGGACAACTGCATACCATCTTATTATTGAAAGAATTGAAATTTTCTTTGCAGGAGATAAAGGAACTTTTGTCAGCGGAATCAATCGTTTTAAAGAAGCAATTGTTAAGTAAGCAGATGGAGATTGAAGCAGAAATTGCTCAAGATCAGCTTCGGGTTGAAGCGATCCAACGGAAAGTTGATCAAATTGATAAACCAGTTTCCTATCCGATAAGGCTATGTGGAATCCCCGGCTTTCCGGTAATTGGCTTGCGTAAAGTTATTCCAAGCTTTTATCACGAAGGTCAGCTTTGGCGCGATTTTTATGAAGAAATGGCTCAGCAAAAGCTTGCTGTTGCTCTGGAGGACATGGGAAGTACTACAATTTTCTATGATCAGGAATACAAAGAGCAGAACAATGATATTGAAATAGTTTTGAAAACCAAGGAGATTGTTCCGGTATCTTCACCACTGGTAAGCTACTTAATGCCCAAAATACCTTTGGCTGCTAGCATTATTGTTAAAGGAAATTATCATCAATTACCAATTGTTTATCAAAGCTTTGCTTGTTGGTTAGACCAACATCCAGAATATCAAATGATCAAGACAACACGCCAAGTTTGTCATATTGGCCCTGATGAAACCGAGGATTCAGAAGAATATATCACCGAATTGCAAATTCCGTTAATTGCCCTTGACTCTCACACTACGTGAGGGATTATCCTCTTATTACAGGAGGGATGTCAAAATGAAATTACAGGCAATTGGCAAAGTAGCGCAACAAGCAGGAGAGACCACACTGGTACTGGAGGAGGAAATGAGGGCTGGTTTAACTGGACTGAGTGAATTCAGTCATGTTATGATTCTATACTGGTTTGATCAGCTGGATGTTCCAGAGCTTAGAGAAGAACGGTTAATAGAAAAACCTTATGTTAATGGTCCTGAAACATTGGGTATATTTGCTACAAGAGGACCTGTCAGACCTAACCCAATCGCAGTTTCAGTTGCTGGAATTATTGCATTCGATCAGGAAAAAGGAATTATTACTTTGGATTATTTGGATGCCGAGGATAGTAGTCCACTGTTGGATATCAAACCCTACACACCCAGCTCTGAAATTGTCACGAGTTATCGTAGTCCTGAATGGTGTTCTCATTGGCCGCAAAGCTACGAAGATTCAGGATCATTTGATTGGTCGCGGGAATTCAATTTTGAAGCATAGTAGAAAAAACTCAGGTGAAAGAAATTTCACTTGAGTTTTTTCTAAAATAAAAGTTTATTGTAATACAGTTTATAAAAGTGTTACTTGTTTGATAAAATCAGATATCGGTGCTATATTTCTTGTTGTTGGTAATACAGAAAAGCAGAAGGTGTATAACAGTGAGTAAAAAAGGATCAAAAGTTATTATAGAGAGTTTGATTAACCATCAAGTACCATTTGTATTTGGAATTCCTGGTGCTAAAATTGATGGTGTATTTGATGCGTTAGAGGATAAAGGCCCGAAACTAATCATTGCAAGACATGAACAAAATGCGGCTTTTATGGCACAGGCTATTGGTAGACTGACTGGTGAGCCAGGTGTGGTAATTGCTACCAGTGGACCAGGTGCAAGCAATCTTGCTACTGGACTGGTAACTGCGACAGCTGAAAGTGATCCTGTCCTAGCTATTGCTGGACAAGTGAAACGATCTGATTTGTCTAAGTTAACTCACCAAAGTATGAACAATGCGGCTTTGTTTAGTCCGATTACGAAATTTAGTACTGAAATTCAAGACCCTGAAACAATTTCTGAAAATATTGCGAATGCTTACCGAATGGCTAAAACAGCTAAAATGGGTGCAAGCTTTTTGTCAATTCCTCAAGATGTAACAGACGGTCAAGTAGCGGGCGAGGTAATTGGCCCTTTATCCGTTCCTAAATTAGGAGGAGCAGCTCAAAAAGACATCCAAATTTTAGCTGATAAAATTAATCAAGCGAAGCTGCCTGTGTTGTTAGTAGGCATGCGAGCTTCAGCAGAAGCACCAACTGAAGCAATTCGGGAGTTAATTGAGGAAACCGAATTGCCAGTTGTAGAAACATTCCAAGGGGCGGGGATAATCTCACGCAAGCTGGAGAAGCATTTTTTCGGTCGAGTAGGCTTGTTCCGAAATCAGCCAGGGGATATGCTGTTAAAACGCAGTGATTTGGTTATAGCAGTGGGTTACGATCCGATCGAGTATGAAGCGCGAAATTGGAATGCAGAAAAGGATGCTCGGATTACTGTGTTGGATGAGGTTTCGGCTGAGATTGATCCTTATTTGCAGCCGGAGGAAGAATTAATTGGTGACATTGCTATTAATATCGGTTCATTAAAAGCTGTACTTAAAGGGTATCAGCTGCCTGAAGATGCGCTAAAGTACTTAGCAACACTGCACGAAAAAATAAAAGAAATTAGTGAGCCTGTCACGAACGGAGTAAATGGTCGAATTCATCCCTTAGATGTGATTCATACCTTGCAGAAAAAAGTAACAGATGAGATGACGGTAACAGTGGATGTAGGGAGTCATTATATTTGGATGGCTCGTCATTTTAGAAGCTATGAACCACGTCATTTGTTGTTCAGTAACGGAATGCAGACGTTAGGTGGGGCAATTGCATCTGGCCTTGTTCGTCCAAATACTCAAATTATTTCAGTATCCGGCGATGGTGGATTTTTATTCTCAGGACAAGAGCTAGAAACCGCGGTCCGCTTAAAACAAAAAATTGTGCATTTAGTTTGGAATGACGGCAGCTACAATATGGTCGGTTTTCAAGAAGAGCTGAAGTACAATCGCTCAGCAGGAGTTAGCTTTGGTCCGGTTGATTTTGTAAAATACGCTGAAGCCTTTGGAGCAAAAGGATTAAGAGCGACGAACCCAAAAGAATTAGAATTTGCCTTAACAGAAGGCATGGAAACAGAAGGTCCTGTGATTATTGATATTCCAATTGATTATCGAGACAATAAGGAATTGGGTAAAATTGTATTACCTGATCAATTTTATTAAGGGGTGGGGAGAATGAGTTACTTATATCAACATGGCACTCTAGGCGCACTCATGAGTGATCTAATGGATGGTACTGAGAAGATCGGTGAATTAGGCAAATACGGTGATTTTGGTTTAGGCACTTTGTCAGGTTCAAATGGGGAAGTAATTATTTTGGACCATACGATGTATCATGTCAACGAATCAGGAAATGTTACTATTCTGACTGGCAATGAATGGACACCTTATGCAGCAGTTACAGAATTTAATTCTCTTCAAAAAGTAGTAATTGACAGACCAATGAAAGCGGAAGAAATGATTAATCGATTGTTAGCGAAAATGAGTAATAATCTTTTTGCAGCAGTGAAAATTTCAGGTGTCTTTTCTTCTATGCATGTGAGAGTCTCTCCTAAACAAGAAAAACCTTATCCAAAATTTGTTGAGGCAGCGCGCAACCAACCAGAGTTTTCTGAGGAAAAGGTTGAGGGAACAATCGTTGGTCTTTTTACTCCTGAATTGTTCCAAGGAGCTGCCCAAGCAGGCTTTCATTTACATTTCATTAGTAAGGATCGAACTTTTGGTGGACATGTAATGGATTATATCTTGAAAGAGGGTACTGCTGAATGGATGGAAATTGAAGAATTTCGTCAACATTTTCCGATCCACAACAAGGAATTCTTAGAACACAAGATCAATAGTGACGAAATTGCAAAGGATATCGCTGAGGCAGAATAAAAAAAGCCATCCAATGTTGGATGGCTTTTGAATTATATGCCTAACAGTGGTGCTGGATTAACAAATCCAGACCAAACAGCTGTAGATACACCGAAGTGTAAATGAACACCAGTTGAGTTACCAGTAGTTCCCATACCGCCAATAACTTGGCCTTGGCTTACTTGCTGACCGACACTGCAGTTCGGTGTAGAAATCATATGCATGTAGTATGAATAGTAGCCATCAGAATGTTGAATGATAACATAGTTACCAGCTGACCAATGGAAACCAGCCTCGACAACTGTTCCAGCTTTTGCTGCATGGATGGATGTACCCGCAGCGCCAGCAAAATCGATGCCATCATGTTGTGAACCGGACAAGCCAGTAGGATCAACTCGTGGACCGAACGGACTAGTTACAACTAAACCAATTGAAAGTGGAGAAGCCCAGCCGCCACTATTAGTAGCAGGAGTGCTTGTTTCATTAGTTGGAGCTGAGGGCACTTGAGCCGCTTCGGGATTTGTAACAGTTTGAACTTGCTGAGCCTGTTGCTTAGCTTGTTCTTCTTGTTGTTTTGCTTCCAAGGCTGCAATTTCAGCTTGCGATTTTTGCTGCGCATTCTCAGCCGCCGCCTGTTCAGCTGCCGCTTCTTCCAAAGCTTTTTGAGCTTGTTCAGCGGCAATTTTTGCTTGCTTTTCAGCTTCAGCTTGCGCTTTTTCACGAGCTTCGGCTTCTTTTTTCTTTTGTTCTTCCAAAGCTTTTAATGCTTCTTGACGTTTCTTTTCAGCGTCTTCCTTTTGTTGCTGGAATTTATCCTTTTGTGCTGTTTCAGAAGCTATACTTGCTTGGATCTCATTTACTTTTACTTGTTGGTCTAGCTTGGCTTCAACTAGTTGCTCTTGCTTCACCTTTAGTTCTTCTGTTTTTTTAGTAACAACTGCCAAACGTTGTTGTGCTTCTTGCTGTAGTTTTTCAAGCTCAGCTTTATCACGGGTTTGCTGTTCCATAGCTTCTTTGTTAGCAGACAGAATAGTGGATACAGCCATGGTTTTCTCAACAGCTTCACTAATCGATTTAGCTTCCATTACAGTATTTACTAATGCTACTGCACTGTTGTTGGTTTGAACGTTTCTTGCTTGTTCTTTCAACTGTAATTCACGTTTTTGAATTTTTGCTTGAAGATCTTGAATCTTAGCAGTTAATTCGCTTAACTTTTGTTCTTCTTGCGTTTTTTTAGTCAACACATCTTTGACTTCTTTTTCAACGGCTGCAACTTCTTGCTCTAATGCTGCTTTTTGTGCTTCAGCAGATTGCGCTGTTTGTTGTAGGCCCTCAATTATTTTATCTTGATCGGCGATTTTTTGGTCAAATTCAGTTGCACTCGCACTCAATGGCGCACCCAGAGTGACAGCACATAAAGCTAGTGCTGTGTATTTTTTCAACTTGATCATTTCGTTCCTCACTTATACTTATAGATTCTAATTATTATCAACGTTTTGATTATATAAGAAAATATGAAGAAAAAGTTGAGAAAGATTAAACTTTTATGTAACCGTATAGTTTGTAAAGAAATTGAAATATGGATTTCAGGAAAAAGCGTAAAATTCCTATTGACTTTATTTTGGTTTGATGATAAAGCTATTAGAACTCTATGAAGATTAATGAAAATTGTTCTATTTATATAAATGGTGTTATGGTAGTTCTTACAGTAAAATATAAGTTAGGAAAAAGGAGGAATTTATTTATGACTTGGAGTAGTCAAGAGGAAAAAGAAGCAGCCTATCAGTTAATGCTAGAACAGCAAAAAGCATTGCTGGAAGGAGAAACAGATTTAATTGCTAATTTAGCCAATTCTTCAGCCTTGCTGAAACTAACTTTAAAAGATACGATATTCTCCGGTTACTATCTTTTTAAAGATGGTGAACTCATTTTAGGCCCTTTTCAGGGAGGTGTATCTTGTGTACACATTCCGTTAGGAAAAGGTGTTTGCGGAGAAGCTGCTGAAAAAAATCAAACACTGATTGTTGAGGATGTGACTAATCACCCCAATTACATTGCTTGTGATTCGAAAGCAAAATCGGAAATTGTCGTACCCATGAAAAAAAGCAGCCAGCTGATTGGAGTTTTGGATTTAGATAGTTCGGAAATTGGTATGTATGATCAGATTGATCAGTTTTACTTAGAACAATACGTCACGTTATTGCTGCAAAATGTTGAGTAATGTTCAGATATAATCACTTTTTGAGGAAAAAAAGGATTAATGTAGTCTTTTAATCAGATTAATGGTACTATTAATGTGTAGTAAATACGTCCATTGAGGTGATTAAATGAATAAAGAAGCGATTATTGTTGGAGAAAATTATGAGTGTCGAAAACAAGATTTTGCCCGCCCGATTATTGGGGAAGTTTTACAGAAGACCGATGAAGGCTGTATCGTAAATGTGGAGCGGTTTTACGGATTAGATGCAGACAAAATTGACGAGGTTGACGGTAAAGTTTTAATTAGATACAACGAAGTAGCAGGAATTGTCTCTTCTAAGTGTTTTTTCAGTTAAATAGATGACACAAAACGAGTGTTTCTAGTCTTGACTATCAAGCAGAAACACTCGTTTTTTTAAATAGACAAATCATTTAAAAGCTTTAGTGCAGGCATTTCTTTGATTACTTGATTTTCCCGCTCTTTTGGTCTAGCTTCATCAGGCGTATTTTTATAACGATAATCTGTTATATTGCCTTTTTCATCATAATAAACCCAAATATCTTCGTTTCCGATCTCATCTAGGTCACCTCTTAAATCTAACATTAAGTCGCTAATAGAATCGTAATAGTTCATAATTATTCCTCCCTCTCTATTGTAAAAAAAAATAAACGATTCAGCAAGTTGCTCCACAAAGAAAAGCGGGGTATGATCAAAATAGGAGGTGTTAATAACGAAATCTGATACTCATTTTTTTACTGATGCTAACGTGGCTTACCAGCTGCTGCAGATGGGATATCAAGCTCTTGAGGTGGGAAGTCACTCACGGATAGCGGGACTCGACCATTTACCAGGTTCTTATTATCTAAATACAAATGAAATTGAATCCGAGGAGAACGGCTGGAACATTTTATCGGCGGAATTCTGTATGCGTGTGTTGAGTGATAAGGGGATCACCAGTAGCACCTCTTTATTAATTTATTCATCTAGTTTAAGTGCTGCTTGTCGTATTGCTTTTATTGCTTATTGGCTGGGACTTACAGATATAAAAATCTTGGAGGACGGCTTAGCTTCTTGGCAAAAGTTAAACTATCCATTGGAAAGCGACTGGACATCTTGCGAAAAAGCGAGTTCGTTTGGATTGCATGATCCTAAAAGGTCAGAAATTCTTATTTCTACTTCGGAGGATTTGCTGAAGGCCCAAAAAGACAACCCTGAGCTGGTTTTAGCCAGTGTAAGAAGTCTCACAGAATATCAAGGTACTACCAGTTGCTACGCATATATTGAGCAAGCGGGTGAGCCAGCTGGAGCAGTATGGGCTAAAGCAAGTTGTGGCAAGAATGATGTCGCTGATTTACTGACTTTAGAAAAGAAAATTAAACCTCTAGTCGACATTGCAAAAGCTTGGAAAGCAAATGGGATTACTAGAGAAAAAGAAGTGGTTTTTTATTGCGGAACCGGCTGGCGAGCGTCGGTGGCTTTCTTTATTGCTAAAGAGCTTGGGTGGCAAAAAGTACGACTATTTGACGGTGGCTGGTATGATTGGAGTCAAAAGCATGTAGAGAACCCCAAAAAGTTCCCATTAAAAAATGACTCCTTAGGACATCCCTAAAGAGTCATTTCTTTATTTCATCAGTTTAATTAATTCTTTTGCAAACTCACTAGTTGAAACTTCTGGAATGTTTAATGCCTGAGCAAAATCCTTAGTAACAACTTTTTGTTCAAGAGCTGTTTCAATTGCCACAGTGATTTTTCGACTTGCTTCGTACCAGCCTAAATGATCTAGAAGCATAGTTGCTGAGAGCAAAAGCGAACAAGGATTAGCATAGCCCTTGCCCGCAATATCAGGCGCTGTACCATGAGTCGCTTCAAAAATTGCATGGCCAGATTGATAATTGATATTGGCACCAGGTGAGATGCCGATACCGCCAACTTGAGCTGCTAGTGCATCCGAAATATAATCACCATTTAGGTTAGTCGTAGCAATCACTTGAAACTTCTCAGGGTACAAAAGAATTTGCTGCAGCAAATTATCTGCGATCACATCATCCACGATTACTTTTTTTTCTTCTTTGGCTGCTGCTAAGGCAGCATCTGCTGCCTCAACACTATTCTCAGCAGCAATTTTTTTATATTGGTTCATTGTGAATGCTTGAGGATATTTTTTTTCCAGTAAATCATATCCCCAAGCTTTAAAGCCGCCTTCAGTAAATTTCATAATATTACCCTTGTGTACTAAAGTCAGACGAGTCAGTTTGTTTTCCACTGCATAATCCATTGCGGAACTGACCAATCGCTCACTGCCTTCTTTTGAGATTGGTTTAATTCCCAGGGAGCTGGTTTCTGGAAATCGGATTTTGTTGACCGATAAAGTGTCTCTAAGGAAAGCGAGTAATTTTTTTGCTTCGTCCGAGCCGGACGCAAATTCTATACCCGCATAGACGTCCTCGGTATTTTCACGGAAAATAGTCATATTAGTTTTTTCAGGTTCTTTTAAAGGAGAAGGAACCCCTTTAAAATAGCGGACGGGGCGTACACAAGCATACAAATCGAGTGTTTGTCTCAATGCCACATTTAGCGAACGAATACCACCACCAATTGGAGTGGTTAAAGGACCTTTGATAGCTAATTTATGTTCTTGAATTGCAGCAACAGTCGCATCAGGAAGCCATTCGCCGGTTTGGTTGAAGGCTTTTTCACCAGCTAAAACTTCTAACCATTGAATTTTTTTATCTGAACCATAGCAAATTTCTAAAGAGGTATCTATAACCGCTTGCGTTGCCGCCCAGATTTCAGGTCCAATACCGTCGCCTTCAATGTAAGGAATAATTGGAGTGTTTGTCATTTATTTTATCTCCTCACTCATCTTTTTACGAATAACCAATGGCAAGATCCCTTGGTTTTTCCAGTAGTCTACATCTGCTTTGGAATCAAAACGCAGTTTCGCTTGAAAGGTAATTGTTTTATCTTTTTCCGCCGTTACGTCCACCAGTTGATTAATAACTGGTTCTTCCGGCATATCAATGGTAAAGGTTTCCGAACCGTCTAAGCCTAAGGTTTCTGCTGTTTCCCCCTCTAGATATTCCAAAGGCACAATGCCCATCATTACCAAGTTGCTACGGTGAATTCTTTCGTAGCTTTCGGCAATAACGGCTTTAACACCAAGTAATGAAGTTCCTTTGGCAGCCCAGTCACGAGACGAGCCCATACCGTAGTCTTTGCCAGTCAAGATAACTGTGCCAATCCCATTTTTTTGATAGTCCATGGCCGCATCGTAAATACTCATTTCTTCACCTGTTAATGCTGAACGTGTGTATCCACCGGTAACATCAGGAGTTAACTGATTTTGAATGCGAATATTTCCGAAGGTTCCTCGCATCATAACTTCGTGATTTCCACGACGTGAACCATAAGAATTATAGTCCTTATAAGCCAATCCACGGTCCTTAAGGTATTGTCCGGCCGGTGAATTAAGAGAAATATTTCCGGCTGGGGAAATATGGTCGGTCGTTACAGAGTCTCCAAATTTTGCTAAAACCTTTAATCCAGTTAGTGAAGGAGGAGCGTCCAAAGTCTTGCTAAGGGTTTCAAAGAATGGCGGGTTTGCAATATAAGTTGATGCTTCATCCCAGCCATATGTGGCGCCTTCTGAAGTTTGGATTTGATTCCAGCGTTCATTGGATTGATACACATCTTCGTAAGCGGCTTGGTAATCATCTGGATCTAGATGAGCATGAATATATGCATCAATTTCCTCTTTACTTGGCCATAGATCCTCTAAGTAAACTGGACCATCTGCTGTCTCAGCAATCGGCTCAGTAGTTAAATCCTTTGTTACTGTACCAGCTAAAGCATAAGCGATAACTAGTGGTGGCGAAGCTAGATAATTGGCTTTAATCAATGGATGAATTCTACCTTCAAAGTTACGATTCCCTGACAGAACAGCTGATACAACTAAATCATTTTCCTTCAAGATTTGTTCAATTTCGTCAGATAGGGGACCAGAGTTCCCTATGCAGGTAGTACAACCGTAACCAACAATATCAAAACCTAACGATGCCAAAGGCTCCAGTAATTGTCCTTTTTCCAAATAGGAGGTTACAATTTTTGAACCTGGTGCCAAGGAGGTTTTGATGGTTGAAGGAACCTGAAGGCCCTTTTCAACAGCTTTTTTAGCTAATAGTCCAGCGGCGACCATTACACTTGGATTACTAGTGTTGGTACAGCTGGTAATAGCAGCTAAAGCTAAGTCGCCTGTTTGCAGTTTGTCATCCTTGTTGGTAACCGCCACTTTTTTATTTATCTCATGCTTAGACAAGCCAAAACCTTGAGGACCGCTTGGATTAGTCAAAGAGGCAGTAAAATTTTCTGCAACTTGGCCTAGAGGAATTCGATCCTGTGGACGTTTTGGTCCCGCTAGTGAGGAATTAATTTCGCCTAAGTCCAGCTGAATAATTCGCGTATAACTGGGTGTTTCTGTTCCATCATAGAATAGGTGATTTTCCTTAGCGTAGGTTTCAACTAGTTTAATTTGATCAGGTGTTCGTCCAGTAACCCGCAAATAATTTAAGGTTTCTTGGTCAATTGGACAGTAACCACAAGTTGCACCGTATTCTGGTGCCATGTTAGCAATGGTTGCTCGATCTGATAGACTTAATTTTTGATACCCCTCACCGAAATACTCTACAAATTTACCTACTACTTTTTCACTTCTTAACAGCTGTGTTAAGTGTAAAGCTAAATCAGTAGCAGTAGCTGTTGGTGACAAAGCACCAGTTAGTTGGACTCCGATGACTTCTGGTGTAGGAAAGAAAGATGCTTCACCTAAGATAGCGGCTTCTGCTTCGATCCCGCCAACTCCCCATCCTAGTACACCTAATCCATTAATCATGGTTGTATGAGAGTCTGTTCCTTCTAATGAATCTGGAAATAGCCAGTTTTGTCCGTCTTTTAATTGTTTTAGGATGACATCAGAAAGAAATTCTAAGTTTACTTGATGGATAATTCCGGTTTCTGGTGGAACGACATCGAAATTGTCAAAGGCTTGTTGTGCCCATTTTAAAAATTGGTAACGTTCATGGTTCCGTTCAAATTCTTTTTCGGTATTGTAGGTTAAACTGTCTTGAGTCCCGGCACAATCAACCTGTACCGAGTGATCCACGACTAAAGTCACAGGAATTTCTGGATTGATATACTCGGCTTTTCCGCCAAGCTTTACCACAGCATCCCGCATAGCTGCTAGATCAACAACGGCAGGTACGCCAGTGAAATCCTGGAGTATTACACGTGATGGTCGGAAAGGAATAACTCCCTCAGGATTCTGTGCATCGTATTCAATCAGCTCTTCCAAGGCTTCCAGTTCTTTATGACGGGCTAAACTCTCCAGCAAAACACGGATGCTAAAGGGATAATTTGATAGCTCCTTACTATAGGAGGAAGCGACCGATGAAAGATCAAGATAGGTATATTGTTCGTTGTTGATGGTTAATTGCTTTGTCCAGTTCATTTTGATAATCCTTCCCTTCTGTTATTGATACTTGCTTGTTGGTATATTATACGAAGAAAGAAAAAGAAAGTAAATGTCTTTATTAAAACTATTTCATTTTAAAATAATGGTGTTATAATGTTTCTTGAATGAAAAACACCAGAAGTGGAAAGTTAGGAGGACATCAACATGTTAGATTTAGAGTTAATGGCGGAGGTATGCCGTCAAAAGGATCATTTGGATGCTTCCTTGTTCACGAAACATAATGTGAAAAGGGGTTTGCGTGACTTAGATGGTAAAGGTGTGCTAGCTGGATTAACCAATATATCGACGATTCATCCCCAAAAAATGGTAGGAGATCAAGTGGTTTCTAATCGTGGGGAATTGCGTTACCGGGGGATTGACGTGAACGACTTGGTGAAGGGGTTTGTTTCAGAAGAGCGTCTAGGATTTGAAGAAGTCAGTTATCTGTTATTATTTGGAGATCTTCCTACCAAAAAACAACTACACGACTTTACTGAGACAATTGCTAAAAGACGAACACTTCCAACAAACTTTGTACGGGATGTTATTATGAAGGCTCCTTCTCACAACATTATGAATATGATGTCTCGCAGTATCCTGACACTGGGATGTTATGACGATAAAACGGACGATATCAGTATTGAAAATGTTTTGGATCAAAGCCTGTCATTAATTAGTATCTTTCCGATGATTGCTGTGTACTCTTATCATGCCTACAATCATTATGCAAAAGGAGAAAGTATGTATATTCATCGCCCAGATGCATCTTTGAGCACGGCGGAAGCAATTTTGACAATGTTGCGGCCGGATAAGAAGTATACCTTCCAAGAGGCACAGACTTTAGATATGGCACTCGTTCTACATATGGAACACGGAGGCGGTAACAACTCCACCTTTACAACACGGGTAGTTACTTCAAGTGGAACGGATACATATTCAACCATAGCAGCAGCTTTAGGCTCGCTAAAAGGACCTAAACATGGTGGTGCGAATATCAAAGTAACGCAAATGATGGATGATTTGAAGGATAATCTTAAAGATCCTGAGGACGACGAAGAAATTGCTGCTTACTTAGAAAAGATTTTGAGTAAGAAAGCTTTTGACAAACAAGGATTGATTTACGGTATGGGGCATGCGATTTACGCAGAGTCTGATCCGCGTGCCGAAATTTTTAAACGTTATGTCGAAAAGCTGGCAAGTGAGAAGGGTGCCTGTGCTGAAGCGGATTTCAATCTTTATCGTAAAGTGGAACGAATAGCTCCAGAGGTTATCTCTAAACGACGCAAAGTATATAAGGGGGTTAGTGCTAACATTGACTTCTTTAGCGGATTTGTTTACCACATGTTAGATTTGCCTCAAGAATTGTACACGCCAATGTTTGCAATTGCCAGAATTGTCGGTTGGTCTGCCCATCGAATAGAAGAGCTGATTAATGTTCAAAAAATTATTCGTCCAGCTTATATGGAAGTTTCGACGGAGATGGATTACACCACAATTATTGATCGTTAAAAAGTTAATCTACATTTTTCACTATAATTTTAATAGTAAAAAAAGAGCGACCTGTTCGAAATTTGAACAGATCGCTTTTTAAATTATTCAGCGCTTAATGCCGCCATAGTGATGTAATTATAAGGTTGGTTGAAGTGAGGCAAGAAGAAAATGTCCAATAGTTTCATTTTGTCGATAGTTACGCCTTCTTCAATTGCTAGGGAGAACATATGAATGCCCATAGCAATTTCTGCTGTGGTAGATGCTAATTGTGCACCCACAACCCGGCGAGAATCTTCTTCGTAAACGATACGAATCTTCACATCGTCGTTTTCTTTCATAAATCCAGGTTTTTGAGAGTCTTGGAAATCTGTATATTTTACTTTCAGACCATTTTTCTCAGCAGCTTCCACTGAAAGACCAGTTGATACCATATTATAGCCAAAGATTGAGATACCGTTTGAACCTTGAACCCCGGTCGATTCCAAAGGAGTGCCACCGATATTGTGAGCTGCCACAATTCCGGAACGAACGGCATTAGTTGCTAAGGCAATATAAGTGGTTTTCTTCAATGCGTTTGAGTAAATTGTTGCACAGTCTCCTACAGCATAAACTGAATCATCACTGGTCTTTTGATGCAGGTCAACCAAGTAAGCACCATTAGCAAACAATTCTAAATGTTCTTTACCAAGTGCATTGTTTGGCAGGAAGCCGATCGCATTTATTACTAAGTCAACTGGATATTCCCCTTTATCAGTAACAATGGCTTCAACTGTATCGTGACCTTTGTATTCGCGAGCAAGCTCATTAAAGTGCAATTCAATACCATGATCAGCTAGTACTTTATCCATATCATCTGTAAACCATTTATCATAGTAATTTGGCAGAGAACGTCCTGCAGCATCAAACAATAGTACGTTTTTACCACGCCGTTTTGCTGCTTCAGCAATTTCGACACCAATGTAGCCGGCACCGATTACAGCAACTGTTTCAATAGTGTCTTTAGAAAGGATTTCATCCACGGCTTGGCCGTCTTGGAATCGTTTCAAGAAATGGATGTTGCTCAAGTCACGACCTGGTACGTTTGGCGAAATAGGTACAGAACCAGTAGCAAGAATTAATTTGTCGTAGGATTCAACATAGCTTTCGCCATCTTTTTTGACCGCGTAAACTTCTTTTTTTGCGAAATCAATACGATCAACTGTTGTTTCCATAGAGATTTTAGCGCCCTTTGCTTCAAAATCCTCTTTTTTCGTATAGAATAACCCTTCATATGAATCGATTTGGCGTCCCACCCAAAGTGCGGTTCCGCAACCTAAATAGCTTAAGTTGGTGTTGCGGTCAATCATCACAACTTCCTGATCTTTGTAAGTATCCAATAACGTGTTTGCTGCAGCGATTCCTGCATGATTAGCTCCAATAATTACTGTTTTAGACATCAAAAAACCTCTCTTTCAAATAGTAGATAGAATCTTTGCTTGTTTTTTCACAATAATAGTGACGGACAATAAAGTGCAGTTGGTTAAAACCGCGGGTTTAACTATTCCTTGAGCACGATGAGACGTTTATCAACCTGTCTTCTTTACAAACAAGAGATAAATGTGACCGTTCTCAAGAAGATTATACCAGAAAACTCAGACCTAATTAAGAATAATTATCAAAAATCTGAATTTTTTTTCAATCTTTTCAAAAAAAGTGGAGGAAGTCCGCTTTGTAAACCATTTCCCAACGTTATTTTTTTTGCTTAATGAGAACAGTTTTTTATTAAATATCGTTCTGTTGATTGAGAAAGTTGTGGTTTCTAATGAGAATAGAAAGTTATATTCTGCTTTAATTAGTAAAGTAGAACAATTTTGCAGTTAAAAAAAAGTTACTGATTTTCTTAAACATCTAGTATGTGATTGAATACATAAAAAAACGCCGCAATGCTTAATTCATTGTGACGTTTGATACTAAACGGATTCGCGAATGATTAATTCAGTTTTTAGGTCAGGTTTCTCAATAAGAGAGAGTTTCCTTTTTTCTATCTTAGCGATTAGGACTTTCGTCGTGTATTCACCCATTTTTTTAATTGGCTGGCGAATTGTTGTGATTTCTGGTGAGGTTAACAGTGCCATTGGTTGATCATCGAAGCCTAAAACAGCTAAGTCTTCAGGAACATTAACTTGATATTTGCGAGCTTCGCTAATAATTCCAGCCGCAACTTCATCTCCATTAGAGAAAACAGCAGTTATTCCGGTTTCCGGATGTTCTACCAACCATCTCAGGAATTTTTTTCCGCCTTCAATGCCTAAAGTATCATTGAAGAACCAGTTTTCATCAAACGTCAAGTTGTTATCTCGCAATGCTTGCAGGTATCCCTTAAAGCGATGATCATGAGGATTCATCACATTACCAGTACAAAAAGCAATTTTTCTGTGACCTTGTCTGATTAAATAGTCGGTTCCTTTGTAGCTTGCTTCTGCTTCATCAATGTGAATAACGGGTAATCTCTCGTTGCCAATGTAACGATTGCATAGGACAATTTTTCCTTCTTCAATTAAAGCGGTTACCTCTTTAGTCGCAGTTTCTAAATTGGTCATGATTATGCCATCTAACTGCTTCTTCTGAACCATTTCGATATAAAACTTTTCCATAGTAGGATTGCCGCGGGTTTGCATGACTACCAGGTGATATCCCAAATCTAAAGCCGTCGTTTCAATCGCATCAACCAAATAAGCAAAAAAAGGATTCGTAATGTATGAGATAATCACACCAATCATTTTAGAGCCTTTGCCTCTCAGTTGTTGAGCAACGTTATTTGGATAATAGTTTAACTCTTCCATGGCTTTATAAATTTTCTTTTTAGTTTTGTCTGACACATAGGGATGATTATTGAGAGCCCGAGAAACAGTGGTGACTGAAACCTTGGCTTTTTTAGCTACATCTTCGATACTTGCCATCTAATTTACTCCTTATTTTTTATGAATTCTTATACTCATTATAGACTAAAATGCCTATATAGCAACAAAAAAATATTATGAAAACGATTGACATATGAAAACGATTGACATATACTCGATCTATAAAGAAAACGCCTTCTATTGGTTGCTGTTAAATGATGAGGTATCGTTTTCACAATTTATTAAAATTAAAGGAGAATAGCCATGAAGAAAAAAGTAGGTTTAAGTATTGTTACGATTTTTGCAGCGTTACTGTTAACAGGGTGCGGTGGAGGAGAAGACAACTCTAACAGCCAAACAGATTCAGACGATGTGAACTTAAAGGTCTGGGTAGATCCTGGTACAGGTGATTTCTATAAGGATGTCGTAAAGGATTACAAAGCGAGCAATGGAATTGACTACACGATTGATGTGATTGAGTCTGACACTGGAAAGGCTCAGGAATTCGTTAAGAAGGACCCGGATGCTGCTGCCGATGTATTCAGTATGCCTCATGATCAGCTTGGTCAGCTAGTAGATGCTGGGGTGGTTTATGAGAACACGAAGTATGCAGATGATGTAAACAAAAACAATACTGAACAGGCTGTCAACGGTGCTACTTATCAAGACAAACTATATGGCTATCCTTATGGGGTAGAAAGCATGATGCTTTATTACGATAAATCTAAATTAACCGAAGAAGATGTTAAAACTTATGAAGGGATTGTCGCTAAAGAAAAAATTGGATTAAATTTTGAGGAGGCTGGCGCGGACTACTTTGCCGTTCCATTCTTTGTATCAAATGGGTCGAAGCTGTATGGAGAAGATGGGGAAGATGCTTCAGGAACCACATTCAATGATGCTAAAGGCGTTAACACCTTAAAATGGATTGCTGCTCAAGGCAAAAATCCGAATGTTGTTCAAGCCAATGCTGATTTAATGAGTCAACTGGAGAACGGTTCAATCGCGGCTTTGGTTAGTGGACCGTGGGGACGTGAGAACATCGAAAAAATTTTAGGGGATAATATGGGAATTACTACTTATCCCACGAATGATTTTGGCGATGGCACCGTTCAAATGAAAGCTTTCTTAGGAGTGAAACTTTACAGTGTAAATGCGAATACGAAGCATCCGTTAGAAGCGATGGAATTAGCCAATTATCTTTCCAGCAAAACTGCACAGGAGCAAGCCTTCGAAAAAATGAATACCATTCCTTCTAATAAGGAATTGCAGCAGTCTGAAAAAGTTGTCAATGATCCTTTAGCAAGTACGGTTGTAAAAATGGCTCAGCCAGAATTTACTGAATTGATGCCTAAAATTCCCGAAATGGTCAGCTTTTGGCCAGGTGCTTTATCAGTTATAAGTGACAGCTACAAAGGCAAAATTCCAGAGGATCAAATGGAAAAGAAATTGACACAATTAGTTGATGACACATCTGCAACTAAAGATTAATTCACTTCGCAGGATGCTTTTGCAGGTATCCTGCGATCATTAAAATGAGGTGGAAAAATGGAAGAAAATAAAGCATTGCAGCAAACCTCTTACAAGCAAATTCTTTCTAATGGCAATCTGGGGGAGAAGGTTGCCTTTGTGATTATGGGGGCAGGAAATCTTGCCGACAAACAAATTATTAAAGGGCTGCTGTTTCTAATTAGTGAGATCGGTTTTCTGGTCTGGTTTTTTATGAAGGGAATTAGTAATCTTCATGGATTGATTACTTTGGGGACAAACCAGCAAGGCTGGATATTTGATGAAACACTGGGTATCAATGTACAAGTGACTGGCGATAATTCCATGCTGCTATTGATTTATGGAATTGCTACAATTATTGCACTTATCATTTTTATCCTATTGTATAAAACCAATTTAAAAAGTACGAAACAACTTTACTACTTAAGAAGTCATGATTTAGCAATTCCTACGTTTATGCAGGATATACGTTCATTGCTAGATGAACGTTTCCATCTTACGTTGATGTCTATACCAATGGTTGGCGTAATTATTTTTACTGTGCTGCCTTTGATGTATATGATCTCGTTAGCTTTCACCAGTTATGATCATAATCATTTGCCGCCAAAAAGCTTATTTGACTGGGTAGGCTTGGCAAATTTTGGTAATGTCCTAAGTGGCCGTATTTCTGGAACTTTTTTCCCACTTCTGGGATGGACGTTAATTTGGGCCTTATGCGCCACAGCAACTAGTTTCTTTTTCGGAGTGCTGTTGGCTTTGTTGATTAATTCAAAAGGAATTAAAGGGAAAAAAGTTTTTCGAACTCTGTTTGTATTAACAATGGCAGTCCCACAGTTCATTTCACTATTGATCATGCAAAACATGCTGCACGCTTCTGGACCGATCAATGCCTTCTTGCAGCAGATTCACCTGATTGACCATCCGATTCCGTTTCTAACTAGTGGATTGATAGCGAAAATCTCAGTAATTGTAGTAAATATGTGGATTGGTATTCCTGTGTCCATGCTTGTAACTACTGGGATCATCATGAATTTGCCAGAAGATCAAATTGAAGCAGCTCACATGGATGGCGCAAATAAGCTTCAGGTTTTTCGTTATATAACCTTTCCTCAAATTTTGTTTGTTATGGCACCGAGTCTGATTCAGCAGTTTATTGGAAACATAAATAATTTCAATGTGATTTATCTGCTGACAGGTGGTGGACCATTAAACAGTGATTTCTATAATGCTGGAGAAACTGATTTATTAGTTACTTGGTTATATAAGCTGACAGTTGAGGTGGCAGACTACAACATTGCTTCTGTTATCGGAATTATTACGTTTGTGCTTAGTGCAGTCTTTTCACTATTTGCGTACACCCGCTCAGGATCATACAAAAAAGAAGGGGCATTTTAAATGGAAAAAAATCGCAAAAGCTCAAAGATAGTAATTTATGCAGCGCTGATTTTCTTGGCAGCAATCTGGGTCTTCCCGATTCTTTGGATATTTTTAACTTCGTTTCGAGCAGAGGGTGGCCAGTTTGTTTCGTATATTATTCCCAAACAATTTACGCTGGACCATTACAAGTTCTTATTCACAAATAATTCCAGTTATCCTTTCCTCAAATGGTTTTGGAATACACTGATTGTAGCAGTTGCTTCTTGTTTACTAAGCACGGCAATTACAATTTCGATGGCCTACGTACTGTCTCGCTTACGTTTCCGTTTGCGAAAAGAATTTTTGAAGGTAGCGTTGGTTTTGAACATGTTTCCCGGTTTCATGAGTATGATTGCTGTTTATTACATTCTGAAGGCACTGAACCTGACTCAAAGTTTGTTGGCATTAGTTTTGATCTATTCTTCAGGAGCAGCATTAGCCTTTTATATAGCCAAAGGCTTTTTTGACACAATTCCGACGTCACTAGATGAGTCAGCTATGATTGATGGCGCAACGAAATTCGAGATCTTTACTAAGATAACGATACCACTTTCTAAACCGATCATCGTTTACACAGCGTTGCAGGCCTTCATGATGCCTTGGATGGACTTTATTTTTGCCAAAGTAATCATGGGAGACAAAGTAGAAAAATACACAGTCGCGATTGGACTGTATTCAATGATGACTCGGGACAACGCTGATAATCTGTATATGGCCTTTACGGCTGGTTGTGTGATTATCGCAATCCCTATTACACTCTTGTTTATATTCTTACAAAAATACTATGTAGAAGGAATCACTGGTGGTTCTGTTAAAGGATGATGGAAAAAAATGGTTGTACAAAATAAAAAATGGTGGCACGAAGCAATTGGATATCAAATTTATCCCAAGAGTTTTCAAGATACGAATAACGATGGGATTGGCGATATCCCTGGGATGATTGAACATTTAGATGATTTAAGTGACTTAGGTATTAATGTGATTTGGATCAGCCCAATTAATTTGTCTCCGATGGTTGATCATGGCTATGATATCAGCGATTATTTACAAATAGATCCTTCCTTTGGTACAAACGAGGATTTTGAATTGCTCATTCAAGAAGCGGAAAAGCGGGGAATTAAAGTCTTAATGGACTTAGTAATTAACCATACTTCCTCTCAGCATGAATGGTTTAAGCAAGCAATGGCAGATTTGGACAGTAAGTATGCCGATTACTACGTCATTCGGGAGGGTCGTGGTGAAGAGCCGCCCAATAATTGGCGTTCGATGTTTGGCGGCAGTGCTTGGGAAAAAATCCCTGGAACCAATAAATACTATCTGCATTTGTTTACAGTTGATCAGCCAGACTTAAATTGGGAAAATCCAGAGCTGCGGCAGGAGCTTTATGAAATTATCGAGTTTTGGCTGACAAAAGGGCTGGCAGGCTTCCGAGTTGATGCGATTTCTCACATTAAAAAAATTTATGACGAAGAAAATTTACCTTCTGACGGACCAGATGGACTGGTGACGGTTTGGGGAAACTACCGCGATGCTCTGGGAATTGGAGAATTTTTGGGTGAATTACGGGACAGAGTATTCAGTAAGCAGGATATTTTGACAATTGCTGAAATGGATGTAGTGGATCCGGAAAAATGGGAAGAATACTTTGGCGACAATGGCTACTTTTCTTCGATCTTTGATTTTTACCACACGGCGTACTCGATTCAAGGAAAGGAATTTGCCAATGATTCTGAGAAGTTTATCGAATTTTTAAAACCGCTAGTATATAAAAAACAGGAATTAGCCAACGGTCGAGTCTTCTTTACCAACTTTATCGAAAATCATGATTTGCCGCGAGCATTGAATCGTTTCATTCCAAAAGAAGAGATTGGTTTCCATAGTGCTTCTGTATTAGGGATGTTTTACTTCTTTATGCGAGGAATTCCAGTAATTTATCAGGGGCAGGAAATTGGAATGGTGGATTATCCAAAGGAAACCATCGACGGATATATTGATTTGGCCACTCACAATAACTATCAAGATTATCTATTAAATGGGTTAAGTGAAACAGAAGCCTTAGCGCAAATAAACATTGAAAATCGGGAAAACAGTCGGACACCAATGCAATGGAATTCTCAGACTAATGCGGGTTTTACAAAAGGAATTCCATGGTTTGCGGTGAATCCAAATTATCCCGGACTGAATTATCAGCAGCAAAAAGAGGATCCACATTCCTTGTTGAGCTTTTATAAAGAAATGATTCAGCTGCGAAAGAATCCGACCTATCAAGAATTGCTTGTTTATGGAAGAGCGGTTCCTGGTTTCGTGGAGGCATCTGGAATAGTTACGTATCAAAGAAAATTAGAGGAACAAACAATCAGTGCTTTATGCAACTTAACAAATCAAACTATAGCGGTAGATTACGATGCTGAGTTTGAAGTCTTATTAAACAATTATGCTGAGCTTGACTGTCAAACTGGACAGTTAACATTATTACCTTACCAAGGAATTATTTTGGAAGAAGCGAGTTCTGTAAATGGAAAATAGGGAATGGTGGAAAGAGTCCGTCGTTTATCAAGTATATCCCAAAAGTTTTCAGGATAGTGACGGTGACGGTATTGGAGATATCCAAGGAATTATCCGGCGGCTGGATTACTTGAAGGAGCTTGGTGTTGATGTAGTCTGGATCTGTCCAATTTATAAATCACCAATGGATGATGGCGGCTACGACATTGCTGATTATTATACCATTGACAATATGTTTGGAACTAATAAAGATTTTGATGAGTTACTTGAAAAAGCTGAGATGCTAGGTATGAAGGTTTTAATGGATTTAGTAGTCAACCATACTTCTGATGAACATGCTTGGTTCCAAGAAGCCTTGCGGGATCCTGAGAGTAAATATCGGGATTATTATATTTTTAGTGAAGGGATTGATGGACAGCCGCCAAACAATTGGCGCACCTACTTTGGTGAATCAGCCTGGGAGCCGGTTCCCAAGGAAGACAATATGTACTATTTACATGCCTTTACTAAGAAACAGCCCGATTTAAACTGGGAAAATCAACAGGTGAGGGAAGAAATTTATCAGATGATTAATTATTGGCTAGATAAAGGCCTGGGTGGTTTTCGGATTGATGCCATTTTAAATATCAAAAAGAGAATTGAAAAAGGCTTCTTTGAACCAGATGGGGAAGATGGATTAGTTTTTATTGGCCATTGGATTTTGAATCAACCAGGGATTGAAGTTTGGTTGAAGGAAATGAATGACCGAACTTTCCGACCTCACAATAGCATGACAGTAGCTGAGGCTAATGTTCCTAGTGAGCGATTGAAGGAATACATTGGATCGCAAGGATTTTTCTCGATGGTTTTTGATTTCAGCTATACCGATATTGATGTACCCAGTACAGGTGAGTGGTTTAAGTTCAGCGGCTGGACCTGGGAGCTGATGAAAAAGCATATCTTTACCAATCAGCTGGTGACTCAAGAAAACGGTTGGGGGGCTCTTTACCTGGAAAACCACGACCAGCCTCGTTCAATTGATAAATATATTCCGGCTGCAGATATCAATGACTACAGCAAAAAAATGCTGGCAACTTTGTTCATGCTCCTGCGGGGGACACCGTTTATCTATCAAGGGCAGGAGTTGGGTATGACCAATATTCAAATGGACAGTATGGATGAATATGATGATATTGCAACTCATGATCAATACAGTCGAGCGGTTCTATCAGGTTTTTCACCCGTGGAAGCCTTAGCTGCGATGAATCGCCGAAGTCGCGACAATTCCCGAACTCCGATGCAGTGGAATACTTCAAAGAATAGTGGTTTCTCTCAAGCTGAAAAGACTTGGATGAAGGTGAATCCGAATTATCATACGATCAATGCAGAAGCTGAATTAGTCAAAGCTGATTCGGTCTTTCACTACTATCGTCAGTTGATTCAATTGAGAAGAGACAACCGTTATCAAGATACATTGGTTTATGGAAAGTTTTTTCCAACGAATGAGCAAGAGAATGGAACGATCATCTACCAAAGAATCCTAGATGGGAAAAAAGTTCTTGTAGCTATCAACTATACAAATCAATCTCAATCAACTGAGATTTCAACTGAATTTGATCAGTATCTATTAGGGAACTACGATCAGCCATACCAAGTGGGAGTTCAGCTTAACTTGCGCCCGTACGAAAGCGTCGTGTTAGCTAATTTTTAAAAGGAGTGAGAATGTGAAGGTTAAAAATGAAGCAATGCTAATTACCTATGCGGACAGCATGGGCAGCAATTTAAAGGAGCTAAAACAGATCCTAAACAGTCAGTTAACAGGAGTCGTTGGTGGTGTACATTTGCTGCCTTTCTTTCCCTCTACTGGCGACCGTGGCTTTGCCCCCAGCGACTATACTGTGGTAGATGCTGCTTTTGGCAATTGGCAGGATGTAGAAGCTCTAGGAGAAAGTTATTATTTGATGTTTGATTTTATGGTCAATCATATCTCGCGGGAGTCGAAGTTCTTTCAAGACTTCAAGGCAAAGCATGAGAACTCTCTTTATAAAGAGATGTTCATTCGCATTCATAAGTTTTTCCCGAAGAATCGTCCGACGGCTGAAGACATTGATTTGATTTATAAGCGTAAGGATAAGGCGCCCTTTCAGAAGATAACTTTTGCTGATGGTGAAACTGAACAGGTTTGGAATACCTTTGGGGAAGAACAAATAGATTTGGATGTAACTAAGGAAATAACCAAAACTTTTATTCGAGAAACTATTGCGGACATGGCTAAACATGGCTGTTCTCTGATCCGTTTAGATGCCTTCGCTTATGCAATTAAAAAGCTGGACACCGATGATTTTTTTGTAGAACCGGAAATATGGCAATTATTAGATGACATTCGTGAAGAAGCAGCGGAACATCAAGTGGAGCTACTGCCTGAAATCCATGAGCATTACTCGATTCAAATGAAAATTTCTGATCATAATTATTATGTGTACGATTTTGCTTTGCCGATGCTTACCTTGTATTCTTTATACAGCGGGAAAAGCGAGCGGCTGGCAGCTTGGTTGCGTATGAGTCCTATGAGACAGTTTACTACCTTAGATACCCACGATGGCATCGGAGTAGTGGATGCAAAGGATTTATTGACTGACGAAGAATTAAATTATACTTCAGAAGAGCTATATAAAGTTGGAGCCAACGTGAAGAAGATTTACTCTTCTGAAAGCTACAATAATTTGGATATTTATCAAATTAATAGCACTTATTACAGTGCACTAGGGGACAATGACAACAGCTATTTGTTAGCCAGAGCACTCCAATGTTTTGCTCCGGGAATTCCCCAAATTTATTATGTAGGTCTATTTGCTGGTAGAAATGATATTGAACTCTTAGAACGAACACAAGAGGGTCGCAACATTAATCGTCATTACTATTCAATAGAAGAAATTGAAGTAGAAGTCCAGCGTCCGGTCGTTCAGGCATTGTTCGACTTGCTACGTTTTAGAAATACTTCAGCTGCTTTTGACTTAGAAGGAGAAATTAACGTGGAAACACCTTCTGCACAAGAGATTATCATTGTTAGAACCAGTCAGGATGGGCAGACAGCCGCCCGTCTGGAAGCAAATTTAGAGAATAAGAACTTTCGCATCGTGGAAAATGACCAAGTAATAGTCGACAATAAATAAAAGAGGTGCATTTATGGTAGATATAGCTTTAAGAGGTGTGCATAAAAAATATGGTAATAATGACAAGTATTCAGTAACGGATTTCAATCTTGAAATTAAGGATCAGGAGTTTATTGTCTTTGTTGGCCCTTCTGGTTGTGGAAAATCGACAACCTTACGAATGATTGCGGGCTTAGAGGATATTTCTGAAGGAGAATTATTGATTGGTGGCGTCCTGATGAATGATGTGGCACCAAAGGATCGAGACATTGCTATGGTTTTCCAGAACTATGCATTGTATCCTCATATGACAGTTTTTGACAACATGGCTTTTGGGTTGAAATTACGCAAATACCAAAAGGAAGATATTCAAAAACGAGTAGAAAATGCTGCAAGTATCTTAGGCTTAACTGAGTATTTGGATCGGAAGCCGGCCGCGATGTCAGGTGGACAACGACAACGGGTCGCATTGGGCAGGGCAATTGTACGAGATGCGAAGGTATTCCTAATGGATGAGCCTCTATCCAATCTAGATGCCAAATTACGGGTAGCGATGCGAGCGGAAATCGCCAAGCTGCATCAACGTTTGGAAACTACTACAATTTATGTCACTCATGACCAAACAGAAGCAATGACTATGGCAGATCGAATCGTCATTATGAAGGATGGATTTATTCAGCAGATTGGTTCACCAAAAGAGGTCTACAATTCTCCTAGAAATGTTTTTGTAGCGGGTTTTATTGGATCACCGGCTATGAATTTCTTCCATGTTACTCTAAATAAGGGTGTTATTCGTGATGGACAAGGGTTAGAATTGAAAGTACCAGAAGGAAAAAATAAAGTATTGCTGCAAAAAGGTTATGAAGGCAAAGAAGTCATTTTAGGGATTCGTCCGGAGGATATTCATAATGAACAAATTGTTTTGGAATCTTCACCAGAAACGACAGTAAAAGCGCAGATTGAAGTATCTGAACTGCTAGGAGCAGAAATCATGCTGTATTCTAAGAGCGGAAACACAGAATTCGTGTCTAAAGTAGATGCTCGTGAGGTCTATCAGCCAGGGCAAAAAATCCAGTTGGCCTTCAATCTAAATAAATCACACTTTTTCGATACAGAAACCGAAGAAGTTATTACCATGCCTTAAGCAGAACAAGGAGTTCTATGAGTAAATATATTGAAACGCCGCAGCTAAATCCACTGTTTCCCTTTCGTACGTTTATTTCCTATGGCTGGGATATTACCTATCCTCATTGGCACAAGGAAGTCGAAATTATTTATTGCTTAAAGGGGACGGTCAACTTGGGTGTCAACGAGCAGGTACTTAAACTGAAGGAAGGGGATGCCTATGTTTTCCCTAGTGGCGAGGCTCACTTCTTTTTGGCTTCGCCTGATAGCGAGCGAATTGTTTATCAATTTGACTTAAAACTCTTTCATAACATAGAGAATCTGATGATCTCCAACCGATCCTTGTATGATTTATTTGGCAGCATTCCCAGTTATAGCATGATCTGGCCACAGTCAATTAAAGAAAAGATCACCGATCTTTTGCTGAAGCTGTTTCATTGGTCGACTCAAACGGAAGAAGGAACTGAATATGAAATGGCTGGCTTGCTGAATCAACTGATTGCATATTTTTACAAGCTTCCGACGATCGAAAAGTCAGTTAACCAGTCGCGTCAAGCTATGAAAAATCAGGAAGTGATGGCTTGCTTGAATTCAGTTTTCACCTATGTGGAAAGTAATTTTTTGACGGCAATTACCATGGAGGAGGTCGCAAATTATGTGGGCTTTAGCCCCTCGTACTTTTCTCGCTTTTTCAAAAAGCATGTAGGGACTTCTTTTATTCAGTATTTGACTGAATATCGAATTAATATTGCCAAATACATCTTAGGCACCTCCGAGCAGCCCTTAACTGAAGTTGCCAGTCAATCAGGTTTTGCCAGTGTAAAGACATTTCACCATGTGTTTAAAGCTCAGGTTGGCATCTCGCCAAAGCAATTTCAGAAACAAATAGATCAGTAGTTTCATTCCAGTATCTCACGGAGGATGCTGGTTTTTTGTTATCTTAACTTTTTTTGAGAGAATTATAAATGTTTAGCATCGAGTAAAAAAACGCAAAATTCGGGAACTTTTGGTTAGGAATAAAGGAAGAAATCCTAGATTGGTTTCACTATACTATAGGTAAATAAAGAATATGGAGGAATTTATGAAGCTGAAGATTGGAATTATCGGGTGCGGTGGAATTGCTAAAGGAAAGCATCTTCCGGCTTTAGAGCAAATTAAGGAAGTCGAATTAGTAGCTTTTTGCGATGTTATTTTGGAACGTGCGGTTAATGCACAGGTAATCTTTGGAACCGAGGATGCTAAGGTTTTTACTGATTACAAGGAAATGCTGGCAGAATTGTCATTGGATGTAGTGCATGTGTGCACCCCTAACTCTTCTCATGCAGAATTAACGATTGCTGCTTTAGAGGCAGATTGTCATGTAATGTGTGAGAAACCCATGGCTAAAACCTCGGCTGAGGCGAAGCAGATGATCGAAGCTGCTGAAAGAACCGGCAAAAAATTGACCATTGGCTACCAAAACCGTTTCCGGACAGATTCACGATATTTGCAAGAGGTTTGTCAAGAAGGTGCATTAGGAGATATATATTTTGGTAAAGCGCATGCGATTCGTCGCCGAGCAGTTCCTACTTGGGGTGTTTTCCTTGATGAAGAAGCGCAGGGAGGTGGGCCATTAATTGATATTGGTACACATGCATTAGATTTGACTTTGTGGATGATGAATAATTATCAGCCTAAATATGTAGTCGGCAAAGCTTATCATAAGCTAGCTGATACGGAGAATGCGGCTAATGCCTGGGGATCATGGGACCCGGAAAAGTTCAAGGTGGAGGATTCAGCTTTTGGTTTTATTGTGATGGAGAATGGGGCCAGTATCTTCCTAGAATCCAGCTGGGCGTTAAACAGCTTAGGTGTGAAGGAAGCGAAGACGACACTTTGCGGAACTAAGGGTGGAGCAGATATGAATGCTGGATTGACCTTGAATGGTGAAGATCATAGTTTATTGTTTGAAAAGAAAATCGAATTAGAAACAGGCGGTGTCGATTTTTACGATGGTGAAGGAGACGACCCGGCGTTGACAGAGGCTCAGTCTTGGATTACTGCAATTTTAGAAGATCAAGAGCCGATAGTGAAGCCGGAGCAGGCGCTAGTCGTAACAGAAATATTAGAGGCCATTTACGAATCATCAACCACTGGTCAGCCAGTCTTTTTATAGGAGGAACAAGCGATGAAATTAGGTGTATTTACCCCACTATTTAACAATTTAAGCTTTGAGGAAATGATTGATGCAGTAGCTAAACAAGGTTTACAGGCTGTTGAGATCGGAACAGGCGGATCGCCAGGAAATGCTCATTTGGATATTGACAAGCTGTTAAACAGCAGGGAAGCGCGTCAGGAGTATTTGGCAAAATTAGCTGATAAAGGATTAAGTATTTCTGCTTTAAGCTGTCATCACAATCCGATTTCACCAGTAAAAGAAACGGCTCAGGAAGCCGATGAGCTACTGCGCAAAACAATTAAATTAGCAAGCTTAATGAATGTTTCTGTAGTCAATGGTTTCTCAGGTGTTTCCGGCGGCAATCCATCTGACACGCAGGTAAACTGGCCGGTATTGCCGTGGCCGACTGCTTATAATGATAATTACAATTACCAATGGGAACAAAAGCTAATTCCTTATTGGCAAGAAATCAATACGATTGCTGAAGCTGCGGGTGTAAAAATAGGGATCGAATTGCATGGTGGATTCTTATGTCATACGCCTTATACGATGTTGAAGCTGCGAGAAGCAACCGGAAAAGCAATCGGTTGTAATTTAGACCCGAGTCACTTGTGGTGGCAGGGGATTGATCCAGTAGCCGCGGTAAAAATTCTGGGTAAAGAAGGCGCCATCCATCATTTCCACGCCAAAGATACCTACTTGGATCAAGACAATATCAATATGTACGGTTTAACAGATATGCAGCCATATAACAATGTACAAACTAGGGCGTGGACTTTCCGGACTGTTGGTTGTGGCCATGACTTGAAGGTTTGGTCAGATATTATTTCGGCATTGCGTTTGTATGGCTACGATTATGTATTAAGTATCGAGCATGAAGACCCAATTATGTCAATTGATGAAGGGCTAACGCGAGCAGTTACAAACCTAAAAGGTATTATGATCAAGGATCAGCCAGCTGATATGTGGTGGGCATAGGGAGGAAATAAATGAAACCAATCAATTTTGCGGTTATCGGGTATGGCGGTATGGGCAGCTATCATGTGCATACTATCATGCCAAAAGAACAAGAACGTGTTCAAGTGATCGGAACCTATGATGTGTCCGAGGAACGTCAAGCTGTTTCCGCAGAAAATGGGCATATACTTTATCCTAGTTATGAAGCAGTATTATTAGATAAACAAGTTGAAGCAGTACTAATTGCCACTCCCAATGATGTGCATAAGGAATTAACGATCCAGGCTTTACAGGCTGGGAAACATGTGGTTTGTGAAAAACCGGTGACGTTGACAACAAAAGAGTTTGATGAAATACTGGCGGTTGCCCATGAGACCGATTGCGTTTTTATGGTGCATCAAAATCGTCGCTGGGACCCGGATTTTCTTATTATTCGTGAGCTCTACAAAAATCGGAAAATGGGTGATATCTTCCAAATTGAATCGCGAGTACAGGGCGCCAATGGAATCCCAGGTGATTGGCGTCACTTGAAGGCTCATGGTGGTGGAATGGTGTTGGACTGGGGCGTTCATCTTTTTGACCAATTATTGTTTTTAGTAGATTATCCTATCCAAAAAGTATCTACTGATTTGAGTTATATTTTAGGTGATGAAGTGGATGATGGCTTCAGCTGTGTCCTGACTTTTGAAAATGGATTGCGGGCTGTAGTGGAGGTAGGCACCACCAACTACACAAAATTACCGCGTTGGTATGTGAAAGGAACTGAAGGCACGGCTAAAATTGAGGATTGGGATTTGTCTGGCGAAATGGTCGTTGCTTCAAAAAATGAGATCTTATCCGCACCGCAGCCGATTCAAGCTGGTGTCGGATTAACGAAGACCATGGCACCACCTTCTGAGGATTCAACTATTAAGCTACCGTTTACAAAGCCTAAAGCTGAATATGTGTCCTTTTATCACAATTTTTATGAAGTAGTTCGTCATCAAGCAGAACCGATTGTGAAAAATCATGAGGTACACAGAGTAATGGAGCTGATTGATCGTATTTTGTTGGCGGAGACCAAGGCGACAACAGAATTACAGGTAGTCTAATGCAACAGAAACAGGGAGATAAGCCAACCGGTTTATCTCCTTGTAGTGATTATTCGGGTATTTCGCTGTAGGTAGAAGACAATACAAAATCGCCGTTTCCTTTTTGATTTTGTAAAACATCTAAGGCATCAAGATCGTTGAAATGCCACCATTCCGAAGCCAATGGCGTTAATCCGCCGATAGTGATTAGGTAGTGCTGAAGTAAGGCAACATTGCCGCTGTTATTAGGATTTGCAACAGCACTTTGCCAAGCGGTGCGATCATTGGCGGCCACCGGCTGAGTGTAGATAGCTGATTGTGTACTCAATTCGTGCATAGCTGTGTGCATCGGATACTCAGTGGAGTTTTCTACCTCCGTGATTAAATACTTGCCAACTTTCTTCTGCTTGGAAGTGTCAATTTTGGCAACCGTTACATCAATTGCATAGCCTACTTGGTGGTTAGACACTTTAGTAGAAATGAACCAATCGATTTGCCAGGGCTGTGAAGCGATACCTGCCATAATTTCTGGTGTCGCTTGTGCTAGCTGCATCAGCTGATTTGCAACATTTAACTGTACTGGTAATGGGCGAAAACCTTCATAAATGACTAAGGTATTACCCTCCGACAAGGCCGCTGTTTGAGCTTGCATAATTTTTCCAGCCATATTGTATAAGACGGGTACAATGTATTCTTCCTTACCCAACCGGTCATTTAAATCTCGGCTTTCATACAACACCTGTCCAGTAACATTAGGAATAGTGTGTCCAGAGGAAGTGAATAATGATTTAGTATTATTCGTGATGTTGTATTGGATCGAAGGAATCAAATCCGGCAAATTCACCATACAATAATTACTATCCAGCCACCCCGTTTGGCCCTCGACGTTTACCTGCAGCCAGCCATTCTCTTCCTTTAAAATGGTAAAACCAGTTCCTGGCTCTAAACGTCTTAGCTCAGTGCTTTGAATAGTATTGGCCTCTCTCAATGGAAGGGTGATAGACACATAACCGGTTGCACCCTGCAGTGGTAATTCGTATTGTCCCTGGTAAACTTCACCCGTAAGCTCCGGAGTTTCCTCGGTTGAAGCAGTCTCTTGGCTAATTGAAGATGACTCTTTAGAGGGGACGGCTGTTTCTGTTGTTTGACTACTGCCGGATTCAGAAGTTTCGTTGTTTTGCTGGCAACCGGCCATTGTCAATAATAGAACACCAGTAGTAACTAGTAATGCAATTGATTTCATGTTGACTCCTATCTGATCAATATTTTTAGCAGCTCAAGCAGGAGTAAATGTCCTGGGTAAAACAAGTAAAAGCCCCATTTCATCCATTTACCGCCGCGTCCTTTTCTTCCATGATATAAGGCCAGCACCGGAATAGCCAGTACGATTCCGATTTGATACAAATCAGCTGTTCCGTAATCCCGCAACAGTGGGTATAAATGAAAGACGATTCCTATCAACAGAAAACTGAGCATTTGTTTTTTGAAGTTGCCGCGAAATAGTCCAAAGCCAAGAATCCAAAGTACAGAGACGAAATTCCAATCCGCCCAAATAGCTAGCAAGCAGCATAATCCTACAAAAGCAATCTTTATCCCGAGATTAGCTGCTGAGTGTTTGACGAAAATTAAGGCCATTAATCCAAGTGCTAATCCCCACAAAACGCTGGTGGCGTCGAACAGCGGTAGATTAAAATAAATGACATAGGGAAAATGTGCCAGCAAAGCAAAAAGAACTAAGCGTTGTAAATATTTTTTTCGATTCGAGGTAAAAAACTCCCCTTCAGCCACGAAGTAACACATAATCGGCGCACACAAACGACCGAAAACCCGCATAACGAACCAAATTGGTTGGTCGCTAGGAATAAAGACACTGGCGAAATGATCTAAAAACATTGCAGCGATTGCCAGATACTTAAGAAAGTTGGCGGATAAATCAAATTTATGGGATACAGCATGTTCCATCGGTCAATGCTCCTTCATTAGTTATTGGCACCTCTGAGTCTTGAGCATTTGACCACTCAAAAAATAGTATTTGTCATAGTAGCGGCCAAATGTTTTGGAAAGAATAAAACAATTACCGTATTTTGCTTAAATAATGATTAAGGGAAATGATATAGAAAGCACTAAAAAAAAGAAAGAATCCTGCTTTAAAGCACCGATTCTTTCTCTTTTTCTAATGTTTTGATGTTATTTGGTAAGATTTCTTCGTTCATAAGCCAATTGAAATTCCTGCAAGGTTTTAACCCGTTGCAGCAAGTAATTTGAGGCCATACCAATAAAAATACCGGATAAAACACCTAAAGACAAGAGGATTGGCAGGTAGAGCATGACTGACCAGGATTGTGCAATCATAGCAGCAACAATCAGCTGTCCAATATTGTGCAAAAAGCCGCCGGCAGCGCTAATCCCAACAATGCTTACTCGTTGAGGCCCTAGCTTTTTTACTCCTAACATTCCACCGTAGCTGAGCATAGCCCCACTGGCACTGTAAAGAAATGTTGAAACGGTTCCTCCTAGCAAGGTAGTCAGCAGCAGTCGCAACCAAATCAAGAAAAAGCTGTCTCGGTTGCGCATGGTAAATAAGGAGATGACGGTGATCAGATTGGCTAATCCCAGCTTAGCTCCTGGTGCAAAAGCAAAGGGATACGGAAGCATATTTTCCAGTAGCCCTAAAACAACTCCTTGGGCTACCAGTAATGAAATAAAGAGCATTTTTTTAGTTTTTGCCATGCTGAGCTCCTTTCTGCTAGACAATTTCAATCACTAGTTTATGGGGCAGGCAGACAATCGTTTCCCCTTTTTTTTCAATCCATCCTCGACGAACACAGACTTGATCGCGGCAGCTGGCTTCTTTTACTCGGATTTTCTGATCGGTTACTTCAATGATATTGTAATCACCATCTGTGTCCTCATATTGATAGGTAAACGTCTTTTGATCCTCAACCAGATCGAAGCGGCGAATCTCTTCACCGTCAATGCGCAGAACAGCTTCCAGACTATTGGCTGCGGCTTGTTTTTGATAAATGGAAAAAAACAATAAAGGAAGCAAAGAACCGACTAGCAGCAGTCTGATGATAATGCTATCCCAGGGCCGCCATAAACTTTTATCAAAAAAATGGTTTAGTTTGATGGCTGTCGCCTCCTTTTCTAAGTAAAAAGCTGCTTTTTCTTCTCAGAGTAAGTTATACTTTTACTGTATCATAAGTAAAACGAGAATAGAAAACAAAAGGTGAAGGAAATGAAAAGAAGGAGCAGTTTGCTCAGCCTATTGCTATGCATGTTTTTTTTAGCTGGCTGCAGTCGACAAAACGATTTGCGAGAAGAGCCTTATTCAAAGGAAAGTTTTTCGCTAGGCACGTATATTCGGATTCGAATTTATGATGAAGACAAAGAAGCTGCACTGGAGCCAGCCTTTCAACGGATTGACCAATTGGAGGCGCAGCTGACTACTGACTCAGAAGAACATACCTCGGAAATAGAAAAAATCAATGCACAGGCTGGAATTCATCCGGTCAAGGTTTCATCAGATGCTTATCAACTAATTAAGAAGGCAGCTGAGTATAGTGAAGAATCGGCGGGAGGGTTCAATTATACGATTGGTGCTATTACCCAATTATGGTGTATCGGTCGTGAAGATGCCCGCAAACCAGAGCAGTCAGAAATTGAGGTGGCAGTAAAAAAAGTTGATTATCACAAGGTTACCTTTTCTGATGAGGCACAAACTGTTTTTCTGCAGGAAGCCGGTATGCAAATTGATTTAGGGGCAATTGCCAAAGGATATATTACTGATGAGGTTGCGAAGACCTTAAAGCAAGAAGGCGTGACCTCGGCTATTCTGGATTTAGGCGGCAATATTTATGTGCTGGGGAAGAATCCTAATCAGGAGGATGGCCGTTGGACAGTGGGGGTTCAGGACCCTAATTTGGCACGGGGCGTAACAATTGGAACCCTCCGTACCACCAATCAAACCATTGTGACATCAGGGATTTACGAACGCAAGCTGGAGATGGACGATCAGATATATCACCATATTTTTGATTCTACTACCGGCTATCCTTACGACAATGACCTAGCCGGTGTGTCGATTATCACCAACCAATCGATTGATGGGGACGCTCTGTCAACATTAGTTTATAGCAAAGGTATCAAGGCAGGACTGAACTATGTCGAAAAAGAAACCGATGAGAATACTGATGCCATTTTTGTTAGCAAGGACAATCAGATTTATGCAACAAAGGGGTTGGAAGGGAACTTTCAACTGGCAAAGGATGCAGATTATATAATGGGAGATCGACAAAAACTGGAGTAGAGGAGGAAGTGTCACGAGGCACCTCTTCCTCTATTGTGGTTTGTTTTCTAAAGATGAAAAACTCTTATCGAAAAAGTTTTTTCTATTAACTTTACTTTAAGACTAAGAGTAATGATATAAGACAAGTAAATGAATTGATTTTGTTGTTGACTTTGCTGCTAAGCGGATGTAGAAACACACAGGAAAGTAATTATGAAAATAACGTTTATAACATGAAAACAGAAGCAGAATTCAGTCAAATAATTCAAACTCCTTTTAGTGCCGAAACAGCGATGACTAGTCAAGTAATCGAAAATGAGGAAGGAACAGCTATGAACCATTTACTAATTATTGTTGGTAAGTAAATTTTTCGCGAAATGTTAGTTAATATGGAAACTGCGAAAGCCTTCAAAGCAGTCCTGTCCTTGACAATTGCGAGGAATGATTTGCTTGACTTAACACAGGCTTTGGGGCAGTGCAGCGTGGAAATCTCCGTTGAGTTAGCAGAGTAATAAAGAAGAGTTTAAGTGGGGAAATGTTGGTAATAATTTCAAGTATAGTCTAAAGTAAATGGGATAGACTATACTTTGGAAATATTGAAAAAATTGGAAACACGTGGAAAAATAACAATCTGTATAATTAGCATGGTGATCCTACAGGTGAAGGCGAAAATACAAGGTACAAGATTAAATGAAAGATATGACCTTGTACCTAACAATTTTTGGTATTTTCGTCTTTCAAGGAGTTAAACTCTATCGGAACTTGAAAAAAATTATCGTTCTCCAAAAACTAATCTGGCGCTTTTTTTCACAGGTTACTTCTCTTCTTTGAAAAAAAACTATTGACAGCCTTTTCATGTTTCGATACTCTATAGGCGTCGATACATGAAAAATCAGAACCCAAAATATCCAGATACCGTTTTTGACTTTTGCAGGATTCTGGTGAATAAATGAAACCGCAAACATAAAACTGAGTGAAAGAGAGAAAAGAGATATGTTAAGTTTAGTAGCAACTTTTGAAAATAGTGATGGCAGTCGTCAGAACTGGACCTTTAAAAATCCTGATCCCAATAAACCAGCAGCAGAAATTCGGGCTGCTTTAGAAGCGATGGCAAATTTGCCTTTATTTGAGAAAGATGGTGTTCGTCTGTTCACCAAAGTCATCAGCGCAAAATTCGTTGAAACCATTGAACGTCCACTGTTTGATTTCAGCAAAGGCAAAGTTGATCTTAAAGCGATGCAAATGGAGCAATCTGTTCCGTCAAATACAACCACCAAATCGCTTGAATCTGCGGAATCCTCAATGGGGAAAGCTGCTCAAAGGGTGGTAGCTCCAGTTAAATCCACAATGAAAACTATCAAAGAAACAGTTACTACAGCTAAACCAGCAGTAGAGACTGTTCAAACCAATAAACCAACAACCAAATCGCCTCAATCCGTGGTTGCTTCGGTTCAAGTACCTAAAAAATCTTTTGAAGCGATGATTGATCAAGAACAATGCTCTTTTTCGGCAATGACCAAATCTGATCAAAAGCTAAAGACTGTGTTGAATCCAGTTGTCCCAGCTAAATCTGCTGTAAAAGTACCAAAGACAGTTGGCAAATCAGCAGTTCATCAAGCGTCTAATATACTTTTAAACCCGGCAGTCCAAGCGATGCAATTAAGTGAAGTCTTAGCAGCCGCAAAACCTAAAAATATCCAATCACAAATCACTTTAAACCAGCATACATCTATGAATCGACCAGTGATCACACCGCCAAAAAGCGAGCGCGATCAAGGTTTGATGGAAATCCTGCTGCCAGAAGAAACGGTAGCAGCGATGAGCGATCAGGAGCTGATAGCTTTTGTCACTTCTCAATTGCCAAAGGGAATGGTCTTGACGAATTTCAACATCGAAGATTTGCGTGCGTCGTCTAAGGAAAGCAGTCCTCAGCTGGAACGCTTGAAGAGTCAGCTGAGAAATACCGGATCAGGCAAGAAAAAACGAGGCAAAAAGAATCGTTAGTTTGTTGCGTCCAAAAAGGGAGTTTTCTTCAAGCTGATGATGAACAGAACAAAGGCGACGCTCTGAAGCTGAGCAAAATTGCAAAGTCTTCCCTTAAGCTGGAAATTTCTGCAATTGATCGGTGGAAGAAGCTAAGCCAAAATCGATCATTTGGACATGTAATCACCGTTTCGACATGTTGTGGCTTAGAAATATGCTGGGACAGCGATTGACCGATGAAAAATTTTTCAGGCGTGTTAATTACTGTGTGGGTATTTTTTTACTAGCTGAAATTCGTATCCATAGTTCCAACACCTTACAACCGTCTTGTTAAAAAAGTAGAGGGTTGTGTTTGGCGTACATTAAATAGAAATACCGAGAGCTTTCTATTACATGGGTTGTTTGTCTGAAAATGATAAACAACTTTTTTATTTTCCCTTGACTTAAAGTTAAGGTTAAGGTCTATACTTGATCTGAAATCACGGAGAACAAGGAGGCTTTTTATGGCAAATTTTGATCAGGCAATTGATCGTTTTGATACCCATTCGTATAAGTGGGGTATTGCAAAAGATGAACTGCCGATGTGGGTAGCAGATATGGATTTTCAAACAGCACCAGCAGTAATTGATGCGATTAATCAGCGAGCAGCCCATGGAGTATTTGGTTACAACACGGTACCGCCGACGTTTAACCGAGCGGTTGCCAATTGGTGGAAGCGGCGGCACGGTGTTATGCTCCAAGAAGAATGGATTATGTATTGTACAGGTGTAGTTCCGGCGATTTCTTCTATTGTGCGCAAATTGACCAAGGTCGGTGATCAGGTACTGATTTTTTCACCAGTGTACAATATTTTTTATAACTCGATTGTTAATAATCACCGCATTGTTTTATCCAGTGATTTACAATATGAAGCAGGGCAATATGCTATTGATTTTGCCGACTTGGAGAACAAGCTGGCTCTCGAGAATACATCGCTACTGATTTTCTGCAACCCTCATAATCCGATTGGGAAAATTTGGGAACCAGCAGTTTTAGAAAAGGTGGGACAATTGTGCTTGAAGCATGGAGTGGTGATTATTAGTGATGAAATCCATTGTGATTTGACCTTTCCAGGAAAACAGTATCATCCCTTTTATGCGGCTTCCGCTGAGGTAACAGAAAATGTGATTATGTGCTGCGCTCCCACAAAGACGTTTAATATCGCGGGGCTGCAGACAGCGGCAATTGTCGTGAAAAATGAAAAATTACGCAAGCTAGTTAGTCGAGGAATCAATACGGATGAAGTAGCGGAACCGAACAGCTTTGCAATTCAGGCTGCGATAGCGGCGTTTAATGAGGGGGAGACTTGGCTCACCGAGCTGAATCACTATCTTTATGAAAACCGTCAATCAGTCGAAGCTTTCGTTACCGAACAGCTGCCAGAAATCAAGGTGGTTTCCAGTGAAGCCACATATCTGGCATGGTTAGATTGTTCGCAGCTGACCGATAATGCCGAGGAATTATGTCAATTTATTCGCAAAAAAACCGGATTATATGTGACAGCTGGTGCTATTTTTGGAGCGAATAGTCAGGCCTTTATCCGATTAAATTATGCTACAACTAAAGAGAAAGTGAAGGATGGCCTGGACCGCCTTCTTCACGGAGTGCAGGGATTTAAAAGTCAGTGAAGCTGTCGAGAAAGTCGTTAGAAGTTAAAATACATGCTATAGTATAAGTAGAAAGAGCTTGAGGTGAAGCAGATGAACATATCAGAAGCTGCGAAATTAATGGGTGTTACAGCGGTCACGTTACGTTACTATGAACGAGTTGGGCTGATTCCTCCGGTCACTAGAAAAAACGGTGGGGTTAGAGATTTTCAGCAAGAAGATTTGAACTGGATTGAATTTATCAAGTGCATGCGCAGCTCAGGACTCTCGGTAGAATCATTAATTGAATATACAACGTTGTATCAGCAGGGGGATGCTACCTTGGAGGAACGTAAACGCCTGCTACAGGAAGAGCGAAATCAGCTAGTAGCCAAGTACGAAGAAATTGGTGCGACAATTCAACGGCTAAACGGTAAAATTGAAGATTATGAAAATGGTAAGTTCCAGGAAGCAGAAAAACGGCTGCCAAACTGGACGACAAAAGAAGCGATGAGCTAATTGGATAAGTGCCGAAGACTACTTTAACAATCATTAAACAGTCGAATGACTAGACCTCTATTGATTAAGGCAGAGGTTCAGTCATTCGGCTTTATTTTGCTAATTTCTAGTTAATCGCATCTAGTACCTTTGCTACAATTACTTCTGGATGCAACTGATAACGTTCCACTCATTCATTCAGCACTACATTATCTGTAAACTCGTTTAAAGCGCCAAAATTTGAAATCTTTATGGAAGAATCGCCATAATAAGCTGCTACCTTTTCACCAAATCCACCGGTTAAACGGTCATCTTCTAAAGTAATAATAATTGAATGGTTTGCCTTAAGCTACGATAAACAGTCCTAGTCTAGCTTTGTAATCATCAGCGAATTGATCTAAGGGGGGAGACTCCCAGGTGTCTTTCTAGTTGCTGACGTACCGCCTCTCCTAAGGAATTGAAATTCCCTAAGGCTAGAATGACAGCCGATTGTCCTTGATAACAGATTTCATAGTGAGGCTGAGAATGATCCTGATAGGCTGCTGGTCGGGAAACGACCGGTCCAGCCGGCAAGAGAATGACTACGGGTCCTTGTGTTTGAATTAAGGACCAATCGAGTATTGTCAATGATTCTTCTTTACTGCTTGGTGCCAAGTATTTAATATTAGTATGCTGTTGATCATTGAAATATCTAAAATACCTTGATCAGTACTATCACTTTCTGTTAGGTGTCCGTTTCCTACAATAATTACTGCTGGCAGCTGGTTAACCGTCAAGACATGAGACCGCTGATCGTAAGCTCGCGGCGAGAAATAACTAGAATGAAACAATACTGGTCGAAGCCCATTTTTCGCTAATCCAGCTGACACTTAGCTAATTGAATGCCCTTCTGCAATCCCTATATCAAAATAATGAGTTGGCTGTTGTGTTTTAAGGGGTGCCAAATCAAACATCCCTGGAATTACTGCAGTAATTGCGACTAAATTCTTAGTACCGCTGTCTATTTTTTTCAGCAGTGTTTCAACAATTAGTTCACTATATGTTGGCTGATTGTTAGGGGACAAACTTTCGCCGGTTGCTAAATCGAAGGGTGGTCGCCAGTGAAACAAGCTTTTCTCTTCAACAGCCGGCGAATAACCATGTCCTTTTTCTGTATGAACGTGCAGTACAATAGGATGGTCAATATCCTTGATTGCTTCAAAGGCTTTGATCATCGCAGCTACATCATTGCCCTGTTCTATATATTGGTAATCAAAGCCTATACCTTTAAATAAATTTTTGGAAGACTTACCCTTGGTTTTCCGCAGTTCAGTTAGAGTACGGTACAGTCCACCAAAATTATCATCAATCGACATTTCATTATCATTTAATGTAATAATGAGGTTAGAGTTCAATTCCGATCTGTTGTTTAGTACTTTAAGGGCTAAACCGCTGCAGAGAGAACCAAAGCAATCACATTCCTCTTTTTCTGTTTCAAGTCACGCGCTTTGGCTAATCCAGGTACTAAGCGGATGGATGTTGAAATGTGACCGATTTTAAAGAAATCATGAGCACTTTCATTCTGAGATGTATACCCAGAGATGTCATCAAAGGCATCATCCTCTAAATAGCCACTTTTACGCCAGTAAGGATTTTATGAGGATAAGATTGGTGGGAGACATTCCAAATAATTTTGTCCACTGGTGATTGAAAAACGTAATGAAAGGCGATAGTCAGTTCAGTAATGCCGAGGTTGGGACCAACATGAACACCAACCTTGCTGACTCGATTCAAGACGGCTGCACGAAGTTCGTCAGCTAAAGCTGCAAGCTCCTGCGGATTTAAGTTTTTTAATTCTTGGGGACCGTTTATTCGTGATAAAATGTTCACTCGGTTATTTTCGCTCCTTTATTTTGTATTTATCGGATTTGTTCATCCAGTGCCAGTATTTTTGTACAGGCATCGGTCAGGCAAATTCGAGTTTTTTCTGGATTAATTTCACTGGCTTCCATAATTAATTCACCGATATTTTTGGCTTGGATATGGCCAGAAATCGGATTTTTTACACTGTCAATGGTAGTGGAGATCTTGACATCTATTGTCGAATACTCGAATGCTAAGTCAGTATTGACGATTTTGCCATGTTCAATCACTAGATTTTCCACGTAGCATAGCCCTTGTTCACTCTCAATATAGCAGTTAATAAAACGCAGGTTAGTTGAATTCCAGCCTAAATATTCGCCAATGATCACGGAATCATAGACAGTCACATCCTGACAATTCCAAAAGGCATCCTTTGAAATTAATTTGGAATGATAGATTTCAAGGTTGGATGCTCCGTCAAAGGCATAGTTTCCACTTAGAGAAAAATCGTGAGCAGTGATATTTTTGCTGTTCATAGCAAAGTAATTTCCTTCCGCCTGTACATTGTTTAAGATAATGTTTTCGCAGTTCCAGAAGGTTTCTTCCGCTTTAGGCAGATGCACATTAGTTAATTGGATGTCCTGACCCCGACGAAAGGTTTTTGGTGCTTGGATTATGCTGTCTTTAATTGCAATATTGTTGGTGTACCAAATTCCTGAGCGAGCCGTTTCCAAAAGGGTGGTGTCTGTAACGTTAATATTTTCGCAATACCACAGAGGGTATTTCCAGCGGAAAATGCTGTCACTAATATCAAGATTACGACTTTCTTTTAATGGTGATTCACCATCTTCAAAGACAGAATTTTTAATGGTCAGGCCATCACTTCCAAATAATGCTCGTTCTCCAGTTAAGTGTTGTTGATCAATAGTAGTTTTCATAGTTCTCCTCATTTCCTTTTTCTAGTTAAGTTTGTAATTGCTAGGATTCTTCCAGCTTTTGCACTATTGCTTGCTAATACGCAAGCAACTATCACCACTCTTGACGGATGTAGCAGGATGGCAATAATAGATCTTGTTGGGATTCCTTTTTTGAGTAGAGTGCTGCAGCTCCAAAATAGACAGAAACGAACCCTTTAGTAGCAAGAGAAATGCTAGCCCTAGTCGAATATTCGTAGTGTAGTGTCTAAAGCCGTCTTGATTATTTCGTAGAAATGCAAATTTTGCTCATTGGACTCTAAAATTTTCGCCAACTCTCTGATTGAATGGGGCATTTCTTCCTTCTTTAGCATGGGTCATCCTATAGGATAAAGTCACTTTAACACTTAAAGTTCAGGTTAAGTCAATTGAAAAATGCAATTTTCTTGAATTTGTGAATGGGCATTGATTTAACATCTAGGTAAAGTCTTACCGTGGAGAAAAAGAATGTTGGAAGTGAACTGTCAATGCTTTGCCTGTTAGTCAAAACTGGTTAGTATCTTTGGATAGAAAAATTTTGGGCCCTATATAGATATACTAGGAAGAAAACAATCAGAAGCTTTATTTTATTCGAGCCAAAATGTGTAACGAGTTAAATATTGTAATGAGTTTCAGTGGCGGAGAGTGCATTCATTCGTTTGTATCAAAAAGGTTTATTGGATACTCTACTCTTTCAGACAATATCTGGTGGAATTTTCGTTCTTTTAGCATTACTTGGCTGAGGTAGATCCAGTGAGAATAACCTTTTTATGAATTTATCGGCAGCAGATTGGTAGATACGCACAATCTGTGCTGGTATACTCACTACTTGCCAGTTCCACCCAGGGTAGCACCGTGCAATAAAATAATGTCCTCTTTTAAAAGTTCTATCCAAAGTATAGACCTTCACCTTGAGGACAAGTCAAGACTTGAAAGAAAGAGTTTACCTGCCGTTTTTAGATACTGTAAAAAGGGTAGTATTTAGTGGAAGTTACTGTTTTAATAAAAAAACTAAAAATCGCTGAGAGAAATGAGGACAATAAAAAATGAGTAATAAAACTAGTGAATACACTTTTCGGAGGCATGATTTTAAGTAAGCAAAAAAGCAAAACCCAAATGGATTTTGCTTTTAAAGCGATGGAGACGGCGGGAGTTGAACCCGCGTCCAAACATATTGACTACCCAAAAATCTACACTCATAGTCATACTATTTAAATTTCGCGTTGCCTTCTGCCGCATGACAGGCCGCAGGCATTGCTAGTCTGATGTTCTCTTTTTTAACTTACAGACGGAAAGTTAAAACGTATCCCACTAATTTTGAGACCCTTACCCGAGCACATGGGCGATACCGGGAGGATCTACGCTAACTGTTTTTAGGCAGCTAAAGCGTAAGAGTTGTTATTGTTTTTAGCAGTTATATTTAACTGTAACGTTTTTACGTAGACGTAACCTACGAAGCGCAATTCGGGCTCAAACTATGCCTGTCGAATCCGTAACGTCCCCTTTATTGAATTTTACTGCAAAAATGAGTATACCATTTTTGTAGTAAAAAAGCAAAAAGGGATCCTTATGTTTAGATCAAATCATAATGCTTTAAAGCTTTGATAATTCCACCATTGGTATTTTTGTCGGTAATATAGTCGGCCCGTTCCATGACTTCTGGTAAGGCATTTCCCATTGCAATTTTGTGATCACAGGCGTCTAATAAATCCAAATCGTTGATACCATCACCAAACGCAAAGGTCGGAATTTCCTGAAGCTGCAAATAATTCTTAATCGATTGGACACCCGTTCCTTTTGAAATACCCTTATTCACCACATCAATACAAAATGGTCCATTCCGGTAAAAAGTATATTTTGGAAAAGCTTCCCGATAAATTGAATCATTGCCTTCGGATAAAACCAGAATCATATGAGTGACATATTCGTGATAAGCGGTCGGGTGAACAGGTGGTAAATCTAAATGAAAAAAATTGTAGGATTTTCTCACATAATCATTTACTCCAGAAATGAATAGTTGATTAGTTGAGTGAAAGGCCAGCTCATCCTTCAACTCGCGAGCAAAGTCCAGCATAGTCGCACAATCATTGGAGTCGATTTCATTGGCTTCAACAATAGTTTCTTCTACTTTTACCAGCATGCCGTTCATTGTGATGCAGGAGGAAACGTTAGCCGCCTGCTTAATCTTCTGGATTTCTCGCTCATTGCGACCAGTGGCGATAATTGGCAAAATATTGTTTTGCTTTAATTGACTCATCGCTTCACTAATCTCAGGAGTGATTTGCGACTTGCCATCTAATAACGTACCATCTAAATCAAAAAAAGCAATTCCTTCGTACATGAAAAATCCCCTTTATCCCTTTTCCCTTATCTTAGCAATTATTGAAGAAAAAACAAATACTTATTGAATATACTGGTAAGGTAATGGTTGAAAAGACTGATTTAGAGTATACTATTTAAGAGAGAAATACGGACATTGGAGGAAATGACATGAATATACTGATGATTGAAGATAATGAATCTGTATCAGAAATGATGCAAATGTTCTTTTTAAACGAAGGTTGGGAGGCAACATTCAAGTATGATGGTAAAGAAGGGCTGGACGCTTTTAAGGAAGATCCGGAAAAATGGGACATGATTACACTTGATTTGAACCTGCCCAGTATGGATGGCATGGAAGTTGGCCGGGAAATTAGAAAACTTTCAAGCACCGTTCCAATTATCATGTTAACCGCTAGAGATTCGGAAAGTGATCAAGTAATTGGTTTGGAAATGGGAGCTGACGATTATGTGACTAAGCCATTCTCACCGTTAACGTTAATTGCTCGAATCAAAGCTCTGCACCGTCGTAGTGAATTAGCGAACGAACAACAAAACGGGGGAGCTGCTGAAGGAACCTTTGATATTCAAACACAGCATTTCAAGATGAATTTAAAAACGCGGGAAGCTTACTTAGAAAATCAACCTATTGATGGTTTAACACCTAAGGAGTTTGATTTGCTGTACACTATGGCGAAAAAGCCGCGTCAGGTTTTTACTCGTGAACAACTGCTGGAATTAGTTTGGGACTATCAATACTTTGGTGACGAACGAACCGTAGATGCCCACATTAAAAAATTGCGTCAAAAAATTGAAAAAGTAGGACCACAGGTGATCCAAACTGTTTGGGGGGTCGGGTATAAATTTGATGACTCTGGAGTCGATAAATGAAATACCTCTACCAACAGCTGTTAGCCTTTGGTGGGTTGATTTTGTTAATACTGTTGACTTTAGGAGTTACCTTTACTCAGTTTACTCGGCACTCGATGGAAGAAAGTAATTACAATCAACTCATTGGCTATACTCGTTCGATTCAAGAAACAACATCCCGTCTGTTAGAAGATAATCCTTATTATTATCGAACGCAGGATGAAGCTTTTTTGGCAGCTATTGCGTTGACCGAAAGTATGCTGGAACCACAAAATGTTAAATTTGTATTTATTAGCAGTGACCAAATAATTCAATATCCTAGTAATACAAAGGTTGCAGAACAAACCTTGATTACAAAGAGTCAATGGGAATCCTTGAGCAAAGGGGAAGAACAAAAAATGACTCGTTCGAAGGATATTCTTGGTAACGAAAGATCGACTTCCTATGCAATGGCTCCTTTCTTTTTAAAGAAACAGTTTTACGGTGTTTTGATCGTAACACAACCAGCAGGAAACGTTAGTGATAGTGTGGCATCAGTCACTAGCGATCTATTCAAAGGCTTTATTGTGGCTTCGGTAGTAGCTATCTTTGTTAGTTACTTTTTTGCAACACGACAGGTGAAACGAATCAATCGGATGCGCTCAGCCACAAAAAAAATTGCTAGTGGTGATTTTGATGTAACAATTCCTGATAATGGTAAGGATGAGTTTGATGACTTAGCAGCTGATTTTAACAGCATGGCTATCTCGTTAAGTGAATCGCAAGAGGAAATCGAACGACAGGAAGAGCGTCGGCGCCAATTTATGGCGGATGCTGCTCATGAAATGCGTACACCACTAACGACCATCAATGGATTGCTGGAGGGATTGCAGTACAACGCTATTCCAGAGGACCAGCGAAGTAAAGCGATTAGTCTAATGCAGAACGAAACAGCACGTTTAATTCGTTTAGTGAATGAGAATCTAGATTACGAAAAAATCCGAACCAACCAAATCAGCATGGTCGTTAAAAAGTTCGATGCCACAAAAGCTTTACGTGGTCTCTTAACTCAGTTAGAGGCTAAAGCAAAAGCCTCTGGCGATCAATTAATTTTAAATACAGATGAATCCATTGATGTTTACGCTGATTATGATCGCTTCATTCAAATCATGGTGAACATTATCCAAAATGCAATTCAGTTTACTACTGATGGAACGATTGCCATTGGTGTGCATAAAGAAGAGAAGAGGACAGTAGTTCAAATATCGGATACAGGAATTGGCATGAGTGAGGACCAGATCAAAAATATTTGGGACCGTTACTACAAGGTAGATCCTTCTCGGAAGAACACGAAATATGGGGAATCTGGACTAGGATTGTCAATTGTTCAAGAACTGGTTCGACTGCATAAGGGAAGTATTCAAGTTGAAAGTGAGCTTGAAAAGGGCACAACGTTTACTGTTAGTTTTCCCGACGAGGAAGTAGAAGCACAAAAGGAAACGGAGCGACCATAATGGCTGCTCCGCTTTTTTTATAGAATTGCTAAAATGATAAAGTTTAAAATGAAGAGTAGATTTACCACCCATAATACTGGTGAAACTTCATTGGCTTTGCCTTTAACTACTTTCACAATAGCGTAGAAGATAAAGCCAGCAGCAATCCCGTAAGAAATGCTGTAGCATAGTCCCATAAAGATACTTGCAAAGAAAGCAGGAACAGCGTCTTCCAAATCCAACCAGTTAATATCAGCAAAAGAGGCCATCATCATTACCCCTACCAAAATTAGAGCTGGTGCAGTTGCCTGACTTGGAACAATCGCAATCAGTGGAGAGAATAAACTACTTAAAGCAAAGAAAACAGCAACTACCACTGAAGTTAGACCTGTTCGTCCGCCAGCACCAATCCCGGCAGCTGATTCTACATAAGTTGTGGTATTAGAAGTTCCGAAAATTGCGCCGATGGATGTAGCAATTGCATCTGCAAATAAAGCACGATCCATCTTGGTTTTGAAACCTTTCGTATTCGCCGCTTCTAGAGCAAGTTCATCTTCCTTAGAGAAAATCCCGGTTCGACGTCCTGTTCCAATAAAGGTACCGATTGTATCGAAGGTATCGGATAGGCTGAAGGCTAGGATAGTCATTAATACCTGTGGTAATTTGGAAGAATCCGAGAATAAAGAACCCATTCCTTCAGAACCAAAAGCCGCACCAAAAGTTGTTCCCAGCTCCTGAATTGAGCTGCCTAATGAATTGCTTTGGAAATCAATTGAACCTAATTGAACAACACCCATCAGAATACCAATCACAGTCGTTGTCACAATTCCGATTAGGATTGCCCCCCGCACGTTTTTTACTACTAAGATCGTGGTCAGCACTAAGCCAATCACTGCTAAAATAATTGGTGCATTATTGAAATTTGCCAAAGCGGGAACAACACCGCTGTTCATAGCAACGTTAGTCGCTTTACCATTTTCCACTACACTACTAGTAATAGTCGCTGAATCAGCTGAGAAAGCCAATAATCCAGCATTTTTAATTCCTACATAAGCAACAAAAATACCAATCCCGCCACCAATCGCATGTTGCATGCTTTCTGGAATAGCGTGAATAATCAGTTTACGAATCTTTGTTACGGTAATTAGGATATTAATAATTCCGCAAAGAAAAACCATCGCTAATGCCTGCTGCCAAGAATATCCCAAACCGAATACTACTGTATAAGTAAAAAAAGCATTCAGTCCCATTCCTGGCGCTTGCGCATAAGGAACATTGGCGAATAAGCCCATAACTAAAGTACCGATTACTGAAGCAATAATTGTTGCCAAGAAGACCGCTTGAAACGGCATACCAGAGGCAGATAGTATAGAAGGATTAACAAATAAAATGTAACTCATGGCGAAGAAGGTAGTGACTCCAGCCATTATCTCAGTTGAAACTGTGGTTCCGTGTTCCTTCAACTTGAAAAACTTTTCCATCAGAATAAACGCTCCTTAAAATTAATTAGTAATAATGAATACTTTCCGATTATATGAAATCTGGCTTAGTAATTCAATGGAAAGTAGAATGAAACGGATAAAAAAAATAAGAATGTTCGTGTTTTACTCGCGAACACTCCTAAGAGACTGTTTTTTGATCAATAATCGGAAGAAAAGACTGATGGGGAGAACTAAAACGGCCAACAGACTAACGGCTTTAACTAAGGAACTCATAAACAGCTGGAAAAAAGTTTTAGAAGAAATATCTAATGAAAGAGGCCACCTAACGGAAAAAGCAAAACCACTGTCTCCATTGCTTAATACAAAATTCGGCAGATCATTAAATTTATCTAAGCTGTACTGGTAAAAGCGTTGCAAAAATTGCTGATAAGTTGATTCGAACACTACAAACAAAGCCATCAAAAAGACAAAAGATAACAAAAGAATAAACAACAGACGAAGACTAAAGCTAAGGGGGTTCAACGTCAAGTAGCTAAAAACATTCTTTCGCTTAAGTAAAAGAAACATGAAGCTGAAAAACAGGACAATCAGTATGCCAAGACAGCTGTACATAAACCAGTTCACATAAAAAGACTGGATCTCTTGGACCTCACCGGACGTAAAAAATTGAATATCATAGGTTATCAAACTAGAATGTAATTGTGAAATCATTGAATACAGTAAAAGCAATGTTGTTAACGTAAATAGAGCAATGCTGGCAAAAGCAAAGGAAAAATAAAAGAAGACTTTACTTTTAGTAAGACCACTCAAAGCTGTTTGTATGGAATTCATCCATCTCACCTCACACTACTAGTATAGAAAGTGAATTTGAAAGAAGTATGAAGTCTCTAAGAAAAAGCAGTACTTTTTTTGTTCGTGAAAGAAACAGCTATTTCTAAACATAAAGAAACCATCTAGTGAGTTCACTAGATGGCCTAAAATTACTCTGGAACAGGAGTGGGAGCGGGTTCTTCAGTACCGTGGTACTGCTTGTAGGTTTGGGTGTTGTACATATCCTCGGTTGAGGTTCCTAACCTACTGTAAACACTGGTTGATTTCTCTCCCAGTTTGCTTTCGGTTTTCTGAAGCTGTTGCAATCCATTTTTATAGTCATAGTCACTTGGATCAATAGTTTTCATGCCGCTTCCGGTGTAGAAGCGTAACAGATCCCCATTATTTATATCATCAGAGGTGCTTAATTGATCACTTACAGCTTGCTTCCAACCGTCAGCCTTCGCTTGCAGGTTTTCATCAGGGGCAGTAACCATAAAACCAGTGTGGTTATCGTAAAGACTGCCACCATAGTAAGTATAGTCTGGTGTTACATAGTCACCGCTGCGGAAAGCAACCAGCTGATCGTTTTCCGGTGATAATAAATCTTGTCCCAGCTGAATGTATTTGCTTGAATCAATTCCCAGTAAATGCAACAGTGTCGGTAAGGCATCCACCTCACCACCATAAGTATGGTTAATACCACCATTTTCTTGTCCAGGTACATGAATCATATAAGGAACTCGCTGCATTTGTGCATTGTCAAAGTTCGTCCAAGATTCTTTAGTTTTTCCAAGTAGTGGTGCCAATTCAGGATTTCTAGAAGTCGAAATTCCGTAGTGGTCACCGTACATCACGATAACTGAATTATCATACAATCCACTAGCTTTTAAGTAATTAAAAAATTCTTCAACAGCTTTGTCTAAGTAATTTGCTGTTGCAAAATAGCCGTTAATGGTTTCATCACTCGTTTTAGCCATGGGGAAACCAGCTTCGTCATTTTGAAATTCACTATATGGATAGTGGTTAGATACCGCAATAAACTTAGAGTAGAAAGGCTGTTGCAAATGTTCCAAGTACTTCACTGATTGCTGGAAGAAAGGTTTGTCATGCAAACCATACTGAAATGAATTATCTTCATTGACGTCATAATAAGATGAATCAAAGAAGTAGTCATAGCCAAAACGTTTATAAGTTTCTGTACGATTCCAGAAGTTCCCAGAGTTCCCGTGGAAAGCGGCACTGGTATAGCCAGCTTCCTGTTTTAAAATATCTGGAGCTGCCTGAAAGGTATTTTTACCCCCTAATTGGGTAAATAAAGATCCTTGATTTAGTCCGAACAATGAATTTTCTAATAAAGTTTCAGCATCAGAAGTTTTTCCTGCTTTTACTTGATGGAAAAAGTTATCAAAGCTGAAGGTGCTGTTTTCATGGAAAATACTATTAATAAATGGAGTTACTTCATGCTCTTGGCCATTTTCATCGGTCAGTTTGTAATCAATTAGAAATTGTTGCAAGCTTTCTAAATGGATATAAATAACATTTTTATCCTTAGCAATACCATACAAGTCATCGTTAGGAGCAGCATAATGGTCTTTTACATAAGCTTCTACTTCCGTTAGATCATTGGGACTGGCTTCTGCTCGAACCTGATTAGTCTTGTAAGTTTGAATGCCATCATAGGCTGTGAAGGCGTTAACTCCTAAATATTTAATCAAGTAATCCCGTGAGAAGGTCCGAGTTAACAATTCTGGACGATCTGCTTCTGCTAGGAATAGGTTAGCTGAGAAAACCATTACAGATAATGCTGTCATAGCAAAGGCCATTCTTGCTCTAACTGGGCGTTCTTCTCGTTTGATCACTTTTTTCCAAAGTAAAAATGGAAGAACTATTAAATCCAGAACAAACAGTAGGTCATAAGGACGGAAAAGGCGAATCGCACTTTCTCCCAAACCACTGGCAACTTTCCCTGTACCTAACAGGGTGTTAACTGTAATAAAGTCCGTAAATTCTCGATAATAAACAACATTAGAGAAAAGCAGAATAGTTGCTAAAGCATAGATGAACAGCATGGTTCGATAGGCTGCTTTAGGTCTTCTAACATATAAAGCAATCGACAATAAGAACATTGTCGTAGCGATTGGATTTAGAAATAAAATGAAGTATTGACGAAGACTTTCAATTCCTAAGTTAAATTCAAATAAGTAAGCAAAGATGCTTTTCGCCCACAGAAGAAATGTTAATAAAGCGTAAAAGCCGAGACGCTTGTTCAAAAAAGTGGGTGATTTTAAATTTTTCAATGAATGACTTCCTTTCTATAGAAGAAGTGTCAGAATGTGAATTATGTTCACTCCTTGTCATTCTACCTGCTCAAAGGGGGTACGTCAATCTTTCCCAAAGCTGAAGAAATGATATTTAAAAAAACTTTATAAGCACAACAACAGCGATTTCTTTGCTATACTATTAAGTAAGAAAGCAGGGATTAATTGTGCGCATAGAAATAAAAGATCAGGCAGCGAAGAAAATTCGCCGCGGAATTCCGTTAATTCAAAAAGAAGACTTGAAGAAAAACGATGAAAAACTACCCAGAGAATGGGTAGAGTTTATCGATAAACAAGGAAAATATATAGCAACCGGATACCTGGGTAAACAAAATAAGGGTGTTGGCTGGGTAGTAGATCGCTCGCAAGCATCAATGGAACCGGTCTTTTTTGATCAACTGTTTCAAAAGGCTATTGACCAGCGTCAGTTTTTCTTATCGGATAATAATACCACCGCTTTTCGCTTGTTTAATGGAGAAGGGGATGGTTTGGGCGGAATAACTGTGGATTATTACGATGGTTATTTAGTTGTTTCTTGGTACAACGAAACCATTCATCACTTTCGCCGGATGCTTACGGACTGTTTGCAGAAGATACTTCACCCCAAAGGAATCGTCGAGAAAATTCGTTTCTCTAGTGAGTTGCCTGAAAGTAACTGGGTTTCTGGTGAAAAGCCTCACGAACCTTTGATAATTTTAGAAAATGGTGTTAGTTATGCTACCTATCTAGATGAGGGGTATATGACCGGAATATTTTTGGATCAAAAAGAGGTTAGAGGTCGTTTAACTGAAGGTGCTGCTTTAGGAAAAAGAGTGCTCAATATGTTTAGTTACACGGGAGCTTTCTCCGTAGCTGCTGCTTATGGTGGTGCTGTAGAAACAACTAGTGTTGATTTGGCTCAACGCAGCCTGCCTAAAACTAAGGAACAGTTTGAGGTAAATGGCCTATCGTTGGAACAGAACAGAATCGTTGTAATGGATACATTCGAGTATTTCCGCTATGCTGCCAGAAAGAATCTGAAATATGATCTGATTGTTTTAGACCCACCAAGCTTTGCCAGAAATAAAAAGAAAACTTTTTCTGTGTTAAAAGATTATGGACGGTTAATTGAAGGCAGTTTAAACATTTTATCTTCTAAGGGGACAATTGTTGCTTCTACGAATGCTTCAAATTATGCCATTGAAAAATTTCAAACAGCAATCGAGCAAGTACTTAAGGACCAAAAAGTCAGCTATAGCTTAAATGATAGCTATCGCTTGCCAGCGGATTTTCCTGTAATTGAACAGCTAGCCGAAAGCAATTATTTAAAAGTCTTAGTATACGAAATTCAAAAACGGTGATGGAGACGATGACAATGATGGATGTACAAGTGAGAAATATGCGCTTTGATGCGGGGAAACCGAAAATTTGTGTACCGCTGATTGGTATTACCTTTGAAGAAATTATGGAACAGGCCAGCCTAGCAAAAAAATATGCAGATGTGATTGAATGGCGGGCGGATTATTATAAAGATCTCTTAGATGATGAAGAATTACTGATTACTTTGCTGGCCTTACGTGATGAGCTACGAGAGATTCCACTAATCTTTAATCTGCGGACTAAACTAGAAGGTGGACAAGTTGAGCTGACTCTGCGAGATTATCGCCGTATTAATGAATTCGCTGTTTCTTCTCGAGCTATTGACATTGCTGATATCGAGTTAAGTCATGTCGATAAATTGGGCTCAACTTTCATTAAATGGATGCAAGCTTTGGATACTAAAGTGATTTTGAGTGATCACAATTATGAAGGAACTCCAGAAAATGCTGTATTGCTTTTTCGCTTAAATATGATGGAGCATTGGGGAGCAGATATTGCTAAAATTGTGGTTGTTCCAGAGAACGAAGGGGATGTCATTCGTTTAATGGAAATGACCATGAAGGCGCAAACCTTTGTAACATTACCAACTATCACAGTATCGATTGGTAAGCTGGGCAAGCTTTCAAGATTAGCAGGTTATTTGGACGGTTCTTGTATGACTTATGGATGCCTTCCAGGTCATTCTTCTGCAGAGGGGCAGATTGAGGTAGAGAAACTAGTAGCAATATTAGAGGAACTTAGTTAATCAATTAAGGACGTTTTGTGTACGATAAGCATGACGTTCTTTTTGTTAATTATCTGACCTGAGGTTCTTTGATGTGCATTTAATGAGGTGGGAGAAATGGCAAAGAAAAAAATTACGAAAACCAATGCAATTCGTTTAGTTGAAAAAAAAAAGCTTGAGTATGTTGAACACGAATATCAGTGGAGCGAAGATGATTTAGGAGCTGGGCATGTGAGCGAGCAGGTCGAGATAGAACCAGAACGAATTTTCAAAACACTGGTAGCTGTTGGGAATAAGACTGGCCCAGTGGTAGCGGTTATTCCCAGCAACCATGAGCTGAATTTAAAAAAGATCGCCAAAGTAAGCGGTAATAAAAAAGTTGAAATGTTGCATCTAAAGGAGTTAGAAGCAACCACTGGTTATGTTCGTGGGGGCTGTTCACCAATTGGAATGAAAAAGTTGTTCCCAACCTTTTTAGACGAATCAGCAAAAGATTTTGCGAAAATTGCTGTATCTGCTGGTCGTCGCGGCTTGCAGATGGAGCTGTCCCCTTCATCAATTTTACTATTGACAAAAGGGCAGTTCGCATCGTTGGTAAATAGTTAAGCAAATGAGTGGTAGGCTGCATGGGTTCCAGCGACATAACCAGTACAAAAAGCGCTGGTTATGTTGAAACCGCCAGTATACCCGTTAATATCTAGTAATTCACCAGCGATAAATAAACCGGTGATTTTTTTGCTCTCCATCGTTTTTGGAGATATCTCCTTTAGGTCAACGCCACCACCAGTAACAAAAGATTTTTCTAGGCCAAAAGTTCCTTTAGCTAATAATTTCCAGTTCTTGCATAGTTCCGCTAAAGCTTCCACTTTTGTTTTTTTCATTTGATTCGCACCTAAATCGTCAATGTCTAACTTTTCTAAGAAATACTTCAGAAGTCGTTCTGGTAAAAAGCCATTCAGCGCATTTTTCACTTGTCTGGTTGAAGGCTGCAGCTGATTCTCTAATTGCTGAATTAACTCTTGCTTACTAGTATTCGGGAAACAGTCGAGGGTCAAGGTAACCCGATCCTGCTGCTTCAGCAGTTGATTAATAAAACTAGAACAGCGCAACGCTGCCGGACCAGATAAGCCGAAATGGGTAAATAATACATCCATTTCATGGGAAGTAACGGTCTTTCCTTTTTCATCCAGGACACTTAAACCAATGTCGCGTAAGGAAAGTCCTTGCAATTCCTTCTTCTGGATAAAAGCCTCATCTAACAAAACCGGTGATTCCGTTGGGTACAATGGAGTCACATGATGACCCACGTGTTTGGCCAAGCGGTAGCCATCGCCCGTAGCACCCGTAGAAGGGTAAGTTAACCCGCCCGTAGCTAAAACTACACTTTTAGCCGAATAGTCCCCATCAGAAGTTCGGATACCAGTAACTTTTTCCTGATCATGGATAAGCTTCTCAACAGTTGACTGATAAATAATAGTAACGCCTAATTGTTCCAATTCATTTCTTAGACCGTCTACGATCGTTTTTGACTTATCGGTTGTTGGGAAAATCCGACCATGATCCTCCTCCTTCAAAGGGATATCTCGTTCAGCAAAAAAACTCATAATATCCTCATTATCAAATTGTGAAAAGGTACTGTAAAGAAAACGGCCATTTCCAGGAATATGTCGAATTAAGTCCTCAACCGGACGATTATTGGTAACATTGCAGCGACCGCCGCCAGTCATCAGCAATTTTTTTCCCAGCCGTTTATTTTTATCGAAGAGCGCAACCTTAGAGCCGTTAGATGCCGCCGCAATAGCCGCCATCATACCTGACGGACCTGCGCCGACTACGATTACATCCACTTGTTTTTCCATTTTTTTCACCTCGTTGCAAAGTTTATCATGAATTTTTCAACACTTCTATTAGAAAATGATGTAAACTATGAGTATCAAATGTGAGGAGGAGTTTTATGGAAGCAAAGCAATATGTCGAACAGATTCAACAGTATCTAGAGGAAAAAGATCCAAATCAGTCGGAATTTCTGCAAGCTGTGGAAGAGTTTTTGCCTACAATTGTGCCTTTTTTAGAAGAACATCCTGAATACATTGAGCATAATATTTTAGGAATCATCACAGAACCAGAGCGGATGATTCAATTTCGTGTACCTTGGCAGGACGATGAAGGAAATTGGCGCGTTAACCGTGGTTACCGTGTTCAATTCAATTCTGCTATTGGACCATATAAAGGTGGTTTACGTTTCCACCCAAGCGTGAATTTAAGTATCTTGAAGTTTTTAGGCTTTGAGCAAATTTTCAAAAACAGTTTAACTGGCCTGCCAATCGGCGGCGGTAAAGGTGGCTCTGATTTTGATCCAAAAGAAAAATCAGATGCTGAAATTATGCGTTTCTGCCAAAGTTTTATGACTGAATTATCTAAACATATCGGTCCTAATCTGGATGTTCCTGCTGGAGACATTGGTGTTGGCGGTCGTGAAATCGGTTATTTATTTGGCCAATATAAACGATTACGTGAATACGATGCAGGCGTTTTAACTGGTAAACCATTAGGATTTAACGGTAGCTTAGGACGTACTGAAGCTACCGGTTACGGTGCTGTTTACTTTGTTAAGCATTTATTGGAAGATAGAAACGATTCTTTCAAAGAAAAAACGGTTCTAGTTTCCGGTAGCGGAAATGTAGCTATCTATGCAATTGAAAAAGTCCATGAGCTTGGCGGCAAGGCAGTTACTTGTTCTGATTCAAACGGTTATGTTTATGATAAAGATGGTATTGATCTTGATTTACTGAAGGACATTAAAGAAGTTCGTCGCGCCCGTTTAACTGAATATGTGAAGGAGCGCAGCAATGCCGAATACCATGAAGGCTCTGTTTGGGATTTGGAGCAATCAGCAGACATTGCTTTACCATGTGCAACTCAAAATGAAATTGATCAAGCCAAGGCTGAACGTTTAGCGGCTAACGGTGTAAAGGTAGTCGCTGAAGGTGCTAACATGCCAAGTACGATGGATGCAGTGAAGGTTTACCATGAAAAAGGCGTTCTTTACGGACCAGGTAAAGCAGCTAACGCTGGTGGCGTTGCCGTTTCTGCTTTGGAAATGAGTCAAAACTCTCAACGTTTAGCTTGGTCAAAAGACGAAGTAGATCAAAAACTAGATGGAATCATGAAAAATATTTATGAAACGTGTCGTGACACAGCTGAAAAATATTCTGAAAAGGATAACTACGCTGCAGGCGCTAATATTGCTGGCTTTGCTAAGGTTGCTGACGCAATGATTGCTCAAGGTTTGGTTTAATCGCAAAAATTGATGGCTGAGGCTTGAAAAAAAAGCAAAAGAAACGTAAAGTATAACCTGTACGAAGTGATTTTCAAGGAGGAAAAAAGCATGTCACACATTCATTTCGATTATTCGAAAGTCGCTCCATTTGTCAATGAACATGAAATGGAGTATATCAAAGGTCAGGTTGCCTTAGCACACAAAGAATTACGTGAAGGAACTGGTGCTGGGAACGATTATCTAGGTTGGATCGATTTGCCAGTTAACTACGACAAGGCCGAATTTGCTCGCATCAAAAAAGCTGCAGAAAAAATTCAATCGGATTCTGAAGTACTGGTTGTTATCGGAATCGGAGGATCTTATTTAGGAGCTCGTGCCGCAATCGAATTTTTACACCAATCATTCTTTAACGTTTTGGATAAACAAGACCGCAAGGCACCACAAGTATTTTTCGCAGGTAATTCAATCAGCTCAACTTACATTGCTGATTTAATTGAAGTTATTGGTGACCGTGATTTCTCAGTCAATGTCATTTCTAAATCTGGTACTACAACTGAACCGGCAATTGCTTTCCGTGTTTTTAAAGAACTGTTAGTGAAGAAATACGGGGAAGAAGAAGCAAACAAACGTATTTATGCTACTACTGATAAAGCTCGTGGAGCTGTTAAAACTGAAGCAGATGCGGCTGGCTGGGAAACTTTTGTTATCCCTGATGATGTTGGCGGACGTTTTTCTGTTCTTACTGCCGTTGGTTTATTGCCAATTGCTGCAAGTGGCGCAGACATTGATGCCTTGATGCAAGGGGCTGCCGATGCTCGTGATGCTTATTCGAGTGACAAATTGGAAGAAAATGAAGCTTACCAATATGCAGCAATGCGTAACTTGCTATACCGTAAAGGTAAGGTAACCGAAATTTTAGTAAATTACGAACCAGGCATGCAATACTTCAATGAATGGTGGAAACAATTATATGGCGAATCAGAAGGGAAAGACTTGAAAGGTATTTACCCTTCAAGTGCTAACTTCTCAACTGATTTGCATTCGTTTGGTCAGTATATCCAAGAAGGCCGTCGGAATATCTTCGAAACAATCGTGAAGGTACAAAAACCTCGCAAATCTGTTTCAATTCCAAGCCAAGAGTCTGATCTTGATGGACTAGGTTACTTGGAAGGTAAAAATGTTGACTTTGTAAACACTAAAGCTTACGAAGGAACATTGTTAGCTCATACTGATGGAGGAGTGCCAAACTTAGTATTAAACATCCCAACAATGGATGCTTATACTTTAGGTTATGCTATGTACTTCTTCGAAATTGCTGTAGGTGTTTCTGGTTACCTATTAGGTGTTAATCCATTTGACCAACCAGGCGTGGAAGCTTACAAGAAAAACATGTTTGCACTACTTGGCAAACCTGGTTTTGAAGATTTAGCTAAAGAATTGAACGAACGTCTATAATATTTATTATTAAGCACATTAAGTACCTTCTGTTTATAGAAGATACTTAATGTGCTTTTTTATAAGATAAAAGATATCTGATAAAAATTACAATACTATATGCTTATACATATCTTCTGAATACTTATATGAAATAAGTGGATGATGAACAAGAGTTATTATTCTGTTGTTGTATAAATAACGAACGTAATTAATCTTCCTGGTTTTTATATATCAAATATTTTACAGTGTGGGAAAATATATTTTAGAAAAAATTAGTCGAATTTCATTTTCATTAGAAAATGATTATGTTATTATAAGAACATGGGAAGAGGAGGATGTAAATGGAAAATATTGAGATTGGTAGAACTTATTTATGTCGTGCAATTGGTTTGGAAAAGGAAGTAGTAGGGGTTGTAGAACAGCTGTATATCAACACTGCGATGATTAATGTGGTAACTTATGATCCCATTGATCGAGCGAAAGTGATTGAATTACAAAATCGCTTATTAGTGAAATATGAGGAGATTTCTAACCAGATAGAACTGGATCACCCAGCTTAAAAAACAAACAATTGTGATTGAATTCAACATTTAAATAAACAAGGAAGCAAAACGATGCTTCCTTGTTTATTTAAATAGAAAAACAGTTTCTTTATACTTTTACGATTAAAGAATAACGGTAAGTTCGTTGTGCGAAATATCTGTTTTAGTTAATTAATTCAGACATAAAAAAAGACTCACTGTATTAGTGAGTCAGCAATCCTGTAAGCCAGCTGCCACCGTGAAGCAAAGCTAAACTATATAAGAAAATCGAAGCTGGTTTAGCAATTAAAATAATCGCGGTATATTTTTTTAAAGACATATTTGTGACACTTGCCATCAAGCACAGAGCGTCATCGGGTGCGACGGGTAAAAAAATGGCTAGAGCAAAGAGTTTTTCAAAGCGTTTATCATTTTCCAGCCAGTGACTGTACTTTTGATAAACTTTATCACTAACTAGATGACTAATGAGCGGTCTGCCGTAATGCCTTCCTAAAAGAAAAAGTACAATTGAACCTGCGCAAATTCCAACATAATTATATACAAAGCCCCAAAATGGTCCGAAAATCAAGACCCCTGCAGCTAAACTAATTCCACCTGGTAAAATAGGAATGATCACTTGAATCATTTGAATTAAGATAAAAAGGAGCGGTCCGACGATTACCGATTGGCCAACTAAGCTTTGCAAGGAATTCATATCCTTGAAAACACCTAGATGGTAAAAATAGATAGCTAAACCAATAGAAAAGGCCAACCCGGCAAAAGAAATTGCATTAAGCAATCTTCGTGACTGTGCGATACTCATTAACTCATCTCCTTAGTATTGATCATCTTACATGGAGTATATGACAGATTTCAATCTTCTGCATAGGTCTTGCGTCGGATTTTTGACAAAAAGATAGAAACTTTAAAATATTTTACACTTTTTTTATTATAGGCTATCCTAATTGTGAAGGATGATTATTGCTAAGTGAAATGAGGGGTTCTTTGTGAATAAGAATAAAGGTCTAATCCATGAATCAGATGGAGTGAGCCTTGAAGAAATAAATGGTACGGTAAAAATCCCCAAAGATGCTAGCTTCTGGAAGAAGATGGCCTTATATAGTGGTCCAGGAGCTTTAGTCGCTGTTGGGTACATGGATCCTGGGAACTGGATCACTTCAATCGCAGGCGGAGCAGAGTATAAATACAGTCTGTTGAGCGTAGTTTTGCTATCAAGTTTAATTGCCATGCTTCTCCAAAGCATGGCTGCTAAGCTTGGTATTGTTACAGGAAAAGATTTGGCTCAAATGACTCGTTCAAAAACGAGTAAAGGGTTAGGCTTTGCATTGTGGGTAGTCAATGAAATGGCAATTATGGCAACTGACATAGCTGAGGTAATTGGCGGAGCGGTGGCCTTGCAGCTGTTGTTTGGTTTGCCACTATTGATTGGTGTACTTATCACTACCTTTGATGTATTACTGCTTCTTTTGCTGACTAAATTAGGCTTTCGTAAAATCGAAGCGATTGTTGCTGTGCTGATTACGGTTATTTTCTGCGTTTTTGGCTATGAAGTCGCTTTGGCAGATCCTTACTGGGGAGAGGTATTTAGTGGATTTATTCCGACGGTTGAGATTACTACTGACCGTTCAATGCTTTTATTAGCATTAGGAATTGTTGGAGCTACTGTTATGCCTCACAATTTGTATCTTCATTCATCTATTGCACAATCTAGAGATTTTGATCGGGAAAACGAGCAAGAAATAGCTGAGGCAGTGCGATTTACAACGTGGGATTCAAATATTCAATTGAGTGTTGCTTTTATTGTTAACTGTTTATTGTTGATCTTAGGTGGAGCGCTTTTTTATGGAAGCAACAGTGATCTTGGCAAATTTGTTGATCTCTACGATGCACTAAAAGACCCGAAGATTGTCAGTAATATTGCAAGCCCACTTCTAAGCACCTTATTTGCTGTTGCTCTATTGGCTTCCGGGCAAAATTCTACTATTACAGGGACACTTTCTGGACAGATTGTGATGGAAGGATTCATTCGCTTAAGGATGCCTTTATGGATGCGTCGGGTGGTTACTCGTCTACTAGCGATTATTCCAGTAATTATCTGTGTCATCTTATACGGCGGAAATGAGAATGCTGTAGAGGACCTATTGTTATATACTCAAGTTTTTTTAAGCGTTGCTTTGCCGATTTCAATTATTCCATTGACTTTATTTACAAGTGATAAACGTTTGATGGGTAAATTTGTTAATCCACGTTGGGAAAAATATTTAGCTTGGGTGATTACAATAATCCTGACCATTTTGAATTTGTTTTTGATTTACAGTACATTAACAGCTACTAATTAAGGAGATGAAGTAAATGGATTTTCAGAAGATATTAGTTGCTGTTAGTAATTCTTCTTCATCTATTGCAGTTTTTAACTACGCAGTTGAGTTCGCTCAGCTGATAAATGCTTAAATAGTGGTAGCGACCATTTTTGAAATTGACCAGTTAAACGTCTACGAATATTTGAATCCAGATGTATTGCGCAAGCAGAAAGACAAGGCTATAAATCTTGCAAAAGAAGATGTTCGAAAAGCAGAGGGGAAAGGACTTCCTGCACCAGAAGCCTTTGTAGATGAGGGAGGCCCAACAAAGGTAATTATTAAAAAAGTTCTGCCCACCTACCGGCCTGATTTATTAATTTGTGTTTATTAATTTGTGGATCGTCAATTAAAAAGAAGCACAGAAGTTTATTGGGTGAGGAAGCCGATTACATGGTTCAAAATTCAGCTTGTTCTGTGTTTATAGCGAAAAAGTAATAGTAAAATGCTTACCCAAATGCGGAATAAATATCAGTATTTGGGTATCTTTAGCATTAACGTCTTCTATCACGTTTTAATGTCGCCGTCGTCCGTTTTAAGAAACGTTCAATTACGTTAGTGAACATAAATCCTAAAGCGATTGCTCCAGAAGTTACTAATACGATCGCAATATATTGCATGGAAGCATCAAAATTCTGATCCATCATTTCTCTTACCGCTAAATAAGCGGGCCCACCGGGTACCAAAGGAACCAAACTGGGAATATTAAATACGATTACCGGCATTTGCTTTCTGCGAGAGAAAAAAATACTCATTAAACCAATCACCATTGCAGCCAAAAAGTTAGAGAAACCAATATTTTGGTCAAGGTACGTTTGGCAAGTCCAAAAAGTCATCCACCCCATCGCACCAGTTAGCCCGCAAGTTATGAAGGCTTTACGAGGAATGTTAGTTATGATACCAAAAGTAATCGTGCTAAGCATACTAAAAATAAAATTAATTAAAAAAACCAATTTAGGTTCCTCCTAAAAGAAATTGAATGCCACAATAATTCCACCGCCAATAGCTCCAGCAACGAATAGGGCTTCAGTAGCTCTAGCCACTCCGCTAATTAAGTGGCCAGCCATAATATCACGAAAAGAGTTAGTGATTGCTAGTCCAGGGACTAGTGGCATGATTGAGCCGATAATAATATTGTTGATCTCTCTTGCTAGTGATAAATGCACGGAGCAGATAGCTAAAACTCCGATTAGCAAAGCTGCTAAGAAGTCATTTAGGAATTTCATTTCAAGTTTTTTTCCAAAAAAGGTATGGACCGAAAAACCCAGCATGCCGATGATAAATGTAGCGATAAAATCCTGCCAGTCGCCTCGTAAAATAATCATTAAGGTACTGCTGACAACTCCGGAAGCTAAAATCTTCCAAGTGTAAGGGAAATCAGGAGTAATATGATCAATCTCATTCAAATGATTATAAAAGTCTGGAAGCGACAGTTGCCCTTCAGCAAATAAACGAGAACCACGATTCACAGCTGCAACTTTTTCTAAATTGATGGATTGTTGGGTAATTTGAATAACTTGACTGTTTTCTTCTGAGGGTGAACCGACAATCAATCCTGTAGCAGTTACATAGGTTTGAATATCCTCAAGACCTGCATTTTTCGCAATCCGTTTCATAGTGTCTTCTACCCGATAGACCTCGGATCCCGATTCCATCATTATTTTCCCAGCCTTCAGGCAAGTAATCAAGACTAGTTGAGCGTAACTTTGTTGAGCCAAATAAACACCACCTTTTAGTATTAACTCTCTCATCTTAAAAAAAAGAAGTCAAATAGGCAAGAAAAAGCGAAGGTTTCCTGCTATAATATGAGATAAAGTAACAGATGAACAAAAAAATTCATTTCTTTTGAAAAAATACTCTTGCAATTTTTTTCTTTTAAGTATAACGTATTTCTGTGTTAGGAAAACACATGTTATCAAAACACTGGGTGATAAAACGATTCCAGATGTTAGTATATGGAATTGCACTGCAATAATACAAGTTTTTCAAGAATTTTTGCTCTAATTTAGATAACGTAACATATTAGGGTTGCAAAACTGTTCACTTTTTGATTAAAATGAATTAACAAGAAAAATAATAACATCTTGGGAGGAAAAAAGTATGAGAAGAAAAGTGTACACGAAGGATCAAATTCTAAAGGCTGCTTATGAAGTTGTGGAAAATGAGGGGTTTTCTGGTTTCACTGCTCGGAACATTGCTAAAAAGATGGGAATTAGTACACAACCAATTTATTTAGAATTCAAGAATATGCAAGATTTGAAGGATACATTGCTGGATGAAATTTGCAACCATTTGTATTATGATATTTTCCCGGAAGTGCGCACTGGGGATACAATCATTGATTTGGGATTAAATTATGTGTATTTTGCGAAAGAAAGAAGCAATTTATACAATGCTTTATACGTACAAGAATACGGCGGCGGACAAAAAATGCATGATTTTTCTTATAAATATTTCTATGAATTAATCAAAAAGCATCCGAAGTATAAAAACTTAGATGATGAGCATATTAATGCTTTACACGTGGGTACTTGGATCACTGTTACAGGGATTGCTACGTTGATGTCTTCAGGTATTATTGAACCCACTGAAGAAGACATTGTTCATCTAATTAATCGTGCGATCGACAGTATTTTGAGTACAGAGGATACAGCAGTTTTAGATAAACTCTAAAAAAGCTTGACTTTTGAAAGAAAAAAGGTAAGATGAATTTTGCGGAAGGTTGGCAGAGTGGTAATGCACCGGACTCGAAATCCGGCGAGCCGCAGTAATGTGGTGCACGGGTTCAAATCCCGTACCTTCCTTATATCTTATCTTCTAAAGAGCTGGAATGCTGAGGTAATTTAATACCTGTCACTGTTCCAGTTTTTTGTGATTCTTACTCAAAAACGGTTCCTTTTTTTGCAGAAATTAAGCAACAGCTATTAACAAAGTATTATTCGAAAGAAATAGCTGTGGAAAATATGATGACACCTATAATAGCTATTGAGCACTTGTGGATCCTAATGACTAAAAAGGCGTTAGGAGTGACTCGGGGAAGAGTTTTACGATAAATTCGTTGATCTGTGATGAACTTTAAAAGAAAGACTTGCCATCTTCTGTAGTTGTAGATGACAAGTCTTTTTGCTGAAAAAAGCTGACGAAAAATTCATCAACTTATAGATCCAAATATTTTTCTAAGTAATCAGCTAATCCATCCTCAGAGTTTGGCTTGGCGGTAATATCGTTTGCCACTGATTTCACTTGTTCAGTTCCGTTGGCCATAGCAACCCCCCAGCCAGCGTAAGCTAGCATATCCACATCGTTGTGTTCGTCACCGAATGCAATAATATCTTCTTTATTCATGTCGAAAACCTTAACGATATGAGCTAACCCGTGAGCCTTTTGGATGCCTTTAGCCACGATCTCTAAGATTGAGTTAGGTCCACCCCAAGTATTAACTTCAACAGAAGCGCCATATTGCTGTTTTAGTTCTTCGGCAACACTCTTTAAGTTTTGTGGCTGGCTGCGTACAATCACAGAAGTTGGATCTTTAACTAATGAATCGGTCGTTAACAAGTTGTCGGCTGTTGCTTTACTGGCAAACATATGCTTGTCAAAGAAATTCAAATCATCAATAAAGAAAGTATTGCGGTCTTCGGCTGCAATGAAGTCCAGCTTCAAATTTTTCTTTTCTTGCATAATATCAAAGACGATATTCCGGTTAAAAGAAGTTTCAAGTTCATTATCCCATTGCTTTTCTGGTAAATGAACTAGGGCACCATTAAAATTGACCATCGGTGTAGTTAGCTGCAGTTCACGATAAAATTCACTACTCATGCGGTAAGGTCTGCCTGTAGCAATTACGACAGAATGGCCGTCCTCCATTGCCCGTTTTAAAGTTTTTGCTGTTCGTTCAGATATTTTAGATTCTTCGTTTAGTGTCGTCCCATCCAGATCGATGGCAATCATCTTTTTCATAGTAATCATCCTTGTCTCAATTTGTTTCAGTCTAGCATATCTTATAAAAAACGCAACCAACTAGTAATAAATTTAGTAAATGATAAAATTGTTTATGACTACAAAGCTTGACAATCTTTGTTATAGTAGTAGTTGAAGAAAAATGTAAAAAAGAGAGCTGAAAAAAATGAAAATCAATTGGCGAAGAAACCTGTTCGTATCCTGGATTGGTTGTTTCTTCACAGGAGCAAGTTTTAGTTTGGTCATGCCTTTCTTGCCGGTATATATTGAACAAATGGGAACCCCGGTACCTCAAGTAGAGATGTTTGCTGGTTTGGCAATTTCGGTCACGGCTTTTGCAGCAGCTATTGTCTCACCTATTTGGGGTAATCTTGCTGATCGCAAAGGAAGAAAGCTAATGATGGTTCGCGCAGCTGCTGGAATGACTATCACAATGGGATCTTTAGCGTTTGTTCCAAATGTGTATTGGTTGTTAGGCATGCGGTTTATGACAGGAGTTCTTTCTGGTTATATTCCCAATGCTACTGCGATGATCGCTTCACAGGCACCTCGCGAAAAGAGTGGATGGGCGTTAGGAACATTGTCAACGGGAGCAGTTGCTGGCAATTTAATCGGACCATCAATCGGTGGTGTGTTGGCTCAATGGTTCGGTTTAGAGAACGTTTTTATAATTACTGGAATTATTTTGTTGATCTGTACAATTTTAACTATCTTTATGGTCCAGGAAAATTTTCAGCCGATCGAAAAGCAGGATATGGTCAGTATGAGAGGACTTACGAAGAAAATAAACTATCTGTCAATCTTGGTAGGTTTGTTTGTAAGTACGTTGATTCTACAATTAGGAGCAACAAGCATTAGCCCAATTTTAACTCTATATATTCGTCAATTAAGTGGAAACAGCAATAATGCGTTGATGATTAGTGGATTTATTATTTCGGCAGCAGGGGTCTCAGCGGTCATTTCTTCACCGACTCTAGGTAAGATTGGTGACAAGATAGGAAATCATAAAATTCTTTTGTTTGGGTTGTTTTTATCCTTCATCTGCTTTATTCCAATGGCTTTTGTAAAAACCCCCTTTCAATTAGGAGTGCTTCGTTTCTTCTTAGGATTCTCAACAGGCGCTTTGATGCCGTCTATTAATACGTTAATCGGCAAAATCAGTCCACCTGAAGGAGTTAGCCGTATATATAGCTATAATCAGATGTTTAACAATTTTGGACAAGTATTAGGTCCGATGATTGGATCAACTGTAGCGCATTCTTTAGGCTATTCAGCCGTCTTTTTGGTTACGAGCGCTTGTGTATTCGGGAATATTCTGCTTAGTCTGTTCAACTTCCGAGGGCTTCTGATGAGTAAAACAAAAATATAAGTTAAGTGGAAGATTTTTTTACAGGTTCAACAGAAAGAAAAAACCAGTTACAATAAAGTAACTGGCTTATTTTCTAGTGGTTAGCTGATCGATGAGTTGGCTTCATTGCAAAAGAAAGTAAAACTGTAATAACACCAATAATTAGCGAAACAATCGTTGAAAGCTGGAAGTCATAAGTAGCACTTTGCAAGGCGCCGCCCAGGTAACAAACTGCCTGACCAATGGCAAATGCCCAAAAGAAAGTAACGAGATATTTCATTAACAAAACCTCTTTTCTTGCAGATTTCTAGAACTAGTTTAGCATTTTTTCAAAAAAAGTAAAGAAAAGTCTTCATGAAAATATTTTATAGGAGGGCCCCATGAATTTTCCACAACTATATACTAAAACTTCCTATTCATTGCTGAAAAGTACCTTGACAATTTCAGAATATGTCAAAAAAGCGAAAGAGTTGGGCTATAAATCTTTGGCCTTAACGGATGAGCATGTACTTTATGGAGCAGTTGAATTTTATCAGGCGTGCATACATCAGGATATAAAACCAATCATTGGCATGGAACTAGATATCTTATCAAAAGCTGAAGAGGCATTTACACTTCTTTTATATGCTAAAAATTTAGCAGGTTATCAAAACTTGATGCGTATTTCTTCTCAAAGAATGATTGAAGAGAAGTCACAGCATTTAGCTGAGTATGAAATTAACAGCCAGAATTTGATGGTTGTTTTACCTATAAGTAAAATTACTTTAGAAGAGAACATCGATTACATAATGGATGAAGTAAAAGAAACCTTCCACGATACAGTATTTTTAGGCTGTTCTTTGACTAACAGCAGACAAATTGATGCTATTAGGCAACCACACGGTTTGCCTCTTCTTGCTTTGCACGAGGTAAAGTATTTAAAGCCAGAAGAAGCTTTTGCTATCGACGTGATGAAAAAAATTCAGTCCGGGAAGCAGATAAGCAAAGACGCATTAGTAGAAAAAAAAGGCAACAGCTACTTGTTGTCAGAAGAAGAAATTAATCACTATTTTCAAGAGGAAAAAAGAGAAGAAGCTATTAGTAATGCCATTTCATTAGCAGAAAGCTGCCAATTCGAAATCCCTTTGCATCAAAAGCTGCTGCCGCATTATCCGTTGGAAACTGACCAAAATGCAAAAGAGTTTTTAGAAAAACTGTGCTGGGAACGGTTGCCACTTCGAGTCAACGATATATCAACGGTTTATCAAGAACGATTGGCTAAAGAGTTGTCTATCATACACACAATGGGATTTGATGATTATTTTCTGATTGTATGGGATGTGATGGATTATGCTCACCGCAATCAAATTGTGACGGGAGCCGGACGTGGATCTGCCGCAGGCTCTTTGGTAGCGTATGTTTTGTCAATCACGGATGTAGATCCTATTCAATATAACCTGCTCTTCGAACGCTTTCTAAATCCAGAAAGAAACAGTATGCCTGATATTGACTTGGATATTCCCGATAATCGACGTAATGAAATTTTGCATTACGTAAAAGAAAAATACGGTCGTTTTCATGTAGCTCAAATTGCGACTTTTGGAACAATGGCAGCCAAAATGGTCTTACGAGATGTGGGACGAGTCTTCGGTTTATCTCAAAGTGAAGCGAGTCGTTGGTCCAAATCCATTCCCAATCAGTTGAAAATTACTTTGCGAGATGCTTACGAGCAATCTGAAACGCTGAAACAATTAGTAAACACAAACTCCAAAAGCCAATTGATGTTTCAAACAGCTTTAAGTTTAGAAGGTTTGCCTAGACATGTATCCACTCATGCTGCGGGTGTAGTCATTAGTGATCAAGAATTAATTTCAATTGTCCCTTTGCAAAATGGTTCGGAAGATATTCTGCTAACTCAATTTACAATGAGCGATATCGAAACAATTGGACTTCTGAAGATGGACTTTTTAGGTCTGCGTAACCTATCGATTATTGATACTGCTTTACGCAATATAAAAAAAGTTTATCAACAAGAAATCAATCTTAAGCAGATTCCATTAGATGATCCTCAAACTTTGGAACTTTTTCAGCGAGGCGAAACCAGCGGAGTCTTTCAATTTGAATCTGCGGGCATTCGAAATGTGTTACGTCGCCTAGGTCCAACTTCGATTGAGGATATCGCAGCCGTAAATGCGTTGTATCGACCAGGACCCATGCAAAACATAGATCATTTTATCGCTAGGAAAAAAGGAAAAGAAGCCATTCAATATCCTGAAGAGTCGCTGAAACCAATTTTGGAAAACACTTATGGCATCATTGTTTACCAAGAACAAATTATGCAAGTTGCTGCGCGAATGGCCGGATTTAGTCTAGGACAGGCAGATATATTGCGGCGCGCTGTTAGCAAAAAGAAAAAGGATTTATTAGACGAAGAGAGGCAGCACTTTGTATCTGGATCAATTCAGCAAGGCTATACACAAAGTAGCGCTGAAGAGGTATACGATTATATAGAGCGTTTTGCCAATTATGGGTTTAACCGATCACATGCGTTTGCCTATTCTTTTGTCGGCTACCAAATGGCTTATCTTAAAGTTCATTATCCAGGACCTTTCTATGCGGCCTTACTTAAATCAGTTCGGAGCGACGCTAAAAAGATGCGTGAATATATAGCCGAGGCAAATCAGGCCGGAGTTAGCTTATTGGCTCCAGATATCAATAAAAGCTTTTATAGTTTTACTTTAGTCGAGAAGGATACGATTCGCTTTGGCCTAGATGCGATTAAAGGTATCAGGCGCGATTATGTAGCGAGTATTCTTGCTGAACGTAAAGCGCAAGGTTTTTATAAATCGTTAGACAATTTCTTGTTGAGAATTGAAGATCGATGGCTAAAGGAAGAATATATTGAACCGTTAATCGTAGTAGGTGCATTTGATGAGCTTCATGAAAATCGTCGTCAATTGCAAGTTGAATTGGAAGGAAAAATTCAAAATGTTTTGTATAGTGGCGGTAGTGATTCTCTGCTAGACGTTATGAGTCTGAAGGAGCACGAAGTTCCAGAATATTCATTAGCAGAAAAACTTGATTATGAAGAAAAATATTTGGGCTTGTATGTATCGGGACATCCAACTGAAAACTATCCGAAACTAAAACGACAGAGAAATATTCGTTTAACCAGTGATGTTGTGCCAGGTCAAAATGCAACCATACTTATTTACTTGAAAGAGCTACGGGAAATAAGGACAAAAAAAGGAGAGCAGATGGCATTTCTTAACGGAAATGATCAAAGCGGAGAACTCTCCCTAACTATTTTTCCGATTCTTTATCGCAAAGTTCGCAATATGATTCACTTAGACCAAGTTTATCTTGTCTCCGGAAAAATTGAAAAAAGTAGTTATGATCAATCATTGCAATTGTTGGTGGAAGAATTTGAGTCAGCTGACACGGTAGAAAACAGTCTCTCAGAAGAAATTCTTTATCTGAGAATTTCCAGTGAACAGGATAGCCGTACGCTTCATCAAGAAATTGCAGAAAAGCTGAAAACCGCTCCTGGGAATATTCCGGTAATTCTTTATTTTGAAAAAGATCAAAGAAAGATTGTGTTAGGAAAGGAGTATTGGATAGGGCGTAATGAGGACTTATTGACCGATTTACGTGACATATTGGGTAATAAAAACGTCGTATTACGATGATTTCTTGTAACTTTCAAAACTTTTTTCAGGTATATCAAACTTTCCTAACATCTTTCCAAGACTTTTAGCGGCTTTGATGGTAGAATGTACCATGAATTGAGAACAATGCTTGATTAATAATTTTTTGAGGTGAGAAAATGAAACGCATTGGAATTTTAACAAGTGGAGGAGACGCTCCAGGAATGAACGCAGCTGTTCGTGCCGTGGTTCGTAAAGGGATCTATGAAGGTCTTGAAGTTTATGGAATCAACTACGGTTTTGCAGGTTTGGTTGCAGGTGATATTCGACGTTTGGATGTTGCTGATGTTGGTGATAAAATCCAACGTGGAGGAACATTTTTATATTCTGCTCGTTACCCAGAATTTGCGACTGAAGAAGGTCAATTAAAAGGGATCGAACAATTGAAAAAGTTTGGGATCGAAGGATTAGTAGTTATTGGTGGAGACGGTTCTTATCATGGAGCAATGGCATTAACTAAACACGGTTTCCCAGCAGTGGGTATTCCAGGGACAATTGATAATGATATTCCAGGAACAGATTTCACTATCGGTTTTGATACAGCCATCAACACAGTCTTGGAATCAATCGATAGAATTCGTGATACAGCGACTTCTCATGTACGCACTTTCGTAATTGAAGTAATGGGGCGTGGAGCCGGTGATATTGCTTTATGGTCAGGTGTTGCTGGTGGGGCAGATGAAATTGTCATTCCAGAGCATGACTTCAATATGGCTCAGATTGCTGAAAAAATTAAAGCGGGACGTGATCGTGGAAAAAAACATTGTCTAATTGTTCTTGCTGAAGGTGTCATGGGCGGCAATGATTTTGCGGATAAGTTATCAGAGTATGGTGATTTCCATACCCGAGTTAGTGTGCTTGGCCATGTTGTGCGTGGGGGATCTCCAAGCGCCCGCGACCGCGTATTAGCAAGTAAATTTGGCTCGTATGCAGTCGAATTGTTGCAACAGGAAAAAGGTGGATTGTGTATTGGTATGTTAAACAATAAAGTGGTTGCAGCTGATATTATTGATACTTTAGAAAACAATAAACATAAACCTGACTTATCTCTGTATGAACTGAACCAAACAATCTCATTTTAATCTCGTTAACTAGGTAGCCCGAGGCTATTTAATTATAAAAGCAATGACAACAAGAATAGGAGCGTTTATATAATGAAAAAAACAAAAATCGTTAGTACATTAGGACCAGCAAGTAATACACTTGAAATCATCTCAGAGTTGATCGAGGCTGGTGCAAATGTCTTTCGTTTCAACTTTTCTCACGGTGACCATGAAGAACAATTAAGTCGTATGACTCTTGTTCGTGAAGCTGTTAAGAAAACAGGAAAAGACGTCGGTATTCTTTTAGATACAAAAGGTGCAGAAATTCGCACAACGGTACAAGACACTACAGAAGCAGATTATGGTCGTGCGGGCTATATCCAATTTGAAGTTGGAGATAAAACTCGTATTTCAATGAACCCTGAACATAAAGGAACAAAAGAAAAAATTGCGGTTACTTATCCTGGCTTATTCGAGGATGTTCACGTTGGCGGACACGTTTTATTCGATGATGGCTTAATTGACATGGAAATTATCGAAAAAGATGAAGCAGCACGTGAGCTAGTTGTTGTCGTTAAAAATGCTGGTATGTTAGGTTCACGCAAAGGTGTTAATGCACCAGGCGTTTCAATCAGCTTGCCAGGAATCACTGAAAAGGATGCAGAAGATATTCGTTTTGGTTTGGACAACGACATTGACTTCATCGCTGCCAGCTTTGTACGTAAAGCACAAGACGTTTTAGAAATTCGTGAAATTTTAGAAGAAAAAGACATGATGCATGTTCAAATCTTCTCTAAAATTGAATCTCAAGAAGGTATTGACAACATTGACGAAATCATCAAAGTTTCTGATGGTATCATGGTTGCCCGCGGCGACATGGGTGTTGAAATTCCAGCGGAAGAAGTTCCAATGGTTCAAAAATCAATTATCAAAAAATGTAATGCTGCTGGTAAATCAGTTATTACCGCTACACAAATGTTGGAATCTATGCAAAGCAACCCACGTCCTACACGTGCTGAAGCGTCTGACGTTGCGAACGCTGTTTTCGACGGAACAGATGCTACTATGCTTTCAGGTGAATCAGCAAACGGTGACTACCCAGTAGAAGCTGTTGCAACTATGGCTCGGATTGACCAAGAAGCAGAAAAAGCACTTGAAGAAATGGGTACTTTCCAAATCAATGAATTTGATAAAACAGATGTAACTGAAACTGTCAGCTTGTCAGTAGCACGCGCTGCACACAATTTAGGTGTTAAAACCATTGTTGCTGCAACAGAATCAGGATACACTGCTAAAATGATCTCAAAATATCGTCCAGATGCAGACATCTTGGCTGTAACCTTTGACGAACGCACAAAACGCGGCTTGATGTTAAACTGGGGTGTTTACCCAACTGTTGCAGAAAAACCAACTACAACAGATGATATGTTTGAATTAGCTACTAAAAAAGCTGTAGATTTAGGCTTCGCTAAAGAAGGCGACCTAATTCTAATCACTGCAGGTGTTCCAGTTGGCGAACGCGGAACAACTAACGTTATGAAAATCCAATTAATTGGCTCTAAATTATTAGAAGCACAAGGTGTTGGTGAAAAAGCTGTTGTTGCAAACGCAGTGATCGCATCTTCTGCTGAAGAAGCTGTGAAAAACGCTAAAGAAGGCATGGTTCTAGTTGTACCAACAACTGATAAAGAATATATGCCTGCAATTGAAAAAGCTGCTGCTTTAATCGTTGAAGATGGCGGATTAACTTCTCATGCTGCTGTTGTCGGCATTGCACAAGATATTCCAGTTATTGTTGGCGCTAAAGATGCAACTACAATTATTGTTGATGGCGAGTTAGTAACAGTAGACCCTCGTCGTGGAATTGTTTACCGTGGAGAAACTACAGCCATCTAAGGTTGTCTTTCTTGGGGTGAGCCAATTAAATTTGGTTCACCCTTTTCTCTTGTTTTCATAAAAATGATGATAAAAAAACGCAGTAGCATCAGTTTTTTTAAGGTGTCAAGAAAATTTCATTGACAAAGAATTTTTCCACCTGTATAATATCGATTGTTGCTTAGAGGTGATGAATAATGAAATGGTCCATTATAGAATTGCGACGTTATCAAGAAGAACCATTAAATTTCTCAGAAACAATGGATGTTAATGACTCTTTAAAACAACGCGATTCAGAAATTTTGGCAGTAGCACCTGTAAAGGTTACAGGAATCTTGTCTGTCGGGAAAAAAGAATATATCTTACATTATCGGTTAACGACAACTGTAACTGTTCCGTCTTCCCGTTCGCTTGAACCAGTAGACCTGCCACTTGATCTTTCTGTGGATGAGATATTCATGACAAAAGAGCAATGGTCGGCGCAGGAAGAAGACCGTGAAGAAGAAGTCATTGTGTTAGAGAGTGACACAATCGATCTTACGGATTCTGTCGAAGACAACATACTGCTGGCAATTCCATTGCAAGTATTATCAGATGAAGAGAAAAGTGCTAAAGAATTACCTAAGGGAAATGATTGGCAAGTGGTTTCTGAAGAAGAATACTTCGCGAAAAAGGAACAAGCAGAAGCAATTGATCCTCGTCTTGCAAAATTGTCCGAACTTTTTAACGAAGAGGATAACAAGTAAGATTGGAATAATACGTATCTATTTTAAGATACTTCATTTTACAAGGAGGTGTAACACCAATGGCAGTACCAGCTAGAAGAACTTCAAAAGCAAAAAAAGCAAAACGTCGTACTCATTACAAATTAACCATCAAAGGTTTGAACGAATGTCCAAACTGCGGTGAAATGAAAAAGAGTCATCACGTATGTGCCAACTGCGGCTACTACGATGGAAAAGATGTTATGTCTAAAGAAGAAGCATAATAGCTTTTTTAATGATAGAAAAGCAAAAAACCTCAAGACTAACCATGGAGTCTTGAGGTTTTTTATTTATTACGCACAATTCCTTTTTCATTTTTTGCACCTTAGGCTATAATGTAGAAGATAGCGGAATAATTAGGAGGTATATTATGTCAAACGCACAATTTGGTGTTGTCGGAATGGCGGTTATGGGTAAGAATCTAGCCCTAAATATCGAAAGCCGAGGTTACACTGTTGCCTTGTATAACCGTACGGGCTCAAAAACTCAAGTAGTGGTGGATGAACATCCAGACCGCAACTTTGAAGCAACATTCTCTATTGAGGAATTCGTAAATGCGATTGAGAAACCTCGTCGTATTATGTTAATGGTTAAAGCGGGTCCGGCAACGGATGCCACTATTCAAGAGTTGTTGCCTCATTTAGATAAAGGCGATGTATTAATTGATGGAGGAAATACCTTCTTTAAGGATACAATGCGCAGAAATGAAGAATTGGCTAACTCAGGGATCAACTTTATCGGTACAGGAGTTTCTGGCGGTGAAAAGGGTGCCTTAGAAGGTCCTTCTATGATGCCTGGTGGTCAAAAGGAAGCTTATGACCTAGTAGCCCCAATCTTCGAACAAATTGCTGCTAAGGCTGAAGACGGCGTACCATGTGTAACCTACATTGGCGCAAATGGTGCCGGTCATTACGTTAAAATGGTTCACAATGGTATTGAATACGGAGACATGCAATTAATTGCTGAGTCTTATGACTTAATGAAACAATTGTTAGGTCTGTCTGTTGATGAAATGGCTGATGTTTTTGCCGAATGGAACAAGGGTGAATTAGACAGCTATTTAATTGAAATTACCGCAGACATTTTAACTAGAAAAGACGATGAAGGTACTGATAAACCGGTAGTAGATGTAATTTTAGATGCTGCAGGAAATAAAGGAACCGGAAAATGGACCTCTCAAAGTGCTTTAGATTTGGGTGTGCCGCTTCCGTTGATTACTGAGTCAGTTTTTGCGCGTTTCATTTCAGCTTACAAAGAAGAACGTGTTGAAGCAAGTAAAGTTTTAAGCGGTCCTGCTCCGTATAAATACGATGGCGACAAACAAGAATTAGTTGAAAAAATCCGTGAAGCGTTATATTTCAGTAAGCTTATGAGTTATGCGCAAGGATTTGCACAACTTCGTGCTGCTTCAAAAGAGTATGATTGGGATCTGCCATTTGGTGATATTGCTAAAATCTGGCGTGCTGGATGTATTATTCGTGCCCGATTCTTGCAAAAGATTACAGATGCTTACGAAAAAGATACTGATTTAGCTAACTTAATGCTAGACAGCTATTTCCAAGAGATTGGAAGCAAGTACCAAGCAGCTGTTCGTGAAGTTGTAGGAATTGCTGTTCAAGCAGGTATTCCTGTTCCAACTTTCTCTTCAGCAATTTCTTATTACGATTCTTACCGTGCTGAACGCTTGCCAGCAAACTTAATTCAAGCTCAGCGGGATTACTTTGGTGCCCATACTTATGAACGCACTGATAAAGAGGGTATTTATCACTATAGCTGGTATGACGAAGAATAATTAGACTAAAACTAGGGATTTTTAACTGTTTAATAGTCCCTAGTTTTTTTATTAGGGATTTCATGATAAAATGGCAGTAGCTTCTGAAGGCTTAGACCACTGAAACAAAGGGGTTAAGCAAGAACGATTTGGAAAGGAATAAAAAGAATGAGTAATATTCTAATCATTGAAGATGAAAAAAACTTAGCTCGTTTCGTAGAACTTGAGCTGAAGCATGAAGGTTACGATACAGATGTTCATTATAACGGACGTACCGGGCTTGAAGCAGCTCTAGAGAATGACTGGGATGCTATTTTATTAGACCTGATGCTGCCAGAGCTGAATGGTTTAGAAGTCTGCCGTCGCGTACGACAAGTAAAGAATACACCAATCATTATGATGACTGCGAGAGATTCAGTAATTGATCGGGTTTCTGGCTTAGACCATGGAGCTGACGATTACATTGTCAAACCGTTTGCTATTGAGGAGTTATTGGCTCGTTTGCGAGCTTTATTGCGCCGGATCGATATCGAAGGCGATAAAAATGTTGCTAAACAAACTACCATTACTTATCGTGACCTGACAATTGAAAAAGAGAACCGAGTTGTTCGTCGCGGCAACGACATTATTGAATTAACAAAACGTGAATACGAACTTTTACTGACTTTAATGGAAAATGTAAATGTCGTTTTAGCACGAGATGTTTTATTAAATAAAGTCTGGGGCTACGAAACTGAAGTTGAAACAAATGTAGTCGATGTTTATATCCGTTATCTGCGCAACAAAATCGACGTTAATGGGGAAGACAGCTACATTCAGACTGTTCGTGGAACAGGATATGTAATGAGATCATGAGAAAGCTTTTCAAAAAGCACGGAGAACTGAAGGGGCCTTCACTTACTATTAAGTGGGCCTTTACAAGTTCTTTCTTTATATTCGTCGTATTTACAATCTTTGCAGTGATCACTTATAAATCTTCAGTCAATCTTATTGTTGCTAAAGAAAGAAATAATGTTGAGCAGACAATCTCAGACGTATCGTCACGTTTAGCGAATTCGGATGAAGAGCTTACTTTAGTAAATACATACCGTACGTTAACAGAATCGTCTAATCTCGACAACGCTCTGTATGATCGGAATATGACACTTGAGGGCAATATGTTGCGAATTGACAGCTTTGTAGCTGAATTAGGCCAACCGCAGCTTTCATTAGATATCTATAATTTGGATAAAAAGTTAATTTTTAAAACGCAGGAAGTATATCATCCTTTAGTACAGACAGAGCACAAAAGCCCTACAATCGTTACACTTGATAATCGAAATGGCTTCTTGTCCATTGAACCAATCTACTCTAAGGAAACCCGAGAGAAGATAGGATATGCTCAGGTTTTTTATGAACTTTCTGACTTTTATGAAATGCGAAGCAAATTGTTAATAACTCTGATTGTATTAGAAATTGTTTCTTTAGTACTTAGCAGTTTTTTAGGATTCTTATTATCTTCATACTTCTTAAAGCCTGTTAAAATTTTGCGAGATACAATGGAGATTATTCGTCAGGATCCACAGGCAGATGTACATGTACCTGAAATCACTACAAACGATGAATTGGCAGATTTAGCAATGATTTTTAATGACGTAATTGATCGTATTAGAATGTATATTAAGCAGCAAGAACAATTTGTTGAAGATGTTTCACATGAATTACGTACTCCTGTAGCAGTGATTGAAGGGCATCTCAGCTTGCTTAATCGATGGGGGAAAGATGATCCTGAAATTTTAGAAGAGTCAATTCAAGCCAGTCTTCAAGAAATTGAACGAATGAAGAGCTTAGTACAAGAAATGTTAGATCTATCCCGTGCGGAACAAGTAGATGTATATTATGGAAATGAGACTTCCAATGCAAAAGAAGTAACTTACCAAGTCTTTAACAACTTTAAATTACTATATCCAGAGTTTACATTTACTTTAGATGATGATCTAGAAAACGAGCGTCAGTTAAAAATCTACCGAAATCATTTGGAACAAATCATGATTATCATTATGGACAATGCAGTTAAGTATTCAACGGATCGTAAAGAAGTGCATATATCGATTTCTTCGACTTTGAATGAGTTTGAAATTGCGATTCAAGATTTTGGTGAAGGTATTCCAGATGAAGACATTGATAAAGTGTTCAATCGTTTTTATCGAGTGGATAAGGCACGTGCACGAACAAAAGGAGGAAATGGGTTAGGTTTATCGATAGCTCATAAGCTAATTGAAAGTTACAAAGGTCACATTAGTGTAGAAAGCTCCCTTGGTCAAGGTACGATCTTTAGAATTTTTATACCTATGGTGGAAGAAGAATCAGTCGAACAATAATCGGCTGATTTTTTTATGCAATTATTTTTATGAATAGGCTTCAGTATACTGTTATTTTTGCTTCAAAAATCGAACGTTATTTTAGTATAGGGACATTTTGTTCGCATTAAGAAAAAATGTAGAAGAATTCTATTTTATAGTTGCATTAAATGATGAAAATTGCTATATTATTATTTGTTCCAATGAGATGAAATCTTCTGAAAATATTTTTTCAAAAACTTGTTGACGGATGATTTCACTTATGGTATTTTTATAAAGTCGCTGATAACGATAGATAGTAATCATGTTTTTTTAAAACAAAAAAAGCAAAAAAACTTATTGACTTTTAAACGGCGAAATGATAAGATTTAAGAGTTGCTGATGCAACAAGAAACAGTCGATTTTATCAAGTAGACCTTTGAAAACTGAACGAATAAAACAAACCAAATGTGTAGGGCGCTTCTATTATATAGAAGCAAACAACATAGCAAGCAATTGCTAGCGAATCAATTTTTAAATTGAGCTTAACAGTCGCAAGACTGTTTCAAACACTTTTTATGAGAGTTTGATCCTGGCTCAGGACGAACGCTGGCGGCGTGCCTAATACATGCAAGTCGAACGCTTTTTCTTCCACCGGAGCTTGCTCCACCGGAAGAAAAGGAGTGGCGAACGGGTGAGTAACACGTGGGTAACCTACCCTCGAGCGGGGGATAACACTTGGAAACAGGTGCTAATACCGCATAACAAAGAAAACCGCATGGTTTTCTTTTGAAAGGCGCTTTTGCGTCACTCGAGGATGGACCCGCGGTGCATTAGCTAGTTGGTGAGGTAACGGCTCACCAAGGCAACGATGCATAGCCGACCTGAGAGGGTGATCGGCCACATTGGGACTGAGACACGGCCCAAACTCCTACGGGAGGCAGCAGTAGGGAATCTTCGGCAATGGACGAAAGTCTGACCGAGCAACGCCGCGTGAGTGAAGAAGGTTTTCGGATCGTAAAACTCTGTTGTTAGAGAAGAACAAGGGTGAGAGTAAAAAGTTCACCCCTTGACGGTATCTAACCAGAAAGCCACGGCTAACTACGTGCCAGCAGCCGCGGTAATACGTAGGTGGCAAGCGTTGTCCGGATTTATTGGGCGTAAAGCGAGCGCAGGCGGTTTCTTAAGTCTGATGTGAAAGCCCCCGGCTCAACCGGGGAGGGTCATTGGAAACTGGGAAACTTGAGTGCAGAAGAGGAGAGTGGAATTCCATGTGTAGCGGTGAAATGCGTAGATATATGGAGGAACACCAGTGGCGAAGGCGGCTCTCTGGTCTGTAACTGACGCTGAGGCTCGAAAGCGTGGGGAGCAAACAGGATTAGATACCCTGGTAGTCCACGCCGTAAACGATGAGTGCTAAGTGTTGGAGGGTTTCCGCCCTTCAGTGCTGCAGCTAACGCATTAAGCACTCCGCCTGGGGAGTACGACCGCAAGGTTGAAACTCAAAGGAATTGACGGGGGCCCGCACAAGCGGTGGAGCATGTGGTTTAATTCGAAGCAACGCGAAGAACCTTACCAGGTCTTGACATCCTTTGACCACTCTAGAGATAGAGCTTCCCCTTCGGGGGCAAAGTGACAGGTGGTGCATGGTTGTCGTCAGCTCGTGTCGTGAGATGTTGGGTTAAGTCCCGCAACGAGCGCAACCCTTATTGTTAGTTGCCATCATTTAGTTGGGCACTCTAGCGAGACTGCCGGTGACAAACCGGAGGAAGGTGGGGATGACGTCAAATCATCATGCCCCTTATGACCTGGGCTACACACGTGCTACAATGGGAAGTACAACGAGTCGCGAAGTCGCGAGGCTAAGCTAATCTCTTAAAGCTTCTCTCAGTTCGGATTGTAGGCTGCAACTCGCCTACATGAAGCCGGAATCGCTAGTAATCGCGGATCAGCACGCCGCGGTGAATACGTTCCCGGGCCTTGTACACACCGCCCGTCACACCACGAGAGTTTGTAACACCCGAAGTCGGTGAGGTAACCTTTTGGAGCCAGCCGCCTAAGGTGGGATAGATGATTGGGGTGAAGTCGTAACAAGGTAGCCGTATCGGAAGGTGCGGCTGGATCACCTCCTTTCTAAGGATAAGCTAGGATGCAGCAATGCCAGCCTAGCGTTACGGAAGACTACACAGGCTTGCTTTTATTCGTTCAGTTTTGAGAGGTTTACTTTCAAGAAAATACCCGGGGCCTTAGCTCAGCTGGGAGAGCGCCTGCTTTGCACGCAGGAGGTCAGCGGTTCGATCCCGCTAGGCTCCATTGATGATATTGTTCATCATTCGTTCATTGAAAACTGGATACAGAAAATAAACAAACAAACCGAGAAAAAACACCGCGTTGAATGAGTTTTTAATCGTTCAATTGCTTTTTTTATTGATCGGACTTCTATCGCTAGAAGAGAAGATCAAGAACCAACCGTAAGGTTGATAAGGTTAAGTGAATAAGGGCGCACGGTGGATGCCTTGGCACTAGGAGCCGATGAAGGACGGGACTAACACCGATATGCTTCGGGGAGCTGTAAGTAAGCTTTGATCCGGAGATTTCCGAATGGGGAAACCCAACATCTTTGATAGGATGTTACTTTTCAGTGAATACATAGCTGATTAGAGGTAGACGCAGAGAACTGAAACATCTAAGTACCTGCAGGAAGAGAAAGAAAATTCGATTCCCTGAGTAGCGGCGAGCGAAACGGGAAAAGCCCAAACCAAGATGCTTGCATCTTGGGGTTGTAGGACTCCGATATGGTAGTTTATTCAAATAATCGAAGGACTTGGAAAAGTCTGCGAGAGAGGGTAAAAGCCCCGTAGATGAAATTTGGATAGCACCTAGGAGGATCCTGAGTACGGCGGAACACGAGGAATTCCGTCGGAATCCGGGAGGACCATCTCCCAAGGCTAAATACTCCCTAGTGACCGATAGTGAACCAGTACCGTGAGGGAAAGGTGAAAAGCACCCCGGAAGGGGAGTGAAATAGATCCTGAAACCGTGTGCCTACAACAAGTCAAAGCCCGTTAATGGGTGATGGCGTGCCTTTTGTAGAATGAACCGGCGAGTTACGATTACTTGCGAGGTTAAGTCGAAAAGACGGAGCCGCAGCGAAAGCGAGTCTGAAATGGGCGAATGAGTAAGTGGTCGTAGACCCGAAACCATGTGATCTACCCATGTCCAGGTTGAAGGTGCGGTAAAACGCACTGGAGGACCGAACCCACGTACGTTGAAAAGTGCGGGGATGAGGTGTGGGTAGCGGAGAAATTCCAAACGAACTTGGAGATAGCTGGTTCTCTCCGAAATAGCTTTAGGGCTAGCCTCAGAGTGAGAATGATGGAGGTAGAGCACTGTTTGGACTAGGGGCCCATCTCGGGTTACCGAATTCAGATAAACTCCGAATGCCATTCATTCATCTCTGGGAGTCAGACTGTGAGTGATAAGATCCATAGTCGAAAGGGAAACAGCCCAGACCACCAGCTAAGGTCCCAAAATGTATGTTAAGTGGAAAAGGATGTGGGGTTGCACAGACAACTAGGATGTTGGCTTAGAAGCAGCCACCATTTAAAGAGTGCGTAATAGCTCACTAGTCGAGTGACCCTGCGCCGAAAATGTACCGGGGCTAAACATACTACCGAAGCTGTGGATCGTACCAATGGTACGATGGTAGGAGAGCGTTCTAAGGGCGTTGAAGGTAGATCGTGAGGACTGCTGGAGCGCTTAGAAGTGAGAATGCCGGTATGAGTAGCGAAAGACAGGTGAGAATCCTGTCCACCGTATGACTAAGGTTTCCTGGGGAAGGCTCGTCCGCCCAGGGTTAGTCGGGACCTAAGCCGAGGCCGAAAGGCGTAGGCGATGGATAACAGGTTGATATTCCTGTACCCGTTGTTTTTGTTTGAGCAATGGAGGGACGCAGTAGGCTAAGGAATCAGACGATCGGAAATGTCTGTCCAAGCAATGAGTCTTGAGGTGAGTCAAATGCTTACTTCTTTAAGGACAAGTTGTGACGGGGAGGGAAATAACAGTACCGAAGTTCCTGATGTCACACTGCCAAGAAAAGCTTCTAGTGAGAAAACAACGGCCCGTACCGTAAACCGACACAGGTAGTCGAGGAGAGCATCCTAAGGTGAGCGAGCGAACTCTCGTTAAGGAACTCGGCAAAATGACCCCGTAACTTCGGGAGAAGGGGTGCTGATCTAACGATCAGCCGCAGTGAATAGGCCCAAGCGACTGTTTATCAAAAACACAGGTCTCTGCAAAATCGAAAGATGACGTATAGGGGCTGACGCCTGCCCGGTGCTGGAAGGTTAAGAGGAGTGCTTAGCGTAAGCGAAGGTACGAATTGAAGCCCCAGTAAACGGCGGCCGTAACTATAACGGTCCTAAGGTAGCGAAATTCCTTGTCGGGTAAGTTCCGACCCGCACGAAAGGCGTAACGATTTGGGCACTGTCTCAACGAGAGACTCGGTGAAATTTTAGTACCTGTGAAGATGCAGGTTACCCGCGACAGGACGGAAAGACCCCATGGAGCTTTACTGCAGTTTGATATTGAGTGTCTGTACCACATGTACAGGATAGGTAGGAGCCTTAGACGCCGGGACGCCAGTTTCGGCTGAGGCAATGGTGGGATACTACCCCTGTGTTATGGCCACTCTAACCCACAGCCCTAAACGGGCTGGGAGACAGTGTCAGATGGGCAGTTTGACTGGGGCGGTCGCCTCCTAAAGAGTAACGGAGGCGCCCAAAGGTTCCCTCAGAATGGTTGGAAATCATTCGCAGAGTGTAAAGGCACAAGGGAGCTTGACTGCGAGAGCTACAACTCGAGCAGGGACGAAAGTCGGGCTTAGTGATCCGGTGGTTCCGCATGGAAGGGCCATCGCTCAACGGATAAAAGCTACCCTGGGGATAACAGGCTTATCTCCCCCAAGAGTCCACATCGACGGGGAGGTTTGGCACCTCGATGTCGGCTCGTCGCATCCTGGGGCTGTAGTCGGTCCCAAGGGTTGGGCTGTTCGCCCATTAAAGCGGCACGCGAGCTGGGTTCAGAACGTCGTGAGACAGTTCGGTCCCTATCCGTCGCGGGCGTTGGAAATTTGAGAGGATCTGTCCTTAGTACGAGAGGACCGGGATGGACTTACCGCTGGTGTACCAGTTGTCTCGCCAGAGGCATCGCTGGGTAGCTATGTAGGGAAGGGATAAACGCTGAAAGCATCTAAGTGTGAAGCCCACCTCAAGATGAGATTTCCCATTTCTTTAAGAAAGTAAGATCCCTGAGAGAAGATCAGGTAGATAGGTCAGAAGTGGAAGTGCAGTGATGTATGGAGCGGACTGATACTAATCGATCGAGGACTTAACCAAAAAAACTCGGGAGAGTTTATTTTCTGATCCAGTTTTGAGTGAGCGAAGTTTACTCAAGTAAATAGTGTGGTGGCGATGGCAAGAAGGATACACCTGTTCCCATGCCGAACACAGAAGTTAAGCTTCTTAGCGCCGATTGTAGTGAAGGGTTTCCCTTTGTGAGAGTAGGACGCCGCCACGCGTATTATTATTCCGGCATAGCTCAGTTGGTAGTAGCGCATGACTGTTAATCATGATGTCGTAGGTTCGAGTCCTACTGCCGGAGTTCTCGCAAGAGACAATTAAGGGTGTAGGGCTTTTATGCTCCAGTCTTGGAGAGTTGTCCGAGCGGCCGAAGGAGCATGATTGGAAATCATGTAGGCGGGTAATCCTGTCTCAAGGGTTCGAATCCCTTACTCTCCGTTTCAATCTACTTTTGGCCCGTTGGTCAAGCGGTTAAGACACCGCCCTTTCACGGCGGTAACACGGGTTCGATTCCCGTACGGGTCATTAATTAATTATGGAGGTTTAGCTCAGCTGGGAGAGCATCTGCCTTACAAGCAGAGGGTCAGCGGTTCGAACCCGTTAACCTCCATTCGGTTCCGTGGTGTAGGGGTTAACATGCCTGCCTGTCACGCAGGAGATCGCGGGTTCAAATCCCGTCGGGACCGCCATTTAATTAAATTAATTTAAACTATTCATTATGGCGCGGTAGCTCAGTTGGTAGAGCAACGGATTGAAGCTCCGTGTGTCGGCAGTTCGATTCTGTCCCGCGCCACCATGGAGGAGTAGCGAAGTGGCTAAACGCGACGGACTGTAAATCCGTTCCTTAGGGTTCAGTGGTTCGAATCCACTCTCCTCCATTTCTTTTAGGGGCATAGTTTAAAGGTAGAACAGCGGTCTCCAAAACCGTTAGTGTGGGTTCAATTCCTGCTGCCCCTGTTCTTATTACGGCGATCGTGGCGAAGTGGTTAACGCACCGGATTGTGGCTCCGGCACTCGTGGGTTCGATTCCCATCGTTCGCCCTTTTTATTGGGGTATAGCCAAGCGGTAAGGCAAGGGACTTTGACTCCCTCATGCGTTGGTTCGAATCCAGCTACCCCAGTTACTTAATTTTTAAGTAAAGTGAAATTAAATATGGCGGTATAGCCAAGTGGTAAGGCAGAGGTCTGCAAAACCTTCATCACCGGTTCAAATCCGGTTACCGCCTTAGTACTCATTTATTAACATGCCGGCGTGGCGGAATTGGCAGACGCGCTGGACTCAAAATCCAGTGCCCTCACGGGCGTGCCGGTTCGACCCCGGCCGCCGGTATAAACTAAGATGCGTAATTTCATCTTAGTTTTTTATTTGAATAACGTTATGGCGATCGTGGCGAAGTGGTTAACGCACCGGATTGTGGCTCCGGCACTCGTGGGTTCGATTCCCATCGTTCGCCCTTTTTATTGGGGTATAGCCAAGCGGTAAGGCAAGGGACTTTGACTCCCTCATGCGTTGGTTCGAATCCAGCTACCCCAGTTACTATTTTCTTGAGATTAAGAGCATAAAATAGTATAATAACTAGTACTTAGCACTCATTTATTAACATGCCGGCGTGGCGGAATTGGCAGACGCGCTGGACTCAAAATCCAGTGCCCTCACGGGCGTGCCGGTTCGACCCCGGCCGCCGGTATTAAGACTTATCAGCAGTTTGATTGCTGATAGGTCTTTTTATTTTTCAGCCTATTTTTTTGTGATACTTTATGGAAAATTAATGTTAGATATTTAGATATGTTCCAAGTTTCTATGTGAAAAATCCTCTAGTTATGCCATCAAAACCAAGATCAGTTTATGCTTCATTTGATCGTAGTAGATGGTACTCTTTTACAAACAAAGCTAAAATCTTTGAACTATCATCATCTAAATGTTTTCTCATAATTAGAAGTATTAAACTATGCTATGGTTCAGTTAATTTGGATTTATAAGCACAGCTAACTATCCTCTATTTTTTTTCAAAAAATATTTAAATGTACAAATTTCTGCCAAAGTAACTGTTTCTTCTAAAGTCGCATGTCACAGTATGTTTTTTCGGGAGCTCATGCCATTTCCTTAACGGGAATTAGTACTTCAAAAATTTGATCTTCGGGGTGTTCCGAGGTAGCTTCATCTTGCCAAAGCAGTTCCCAAATATCACCATCAAGCACTAAGTTATTTTTCTTTAAGTAATTTCTAAAATGGTTGTTGAAAATATTAATATGATGAATTTCATCTTTCATAAATCCAGATACATAATAACCAGCCGGACGTGTTACGATCTTCTGAGACTTATAAAGCGGTAAACGTTCATCAGAGATTTTTACTAAAGCGCGGTATGGAGCTACATGGAAATTTTCTTCATAAAAGGCTGCACCATCCACCAAAAAGCCAATTGGATATCCACTGAATAAGTCTTTACTGTCAACAGAAGAATAAAAACGGCCATAAATTTCAACAGAGTCTATACCATCAATACTGTCTATGACATCCGAAATAACAAAAGACTCGGCCTCACGATAACTGTAGGTAATAGATTCTAGATCAAAATTTTTTAAAGTTTCATAACGTTTAATATAGCTGTCTAAAGAAGTACGGATATCTTTGAGAATGACAATCTGTTTATCCACCTTCGATCGTTGACGATAGAATTCTTGAACAGCGTAATCAACATTACGATTATTCAAGAAAGTATGAATTTCTTCTAAAGGCATTCCTATATTTTTAAGAAGTAAGATGACATCTAATTCGAAATATTGATCAATACCGTAATAACGATACCCGTTAACTCCAACTTTTATGGGTTTAAATAGATCGATCTGATCGTAATAAATTAGCGTTCGTCGACTAATGCCTGCATATTTTGCCATTTCACTGACCGAGAGATATTTTTTCATGAGAAACTCCTCTTTTTTCTTGACTGTAACGTTACGTTACAGTTTATTCTATCATTTGAGAAGGAGGAATAGAAGATGAAATTATTTAAAATTTTTTTCAAGGATTATCGAAAGATGTTTTTGGCAACCTTCATCTTAATGATCTTACAAGCTGTGGGAACATTAATGATTCCCTACTATGTTGCTGAAATTATTGATAAAGGTATACTAACTAAGGATCAAGGAGCTATTTGGCGTAATGGAGGCTTAATGTTGGGAGTAGCTGTACTTACTGGAATTGTTTCTATTATTGCTAGTTATTATTCAGCCATTTTAGCCGGACGCTTCGGCTATTTTTTGCGTAAACGCTTAGTTGAGAAGACGCAGTATTTGTCACTGGCAGAAATGGAAGAATTTGGTACTCCAACATTATTAGCTAGGACGACTAGTGATATCACTAATATCCAACAGATTTTGATGATGGTGTTCCAAATGATTATCCCTGCTCCATTGATATGTATTGCATCCATTATGCTGACAGGAGCAATTTCTTGGCGCTTTGTTTGGATACCTACACTATCAATCATTCTATTTTCAATTATTTCTTTAGCTGTTATTAAAAAAGCGATCCCTTTAGCTGATGTTATGCAGCAAAGAATGGATAAGATGATGCAAGTACTACGAGAATTTTATACAGGTGTCCGTGTTATTAGGGCCTTTGATAAAACCAAATTTGAGAAGGAACGCACAGATCAAACATTTGGTACTTATGCTGACGTAATGATTCGTGTAAATAAGTTGTTTGCTATATTAAATCCAACTGTCAATTTGGTGATGGGGCTTGGAATGACGGCTGTTTTGGCTTTCGGTGGAGTTTTAGTTCTACAGGGCAACGTTCCAATCGGGAGTTTAACAGCAATTAGCGAGTATACGATTTTGAGTTTATGGTTCTTAACCATGGCAGCAATGGTCATCGTGATGATTCCTAAAGCTTTAGCATCCTTAGAACGTATCGGAGAGGTAGTGGAAAAAGAAGAAGAAATCAGTGATGGATATAAAGATGACTTTCAATCCCGAGAAAAAGGGCCTGTTGCTGTATTTAATCAGGTGGATTTTGCTTATAGCGGAGCAGAGGAAGCTGTTTTATCTGATATTACCTTTGATATACCGGTAGGAACTACTGCAATCGTCGGAGGAACTGGCTCAGGGAAAAGTACAATCGCCAAGGCGTTATTGCGTTTTAAAGACACTTCGAAAGGTGAAATTCATTTTTTAGGGGATTCGATTAAAAATGTTTCGCAGAATGCTTTAAGAGATCGCATTAGTTATGTTCCACAAAAGGCTTTCTTATTTAGTGGAACTGTTGAAGATAATTTTTTGTTCGGGAATCCAGAAGCAACTACCGAAGAGATCCAACAGGTTGCCAGAATTGCTCAGGCCGAAGAGTTTATTGAGGGACTAGATGGACAGTATCAGGCAACTGTTGCGCAAAAAGGTAATAATTTCTCAGGTGGGCAAAAGCAGCGCCTAAGTATTGCCAGAGCATTGATTAAGCCTGCGGATCTGTATTTCTTTGATGACAGTTTTTCAGCATTGGATTATCAAACAGATACAAAATTACGACATGCATTGAAGACTTTTTTAAAAGATGCTGCTGTAGTAATTGTTGCACAACGTCTTTCTACTATTAAAGACGCCGATCAAATTATTGTTTTAGAAGAAGGAAAAATTGTAGGCAAGGGCACTCACGAAGAGTTGCTGACAACCTGCCGGGTTTACCAAGAGTTTGCCAAATCTCAAGGAATGGGGGAGGAAAAGTATGAGCATGAAGCAAGTTGATGAAACTGTAGATACAGAAGTGCCAAAAGATATGAAAAAAACTGGCCTTCGTTTGTTTAAACTACTAGCGATTCAAAAAGGACGTTTCTTGATTATCATTACTTCTGCAATTTGTTTTGCTGCTTTAATGGGAGTCACTCCTTTAATCTTGGGCTGGGGTTTAGACGCAATTATTGCGCTATTCCAAAATAATCAATTTTCATTAAATAGTTTAGTGGCGGCTTTAAGACAACCGGTTCTTTTCCTTTTCCTGACTTGGATAGGTGTAGCACTGTTTTCATTATTGCAGGAATATACAATGGCTAGTGTTGCTGAGACATTGACTCTAAGGTTAAGAAGAACACTAACTGAAAAATTGAACCGATTACCAATGAACTTTTTTGACCAATACAAGACTGGTGATATCTTAACTAGAGCTACTTTAGATTTAGACAAAGTTTCTGAAGTCTTACAAGTTGGTTTAATGCAACTGATTTCGGCAGTTCTTTCGATCTTAATTGGTTTATGTTTGATGATTTATTTGAGTCCGTTGCTGACTATTGGTATTGTCGTGATTCTCCTAATTAGTTTATTTCTGACTAATTATTTGGCTAATAAGAATCAAGAATACTTTTCGCAAAACCAAGTTGCTTTAGGAGCTGTAGGAACTAAGGCTGAAGAAGATTATTCAGGTAATTTAGTAATTAAGGCCTATAATCGTCAAAAAAAAACGATGAAAGAATTAGACGAATTAAACGAAGCGCAATTCCAAGCCTTTAAAAAGGCTCAGTTTGTCAGCTTCGCTATTAATCCGTTGATCCGATTAGTCAATCAACTAGGCTTTGTTACGAGCGCTGTTGTCGGTGGGATTATGGTGATTAATGGTCAGATGTCAATTGGTTTAGTTCAAGCGTATTTACAATATGTTAATCAAGTCTCTGAGCCTATTACGCAAGTCTCATATGTGATCAATAGTTTGCAAAGTGCTTTTGCAGCGCTAGAACGAATTTTCGAGATTTTGGATCAGAAAGAAGAAAGCGAAGAACCATTGTCTTTATCTGTACCAGAAAAAGTTATTGGGGAGGTTACATTTAAGCACGTAGCTTTTGGCTATCAGCCAGAGCATTTGTTGATGGAAGATGTTAATTTTAGAGTTAAACCTAAGCAAATGGTAGCAATCGTTGGACCAACCGGGGCTGGAAAAACTACGATGATCAATTTATTAATGCGTTTTTACGATTTAAATCGTGGGAAGATTGAAATTGATGGCAAGAATGTTAATCACTTTTCACGTGCAGCTATTCGTCGCAAGTTTGGTATGGTGCTGCAGGATACTTGGATGTTTGAAGGAACAGTAGCAGAAAATATTGCTTATGGTAATCCAGAAGCTACTCGTCAAGAGGTAATTCAGGCAGCGAGAGCCGCACAATGTCACCATTTTATTCGTACATTGCCAAATGGTTACGACACAATTATTTCTTCTGAGGATGGGCAAATCTCTCAAGGACAACAACAGTTGCTGACGATTGCTCGTGCTATCTTAGCTGATCCGCAAATCTTAATTCTCGATGAAGCAACTTCAAGTGTGGACACCAGAACAGAAGAAATGATTCAACAAGCAATGGGTCGGTTGACTAGTGAGCGGACAAGCTTTGTAATTGCTCATCGTTTATCAACGATTAAAAATGCTGATTTGATTCTAGTCATGAAGAATGGATCAATTATTGAGCAAGGTAGTCATGATAGCTTGATGGAAAAAGATGATTTTTATGCGAATCTTTACAATAGCCAATTCGCTCAATCGTAAGACAAAAGCTCGACAGTTGTTGGGCTTTTTCTTATGCCAAAATCTCAAAGAAAGATTTGTCAAAAAGCTTCTTTTCGTTTACGAAATGAAAAAAATCATCCCGTTTTACGCAAGTGTAAAAAATATTCTGAAAACTCATTGACTTTTAATTTTGTTAGCGGTATAGTTAATGAAATTAATGAGAAAATCATTAGATAAACTTAATGATAAGGAGCCGTTTTTTATGCGCAAATACACTCAAATGAATCAAATCGTCTTATTAATTATTGAGTACAGGACTTAGAACGCCGGAGGAATGTTTATCCGAATGTTTGAGTCCTATTTGCGTTAAGGAATGGGATTCTTGCAAAAGCATCCCACTTTATTGTTGGGATGCTTTTTTAAATTGAATGGGAGATGAAACATATGAGAAGTGATCAAATAAAAAAAGGAATTGATGCAGCACCGGCCCGTAGTTTACTTTATGCTACTGGACAAGTCAAGAATATTGAAGATATGAATAAACCATTTATAGCAATATGTAATTCCTATATTGATATTGTGCCCGGTCATGTGCACCTGAGAGAACTGGCTGATGTCGCTAAAGAAGCGATTCGTGAAGCGGGTGGCATTCCGTTTGAGTTTAATACAATTGGTGTAGATGATGGTATAGCGATGGGACACATTGGTATGCGCTATTCTTTACCAAGTCGGGAGCTGATTGCCGATTCTGCTGAAACAGTAATCAATGCTCATTGGTTTGACGGTGTCTTCTACATTCCTAACTGTGACAAGATTACACCAGGAATGATAATGGCTGCTATGCGTACCAACGTTCCTGCAATTTTCTGTTCCGGAGGTCCTATGAAAGCAGGAATCGATCCAACTGGTCACCAAACGACATTGTCTTCCATGTTTGAAGCCGTAGGTGCCTTTAAGGAAGGTCAAATGTCAGAAGCAGATTTTACTTTCATGGAACAAAATGCTTGTCCTACTTGCGGTTCATGTGCCGGAATGTTTACTGCTAACTCGATGAATTGCCTGCTTGAGATGTTAGGCTTGGCCCTTCCTGGTAACGGAACTATCTTAGCAGTATCTGATGAAAGACGGGAATTAGTGAAAAAATCAGCAGTTCAATTGATGGAATTGGTTAAAAAGCAAATTAAACCACGAGATATTGTGACGAAAGAAGCAATTGATGATGCTTTTGCATTAGACATGGCAATGGGAGGTTCAACCAATACAGTATTGCATACATTGGCAATTGCTAACGAAGCTGAGATTGACTATAACCAAGAAGATATTAACGAGATAGCTAAAAGAGTTCCTTATTTATCTAAAATTGCACCATCTTCAGCATATTCTATGCATGATGTACATGAAGCAGGAGGTGTTCCAGCAATTATCAACGAGTTAGTTTCAATTGACGGAGCAATCCATCCAGATCGTATAACAGTCACAGGAGAAACATTAAGAGAAAGTGTTAAAGATTGGACGATCAAAAATGAAGAAGTTATTCATCCTAAGGAAAATCCTTATAGTCCAGTAGGCGGTTTGTCCATTCTGTACGGTAATATTGCTCCTGAAGGAAGTGTTATTAAAGTCGGTGGTGTTGATCCAAGCATCAAGGTCTTTGAAGGAAAAGCAATTTGTTTCAGTTCTCATGATGAAGCAGTTGAAGCAATTGATAACCACACTGTTGGTAAAGGCCATGTAGTAGTAATTCGTTATGAAGGACCAAAAGGTGGCCCAGGAATGCCGGAAATGCTGGCACCAACCTCAAGTATTGTTGGACGAGGTTTAGGAAAAGATGTTGCTTTAATCACGGATGGGCGTTTCTCAGGAGCTACTCGAGGAATTGCGGTAGGACATGTATCACCAGAAGCAGCAGCAGGTGGACCTTTAGCCTTCGTACAAGATGGGGATACGATTACTATTGATCTCACTAATCGTACATTAAATGCAGATATTTCTGAAGAGGAAATGATGAAACGCAAGGATCAATTGCCTAAGTTCAAATCAAAAGTGAAAAAAGGATGGTTGGCACGTTATTCAGCACTTGTTACTTCGGCTCATACCGGTGGAGTTATGAAATTACCAGAAGAATAGGAGGAATCGTTATGGAAAAAGTAGAGACTCAAACACAGCAACGGCAAAAGATGTCAGGGGCTCACTTGCTCTTAGATTGTTTGCATAAGCAAGGCGTAGAAATTATTTTTGGCTACCCTGGAGGATCCGTATTGCCTCTATACGATGCTCTTTATGATGAAACAACGATTCCCAATATCTTGACTCGTCATGAACAAGGCGCGGTCCATGCGGCTGAAGGATATGCCAAAGCGACAGGAAAGCCAGGTGTCGTAATTGTAACTAGTGGTCCAGGAGCTACGAATGCAGTAACTGGAATTGCTGATGCCATGGGAGATTCAGTTCCTCTCGTAGTTATTACTGGACAGGTAACAACCCCTGGGATTGGAAAAGATGCTTTTCAGGAAGCGGATGTTTTAGGAATTACTTTACCAATTACTAAGAACAACTACCAGGTTCGTGATATTGAAGAATTGCCCAAAATTGTTCATGAGGCATTCCATATAGCTACCACTGGCAGAAAAGGTCCAGTTGTTATTGATTTGCCGAAGGATATGACGGTTCTAGAGGCCTATGCAGAATGTGACAATGTTGTCCATTTAGAAAGTTACCAGCCCAATACGGTTCCTTCAAAAATTCAAATTGATCGATTGATGAAGCAGCTTTCAAAGGCTAAAAAGCCGATTGTATTAATAGGTGGAGGAGTCGCCGCGGCGGAAGGCAGTGAAGAACTCCGTAAGCTAATTGATTATTACCAAGTACCAGTAGTTTCCAGTTTGTTAGGGCTGGGTGTGTTTCCTAATAGCCATGAACTATTTTTGGGAATGGGTGGTATGCATGGTACGTACGCTGCAAATATGGCCATGATGGAATCAGACTTTCTACTGAGCATTGGTTGTCGTTTTGATGATCGGTTGGCATGTAACCCCGAAGCTTTTGCAAAAGAGGCAGTGATTGCACACATTGATATTGATCCAGTAGAAATTGGAAAAATCATGCCTACCGATATTCCAATTGTAGCGGATGCAAAAATTGCGTTGCAGCAAATGCTGGAAAAGAAGGTAGATAAACCTGACTGCAGTGAGTGGTTGGAACTTTGCCATGAGCGGAAAGAACAATATCCGTTGCACTATAAGGATAGCTCTGAGGTCATCAAACCACAAAAAGTAATTGAAATTGTAGCTGATATTACTGAAGGGGATGCTTATGTAGTTACAGATGTAGGACAGCATCAAATGTGGGTTGCGCAATTTTATCCATTCAGTTTTCCTAACCAGTTAATTACTAGTGGCGGATTAGGAACTATGGGTTACGGTATACCGGCTGGAATTGGTGCGAAGTTTGGTGAAAGGGATCGTTCAGTAGTTGTATTTGTTGGAGATGGCGGATTCCAAATGACGAATCAAGAATTAGCGATTTTAAATATTTACGACTTAGATATCAAATTTGTTTTGATGAACAATCACTCGTTAGGAATGGTTCGCCAGTGGCAAGAAAAATTCTTCAATGAACGACGATCTCAATCGGTTCTGGATGTACAGCCTGACTTCATGAAAATGGCGGAAGCATATGGAATTAACGGGGTTAAGATCACTGATCCGTTAACTTTGGATAAGCAGTTGCGAGATGCATTTGCTACAAAAGGTTCACTGCTGATTGAAGTAGTGGTTGATAATCGCGAGCATGTCCTTCCTATGATTCCTGCCGGACAACCAAACGATAAAATGTTGGGGGTGGAATAGAATGCGAAGAATGATTACAGCAAAAGTTCACAACCAATCAGGAACACTAAGTCGAATTACGAGTATTTTAAATCGTCGACAAGTAAATATTGAAAATATTTCAGTTGGTACAACCGAAGTAGAGGGAATTTCGCGTCTAACTATGATTATTCAGGCGGATACACTTGCTGAAGTAGAGCAAGTAACGAAACAGCTTAACAAACAAATTGCGGTAATCAAAGTTTCAGATATTACTGATGAACCGCATTTAGAACGAGAGTTGGCTTTGGTTAAAGTTAATGCGCCAGCCCCGATTCGTTCTGAAATTCAAGCAATGATTGATCCGTTTCGTGCTGATATTGTCGATGTTTCGCTAAAATCTATAGTAGTCCAGGTTGCTGGATCGACCGATAAAGTGAATGCATGTATTGATGTTTTAAAGCCATATGGAATTAAACAAATGGCTCGTACCGGAGTTACCGGATTTACCAGAGGTTAATCGCAAATTTTGCTTTTAATAGATAGTTGAAAAACGGAGGAGAATAAATTTATGGTTAAAGTTTATTATGATGATGCAGTAGCAAAAGACGTATTAGAAGGAAAAACAATTACAATTATTGGTTATGGTTCTCAAGGCCATGCCCATGCTCAAAATTTACGTGATACAGGTCATGAAGTAATTATTGGAGCTCGCGAAGGGAAATCAGCCGATGCAGCCCGGGAAGATGGTTTTGAAGTATTACCAGTGAGTGAAGCAACCAAAAAAGCTGAAGTAGTAATGATTTTGGCACCGGATGAAATTCAAGGTTCTTTATATGAAAATGAAATAAAACCTAACTTAGAAGCTGGTAATGCTTTAGCGTTTGCTCATGGATTTAACATTCATTTTGATGTTATCAAACCACCAAAGGATGTTGACGTATTCTTGGTAGCTCCAAAAGGACCCGGTCACTTGGTTCGTCGTACCTTCACTGAAGGATTTGCTGTGCCAGCTTTATTCGCTGTTTATCAAGACGCAACAGGAGCTGCTCAAGAAGTTGCATTATCTTACGCAAAAGGTATTGGTGCGACAAGAGTGGGTGTTTTGGAAACGACCTTTAAAGAAGAAACTGAAACTGATTTGTTTGGTGAACAAGCAGTATTATGTGGCGGCTTAACAAGCATGATCGAAGCGGGCTTTGAAACGTTAGTTGAAGCAGGGTACCAACCAGAATTGGCTTACTTTGAGGTTTGTCATGAAATGAAATTAATCATTGACTTGATTTATGAAGGTGGATTCGCGAAAATGCGTGATTCTATCTCTAACACTGCTGAGTATGGTGACTATGTATCAGGACCTCGTGTAATCACTGAACAAGCAAAAGCAAATATGAAAGAAGTTCTGACAGATATCCAAAATGGTAACTTTGCGAACGGATTTATTGAAGACAACAAAAAAGGCTTCCCTGAATTCAAGAAAATGCGTGAAGAAAATGCTGGACACCAAATTGAAAAAGTTGGTGCTGAATTACGTAAAATGATGCCATTTGTTTCTCGTAAAGACTAATTAGACAAGGAGTGTGGAAGATGGAAATCGTCAAAGATAGTGATGTGCGAACTGCCTATCAGCTGTTGAAAAACGCAGTCACACATACCCCGCTCCAATATGATCGTTATCTATCAGAAAAGTATCAGGCCAATGTTCTGTTTAAACGAGAAGACCTGCAAAAGGTGCGCTCGTTTAAACTAAGGGGTGCTTACTATGCAATTAAAAAGTTATCAACAGCTCAATTGCAAAAAGGGGTTGTTTGTGCCAGTGCGGGAAATCATGCGCAGGGTGTTGCATATACCTGTCATGAGTTAAATACTCAAGCAGCGATTTTTATGCCTAGCACAACTCCTCAGCAAAAAGTGTCTCAAGTTCAATTTTTTGGTGGAGATAACGCCAAAATTTTTTTAGTAGGGGATACGTTTGATGCATCTGCAACAGCAGCAAAGAAGTATTGCGAAGAAAATGGAATGACATTTATTGATCCTTTTAATGATCCTAATATCATTGCTGGTCAGGGAACCTTGGCTTTGGAAATGATGACTGATGCTGAACGAGAGGGATTCAAGCCAGATTATATCTTAGCAGCTATTGGAGGCGGGGGATTGATTAGTGGAGTTTCTTCCTATGTAAAAAACACTTCGCCGACAACTAAAGTAATTGGTGTTGAACCGGCAGGGGCTCCTTCAATGCAAGCGGCTTTTGATAATGAAGGACCGATTGAACTAGACGAAATCGATAAATTTGTTGATGGCGCTGCAGTTAAAAGGGTCGGAGAGATTACCTATGTCCATGCTAACAAATACGTTGACAATTTAGTAACAGTAGATGAAGGTTTAGTATGTTCAACAATTCTAGAAATGTATGGCAAACAAGCGATTGTTGCTGAACCGGCAGGTGCTTTGAGTGTAGCAGCTTTGGAGCCGTTGAAGGATGAGATCAAAGGGAAAACGGTCATATGCATCATCAGCGGCGGGAATAATGATATTAATCGTATGGCAGAAATTGAAGAACGTTCATTAATGTATGAAGGCTTAAAACATTATTTTGTAGTAAGCTTCCCACAACGTCCAGGGGCATTGAAGGAATTTGTTACCGAGGTTCTGGGACCAGATGACGATATTACTAGATTTGAATATACGAAGAAAATTAATCGAGGTGCTGGACCAGTTATCTTAGGGATTTTACTTAAACGTAAAGAGGATTTGCCTGCTCTGCTAAAAAATATTAAACAATTTGATCCTAACTACATTGATTTAAGTGAGAATCAAACATTATATGGATTATTAGTCTAAAAAAAGGTTTACGATCGGTAAAAGGATCGTAAACCTTTTTTTCTAAACCTAATCAACTAATTGATGCATTTCGTTAAAATAATTTTTATAAGCACTATAGCCCCCAATAATTGAACCTAAACTAGTAGCAGACAGAAGCATGAAAGTAACCATGATCTGATATTTGATGGCATGGACAGGATCTAAACCTGCAAAAATCAACCCGGACATCATACCCGGCAAACTTACTAAGCCTACTGTTTTAGCAGAATCGATGGTAGGCTGCATTGCCGTTTTGATGCTGTGTTGTAGAATTGGCTGAGCGGCTAGTTTTACGGAGGCCCCTAAAGCTAGTTTTTCCAAAACTTGCTGCCGCTGATCATGAAACTGTGTATTCAGGTTGCGATAGCACAAGCCGATCGCAACCATCGAGTTGCTGGCAATCATCCCAGTAATAGGAACAATTTGTGAAGGGATAAATTGTATAGCTCCCGACAGAATCAATACGCCCAAAGTCACATAAGTGCTAATTAGAATGGCTAACAAAGAATGTATATATTTCTTATGCCGACTAGGATTACGTTTGTGGGCATTCCAAGCAGCGTTAAATACAATAAATAAACTCATAGCAGTCGTTAAAAAATTATTATCTGCCTGGAAAATGTACTTCAATACATAACCCACAATGACTAATTGGATAACCGCTCGAAAGATACTATAGAAAATATCCTTTGACAAATCTAATTTTTCTTTTTGGCTTATTGCTATAGCGATAAGCACTAACCCGAAAGAAAGAACTAGTGATAAATTATTGACGGACAGGTTCATCTGTTAATTGTCCTCCTTTGATCCACATAATTGTATCAGCCGCCTGTATTTCAGCCTCATCATGAGTAACTTGCAAAATAGTTACCTTATTTTGATGAATCTGTGCAAACAGCTGCTGAATAATTGTTTTATTTCTTTCATCCAGACCTGCTGTAACCTCATCTAATAATAAAATTCGTGGTAAGAACAAAATATTGCGAATTAAAGCAACACGTTGCCGCTCACCACCAGAAAGTTGGGTAATCGGTTTATCAAGATAAGATTTAGGTAAATCTACCATTTGGAGGTGTTCGAGCATAGACTCTTCATTCACTATTTTCCCTCGTATTTGGTATGGAAAAATTAGATTATCGCGGACACTGTCACCGAAAAGGGTAGGTTGTTGAAAACAATAAGAAACGTGTCTTCGATATTCAGTGTAAGGATAATCAGATTGATTTCTTCCAGAAAAAATGATTTCACCAGAGGTTGGTGTAGCCAATGAGGCAATTAAGCGGAGAAGTGTACTTTTTCCACCACCAGAAGGACCTGATATAGTTAAGAAGTCGTTGGCTTCAACCAGCATACTGATGTGATTAATAATTAGTTGTTGATCGGGTTGATAACTAATATTTTTTATTTCTAACAAAGGCATCAAAAAAATCCTTTCTACTTATACTGGAATAATGACAAATAATTCAGGGTGCTTCTCAATTATCAGATGCTTAACTTGATAGGCAGGATAAGTGATAAAATGACTATCTGCCTGATAGCGATCAAAAAAATATTTTTTGATTTGTTCTTCTGACCATTGTCTTGCAGGAAAATGCCAGAATTTTTCTTTCTCTATATCTAGGATAAATACAAAGTTTGAACTCCAAGCATTTTTAATCTCTGATGGAACCATCGCCAGTTGTTCTTCAAAAGATTTCATTTAGTTTCCTCCTGTTAAGTGCATTTTCGATTATCAAAGAGTTTGCTTTCCCATTTTTGATTTATTGGATATTAAGCGGGCCCGACCTTCGACCTGAACTAAAGTGGTTAGCTCTTTCAAAGCATCAGTAGCAATCCACTGCTTTGATTTGGAAGTTTCTTGTTGCAATTCCATTGCCGATTGAATACAGAGTTCTCTACTTTCCAAACTGATTTTGCCTAACTCCCTTAAGGCCCAGGAAGCAGCCTTTTTAACTAAAAGGCGCTCATCGTCTGTATAAACTTTAATTAGATTCAGATAGTCGTCAATTTCGTCTAGGGACAACTTAGCATGGGTGGAAGTACTGGCAATTAAAGTAAAAGCTGCTCGTTTCTTATAAAGTTCCTCTGAATTAATCCAGTCACGAATGTATTCTTCAAAGTTTATCCTAATAAGGATTGTTTTGCAGATAAGATCACAAAGATCCCAAGAATACACATCGTCTATTAAAGCAGTAATATCTTTTTTTGTACACTCCCGTGGTTTTAACGATAAGACGGTTAGAATCTTACATTCGTGATAACCAGTTCTCCACAGTTCAAAAAGGAAGCCTTTTTCCTTCGGTAGTTTTCTAGCAAATTTTCTTAGTTCTGAGGTAGGAACACCAATAGCATCTCTAGCAGGGATTCCTAATTTTATTATATTTTGTTTGTATTTGTCGGAAGCTTCATCTTGTAAGTATTGTAGAATTCTATCAATTGTCATAACACACCTCTTTTTATATTCTATTATCTCTCACTCTTGAATATTCGTCTATTTAAACTTTAAGACAAAATATTTTGAGTTTGACCAATTTTGATGTATTATATGTTCACGGTTACTTACAGTTAGTAAAAAAGTATAAATCTTTTCATTTTTTCACGAAAAGCTTTATAATTGAGCCGTGAGTTCATAAGAGCTCAATTCATCTAGGAGGTTTGTATTATTATGGGAAAAGAACATTATGATAGAAGTAAACCACACGTTAATATTGGTACCATTGGTCACGTCGATCATGGGAAAACAACATTAACGGCAGCAATTACAACGGTACTAGGCAAAAAAGGTCTTGCAAACCCTCAGGACTATGCAAGTATCGATGCTGCACCTGAAGAGCGTGAACGTGGAATTACTATCAATACTGCGCACGTTGAATATGAAACTGAAAAACGTCATTATGCTCACATTGACGCACCAGGACACGCGGACTATGTAAAAAATATGATTACCGGTGCTGCACAAATGGACGGAGCAATCTTAGTTGTATCGGCAACAGATGGTCCTATGCCTCAAACACGTGAACACATTTTGTTATCACGTCAAGTTGGTGTTAAATATCTGATTGTCTTCTTAAATAAAGTTGATTTAGTTGACGATGAAGAACTAATTGACTTAGTTGAAATGGAAGTTCGTGAATTGTTATCAGAATACGGTTTCCCAGGTGATGATATTCCTGTCTTGAAGGGTTCTGCATTGAAAGCCTTAGAAGGCGATACTGAACAAGAACAAGTAATCATGGATTTGATGGACACAGTTGATGAATATATTCCAACACCTGAACGTGATAATGACAAACCTTTGTTGTTGCCGGTTGAGGATGTGTTCTCAATTACTGGTCGTGGTACTGTTGCTTCTGGTCGTATCGATCGTGGTAAAGTAAATGTGGGTGATGAAATTGAAATCGTTGGGATTAAACCTGAAACTCAAAAAGCAGTAGTTACTGGATTAGAAATGTTCCGTAAAACATTGGATTATGGTGAAGCTGGAGACAATGTGGGGATTTTGTTGCGTGGGATTACTCGTGACCAAATTGAGCGTGGTCAAGTTATTGCTAAACCAAGCTCAATTACACCACATACCAAGTTCAAAGCTGAAGTGTATGTGTTGTCGAAAGAAGAAGGTGGTCGTCACACACCATTCTTTAATAACTATCGTCCACAATTCTACTTCCGTACAACAGATGTAACAGGAAACATTGTCTTGCCGGCTGACACTGAAATGGTAATGCCTGGAGACAACGTAACTATCGATGTTGACTTGATTCATCCAATTGCGGTAGAAAAAGGAACAACTTTCTCCATTCGTGAAGGCGGACGGACTGTTGGTTCAGGTATCGTAACAGAAATAGAAGGTTAATATAAAAAGTGTCCCTTAGGCGGCACTTTTTTTCTTTTCTTCCCTCAAAAACTAAGCTATGATTAAAATAAAAAGTGAGGATAAGTAATGGAAAAAGTTTTTGTTAGTCCCGGAATGTATTTGCAAGGGGAGAATATCTTAACGTCTCGTTTTGAAGAATTATTGCAATATGGCAAACGAGGCTTAATTGTAACGGATACTTTTGTTTATCAACTAATTGGAGAAGATATTATCTATCGTATGACAAAATCTGGTTGCGAGCTGACTGTTTGGCTAGTGGACACGGGAGACCAAATTAATTTACCTGAAAAAACTGACTTTGTGCTTTCAATAGGTGGAGGACGAGCTATTGACCTTGGAAAATCAATAGCTTTGCGAGAAAAGAAAGCGTATATCGTTCTACCAACATCTGCATCAACCGATGCGCCAGTTTCGCGTATTTCAGTAGCATATGATGAAAAAGGTTATTTTCAAGAATATCACTATTTTTCTAAAGGACCGGATCTTGTTTTCGTTGATACAGCAATTCTAGTCAATAGTCCAATTCACCTTTTAACTGCTGGAATCGCAGATGGGCTATCAACTTTTGTTGAGGCTCGAACTGTTTGGGAAAATCATGGACTTAATACATTAGGAGTTCGACCAACTATAGCGGCACAAGTTCTAGCAGAAAAGTGCAAAGACGTTTTATTAGCTAATGCAGTGGACGCTGTTGAGACAAATAAAGAGCAAAAAGTGACTCCGGAATTTGAGGCAGTGGTGGAAGCTAATACATTATTAAGCGGTATTGGTTTTGAATCAGGGGGACTAAGCATTGCTCATTCTTTGCACAATGCCTTGATGAGCAAGTTTGGAAAGAAGATAAAAGCCAGTCACGGACAAATAATTGCGGTAACTACACTGATTCATTTAAAGGTTGAAACCAGAAAAGAATTGAATGCGTATCAGCAACTATTTCAAAAACTTTCTTTGCCAATTACGATTAAAGAGTTAGGAATTCAATTAGATGATGCTGCAATTGGACAAATCGCAGAGTTGGCCTTTACTGCCAATGATGGGATTGTACGGAGTGGCAGTACAATAACCAAATCTGAACTAATTGAAGCAATCCAAGCATTTAAATAAAAAGCGAAGTTGCCTTTATTTGCAGGCAACTTCGCTTTTTTGTCAGATATTCAATACTTTATTTAAGAAGTCTTTTGTCCGCGGATTATGCGGGTTATTAAAGATTTGTTCTGGTGTGCCGTCTTCTAAGATTTTTCCACCATCAGTAAACATTACTCGATCTGCTACTTCCTTAGCAAAGCCCATTTCATGAGTAACGATGACCATCGTCATTCCCTGATGAGCTAAATCTTTCATAACCTTCAACACATCTCCAACCATTTCAGGGTCGAGAGCAGAGGTAGGTTCATCAAATAGCATAACATCCGGATTCATTGCTAAAGCTCGCGCAATTGCAACCCTCTGCTTTTGTCCGCCAGAAAGACTGTCCGGATAAACATCTTTTTTCTCAGCAAGTCCAACACGTTCTAATAATTCAATCGCCCGTTCAATCGCTTTTTCTTTTGCTTCACCCTTCAAATCTAGCGGAGCCAAAGTAATATTTTGCAATACAGTCAAATGAGGAAACAAGTTAAAGTGTTGAAATACCATACCTATATGCTGACGCACTAAGTTAATATCGGTATTTTTGTCAGTTAAATCCTGACCGTCAATGATAATTTGTCCTTCTGTCGGATCTTCCAGACGATTCATACAACGCAAAAAGGTTGATTTACCTGAACCTGAAGGGCCGATGATACAGACAACTTCACCTTCTTTTATGGTTACGTTAATATCATTCAATACAGTGTTGTCACCGAATTTTTTTACTAAATGATTAACAACAATTTTTTCACTCATCTTAGTTCACCTTCTTATCTAGGCGATTCGCCAATTTAGTCAACAGAGTAATCAATATTAAATACATGATTGCAATGATCAAGTAAACGTACGAACTTTGTGTAGTACGGGCCACAATAATTTTCCCTGTTTGAAGCAATTCTACTACACCAATTGCTGAAATGATGGTCGTATCCTTCAAACTGATAACGAATTGATTGATAAAAGAAGGGATCATGATCTTAATTGCTTGCGGTAAAACAATTTTTTGCATCGTTTTATTGTAGGATAAACCTAAACTACGCGAGGCTTCCATTTGCCCAATTGGTACAGCATTAATCCCACCTCGAACGATTTCAGCAATATAGGCACTAGCGTTTAGGGTTAAAGTAATTATACCCGCTATAAAGTCAGGGATAGTTATTCCGGTAATGCCTGGAAGACCAAAGAAAATGAAGAAGGCCAATACCATCATAGGAATACCACGAATTACATCGATATAAATACCAGCAAATAGGCGAAGTGCCTTAACTGGTGAAACACGGAACAGACCAAAAATGACACCTAAAACTAAAGCAAGAACAAAAGAAACTAATGCAAGAACGATCGTCTTCCATAAGCCTTCTAGCAGAGCAGGGTAGTTATTTTTTAACAAGCCGCCAATTGTTGATTCGTCAACAATTTCTTTACTGTTCGAAGTACTACCATCACCAATATGTTCACTAAGAATTTGATCATATTCACCAGTACGATGCATTTCGTCTAATGCTTCATTAAACATTTCCAATAGTTCTGGATTTTCTCCTTTTTTAACAGCAAATCCATAAGAGCCGCCTGACTCCCGTTCGATTGGGGTTTTAAGGTCTTGACCTTGCTGAACAGCGTAGCCAATAACTGGATAATCATCCATCATAGCATCAATAGAACCAACCTTTAATGCATCGTACAATTGGTCAGCAGCGTCAAAATTCTTAATCTTATAACCGTACTCATCTTGATGAGATTTTAGAAAATCAGCACTTTCAGTCCCTACTTTAGCACCAACCGTTTTTCCATCAAGGTCTTTATAGGATTTAATGTCGTTGTTATCTTTTGAAACAGCTAATTGAATACCGCTTTGGAAATAAGGCTCAGAAAAATCATAATTTTCTTTTCGTTCATCAGTAATCGTCATTCCGGCAATCATTCCATCAGCTTGACCTGATTCTAATGCCTGCATAGCAGAAGAGAAACCGATAAATTTGAATTGAAGATTAAATCCTTGCATTTCAGCTGCACGAGTTAACAAATCCACGTCGATTCCCTTATACTTGCCATCGCTATCTTGGTACTCAAATGGAGCAAAAGCGGAATCACTTGAGATAATGTAAGTGTCTTTTTTCGGCTCTACCTTCTTCATTTTGCCAGAAGGAGCAGCCGTACCTGAGCCAGTTGAAATATAGTTGCTGACAATTTCATCATATGTTCCGTCAGCTTTTAAGTCTTTTAATCCTTGATTGAATTTTTCCAGCAGTTCCTTATTTTGACCTTTTTTTACACCAAAACCATAAGAACTTCCGACTTCATAGTCGCCCACCATTTTGAAAGGTTGGCCATTGTTTACTGCATAACCTAAAACCGGATAGTCATCAAAAATGGCTTGAACATTATCGTTGCCTAATGCATTGTACAAAGCATCGGCTGCTTCATACTGTTTAATGCTGTAGCCATACTTGTCTTTATTTTCTTCTAAAAAAGCAGCACTTTCAGTCCCAATTTTAGCAGCAACTGTTTTTCCTTTCAAATCTTCGTAGCTTGTGATGTCGCTGTTATCTTTGTGAACGGCCATTTGAATTCCGCTGTCAAAGTAAGGGTCAGAGAAATCGAATGTTTTTTTACGCTCATCTGTAATGCTCATTCCAGCGATCATTCCGTCTAGTTGATCGGACTGAACACCTTGGATCGAACTGTCGAAACCTAAAGGGCGTAGATCTACTTTAAAACCTTGATCTTCCGCTATTTTATTAAGTAAATCTACATCAATCCCGATATAATTACCATCTGAATCCTGGAATTCAAAGGGAGCAAAAGTTAGGTCAGTTCCTATCTTATAGGTCGTCTCAGCATGACTTTTCTCACTGAAGCCGAGCGTTATAATACTTGCCACCAACAGTATTAAGAATGATAAAAGTCTTCGTTTTTTCATAACAAACCTCCTATAGTATTATCATTGATCTATTATATGTTAGACCGCCTAAAGAAAACAAGTGCTTCCAGCATTTGAAATGAAAAAAATAAAATAATCCTAACACGTAATGTCACGAAATCTCACATATCTAATTTTAAGGAAACTGTAAGATGAATGAGGAAATAAGAAGAAAAAATGGCGAAAATATGTTCGGTATGCTATAATTTGTGACTGAGAAATTCTTCTCTCGAATGAAGAAAAAGGAGGACGGTTGTGTGATAGAAAGAGAAACAGAGAACACTTTTGACCTTCATTCCAATTACGAACCTGCAGGTGATCAGCCAACGGCGATTTGCCAATTATCAGAAGGTGTTGTGAGCGGAAAGAAAGCCCAAATTCTCTTGGGAGCGACCGGTACAGGTAAAACCTATACCATTTCTAACGTAATCAAGGAAGTTAATAAGCCTACGTTGATCATTGCGCACAATAAAACCTTAGCAGGACAGCTATATGGTGAGTTTAAGGAATTTTTCCCTAACAATGCTGTTGAATATTTTGTAAGTTATTATGATTATTATCAACCTGAAGCCTATGTACCATCTAGTGACACTTATATAGAAAAAGATTCTAGTATTAACGATGAAATAGACAAACTTCGTCATTCGGCAACAAGTGCTTTACTTGAGCGGAATGATGTTATTGTGGTAGCATCTGTATCTTGTATTTTTGGCTTAGGATCCCCTAAGGAATATCAAGAGCAGGTGGTTTCTTTGCGAGTTGGTATGGAAATGGACCGCAATCAGTTACTGCGGAGCCTGATTGATATTCAGTTTGAACGGAACGATATTGATTTTCAACGCGGACGTTTTCGTGTTCGTGGAGACGTGGTTGAAATATTCCCAGCATCTCGGGATGAACGAGCTTTGCGGGTAGAATTTTTTGGCGATGAAATTGATCGTATTCGTGAGGTTGATGCTTTGACAGGAGAAGTGGTGGGTGAGACGGAGCATGTTGCAATTTTTCCAGCTACACACTTTCTGACCAATGAACATAATTTAGAAATTGCTATTAGCGGTATTCAAAAAGAGTTGGAGGACCGTTTAGCTGTTTTACGTGGTGAAAATAAGCTTTTAGAAGCTCAACGCCTGGAACAGCGTACGAACTATGATATTGAAATGTTGCGAGAAATGGGCTATACCTCAGGAATTGAGAACTATTCGCGACATATGGATGGGCGTAAAGAAGGTGAGCCTCCATATACTTTGATTGATTTCTTCCCAGATGACTTTCTAATGGTTATTGATGAGTCCCATGTTACGATGCCGCAAGTTCGCGGAATGTACAATGGTGACCGTGCGAGAAAGCAAATGTTGGTTGATTATGGATTCCGTTTACCTTCTGCCTTGGACAATCGACCTTTGCGCTTAGAGGAATTTGAGGAACGCGTTAACCAGATCGTTTATGTGTCAGCTACTCCCGGTCCGTATGAAGATACCCAAACAGATACTGTAGTAGAACAAATCATTCGACCAACGGGTTTATTAGACCCGGTCGTTGAAGTTCGTCCAATTATGGGTCAAATTGACGATTTAGTTGGTGAAATTAATGAACGCGCTGAAAGAAACGAACGAGTATTTGTGACGACTCTAACTAAGAAAATGTCTGAAGATTTGACTGATTATTTTAAAGAACTGGGTATAAAGGTTAAGTACCTTCACAGTGATATCAAAACTTTGGAGCGGACCGAAATCATCCGTGATTTGCGTTTAGGCAAGTTTGACGTCTTAGTTGGTATTAATTTGCTCCGAGAGGGGATTGACGTGCCAGAAGTGTCACTCGTAGCCATTTTAGATGCTGATAAAGAAGGATTCTTGCGAAGCGAACGATCATTAGTTCAAACGATTGGTCGAGCTGCCCGTAATTCAGCTGGTAAGGTGATCATGTACGCTGACAAAATAACCGATTCAATGCAACGAGCAATGGATGAAACATCACGTCGTCGTGAAATTCAGAATCAATACAACGAAGATCATGGAATTGAGCCGAAAACAATTATTAAGGAAATCCGCGATTTGATTGCTATCAGTAAGGTTGCTGAGGAAGTCGGTGCTTATGACCTTAGTTCTTATGATGAGATGTCTAAGGAAGAACGTAACTTGATGATTGAAAAACTAGAGGACGAAATGCGAGAAGCTGCGAAAACACTTGATTTCGAAACAGCTGCTACTTTGCGGGATACTATCCTAGAATTAAAAGCAGCAGAATAAAAATAGTCATTTCATTTGTAAAGGAGAGAATTATGGCAAACGATAAAATAGTAATTCATGGCGCTAGAGCCCATAATTTGAAAGATATTGATGTAACTATTCCCCGTGACAAAATGGTTGTTGTCACGGGATTATCTGGCTCAGGAAAAAGTTCATTGGCCTTCGATACGTTATATGCTGAAGGACAACGTCGTTATGTAGAGAGTCTATCAGCATATGCTCGTCAATTCCTAGGACAGATGGATAAGCCGGATGTAGATAGCATCGACGGTTTAAGCCCAGCGATTTCAATTGACCAAAAAACAACCAGTAAAAATCCACGTTCAACCGTAGGGACTGTAACTGAAATCAATGATTATCTTCGTCTACTGTATGCGCGAGTAGGGCACCCTATCTGTCCTAATGATCACATTGAAATTACTTCACAATCAGTTGAACAAATGGTTGATAAAGTTTTAGAGCTTTCTGAGCGAACAAAAATCCAAATTTTAGCTCCTGTTGTAGTCAAGAAAAAGGGCCAGCATAAAAAAGTTTTTGAAATGATCCAACGTGAGGGCTACGTAAGAATGCGTGTTGATGACGAAGTTTATGATGTATCCGAAGCACCTGAACTAGAAAAAAACAAAAAGCATGATATTGCGATTATTATTGACCGGATTGTTGTAAAAGAGGGGATTCGTTCCCGATTGTTCGATTCTTTTGAAGCAGCTTTACGTTTAGCGGATGGTTATGCTCTAGTCGATGTGATTGATCAAGAAGAGATGCTATTCAGTGAACATTATGCTTGTCCTTATTGTGGATTTACTGTTGGCGAATTGGAACCTCGACTCTTTTCTTTCAATGCGCCATTTGGTGCCTGTCCAGAGTGCGATGGGCTAGGTGTGAAGCTGGAAGTTGACCCAGAGCTAGTGATTCCTGATCCGACTAAAACACTTAGAGAAGGAGCGCTCATACCTTGGAATCCAATTAGTTCTCAATACTATCCTCAAATGCTAGAGCAAGCTTGTACTAGCTTTGGTATTGATATGGATACCGCTTTTGAGGATCTACCAAACGAACATCAAGAAATCGTATTACACGGTTCAAATGGTGAACATTTCCATTTCCACTATGAAAATGATTTTGGTGGAGTCCGAGATGTAGAAGTTCCCTTTGAAGGCATTTTACCCAATATTGATCGGCGTTATCGAGAAACCAATAGTGATTTTACTCGTGAACAAATGCGCCTATACATGACTGAATTGACATGTCAGGCTTGTCACGGTTTGCGGTTAAATCCTCAAGCATTATCAGTGCAGGTTAATGGAACCAACATTGGTCAAGTTAGTGAGGATTCAATTAATCAAGCCTTGGACTTCTTTGATGAATTGAGTCTAAGTGAACAAGAAACAATGATTGCTCGTCCAATCCTGAAGGAAATTGGGGATCGTTTAACTTTCTTGCAGAATGTTGGATTAGAATATTTAACTTTAAGCCGTGCTGCTGGGACATTATCAGGCGGAGAAGCGCAGCGAATTCGTTTGGCCACGCAAATTGGATCTAATTTATCTGGTGTACTGTATATTCTTGATGAGCCTTCAATTGGTTTGCATCAACGGGATAATGATCGCTTAATTCGTTCCTTGCAAAAAATGCGAGATTTAGGAAATACATTAATTGTGGTTGAACATGACGAAGATACAATGCGAGCAGCAGACTATTTAATCGATGTGGGACCAGGAGCGGGAGACCAAGGCGGTGAGATTGTTGCGGCTGGAACACCTGCTGAAGTTGCTAAAAATGAGAATTCTTTAACAGGACAATATTTATCTGGTAAACGACAAATTCCAGTTCCAAAAGAGCGTCGCAAGGGTAACGGTAAGAACATTAAGGTTACTGGAGCAGCAGAAAACAATTTGAAGAATTTGGATGTAGAGTTTCCATTAGGAAAATTTGTTGCGATAACTGGCGTTTCTGGTTCTGGGAAATCGACACTAGTCAATCAGATATTGAAAAAAGCGCTGGCTCAAAAGTTAAATCGAAATTCTAATAAGCCAGGTAAATACAAAAAGATTACCGGCTATAAGAGTATTGAAAAACTAGTTGATATTGATCAAAGCCCAATCGGACGAACACCACGAAGCAATCCTGCGACGTATACCAGCGTATTTGACGATATTCGTGATTTGTTTGCTAAAACCAACGAAGCCAAGATTCGTGGGTACAAAAAAGGACGCTTCAGCTTTAATGTTAAGGGCGGTCGCTGTGAAGCTTGTCGCGGCGATGGAATTATCAAAATCGAAATGCATTTCTTACCAGATGTGTATGTCCCTTGTGAAGTTTGTCATGGTAAACGATACAACTCTGAAACTTTGGAAGTACATTATAAAGGGAAAAACATTGCTGATATTTTAGAAATGACAGTCGAAGATGCAGTAGAATTCTTTAAACACATTCCGAAAATTCATCGTAAATTACAAACAATTGTGGATGTCGGTTTAGGATATGTCACGATGGGGCAACCAGCAACGACCTTATCAGGAGGCGAAGCTCAGCGTATGAAGTTAGCCAGTGAGTTGCATAAGAACTCTAATGGTAAAAATTTCTATATTTTAGATGAGCCAACTACTGGTTTGCACACAGACGATATCGCTCGTTTGCTGAAGGTGTTGGAGCGGTTTGTTGATGCTGGTAATACGGTATTGGTTATCGAACATAATTTGGATGTCATTAAGTCTGCCGATTACGTTATTGACTTAGGTCCTGAAGGCGGTGACGGTGGAGGAACGATTTTGGCCACTGGAACGCCCGAAGAAATTGCAGAAGTATCTGAAAGCTACACAGGTCATTACTTGAAAAAAGCGTTAGAAAACGCCAAATAGTTGTAAAGAAAAATGCAATTCAAAGACTTAGCTTTGCTTGCATTTTTCTTTATGGTATGATAATCAAGGATTAAGACGAGAAGGTGTAGTGAAAATGAATAAACAGCAAAAATTTGTACCAATTTTACTAGGAAGTGATATCAATGTCTATGGAATGGCCCGCTCTTTTCATGAAGCTTATGGAATAGTTAGCGAGGCTTATGCTGGGTTGCAATTGGCTCCAACAAAACACTCAAAAATAGTAAATGTCCATACTCTACGAGATTTCGATAAAGATCCTGTTTTCATCGAAGAAATGCGAAAATTGGGAAAAGAAAAATTTAACGATCCAGATACTAAATATTTATTGATAGCTTGTGGAGATGGTTATGCTGAATTAGTTTCTTTACACAAAAATGAATTATCAGAGTGGTTTATTTGTCCTTATATTGATTTTTCTTTGTTGGAACGTTTAATCAGCAAAGTTAGTTTTTATGACATTTGTGAAGAATATCAGCTTCCATACCCTAACACATTGATTATTCGGGAAGATATGCTAGAAAATGGTTTTTTAAATCAAGAATTACCTTTCTCATTCCCAGTGGCATTGAAACCAGCGAATAGTGTAGAGTGGCTCTCGGTTGATTTTGAAGGACGTAAAAAGGCGTTTATTTTTGATACACGAGAAGAATTCGATACAATTTTAGCACGCATTTATCAAGCAGGCTACAAAAGCGAAATGATTGCTCAAGATTTCATCCCTGGTGATGACAGCAATATGCGTGTGTTGAATGCTTATGTGGATCAGCAAAATCAAGTTCGAATGATGTGCCTGGGCCATCCTCTTCTGGAAGATCCTTCACCCGAAGCAATTGGGAATTATGTAGCGATCATGCCTGAATACAATGAAAAAATTTATCAAACAATTAAGTCTTTTTTAGAAAAAATATCTTACACTGGATTTGCTAATTTTGATATGAAATATGATCCTCGGGATGGGGAGTACAAGTTGTTTGAAATTAACCTTCGTCAGGGCCGCAGCAGTTTCTTTGTTACTTTGAATGGACTGAACCTGGCTCAATTTGTTACGGAGGATCGTGTTTTTGAAATACCTTATGCTGAAACAATTTACGGAAAAGCCCAAGAGGATACTGAGATGCTCTGGATGGGGGTACCGAAAGAAGTTTTTGCAAAGTTCGCACGAGATAATGAGGATAAAAGGCGAGCGCTTGACCTTATCCAAAAGGACAAGTGGGGAACAACAGTTTTTTATAAGAAAGACATGTCTCCAATGCGTTGGATGTTGATGAAGTATATGTTTAGTAAATACAAAGGACGATTTGAAATGTTCTTTAAAGAGAAAGAAGGGTAAGGATTGGAGAACTTCTTTAGCATTTTAGGTGGAATGGGCACCATGGCAACTGAAAGCTTTGTTCGCTTAATTAATCATCGGATCATAGCACACAAAGATCAGGATTACTTGAATTATGTTCTATTTAATCATGCGACGGTTCCGGATAGAACGGACTATATTTTGGATCATACTGTGGATAGCCCACTACCATTTCTGCTGGATGATATCGAAAAGCAAAATTTGCTAAAGCCTAATTTTATTGTGTTGACTTGCAATACTGCGCATTATTTTTTTGATGCTATTCAAGGTGCTACCGATATAACAGTTTTGCACATGCCAAGAGAAGCTGCTAAGAAATTGAAACAGACAAATCCAGGTGGAGGAAAAGTCGCATTTTTAGGAACTGAAGGAAGTGTCAAAGCGGGTATCTATCAGAGTGAAATGGAAAATCAAGGATTTGATGTACTCATTCCTGACAAGGAATTACAAACGAAAGTAAACAACTTAATTTACCGAGATGTAAAAGAGAACGATTATATTAACACGAATCTTTATCTGGAAATCTTATCTGATGTTTTTGATGGATTAGGATGTCAGAATGTGATTCTAGGTTGTACAGAGTTATCATTAGTGCAAGAGAATATAGGAGAGAATCCTTATCCTGTGATTGATGCCCAATCAGTCTTAGCTGATCGGACAATTGAATTAGCTTTGGAAAACAGATCTTCTAAATAAAGAAGGTCTTTTTTTATGATTTCCTTTTTTTAAAGGAATTTAATAATTAAATATGTAGTAAAGACACGCCCGGAATGATACAATGTACAGGATGGAGAGGAGTGACACCAAATGACAGATAGTTTACATTTAGTGGTCATTACTGGAATGAGTGGAGCAGGTAAAACTGTAGCTATTCAAAGTTTTGAAGATATGGGGTATTTTTGCGTAGACAATATGCCTCCCGGATTAATTCCAAAGTTTTGGGAACTGATCCGCGAATCAGGAAAAGTAACAAAAATTGCACTAGTAGTTGATTTACGCTCACGAGCTTTTTTTGAAGAGATTCAAAATATGCTAGTCGAGATTGATAATACAGGTTTCATCGATACTAGTTTACTGTTTTTAGATGCTTCTGATGAAGAATTAGTCTCCAGGTACAAAGAAACTAGAAGGACACATCCAATGGCAATGGATGGATTAGTGACTGAGGGGATTCGAAAAGAACGTGCGATTTTAGAAGATTTAAAAACACGAGCAACATTGGTTATTGACACAACAAATTTGGCACCGCGTCAATTGAGAGAAAAAATAAATCATGAGTTCAAACAAACCGATGATCTTGGTTTCCATATTGAAATGCTTTCATTTGGATTTAAATATGGGTTGCCAATTGATGCAGATATTGTGATGGATGTACGGTTTTTACCAAATCCTCATTATATTGCTGAACTGCGTCCTAAAACTGGTTTAGACAAAGAAGTTTATGACTATGTAATGTCTTTTCCAGAGACAGGAGAGTTTTATAATGACTTTGTACATTTACTCAAAAATATCTTACCTGGATATGTTAAGGAAGGTAAAAGTTCGTTAACAATTGCTATTGGTTGCACCGGTGGTCAACATCGCTCTGTGGCTTTGAGCGAGCGGGTTGGTAAAGCTTTAAAAGAATTAGATTATCGAGTCAATATCACTCATCGCGATAAAGACAAACGGAAAGAGACGGTGAATCGTTCATGAGAATGAAAACCTATCGAATCCGTAAACCTAAAATTGTTGTGATTGGAGGCGGAACTGGTTTACCGGTCATACTAAAAAGTTTACGTAACCAGAGTGCGGATATTACAGCAGTTGTTACGGTAGCAGATGATGGTGGAAGCAGCGGTGAATTAAGGAATTCAATCGACATGGCACCGCCAGGAGATTTAAGAAATGTGCTAGCAGCATTATCAGATATGCCTAGATTGTATGAAGATCTGTTTCAATATCGATTTAGGGAAGAAGATAAGTTTCTCGCAAACCATACGATAGGCAATCTGATAATTGCTGCCCTTTCTGAGATGCGAGGGAGTACTTATGAAGCAATCCAACTCTTATCTCATATGATGCATGTGGATGGTCATGTTTTTCCATCCTCTGAGAAGCCTCTAATTTTACACGCAGAATTTGAAGATGGTACTACCGTTGCAGGCGAATCGAAAATTGCGTTAGACCGTAAAATTATTAAAAGGGTTTATGTTACCGGACATGACAATGACCATGATATACATGCTGCCCGAAAAGTTGTTCAAACAATCAAGGATGCTGATATGGTGGTTTTAGGACCTGGGTCCTTGTTTACAAGCATTTTACCTAATTTAGTGATTAGTGAGATCGGCGAAGCCGTCCGAACAACAAATGCGGAAGTGGTTTATATTTGTAATATCATGACTCAAAAAGGTGAAACCGAACACTTTAGCGATGCAGATCACGTAAAAGTGCTTCATCAGCATTTAGCAGATAATTTTGTTGATACGGTTTTAGTCAATACTGAAAAAGTACCAGAAGATTACATGAATCCTGAAATCTATGATGAATACTTAGTTCAAGTAACCCATGATTTCAACGGACTAAGAGAAGAAGGATGTCGAGTTGTTTCTACAGATTTTTTGAAACTACGAGACGGCGGTGTTTTTCATGATGGAGATAAAGTAGTGGATGAGTTATTTCGAATTGTTTTCGGTGCTAAAATTTAATAGGGGGCTTAGATAATGTCATTTGCGGCAGAAGTAAAAAAAGAGCTCACTGGATTGGCCGTACAAAAAGAATTAGCTAAAGCTGAGTTAGCCGCCTTAATTCGTATGAATGGCTCGCTTAGTTTAAGTAACCACCAGTTTGTGTTAAATGTGCAAACGGAAAATGCTGCCATTGCACGCCGACTTTTTACATTATTAAAGGAAAATTACGGTGTACGTAGCGAGTTACTAGTTCGCCGGAAAATGAAGTTAAAGAAGAACAATGTTTACATTGTTCGTTTGAAACAAGAAACGCAAAGCATTTTAACAGATCTGAATATTATGGATGGCATGATGTTTCAATCACATATTTCAGAAGAACTAAAATCTGAGGACGAAAAAGTTCGAGCTTACTTAAGAGGGGCGTTCTTGGCATCAGGGTCGGTTAACAACCCTGAAACAAGTCGTTATCATTTGGAAATATCCTCGATATATGAAGAACATAATCAGGATATTTGTGATCTTCTAAATCAGTTTGATTTAAATGCCCGAACTTTGGCTCGCCGTAATGGCTATATTACCTATTTGAAAGGTGCCGAAAAAATTGCAGATTTCTTAGTTTTGATCGGTGCAACTAATTCGATGTTAAAATTTGAAGATGTTCGTATTGTCAGGGATATGCGAAATTCCGTGAATCGATTGGTGAATTGTGAGACCGCAAATATGAATAAGACGATTGATGCCGCTTCAAAGCAAATTGAAAACATTCATTTCATTGAAACGACAGTTGGACTTCAATCGTTGCCGGAGAAATTACAAGAGATAGCAGAGCTGCGAATTCAACATCCAGAGGTTAGTTTAAAAGAGTTAGGTGAGATGATTCCATCTGGTGGAATTTCAAAATCTGGGATTAATCACCGGATTCGTAAGATCAATGACTTTGCAGAAGAATTGAAAAAGAGAAGTATGTAAAAACGCTAGTGGTTCAGAGGCTATCTCTTTTCCACTAACGTTTTTTTGACAATGAAAGGAAGCATGTGGCACACCTATCCAACTATAACGATAGGTACTCTCTTAATTGCTCCCTTGTAACAGACTCATCAAAAATATGCTCATCGACTAAAACGGTTGGTACAAATTTAATATTTGCTTGTTCTGCTTCATTGCGGATTTCTTGTTGCAAGCTTTGATTAGGTTGTTGCTTAAGATGCAATATTTTTTCAGCGTAGTCAGCAACTTGTTCTAAGCTAAGTTCTTTCCAATCATCTTGAGACAAGTAAACCTGCTGAATTTGTTGAAGAGTTACTGCCGGATCATTACTGATATATTCATGCATGATATTTCCACGTTGAAGGCTTTCTTTGTCCTTGTCTAATAGTTTTATAATACGCTGCACTTTTTCATCTGTGACCGCCTGTGCCAACATTTCTTGAGATTCTTCAAACCATTGCTTACAAAACGGACAGCGAAGGTTCATAAATTCAATAATTCTTTTAGGAGCGTGATCAGAACCGATTTTGATACCATTCCAATCATTTACAAACTCGGGTTTAATTACAGAGATATCCATGGATTAATTCCTCCTTTTCTACTAGTGTACAAGAAAAATCTAAGAATACAAAACAAATAAATTCTTTTTTACTGAAATTAGGGAAAACGAGCATTTAAAAAAAGCTGTGCTTGGTTTATAATAAAACCGTTGCGAATACTTATTACGAGGAGGAAACGCATGCGAAAAACAAAAACAATGGATGGAAACACCGCTGCCGCATATATATCTTATGCATTTACTGAATTGGCAGCAATTTATCCAATTACGCCAAGTTCAACGATGGCTGAACTTGTTGATCAATGGGCGGCTCAGGGGAAGAAAAATATTTTTGGTCAGCCTGTTAATATAACTGAAATGCAGTCAGAAGCCGGAGCAGCTGGTGTTGTTCATGGGGCTTTAAAAACGGGGGCTTTGACAACAACTTATACTGCTTCTCAAGGCTTATTATTAATGATTCCCAATATGTACAAAATTGCTGGTGAATTGTTGCCAACAGTTTTCCATGTAGCTAGTCGTGCGATTACAACGAATGCTCTTAACATTTTTGGTGATCATGGAGATGTTATGGCAGCACGTCAAACCGGTTTTGCTATGTTGCAGGAAAGCAGTGTACAAGAGGTTATGGATCTTTCAGCGATTGCTCATTTGGCAACAATTGAAGCTAGTGTGCCATTCATGAACTTTTTCGATGGGTTTAGGACCAGTCATGAAATTCAAAAAATTGAAGTATTGGACTATGAAGAGCTTGCACCGTTGATTAATCAAGAAAAGCTTACTGAATTTCGTAAGCGTAGCATGAATCCAAATCACCCAACAATCAGTGGTACCAATCAGAACTCGGACATCCACTTTCAACAAAGAGAAACAGTGAATCAGTTTTATCAAAAGCTGCCAGCAATTGTACAAAAATATATGAAAGCCATTAATGAATTACGTGGAACGGATTACGACCTAGTAAATTATTATGGGGCTCTGGATGCGGAAGAAGTTATTATTACCATGGGATCAGTGGCACAGACCATTGAACAAACTGTTGATTATCTAAATGCGAAAGGTCGAAAAGTTGGTTTTCTAAATATTCATTTATATCGTCCTTTCCCAGTTAAAAACTTGTTAGAAAAATTGCCAAAAACAGTTAAAAGTATCGCAGTGTTGGATCGTTCTAAGGAGCCTGGTGCTGATGGAGAACCGTTACTATTAGATGTACAAAGTGTTATGTACGATGCTGATATTCGTCCAATGATTATTGGTGGCCGTTACGGACTAGGTTCAAAAGATGTAACTCCTGATCAAATTATTGCTGTGTACAATGAATTGTTGAAACCAAAAAATAGTGCAAAAAACCGTTTTACTATTGGAATTGTGGATGATGTTACTCACTTATCATTAGACACTGAAGAAGTGGTAGACTTAACAAATTCTTCTACGTTCCAAGCAAAATTTTGGGGTTTTGGCTCTGATGGAACAGTAGGAGCGAATAAATCCGCAATTAAAATTATTGGCGATAATACGGATAAATACGTACAAGGCTATTTTTACTATGATTCGAAAAAATCTGGTGGGCTGACGGTTTCTCATTTGCGCTTTGGAGATACGCCGATTCGTTCAACCTACTTAGTGGAAAGTGCTGACTTTGTTGCATGTCATACACCTGCGTATATTCATAATTATGATTTGTTAAAAGGGTTAAAGCCAGGAGGAACTTTTCTGCTAAATACTACTTGGAATGATCAACAAATCAATCAATTGTTGCCGGCACGCTTAAAACGCTTTATTGCTGAAAATGATATCAAGTTTTACACTATTAATGCTGCAAGATTGGCAATGGAAGTTGGTTTAGGCCAGCGAATTAACACAATCATGCAAACAGCCTTCTTTAAATTGACTGGTATCATTCCTTTTGAGGAAGTCTTAGATATTTTAAAGGAAGATGCAGACCGAAATTATCGTCGAAAATCTGTTGAAATCGTTGAACAGAATATTGCGGCAATGGATCGCACGATCGAGTTGCTTCATCGATATAAAGTTCCAGATGACTGGTATTATGCTGAAATTCCTGCAAAGGTTCGTCCGACAGCTGTTCCACGTTACGTTGAAGAAGTTTTAGAGCCAGTTAATGCTTTGGAGGGCGACAGTCTTACAGTAGGAACTTTGGTAAGAAATGGAATGACTACTGGTACAATTCCAGTGGGTACAACAACCTATGAAAAACGTGGTGTGGCTTTAGAAGTTCCGGAATGGATTAGCGACCGTTGTACTATGTGTAATGAGTGTTCATTTGTGTGTCCTCATGCAGCAATTCGCCCATTCTTAGCCGATGATGAGGAAATGCAAGAAGCACCGGAAGGATATATTGTTCGGGAAATGCGCAGCGCTGATGGGTTGAAATATCGAATTCAAGTATCAATTGAAGATTGTACAGGTTGTGGTTTATGTGTAGAAGCTTGCCCAGCTAAAGGAAAAGCCTTGGTTATGAAGCCTTATCAAGAACAAAAGGAACAAGCTCTTAACTGGGCATTTGCGATGACATTGAAACAAAAGGAAAATCCAGTGAAACCTAATTCTGTGTTAGGCAGCCAGTTCAATCAACCCCTGATGGAATTCTCAAGTGCTTGTGCTGGTTGCGGAGAAACGCCTTACGTAAAACTGCTGACTCAAATGTATGGAGATCGGATGATGATTGCTAATGCTACGGGGTGTTCTTCTATTTGGGGAGCAGCGGCACCAGTTAGTCCGTATACTACGAATCTAAAAGGACAGGGACCAGCTTGGTCCAACTCTCTATTTGAAGACAATGCGGAATTTGGTTATGGAATGCTGCTGGCCAATCAAACGCGCCGTCAAGAACTAGCTTTCAGAATGTCCCAAGTTCTTAATGAAGTTTCAGAAGAGCTGAAGGATTTAATGGAAGACTGGATGAATCATTTACATGACTCTGAGGGAACTCAGCAACGAGCAGCAAAATTGAAGGCTGCTTTGGAAATAGAAAAAGCAGGTAATGACCGTCTAGAAAGTATTTACGCGGATCATGATCTGTTTGTCAAAACCAGTCAATGGATTTTTGGCGGAGATGGCTGGGCTTATGATATCGGCTTTGGCGGGATCGATCACGTTCTAGCGAGCGGAGCAGATGTAAACATTTTAGTTATGGATAATGAGGTATATTCTAACACGGGTGGACAAACCTCCAAGGCAACTCCGGCTTCAGCCATTGCTAAGTTTTCAGCCAACGGGAAATATGCATCGAAAAAAGATCTGGGAATGATTGCGATGACTTATGGCAATGTTTACGTTGCTCAGATAGCTTCTGGTGCTAATCAAAAACAAACAATTAAAGCTTTTGAAGAAGCAGAAAAATTCCCAGGGCCTTCATTGATTATTGCTTACACACCATGTATCAATCATGGCTTGCGTGGTGGTATGAGCAAGAGTCTTCAAGAAGCAAAGGATGCTGTAAATTCTGGCTACTGGTCACTGTATCGTTACAATCCACTTGCAAAAGAAGCAAATAGGAATCCAATGTCCTTGGATTTCAAACGACCAAACTTCGAGCAAATGATTGATTTTATGAAAAATCAAGTTCGCTTCTCTGCACTTCAATCTGTTCAACCAAAATTCGCTGAACATTTGTATGAGAAGACGGTAGAGGATGCTAAGACTCGTTTCTTTAATTACGCTAGAATTGCTGGTCAAGAAGAAAAGCTACGAGCAAAAATTGAAGGAACCAATGAAAAAACTTCAGAAGAACTAAAGCGGGAACGACGGGAAAGAAAAACTGATCCGGAGGCAGAAGCTCGTCGTGCAGCGAGAAGAGCTGCACGTGCGGAAAAGCGTCAAGATAAATAGTAATTTTGGGGAGCTCTCAGAACAAGTTGTTCTGAGACTCTTTTTTCTTCTTAATGAAACGGTTAAGCCTTATCTATTTTTTTCTACTCTTATGGTATAATTGTAGGGAAACTGTATAGAAAGAGAGGTTGCCTATGCCTAGTCGTTTAAGCGAGTTATTTAATTCGGATTATTGGCTGAGCTTCTTTTCTGAGAATCTTTCAACTTGGGACATTATCGCGAATCTTTTAGATATTGTTGTTGTCTGGTTTCTAATTTATAAACTGTTTCAGCTAGTTCGAGGAACCAAAGCGGTACAACTTATTAAGGGTGTCGCAGTATTTATTGGGATTCGTATTTTAGCAGAATATACAGGTCTGCATACTTTATCTTGGTTGATGAATCAAATAATTACCTATGGGGTTATTGCTGGAGTAGTTATTTTTCAACCAGAGGTTCGCAGAGGATTGGAACACTTAGGAAGAAGCTCAATTTTTAAGCCTACTAAAAAAGAAGAGCACGAAGATGAGAAGATGATTTTGGCGTTTGATAAGGCGATCCAATATATGTCTCGACGGAAAATAGGTGCGCTAATCACTATTCAGCGCAACACTGGTTTAGATGAATATATTGAAACCGGGATTCCGTTAGATGCTGACATTACTGGAGAATTGCTGATCAATATTTTTATCCCAAATACGCCGCTGCATGACGGTGCAGTAATTGTAAAAAAAGGTAAATTGGCAGTAGCTTCAGCTTATTTGCCATTGTCAGACAGTATGTTGATACCAAAAGAATTTGGTACACGCCATCGTGCGGCTGTTGGTATTAGTGAAGTTAGCGATGCGCTGACTATCATAGTTTCTGAAGAGACGGGCGGAGTTAGTTTAACCTTCAATACGGACTTTTTACATGATTTGAACCAGGAAGAATACTTAGCTATCCTGCGTAGAGAATTGATTTCTGACGAAAAAGACCGTGGTAAAAAAAATCTATTACAAGCCTTTATTGACGGTGTCAGCAAAGGAGGCAAATAATAGATGATGATAAAATTTAAAAAATCTAATTTGCCCTATCTATTGATTTCTTTGCTGTTTAGCTTGATGCTGTTTTTTAATGTCAACAGCCAGAATGTTAGTCAATTTTTTTCATCAAATTCCACCTATCAAGAAGCTTTACAAAATGTACCAGTAACCTTAGAGTACGATTCAGATGAATATTTTGTTCATGGCTTTGATACAACTGTCTCCGTAAGATTAAGCAGTGCGAATCGAATACAATTAGATCGAGAGGCTGATGAAGATACTCGGACATTTAGTGTTGTAGCAGATCTTAATGGGTTAAGTACAGGTACACATGAAGTGAAATTGCAAACGCGTAATTTACAGAGTTCTATTTATGCTTCTATGGAGCCGCAGACAATTTCGGTTACGATCGAGAAAAAGGAAACAAAATCTTTTGAGGTTACACCAGTTGTAAGTAATGGAGTTGAGGAAAATGGGATACAAGTGGATAGCTTGGCTACTGATCCTAGTATGATAGAAATAACTACTGGTGAAGAGACGATGCAGCAGATTAGCCAAGTGATCGCAAGTGTTGATGCAACTCAATTAGTCGGAGAAGAAGACACTGTAAGAACTCAGGTCCAAGCACTGAATGCTAATGGAGAGGCTTTGCCTATTCAAGCAAATCCGCAAACAGTAACGGTTTCTTTTAAGGTAGAACGATCAAGCAAACAAGTTGCACTAGAACCTAAGCAAGAAGGGACTGTGCCAGCAAACGTTCAGCGATATAATATTGAGCTTGATCAAACGCTAGCTACTATTCGTGGCACTAGCGCAACAATTGATGGGATTGATACAATTGAAGTACCAGTGAATATTTCAAACATTACAGAACCAGTTAGCCGACAACTAGATATTCCAATCGATAATGGAATAAAAATTAATCCTGTGGCTACGACTGCTAGAATCACACCAGTTTTTCGTAGCTCTGATTCAAGTAGTTCAAAAGGGTCTAGTACAACTACTAGTCAAACCACTTCGAGTACTACTAAGGGTACAACCACTTCAATTACGACTGAAGAAACAACTACGAACAGTGAATCGACAACCGCTTCAACAAATTAGAAGATGAAGAAGGGAAATTTTGAATCATGGGTAAATATTTTGGAACAGACGGCGTCCGCGGGATTGCCAATAAGGAGTTAACGCCAGAGTTAGCATTTAAGTTAGGGAGATATGGTGGGTACGTTTTAAGTCAGCACGAAGAACGGGAAACACGGCCAAGAGTTTTGGTAGGCCGTGACACGCGTATTTCAGGAGAGATGTTAGAGGCAGCTCTAATTGCGGGATTACTTTCTGTAGGAATCGAGGTATTCCAACTAGGTGTAATTTCAACACCTGGTGTAGCTTACCTTACAAAATTACAAAAAGCTTCTGCTGGAGTAATGATTTCTGCTTCCCATAATCCCGCTGAAGACAATGGAATCAAATTCTTTGGGTGTGACGGCTTTAAATTAGTCGATGATCAAGAAGCAGAAATTGAAGCGTTGTTAGAATCTGATGAAGATAAACTACCACGTCCTTCTGCAGAAGGTTTGGGATCGCTAGATGAGTTCCATGAAGGACTTTTAAAATACTCACAATTTTTAGTTCAAACTATACCTGGTGACCTATCAGGTATAACCGTATGTATTGATGCTGCTAATGGTGCTACTTCAACTAGCGTGAATCGATTATTTGCAGATTTGGAAACAGACTTCTACACTATGGGAACATCTCCAAACGGTTTGAATATTAACGATGGAGTAGGTTCTACACATCCTGAAAAGTTAGCTGAGCTTGTGGTCGAGAAAAAAGCAGATGCTGGCTTAGCATTTGATGGTGACGGTGACCGGGTTATCGCTGTAGACGAACAAGGTAATATTATTGATGGCGACCAAATTATGTTTATCTGTGCTAAATACTTAGCAGAGCGCAAACGTTTGAAAAAAGATACTGTTGTAACTACAGTTATGAGTAATCTTGGGTTTCATAAAGCAGTGGAGGATATGGGGCTTAAGGACGTAATCACTCAAGTTGGTGATCGTTATGTAGTTGAAGAAATGCGTAAAAATGACTACAATCTTGGGGGTGAACAGTCTGGGCATGTTCTATTCCTAGATTACAATACTACTGGAGACGGTATGTTGACAGGTATCCAATTATTAAATATTATGAAACAAACTGGTAAAAAGCTATCTGAATTAGCTGGAGAAGTAACTATTTACCCGCAAAAACTGGTAAATATTCGAGTAAGTAATAAGTACGGGGCTATGGATGTACCTGCTATTAAAGCAGTAATTGATGAAGCCGAAGCTGAAATGGGTGGTGAAGGTCGTATTTTGGTTCGACCTTCTGGCACAGAACCTTTATTACGGATCATGGCTGAGGCACCCACACATGAGAAAGTAGAGTATTACGTTGAGAAAATTGCTACTGTTGTTCGCCAGGAAATTGGACTAGATTAAAAAAATGTATGCTGCATTCTGTATTTTATGAATGCAGCTTTTTATTGTAAAAAAGAAAGACCAGCAAGCTGATCTTTCTAGAATTTTTATTCAACTGTAACTGATTTTGCCAAGTTACGTGGTTTATCAACATCATACCCACGTTCCAAAGTAGCAAAGTAAGCAATCAATTGTCCTGGAATTACTGAAACCAAAGGACGTAAGAAGTGGTGTACAATTGGTAAAATAATTTGGTCGCCATCCTTGCTTAGTTCTTCCGAAACAATGATAAAAGTATGAGCGCCGCGACTTTCTACCTCACGCAAGTTTCCACGAGTATGAGCTGCAGTAATCTCGTCAGTAATTATACCAATTACTGGTGTACCTTCTTCAACTAGAGCGATTGTACCATGTTTCAATTCACCAGCAGCAAAGCCTTCCGCTTGAATGTAAGAAATCTCTTTGAGTTTTAAAGCCACTTCCATTGCTACATAGTAGTCCTCACTTCGACCAATATAGAAGGCGTTACGAGTGTCACTCAGGTAATCAATGGCTAGCTGACTGATTAAATCCTTTTCGCTTATCATTGCATCCATTGCATTCGCAGCAATTCCTAGTTCTTTAACAAAATCAAATTCTTTAGCAGATGTTACTTGCTTTGCTTCCCCAACAGCTTTAGCTAATACAGTCAATGCTGCGATTTGGGCGGTATAGGCTTTAGTCGAAGCAACTGCTATTTCCGGACCGGCATGCAACAACATTGTGTAGCTTGCTTCACGTGAAAGAGTTGATCCAGCAACATTAGTAATGGTTAATGAAGGATAATTCAGTTCATTTGTTTTAACCAATACCTGGCGACTGTCCGCAGTTTCACCACTTTGGGTTAAGAAAATAAAAAATGGTTTTTCTGAAAGCAAGGGCATATTATAGCCAAACTCACTTGATAAATGAGCTTCAACTGGAATGTGTGCAAGATTTTCTAGGACTTGCTTACTAGCTAGGCCAGCATGATAGCTAGTACCACAAGCAATAATATAAATTCGGTCACTATCTAGTAATTTTTCTAACAGTTCGTCTTCAATAACAACATTTCCAGCATTATCAGTATATTCACTAATGATTCGGCGCATTGTAGCAGGTTGTTCGTCAATTTCTTTTAACATGTAATATGGATAGGTTCCTTTTTCCATGTCTGATAGATCAATTTTTGCTTCGTACGGAGCGCGTTCAATTTGTTCGCCATCTTGATTTTCAATTTGTACAAGATCCTTTGCAACAATTACCATTTCGCCATCGTTAATTTCGACAAATCGATTGGTTTGTTCCAACATAGCCATTGCATCACTGCAAATTACGTTAAATCCGTCACCTAATCCAACTAATAATGGACTCTTATTTTTAGCAACGTAAATAAGATCGCGGTTTTCCTTGTCAATCAATCCGAAAGCATAAGAACCATGAATTTCTTGCAAAGCTTTTCTGAAAGCTTCCTTTGTTTCTAAGCCTTGATTTACAAAGTATTCGACTAAATGAACAGCAATCTCGGTGTCTGTTTCGCCATAGAAGGCATCATCTAATAAAAAACTTTCTTTTAATTCATCGTAGTTTTCTATTACTCCGTTATGAACTAAAACAAAACGTCCTGTTTCAGAAGTATGCGGATGAGCGTTTTGCTCACTAGGCTCTCCATGAGTGGCCCATCTTGTGTGGCCAATCCCAATAGTACCATGAACATCATTAGTCATTTTGTCCGCCAATTTCTTAATACGTCCTTGTGATTTGACTAAGAAATCATTGTGATCATCAGCAACAAAAATGCCTGCTGAGTCATATCCCCGATATTCTAATTTTTCCAATCCATTTAATAAAATATTTGCTGCTTGCTCATTTCCTACAATTCCTACAATTCCACACATAATGACTTTTCCTACTTTCTTTTCATTATCTGCTCCCGTACCACGTGACAGTTTCTCTGTTTTTCCTTCTCAGAAATGTTTTAAAACTATCTGTAGAGCGTGGTCACCCTGAAGCCATCCGCCGAATATTTCGATGAGCTTCTTCCTCGTCATCTCTTAGAGACCTGGCGCTATCATTATTGGTCTACTCAATAATGATTTTTGGTATTGCTAACGGAAACACTGATTAATATAATATAAATTAGAGACTAAGTCAACCTGTAGACTAAATTAAATAAATTGGTCTAATCTTTAGTGTTAAATGGTACAGGTCAGATGGGTGGTTAGATCGTGCATAATTTTCATATTTTCGGCTAATAAGGTAGAATATAGAAAAAAAGGAGGCAGAGTATGCAGCAAGTAGAAAATTTAACTGTTGGACAATTACGCAGGTTTTTAGCTGAACTAGAAAAACAAAAAGCAGTGACTGAAGATACGAAAATCTTTTTAGATACAGGGTGGGACAGTATTCAGGAAATCGCTCCTAATGCGTTAAGTATTGAAGAAGCGAAAATTTTTCAAATTGAGGATCCGTTAAATCATGAGATTTTCCAGGGATATTCATTGCTTGAAAAAGCTGAAAAAATGAAAGCAACTGGTCCAATTGAGAAAGTGTTAATTATTCGCAATTTGTACTAACAAGCAAAATAGGAAGTGGGAGAGAAATGAATAAACGTCGTTGGGCAGCTGTGGGAATCGCCTTTTTTTTACTGATTTTCTCAGCAATTACATCCAGTGTAACTAGAATTAGAGAAACAAAAGAAAGTATGGGGCAAATAAATGAACTGCTTTACGGAAATGGTGAGCCTCAGGAAATTGTGGTAGAACCGGGTAACAGTACCCAGAAAATTGCTAAATTGACGATTGAAGGTACTATATTGAACACTGGACCTAGTAGTATATTTTCAAGTACCGGCTACAATCATGAAGCTTTTATGCAGCAGCTTGAACTGGTCAAAAACGACCCGACTGTTCAAGGCGTTCTTTTAGTTGTAAACACACCAGGTGGTGCCGTTTATGAAACAGCTGAAATTACTAAAGAACTTAAGAAAATCGAAGAAGAGATACCAGTATACGTTTCAATGGAAAATCAAGCAGCTAGCGGTGGTTATTATGTATCGGCAAATGCTGAAAAAATCTTTGCAAGCGAGGATACTGTTACTGGTTCAATTGGTGTTATTATGTCTAACACCAATTATTCTGGTTTGATGGAGAAATTGGGAATTACTGATGCTACGGTTAAGAGTGGTGCGTTAAAAGATATCGGTTCTAGTTCAAGGCCACAAACTGAACAAGATCGTGAAGTGCTACAATCTTATATCGACAGCAGCTACGGTCGTTTCGTGAAAGTTGTTTCTGAAGGCAGAGATATGAAAGAAGAACGAGTGAAGGAGTTAGCCGATGGCCGAATCTATGATGGTGCTCAAGCTTTAGATAATGGTTTAATTGACGCAATTGGTTATCCTGAAGATGCTATGGAGGCTTTAAAAGCTGATAAAGGCTTATCTGATGCACAAGTAATTGAGTATAGTGAGGGCAATACCGACTTTATTAATAGTTGGTTAGGCAATCAAATGGCTGAAATCCAGAATTTAAAACCTACTCAAGAACAACAAATTGCTAACATTATTGAACAGGTGGGTACACCGCAATCACCCAAGGCCATGTATCTTTATGGAGGGGAGTAAAAAATGGCAAATGAAGAATTAGGACGTCCAGCAGTATCACCACTGGTTGGTAACCAAGAGGAAAATGCCACGCTGAAAAGTAATTCATCTAAAACAAATGAGCATCGTTACCCTAATTACTTTTATGCAGGTTTTTGGATTCGCTTCTTTGCTTATTTAGTTGATAACCTGTGCATTACCGCTCTTACTACCATTATAATAGGTGGGCCTTTTAACCTACTAGGATTAGAAAGAACTAGTCAGCTGTTTTCGGTTTATGGCATACTTTCTTTAGTTGTATATCTGGCATACTTTGTTTTACTAACTAAATTAAATAATGGACAAACACTTGGCAAGATGATTTTTGGTATTCAAGTAATTTGTTTTAGTGAGGAAAAACTGAGTTGGTCAACTGTACTGGTTCGTGAAGGCGCCTGTCGGTTTATTCTAAAGAACACGCTATTCTCATTAGGCTACCTGGTTGCTATTTTTACTCCGAATAAACAGCATTTAGGAGATTTATTTACTGAAACTAGTGTGGTTACTCTAAATATGCTGAAAGCTGCAGAACACGAAGGAGCACTAAACTATCATGAGCAGTATTGATTTTCCTGGAAACTATGAGAACTATTTACGAAAAGGACAAGAAGCACTAGTGGAGCACCATTTGGCTGAAGGTTTAATTCAACTAGAAGCAGCTTACCAAATAGAACACGATCCAATTGTCAATTGGATGATATCAAGCACGGCATTTGAGTTAGGTGAATATTCAAAAAGCCTTTCATATATAGAGGAGCTTCCCAAATTTTATTTAGAGGAAGAAAGTCGTGCGGAATTATACCTGCAGAATCTTTTAATGCAAAAAAATTTTTTAGATGCTCGGAAATTAATTTGGGAAATACAGAAGCAAGGTAAATTAAAGAAAGAAAAGGTTCAAAGTTTTACGGATTTGTTAGAGATGCAAGAAGCCTTCTATCAGCACACGCAACGAAGTTTGATAAGAGAAATAAAGAAAGAACTAGAGGAACTGCCAAAGCTTCCAAAGGTATACCAACTGCAAACTGCTCAAAAATTCAAAGAACTTCCACAAAAAGATTTGTTGGATACGTCAAAAAAAATATTGGTAAATACTCAGGTTTCTCCTTTAGTTCGAAACTTTTTATTTGAAGAGTTGGTGAAGTTGGGCACCAAGGATATTGTTTCTATTTTAGCCGTTGACGGTTACAAACATAGTCTTTATCCATATGAAATAGGAACTTCAAATGACAGCACACTGAAACGAACTATTTTGGAGAAACTGACCGATTTTTTAGAAAACCAAGATCCTGTATTATTAGCTAATTTACAAGAGGAAGTAGAGTTGGAGATGGCACTTCTATACCCATTGCATCAACTTTATGATAAAAGTGATTTTTGGGTAAATAGCTATCTTTCAGAATACCTTCAAAAAGAATTGTCGTTAGATCAGAAAGTCGAATCGATCAGGCAGAAAATCAAGAAAGAATTAAATGGGTTTTATGAAGGATAAAGTGTGCAGAATCATAGCTTTATATTTACAATTGATAACCATTAGTGTACTATTTAGTAGTATGCAAATAGCAAGTATTTTAGTATTCGGAGGGAACAAACTTGACAGCAACTTTTGAAAAAACAAGCACCAATGAAGGTGTATTAACATTCTCAATCGATCAAGAAGTTATTCAAAAAGGATTGACGAGTGCATTTAACAAAGTGAAAAAGGATTTATCAGTACCTGGTTTCCGTAAAGGTAAAATTTCTCGTCAGGTATTTAACCGTATGTACGGCGAAGAAGCTTTATATGAAGATGCTTTAAATGTTGTCTTGCCAGAAGCCTATGAAGCTGCTGTTAAGGAAGCAGACATCGAGCCTGTATCTCAACCAAAAATCGATGTTGATACGATGGAAAAAGGTAAAGACTGGGTAATCAAAGCAGAAGTTACTGTAAAACCTGAAGTTAAACTAGGTAAATATAAAGACCTAGAAGTTCCAAAGCAAACAGTAGAAGTTTCAGATGAAGATGTTGAAAATCGTTTAAAACGTGACCAAGAAACTCAAGCAGAATTAGTAATCAAAGAAGATGAAGCTGCTGAAACTGGTGATACAGCTATAATTGATTTTGAAGGTTTCGTTAACGATGAAGCGTTCGAAGGCGGGAAAGGTGAAAACTATTCTCTTGAATTAGGTTCGGGTTCATTTATTCCGGGATTTGAAGATCAAGTAGCAGGTCATAAAGCTGGGGACGAGTTTGACGTAATAGTTACTTTTCCAGAAGAATATCAAGCAGATGACTTAGCTGGAAAAGAAGCAGTCTTTAAAGTAAAAATTCATGAAGTAAAAGCGAAGGAATTACCGGAACTAGATGATGAGTTTGCTAAAGATATTGACGATGAAGTTGAATCGTTAGATGAACTGAAAGAGAAATACCGCAAAGAATTGCTTGACCAACGTGAACAAGCAGCGAAAGAAGCCAAAGATGAGGCTGCAATTAAACAAGCAGTAGACAATGCTGAAATTACAGATCTTCCTCACGTAATGATTCACGATGAAGTACACCGTTCAATGGATGAATTTTTAAACAATATGCAACGCCAAGGAATTTCTCCAGAAATGTACTATCAATTAACAGGATCTACTGAGGCTGATTTGCACACTCAATTCGAAGGTGAAGCTGAAGGCCGAGTAAAAACGAATCTTGTCATGGAAGCAATTGTTGAGGCAGAAAACATTGAAGTTTCAGACGAAGATGTTGAAAATGAAGTAAAACAATTAGCAGAAATGTACCAAATGCCAGAAGACCAAATCCGTAAAGTTCTTACAGAAGATATGTTGGAACACGACATTAAAATGAAACAAGCTGTTGAATTAGTTACTGGAACAGCTATTGAAAAATAATTTTTCCTTAGAACTTCGCCGCTCTTAAGCGGTGAAGTTCTTTTTATATAACGATGATTAAAATGTACTCCAAAATAAAAAAACAAAAAACCAATAATATAACTTCAAATTTTCAGTCATATTTGTTAAAATGAAGAAGAGAAAATCTTAATAAAAAAGGAGAGAAAGAATGAAGAAAAAAATTTTAGGTATGAGTCTGTTAGCTGTTTTTTGTCTGAATATAACATCAAATGCTTTTGCTGAGGATGTATCAAAAACTAATTCTAGTGGAAATACGATTACTAGTACTGCAGAAAACTCGGTTGAGGTTCAGACATCAGAAACTACGGAGGTAATACAATCTTCTGATTCGTCTTCTGAGATTGCTAATAGTTTGGAAGAAGTGAAGCCTTCAGAAGAGAGTGAGTCTCAAGAAGAACCTAATCAGGATGAAGAGGACATAAATCCATCGGAAATCACTACTGAAGAGGGAACATTTTATTTACCCAGTGGGCGTTCTGATGCACCATCGCTTTTTAGAGCCGCGAGAGCTGCTACTTCCATTCCAGTAGTTCAAGCAACAAATAATAATACACCGACTAAAAGTTTTATTGATGTTTCTTCGCATAATGGGACTATTTCCGTCGAGGCTTATCAAGGCATGAAGAAATATGGTGTTACTGGCGTGGTAGTTAAATTGACTCAAGGCACTTGGTATAAAAACCCGCTGGCTGCTTCTCAGATTAATAATGCAAGAGCTGCTGGTCTTAAGGTTTCAGCTTATCATTATAGCGAATTTACTACAGATGCTCAGGCGATTGCCGAAGCCAACTATTTTGCAACATCAGCTAATTCTCTGGGATTAGCGAAGGAAACTGTTATGGTTAATGATATTGAGGATCCCAGTATTGCAGGAAAAGGCGATCATACGTCAAATTCCAGAGCATTCGGTTCTCGATTAAATCAACATGGATTTGCAAATGTTCGTCACTATGTGGGGCTACATTGGATTACAGGTGGTCGAATTAATACAGGTGTTTTAGGAAATAAAAATATTTGGGTAGCCGCTTATCCATATAATCTGTCTCAAAATAATTTGTATACGCAGTACGGAGCTTGGCAATGGAATTCACAACTGCGCTTCCCTAATGTAGGTGGCAACTTTGATATTTCCGCTGATTACACTGGAGCGTTCATCAACCCTCAAGCTTCCGATACTGTCGCGATGCATCGTTTGTACAATCCAAACAGTTCTGAGCACTTCTATACACAAAATGGTATTGAGAAAGATATATTAGTGTCAAAAGGCTGGCGTTATGAAGGTATTGGCTGGAATGCCCCAACATCGGGAGCACCAGTCTATCGACTATATAATCCCAATGCCGGAGATCATCACTACACGTTGAATTTTCATGAAAAAGAGAATTTGGTAAGATTAGGCTGGCGTTATGAAGGTATTTCATGGTATTCGGGTGGGAACATTACTTTGTTAAGGCTGTATAATCCAAATGCTAAAGCGGGATCTCATCATTATACAATGAATGTGAACGAAAAAAATAATTTAGTGCGATTGGGTTGGCGTTATGAAGGACTTGCATGGTACGGTAAATAACTTTGATGAGAAGTTCTCTTTTGAGAGCTTCTTTTTTCTTTAAAAAACAACTAAATTCACTTGCTATCTTTGTGTTTTTCAATGAATATGGTATTATAGATAAAGACTGCAATCGTGGAAACACTTGTAGGAAATGAATCAAGAGGTGAAAGCCATGTATGAGAGCACTGGCGCAGGGGATACAGTTCGCTGTTCTTTTTGCGGAAAAACCCAAGAAGAAGTTAAAAAGATAGTTGCGGGGCCTGGCGTATACATTTGTAACGAATGTATTGATCTTTGTAAAGAGATCATTGATGAAGAATTTCACGAAGAAGCAATACGTGAATTCATCGACGTTCCAAAACCCAAAGAAATCTTGGATGTATTGAATGAATATGTAATTGGTCAAGACCGTGCTAAACGTGCATTGTCTGTGGCTGTATATAATCATTACAAGCGTGTCAATACGGAAGCCGAAGAGGTGGACGAAATTGAATTGCAAAAGAGTAACATCTGTTTAATCGGACCAACTGGATCTGGTAAAACATTCCTAGCCCAAACTTTAGCACGGACATTAAATGTACCATTTGCGATTGCTGATGCAACGAGCTTAACAGAAGCAGGATACGTTGGGGAAGACGTTGAAAATATTCTGCTGAAATTGCTGCAGTCTGCGGATTATAATGTTGAGCGTGCTGAAAAAGGGATTATCTATATCGATGAAATCGACAAGATTACTCGTAAAAGCGAAAATGTTTCGATCACTAGAGATGTTTCTGGTGAAGGTGTACAACAAGCCTTGCTTAAAATTTTGGAGGGTACTGTTGCTAGTGTGCCGCCACAAGGTGGACGCAAGCATCCACATCAAGAATTTATTCAAATCGATACAACTAACATTCTTTTTATTGTTGGTGGAGCTTTCGATGGCATTGAGACTATCGTTAAAAATCGGTTAGGTGAAAAGACAATTGGTTTTGGTACCAACAATAAGAAAATTGATGATAACGCTAGTGTGATGCAGCAAATTATCCCAGAAGATTTATTAAAATTTGGGCTAATCCCTGAATTTATTGGTCGTTTGCCAGTAACAACTGCACTAGAAAAATTGACTACTGATGATTTGGTCCGTATTTTAACCGAACCAAAGAATGCTTTGGTTAAACAATACCAAAAACTTCTCTCTTACGATGAAGCAGAATTAGAATTTGAAGATGGTGCACTGAAAGCAATTGCCAATAAGGCTATTTCCCGTAATACGGGAGCACGTGGATTGCGTTCGATTATTGAAGATATTATGATGGACGTAATGTTTGATATTCCTTCGGATGATACTATTCAAAAAGTCATTATAACCGAGGATTCAGTTGAAGGTACAGGGAAACCAGTGATTGTATATCTAGATGAGAAAAAAGCTGGATAATAAAGAAGTGAGCCGCAATTTATTGTGGCTCTTTTTTAGAGGGGAGAAAAAAATGAAAGTTCATCAGGCGGAAATTGTCATTAGTGCTGTTTCACCAAAACAGTATCCTGAGACAAATCTTCCAGAAATTGCTTTGGCAGGACGATCAAATGTTGGGAAATCTTCATTTATTAATACTTTAATTGACCGAAAAAATCTGGCTCGAATTTCAGGAAAACCAGGGAAAACCCAAACATTGAATTTCTATTTAATTGAGAATTGTTTGCACTTTGTTGATGTCCCTGGTTATGGATATGCAAAAGTATCCAAAACGGAGCGTGCAAAATGGGGCGAAATGATTGAGACGTATATTACTTCGCGTAAGCAACTAAGAGCAGTTGTTTCATTAGTGGACATGCGACATGAGCCTAGTAAAGAAGATATTCAAATGTATGAGTTTTTGAAATATTACAAGATTCCGGTTATTCTTGTTGCTACTAAAGCGGACAAAATCCCTCGTGGAAAATGGAATAAGCATGTGAGTGTGATTAAGAAGGCTTTGGATTTCGATCCAAACGATGATTTTATTATGTTTTCTTCAGAAACAAAGATGGGAAAAGAAGATGCCTGGCGGGCTATTGAGAACAAAATGAAAGACGAGCTGATTTAGGATTGCTCGTCTTTCTTTTTGTCGTCTTTTGGTTTAAGGAATTTTTCAATATCTTTATTTTCTTGAATATCCTTTTTTTTGTCAGGATCTACAGCAAATTCTTCAAATAATTTATCTAGATCATCAGAGCGTTCAAATTTTAAGCCCATGTTAATTCACCTCCATCTTCATAGTTTAGCACGTTTGTAGAAGATTACAAACGGAGCAAACAATTATTTATGTATTTTTACATCAGTACGGTATAATTGAAATATAGATAGGAGTGAGAGCGATGGGGGAACGTCAGTTATATAGTGTGAGTCAGTTACAGAAGTTAGATGGAGCTGCAGCAAATAAAGCCGTTAAAGATTGGTTAATAATGGCGCGCCTGTTGTTTGAACCTGATGAAATGTCAATTAACGGTGCAGAAGAAGTATTTGATTTACCAATAATGGAACAAATTATTGATAAACTTTCTTCAAACGATGACAAGTGGTTACAGGTGAAAAAGGGGGATGAAGAATCAACCATTCATGTGCTTGGGAATACCGTATTTGAGAAAAGCTTGTTAAATGAATCTACTTATTATCATTGGCAGCCTGTCTATCGCGATTATTTGAAACAACGCTTAGAAACATATGGTTTCTTTGCTTGTATTCGTTCTTACGATGAATATTTGTACCACAATACTAGCGAAATTGAAAAGCGGAGACGCTTTGAAAGTGCAGAAAAAACGCAAACGCTTCCTAAAATGCGTGGGATTAATGGAGAAATCATTGTAGACTGTAACAGTTTTCCTGGCTACGACGTTTTTCATACAGGGTATTGTTTAACCTCTTGTTGGCAAATGTTCTTCGGAGAGGCTTACAAGCAGTTATTTCCCAAACAGTTGTTGTTAGAGATTCAACAAGTTGAACGAGTTGTTGAAGTAGGCACTGGTGTAGAAATCGAGTTATACAAAAATCCTTTTCAGTGGGAAGAACCAGCAAATTTAAGATTTCAACGACTATTTAGGAATCAATTAGGGGTTCCACAGTTGTCCTTTACAAATGGCGTTGGCTTGTTGAAACAACCTTACATTGAATTCGCTTTTGAGGACACTGTTGTTCAGACTGTACAATATCAGAATGAACAATTTCAACCTGCTGAAAAAAATAAGGCTTCCTATTTTGTTACTCGGACCTATGATTTTATTAATGATCAGTACCGAGTACATCGCATGAAAGGTGCCTTGAATGCCTTAGCCTATTTTCCTTGGATTGATGATGAGGAAGAGAAGATGATGAATTATCATATCCTTTATCCAGAAAGAACTTTAGATCAAGGTTTAGCGGCTTATGAGTATTATATAAGAGATGCGATTGAGTTAGAACTTTCCGATACACGCTATCAAGATTACACTACAATTTTACAATTTTTTATTCCAGATAGCGCTTTTAAGGATTTTCCAGTGGACGGATTAAAGCAAAAATTGAAAGATATAACTGTGCAACAACTTAGCCAAGAAAATGACACTATTCAGCTATCCTTAGAAAAAGGGAAAAATCGATTGATGGTTGTGTTTGCGGATCAAAGATCAATCTCTAGAAATGGACAAATCAATATGCTTCAGACCTGATAGGAGGGGAAGACGATGAGTCAAATGATAAAAAGGGTTGGATTAATGTTTGTAGTAGTATTATCAATAGTTGCGTTACCTTCTTTTATGGCTAAAACAGTCTATATTACGTTGCTATTTGTTGTAGTAATAACAGCCTACTTTGTTCAGCCAAAGCTGCAGCCTATCAAAGTTAGAAGAAACGAACGTAGAAACTAATTTAAACAGAAAAAAAGGAATCAGAATTTCTGATTCCTTTTTTGTATTATTGTTGTTCAACCGGTTTTTTTATTAACCCGTAGATAACACCAGAGATAATAGCGCCAATAAGAATAAACACTAGATACATAACTGGATTACTAACTAATAAAGCTACAAAAATACCGCCGTGAGGAGCTAATAATTTGATGCTGAATGCTCCTACTAAACCACCCGCTACTGCAGATCCAACAACGAAGCTTGGAATTACGCGGATAGGGTCTGCAGCTGCAAATGGAATTGCTCCCTCTGTAACGAAGGACAGTCCCATGACAATATTGGTTAAACCAGCATCAACTTGACTCTTTTCAAATTTATTTTTGAAGAGACGAGTTGCCACGAAAATTGCTAATGGAGGAACCATACCGCCAGCCATAACTGCAGCCATAACGATTGAACCACCAGTTGCCACAGTAGTAGCTAGGGTTGCAGTACCAAAAACATAAGCTGCTTTATTTATTGGACCACCTAAATCAATTGCCATCATACCACCAAGAAGTGCACCTAGAAGAATTGCATTTGATCCGCCCAAACCAGTCAAGAAACCATTTAATCCATCATTAATTGCTTTCATTGGGATATTAATCAATAACATCAAAAAACCTGTAATTAACAAGCCAAAGAATGGATAGAACAGAATAGATTTGATACCGTCCAATGATTTTGGTAAACCGCTAAATACTTTACGCAACAAGACAATAACATAGCCAGCTAAGAAACCGCCAATTAATGCTCCTAAAAAGCCAGCACCTCCAGTGTTAGCCAATGCACCGGCAGCAAAACCTGCGATTAAACCTGGACGATCTGAGATGCTTGAAGCAATGAAACCAGCTAGTACGGGTAGCATAAAACCAAAAGCTGCACCACCGATTTGATTGAACATACTTGCTGCTTGATTGTAATTCCCTAAGTTAGCTAATTCAGAATTTGGCACACCTATAAATTGGTCAATCATAAAGGATAGCGCAATCATGATTCCGCCACCGATTACAAATGGCAGCATATGAGAAACACCATTCATTAAGTCTTTATAAATACGTTGGCCAACTGTACCATTATCACTAGCTTCGTCCTCAGAACTACCAGAACCATCACCATGATAAATTGGTGCTTTTCCACTTAAAGCCATTTCAATTAATTCTTCGGGCTTTCTAATACCGTCACTAACGGGACGATTAATCAACTTTTTACCATCAAAACGGTTCATTTCAACTTTTTTATCTGCTGCCACAATAACGCCGGATGCTCGATCAATATCTTCAGCAGTTAGTCGGTGCTTAATTCCTTCAGATCCATTAGTCTCAACTTTAATGTCTACGCCTAATTCTTTTGCTTTTTTCTTCAAAGCATCTTCCGCCATATAAGTGTGGGCAATACCAGTAGGACAAGCAGTTACAGCTACAATATATTCACGGTTGAAGTCTTTTAATTCTTCTTCTGCTGCTTCTTGCTTTTCTTCTTCTTCCTTAGCTTTTTCAGCTGAATCAAATAATTGTTGTACCTGATCGGGAGTTGTTGCTTGCTTTAATTCAGCAACAAAATCAGGATTTACTAACAAACGTGATAAGGCAGCTAAAGCTTGCAAGTGCGTGTCATTTGCGCCCTCTGGAGCTGCAATCATAAAGAACAAATAAGTTGGTTGTCCATCCAATGATTCATAATCAACACCTTTATTACTTTTAGCGAATAGAACAGTTGCTTCCTTCACTGCACTATTTTTAGCATGAGGCATAGCAATTCCATCACCTAATCCAGTTGATGTTTGAGCTTCACGAGCCAAGATGCCTTCTTTGTAAGTAGCAATATCAGTAATACGTCCTGCGTCGTACATTTTTTGAACCATTTCATCAATTGCACCTTTTTTATCAGTTGCTTGCAGGTCCATAATCATTGCATCTTTGATCAATAGATCTTTGATATCCATTTATAATTCCTCCTAATCAATCTTTGTAACTTTAACTTCAGGTAACAGTTCATTAATAAAATCTTTTGTTGCTAAATCATCAGAGAAAGTAGTAGCACTTCCGCAGGCGACGCCCCATCTAAATGCTTCGATTGGATCTTGTGTTTTAGTAAAACTGCCAACAAATCCGGCAATCATTGAATCGCCTGCTCCAACAGAATTTTTTACAGGACGTTTCAAAACGTTTGATTGATAAATTCCATTTTCTGTGAATAATAGTGCACCATCACCAGCCATTGAAACTAAGGCATGCTGTGCCCCTTCTTTTAACAATCTACGTCCGTAAGGGAAGATATCTTCAATCGAATTAAAAGTTGTATTGTACAATTCAGCCAATTCATGATTATTAGGTTTGACCAATAGAGGTTTCTTTGATAACGCATCCATTAAGTCTTCACCAGTAGTGTCAATCACAAATGTTGCTTCCTTATCTCGAATGATTTCTATTAGTGTTTGATAAAATCCGGTAGGAACACTAGCAGGTTTGCTGCCGGATAATATCACGACATCATTAGCTGAAACATCAGCTAATTTTTGTTTTAAGCCACTCATTTCCTCTTGCGAAATATTGGGACCTAAGCCATTAATTTCAGTTTCTTCAGCAGCTTTTAGTTTAATGTTGATTCGGGTGTCATCCTTAACTGCTGTGAAATCGGTTCTGATTTCTTCTTTTTTCAGCCATTCTTTAATGAAATGTCCAGTAAAACCACCCACGAAGCCTAAAGCTGTAGAAGAGGTATCAATTCTTTTTAGAATACGCGAAACATTAATTCCTTTGCCACCAGGCAGTTTTAGATCACTTTTCATTCGATTAATATCTCCAATTGCTAATTGATCAACATGAACAATATAGTCAATTGAAGGATTCAGTGTAACTGTATAAATCATACAGCGACCTCCTTAATAGTTGTCAGCTCTTTAATCTTGTCATAAACAATCAGCGGACATTTGTCAGTGAGGATTGTTGCAGCTTCCAAATCGGCAACGCGTGAAAAACTAACTTGGTTGAACTTACTGTAATCGACTAAAACAAACACCTCTTGGGCATGGTCCATTGCTAAGCGTTTCAAAGAGGCTTCCTCTGTATCAGGAGTAGTAAAACCGTGTTCAATATGAACACCATTCATGCCCATAAAAGCCTTATTGAAACGATAATTAGCTAGCTGTTCCATGGCTTGAGTACCAATTACTGCATCCGTTGTCAATTTAATTCGTCCACCTAAAACGATGGTATTAATTTCCTGCTCAACTAAACGGGAAGCCAATCCAACTGAGTTAGTAACTGCGGTAACTTCTTTTCTTTTAAGTAAAGGAATCATTTCTAGAGTTGTAGTTCCAGCATCTAAATAGATAACATCTCCACTTGTGACATAATCAGCTGCTAATTGGGCAATTGCCTGTTTTTGTTGAACGTTTTTGAATGATTTTTCGATCATACCTAATTCTTGTTCCAAGTATTGGGGACGTCTTGCTCCACCATGAACTCTTTCTAACAAACCAGCATTTTCTAAATCTTGTAAATCCCTTCGTATAGTTGATTCTGAAGCATCTAGCAAAGTTATAAGATCCTGAGATTTGAGAATAGAATATTGATCCAATAGTCCAACTATTTTCTTACGCCGTTCGTCTGTAAGCATTTTCAACCCTCCTTCAACAAGTATATTACCACAAAAATTTATGCATTTCAATCAAAAACGGTCAAAAACATCCAAATATCTTTACTAGTTGTTAATACGGGCATTTTAATACGAATTTTACTCGTTATCTAGTAAAATAAAATAGAAAATGAGGTGTAAGTATGAAAAATGAGACGATTTTACAAGCTTTTGAATGGTATTTGCCAGCAGATAGCAAACATTGGCATCGTTTATCTAAAAAGTCAGAAGAATTAAAAGAACTAGGAATATCTGCTGTATGGCTTCCTCCTGCGTATAAAGGTTCTGCGGGGATTGATGATGTTGGCTACGGAACATATGATCTATACGATTTAGGAGAATTTGATCAAAAAAATACGGTTCCGACCAAATACGGAACGAAAGATGAGTATTTACAATGCATCCAAGCACTGAAGAAATACGATATGAAGGTTTATGCTGATATAGTTTTTGATCACTTTATGGGAGCTGACGAAGAGGAGACTGTTCGAGCTGTGGCTTATAGTTTTGATGATAGAACAAAACCTATTTCAGATGAAAAAGAAATTAAGGCTTGGACAAAGTTTACTTTCCCAGGGAGAAAGGGGAAATACAATCAGTATCAATGGCACTGGCAAAACTTTTCAGGTGTAGATTATGATGCCCGTAATAAGGATCATGCCATATTCAATTTCGCTGAAAAAGGATGGGAGTCGCAAGTTGACGACGAAAATGGGAATTTTGATTATTTGATGGGCTGTAATTTGGATATGAAAAATCCTGAAACTGTAGAGCAATTAGACAAGTGGGGTAATTGGTATCAAGCGTTAACAGATGTAGATGGTTATCGGTTAGACGCAGTAAAGCATATCCGTTTTGATTTGTTTGTTAATTGGTTATTGCATCGTCGGGAAGAGAAGCATGAGGAATTGTTTGTGGTAGGCGAATACTGGACAGATGAGTTAGATAAGTTACATGAATATCTAGACTTATCAGGTAACTTAATTCTACTATTTGATGTTCCATTACACTTTAATCTTTATCAGGCTGCTAATTCTATGGGGAATTTTGATATGCGGGGAATTTTTGCAGGAACGTTAATTGAAACTCGTCCGGATTGGTCGGTAACTTTTGTAGATAACCACGATACCCAAAAAGGGCAAAGTTTGGAATCCTGGGTAGAGGGTTGGTTCAAGAGTCATGCATATGCGCTAACACTTTTACGGAATGAAGGTACGCCAGTAGTCTTTTGGGGTGATCTTTATGGATCGAAGAATGTGGAAGCTGTTGGTTCCAACCTTACAACTATGATGAAGTTACGAGAACAATTAACTTTTGGCAGCCAAGCGGATTACTTTGACGATCCTAGTATAATCGGATGGACCTGTACAGGTAACTTTGAGAGTGAGCATTCTGGTATGGCTGTGATTCTGACCAATGCTGGCGGTGGAGAAAAAGAGATGACTATCAGTGCCATTCATCAAGGAGAAACCTTTGTAGATATACTCGGAAATAATGAAGCCAAAGTACTTTTAGGTGATAATGGTCAGGGCGTTTTCCCAGTAAATGACGGGCAGGTTTCAGTTTACGTTAATGAAAAATTAGTTCAACAATTACACGAATAAAAAAGTAGAGTGTCTTCAAAAAGTTCCTATAAGAAGAGACACTCTATTTTTAACTTCTTTTTCTACTACTAGAAAAGTTGAGAGGTTTTGTGAATCATTCGTTTGACAAGTGGTACATGATCTTCAGCAGTTAAAATAATTAACTGATCCCCCGCCTTCATAACCGTATTTCCATGAGTCAAAATTTCTGAAGATCCTCGCCGAATGGAAATTAAAAGCATATCTTCAGGCCATTGGAAATCACGAATCATAACTCCATCTAGTTTGCTTTCTACTGTGACTGGATATTCAATAACGGTCTTAATTCCGCTAATTGAGACAAAGTGATGTTTAAGCAATTTCTCTAACAAAGACTCATAAATAGGATTACCACCTAATAGATCGTTCATAAGGTATGCAGTTAAGGAACACACTGCAAGGGGCATTAGATGAGTAATATTTCCTACCATTTCGGTTACTAAGATAATTGCAGTAAGTGGTGCTTTACCGATTGCGGTGAAATAAGCCGCCATTGCAAAAATAACGAAACTTCTGATGTACATACTATCCATACCTAAATAATTATTTAAGACAGTTCCGTAAAGCCCGCCAAGAATTGCTCCTAACGTCAAAATTGGTAAAAAGATTCCTCCAGGAAGATTTCCTCCATAGGAAATCATTGAAAAACAATAGCGCAGTAAAAAGAGGCCAATCAAGAAAATAAGAGGAAACTGTTCATGGTTAAAATCTAAAATCAACTGATTCCCACCCCCTAAATAATGAGGAAAGAAAAAGCCAATCGGAATAACTAGTAGAAATGGAATTATTCCATAGAAATGTTCGGGTAAATTAGTTAGCAGATAAAGCTTGGACAAGGCAAGCAGTGTCGATTGGTAAATATAGCCAAAAATTCCCAAAAGAATTCCTAGGAGAATCAGATGTCCGTAATAGCGCAGCGGAAGTTGTGGAATATTACCAAGATATAGAACTGGTTTTAGGCCAAAAAAATTAAGAGAAACAAAATTAGCAGTTAAAGCAGAAGTTAAGGAAGTCAGCCAAATTAATGGCGAAAAGGTATGGTGGATTTCTTCAATAACAAAAAGCAAGCCAGCAATTGGTGCATTGAAAGCAGCAGCCAAACCAGCAGCGGCACCACTAGAAATAAAAATTTTTTTCTCAGAAGTGCTAGCACCCGTCTTTACTCCGAACCCTTTGCCAACCATTGCTCCCAATTGAATTGAGGGTCCTTCTCGGCCTAAAAAAAGTCCCGCACCAACTGAAAGAATTCCGCCAATAAACTTTTTCCATAGCACTGAAAACCAATCCTGTTGTAATTCGCCTTGCAACTCTCCCTCAATTTGCGGAATACCACTACCTTTAATATGCTGTTCTGAACGAATCAGTTTAGAAATGATCCAGGCTAAAAAAAGCATTACTATCACCCACGGGATAAGGGAAATAGGACTTGTTTGCGCATATATGTAAAATTTTTCGACAAAATATACAGATTTTTCAATCAGCAATCGAAAAAGACTAACACAGAGACCTGCTAGTAAACCAATCAAAACTCCTTTACCGATAAACACTAATTTTGTGTTGTCTAGTCGTTTAATTTCATGTGTGTTATCCATAGAAACCCTCCAATAATAATACTTAAATAATGTAGCGCTGTTTTAAAAAGAAGGCAAGGAAAATAACAAAGAAAATTAGCTTTTTTTTAATGGCTGCTAGTTTCACGAATGTATGAGAAATGCTATAATTGATAGGATTGAAAACAGAAAGGAAGTTTTGCATGCAGAAACAAGAGTTGTTGGCAGGGCTTAATCCTAAGCAAAAAGAAGCAGTTTTACATACAGAAGGTCCTCTTTTGATTATGGCTGGTGCTGGTAGTGGCAAAACAAGAGTGCTGACACAACGCATTGCTTATTTAATAGAAGAAAAAGAAATTAACCCTTGGAATATTTTGGCGATCACGTTTACTAATAAAGCTGCTCGAGAAATGAAAGAACGAGTGAATGGGATCTTAGGTCAAGGTGGGGAAGATGTATGGGTATCTACCTTTCACTCTATGTGTGTACGTATTCTTCGTAGAGATGTAGACAAGATTGGATATGACCGTAATTTTACGATCTTGGATAGTTCCGATCAACTGACCCTGATGAAACGTATCCTGAAAGAATTGAATATTGATCCTAAGAAATATGATCCTCGTTCCATTCTAGGTACTATCAGCAATGCTAAAAATGAACTGCTGACTCCTGAAAAATATGCGGGAATGCAAGGATCATTTTTTGAAGAAATTGTTGCCCGCTGTTATGAAGCATATCAGAAAGCGTTACGAAACAATCAAAGCATGGATTTCGATGATTTAATTATGAATGCCATTCGTTTATTCGAAGATGAAACCGATGTTCTAATGTATTACCAGCATAAATTCCGTTATTTGCATGTAGATGAATATCAAGATACCAATCATGCTCAGTACACATTGGTAAATATGCTGGCGGCTCGTTTCCGGAATTTGTGTGTGGTAGGAGATGCAGATCAAAGTATTTATGGTTGGCGTGGCGCAGATATGCAAAATATTTTGGACTTTGAAAAAGACTATCCAGATGCTTCAGTCATCCTATTGGAGCAAAATTATCGTTCAACAAAAAAAATCTTGGATGCAGCAAATCAAGTGATTCAAAATAATAGTAATCGACGGAAAAAAGATCTTTGGACAGACAACAAAGATGGTGAAAAAATAACATATTATCGGGCAGATAGTGAACGGGATGAAGCACAATTTGTTGTGAGTAAAATTAAAATGGAAGCTCAAAACAGTGATCGAAGCTACAATGATTTTGCGGTACTTTATCGGACGAATGCCCAATCTCGTACTATTGAAGATACTTTAGTAAAGTCTAATATACCTTACACCATGGTTGGTGGTCATAAATTTTATGATCGAAAAGAGATTAAAGACATTATTGCTTATTTGAATGTCATTAATAATCCAAGAGATGGTGTAAGCTTTGAACGAATTATTAACACACCAAAACGAGGAATTGGTGCTGCTTCTGTAGATAAATTGCGTGCCTTTGCTCAGATGCATGATTGGTCGATGTTAGAAGCGGCCCAGAATGTAGAGTTGGCTAATATTTCTGGCAAAGCTGGACGTATGATTGCCGAGTTTGCTGTGATGATGGAGCAGTTTCGGGAAATGGTTCCCTATCTGCCAGTGACAGAACTAGTAGATCAGGTATTGGAACGAAGCGGTTATCTAGAAGAACTAAAAAATCAGCGTACCCTAGAAGCGGAATCCCGTTTAGAAAACTTGGAAGAGTTCCGAACAGTTACTCAGGAATTTGATAAACGTTATGAATTACAGGATGAAGAAGATGCAGAAGCACCAGAAGAAAAATTAGCAGTTTTTTTAAATGATTTAGCTTTGGTATCTGATTTGGATGATTACCAAGAAGACAGTGCTCAGGTTACTCTGATGACGTTGCATGCGGCGAAAGGACTAGAATTTCCGATTGTTTTTCTGATTGGTATGGAAGAAAATCTCTTTCCGCTTTCTCGTTCATTAATGGAGGAATCTGAATTAGAGGAAGAACGCCGATTGGCTTATGTAGGAATTACTCGTGCTGAGGAAAATTTGTATTTGACTAACGCATTTTCCCGGACACTTTATGGTAAAACACAATACAACCAGCCCTCTCGTTTTGTGGCTGAAATTGGTGATTCTTTAGTAAAACCAGAAGGAATGCAGCCGCAAAAAAATCCAGCAACATCTAATCCGTTTTCGAATGCGCAATCGTTAAAACAGGCTAAGTATCAACAAGCAATTCGTGAACCGATCAGTAGTAAAACTGCGTCTGGCGGCGAAAAAGAAGACTGGAATCCTGGGGACAAGGTAAAACATAAAAAATGGGGAATCGGGACAGTGGTAAAGGTTTCTGGGAATGCAAACGATATAGAATTAGATATTGCTTTTCCACAACAAGGAGTGAAGCGATTATTAGCAGCTTTTGCTCCAATTGAAAAAATTTAGGAGGAGACGGAGTGGAACAACTTACTTTCCAAAAAGCACAACAGCGAGCAGAGGCGTTACGCACCGAGTTGAATAAATACGCTTATCAATATTACGTCAAGGATCAGCCTTCTGTTGAAGATTATGTGTACGATAAAAAATACCAAGAACTAGTGAATTTAGAAACAGACTATCCTAATTTGATCACTGCGGATTCACCAACTCAGCGAGTGGGTGGGAAAGTACTGGAAGGCTTTGTAAAAGTCATTCATGACACACCATTGTATAGTTTGAATGATGTGTTTAATAAAGATGAGTTGATTGCTTTTGATGAACGTGTAAAAAAAACAGTCGGACATTCCGTTTCTTATTGTTGTGAGTTAAAAATAGATGGGCTATCGATTTCTCTAAAATATGAAAATGGTCTGTTTGTTCAAGGAGCAACTCGCGGGGATGGAAGTATCGGCGAAAACATTACAGAAAACCTAAAAACTGTTAAGTCAATTCCGTTACGATTAACTGAACCGTTATCTGTTGAAGTGCGCGGGGAATGCTATATGCCAAAAGAATCCTTTGTTAAATTAAATGAGCGTCGTGAAGAAGAAGGAAAAGAAGTATTCGCTAATCCGCGTAATGCTGCAGCTGGCAGCTTGAGACAGCTAGATTCAAAAGTTACTGCTCATCGCAATCTGAGTACATTTTTGTACACTCTGGCTGATTTTGGTCCGTTAGAAGCGACTACTCAAGATCAGGCTCTAAGTGAACTAGCAAGATTAGGTTTCCGGACAAATGATGAACGGAAACTGTGTGACACGATTGACGAGGTTTGGGAGTATATTGAAGCATTCCATGAAAAAAGAAACCAACTTTCTTATGAAATTGATGGTATTGTCGTCAAGGTGAATGATTTTGATTTGCAAGATCAATTAGGTTTTACAGTTAAGGCACCCCGATGGGCAGCTGCTTACAAGTTTCCCCCTGAAGAAGCCGAGACAATTATTGAAGGTATCGAATGGACCGTTGGGCGCACGGGTGTAATTACACCCACAGCTATTATGAATCCAGTACGTTTAGCAGGAACAACTGTTAGTCGAGCTAGCTTACATAATAGTGATTATATTGAGAAAAAAGATATACGTTTGAATGATACTGTTTTAGTTTATAAGGCAGGAGACATTATTCCAGAAGTAGCGCAAGTGATTATGGAAAAACGTCCAAGTAATAGTACACCTTATGAAGTTCCCACTCACTGTCCGATTTGCGATAGTGAACTGGTTCATTTAGATGAAGAAGTTGCTTTAAGGTGTATTAATCCGAAATGCCCTGCTCAAATCAAAGAAGGATTGAATCATTTCGTGTCCCGCAATGCTATGAATATTGACGGACTAGGACCAAGTGTACTCGCTCAAATGTATGACAAACATTTAGTTAGTGATGTTGCTGATTTATATGCTTTGGAAAAAGAGCAATTGTTAACCTTGGATAAAATTAAAGATAAATCTGCCAAAAATATTTTACAAGCAATTAATGTTAGTCGGGAGAATTCTGTAGAGCGACTTATTTTTGGTCTAGGAATTCGCCATGTAGGCTCTAAGGCGGCTCGTATATTGGCTGAACATTTTGGTAGTCTTCACGACTTAAGCCAAGCAACAAAAGAAGAGATTATTGAATTGAATACGATGGGTGAAACAATTGCAGATAGTGTCGTTACCTACTTTGAAAACGATGAAGTTCATGATCTGATGAAGGAATTAGCCGATCGCGGAGTTAATCTTATCTATAAGGGCTTACGAACCAGCCAGTTGGAAGAAGTTGAATCCCCATTTAAAGGTAAAACAATAGTATTAACTGGTAAATTGCTAGATTATACCCGCGAAGATGCGAAAGAAAAGATTGAAAATCTAGGTGGAAAGGTCACAGGAAGTGTATCTAAAAAGACAGATATCGTAGTTGCTGGAGAAGATGCTGGAAGTAAATTGACCAAAGCTCAATCTTTAGGAATTGATGTTTGGGATGAAACACAAATGATTCAGGCAATCGAAACTAGCTATTTGGATGAGTAATAAAGACAAAAGAGCAGTTGACGAGTTTCATAAAAAACGAGTATTATAAAAAAGCATATGTCTCTGAGGAAATAAGCAAAAGAAAAATCAGCTCTTGAGCTGAAAAATTTCTGGAAAAAGCGTGTAATCTGAAAGAGATATGATAAAATGATGAAAATTGGCGGAATCGTCGATAGAAAGTAGGGATAATATGGCAATCAATGAAGAACAAGTCAAGCATGTTGCGAAACTTGCGAAACTTTCTTTTTCTGATGACGAATTGACTGGTTTTACCGATCAACTTGGTAAAATCATCGATATGGTTGAACAATTAAGTGAAGCAGATACAGAAGGAGTACCATTTACCTCTAATGTAATTGACACTGTGAATGTAATGCGTGAAGATGTAGCAACCGAGGGTTGGTCACGGGATGAACTAATGAAGAATGTCCCTGAAAGCGAAGACGGCTTCATCAAAGTTCCTGCAATTATTGATAACGGAGAGGCGGGTGCATAATGGAAAGATTATACGATAAAACAATTGAAGAATTACACAGCCTGCTTGTTTCTAAAGAAATCACAGCAACTGATTTAGCTCAAGATACTTTTAAACGCATCAATGAAACAGAAGAACAAGTAGAAGCCTTTATTACTTTAAATGAAGAAAATGCTATGACTGCTGCTAAATCGACCGATGAAAAAGGAATTACTGAATCTAATAGTTTAGCTGGTATTCCAATCGGGATTAAAGACAATATTGTAACAAAGGGCTTGTTAACAACGGCAGCTTCAAAAATATTGTCAAACTTTAGTCCAATTTATGATGCCACTGTTATGGAAAAGGTTTATAGCTCTGACATGATTACTGTTGGCAAACTAAATATGGATGAATTTGCTATGGGGGGTTCAACAGAAACCTCTTACTTTAAGAAGACGAAAAATGCTTGGGATCATACGAAAGTTCCTGGTGGTTCTTCTGGCGGTTCAGCTGCGGCTGTTGCTGCTGGTCAAGTACCAGTTTCTTTAGGTAGTGATACAGGTGGGAGTATTCGTCAACCAGCAGCCTTTAACGGGGTAGTTGGAATGAAACCAACTTATGGACGTATTTCACGTTTTGGTTTAATTGCTTTTGCTTCTTCATTAGATCAAATTGGTCCGTTTACACGTACTGTAAAGGATAATGCGTTAGCGTTAAGTGCGATTAGTGGTTACGATGAAAAAGATGGCACTTCTGCAGGTGTTGAAGTACCTGATTTTACCGCTGGTTTAACTGGCGATATTAAAGGGATGAAAATTGCTTTGCCAAAAGAGTATCTAGGTGAAGGCGTAAATGCAGGAGTCAAAGAAGCTATTTTGAAAGCTGTAGATACCTTTAAAGCATTAGGTGCGACAGTAGAAGAAGTAAGTTTGCCACATTCAAAATATGGTGTACAAGTCTACTACATTATCGCTTCATCTGAAGCAAGTTCTAACTTGCAGCGATTTGACGGTATTCGTTATGGTTTCCGTTCTGAAGACGTACAAAGCCTAGAAGATGTGTATGTTAATACTCGTACAGAAGGCTTTGGCGAGGAAGTAAAACGTCGGATCATGCTAGGAACTTTCTCTTTATCTGCTGGGTATTATGATGCTTATTTCAAAAAAGCAGGACAAGTTCGTACATTAATTATGGAAGACTTCCAAAAAGTTTTTGCAAATTACGATTTAATTATTGGGCCAACCTCGCCAACAGTTGCTTATGGTATCGGTGAAAATATTAACGATCCAATTACAATGTATCAAAGCGATATTTTAACAATTCCAGTAAACTTAGCTGGGTTACCTGGAATGTCAATACCTGCTGGACTATCTGGTGGTTTACCAGTAGGATTGCAACTGATTGGTAATCATTTTGATGAATCAACCATGTATAAAGCAGCTTATGCTTTTGAGCAAGCAACCGATCATCACAAGCTAAAACCAGTGATTTTAGGGGGGAGCAAGTAATGAACTTAGAAACCGTCATCGGACTTGAGGTCCATGTAGAACTGAAAACTAATTCTAAAATCTTTTCGCCTGCGCCAGTAAATTTTGGAGCTGATCCAAACACGAATACAAACATTATCGACTGGGGTTACCCAGGAGTTCTGCCTGTAATGAATAAAGCAGCTATAGAATTTGGTATGAAAGCAGCCTTAGCATTGAACTGCCAAGTTTCAAAAAATATGCATTTTGATCGTAAAAATTATTTCTATCCAGATAATCCAAAAGCTTATCAAATTTCTCAATTTGATGAACCCATCGGCCATGATGGACATATTGAAATTGACGTAAACGGCAAAAAGAAAACGATCCGTATTGAACGGGTCCATTTAGAAGAAGACGCTGGTAAAAATATGCACGGTATCGGCGGCTATTCTTATGTTGATTTGAACCGTCAAGGAACACCATTAATCGAGATTGTTTCTGAAGCAGATATGCGTTCTCCTGACGAAGCTTATGCTTATTTAGAGGCCCTACGTTCAATTATTCAATTTACTGATGTTAGTGATGTTAAGCTGGAAGAAGGTTCAATGCGTTGTGACGCCAATATTTCTTTGCGACCTTATGGTCAAGAAGAGTTTGGTACTAAGACGGAATTGAAAAATTTGAACTCAATGAGTTTTGTACGTAAGGGTTTAGTTTACGAAGTACAACGACAAACGAAAGTGCTTCTTTCTGGTGGTGCCATTCAACAAGAAACGCGTCGTTATGATGAATCTACAAATAAGACTATTTTAATGCGGGTTAAGGAAGGATCAAGTGATTATCGTTACTTCCCAGAACCAGATATCCCTCGTTTTATTATTGATGATGAATGGATTGAAAAAGTTCGAACAGAATTACCAGAATTGCCTGCTTCAAGAAGAGAACGCTATGTGAATGAATTAGGTTTACCTGAGTATGATTCAATGGTCTTAACATTAACTCGTGAGATGTCTGATTTCTTTGAAGAAACTTTAAAAGCAGGTGCTGATGCTAAACAAGCATCTAATTGGTTGATGGGTGAAGTTTCTGCTTATTTAAACAGTGAAAAGCTGGACTTGGCGGAAACTAAATTAACACCATTGAACTTGGCGGGTATGATCAAATTAATTAACGACGGTACAATCAGTTCTAAGATAGCTAAAAAAGTCTTCCGCGAATTAATTGAAAGTGGCGGGGACGCTAAAGAAGTTGTTGAGGCAAAAGGTTTGGTTCAACTATCTGATCCTGCCCAGTTGCTGCCAATGATTAATGAGGTTCTGGATAATAACCAGCAGTCAGTTGATGATTTCAAAAATGGTAAGGACCGTGCTGTTGGTTTCTTGGTTGGTCAAATTATGAAAGCTACTAAAGGCAAAGCAAATCCTGGAGTAGTTAATCAATTATTGCAAGAGGAATTAGCGAAACGCTAGAAGGAGTCCTATTGTGAAAAAAGCACGATTAATCTACAATCCGGTATCTGGCAAAGAAATCATGCGTAACAACCTAGCAGATATTTTGGATGCAATCGAAAAGGCTGGCTTCGAAACAAGCGCTTTTGCGACTACGCCAGAACCAGATTGTGCTAAAAATGAGGCAAAGCGAGCAGCCGAAGCTGGTTTTGATCTGATTATAGCTGCAGGTGGCGATGGTACGATTAATGAAGTAGTAAATGGAATTGCTCCTTTAGAAAATCGACCTAAAATGGCGATCATTCCTGCTGGAACCACTAATGATTATGCTAGGGCTTTAAAAATACCAAGAAGTAATGTTAAAGCAGCTGCTGAAGTAATTCAAAAGCATCAAACAGTCAAAATGGATATTGGTAAAGCACGCGAGACATATTTTATTAACATCGCGGCTGGTGGCTATTTAACTGAACTGACTTATGATGTTCCTTCTGAATTGAAAAGTATTTTCGGTTATTTAGCTTACCTTGCTAAGGGAGCAGAAATGCTTCCTAGAATTAAACCGATAAAAATGCGTTTAAAATATGAAGGTGGGGAATACGAAGGCGATGCGTCTATGTTCTTTCTCGGCTTAACGAATTCAATTGGCGGTTTTGAGACCATTGCACCCGATGCAATGTTGGATGATGGGAAATTCTCTCTAATTGTTGTAAAAACTGCTAACTTGTTTGAAATTGTTCGTTTAATTACTTTAGTATTGAATGGTGGCAAACATGTAAATGACCCGAAAGTATTGTACGTTAAAACTAATTTTCTCGAAGCTTCCACTTTGGATGGCAATAAGCGGATGATGATTAATTTAGATGGCGAATATGGTGGAGATGCGCCTATGCGATTTGAGAATTTACATCAGCATATTGAGTTTTACGCGAACACTGATGAAATATCAGATGATGCTATTAAAGGAATTGAATTAGAAGAAAAAGAAGCCGGTGAAGAACTTGTCAAGGAGTATAAGAAGTTAGAAGAGCAAGAGGAACAATAATTATTGATAAAGGTATTTCTGCTTTTATAGTGGAAATACCTTTTTAATTTGTCGCTAGAACTGTTGCTTTTTCACCTTTTATTCATTAAACTAAGCAAAGCACTTCCTTAAGGAGGAAATAATGAAAACTATTGAAAAAAATCAAACTTACAATGTTACTATCGACGATCTAACCCATGAGGGACTGGGTGTTGCTCATATTGAAAGATTTCCAATTTTTATTGAGAATGCTCTACCAGATGAAGATGTAGAAATTCTAATTGTAAAAACAGGTAAAAAGTTTGCTTACGGAAAAGTATTACAACGATCAACTGAAAGTACTAACCGTACACCTGTTAAGGACATGGATTTATTAAGAAGCGGAATTGCTCCTCTTAGTCATATGAAATATGATTATCAGTTGGACTTCAAGGAAGAACAAGTAAAACGTGTAATGAATAAAATTGCTCATATGCCGGATGTCCCTGTACTTCCAACTATTGGAATGGCTGAGCCTTATGCTTACCGCAACAAAGCACAAATCCCAGTTAGAAAGTTAAATGATGAATTAGCTACCGGTTTTTACCGGAAAAATTCTCATGAGTTATTACCAATTGAAGATTATTTCATTCAAGACCCTGAAATCGACAAAGCAATTCTTGTTGTAAGAGATATTCTGCAACGTTTCAAAATCAAACCTTATAATGAAGAAGAAAATACTGGTTTTTTACGGCATATTATCATCCGACGCGGACATTATTCCCATGAAATGATGGTAATATTAGTTACTAGGACTGTAAAATTTTTCCAAGGAAGTCGGATTGCTGAAGCGATTCAGTCTGAATTGCCGGAAACTGTTTCAGTGATACAAAATGTAAATAGCGAAAAGACAAATGTGATTATGGGTAAAGAAGACATCTTATTAGCTGGAAAAGAAACCATTGAAGACCAATTGTTTGGCAGAACTTATCGTATTTCGCCACAATCATTTTATCAAGTAAATACTGAACAAGCTGAAAAGCTATACCAAACAGCGATTGATTTCGCTCAATTGAAACCCGAAGATGTTGTCATTGATGCTTATTGCGGTATCGGAACAATTGGCTTATCTTTTGCTGAACAAGTAAAACATGTCTATGGAGTCGAAGTTGTACCTCAAGCGATTGAAGACGCTCAATATAACGCTCAAGTAAATGGGCTTGAGAATGTGACCTACCAAATTGGTAAAGCAGAGAAGGTAATGAAGCAATGGGAACAATTAGGAATTAAGCCTGATGTAATCTTTGTTGATCCACCTAGAAAAGGATTAGCTGAAGAATTTATTCAAGCTTCTGCTGAGTTGAATCCAGATCGAATTGTTTATATTTCATGTAACCCAGCAACTTTAGCTCGTGACTTAGAGCGTTTTGGCGAACTTGGTTATCAAGCAGAAAAAGTTCAACCAGTCGATTTATTCCCACAAACTTATCATATCGAAGCAGTTGTGTTGTTAACGAAGGCGGTGTAAAAAATGAATACGAAAGAAAAGATGATGGAATTAATTAAGAAAAAACAGGCCGGTGGTGGAAGATCTAAAAAGATGGAGTCACCCAAAAATGATCGGAAAAACATGCGAAAAGGACCAAAGATTTACAATAAGTAATTATTGGCAAAGAAAATTCTCGCTTGAAGTCATTTCGTGATCACAATACTCTTTTTGACAAAAGAAGTGACTTAATGGGATGAAGCATTGTTCAAGTGGAAATAGTTGAAACTACTGATAAAACTAAAAGTAGGAGTTTTATCATGACTATTCCTACAACAAAATCTATACACATCGAAATGATATGCAAAATTGTTTATCTAAAAGTTGTTATTAATAATCCTAACATCGCTGTGGAGCATATACGATCTATAATGACTTTATAAATGATCCAAGAGATTTCGAAGAGAATATTGATCTTTATCATTACCCGATTAATCATGATAAGTTGATAATTGGAAAATTTTGTTCGATACTATGTGGTGCAAAATTTTTATTCAATAGTGAAAATCACAGCCAATCCTCTCTCTACTTACACTTTCCTTTTGTTTTTGAAGAGTGAAATGACCAATGACTGGGATAACAAAGGCAACATAGTTATCGGAAATGATGTCTGGATTTGGCTATGAGGCTAACCTCGTAGCTGGTGTTACCATTGAAGATGGAGCTGTAATTAGGGCAAGGGCATTATGGTTACTAAGAACGTGCCTGCCTACATAGTTGTTGGGGAAGTGCCAACAAAAATGATCAAACAGCGATTTCCAGAGAATATAATTTCTAACCTTTTAGATAATTAATGATGGAATTGGCCAAAGAATAAAATAAATGCTTATCTATCAGCAACACAGAGTGGTGATATTTTCTCACTGGAAAAAGCTTTAAAGAATTAGTATCAAAGGAGAATGAAATTGCAAGGAATTTGGATGCAACGTTTACTCAAGCTTTATCAGAAATATGTGCAGTTTATGCAGGGACGTTATGGTAGATTTGATTTTTTAAATAAAACATTGCTGATTATTGGATTAATCATATCCTTGTTTAATCGCTGGATTCCTTACTCTATTGGAAATTTGCTAACTTTGTTCATACTATCTATTATTTTCTATCGTTTCTTCTCTAAACGTATTTATCCAAGAAGTAATGAAAACCAAAAATATCTGCGGATGGTAGAAAAAATCAAACAAAGAGATTTTAGTATTGATCGGTCCTATCGCCAATTTAAATGCCCTTCTTGCAAGCAAAAGATGCGTGCTCCAAGTGGGAGGGGCAAGATAAAAGTTACCTGTAAAAAGTGTCATACACAATTTATCAAGAAGGTCTAGTATACCAAACTAGGCCTTTTCTGATATTCTATTCAAGAGGTGATCGGATGAAGCTAATTTTAATTAGACATGGTGAAAGTGAGGCTAACTTTGCTAACTACTGGACTGGCTGGTTGGACGTTGATTTGACTGATAAAGGCAGTCAACAGGCTCGTGAAGCAGGAAAGCGAATTAAAAATTCTGGCTTAATGATTGATTGTGCTTTTGAATCAGTTTTAAAACGATCAATCAAAACAGCAGAATTAGTGTTGGAGGAAGCTAAAGCCATTTTTGTTCCTGAAGTAAAATCATGGCGATTAAATGAACGTCATTATGGTGATCTAATTGGGAAGAATAAAGATGAAATGGCCGAGAGATTTGGTAAGGATCAGATAAAAAAGTGGCGTCGAGATTTTAACGAAGTACCACCGTTAATTAAGAAAAATCAATTGGATCGAAGATATAAAAATTTAGACCCACGCTTAATTCCTCGAGGAGAGAGTTTGAGTATGACCTCAAAAAGAGTTCTACCTCTGTGGCAAGACCAAGTTGTTCCTAGATTAAAAAATGGAGAGACTGTTCTAGTTTGTGGCCATGGTAATAGCTTGAGAGCACTAATTCAATATTTAGAGGGAATTCCTGAAAATTGTGTAGATGAGATTCAAGTACCCAATGCGACTCCAATCTTATACTCTTTTGATTCAAATTTTACAATTAAGAATAAAACGGAACTATAAAATTATTATGTAAAGCATAGAAAGAGACGAATAGATGAAGAATTTTATTTGGGATTTTGACGGTACACTTTATGATACTTATCCGGTAATGATGGATGCCTTGATGCAAGCTTTACAAGATTTCAAAGTAAAGGCTGAACGCCATCAAGTTTACGAAATGATCAAAGCAGAATCGATTCGCTATTTGATTGAACAGCAAAACTTACCTGAAGACTCATTTAACCGAGTCTTTCATCAGTATGAGAACCAAATTTTGAAGGATTCATTTCCCTTTAGTGATGCCAAGCAAACTTTGGAAAACTTGAAGTTAAGAGGTGGCCGGCATTTTATTGTAACTCATCGTACGGTGGATGCAACTTGGAAGCTCTTAAAACGAGATTTTTTGGATAGTTTAATTGAGGATATTATTGGCAGTGATTCAGGTTATCCAAGAAAACCTGATCCGAGCTCTTTGAATGCGCTAATCAAAAACTATGGATTGGACCGTAAAGAAACTATCATGATTGGTGACCGAAAATTAGATATTGAAGCAGGAGAAAATGCACAAATTGCAACATGCTTTTACAACCGAGACCCTCTCGATACAAAGGTAAATGCGACTTATACAATTACACATCTAAAAGAAATATCCTCTCTTTTTCACCAGTAGACTATGTTATAATTTTAAGGGGGGGGTGCGATATGGAAATAATACGTGATCAAGAGCTTGTTGAAGCCTTTAATTATGGGTTGCCACCAAGGGATCAGGAGGTTAAGCAGAAAATACAGATTAACTTCAGTCCCTTAGAGTCAACCGATCAAAATTATCCGAAAGAAAACAGTATTATGGGTGTTCGTTTTGAGTTTGTTTTACCTTTTGATGCGTTTATTGTCAGTGGGACCGTGTCACAAGTGAACCACGTAATCAATCGACAAATCAGAAACCAATCTGACATGAATGAGGCGGAGGCGAATGAAATGGTGAAGCCGCTCTTCCGGCTAGTGGAGCGCATGATCTATGAAATGACTGAAATTACCTTGGATCAACCAGGAATTAAAATTAATTTTGCTTCGCCAACTGCTCAATAGAACTTTTCCATTGCGGAAGTTTCTTTTTTTGTAAGCTTTTTGAAAGGACAGAATGCTGGATGTAGGTTATAATGATACAGTCACTAAAAATTTCAAGAGTCGCGCACTTATTTTTTAGGGTGGGATATTGAAGAATATTCCCCGGGAACCTTTACTTCCTTTGACAGACTTGTCATTCTAATATGTTTTTTTAAGGAGGAATACAATGACAACTCTGCTCACTGTATTAGTGGTTGCGATCTTTGTTGCCATGCTTGTAGGCTTCTATCAAATGCAAAGAAAACATGTGAAGTTTTCAACACGTGTTTTTACAGGTTTAGGACTAGGAATCGTATTCGGTGGTCTTTTACAATTGCTTTTGGGAAATGGAAGCACGGTTATTACTCAAGCCATGGATTGGATCGGAATCGTTGGTAATGGTTATGTTTCATTATTACAAATGTTGGTCATGCCATTGGTATTTATTTCGATTGTTGGTGCCTTTACTAAAATGAAGTCCAGCAGTAAACTAGGCAAAATTAGTGCAAATGTCCTATTTGTATTATTAGCTACTACAGCTATTGCTGCATTAATTGGCATTGCAGCTGTGATAATCTTCGGATTAGATGGTGCAACTTTTACTAGAGGTGCTGCTGAATCTGCTCGTATCAGCGAATTAGCTGAACGACAAGAAATGGTACAGAATTTTTCAATTCCGCAACAAATTTTAGCATTTATTCCAACCAATGTATTTGCTGATTTTGCTGGAACTCGACCAACAAGTACTATTGGCGTAGTAATTTTCGCAGCTTTTGTTGGAGTAGCCTATCTTGGTATTAAAAGAAAAGCACCCAAAGAGGCTGAATTTTTTGCCAATTTGATTGACAGCCTGTACAAAGTAATCATGCGTATTGTTACTTTAGTATTGCGTTTAACTCCTTACGGGGTGTTAGCGTTAATGACTAATGTATTAGCAACAAGTGACTTTGAGGCAATCCTCAACTTAGGCAAATTTATCGTAGCTTCTTATGCTGCTTTAATTGCTGTGTTATTGGTTCACTCATTAATCTTAATTTTAGTCAAAGTAAGTCCGGTGAACTTTTTCAAAAAAGCTTTTCCTGCTTTAAGTTTTGCATTTACATCACGTTCAAGCGCAGGAACATTGCCAATGAATATTGAAACTCAAACAAAGGCTTTAGGAGTTGATGAAGCGACTGCAAATTTTGCAGGAAGTTTTGGAATTTCTATTGGTCAAAATGGATGTGCTGGTGTGTATCCAGCCATGTTGGCGACAATTGTTGCCCCAACAGTTGGTGTAAATGTCTTTGATTTACAATTCATCATTATGCTGGTAGCTATTGTTACGATTAGTTCATTTGGTGTAGCTGGTGTCGGTGGTGGAGCGACCTTTGCTTCATTAATCGTATTAGGTGCTATGAATTTGCCGGTAGCGATTGTTGGTTTAGTTATATCAGTTGAGCCATTAATTGATATGGCTCGTACTGCTGTCAATGTAAGCGGCAGTATGGTAGCTGGTGTGGTAACCAGTGAACGCATACATGAATTGGATCGGGAGATTTTACAGGATAAAGATGCTTCAATTGAAGTAAATTCATAAAAGAATTCGAAGGCTTGGCTAGCGCGACCAAGCCTTTTTTGGTACACTTTTCCAGAGGTGATGAATAAAATGTTTAATAATCGGTTGAAGATCATTCTATATGCTCAAGATGTAAAAAAATCGAATGAGTTTTGGCAATCGTTAGGCTTTTTTCAAATTAGTTTGGATGAAATAGATGGGTCATTTGTGGCTGAATTGGCCGTTAGTGAAACCAGTGAAACTCACTTAGTGATTTATGATCGTCAGTTTGTTGAGACCAATTCTGGTGAAACGGTGGAGCCATCTCCTGCCTTGATTTTTAGTAGTGATGACGTGTTGAAATTGTATAAAAAATTGAAAGGAGAAAATGTTCAAGTAGGTGAGATTGCTCAAATTGGTGAAGAATATGTTTTCAACTTTGTTGATTTGGATGGCAATTATTTTGTTGTGTCTGGTCAGTAGATACTGACGTTTTCTGTAAGAAAGAGATGAGAAAGATGGACCAGGTTTTTGTTATTGGGGATGTTCATGGGGAATATGATTTATTTGTAAAAATGCTGGAGTTTTTTGAGCCGCAAACACAGCAATTGGTTCTAATTGGTGATTTAAATGATCGAGGAGCAAAAAGTAAAGACTGTTGGTTGTTGGGGAAACAGTTGGTGGAGAAATATCAGGCAGTTTATCTTAAAGGAAACCATGAAGAGTATTTTCTTCAGTTTCTAAAAAATCCTGAAGACTGGTTTGAGAGTTATCTTTATAATGGTGGAAAAGAGACAATTGAAAGCTTGCTTCATGCTGGGGCAACAGAAGAATATTCTCCAACTGAAATAGCAATGTTTATCAGAAGTCGATATAAAGACCTGGTTGAGTTTCTAGGTCACCGTCCTTTCTATTTTGAATGGAAGCAGTATGTGTTTGTACACGCAGGAATTGATTTGGCAAAAAGCAATTGGCGAAACACTGATTTACATGATTTTTTGTGGATTCGCGAACCTTTTCATACAGGCAAAAATCAAACAGGCAAAGTGATTGTTTTTGGGCACACTATTACACCTATGTTGTACGGGGATATGCAAACTACCGCACTTTGGCAGTCAGATAATAAAATTGGCGTTGATGGAGGCGCAGTTTTTGGCGGCTCACTCCATGGAGTGCTTTTTAATAATAGTGGAATTATAGAGGACCATGAGTTACCGAATTTGAAGGGCCCATGGAAGCCAAATTTTTAAATAATTAGTAGGTCTGACATTTAGGTGTCAGATTTTTTTGTAAAAAACCTAGTGATTCTGATACTTTTGTGGCATAGTTAAGAATTGAATAAGGGTGAGAGAAGGAATGAGATGGAAAATAATGTAAAGGGTCATTTAGCTGCAATTGTTACAGTTATCATTTGGGCATCAACCTTCATTTCGACTAAGGTATTGCTGTCTTCATTTTTACCGATTGAAATCCTGTTTATTCGTTTTTTGTTAGGCTTAGTCGTTCTTTTAATAGTTTCACCTAAGCTTTTGCCATTTTCTAGTTGGAGGCAAGAAGGATATTTTGCCTTAGCGGGTATCTTTGGTGTTTTTCTTTATTACTATTTAGAGAATGTCGCTTTAACCTATACTTTAGCTATGAATGTAGGAATTATTGGTTCAATCAGTCCTTTTGTTACAGCATTGCTTAGCCGATTTTTGTTAAAAGAAGGCAAATTGAAGCCTCTATTTATTTTAGGCTTTTTCTGTTCGATTATTGGGATTTGTTTTATCAGTTTGACTGGTACTCTTAACGTAAACCCAATTGGAGACGGCTTGGCGTTCATTGCAACTTTTTTCTGGGCGGGCTACTCGTTGGTGATTAAAAAAATTGGACAGTTTGGTTATTCAACGATTGCAATAACTCAACGTATTTTCATTTATGGATTATTACTTATGACGCCAGTGTTTTTATACTCAATCGATGGCTTTGATTGGGCGCGTTTTGCTGATATAAAAAATATGGGGAATTTACTATTTTTAGGTGTTGGGGCTTCTGCTTTGTGCTTTGTAACCTGGAATTTTTCAGTAAGGCAGTTAGGGGCAGTTCGAGCGGCCATCTATATTTATTCGATTCCAATGTTAACTACGTTAGCATCTGTTATTTTGTTAGGGGAACAGTTAACTATTAAAGCAGGAATTGGAATACTATTGACGTTGTCTGGCCTATTTTTATCAGAATGGCCGAACATAGCTGCTCAGCGGCGAATGAAGGTAAAGTCTCGTTAATAAGTGAAAGTAATGATAATCTGCTGCTAGAAGTTCAACAAATGCTATCGTTATGGTAAAATAGATAAGATTTTGTAGAAACGAGGAATGGTCATGAGCATCAATCAAGAAATCGTCCAATTATTAAATAAAGAGTTAACAGTATATCGCCCGCAGCAGACTAAAATTGTTTTAGAATTGTTAGATGAAGGAAATACCGTTCCGTTTATCGCCCGTTACCGGAAAGAACGGACTGGCAGTTTGGACGAAGTTCAAATTCGCGAAATCGAGGAACGCTATCATTATCTTGAAGGCTTAGAGAAGCGAAAACAAGAAGTTTTACGTTTAATTGAAGAACAGGGTAAGCTAACTGAAGAATTGTCTCAGTCCATCCAAGCTGCTGTTAAAATGCAGAAAGTTGAGGATCTTTACCGCCCTTACAAGCAAAAACGACGTACAAAGGCTACTATTGCCAAGGAGAACGGTTTAGAACCGTTGGCTCAGTACTTAATGAGTTTTCCAACAAGTGGGGATGTTTATGCTGAAGCTGCGTCTTACGTGAATGATGAAATAGACACTCCTGATGAAGCATTGCAAGGCGCTCATGAAATCCTGGCTGAGCATGTAAGTGATCACCCAGATTATCGAACATGGATTCGTGACTATACTAAGAATTATGGTTTATATCAAAGTAAAGTAAAAGATGCTGACAAGGATGACAAAGAAGTTTATGAAATGTATTACGACTTCACAGAACCAATTAAAAAAATGGTTTCTCATCGTGTCTTAGCTTCAAATCGCGGTGAAAAAGAAGAGGTTTTAAAAGTAGACATCGTCGTGGACGAAGAAAAAGTTTTCAGTTATCTTGAACGAAAGTTAATTGAAAATAGTCAGTCAATTACGGTAGAATTTGTTCGTGAAGCATATAAAGACAGTTATAAACGCTTCATTGGACCTGCGATTGAGCGAGAAATTCGTAATGAATTAACCGAGCAAGCAGATGAACAAGCAATCGCTATTTTTGGTGAAAATCTGCGTAATTTATTATTGCAGTCACCATTAAAAGGAAAAATAGTATTAGGTTTTGATCCCGCTTACCGCACAGGATGTAAATTGGCTGTTGTTGATGAAACCGGAAAAGTACTGGCAATTGAAGTAATTTATCCACATAAACCTGCTTCTCAAGTAAAACGCCAAGCGGCGGGTCCAGCATTACGGGCATTGATTGAAAAGCATCACGTTGAGATGGTTGCAATCGGTAATGGTACTGCCAGCCGAGAATCAGAACTATTTGTTGCCGAACAATTAAAGCAAGTGAAAGATGAAGTTTTTTACGTAATCGTTAATGAAGCTGGAGCCTCAGTTTATTCAGCAAGTACAATTGCTCGAACTGAGTTTCCTGATTTACAAGTTGAAGAGCGCAGTGCCGTCAGCATTGCTCGACGTTTACAGGATCCTTTGGCTGAATTAGTTAAAATTGATCCCAAAGCCGTAGGTGTAGGGCAGTATCAACATGATGTTTCACAAAAGCGTCTTTCTGAACAACTTGATTTTGTGGTAGAAACTGCAGTAAACCAAGTTGGTGTTAATGTAAATACAGCTAGTCCACAATTGTTGCAATACGTTTCTGGACTTAACAAAACTACTGCACAAAATATTGTAACTTATCGTGATGAGAACGGCGGCTTCATTGCTCGCCAGCAGTTGAAAAAGGTGCCCCGTCTAGGTCCAAAAGCTTATGAACAGGCAGTTGGTTTTCTGCGTATTCCAAACGGAAAAAATGTATTGGATAATACTTCCATTCACCCAGAAAGTTATGATAGTGCGAAAGAAATCTTAATACAAGCTGGTGTTTCTTTAAAAGACCTAGGTACCGAAGAGGCAGTTAAGAAACTAAAAAACTTGAATGTTAATCAATTGGCTCAGAGCTTGGGAACTGGTAAAGAGACAATTCAAGATATTTTACAATCTTTGTTACAACCTGGTCGCGACATGCGTGATGAGATGCCTGCGCCATTGCTTCGCCAAGATGTTTTAAGTATGGAAGACTTGAAATCAGGAATGGAGCTGCAGGGGACAATCCGAAATGTTATCGACTTTGGAGCTTTTGTGGATATTGGTGTGAAACAAGACGGTTTAGTTCACATTTCTAAGTTAAGCCAAAAGTTTGTGAAGCATCCAACTGATGTAGTTTCAGTTGGGGATGTTGTTACCGTTTGGGTAGAAGCGGTGGATTTAAAGAAAGCTCGAATCAGCTTGACGATGATTCCGATATCAGCTAATGACTAAAGAGGAATTACAACTGTTAGTAGAAAAGGTTTCGCTGGAATCTTTCCAGCAACCTTTTTTACATCAAGCCAGCTTCAATCGCCGTTTGAAAACGACTGGCGGCCGTTATCACTTAAATAGTCATAATTTGGACTTTAACCCATTGATCTTTGAACGTTATGGAATAGAGGAACTTATAAATGTGATTAAGCATGAGCTCTGTCATTACCATCTTCATTTAACTGGAAGAGGCTATCAGCATAAAGATCAAGATTTCAAACAATTGCTCAAACAAACTGGCGGATCTCGTTACGCACCACCATTGGCAAGCGTAGCAATTCAGTTGTATCGTTGTCAAAGTTGTGGAAAAAGTGTTCAAAGACGCCGGAAAATTGATACTAAACGTTATGTTTGCGGCAATTGTCATGGGAAATTAGTTTTTGTAAATACTGTAAAAGCTTCTTCTTAGACTTTTAAGGGATCGGTTGCTTACATAAGAGAAGAAAAAATTGCTATTTTGTCATTTTTATACGATAATGTGAAACGAATAAACGTACCAAAGAAGAGGATAGAGGGATAAGATGAATAACAAGGATACGCTTTATCATTTTGTTGGAATTAAGGGCTCTGGCATGAGTTCGCTGGCATTAGTCTTATTTGAAAAAGGCTACAAGGTGCAAGGGTCAGATGTTGAAAAATATTTTTTCACTCAACGGGATTTGGAAAAAGCAGGAATTAGTATTCTGCAATTTGATAAAAATAATATTCAAGAGGGAATGACTATTATTGCCGGCAATGCTTTTCCTGATACTCACGAAGAAATTGTTCGTGCGAAAGAGTTAGGTTTGGAGATTGTCCGCTACCATGATTTTATTGGACAATTTATCCAACCTTATACTAGCATTGCAGTAACTGGGTCTCACGGCAAGACAAGCACAACTGGGTTGCTTTCACATGTACTTAGCGGAATCGCACCAACTAGCTACCTAATTGGAGATGGTACAGGTCACGGCGTACCAGATGCTAAATTTTTCTCTTTTGAAGCATGTGAATACCAACGTCACTTTTTGGCGTATTCTCCTGATTATGCGATCATGACTAATATTGATTTTGATCATCCTGATTATTTCAAAAGTATTGATGACGTCTATGAAGCCTTCCAAACTTTGGCGTCTCAAGTAAAAAAAGGAATTTTTGCCTATGGTGATGATGAATATTTGCGTAAGTTAAAATCAGATGTGCCAATTTATTTTTATGGTTTATCTGATGACGATGATATTCAAGCACGTAATATCGTACGAACTACTAACGGTTCTGCTTTTGACGTCTATCACAAAGAAAGTTTTATTGGACGTTTTTCTGTACCCTCATTTGGAAAACACAACATTTTGAATGCTTTATCAGTAATAGCTGTAGCCTATTTTGAAGGGTTAGACATGGATAAAGTAAAAGAAGAAATGTTGACATTTTCTGGAGTGAAACGTCGTTTTAGCGAGAAAAAAGTCGCAGACATGGTGATTGTTGACGATTACGCGCACCATCCAGCGGAGATTACTGCAACCATTGATGCTGCTCGTCAAAAATATCCTGAGAAAGAATTAATTGCTGTTTTTCAACCTCACACATTCAGCCGGACAATTGCTCTGATTGATGAATTTGCTGAAGCTTTAGATAAGGCTGATCATGTTTATCTTTTAGACATCTTTTCATCAGCCCGCGAAACTAGCGGAGAAGTGAAAATTGAGGATCTTGGCAATAAGATTCAAAAGGGTGGGCTAGTGATGCAGGAAGACAATATGTCTCCGTTATTGGACTATGAGAATGCAGTAGTGATCTTTATGGGAGCTGGTGACGTCCAACGGTTTGAACGAGCTTATGAAAACCTATTAAGTAATACAACTAGAAACGTATTATAAAAACTTTAACTGATCTAATCAATCAAGGTTAGATCGGTTTTTTAGTATCTTAAGTATATGACTAAAATGGAAGCTTCTTGTGTTTTTACTGCATTCTGATAAAATATGTATTAGATTAAACAACGGAGGGAAATGATTTGTACAATATGAAGGCGAGAAAAATTGGAAAGACGATTGATGAAATCGAAGAAGGCGACTCGCTGTCCTTAACGGAATCAATCGAAGACAATCAGTTGCTCTTATATTTGGGCTTAACCAATGATGCAAATCCATTATACATCCAACATGATTTTGTCAAAGATACTGAATATGAACGGCCGGTAGTTCCATCTATCATGCTGATGGGTATTATTACTAGTGCTATTTCTAAACATCTGCCTGGTCCAGGTTCTCATGTCGTAAATTTTTCGATCAATTTTATTGATCCAGTGTATCATTATGAGACTCTGACTTTTGAATTTGAAGTAATTAAGGTAGACAAAATGAAGGATGTTGTAACCATATCAGTTGAAGCAGAAAATAGTGAAGAAAAACGAATTTTAGATGCTGTAGTAATGGTGAAACCACCTGCGTTTAAATTGGAGGAGGAAACAAATGAATAATCAACAAGCAGTAACGGGCTTAAATCGATTTTATGGGAAAATTTATGGTTATCTAGCACTAGGAATTGGCATTAGTGCATTTATTTCTTATTTGGCGTTAGGTCCAATGACCAATCAAGTTGCAGCATTTATCAACGGATTCCCTTTAGGATTCTTCGGTTTATGGATTGCTGAAATTATCTTGGTAGTTATATTAGGAGCTAAGGCCCAATCAAATCCTAGCTTAGCGATTGGCGGTTTCATTGGTTATTCTGTATTGAATGGATTGACTATAGCTGTCACATTAGCGATGTATGATATTGGAACAGTTACCCAAGCGTTTGTAACAGCATCGGTAACGTTTGTTGCAATGTCGTTAATCGGTACTTTTACTAAGCGTGATTTATCTGGCATTGGCCGGGCGGCACTTAGCTGCTTAATAGGGATTATCATAGCAATGTTCTTGAATATCTTTGTCTTACACAGTGGTGTGGTAGATCTATTTATTTCTATTTTGATGGTAGTTATAATGTCAGCAATTACAGCTTATGACAATCAAATGATTCGCAGAATTTATCAGCAAACTAATGGTCAGGCTGGTTCAGGGGTAGCGGTCTTCATGGCCTTGCAACTGTACCTTGATTTTATCAATCTGTTTATCTCATTCTTGCGAATTTTCGGTAATAATAATTAAAAGGCGAGCAATCGCCTTTTTTTCATGAGTAACAGTTTTTTTAGGTTTTACAAAATGACTAAAAGTTTGAAAAAGTCGAAAATTTTTTTAAGGGATTGGATGCTTTCCAAAGTAGGGAATACTTTGTTAAAATGAAAACGTAAAGGAGTCGAGACAATGGCTAAAAATAAATTATTACTAGTAGATGGAAACAGTGTGGCCTTTCGTGCGTTTTTTGCGTTGCATAATTCGTTGGAAAAGTTTAAAAATAAAAACGGATTGCACACCAATGCAATCTATGCTTTTAACAATATGTTCGAAAATGTGATGGATAGGGAAAAACCAACGCATGTTTTAGTAGCCTTCGACGCAGGCAAAACTACTTTTCGAACAGAGATGTACAAAGAGTACAAAGGTGGACGTTCAAAAACACCTGGTGAATTTCGAGAACAGCTTCCTTATATTCGTGAATTATTACAAGGTTTAGGTGTTAAGCACTACGAACTAGATAACTATGAAGCAGATGACATCATCGGAACCTTAGCAAAGCAAGCTTCTGATGCTGATTTTGATGTGGTGGTCCTTTCTGGTGACCGTGATTTGACTCAATTGGCTAGCGATAAGGTTACTGTTGATATTACTGTAAAGGGTGTCAGCGATATTGAGTCTTACACACCAAAACATGTAGCGGAGAAATATGATGGACTGACACCTAATCAAATTATTGACATGAAGGGATTAGCTGGGGATACTTCCGATAACTATCCAGGAGTGACTAAGGTTGGTGAAAAGACAGCTATAAAACTTTTGAAGGAATATGGCAGCGTTGAAGGTGTTTATGAAAATATTGATGAACTGAAACAAAGCAAGATGAAAGATAATTTGATCAACGATAAAGATCAGGCCTTCTTGTCTAAAGAGCTTGCAACCATCATAACAGATGCTCCAGTAGCAATTTCGCTAGAAGACCTGGCTTATTTTGGCAAGGATTTAGACAAGCTGGTAACTTTTTACAAAGATATGGACTTCAAACAATTTTTAAGTAAATTGAATATTGAAGAGGAACCGATCGAATTGGAAGATATCATGTATCAAGTTGTCAATGAGTATGATGCTTCCATGTTCTCTCCAGATGCTGGCTTATATGTAGAAATGCTTGAGGATAATTATCATACTGCAGATATTGTTGGTGTAGCTTGGGGAACTAAGAAACAAGTATATGTGACAGACGATTTAGCTATTTTTGACAATTCTGATTTTAAATTATGGTTAGAAGAATCAAATAGCAAGAAGGTTTATGATGCCAAACGTACCTATGTAGCGTTAAATCGTTACATCGGTAAAACCGAAGGCATAAACTTTGATGTATTGTTAGCAGCATATCTTTTAGATACGAACGATAATAGCAATGATATCGCTGGGGTAGCACAGCATTATGGCTATACGGAAATTCAACCAGATGAACAGGTTTACGGAAAAGGTGCTAAAAAGGGTTTGCCAGAAGATGAAGAAGTTTTCTACAATCATTTGGCACGTAAAATCAAAGCAATCAACTATTTAAGTGACCATCTTGGAGAAGAACTTGAAGAAAAGAAACAGGATGAGCTGTTCTATAAGATGGAATTACCGCTGTCGCGTATTTTAGCTGAAATGGAAATTATTGGTATCAAGGTCGATGCTCAACGCCTGCAAAGTATGCGCGGAGAGTTTTCTAAACGTCTTCAGGAAATTGAGCAAAGGATTCATGAAGAAGCAGGCGAAGAATTTAATATCAATTCACCAAAACAGTTAGGCGTTATCCTATTTGAGAAGATGCACCTTCCTGTGATTAAGAAGACGAAAACGGGTTATTCAACTGCGGTAGATGTTTTAGAGCAATTAAGAGAACAAGCTCCTATAGTAAATGATATTTTGAATTACCGACAAATTGCTAAGATCCAATCAACCTATGTTGAGGGTCTTTTGAAGGTTATTCAATCAGATAACAAAGTGCATACGCGTTATTTGCAAACTTTAACACAAACTGGTCGCTTAAGTTCAGTGGATCCCAATTTACAAAATATTCCTATCCGTTTGGAAGAGGGCCGGAAAATTCGAGAAGCTTTTGTTCCCAGTGAGAAAAACTGGTTAATTTATTCTTCTGACTATTCTCAAATTGAATTACGGGTGTTGGCTCATATTTCTGGAGATAAGCATTTGATTGAGGCTTTTAAGGAAGGCATGGACATCCATGCTAGTACTGCAATGCGAATTTTTGGTGTAGAAAAAGATCAAGTGACCCCAAATATGCGTCGGGATGCTAAGGCAGTCAATTTTGGTATTGTGTATGGGATTTCTGATTATGGATTGTCTCAAAATTTAGGAATATCTCGGAAAGCAGCTCAGGAGTATATTGACACTTATTTCGAAAACTATCCAGACGTAAAACGGTATATGGAAGAAAGTGTTCGAGAAGCAAAGGATCTTGGATATTCTGCTACCTTGTACAATCGTCGTCGATATCTGCCAGATATTAATTCGCGTAATTTCAATGTTCGATCATTTGCTGAACGAACAGCTATTAATACCCCTATTCAAGGAAGCGCAGCAGATATATTAAAATTAGCTATGATTGAATTGGATAAACGATTAAAAGAGGAAAAACTACAAGCGAACATGCTGTTACAAGTACATGATGAATTAGTTTTTGAAGTACCTGAAGCAGAGTTAGAAACATTAGATAAGCTAGTTAAGGAAGTAATGGAAAATACTGTACAGCTGGATGTTCCATTAGTTACTGATAGCAGTTGGGGAAAAACTTGGTATGAAGCAAAATAACTAGAAGCTGGAATTTTTCCAGCTTTTCCCTTAGGAGTGAAAAAAGTGCCAGAATTACCAGAAGTTGAAACAGTCCGCCGTGGATTAGTTTCTTTAGTTATAGGAAAAACTATTCGCAGGGTCGATGTTCTTTGGCCCAAAATCATTGAATCCCCAGAAGTTGATCAGTTTCGAAATGAGCTGGTAGGAGAGACTATTGAAGATGTTGGCCGTAGAGGTAAATATTTAATTTTTCATTTTACTCATTATGATATGGTATCTCATCTAAGAATGGAAGGGAAATACGAATTTTTCCCTGAAGCTACAACGTTAGATAAGCATAGTCACATACGTTTCGTTTTTACTGATGATTCTGAATTAATTTACAATGATGTGCGTAAATTTGGTCGAATGAGTTTAATGAAAAAAAATACTGGTTTGCAATATAAAGGAATTCAACAGTTAGGCCCTGAGCCTACGAATGAAACATTTGATTTAGCAGAGTTTGAGACTCGCTTAAATAAGGCGCATACGATGATTAAGCCCTTGTTGTTGAACCAAAAAATTGTTGCGGGTCTTGGGAACATTTATGTAGATGAAGTATTGTGGTTGTCAAAAATACATCCAGAGCAGCCAGCCAATACGTTAACAACTAAAGAAGTTGAAATTTTACATCAAGCGATTATTGCTGTCATTAATAAGGCAAAAGAAGCAGGTGGGACAACTATCAGAACCTATCTAAATGCTTTAGGGGAAGCCGGACATTTTCAGCAGGAGCTTAATGTATATGGACAAACTGGAAAACCTTGCCCGCGTTGTGGGACGCTCATAGCTAAGATGAAAGTTGCTCAACGTGGAACCCATTATTGTCCACATTGCCAACAACTGAAGAGGTGAAAAAAATGAGTTATGTGTTAGGGATTACTGGTGGTATCGCTAGTGGAAAATCGACAGTAGTTAATGTATTTCGCTCAGCTGGATTTCCTATTGTAGACGGGGATGTAGTGGCTCGTGAAGTTGTCGAGCCAGGTACTCCCGGTCTTTTTGCACTTGTTGAAGCTTTTGGTGAAATGATCATTACACCTAAAGGAACATTAAATCGAAGAAAATTAGGCAATCTTATTTTTAGGGATGAAGAAGAACGTAAAAAACTTAACCGAACACTTGAACCTTTTATTCGTAATGAAATTGATCGGCAGATAGAAGTTGCCAGAAAAAGTAATTCGTTAGTAATTGCTGATATCCCTTTACTTTATGAAGGACATTATGAAAACCAAATGGATGCTATTGCTGTTGTTTATATCGATCATGCTACTCAATTGAGACGTTTGATGGTTAGAAATCAATTATCAGAAATGGAAGCAATGAACCGAATTAACAGCCAAATGCCTCTAAATGAAAAAAAGCAGCTGGCAGATGTTATTTTTGATAATAGCGGAACTTTAGAGGAAACAGCTGACCAAGTGATAAAATGGTTAAAAAAACAAGCCTTTATTGAATAAAGATTCGAAAAATGGCATAACAAAGCTTTTTTTAGCCATTAGGATATGATAAACTCGTGTTACAATAAAATACTATCATCTGAGAGGTGAAAAAATGCGTTGCCCAAGATGTAATCATAATAACTCAAGAGTCATTGATAGTCGTCAAACCGATGATGGACGTGCCATCCGAAGACGCAGAGAATGTGAAAATTGCGGTTTCCGTTTTACAACTTTTGAACGGATTGAAGCTACACCGCTTTTAGTTGTTAAGCGTAATGGCGATCGGGAAGAATTTAATCGCGACAAGATTCTGCGCGGGCTAATTCGTTCGGCCGAAAAACGTCCTGTTGCCATGGAGCAAATGGAACAGATTGTTGATCATGTAGAAAATCGTGTTCGCGGTTTAGGTGAAAATGAAATATCTACCAGTTTAATCGGTGAATATGTCATGGAAGATTTAATGAATGTAGATGAAATTGCATATATTCGTTTTGCTAGTGTTTATCGCCAATTTAAGGACATGTCGGTGTTCTTAAAAGAATTACAGGAAATCGTAGATAAAGCCAAATCTGCTGATGGAAAAGAACAGGATTTGTTTTAAACTTTGACAGGAACTGAGGCAATTATCGAACTGATTGTTACTGAATATTTTAGGGGGCTAGTTTGTGACAACTGAATTAAAGCCAACGACTATTTACTCCGTCTATGGCAGTCCTCTGCTGGATGAGAGCCGCCAGCAAGCACTATTATTTTTATACCAACCGATTATAGGTGCGGAAGCTCTGAGTCTGTATTTAAACCTATCTAGCGACATTACAGTCGAAGGAAAAAGCCCTGAGTTGATGCATGCTGATTTATTGGCCGCCATAGATAACGGGTTAGCTGCAATGTTGAAAGCCCGTGAAAAGCTGGAAGGTATCGGCTTATTAAATACTTTTCAGAAAGAAGATAATGAATTGGGGATGATGCTATTTTATCAATTAATTCCTCCGTTAATGCCTATCGATTTTTTTCAGGACGCATTAATGTGTTATTTGTTAATGGAAAAAATTGGTGAACGCCGTTTTCAACGATTAGTTGAACGTTTCCGTCGAAAGGTAGTTCCAACAGAAGGATTAACCAACATTACAAAACGGTTTCGCGATAGTTATCGATTTGAAGAAACGAGGTTTGCTGCGAATACGGAACTATTTGATGATACCCATGATAAATTTATTCAACCAAAAGTAGCAGCTAGTACTTTTGACTGGACCTTCTTCAATCAGCAGCTAGAGAAGTTTAGTTTGACATTAGAGGAAGAAGATCAAAAAAAAATCGAGGCTTTACATCAAATGTACGGGATTGATGAAATGGAAATGCTGGATTTTGCTGTAAAATCCAGTGAACGAAATCAGATTCAGTTAACTTTTTTAAGAAATTTAATTGTAAAAAGCAAACAAATAAAATCCGTAGACGGTGAGACAGAAGTACAATTAGCTGATAATCGAAATTTATCAGGAGAATTTTCAAAGGCCGAACAGGAAATAATTCGTCAAAGTGAAAGGATACCACCAATCAAATATCTGCAGGCAATTAAAAAGCAAAAGGGTGGGTACGAAACTAATCAAGAAATTCGCTTGATTGAAGATTTGCTGAGTCGTCACTTATTTCCAAATAGTGTAGTGAATATACTAATTAACTACATATTAGTGATTCAGAATCAGGCAGTAATTAATCAAAACTATCTGAATGCAATCGCTAATGATTGGGCTCAAAGGAAGATTCAACGACCAGAAGAAGCCATTGTACATGTTCGTCAAGCGGACCAAAAGCTGGTCAAGAAAAAGACCACCAATCGCCGTAATAATGCTGCTGGTCGGAAGACACAAGGTAGAAAAGAAATTCTGCCGACGCACATTAAAGAACCACCAAAAGAGAAGAAGATTAGTCCAGAAAAAGAGGCCGAGTTGAATCGCAAGCTGGCGGAATATCTGAACAAAGAGGGTGAGAGCTGATGGAAGATGTAGGCAAAGAACTGAATCGAATTATTAAGTCACGTGGAGTAGATGGCAGGTACCAGCAAATGATGCAGGAAGTACTTCAAGATTCCGATGTACGTGATTTTATAGAGCGACATAAGGCAAAATTGACACAAGAAGATATCGAGAAATCCTTTGCCAAGCTGTACGAATTTGTTCAAGAAAAGAAAAAATTTTTGGCAGATGATCCTACTATGATCGCTCCTGGATATGAACCTAAATTAACGCTTAATTTTCATTTTATTGATGTAACCTATGTTCCTACTGATGAATTATTGATGCGCAAAAAAGAAGAAGAGATTCGCAATCGAATTAACTCGGTTGATATGCCTAAAGATATTCGTCAGGCATCGATTCGGACCTTTGAAGTGACTTCTGGTCGAAGTGAAGCATTAGAAGCTTCTTTAGATTTCATAAACCAATATAATGCTGCTCCAAAGGATTTTCATAAAGCATTATATTTAGTAGGAGATTTTGGAGTTGGAAAAACTTACTTGCTAGGAGCCATGGCCCATGAGCTAGCAGTAAAAGGGTATGAGACAACGTTAGTTCATTTTCCTACTTTTGCTGGTGAAATGAAACAAGCGATTTCTACAGATAAAGTTGGACCGAAATTAGACAGCGTTAAGCGGGCTCCAATTTTAATGATCGATGATATTGGAGCTGACTCAATGAGTGCTTGGATTCGAGACGATGTTTTAGGAGTCATCCTTCAATATCGCATGCAAGAACAACTGCCTACTTTCTTTTCATCAAATTTTGACATGATACAATTGGAGGAGCATCTATCTGTGACGCAGCGGGGAGATGAAGAACCATTGAAGGCGAAACGAATTATGGAGCGTATTCGTTATTTAAGTCGTGAGATTTGGATGATCGGTGAAAATCGTCGAAATGGCTAAAAAAAGAATTTACTGAGAAGAAACAAAATACCTCATTAAAAAGCGAAGTTGACTCGCCTTTTTTTGAGGTTCTTTTTTTGATGAGTGCTATAATCAATGATAGGAAGTGACGAAATGAATGCTAATGAATTATCGCCACGTTTACAAGTAGTGGCTAATTATGTGCCAAAAAAAGCTCGACTAGCGGATATTGGTTCCGACCATGCATATTTACCTATAGCTTTAGTGCGGAATGAAAGAATTCAGTATGCGATTGCTGGTGAGGTGGTTCAAGGTCCGTATGAAGCAGCAAGAAAACAAGTATCTAAAAATGGATTAGAGCAGTTTATTGAGATACGCTTAGGTGATGGAATGGAAGTTGTTTTCCTAGAAGATAACATCGAAGCCGTCACAATTTGTGGAATGGGCGGTGTTTTGATACGAGATATTTTAGAGCGTGGAAAAAGAATGCATCGCTTTTCAGGCAAAGAAAGATTGATTTTGCAGCCTAATGTTGGTGAAAAACAATTGAGAGAGTGGTTAGCAGCAGAGGGCTACACAATTATTGCTGAGACAATTCTTGAAGATCATCACAAGATCTATGAAGTGATGGTAGCTGAAAAACTAGATTCAACTACGAGTTACACGCAACATGAATTACTTTTTGGACCACATTTATTGCAGGAGCGGTCAACTGTTTTCTTGAAGAAATGGCAGCATCAGCTTGGAAAACTAGAAAAGGTTCGTGCCAATTTAGCCAAAAGCGATCAGCAGCTTGAGGATAAAATTATTCAAGTTGAGCGGGAGATTCAATGGATCAAGGAGGCTTTAGATGAAAGCAAGTAAATTTATTGAGCGTTTCAAACAGTATTGTCCCGAATGGTTAATAGAAGATGGGGATCCTGTCGGGCTGCACATTGGTACTTTAAATAAAGATATCCAAAGAGTCATGATGAGTTTAGATGTTCGTCCAGCAGTAGTAGCAGAAGCGATTGAAAAAAAGATTGACTTGCTGATTGTTAAACATCCGCCTATTTTTCGCCCTATTGATCGTTTGACGACGGATGATTTTCAAACAAAAATGTATGTAGATTTGTTAAAGCATGATATTGCTGTCTATGCTGCACATACGAACATGGACATTATTCCTAATGGTTTAAACGACTGGTTCTGTGAATTGCTAGAGGTTAAAAATACTACTTATTTAGTGGAGAGTCAGTCGATTCCTCTAAAAAAGTTAGCCGTTTATGTACCAATGGACGATAGTAAAGCGATGCGAACAGCGTTAGCCGAAGCAGGAGCTGGCAAGCAAGGTAATTATGAAGCTACCTCCTATACACTCTCAGGAACTGGACGCTTTACTTCAGTTGGTGAGGCAAATCCGACAATTGGTGAATTGAATCGACAGGAACAGGTTCAGGAAAGTAAAATCGAGGTTATTTTTCCAGCTATTTTAGAAGAGCAGGTAGTGGAAGCAATGCTGACAGCTCACCCCTATGAAGAGCCAGCATACGATATTTATCAGCTAGATAATCCACCGTTAAAATATGGGATTGGCCGTGTAGGCACTTTAGCTGCGCCCCTATCAACCGAAGAATTTATTCAGCAAGTAAAGAAGGTTTTTAATTTGGATGGGCTAAGAGTAGTTTATCCGAAACAACCAAAAGCTACCGTTCAACGAGTAGCTATCTGTGGCGGAAGTGCTGAAAAATTTTATAAGGATGCTCTTCGTCAGCAGGCTGATGTATACATTACTGGAGATGTCTATTATCATACCGCTCATGATATGCAAGAATCAGGTATGTTGGTTATTGATCCTGGGCACTATATTGAAGCTTTGTGCAAGAGAAAAATGGTCGAACTATTTAATCAATGGAAAGACGAAGAGGATTGGGATGTTTCATTCTATGTCTCAGAAGTCTCAACCAATCCTTTTTCTTTTAAATAATATATAAGAGGAGAGAAGCAGTATGTACGAAAATTTATTACCTCGTTTTCTACGCTATGTAAAAACAGAAACTCGTTCTGATGCGACAAGTACCACCACTCCAACTACTCAAACTCAGGTAGCTTTTGCTCATGAGTTGATGAAGGAATTAGAAGAAATAGGGATGCAGGATATTCTTTACAATGAAAGTAACGGATATGTCATCGCAACTTTGCCAAGTAATATCGACAAAAAGGTACGTAAGATTGGTTTTATTGCTCACATGGACACTGCTGATTTCAATGCTGAGGGTGTGAATCCACAAATCATAGAAAACTATGATGGTGAGTCGACGATTAAATTGGACAAAAATGGAAAGTATACGTTAAATACAAAAGATTTTCCTAACTTGAAAAATTATAAAGATCAAACGTTGATTACTACGGATGGTTCAACTCTTTTAGGAGCAGATGATAAATCCGGAATTGCTGAAATTATGACCGCGATGGAATATTTGATCAATCATCCTGAAATCAAACACGGAGAAATTCGTATTGGTTTTGGTCCGGATGAAGAAATAGGCGTTGGAGCAGATAAATTTGATGTTAAACAATTTAATACAGATTTTGCTTATACTATGGATGGCGGTCCTTTGGGTGAACTTCAATATGAAACTTTCAGCGCAGCTCAAGCGACTATCACATTAGTAGGTAAGAACGTCCATCCAGGTACAGCTAAAAATACCATGATTAATGCTTTACAATTAGCTATTGATTTCCATAATCAGTTGCCAGAAGCAGATCGACCAGAAAAAACTGAAGGTCGTGAAGGATTTTATCACTTATTAGCTTTGGATGGAAATGTTGAAGAAGCAAAAATGACATATATCATTCGCGATCATGATCGTGAAAAATTTGAAGCTCGCAAAGCGCAAATCTTGGCTATTCAAAAAGAAATGAACCAGCAATTTGATGTGGAGCGTGTTGTAGTTGATATGTATGATCAATATTACAACATGGGCGAAATTATCGAAAAGGACATGACAGTCATTGAATTGGCTAAACAAGCTATGGAAGAAGTTAATGTTACTCCTGTAATTGAACCAATTCGTGGGGGAACAGATGGGTCGAAGATCTCCTTCTTAGGAATAGCTACTCCTAATATTTTTGCCGGTGGCGAAAATATGCACGGACGTTTTGAGTTTGTCTCCTTGCAAACGATGGAAAAGGCAGTCGACGTCATCGTCAAAATTATTGAAAACAATGGAAAATAATTAAGTACAATGAACAAACTTTTTATGTGAAAATCCCAATTTACTCTTGAGGATTTTGCGTAAAAAGTTTGTTTTTTAGACTTGTTTTTTTGCTCCAGAATAAATAGTATGATAGGCTAGTACAAAATAGATGAATGAGGGTCCCAAATGAATCTTTCTGTTAATCGAAAGTTGATCTTAAACATCCTTTTATTTTTGGTTGTTATCGGATTAATAATTTTTGTAATCCGTGACTCTTTAGGTGAGATTTTCGAAGAACTAACGACAACATCCTGGCCAATTGTATTAGGTGTTACAGTATTAGGTGTAGTGAGTCAATTGATTGAAGGTTACACAATAAAAAATATTGCTTCAGAGTATAATCCATCGTTTACAATTATGGATGGTTTCTTTGGATCAGCTTATGCGACTTTTTATCGAGTGGTCACGTTCGGAACGGGGTCAATAGTAGCTGAAGTTATCTATTATCGAAAAAAAGGCTTGAAGCTTTCACAAGGAACGGGTGTCACTGCTTTACGAATGGTAACTTATAAAATTGCTGTTATGATTTGGGCCTTAGTATTTTTGGTCTTGGAATCAGATGTTTTGCGTCAAGAAGTACCGAATGGCATTATGCTGGTTTTAATTGGTATGTCGGTAACGTTAGCAATCGTAACAGTATTATTGCTTTTTAGCTTGAATGTCAGTGCACAAGTAATTTTTGTGAAAATTTCCAATCGTATCTTTAAAAGACAACGCTGGCGTGATCTTGTAGACAAGGCCAATTTGCAGTTTTATTCATTGAGAGAAACGATTCAAACTTTTATCAAAAATAAACATGTAGTGGTTAAGGTATTTGCCTCAAATATGGCTAAGCTAGCTGTCTGGTATGCTATTCCTTATTTTATTCTAAGTCAGAGTTATCCCAACCTTTCACTATCTTTGTCGATAGCACTTATTAGTTTTACAATTACTTTAGGCGGAGTTTTACCAGCACCTGGAGGCATTGGTGGGTTAGAATTTGTTTACGTCTTGCTCTTTAAACATGTTGTTAGTAATGTAGATGCTGTATCCTCATTGCTGCTTTATAGGTATGCAACTTACTTAATGCCTTTCTTTATAGGAATGGTCTATGTGCTAGTGACAAAACAAAAAGAAATTAAAACAGAATTTGAAGAAGCAAAAGAAAATAAAAAGGAAGCCGACAACCAGTCATAGGCTTCCTTTTTTTGTATTAATAGCGGATAACCAATTTACCAATCATTTTATCCGCTTCTACTATTTGATGAGCATGATAAAATGTTTCAGGGGAAAGTCCATCTAAGGTTTCGGTCAGGGTCGATTGAATTTTTTCGGTAGACAATAGATGAGTTAAGAGTGTTAAGGCTTCTCCCTGTGACTTAATATGATAGTCATAATCAGTTTTTGCAAACATGTACTCCCATACAAAGCTGCCTGATTTTGCTTTTAGCTTAGCCAGATTATGATCCTTAGCAGTTGCTACAGTTGAACCAAGATAACCAAAAGGACTTAATAAGTCAGCCATTTCATCATAATAATGGTCAGAAGAATGTAAGACAGCAATATAAGGAAGGGCATCGTAACCTAACTTCTTGACTTGCTTAGTCAAGTCTTTATGATGATTCAGGATTTGATCGGCCCCTAACTTCTCGCACCAATCTGCTGTTTCTGGCCTTGAAGCAGTTGCTAGAACTGTAAGACCTGCCCACTTAGCTAATTGAATCATGATCGAACCTACTCCGCCGGCACCATTTATGATTAATAATGTTGCATCATTTCCGTTTTCTTTTGAAACCAAATCCATTTTCTCGAAAAGTAGTTCATAAGCTGTTAAAAATGTTAAGGGCAAGGCTGCTGCTTTTTCAGCAGGAATGTTTTCCGGTAGTTTTGCAACGATGCGTGAATCCACAATTTGTTTTTCACTGTAGCTGCCGTAGCGGTTGGTTGTTCCCGCAAAAATTACGCGGTCGCCAGCAACAAGGTGAGGAACCTGATCGCCCACTTGTGTAACAATTCCAACACTGTCAAAACCTAAAATGTGAGGAGCTTTAGTTCCTTTTCCTGTTTGACGTAATTTAGTGTCAACAGGATTTATTGATATCGCGATGTTTTGAACCATCACGTCATATTTCATTAGTTTAGGCAGCATAATTTCGAAAGTTTCAAAAAAATTACCTTCTGATAATTCAAACCCTTTCTCAAATCCAATGGCTCTAGAAATCATCTACTCATCTCCTTTGATAAAATTGTAGCATTTTACTTAAAAGTCTACGAAAGTTATGCTTTTCAAATAGAAAACTTTTGACCAATTCTGACCAAAAGAGTATAATTTTATTCGTGAGGGAAACCTCAAAAGGTTTAGAGGAGGTAATTGAATGAATATTGAAAAAATGACTACTACCTTACAAGAGGCGATTGCTGAGGCTCAACAAATTGCTATGACGCGTCAACATCAAGAAATTGATATTGCCCATCTATGGAAAATATTATTACAGCCTAATCATTTCGGCCGCAATTTTTACACAGATGCTGGTATAGATGTGGAAGCATTTGAAATAGAAATTGATCGTGCGCTAGATGACTATCCTACAGTCGCCGGTGAAAATATTGTTTACGGACAAAATCTTAGCCAAAATTTGTTTTCCTTGTTAAGGGAAGCAGATAAATTAAGAGAACACTATCAAGATGAATATTTGTCTACTGAGATTGTAATACTTGCATTAATGAGCTTGAAAAATTATCGCTTGACGAAATACCTTAATCAAGTTGGGTTAAACAAAAAAGAAGTACAAAAAAATATTGAAGATATTAGAGGGGGAGATCGTGTGACTTCTCAAAATCAAGAAGAAACCTATAAAGCATTAGAAAAATATGGAGTTGACTTAGTTCAACAAGTAAAAAATGGTAAACAAGATCCAATTATTGGTCGGGACGAAGAAATTCGAGATGTCATCCGAATTCTATCTCGTAAGACCAAAAATAATCCGGTCTTAATTGGTGAACCTGGAGTTGGTAAAACGGCTATCGTGGAAGGATTGGCCCAACGGATTGTTCGCAAAGATGTACCGGAAAATCTAAAAAACAAAACTATTTTTTCGCTAGATATGGGATCACTTATCGCTGGAGCAAAATTCAGGGGAGAATTTGAGGAACGATTAAAATCTGTCTTAAAGGAAGTTAAAAAATCCGACGGACAAATTCTACTCTTTATTGATGAAATCCATAATATTGTAGGTGCTGGTAAAACGGAGGGAAGTATGGATGCTGGAAACCTGCTAAAACCCATGCTAGCTCGTGGAGAATTGCATTTAATTGGTGCAACAACCTTAGATGAATATCGACAATATATGGAAAAAGATAAAGCGTTAGAACGTCGTTTCCAAAAAGTTTTGGTAAAAGAACCGACAGTCCAAGATACAATTAGTATTTTGCGAGGATTAAAGGAGCGTTTCGAAATCCATCATAGTGTTAATATTCATGATAATGCATTAGTGGCTGCTGCCACATTATCTGATCGATACATTACGGATCGCTTTTTACCTGATAAAGCAATAGACCTAGTGGATGAAGCTAGTGCAAGCATTCGTGTAGAAATGAATTCTATGCCGACAGAGCTGGATCAAGTTACTCGACGCTTAATGCAGTTGGAGATTGAGGAAGCTGCATTGAAAAAGGAAACTGACGATGCTAGTAAGAAACGTTTAGGTAATCTGCAGGAAGAATTAGCAGACTTGCGAGAAGAAGCGAATGCCATGCGTTTGCAATGGGAAACAGAAAAGGAAGAAGTTAATGCGGTCTCTAATAAACGAGCCGAAATTGATCAGGCGAAACATGAATTAGAAGATGCAGAGAATAATTATGATTTAGAAAGAGCCGCAGTGTTACGTCATGGGACAATCCCTCAGTTGGAGAAAGAATTAGAAGACCTTGAATCTAAGAATGAAAGCAATGATATTCGGATGGTTCAAGAATCGGTGACTGAAAATGAAATTGCCCAAGTGGTTGCTCGTTCAACGGGTATTCCGGTAACTAAGCTAGTAGAGGGTGACCGAGCGAAACTGTTGAACCTAAACGATACATTGCATCAACGTGTAATCGGACAAGATGAAGCAGTTGATGCAGTAAGTGATGCAGTGCTTCGATCTCGAGCTGGGTTGCAAGATCCAAATCGCCCATTGGGTTCTTTCCTGTTCTTGGGACCAACGGGTGTCGGAAAAACGGAATTAGCAAAGGCATTAGCTGAAAATCTGTTCGATTCACAGGACCATATGGTTCGAATAGACATGAGTGAATACATGGAAAAACATGCTGTTTCACGATTGGTTGGAGCCCCTCCAGGATATATAGGTTATGAAGAGGGCGGTCAGCTGACAGAAGCGGTTCGCCGCAATCCATATACCATCATTTTATTGGATGAAATTGAGAAGGCCCATCCGGATGTTTTCAATATTTTGTTGCAGGTGTTAGATGATGGGCGTCTGACCGACTCTAAAGGTCGTGTCGTAGACTTCAAAAATACTGTGTTAATTATGACTAGTAATATCGGCTCACAGGTACTGTTAGACGGTGTAACTGCTGATGGAGAAATACCTGAATCAGTTCAGGAACAGGTTATGAACATGCTGAGAGGGCACTTTAAGCCTGAATTCTTGAATCGAATTGATGATACAATATTGTTTACACCATTAAGTTTGGAAAACGTGAAAGGGATCGTAGAAAAATTAGTTGCTCAGCTTTCACTTCGGTTAGAGGATCAGGAAATTCAATTGATTATTACTGATCAGGCAAAATCTTGGATTGCTGAAAATGCGTATGAACCTCAGTACGGGGCACGACCTCTGAAACGTTTCATTACTCGTGAAGTAGAGACACCGCTGGCAAAAGAAATTATTGCGGGGCGAATATTGCCAAAAACACGGGTAACACTCGAATTATTAAATGATCAATTAGTATTTCTAAAAGAACCGATCGAAGAATAATTCCTACACTTAATTAACGGAGCAGGTGAGAATGATGAATTTGTGATGAAAGTTTTCATGAATCATCATTTTTACTTGCTTTTTCTTTTCAAAATGTGGATAATGCTACTATATTTTTAAAGCTTATATATCGTCATGATAGGGATGACAGTTTCTACCTTGTGCCGTAAACGCAAGACTATAAGCAAAAATTGTACGTTTGGCGTACCTTTTTTGCTTTATGCAGAATTGGTGCGTCTTTTGTTTAAACTTACCATAGAGAGGAAGAGGATTATGAAAGAATTGACAGAACGCATCAAAAAAAATGGACGTGTATTAGGCGACGGGGTACTTAAGGTCGATGAATTTGTGACTCACCAAGTCGATCCAATATTGATGGAAGCAACTGGTAAACGTTTTGCTGAAGTCTTTGCAGATCAAAAAATTACAAAGGTAGTTACTATCGAAGCTTCCGGAATCGCTCCAGCAGTCTATGCTGCTCAAGCGTTAGGAGTGTCAATGATTTTTGCTCGCAAGTCAAAGAGCCTAACCATGGATGAAGAATTATTAACTTCTTCTGTCTATTCTTTTACTAAACAGCTTACTAGCACTATTTCAATTTCTCGAAAATTCTTGTCTAGTGAAGACCGTGTACTTTTGATAGACGATTTCTTAGCAAATGGCCAAGCTGCCAAAGGCTTGATCGAATTATGTCGCCAAGCGGGTGCTGAGGTAGCTGGCATTGGTATCTTAATTGAAAAATCTTTTCAAGATGGACGTCAATTATTAGAAGACATGGGTATTCCAGTTGTTTCACTTGCTAGAATTGCTTCACTTCATGACGGTAAAGTAGCATTTTTAGAGGAGGATGCATAATTTTGTCAAATCAAAATGGAAATGGAAAGGCCGCTGTCTTAGGGCTGCAACATTTATTAGCGATGTATGCTGGAGCGGTAGCTGTTCCTTTATTAATCGGAACAGGTTTAGGATTTAACGAATCACAAATGACGTATCTAATTTCCATTGATATTTTTATGTGTGGAATAGCCACATTACTTCAGCTAACAGTAAACAAGTTTTTTGGGATTGGGCTACCTGTTGTTTTAGGCTGTGCAATTCAAGCTGTAGCACCATTAATTTTAATCGGTCAGACAAAGGGTATCGGTGCTATTTATGGCTCGATCATTGCTGCTGGAGTATTTATTGTCTTGATTGCAGGGTTCTTTTCAAAGGTTGAAAAGCTGTTTCCATCAGTAGTTACCGGTACGGTAATTACAACGATCGGATTGACTCTAATTCCAGTTGCGATCACAAAAATGGGTGGTGGTGATGCTTCTGCTTCGAATTTTGGTGATCCGACAACCTTGTTGTTGGCTTTCGTAACTATCGCACTTATATTAGTCATTCAAATTTTTGGTAAAGGTTTTATTCGTTCCATTGCAGTGTTAGTCGGTTTAGTTGGTGGAACACTTTTAGCGATGGTTTTAAATCGAGTAGACTTTTCGGCAATTGGTCATGCTCCGTTATTTCATGTGCCGCAGCCTTTTTACTTTGGGACGCCGACTTTTGATATTTCTTCAATTCTACTGATGATTATTATCTCAATTGTTAGTATGGTGGAGTCAACGGGTGTATATTTTGCGCTTGGTGATATCACAGGAAAGAAAATACAAGAAGATGATTTGAAACGAGGATATCGTGCAGAGGGATTGGCAGTTGTTTTAGGTGGAATATTTAATACTTTCCCTTATACTGGTTTTTCGCAAAATGTAGGTCTGGTTCAACTATCCGGTATTAAGACCCGTAAACCAATTTATTTCTCAGCTTTTTTTCTGATTATCTTAGGCTTATTTCCAAAAATTGGGGCGCTAGCACAAATTATTCCTGAGCCTGTATTAGGTGGCGGCATGCTGGTAATGTTTGGCATGGTGGCTGTTCAAGGTATGAAGATGCTTTCAACAATTGATTTTCATAACGAAAAAAATTTGTTGATTGTTGCAATTTCAATTGGTTTTGGTCTAGGCTTCAATGCAATGCCGACCTTGTTCAATCAGCTGCCAGCAACTGTTCAAATGTTTACTGGTAACGGAATTGTTATGAGCAGTTTATCAGCAATTGTTTTAAATCTAGTCTTTCACGGTTATTCTGGTAAAACAAAAGCTTCGATTAAAGCAACTAATTCACATACGTAAATAGCAAGGTAATCCAAACTGCTAATTGTTTCGATCCCTAAGAGTTAGATTAAAAATTTAACTTTTTATGGTCATTACAAATTGCTCTTTGGATTGCCTTTTTGTTTAGAAAAATATTATTTAGAATGCTCATTAAGGAAATGGTAACTATCTCAGTAATCTATGTGGAAAATCAGAAATTTTGACCAATATATCTAATTAAATACGAACAATAGCTGAGATTCTATGTCTATTATTCGAATATTGTTTTGACTTCATTTTAATTGCTTGTTAAAATGTGAATGACATAATGAAAGGAGCAATTTATGAAGCCAGAAGTAGCGATTATTATGGGAAGTACTTCCGATTGGGAAACAATGAAACATGCTTGTGACAGCTTAGACGAACTAGAAATTTCTTATGAGAAACAGGTAGTTTCCGCCCATCGTACACCAGATTTAATGTTTGAATTTGCTGAAAAAGCGCGAAGCAGAGGGATCAAAGTTATCATTGCTGGAGCAGGCGGTGCAGCACATTTGCCAGGCATGGTAGCGGCTAAAACTACTCTACCTGTTATCGGTGTACCCGTTCAATCGAAGGCTCTTAATGGATTGGATTCCCTTTTGTCAATTGTTCAAATGCCTGGTGGAGTTCCTGTGGCAACAACAGCTATTGGAAAAGCCGGGGCAACAAATGCTGGACTACTTGCGGCTCAGATGCTTTCAATGTATGATGAAAACATAGCTGTTCGTTTAGATGCTAAACGTCAGAAAATGAAAGATTCTGTATTGGAAAGTAGTGAACAACTTGGTTAAACCTTTACAACCTGGCGCAACAATTGGAATTGTGGGCGGGGGGCAATTAGGTCGGATGATGGCGATTAGTGCGAAAGAAATGGGGTTTCGCATTGGCATTATCGATCCAACTGAAGACTGTCCAGCCTCTCAAGTTTCAGATTGGCATATCATCGCCCCTTACGATGACCAGGCGGCGCTAGAAGAAATGGCTCGCCGTACGCAAGTCATTACCTATGAATTTGAGAATGTGGATGTTGATGCATTGAATCAAATTGTCGACCGAGCTAACATTCCTCAGGGAACGGATTTACTGGCTATTACTCAAGATCGTTTAATGGAGAAAGCTTTTTTAGAGGGGAATAATATTGTGATTGCTCCCTATGCCACAATTATCAGCCCGACGGATATACAGGATGCCATCGAAGGTATCGGGTATCCTTGTGTATTGAAAACGACACGCGGCGGATACGATGGACATGGTCAATACGTGTTGAAAGGAACTTCTGATTTAGCCCCTTCCATGAATTTGTTGCGCTCTGGAACTTGTGTGCTAGAAGCATGGATTCCTTTTGAAAAGGAGCTTTCTGTTTTAGTAGCTGGAAATGGCTACGGAGAATATGTGACTTTTCCTGTTGTAGAAAATAATCATCGGAACAATATTTTGCATGAGACTATAGCTCCAGCTCAAATTATTCCCGCCGTTGCTGAGGAAGCCAAACGGATTGCGGAAGTAATTGCAGAGGGTGTTGAGTTAGTAGGAACTTTGTGTGTTGAATTGTTTTTGACCAAAGCCGGTGCATTGTATGTTAATGAAATGGCACCTCGTCCTCATAATTCCGGTCATTATACGATTGAGGCTTGTTCCATGAGCCAATTTGATGCGCATGTTCGAGGTATTTGTGGATGGCCACTCGCTCAACCAAAATTATTGTCGGATGTGGTTATGGTGAATGTATTAGGGGAAAACTTACTTGGAACTTATGAAATTATCGATGAAAAGCCTGATTGGCATTTTCATTATTATGGTAAAGCAATGGCTAAAAAGGGTAGAAAAATGGGACATATTACCTTGCTGACAGAAGATATTGGCCAATCATTAAAAGAAATTAAAAATACTGAAATCTGGGATTAAAAGGAGAACAATATGATACCTCGTTATACTCGACCTGAAATGGGTGAAATTTGGAGTGATGAAAATCGTTACCGTGCTTGGCTCGAAGTAGAAATTTTAGCGGATGAAGCTTGGGCTGAATTAGGTGAGATTCCTAAAGAAGACGTTAAAAAAATTCGTGAAAATGCTGATTTTGATATTGATCGTATTTTAGAAATTGAACAGTCAACTAAGCATGATGTTGTAGCATTTACGCGTGCAGTCTCTGAAACATTAGGTGAAGAACGCAAGTGGGTTCATTATGGATTAACTAGTACAGATGTAGTTGACACAGCTTATGGTTACTTGTATAAACAAGCCAATGACATTTTACGCGAAGATTTAGCTGTATTTTTGGCGATCATTGGTGAAAAAGCCAAAGAACACAAATATACAGTAATGATGGGGCGTACCCACGGTGTGCACGCTGAACCAACAACTTTTGGTTTAAAATTAGCAACGTGGTATTCAGAAATAAAAAGAAATATTGAAAGATTTGATCGTGCAGCAAAAGGGGTAGAGGCCGGTAAAATTTCTGGAGCAGTTGGAACGTTTGCTAATATTCCACCATTTGTAGAAAAATATGTTTGCGAAAATTTAGGCATTCGCCCACAAGAAATTTCTACTCAAGTTTTACCTAGGGACTTGCACGCTGAATATTTTTCAGCTTTGGCGCTAATCGCAACTTCAGTTGAACGATTTGCTACAGAGATTCGTGGATTACAAAAATCTGAAACGCGTGAAGTAGAGGAATTTTTTGCAAAAGGTCAAAAAGGTTCTTCTGCAATGCCTCATAAACGTAATCCAATTGGTTCTGAAAATATGACGGGATTGGCTCGTGTGGTTCGTGGACATATGGTAACTGCATATGAGGATGTTGCGCTTTGGCATGAACGGGATATTTCTCATTCTTCAGCTGAGCGGATTATCGTTCCTGACACAACTATTTTAGTGGATTATATGTTGCACCGTTTTGGCAATATCGTCAAAAATTTGACGGTCTTCCCGGAAAATATGAAACGCAATATGGATGCTACATTTGGACTAATTTACAGCCAACGTGTAATGTTAAAACTAATCGACAATGGCATGACTCGCGAGGAGGCTTATGATTTAGTTCAACCCAAAACAGCTTATGCTTGGGATAATCAAACAGCCTTCCGTCCATTACTAGAAGCCGATGAAAAGATTACTAACGTCTTACCTGAAAACGAATTGGACGATGCATTTGATTATAACTATCATTTGAAAAATGTTGACGAAGTATTCAAACGTATTGGTATAAACTAATTTTTGATAAAAAAACCCGCATATAATCAGAATATGCGGTTTTTTTACTATGCATAAGATTCTATTTCCATAAAATATGTCTGCTTTAAATGATCTAGCAACGAAGAAATCAATGAATAATCGTAGGAATGATTCTTATAGTTGATTTCAATACGATAAGAGTTCTTTAAGAAGGAATGATCCTTCAGCTGTGTAATAATTAATTCATCCTGCTGATCATTTTTGAAGTGTAATGATTGCATACATTCGGAGCGTTTAGGCTTTAACAATTTTCTTAAATTGTGACAAGAATAGAAGCTGACATTACAGTTGCTAGTGTGGGTTTCATCAAGTCCTAATAGTGAATTAAGCAATAGTTGTTTATCATATTCAGATAGTGTAGCAATAAATTCTTGAGCTGCTGACTGCGAATCTAACATAATAATTCCCCCGATATTATTCTCTCATGTAAAATATATCACCCTTAGAATAAATTGTAAACGTTATCTATGGTCGATCCCTTTTTTTGAAATCCTATATTTAGTAAAACACGAACGATAGCAAGAAAAAATAATTATAATATACGATAATATGTTGACCCATTTTTTTTGGCTTGTTAAACTATAGATGATAAAGAAACGAACGATTCATGTTAGATGTGATCGGATTGTTCATTATAAAGGAGCGTGTATCTGTGAAAAAAGAAGCATTGCTTTATGAAGGCAAAGCAAAACAATTGTTTAATACCGATGATTCAGATGTTGTATGGGTAGAGTATTTGAATCAAGCAACAGCTTTAAATGGTGCAAAGAAAGATCAAATTTCTGGTAAAGGCGAACTTAACAATCAGATTACAAGTTTAATTTTTTCTTATCTGCACCAAGCAGGCATTGAGAATCATTTTATTGAACAGATTTCAAAGACAGAACAATTAATTCGTTCAGTTTCAATTATCCCTCTGGAAGTCGTAGTTCGAAATGTTGCTGCTGGCAGTTTTTCTAAACGACTGGCAATTACTGAAGGGACTCCTCTAAAATTTCCGATCGTTGAGTTTTACTTTAAAAACGATGACTTAGACGATCCAATGATCACCGAAGATCACATCAAAGTATTAGAAATTGCCTCTGAACAAGAAATTGCAGCCTTACGTAAAAAAGCGTTGCAAGTGAATGAGGTCCTAAAAAAATTATTCACCGAAATCAATATTCAATTAATTGACTTTAAATTGGAATTTGGCAGGACTGCTAATGGTGATATTCTGCTAGCTGATGAAGTTTCACCAGATACCTGCCGTCTATGGGATTTAACTACAAATGCCCATTTAGATAAAGATATTTATCGCCGTGATTTGGGGGATATCATTCCCGTTTATCAAGAAGTTTTCAACCGATTAAACCAACGAAAAGGAGCTTAACTATGTATTTTGTAAAAGTTTATGTCACGTATAAAGAATCTGTTTTGGATCCTCAGGGAGAAGCTGTGAAAGGAGCAGTTCATCGTTTGGGGTATGAAGAAATTGAAGAAATTCGGATTGGTAAATATTTCGAAATGAAAGTAGCCAAAAGTGATCGTTCTATCGAAGAAATGATTGAAGAGGTTTGTGACAAGTTGTTGGCAAATATCAACATGGAAACGTACCGTTTTGAAATCCTTGAGATGGAGGAAGTCTAGCATGAAGTTTGCTGTCGTTGTTTTTCCGGGTTCTAACTGCGATATGGATATGTACTGGGCGATGAAAGAGATCATGGGTGCGGATTGCGAATACGTTCGTTATGATGCTTCTAGTTTAGAAGGCTTCGACGGAGTGCTGCTACCCGGCGGATTTTCTTACGGCGATTATTTGCGCTGTGGGGCGATTGCTCGTTTTGCTACTATTATGAATGAAGTAGTTCGTTTTGCTCAAGAAGGTAAACCGGTCTTTGGTACCTGTAATGGGTTCCAAATATTAACTGAAGCAGGATTGCTGCCAGGAGCTTTGCGTCGTAACGATACATTAAAATTTATCAGTAAAATTACTCCGTTAGCAGTTGTGAATAATCAAACGAAATTTACCAGTGAGTATGAGCAAGATGAGACGATACAGATTCCTGTGGCCCATGGTGAAGGCAATTACTATTGTGACGAAGAAACTTTGGCGGAGCTAAAGGCTAACAATCAAATAGTTTTCGCTTATGAAGGAGAAAATATTAATGGTAGTGTAGAGAACATTGCTGGAATAATTAACAAACAAGGCAATGTTCTAGGTATGATGCCTCATCCAGAACGAGCTATGGAAAAAATACTAGGCTCAGAAGACGGCAAAAAGTTCTTTGCCTCAATTTTAAGAAACTTCGGAAAGGTGAACGCTAACTAATGATAAATGTAGAACCGACACCACAACAAATTAAAGATCAGCGCATTTATGCCGAGTGGGGATTAACAGATGAAGAATACCGCCTAATTTCTGAGGATATCTTGGATCGTATGCCAAATTATACGGAAACAGGCCTATTTTCTGTTATGTGGAGTGAACATTGCTCGTACAAAAATTCTAAACCGGTTTTGCGGAAGTTCCCAACTGAAGGAAAACAAGTATTACAAGGCCCTGGTGAAGGTGCTGGGATAGTTGATATTGGCGATGGGCAAGCAGTTGTATTTAAAGCTGAAAGCCATAATCATCCATCGGCAGTTGAACCTTATGAAGGAGCTGCTACTGGTGTAGGAGGAATTATCCGGGATATTTTCAGTATGGGAGCTCGTCCAATTGCGTGTTTAGATTCATTACGCTTTGGTGAATTAGATAATGCTCGTACGAAATATTTATTAGAGGAAGTAGTAGCAGGTATTAGCGGCTACGGTAACTGTATTGGAATTCCTACTGTTGGTGGCGAAGTAGCCTTTGATCCATGCTATGAAGGTAATCCATTGGTAAATGCTATGTGTGTTGGATTGATTGATCATAAAGATATCCAAAAGGGCCAAGCTAAAGGTGTAGGTAATTCGATTATGTATGTCGGGGCAAAAACTGGTCGTGATGGTATTCATGGTGCAACTTTCGCTTCAGAAGAATTTGTTGAGGGCGAAGAGCAGCAGCGTTCAGCAGTTCAGGTTGGAGATCCATTTATGGAAAAGCTGCTTTTAGAAGCTTGTTTAGAACTAATTTTAGAACATGCTAATATTTTAGTAGGCATTCAAGACATGGGGGCAGCGGGTTTAGTATCTTCAAGTGCTGAAATGGCCTCAAAAGCTGGATCAGGCTTAAAATTATATCTCGATGATGTTCCACAGCGGGAAACTAATATGACACCGTATGAAATGATGCTATCAGAATCTCAAGAACGTATGTTGATTTGTGTTGAACAGGGTCATGAAGCTGAAGTAGTTGAGTTATTCAAAAAGTATGAATTGGATGCTGTAACAATAGGTGAAGTAACTGATGATGGAATGTATCGCTTGTACCATCATGGAGCTGAAGTAGCGAACTTACCAGTAGATGCTTTAGCTGAAGATGCACCAGTTTACGAAAATGAACGGACTGAACCAGCTCGTATTCAGGAATTTGCAGCGATGGCTGATTTTGTTCCAAAAGTAGAAAATGCCACTGAGACTTTATTAGAATTATTAAAACAACCAACTGTTGCTTCAAAGCGTTCGATCTATGAAACCTACGACTCGCAGGTGCGTACTAACACAGTTGTCCGACCAGGAAGCGACGCGGCAGTATTGCGTGTTCGCGGAACAAATAAAGCATTGGCGATGACTACTGACTGTAATGCTCGCTACTTATATTTGAATCCAGAAATTGGCGGGCAAATTGCGGTTGCTGAAGCAGCTCGCAACATTGTGGCATCTGGTGGACAGCCGCTAGCCATAACAGATTGTTTGAATTATGGGTCTCCAGAAAAGCCAGAAGTATTCTGGGAATTGTGGACTTCTGCAGATGGGATTTCAGAAGCGTGTCGTACATTGAACACACCAGTTATCTCGGGGAATGTTTCCTTATACAATGAAACTAATGGAAAAGCAATCTATCCGACACCAATGATTGGTATGGTCGGCTTAATTGAAGACCTGAATCATATCACCACCCAAGAATTCAAACAAGCGGGAGACTTGGTGTATGTAATTGGAAAAACCAGTGATGATTTTAACGGGTCTGAGATTCAAAAAATGCAGCTTGGGCGTATCGAAGGAAAATTGATGAACTTTGATCTAGCTACTGAGAAAGAAAACCAAGAGAAGATGCTGAAAGCTATCAAAGCGGGATATGTTTCAAGCTGTCATGATTGTGCAGAAGGTGGCTTAGCAGTAGCGATTGCTGAAGCAGCTTTTTCTAATGAATTGGGTGTGGACGTGAAATTGGCACTATCTAAAGAAAAATTATTTGCCGAAACTCAATCACGTTTTGTTGTTTCTATTCCAAGAGTGCAACAAGCAGCTTTTGAAGAACTAATGGGAACAAAGGCTCAGTTGATTGGTGAAGTGACTAAAAGTGGTGAATTGATAATTCAAGCAGAGAACGCTCGTATTCAAGTTGCAACTAAGACGGCCGTACAATTATGGGAGGAAGCTATTCCATGTCTTATGAAGTAAGAAGCTTAAATGAAGAATGTGGCGTATTCGGCATCTGGGGTCACCCAGATGCTTCTCGCGTCACTTATTTTGGTTTGCACAGTTTGCAGCATCGGGGACAAGAAGGTGCCGGAATTGTAGTCAATAATAACGGGAAATTGATCGGATACCGTGGTTTAGGATTATTGTCTGAGGTATTTAAAGATGATCAGCAGTTAGAAAAATTAGCAGGTCAAGCTGCAATAGGTCACGTCCGTTATGCGACAGCTGGTAACGGCAGTGTGGACAACATTCAACCATTTCTATTTAAATTTTACGATGGCGATTTGGCTTTAGCTCATAATGGTAATTTGACTAATGCTAAAAGCTTGCGTAAAGAGTTGGAGAAGGATGGTGCAATTTTTCATTCGAATTCTGATACTGAAATTTTGATGCACTTGATCCGTCGCAGTCAAAAAGAAACTTTTTTGGATCGACTAAAGGAATCCCTGAATGCCGTAAAGGGTGGCTTTGCTTATCTAATTGCGACAGAAGATTCGATGGTAGCAGCTTTAGATGCCAATGGATTTCGACCTTTATCAATTGGTCGCATGGTAAATGGAGCCTATGTAGTAGCTTCAGAAACCTGCGCCTTAGAGGTTGTTGGTGCTGAGTTCATTCAGGATGTGAATCCTGGAGAAATCATCATTATTAATGATGAAGGGTTAACGGTTGATCATTTTACCGAAGATACTCAGCATGCAATTTGTTCAATGGAATATATTTATTTTGCTCGTCCAGATTCAAACATTGCTGGTGTGAACGTTCATAGTGCTCGAAAAAAAATGGGTAAAACATTGGCAAAAGAATCACCTGTAGACGCTGATATGGTTGTCGGCGTTCCAAATTCTTCGCTTTCCGCTGCCAGCGGTTATGCTGAAGCCTCCGGTATCCCTTACGAAATGGGATTAGTAAAAAATCAATATGTCGCGCGTACTTTTATTCAGCCGACCCAGGAATTGCGGGAGCAAGGGGTTCGCATGAAGCTCTCAGCCGTGAGTGGTGTGGTAGAGGGTAAAAAAGTAATTATGGTTGATGATTCAATCGTTCGGGGAACCACAAGCCGTCGAATTGTTAATCTTTTAAAAGAAGCTGGAGCTAAAGAGGTACATGTTCGTATTGCTTCGCCGCCTTTACGTTATCCTTGTTTTTATGGAATTGATATTCAGACACGCAAAGAATTAATAGCTGCCAATCATACGGTAGATGAAATTCGTGAATGTATAGAAGCCGATTCGCTTTCATTTTTGAGCGAGGATGGTTTGATCCAGTCGATTGGATTAAATTTCGATGCACCGTATTCTGGTTTGTGTATGGCTTATTTTAACGGGGATTTTCCAACGCCGTTGTACGATTATGAAGAACAATACCAAGCATCATTTAAAGAAAAAATATCTTTTTTCTAAATTAGAATTAAGCACCAAACGAATGAGAAAAAAAGGGGCGAATATAGTGGGAAACGCGTATGCAAAAGCCGGTGTTGATGTAGAAGCTGGTTATGAAGTAGTAGAGCGAATCAAAAAGCACGTAAAAAGAACTGAACGCAAGGGTGTCATGGGAGCGATTGGTGGATTTGGCGGTTGTTTCGATTTAAGTCAATTCGATTTGAAAGAACCTGTTTTAGTCTCTGGTACAGACGGAGTTGGAACTAAATTGATGGTGGCCATTCAATCAGATCAGCATGATCAAATCGGTATTGATTGTGTTGCTATGTGTGTAAACGACATCGTTGCTCAAGGTGCTGAACCACTCTATTTTTTAGACTATATTGCAACTGGTAAAAACATTCCGGCTCGTTTGGAACAAGTAATAGCTGGTGTGGTAGAAGGTTGTGTTCAAGCTGGTGCCGCTTTAATCGGGGGAGAAACAGCAGAAATGCCTGGCATGTACAGTGAAGATGATTATGATTTGGCTGGATTTACTGTAGGAATTGCTGAAAAAAGTCAAATGATCACTGGTGAAAAAATTCAAGCAGGGGATGTCTTAATTGGTTTATCTTCTTCAGGAATTCATTCAAATGGTTATTCTTTAGTACGTAAAATTTTCTTTGAACAGCATAAATTAGCAATCGATGCTAAAATTCCTGAACTGGCAAATAAAAAATTAGCTGACGAACTACTAACACCAACCAAAATCTATGTTTCCGCTGTTTTACCATTAGTAAAACAAGAATTAGTGAATGGCATTGCTCATGTAACTGGCGGTGGTTTTGTTGAAAATATTCCACGGATGCTACCGGATAATTTAGCTTGTGAAATTAATTTGGGAACTTGGCCAGTTTTACCAATTTTTAAAGTAATGGAAAAATACGGTGAAATTCCAGCCATGGAAATGTATGAAATTTTCAACATGGGTATTGGGATGGTGCTAGCTGTTTCTCCTGAAAAAGTTTCGCAAGTAGAAGCGACCTTGAAGAGTGAAAAAGAAGAATTTTATACGATTGGACAAATAGTGAATCGTAAGGACACGCCAATCAGCTTTAAAGGAGCTCAGCTATGAGATTAGCTGTTTTAGCTTCAGGTAATGGCTCAAATTTCGAGGCGATCATACAAGCGGTTGAGGTGGGTGAAATTCTAGCTGAAATAGTTCTATTGTTTGCTGATCATCATGATGCGTATGTATTAAAACGTGCCAAGGATCATAATATTCCATATGTTTCGTTTGAGCTGAAAGAGTTTGAGGACAAGCAAACGTATGAAGCAGCATTATTAGAGCTTTTAGCTGATCATGAAATTGAGCTTATTGTTTTAGCAGGATATATGCGGATTATTGGTAAAAGTCTGCTGCAGGCTTACGCAAATAGAATTATAAACCTTCATCCAGCATTGTTACCAAATTTTCCAGGTTTACACGGCATCCGAGATGCTTATGACGCGAAAGTCAGTGAGACTGGCGTGACAGTTCATTACATTGACAGCGGTGTAGATACTGGGCCTATTATTGCTCAAGAAGCGGTTAAGATCGAATCGTCGGATACATTAGAACAATTGGAAGAAAAAATTCATCAAGTAGAACACCAGCTCTATCCACGAGTAATTGCTGAAATTGTAAAGGAGATTCAAAGATGAGACGAGCACTAATTAGTGTATCAGATAAAACAGGAATTGTAGAATTTACCAAAGGTTTAGTTGAACAAGGAATCGAGGTTATTTCAACTGGTGGAACTAAGAAAGTGTTGGATGAGGCAGGAATTGCAACATTAGCAATTGATGAAGTGACAGGCTTTCCAGAAATGATGGACGGACGGGTAAAAACATTACATCCCAAAATTCATGGTGGACTACTGGGCCGTCGAGATGTAGTGGAGCACATGAGTGCTATGAAGAAACATGATATCCAACCGATTGATTTTATTTGTGTAAATTTATATCCTTTCAAAGAAACTATCAGCAGATCTAATGTTACTGAAGAGGAAGCGATTGAAAATATCGACATCGGAGGACCAAGCATGCTGCGTTCAGCTGCTAAAAACTTCAATGCAGTAACAGTGGTCGTTGATCCGAAAGATTATGAAGTTGTTTTGAGCGAATTAAAGGAAGAACAGAAAACTACCTTAGAAACACGAAAACGTTTGGCTGCTAAGGTTTTCCGACACACAGCAGCATACGATGCCTTAATTGCGGAGTATCTGACTAAAGCAGTGGAGGAAACTAAACCAGAAAAATTGATCTTGACGTACGATTTGAAGCAGACCTTGCGTTACGGTGAGAATAGCCACCAAAACGCTGCGTTTTATCAATCTGCCTTGCCTGTATCGTTTTCGATTGCCAGCGCCAAACAGCTGCATGGTAAAGAACTATCTTATAATAATATCAAAGATGCAGATGCTGCTTTACGAATTATCCGTGAATTCGAGGAACCAACGGTGGTAGCTTTAAAGCATATGAATCCTTGTGGAATTGGCAGCGGTAGAACAATTGCTGAAGCCTATCAATTTGCTTATGAAGCAGATCCAAAATCAATTTTTGGTGGAATCTTGATTGCTAATCGTCCGATTGATTTAAAAACTGCGGAAGAAATGCACAAACTGTTCTTAGAAATTATTGTGGCACCTGCTTTTGATCAAGAGGCTTTTGATTTATTAGCTTCAAAGAAAAATCTGCGATTGATGCAATTAGACTTTGATCAAATTAAGGAAAATTACTCTCCAGAGACTGTTTCTGTTTTAGGTGGGTTGCTGGTTCAAGACCAAGATTTAGTAACTGAAACTCCTGATACTTGGGAGATAGCGACTGATCGCAAACCAACTGAAGAAGAATTGAAGGCCTTGAGCTTTGCTTGGAAAGCAGTTAAACATGTGAAGTCCAATGCGATTGTTGTAGCAAATGAACACCAAACAGTTGGTATTGGTGCAGGCCAAATGAATCGAGTTGGTTCAGTTGAGATTGCATTAGAACAGGCCAAAGAAAAAATGGATGGCGCTGTTTTAGCCAGCGATGCGTACTTCCCAATGGATGATAGTGTAGAGTATGCAGCACAGCATGGTATCAAAGCAATAGTTCAACCGGGTGGAAGCATCCGTGACAAGGACTCTATTGCTATGGCAAATAAATATGGTGTTGCTATGGTTTTCACTGGCGGACGTCACTTCAGACATTAATGGGGAGGAAATAAATGAGAGTATTAATTATCGGCAGTGGTGGACGTGAACATGCTATTGCAAAGAAAATTCTTTCCAGTCCTAAAGTAAGCGATGTGTTTTGTGCAATGGGAAACCCTGGGATGGAAAAAGACGGCATTCAAACGGTTGCGATTCAAGAAGACAACCATCCAGAATTAATTAAGTTCGCTAAAGACCAGCAAATTTCTTGGACCTTTGTTGGTCCAGAGGTTCCTTTGCTGAATGGAATTGTAGATGATTTTCAGGCGGCCAACTTAAAAATCTTCGGACCAAATAAAAAGGCAGCAATGATTGAAGGATCAAAGGAATTTGCCAAAGAGATTATGGTGAATAACCAGATCCCAACTGCGGATTACCAAGCCTTTACTGATTACGAAGAAGCCATTTCTTATGTAAAAGAAAAAGGTGCGCCGATTGTCATTAAAGCAGATGGATTAGCAGCGGGTAAAGGCGTTACAGTTGCTATGACATTGTATGAAGCATTGGCTGCCTTGAAGGAAATGATGACAGATTTAAAATTTGGAGCAAGTGGTTCAAAAGTGGTTGTGGAAGAATTTCTTGAAGGAGAAGAATTTTCATTGCTTGCCTTTGTTCGCAATGAAGAGGTTTATCCAATGGTAATCTCTCAGGATCATAAGCGTGCATATGATCAGGATAAAGGACCAAACACTGGAGGCATGGGAGCCTATTCTCCCGTTCCACAAATTTCTGAAGCTACTGTACAACAGGCGATTGAAAAAGTACTTTATCCAGCAGCCATCGGCATGGTGAAAAATGGTACACCCTTTACTGGTATTTTATATGCCGGTTTAATTGCCACTGGAGCTGGTCCTAAAGTAATTGAATTCAATGCTCGTTTTGGCGATCCGGAAACCCAGGTAGTTCTCCCGCGAATGGAGAGTGATTTGACAATAGTACTTGATGATCTGATAAATGGCAAAAAGCCTCAGTTGAATTGGAAGGAAAATGCCGCTGTGGGAGTAGTAATCGCTGCTGAAGGTTATCCGGGATCCTACAAAAAAGATATGCCAATACCGAACTTTGCCGAAGATGTTACCGTTTATTATGCTGGAGTAGCTGGAGAAAAAGACCAATTGAAATCTTCAGGAGGACGAGTATTTTTAATTGAAGCTGAAGCAGCAACTATCCAAGAAGCACAGATTAAGGTCTATCAAGCATTAAAATCAGTAGATACCACTAATTTTTTCTATCGTAATGATATAGGAGATAAAAGTAAACAGTAATCAAAATTAATTCGTCAGCTGTCCGTATTCATTGGGCAGCTGCTTTTTTGTGCAAGATTCTATAATTGAAAATTTAAGTGAGAATTTTTAATTCTTTACAACTAGCTATCTAAAAGTACTTTACAAATACTCATCAAATTAGTTCTCGATGGGTTTTTAGTGGGAATACTTCAAATGGTTTTATCAACTAAATGAAAGCGCTATTTAGCATTTCTTTGCAAATCAGAAAGAACATTGCATTTAAAATGACAGAATCTGTTTAAAATGGTAAACTGATTATGATAAAACGATTAGAGAATCGGAAAAGGAGATATTTCATGAAGAAGATTAAATTTGGTTCGACTGATTTAGAAGTTTCAGCCGTTATTTTAGGCTGTATGCGAATGAATAAAGCAAAAGACCCTGTTCGAGTGATCGAGACAGCGGTTGAGCATAGCATTAATTTTTTTGATCATGCAGACATATATAGTAACGGTGAATGCGAAGAGGTTTTCCGTGATGCGTTGAAAAAAACGAACATTAAACGAGAAGATTTGATTATCCAAAGTAAATGCGGGATTGTTCCGGGTGTTATGTTCGATTTTTCAAAAGAACATATTATTAAAGCCGTAGAGGGGAGTCTGCAACGTCTAGGTACAGACTATTTGGATGCTTTGCTGCTCCACCGTCCAGACGCATTGGTGGAGCCCGAAGAAGTGGCAGAAGCCTTTTCTAAGCTAGAAAAAGAAGGAAAAGTTCGTCATTTTGGTGTAAGCAACCAGAATCCAAGTCAAATTGATTTACTAAAAACTGCTGTAAAGCAACCGTTAGTAGCTAATCAATTACAATTTGGAATTATGCATACCGGAATGATTGATCAAGGAATTCACGTGAATATGACGGATGAACGCAGTTTATATCATGATGGTGGATTAATTGACTACTCACGTATTAATGATATGACCATCCAAGCATGGTCGCCTTATCAATACGGATTCTTTGAGGGTGTCTTCATTGATAATCCTAAATTTCCTGAACTAAATGAAAAATTAAAAGAACTGGCAACACGTTATGGTACTACATCGACAGGGTTAGCAAGTGCTTGGATTTTACGTCATCCAGCCAAAATGCAAGTCATTGCTGGAACAATGAACGAACAGCGAATTAAGGAAATTGCTGAGGCAGCGGATGTAGTCTTAACGAGAGAAGATTGGTATAGTATCTATCTCGCTGCAGGAAATGACTTACCTTAATGAAAGAGGCGAGTGATATGGAAAACAAATGGCAAACATCCCAAATGGAAGCAGCCAAGCCGGATTTAGATCAGTTTATGGACTTTTTACCGAATGCCCATTACTTGAAAATTTTACTTGCACAATTAAATCGACATTATGATCCAGAAATCAAAATTATGTTTCAGAAAAGATTTGGTTGGTATATTGAAGTGGCTCAATATGACGGCGTTTTATGCCGAATCATTATTCATAATGATTACTTTTCTGTAGTAACACCTTTTCCAGAATTTAGTCGGAGTTACCTCGATCCGATGTTGCAGGTAATGTCTAATGAATTTAAAGAACAGTATGCCCACGTGACGAAAGCTACTAAGCAATTTGAAATGGACGTTACTACTGAGGCTGAGATGGAAGATGTCATCTATCTAGTTAGCCTCCAGGCAAAAAAATTAAGAGAAACCCAAAAAGTTTAGTGGAATGTTCGGTTTTCACGAACATTATTTAAAAAAAGCTTGCTTTTTATTTTGAATTGTTGTAAATTACATAGGGCTGAAAAACCCTATGTTTTTTTACGTCATTCAATTTATGGAGGAAATTCATGAAAGTATTTGATTATGAGGATATTCAATTAATTCCCAATAAGTGTATTGTAAACAGTCGATCAGAATGCGACACTAGCGTAACTTTAGGTGAACACACTTTTAAAATGCCGGTGGTTCCAGCCAACATGCAGACAATTATTGACGAAAAAATTGCCGAATTTTTAGCAAAAAATGGTTATTTCTATATCATGCATCGTTTTTATGAAGAGGAAAGAATTCCTTTTATCAAAAAGATGGAGAAACAAGGCTTAATTACATCTATCAGTGTAGGTGTTAAGGAAAGTGAGTACAACTTCGTAAAAGAATTGGCTGATAAAAAACTGATTCCGGATTATATTACAATTGACATAGCCCACGGACATTCAGAGTCAGTGATTAAGATGATTAAGTATATTAAAGAATTATTGCCAAAAACTTTCGTAATTGCGGGAAATGTAGGAACGCCAGAGGCAGTCAGAGAATTGGAGAATGCTGGTGCTGACGCGACTAAGGTCGGTATCGGACCTGGTAAAGTATGTATTACGAAGATTAAAACAGGTTTTGGAACAGGTGGCTGGCAATTAGCAGCATTGGCTTGGTGTGCAAAAGCTGCGCGTAAACCAATTATTGCAGATGGCGGAATTCGAACTCATGGTGATATTGCAAAATCTGTTCGTTTTGGAGCATCAATGGTGATGATTGGTTCATTATTTGCTGGTCATGAGGAATCACCAGGAGAAACAATGGTTCAAGATGGTGTGGTTTATAAAGAATACTTCGGTAGCGCTTCAGAATTTCAAAAGGGCGAAAAGAAAAATGTCGAGGGGAAAAAAATCTGGATAACCTATAAAGGAAATTTAGCAGATACCTTAATAGAAATGCAGCAAGATTTACAGTCTTCAATTTCTTATGCTGGTGGAAATGATCTTGAAGCTATTCGGACAGTGGATTATGTTGTTGTGAAAAATTCTATTTTTAATGGTGACACTATTTAAGAAAGATACATTTTAGTATTTCAATAAAAAAAGATCTCGTTACAGCTTTTAATCAGCTGCAGCGGGATCTTTTTAAATAGTTATTTCGATATCAAAGTCAATTAGATATTCTTTTAGAGCAAAGAGATTCTTGCGGAAAACAAAGCTTTCCATCCCGATTGCTCGGGCGCCCGCTACATTTACTGGCAGATCATCTAAGAAAATGCATTGAGAGGGAATCAGCTGAAAATGATGACAAAAAGTATAGTAAACTTGGGCTTCTGGCTTAATTATTTTCCAATCAGCAGTTACGAAGATACCATCCATGTACTTCAACGCAGGAATATTTTTTTCGTATTTATAGAAATCATCTGGAGCGTTTGAAAGAACATAAAGTTTATAGCCTTGATCTTTTAATTGTTTTACAATAGCTTCCATTTCAGGAATAGGCATGATTTCTTGGTACCAAGTAGCTAAAATGTTAGGGATAATTTCTTTTAATTCAGCAGGTGCTTTTTTGAGCGCTCGACGAGCAATTTCATCCTTTGTAATGGTTCCACGGTCAAAATCAATCCATTCCGCAGTTAAAAAAATATTTTCAAGTAAAAACTTTTGATGAAGAGAATTATTTGTAAATTTCGTGATAAACTTTGTTGGCTCATAATTAACCAGAACATTACCTAAATCAAAAACGATATTTTTAATCATGAATATTCCTCACCTTCATTGATCTTGTTTGCACATTACCTGTCTATTGTAACAAATTCGGAGAGAAAGTTGGCATTTGCTGAGAAGGTTTAAACAAAAAAGGAGTTTTGGATAGTTTTGTTAAGGGAGTAATACTTGTTTAGGTTAAAATCTATTTAGTATTGACACTCTTATAAAATTGGTTTAGTTTTAAGCCATCCAATAAAAATGAGGTCCTAGTATGTGGAAATTAGATAGCACTAAAAAGATACCTGTTTATCAGCAAATCATGGAACAAATCATTGAATACATTCAAAAGGGACAATTAAATCCAGGGGATCGTTTACCCTCTGAACGTAAACTGGCTGCTAGCTATCAAGTGAATCGTTCGACTGTGGTCCATGCTTTGGAGGAATTAGTTAGCTTGGGTTGGATTATTCGTCAACAAGGCAGCGGTACATTGGTTAACGAGGGGAGATGGGGACGTAGTGCGACACCTCGCATGAATTGGCGGCAATTATTAAGCAGAGAAACGCCACAAACAGAACCCTATCTGCTGGAGCTGCATGAAATTCAGAAAGATACTCAGACCTTAGATCTATACACAGGAGAACTGCCATTAGATTTAATCCCAGATTTTCGTTTACCTGCGTATACTTGGGAGGAGTTGCTGATTGAAGAAAAGAAACAGAGGGATTTAGGTTATCCGCCTTTACAGAGAATCATATGCGAACGGTTGTATAGAGAGCAGGGATTAGAAGCAGCAACTAATCAGGTATTGATTACTTCTGGTGCCCAACAAGCGTTATTTCTGTTGTTGCAGGTGATGCTTGAAGCCGGAGACAGTGTAGCGATTGAAGATCCTTCATTTTTGTACTCTTTACCAATTTTTGATACAGCTGGTGTTCGATTATACGGTGTGGCAATGGATGAAGAGGGAATGCAGATCGAGGCATTAGAGCAATTGATTCTAGCCAAAAGAGTTAAGTTAATTATCGTAAATCCGACATTTCAAAATCCCACTGGCAACACCATGACTTTGAAACGTCGCAAACAATTAATTGCTTTGAGCGAAAAATACCAGCTGCCAATTGTAGAGGACGATGTTTTTGGTGAACTAAACTTTTTACAGCTTCCCCCTTCACTGAAATCTTTGGCTCCTCACCAAGTGATTTATTTAGGGTCACTGTCAAAAATTTTCGGTTCCTCCATTAAGATCGGTTGGATTGTTGCCGATCAAAGTCTGATTCAGCGTTTATCTGAGGCTAAACAAATGATGGATTTCTCTATTAGCGTTTTCCCTCAAGTAGTCGCGTATACGGCACTGACCGATCAGTCCTTCGAAACTAATCGTCAAGAGCTGATTGACACTCTCAAACATAAGAGGGATTGTTTCTATAGCTGTGCCCAATCAGTTTCCAGCGATTGGCAATTTGAAGAGATCGACGGAGGACTTTACGTTTGGCTGAAGTGGCGTCACCAAAAGTTGACTCGCAAAGATTGGGGTCTTTTTTTACAAGAAAAGCTCTTGGTAGCTCCCTCATTTCTCTTTAGTAATGATACAATGGCTATGCGGGTGAATTATTCCCGGATGACAGAAGAGGAGTGTTACATCTTTTTTGTTAAACTGCAAAAGATATCAGAAATTATAGGAGGTCGTAAGTATGAAAGAGATAATTGAAGTATTAAATAATCATCGTACCTATCGGGATTTTGATGAGAACTATCAATTGCCAGATGAGGATTTACAACAAATATTGGATGCAAGCCGTCAAGCACCCAGCTGGATGAATGGTCAAATGTACAGCATCATTGTAGTCAAGAACCAAAAACTTCGCCAAAAATTTGTTGAGCTTAATCCAGGTAATCCTCATATGCTGAAAAGTTCGGTTTTCTTATTGTTTGTTGCAGATTTAAAACGCACACAGAAAGTAGCAGAGCATTATCAAGTGGACTACTCAATTGCTGAAGGAATCGATCCACTGATCACGGCTGTCACTGATACTGCACTAGCTTTGCAAAATGCTGTTGTTGCAACTGAAGCATTAGGACTAGGTAGCGTGGTAGTGGGCAGCATTCGTAAAGATATAAAAAAAATCAGTGAATTACTGAACCTTCCCGACTACGTACTGCCAGTGGCTGGGTTAAGTATTGGTAAGCCTACTATGGAAATGCGTATTAAGCCACGCTTACCGGAAAAAACAGTTGTTCATTATGATGGTTATCAAGAGTATGATTACGGAGAAATTGAAGCGTACGATCAAACCATGGAAGTTTTTGCTGAAGCCCGAGAAACTAAATTGTGGAGTAAAAAGTTTGCGGATTATTTTAGTAATAAGCCAAATGTTACCATCGATGAATTTGTGAAAGAACAACGTTTGTTAAAAGAATAAAAGCTTGAAGAATTGTTACTATCTCTTCTCTTTTTAAATAGGGAGACCCAGAGAACATACTGTTCAACTTCTTTTCAAATTCTCACATAAGTTGCTCTTTTTGTTGACACTCAGTGCTATCTTTACTATAGTAAAAGTGGAAATTGTATAAATTGTTAGGTGAGGCTCCTATATGGACACAAGCTGCTGCCGCGAAAGAATCGAGAGACTCTTAGTTGGTGGAACAGGTTGGGACTAAATTAGTTAGCTTAACTTTTTGGTTATTTTATAAATCATTATCTACTACTTCAAGCCTTCTTTAGCTAAAAATAAAGGGGGCTTTTTTTGTGCATTTAGATTGGGAAGAGTTAATTTTAGAGTATATTTTGGAAATAACAGTAAGAGGATTTTCAGATGCTACAGTGGAAAGTTACAAATATAAATTAGGATTCAACTCCATTTTCTTCAAAGATAGGCATATTTCACCTGAACAAGTTAAAAAAATTCATGTTAAGGAATTGATCCTTTGGTGGCAAAAAAAGGGGTTAGAAAATACTACAATAAATACTGGAATAAATATGTTTAAAAAGCTTTTTGATTACTGTGTAGAAGAAGGATACACAGTAATTAATCCTGTACAAGTAAAAAATCTACCAGAAAAAAAGAAAATAATTTATCCGCTTAATGAAAATGAAATAAAGCAGTTGCTTATTGTTGCCAAGAGTCATCCGTATGAACTATTAAGATATAGAAATACTGTAATATTTATGCTGATGCTAGATTGTGGACTGCGTATTAGTGAGGTATCCAATCTAAATGAGGATGACATATTGCAAAAGCAAATACGTATATTAAATTCAAAAGGGAACAAAGAAAGAGCTGTAGTCTTGAGTCCATTTATGCAAAAGGAGCTCATCAAATATTTAAGAGTAAAAAAAAGGCTTGGATTGTGTAATCATGCTCTAATAGTGACTTATGAGAATAAAAGAATGAGTAAACAAAATGTGTGGCAAATTATGAGAATAATATCTAAGAAGGTTAATATTAGAACTGAAGTACGCTTCAGTCCACATACACTGCGTCACACTTATGCTTCAATGCAGCTAAAGAATGGCTTAGATATTTTTACACTTTCCTTGAATATGGGGCATAGTAATGTTGGTATTACACAGGATTATATAAAAAGCTTGAATAGTGAGGATTTTATTAATAAATCTTTAAAAACAAGTACTTTGATGAATCTAAAATAGATAGGTAACCCAAACAAAATATTAATAATCTTGTTTGGGTTTCGTACTTCACTAAGCATGACCAGCAGTCATAAACTGCCTAAAATCCAGCACAGCTCTCTGGACTTTCTTTCTAATTGCTGTATCAGACAGCTCTTTGTCTTGCAAATACCACCTGAGAGCTGAATACTTATCTTCAAGTTTATGCCAGTCTGCAAGCTTATCCATTCTAATCAAGCCTGCATTAACGGCTGCTTTTTTACTTCGCCTGCTATATTCTTTCAATTTCTGTAACACTTCACTGCCTTCTAACTCTTCAATAGTCGCCAATGCAGTAGAATCTTCAAGTGCATTGGAGTCCTCAGTAACTGCCTCAATACTGACTACCTCAGCTTTACGCTTTTTAGCATTAACTTTGCGGATAAGATTTTTACGTTTGTTATTCAATAATGCCCGTACATAATGCAGGAATGTTACTCCTTTTGTAGCATCCCAGACACTCACTGCCTCTAGCAATGTATCATCAAAAACGGCATCTAAGTCAGCATCAGTAATGATTGCAGGAGTACTACGCCGTAACCATCTACATAATTTTCTCTTTTCTGGCTGTAAAGCAGTATATAGTGCCTGCATTGTCTCCTGTGTGTCCTGTAACTGGTACTGTTGGACAAGTAGTTCAATTGTTTGGTGCAATTGTTCAGTGCTTACTGTCATTTCTCTAACTCCTCCTGTGTGTGGGTGTTGTACGCCACAGAAAGAACTGCTATACTATACTTGACTAGGGTAAGTGAGCAGAATCTTTCTGTAACTTACTGTTTGAGCTGACACTTTGGTGTTGGCTTTTTTTTATGCTTTTTTCTGACTCCAGCCAACTTCTTTAGACATAGTATCAATTATGAATTGCTTTAGTGACTTATCTTGTTTCGTGGCTTCTAGTTTCATCTCCTTATGAAGCTCAGCAGGTACTTGTATAGCAATAGAGCGCTCATTTGGTTTATTCTTGACCACATTGTACACCTCCTTTACTTAGTTTACATGTAAAAGTATAAACAAAAAACAAAAACATGTCAACAGTGTTTACATGTAAAAAGAAAAAGTGTCCAGTTACTACCATTTTTCCTGAATAAAGGTATATAAGGAGGGCCTTTATGGAAATTAATAATTTGAAGGTTGGAGAAACATACCGTACTACATTATCTGAAGTGGAAACTGGAGAAATTATACACACACATGTCTTTAAGCAGCAACGTTCTATTCCTAGCTATGATAAAAAATATCAAAAAAATGAACTTGATCCAAGACGCTTTTTCAATGTAAAACTTGATAAGTGGGTGGAACTGAGTGCTTTAAAACCAAGTCAATTAGGTCACTTAATTTATTTGGCTACATTCATGAATTACAAGAATATTTGCTGTAAGAATGAAACTGGAGGCTTTCCTCTAACTAAACATGATATACAAGAACTTTCAGGTAAAACATTACGTTCTGTTGAAATGTCCCTAAATGAATTAGAATCTGCTAATTTAATTGAGTACACTGAAATCATTCATAGAGGTAAGCAAAAGAAGGCTATAAAACTCAATGCGAAGTACTTTTATAGAGGTAAACATGCTGATAATGGTAAAAATAGAACAGCAAAGGGATTCGTTGAAACTTTGCGACAGATTTATAAAGAAAATTCCGCTGCTTCTGTTGGATTTATTGCCAGACTATTGAATCACATTGACAAACAAACAAACTTTCTATGCTCCAATCCTGCAAGAAATTACTTGTATGAGGATTTAGTTGCGCTGTCGCTCACTGACATAGCAGCAATAACACAAATCACTGATAAAACTGCAAGGAAACACTTAAGAGAAACGACATACAGTAGTTATTCTGTATTCTGTACTGTAAAAACTAACAGCGGAAATAAAATAAAGATGAATCCTGCAGTATTTTGTAGGCTTTCTGGAGCAGTAATGGATACTGTTATGCAAGATTTTACTGCTGAAGGCAGAAAGTAGCGGTAATTTATTTCGCAGAGTATGCTAGTATAACGGGATTTACAATTTTTATATAGGTATTTTATTTCGCAAAACAGTGGTTAATATAACGCTTTAAATGCTGATATCACAGTGTTCTCAAGGGTTTTAAGTAAAATCAGTATCTCTATATATCTATAAGTGTTTACAGTTAAAACAGCCCCACTGGCTAAAGCCATTGTGTCTGGTGGCTACGCCACATACTAAACAAAAAAGCTGTACTTAATTATTTTTTCTTACAGTATACCTGTAATTATAGACTGGTTTTAAGAATTTTAGTAAGGAGCGTCAGCTCCAATTGCCGTCAGGCAATTAGTGCAGTGCTTGTTAATATATGATTATCAGTTAAATATTTCTGTCTTTTCTGTGATTATCAGTCACATTTCCGCTACTACAGCACACTACTATATAGAAAAGTACTACAGTATCTGGTACTTTTTGCTAAAGTCATTGACAGGTGAGGGCTGTGAAAGCTGAGCGCAGCTCTCTATTTGTTAAAAAAGGAGAGTAGTAGCAATGAAATATAGAAAAGAAATGCAGAAGTTAATTGCGCATACAATAAAAAAGCGAGAGTCACAAGATGATTTAATTGCTGAATATTTTGAACTAAAGAAAAGATATGGTGCAGTCATATCTGTCAGGTTTTTCTGCGAAGCTAAGGGGAATCTGTCGCCTTCAAGTTTTGGGCGAAAAATAAAAGAATACAAAGGAGACTGTACAGAAGAGTGAGTGAAATGAGTACACCTAAAGATATGATACAATCTTTTAAAAGTAAAGAAAGAGCGTATCTAAGTAAGATATCTGTAAAAAAAACAGAAATCATGAAAATTCAGAAAGAACCTTTGGAATACATTAGACTTTTTTTGGATGAAGGGGAAGAAAACTTAACTTTTGATGAAGTAAAAACAATTCTCAAACAACTAGAGAAAGAATCTCTACACTTAAAAGCATCTTTACGCTGGAAAGCAAAAAAACAAATGTATTACACTAGATTTTTTAAGGAAGCTGATAAATTAGCTTCTCAATATACAATGGCTTTGGAAGTAATTGAGTCTGAAAATGAGGAGGAATAAATGACAACAACGCTAGAAAAATTAACACAGTTTTTTACTGTCCAACAGAAAGAACAGCAAGAAAAAGCAGCATTAAAACAACTTGAGCAGAAAGACATTAAAGCATCACCTTCTATTTACGTTGCAAAATATTTACAGAATGGTTCAGCTTACTTTAATCAATATGAAGTCCAACAGCAAATAGAGCAGACTAAAGCAGAGGCTCAGTTACTTCAAGTACAGCTAACAGATAAGAAGTACGACAGCCACTATACTATGCAGCACTATCAGAATGCTGAAACATTAGAGCATAGCTGTAACCAAGCACTGGACATGCTGAAGGCAGCAAGGCAATCTAGCAATAGTCCTGTACAGTTTACTGAGTTAGTAGCACCAACAGAGAACAAGCAGGATAGCATGCAGATTGATGCTGGAGGGGCTGAGTAATGGGACTATTTAAAAGTAAAAACCTGATTGAGACTGTTAATTTGCCAGAGCTTGCGCCAGAGTCTAAGCAAATGGCAACAGTAACTAAGTCTGTTAATGAATACATTGGGCAACATGAGCAGTACAAAGCAGCTCTAACAGAAGTTGACAGCAAGTTAACAGAAGCAAGAGACTATCATGCTAGGATTATGGCTAGTACAGAGGACACAGATAGTACTGTAGAATCTTTCTGGCAAACACTGCTAAATTTCACCCGCTTCAAAGGTAGAAACAAGAATGACCATAACATTGAACTGCTTGAAAAAGAAAAAGCATTCTTAGAACAGTTTTGGAACAATAAACAGGCAGCAATTGTCCCAGAATTGAGCAGGCAGCTTATGGGTTTAGTTTTAGATCAGCAACAGAAGCTAGATGACTTTTTGCAGCTGCATGAGACCATGGGAAATACTGCAGAATGTGCAGAAATAGCTTCAGCAATTATTGACCCCGTTAACGAGCTGGTTAACAAGGCTAAATCTGTGAAAGAGTTGTCCAGTTTGAGACATATAGCGACCATTAGAGACCTTAGATATATCCCACTGCAGGAACGACAAAAACAAAAGTATAGAACAGAAGCAGCCTACGCTAAATCCTTTAGAGAGCAGGGGGTAGTGTAATGCCAGCAACATTACACCAACTAGAGCCAGAGTTAAGCGAAAAGGATAGATTGACAGTCAATGCCTTAGTTTCTAAAGCATCTACTGGGTTGACTAATGCAGAGATAGCTGAGAAGTATGCAGATATGAGTGAGAGTAGTTTTTACCGCTGGAAGAAACAGCCCCATATACAAAAAGCAATACAACAAGCTACTACTGAGGCTGTAGCGGACTTATTACCACTTGCCACAAGAGAGCTGGAAAGCCTGTTGACAGATACCACTGCCAGCACTGCTACACGCTTTAAATGTATTGAATTAGTAATGAAATTAAGCGGACTTACAAAGCCAGAACAGCAAATCAGTAAGCCAGAGTCTACTAAACAGGATGGCACAGACATAGAAGCTCTGATGGTGCAGTATGGCATTAAACCTAGATCAGAGTGAGAGAACTGCCAACATAAAAAGTTAAGCAGTTAACTATATACCAGCAGCTAATAGTTTTTGCAATGCAGTGCTGAAATGCTGTTGGTATCTGCTGTAGAGCTGTTTATAGCTGTTTGCAATGGGAATCTTGCAAAGTAGTAAATCTGCAAACACTGGGTAACAGTACTGACTGTATAACAGTAAAAACTTAAAAAATAGCAGCATAAACAGCCTAACAGTCCATTCTGTTGGGCTGTTCCGCTGCATATAGGAGGTAAAACATGCTCTATCATGCGACAACTGAACTAAGAACAGATGATATATTGCAAGAGGGGATCAGAAATACACGCCATCATGGAGGATTACTGCTGCCAGTTATAGGCCATCCTACTAATTTTATTGGACATAGAATTGACAACAACAAGCCAGAATATGTAACAGTGAATGTTCAAGAAGCTATCTTTATGTTTGATCAGGATTTTTACGACAGCTACTTAGAGGAATGGCATGGTAAAGGCTTCACAACTGTTTTTTCTATTAGTGAACAACAGTTAGACATTAGAGCTTTAGGTGTGTTCAATATGGCAATATCTGAGACTATGGGGGATGCAGAAACAAAGGAAGAACAAAAGAGAATAAGCCATACTTATTGGAATAGCCAACTAAGAGCAGATGCTTACTGGGCACAGAAAGATAAAGTGCAGGCTTTATGGAAAAAAGAAGGGCTGCCATTCATTGCAGAATATCTATATTTTTGTCCGCGGATACCACCTGAAAATTTCAAGATGATTAAAAGACATGGCAAAGATATTTAGCTATAAGCAATAGAAATAGCCTGCTGCAAAGCTGCAATAGACTAATAGATAACAGACGACTTTTTAGCTGACTCTAGTTTACATAATCACTATTTTACAAAGTAGTTGTCATTAAGCGTCTTAAAGTAGTTGGTTTGTGAAATAAAATTGGTATAGTTGGTGAAAGCTTGACTTAACAGCATTTGTCAGAGTCGAAAGATTGTGAAACAAAACTGTTTTCATGAGCATCAATAACACCATGCAGTACAAGAGTGAGGGCATGGCAGAGGTCTGCTGTTACTCTAACACAATGCAAAAAAACTTTCTTTAGCAAAAAAGCATTGAAAACTTCTATTATAACTTTATCATAATGGCAGTGAAATGCAATGGAATAGTGAACTAGAGTTTTATTGTTGCTGTTTTAAACTTATGAATACAATGAATTCTTTTTTTAGCAGCCACCACAGGGGAGGCCCCCTGCAAAAACACGGCTACTCAGTACTTGATGAATATACGCAATAAAAATAGTTGAAGCTGTTATGTTTTTCATTCCATTTCAAGAGAAATGCTTAGTTTTAGTTGAAAGCTAGAAATACTTTTTAGATTAAAATCTTGACAAATAGCGTAGCTATGCCTATCATGTTATGAAAGTTAAAGAATACTTTTAGTTAGTAGATGACATTTCTTAGCTGTGTAGATATAGTCACATAAGTTGCTCTTTTTGTTGACACTCAGTGCTATCTTTACTATAGTAAAAGTGGAAATTGTATAAATTGTTAGGTGAGGCTCCTATATGGACACAAGCTGCTGCCGCGAAAGAATCGAGAGACTCTTAGTTGGTGGAACAGGAATCATCGTGAAGGTGATTCATAACGCAGCTGACAGATAAAACTGTCTACGCCCTATAGTGCTAAAGCTCGACGATGACCGTGATTATTTTTGCGCGCGCTCATTATCGAGCGCGCGCTTTTTGCTTTGCCAATAAAGAAAGGACGGTGATGAGTCATGGACTATCCAGATGAGAGTCGACCGAAAATAGTTAAAAATGTAGGGAAGACACTGATTTTCTCTGCTGGTAGGAGGAAATATGATGATGAACAAAAAGAGCCTCATCACACGAAAAATAAGTAAAGATCAAGCGTTGAAAAAACTCGCATTATTACCGGATCGTGATTTGTTCCTGAATCTGCGAACATCTTTAAACGGATTATCAGAAGAAGATGCTAAAGCGAGACTGGAAGAATATGGTCCCAACGAAGTATCGGCTCAAAAGCCAACCCCTGCAATCATTTTGTTTCTTCAAGCATTTAATGATTTGTTTGTTTATGTATTGGCCTTATTAATGGTTGTCTCTTTTTTGACTTCTGATTATGAAGCAGCTGTGGTTATGGGAATAATGATTTTAGCCAGCGTGCTGATTACCTTTATTCAAGAATATCGTTCACAAAAAGCTAGTATTGAATTACGAGAAATGATCGAGAATACGGCCGCAATTACGCGTGAAGGCCAAACAAAAGAAATTCCAATGGATGAAGTGGTGCCGGGAGACATTTTAACTTTAGCAACTGGAGATATGATTCCAGCAGATGCAGTATTAATTTGGACGAAGGATTTATTTGTGAATCAGTCTTCTTTGACTGGAGAATCAATGCCAGTTGAAAAGTCTGCTTCCGTTGCTTCAGATGATGAGAACAATGCATTGGATATGTCAAACTTAGTTTTTATGGGAACGGACGTATTAAGTGGACAAGGTCGGGCAATTATCTTAAAGACTGGGCAACAGACTTTCTTTGGCGACATTGCGAAAAATGCCACAACCAAACGCGGCAAGACAACCTTTGATGTCGGTTTAGCCCGTGTCAGTAAAGTATTGTTGCGCTTGATTATGGTACTTTTCCCATTAGTGTTCTTAATTAATGGCATCACAAAAGGTGATTGGAGCAATGCATTTTTCTTCGCTATCGCTGTAGCAGTGGGCTTAACGCCAGAAATGTTACCAATGATTGTCAGCTCTAATTTAGCAAAAGGTGCCTTGACCTTGTCGAAGCATAAAGTGATTGTGAAAGAATTACCATCTATTCAAAATTTGGGTAGTATGGATGTCTTGTGTACGGATAAGACAGGAACCATCACCGAAGACCGAGTAGTATTGGTTCAGCATCTTGATCCTTTAGGTAAAGAAAACACTCAAGTATTGGATTTGGCCTTTCTGAATTCGAATTACCAAACAGGTTGGAAAAATCTGATGGACATTGCTGTGATTAATTACTATGAAGAAGAAAACCGGCAAGTGCCTTTTCAGTCGATTCAAAAAATTGACGAAATACCTTTTGATTTTTCTCGTCGCCGATTAACTGTCGTAGTAAAAGCTGATGAGCATCAATGGATGATTACAAAAGGTGCTGTTGAAGAAATGGCTTCTATATGTAAATATGTTGAAATTGATGGAGAGGTATTGGAATTTACTGAAGAACTGCATCAGGAATTACAGCAGGTTAATGAACGCATGAATCGTCAAGGGATGCGGGTGATCACAGTAGCTATAAAAAGGGATGCTCATGATGAAGCAGTTTATAGCACAGAAGACGAAAAAGATATGACTCTAATTGGATTCATGGGCTTCTTGGACCCTGCAAAAGAATCTGCAATTACTGCTATCTCTTCTTTACATGAACATGGAGTGGATGTAAAAGTTTTGACGGGTGACAACGCAATTGTAGCTCAAAAAGTTTGCCAAGATGTTGGAATTGATGCGGATAAATTTGTTCTAGGTAATCAAGTGGATCAGATGAGTGATGAAGAACTACAACAGGCTGCAGATAAAATTCACTTATTCGCTAAATTGAATCCTATGCAAAAAGCTAGAATTATTGAATCCTTACAGACAAAAGGTCACACAGTTGGCTTTATGGGCGATGGTATTAACGATGCACCTGCATTACGAAAAGCCGATGTAGGCATTTCAGTAGATACTGCTGCGGACATTACAAAGGATGCTAGTTCAATTATTCTTTTAGAAAAAAGCTTGGATGTACTAGAAAGTGGTGTAATCGAAGGCCGCCGAGTATTTAGTAACATGATGAAATATATTAAGATTACCATCAGTTCCAATTTTGGAAATGTGTTCTCAATCTTAATTGCTAGTGCTTTCCTACCATTTCTGCCAATGCTTTCTTTACAGTTGCTATTGCAAAACTTGATCTATGATTTTGCTCAACTGACTATACCTTGGGACAACGTAGACGACGAGGAATTATTAACACCAACGAAATGGGAAACAAAAGGACTAATGAAATTCACTGTTTGTATCGGTCCAGTCAGCTCCATTTTCGATGTGATTACTTTCCTAGTTATGTGGTTTGTATTTGGGGCAAATACGGTAGCAAATCAAAGCTTATTCCAAACCGGCTGGTTCATGGTTGGATTAGCTACGCAAGCTTTAGTCGTACTGATGGTAAGAACCCGAAAAGTTCCATTCATTCAAAGTCGACCTTCCTTGCCAGTTTTTAGCAGTATCATGGCTGCAGTCGTTTTAGGAATGATTATTGTTTTATCACCATTCCGCGAACAATTTGAATTTGTGCAATTACCTGCTAGCTACTGGATTTGGTTTGTAGGGATTGTAGCTGCATATATGGCTGCAGTTCAATTTGCTAAGTTCCTTTATATAAAAATTGCAAAAGAATGGATCTAATTGTAACAGAGTAACGAATTTCGTTACTCTGTTTCTTTTTTTGCATTTACAATAATAACTCCTAGTTTAGATCGTTTCTAATTTCACATGGAAATTACTTAACATAAGATAATTAAAGAACCTTAATATAGCGATCCTTTAGGCAAGAGATTAGGTAGAACGTTTTCAGTATTTAAAGAAAAAGAAACTTGAAATAAGAAGAGTTTGTTTTTTTTGTCACAATTCGCTGGAGAAAATCGCTTCATTTTCTTCAAAATACTACAGCATATTGGTTGTCTTTCAGTAATAAAAATGTTACTTTAGATATGTAAGCAACAGAACAATGATACAGATTGAAGGTCTGTATCACTTTCTAAAGACTTAAAGAGAGGATTGTGTTACAACATGGCAGAGAAAAAGAATGCAATTGATTTTGAAGCCCTACTGGAAAAGATCAACGCAGATTTCCCAGTATATCAGGCACTTGATCAAGAGGGGAAAGTCGTAAATGAGGATTTGATTCCTGAATTGACTGACGAAGAATTAGTAGAATTGATGACAAGAATGGTTTGGTCTCGTGTGTTGGATCAACGTTCAACTGCATTGAACCGTCAAGGACGCCTGGGCTTCTATGCACCAACAGCAGGACAGGAAGCAAGTCAACTTGCCAGCCATTTCGCTTTTGAAAAAGAAGATGTTTTACTTCCAGGTTATCGTGATGTACCTCAACTTGTTCAACACGGACTTCCATTGTCTGAAGCTTTCCTATGGTCTCGCGGTCATGTTGCCGGAAACTTATATGCTGATGACTTGCAAGCACTACCACCACAAATCATTATTGGTGCGCAATACGTGCAAGCAGCCGGAGTAGCATTAGGCTTGAAGAAACGTAAGAAAAAGAACGTTGTCTTCACTTACACTGGTGATGGTGGATCTTCTCAAGGTGATTTTTATGAAGCAATTAACTTTGCAGGTGCATATCATGCAAATGCAGTTTTCTATATCCAAAATAATGGTTTCGCGATTTCAACACCACGAGAAAAACAAACTGCAGCAGCAACACTTGCTCAAAAAGCAGTTGCAGCCGGAATTCCTGGTATTCAAGTAGATGGAATGGATCCATTAGCAATGTACACTGTTTCTAAAACGGCTCGTGAATGGGCAGCAAACGGAAATGGCCCAGTTTTAATCGAAGCTTTGACTTACCGTTATGGTCCACATACATTATCAGGGGATGACCCAACTCGTTACCGTACCAAAGATATGGATGACGAATGGCAGCAAAAAGATCCATTGGTTCGCTTCCGTAACTATTTAACAGAAAAAGGTTTATGGAATGAAGAAAAAGAAGAACAAGTGATTGAACAAACAAAAGAAGAGATCAAGCAAGCAATTGCTGATGCTGATCGGGCACCAAAACAAAAAGTATCTGATTTCTTGAAAAATATGTACGAAGTTCAACCACAAAATATTAAAGAACAAATTGAAACTTACGAAGCGAAGGAGTCGAAATAAAAATGGCACAAAAAACAATGATCCAAGCAATTACAGATGCCTTAGCTCTGATGCTTGAAAAAGATGAAGATGTCCTAGTTTTCGGTGAAGACGTTGGTAAAAACGGCGGTGTTTTCCGAGCAACAGAAGGATTGCAAGACAAATTTGGTGAAGAAAAAGTATTTGATACTCCTTTAGCAGAATCAGGTATCGGTGGTTTAGCTTTTGGTTTAGCACTTGAAGGCTTTCGTCCAGTTCCCGAAATTCAATTCTTCGGATTCGTTTTTGAAACCATGGACGAAATCGTAGGTCAAATGGCGCGTACTCGTTACCGTATGGGTAATACTCGTAACTTGCCAGTGACTGTTCGTGCACCGTTTGGTGGCGGCGTGCATACACCTGAGCTTCACTCAGATAACTTAGAAGGATTAATGGCTCAATCACCAGGTTTACGGGTGGTTATTCCATCAAATCCATACGATGCGAAAGGCTTGTTGATTGCATCAATCCGCAACAACGATCCAGTAGTCTTCTTGGAACATATGAAATTATATCGTTCGTTCCGTGAAGAAGTGCCGGAAGGAATTTATGAAGTGCCTTTGGATAAAGCAGCTGTCACTAAAGAAGGTTCTGATGTATCCATCATCACTTATGGTGCGATGGTTCGTGAAGCGGTTAAAGCAGCCGACAACTTGGCGAAAGAAAATATCAACGCTGAAATTATTGACCTGCGTACAGTTGCACCGCTAGATGTGGAAACAATTATCAAATCAGTTGAAAAAACTGGTCGGGTAGTCGTTGTCCAAGAAGCGCAAAAACAAGCAGGTGTTTCTGCTCAAGTCATTTCCGAAATTTCCGAACGTGCTATTCTTTCATTAGAAGCACCAATTGGACGTGTTTCTGCTCCAGATACGATTTTCCCATTTGGACAAGCAGAAGGCATCTGGCTTCCTAATGCAGCAGATATCGAAGCAAAAGTGAAAGAAATCGTAGAGTTTTAAGAAAAGGAGCGAATACAAACATGGCTTTCCAATTCAAGCTGCCAGACATTGGCGAAGGTATCGCAGAAGGTGAAATCGTAAAATGGTTCGTAAAACCAGGCGATAAAATCGAAGAAGACGATACATTACTAGAAGTACAAAATGATAAATCTGTGGAGGAAATTCCATCTCCAGTAACTGGAACAATTAAAAAAATTGTAGTCGAAGAAGGGACTGTCGCAAATGTTGGCGATATCCTAGTTGAAATCGATGCTCCTGGACATGAGGACGATAGTGAAGAAGCTTCTCCAGCACCTGCTGAAGCTCAAACATCAGCTCATCCAGCGGCTGAACCAACTGAAGCTGCTAGTAATAACGACGGAGGCGGAGTCTTCCAATTCAAATTACCAGATATTGGTGAAGGAATTGCTGAAGGCGAAATCGTAAAATGGTTCGTTAAGGATGGCGACAAGATCGAAGAAGACGATACATTATTAGAAGTACAAAACGATAAATCAGTGGAAGAAATTCCATCTCCAGTAACTGGAACAATCAAAAAGATTATTGTCGAAGAAGGTACGGTTGCTAACGTAGGAGACGTTTTAGTAGAAATTGATGCACCTGGACACAACAGCGATACAGCAACTGCTGCACCAGCTGAAGCAAGCAAATCAACCGAAGCAGTTGAAACATCTGCTGAAGCAGGACCGGTTGTTGAAGCAGCTGATCCAAACAAACGTGTCTTGGCTATGCCGTCGGTTCGCCAATATGCTCGTGAGAAAGATATTGATATTACTCAAGTCAGCGCAACAGGTAAAGGCGGCCGAGTAACTAAGAAAGATATTGATGCTTTTTCTTCTGGTGGTCAACAAGCCAGCGCACCAGCTGAAAGTCAGGAAGCACCACAAGCTTCTGCTTCAACTGAATCAGCGAAATCAGCAGCACCAGCGAAACCATTCACTTCTAACATGGGAGAAATGGAAACTCGTGAAAAGCTAACACCAATGCGCAAAGCAATTTCTAAAGCAATGGTTAACAGTAAACACACTGCACCTCACGTAACCTTGCATGACGAAGTTGAAGTATCTAAACTTTGGGATCATCGTAAGAAATTCAAACAGGTTGCAGCGGATAACGGCACGAAGTTAACCTTCCTGCCATATGTTGTTAAAGCCTTAACTGCAACGGTTAAAAAATATCCAGTCTTGAATGCTTCAATTGATGATGCAGCTCAAGAAATTGTCTACAAAAATTATTACAATATCGGTATCGCAACAGATACGGATGCTGGTTTGTATGTACCAAATATCAAAAATGCTAACATGAAGGGCATGTTTGCAATCGCTGATGAAATCAACGAAAAAGCAGCAATGGCTCATGACGGTAAACTTTCCGCTGACGATATGCGTAACGGAACAATTACAATTTCAAATATCGGTTCAGTAGGCGGCGGCTTCTTTACACCAGTCATCAACTACCCTGAAGTAGCCATTCTAGGTGTGGGCACGATTGCTCAACAACCAATTGTGAATGCTGAAGGTGAATTAGCTGTTGGCCGCGTAATGAAACTTTCACTAAGCTTTGACCACCGTATTGTCGATGGTGCAACTGCTCAACAAGCCATGAACAACATCAAACGTCTATTGGCTGAACCAGAATTATTACTAATGGAAGGATGATAGAAGCATGGTAGTTGGAGATTTTGCTATTGAATTAGATACAGTCGTGATCGGTTCCGGACCTGGCGGATATGTTGCCGCTATCCGGGCCGCTGAAATGGGACAAACGGTTGCCATCATTGAACGAGAATTCATCGGAGGCGTTTGTTTAAACGTCGGATGTATTCCTTCAAAAGCCCTAATTTCAGCTGGACATCATTACCAAGAAGCGTTGGATTCTTCAACCTTTGGTGTGACTGCCGAGAACGTTAAATTAGACTTTGAAAAAACCCAAGAATGGAAAGAAAACGGCGTGGTTAACAAATTAACTTCTGGCGTAAAATTCCTATTGAAGAAACACAAAGTTGAAATTATTGAAGGAGAAGCCTTCTTTGTGGATGATAAAACGTTGCGCGTGATCCACCCGGATTCTGCGCAAACTTATTCATTTAACAATGCGATTATCGCGACTGGATCACGCCCAATCGAAATCCCAGGCTTCAAATTTGGTGGACGAGTATTAGATTCAACTGGTGGTTTGTCATTGAAAGAAGTACCGAAAAAGTTTGTTATCATTGGTGGCGGCGTAATCGGTGCTGAGCTAGGTGCTGCGTATGCTAACCTAGGTTCAGAAGTAACCATTATTGAAGGAACACCACAAATTTTACCTACTTACGAAAAAGATATGGTTAAAATTGTTGAGGAAGACTTCAAGAAAAAAGGCGTAAAAATCGTTACTTCAGCAATGGCTCGTGAAGCCGTTGACAATGGTGACAGTGTAAGCGTCCGTTATGAAGTAGATGGCAAGGAAGAAACTGTCGAAGCAGATTACGTAATGGTAACTGTTGGCCGTCGTCCTAACACAAATGATATGGGATTAGAACAAGCTGGTGTTGAAATGAACGAACGCGGACTAATTCAAGTGGATAAACAAGGGCGCACCAATATTCCAAATATTTACGCGATCGGGGATATTGTACCTGGAGCAGCGCTAGCTCACAAAGCTAGCTATGAAGCAAAAATTGCTGCTGAGGCCATTTCTGGTAAAAAAGTAGCTGTAGACTATAAAGCAATGCCAGCTGTTGCCTTTACTGATCCAGAATTAGCTTCTGTTGGTATGACTATTAAGGAAGCTAAAGAAGCAGGACTTGAAGCAAAAGCTTTCAAATTCCCATTCTCTGGGAACGGACGTGCGTTGTCCTTAGCTAAAACAGAAGGGTTTATCCGTTTAGTGACTACTGTTGAAGACAATGTAATTATCGGTGCACAAATTGCTGGTGTTGGTGCCAGTGACATGGTTTCCGAATTAGCATTGGCAATCGAATCAGGCATGAATGCAGAAGATATTGCATTAACTATTCACCCACACCCATCTTTAGGAGAAATTGTGATGGATGCTTCTGAGTTAGCTCTTGGAATGCCAATCCACATTTAGTATAAATTAAATTCTCAATCAGACAATACCTCTTTTGTATTGTCTGATTTTTTTGTGCCTTGAAAACTACTTACTATGCTGGTGGTTCCATTGAGGCTCAAGAGTGGTAATAAAAAAGCTTTCTAAAACGCTAAATTGATAAAGGGTGACTGACCACATCATAAACAAATTAGGCGGTGTCCAGATAAAGAAGCACAAGGGAAGTTCATTACACACAAGTAGGAAATGTAAGGTCACATCGTATTTGCCCCAAAATTTCGGAAACGTATCGTTTACGAATAAAAAGAAATAGAAAGAGATTCACTAAAGGTGGTACGCAAGGAAGCCTCTTCAGAATGCCTTTGAATCTTGACCGATAAAAGAGGCTTTTAAGCCACAATCAAAACCACCTGTTCATACTGGTGGTTTTGATTGTGGCTTAAAAAAAGGAAACAAATATAAAGATTATCAAAAAAAAGTTTCATTACGACTTACAAAGAAAGATAACGATATATTTTCTCTATGATCAATCTTGGAAAGCATAATTTTTTCAGATTTGAAGGTAGTAATAATCTATTAAAAGAATTTTTAAAAACTAAAGTTAGATAGTTTTAGATATATTTTTGTTAGATTAAACTGGAAGTTTTAAAATGGTTTGGTTGTTAATTAGAAAAAAACATAATGCAGAAAGTTGATGATAAATTTTTGAGGAAATTATATAATAAGTTCTTGAGCAAATCTAATTGCTTATTTTATTTACAGAGTTAGGAATGAAAAATATTGTTGCTATTAAAAGAGTAGAATTTTCTTAGTTTTAGTAAGACCATGAAGAAGGAGGATTAGAAACAATGCTTGTTTATTTTTTCTTTACTTCACGTTTTTTATTATAGATTACGAAGAAAAAATACGCAATATCTTTTTAAAAAATAATCAAAATAAATTTTTGACACTTAGATGGAACGAAATGCTAGTTCAAAAAACTGACAACAACGGTATTAATAGAATAGAATCTATTTACCGTCAAAATTACCGTCGATTTTTAGAAAAGGAGAAAAACATGCGTAGAGGCGAAAATATCTATCGAAGAAAAGATAAAAGATGGGAAGGAAGGTATCCAATTGGAAAAAAATCCAATGGCAAAACTAAATATGGATCAGTGTACGGTAAAACTTTGCAGGCCGTTCGTAAGAAGCTTTATCCACTTAAATTAAAATATCAACTAATTCAGGAAATTCAAGGCAACTCTGCTATTTCTTTACAGGAATGGGGAGATATATGGCTAAATGAAACAAGTGTTGCCATTAAACAATCTACATATGCAAACTATAAACACAAATTGAACCACTATGTACTTTCAGTGATTGGTCAGTATCGCTTAAATGAGCTAAATGAGAACATTAGTGAAGAATTACTTCAGTCACTTCAAGAGCGTGAACTAAAAGCTTCAACAATTCACTCGATTTTTCGAATTGTGAATCAATGTGTGAATTTTGCTGTTCATAAAAAACTCATTAAGGAAAATCCATTTAAATCAATTAAACTTCCAAAGGTAATCAAGGAAAAAAATCAGGCCCTTACATTACAAGAACAACATCAGTTAGAAAAGGCTGCTTTATGTGAAAAAAATGGAAATGGTCTACCTGTATTTTTAGCCCTTCATGCTGGCTTACGAATTGGTGAAATCGCAGCCCTAAGCTGGAAAGACATTGATTTTCAATATAATCTGATCCATATTAAAACGACTTACCAGCGAACTTTGAATGTCAGAGAAGGCAGTAAAACAATATTAATATATACAGATTCCAAGACTCATTCCGCTACTAGAACTATTCCAATGAGTGAAAGACTAAAGCGGATTTTAATTCAACAAAAAATAGAATCTTCCAGTACTTTTGTTGTTTCGAATAAGCAGAAACCGGTTGAACCGCGCCTATTAACATATCGTTTTCATGCAATTCGGCGTAAAGCTGGTTTAGATAAAATCCATTTCCATCAGCTTCGTCATACATTTGCTACTCGTTGTCTTGAAAGCAACGGAGATGTTGTAAGTGTGAGTGCCTTAATGGGGCACAGCTCCACACAGATGACTTTGGATACTTATGCTGGTTCGTTAATGAAACAGCGTATCCAAGTTATAGCACAAATGGAAAAAGCAATTAGCTAAAACGTTTTCAAAAATAACTGAAATACGTTATAGCGGGTCTTTTTTTATCTTTTTCCAAGAAAACGCTTACATTGTGGATAGTTTAAAAAAAGTAGATTCATTAATTCTTGTTGAGTTAAGATTCTTCTTACTAATGATTTTACTGATTAAATGACATGTTTTAAATCTTTTGGGACATTAAATATAAATATTTAACCCGTCAGTTACCGTCAAATGGTAGCTCTTTTTTGTTGTTGCATAGTTTTCTTTGAGACTTTTCTTAGTTTTACTAAAACTAAGAAAGAAAATCAAGTCTCTCTTAGTAAAAAGTATATCACGGACCTAAGGAAAGAGGTGAAATTAGAAGGAAATTATTAGAAAAGTTATAGATCCTTAAAGAAACAAAAGTAGAGCAAAGGAGGAGCCTGAATGTTCGGGTTTGGCAAGCAAAAAAGAGACGCATATCAGGAACAGCAACAAGATGACTATTTTTATGATGAGTATGATAACAAAGGGTATGAAGGAGAGTACGAATATGATTCGTATCCAGAAGATGATTTTGAACGCCCAGTTGAAACATATTCTGAATATGGTCGTAATGATCGGAACAGACCGCGAAGAAGAGCGAACATTGATGAATATTATGACCAACGATATGAGAAACAATCTAACAATGAAGAGCGAATAAATTTCTCCCAAGATATTGATAGAGACTCCGCAGCACAACAGGAATCTATAACTCAGCAAGAGATTGAGCGTTTGGAGGAAACTGTATCACAGCTAAAGTATCAATTAGAAATTAAACATACTGAAATGACCAATATGGCATCTAGTCTAACGGAAAAAGAACAAAGTTTACAAGAACAAAAAATGGACAAAGAAAAAGCCATCCAAAAGCTGCAAGAACAGATTAAACAACAATTAAAGGATCAGAAAATTGATCACGAGGAACAACTGGATCAAATAGGCGAGCAAAACAAACAGTTAAGGACACAATTACAAAACAATCAAAAGGATCAATCAGAAGCTTTAGTGCAAGCGCACTTGCAAATTGAAGAACTAAAAAAGGCTCAAACAGATAATGAAGAAATGAAGGCTGAATTGGCAACTATTCTGATTGAAACCAAGAAACAGGAACGTGCCATTTTAGAACGCGCAGAGTTTGAAGCTAAAGGAATTCGAAGTCAGGCCGAACAAGAAGCTCACCAAGTACTTCATGATGCTTCTCTTGAATTGCGTGTGATGAAGCAGGAAATAAAAAATTACCGCAAACGTCTACGATCTGTGCAGGAAGAAACAACACAATTTTTTGTGCGTTTATTGGCTAACAGTGATGCATTGCTAGAAGATGAATAGCAGAAAGGGTGAACGTTGGTGATGCAATTCGATAGTCAAGTGACCTTATACCCTACCCCTGCTCCTGCAATGCAGGAGGAACTAATTTCGTTTCCGGTTTTAGTAGAAATCGAAAAAACTTGTGAATATCTATATGCACCTCACGGAACATTAAGCAATGAACAACGAGAAAAAATTCTTCAACATTTTCAACAGTTGTTTCAATTTATGGATAGCAGTTACCATGTTGAGTTGTTAATCGCAGCAGAAGGATTTGACTGGTCAGATTTTTGGCAGGCAATCCATCAATTCTTTCCGCAATTTGCGTGGACGAAGATCCAAACGGAACCTCCTAAGTACGGGAGACAAACGTATCGTGTTGATTTTATACCTCTGGTCTATCAAGAAACAGGTTTTCCTTTTGCTGTTCGTTTGGAAGAAAGCTTAAGCCAGCAATTCCCACTTTTGGAATCAGACCCAGTCAAGCATGTTGAACAATTGATAAAAGACTTAGGCGAACAACACATAAAGAAAACAACAAACGAAAATTCAGAAGTAGTTAATCAGACTGAAACACAAGCAGTAGAGACGATGTTTAATCCTGTTCAAGAAGAGAATGTTCGACAAGAGAGTCAAAGCAAGGCTCGTCTAAGGGCAGTCAATCAGAAGCTTGAAATGGTCATTGAAAAGCTTGAACTTTCTATGCTTCACAGCGGTATTCAATACTTTGATCAAGATTACACCAAAGAGGAAAGCGACTGGGATAAACGGTTAACAATCAGCTTACGAGAGTATACCTACCTATTGCAAAAAGCTCGCTTTTTAGAGCAAATGTGGAATTTGAATGGTGAAATGATTAATAAGACTGAAAAAATGACTGTTACAGGTAATAAATTAGTTTACGAACGAGATCAAGTGAAGCAGATTAAAGCAAACCTTTCTACACGGGATATTCATTTTGTACTGTATGAATGCCAAGTTATTGAATCTCGAGCTAAGGTCCATACTAGACCCTGGTTTAGAAAACCCTATGTGAAACTGATGAAAATGGATTACGACAATTTATTGGGGAAAGCTGCTTACTTTGATCTTTTGCAAGGTGAGAGCTCGATACTAGAAAAATATGTAAGAGAGCATAAGGAAATTTCACCTAACTTTGCCCAGGAGGTTGGCTGAGGTAAAAAGGACAAATCTATTGGCCAAAGAAGTTATTCAGTCAGGTTTGTTGGCTTACTCATTTCCACTTACTTAGTTTTTTTAAGTTTGTTCCGGCTTTATTCTTGGCTTTATCCTAAATATTCAGTTAGTGGTGAATCTATGAATCCAACATTTTGGGAACAGGAACTGGTCCAAGTGATATCACATCACAAACCTAATCGTTTTGACGTAGTAGTACTTCATCCTCCAGACGATCCTGAAGCGTTGTACCTTAAAAGAGTTGTTGGACTACCAGGAGAGCGGATTGACGTTAAAGGTGGTCAATTATTTATTAGTGGGAAAGTAATTGCTGACAGATTTGCATCCGAAACAGATTCATTTGACTGGGATGACCTGTATGACCAGCCGATCCCTCCAAATTATTATTTTGTGCTTGGAGATAATCGGGCCATTTCGAAAGATAGTCGAATGTTTGGTTTGGTTGCAGAAAAACAAATTTTAGGAATTGTCGAAGAGGGGAACAAATAAGTATGAAGACATTACAAGAAAAAATTGAATGGTATTCTTTTTGGTACTGGGTATATTGGCTCTTCTCTTTGGTTGTACTTTTGGGAGTTATTGTGTTGGGAATCTTCTTCTACTTTACTGATTTTCAGGAGGTTGTAACGGTCAGCCAATTATTTTTACTACTGTTATTGATGATATTAGCTGTTTATTTACGAATGACAGCTTTACATTATCACAGTGTTCTATTGAAACTTCAACAAACGGCAGCGAGACCAAGAAAACCGAGAGAACGCCCTCAACCACGTCCACAAGAAAGGCGGAACCCTTAATGAAGGGTAAGATTTTACTTGGTAGTTTAGTAACAGGCATTTTTATCACTACGGGTTATCAAACACAAATAGAGCTGATAGTATCAGCTGAAACGAAGGAATTAGTTTCGTCTCAGCAGGGGGCCGTATCTAGTGTGGCAGCTAGCAACACCGCTGTCAGTACAACTAGTGGAAAACCAATAGCATCAACTAGTTCTTCAGTAGATTTTTCTACAGAAGAAATTATGGAAAGTGAGTCAGTAGAATGGAAACCGACCGCTTCAATAACTACATCGAAGGAATCAGAAAAGGCAACAGAAGAGTCAGTTGCAGTTGCTTCACAGACAGTTCCGGAAGCAGTTGTCAAAGATCAGATATCCGTAGTACCTGCAACGAAGGTAGAAGAGAATTACCAGCTTTCGGTGACAAAGAATCAAACGACCGAAGAATTCATCCAAACAATTGGAAAAGATGCTCAGGCGATTGCCTGGAACGAAGACATATATGCCTCAGTGATGATCGCACAGGCAATTTTAGAAACCGGATCTGGAAACAGTCAATTGGCTCGTCCGCCGTATCATAATTTGTTTGGAATTAAAGGCAGTTATCAAGGAAAGCAAGTGTCCTTTAGTACCCAAGAGGATAAAGGCGACGGACAACTCTATACGATCCGTTCAGCTTTTCGCCAGTATCCCAGCTATAAAGACTCATTGGAAGATTATGCTTCCCTTTTGAAAAAAGGACCTTCAGGAAATACTGGTTTTTATCAAGAAACGTGGAAATCAAATGCAGCAACCTTCCGTGAAGCAGCGAAAGCCTTAACTGGAAAGTACGCAACCGATACGGCTTATGACAAGAAATTGATTGCACTAATCGAAGCATACAATTTAAGCTTCTATGATCAGGAGCCAGTGACAAATGATGAAGTAGAGCAAGAAAAACCAGCTACTGATCAAATCAAATCAGACGCTGTCGTAGAAGAAAAACAGATGACTGAAGCATCTAACGAAAGCAGCGGGCAAGAAATTCAGGTCAATCAAACAAAGCAACCTGTAATTGTTATTCCGCCTGCTGCTCAACGGCCAGCCAACCAGCTGACTGGCAATCGAATTGTCCAATGAAAGAAGGGGAGATATGTCGAGACAACGTGAATATCGGGATCATGATTATGATTTTGACGAACCGTCGTATCATGAACGTGCCCCTTCCAATCGCCGACCACCTAGAAGGGGTGACTATGAAGAGGATTATGACGACAGAAGACCGTATCCGCCCCAACGACCAGCTAATCGAAATCGTGAAGAGGGTGATCCACGACGGTTAGCTCAATCTCAGCACAATCCTTATCCAGCGCGAGGTGTGCCAGAACGTTATGGCAATCCACGACCAGCTGATTATGGCTATGAACGGCAGCGGACACCACCGCCAAGGGCGCGACCTCAAAGGCCGGTACCCACCCAACAAGGAATGCCACCCTTACAGGAGGCAAAGAAATCCACGAATCGTAAGATCTTCCTGTTCGTGTATAACCTATTCTTTTACACCTTAACGATTGGGATTTTATTGAGCTCTTTGATGTTTGCCTTTAGTGAAAAATCCGATACTGCTATCTTTGGTTATCGTTTCTATCAAGTCTTAACCAATTCGATGGCACCGCAACCCGATTCGCCTTCAAGAGGATTCTATGCTGGAGACATAGTGCTAGTGAAAATGACCGACGGCAGTCAGGTGAAAGAAGGCGACATTGTTACCTTCCAAGTTGGAGATGGGGATCGTTACCTAACACATAGAATGGTTGAGCGCTTAGACGAACTAAATGGGGAAAAAGGCGACTATATTGTTACTAAAGGGGATGCCAATAATAGTAAGGATCCACCGATTTCGGCAGACCGAGTTTACGGAAAAGTAACCTTTGTGATTCCGAAAATGGGTGGTGTTCTGAACTTTGTTCAGGAAAATCTGTGGTTGTGTTTAGTGTGTGTCTTATCAACGTTCGGGTTCTTCCTAGTTCTGAAAGCTTATTTTCTACAGCCAGAACCAGCGAGGAAACGAATGAAACAAAAGAATTATCCAAGAGGGGTATAACTGCTTGTATTTACAAGTATTTATATAAAAGTAAAAAAAGGATGTATAGGAGGAAAAGAAATGAAGAAGAATAGTAAGAAGAAAAAGCTGATGGCAGCTGCAGCAGCTCTAGCATTAATCGCAGCCATCTCCGGGACGTTTGCCTGGATTACTGCACAGGATCAACGGATTAACCGAGCGGAATCGGCAGCGGTTAATGACAACAGTGTAACGGTGAAAGAAACTTGGGAACCAAAACCATTGGTACCAGGAACCGAAGCAACCAAAGAAGTAGCCGTATCCAACACGGGTACAGCCAGTGTATTTGTTCGTGTATCTTACGAAGAAGTGTTGAAGCATTTGGATAAATTAGGTGCTGAAAAGTACGATTCAAGTTCAGTTACTGGAGCGAAATATACGTATGTGGCGAACGATTCAGGTTTGAACAAGCATATGCCGATCAATTTTAATGGGGATCAAACTTACAAAGATGGTTTTATTATTGTACCTGCGGGTCAGATTACCGGTTTAGCAACACCTGCAGATGACAACGTGAAGCTATTGGTTAAGGGTGGAAAAACAGTCGACGCAGTTACTGGCGTTGAAAAAATCAGTTACGAATCTAAATTAATGCATGAATACTTCACCCATGCAGATAACTCTGGAAAAAAACCTGGCGATGTTGGGTATGATGCAAGCAAAAACAAATATCAAGCAATGAGTTTTGATATTGCAGTGAACAATGAAAACAGTAGCCTTGATGCAAAAGACTGGAACTTTACCTTAAGTAATGTGAAATACGGTTACTATGAAAATGGCTATAAGAATACAGCCGTTAACTGGGCAAAATCTTCTCTACCAGATGAAGATGGTGCAGCGACAGGTCGAGCATTGCTTGGTACTGACGGTGTTCGTTATAGCGTAGATTACGACTATACTTTCGGTGGACTAGGTTATACCAATGCGGCTGGTCTTCCAACAGTAACACCAGCAACAGTAGCAGATCAAATCCCGACAGCAACTGGTAATAAGGGGGTTCAGGCAGATACAAACGGTTTAGGTAAGAATAATATCCGTATTGGATACAGTGCAGATATGACAAATACGACTGCTTTAGATAGTAATAAATGGGTTTACAACGCAGATGATGGCTGGTTCTATTACACAGTTCCAGTGAAATCAGGCGAAACAACGAAGAATCTATTAGAAAAACTAGTCTTTGAAAGTGCAATGGGTACTGAATACACCAATGCTTCGTATGATTTGATTGTGAAAATGGAAGCTGTTCAAGCCAATGCGGATGCGCTAATTGACACAGCAGGTTGGAACTTAGGTGAAGGTTCAGCACCAACTGGTGATACTTTACTAATTGTGAACAAACTTAAAGCAGGCATTTAATTGAAAAGGACACCATGAAATGAAGGGAGAAGTGGCAGATGTTGAGAAAACTTACAACAGTATTAAGCAGCATCCTGTGTTTCTGTTTCTTCTTTTGCAGTACGTACTCAGTACAAGCGGCAAAAGCACTTCCTCCCGGCATGGTGATCGGGGATTCTGAAGGAATGTATGCCACATCTGACGGAGAATATTATATTGATTTAGTGGATATTCTCCCAGGAGATGTGTACAAGAAAGAGATAACTATTCGTAGTTTGGACTTAGAAGACCCCTTTTCTTTAGGCATGCTGGTTGAAGAAATAGACTCAACCGGATCGTTAGATTGGAAAAACCACATTACCATGACCTTAACCTTGGATGGCGAACAAATCTATAAAGGCTCGCTATTAGGTGATAGCGGTAAAGATTGGAGTAAAGTCCCATTGGAATTAGGAGTATGTAAGTATGGAACAGATAAACTCATGATCGCTGAATTTGCGGTAGATTCCCAATTAACAAATGAAAATTTGCGGGAAAAAAGCGCGCTGAACTTCTACTGGACATTTGTAGGGACAAAAGATCAGCCGATCGAGCCAACTAAACCCTCTGTATCTGAAGAACCTACGCCTTCTATTGAAAACCCAACTTTACCTAAAATAGAACCCAGTGTTCAGTCAAACGGAAAGCGGTTGCCCCAAACGGGTGAACACATTGTCTACAAATTTCTATCAGGATTATTATTGGTCTTGATTGCCTTGTTCTTATGGAAAAAACGTCGAGAGGAGGAGGAGGTATGAGTCAGCGCGATAAGCGTCGTCATTTGTTCCATACATTTGTTAGAAGCAAAGGTCTGTTCGCCTTCTTCTCTCTTTTGTTGAGTTTATTATTAGTAACAGGAAGTACCTATGCCTGGATTACCTCCAATGATGAACGAGTAAATAGGACGGAAGCTAACCAAAGAAAACTGTCCGCCAAGATTGACGGAAATCTCGATATGGTTCGTCACTTCGCTCCTGGAACAAAGGAAGCAAAAGAAATACGGGTGACAAACAATGGAGAAGTTCCGGCAATTGTACGGCTATCATTAACCGAATCATTTGTTAGTTTTGAAACAGATGTGAAGGATAATCATAGTCCGGGCAATGGAAATGGGGATCTTATGTCTTATGGAACCCCGGTTCTTCCGGTTATAAGCTTGAAGGATACTAGTACCTGGATTGTCGGCAAGACCTATGAAATCAGTGCAAATAAGCATTATAAAGCCAATCATGTATTGAAGGATCTGCCATATGTCTATCAAGGAACACGACCAGAACCTATGCCTGCGATTCAACTAAATTTTACAAGCGGGAAGGTATTTGACAGCAACACGCAACCATCGGGGACAGACTCTGCTTACTGGTATTACGAGAATGGTTTCTTTTATTATTCAGAAGTACTTAAAGCTGGAGAAAGCTCCACCAGTTTATTAACTAGTGTTACGTTAAATCCAGCCTATTTGAATCAGTATAAAGGAGCTTTTTACAAATTGGTTCCTGAAATGGATGCCCACGATATTACCAGAGAATTGTACTCTGATTGGGGGATTTCTTCTACTGATTTCGCCTATAACATGTACCAGGACCAACTATATAAATAAGGAGGAGCAAGATGAAACGGAAAAAGCCATTGGCTCGAAAACTGAGTTACTTACTTGTTTCAATTGTTCTCGTCCTCCTTTTGCTTGGTGGTAGTTACTTTGTTTATGCTGCGATGACAGCTAAAGACCGTCGAACAACTGATTTTCAAATTGGACAAATAGAAACCCAGCTTGATGAGGACTTTGATGAAGCAATCACTGAAATTCATAAGAATCAAAGTAGAACAAAGAAAGTAACGGTTAAAAACACTGGAACCATCAAACAATTTATTCGGGTAATGGTATTGCCGGAAACACAGGTGGATGTTGCAGATGATCCTCAAAGCAAACAAGCTTTGCCTATCGCTGTTGGAACGGACTTAATATTAGAGCAATTAAATACAGTGGACTGGAAATATGGTGGTGATGGCTATTACTACTATATAAAAGAAGCTGTGAAACCATTGGAAAATACAGAACCTTTGTTCAATTCAATTAAACTCGATAACAGCCTCCATCAAATGTATCACCAATCTGCTTTTACTATTTCAATTAAAGTTGAAGCAGTGAATTGTGCAGAGTATGTGTACCGGGATGCTTGGTGGCAAGGAGCAGTTCCTGCTGATCCAACGCTGAAGGCAGTTGATGACAAGTTAAAGGCTCTTGTAGAAAAGTAATGTTGAAAAAGGGACACAGGACTCTTCTGTATCCCTTTTTTAAAAAGAATAACATTCGGCTAATAATTATTGATTCAAGAATTTTAGGCACGAATGAGAGTATTTATAGATAGAAGGAAGCGTGGAATTCGGTGGTTTATTTATTGTTGCTGGTGTTAGGACTCGCATTAATTGTTCACAGTTATCTACTCATGTCGTTGATAAAGAGTCAAAAAGATATCCAGATAAAGCTGGTCCGTCTATCTCGCTTGAAAGAACAGAGACGACCGATTCAGAAAGCAACACCACCTCGAAAAAATCAAACAAAGGAAAACTTGAGATAGAAGGGGAAAGAATCATGAATCTTGGCTATGCACGAGGGTATCAATTTAATCAGCAGCTAGACATGTTAGAGGATTATCCAATAGAGGAGCTTTTTTCTGATGGAAATCAGGAGATTAAGGCAATAAATTCTCCTGCTAGCGAATTTCAGGCGTTGCTAAATTTTGCACAGTCAGGCGACCACGTAGTCATCACGTCCTGGGAAGTGATTTCACGAGATTATCGACAAATCTTGGCATGCCTAGATCAATTAGAAGCGTTGGAGTTGACTTTAGATGTATTGACACTGCCACATTTAACCATTGAAGAGTGGCGTCAAGTATTTCGTTGGTCTATACATAACGATCGTTTGTTGCATCCAACTTTATTTAAGTTAGGAAAAGAAAGAGAACGCAGTAAAGCAGCCTACTCTCTTTTCAGCAAGGAACCTGAAGCACGAAAACTGTACCGCGAAATCATTTGGTTGTTAGTAGAAAAACAAACAATCCGTCAGGTTGCACGTCAAAAACGGGTGCCGCTAGAAACCGTTTATCGCATTCAACAAGATCTAAAACAAATTCAGTTGGCTGTAATATTAGTCTTATGTTTTTTATTGGCAATATTTAGTATTAAGCTGGCTGAATCCTATTTTGACCAATTATGGATACAAGTAGTCATTTGTATTGCAGTAACCTTAATTATCATCTGGAATGTGCTGTTGGATACTGAGACTGCAGATCCTATTGAAAAAGAAAAAAACTAACAGAAGATAAAAAGAGAAGGTGATTCTAATGCAACATGCATTGATTTTGACAAAGAATATAGTATCAGAAGAAGAAATTATTGGAAAATTACGACGATTAAACTTTGAAACATTATGTTCAGCAGATTTACTCTATCATTTACAAAAGTATACGTCTTCTTCATTTTTATCTTATTTTCATTGGGTATTTTTAAGCGAAACGTTATGCAATGAAGAAGTAGATATCGTGTTAAATCAGCTAAAGCATCATCCTTTTTTCTTGGTACGAATGGTAGAAAAGACAATGGATGAAGAAGAAAGTGTCTATTGGGAAGAAAAAGGAATGTCTGGAAGCCTAAAAAAGGATGCAACATTTGAAGAGATTCGCGAAAAATTACATGAGCTTCAAAAAGACATGCGTGATAACCAAATAGTTAGTAATAAGATCGTAGTTCTTGGCAATGCTGAAAAAGATGATTTAAAGCCACTTACAACCAGACTTTCCAAGACAGAAAAGAAGCTTTTTGAAAATCTATTAAGTGCATATTCAAAAGGATTGGTTCTGTCACGAGTTGAATTGTGTGAGCGATTATGGCCTGAAGGACCAACGCCTTCAAACATGAGCCAGCTCTCTTGTCTGATTAATAAGCTGAAAAGAAAGCTTGAAGAAGGCGGAATTACTGGTGAAACTATCATTACTTTATGGGGTAGAGGGTACAAGCTGGGCAGCGAGTTTTCCGAATTCTGGATCCAGCATGCGTAAGAGGTTGACATTAGAAAAAATTAATTAGACTAAGCTTGTTGGCAGATGTTTATTACACAATAAAGTCTTCGTTGGTTTTTGCACTGCAAAGTAGGACTGAAAGGGATGATTCAAGAATGAAAGTAACATTTAGGTATAAAATAGGCGCACTTATCTTGGCAATAGCAGTAGCAGGCACCCTCTTCTTCTTTGGTGCAAAGCCTGACGAAACGCCTCAAACAGTCAAAGCAGCAGAAAATAATATTTCAGGAGGCATAAGCTTTGAAGAACACAAAGACCTTTTCGGAGATTCCTATCGTGCGGCAAATGATGCTTACAATGCCAAGCATGGATTTGATCCATTGAGTGGCAAGGTCGTCACCGTAGATACGTACAGTTCAACTACTTCTAGTGCGAATCAGTGGGGATATGGATTTGTGGAAGCTTATCAGGATGAAGATGTCACGAAGATTATTATGTTAAATGATATCAGCTCACCAACAAGTGGCTCGGGAAATATTGGTAAACGGAAAAATTCGATTGAAATCGATGGTGGAGGGTATAAACTTCTACTTTATCGTAGAAACCTCTCCATTGCAGAGCCAACAAGTGGAACTCAATCAGTTTTTCATATGCATGATCTGACAGCTGCTCAATCAACTGACTACTCTGGGTCTGGAGGTTCAGAAGCTGCCTATCGAAAATCTCTTATTAGAGGAGACAATGGTATCCATGGTGATGGTGATGTTTCTAAAAATTGGTATTTTAGATTTGGAAATGTCTTTACGGACTATGATCCAGCCAAATATGAGGGAGAAAATGAAAACTATTCAACCTTTGTGGGGCGTTGGGCAAGAGTAAATCAGTCGGAAGTAACTATGTATGGTTATAATATATTGGTTACTGGTGCTGAAAACTTTTATACAGGCAGCATAGTAGTCGAAGATAATACAGTTTGGAAAGGAACCAACTGTGGGCAAAACTATTCAGTAGTGTGGTTTACAACGCGACAGCTTGATGGTTCAACTGGATTAAGTGGTGAATTTACAATAGGAAAGAATGCTTTTGTTTATTTAAGAAATACAACTGGGGGAACAACTTATCCGGCAATCTATGATAACTATTCAACGATTACTGTAGGAGAAGGTTCTTATTATAATGCAAATATGCAAGGAAGAGCTATCTCTAATTATGATGCGACAGAGCTAAACAACAGGTATCCTTCTAAAAAGTTTATTGCTAAAGAAAATTCACATGTTAATCTTTTGTCACGAGGAAATGGATCAGTTGTTAAACTAGACTATAACAATAGTAGTGTTAACTCAGATATGACATTTACAGCTGAAAAAAATTCAGAAGTTTTTATTTATGGTTCTACTACTGATGGTGTTATATCTATGGCTGGTAACGGAAGCTTATTTGAATTAGATACACCAAAAATGTTTGAAATTCGGAACAGTAATACACGTTCTTTCCTAAATATTTCCAACAATAATATTTTTAGAATCAAAGATACTGACATCAATACCTGGAAGAATGCTACTGCTTTGACGAATCCAGCAGACTTTGTTTATGAAAAAGTGGGTCATCTTACGGCGGCTGGTCCAACTGTAACCTCAAGTAACAGTGATTTGCAAACTAGCTTTACTAGTAATGGTTTCCGCAGAATCAATGGTCTGAATGTACCGCCTAAAGTAGTCTGGGATTATGTAACTGACGCAGAGAAATCTTATCGTGCACGCGTTAGCTTAGGGCTAATTCCTACCGGCCAATTTGATAGTAATGGTGTAGCAATTATGACTGAATCTTGGGCGCTACCAGGTCAGGCCGTAGTGTCGCTTAAAGATACTTACGGAAATATCCGTGGTCCTCTTGCTCTTCAAAGTGATGGGTATGTAAAATATACGGATACTGAGTTTCAGAAAGCAACTTTCGATATGGAGGGAACTGCTACTAGAGGTATTACTTGGACAGGAGATGTCGGTAAGACAACTGTTATTGATGTGACACCACCAACTCCTATAAGTCTGACTAAAGGAAAGATTACGACGACGGATAAATCATTGAGCGCTACTGGCGTTGAACCGAATGCAAAGGTCTATCTATCGGTAAACGATGGCCCATTAACTGCTGTTGGAACCGCGAATGCTGCAGGTGAATGGTCACATCAACTAGGCTCTGCTTTTGCAAAGGATACTAAAGTCCAAATTTATTTAGAGGACAATGCGGCAGATTATCCAGCTAATTTTAACAGCACAGGCTTAGAGTCTACTCACATAGCATCAGGTAACCGTAATCCTAAGACAGATGTAACGTATAAAGATGCAACTTTTAAAGCCGCAACTACCTATATAGTCGAACAAGCAACCGTTAAATTGCACATTCGCCAAATGGCCGTAGCGTCAGCCGCTGACAGAGAAATACTGACTACACCAACAGAAGGATATTTAACAATCGAAAACACCGATACGATCAAATACAATACGCATGTTAATAGTGGGTATGAGTTAACAGATGCGGCAGACAATGATCAGGTAGATTTCAACTCCATTGTAATTGAGCTTGTTGATGCAGACACTTATAGTAAGCTGAAATTTAAACCAATTATTCCAGGATATTATCAGAACCAGGGGTACATTGTTAGTGATACTGCTGAGAAGCCTTCAATCACCACACATACGGTTCAACCAGGAGAGTATGAATATGACTTCAATGATGGCGTTTATGAAAAATGGTTAACGATATATATTAAGCCCAATCAAACTGATATAAAACCCTACAATTGGGATTATAAAGTCAACGATATTGGGACAATTAAAATTCCATAGCCCAATCAAGCTTCTTCAATCACTTAATCATTTAGAAGGTGCGAACAATCAAAAAATTCTGGATAGGAATGACACTAATTTTTATCGGCCTATGCTTCCGTTCTAATGAAGCATAGGCCACCCCTAAAGCAGAAACGCAACAAACAATTACTAGCCTGAGTGAACGGCTAAGCCAGCTAAACGATGAAATCTCTACAAGTGTGGTGCAGCAGGAGGAGCAAGAGAAGGCCATCCAACAGTTAAATAAAGAGCTGGAAGCTCAAGAGAAAACAGGGAACTAAATGATGGAAAAACTGAATCAGCTGGAGCAAGAAATTTAAGCACGTGTTCGCTCCATCCAATTAAAGGATTCAGAACAAAAGACGAGTTTCTTTCAACTTGATAATTGGACAAAGAGACTTAGTTCCCAAAAGGGCATTGAAACAATTCGTAAAACGGATGGTACTAAAGCAAAAGAATATTCAGCATTGGTTGAAAAGCTAGCGAAGCAACAAAAAGAGCTGGAAAATAAACGACAAGAGTATCAGACGGCTCTAAACGATACCCTTAAGGAGCAAACAAGTAGCAAGAACCAATTAGAGCAGGAACTGCAGGATAATGAGGTCCTTCTAAAAAAATTCGAGAGGAAGAACAGCAACAAGAATTATTGCAAAAAGTACAACAGCAAGAGTTATTGGAACAATTAAGTTTGGGGCAGTCATTATCAACAGACGAAGAGATTAGCGATAAGGCTCAGGCAATCATTTTATCAGCTAAGCAGTACTTGGGTGTTTCTTACGTTTGGGGAGGAACGATCACAACAGGATTTAATTGTAGCGGATTGAGTAGTGGGTATTTGCTCAAAATGGAGTAGCGCATCCTAGATTAAGTCAGGCACAGCAGGCTTCTGCAAAAGAAATTCCTATTAGCGAAGTTCAACCAGGTGATTTAGTCTTTTGGGGCAGATCCGCACATCATGTAGGACTTTATATTGGAGATGGCTACTTTATTCAAGCGCCACAGCCTGGAGATGTAGTAAAAATCATTCATGTTAGCTGGTATCCGCTTGAAAGTGTAGGTCGCGTTTTATTTTAGTCTATCTAGTTTCTTAGATAGACTTTTTGCTGATTGGGTTTAGAGGTAGTTAGATCATCTTTAGCATAAAAAAATCTTTTGAGGAGGAGAAAAATGAAGTTTGAGAAGTTGTTTGGTTTATGCTTATTGTTAGTATGTAGTTTTTGCTGGGGTGTTTCGGAGGTGTCTGCTGATGAGAGTAAAGTGTATATACCATGTAGTGATTTGAGAGAAAGTGTAATTCAGTATAGCCAAATAGAAAATAATGAAATTATTGAGAATGAATTACCGACTATAAAGCAAATTCAGAATGTTGAAGGGGAAATTTTTGCAGGATGTTTTGGTTCTTTAGAAGGCGTTCAATATGCAAAAAATGCTTCAAAGTTAAATTGTAGTGGCTTTGGTGTGATGGATTTTCGCCCTATTACGGGTATGACTAATCTTGAAGAGTTCTATTCCTATGCTGCAGGAATAGATGAATTGCCGGACGCGATTCTGGATATTAGACCATTTGGTAAACTGAAAAAGATAAAAAGTTTACAATTTGGGGCGGCAGATATCCAAGACTTGACGGTTCTTGATGAATTACCTAATATAGAAACTTTTTATGCAACTAACAATGAGAGGATTAAACTTCCAACAGTTTATGTTGATAAAAAAACTAAAAAGTTTATTATGGAACACCCTATAGAATATTCAAGCCATTTCACGGTTAAGACGGTTGAATCTGAGTTAACAAGTGAGGACGTAGCGTTATCACCTTATATAAGTAATGGTGCAGTTATCATTGATAACTTAGATGAGAAAGTTACAGAAGTAGAATTCTGGTTTAAAGGAACTTCGGAAAATGGAAGTCACTTTGCAGGTTTTTATAGTAATTTCAATTGCTGGGCTCCGGTAAAATGGTATTAGTTTTTATTAGCACTTCAGTAAGACAAAGTAATTTCCTGTAGAAAAAGCAGCTCGGCGTTACTGTCCGAGCTGCTTTTTTTTAATCTGCTGTTTTTTCTCACCAATACCTAAATAGAAGGGTGTTCTTTAAAATAGTTTTTCGTATATTCAACAAACTTTACAACAGCCGGTGTAATAATATCTTTAGGCAAAAGAATGCCTAATTCAATGAAGGCTGGTGGATTCAATTTCTTCTTAACCAAAGTAACATTTCTGCCTTTGGTGATGAGCTCATTCATCACGCTCATTCCTAAACCTTCTTCAATCATTGCTAAAGCTGAATAATTTTCAAAGGTTTGATAGCTGATTTTAGGAGTTAGTGAATATTTTCTCAATAAATTAGATACATCTTCATCATTTCCGCCGGCTGTAACGATGAAATCATCATGCTCAATATCTTTCAAGTCATAGACATCTGCATCAGCTTTGGGGTGATCCAAGGGTAAAACCGCAATCATTGGATCGGTACCCAGAGGAATCCATTTATAGTTTTTAATGTTTTGACTGCTGGCAAATCCGAAGTCGACTCTTTTATCATCTAGTAATTTTATGATCTCTTGATTGACACCTTCAGTTATTTTAATTCTAATCTTGGGATATTCGTGATTGAACTGTTTGATGATTTTTGGTAACCAGTGATTGGCAACACTAGGATAGCTCCCTATATGAATACTCCCTTGATTCAAGTCGTGCATTTCACTCAAGGTCTGTTCATATTTCTCTTCTAGCTTGATAATAGAACGTAAAATCGGTAGAAGCTCTGCCCCATCATGGGAGAGTGTTACCCCTTTTTTAGAACGAAATAGAATCTTAAACCCTATTTCTTCCTCCAAAGAGTTCATCATATGAGAAATACCTGAGACAGTGTATCCCAACTCTTCCGCTGCCTTGGTAAAGCTTCCTAAATCCACTACTTCCAACAAAACTTTATACTTTCTAGTATCCATTTAGTATCCACCTTTATAAGCAATTTCCAGAGACATCCGATTGATTCCGCTTATTGTTGAAAAGTCTTCAAGGATAAGTTTAGAAATTAGCGATTTACTTAATGATACAGCTAAATTATATTATTCACAAGAGCCTATTTCTATTAAATTGGTTAGTGATGTTTTTTACAAATTTGATAGAAGTTTAGAGCTTCCAAATGACACACATCATTGGTAATGGGAGAGTCGATCGGAAAATCAGAATAGTCAGCTAAAACAATTAACACAAATAGTGAGTTGACTATTGATTCGAAGTACTAGGGAGCTTCAATTCCTGCTAGTACGTCATAATTTGGAACGATTAGCGAACGCAATCGTGAGCTATTTAATTTTTCTATATATAGCGGCATTATAAATACAGGAGGTGAAATAAATTGACACAAATTCTTATACCATTAAAACAACATGTTGGCGCTCCTTGCAAAGGGATTGTCAAAGCGGGAGAAATGGTCAAGCGTGGTCAGTTGGTTGCAAAGCCAAACGGTCTTGGTGCCAATATCCACAGTAGCTTTTCAGGAAAAGTTGTAGACGTTAGTGAAGAAAGTGTTGTCTTGACGATTGATGAGGAACAAGACTTTTCCAGCTATTTACCGATTCCTGAAACCGACACAATGATTAAAGCGGTAGAAGAAGCAGGAGTGGTTGGTGCCGGTGGCGCTGGTTTTCCGACATTCTTGAAATTGGCTTGTGATATTCCTGAAGGAGTATTCATTGCTAATGGAGCAGAATGCGAAGCGTTACTTGCACATAATGTCAAACAAATGGATGAGCATATTGAGCAACTAATCCGCGGAATGAAGTATTGCCTTGAAATGACGAACGCACCAAAGGGTGTAATCGCAGTGAAAGGAAAACATCGTTCGCTTGTAGTTCGGTTACTTAAAGCAACTTCGCAGGTGGACAACCTTGAAGTTTATCAATTGCCGGATATCTATCCAGCAGGCGATGAACGAATGATTGTTCGTGAAGTTATGGATATTGTTCTTGAACCTGGCCAGCTTCCGACTGAAGTTGGGGCAGTAATTGACAATGTTGAAACCATCAAACGTATTGCCGAGGCCATTGAAGACCGTAAACCATTCATCGATAAAGATGTTACGGTTTCTGGACGTGTGAAACAAAAAGAAACAGTCTTTGTGGATGTACCAATTGGAACACCAGTTAAAACTTTGATTAATAATGTGGGTGGTTATGTCGAACCTCACGGCGAAATCGTTATCGGCGGACCGATGACTGGACGCAGCGGGGAAGAAATGACACCAATCACTAAAACAAGTGGCGGCGTGCTCGTAGCAATGCCGTTTCCACAAGAACACCGTAAAGTCGGCTTGCTGATTTGCGAATGCGGTGGTTCAGCAGAACGTATGACCGAAATCGTGAATAACATGGGCGCCGAAGTTGTCGCTGCAGAACGCTGCAAGCGAATGGTAGAAGTAAATGGAAGATATAGGTGTGCCTTACCAGGTATATGTCCAGGTCAAGCGAAGACGGTAATGTCCTTGAAGAAACAAGGCGCCGAAGTAGTAATGACCGGATCCTGTTCTGATTGAACGAACACCGTCATGGGTGTAGCTCCTAGGTTAGGAGTTCCGGTTTATCATCATACAGATCATGTACTGCGGGCTGATGGGCACAGGTTATATCGTAAATTACCGACAAATTAAGAAAATCTCAGGAGGAATTAACGAATGTCCATCACAGCAGACACTGCAAAAGAACATGCAAAAGATCCAGCAGTATTATGTTGCCGTGCGGAAGCCGGCAAAGTAATCGCACCAGATGATTTAGAAGATCCAGCGATCTTCGAGGATTTAGAGGATTCAGGATTATTAGAAATCCCTGAAGATGCTCTAACAATCGAACAAGTACTTGGTACTACATTAAATAAAACTACAGATGCATTGATTCCTTTAACAAGAGAGATTCTCGATGGTGTGAAAGAAGTAGTGGTAGAAACGCCAGTAGAAGAACCTGAGATGATTGAAGAATTACCAGTTTCTGAACCTGAAGCTGCTGCACCAGCGCCAGTAACCGTACCGTTTGCAGGCGGCACTATCAAGATTCATATTGCTGAAGGAAAAGGTATCGACTTAGAAGTTCCTATGTCAGTTGCCGGATCAATGGGCGTTGCAGCACCTACTGCACCAGCGCCAGTTGCTCCCGAACAAGTAGCCGTTCCTGCACCGCAAGCACCTGCTGCGGAAGCAGAAGTAGAAGAAAAAGTCATTCGCTCTGTTCGCCGTGATTATTTAAAGATTAACAAAGTAGAGTTTGGCGAAGAAACGAAAATTGAAGGAACAACCTTAATCTTACGTAAGATGGAAGAGATGTGTGCGGAAGCTGTTGAGCTAGAAGAGCTAGTGGAAAGCATGACCTTCGAAATTATTACACCAGACCGTTACGACGAATATAGTGAAACCATCATGGATGTACAACCGATTGCGGCTAAAGCAGAAGGCGGTATCGGCCATGGAGTGACACGAGTATTAGACGGCGTTGTGTTGGTGGTAACAGGAACAGATGCCAATGGTGTTCAAATCGGAGAATTCGGCTCATCAGAAGGCGAATTAGACCGGAACATCATGTGGGGACGTCCTGGTGCCCCAGAAAAAGGCGAAATCTTCATTAAAACCCAAGTAACGATTAAAGAGGGCGCCAATATGGAACGTCCTGGACCATTGGCAGCTCATAAAGCTTCTGACCTGATCACACAAGAAATTCGTGAAGCGATCAAAAAAGTGGACGATTCACTAGTAGTTGACTCACAAGAAATCGTGCAAAAACGTCGCTTTGGCAATAAACGTGTCTTGATCGTGAAAGAAATCATGGGACAAGGTGCGATGCACGATAACTTGATTATGCCGGTTGAACCAGTTGGTACCCTTGGCGCGAAGCCAAACGTTGACTTGGGGAACTTGCCAATCATGTTAGCTCCAACTGAAGTATTGGATGGTGGGATCCATGCATTAACATGTATTGGACCAGCGTCAAAAGAAACCTCTCGTCATTACTGGAGAGAACCATTGGTCATGGAAGCAATGGAAGATCCAGAAATTGACTTGGTAGGTGTGATGTTTGTCGGTTCACCTCAGGCAAACACGGAAAAATACTATGTATCAAAACGTCTAGGTATGACGATTGAAGCGATGGATATTGACGGAGCGATTGTTACAACCGAAGGCTTCGGAAATAACCACATTGACTTCGCTTCTCATATCGAAGAGATCGGTAAACGCGGCGTGAAAGTAGTCGGTGATTCTTATTCAGCTGTTCAAGGTGCATTGGTTGTCGGCAACTCAGAAATGGGCGCCATGGTGGATAACAACAAATCCAAACAAGGAATCGAAAACGAAATCTTGTCTAATAACACCCTGTGTAAAGAAGACGCGATTCGTGACTTGGCCATGTTGAAAACATTAATGGGCGGCGGCGAAATCAAAACAGCAGAACGCAAGTGGAACCCAAATGTGAAGTTGAACAACATCGAAATCATTGAAAAAACGACAGGGAAGAAAATTGACCTGGCAGACAATGAACAAGTGTTGCCGAAGAGTAAAAAACGTCAAGAGATTTACGAAAAAGACTAGATTTGGGTGACGAATAACTATGGATAGACTCAAGTACATTTCAACAGAGCAAATGTTTGAGGGAATCATTGTCGAGCTTCACGATGCCAGTGTAACCATCGATATTAAAGGACGTTTAGGTCAATTGAAAATTCCCAGACGCATGATCATCTCTGAATATGATTTAGCGATTGGTCAGGAAGTCGGTTTTTTGATGACTTATCCAGAAGTTTTGGAAGAGGAACCCAACGATCATTATGTCCATGCCATCAAAGAGCATGAACGACGCCGCTTGGAAACTCAGAAGAAGCAAGCACAGACACCAGGAGAGGAGAAATAACACATGGGCTTAACAGTCTTTGAAGGGTTGCAGTCAGAAATTTTCGTGCCGATTACGCCGAAATCTGTCTTCACACCTGTCAAAAAAGAGTTGAAAGAAATGCGTGTTGCATTAGCTACGGCAGCAGGCGTTCATTTAAAGAGTGATAAACGATTCAATTTAGCGGGGGATACAACGTATCGCGAAGTGCCGGATGGTACACCAAGCGACGAATTAATGGTCTCTCATGGCGGGTATGACAACGCCGATGTAAACCGTGACGTGAACGCAATGTTCCCGATCGACCGATTGCATGAATTAGTCAAAGAAGGCTTTATCAAAGAAGCAGCACCAGTACATTACGCATTTATGGGCGGCGGAGGTGACCAAGAAGCATTTCACGATGTCACTGGTCCTGAGATCGCACAAAAATTAGTTGACGAAGAAGTCGACGCTGTCGTAATGACCGCTGGCTGAGGAACCTGCCATAGAACTGCCGTGATCGTGCAGAGAGCTATTGAGGAAGCGGGAATTCCTACTATTTTAATTGCAGCATTACCACCAGTAGTACGTCAAAATGGATCACCACGTGCAGTAGCACCGATGGTTCCAATGGGCGCTAACTCTGGAGAACCACACAACATTGAGATGCAAACAGGTATCTTAAAAGATACGTTAACCAACTTAGTAACCATCGAGACACCAGGTAAGATCGTTCCATTACCTTACGAATACATTGCGCATGTGTAAGGTGATTTAAGAACGAAGGATAAATTCCCATTACTTGTGCAGAGATTACTTTGCCAGAACAGGAGTGTAGGCTGATTCATTCTTGTTCTGAAGTACTGGGAATTTTTCTTCTTATGATAGGGTGTATTTTTTTGCGCCCAAAAATAGAAAAATTTGATTTTTGATGAAGGAGCAATAGAAGAAATGGTACAAGTTGTATTAACGATTTTAGCAATTTTTGCAGTGATGCAAGCTGTTTTAATGGGGAGAGACCTTCTCGCAAATAAGGGCAATCTAGGTGGCGGAAGCTGGATTATTTCTGGAGTAATTGGCTTTATAACTGACTTTTTAGATACATTAGGAATTGGTTGTTTTGCACCTACAGCTATGCTGCTGGATTTAACTAAACAACTGGATCATGATCGTTTATTGCCAGGAACTTTAAATGTTGGCCATGCAATTCCCGTATTAGTAGAAGCCATGATTTTTATTACAGTGGTTGATGTTGCGCCGTTAACATTATTTGCCTTAATTGCAGCAGCGACTGTGGGGTCTTTCGTAGGTTCCCGTACAGTAACTAAGCTGCCTGAAAAAACTGTTCAGTTCTGGATGGGATGGGCGTTAATTGCTACGGCATTATTAATGGCTCTTCGTCAAACAGGGATGATTAATTTACTAGGTGCAGGGAATACAGCGACTGCTCTAACTGGTGGTCGGTTACTAATTGGTGTAGTTGGCAATTTCATTTTTGGTGCATTAATGACGATCGGCGTTGGACTATATGCTCCATGTATGGCTATGGTTTATATGTTGGGTCTGAATCCTTTGGTGGCTTTTCCAATTATGATGGGTTCTTGTGCAGGGTTGATGCCAGTGGCCAGCGTTAACTTTATTAAATCAGGAGATTATGCGCGAAAAGTAAGTTTAGCAATTACCGTTTGTGGTGTCTTTGGGGTATTTATTGCAGCTAAATTTGTGACGGGCTTAAATTTAGACGTTTTAACATGGATCATTATAGTAGTAATTATTTACACAGGGATCACATACATTCGAAAAAGTCTAAAAAAATCAGTATCCAATTAATTCATAAAATCGTCACTCTTATAAAGCGAGTTGGCGATTTTTTTACATTGTTTTTGAATTTCCCCACTCATTTCAGTTTTCTCATCACGCCCCATCCTTTGTAAGTATCCGTTTAATAGCAGCTTATATAGCAATATGAGATAATAAACTAAAATATTCTAACTTTTTATTTTTAAGAATAAGTAAAAAAGTTGTCACAAATGGATGATATCTCCGTCTAATAGGGTAAAGGGAGGAGCTAATCTATGAAAAATGAGAGAGTAACAGAGAATGTAATTAATGACGCTATTGCTGGGAACCGTCTAGCATTGGAAAACATTTTATTGGACGTTCAAGATTTGGTTTTTAATTTATCACTTAGAATGTTGGGATCAATTCCTGACGCCGAAGACGCAACACAAGACATTCTAACAAAGTTAATTACGAATCTAAGCACTTTTCGAAAGGAAAGTAAATTTGAAACTTGGGTATATCGTATTGCCACTAACTATTTGATTGATTATAAGAAGTCTATGTTTGCTAATCAGCCATTAAGTTTCGAAGTTTATTCTCAAGATATAAAAGCAGGTGTGATTGAGAATACCAATGATTTACTTCAAGGAGTCGAAGAAAAAATATTAGGACAAGAATTGAAACTGTCTTGTACGAATGTAATGCTGCAGTGTTTGGATCCGACGTCTCGTTGTGTTTTTGTTCTGGGAACAATGTTCAAAGTAAACAGCAAGCTTGCTGGAGAAATTTTGGACATGACTCCGGAAAACTATCGCCAAAAATTATCTAGAGCAAAAAAGCAGGTAGCAAGTTTTTTAACCTGTTATTGTGGATTAACCAATACTGGATTTTGTTCCTGTGAAAAAAGGATAGGCCTTGCCATCCAAAGTAAACGTCTTGATCCCCAGAAGCTTGATTATCAAAACTTAGAAGAGGTTAAACAGAATAGTTTAACTAACTATATTGAAGCTATGGAACAATTGGATGAGCAAGCAACGATATTCTCAGAACTGCCAAATTATAGTTCTACTATTGCCTCTAAACAATTTCTCGTACAGCTGCTTAATTCTCCTAATATGGACACAGTACGGAGGAACAAGTAATGAATTTAGATAGAACACTTGAATTTCTTACTGCATTAGAAGCAAATAATTCCTTTGAATGGATGAAAGAGCACAAAAAAGACTATCAGATTGCTAAAAATGAATTTCTGAAATTTGTTCAGGAATTATTATTGTTAATCGCTGAATTTGATCCGCCAATTGGCAATTTAGAGCCAAAGAGATTAGTCTATAGATTAAATCGTGACATTCGTTTTAGTCATGATAAGACGCCATATCATCCAGCCTTTAGAGCACATTTATCAATTGCTGAACGCAAACCAATTCCAGCAGGCTACTATATTTGCATTAAGCCAGGTCAATCATTTTTGGGTGGTGGTGTTTTTGCAACACAATTTTCACAAGCAACTGAATTAATCAGGGAACACCTTATCTCACACCCAGAGGAATTTCAGCAGATTATTACAAAGAAAGCATTTGTGGAAACTTTTAAAGTGGAAGGTTTAAAGTTAAAAAACGTTCCAAGAGGCTATGATAAAGATCATCCCTTGGCAGAATACCTAAAGCATAAGTCATGGAACATCGAATATAAAATCAGCGACCAGGAACTGCTAACTGAAGCTTCAGAATATGTAGTAGAAAAATTTAAATTAATGCTACCTTTAAATGGTTTTCTTAATCAAGGGTTGGTTGATTTTAGAATGCCGGAAAGAAGAAAATACCTCTAACGAGGATTTCAATAGTTTATTGAAATTCGACTCTTTGTCTTTTTGAGGAATGTTTTCAAAGATGCTAAATGTGCCTCTTACTTTTTTGAATAGTAGTGATAAAAATACAATAAGGAGCCCAATTTTATTACTCCAGGGGTGCTTTCTTCAATAGTAGAGAGTAATTATTGCTTTCATCTTTATAGTTATTCTTTTGTAAAGTTATCCTTATAAAAGAAGTAGAGAATAACCTTCTAATGACCTAGCAAAGGACCTTTTGTTAGGTTCTTTCTTGCAAAGTTTATTGAACCAATCAATAAAACATTGCTATACTTAGTTATCACAATTTTAAAGGAGGATTCATGAAACTAACAGCAATGAGTAAAGGGTTGACTAAGCTTCCGCATTTAGAAGGCGCAATGAATAGCTATAAAGAAGTAAATATTTTCAATAATTCTTTTAAGCACTTTCCAGAAGCACTCATTAAAATGAAAAATTTAGAGATATTGAATATTTCGGCTAATCAAATTGATACAATACCTTCAGAAATTCAGCAAATAGCTCAACTGAAAAATATCGACTTTGGACATAATCAAATTCGAACAATTCCTGAAACTTTTTTTGATTTAGTTAATCTACAAAGTTATGTCTATTTGCACAACAATAAAATCACAGAACTGCCTGATTTATTTGGCAAAGTACCAAAAATTGAGTATTTAAATTTGAGTGATAATCAGCTGACGAAGCTTCCGGAGAGCATTGGTGAACTAAAATATTTAGTTGAGCTGAGAGTAATGAACAATCAACTTAAGGATATTCCGTTATCGTTAGCGCTACTCGAAAATATTAGAGAGCTGTACTTGAGAAACAACCAGATTAATGCGTTCAAGTTTGATTGCAGTAACTGGGAAAGGCTCCGCATTTTGGAATTGGAAAGTAATCAAATTCAGCAATTCAGCTTAAACTTTTTGAGAGCAAAAAATTTGCAAAGAATTAATTTGCGCCATAATAAAGTTGAAAGATTACCTGAAGACATTGGACAAGCATCTTCCTTAATTGAACTTGATTTAAGAAGCAATGAACTTAAATCACTTCCAGAAACCTTATTGCAACTAGTAAAACTGCAAAGACTTGATCTAAGGTGGAACCACGAATTAATAATACCTAATTGGATTGAGGATTTAAGAAAACAAGGCTGCATCGTTTATTACTAAAGTACTTTACTTGATAAAATACTACAAGTTGTACCAATCTTCTGTGCTATTTTAAACGAGCCTTTTTATTTGCAGTAGTAGACAGACTAACTTAGAGAGTGTTTAAGAAATAGAATAGTAGACCGTCACTCACATATCATCTTTATTCACACGTAGATTTTAACTCGCTTACTTTTGGTGAACTGCTTTGTGTTAGCCTTTACTTCAATATCGGTAATAGATGTGATCAACGGTGCGGCAGAGCTCATTTTATTGATTGTTGGACTGATTAACTAATGCTTGAAAAATGATTATCTGCTCCATTCTAAAAGTGCTATAATTGGGTTAGAAAGTGTGGTGATCGTCTCTTGAAACAAATTATAATCGATGCTCTGAATAATGAAAAAGAAGTTGCTTTCCGGTATGATCGGGGAAATAGTTTTCATGCGAATACACTCATCAACGAGCTTCCCGAAGAACCAAATTGGATTCACGTCAGACACTCACAATCAAGCCATTCGCGTCTGATTAATTTAGCAGTTGTTCAACGTGTTGTCATTGAAGATTAGATTTAGGTAGTGCTCTAGAAATTGGTGTGAAATTATTCTGGAGCATTTTTTTTATTCTTTTGTGTTTATGCGAGAAGCTGAAATATGCAATTAGGCTTTCAACGTTTGCTGTTTTTAGTGTGTATTTCAAAAATTAGGAGGAAACTTGATGAATAGAATCAATCTGATTTGTTTAGGTGTAAAGGACATGACAGCTTCTCTAGCATTTTATAAGTATTTAGGATTCAAAACCTACGAACAAGGAAATAATCCGCCAATTGTTTTCTTTGATAATGATGGAACCAAATTGGAATTGTGCCCCATCAAAGAGTTGGCTAAAGATATAAACGCAGATGAACCACCAGCTGTTCAAACATCGGGTTTCTCAGGTATCAGCTTGGCAATAAATGTCCACTCAATAGCAGAAGTAGATGAAATTTTCAATAAAGTTGTTAAAGCTGGCGGAGTAATTGCCAAAAAGCCTGAAAAAAATCCATTATGGGATGGATATTCTGGCTATTTTACTGATCCCGATGGGTACTATTGGGAAGTTGCATATGGTAAAGATTGGAAATTTGATCAAAATAATATGCTGATTATTGAATAATAAAAATCATTTCAAGACGGCTCGTCAAGTAAGCTGTCTTTTTATTAATTGTACGGTAAGGAGTAAAAATGAAAAAAGTGATTGTATGGAATTGGGCCTATGTGGTATCTATTAGCCTATTTCAGATTTTTTTAATTTACTGGTGTCAATTTGCTTATACTCATGGATACAGTGAAGAAATAAGTTTCTGGATCTTTTTTCCAGTACTGCTGCTGCTATCTTGTTTAGCTCTTTGGGGGCAATTTACAACCGTCCAAGTTAAGAATAGACAGTTGGAGGCTCTTTCTTTTGGTAACTTACGAAGAAAATCCTTTGATTTACAACAAGTTACGGTAACCTTTGACAACAAAGTAATATTGCCAGGTAAATCCCCAAATATGTACCCTATTGATATTCGAGATAACCAAACCTATAAGTTAACGAGAATAAATTGTGGGAAAATAAGGACCAGAGCATTTAAGATTTTTTGGGAATCTCTATAAGTTGGAGTACTCAGTAAATATGAGTATGAAGTAATAGAAAGGAGATACTATGGCAATTAACTTTCGAGCACCTTTAATTACGGAAATTGATAAAATTATCGCGATTGAAATTAGTGGATTTTCAAAAGAAGAAGCTGCTACCAAAGAAGCAATGAAAGAACGAATCCAATTGATTAGCGACAGTTTTATTGTAGCTACAGATAAAGAAAATCAGCCAATTGGCTATGTAGTAGGTCCAGTTATTCAAGAAAGATACTTATATGACGAATTATTCGAAAAAAGTACGGTCAATCCTGAAACCGGTGGTTATCAGTCTGTTCTTAGCTTGGTTGTTTTACCGGAGTACAGAGGGACCGGTGTTGCTAGTGGCATGCTCGAAGAATTGAAAAGAGTGGCAAAAAATCACAATAGATCAGGAATTACATTAACTTGTTTGGAAACGCTTATTCCCTTTTATGAAAGAAATGGCTACAAAGTAGAAGGGATATCTGATTCACAACATGCTGGAGAAACTTGGTACAATATGGTGTTGGATCTTTAAAGCTGGCTTAATAGCCGGTTTTTTAATTTATTTGACTAAATACGATAGGCACATAGCAACGACCATGATAGGGCTAACAAAGAGACCTTTGCTGTAACTATACTATCTAATTATGTAGTACAAAATCTAATTTTGGTATTAAAAAGGTATAAAAAAATAAAATGCTGGAGTGATAGTTTAATGAGCTCAATCCAAGAGGTACAAAAAATGATTCATGAAAATGCTATGAATCATGGTTGGTGGGAGTCAGAAAGAGAATTCGGTACCTTGATTGCTCTCTGACATTTTGAATTATCAGAAGCCTTGGAAGAAATTCGTAAGGGTCATGGAATTAACGAAACTTATTATACTGATTCGGGTAAAATGGTAGGTGTTCCTTCTGAATTAGCAGACGTAGTAATTAGAGTCATGGATATTTGTGAACACTATGGAATTAATCTTGAATCAACTATTTTAGAAAAATATGAATACAATAAAAATCGTCCGTTTAAATACGGGAACAGAATGTTTTAACTTGTTTAAGACTAAGCAGCTTGAGATTATTTCTTCTGGATATAGGATTGATCGAAAAAAGGATTTGAACAATGAAAAGTTTTTCAAAGTGGTTAAGTAAGCAAGATATTTGTGTTCAATTGATATCCTTGGCCAGTTGTGTGAGACTGCAGAATAAGTTGATAAAAAGTGGCAAAAAAATTGCTATACTTGCTAGGGAGCTTCGTTGAATAATCGACCACTGAAAAGCCAGATAAGTCACAGCCGCTAGGATTAAAATTAATTAAGACATCAAATTTGGACAGAAATGTTTGAATCTGATGTCTTTTTTTACTTTTAATATTCAGTTAATACTTCGTGTACATTCCAGCAACCTTGATTAGTTATAGTTTATATAAATCCTGATAAATTTTTTACAGCATCAGCAAAGAATTAAAAGGAAGTTTATCTGGATCATTATAGATAGTTCTTATTACAAAGGAGTTAGGAGTGAGCAAGATGTATTTTAGAATTATACGTAACGATGTAAGGCAAAGCAAACTAATCACGATAACTACAACTACATTCGTCACAGTAGCAGCTTTATTAGTTGCTTTAGCAACAATTTTGAGCATCAATTTGCTAGGGTCCATTGATACCTTGTTGGAAAAATCTGAGGTGGCTCATTATTTGCAAATGCACGCTGGCGATCTCGATGAGGAAAGAATGAAACAGTTTGTCGAAAATAACGAGAACATTGATCGCTATGAGGATTCAATCTTTTTGAATGTCGAAGGGTCAAAAATTCAGATAGGGGATTACAATTTTTCCGACAGTGTCGTTGATAATGGCTTGGCAACTCAAAACAGACAGTTAGATTATTTGTTGGATTTAACTAATCAACCAATTAAACCAAAGCCTCGCGAGTTGTACGTTCCTATATCTTTAAAAAAGAGTGGAATAGCAAAAATTGGTGACAAAGTAACCATCGCAGGTAGGAAATTTAAAGTAAATGGTTTCGTCAGAGATGGCGAGATGAATTCACCAATGACGGGATCAAAGCGATTTTTGGTTCATCAACAAGACTTTGATGCGTTAGTGTCTTCTGGTACTCCTGAGCATTTGATTCAGTTTCGTTTAAAAGATTTATCAAAACTGAATGATTTTCAATCGTCTTATGAAAAAGCAGGTTTAGAGATGAACGGTCCCACGGTTACCCATCACTTGTTTCGACTGGCAAGTGCAATTTCTGATGGTATGCTGATAGCAATTCTATTATTAGTAAGTTTGTTGGTTGTTCTGATGACTTTTATGTGTATACGCTTCACTCTGCTGGCGAAAATTGAAGCAGATTACCAAGAAATTGGTGTAATGAAAGCCATTGGGATGCAAGTAAAAGAGATCAAGAAAATTTATGTTGCTAAATACGTGGCCATTTCAGTCATCGGCAGCTTACTAGGTTATATAATTTCGCTTCCAATTAGCACCAAATTGTTGGAAAACATTAAGCTGAATTTCGGTGAAAGCAGCAATGAACAGCTGAGTAAGCTTCTTTCGATAGTTGGTGTTCTTATTGTGATGCTGGTGTTGATTCTGTATGTCTCCTTGTTACTTAACCGCTTCAAGAAAATTTCAGCGGTTGAAGCAATTCGATTCAACGGAACGGATGAAAAAAATTCCAATCACTCCTGGTTCAATATAAGAAAAATAGTGGTCCTTTCACTAAACACACGCTTAGCAATTATCGACATTATCAATCGGAAAAAAGTGTATTTAACAATGCTGCTGGTTTTTATCATCTCATCGTTTATCATGATTGTACCTTGGATGGCTTACCGAACAATTGTAGATGATTCGTTTATTAAATTTATTGGTTATAGTGAAGAAGTAAATGTGATAACTAGTCTTTATGATTCACCAAATAGCTTAGAACAGGAAAAAGCAATTGAACAGTTTTTAGAAAAGGACCAAGAGGTTGCCGATTATAATAAAATGGTCACAAAAAGCTTTGCCGTAAATGAAGCAAATGCTGAAGGGGTGTTGCGCATCGAATTAGGCAATCATCAGAAATTTACTGTAGACTACACGACTGGTGAAGCACCAAAAACGGCAAATGATATCGCTCTTTCAACAATCAATGCAGAAGAATATGGTAAGAAAGTTGGCGATACACTTACTATTTTACAAAATGGCAAAGCGAAAAAACTGACTGTTTGTGGGACCTACACCAATGCATTTAATGGTGGGAGAACAGCGAAGGCCTCTTTTAAGGATGGAAACACTGAAAAAATGTGGACGAATATTTTTGTTCAATTAAAGCCCACCGTTGCTGTTGAAAAAAAGGCTGATTTGTACAAGAAGAAGCTGCCTTTTGCAAAGGTGAACAGTGTGGCCGACTATAAGGAACAAACATTAGGACCTAGCATACGCTCTATTTTTTTAGCAGCTATTGGAGCAACTATTACAGCCGTTTTGATTACTGGACTAATCACTTCTTTGTTTATGAAACTGTTGATGACTAAGGATAAGAGAGAAATTGCTACCTTGAAAGCATTAGGTTTTACCAACCAAGATTTAGCTCGACAGTATCTAGCACGAAGCATTGTAATCTTGCTGATCGGTTTATTTACCGGGACCTTGTTGGCAATGACTATTGGTAAAGAGTTAGCAGCAGTACTGGTTTCTTTCATGGGATTAACCTCTGTCCGATTCAGCGGCAATTTATTGATTTATCTAGGTTGCCCGTTGCTAATGATTTTAACTACTATTTTAGCAACCGGAGCGGTAACGAAACGAACCGGCAATATCGAGATTGCCGAGAATTTGAAAGATTAAGGTGAGAAAAATGAAAACAATAGTTGAAGGAAAAAATATTGTAAAAAGTTTTGGTAAAGGACAAGAAAAGGTACAAATTCTCAATAATTTAGATATTCAAATTGAGGAAGAACAGTTCGTCGCCATTATGGGGCCTTCTGGATCAGGAAAATCAACGTTAATGTACGCTATTAGTGGAATGGACAACATTGATTCTGGAAAGGTTGTCTTCGATCAAGAACCTATTGATACAATGAGAGAGGCGACTTTGGCTGATTTACGTAGAGAGAAGATGGGTTTTATTTTTCAGCAACCCACTTTTTTGAAGAACTTGTCAATTATCGACAACATTATTCTTCCTAGTATGAAGGATAAGAATGCGGGAATGAATGAGTTGGTTAATCGAGCAGAAGATTTGATGGAAAAAGTCGGAATTGATGAATTAAGGGATCGTAAAATCAATCAGGTTTCTGGTGGACAGCTGCAGCGAGCAGGAATCTGTCGCGCATTAATGGGAAACCCAAGAATTGTTTTCGGGGATGAGCCAACAGGAGCATTAAATTCAAAGGCGGCTCAAGAAATTTTAGATATTTTGCTTAAGATTAATGAAGAAGGAACAACAATCATTGTAGTTACTCATGATGCAAAAGTCGCCGCTCAAAGTGAACGAGTTTTGTTTGTTGGTGATGGTCAGTTGGTTGATGAGCTTTATCTTGGTAAATTCACTAGAAAAGAATTGGAACGACGAATGGAACTAGTTAATGATACAGTTATAAAAACAGAAATGTAAAAAAGGCTACGGGCTTTCACCTTCTCTATGATAAACTTTAAAAAGGGATATGAAAGGGGAAGACGGGGAAATGAAGTACACGATTTTACATGTAGATGATGAAAAGGAAATCGTAAAACTGCTGAAGATGTATCTAAAAAGTGAAGAGCTGGAGCTTCTTGAGGCTTACGATGGTCAGGAAGCCTTAGAGATATTTAGTAAGAATAAAATAGATTTGATGATTGTTGATGTAATGATGCCGAAGATTGACGGCTTTGAATTGATTCGCACAATTAGAAAAGAGAGCAATATTCCGATTTTGGTTATTTCTGCTAGAGTTGAAGCATCTGACCGAATTTTTGGCTTAGAGTTAGGAGCAGATGATTATTTAATTAAGCCATTTGATCCTCACGAAGCAATTGCGCGAGTAAAGTCTTTGCTGCGTCGTTATCATGAGTTGGGAGTATCAAAGGAAAACCCTCACTCCTTATTAGCAGTTGGAGATTTGAATTTAAATACGCATTCTTGTATAGCAACCGTCTTGGGAGAATCAATTGAACTGACAGCCATTGAATTCAGGGTGCTTAAGCTAATGATGGAACAGCCTGGTCGCGTGTTTACCAAAGAACAAATTTATGAACATGGCTGGCAAGATTCACTCACCGGCTATAATAATGTTCGTGTTATGATGAGTAAATTGAGAGAAAAAATTGGCAACGAACGAATTCGAACAATTCGTGGACTAGGCTATCGACTGGAGGTAGCTAATGGAAGAACTTAAGCGAGCCATATTAAAAGCTTTTGTCCTTTATTTCTTCGGTCTTTCTATCACCGTTTCTTTGCTAGAAGAGCTATTTAGTGAAGGCATTACCCTACTGTTTCCTTATAAATATGAGCTGCCGCTGATGGCGATCTGTGTTTGTCTGCAGTTTTCAGCAGTCGCAATTTTTTCTTACTTATTTTATCGCAGCTTGGATCAGAGAATTGCCCAAACGAGTCAGCAGCTGGCAAAAGAACAAAGCATCCTTTTTGCCAATATTGCTCATGACCTAAAGACTCCGCTAACCAGCATTACTGGCTTTTCTAAAGCATTAAGCGAAGATATTGTAGAAATGGAAGAAAAGAAGGAAGTCTCAGCGATTATTTATCAAAAATCAGTAGCTGCAAATGAATTACTGGATTTGATGTTTCGCTACACTAAGTTAAATTCAGCCGATTATGAATTGAAAAAACAACAGCAAGACATTAACTATCTTTTAAAAGAGGCAGCAGCAGATAATTATGATCTAATAGAGCAGCATGAGATCAAATTGAATTTAGAACTACCAGAGGAACCATTGTATTATGCAATTGACAAAACTGAAATGAAACGGGTTTTTTCCAACCTAATTATTAACGCATGCAAACACAATCCGCCGCAAACAGAACTGACGATTGTGATTCAACAGTTAGGTCGCAGAACAAAAATTATTTTTGGAGATAATGGCATACCTATCCCAGAAACGAAACGCGAGCGTCTATTCGAACCCTTCGTCAGCGAGAATGAAACTGAACGTAATTTTAATGGAAGTGGATTAGGTTTAGCAATTACAAAGACAATAATTGAAAAGCACGGATTCACGATTGAATTGAGTCAGGGAGCAGATAATTATGAGAAGCAGTTTGTGATTAAACTTCCTGAGTAAAATTTTAGTAAAATCAGCTGAGAGGGTGGACTATCTTAGTTTTTTGTGTGATTCATACTGATTTTTCAAAAGAAGACGAACTAAATTTCAAAAAAGGCATCGAGCCAATGTAGCGCTCGATGCCGCAGCAATACGAATTGCCCCTGCCAAGGTATTAGCAGTATAGCATATGAAGCTGTCCTCAGTTAAGTCTGTAAGGATTTTTTAAATTTTCTGGTTTTTTTCAAAGCCCATTGATAATGGCTGGAAGTGCTAGAGACAAAATAGCTGCTTAAAGTACTTCCGCCAACCCAAGTGAATGCTCCTTTAGAAAACAATTCGTCATTTGATAATGGTTCAGCTAACTTGATAACAGCAGAATGACTTTCTTTTAGTAAAGCCAGCGCATCCTTATAAGAAGTATTCTGATGTTTCCCCCAGAATTCATCATTCATCGCGCCATAAGTTTTCCAGTTATATCCTTCCTTTAGGAACGGTTTTTCTTCACCAGCAAGATTGGTAGTTACCCAATCAATTAGCAGCTGGTGCCATTCATATAAATGAACTAAAATATCACGGAGATTTTTATCTCTCTCCCAGTGAGCACCTTTTTCTTTACCAGTGTCAAAAGTAAATGTAGCGGTTACTTGGTCTTCTGGTATTGAATTTAGTAACTCCATTAATTTGGTGAATGTTTCATTACTTGTTTGAATTAAATCGATTTTGGTTGTTGGTCTAGCCATTGATAATTCCTCCTTTATTTTTCCAATGAGATAATCTACATATTCTTAGATGTTAAGAATGACGATTCTGATTCGTTTCATTTAACTTATATTCTTACTATAGGCCAACACGTAACGTGTTGGTCAAGCAGAAAGTAGAATATTTCTGTATTTTTTTATAGTAATCATTTTAGTAACCAAAACGAGAGGGATTCAAAATGAGGTACTATCTATTTTTCAAGAATCTCGAGACTATCTCCATATATTCTTTGCTAAACATAGGATCACCGTGAGAGCCATCCTTTATCCAAATAACTTCAGAATTCGTCATTAGCTGTAACAAAGATTCTTGAGAGGCTTTAGGAAAGAAATCCTTCTCAGGAAAAATGAGTAAAACTTTCCCAGCCAATGAATCAAAATCTTCCGAAGTACAAACGGTACTATCGAATATATCAGGGAGCAAATTTCCCATGTTGATTAAGGACTCTTTTGATAGATCACCATACAGAGTATTCATCGTTTCAGCGATTATCTGTTGATTTTCTATGTTTTCATTGTTCGTCATATTCTTAATGGATTCTTTGACAATGCTTTTCCTTACAAAACCAAAGGGTAAGATTTTGGCTATGACTACTGCCAAGTGAAAAGGAATCTTCAATTTTTTCAGCTCAACTTTAGTAACAGTTGTCATTCCACCACCAGAAATTAGAACCAATCCGCCAACTTCTTCAGGGAATTGTTTAGTAAAAAGTTGGGCCAATAATGCACCATATGAAGCACCGATGAAAACTGGCTTTTCGATCGTTAAGAATTCCAACAATTCGTGAATCGCCACAACCTGTTTAGTATTTGTATTTAGATTGGCGGGAAAAACAAAGGTTAACACCTGATAGTCGTTCTCAAAATAGTCAATGTATTCAAACCAAATTTCTGACGTGCCCAATCCCCCATCTAAAAAGACCAAAGTTGAATTACCTTTACCACATAGTAAATAAGTAAAAATAGCATTAGACAGTTTGATCGATTCATATTCATGCGTGTCTAAGAAGCTGCCGATTTTATCGGTGATATCAGAAAAAGTATTCATAAGTTTTATCCCAATTCTAGAACTATGACACACTTGTGCCAGCTATCTAACTTAAGTATAATAAGCGAAAATTAGTTAATCAACAACCTGAGAATAATTGGCACACTTTTCATTTTTTGTGCCGTAAGGAAAAGGAGTATTGTGATGGAAATTGGAGAAACGAAAGAATGGATTGCGGAAGCAATAATTCGATTATTGAAAAGCAAATCTTATTCAGATATTACAATTGCAAATATTACGGATGAGGCTCGCTTAGGTAGAAGGACTTTTTATCGACACTTCAAGTCAAAAGATGAGGTTATTGAGTTAATTAGTTTGCGGTTAATAGATGATTTTACTGCAAATTTGTTGGAAAAACAGGCAGCATCACTAGCTGAAATGATGGAATGCTACTTTGAATTTTGGGAAGCCAACATCGATGTCTTTTTGCTGTTGAAAGAAGCCAGGCTTTTATACTGTATAGAAGAAAATATTGTTGATTTAGTGTTAAAGATTGCTTTGAAAGTAGGTCGTGTTCCTAATGACTTAGAAGCAGCTAAGCAAATAATTAATGATCATAAATATGAGTTCGCATATAAATTAGCTGGCTTTTGGAAGCTGACCATAGTGTGGAGTGAAGAAACACCAAGAAAATCACCAACTGAGATGAGTCGAATAATTACCGAGTTTATGAGAGTTGTTAGATAGCGCAGCATGTCCTTTTCTGATCACATTTATTGACAGTAGTACAACCTCAACGTTTATAATTAATGACAAACATAAAAAGTAAGGTGAGGAAAGAGGAGTTATAGTGTTATGGCAGTGTTAGAAGATAATTTATTGAATTTTTTGGTCATTCTAGGATTTATCTTTATCCATTTGGCTTCCAAATTTTTTTTATTTGAGGAGCTGAATGTGGAATTTATGATGTCTTTTGCGGCAGGAGTAGGTGTATCTTATGCAATCATACATTTGTTACCTCAATTAGCTTATTCCCAAGGAGTGTTGGTGAACGAATTTGGTTGGGATTCTGGAATTCGTTATACTCATGCGATTTATGCCATTGTATTGCTGGGACTTGTCGTTTCTTATATTGTGTACAAGTTAGATGAAAGAAACTTTAATATCGTGGAGAAGCGGGACCTTACCAGTGCGGAAGTTGCATATTTTTGGTCAGACATCTCATTCTACGCAGTGTACAATATCATGATTGGTTATCTGGTGATTGCCAATACTTTTTCAGAGCATTTTTATATCCTCATGTATTTCGTGGCCTTTGGTCTGCACTTTTTAATGAATGATTGGTCATTGAGTCATCATCATGGGAAAATGTACCATCAAAGAGGACGCTTCGTGCTCTCATTAAGCATTTTAATAGGAGCACTTCTTTCTCTGGTCATTCAGTTGCCCTATTATGTAGTAGTTTCCATTGAAGCTTTTATTACTGGTGCGATGTTAATGAATATTATCAAATTTGAGTTACCGGAGGGGAATCAAGGTAGTATCAAATCTTTCCTAATAGGTACGATCTGTTCAAGTGTACTATTTATCTTTGTTTAACAATCAGCTGATTTGATCTTTCGAATAGGCTTAGATTGTTCCTCTCCTTGTCTTTTTCCAGTTATTGGTATTACTAAATAAGTTGTCCAATCAATCAACTTATTTCAATAACCGTTTCGTTCTCTTAACATTTCTTAACTCTTTCAAAATATTTTACTTGTACAAAATTCGTCATAAGCAGTTTTTTACAGTACTAGCTAGTACTTAGGTTGATTATAGAGACCTACTTCATTTTCATACCTGTTGTCAACAAATAGACAAAGAAGGCTTTGGTGATGGGTTTAAAGAACATTAAGCAGAGCAATATACTACGAATAAGAGTATCATTTACATAGAAAATAGGCATGTCTCTAAAAATCTTTAGCAGATTTTAGAGACATGCCCATTTTATTCTACTTTAATAAGTGGGAGCGACATCTAACAGGTAAAGAGATTTTTATACTTTGTTGAGGGCTGCTGCTGGCGGCGCATTAAATAGACTGATCTTAGATCATTCTTTATCTATCAAAACGACATAGAGGCAGACGTCTTAAATTTAGGCATTTTGTTGAGATGGGTAATTTTTTCTGAAACTAGAAAAATATGGAACGATGTTTCTACTTACTAGTTTCATAACGAATCATTCTTTATTTGGTAGAGAAAAATAGTTTGTCTGATTTCGTTAGAATAAATTAGAATTGAGGAATCAATTTATAAAGAGGGCAAAGGATTTTTTAAATGGTTAAACGTCTAGTTGGCATCATAAGAGAAGAAATGAGTAGGATTAGCACAATCTTATTATGATAACGGTAACAAATTGCTATTTTCTTTTTAATTAAATTGGCTAAACTATAGATATAGCTAGCTAACAACTTGAAAGGATTGGTATAAATGACAAGAAAAATCAACATTCTTATCGCATGTGGGAGTGGAGTTGCCACATCAACTATAGCCTCCCAAGCAGTGACAGAAATATGTAAGACGTATGAAGTTAACGCAACTATTGAGACATGCAGCATGAAAACAATTGAAGATTCATCTCAGAATGCAGATGTCGTCTTATCTACAAATAGGTATGAGAAGGATTTAGGAAAACCCTATATGAGCGTAACTCCTTTGATTACTGGAATTGGTACAGATAAGTTGAAAGAACAACTGGGAAATCTTCTGAAAGATGTGGCAAACAAAACATAAGGAGGCGTTGTAAATGGCACAACTGACACACATTATTCAATCTATTCTGGCTGTAGGAGCAGTAGCCCTATTGCCACTAATGATTTTGGCAATGGGATTAATTTTTAAAATGAAGTTTTTGCAGGCATTGAAATCAGGATTATTGGTTGGTATTGGGTTTCAGGGATTGAGATTAGTCGTGAATTTCTTAGTAGCAACCTTGGAACCGATTATTAACTTTTATGCGGCCGAGGAAGGCTCTGGTTTTACAATCGTTGACGTTGGATGGGAGACATTATCCGCAGCTGCGTGGGCGACGAAATTTGCTGGCTTGATTGTACCGCTAGGGTTATTGTTAAATTTCGTTCTAATCAGAACAAAATTTATAAAGACGTTGAATGTAGATATTTGGAATTATTGGCATCTCATTAAATCGGCTGCAGTCTTATCCTTTGTTCTTACTTTTGCAGGAATGTCAGGTAAGTCAAATTACGTGGTAAGTGTAATTTTTGGACTTTTCTTATCAGTACTTGTTTGTTTCGTGGGTGACAAAATCGCACCTGCATGGCAAAGTTACTTTGGATTGGAAGGGACTACCTGTACAACGATTCTTCAGTTGGGAACTACTTTACCTATTGCCGTAGCAATCAATTGGATCTTAGATAAAATTCCAGGGGTCAAAAAAGTTGATCTATCCTATGACACTATAAATGACAAACTTGGCGGGTTAAGTGATCCAACAATTATTGCTTGTATTTTGGGAGCATTTCTTTCCATTATTACCAGACAATCATTAACAGTAACGATTCAAGTCGCTGTTGGATTAGCGGCTGTTATTACACTGACACCGAGAATGGTTAAGATGTTTATGGAAGGGATCAGTCCTTTGAGTACCGCAGCGCGTGATTACATGATTAAAAGACTTGGAAATGATGCAGATTTTCACATTGGTGTAGATATTGCATTGGGTGTAGGTAACCAAACGGCTATTACTGTATCAGCATTAATGATTCCTATCAGTGTATTCCTAGCTTTTGCTTTACCATTTAATCACTTTTTCCCCTTAGCATTCTTTGGCTCTTCTTTAACCTATGCAATGGCAACCGTTACTTTAGTCTCTCGAGGCAATATCTTCCGCTCGCTTATTATCGGGACCGTTTATATGGTTTTCACTTATTTTGCTTTCAACTACACCGCCGCTTTATGTACACAATTCGTTGAAAGCTCTGGAGTACTAGCGATCCAGGACGGGGTTCAAGTAACAGCTGGTGGTATGAATAACTTTATAGAAGTTATTCTGGCATTTATACAAAATATGATTAAGTAAAGGAGCAATTAAATGATAGACGGATTAATTACCCCAATCGTTACCCCATTTAAGCGAAATCAAGCGCAGGAAATCAACTACTCGGCGACCAAAAAGCTGATTGATCACTTAATTGAAAAAGGTGTAGATGGTATTTTTGCACTTGGTAGTAATGGCGAATTTAATGTATTAACGAATCAAGAGAAGATTAAGTTTGTAGAAAGAGTAATAGAATATACCGATAAAAGAGTTCCGGTATATGCTGGAACTGGGACCTGTTCTACAGTAGAAACAATCTATCTTTCCAAAGAAATGGAAAAACTCGGAGTAGACGGAATATCGGTCATCTCACCTTATTTTGTCACACTAAATGAAAACGAATTAGTTGAACACTATAAAGCAGTCGCTGAAAGTGTAAATATTTCAGTGATTTTGTATAACATTCCAAGATTAACAGGCAATCCCTTAACACCTAGTATTGTTTCAAAGCTAGCTCCTATTGAGAATATCGTCTGTGTTAAGGATAGCAGCAGAGACATGGAAAACTTGAAGGCCTATGTTGAAATTGCAAATAAAAATAATATGACGGTTTTAGTCGGATCGGATTCGGTTATTTTAGAGGGGATGAAGGCAGGTGCTGACGGGGCGATTGCTGGATTAAGCAATTTGTTAACAACGAACCTTGTTAAACTTTACAGAGCTTCGAAGAACAAAGACTATGTAGAGGCAGAAAAATGGCAAACGTCCCTTCAAACCTTGAGTAAAGTAAATAGAGCAGGAACAATGCCCTCCGTATTGAAACGTTCAGTTGAACTTGCAGATATTGCACGAGTTGGAGCTGGAAGACTACCTGTTCAAGAGCCAAGTACTGAACTGGATCAGGAAATTAAAGAGATGTTAGTGCATTATGAATTACTGTAAAGGTAAGTGGGTGAGAGAATGGGAAAAGTATTAGTTACTTCAAATAGTTTTGGTAAATTTAGCAAAGAGCCAATCGAATGGCTTGAAAAAGAAGGAATGGAAGTTTGTCTTAATTCTTATGGAAGACAAATGGAAGAACAAGAATTGATTCAGGCACTTACTGATGTTGAAGCATTGATCTTGAGTACGGAAAAAATTACTAAAAATGTCTTAGATAATTGTCCCAAACTAAAAGTCATCTCCAGATATGGCGTTGGACTAGACAACGTTGATTTGGATTATTGCAGAAATAAAGGAGTAATTGTATCCGTTACCAGTGGTGCTAATAGCAATGCTGTTGCGGAATATACGGTCACTTCCATGTTAGCTGCCTTGAAAGGTCTATGCTACTCCGCCAATGAGGCCAAAAAAGGGCAATGGACAAAATTAATGGGATTAGATCTAGCAGAAAAAACGGTCGGGGTTATAGGATTAGGGGCTATCGGTAAAACAGTCATCCAACGACTTTCAGGATTTGATTTAAATATTCTTGGGTTCGATCAATATTACGATGAAGAATTTTGTGAAAAGTTTCAAGTAAAAAAAGCCTCGCTAAATGAGATTTTCGAGACTGCTGACGTTATAACTTTTCATATCCCATCTAATTCAACGACGCCTATACTAAGCAGAGACAATTTTGAGAAACTAAAAAAGGATGTCGTTATTATCAATACGGCTCGAGCTAGTCTAATTGATTATGAGGCTTTATACGATTACTTGAAATGTGGAAAAGTATTTGCGGCAGCTCTAGATGTTCATAGTGACGAACCAACCTTTGATAAGAAACTAATGGAGTTAGACAATGTGATTTTAACACCACACAATGGGGCCTTAAGCAAAGAAGCAATCAATAGGACCTCGATGGCAGCAGTAAAAAACCTATTAAAAGCACTGAAATAAGAGGAGGGTTAATTTATGTTAGTAGCACCATCAATATTAAGCGCTGATTTTAGAGACTTGAAGAGCCAATTAGAAGAAGTAGAAGCAGGCGGCGCAGATTGGATCCATTTTGATGTTTTCGATGGAAATTTTGTAAAAAATATCTCTTTTGGGGTAGATGTATTAAAAGCTGTAAAAAAAGTTTCAAATCTGTTAATCGACGTTCATTTAGTCATCACTGATCCTGAATATTTTGTAGATGTCTTCATGGATGCAGGAGCGGATAGTATTACTTTCCACTTAGACTCAATGAATGATGTCGATCGTTCAATGGCGCTGGTAAAAAAAATCAAGGCGAGAGGAAAACAGGTTGGAGTCACCATCAGTCCCGAAATAGATACCGCAGATTACTTACCTTTTCTTCCTTATGTGGACATTGCTTTAGTAATGTCAATAGTCCCAGGCTTTGGCGGACAACCCTTTCAAGATTCGGCCCTTGAAAAAATAGCTTGGTTGAAAAACCAAAGACTGGAACATGGATATAGCTACATTATACAGGTTGATGGAGGAATTAACCAGACTACTGGAATGTTGTGTAAAGAGGCAGGAGCAGATTGTTTAGTGGCAGGAAGTTTTGTTTTTGGTGACAACATGGCGAAGGCTATTCAGTCGTTGAAGTAAGCGAATTGAAAGTAAAGGTGGTAGTTGTATTATCACCTTTACTTAATTAAAATGATGGAAGTGAGTGCACATGAAAATTCTATTAATCAATGAAGAAGTAGAAAATTGGCAAGATGCAATTAGAAAAACATCAAAAAAACTTTATGATGAAGGTTTTGTAAACGATGAGTTTGGCAATCAATGCATTGAAAGAGAAAAAAAATATCCTACCGGGCTAAATACGTTAGCCCCCATCGCAATTCCCCACACGGATTCTGATTTTGTTCATGAGTCTGCCATTTGCTTATTAAAACCAAGAAACAAAGTAAGCTTTGTTAGCATGGAAGATTCATCGACCAAAATAGAAGTAAACTACATTCTTAACTTAGCAATTAAGGATAATAAACAACAAGTACCAGTATTATCAAAAGTAATTGGTCTATTCAATGATACTGACTTGATTAATCATGTTAACGAAAAAGGATCTACGGTTTTGAAAGCGATCATTGAAAAGGAATTTAATTAATCTTGCCAATTCATCAATAACGATTGGGGACAAAAATAATGGATAATAGGAAAAGCGGTCTAATTGATGAACTCAAAAAAAATAAAATTGTTGATGTCGATTTGTTTTTAAAAGAAAACGACATTAGTTTCAGAACGTTGCAAAATGATGTCTTATTTATAAATGAGGAACTGCAATCTGACGTTGTTGAGTTAGACAAATCGTTTATTGTAGTGAAAAATTGGTCCCTTTTTTTTAGCCAATTAGAGCAAAATAATGAACAAACGGATGCCTTCCTTTACAAAATGAGCAAAGAAGAACGACAGATATTTGAAATTCTCTTCATATTAAGCAGCCCGAATTATGTAACCGGCAATGAACTTGCAAAAAAACTTTTTGTCAGCAGAAACACTATAACAAATGATTTGAAGCAGTTGAGAAAAGACTTACAAAATGAACAGCTTGAATTAAAATCAAAAACAAATAAAGGGTATAAAATTATTGGGGAAGAGAAGGTAGTCCGTAAGCTGGTTTATGTTCAGCTGATGGAAACATCGGTAGCTTTCAATGAGAAATTCAGAGAAATCATTTCCTCTATCTTCAAATTCACGGAAAATTCCCTAACAGAACTAAAATCAAAATTGATTGTCTTCTTCGATAAAAACCACATTGTGCTGAAAGATGATATGTTTTGGGCATTCATACTGTGTGTTCTTTTTAAGAAAGAGAGGATGACCGCAGGACAAATACTTTCTGATGAGCCATTAGAAAGCAATGAAGATCAAGTACTCATGAAAGCTTTCTTTGATGAAATTTATCAAACAAAGAAATGGTTGACTAACGGTGAGATGAACGATTTGAATGGGATGTTTAAATGGTTAAGCTCGGATAATGGATTTGAAATGAAAAATCACTATTACGTAGAAGATCAAATAAAAATATCCTCATTCGTTTGGGAAGTCTGCAAGGATTTAGATATCCTAGACGAAATTGAATACGAAAACTATGAGGTCTTATGCTCACACATTATTTCGACCGTTGAAAATATAAAAAAAGGAAACATTTCGCAAAAAAATCCGATTAGTGAAGAATTAAAGGCACTATATCCAGATATCTTTGAGGTAGTCAATCATCATATAGAGACGATTGAAAATATTGTGAGCAGAAGAATCAATGAAAATGATATTACCTACATTGTCATGCACATGGCTGTTATTGTGGAAAATCACGATAATTTCGACAGGAAACTTCGGGTAGCTTTGGTTTGTCCAAACGGTCGATGTGTTTCGATGTTTTTAAAGAATAGGTTATTGAATTATTTTAATGTGGAAATAAAAGATACGATCCCTGCCTATAAGCTGGACGCGCAACAAGGAATTGATTTGGTCATTTCCACAATTCCAATTGAGAAAAGCAAGTATCCGGTGGTTGTTGTGAACCAAATGCTTTTATCGAGCGATATGCAAAAAATCCGCAAATGTATGCGGCAAATAAATAAAAAGACAAATAAGGCTTTATTTCATCGTAACATTGAAAATTATGTAGAAGGGTACCAGCAGCTTATTAGCAATAATGCCAAATTAGAAGGTTTGGAAGAGCTAAATCGGCAATATAGTAACATGAAGGGGCCTTTTTTCTTTGATCAGCTTAAGAATGATCAAATGATGCTTGATGTTGAGACGAAGACCTGGCAAGAAGCCGTTAGAAAATCGGGAGAATTGCTAAAAGATAAAGGCTATATCAATCAAAACTATATTGACAATATGATTGATATTGTTGAAGAAAACGGACCGTACATACTATTCATGCCTGGATTTGCAATCGCTCATGCTTCACCCGAAGATGGGGCGAATGAATTGGGTGTCAGTATGTTGAGAATGAAAAAAAGTCTCTCATTCCAAGGCAGCGAAATTAAAATCAAATTTATCGTTTGTCTAAGCATTCCCGATAAGGATAGTCATGTTTTTTTACTGTATCAAATATATAAGTGTCTTACCAACAAAGAGCTATTTAACGACTTAGTAAATTGTAAAACTACAGAAGAAATCACCGATGTTTTAAAGGTATATGAGTTCTCACAAAAAAATAGATAGGAGTTTTATCATATGAAATTTTTCTTAGATACAGCGAACATTGAGGAGATCAAAAGAATTAATGATTTAGGACTAGTCGATGGTGTAACAACAAATCCTACAATCATTGCTCGTGAGGGAAAGGACTTTGAAACTGTGATCAAAGAGATTTGCAGTGTAGTCTCAGGTCCAGTTAGTGCGGAAGTTATTGCTTTAGATTCTGAAGGCATGGTTAAAGAGGCCCGGGACATTGCCGGTTGGGCTGAAAATGTTGTTGTAAAAATTCCAATGACAGAAGATGGCTTGAGGGCAGCGAACCAATTATCTAAAGAAGGAATCAAAACGAATGTGACCTTAATTTTTTCTGTGGCACAAGGATTAATGGCAGCTAAAGCAGGAGCTACGTATATTAGTCCATTCTTAGGCAGGCTTGAAGACATTTCGGGTGAAGGTCTTCAATTGATCAATGACTTGAGAAAAGTGCTTGATTTATATGGCTATCAAAGTGAAATCATTTCGGCAAGCGTTCGAAATATTCAACATGTGGAGAAGGCGGCTTTGGCTGGCTCTCATATTGCAACCATCCCAGGAACGCTATTCCCTAAGCTGTGGAGTCATCCATTAACGGATTCTGGTATTGAGGGTTTTATTAAGGATTGGGAAAAGTTTGAACAACAAACGAACTGATTGGTGAATCATTAGTGACTATTGGAGGTGTTTTAAATTGGAAGAAAGACAACCAATTGTAGTAATGAGCTGGGCAATGAGGCAAAATAGAAAAAAAGAAGCCCAAGAATTTGCAGCTAAACTTGTTCAATTAGTTGGAGAAGATCAAGGTGTTGAAAAAGTTCTATTCCCTTCTATGGGTATGATTACTTCAGTAGCAGAAATTACTAAATATTCAGTTATTAAATTAGGAGCTCAAAATATTGCCCCTGAAGCATACGGTATGTTCTCTGGAGAGTACTCGATTGATTCGCTTATTGATGAAGCTGGGGAGTATGTGGAATTAGGTCATTGGGAACGAAGAAGCATTTTTAAAGAAAGTGATGAATTGATTAACAAAAAAGTCTTATTGACATTAGATAAAGGATTGAAACTGGTAATTTGCGTTGGCGAAGAAAGTAAGACAGAGAATTATAATTTACTCAAAAGCAAATTATACCGACAGCTTTTTAATGATCTTTTTGAAGTAGATAAATCTCAAGCCCCAAAAATTGTCGTTGCCTATACTCCTATGTGGACTGTAGGGAAAACAAAAGCTGCCAATGTCCCACACATTCACAAGATAGCGAGTCTGATACGAGATATTTTACAGGATCTTTTCGGAGATGCAGCAGCACAAAAAGTGAGAATTATTTATGGTGGTTCTGTTAGTCCTGAAAATACCAAGCTTATTGTGCAAAATAATGAAATCGACGGCGTTTTTGTTGGTCGTTTTGGCAGCGACCCCCAAAGGTACGAAGAAGTAGTAAAAATTGTAGAAGAGAATCACCAAAAATGTCTAAGTTTTAAGTGAGTGTATTTGGGGATTAGCGATGCGTAGTTTCCCGCACTGATTCCAGATTATTTCGGTAATTATTCAATCTCATTTTAAATGTAATTAAAGCAATTTATGGGTGATTAAAAAAATATACAAGATCGAATTTATTGTCTGAATAAATAGAAACACTTTGTTAGCTAGAATGGAGGCGTTTGTATGAAAAGTGAGAAACTAAATGAAATTGCAACTTCTGCTCGAATCGATATCATCCAAATGATTACTGAAGCAAAATCTGGACATCCTGGAGGATCTTTGTCAATTATTGATGTATTAACGGTGCTTTATTATGAAAAGATGACGATTGATCCGAACCAGCCAGCTATGGAAAATCGTGATCGTTGCGTGTTATCTAAAGGTCATGCGGCACCCGCGCTGTATACGACTTTGGTAAATACAGGATTTTTCCCCAAAAAAGAATTAAGTAAATTACGGAAAACAGGAGAGATGCTGCAAGGGCATCCTGACATCAAAACAACACCTGGAGTAGATGCTTCTACTGGTTCGTTAGGACAGGGACTGAGCATTGCCAATGGTATGGCTTTGGTAGCAAAAATGAAACAAGACGATCATACAATTTATACACTCATTGGTGATGGTGAATTGCAAGAAGGCCAGATTTGGGAAGCCGCAATGAGCTCTGCTCATTACAATCTGGACAACGTGATAGCAATAATCGATCACAATGGGTTGCAAATTGATGGAACCAATGATGAAGTAATGAAGGTTAGGTCAATCAAGGAAAAATTTCAATCATTTAATTGGAAGGTGCTTGAGATTGACGGTCACGATTTTGATCAGATTTCCAAGAGCATTGATCAGGCCAAAGCAGTCAAAAATCAACCAACCGCTATTATTGCGAAGACGGTCAAAGGAAAAGGAGTCTCCTTCATGGAAAATAATGGGGGATGGCATGGTGCTGCGCCCAGTGCAGAAGAATGTGAAAAAGCTGTAAAAGAACTGAGGGGTGAACAAAATGAATTTAGCCACTAGAGAGGCCTTTGGAAGTGCGTTAGTAGAATTAAAGTCAAATGAAGAGGTGGTTGTTTTAGATGCAGATTTGTCCCATGCAACAAAGTCAATCATGTTTTCTAAAGAATGTCCAGATCGATTCTTTAACGCAGGCATATCTGAGGCTGACATGATGGGGATGGCCTCAGGACTGGCATTAAGCGGGAAAATTCCATTTGCTTGTACCTTTGCGGTGTTTGCAACCGGAAGAGCATTTGATCAAATTAGAAATTCTATTTGTTATCCCAATGTAAATGTCAAAGTTGTAGGAACACACGCGGGCATTAGTGTTGGTGAAGATGGAGGCACTCATCAGTCAATTGAAGACATTGCACTTATGCGCAGTTTACCCAACATGACGGTCATTCATCCCTGCGATGATGTCGAAGCCAGACAAGCAGTTTTGGCTGCTGCTGAACATGATGGCCCTGTCTATTTGAGACTAAGTCGAGTTGCAACCCCAACCCTCCACTCAGAGGATTACAAATTTGAAATTGGAAAAGGGGAAGTAATCACAGAAGGTAAAGAAGCTGCAATTGTAAGTACTGGCTTAATGGTAGCAAAAGAAGCTGCAGAAATATTGTCAAAACAAGGCATTAACGTAAAAGTGATCAACTTGCCGACAATTAAGCCGTTGGATCAGTCATTGTTACTTGAAACAGCCAATGAAGTAGACTATTTTGTGACAGTGGAAGAGCATACTGTGATTGGTGGACTTGGCAGCGCAGTGAGTGAACTGCTTTCTCAAAATAATCCTAAAAAGATGAGCATGATCGGAATTCAAGATAGCTTTGGTAAATCAGGAAATCCTGACGAACTTTTTGAAATCTACGGACTGACTGTGGAAAATATTGTTGAATCAACCAAAAAACTGCTAGGGAAATAGGTCGTATTATAGTTAGAATGAACGTCACATGCTCGCAATTATCGAAGCATGTGGCGTTCTTTTTAACCGAAAAGGAACACTCGGTGAATCTTATAAACGATAGTTTGCTCACTTTTAGATTTCGTTCAGCACATGAGTTTGAATAAACAGCAGAAAGAATTTTGGCGTATAATAGAATCAAACGAATAAAGAGGGAAGAGTGCGATGATGCCAAAAGTAGTTATTTCAGGAAGTATAGATTTTCAAACTGAATACAGGGAGCTGATCCGCCGCTTTGAATCTAAAGACTGTGAAGTTATCGATTACCCAAAACTAAGTAATAACTTGACCGAAGAATATCCAATCATTCTTTCCGATTATTTCAGAAATATCGAAGCAGCAGATATATTTTACTTATTGAACAAAGAAAAGAATGGAATAATCGGCTATATTGGTGCTGCCAGCTTCTCAGAGCTTGCTTATGCGGTCAGTCAAAATCTGATCCATGACAAACAGATCAATATTATTCTGGCAAAAAAGCCTTCTGAAAGTGTTCCCTGTTTCCCTGAGGTGGAATTATGGCTTCAGTACGAATGGCTGACAATTGATAGTGGAAAAGGAGGAAAAAATTGATTAAACCAAAAAGACTCTCACAAGGAGATACGATTGCACTCATTTCATTATCTGCTGGACTAGCTGGTGAAGCCCAGCTAGATTATCGCTGGAAACAGGCAAAACGACGACTAGAGAACTTAGGATACCAAGTGGTTTTGACGCCTAATGCCTTACAACAGTCAGATTATCTGCATGATCATCCCGAAAAACGAGCAGAAGATCTAATGGAGGCACTTCAGGACCCCAGTATAGATGCGCTTATTTGTATGATTGGTGGTAATGACACGATTCGCTTGCTGCCGTATATCGATTTCGACATTATTCGTAAGTATCCGAAGCTCTTCATTGGATATTCGGATACCACCATCAATCATTTTATGTTTCATCATGCTGGTGTTGCTTCTATTTATGGACCTTGTGCTTTGGTTGAATTCGCTGAAAATATTGAAATGCATGACTATACCTTGAACTACTTCTTGGATTTAGTTTCAAAAGATAACTTTCCATTATCAATTGAAAGTAGTCCTGAATGGACCAGTGAATTTTTAGACTGGTTCGAGCCTGCTAATCAATCTGTCAAGCGAAAAATGATAGCAGAAGTTCGCGGTCACGAATTCTTACAAGGAACACAAAAAGTCATAGGTCAGCTTCTTGGCGGCTGTCTGGACACTTTCCCTATGATGATAGGAACAAAAATTTGGCCGCAGACAAGAGATTGGCAGGGAAAAGTCCTTTTTCTGGAAACTTCAGAGATGCAGCTTGATCCTGAGATGTTCACAATTCTATTAAGGGGGCTGGCAGCTCAAGGGATTTTCAATCAGATTTCTGGAGTGTTAGTAGCTAAGCCTATGGGAGAGCTTTATTATCATGAGTATAAAGATGCATTACTCCAAGTGATCCAAAAAGAATGTGGGTTGTCTGATCTGCCAATCGTTTATAATCTAAACTTCGGGCATAATGCACCGATTATCAGTTTACCAATTGGTTGTGAAGTCAAAATTGATTGTCCTGCTCAAAAAATCATAGTGGTTGAGGGTCCCGTAATTTAGCAGTACTGCAGTCATCCGCAAATACAAGACTTAACATGATTCTTCTAAATAGCTCTGTCTAATTACTCCAAAAATCTGTTGATGAGGCTTTTTTTAGAGCTTCTGTTATAAGATGCAATCTCCCGATCTGTCACCTAATCTATCAATTAATTTACCCATATTCAAACGGAAAAGAATTCAAACAAGTCGCAGCTCTTATTTTATCTCCCACTTGATAAACCCCTTTTCGGATAATATACTTGGTGAAAGAATATAGGAATAAACGATTTGGGGAAGTCGTAAAAATGAGAATAGGGTGGTGACTTTAATGAAAAGAATGGATCTTGTGCATCAGCAATTAATCGATGCTTCACGTAAGCAGCTGGCTCTATTTGGAATAGAAATCAAAGGGAGTACATCAACTGAGATTGCGGACGAATTAGGCTTAGATCGAGCAAATGTCAGTAAAGATTTGAATCGCTTAGTAGCTGAACAAAGGGTTATCAAAATAAATAGAAGACCCGTATTGTTTATTGATAAGCAAACGCTAGAAGATCATTATCATTTTAAGATTGAGGATAGTTCATTTTCATCTTTAGAGCAGCTGCAAAAAATTCTATTTAAGGAAAAACGGACACAGGATTCGGGCTTTTTCGACTTAGTTGGTGAAACTGGTTCATTGAGAGAAGCAGTAAAGAAAGCCCAAGCAGCAATTTTATATCCGGTAAATGGATTAACTACTTTGATTACTGGAGAAACTGGAGTAGGAAAATCTTTATTTGCCGAAAAAATGTATCTGTATGCGTTGAATGAGGGGAAAGTTCCTGAGAAGGCACCGTTCATTACCTTTAACTGTGCGGATTTCGCTGATAATCAACAATTACTGTTATCTCATCTTTTTGGTCATAAAAAAGGCTCTTTCACAGGGGCAGCAGAAGACACCAAAGGTCTAGTTGAAGCAGCGAACAATGGCTTTCTATTTCTGGATGAAGTGCATCGCTTGAGTGCCAAAGGACAAGAAATGTTGTTTTATTTAATGGACAAAGGTATTTATCGAAAATTAGGAGAAGTTGAGAACGATTATGAGACGAATGTTCGTCTGATTATGGCTACTACTGAGCAGCCTTCTGAGGTGATGCTGAACACCTTTTTAAGACGTATACCTGTTCATATTCATTTACCTCCGTTGTATCAAAGAAGCTGGGAAGAGAAGATGGCCTTCATTACACGCTTTGCTGGTGAAGAAAGTCGCAGAATCAGTCGCGATATTCGAATCACTCAGGAAGTGCTGAGTTTATTATTAAATTATCAGTTTGAGGGAAATATCGGACAATTGAAAAGTGATTTTCAGTTCTCCTGTGCCAATGCCTTTGTTGATACTATAAAAAATGGGTCCAGTGAGGTATCGATTGAAATTCGTCATCTACCCATGAATATAGCTCAGCACTTAGATGGCATTGAGGATCAACGAAGCCTTGCATATAATTTGCCAGAGAGTTTACTGTTCAAGAAAGAGAAACACACACAGCCTTTTGCCTTCGAGAAAAATGAACAGGAAGTCTACCAGCGAATTAAAGAGAATTTTTTATTAATGAATAAAGCGAACAGCGTAGCTGCTTATGAGGATGAAGCACAGGCGGTAATTTCCGAATACACGGGAAAAATGATGAAAAAAGTGAATCAAGAAATCCTGAGTAAAGATGCAGTAGTAAAAAACATGTTTATTGACGGCGACATTTTGGACTCAGTGAAGCAAGCTCTAGCTAGCTTTGTAGATCAAGAGAATTTGGAGCTTTATTGTAAAATAATTGCTTATCATCTAACGATTGTTTGGAAAAATGCCTCGACAACCCTTGAAGAGGAGGATATAGAAGACCTTCTAGAGCAGCCAGGAGAAATTTCCATGGCGACCAAGCAAATCGTTTATCAAACGAAAAATGGTTTAGAACTTTCCTTAACGGAGTTGGATATTAAAATCGTTGATCGGCTATTGAAGCAGTTGATTCAATATTCTGACCGGCCGCATATCTCTTTATTAGTGGTTATGCATGGGGAGAACACCGCTTCTAGTATTGCAGACACGGTGAATTCACTTTTAGGCATTACCAGTGTGAAGGCGATCGATATGAGACTGGAGGAAAAAGTCCAAGACGCCTACGAGCGAACAAAAGAAATGGTTCGTGAATTAGACAATGGACTTGGGGTACTGATCATGGCCGATATGGGGTCAATTAAATCCTTCGAGCAAAAGTTAAACGATGAGCTAGGAATGAGCGTTCGTGTTATAGACATGGCAAGTACACCGCTAATTCTGGAAGCAGCCAAGTTATCCCTTAGCCGTAAGCTGTCATTAGAAGAGTTGGTTCAATCACTACTTTCGATCATGTCACGACACTGGCAAACGATACAAGAAAGCTTTGAACCTACGGATGATTTCCGTTATTTCGAAACAATGATGATTCAACGTATGAAAAAAATACTCGTTTTCTTGGACAGCAAAAAAGTATTCTTGCTTTTCAAATCGGTTTTGGAGGTAATTGCTGCGGATCTAAAAATTGAGATTACGGATGAATTTCTATTGAAGTTTATCTTCCATAATGGCTGCATGATTGAAAAGGTTCTTGTTGACTCAAGTGTCCAAGAAATACCTGAGGCCAATTATCAAGCGACTTCCTCCTTAATTAAGCTGCTTGAAAAGCACTACTCGATTGTAAATGAATTTTTCGGAATTGAGGTCCCCAAAAAGGAATTAATCAATGTTGCGGATATCTTTGTTTACGAATTTCCAGAACAATTATTTTTGTATGACCCAGTAAATCAATTGAGTGAGTAAGAGCGTATAAAATCAACCCACAATACAACCCACTAAACTTTCAGTAGCTAAATTGAAAGTTTAGTGGGTTGTTTGTGCTGATCAAAGCCGTTAGCCACAAGGAAAAGAAAAGTTGGCATACAACTTGCTTTTAAAAGAGTAAGAGGAGGGGATGTCATGATAGGGATTCTCTTAGTAACCCACGGAGAATTTGGAGAAGAAATAAAAAGGAGTGCCGAACTGATTATTGGTCCCATTTCCAATTGCCAGACTATTTCTCTAAACAGAGATGACAGCATTTCAAATTTGAAGGACGAGGTAGAGAACGCTTTGGAGAGTCTGAATCAAGGCGAAGGCGTCATCGTATTAGTGGATTTGGTTGGAGGCTCACCGTTTAATGTTTGCTCGGTAACCTTAAAACAAAGACGGAATTTCAAGCTGCTGTCCGGTTTAAATTTATCCATGATAGTGGAGGGTGCAATGATGCGGGAATCAATGGGATTAGACGAGCTAACACAGCATTGCAAACAAACAGGAATCAATAGTGTGGTTGAAGTCAATCCATAGAAAAGAGTGGAATAGATGCCATTTATTCGTTGTGATGACCGACTTGTTCACGGTCAAGTCCTATTCAAATGGACAAATGAAAAGAACATCGAAAAAATTATTGTAGTAGATACCAGCACAGCTTCTGATTTGATCGAAAAGCAGATGATCCTGATGTCAAAACCCAAAAATTGTGAAATTGAAATTCTGCGGAGTACGGAGATGGATCGTATTTCTCAAGAGACGCAGGAAGCCTTGATGATTCTCTTTAAGGACATCCAAACTGCTTGCTCATTTATCGCGAATCGATCAATTGATCGCTTGAATATCGGTAGAATGGCTTCTGGTATTGGAAAAATTAAATTATTCAACAATCTCTTTTTAACGCGCAAAGAAATCTCTGATCTCCAACAGCTAATTGATAAAGAAGTCTACGTATATTATCAAATGGTCCCAGATGAACAAGCCATAGATTTAAAAAAAATAATTGAGGAGCTCCGATTATGAAAACAATCGTATTGCTGACACACGGAACTTGGGGGAGCTGTTTGATTGCGGATGTCAAAGCACATTTTGGAACGAAGGACGAACTGCTGCATTATTCACTTAATGCCGATATGGATCATGAACAGCTTTTGAAACAAATGAAGCAAGAGCTTGCTGGCAAAGCAGAGCTGATTATTATCAGTGATTTGCACGGCAGCACTACGTATAAAATCTCTATCCGCTTAGGTCTAGATTTAGGCGGAAAAGTATACACGGATTTATCACTGCGTTTGTTGCTTGATTTAATGAGTGATTGTAGTAAAGACTACGAAAATATAATCGAAACATTCAACCAATTTCAAATGGAGGAATCAACTATGGAAGAAATTAAATTCGCTCGCGTGGATCACCGCCTGATTCATGGACAGGTCATTACCAAATGGATGAAATTAGTCAATGCAAACAAGATCGTGATCGTTGATGATACGTTAGGAAAAGATCCATTTATGGCAGATATATACGCCATGGCAGCTCCAGAAGGTGTAAAAGTAGAAATTATTGATACGCAAGAAATCGTTAAACGACTAACCAATGGAGAATATGCCAACGATCAGCTGTTTTTATTGTTCAAAAATATTTCTTCAGTAAACAAAGCTGTCAACAATGGATTAATACTGAAACAACTCCAATTAGGTGGTGTTCCCTATGAGCAAGGACGGACAAAGGTCATCTCAGCAGTATCACTACTAAAAGAGGAGGTCGATTTCCTAGAAGAACTGACAAACAGCGGAACAGAAGTAGTTGCTCAGATTGTACCAGAGGAAGCTGCGATGGCGTTTGATGAAATAAAGAATAAATTTTAGGGGGAGATTTCTATGCAATCTACAGTAATGTTAGCTCTTTTCACCGCTTTATGGTATTGGATAGCAGCCAGTATCGCCGGGTACACACTTTATCCAATTCTTAAATCACCGACGTTTATTGGTTTTGCACTAGGACTTTTTTGGGGAGATGTTACTACAGGGCTAATAACAGGAGCTGGAATTGAAGTAATCTATCTAGGAATGGTCGCTGCTGGTGGGAATATCCCATCAGACAAATCATTAGCCGCTTTAATCGCCATTCCAATTGTCCTTCAAACGGGAGTTTCTACCGAGGTGGCCGTAAGTATCGCGGTACCGATGGGAATCATCGGCGTCTTCATCAACAATATCCGACGTACTGGGAATGCTTTTCTGGTTCATAAAGCCGATGATTATGCAGAAGCTGGGAACATTAAGGGTGTTTGGCGCTGTGCAACGACCTACTCACTTATTTTTGGTTTCTTCCTAAGATTTCCAATCATTTTTCTAGTGAATTTTTATGGGTCAGATTTAGTAGATAAAATTTTAAAGGTTATCCCGGAATGGGTAATGAATGGTTTAACGGTAATGGGTGGCGTGCTGCCGGCGTTAGGATTTGCGACAACTATTTTTATGATTGGTAAAAAGCAATATATTCCACTGTTCATCGCAGGTTTCTTCTTGGTTAAATATTTTGAACTTCCAATCATGGGAGCTGCTATTTTTGGAACGTGTTTGGCATTAATGATGACTATCGGCAGTAATGTTGGAACGGAGGGCGCATAAAATGGAAAATACTGAAGAAAAAAAAAGATTGCTAACAAAGAAGGATGTAACTAAGACCTATCTAAGATGGTGGTGGACAGCAGAACTGTCTAACAGCTTCGAGCGGATGCAGGCTTTAGCAGTAGGGGCCTCTTTTGCACCAGTATTGAAAAAGCTTTATCCAGAAGAAGAGGACTTGAAGGCAGCACTGAAACGGCATCTTGGATTTTTCAACACCCAAGCTATCTGGGGAGGATTGATTCACGGCAGCGTTTTGGCGATGGAGGAACAAAAGGCTCAGGGGGAACGGATCCCTGATGAAGTAATTACCGATTTCAAAACGGGATTGATGGGTCCGATGGCAGGTATTGGCGATGCAATTGATGCAGGAACATTTTTAGCAATTTTTTCAGCACTGGGAGCCTCCTTTGCAGCAGAAGGGAACGTGATTGGTGCATTCTTTATAGTTTTCTGGTGCATTATCAACTTCTTTGAAGGGTATTTCTTCTTTCACTATGGCTACAAACTTGGCCGGGGATCGATTGTAAAAGTTTTACAAGGTGGTTTGGTCAACAGCATTATTAAAGGCGGAAGCATTTTAGGAATGTTTATGATGGGCGCCTTATCAGCAGCAATGGTCTCCCTTTCCACAACTGTCTCGCTGAATATTTCCGGCAAGGAGATCAGCCTGCAGGAGACACTGGACAAAATTGCGCCAGGATTGTTGCCTTTAGTATTAGTATTCTTTGTTTATTGGGGAATGACCGCCAAGAAATGGAATGCTTCAAAGCTTTTGTGGATCTTAATTATCTTCAGTTTAGTAGGGTCACTTATTCGATTATTCTAGAAGGGGCGTGTGACAGTGACACTTTTACAAGAAACGATCGATCTTTTGAAGCAATTTGTGTCGTATCAATCCTATCCGACGAGTGAAACTACTGATCAAGAGGACGTAGTGAATTTCACTTTAAAACACTGCTCTGAATTCGGCTTCATAGTGAAAAAAATAAGCAGCACACTTGGTTGGGTTCAAATAGGTAATGAAGGTCCATTAGTTGCTTTCCCGATCCATCTTGATGTTGTTCCTCCTGGTAATGGATGGACTACAGATCCCTTTACTTTGGTTGAGCAAGATCAGATTCTTTTTGGCAGAGGTGTCTATGATAACAAGGGACCCGCCGCAGTAATGATTGTACTTCTAAACGAACTTAGACAAAAAATTGAAGAAACAGGCGTACGTGTAAGACTTATTATTGGAGCCCAAGAAGAAACTGGAATGGCCTGTATCCAGCAATATACTTTACTGGAAGAAAAGCCCGTTGCCGGTTTTGTACCTGATGCGATGTTCCCCATCGTTTTAGGTGAAAAGGGCCGGATGCATCTTCTGTTGGAATCCAAGGAGTCAATTCCCTGGCTCGATGAAGTTGTCACCGGTGAGCAGGTTAACTCTGTACCTGATCGAGCAATTCTTAAAGTAAAAGCTAAACAAGATTTAGACAAGATTAATCTTAATGCTGTAAGTGGCTGTGAAGATCGAACAGTTTATTGCCAAGGGATTTCCGCACATGCCGCTAAACCAGAATTAGGAAAGAATGCCTTTTTCCAGCTGATGAAGGCGATTGACCCACTCGCACGTTCAAAAAAGATGAATAACTTGTTACAACTTTCAGAGGTAAACGGTACAAATATAGAGTTAAGCTGTCCCGAAAGCCGTTTTGGAAACACCACAGTTAATGCGGGCATAATCAATTTTAAAGAGAACAATTGGCGTGTAGAAGTAGATATACGCTTCAACAATAAACTCACTCAAGAAATGATTTTGCATAAGCTTCAACAATTTTTCCCCGATTGGACAATGAAGGTTCTTACTTCTAAGGATGTCCATCTAGTAAAGGACAGACACTTAGCAGACCAATTAATTGGCTTGTATCGTAGTTACGATCCAACCGATCAGACGGAGCCAATATATATGGGCGGCAGCACGTATGCCAGCTACTTTGACAATTTTGCTGCTTTTGGTCCGAGATTTCCTGACACAAGAACTTATGCTCATGGAAAGAATGAACGCATGAAGATTTCTGACTTAGAGAAGCTTATTCAGATTTACAAAGACGCGATTCAAATAGTTATAGAAGAGGCGAGAAAAAATGAACTTTGATACCAAAGTACTCCATAGCTACCCAGTCGTTGATTCTGCGACTGGAGCAGCATCCATTCCTAAGTACCAAGCATCAACTTTTCACCAAAAAGACTTTCCTAAACAACAGGAGTACACCTATACACGCTTTGGTAACCCAACTGTGGAAGCGGCGGAAAAAGCAGTCGCGACCTTAGAAGATGCGCAGTACGGGATTGCATTTTCCTCTGGCATGGCAGCTATAACGGCTTCACTGCTGCTTCTAAGTGCGGGTGATCACTTGGTTTTAGGAGGAAATATTTACGGTGGTACTTTCCAACTTTTAACAGAACTGTTAAGTAGATTTGAAGTCACCTATACCTTTGTTGACGAGCGAAATCCTTTAGCTTGGGAGCAGGCAATCCGTCCGAATACCAAGCTGTTCTATTTAGAAACCCCCTCGAATCCCTTATTGACAGTCACGAATATTCAGAAGGTCTGTGAAATTGCTAAAACACATAAGCTTTTGACCGTCTGCGACAATACCTTCATGACACCCTACTATCAGCAGCCTTTGACACTCGGTGCAGATATTGTTATTCACAGTGCCACGAAGTTTTTAGGCGGACATAGTGACTTAGTTATGGGCTTTGCGGTAACTAATGACAATGTACTCAAAGAAAAGCTGCATAAAAATCAAAAAATTATCGGATCAATTCCTGGAATTGAGGAAGCTTGGCTTCTGCTAAGAGGAATAAAAACATTAACAGTACGAATGAAGCAGGCTAGCCGCAATGCATTAATTCTAGCCCAAAAATTGCAAACCTTATCTAATGTGAAGGCTGTGCATTATCCAGGATTAGAAAATCATCTCGATCATTTGCAGCATTTTAAACAGGCGACGAGCGGAGGGGCCGTTTTATCCTTTGAACTGAATACAGAACAGCAGGTTCAGCGGTTATTTCAGCAGGTAAAAATTCCAATCGTAGCAGTAAGCCTAGGTGGGGTGGAGAGTATTTTATCCTATCCTTGGACGATGTCCCATGCCTGTATGACTGAAGAAGATCGTTTAAAAGCCGGAGTGACGAAACAGCTGGTAAGGTTGTCCTGCGGGATAGAAGACGCAGAAGATTTGTGGTCAGACATTCAGCAAGCGCTTGAAGGAGAAGAAAATGAAGAAAATTGAACGAGTAAATTGCGTGTTAAGAGGAACAGCACCTGATCAGCCTCCAATGGGATTTTGGCTGCATTTTCCTAAAGAGGTTATTTCTAAAGGAGTAGAAGCACAAGCAGCAGCCCATCTGGCTTTTAAAGATGAAACCCAAACAGATATCTTGAAGATCATGAACGAAAACGAGATGCGCAGCACTCAAAAAATTGAGCAGCTTCATGAATGGAAAAATATTGCGAAGCTTTCCAAGGATTCCAAGCTGGTTACCGATCAAGCGGATATCTTACGACGAATTGTAGAAGCCAACGAAGAAGATTGTTACTTGCTGGGAACAGTTCATGGTCTAATCGCTTCCTTATCTCATGCTTCAGGTCATAGTTATTCTGTTTCCCCGGACTTAATTAACGACCATTATCAGCGTGATCCTCAGGCTGTAATGGACGGGCTGAAAATTATTGAAGAAAACACCCAGCATATTTTAGAAATGACAATGAGTTCAGGAGTGCAAGGTATCTACTATGCAGCTTTAGGCGGAGAAAAAAATAAGTTTAGCGATGACTTTATACAAGAAGCTTTGAGACCGGCAGAACAAAGCTTATTAAAACAAGCGGAAAAGAAAGAAGATTTTTCTACCTTCCTTCATATTTGTAAAGAAGAAACTGTTCTAGAGAATTACAAAGATTACCCCTTCGATGTCATCAATTGGGCGATGCATGAAAGCAACTATTCCGTTGACGAGGCATATCAAATCTTTGGCAACAAGGTTTATTTAGGTGGCTTCGATGACCGATCGGGCGTGTTAGTCGAAGGGGACGAAAAGGAAATACAAACAGAACTTACCCGAATTCAACAGGAGTTTAATGGTAAGAGATATATTATTGGTGCAGATTGTACCTTACCAACCGATATTTCATTAGCTAAACTTCGTCAAATTCATGGTTTTCTTAAGCAATAAATAGCTAAAACTCAAGTTAAGGGTATGCGAGTCAAATGCAAAAGAGTTTGGTTTGGTGCTTCTAGAATAAGATAAACAATAGAAATCTATAAGTATGGTCTGATCCATATTTATAGATTTTTTTATCGCTTAAAAAATTGGCGTCAGTTTTTCATTGACAGACAGCACAAGAATGACTAGCATATGAAACATACAACGAATCTGTTTTTGAAAAACTGAAGGAGGAACGAATGAAAAGGGAAGAAAAAAGTAAGCAAAGTAAGGCCAAGATTATTCAAGCTGCTTTTTCATTGTTCGCATCAAAGGGATATGACGCCACCTCCACGCAAGATATTATTGAACTGTCTGGTCTTTCAAGAGGGGCCATGTACCACCATTTTAAGAGTAAAGAAGAGATCTTACGCAGTTTGATGACTGAAATTTATGCACAAACCAATGATTTCTTAACAGAGCTTGTCGCTGATAAGACACTTTCAGCCAAGGAAAAGATTACAAAAATCATTGTGAATAGTGGGGATGACTACATGCATCGTCAATTGGCACAAGCCTCTTGGGTTGAAAAAGTTCCCTTTGCTTTATTAGAAAGTGTTCGCAATCTCAATGATCGTGTAGCTCCTCAGGTAACAAAAATTGTGAAGCAAGGAATAGAAAATGGCGAATATACCTGCGATTATCCAGAAGCATTAAGTGAAACGCTTTTATTTACTGTAGAAATTTGGTTGGATCCCACGATTATCAAAAGAGAGTACACTGAAATATGCAATCGTTTCGACTTTCTTTACCTGCTATTGCAAAAATTAGAGGTTCCGTTGATCGACGAAGAGGATATTCAAAAATTCAAAGCAATATTTAAACCAAAAGAATAGAAACCAGAAAAACTGTTCAAACGTTGATTTTATACGTTTGAACAGTTTTTGTTTCAAATAATGATTGACACACCATCAAAAGAATACTAAAATTATAAAAACAAACAGTCAGTCTGTTTGTTGGAGTGATGTTTTTAAATACTGCTATTCATAGTTAAAAAAGAGAGGTTGGAAACATACATGGAGGAGAAACAAATCAAACCAGAACTTTTAAAGCAACAACAGATACCACAAATAATTCCAGCACCGAGAAATTTTACCTTGATGGTTTTAGGCCAAGTCGTTTCAATTATGGGTTCGGCATTGCTGCGCTTTGCCTTGTCGTTGTTTGTACTGGATCAAACAGGAAGAGCAGATATTTTTGCCACATTATTAGCAGTTTCCAGCATACCTTTAATAGCGGGGCCGTTCGGGGGCGCCATTGCAGATCGGTTCAATCGACGAAACTTGATGGTGATTTATGATTTTACCAGTAGTGGAATTGCGTTTGTTTTATTTTTCTTGCTATGGAGAGGAAACAATTCTATTCTGCTAATTGGATTGATTATGACCTGTTTATCTTTCATCAGTGCGATGTATAATCCCACTGTTTCAGCCAGCATCCCGTTATTGGTTGCGGAGCAAAAAATAGAAAAGGCAAATGGAATTGTTAGCGCCGTACAATCATTAGGGAGTGTGCTAGCACCGATTTTGGGAAGTTTATTGTATGGCTACTTACCAATTGATCGTCTGATTTTCATTAGCTTCATCGCCTTTTTTCTGTCAGCAGTGATGGAATTGTTTATCCACATTCCGTTTGAAAAAGGCACGATGGAGGGGAATTTGGCAAAGGTGATAATAAATGATTTAAAAGAAGGCTTTATCTATGTGAGGAAAGAACCGTTCATTTATAAATCAGTTTTGCTAGCTGCGGCACTGAATATGCTGGTGACACCGTTGCTGGTCGTAGCTGTTCCGGCAATTTTACGGCTGGTGATGAACAGTTCAGAAGCGATGTATGGATTGGGGAATGGATTGATTGGACTTGCCATGGTATTCGGGGCGTTGACAATTGGATTTTTTACTAAAAAATTGCGTTTTGCAAATGTGTATCTCTGGTTACTGGGACTGAGTGTTTTAATCTTACCGATCATGGCAGCTGTTTTACCAATCGTTTTGTCCACAGGAAACCTTTGGCCTTTTCTGATATTGATGTCTGGAGCGATCCCCATTTCGATGCTGATCTCGATCTTGTCGATTTTTCTAATCAGTAAGGTTCAACGGAAAACACCAAATGCACAGTTAGGAAAAGTAATGGCGATCATTATGGCTGCCGCTCAGTGCAGCTTGCCGTTGGGGCAACTGCTTTATGGAAAATTATTGGATACGTTTGAAACCCAATTGTTTTTACCTTTACTTTTTATAACGCTATTGCTGGTCTTTGTGTCCTTAATTGCAAAAGTCGGTTTCAAAAATATAGTAGAAGACTAATGAAATAGTAGAAAGATAATTCATCAATCATAAAAATTGTCGGTAATTAACTAGCAACAAAAATCATTAACGAAACCTGTACTGAACGGAAATCATCATTCAAAAAAGAGAGTGGGAATATTGATGCTTCAATCACTTCAAGAAAACAATGTAAAAATTGCTAATGAAACGATGACTTATGTGGCTTTTGGAAAAGGAGAGCAACCCTTGATTGTGTTACCAGGATTGTCTGATGGGTTAAAGACTGTTCATAGACAGTCTTTAAATTTGGCTTTCTATTTTCGAAAACTGATCCCTCATTTTAGAGTCTATGTCTTCAGCCGAAAGAACAATTTAAAGGCACCTTATTCCATAAAAGAAATGGCCAAAGATCAAGCTCTCGCATTGCAACAGCTAGGTTTAAGCGATGTCTATTTGATGGGGATTTCTCAAGGTGGAATGATCGCACAGCAGCTTGCAATTGACTATCCTGAGAGTGTCGCTAAATTAATAATCGGTGTTTCTACGTCAAAGGTTACGCCAACAATGGAAAAGACAATCCGTCACTGGATCAAGCTGGCAGAAGAAAAGAACTACCAACTACTAATGAAAGATACTATGGAAAAAACATATTCTTTAAAAACACTCAGAAGGTATCGTCCATTTTTTCCAATTATTACTCGAATCGGCAAACCTGAAAGCTTCAAGCGCTTCTTGATTCAAGCCCAAGCCTGTCTTTCTCATGATGTGTCTGATCAATTAAATAGAATTGAGTACCCAACATTAGTTATTGGTGGAGATTCCGATAAGGTTGTTGGTGAAGCTACTTCAGAAGAGATTGCTGCAAGTATCCCAAGTAGCAAATTAATCATCTATCCAGGTTTCGGACACGCTGCATATGAAGAGGAAAAGCGCTTCTTTCCAGATGTAGTCAATTTTTTGAAGAAGTAGAGAACCAATTCAATCGCTACTTGGAGAGTAACTAGCAGATCATAGTATATAAATATGGAATTCAACAATGTATAATTGCAGTGAGAATATTTTAAAAAGCAACTTGGTGAAGTAAAACAGAATTAAGTATGATAAAAAAAGGTTAAAACCTGAATTATCCTCAAGCGTCTAACCCTTTAGATTATTTTTAAAGAAAGTGAACAACTCTCGAAGCAGGGAACTTTCATTTCTTTTATCATAAGCTGCTACTATATTCTGATCATTACTATCGCTTACTAGATCAATAATTTTGATCGGGTATTTTTCTTCAAGTGATCCATCATTCATTCCAGAATACAAGAAAGCTAAACCTTCTCCAAGCGCAACCTTTGCAAGCCCCTCATCGAGATTTTTCACATACGAATTAGCTCGTACATTAAAGCCGTATTTCACAAACTGATTGACTACATAATCGACAATAATAGGAGACTGTTTTCTTTCCAGCAAAATAAACGTCTCCTGACTCAAGTCAGCAAAATAAACCTTTGTCTCTTTGCTCAAAGCATGATGAAGCGGCACAGCAATCTGCAAATGGTTTTTGATAAATATCAGCTGCTCAACATTTTCACTGTGTTGAAAATAGGTCGACAAATCAAAAACTAAGTCGTATTGCCCGGTAGCCAGCCCGTCTGACAAACTCAGCGGTGTATCCTGTTTCGTTAGGAAGGTCACGTTGGGGTGATCCGCTTTGAATTGTCCGAAAAGCTCATACATTTTGCTCATATTAAAATTTGATAAATAACCAATTTTTAGCAGCTGAGTGGCCGTATCAGCTGTCTTTTGCTGGTCGAACATATGGGACAGTTGATCTACGCGGCTTAATACCTCATTGGCTTCAACTAAGAACTGTTCACCGGCATCTGATAAGGTTAGTGCATGGCTATGACGAATGAATAAAGCGACACCTAATTCAGTTTCTAATTCTTGGATTCGTCTACTTAATGTAGGCTGAGAGATATACAGCTTTTGGGCAGCTTTAGTAAAGCTGCCCTCAGCAGCAACCTCCACAAAGTAGTGTAAGGTCGATAACTTCATAACTGACTCCATTCCACTAAAGATAATGAACTCAGTATAAAGTGGTCCCTGAATTTTCACAAGTTTTAACTATTATTCTGACAACAAGGGTAGTTGAAGATAAGAAGCATATTCTCCTCCAGTATGCAGAATGTGAGCGCCCTTATTAGCAGGTGTATTTCCTGGTGTTCCGGGCATAACTGAGCCAAGTTCATCTTTAGTACTAACCACCACTCTTAAGGTTTCTCCGGCTTGATAAGACAAGCCCATTGGACTCAAGACAATATCCAACTCAACGATTTCGCCCTGAGATAATTTCTCCACACGATCAAAGCGATAAGCAGGAATTTCATCAGTTGCCAGTTGACTGTCAAGGCGACGCATAGAAGCACGCAGCCGACCCCAGGCACCTTTGTAACGTAGGGCAGAAGCTCCTTCTTGGGTGAAATCCTGCAAGGCAGCACCATGATTGGGTACGACAAATTCACTTAATACATTGCCGAATTTATCCAATTTTTGAACCCAAACATAGACGTCCATGTCGTCATATCCATCTGATTCCATAAACAATTTAGCTTTAGGATAACCGACGAAAGTGGTTTCTTGATCAAAGGTCATTTGGAATGAAGTCCGACCTGGCAGAGCTTCAGCGGTGTATTTGACGGGTACATCGTTAGCTTCCTTATTTTCCTGCAAGGTCCGGAATAATCCATTCAGATAGTAGCGTTTCAATTCACTGGCAGCAGGAGGGAAGACTTCTGCTGGAATATCTGTTTGATTCCCACCTTGGAAATCAATTAGTGAATAACGAACCGTTGGAGTTGCAAGCCAATCATTGTCTTTTCCTAACAGGTAATAATCAAAGAAACGACGCAGTTCTTCAATGTTTTTTTCATCATAATAGTAAGGCCATTCCTGCCGATCGTGGATACGAAGCCATTTTTCCTGCGAGCCCAATGTACGCCAAGAACGGAAGGTTCCCATAGTATGCAGCGTATTAGAATAGCTGGCAATTACAAAAGCCGGCACAGTGATTTTGCTGGGATCAGCGATTTTGTCTAACCAAATGTCATCATCCGCTAAAGGATAAGCATCCATTTCCTTCGTTAAATCTTCGCGTTGAGCGCCAGTAGCACTAACATGGTTTACCTGAAGCCGTTCAATAAAGTTCTTGTCAGGAATACCACCAATAAAGGCCAAATCACGATAACCATCTGCTAATCCTTCAGTTGGATTGATCACAGTTAAATGGGGTGGCTGCTCCGCTGCAATATACCATTGAGAGAAGGCCAAGTAAGAAGTGCCAGTAAGAGCTGTTTTACCATTACTCCATTCCTGAGCAGCCAGCCATTCAATCAAATCATAACCATCTTGGGCTTCTTGAGTCCCCAACATCGTGGTATTGCCTTCGCTGTGAGCGATTCCTCGCATATCTGGGTTAGCTACCGCATAGCCTTTCGCAACCCAGTAATCAGGATCTGGCGCTTCAAACTTAGTCAATCCTGAGTTCCAGTGATTGCCCATACCCAACATGTTAAAAAGATTCTTATAACGTGGTGCTGTTCCTGCACTTTTACCATAAGGACTCCATGCAATCAGCACCGGCACTTTTTCTTCGGTTACTGGCAAATAAATATCTGTATAAATAGTGACACCATCCCGCAGTTTAACTGGAACATCTTTCAGCATGCGGATATCACCAGAAAGCGGCTTGAAGCCTTCTGCGATCGTTTCGTTTTTCTTCAAAATAATTTCTTTGGTTTCAAAAGGGCTTAGCACACCATGTTCAATACAATTATCAATGTATTCAAAGGATGGGCTAAAGCGCATCTTTTCAGTAATTTTTGCTGTCATATAGTTTTCCTCCGATTGTCTCATTTATTCTTTGGAACACCCCTGATTATAGGAGCCCTACAGCCAAATGTACAATTGCAATTTTGCATAATAACTTTATGTATAGGACTGTTATTCATAAAATGAATAGCAGTGTCATCTTAATAAATTTTTCCTTATTCAGACAAGTGCCCATCAAAAATCACCACCTGTAAAGGGCACCATCTTTACAGGCAATTCTTCTTTTCTTCAGTTTTCAAGGAACGTGTGGCTATTGCAACTGTCTCGCTTTGCAACAGTCTGTGTATCGTCAGGGATCATGATCATCTAACCAGTGGTTAACCAATGCGATAACCAGTCCGACAAAAATCGGGGCTAAAATATACTGCACAAGAGATTGCAAATGCATCACCCCTCTTCAGTGCAGCTCATGATCCAGACGAGTTTATTTTACCTACGCTGGTAAATGATCAGACATCATGAAGGTGTTTCAGGTGGGGCCTTCTGTTTTCTTTTCTCTTGCTCCTTGGCTTTTCTTCTCTTTCGTCGCTTCACCAGTTCTTTGACTACATCGTAAAAATTATCCGCTGGCAGGGAAGCTTCTTCACTAGTTTTTACTGATTTAGCTACTGGAAGATTTCTTACAGTCATTTTCGTATCCGAAGAATCGGCCAGAGCTTCATGGTTTAGGTGAGCAGACAGAACTTCATGTACCTCACTTCTTATTGGAGGTAAATCAAAAGATACTTCTGGAAGCTTTGGTGTTTCCTCCCAGGTACAACGAAGGACTGTTTCTTGTTCAGCTATAGTATCCTCAGTTCCCTCCGGTTCTTCTGGAGCGGAAACTCCAAACATTTCGCCGCCATCAAAAATCGGCCGTTCAATCGTTTCTACATATTTCGCTTTCACAATTTCTTTAAACAATCCAACACCATCTTTTTCGAAGAGTTCTAAGCTGGTTAGCAAGGCCAGCGTTTCTTTGATCTCTTCAGGACTTTTAGTGGTATCAGGATCTTTAAAGGAAAAATTGTGTTTCTTGCCTTCACTATTTAGGAAGGTAGACACTAGTTTGATCATTTTTTAACTCCTTTTCATCATTTATTCGCGTAGGTGAGACAGACAATAAATATTAGTTTCACGTGGCTTCAGTGCCAGCTTCTGTATGGAAAAGCTTAGCAACTTGTGCCTTTATAAAAGACTTGGTAGCTTCAAAAAAATTACGAATAGGATCTAGCTTTAAGGCTAAGATCCGCAATTCACTGGTTTCAAAGTAATCCGCAAAGTACCAGAAAAATCGCTTCATTGTTTTGGTTGCTTTGGTGTTCTTAAATAAGTAATGAACCAAATCCTGCAGTACCAGAGCAAACTCCTTCGCACCAAGCTGGTAACGGACACGCAAAGCAAGCAATAGCTTGATGGTCATGGTGCCATTCTGAGTTTCCTGATAATATTCCACGATTTGTTGTTCTAGCGTTTCACGCTTAAGATTAAACAGTTGGTGGTGAGTAAAGGGTTGCTCTGACATAATTAATCGCTCCTCATTCATAGTAATGAATTATTTTTTACAAAAAATAGTTTGATTTTCGTTCTATACAATATCCAATTAAAAAGATTAATAAGATAAGAGAAGGGCGGTACGTCTACCGCCGCAACTCAATGTTCAATTATCTGACTGCTGGTTCTTCTTCAAAGATGATTGTTTCGATGGTTTCTACATATTTTGCACTAACAACATTCTCATATTGTTTGATACCATCCTTCTGAAACAAGTTTAATTTAGTCAATTGTTCCAATAATCCTTTGATTTGTGTCGGCGTCTTGGTTGTATCAGGATTGGTCATACTCCAAGTTTGGTTTTTACCTGCACCATTTCTAAAGATGGAAACTAATTTAACGACTCGTTTCATACTTATCAACCTCCTTCGTAATTCGAGATTGCACAGTCAGGATGACACTATCCAATGAACTGCCTTGCTGGGATAGCTCTGCCATGATCTCTCCTAATTTGACTACATCTGCTTCAGGTGGATTATCAATTACGTTTGAGAAGTTCACCTTTTTCTGTTTATCTTCGCCTGCTTGTTCGATTTGTACTTGTAATTTGGTACCCAGTTTTTGAATCATTCCGATTCCTCCGTTTTCTGTAATGATTTGTTTGTCGTTATTTTGTTTTTGTTCCGGCCGGTGACTAAAAGATATAGAATTTTTCAAAAAAAAGCTAGAGCAGTTATAGACAAAAAAAGTGAGTTATACGCCGATTTGAAAAATAGAAAGGTTGATAATAAAGGATTCTATTTTTTGGAGAAGCGAAAAAAAGCCAAAAACCTGCGTATAACGTATAAAAAATTTTTTTAACTTATTTTTTGCCAAACTCCAAAAAAGTTGATATATCAGTCTTTATCTAAAAATAAAAAAACCTAGTTATCATAAAATAACTGAAATATAGATAGAAAAGCAGAAAATTCCTTTTGCTCCATCTGAATTAAACGAAGAAGAAATAATTTCTAATGTTATTTATATTTAGTTTTCAGATAACTGTAGGTTAAAGAGAAAAGTCGTTTACCAACCGAAGTCAACTGTTGTGTATTAAGACCAAGATTAAGAACAAGTTCAAGGAGGCTGGTCATCAGGGAGATGCACTTACTACTAAGTGGGGGCCAAGGATATGGATTGCCTTCCGATTTCTATCACTACTTATATCTTTTTTTGAGCTGACCTTAATAGTCTCCTTTCTATGTTGAATTTAGTAAATCACTTCAAAAAATATATGTTGATCGTTTTTCATTTGTTAAACTATTTGGTTCGTTATATAATAAATTGAGGTGATTTTATGTTAAAGAATATTAAGGATGAAATTGATAAAGGTATGCCGGTTATTACCTATATTAAAAAGAAGTACGGGTTCAATTCTATTGAAGAGTTTGAAGCTTATATCAAACTTTTGGAAGAAAAATCCAATAAATATGATGATCTAAAAAAAGGAAACAACTAAATAGCAAGAATATCTATGCTCTACAAACGATTGTAGAAAAATTTTTTCACATTAGAGTAGTTCTTATATGTTGAAAAAGATAGCTAGAATATCATTACTGATTTCATATCTGATAGTGAAGGTAGATGATACAGCTTTAAGATTACAAATTCGATGAGATTTGGTCATCTATATCAATGGTGAAAGGAATCTTATGAAAAAAAAAAAGACAACCCCCAAAAATTGACGCAAGTGAAAATGTTATAAGAAGACCATTATTTTGGGTTGTTTTCCTTTCAATGATGTTTTCAATCGTTTTACCTGTTTGCCTTATGGCTCCACCATCTATAGAATCAGCGGATTCAATTGATCTTATTGCCGATTATTTCTATTCAATCACAGGAGTTTTGATGTGGATAGTAATTGCCGGCTTTATTTTTGTTTTGTTGGAAATAACCCTTTACTTCTATTTTAGATTTAAACTGATTATCCATCAGAAAAGATTCTCTGTAACTCCTATTTTCGGGCCAACTTTTTCTTCGATAAAAAAAGTAAAGCTCATAAAATGGTCTAACAAGGGTTCTCATATTGATGTAAAGTACAGTAATAAATAGGTATGGCGAATTCAAGCAGAAGGGTGTAGCGGTTCTTTTAAAGAAATTTGAAGAACACAAAATCACCATTGTTGAGGATTACGACTTTCCCGTTTGAGTTGAAATCGCTTCGTTGTTCTTCCACTTTTTTCTCGTAAACTACCTACAGAGTCGTTTATTCATTCAAAATATCCTGATAGTCACTTTCTTTTGGGTAATTGACACAGTTATAATAATGTAAACCATACTAAGGGGTGAGAAAAGTGTTTGATGAGGAAAAAGTACTATCTCAATTTAAAAGTTTAGCTAGTTTGGTTTTGTTTTTACTTATGATCAACACTATAGGAGTAATTGTTCCAGCAATTATGTCATTACTCGATATTTTGAATGTATTCACAGAAGTAAGCTTTTATATGTGGGGATTTATTACTTTGCTTTTATGGATACTCACTATTAGGACTTTCAAGCAAGCCGACATAAAAATATCTTTGAAGAAATAATTGACTGCTCATTAGTAGTGCTTCAAATAATAGGTTCTGCTTCTTTTTTCTCAACACCAATCATTTCTATGTCTTTTTTTCCTAGTGCCGCTCCATATTTTTGGTCGCTAACATAGCTATAAGGGGGATTTTTTATGCATAAGATATATTTTGTTCTAACCGCAGAAACAGGCGTTGGTTATACTACTTTGCACCCAACACTCTTTTCGTTAAAGAAAAATAAAGCTGATTTGCAGAATTATTTTTCCAAATACTATGATGTTTCTGCCGATTATTTACATGATAAAGATATACTAGATGCCTTGATAGTTCCGAAACCTTTTGGACCATACCAAAATGACAACAGTGTACCAATAATATCAGTTCCTGCCGTTCACTTCTATGATAAAAAATACGATGAGATTAAGGACTATATCGATTCTTATTTTTCTGAAAACTAAAAAAGCAATCGTCTCTTTTTTCTACGTTTATGTACTAAAACAATTGGAAGTGGTGGATTATGAAACAAATTGGTTTGGGAAATACAGCAGAAATATACCTGCTTGATCAGAAAAGAGTTCTGAAACTATTTCGTGAAGGAATTCCTGAGAGCATTGTCAAAGACGAATTCGAAAAATCCTGTTTTATAGAATCGATAATAACCAATACGCCAAAAGCTTATGAACTGATGCACTTAGAGAATCGAGCGGGAATTGTTTATTCAAAGGTAGAGGGTTACGACATGATTAAAGTAATGCTTCGTTCGGTCCACAGAATAAATTTCTACAATGTAAAGATAAAAAATTATGATTAGCAGTTCAGGTAGGTTGCTTACGCATTTTAAATTGAGTACGTCGCTAATCCTAGCAAAGCAAACTCTATTAAAACAAAAATTCAAATGAAGAAAATTTATCAAACGGCTAATTTAAAATCCAATTCTAATAAAATCAAGCTAACCCTATACAAATGATATATGTTAGCATAAAATTAAGTCAGAGCAATTATTACTAATCAAGAATTGGAGACACCTAATGAATTACAAAAAGATACAGCAAAAAAATATTCCTGGACTAACTTTTTTTGGTGACGTTTTGCCAGCAGCTATCGATAATTTTCAGCTTTCGATTGGCGACCTGTTCGAATCAGTAGAGGAAAATCCTTTGGAAGAATTCGAACGTCAAATGACTGAGGATGGCAACAAACGTACTTATCTAGTTAAGATGCCCGAAAAGTATGTAGAAAAGAGTTTTAAATCTGATTTTTACAGAGCAGCGCTTCAGGAAGAAATTGACTCAGACTGCTTAGGTAAAATTCATTCGATCCGCTATTATAAGGATTTTGAAGGTAAGTATTTAGTACAATTTATTTTTGATATCAAGTAGCGGTTACTGAATTAGCTCCGAAATGAAAAGACTTTGATTGGCAACTGTTACTTAATAGTCAGTTAAAATAAATAAGCAGTAGAGCGATGGTAAATAAACCATCGTTCTATTTTTTATATAGGAAGAATGATTGCCTGGCGACAGATAATCATGAAGGTCTATTTCCAATATATGAGAAACTTTATTCTAACTTGTTGAGTTGGCATTTTAGGGTTAATAAATGGCTATCAAAGGCTGCATTTTTTCTATATAATATATAATACGGGGTCATTGATTATTACTAATAATTTTACATTTTAAATAGATTAGGAATACAAGTTGGTTTATTAGTAGTATTTGAAGTATATAAGGTTTATTCCTAGAAGAATGGGTTAAGCGATAAAATAACTAATTTTATAATAGAAGAGTGTAGGGAGATACTTAAACTTTAATTCCAGTTTTTTATCAAGATAGTTCACTTATGAATGATGCTTGAAAAAAGAGTTTTTGTTGATAATAGGTAAGAAAGTCATTTATATAGTACAATTTTGAAACAGTTGTTTTCAAGTAAAATATTATGTAAACTATTTCGGCTTATCTGTTAAGAGAAATAGTCAAGAAAGGATGGAGTATATGAAAAAGAGACAATATGTTTCTAAAAGAGAATTTGTTTTGTTGGTAGCGGTGGTACTTATTTTTATTATACCTTCTAAGGCGGAGGCTGCGACGGACGATATGTATCGTTTATACAATCCAAACAGTGGGGAACATTTTTACACGAAAAACGGGGCAGAACGGGACATGCTGAAGAAGGTTGGTTGGCGTGACGAGGGGATTGGTTGGTATGCGCCAACTGCTGGTGATCCGGTATATCGTTTGTACAATGCGAACGCGGGTGATCATCATTATACATTAAATGGCAATGAAAAGGATATGCTGGTCAAAACTGGCTGGCACTATGAAGGTGTTGGCTGGTATTCTGACACAAATAAAACAATAAAATTATATCGTGCTTATAATCCGAATGCGAAAGCAGGCAGCCATAACTACACGGTAAATGGTGCAGAGCAAAATATGTTGATTCGGAATGGTTGGAAAGATGAAGGCTTGGCTTGGTATGGAACGAATCGTGAGAATAACACCAACTCAGCACCTACTCCAGTAAGTAAGTTAGGAAATAGCGGGATTCTGGAAAAAACCTTACAAGCTGCCGGTGCTAAAGGGGATGCGATGAGAAAAGACCCTAAATCAATTTATTATTACGGAAACCCGGTAAATGGTGATTGGAATTATAGTTGGGCATTTATATCGAAGGAGGTAAAAATGTCCGATTCATCTGTTTGGTATTCTATAGAATTTTATCCAATCTATGTTGGATAGTAGTAAATCTTTCGCTGATTCCAAGAGAAAAACCTTCTAGAGATCTTTTTAAACTCTAGAAGGTTTTTTTGTATAGATTAATATTTAGTATGCACCATCTCTTACATCATTTGCAATATCAAATGATGTTTGTGCGAATGGCACTTGACCTTTTGTAGTTACATCTGCGCCATTTTTGTATACTTTCAAATTGCGAACTTTTGCTGTAGCATTTGTGCTGTTCACATGCAGGATGTAAGCATTCCCGCCTGGGACTAGTTTAGTCTTATACTGTCCAACTAAGGTATTGTTCACAAAGGCTTGCATATACCCTGAGTCAAAATATCTTACTTTAAGATTGACCGATTGGTTGCTGCCAACTCCAGGTGCATTAGTATTCACCGAATAATATTGTTGTCCAGTAGTTCCAGCATTTGCAGGGAAGTTAATATTGGTTGTATTGATGCGACCTTGCGCAAAGTTCCCATCGTTACCTGCCTGATAGTGTAAGCCAACTCCTACTTGACCACTTGCAGGACCGTTACCTGCAATTACAAATTGTGTTTCGTAATCACTGCCTGATCCTACCATTGCAACATCTGCAACAAACTCAATAGTTGCTGTTCCCAAAGAGGCATTATCAAAGGCTCTATTTGAATAAAGCAAGCGGTAAGAACCAGGAACGTTACGTTCCTCGCCACCTGGAGCAGTGATATTCACATCCACTTTTTTCGGTGTTACTCCGGGACTAGGAGCTGGGTTAGGATTTCCTTTGCCTACCTCCGAAGCGTAAAAAGCAGTTCCTTCAGAACGCCAACCAAGATTAACTAGATGGTTACGTTCATTCCCATCAGTGGTATAGTGGTGAGTACCTGATTTTGCATTTGGATTATACAAACGATAAACAGGAATTTTCCCACCTGATCGCCATGAAAGACCTTCATAGGTCCAACCAACCCTGGTTAAATGATCGCGTTCATTTGTATCTAGGGTATAGAAATGATCGCCTCCGTTGTTTGGATTAAACAGCCGATGCACTTCAACGCCTTTATCCGGAGCTGTCCAAGCAGATCCCTCATCTTGCCAACCTGCACGAACTACAAATGGAATTTCATTGTAATTCTGCGTGTACAAATGTTCACCTGTGTTTGGATTATATGCACGATATAATGTAGAGGCTTCGGCAGTATCAGCCTGCACAACAGCAGCACCTAGCATTAACATTGCTGCCCCAACAAAAGCATAAGAAAACCCTTTTTTCATATTCATCTCCTCCAAAAATTACGCTTTGAGAGCGCTTGTAGTTTTTGTACTCCTTCATTTTACCTTTCATATTTGATTAATGCAACAATATTACTATTCTTATTTTTTCACGTATGATAACACTAATTTCACTCATCTATTAGTTATTTTCGTTTAATAAAATAGAGTTGGAATTAAAAAAATATAGCGACTAAAGTTTTTAAAATTGTAGAAATTGATCAATAGCTCGCCTATTATTCTAGTAGAAGAGGGCACACTATCTGGGAGGTTATGAACGTTTTGCTGAAATACCACGATGAATTGGTCTTATTTAAACATAATCCGTTCAATCAAAAGGCAAGGAAAGCTGATTTTTATGGCTATGCTACTGTTATTTACTTAGCCAATTACTGTGTCATGGAAATTGAAATCATCTTCTTAACAATTATTTTTTAAATTGCATTTTAAAAGAAACTTTACTGTGTATTATTAGCGCTGCAAAAAGAAAAAAAGACTTAGTAAATAAATTTCTTGAAAACAATCCTGAGGAAATTGTTCAGTATTCGCAAAAAAGACTTTTTCGCTAGAAAAGATTGTTTACAAAGAGGTGACAGTAAATTATATTGTTTTGTATATAGAGAAGTACGGTACTTCAAGTATTCCGCTTTATAAAGTATTAAATGGAAAGGAAGGACTACTTCAGTGTTTAATTAAGAGTAGTTTTTAATATAAATTATTGAAGTCCCTAGTTAATCAGAGTAAAGGGAGAAAAACAGTTGAGAAAATATTGTAAGATTCTGCTAGTTTTTATTTTGATAATTGGATTTTTCTTTGTTTACACGGTAATGTTTAGAAAACTCCGATATGAGTCGAAATTTGATCAAAGTTTTGTTTCGCCTAACAGTGAAACTAAAATTTTTGTGCGCTATGATTATATAAGCAGACCATCTGTATTTTTAGAAAGTGGAAAAGAGATTTTTAATTATGAAGGACCAGGTTTCATGGAAACCATCCAATTTGATGTAGAATGGCTGGATGGTGATACATTCATTCTCTACAATAATCAAGTAAATGAAAGGTATAAAGTAGAAATACCTAAATGAATTTTCTTCAATTTGTTAACTGGTTGACTAGTCTTACTTAGCGATAAGGCTGCTCTAAATATACCTGTAAAGAATTCAAAAATGCACTTAAATTAGTAGCTCCAAGCGATGTTTTGACAGCTTCCTTGGTTTATATTTATGGATCGTTCTTTCCTGTATTCAAATGACGCGCAAAGAAGAGGCATGGTATAATCTAATTAATTATTTGAAGAGAAGCTTGTAAAATGGATACGACAGGGTAATGGCGAAGTAACGATTAATGATGGGGGAAGCATTATGAATGAAGAGCATGCTGGTCAAGTTAATTTTTTCTCAGAAATATCCGAGTATCAAATTTCTGCCCGTGAATTTTTTAGTACGGTTTTATTAGACTACTTATTCAAGAATTTTGGCTGGGAAAAGGTACTGATTTCTTATTACGATACGCAGGGAAAATTTTTATCTTGGACTAGTTGGCAAGGAATCTCAATTGATTGTGACGAGCATCCTTATCGTACTTTCTTTGCTAATGATGTCATCAGGCACATGATTTATCAGGATGCTTTGCGAGATCAATTAACGTATTTTAATGTGAAACCCCGTCTATATAAGTCCACAGATATAATCGTCCAAAGAGATTATGAGCATTCGGCTTATGTTCGCTTCATCGAGGAGAACTTTCAGCAGCATTATAGTACGACCTTGGCCTTTGGAATGAATGGCTATATTCAAGTGACTTTTTTCAAAAGTCAGAATCAAGGAGATTTTACGGTAGCAGAGATTACCCAGCTTAATGAAATTTACGTTTATTTGGCGAACTCTTATAAAAACTTCAAAAAATTTGAACAGGCGAAGATTGTTCAGAATATCCAAAATGAAATTATTGCCTGTGGGGAAAAAGCTTATTTGGTGACAGATGATTTCATGCATATCATGAGTTATAGTCAAACTGCTGTTAAATGTTTAACGGATATTTTAGGTCCAGTGATTGCTGAACAGATGAGCAGTACCACCCCTTGCAGCTGGCTGCCTTTCCTTTTAGGTGGGGAAGAAGAAACTATCAGCTCAGATCGCGTCCAAACAAAGATCATTAAGAATTACATTTTCAAAATTTATACCTATGATCAAACCTATTCAAATGGCATTATTGACCGCTATCACTGGATTACAATCGCTAAAAAGGATGAAGAAAAAGTGCCTGCTTTTTCGCTAGATAATTTACCGCTGACGGCGACTGAACAGCGAGTGGCAGAGTTGATGTATCAAGGACTGACTTATAAAGCGATTGCTGATAAAATGGTGGTTAGTTACCATACCATCAAAAAACATGTTCAAAATATTTATATTAAATGTGAAGTAAACAGTCGCTTTGAACTATACAAGCTTTTGGAGCACCGAGAGAATTAGTTTTGTAGGATCAATAAAAGAAAAACCCAGGCGAACTTGTCTGAGTTTTTTTTTGACTAATTTTACTTTGGGATCGTTTTCAATTGAACGTAGGCAGAATAGGGAATGTTCCCTATACGAAATAATCCTGATGCCTACTTATACTGAGATGTTAACTTTGTTAAGCTTTGAGCAAGTTAAACATTCTTATAAAAGTTGGAAAGAAGGGAAAGCTGTGTCTCAGCTGGGAGTCGTTTTTGACATTCAAAGATTTACCCTTCATGATGGTCCAGGTCTACGTACTGAGCTGTTTTTGAAAGGGTGTCCAATGCGATGTGAATGGTGTGGGAATCCGGAGAGCTGGTCAACCAAAATCGAGCTGGGCGTTTATAAATCAAAGTGTATCTCTCAAAGAAAATGCGGACTTTGTGAAACTGTGTGCGATAATCGGGATATTCTTAATTTCCATCGTGGAAAGTTAGTTGGGATCGAAAGCGAGGGGCATCTAGATTGTTCAGTTTACGCAGATGCTTGTCCAGCCGATGCCATTAAACAGTGGGGAAAAGAAATGTCAGTAAAAGAGTGTATGGAAATCATCCGTAAAGATCGTGAATATTATGAACAGTCAGGTGGAGGAGTGACTGTTTCAGGAGGAGAGGCATTGTTGCAAAGTGATTTTGTAGCAGAATTATTCGCGGCCTGTAAGTCAGAAGGCATTCAAACCTGCTTTGAAACAACTTTTTACGGCAACTGGCGAGAAGTGGAAAAGCTTTTACCATACACTGATATTTGGATTTCAGACATTAAACACATGGACAGTAAGCTTCATCGGAAGCACACAGGGGTCCGCAATAATCGGATTTTAGAAAACTTAAAAAAACTGACTGATTTGGAACGGGAATTGATTCTGCGTATTCCAGTTATTCCTGAGGTCAATGATGATCCAGAAAATATTGAAGCAACCGCTGACTTCATTTTAAATGAGCTAAATGGTCGTATTCGAACTCTGCAGTTGCTCAGCTTTATGCGGTTGGGTGAGGAGAAGTATCAAGCATTAGGCATTCCTTACGGGATGGAAGGGATTAAGATCAAACGAAAGTCTTTTCAGAAAAAGGTGAATAAAATAGCAGAATATTTTAACGATCGCGGCATTCACTGTTTAGTTGGAACTAAAGAAAGACAATAAATCAGTTGATTAATGAAGGAGGATTTTATAAATGAGTATCAAACAAGCAACAGCAGTTGGAACAGAGCCCTTTGATAAGACCTATAGCATCGGCTATCAGGTTCACCATGAGGATTGGTCGCCATTTCCTCGGGTAAACCATCTAAGACAAGCCTTTTTGGATCGGCCATATGAGGTGGATGTTGAACGGCTAAAATTAGTTACTGAAGCTTATCAAAGTCATGAAACCTGTTCACGCAAATTAAAATGTGCTTATGCTTTCGAAAATGTTTTGCTGAACTCAACATTATACATTTATGATGAAGATTTGATATTAGGTGAGATTGCAGCACCGGCGAAAGCCTCGCCGATTTATCCAGAATTTTCTGTCAATTGGATTCTAGATGAAATTATAAATTCTCCCTTTGAAGAACGACCAAATGACCAATTCTATATTCGCAACGAGGAAGAACGAAATGAAATTCTTGAGCTTTGTGCATGGTGGAAGGGTAAAACCGTTGATGATTTAGTGAATGTTAAACTGGATAAGGACCAAACGAAGGGTTCCGAGGTTGGTGAAAAGATTTTCCAAACCAATCTTTATCATTACGCAGGTGCTGGGCATTTGGCAATTGATTATAGAAAGCTGATGCGTGTTGGTTACATTGGTCTAATCGAAGAAGCGAAAACTCGGCTTGCTAAGTTGAGTAAACGTGATCCTGAATATGGTGAAAAACGAGATTTTTATGAAGCTATGATTATCATGCACGAAGCTGCTAGAAAATACATCAAACGTTACGCCTTGCTTGCGGAAGAACAAGCAAAAACTACTAAAGATGCAACACGCAAGCTAGAGCTCAAGGAAATGGCAGTGAATTGTTATCAAATTGCTGACGGAGCACCACAAACTTTCTGGCAGGCCTTGCAGCTGTTCAACTTTGCAACTACCTTGATTCAAGTGGAAAGCAATGGACATTCGATTTCATATGGCCGGATGGATCAATGGCTGAAACCCTACTACGAAGCTGATATGAGAAAGGGAAATGTTCCTAAAGAATTTATTTTAGAACTAATCGAAGTTGTCTATGTGAAAATGAACAACCCTACGAAGTTAAAAGACAAGGGAAGTATGGCTTTACGTAACGGCCGCGGTTTCGGCGGTGAAAGTTTGACTATCGGCGGAGTAGATCGTAATGGAAATGATGCGACCAACGATTTAACCATGCTGATGCTGGAAGCTTCTGCTCATACCCGCATGATGAATCCTTGGGTGTGTGTACGGATGCATGAGTTTACTCCTTACGAGTTAAGGGTAAAAACCATTGAATGTATTCGAGCTGGTTATGGTCATCCGAAGCTGTTCAATGATGGTCCTACAATTAAAGGAATGATGCGCAAAGGTATGACTCTTGAAGAAGCAAGAGATTATTGTGTAGTAGGTTGTGTGGAAATTAGTTTGCCTGGAAAAGAGTATGGATGGCATGATGCAGCTTATGTGAATACACCAAAAATGATGGAAATGGTGGTCAATGGCGGCCGTAGTTTAAACACTGGCCAGCAATTGGGGCCTGATACAGGTAGCTTGGATACCTATCAAAGCTTTGATGAAGTGCTCGAAAGCGTTGACCAGCAATTTGAGTATTGGACGGATCAAATGTGCAGCAGCTTAAATATTATCGATACCGTCCATAAAGAACTTAAGCCGCTGCCTTATGTATCAGCCTTTTTCGAAGACTGTTTAGAATCCGGCAAGGATCTAACTGAAGGTGGAGCAAAATACAATGGCATTGGACCTCAAGCAAGCGGCATGGCGACTTGTGCGGATTCTCTATCTGCGATCAAGCAGCTGGTATTTGAGGAAAATCGTTATGCTGGGTCTGAGCTTTTACAAGCAGTCAAGGATAACTGGAAAGGTCACGATGTTCTTTATGCCCTAGTTAACAGTTCGAAAGTTCATCATTACGGTAATGATGACGATTACGCTGACGATTTGTTCAAATTCATGTTCGAATGTTACTGCCGACATATTAGTGGTCGCAAAAATCCACGAGGCGGAGAATTTAGTCCCGGGGTCTATTCGGTAAATGCCAACGTAGCAATGGGAATGAACACTAACGCTTCAGTTGACGGTCGTAAAAAGGGTGAAGCGATATCTGATAATATGGGACCGGTTCATACAGATGCTGGATCGCATGATATTGCTGGTCCTACGGCGTTAGTTAACTCTTTAGCGAAAGTTGATCATAGCTTAGCTACCAATGGAACATTAATGAATCTGCGGTTCCCTGAAGAAGCAGTTGCTGGGGTTGAAGGAAGGGATAACCTAATCAGCTTTGTGGATGCTTATATGGCTAAGCAGCCAATGCATGTTCAATTCAATATTATGAGCTCAGCTACAATGAGGGCGGCACAAAAGAAGCCTGAGGATTACAAAGACATGTTAGTACGTGTTGCCGGTTATAGTGCTTACTTCGTTGAGCTTGGCAAACCATTACAAAAGGATTTGATTCAGCGAACAGAACTGAGTTTTTAAAAAAATGAGGTAGGTGAAAAAGTTGGGATTTGAATTTAATTTTATCTTAGTGGCATTGATGCAGGTAATCGGCTTTTTTGTTCAGGGTTGTACTGGTTTCGGCTGTACCGTAATTGCGGCAGCCGTTACCAACGGATTGTTGGGAACCGAGGTAGGGGTACCCTATGGAACATTAATTACACTGCCATTTTTATATTATTTAGGAATCAAGCAATTCAAAAATGTTTCCTGGAAAGATTTGGCGAAAATTCTTGCCTTATGTTTACCAGGAATCCTAGTTGGGAACTACTTGTTTTATGCGATCAGTCCTACTACAGCAAAAATTGGGATTGGTTTCATGGTTACGTTAATTGCCTTAATGAATGTCTATAAATACGTTGTGAAGCCGCGAATGTCCAAAGAATCAAAGGTAGAAGAAGAAGTAGATACACCCCTGAAGAAGATTTTCCGTTATGGCTGTCTAATTCTAGGTGGGATTGTTCATGGAGCGTTTACTATCGGTGGACCACTAATTACCGTTTATACAATTGAAGCAGTCCAAGATAAAGAAAAATTCCGCAACACCATGAACATGGTATGGGTGATCCTGAATACATGGAATGCTTTTACACAATTCCGCAACGGGGCCTTTTCTCCATATATGTGGAGTGCCTTGGCAATCGGTCTTCCTATGGCAGCATTAGGCTTCTTCTTAGGAATGGGCTTTCTAAAACGAATCAACCGCGAACAGTTTTTGCAAATTGTCTATGTCGTATTGTTATTTGTTGGCGGGAATATGCTGATCACCAGTTTATTGTCCGTAATCTAGAGATGGAGAGGAATACAAAATATGAAAGATTTTACATTTAAAATACCTCAAAGCATTGAGTTTGGCATGGGAAGCTTGAAGAAACTGCCAGAAATATTGAAGGAAAATCAGTCAGAGGATGTATTTCTAATCTCTGACCGTGGTTTAGAAGGTTTAGGTGTAGTCAAAAAAATCCAGGATATCATTGAAGCTGGAGGTATTAAATGTACTACCTATCTGGGTACAGTACCGAACCCAACCGTTGACGTGGTGAATGAATCAACAAAATTGTACAAAAAATGCGGGGCTACTAGTATTGTTGCACTCGGTGGAGGCAGCTCAATGGATGTCGCGAAAGCTACTGGTGTCTTAGCTAAATACGGTGGTGAAATCACTGACTATGAAGGATTGCATAAGGTTCCAGGACCAGTTGTACCAATTGTCGCGATTCCAACAACTGCAGGCTCAGGCAGCGAAGTGACAGCTTCTGCTGTGATTACCGATGAATCTAGAAACTACAAAATGTCAGTCATCAGCTATGAAATGCTGCCGAAATATGCCGTATTAGACCCGGAAATGATTATGACTGCTCCGGCATCGATTGCTGCCTCTTGCGGGATTGATGCCTTGATCCATGCAATGGAAGCCTATATTTCAAGAAATGCCTCACCATTTACGGATGCGATGGCAGAAAAAGCAATGTTACTGATTGGCAGCAATCTTCGTCAGTTTGTCGCGAATCGTCAGAATGGGGAAGCAGCTTGTGCTATGATGTCTGGGTCGACCTTCGCAGGAATCGCCTTTGCTTGGGCAAAACTGGGAAATGTTCATGCAATGAGTCATCCGTTAAGCGCCCATTTCCACATTGCCCATGGTGTAGCAAATGCAATCCTACTACCGACAGTCATGGAATACAATGCTCTGGCAGATCGTGGACGTTACGAAAAAATTTATAACTTTATTAGTGGGAAAACTGAACCAGTGAAGAATTTTGAGCCACAAATGTTGGTAGATGAAATCAAAAAATTAAATGCAGCCATCGGCATACCTAAGACTCTTTCAGAAATGGGTGTAACAGAAGATAAGATTGCTGAGATGGCAGAAGATGCTATGAAGAGTCCCAATGTCGCTGTAAATCCGCGAGCAACTACGGTGAAAGATATTATTGCTCTTTACGAAAAAGCCCTGTAAGTGTCACTGGATTTTCGACTATCATAATAATTGAGGGAAAAGAGAATGGATGTTAGTGTAATTAATGTAAGTAAAAAGAATCTAATGGGATGGATCGTCAGTCTGGCGACCCCAGCGCTGATCGCCTTTATTCCAGTTTCGGACACCTTTACTTCACGCTTGAAACTGTTTCTTGTGATTACGATCTTTGTTATCCTGATTATCGCCATGGAACTGCTTCCTAGGTTAGTCTCAGCCATTTTATTGCCAGCACTGTATTTAATCAGCGGGCTTGTTCCCGCTGAGATTGCATTTGGTTCCTGGACCAGCACAACTGTTTGGATGGTTTTAGGCGGTTTGATATTCAGTAACATTTTGGATGAAACCGGATTATTGACCCGAATTGCCTATTACGTGATTCGTTTGTGTGGAGGTACGTATGCAGGGGCTGTTTTTGGTTGTTTCTTTATTGGAATTATTTTGAATCTAATTACCTTCTGTAACGGTTGGCTAGTTGCCAGTGCTTTGGTGTTTGGTGTATGTAAAGCGATGGAAATGAAGCCTTCCAAGGAAGCTTCGCTAGTATGCTTTGCCGGAACGATCGGTGCTACTGGTTGTACAGTCTGCCTATATTATCCAGGTTACTTCTCAATGCTAGAGGTAGCTATCCGTGAATTGATCCCAAGTTATACGATGTCAATGTTCACTTCACTAAAATATAACGGCTTTTTTATTCTAGTATGTGTAGCCAGTATTCTGATTTTGATGAAAATTTATGACACGAAAAATTTAAAGATCAATGCTAGCAAGGAATTATTCGATGAAAAATACCGCTTGTTGGGGAAAATGTCAACGAAGGAAAAGAAAGCCGTAGTTATGATTGTTCTTTTATTGGCTTACCTCTGTGCTTCAAGCTTTATTGGTTTGCCAGCTGCGTATGGATTCATGGCTATTCCATTTTTGATGTTCCTTCCAAGAATAGGGATTGGCGATCCAGAATCCTTGACTGGTTTGAACTTTTCTATGGTATTCTTCGTTTCGGCTTGTCTCGGAATTGGTATCGTAGGGGCAGAAGTTGGTTTTGGAGATTTCTTGACCGGTATTGCGGTTCCTATGTTGGCTGGTAAAAGTACGCTAGTTGTTTGTGTTGCTTTTATACTAATGGGAACGGTGGCAAATTTTTTTATGACTCCCTATGCTATGTTGGGCGGATTGGCGCTTCCCTTTGTGCAAATTGCAGCTACTTTAGGAATTAATCCGGTTGCCGCCTGTATGTGCTTGCTATATTCCTGTGAATTGCTTTTCTTACCTTATGAATCAGCAGGTAATTTGATTATGTATGGATATGGAATGATGCCCATGAAGGAATTTGTGAAGCAAATGACCTTGAAGGCAGTGCTGATGATTGTTGGTTTTGTTGTAGTAATGTATCCACTGTGGAATCTGTTTGGATTGATTTAATAGTCAGAAAAGCTAATTTGATTTACGACGGCTCTCATTTGCCTTTAAAAAAAAATATTGTTAAAACCAAAGCGATTGTAGTTTATGCTCACACCCACGGAGTTTCAGTTGAAGGAGAGTTGGGAACAATTGGAGGGACTGGAGTCAAAGAAGAAGACTATTCAGAATTAATAAATAATGGTACTCGGAAGTTTAACGTGGGGACAGAACTGCTGATTAATTGGACACGTGAAGTGAAAGATAATCTTAGAGAAACTGAAGTTAATAAGTCTTTGCAACACAATATTATCTTGGGAAATACGGCATTCTAGGAGAGCTTCATGAATTGGACGTCACCGATTTTTCAAAAATTGATTACGCACAATTATTATCGAATTTAGAAAATAAAATCGGAGAATAATGCAGATTATAGATTCGATAATGATAAAAACGATTATCTTAGACGTTAGACATAGCTAGGAATCAAAGATTTTCTGATTCCTAGTTATGTCTTTTCTGAAGAATTTAAGTAAAAAAAGAAGGGTAACGCTTGTCTCTATAATCCCATGCACTAAATTCTTCAAATTTGGTGCGTAAATTGTAAACACTGCTTGTCTGACAAATTTTTTCACAACCTATAATTACAAAAATAGTTTATGTAGAAATAAATAAATTGATTTTCCTTATTCACCTATATAAGTGATTACCTCACGAATGAATTTATTAGTTTTTCGCTAGCCTGTTTTGACCCAGTTGATTACTTTTAACTCCTCAATTAACAGGGTATTGTTCTTTAAAATAGTTAGTATTAGTATTTTCTATCCTGGTTTAAAGAATCTTCGCTTTCACTTTCCAGGTAAATAGGCTCTGAGATGTGCAAATTTCTGAAAAATTATATGTGAAAATGATCACTCGTTATTTATGTCGAATTTGCAGCTTTTTTCTTATCGTTTTCAAGCTTTATTTTAATCTTTATGTAAAAAAAATAAAATAAAGTAAGCGATGGATATTTACTCATTGTAGTAGGGTATTCTATCGATGATTAAGAAAAACAAGGAGCGTGAATGTGTGAACAAGATCTTGATTCTCACAAAAAACATTTTAGCGGAACAAAAATTTCAAATGCAATTGCAGTTATTAAACTATGAAGTATTTTGTTCTAGTGACATTTATCAAAGTAGCAGTAACCATAACATCTTCTCGTATTTTCCAACTATCTTGCTTAGCGAAACTATTACAGATGCAGAAGTAGCTGAGGTATCAGCATTGATCAATACAGATAATAATTTAATTATTCGTCTGACTGATGAAGCTTACTCTGAAGAGGATCAAGTAACAATAAGGAGTACTGCTATAAGGGGCTGGTTGAACAAATCGCTTTCCAATACAATGGTTCGAGAAAAATTAGTGTTGCTTCAGAAAAACTTCTTTATCAATACTCAATATTCAAACCGTCCGGTACGTTTAGTTGAAGAGGAATCCTACCAACACATATTGAGCAGTGTAAGATTTTCTAAGAATGAGAAGAAAGTATTTTCACTTCTGTTGCAGGGAGATGGCAAAACCTTGTCACGAACCGAAATTTGCCAATTTTTATGGCGTGATGGCGATACAAGCTCAAATCGCTCTCAATTATCCTGTATCATTGCAAAAATTAAAACGAAGTTGAAGCATGCAGGTTATGATGGAGAAACCTTGATTACTAAATGGGGACAGGGCTATTCTCTTGACTCAGTCTTTTGTAAATTTATGCGGACTGATCGTGCTGCTAATGTTTTAGCTGCAATTTCAAGAGAGCTTGTAACATTTGACAATATTGTCTCTTTCTAGAAGCACTAGGGATACATAATCTTAACGTAGAAGTTCTATTCTAATAGAAGCAAAAGCCTTTATCAAAGAAAAATGATAAAGGCTTTTTGTTGTGCTTTGCCATGTTCAAATAAGCGCTTAGTTAAGAAATCTATGGTAAACTAAACAGGAATGGAGTGAAGCAATTGGATAATTACAGTTACCCAATCGATCCTGAATGGAGCAGAGAAGAAATGATTGCCGTGATCGATTTTCTTAACTTAGTCGAACAAGCAAACGAAGGCGGCGTTGATACGCAAGCCTTTTTAGTCGGTTACCAAAAGTTTAAGCAAGTCATTCGCAGCATTGGCGAAGAGAAAAAAATTGGACGTGAATTTGAATCAGTTAGTGGTTATTCCGTATACAGAACCGTTCAAGCAGCTAAAAAAGAATCGAAGAAGCGGCTGAAATTAGGATAGCAATTTGACAGATATTCAGCGATTATTAATAGAAACTAATTTAAATTTTTGGTGAATAGCAGACAGATTTAATACATTACTACAAGGGGGATCACTATGGAAAAGGAAATTATTGAGTGGATTTATGCGGCTGGAGATAAGATTAGAAAGGCTTTGAAAGAAGATACACTTCAGGTAGATCATAAATCTGGCAGAACAGATATTGTAACCAATGTTGACAAAGAGATCCAAAACTTTTTAGTTGATAAAATTAAGTCCTTTGATCCTAAAGCAAAAATTTTAGGTGAAGAAAATGGACAGGATACGACGGCGATTGATCAGGACCGTGTGTTTGTGATCGATCCAATTGATGGAACTTTGAATTTTGTTTACCAAAAAGAAAACTTTTGTATTATGATTGCTGTATATGAAGAAGGTATCGGGCGATTAGGGTTTATTTATGATGTCATGCGTGATGATCTTTTCTGGGGAGGCCCGAAGGTAAACGCTGTGTACCACAACGAGAAAGAATTAAAGGCGCCGAAAAATAAGACGCTTGAAGAAGGTTTGTTGGGTGTAGGTATGCCTGTTTATACTAACAACTATCATCATACTAAGGACATTGGTGTACGAACAATGGGAGTTAGAGTTCTAGGATGTGCTGGCCTAGATTTTATCGCAATTCTACAAGGTACACAAATTGGTTATCTGAGCAGCTTAAGTCCGTGGGATTACGCTGCAGGCAAAGTAATGATGGAACAGTTTGAAATGCCAACCTGCGGAGCGGATTTCCAGCCATTAAATTTCTCTGGTCGTGAGTATTTTATGGGACTTACTTCAGCAGCTATGAACCAAGTAAAAGAGTACAAAGATTAAGAAATATAAGTTTTCAGAAAAAATGAAAATGTTTTACTAACAATTCACGTGAATATCTGCTATAATGGCTTGTCGAGTGACTTGTTATAAGAAAAGGAGCAATTATAGTGAAATACAGAGATGATATTCGTAACGTTGCCATTATCGCCCACGTTGACCATGGGAAAACAACGTTAGTGGATGAAATGTTGAAACAATCAGATACCTTAGATAGCCATGTAAGCTTACAAGAACGGGCAATGGATTCCAATGCGTTGGAAAAAGAGCGCGGTATTACCATTCTTGCTAAAAATACAGCAGTAAACTACAAAGACTACAAGATCAACATCATGGACACACCTGGACACGCGGACTTCGGTGGCGAAGTTGAACGTATCATGAAAATGGTTGATGGTGTATTACTAGTTGTAGATGCCTATGAAGGAACAATGCCTCAAACACGTTTTGTTTTGAAGAAAGCATTGGAACAACATTTAATTCCAATCGTAGTAGTTAATAAAATTGACAAACCTTCAGCTCGTCCAGAAGAAGTTGTCGATGAAGTGTTAGAATTATTTATTGAATTAGGTGCTGATGATGATCAGTTGGACTTCCCAGTGATTTATGCTTCAGCTTTAAACGGAACATCTAGCTTGTCTGATGATCCTGCTGATCAGGAAGAAACAATGGTTCCTGTATTTGATACTATTATTGAAAAAATTCCTGCGCCAGTTGACAATAGCGAAGATCCACTGCAATTCCAAGTTTCTTTGTTGGATTATAATGACTACGTAGGACGTATCGGAATTGGCCGTATCTTCCGTGGAAAAATTAAAGTCGGTGACCAAGTGTCCTTGCTTAAATTGGATGGTTCAGCGAAAAATTTCCGGGTAACTAAGATTTTTGGTTTCTTTGGTTTGAAACGTTTGGAAGTTCAAGAAGCAAAAGCTGGCGATTTAATCGCTTTGTCAGGTATGGAAGATATCTTTGTTGGGGAAACAGTAACGCCTGCAGACCACCAAGATGCTTTGCCAATCCTGCACATCGACGAGCCTACTTTGCAAATGACTTTCTTAGTGAATAACTCACCATTTGCTGGTCGCGAGGGTAAATACGTGACTTCTCGTAAAATTGAAGAACGTTTGATGTCTGAACTTCATACTGACGTATCTTTACGTGTTGATCCAACAAACTCTCCAGATGCATGGATTGTTTCTGGACGTGGAGAACTACATTTATCAATCATGATCGAAAATATGCGTCGTGAAGGCTTCGAGTTGCAAGTATCTCGTCCTGAAGTTATTGAGCGTATGGTTGACGGTGTTCGTTGCGAACCTTTTGAATTAGTTCAAATTGATACACCCGAAGAATATATGGGCAGCGTAATTGAAGCATTGGGCCAACGTAAAGCTGAAATGCAAGACATGATCCATTCTGGAAATGGACAAGTACGTTTGGTATTCTTGGCTCCTGCTCGTGGATTGATTGGATTTACTACTGAATTCTTATCTATGACACGTGGTTACGGAATCATGAACCACACCTTTGATCAATACTTGCCAAAAATCCAAGGAAATCTTGGTGGACGCCGTAATGGTGCGTTGGTTTCAGTTGATACTGGTAAAGCAACCACTTACTCAATTATGAGTGTGGAAGAACGGGGAACTGTTTTTGTTGAACCTGGTACTGAAGTTTACGAAGGAATGATCGTCGGTGAAAACAGTCGTGACAAAGACCTTGGTGTAAACATCACAAAAGCAAAACAAATGACTAACGTTCGTTCTGCTAATAAGGACCAAACTTCAGTTATTAAAAAACCTCGTGATTTATCTCTAGAAGAATCTTTGGAATTCTTGAATGAGGATGAATATTGCGAAATTACACCAGAAAACATTCGTTTGCGTAAACAAATTCTGAACAAATCAGAACGTGAAAAAGCAGCGAAGAAAAATAAAGCTGTGGAAGCATAATAGCAAACAAAAAGTTGTCCAAAGAGTGGAAAAAAACTCTTTGGACAACTTTTTTTCATTCTAATTTAATAGTGCAAAGGTATTGCGATTATAATCAATTAGCTTTTCTTCCTTCATTTTGGCCAGCTCACGAGAAAGAGCACTGCGGTCTACACCTAGGTAGTCCGCAAAGTCTTGGCGAGAAAAGGGAATGGTAAAAAATGGTTCCTCTGATTTACGGTATTGAAAATCCAAGCAATAGAGAATTCTTTCCCGCAAATTCTTTTGGGTTACCAAATCGATTTTCTGGTAAAGAGTTTGATTGTTTACTAGTAAAAGATAAAAGAGATTCTCAATAATTTGTTTCCGTAAACGACAGGTGGTCGCTTCAGGATGCATGAGCTTTTCTTTTTTGATGAGCAATGCTTTACAAAATTGAGGAACTTCAATTTCAAAGGAGGATACACTAGGATTTGGCCAGAGACAGTTTTCGCCAAATAGTTCTCCAGCTTTGACCTCAGTAAAAATATGACGCTCTCCATGGATATTTAACTTGTTAAAATAAAGACTTCCCTCTAGGACAATTCCCACAGAATCTGTCTGATTGTCTGAGGTAAGAACAGTTCCCTTCCCTTCATATTCAACAATTTCACCACCTAAGCATTTCAAAGCCTGTATTATTTCACTAGCAGTTAATCCACGAAAAATAGTCGTTTGTTCGAGCATATCCAAATAACTGTGCATCGTTTTTACCTCATAGATTTATTTAGGATTTACAAGGAGAATCCTAGAAACCTGAAAATATTCATTAAAAAATGAGCGATCGGATTTGACTACAAATCCTCATTGGTTGAACAGACTACGAAAAATAGTTTTTTTGTTGCAAATGCAACCGACAGAATGAAAGACCTATGATATATTCAATGAGAATGATTCTCAATATCGTTCTAGAAATTATTGTAGCAGAAAAGCTCTCGTGGATAAAGGAGGAAAACGAATGAAGCCGGTTCTTTTACCATTAAATGAGATGATAGATTATTCAGCCTATCAGATTCGCAGCCGGATTGTTAGTCAAGCGCTCAATATAGAGCCAACAGTAGTCATCTATGCACTGGATGAAGGTGAGAGTGTCAGCTCAGAAAAAACAGGCTTAGTGAAGCTGCTGCACATCTTGGAAGGGAAACTCGAAGTGACAATTTTTCAACAGAAATGGACAGCTCAAGCAGGAGAATTATTAGCTATTCCAGCCAACAGTCTTCATAGTATTCAAGCGAATGAAAAATGTAAATACTTGCAAATAGAGTTACCAGAAAGGAAAGATAATCAATGACCTATATTAATAAATTACCTCAAAGTGAAGTAATCAATCTGACACAACTAGTTCCTGTTTCCGAAGATCAAGTAGCAAGCATGACACTTGTCCAAAGAAAAGGTATGGGGATGACTGTTTTTGCCCTAGATAAAGATCAATCAATTGGTGGGCATTCATCACCTGGTGATGCCATGGTGAACTTGTTAAGCGGTAAAGTAGAAATTACGATCGGGGAAGAAAAGTTTTTGGTAGAAGAAGGTGAAACTATTGTCATGCCTGCCAATATTCCTCATGCCCTATATGCTCTTGAAGCTTTTCAGATGCTGTTGGTAGTTGTAAAACCGGAAAAGGTGTGTAAGCATGAGTGATAAGAAAGTCGGACACACTTTTCTAGCTAGCCTTGGCAAAACAAGACTACGTCCAGGAGGTATTGAGGCAACCAGCTGGTTGATGAAACAGGCTCAATTTTCAAAAGATGACTATGTTTTAGAAGTTGCTTGCAACATGGGAACGACATTAATAGAGATAGCTCAAACTTACCATTGTAAAATGATAGGTGTAGACTTAGATTCTCAGGCTTTAGAGAAGGCAAAGTCAGCAATAAAAACGGCTAAACTGGAGAATCAAGTAACTGTGCAGCAGGGAAATGCATTGAAATTGCCTTTTGAGGATAATACGTTTGACATGGTGATAAATGAGGCGATGTTGACTATGCTAGCTCAGTCGGCTAAAGAAAAAGCGTTGAGGGAATACTATCGTGTCTTAAAACCTGGCGGCAAGCTACTGACTCATGATATTGCCTTGAAGGTCGAAGATTTAGAGCAAATGGATCAGTTGAGCCGGACTATCAACATGCGGGTTGCACCTTTGACAAAATCGTTATGGCAGTCTCTTTACCAGCAAATCGGCTTTCGAAATATTGCTAGTCAAACTGGTGAGATGTCTTTAATGAGTCCTAGGGGAATGGTTCGAGATGAAGGTTTAATCGGAACCGCACGGATTATTAGAAATGGTTTGAAGGAAGACAACCGGGAACAGTTTTTAGCAATGTTTCACTATTTTAAAAATCAACGGAACAATCTGCAATATATTGTAAATTGCGTAGAAAAATAAGCCAAACAATATTTCATCATAGACATGGAGGAAATTATCTATATTTAGTTGTCTTCTATAATATTATGTAAACAAAAAGAGTAAGATCTTGGAAAATGTCCAAGATCTTACTCTGCTAATAGCTCATACTTAACTAATTGCTTAAGTACTTCATCATAGCTTAAATGTGAAAGAGTGCATAAAATAGTAAATACTTTTAATGGCAATTCTTTTACAGAAGTATTTTCTTCTACCCAAACTGTATACTCGGCAGCTGTGATAGAAGAATAGGTAAGAAGGGTGTTACTTTCTTCTCCTAACTGACATAAAAAAAGTTCGATTGCGCGCATAATTATCCCTCTAAATAATTGATTAAGTCTTCAGGAGTTACCAACTGATGAACTTGAGCAAATTCTTCGTGTACCTTCGCTCCCCAACCCGCTAAAGCAAAAGATACCTGACTACTGTGGGCACTTTGCAGATCATAAATGGAATCACCAATATAAATAGTTTCTTCAGGACTAGAATTTAAGAGTTCCATCGCTCTTAAAATAGGTTCGGGATGAGGCTTATGCTTCTCAGTATCTGAAGCGGTGACGACTTTTGTAAAGTAATCTCTTAAATTAAAAGAATCCAAAGTACTCTCCATGTCAGGTCGCAATTTGGAGGTGACTATTCCTAGTTGATAATTTCTATCCTGCAGATTTTGGAGTACGGGGAGTACGTTTGGGAACAGTTGTACATTCTTCATATGACTATTGAGGTTTTTTACCCAAAGCTCTAAAAGATTTTGGATTTCTTCAGTTGATCCGGCATATCGTTCCAAGGCTTTAACTCCGGGAATACCTAAAATGAAATGCAACTCTTCATCCAAAATCGCTGGATCAATCGCTAATGTGTCTCTGAATGATTGAATAACCGCATATTCCGTATCGAGCAAAGTTCCATCTACATCAAATAAGACTGTTTTAATCATGCATTTTTCCTCCTGCATATAGCACCGTAACATGTTGTTCTTCCAAAATTTCCGCTAATCCGTTCGGTAAAGATTTATTAGTAACAAGTGTATCTACTTGATCCCAGTTATAGGCTTTAAAATAATGAGCCTGGTTAATTTTTCTGGTATCAGCCAACAACACTAATTTGGCGGTTTGCTTACGCAATTTATTTTTCATATCAATGTCTTCTTCGTAGGCATAATATACTCCTTCAGAATCAAGTCCTACCACACTAACAAATGCTAAATCAAATTGGTATTGCTCCATTTCAATTAAGGGTCTGGTCCCAATTACACATCGTTTTTCACGGTCTAAATTCCCGCCAAGCATTCGTGTTTCACACTCACTGTTCCGAAGCAGCTGATCAGCAATATCAATAGAATTTGTAACAGTAAACAATTGAGTAGAATTCTCCAAGTACTGGGGAATATAACTAATTGTAGTGGACACATCCAAATAGATGGATTTTGCGTCGTGGACCATTTTTCCAGCGATTTGCGCAAGCTGTTGCTTTTCGCTGTTTCCCTCAGAACTCCGCTGTAAATAATCATCCAATTGCTTAAAAGATTGTGGAAGGGCAATGCCGCCATAGGTTCTTTGGATTAAATTTCTATCCGCAAGCTTAACTATATCTCGACGAGCGGTATCTCTGGATGCACCTGTTAGCTGGATAATCTCCTTTAAGCTTAACGCCTGCCTTTCTTCCAGAGTCTGCATAATCACTTGCAGCCGTTCTTTTTGGATCATAAAAAGTTCTCCTTTCAAGCTATTTTAATTCATAAGTATATTTTAACTTAAAGTAGCTTAAAATGGAAGATGAAAAACTATTGGGTTAGATTTGTTTCACATTTTTAATTTGTTCCACGAAGATATAATTTTTTTTAGCGGCACAAAGAGTTTTCAGAGCATTTTTCGTGTTTGTCATCAATCTGTAACATCGATAGCTTGTGTAAAACCTAAAATCCGAACAAAGAATTTAATTAAAGCTTAGATGCTCTTTTTTTTCTCCTTTTTGTATTTTTTCTGTGCTATAATATTGAAACTAAGGATAGGAGGGAAGCAAAATGGAACCTATTTCTTCTGATTTTGCCATAAAAATATTGAATGATGATGCGAAGCGCATCAAGCTGCTGATCCAAAATCAACATAATAGTTTGTGTATTTCTCAGTGCAAGGCTTTCGAAGAAGTTGTTGATACACAGATGTATGGCTTCTCACGTCAAGTATTCTTCGCGGAACGGATTGGTATTCTTAACAAAGGAGAAGGCCAACAGATGCTAAGCGACTTAGAAGCAGAGTTGAATCGTTTATATACCGAACTGTATGAAAACCGTCAAGAAACTAATGAAACTAGCAAGGAGGCATAATCCTTGCCGAAGTCTAAGATAAGGAAACGTCACTTTTTAGATTATAGTATTTTAATTCCCTATTTAATCTTATCGGTTGTAGGATTGATCTTTGTTTATAGCTCCACCTCTTATATCCAAATTGTTCGAGGCTTGGATCCGACTTCCTTCGTATCTAACCAGGCGATATTTTGGGCATTAAGTTTGATTGTTATTACACTGATGTACAAAATGAAAACCGATGTTTTGAAGAGTCAACAGTTGATTGTATTTTCGACTTTAGTTATTTTTCTTCTGTTGATACTTACTCCCTTTATTGGTGAGGAAATTAACGGGGCAAAAGGCTGGCTAAATTTTTTCGGTTTTAGTTTGCAGCCAGCTGAGTATTTAAAGATTATGGTGGTTTGGTATTTATCTTACATCTTGTCTAAGCGTCAGGAGACAATTCAAGATAACTTTTGGGGAGATATGAAGCGGCCATTACTTTTAGTGTTTTTCATGGTTCTTCTAGTTGTTATTCAACCAGACATGGGGAATGCCGCAATCATCACTCTATTGGCTTTGATTTTACTTTTGGCTAGTGGAGTTAACTGGTTTTACACGGTAATTATCGGTGGTATAGGTGTTGGCCTGAGTTTTTTAGCTATAGAGTTCTTAATTCACTTTGGTAAGTACATTTTTCCAGCGCGTTTTCAATATATCGTTAGTCGGTTTGAGGTTTTCAAAAATCCTTTTATGGATGAATTGAATCAAGGCCATCAACTGGTTAATGGTTACTACGCAATGTTCAACGGAGGCTGGTTTGGCCGTGGATTAGGTAATAGTATTGAAAAGAAAGGCTTTTTAAGTGAAGCTCATACTGACTTTATTTTTGCGATTGTTGCAGAAGAGGTCGGATTAATTGGTGCCTTAGTCATTTTAGGTCTTTTGATCTTTATGATTATACGAATCTTTCTCGTGGGTATCCGGTCGAAGAAACCATTCAATTCGCTGATTTGTATTGGTATCGGAAGCCTATTTTTATTACAGGTGTTTATTAATCTTGGTGGTTTGCTAGGTTTGATTCCGTTGACTGGGATTACCTTCCCGTTTTTAAGTCAGGGCGGAAACAGCCTATTAGTTTTGTCTGTTGGTGTTGCTTTTGCACTTAATATTAGTGCAGATGAGAAACGGACTAAGCTTGCAATAGAATATGAATATTTGAAAAGTCAGGAGTGAAGTTAATGAAAAAAGTTTTGGTGGCCAATCGTGGTGAAATCGCAACAAGAATCTTCCGTGCTTGCAGCGAATTAAATATTAAAACAGTCGGAATTTTTGCTGAAGAGGATACTTATTCAGTCCATCGCTTTAAAGCAGATGAAGCTTATTTGGTGGGACAAGGCAAGAAGCCGATTGATGCGTATTTAGATATTGAGGACATTATTCGTGTTGCTAAGGAAGCTGGTGCAGATGCAATCCATCCGGGATATGGATTTTTATCTGAAAACCTTGAGTTTGCCAAACGTTGTAAAGAAGAAGGACTTGTTTTTGTTGGCCCTTCTTTGCATCACCTAGATATTTTTGGTGATAAAATTAAAGCTAAAACTGCTGCCTTAGAAGCGGGGATTTCTTCAATTCCTGGTTCAGATGGCCCAGTTAAAACAATTGAAGATATTTTAGCTTTTGGTAATTCTCATGGCTATCCTATCATGATCAAAGCAGCATTAGGCGGCGGCGGTCGTGGTATGCGGGTTGCTCACGATGAGAAAGAAGCTAGAGAAGGCTATGAACGGGCAAAAAGTGAAGCTAAAGCAGCGTTCGGCAGCGACGAGGTATACGTTGAAAAATACATTGGCAATCCAAAACATATCGAGGTTCAAATTTTAGGAGACAGTCATGGGAATGTGCTGCATTTATTTGAACGCGACTGTTCAGTCCAACGTCGTCACCAAAAGGTTGTTGAGGTTGCTCCCTGTCTTTCATTGAGTGACGCACAACGAAAAGAAATTTGTGACGCCGCTGTTCAGTTGATGAAGCATGTTGGTTATATTAATGCTGGGACAGTTGAGTTCTTAGTTGAAGATGATGGGTTCTATTTCATTGAAGTAAACCCGCGGGTTCAAGTGGAACATACGATTACTGAAATGATCACAGGTGTAGATATTGTTACAACACAATTACTAATTGCTCAAGGGCAGGATTTGCACAATGACATTGGCTTACCTCAACAAGAAGATATTGAGATGAATGGTTCTGCAATCCAATGCCGTATTACAACGGAAGACCCATTAAACGGCTTTATGCCTGATACTGGTAAGATCGATACGTATCGTTCTCCAGGTGGATTTGGCGTACGTCTTGATGTTGGAAACGCTTATGCTGGTGCCGTAGTTACACCGCACTTTGATTCATTATTGGTCAAAGTATGTACCCATGCCTTGACCTTTGATCAAACAATTCAGAAAATGCAGCGTTGTCTGCGCGAATTTCGTATTCGTGGTGTTAAAACGAATGTTCCGTTTATGCATAACGTTATTAGTCATCCATTATTCCAAAGTGGTGATGCGAAAACAACGTTCATTGATAACACTCCAGAACTATTTGAATTTCCAAGAGTAAGAGACCGCGGCAACAAAACCATGCGTTATATCTCTGAAATTACAGTTAACGGCTTCCCAGGAATCGAAAAACAAGAGAAACGTTTCTTCGAAGCTCCTCGTATGCCTAAAAATCTTGAAATTAAGGAAATTGAAACAGCAAAACAAATTCTTGATACTAAAGGTCCTGAAGCAGTCGCTAGTTGGGTGAAGCAGCAGGAAAATGTTCTGTTAACAGATACTACATTCCGTGATGCTCACCAAAGTTTGTTGGCAACACGAGTTCGTACCAATGATTTCGTAAAAATTGCAAAAGCAACTGGTGATGCTCTCCCAGAGCTATTCTCTAGCGAAATGTGGGGTGGGGCAACCTTCGACGTGGCTTACCGTTTCCTGAGTGAAGATCCTTGGAAACGATTGAAATTATTACGCAAAGCGATGCCAAATACTTTGCTGCAAATGTTGTTCCGTGGTTCTAATGCGGTAGGATATTCGAACTACCCTGATAATGTAATCGAGGAATTTATTAAAGAGGCGGCTCATAACGGTGTTGATGTTTTCCGTATTTTCGACAGCTTGAACTGGTTGCCGCAAATGGAAAAAAGTATTCAAGTTGTTCGTGATTCAGGTAAAATTGCTGAAGCGGCAATTTGTTATACTGGTGATATCTTAGATCCAAATCGTCCGAAATACAACGTTCAATATTATAAAGATATGGCAAAGGCTTTGGAAGAGGCCGGTGCACATATCATTGCAATCAAAGATATGGCAGGGTTGCTTAAGCCTCAAGCTGCTTATCGCTTAATTAGCGAACTGAAGGAAACAACAGATCTTCCAATTCACTTGCATACTCATGATACAGCTGGTAATGGGATTATTACCTGCTCAGCAGCAGTCAAAGCTGGAGTGGACATTGTGGATGTGGCTATGAGTGCCATGAGTGGTGCGACTAGCCAACCAAGTATGAGTAGTTTATACTATGCTTTACAAAATGGCGGCCGCACTCCAGATATTGATTTAGCGAATGTTCAGCAATTGAATCATTATTGGGAAGATGTACGTCCTTACTATCGCAGTTTTGAAAATGGAATCGTAGCTGCTCAAACAGAGGTGTATCAGCATGAAATGCCTGGTGGACAATATTCTAACCTGCAGCAGCAAGCTAAAGCAGTTGGCTTAGGAGATCGCTGGGATGAAATTAAGGATGTTTATCATACAGTTAACATGATGTTTGGTGATATCGTTAAAGTTACTCCATCGTCTAAAGTTGTCGGAGATATGGCCTTGTTTATGGTGCAAAATAATCTGACAGAACAAGATATCTATGATCGTGGTGATGAATTAAGTTACCCAGACTCTGTTATCAGTTTGTTCCAAGGTGATTTAGGGCAACCAACAGGCGGTTTCCCAGAGAAGCTGCAAAAGATCATCTTGCAAGGACGACCAGCCCTAACGGAACGTCCAGGAGCTTCAGCAGCACCAGTTGATTTTGAAAAAGTAAAGGCTGAGCTAGCTGAGTTAATAGGATTTGAACCAAGCAAGACGGATGTGTTAAGCTACTTAATGTATCCACAGGTATTCTTGGATTATCAAAAATCTTACGCCCAATTTGGCGATGTAACCTTATTAGATACACCAACGTTCTTTGCTGGTATGCGTCTAGGGGAAACGATCAGCGTTCAGATTGAAAAAGGTAAAATGTTGATTATTCGTCTGGATGAAATAGGTGAAGCTGACATTGAAGGAAATCGCACCTTGTTCTTCAACTTGAACGGACAACGTCGTGAAATTAATGTGAAGGACTCTTCTATTAAGAGTTCTGTTCAAACAAAACGCAAAGCTGAACCTACCAATCGCGAACAGATTGGGGCAACGATGTCTGGTTCTGTTTTGAAGGTTTTAGTTAAAAAAGGCGAGCATGTTGAAAAAGGACAACCATTGATGGTTACTGAAGCCATGAAGATGGAAACCTCTATTGATGCCCGTTTTGACGGAGAAGTTGAGCATATTTATGTTGAAGAGGAAGAAAGTATCTCTTCAGGTGATTTATTAATTGAAGTAAAAGAAAAATAGGAGTGTAGAAAAGTGAAAAGAGCTCTTGGTTTCATTAGTATCTTAATCATCGTTTTGATCGGGTATTATGTGCAGCCGATACTCTTTCCACCTAATACCACGAATACGCCGGTCGAGCCTTCCAGTCGACCGGCTAAACGTAATTCTCTCAAACATGAGACTGTAGCAACGGCTGGCTGCGCTCAGTATGTTGGTTTACCTGTTAGTGAAATTGAACCTGATTTAGGGTCTCCAACAAAAATTGAATCAAGCGGATTTTTGTTTGAAATTCGGACGTATCCGATTGAAGGCGGATCTCTTCAGGTCAACGTGGTTGATGGCAATATTACTGCGATTAAAGTTATTGGTCAAGAGAACACAAACTCTCCATTTATTTTCGGTATGTCCAACAGTGACTTGGCAGAACAAATGACACTGTCTTCTAATTTTGCAGTGAATTACAACGATGAGCCAATTGATATTGAATTGACCGAAGATGATATGCGCTTTCGACCCTTGATTGCTTTTGATAATGGCACCTTTGCAATTCCGTTCTTTGATGGAACAAACGAGGAACTTTTTGCAGTGTCTTATTTGGATATTGAAACTTTGCTTCGCGTTATGCCTTATCGAATTCATAGTGGAAATCCGCTATCTTTTCAGGCTCAGGAAAACAACTTTGACTGGGTGCAGGTCAATCAACAAAAGGAGCAGCAACTGTTTGACGCGATTAATACGTATCGCTCTCTTAAAGATTTAACACCTTTCAGTATCAGTACAACAACAGTGACTGAAGGTAAAAACATGTTGGATAACTTTCTAGAACAACCGCAAAGTGTACTTTCCCGAAGTCGCCAAGACGAATGGGCTACTTCTGCCGAAGCACGAGCAGGTAATCTTTCATTTACACTAAGTGATAAGGAATTTCAAAAATTAGCTAAAAATCAACAAGTAAATCAAGAAGCGGGGCTATTCTATTCTCCGGTTATTGATCCTTGGTTCAGTCTATTTGAATGGATTAGTCAGGAACGTTGGGCTGACCGCTTTTCTGAAGAGACTGATTACCAGTTAAGCATTGCATTTAACCAGCAAAATGTGCTAGTCTTGTTACAGGAACCAGAACAAACGAAGGAAAGTGAATAACATTGATTATAGATGAGGCATTATTTTCCTTGGAGGATCAAACCCACCGTTTGATAGACTGTGTTAAAACTAGTCAGGTGTTTAAAAATTATTTAGCAAAAAAACAGCAAATGGATAGTTGTCCAGAAGTTAAGCGGCTGAAGCAAGAGTTTTTACGAGAAAAGGAACGCTTTGAACGAGTGGCTGATTACGGGGATTTCGCGCCAGATTATCTAGAGAAACAAAAAAGTGCTCGGCGTGCAAAACGTGCTTTAGATTTTAATGAAAATGTGGCACAATTTCGAGTAGCTGAAACTGATTTACAAACTTTATTGGATGAAATTAGTCAGACACTTGCTCAAACAGTTTCACCAGAGATTAAGGTCGACGCAGGAAATCCTTTTTTTGAAACAGGCAATCATCATTGTAAGGGGAACTGTCATGGATAATACAGAATTTACAGTACAAAAAAGACGCGGAATTGTTGTTTGGGTTTATTCCCTTAAACAATTGAAGACGTTGAAACGTTATGGCTTAATTCACTATGTATCACGTAAGATGAAATATGTAGTGCTATATGTGAATGAAGAAGCTTTAGAAGAATCTGAAGAAAAGCTCCAAGCACTTCACTTCGTTCGGCAGGTTGAACGATCTTACCGTCCTGACGTTGAGATGAACTTCGCAGATCGTATTGGTACAAAAGCGGCTTATCAGGTAAAAGAAGAAGAAGAATTAGATGTAGTAGAAGCAAATACGAAAATCCGATTGGCTGAGACAGTTTAAAAAAGATGAAAAATGTCTGATTTGATCAAACATTTTTCATCTTTTTCTTCTATAATGAATAACAGATTTGCGAAATAGTAGGAATCAACGATTCTATTTAGTCTGATGAGTAAGGATTCTTACAATAAGAGAAAGGATACCCAATTATGCGAGTGGTAGCAGGAGAGTTTGGCGGTCGAAAATTGAAGACTTTGCCAGGTAAAACAACCCGACCGACAACCGATAAAGTGAAAGGTGCCATGTTTAACATGACTGGGCCTTATTTTTCTGGCGGTAATGTGCTGGATCTTTTTGCAGGGAGTGGGTCATTAGCAATCGAAGCAGTGTCCCGTGGGATGGATCAAGCCTTCTTAGTAGAAAAGAATTTCCGAGCTATGGAAGTCATCAAAGAAAATGTAGCTATGACGAAAGAAGAGGCCAGCTTTCATCTGATGCAAATGCCGGCAAATAAAGCGATTCAGCAATTAATAGATAAAGACATTACCTTCGACTTAATCTTGTTAGATCCACCCTACGCTGAACAAGAGATCATTAAACAACTGACTGTTTTAGCTCAAGCAGGGTTAGTAGCTCCGGAGGCGATTGTTATTTGCGAAACCGACAAGGGTATTGAACTGCCTGAAAGAATAGAACAATTTATTCAAAGAAAACGGCAGCTTTATGGTTTAAGTGCAGTAACAATTTATGATTGGGAGGCTGAATAAATGAAGCGAATTGCTCTTTTTCCAGGAAGTTTTGATCCATTAACGATGGGCCATTTAGACACTATTGAGCGAGGTGCCCGACTGTTTGATGAATTGATCATTGGCATATTCGTAAATACAAGTAAAAAAAGTTTATTTACGGTTGAAGAAAGACTAGCTCTGGTTAAAGAATCAGTTGCTCATATTGAAAATGTTCGGGTAATCACTCAAGCCCGTAAGCTGACTGTTGAAGTCGCTGAAGATTTAGATGCGAGGTTTTTACTTAGAGGTATTCGCAGTATAAAAGATTACGAGTACGAGAAAGAAATTGCTCTTATGAATTCACATTTAGATTCACGGTTAGAAAGTGTTTTTTTACTTGCGTCACCTAAGTACAGCCATGTTAGCTCCAGTATATTAAAGGAAATCATGATATTTGATGGTAATGTGAAGGAATACCTTCCCAAACCAGTTTATGAAGCCTTAGAAAAGAAGCGTGAAAAATTTGAAAAATAAAAAAGCACCTATAAAAAAGCTGCTGACTCTCTTTGGAATTCTAGTTTTTGCAGCGTGTATGATTGTTCCAATTCCTTATTACGTAGAACAACCCGGTGAAACAATTGATTTGAAAGAACTCATTACGGTGAATGATCAAAAGGATAAACAGGATGGGTCTTTTAGTTTGACTTCGGTAGGTATCAGACGTGCGACAGCTTTTAGAGCACTAGTGGCTAATTTTAAACCTTTTGAGGAAGTAGTCTCTGCCGAGGAATTGACTGGTGGATCTTCAAATGAAGAATATGAACAAATGCAACAGTTTTACATGGAGTCTTCGCAAAATGCAGCGATTGAGCAAGCTCTAAAGTTGGCTGACAAGCCCTACAAATTAGAATACAAAGGGGTCTATGTATTAGGAGTGGAAAAAACATCTAATTTTGCTGATAAAGTTAGTGTTGGAGACACCGTGACCAAGGTGGATAATCAAAGTTTTACAAGCAGTGAAAAATTTATGGAATATGTGAAGAGTCAAAAAGTCGGTCAAGAAGTAACGATTACTTATACTCATAATGGTGAAACCAAAGAAGCAACTGAAAAGTTGATTGAATTGCCAAGCGATAAAAAACCGGGAATCGGAATTACTTTAACCGATCATACAGAAATAAAGTCGGATGAGAATATTGACATCAATGCTGGCAATATTGGTGGACCTTCAGCTGGATTGATGTTTACTTTAGAAATTTACGAACAGCTAGTAGGTAAAGACATCCGCCATGGCGAAAAAATCGCTGGAACAGGTACAATTAACTCTGAAGGTACGGTTGGTCGCATTGGCGGCATTGACAAGAAGGTAGCTAGTGCAGTCGAAAGCGGCACGAAAGTTTTCTTTGCCCCTGATGATGAAATTACTGATGAAATGAAGGAAGTTCAACCAGATATAAAAACGAATTACCAAGAAGCTAAAGCAGCAGCTAAAAAATTAGGAACAGACATGAAAGTTGTTCCAGTAAAAACGGTGCAGGATGCTTTGGACTACTTAGAAAAAATGAAGTAAGATAAACGTAGTTATGACAAAAGTGTCATAGCTACGTTTTTTATCTTTGAAAAAAAGTTGGCACCAATGATTCAAAATGCATTAAAATATTAAGCCTAGTCTGTCCAGCCAGACTTTTACTCACATTCCTCAGTCAGTATAATCAAACACCTTTGAGTTGTTACTGAGATCGTACAGGGTGATTCATTTTAATAAGATTAAGTAGGAAAAATCTTCTTTTTAAAAAGATTTTTCCTTTTCTTGCGTAACTTAAAAACAGAGAGGAGGAATTGCGTGAGAATTGAGCAGCAGCAAAAGAAAATGGCGATCCTCGCAGTTGGAGGTATATTGCTGTTTGTTTTACTATGGATTGTCCTACGTCCCTCGCAAGAGACAATTCGCGAAGAAATCCTATTTTCAACTGAAGAGACTAGTACAACTGTAAGCAGCAGCCAAGAACATTCAGAATGGTTTGTTGATTTAAAGGGGGCAATTCAGCAACCAGGAATGTACCGAATTAAAGAGGGGATGCGGTTAATGGATGTAATTGAACTGGCCGGAGGTTTTACTGATGAAGCAGATCAGAATCAAGTGAATTTAGCGAAACTTTTGGCCGATCAAGAAATTATTTATATCCCAAAAAATGGAGAAGAAATTCCTGTCGTGCAGCAAGCGACAGATAAAATTCCGGACTCACCCCAATCAACGACTAGTGATGCAGCGATAGAAAAAATCAATATCAATACAGCAGATGCTACACAATTGCAACAATTATCTGGAATCGGTGAAAAACGAGCCCAAGATATCATTCATTACCGAGAAGAAAACGGCAGCTTTCAATCGGTGGAAGATTTGATGAATGTTTCGGGGATCGGTCAAAAGACGCTTGAAAAATTACGTAACTCGATTACAATATAAGAAAGAAACAGGAGAGGAAGAAGAAATTGACCATTGAAAGAATTCCATGGGACCAATATTTTATGGCACAAGCAGTTTTACTATCTTTGCGCAGTACCTGTACGCGTTTAGAAGTTGGTGCTACTATTGTTCGCGACAAGCGGATTATTGCTGGAGGCTACAACGGTTCTGTAAGTGGCGATGTTCACTGTATCGATGAAGATTGTTACGTTGTCGATGGCCATTGTATTCGTACGATCCATGCTGAGATGAATGCTCTTTTGCAGTGTGCAAAGTTAGGAATTGCTACAGATCAAGCTGAGGTTTATGTAACGCATTTTCCTTGTTTACACTGTACGAAAGCATTGTTACAAGCAGGAATCAAAAAAATTCATTACTTGAAAGACTATCGTAATGATCCTTACGCCGTAGAATTAATTAGTCAGGTGGGTGCTAGTGCGCATCAGGTCCACCTTGAAAGCAAATATTTTGCCAAACTGCAATTAGGAGAAGATGCTGCCGTCTTTCCTGAAGAGTAAGCGTGAAGAATTACTATATTCTACCGATTTTAACGGCTGCCTTAATTGGGAGTTTATTCTACCAGATTCATTGGTTGTTAATTTTATTTTTAGTTGTATTATTGATTAGAATCTGCTGCATGAACAATCATAAGCTATTAGCTATGACTGTTTTGTGCAGCTTTTTTGTGGGTATTAGAACCTATTGCTATGTACAAAGCTTTCAACCCCTGTCAGAAAAAGTAGAGACGAAAGTACTAAAAGTTTTGGCTGATACAACAAGAGTTGAAGGGAACTCGCTACGTTTTATAAGCAAAGACAAAACTGGAAAATACCGAGTTTACTATCGGCTAAAAAGCCAAGAAGAGCAACAAATTTGGCTACAAGAACAACCACCTGAACATGTTTTAGTAAGCGGCAGCTTTTCTGAAGCCGATCCCGCTCGTAATTTACATGGATATAATGGCTGGCAAAATGATCGAAGTTTAGGAATCGCAGGAAACATACAAGCTGATTCGCTGGACACGAAACGTACTGACAGTTTCTCATTCGCTAAGATACGCTATTATTTGATTTTTCATACTGGCAAGGTTTTTCCTGAACGATTAGCCAGTTATTTAAATGCATTGGTAGTGGGCCACAAGGATGAGAATTTTGAAGAATTTACCGTAGGTTACCAATTAAGTGGTTTGTTGCATTTGTTTACTTTGTCCGGTTTGCACATTCAGTTTTATTTAGGCGGCTTACATCTATTGCTGATTCGGTGCAAACTGGTGCGAGAATCTCGCCTAGCTATTTTGACTTTAGCTGGCTTGGCGATCATTTTCTTATGTGGAGGGGGAGCCAGTATTTTACGAGCAGTATTTAGCTACCTTATTGGCATGGCTTGTTTGACTTTTGGCTGGAAAATTTCAGGATTGGATCGATGGGGAATTATGCTACTGCTTTTGCTGCTGTGGCGACCACTAGTATTTTACTCAATTGGTGGCCGATTGAGTTTGTTCTTCTCGTTTTTATTATTGTATCTACCTCATTTATCGGACAATCGTTGGCTACAGAGTCTGTTGTTTCCTTTTTTAGCGTTTCCATTATTGCTGTTTGAGTTTTCTGAATGGTCATTGGTTGCAGGATTCTTTACTTTATTGTTATTGCCGATTTTCAATTGGCTAATTTTACCTGGAAGCTTGTGCTTATTTTTTGCTAGTTTTCTGTTTCCATTGCCTACTGTTCTTTTACGCCTATTCGAAGATATTTTTATTCTGCTGGAAAAAGCCCTGCTTTTTGGCAACATACCGCCTATAGTAATTGGCAAGCCAAGTTTTCTTCTGTTAATGCTGTTGATTTTATTGGTGTTAGGATTGATTCATCAACTAAAAAAGCGACAAACTATTTTGAAGCTAATAATTTTGATTGTTTGTTTAGTTCTGTCTATTCCCTTTTCTAGTCGTGGTCTAGTAGCCTTTATTGATGTGGGACAAGGAGACAGTATTTTTATTAAACTACCCTTTCATGGAGAAACCTTTCTAATTGATACCGGTGGGCGATTGATCTTCAAGCAAGAGAAATGGCAAAAGCGACAAAACAAATCACTCTCTGATTATACTATTTTACCCTTTATAAAGGGAGAAGGTTATAAGTCTATCGATCACCTAATTATTACACACAACGATGCAGATCACATGGGAGAGCTGTTAAACGTAACAGAAAAACTGATAGTAAAGAATTTATATATTGGCAAGGGATCAGAACAGGATATTCTCCCCATACTTAATAGAATGAGTCATCAACCAAAAATTCATCTAATCAAAAGGGGAGACGTGATCGGAAAAAAATTAAAGATATCTATCCTTTCGCCTGAAAGCAGTGATGGTAGCAACAATGACTCACTGGTCACCTATTTTTCTGTTCCAGAAAAAAGTTTTTTGTTAACTGGAGACTTGGAAAAAGAGGGAGAGGCCACTTTGCTTAAACTGTATCCTCAACTTAAGGCAGATATTTTCAAGGTAGGACACCATGGCAGTAATACCTCCACAAGCCCTGAACTCTTACATCAACTTCAGCCAGAAAGCGCGATTATTTCCGTCGGGAAAAATAATCGGTATGGTCATCCAGTGCCGGAAACGTTAGCGACATTATCAGAATCAAAAACGGCAATCTATAGAACCGATCAACAAGGAATGATCTACTACGAATGGCAGCCTTTCAGCAAAGAAAAAAATTTAAAAACCATGATAGCTTTTCTGGAATAATCGTGGTAGCATAAAACAGCGGGAGGAAAGCCATGAATACACAAGAAGCACTTCAAGCCATTCGTAGCCAAGCGTTGCAGCCGATTTATCTAATTACAGGAACAGAGGATTATCTTCAGCAGGAATTACGTCGAGCCTTCATGGAGCGGATGAGAGCAGATGATTTGGAGGAATTAAACTTCATGTCCTTTGATATGGAAGAGAATACTTTGGACCAAGTCGTGGGAGAAGCCGAATCTATGCCCTTTTTTGGAGACTATCGGATGGTTTTTATTGAGAAACCTTACTTCTTAACTGGTGAGAAGAAGAATTCTGCACCAGAACAGGATATCGATGCACTGCTAAATTACTTGAAAACACCATTGGATTCGACTATCTTGGTTATTTGGGCCAGCTATCCTAAATTAGATGCTCGTAAAAAAATTACTAAAGTCTTAAAAAAACAGGCATTAATAATTGATGCTGCACCACTGCAAGAAGGAGATTTGCGTAATTTTCTGCAGCGTTATATCGGAAACGAAGGTGTTAAGATATCACGTGAGGCGTTTGATTTATTTCTACGATTGACGGACTTTGATTTGTCAAAGGCGATGAATGAATTAAATAAGCTATTGCTGTTTGTTGGAGAGGGCGGAACAATTACGCTGCAGCAAGTAGAGGATTTAGTTCCAAAAACACTAGAGCATAACGTTTTTGAACTGACAGAACAGGTACTGAAAGGTAATGCTGCGAAAGCCTATCAGACTTACGAAGAATTGCATATTCAAGGAGAAGAAACAATCAAATTGAATGCTATTTTAATCGGTCAGGTTCGCTTGCTGCTGCAAACGAAAATTCTACAAAAGATTGGCTATCAGCAGGCTAATATTGCTGAAACATTAGGAATTCATCCTTATCGAATCAAACTGGCGATGCAGCAAGTAGCCAAATTTCCTTTAACTGTTTTATCAGATATGTATGATCAGCTGGTAGAAAATGATTATCAAGTAAAAATCGGTCAATTGGATAAGGAGCTGGCTTTTCAGCTATTTATACTCAAAACGACTGCTAAAATCAAATAAAAAAACCGATCAAAATGATCGGTTTTTATTATTTAGCTAATTCACGTGCTAAGCGTGCTTTGTCGCGGTTTGCTTTGTTTTTATGGATCAATCCTTTTGATTCAGCCATATCAATTGCTTTTACAGCTGCTTTATGAAGCTCGTTAGTATTTTCAGCTCCTGCTGCCACAGCTTCTTCAAATTTCTTGATAGTTGTGCGCATTGCGCTCATTTGTGAAGAGTTTTTTGCACTTGCGTTTTCGCTTGTGCGTACACGTTTAATTGCAGATTCAATGTTTGGCATGGGTTTCACCTCCGAATTCAGTCTTATACGGAAAATCCGTACAATTCAACATTACTCATTATACATAAAGCCTTGTCGCAATGCAATAAAATCGTGACAAGTTTTTTTCCTTAACAGAAAAGATCAATGAGAATGATTGGACTGATACAACGGACAATCATTACAATTTTGCGAACGGTCAGAGTGAACTACTTCTTTTAACGGTAGTAACAGCCGCAAACCATTAAAAATGACCAAAATAGTGCTTCCTTCATGTCCCACAACGCCTAAAGGCAAACTTAAGAATTGTGTAAAGTTACTGATGATCAAAAGAGCAATCACTGTTAACGAAAAGACAATATTCTGTTTTACTACTCGTTTTAGTTTCTTTGCTAGTCGATGGCTGTAAGCTAATTTCTCTAAATCGTTCTTGATCAGTACAATATCAGAAACATCCATGGCCACATCAGTTCCTTGACCCATAGCAACACCTATTGTAGCTGTAGCTAAGGCTGGCGCATCATTGATTCCATCTCCGACCATAGCATTTACTCCATATTCTTCTTTTTGCCTTTGAATAAATTCAGTTTTTTCAGCAGGCAGACAGTTCGCGTGGTAATCATCGATACCTGTTGCTTCTGCTACATAAGCGGCTGAACCCTCATTATCGCCAGTTAACATGATCGTATGGATATTCTGCTCCTTAAAGTAAGCAATAACATTTTCTGTGCCAGATTTAGGCAGATCAATTAATCCAAGCAGAGCAACCAAATGATCATCTTTTGAAAGAAAGATGACTGTTTTACCGTCATCTCTTAATTGTTCAATTGCTGCTTCCGCTGTTGATCCTCTCTGGTAAGCATGCTTTCCGAGCTTCCAAGTTGAGCCTCCGTAAACTGTTTCTAATCCTGTTCCCGCTTTTTCTTCTACGCGAAGTTCGGTAATACGTTCTTCTGCGTGGAAAAATTGAAGGATAGCTAGAGCAAGAGGATGCGTTGAATGAGATTCCATAGAGACCAACATCCTTGGAATCATTGGATCTTCGATTAATTGTTTATAGTCGGTTACTCTTGGCTTGCCACGAGTCAACGTTCCCGTTTTATCAAAAGAAATTGCTCGCAAATCTGCTAAACGTTCCAGTTCTTTCCCTGATTTAAAAAGCACTCCTTTTTTCGCACCGTTGGAGATGGCTGAAAGTGTAGCTGGAGTAGCCGAAGCAACTAAGGCACAAGGAGAAGCTACTACTAGTAAAACCATCCCTCGATAAAAGCTCTCTTGAAAACTCCACCCAATCAAAAAGTAAGTAAGCAAAATCATCAGAGGCACAGCAATTAAAACAACTTTTACATAGACATTCTCAATTTTTCCTATAAAACCAGCTGTTTCACTTTGTTCGTTTTGAGCATGTTCAACTAACTTGATGATTTGAGCGAATAAGGTCTCGTCACTAGTTTTGGTCACCTTCATTTTAAATGCATTCCCTGTATTGATTGTTCCGCCAAAAACATCATCGTTGGGTTCCTTTTCAACTGGAACCGATTCGCCAGAAATAGCTGATTCATCAATTGTAGTACTGTGATTTAATAAAATTCCATCGATAGGAATCGCACTTCCTTTTGCTACAAAGACCAAGTCATCTACCTGCAGCTCGCTTACATCCACTTCAATCTGTTCACCTGTCTCAGAGATTCGAACGGCTTTAGTTGGTGACAAATTCATCAATGCAGTAATTTCCTTCGTACTTTTATTTGTCGCATATTCTTCTAATGCACCACTCAGACAGAAAATAAAGGTCAGCATAGCACCCTCAAACCAATTACCAATTAAGCAGGCACCAATCGCAGCTAATGCCATCAATAAGTCAACATTTAACGTACGATCATTCCATAATTCTAAAATACCTTCAGTTGTTTGTTTCCATCCGCCCAATACGATAGCAGCCACGTACAAGATTGGATAATAAGTCATGTTAGTCATTTCGATCATTTTGCCGAAAATTAGTAAAATAAGACAGAAAAGGGTAGAGAGAAACGCTTGTTTTTCTTCTTTACTCATTTTTCATCCTCCTCTCTACTTTATCCTAGCATATCTAAATGCTAATTGATAATAAAAATAGCCAATTGAGAATGAAAGTAATTATCAATTAGAAAAGGGGCGTAATTCAGGATTTATAAAAGAACAAGAGGTATAATTATTCTAAACTAAATTAGTTGAAAAACAGAATAAAAAAACTGCAAACAGTGAATGTTTGCAGCAATTATTTTACATGGCTATTAGCCAGTAGCCGATTAAAATGATTCCTAGAATAATTCGGTACCAACCGAAGATGGTGAAGTCATTGCGTTTAATATAATCCAATAAGAATTTGATAGCTACAATCGAAACAGCAAAGGCTGTCGCCATGCCCACTAGCAAAATGATAATTTGAGCAAAATCAAAAGAGTTGCCATTCATTAAGAATTTGAGGATCTTCAAACCGCTAGCACCAAACATAACAGGAATTCCTAAGAAGAATGAGAATTCAGTCGCAACAAAGCGTGAGGATCCGATTAGAATCGCGCCTAGAATAGTTGCTCCAGAGCGAGAAGTGCCAGGAACCAATGACAAGACTTGGAAAAAACCGACGATTAGAGCTGCTTTATAAGTAAAGTCATTCAAGCTAGTACATTTCGGCGTTTTCGTTTTATTGTGGCGTTCTACTACAATAAAAGCAATCCCGTAGACAATCAGCATAATCGCAACCGGTAGGAATTTGTGGAAATGTGCATCAAGAAAGTCATCCAGCAGCAAGCCGAGAACAGCAGCTGGGATACAAGCAACGACAACCTTTGACCACAGAGTCCAGGTTTCAGTTTTCTCTACTTGATTTTTCTTGCCAGAAAAGGGATTCAATTTGTCAAAGAATAGAACGACAACGGCTAAAATAGCTCCTAATTGAATTACAACATTGAACATTTCAGTAAATGCAGGACTAACGTCCATTTTGATGAATTCATCCACCAAAATCAAATGTCCTGTTGAAGAGATCGGCAGCCATTCGGTGATACCTTCGACAATACCGAGTATAATTGCTTTGAAAATATTAATAAGCATGTATTTATTCCTTTCTGATTAATGACATAGATAAGTATACCGTTTCATTACCTGAAAAACCATTGAAATAAAAGAAAGGTTTTTTTAAGATTCCTTCATTTATTGAAAATATTTCTCTTAAAAACACAAAAACAGGAACCAAATCGGCTCCTGTAACGAAGTATTAATTAATCATTTGCCTTATCAGCAATCGTTTTACCACGTTCAAGGTAGCTGATATCGTTAATGGCACGAATAGTAAATTTACCATCCTGATACTTCACACGGTTGATGCTACCGTTCAACAGATTAGCACGTACAGGCTGTTTACTGTCAATCAAGCTTAATAAGAAAGCAATCGTTAGACCATGAGATACGATTAAAACATTTCCTCCTCCGTCTTTTTCACGACGTTGAGCAATGTCTTCGAATCCATTCCAAACACGAGCTCTTAGCTTTTCATAAGGTTCTGCCCAGTTAGCAGTATCCGCACCTACAACAGCATCAGCGATTTCCTTAAAAGTAACTTCGGTAGCGAATAGGTCATCCTCTGTCTTGAAGTTTAAAACACGGGGAAGAACACCCCACATCTCAGCATCGTAAGCACCTTCTAATGAGCCAAAGCACCATTCACGAATCCTTGGGTCCACATGATAAGGCAAGTCTTTGCCATCTGGATGCTCACCGAGTAGAATACGCATTGTTTCAATCGCACGACCAGAATCACTTGAATAAGCTTCTTCAAATTTAGTATCTTGTAAACCTAAACCAACATATTGAATACCATCTCGTCCAGTCGGTGTTAACGGTGTATCACACCAGCCTTGTACACGTTCTAAAGTGTTAAACATTGTTTTCCCATGACGTACAATATAAAGATTTGTCTCTTTCATCTTATTACCTCCATTTTTTAATTAAAGAAAGGATTTGTATCTATTTCATGTCCTATCGTGGTTGCTTCGCCATGTCCTGGATAAGCAGGCAACTCTCTAGGCAAAGTGAATAGATAGGTCTTGATACTGTATAGCAATTGCTGCAGATCACCTGTATAAAGATCAGTTCGGCCGATACTCCCTTTAAATAAAGCATCGCCAACCACAACAAAATCGTCAAAGATAAAGCTGACACTACCAATTGAGTGACCAGGTGTTGGAACAACTTCAAAGGTCATTCCACCAATTTCATATTTTTTTAATTCAAATTCATATTCAGCTGGCTGCACAATCAGATCAGGCATATTTCGATGGCTGTCTAATCCTGAAAGGTTGTAGATTGGGTTGCCTAACCATTCTTGTTCTAAAGCACTCACATACACCGGCACCTTGTATAAATTACGTAATTGCTCTACTGCACCAATATGATCATAGTGAGTGTGAGTCAATAAAATAGCTACGGGCTTGCGACCAGTTCGTTTTATTTCGTTTGCAATACGATCACCCTCTGACCCTGGATCAACAATCAGCAAGTTGTTTTGATTATAAACTAGGTAGCAGTTTTCTTGCGCTGCACCTGTCACGAGTCCTTCAATATGGATCATGTTTTCCCTCCTAACATTCTTTTACATTATACATGAAAATAGTAAAAAAGTGGGGTTCGACTGTTTTTTATTCCTACAAGCTACAGCAACTGAAGATTGGAACTAAAGGCCTATAAGAAATCAACTTAATTGTTGAATACTAGAAAGGACAAAGATTGAGAGATTGGTATACTTTAGTAGGCATAATGAAATTTTTTTAGTATAGAAAGAGACTACTTGACGACAAGCAAAAAATCTTCTATTGTGAAAAGGCACGAAAAGAGGTGAGAACGTGTCCATAAAAAAAATCGCCGTAAGAAGCTTAGTGGAATTTATTTTGCGTAGCGGCAGTATTGATGAAGGAAAAAATAGCAGTCATACCGCTCAAGAAGGTGCTCGAATCCATCGCAAGCTGCAGAAGGCAGCGGGAGAAAAATACCAAAAAGAGGTATGGTTGAAAAAACAATTGCCCATTGCTGGCATCGATGTACAAATCGAAGGTCGAGCAGACGGCATTTTTATAGAAAATGATTTAACTATCATTGATGAGATAAAAACTTCGGAAACACCCTTTGAAGAGGTTGAAAAAGGGATTGTCGATTTATATTTTTATCAGGCAATGGTTTATGCTTATATTTATGCTGAGCAAGAGGAATTAGATCAAATTGGTACTCGGCTAACTTATTTTCAGACTGTTGAGGAACAAATTACTTCTCGCATTCGAACCTTCAGTTTTGAAGAACTTCGCACGTTTTTTAATGATTTAGTCGAAAAATATGAAGGATGGTTGGTTTTCCAAACCGAGTGGCGAGAGACACGCAATCAGTCCTTAAAGGAAATGCAATTCCCTTTTCCAGAGTATCGAGCAGGCCAAAGGGAATTGGCTGGGGCGGTTTACAAGACGATTGCTGCCCAGCAAAAATTATTTGTAGAGGCTCCTACCGGGATTGGCAAAACTATGTCCTCCTTATTTCCCGCCTTCAAGGGAATAGGGGAGGAACTAGGAGAGCGCATTTTCTATCTGACCGCAAAAACTATTACTCGCCAAGTGGCAGAGGAAACAGTTGGCAAACTGGCTAAAAAAGACGCTCGCGTAAAAAGTGTTACACTAACAGCTAAGGATAAAATTTGTTTTTTAACCGAACGCAATTGTACTCCAGAGCATTGCCCCTTTGCTAAGGGATACTATGATCGAGTAAATGATGGCCTGTGGGATATGCTTCACCATGAAGACCAATATACTCGGCCGGTGATTGAAGAATATGCACGCAAGCATGAGTTATGTCCATTTGAACTATCTTTGGATGTTAGTCGTTTTAGTGATTTAGTAATTGGAGACTACAATTATTTGTTTGATCCAACGGTCTATTTGCGTCGCTTTTTTGAAGAAGAAGATAAAAGTAATATTGTTTTAGTAGATGAGGCCCACAATTTAGTTAATCGTTCTAAAGAGATGTATTCTGCAGCTATCTCCCGACAGCGAATCTATGACGTTGGCCAGCAACTAAACAAGAAACAAAAAAAACTACGAAATGCATTTAATCGTGTAGATAATGAGTTTGAATTAATTAATCAATTATTGGAAGAAAAAAAGGTTACCTATTTTCATCAGCCAGCTGCTGCAGAAGCTTTACTAAATCGTTTATTTCAGCTTCAAGAACTAATGAAGGAATGGTTGGCTGAAAATGCCGAAGATCCGTTACAAGAAAAAATATTGACAGTTTATTTTGATATTATTCGCTATACTCGAATGGGTGAGTTGTACGATGATCATTACGAAACCACGATAGAAGTGAAAAACTATGACCTGATCGTTAAGGAATATTGCATCGATCCTTCATGGTTCTTACAGCAAACGATGGAAAAGGTTGGCAGCACAACACTTTTTTCAGCTAGTTTTTCCCCTCTTGATTACTATAAAGATGTTTTAGGCGGAGAGGAAGGTAATTTGACCTATCGCTTACCAAGTCCGTTTCCACCAGAGAATCAATTGATAATTGTAGATGCTCATATTCAAACAACTTATCGTATGCGTGAGCAAAGTCTACCGCAAATTGTCGAAGCAATACATGCGTTAATCAAAACTAAAACTGGAAATTATATGGTTTTCTTCCCATCTTTCAAGTATTTAGACGACGTGGCAGATGAATTTCTAAAGGTTTATCCTGAATATCAAGTGAGTATTCAAGGTTCTAAGCTTGATGAAACTGAAAGAGAGGCATTTTTAGAAAAATTCCAAGAATCACCAGCAGAAACAATGATTGCTTTTTGTGTGCTAGGTGGTATTTTTTCAGAGGGTATTGATTTGGTAGGTGAGCGACTGAGTGGTGCAATTGTGGTAGGTGTGGGATTACCGCAAGTGAACCACGAACAAGAGTTAATTAAAGAGTATTACGATGAAAAAAAGAATGCTGGTTTCAGCTATGCGTATCAATTGCCAGGTATGAATAAAGTTATTCAAGCAGCTGGGCGTGTCATTCGAACTATGTCTGATCGAGGGATTGTGCTTTTGCTAGATCAGCGCTACACTAACCCGCATTACAGAAAACTTTTGCCAACTAATTGGAAAGAACGAAAAATTATTCGCACAACACAAGAAATTACACAATTAGCAGAAAAATTTTGGGAAAATGGATGCAGCTAACCTGTATCCATTTTTTTGTACTATAAATGAATGGTCTTTTTATAAAGTACGTCGTTTCTTGTATTTTATCCAATTTTTTATCAGTAATCTTTCATTAAAACAACCTAAAATTCATAATCCGTGTCCACAGAAGCTCAAAGGTACAAATGTTCTTTAATTTATTGAAATGATTAATCTGACTAAACCATAATACTAACATTTTTACATATTGATTAGATGTCTAAAGATGTATTTTAGTTCTAAGCGGCTAGAAATTGGTAGTCCTAAAATTCGTTTGTATCTTTTTCAACTATGATAAAATTAGAGAGGTTTTTATACGCTGATATAGTAAAATATTAGTAAAAAGAGTAGGTGAGTAAAATGACAGTATCAACCATCGAGGCAATAATTCATGCTAAGATCGAAGACGTTTGGCAACTAGTCACTCAATTAGAAAATAGTGAGTGGCGAAGTGATATCGATCGAATTGACATTATAAAGGATGGTAAATCTTTTATTGAATATACACCAATAGGATATCCAACACATTTTGCAGTTACAAAATTTCAACCACCCAATTTTTACAGTTTCACTATGAATAATGACAACATGAAAGGCACCTGGCAGGGAGTGATGATCGCAAAGGGAAATTGTACGCAGCTCAAATTTACAGAAGAAGTATATGCAAAAAAAATCTTCTTAAGACCTTTTGTAAAATTCTATTTAGCTAAGCAACAAAAACAATACGTGCAAGACTTGAAAAAATATTTAGAAAAATAAAGAAATGAACGAGATATCTCACACCTCGTTCATTTCTTTATTAGCGATAATTTGTAAATTGAACATCAATTGGCAAATCAAGATCTCTAACCAAAGCAATAACCTTCTGCAAATCGTCACGATTTTTCCCAGTCACTCTTAGTTGATCTTCTTGAATTTGTACTTTTACCTTTAACTTGCTGTTCTTAATTGCAGTAGTTATTTTTTTTGCATTGTCCTTATCAATTCCACTAATTAAATCAGCTTTTTGGCGAGCAGTTCCACCAAGAGCGTGTTCAGAATTAGAAAATTGGATATTTTTTAATGGAACATTTCGTTTGATCAATTTACTAAACAAGACATCTTTCACCTGTTCAATTTTATAATCATCTTCAGCACTAACTACTAGTTGATTGCCCTCTAAACTAATATCAAACGTTGATCCCTTAAAATCAAACCGGTTCTTTAATTCCTTCAAAGCAATTTGAATCCCATTTTTCACTTCTTCTTTATTCATTTCTGAAGCAATGTCAAAACTTGCATCTTTTGCCATAGTCATCCTCCTTTATTTCAGTTTATCAAAAAACGTTAAGAAAGCTATTATTATTCTCTTATCTTTTTAAGAAAAGATTGGAGCTTTTTCATCTTCCCTGTTAATCTATAGATGATATTGAAACAGGAGGTTGATGAAATGCATAAAGTGATCGATTACAATAAAAAAGACCTTATTAAAAAAATATTCGTTATCCTTTTAACAGGAGTAACTGGTGCTGTCGGACTAAACTTCTTTTTAATACCAGCGAATGTCTTTTCTGCAGGAATGACAGGGATTGCACAAATTGTTGGAGCTTTTTTTCAACAATTATTTGGTGCGGCTATTGATACTGGTATTTTGATTTTTCTTTTAAATGTGCCAGTCTTTGTTTTAGGTTTTCTTAAATTAGGAAAATCGGCTATGATTTTGAGCTTTGCTAATGTTTTGTCCATGTCTTTCTTTACAACGTTAGTTCCAGTGGGAGAGATTACCAATAATGTCTTAATGAATGCAATTACTGGTGGGGTTTTGCTCGGTTTAGGGGGCGGTTTTTCGTTAAAATATGGTTTCACTACTGGCGGTTTAGATATTATCTCCTTATTGCTTTCTAGAACAACTGGACGAACAGTTGGAAATTATATCATGCTGCTAAATGGGGTGATCGTTGTAATAGCTGGTTTTTTCTTTAACTGGGAGAGTGCCCTATATACAATAATCACGATTTTTACAATGGGAAGCGTGGTGGATATGATTCATACGAGCCATCAAAAGATGACTGCCTTTATTACAACTGATAAAAGTAAAGAATTACGGGAAGACTTGTACAACGGACTTGTTCGTGGGATGACAGTAATTCCGGCAAGGGGAGGATTTAGCTCCACGGATCGAGAAGTGTTAATGATCGTTTTAACTCGCTATGAACTGTATGATTTAAAGCAAATTGTACAAGCTGTTGACCCTATGGCTTTCACCAACATAGTAGCTACTGAATCTGTCGTTGGTACTTTCTTGAGCGAAGAAGAGCAAAAAAAGGTAAAAAAGGGCGTTAATTAATATACAAAAGATTTTTACTTGAGTATTCAAAACAAATCCATTTTCTGGGTATAGAAATATATAGAATCTGTCTTCTATTTCTTTAAGAAAGACCTTTATTTATGTTGTGACTGCAAAAATCCTCTCAATTCTCATTTACAAAAGCTTATTGATAGAGTAAAATAAGTTCGAAACTCGAAAAAGGGGTGGCGTTTAAATGGAAGAAAATAAACAAAATTGGTCTGAAGCAGAAATCGAGGAGATTAAGGAACGTATTTTGACAGCCTTGGAATCTGTTATTGACCCAGAATTAGGTATAGATATCGTCAATCTAGGTTTAATTTATGAAGTAGATTTTGAACAAAGTGGAAATGCCGTAATTAAAATGACTTTAACTACAATGGGCTGTCCGTTAGCTGACGTGTTAACAGATCAAATCCAATCTGCTTTACACGAAATTCCTGAAGTAAACAATGTAGAAGTGAAGCTAGTATGGTATCCAGCATGGACCACTGATAAGATGAGTCGCTATGCACGTATTGCCTTGGGAATTAGATAGGTTGCTTTCAAACTAAACAAACTACAAGCCTTTTCTTGACAGGAAGGCTTTTTTTGTTGCAGTCACAACGAATGAAAGAGCGTTTGTATATTTCTATTTATTAAAGCTGCTTTCAGGAATGTCAAATAGTAAATTAAGGATCCCTTCTGAATAAGAAGGAATTGCCCCACCCATTTTAAATCTTCTTTATTCATAAAAAACATTACCATTTCATTATGATAAAGAATTAATTCGTGAAAGTCTTAGTGGTTAAAAAGGCTGTGCACACTAAAAAATTTTTTCTCAAAATAGTTGAATTCTAAAATCTTTCGAATAAAAAAATGAGAACGTTCCCTAAAAGGCTGTGGTACAATTATTATTAAAATAAAGGAGGAATATTAATATGACAGATTTTAAAGCTAAATTTGAAGAATCCGCACTAAATAGCGAGATACTAAAGAAGAATAGCCCCGAAGTTATGAATAAATTTATGGGTGTGGCTAAGGAAGTACTAACTCCGAAACATTTGGATGCGAAAACAAAAGAACTAGTTGCTGTAGGGATTGCAGTGTCTGTTCGATGTGAGGACTGCATTATGGCTCATGTACGTAATGCCATTCAAACCGGAGCAACTATGGAAGAACTCTCCGAAACGATTGAGGTTGCAATTTTAATGGGCGGGGGCCCATCAACAGCCTATGGTGCTAAAGCATTAGCAATTGCGGAATATATGCTTAACCAGGAACAACAATAATTAATCGCTCCATTGGCAAAATCCTCATAGGGATTTTGTCAATGGAGTTTTTACAGACGTTTAATTAAAGTAGGGTCTGTTATCAATTTTTTATTGCCATTTGCTATGTGAGAGATATCTTCCAATAAAGATAAAAGCTCTTTCGTTCGTTTCTTAGCAGGTTGATTTAACTTTGACAACTTTTGATTTTGTTCTGTGTCTGATAAAAAATTGATTTCCAACATTCGGTAAATCATTTTTAAATCCTTTATTTGTATATAGGGAATATGCTGAATCAAAACCTGATTGAGGTCAGCATTCATTTGATTAATGCCACGTAAATCCTCCGCCTGAATTGTGTAACTTATCAGATAATTTTTAAGTGCTTTTGCTTGATTTTCATTAGCTAACCCCATGCTCCAAGCGACTGTCAATAACAGAAAAGTTTCAGTTGGTTCAAGCTGTTTTAAAAATGCCACAATGCTGGTTGATAAGAGCTGCTCCTCAATCTTCTTGTAAGTCTCTGGAGCATTTTTTTCTAAGAGAACAAATTGATTTGTAAAATTAGTGGTTTGCAGCAGGTTACCGTGAAGTGTTTTGAACCAGTTGTAATAAAAAGAATTTGTATAAGTTAACGTGTGATTATTTACTACCAATTGAACAGTGGATAGGTCTTTTTCAAACATTTATCTAAACTCCTTTGTTTTTTTGCTTTTTTTAACAATCCTTAATTGAGCGAATCCTTTTGACGCACTTCTTTATTCCGTTATACTTAAATTAATTCAGAAGGGAAAGGGACAGGTTATGAACAAAATTATACAAACATTTATGGAGCGGAAGGATGATTTGCTAAATGCGATTTTTGAACATTTGGCTATTTCACTAAGCGCTCTTTTGATTGCCATTTTGATTGCAATACCTTTGGCAATTCTACTTAGTCAAAGAAAAAGATTAGCAGAGATTGTTTTGCAGCTGACGAGTATTTTGCAAACAATTCCTTCACTGGCTTTATTAGGACTACTCATTCCCTTTGTAGGGATAGGAACCGTGCCAGCGTTGATTGCATTAGTAGTATACGCTCTTTTACCGATTTTCCAAAATACTTATATTGGTTTGTCAGAAATTGACCCCTCAATAGAAGAAGCGGCGGACGCCTTCGGGATGTCTCGTATGCGCAAGCTATTCAAGGTAGAGCTGCCGATGGCTATGCCAGTAATTGTCTCAGGTATCCGGACAGCCTTGGTCTTAATCATTGGTACTGCAACCTTAGCTGCTTTAATTGGTGCTGGTGGATTAGGTACTTTCATTTTGCTGGGAATTGACCGTAATGATCCAACCTTGACGCTGATTGGTGCTATTAGCTCTGCTTTATTAGCAATTATCTTTAGCGGATTAATTCGTTTTTTACAGCATCGCAGCATGAAAGCTACTCTAATTACATTAGGAATTATTTTCTTAGGAATAGGTGGTATTTTCTTTGCTCAACACAATCCGTTAGGAAATCAAACTGTAACGATTGCTGGAAAGTTAGGATCTGAGCCTGATATTCTAATTAATATTTATAAAGAAGTCATTCAAGATGAAGATTCATCGATTCAGGTTGATCTGAAACCAAACTTTGGTAAAACTAGCTTCTTGTTTAGTGCATTGGAGAATAATCAAGTAGATATTTATCCTGAATTTACTGGAACTGTATTAGAAAGTTTAGTAAAAGTACCAGATGGAGCAGAAACAAATGGATCAAAGGAAAAAACCTATGAAGAAGCTAATAAGTTGCTGAATAAACAGTTTGATATGAAGCTGTTGGAACCAATGGCATATGAAAATACTTATGCTTTGGCCATGCGACGTGAGGTAGCTGAAGAACGCGGCTACAAGAAGATTTCTGATTTAATTGCTGATGAGGGAAATCTTCGTGCCGGATTTACTTTAGAATTCATTGATCGTCAAGATGGTTATAAAGGAATTCAGGAATTGTATGGTTTGAATTTTGGTTCGGTTCAGAGTATGGAACCAGCCTTGCGTTACCAAGCAATTCAAAATGGTGATGTAGATGTCATTGATGGTTATTCTACAGATAGTGAAATCAAACAATATGATTTAGTGACTTTGGAAGATGATATGAATCTATTCCCTCCATACCAGGGAGCGGCTTTAATGCGGAATGATTTTGCTTCAGAGCATCCAACAGTTGTGAAAGCTATGAACCGTTTGGCTGGAAAAATAACTGAAGATCAAATGATCGACATGAATTATCAAGTAAATGTTGAAGGAAAACAGCCAGCAGCAGTTGCCCGTGACTTTTTAACAAAAGAAAAGATCATTGGGGGGGAGAAGTAGATGGAATCAATTATTGAGTTTAAAAATGTGGGAAAAGAATTCGAAGGTCAGGTCGTCTTAAAAGATTTAAATCTTTCGGTCAAAAAAGGAGAAATCTTTGTACTGGTGGGACCTTCCGGCAGTGGAAAAACTACTTCTTTAAAAATGATTAACGGCTTGGTTGAGCCTAGCGAAGGAGATGTGTATTACAAAAACCAGCGAATCAAAGAGTATAATATTCATAAACTGCGTTGGCAGATTGGCTACGTTTTACAGCAAATCGCTCTTTTCCCAACAATGACCGTCAAAGAAAACATTGATATCATTCCCGAAATGCTTGGTTGGGATAAAAAGCGTCGTAATCAGCGTGCTGATGAATTACTGGAAGAAGTGGATCTTGATCCTAAAACTTTTCGTACTCGTATGCCGGCTGAATTGTCTGGTGGGCAAAGTCAACGAATCGGCATTTTGCGTGCTTTAGCTGCTGAACCGGATGTTATCTTGATGGATGAGCCCTTCAGTGCCTTGGACCCAATTTCACGTACCAGCTTGCAAGATTTAGTCTTGGAGCTCCACAAGAAACTAGGTAATACTATTGTTTTCGTAACACATAACATGAAGGAAGCTTTAAAGCTAGGGGATCGAATTGCAGTAATGCATGAAGGGAAACTAGTCCAATGCGATACTCCCGAAATGATACAGAGTCAGCCCAAAGACGAATTTGTAAAAGCCTTTTTTGATGAGGCAACGGATGAACTGCATGAGCAAACACTGGAAACAGTTTATAATGCAGGTTACCATCAAGCAGTTATCATACCTGAGGAGGATATTCCGGTCTTGGCAATTACAACAAACATTAGTCAAGCTTTTGAAGCATTTGCTGATCATGAGAAAATTTACATCAAAGATGCACAGCAAAACGTAATTGCTGAAGTTACACGAGCGGATATTTTCCGTTTCTTAAGTTAATTAGAAATGTGGAATAAGTTTTTCAAAAATAAGATTTAATAGATAATTAGAGCTGATTTTTCTTTGGAAAACCAACTCATTAACACCAGAGGAGGAAATAATATGAAGAATTATGATGCAATTGTTATCGGAGGCGGACCCGGAGGAATTGCTGCAGCTTATGCTTTAAAGGAACAAAACAAATCAGTTGCAGTGATTGAAGCTGATCTATGGGGCGGAACTTGTCCTAACCGCGGCTGTGATCCAAAAAAAATCTTGATGAGTGCAGTGGAAGCAAAATCTCGGATAGAAAAATTGAACGGTAAAGGGTTTAATGGCTCACCAACGATTCAATGGGATGAACTCATGACCTTTAAACGTTCTTACACTGATTCTGTTCCAAGCAATACAAAAAAAGGATTTGAGGATGCAGAAATTGATACCTTTGAGGGCCAAGCAGAGTTTATCGATGCTAATACAATAAAGGTAGCAGATGAACAACTGTCTGCAAAACAATTTTTAATCGCTACTGGGCAGCGTCCAGCTATCTTACCAGTTGAAAGACAGGAGTATCTACAGACAAGTACCGACTTTCTTAATTTGGATAAAATGCCTGAACGAATTACTTTCATTGGTGCTGGCTATATCGCTTTTGAATTAGCTACTATTGCGAATGCCGCTGGAGCTGATGTTCACATCATCCAACACAATGATCAACCACTGAAAGGCTTTGACAAAGAGTTAGCTATGGATTTAGTCGACCATTTAAAAAATAAAGGAATTACTTTCCATTTCAATATAGATATCGCTAAAGTAGAAGCTGTTGAGCCAGGTTATTGCTTATCTGCTGAAAATTTTGAGCTATCAACTGATATGGTGGTGGTTGCTGCTGGACGAGTGCCAAACATTGAATCACTGAAGTTGGACAATGCAGGAGTAAATTATTCCAAAAGAGGGATTATCGTTGACGACTATTTACGGACCAATCAAGCACACATTTTTGCTTGTGGTGATGTATTGGATAAGTCTCATCCTAAATTAACCCCTGTTTCTGGATTCGAAGCTTCTTACGTGGTAAAAGCAATGAATGGTGATACTGAACCAATCCATTACCCACAAATACCTTCATTAGTCTTTGGTGATCAAAAGCTGGCTAGAGTTGGTCTAAGTGAAAAAGAATTAAGCGAAAATGCTCAAAAATATCATAGTAAAACTATTGAATTAGGCAGTTGGTTTACTTACTTCCGGATCAATGATCAAGAAGCTAAGATCAAATTAGTTTACGATGAAAATCAAAAGATTGTAGCGATTACCTGCTTCAGTGAATTAGCTGATGAATTGATCAATTACTTTAACTTGATTTTGGAGAAAAAGGTTAGTCATGAAGAATTAACTGATTTCATCTTTGCCTATCCAACACCGGCAAGCGACTTAGAATATTTCATTTAAAACAGAGGAATTCCTCTGTTTTTTTTGTAGTTTTTGTGCTAAAGTATACGAAAATACGTTCCCATGGTGATGAAATGAAAACAGAATTAACACAAGAAATAGAAAAGGCTTTGTATTATTATTGTATAGAGCTAGGAGCCCTAGTGGTAGAAGAAGTATCCATGCCTGAAGAACAGGGAATTGTAGATACTTTGGCTTGTTTTTTTAAAGAAGAAAGCTTTGAATGGCGTTGTTATGAGTTAAAGGTCACCAAAGCTGATTTCCGTTCGAAAGCAAAATTATCGTTTATTGGTCACTATAACTATTTTGTATTGCCGCTTGCTTTATATGAAGGGGTTAAATCGGAAATTCCTACTGAAATTGGCGCGATGGTTTATCGCCCTTATGATAATCTAAACGATGAAATGAGAGCGAAAGGAACCTTTACGATTGTCAAAAAACCAGTAAGACAAGAGCTGAAGGTAACAGAATTAGCCTTGACTCAGCGCTTCATGTCATCCATGTTTCGTGAAGTTCAAAAGGCTAAGCGAATGGATTATGGCACATCGTTTTTCTCAACTGAACAGCTTTATAGGGAGTTACGTAAAAGAAGTTTAGATAAAGATCATTTGAGCGAAGATAATTATTATCAACGCTTTGTTGCTGATGTTCAAAATGAGCGAGTAGCCAGTCTGGAAGAAGAGTTAACAGCTTTACGACAAGATTATGATTTTTTGAAACGTCAGCGGCAGATTCGTCGACCAACTGAAACTTTGGAGTGAGTAGATGTATTATCCTTATTTAAGAGGAAAACAATTTGATTTACTGGCCTTGACGGCATTAATTAATGAAAAACGCTGGTCTCATCAAATTGTACCAATCATAGAACCTGTGCGTGATTCTGCCACTTTAAAAAAGACAATTGAATTATTTGATCAGATGAATCTTTCTTTGTATATCGTGGAGAATCCACAAGTGGGGACCTTCAAACTATTTAATGACAAAAAGCATACATGGATTTTATCAGATAGCTCCTCAGTAAAAAAAGCACGAATCATAACGGAAACCGATCTAACAAAACCTGCAGACCTATTCTTATTCAATGAACACTCTCCACGAACTGTTCAGCAAATCCAGCACTTGATGGAACAAAAAGCGCAAATGGTTATTCCGGACCAAGGACGTTTTCGCATCTTGCCAGTTGATGAAAGAATTTTATTGCAAGAATCTTTCCAACCAAGACGGCATATTGCAGATTATGGAATAAAAGAGGATGACTTTTTCACCGATAATCATTTATACTATTTAGAAGATGGTTTTTCTGGTTATAGTGACTATACCATCGAAGGTAGTCATTATTTCGACAAGGGTGGACCAAGCCGAGCAATAGCGATTCATGTCACCTATTTTGATGCATATCTAAATTTACGTGTAAAGCATTTTGTTTCTGATACAAATGATTCAGCTAAGGATCAAGGCATGAAGTTCAATGAAGCTTTGATCAAATTAAGCAAGTGGTATTACCGAAATCAAGATCAGTTGTTGTTAACTCTCGGATTGCAACAGCTTTTGAGCTATGAAAAAGAAGGAAAATTTCCAGGCTTAGGTACAATTAAGAAATGGTCGTTGGCCCATCATTTAGAATTGTTAAGCAGTTTTTTTGATCACGGTGACCATTGGATGGAAGGGATGAAATAATCAGTGGGGTATGAAGACAAGGATTACATTACTCGAATGGCTAAACAAGCTGGAGAGGTATTAGGCGGATTATTAGGCAAAAAAGATGCTGAAGAAATTTTATCTTTTGGAGAAGAACAACGAGCTAGTGATACATTGGAGGATGCGTTTACGCTTCGGAAAACAACCAAAGCAGACATCCCTGAAATATTGATGATTTTCGAAGGGGCTACAAACTATTTAAAAGAGCAGGGCTCGCCTCAATGGCAAGATGGTCATGGTCCTGATGAGTCATCAATTTTGAGAGATATGGCAGCTGATTTTAGTTATGTCTTAGTTCAGAAGAATGAAACAATAATTGGAACAGCAGCATTGGTTGGTGGGATAGACCCTGTGTATGAAGCGATTGATGGAACTTGGCAAGGAGACCAAAAATATGTATCCATTCACCGAGTTGCTGTCAGTCAGAAAACACGCAGTAAAGGATTAGGCAATCTTTTATTAGTGAAAGCTATTGAAAAAGCTAAGGAACTTGGTTATTATGATATTCGAATTGATACTTATCCAGGCAATAAACCGATGCTGCGCCTAATCGACAAATTGGGATTCACCTATTGTGGGATGGTACACTTTCCATTCGAACACGGAGAACGAAAGGCATTCCAACTGTTAGATATTAAATAAAAAGCCATGATTCAGCTAAAGAAGGTTCGCTTTCAGCTGCTGAATCATGGCTTTTAATGGTTGTTCTCCGTTTATTTTTATTAAATCCGGTATTTTTTCTAATTCTGGGTATTGCTTTTGTTCTTCAGAAAATAATTCTAAACGTCGATTAATTTCATCAAATGAGGCTTGGCGATATTTTAAGCGCTGATAAATGGTCTCTTTTGACACGTCAATTAACACTGGTACAACAGTTATATCGAATTTTTTACGTAAATTCCAGAAACCAGACATAGTGATCGGGTCATAGCAATCTCCTTTTTTAAGCGCTTCTTGGATGCTAGACATTGCAATTCCGTAATAATGATGATCATAACAGTCGTATTCAGCAAATGCTCCTTGTTGAATCATATCTTCAAAGGCTTTATTTGAAATAAAATGATAGTCTACATTATCTTTTTCACCATTTCGTTTCAACCTTGTTGTGTAGGAGACAATTTTTTGGTCAGGAGTGAAGCAATTAGCAGCCAAGGTAGTTTTACCTGAACCGCTAGGACCAATAAATAAGTAGCAATGATTCATTTGATCTCCTCCTTTTGGTTAAGTATAAAGAAAAAGAATGATTTCATCCAGAAACAAGTCGGAAGTAATTCTAGTATTGCTAATCAAAGAGAAATAAAGGAAAATGAAAGAAAGAATTAAAGGAGTAATCAACTTATGCAAGAAATCCGTCACCAGTACTATAAAGTAGCAGCACAAACAGTAAGTAAACGGTTAAATCGCAGAAATTTCCAGACAATTATTTGTGATACCCTCGAAGAAGCTAAGAATAAAGCGTTGGTGCTTATTGATTCAGAAGCTGTTGTTTCCTTTGGTGGTTCAAACACGCTAGTAGAATCAGGAATTATCAATGATCTGTATGGTCGCGGTCAATCAATTATAGATCGAGAAAAGGCAAAAAGCTTAGCTGAAAGGCACCAATTAATGAAAAAAGCATTGACTGCAGACTTTTTTCTAACCAGTATTAACGGTATTTCAGAGGATGGCCAACTAGTGAATGTCGATAATATCGGAAATCGAGTAGCAGCTATTGCATATGGTCCAGATAAAGTCTTTGCATTTGTTGGCATTAATAAAGTCTACGGAGATTTGGATACTACCATTGAAATGGTTAGAAAAAAGACTGCTCCGTTAAATGCTCACCGAATTGGACTAGAAGGTACACCTTGTATTAAAAAAGGAATCTGTGGCGATTGTCTCAATGAAGAATGCATTTGTAATACAATGGCTATCACTCGGCGATCTTGGGATTCAGAAAGAATCACTATTTTTTTAATTTTGGAACCTGTGGGATTTTAAATACATTACTAAAAAGGAAAGATAATAATGACAAAGAGCTTGCTTATTGTTGATGATGAAACGGAACTTTTAGATACTTTAAAAGATTTTTTTGAACTATCAGATTATTTAGTGTACACAGCAGAGAATATCCATCAGGCTCAAAGATTATTGGCAGCAGAACCAGACTTAATTTTGTTGGATGTCTCGATGCCGGATATAGATGGCATTACTTTTTGTAGAAAAATCCGTTCCTTCGTGGGCTGCCCAATTATCTTTCTTTCAGCTAAGGTTGACGAGTCGAGCCGTTTAGCCGGTTTGATGGCTGGAGGAGACGATTATTTGCTAAAACCCTTTAGCCTAAAAGAATTAGGTATGCGAGTAGCTGCTCATTTGCGACGTGAAGAGCGAAAAAAGCTGCAACAATCGGTGAGCTTCTTTGGAGAATTGGTTGTTGAGTACGACCAAAAACAGTTATTTGCCAAAGAACAACAAGTTCCTCTAACAAAAACTGAATTCACAATTGTAGAATTACTAGCTAAGCATCCGGGTGTTGTATTTGGTCGGGAACAAATCTATGAAAAAATATGGGGCTTTGACAAGGAGGGAGATGAATCAATCATCACTGAGCACATTCGTCGAATCCGTACAAAGGTAAAAAAATTGACAACACAAGAGTGCATCCATACAGTTTGGGGGCTGGGGTACAAATGGATTGGTTAGAAGATCAGCTAGACAAATTAAAAATAGGAGCATTTGGCTTAAAGGGTAGTCTCTTTATGATAATGACAATTGGGCTTATTTTAGCATTGCTTGCATGGGTATTCACAGTTAGCATAATTGTTAGTTGGGAACGTTTAATAATTATGGATCAGCAACGGCTAAGTACTTGGGAATATTTAACCTGGCAGCCACCTCTTACTGTTCTAAAGCAAAATATAGTGATTCAACGGTTTGAATTTGTTCGTTGGGGGAGTTTAGCTGGTTATTTAGTATTGTATTGTAGACTAGCAGCTGCTTTTTTCGTAGAGAATCAGGTAATGCAACCAATAATTGCTATTTCTGATGGTGTTGAACAAATAAAGTCAGGAGAATTTGGACATCCGATTTATGCTATCAATAAAGATGAATTCCAGTCGCTTACAGAACAGATCAACGAAATGCGTATCCAGTTGAAGGATAGTCAGGAGCGAATTCATCAACTTCATATAGAACAAAAGAAAATCAATTCAGCTTTCTCCCATGATTTGCGCACCCCATTGACCGTAATTCAAAATAATGTAGAATTAATCGAGACCTATTATCCGACCGGGCAAATGGCTGATGATTTGTTATATAAATCCTTAGGTAAAATTCAGTCGAATATTCAGCGCCTCGACGCGTTTTCGGAAACTATGAAATCGATCCAAAAAATTGATGATTTTGAAGTACATATGAGCAGAAATCCCTTATCTGATTTAGTGGAAAACATTAGAGACTTATTAAAAACATTTGGTTTAGAAGACTCCGCTCTTCGTCTTAGCGGCAATTTTTCTGTACTAGCAGCTTATGATCTGTATCTAATTATGGAGGTTTTCGAAAATCTTCTAACAAATGCTATGAGATATAAAAAGCAATGTATTGAAGTTACACTTGAGTACCAAAATCCCTATATTTTCCTATTTGTAAAAGATGATGGGAACGGTTTTTCTAAAGGAGAATTAACCAGTGCCACGCTCCCATATTTTTCCAAGAGTAAAGACAATCATTTTGGCTTAGGTTTAACTATTGCCAGCAGTTTAACAGAAAAACACGGCGGCGTTCTTAAATTGGCTAATGGCGCAGAAAACGGCGCCATCGTCTCTGCTGTTTTTCAGTTGAATATGAGGTAAACAAGTGTTGTGCCATTCAGTTATCTTCCAATAATAAAGTATCCGAACTAATTTAGGTTTTCTTCTGTGTTTTCCATTGATGTTTGTCAGAAGCAAAACGAAAATAGTTCGGCTATTTTGATCCAATTCCTCATATTATGTAGAGAAAATATAGATATTTCCTTAGTAAACTGTTAGTGAATGGAGGAGATCAGATGGAAATTATTATTAAGAATTTGAATCAATTTTATGGCAAGAAACAAGTTTTACATGACATTAACTTAGAAATAGAAACTGGGATGTATGGATTATTAGGACGAAATGGTGCTGGGAAATCGACTTTAATGAAAACCTTGGTCACTTTATTGCCGGTTAAAGAAGGGATTGTACGCATGGCTGATATCTCTGTCGAACGACGCAAAGAAATTCGAGGGATGGTTGGTTACTTGCCACAGAACTTTTCAATGTATGGCAACATGACTGTCTATGATGCGATGGATTATTTAGCAGTATTGTCAGATATCAAAAAAAGAGAAAAAAAAAAACAAATTTTAAATTTGCTTGAGCAGGTAAATTTGTCAGCCCATCAAAAAACCAAAGTCAAGGCGATGTCAGGGGGAATGAGGCGGCGTTTAGGAATTGCTCAAGCTTTGTTAAATGACCCAAAAATTTTAATTGTTGATGAACCAACCGCTGGCTTAGACCCGGAAGAACGATTACGTTTTCGGAATTTGCTAAGTGAAATCAGTGAAAATAAAATTGTTTTATTATCTACCCACATCGCTGGGGATATCGAAGCAGTGGCGGAGCAATTGGCTATCCTAGATGAAGGCCGGATTATCTTCGCTGGTAAAGTCAATGAATTGTTAGATGAAGCGGAAGGCAATATCTACGAGATAGATCTACCGCGGACTGAATTAGCATCCATGAAAAAACAAGTGGAAGTTATCAGCCTTCATCCTGATGGTGCAAATACCCGCATTCGTTTCATTGGTAAAATAGGCTCTTTAATCATGGAACACCCATTAGTTCGTCAGGTTCAGCCTACTCTGGAGGATGCTTATCTGTATTGTCTATCTGAACAGGTAGGTGATCACTCATGAGCTTGGTAATCAAAGAAATGAAAATAACGTTAAAAAGCATGACTTTTTGGGTAGTAATTCTACTAATTGGCTTATTTGCCTTTTCACAAATTGGCAGTGACTTGACAATGATCAAAGAGCCAAAGCCTAACGAAGAAGAGTACGGTTTACAACCCACTAAAGATCCAAAGAAAATTCAAGAGTCAACCTATCAACAGCTTTTTCCAGAGTATATTAACAATAGCTATGCAACTTACCCATTAGGTTTTCTAAAATCTGTACGCTTGTCGAACAATCAGCAAAAGGAAATTGAAAAAATCTTAACTTCGGCTAGCGAAATGTCTATTGATGAATTAACCAAAAAGTATCAAGAGTCAATAACTTCGAATGGTCAAACGGTCTTTAGTTTTCCAGTAAAGAAAGGTTATAGCTACAAGGAGTTTCAGCAAAATATGCACAGAGCTGAAAAAATAATAGGAAAAGGTTCCAATTTCGAAGAAAAACGCTATAAATCAAAAGCTGTAGAACCAAAGACTTACCAACAAGCTCATAAAGACTTTCAAAAAATCGTTGAGGAAGATCAAGTAAGTGGTGCATATGCCCGAATGGTGTGTGATTATTTTGGTATTATTTTAGCACTAGTTCCAGTCTTTCTGGCAGCCACTGTGATAGTGCGAGATAAACGTGCTCAAGCCCAGCAGGTGATTTTTACTAAGCAAACTTCGACAGCTAAACTGATTATAAGCCGCTATTTTAGCTGCATACTTTTGTTAGTAGTACCAATCCTACTCTTCGTTTTGATGCCTGGTATGCAATCTTTAACAATGGCTAAGAATTTACACGCGCAAGGAAATCTTTTATTGTTTTATCAATACGTTTTAGGTTGGCTGATACCCACTATTTTAGCGGTTGTTGGTATTGGTTTCTTGTTAACTGAATTAGCGGGTGGGATTGTTGCTATCTTAGCTCAGTTACTATTTTGGTTAGCAAACTTATTTATGAATGGCGGATCAATCACCGGCAGTGCAGGTTGGAACTTAATTCCTCGTTTCAATGAGGTCGGTCAAAGGGATTTGTTTAGTCAAATGCTGCCTGAGCTTATTGCTAATCGAATTTTTTGGAGTGTGATGGGGATTATTTGCTGTCTGCTAACAGTACTATTAGCAGATTACAAGCGAAAAGGAGGGGCTTTATTTGGAAAAGATCAATAAGCTGAACCTTTATTTTTTTCGCTTTCACTATATGCCTTTTGTCTTGGTAACAATAATTTTTCTACTCCTTTTTCCTTTTTTATTCGGGGCAGAATATTTAGAAAGTGCACAAACTGCATTCGTAGTAGAACGAGTATTTACAATTATAGGGATAATCCTCTTCATTCCCCTTTATTTACCGGATACTCAAAAGGAAATAGTAGCAGTGGTTCGAGCTAAACAAACCTCTTATATGATTTTGCTGTTAATACGTTTAGGACAAATCCTATGTATGGGTTTAATTGCATTGACACTATTTCTTGGTACACTTAAATTTAATCACTCTCAGTTTAACTTCCAAGTATTTTTTTTCGCTGAATTTGCAACCGTATTTTTTTTAGGTGGTTTACTAAGTATAAGCTATACTTTTTTTCATCATATTATTCCTAGTACTATGATTGCTGTTATGTACTATGTCATGAATATGTTTAGTAATCAAAAATATTTAGGGCCATTTTATTTGTTTACATTAGCTGAAAATGACTGGGAATCTAAAATTTTGCTATTTTTAGTAGGACTGTTTTTGATAGTTAGCAGCGTACTGCTGACTACATATCAAAGAAATAGTGTATAGTTAAAAAAATAGATATCTGTTTTTTCGCTTTTGCTGAAGACAGGTATCTATTTTCTTAATTATTTTGACAGGATGACTGAACTCGTTTAAACTACACTTGTAGTTTAAAATTCAAGGAGTAAAATGAACATGGAGATTAATATCACTGAATCTGAACTAAAGGTGATGGAAGTTGTTTGGGATCATGGAACTATCAGTTCAAAGGAAATTAATCAGCTCTTGGAGCAGTCACAAGGTTGGAACCCTAATACAATCCGAACACTGTTGACACGCTTAGAGCAGAAAGAAGTGATTACACATGTAAAATCCGGTCGTAGGTATATTTACAATGCGCTGATTCCAAGAGATTATTTTGTAAGGCAAGAGAGTAAAAAGTTTATACAAAAGTTTTTTGATGGCAAAGTTAGTGAGCTAGTTATGAATTTTGTTAAGGAAGAAGCAGTTGATCAAAAAGAACTCGAAAAGTTGCAAACGTTATTAACGGAGAGGAAAAAGCATAATGACTCAGCTAATTGAACGATTCTTGTTTAATAATGTATCTATGAGTCTATTTTTGTTATTGATCGCATTAGTGCGAAATGTAGTTGGAAAGCAGTTGAATCCGCGGTTGAGGGGATTGTTTTGGTATTTCCCCTTTTTGAGTATTCTATTTTTTATTCCTTATCAGCCTCTAGCAAATTTTAAAGCATTTCTGCATTATAATGTAGGCACTATCAGCAATTTTCAAAACAGCTGGATAGAGAAAACTAATTCAGGGATACTCGATTCTTTTTATCCGTTGAAAAATGAATGGATGAATGATTATTCCCTGCCATCAAGTTCGGCAGTTAGTGATTATATGAATTTTTTTGTGCTTGTTTGGGTGATCGGCGTAGGTATTAAAGGATTTCTTTTTCTTTTTTCTTTTTACAACTTACATAGCTGGATAAAAGAAGGTCAACTGCTGCAGAATAGTACGATTCAACACTCTTTAGAAAAGGCCCAATCAGTATTAAAATACCATAAAAGAGTTCGTATTATCTCTTCTAAAAGAATTTTAACACCTGCTACCAGCGGATTGTTTCATCCAGTGATTTTATTACCGGATGGGTATTGTAGTAAAGAGTCGGAGGAGCATCTATTCCTCATCCTGATGCATGAACTGGCACACCACAAAAATAAAGATTTTTATCAGCAATGCTTGTTTATCTGGTCTACGATATTTTTTTGGTATAATCCACTACTGTATTGGATGGCAGGAAAAGCTGCAAAGGATCGTGAAATAGCTTGTGACGAGCTTGTCCTGTCTCGTTTAACAGAAACTGAAATCATTAGTTATGGACAAGCATTATTGAACAGTTTCGTTCAAAAAAATAATACTCAACTAATCGCTTTTTCTGACAATAAAAAATTGTTGATAGAGCGAATCCATATTATCGCTGATTATCGAGCAAAAACAAAATACTGGTACATTCAAATTTTAATGATACTTCTAATAACAGGAGCAGCATTTATAGCGATTCCTCAAAGTGAAGGTAATCAGAATGCCTCATTACTGGAGGAAAGGGCCTCTATTGAAGTATTGGCAGATACATCCTTTTTTAAGAACAGCCAGAATGCTCTGGTTTTATATGATGAAAAAGCGGAAAAATATTCTATCTATAATGAAAAAGCTGCTTATCAACGCTTTTCTCCAGATAGTACCTACAAATTATGGAGTGGATTGTTTGGCTTGAAATACGACATAATTCAATCAAATCAGAATCAATTAACCTGGGACGGAACAGCTTATCCTTTTGCCGCTTGGAACAAAGATCAAGGGCTGCAGGAAGCTTTAACTAATTCGACTAATTGGTATTTCCAGCTGCTAGATAGTCGTCTAGGTAAAGCTTCATTGGCTAAAGAATTTTCAGCAATCAATTATGGTAATTCAAATCTGTTAGGATCGATAAACGATTATTGGTTGGAATCTTCTTTAAAGATATCCGCTACTGAACAGGTTCAATTACTAAAAAAACTTTTAAATAATGAATTGAACTTTTCAACAGCAGAAATTCAATTTATAAAGGACGCAATTAAGCTGGAATCTGGTCCGAATTATACTCTTTATGGTAAAACTGGAACAGGTAGAAGGCAAAATCAACAAAGTCGTGGCTGGTTTATCGGGTTTATCGAGGCAGAAGATCAAACCTATTATTTTGCCTGTCATTTGCAAGGTGAGGATACTTCTGGTCAAGAGGCTGCTAAGGAAACCTTGCGTATTTTACGTGAAAGAGATCTTTACTAACTATTATTACTAAACGAAGGGACAAACAGTCTATGCAAAGAAGCCAAAAAAGCAAAAGAAGTACCAAACTGCCTTTAATTATTATAGGTGCAATCGTTCTGATAACTATTGCAGGATTTGGCGGATATACCGTTTATCACGCTAATCAATTGAGAAATGAGGGAGAGCAGACGGTTAAGAAATTTATCTCTGCGATTTCAAAAGGTAAATACAATGAAATACCTAACTATTTGACTGAATCTTCAATAAAAGATAACGCGTTTACTAAAGATAGCGTGGCAGAAAAATACCAAAACATTTTTACCGGCATCAACGCTTCCAATATTAAAGCCAGTGATATTCAAGTGAAAAAAGGCAATGATGGCTACAACTTCAGTTACAAATTGACTTTAACAACTGGTCTTGGCAAACTAGATAATCAAAAGTACGAAGGGACACTAGCAGATGGAAATCAAAAAATTATTTGGAAACCCGATTTAATTTTTCCAGAAATGTCTGCTACAGATAAAATCAGCTACCAAGCTACTTCAGCTACACGCGGTGAAATACTTGATCGCAATGATCAAGGTCTAGCTGTTAATGGTACGATTTATCAAATCGGTGTAATTCCAAATCAATTAGGCAGTGATAATGAACGCTCTCAGAAAATTGCAGCAATCGCTGAGTCAATTGGCAGTACGGTTGATGCAGTTAATAGTGCTTTAGAACAAGGCTGGGTCCAAGATGACTTCTTTGTTCCTCTAAAAACCGTATCCGAAATACCAGAAAATGTACCAGCAGGAGCTGAAGTTCACCAGGCAACAGGTAGAACTTATCCTTTAGGAGAGGCTGCTGCACAGCTAATTGGTTATGTGGGAAAAGTTACTGCTGAAGATATAGAAAAAAATGATACACTTGCTGCTGAAAGTTTAATCGGCAGAACGGGATTAGAACGTGCTTTAGATAAGCAGCTAAGAGGACAAGATGGTGGAGTGTTAGCCATTGTGGATAAAGCTGATTCACAAAAGAAAGTTCTGCAGGAAGTTAAAAAGACGGATGGTGAGAACGTTAAGTTAACCATTGACCTGAAAGCACAGCAACTTGCTTATGATTCTTTACAAGGACAACCCGGCTCGAGTGTAGCAACCGCTCCTAAAACAGGCGACCTTCTGGCAGTTGTCAGCTCACCAAGCTTTGATCCAAATAAAATGACCAATGGAATCAGTCAGGCAGATTATGATGCGTACAATAACGATAAAAATTTACCATTTATGAGTCGTTTTGCTACTGGTTATGCTCCGGGTTCTACATTCAAAACTGTCACTGCAGCGATCGGTTTAGATTCTGGTACACTTGATCCAAATGAAGAATTGGCAATTAATGGATTAAAATGGCAAAAAGATAGTTCTTGGGGTGGTTATCAAGTTACTCGAGTAAGTGATGTTTCGCCTGTTAACCTGCGAACAGCTTTAGTCTACTCAGACAATATTTACATGGCACAAGAAACTTTGCAAATGGGTGAAAAGACTTTTAGAGATGGATTAAACAAATTTATCTTTGGTGAGAAGTTAGATTTGCCAATTGCAATGGATCCCGCTCAAATTTCTAATGACGATTCTTTTGGTTCAGAGGTATTGTTGGCTGATACTGGCTATGGACAAGGACAGCTGCTTTTAAATCCTATTCAACAAATTGCTACTTATTCTGTATTTCCTAATAAGGGGACACTAGTTTATTCTAAGTTATTAGCAGATACAGAAACGAAAACAAAACCTGACGTTGTTTCAGGAGGAACAGTTGAAACAATCAATCAGGATTTGCAAGCTGTTGTTAGCGATCCAAATGGTACAGCTAATAGTCTGCAGAGCTTAAATATTCCATTAGCAGCAAAAACAGGAACTGCCGAAATCAAGGAAAAGCAAGATGAGAAAGGTCAAGAAAATAGTTTTTTGTATGCTTTTGATGCTCAAAATCAAGCTTATTCGCTTCTGGAATTTTTAGAAAATCGATCTGATGGTCAATCAGCTACTGAGCTATCTAAAGAATTATTGACTTATCTACAGTCAACTTATCAATAAGCACTTGTCCAGACCAATAAAGATTGGTAAGATATTTCAGAAGGATGGTGCAGTAACTTGAATAAGCGACAAAGAAAGAAGAAGGCTTATAAGCAGTATATGCGTGATATCTTTGAAGGATATGAAAAAATGCTGGAAGATCCAAAGCTTCCTGAATTAACTTTTCCTTACTTGAAAGAGCAAACGATCTTATCAAGAGATAACGAAGGCAAAATTCATTTCACAACAAAAGAGTTGTAGTACTAAGACTAGGACGTAACTGTTCTAGTCTTATTTTTGTGCTTGGAAAAAGTTTTTTCTTTTATTTCATGGTAAACTAGCTCCAGAGGTGACATCCATGAAGAGGTGGAAGAAAGTGTTGGGCATTTTTTTAACGATCATAGTAGGCTTAATCGTTGTCTTTTTCTTGTGGTTCCGACAAAGAGAACAACTATTGAATGAAGTGAAGGTAGAACCACATACAAAAACAGTTACTTTATTTGTTCCAGGTTACGGCGGAAATCGAACGTCCTTTGGTGGAGTTGTTAATCGATTAGATCGTTATGATCTGGGAACTTTTAGTGAGCGAACATATATAAAGTCGGATGGTAAATTTTCTCAACAAAAACAAGCTGGTTTTGGCAATAATTCAATGGTTCAACTATTATTTGAAGATAGCCGAGCGCCGGAAAAAGAAGTCAAACAAATTTATCCTTATCTGCAATACTTGAAAGCTCAGGGTTTTGACAAAATGAATTTAGTGGGGCATTCTACGGGTGCTCCAATGAGTGTTGCTATCTTAACTGCTTATCCCAATGATTCGACAATTCCCAAACCAGAAAAGTTGATAAGTATTGGTGGCGATTTTCCACTGCATCCCAGTGAGAGCTATTTAGCTTCTGGAGAAAAGCTGCCAAATGATTTGGCTGTCTTAACAATTGCAGGCAACATTTGGGGCCAACCAACAGATGGATTAGTTAAGGAGACGGAAGTGCGAGCAATCGAACCTGTTGTGGAACCTTATGTGAAAAGCTACCAGTTTGTAATTATCAACGGCTCTCCGCTCACTGCTTTTCATTTCATGCTTCATGAGAATCCTGTAGTGGATAAAATGATCGCTGAGTTTTTGTGGTCTTGAGGAAAACTAAAGAAAAACATCCAACCTTGGTCTGATTTTTTTGTTAAATTAAGTTTAGGTTGATAAATAATTGCTTAAATCCTCAGATTATTTTTACTGAAAAAAAAGAAAATCAGCTAAAATAAAACTAGAAAAGCAATAGGAGGACAAAAACAATGAAACTACAAAAATATATTATTTTAGCTAGCTTAACGCTGTCATTAGGAGTAGGTACCTTTCATGCTAGTACTACTGCGCAAGCAACTAACGTTAGTTCAGAAGCTGTTATCAATGAACGTTGGGGAAAACCAACATTTGTTGCGGGAGCTGGTTTAAATCAACAGCAGTTAAACGAAACGATGAACGTACTAGGCATTAATCAGGATAGTGTAAAAACTGAACAGGCTACAGGTGCTGATCTAGTAAAATATTTAGGATATGGCAGCGGAGATGACAGCGTCATGCTTAGCTCAGTTGTTGTGAATAGAGAAGACCAAGGCAAAGGGATCAATGTGAAAATTTTGACTCCGGAAAATATTACTCAAATTACTGCTGATCAATACAAAAATCCGTTAGTTACTGCTGGTATATCTGATGCAACCGTAAAAGTAGCTAGTGTGGTAAAAGTAACCGGTGAAAGTGCTTTGACTGGTGTTTATAAAGCATTTGAATCGAATGGTGAACAAGTGGATCCCGCCCGAGCTCAATTGGCTCAAACCGAATTAGATACCACCAATGAAGTTTCTCAATCAATTGTGAATAGTGCGAATGAGAATCAGCAACAACAAGATCTTTCAGCCAGTGACAAAGAAAAAGCCGATGAAGCTTATAAAGCGCAATTAAATCAAACCTTAGTGGATATCAAAAAGGATTTAGCTGAACTAAAGGAAAAACAGGGTGAATTAGCTACCAAAGAAGACGTCCAAAATATTGTCAATCAAGCCTTAGAAAAGAACAATTTATCTCAATATATTAGTCAAGAAGACATTAACAAGCTGGTTTCTCTTGCTGAGCAATATCAAACTACTGATGGTGTGCTAGACAAACAATCAATTGAGCAACTAGATAAAATCAGTGGTGATTTCAAAGATACAGTAAATAGTCTTTCAGATCAGTTAGGAAAATTTGGTGATTCTATTAAAGGGACACTAGAAGAAAACCAAGGATTCTTTGCTAATTTATGGCAGTCGATTAAAGATTTCTTTGGGAATATTGGGAACTAATGTTAAAAAATTGTTCGAATCTTCGACAATGAAATACCAAGGATGAATAAATAAGCGTTGATCATTAGGTCAACGCTCTTTTTGACCAATTTCGAGTCATAAAAACACTTTTTCGTATAAAAAAATGGTACTATAAAATTATAAACATGCACAAGGAGGCTATCAAATGGAGACGCCAGAAAAGCAGTCTAAAACGTCCTTTGATTCAGTAAAGGAATCAGCTTCTGTTGTACTAGGCGATTTAATGTCGCAATTGCAACGCTTGGAAGAAGCCATGGAGAGAGAAGATATGGGAGCTGTTTACCAAATTTATTGGAATGAGCTGCCTGTGTCAATTCAGCAATCCAGCAATGCAAATCATGAAATGGATAATTATTTCACCAGTAAATTGGATCGGGAGTTTTTACGAAAATATCCTTTCATGCAATTACGAGACCAAGCTACACCAGTCTTATTGGATTATCAGCTGGGAAGTTATTATCGAGACCGATCGGTTATTCAGCTTGATGCTACGCAGCCGTCGGTAATCATTTTGCCTGAAGTAAAAAAACAATGGAAAAAAACTGAACAAGGTGCTTATCACGAAGAAATTGAAGCTTTGAGGTCTCAGGAAAATGATTTCGATGCAAGAATAATTGCTGCTCGTTCGGAAATTGAAGAGTTGGAGCTGCAAATTCAGGAGCAGGAACAAAAAAAAGCAGAACTTGAAGATTCAAAGGGGTTGTTGAATCGTAAAAAAATCGATGATGAAATCGATCAGTTAAATCGCAAAATTTTAGCTCTTCAGGAAGAGCATCGTAAATGGCTTCCTTTTGTCAGCAGCGAAGTCTCCCGTGAATCTCAAAAGATTGAATTAGCTCAAAGAATAAAAGCACTTGAGTTGGAACAAGCAATTGCCTTGAAAGAATTGCGGATTATTAATAAGCGCTTTGGTTCACTAGAAGAGATGGAACAGCAAATGCAGCAATTTGTCCAAGTGTTTTTAAACAAGGAGGACAAGTAAATGACTGATGAAAAGAAAACGCGAGTTAGCGAATTATATGATACTCTAGTTGCGCCTGAAGAAAATGAAGAATTAATGATTCGAGAAAAAGAAGTGCTGCATACCGATGAAGCTGATTTTGAATTAGAGTCTGCTGAAGAATTACCCGTTCACGAAAAGCCTCTCAGTCGATCCTCTCTTTCGTATTATGACAATCGAGAAAACAACTATCAAGACTTGTTAAACCTGATTGAAGATGCCGAGAAAGAGTTAGCCGATTTGAAATTCCGAAAGAAATTAATGGAGTCAGATTTTGCGACTTTATTGAATGATTTTCGGGAAGTATTTTTAAGTAAAGACTATGAAGTTTCAGCAATTGCTAAAAGTGCTCTGCTGGAATATTTTACCTTTGAATTATTAAAACCCTTGGAAACACATGATTTACAGCTTTCCAGTAATGATTTTTCAACCTGGGAAACGAAACACTTCACGCTTTCTTATCGATTGATGAACGAGAACGAGATTATTTTTAATCTGATGATGCCTACTTCTGAAGGGAAAATTCGGACAGAAAAAATTCATTTGATGACAGTTTATCCGGAGTCAATGAGAGTGGCGGTCTTAAACGATGCTGTTTTGACTTTATTGGCTGATTGCTACCAGCACCACATATATACCAGTGGTCAGAACTCATTACTTAGCTATGAAATGAATAGCGTTTTTACACATATGAAGAGCTTAGGTTTTGCTTTGGGTGACAATCTATTAGATAATAGCCGCCCATTAGATTTATCCTTTGATTTGCCACACTTGGTAAGTATAGATACATTGGATGCTATTTTCATTACAACTATGAATAATCCCAAGTATGACTTCAAAAAAATCGAAGAAAATCACTATTTAATTAAATTGGAAAATGATCACAGAGTCGAGTTGATTCAAAATGAAGCTCAGAATGCTACCCGTTTAACTATAAACACGGTTAATAGCAACAAATCCTTGATTGAATTTTTTGGAGCGTATCCGTTCTTAGTGTCACTAGCTCTAAAGTAGACTCCAAAAGCTACTATACAGAATACCCGAACTATGAAAAGATTCACTCACATCAAGTGATCTTTTAATAAATGTTCGGGTATTTTTACGTGGTTGTGATTATTCGTGACATTGACAGAATTGGTTCTGTATTATTAATTCCTTCTCTAGAATTTTTTACTGTGTCCCAATCTGAAAGCGAGATCTGCTAAGGATTTTTTAGTACATAATGAAAAGCTTACTTCTGGAGTTTTGCTAAGTTGCTGGTGAAAAACAGAAATGTTTCAATGCATCACGTTCTAAAAAGATAGTATTCGGGGTTAAAAAGGGATTAAACATAGGAAATTCAACTATTTTTTCTAAAGATTTTACTTGATAGATAGAAGCTAGCTGAATTAATAAGTTTAAAAGAATTAGCGAACGTTTTCTTCGCTACCTCTTTGTAAAAAATTAAGAATTCTCGACAATTTGTATAGAAAATCTGCGCAATTCGTGAAAGTCGAGATATCCTATGATATACTTTGAAAGTTGATACCAGTGTGTATCTGAGGCTATTTGAAAGAGGGTAGACAGTGTGTGCGGAATTGTAGGATTCGTTGATCGTTCAAATACAACACAAAAAGAACAAGTCATTAAAGAAATGATGGATACCATCGTTCACCGTGGACCAAACAGCTCTGGTCAATTTATTGATGAAGGTGTTGCTTTAGGCTTTCGTCGCTTAAGTATCATTGACTTGGAAGGCGGTTCTCAACCGATCTATAACGAAGATGAAACAAAGATTATTACTTTTAATGGTGAAATTTATAACTACCAATCCATTCGTGAGGATTTAATTGCTAAAGGACACATCTTTAGAACCCATGCCGATACTGAAGTATTGCTTCATGGTTATGAAGAATACGGTGTTGATCTGCTGCAAAAAATCCGTGGAATGTTTGCGTTTGTTATTTGGGATACAGAAAAACAAGAATTATTTGGCGCTCGGGATCATTTCGGAATTAAGCCATTGTATTATACTCAAATGAACGGAACCTTTATGTATGGTTCAGAAATCAAGAGCTTTTTGAAGCATCCAAATTTTGTGAAAGAATTGAATAAGGAAGCTTTGAAGCCTTATATGACTTTTCAATACTCGGCATTAGATGAAACCTTCTTCAAAAATGTGTATCGTATTAAAGAAGGGCATTACTTTATTTATAAAGATGGTAAATTGAAGATTGAGCAATATTGGGATGTTAATGAAAAGGAAACTGGTTTAACTTTAGAAGAAACAGTTGATTTAATTGATAAAACTGTGATTTCTTCAGTGGAAGCTCACCGAATTGCTGATGTTGAAGTAGGTTCCTTCTTATCTTCTGGGGTTGACTCTAGTTATGTAACAGCCGTATTACGTCCTGAACATTCTTATTCAATCGGATTCGGTGACAAGACTTATAATGAATCAGTGGAAGCAAAAAAATTGGCCGAGCTAATTGATTTAAATAATACATCTCGAGTCGTAACTGGAGATGAAGCTTTTGATTATTTCCCATTGATTCAATACCATTTGGATGAACCTGATTCAAATCCATCCTGTGTGCCGCTTTATTTCCTGGCTGAACTTGCGAGTCGTGATGTTCGTGTGGCGCTTAGCGGGGAAGGGGCAGATGAATTATTTGCCGGTTACCAAGCTTATGGAATGAACACAAATTCTAAAATGGTAAAGGTAGTCGCTGAAGGTTTAAAAAAACTGCCTAAAGACATGCGCTATAAAATTGGCCGCGGTCTAAAAGGGAAATCGTTCCGTGGTGCTTTGCACTTATATACTTCTTTAGCACCAGCTGAAGACTTCTTCATAGGTCAGGCTAAGGTATTTGAAGAAGAAGAAGCGGTAGATTACTTACAACCTACTTATCAATCAAGTCCTAGTGTTAAAGATATTGTTCAAGTACACTATGACCAAGTCCAAGATATGTCAGAGATTAAAAAAATGCAGTATTTGGATATGCACCAATGGATGCCTAAAGATATCTTATTGAAAGCAGATAAGTTATCAATGGCTAGTTCCTTAGAAGTACGTGTTCCTTTATTGGATAAAGAATTAATGAAGGTTTCAGAACAAGTACCAACGAAATATTTGATCAATGCAGAAAACACGAAGTATGCTTTCCGTCAAGCGGCAGCCCGCCATTTGCCAGAGGAGTGGTACAATCGTGAAAAATTAGGTTTTCCTGTACCAATCAAAGACTGGTTACGAGAAGAAAAATATTATAAGATTATCCGTAATTTGTTTGAGCAGGAATTCGTAAAAGAATTTTTTGATCAAGAGAGAATCTTGAAGCTATTGGATGATAATTTTGAAGGGACGGCTGATGGTCGACGTAAAATTTGGACTATCTATACCTTCTTAACTTGGTATCAAGTATACTTTATCAACAATGGTGAAAAGCCTGTACCAGTACCAACTAACGTAGCTTAGAACAAAAGAAGAGTATCTCGATCATCATGATTGAGATACTCTTCTTTTTTACTATTATTCGTCGTGAAGATGTCACTATGTCGAGAGCTAGCGTAGGCGATAACCTCGATCAAACCAGGTAAAGCCTGTCGGGAACGACGTAGCCTTGTGCTTATGCTGCAGGTAGCGTCACCGTCACAAAAATGATTGAGTGCTTCATCAATATCGCCAAGCTCTAAAACGGATTAATCGTTCTCACATATAGTTTGCCCAGCTGGCAGTGTGGTAATAGGTCTGCAATTCCATCTGTATTTGAACAAGAATCAGAAACTCATGAGAATAATACGCTTGCGTCTAATCTCCAGCTGGCAGCGAACACCGAACTTCAAATAATGGTGAACGAACATCAAACTGACTAGTCATAATATCCAATTTGAAAACCACCTTATCATATTCCAAGCTGAAAAGCTCAGGGAATAATTCTTCAGCAAGCTGTGGTCGGTTGGTATCCGTCAGTTTTGAAACATAAGTTGTTTCTGGCAGCGTGAGAGTATTCTCATACAAATGGTTTTGCTGATTTTTCTCTAGAGTTAGAAAGAGATAGGACCGATAATCCCCACCAGAGTATCTAAGTAAAGCACCCATTTCATAAACTGGACGTAAACCTAATTCCAAAACCTGTCCATAAGTTTCATTCAGTAATTGGTGATAATCATAGCTATCCTCGTCAAAATTTTCTTCGAAGGGAATCAACCAATAATCTGTTTCAGGGATGGTGATTCTTTGGTCCTCTTCAGCTTGAAATAAACGGTCGGAGCGCTGAATTTCTTTTTTTATCTCCTCAAGAAAATCTAGATTATTCTGAAACTGTCGCATCTTTTGATTGGCCAACTGGATTCCAGTTTCAATAATTTCTGGCATAGAAATAGTAAACGTGTCTTCAGAAATATATTTTTTTAGTTCTTTTAAGGGGATACTTAATTCCGCACACAGTCTGATGGTTTCAACTAAATAGATATGAACCTGTGAATAATAGCGATAGCCATTTTCAGGATTTACATAGGATGGCGGCAATATTCCAATGCGTTCATAATAACGCAAAGCTTTAACATGAACGCCAGAAATTTTGGCTAGCTTACCAATCGTTAACATATTCTTATAATCCATTAGTTTCTCCTTGACTTTCCCTTTAAGGGATAGTTTATAACTATGGTATAGCATTTTAAAACTACCTTCAAGTAAAGGATAAAAAGGGAGATGAAAAAGGATGAATATGATTTTGAATTACCTTTTAGAAAGACAAAACAAATCAAAAGCAGTGTTGGAAGAAAAGCACATCTTGTTAGGCTGTAAGCCCAATAAGATTTCCGAATTCATCACATACAAGGATTTTCACGTGAATCCTCGGACTGCTATGGATAAGCTAACTACTTTACTAAATAAATCGCGTAAAAAATTAGTGATTAATGGAAACTTGCAGGAAAGTACTATAGCGAAGTTGATCACTCTAGCAATAAAGGCCAAGCAGGAATTTTCAGTGGTTGTTTATGATGGGTATTCCTCCTCAGATCATCCCAAACTAGAAAAATCAGAGGATTTGGCTGTAATAGTGGTGGAGGAGTAGGATAGATAGGTAAAAAAAGAATAGTAAATAAAAAAAAGTGGGAAATCATTCCCACTATTTTTGGTATTCAGTATAAGTTTCTGTTCGATAAAGCGGAACAGTTGTTTGTTCATCATTTTGACTATATAAACTGGTTGATTTTCCACCTTTATCAGCCTCAATTTGAAGCAATCGCTCTAGCTGGTCATGGTAATCAAAATCTTGAGGATCAATAGACTTTAAGTTACTGCCTTGATAGAAACGAAGCAAATCTCCGTTGTTAATTTTGTCTGAGGTCATTAATTGCTCATCAACTGCCTGGTTTAGTTCCGTAAAAAGTTTTTGCTGCTCTAGGTTTGGCTCATCAACTGACAAACCAGTTTGATTATCGTAAACCTTGCCTCCATAGAAAGTATAATCCGGTGTTACAAAGTCACCGTCTCGGAAAGCAACTACTTGTTTGTGTTCTGAAGAAAAGAGGTCCTGACCTAACATCAAGTAATCATCAGTTGATATTCCCAATAAATGCAACAACGTAGGTAAAACATCTACTTGTCCGCCATAAGTATGATTAACTTCCCCCTCGGTTTGACCAGGGATATGAATCATGAAAGGTACACGCTGCATCTGAGCATTATCAAAGTCACCCCAATCCTCAGAGTTTTTCTCTAGTAAAGGTGCTAGCTCATTGTTACGGGTGTTAGAAATTCCATAGTGATCCCCATAAAGCACGAAAACAGAATCATCATACAAACCACTAGCTTTCATATAATCAAAGAACTCTTGCAACGCTGTATCTAAATAGTTCGCTGTAGCAAAGTAGCCGTTGATAGTAGAATCATTTGTATTAGCAACTGGAAACCCGTCTTCATCATTATTAAAACTGGAATAAGGGTAGTGATTAGACACCGTAATCATTTTGGCATAAAACGGTTGCTGCAAGTGTTCCAAATATTGAACTGATTGATTTAGAAACGGTTTATCATGCATCCCGTATTGGAATGAGTTCTCCTCGTTAATATCATAATAGCTTGAATCAAAGAAATAGTCGTAGCCAAGATGCTTATAGGTAGCGTCTCGATTCCAAAAGCTAGCTGAGTGACCATGAAAAACCGCTGAAGTATAACCTGCTGTTTGCTGTAGAATATTGGGTGCAGCTTCAAAGGTATTCTTATCACCCATTTGTGTAAATAAAGCCCCTTGATTTAAACCGAATAAAGAATTTTCCAGCAGCGTTTCTGCATCAGAAGTTTTACCGGCTTTTACCTGATGGAAAAAGTTATCAAAACTGTAAGTACTTTGATCGTGGAATAAGCTATTCAGAAATGGTGTAACGGTATGAGCTTCGCCGTTTTCATCAGTCAACTGATAATCAATTAAAAACTGCTGGAAGCTTTCCAAATGGATATAAACCACGTTTTTACCTTTAGCAATGCCATACATTTGATCATTTGGTGCTGTCTGATGTTCATCCACATAATCTTCAACTTCTTTTAAATCAGTTGGACTAGCTTCCGCTCGGACTTGATTATTTTGATATGTTTGATATCCGTCATAAAAAGTAAACGCATTGATTCCAAGATACTTTACCAAATGTTCACGAGAAAACTGACGACTGAGTAATCCTGAACGGTCGATTTCAGCTAAAAATAAATTCCCACTTCCGATTAAAAGTGAAACCATTGCTAAAGCGGTAGCTTGACGCAATCGAGGAACTCGATCATCCAATTCAATCTTTTTCTTCCATAATAAAAGCGGGAGAATAAACAAATCGATAATGTAAAAAATATCATAGATTCTGAACAAACGAACCGCGCTTTCCCCAAGACCTGTTGAAACTTGTCCAGCACCTAACAATGTATTAATCGTGATAAAATCTGTAAACTCGCGGTAATATACCGCATTTGAGAAAAGCCAGATCGATAACAGTAAATAGATACCAAATAAAGTTGTATAAGCAACGCGTGTTCTTTTAATGAACAAACCAATACTGATCAGCAACATAGAAACACTGATCGGATTAATTACTAAAATGAAGAACTGTAAAGGACTTTGCAAGCTTAGGTGAAAATCCATGACATAACCGAACATATTTTTTACCCATAGTAATACTATCAGTAAACTAAAAAAGCCGATTCTAGTATTTACAAAGTTTTTATATTTTTTTATATGAGACATATAACGCTCCTTATCTCTGAAAGTGCAATCATCATTTATTCTATAGGTTTTAGTAAAAGGCGTCAAACTAAATAGGAGGTTTGTGATGATTACTTAATAAATGATACCCAAAATTGGTTTCTTTGCGTTCCTTGCTAGAATGTCCTAGACTAAAGATGACCAACTATTTTGATCAATAATAAGGAGGTTCGCTCATGGAACAGCAATGGATCACGATCAAAGATGCTCGACAAAATAATTTAAAAAATGTTTCAACTAGAATACCCAAAAAGCAGCTAACGGTTGTTACTGGATTATCAGGTTCTGGAAAGTCATCACTGGTGTTTGACACTCTGGCAGCAGAATCACGTCGAGAGTTAAACGAAACTTTCCCCAGCTTTCTACAACAATATTTACCTAAGTACGGCCGACCAGAAGTTGCAGCTATTGAACAGTTGCCGGTGGGAATTGTAATTGACCAAAAAAAGCTATCTGCAAATGCTCGTTCAACAGTCGGTACTTATACTGATATCTACACCTTTTTGCGCCTGCTCTTTTCTCGAGTAGGGGAACCATTTATTGGTTATTCCGATACCTTTTCATTCAATCATCCGGAGGGAAAATGTCCTGAATGTGATGGTCTAGGTCTGACTACTACCATCGACATTCATAAACTAGTGGATTTTGATCAATCCCTTAATGAAGATGCCATCAATTTTCCTACCTTTCACCACGGCTTTTGGCGTTGGAAAAGGTATGCTAACAGTGGCTTATTTGATTTAGACAAAAAGATTAAAGATTACTCACCGGAAGAATTGGATTTATTCTTGTACTCACCACAAATTAAGTTGAAAAATCCGCCTAAAGAATGGCCTCATACAGCTTTGTTCGAAGGACTTATTCCTCGCATGCAGCGCAGCATTTTGAATAAAGATGAAGGGAAAAGACATCAAAAACAATTAAATCACTTTGTTACAGTAGAAACTTGTCCAGCTTGTCACGGGACAAGAGTCAATGATCGGGTAAGAACTTGTTTAATTAAAGGAAAAAATATTTCAGATCTAGTTTTAATGTCTTTGGATGAATTAACTGATTTTGTCAAAATAATTGATGATCCTTTAGCGACAGATATCAAACGAGAATTACAAAAACGTTTAGCTGCCTTATTGGATATTGGATTAAGCTATTTAACCCTAGCTCGTTCTACAGGAACATTATCTGGTGGGGAAGCACAACGGATAAAAATTTCCAAATATATCAACAGCTCTTTAACGGATATTATGTATGTGTTGGATGAGCCTAGTGCCGGATTGCACCCAAAAGACATTGATCGCTTCAAAAAAGCTTTAACCATGCTGCGAGATAAGGGCAACACAGTCATCTTAGTAGAACATCATCCACAATTAATCGAAGCAGCTGACTACATTATTGACATGGGTCCTGGCGCAGGTGAAGCCGGTGGCGAAATTCAATTTGCAGGCAGTCATCAGGATTTTCTCAAAAGTGGAACCATCACCAGCCAGTTATTACAAAGCCGCTTGCCGTTGAAGTCACAAGTACGAAAATCAACTGATTCATTACAGGTGAAAAACAGTTCGATTCATAATTTGAAGAACGTCTCAGTGGATGTACCTTTAGGTGTCCTCACCGTTTTATGCGGCGTGGCTGGATCAGGAAAGAGCTCTTTAGGTGAAGCAGTCCGCCAGATGGCATTGGAAGAAGGACGTGAGATTGTAGCAATTTCCCAGAAGAATATTGGAATTAATTTGCGATCAACACCGCTAACTTATCTAAATGTGTTCAGTGACATTCGGCAATTGTTTGCTAAAGCGAATGATATCTCCGCTGCCTACTTCAGCTATAACTCCAAAGGTGCTTGTCCACGTTGTCACGGAAAAGGAGTCATTGTAACTGACATGTCCTTTATGGAGGATATCGTAACAGTTTGTGAGGTTTGTCATGGGGAACGTTACGCACCAGAGATCGCAAAGTATCATTACCAAGGTAAAAGTATTGTCGATGTTTTACACTTTACGGTGAATGAAGCTTATCACTTTTTCGTGAAAGAAAAGTTTAGTAAGCAATTAAAGGCTTTAGTGGATGTAGGTTTAGGCTATCTTCGACTAAATCAATCCTTAACCACTTTATCTGGCGGAGAACTCCAGCGCTTAAAGCTGGCAGGGCAGCTGCATAAAAAAGGCTCCATTTATTTACTGGATGAACCAACGGATGGTTTGCATTTGGCTGATATCCAGGAGCTGCTTCAACTGTTTAATCAAATGGTAGATCAAGGCAATAGTTTGATTTTATTGGAACACCATTTAGCTATTATGAAGCAGGCAGATTGGTTAATCGAGGTTGGACCAGAAGGCGGAGCCAAAGGGGGAGAGATTCTGTTTAGCGGAACTCCTCAAGAATTACTGGATAGTGAAGATTCTATTACTAAGCCATATCTTGAAGCTTCCTTATAAAGAAGAAACCTGTCGCTGAGATGGCGGCAGGTTTCTTTTATGGCATTGGTAATGGTGCTACCCAAATTTCTATTGCAGCAGCCTCCTCAGCAGGGGCTGTAAAATATTTTTCTAGTGAATAAGCTTCGGTGATTAAATGTTGTCTCGGCAGCCATGTCCCCAACAGATAACTGAGTGCTTTAGCAAGAGCAGCATTTCTCATCTCGTCTGTATTTTCTGCCTCAAAGCTGCAAACAATATAATCCCCTGGTTCAACCGACCATGTCTTTAGTGCACTATGCTTTGGTTGCTTCACTTTTCCACCTGCAAAATAATCAAAGGTCTGTGATGATCTTAAGGCCAGAGGATCAAGCGAAGAATCCTGCAGAAAAGAAGCGCCTAACTCAATATTTCCAGTAAATAGTTCTGGAAGCTCCGCTTTTAGTTGGTGAAATTCCTGCCAAAGAGTATTAGCCTGATTAATCCCAGTTGTCCCGCCAATTGGGATATTATTTCCAATTATCAGCTGCCCGATAATGCCCTGATAATATTCTGCCTCAGTCAAATTACGATGCTGAATCTTCAGCACCATGTCTTCAGTAATAAAAGAATCATTTTCTGTCAGGATGACTTGGGTCATTGTTAAGTCCGGCTGAAGCATTTGATTCAAAGCCGGTTTTTCCAAGCGGTAATACTCAGGTGTCATGCCGTAAGCAGCTTTAAATGCTTTTGTGTAATAAGCATGACTATTAAACCCGACTGCTAAGGCGATTTCTAAAATCTTCCCCTTGGTAGTTATCAGGAGCTGACAGGATTTAGCTAAACGCCGCAACTTCACGTATTCCATGACTGGTCGGCCGACTAGTTTCTTAAATAGACGCTGAAAATAAAATGGAGAGAGATGCGCCACAGCAGCCAAATCTGGTAAGGTGATGATTTCTCCTAAATTTTCTTCTATATAATTGATGGTTTGTTGAATACTTTCCCAGGTTTTCATAATTGACTCTCTTTCTGCTGAAGTATCTTTATCTTACCATTTAAGGAAAAAGTCGAAAAGATCAATTGACAGAGAATGGTTTCAATAATAAAATGAGTGTATACTCAGTGAGTGGAGGGTCAGTAAAATGGCAGAGTCAGTACGAGAAAAAAAGAAACAACAAACCAGAAAAAAACTCATAAAAACAGCTAGTCGATTATTTGCTGAAGAAGGGTTCCAAGTGTCTACCAGTAAAATTGCTCAGACAGCTGGATTAGCTCATGGATCATTGTTTTTACATTTTCCTACACGGGAAGATTTGATTGATATAGTCATTAATAATTTTTTCAAAAGCATGAATACTCGTATTCATAAGGTTGTGGCTAACAGCGGAACATTAGAAGAATTTTTGGCTCAGCATCTAGCCCTGTTGCAAGAGAAAGAAGCTTTTTACACACAAATAATTACTAACATGACAGCTTTGCCCAAGACAACTCAAGAGAAATTATTTGGTCATCAGTCAACCTTATCCGCCCATTTGTTGATTTTATTAGAGCAAGAAGGTCAACTTACAGGTATACCGCCTCATTTGCTTTTTAATACCTGGCTTGGAATTATTCATTACTATCTGCAGAACAAGGTTATGTTTGCACCAGATACGTCAGTGATTGAACGTTATAAGGATGAATGGATTGAAGGCTATTTACACTTAGTACGGAAAGGTTGATAGAAAATGAAGAAATGTATTGCTTGTGGAATGCCGATGGAAAAACCGGAGGATCATGCTCAAGGAGACGTTAGTAAAAACTATTGTTTACATTGCGCTACGCCTGATGGACGAATGCAAACCTACAAAGAAAAACGGGAAAACCTACTCGCTTTTGTCATCCGGACTCAAGGAATTGATGCCGATGCAGCTGTCGGAGTCGTAGAAACGATGATGAAGGATTTACCAGCTTGGAGGAGAGTTAAACGATGACAGAATTACAAACCTTACCTAACGTTGGAAAAGTGCTAGCTGAACATTTAACGGCTATTGGGATTGAATCTTCTGAAGACTTAAAAAAATCCGGAACTGAGGCGACGTTTTTAAAGATTAGGATGCAGCGAGATGCGGGAGCCTGCTTGCATATGCTTTACGGGATTGAAGGCGCTATCCAGGAAATATCTAAGAAGGATTTACCAGCTGAACGCAAACAGCAGTTGTTACAATTTTATCAATCTTTAGAGCAATAAAAAGTCGCAGGATTGGACAAAAATACGCTCGACGCTTCCTTTATAATAAATGATTGATGTGACTAAAGGGAGTGACTAGATCATGAATGCAATTGAAAAGGAAGAACAAAAAAATTGGGAGCAGATTAAACAGCAAATGCTGACTCAGCAAAAACAATTAACTGGCTCCTTGAATTCAGCTACTGAGGAACTACAGCAGTTTCAGACATATCTGGTTAACTACAAAGGAGAGATTGATCCTCATGAGATGTTTACTAATGTTCGTCTGCAGGAGCAGCAAATTTTAGCTAGTTCAATTAAGTTCCAGCAGTTAGAAAAGCTGCAAAAACAATTATCCAATCCCTATTTTACTCGAGTTGATTTTCTTTTTGATGGTGAAACAAAGGCTGACGCCTTATACATTGGACGCTTTTCCTTTTCAAACGAACAAAACCAGCTGCTGATTTACGACTGGCGAGCACCGATTGCCAGCCTTTTTTATGATTTTGACTTTGGTGCTGCTTATTATGAGGCTCCTAACGGTTTAGTTAAGGGAGCTATTACTGGAAAACGGCAACTGAAATTTGTAGCGGGTGAACTTAACTATGTATTAGATACGCACACAACTATTTTTGACGACATTTTGCAAAAGGAACTGAGTAACCAACAAAGTGGGCGAATGTCTACGATTATCAGCACAATTCAAAAAGAGCAGAGTCAAATTATCCGGTCCACTAATCACAAAGATTTAATTGTCCATGGTGTAGCTGGTTCAGGCAAAACATCGATTGCTTTACATCGGATAGCTTTTCTTTTGTATCAGGAGCGAGAACGACTCTCTTCCGATCAAATTACGATTTTATCTCCGAATCGTGTATTTGGCAGCTATATTTCTGAAGTGTTACCCGAGCTCGGCGAAGAACCAGTGAATGAATGGAGTATTGATTTGCTGATGGAGCAGTTAACTAAGCAGAAAGCGACGATCTCTCGATTGGAAGAAACCGAGTTGGCGATAGCAGACCAGCTGCCTGCTCAAATCAGCTATTTGGCTACATCAAAAAGTGTCAAAGATCTGCAGAACTTTTTATACAAGATGGAACAAACGATTTTCGAAGCAGAATTGCTGGAAGTTGGCAGCTATGAATTTCCTCCCGATTATTTAAATAGACGATTTCAGGCCTATCGGCGGCAGCCAATTGTTATACGTCTCGAGATGATTGCCAATGATATAATAGAAGAAGTTAAGAATAAGCCGTTTCGACCAAAGCGACTGCCTACAAAGAATCAATTAAAGAAGAAGCTGATCCAATGCTTAAACTATCGCTCTAGCGCTGCTATTTATGACGCTTTTTTAAGTGATCAAGACATTCAACCACTTAAAAGCTATTGCTACTCTGATTTGTTTCCACTAGCTCATATTCAATCCTTTTTTGATCAGACACTAACCTTTGAAGAAAACAAATATGTGGTGATTGATGAAATACAGGATTACACGATGATGCAGCTGAGAGTGATCAAGGATTTATTCCCTTGCCAAAAATTATTAGTCGGCGATTATACACAGCAAATAACAGTAACTAATTTTATGAATCTTTCCCAACTTCAGCAGATTTTTTCGGACGCCAACTTAGTGCAGCTAACTAAGAGCTATCGTTCAACCTTCGAAATTATGAATTTTGCCAAAGGATTAATTCAAGATCAGTTGATTGAACCAGTTATTCGCCACGGAGCAGATCCTGTAGTATTGCAAATTGAAGACAGCAATCGATTGGCAGTAATAAAAAAGCAGGTGAGGATGTTAACTTCCAATTTCCAAACAATTGCCTTAATTACGAAAAACACACATCAGGCACAAAACTGGTATGATCGTCTAAAGGATTCGATTTCTATTACTTTACTGCAGGACAACAACCAGACTCTTGACAAAGTGGGGATTTATTTGTGTGGTGTCGGCACAGCTAAAGGATTAGAGTTTGATGCAGTAATTGTATTAGACAGCCAAGTGGATAATTTTGCGGGTCGAGCTGGCCATCAGCAATTATTTGTCGCTACCACTCGTGCAATTCATCAGCTGATTTTGATAGAAGGAGGTGCCTCTTGAGTAAACTGATTACTACTATTGAACAATATGTTGATGAACATTTAGATCAGCCCATATCGTTAGAAATTATGGCCCAGCAGTTGCATTACTCTAAGCATCACTTGCAGCATGAATTTTCAGTAGCTACCAACTGGAGCATATACGATTATATAAAAAAGCGCCGCCTGCATGAAGCAGCGCAGTGTTTGTTGAAAAGCAATCGATCTATTATTGCTATTGCTTTGATCAGTGGTTATCAAAACCAGCAATCTTTTACCAAAGCCTTCAAGGAAATATACAAGGTTTCTCCCAGCCAGTTTCGGCGGCAAAAAAGAATTTTTGGTTTGGTTGGAGCTAGTAACCGACTGCTTTATCAATTTCCAAGCAAGAGTATTATTCGTTTGGCAAGAATGGAAGAACTATCCAAATTAGCTGATTATATGGAACATATCCAATGGGCCTTTCCTTATTACGAAGAGCGAAGTTTCTATTACGCAGTCAATCAGCGAATAAAAAAGGAGCATGTCTGGGTAGCAGTCTCAAGAGAACTGATAACCGGGTTATTAATCTATGACCAAGCCAACAATCGGATAGATGGTTTATCTTCCTTACCATTTCTATGGGATGAAGATATTGAGGAACGCTTATTAAAGCAACTTCTAGCCTTAACAATCTTTGACCAAAAAAACTTATCAACCACCACCTTTAGAGCGAAAGATAAATTAGACATTGGTGAAAGACAACGTCTGCTCAACGTCGGTTTCACACCTCGCAAAGAATTGATTGAAGTTGGGTATCCAACTGAATTAATGGTTTATAAAAGCCGCTGAATTCAATATTTGAATTTAGCGGCCTGTTTTAGTCTTCATCAGATTCAGGTACTTCTTTAGCGAACTCTCGGCTGCCTTCATAGGCTGATAGGGCTTTGCGACGAGCTTCCTTATGATTAACAATAGGACTAGGATAATCTTCACCCAATAAAACACCATACTCAGCTTGCTCATCCTCTGACATTTTGTCGGGCTGATGAATAAACTTCTTCGGCAAATCCTTTAATTCTGGAACATACTTACGAATGAAATCTCCTGAAGCATCAAATCTTTCAGATTGAGTCGTTGGATTAAAAATCCGAAAATAAGGAACTGCATCAGTGCCAGTAGAGGCGCCCCATTGCCAACCGCCGATGTTGCTGGCAGGATCATAGTCAATTAAACTTTTCTGGAAGTATTTTTCTCCTTCACGCCAATCAATTAACAAGTCTTTCGTTAAAAAAGAAGCCACGATCATCCTCAGTCGATTATGCATCCAGCCAGTTTGATTTAACTGTCTCATCGCAGCATCGACAATTGGATACCCAGTTTTTCCTTCCTGCCATTTTTTTAAATGATCTTGGTTATCACTCCACTGAATGAATTGAAAATTAGTTTGAATCGGTTGCTGCTTTTGCTTTGGATTAACGGCATAAATCATATTGTAGAAATCACGCCAGCATAATTCCTTTTCGAAGGTTTGCTTGCCAGCGCTGTTCTCAGTTTCTTGCAGCTGCTGCCAAACTGTTCGAATCGAAATCTCACCAGTGCGTAGATAAGGGGAGAGGCGGCTGGTTCGGTCCTGTGCCGGAATATCCCGCGCTTTCGTATAATCAACAACGTCTTCTAAAAGGAAATGCTCCAATTGTTGTTTGGCAGCTTTTGATCCTAATTTATAAAAGGACTTATCTGGAAGATCTTTGCACAATTCCTCGAATTTTTTCTCATCCTCAGCAAACAAGCTATCCTTTACAACCTTTTCTGAAGACAGCTTTACTTTGACCGGCGTTGGTTTAGCTAATTGCTTCCATTGATTGTAGTAAGGAGTATACACTTTATAAGGATCTCCACTTTGATTCTTGATTTCTTTAGCCCCGTGTAAATGGTGATCCATGTAATCATGCACTACAATATTGTTTTTCTTAAAAAAATCTCGCATTTTCTGGTCACGTTCAGCTCCAAAGCCTCGCTCATCATAATTGAAATAAATACGATCCCAATTCTCTAGATTTTCCTTTAACTTACTGAAGCTTTCTTCTAAATCACCATATAAAATTTGCAGATGCAGCTTTTTATTTACTGCTGCCTGAAAATGAGCCACACTTGCGAAAAAAGCATGTTGGTTGGCACTATCTTTCAGGAATTGCTCGGGATTTACCTGAAACAGTAAAATTACCTCATCAGAATCTTCAAAGGCATGGTATAAAGCTGTATTGTCCTCTAAACGCAAATCACGACGAAACCACATTACTGAGGTCATCTGATCACCTCTTTCTTTTTCTTAAGTATGACACACATTTTATAATCACGACACGCAAATGCTTGTTAGCATTTTTGTTAGTGTATTTGCAAACGAAATATATCTATGTTAGCATTTATGTAAACAAAAGGGTGAAAAGAGCTGGAAATACTATGGATGAAACAATTGAGGACTATCAGAAGGGTTATCGCTACCATGACGGAATATTTGCTTGTCTCTATTGTGACCAGCAATATGAGGACGGTTACATCTATCCAGTTGAGGATCGACAAGCTACGGCTCAACGAGCGATGCTCCAGCATTTGAATACAAAACATGTTGGAGCATTAGGTTCCTTAATTGCGCAGCGCAAAGAAATCAGCGGGTTGAGTGAAGTTCAGCAAGAAATATTAGAGTTGTTTGCTCGCCGTTTAAGCGACCCGGTAATCGCACAACGTTTAGGGATTTCTACATCCACTGTTAGAAATCATCGGTTTAAGCTAAGAGAAAAGGAAAAGCAAGCCAAAGTTTTTCTGAGCATTATGAGTTTGCTGAATGATGAACCCTTTATTCCGCCTCATCGGGGAGCGCGCATGATTGATGAACGCTATCATATTACACCGGCAGAACGGAATAAGGTATTAGCGACTTATTTTACTGATGATGGGCGTTTAAGCTCTTTGCCAAGCAAAGAAAAACGTAAAGTGATCGTACTAACTAAAATTATCGAGCATTTTGACGCCAGTAAAAATTACTCTGAAACGGCCGTGAATGACATTCTGCAGTTAGTCAATGATGACTATGTAACTTTGCGACGGTATTTAATTGAATATGGTTTTATGAATCGGACAAAGGATGGCAAAAGCTATTGGGTAGTTGATTAAGAAAGGGGCGTTAGCGATGAAGTATCGGTTTCACCATTTACACATTACAGTTGAAGACATATCTGTTTCTGAAAAGTTTTACGATCAGCTCTTTACAATTCTTGGCTGGGATATTACCACTAAGTATAAAGGTGATTTGCCTCATATGGACATGTCAGTAGTTGAGTATATGCACGAAGGCTTCGATTTCGCAATTTGTTCACCAAAAAAAGAGTTAAGAGACATTACTATTGATGTTCGTACGCCCAAGGCTATTCAGCATTTGGCTTTCGCGGCTGAATCAAAGCAAGCAGTTAACGACTTTTACACGGCTCTTAGCCAGTTAGACGTCAATATTTTACACGACGAAGCTCGTTATTATGATAAGATTGCTCCCAATTATTACGCAGTCTTTTTTGAAGATCCAAATGGTGTTCGTTTAGAAGTTTTTCATCATAAAGGTGCATAAAGAAGTGAGTATTACGCTGCTTTAGAACAAACGATTATTCATAATCAGCTGGAAACAGATGAATTTGCTTCAGGAGGTTTTACTCTGAATAAAACTAAAAGCTTTTCAGCTCAGCAAATGGATCAAAAACTGATGATGGATTTAATACCAAGGAAACAAAATCTTATGACTGGAGAACCAACACCTTTATCACTTGGACATGTGAAAATAGATTTCAGTGAACAAAAAGAACTGGTATACTGAACAAGTACGTGGAAAAAGGGGCAGCATGGTGAATCGATCGGATTCACTCGTGAAGGTTACTTGAGAAGTAATACCTATTTTAAATTAAATCACCAACAACTTGCCAATCTGGCAAGATACCTTTATTTACGGACTATTAGAAGGAGAACTGACATGAAAAAGAACCGACCAGCTCAGCCGATTTTACCTGGACATTTTACAAATGATTTCTACTTAGAAGACGAAGCTACTTTCGAAGGTATTGAAATCAACGAGATGGATTATAGCTATTTGACTGCTCAAAATTTAATGATTCGCGCTTCGAGGATGAAGAAAGTAACTATGCAACGGACACGTTTAGAACGCGTCGAATGCAGCAATGTCGTTTTTGAGAAATGTGATTTGTCTAATCTGGACTGGATCGGTGGCAGCTTTCATCAGGTGGTTTTTGATCAATGTAAGCTGACTGGAACCAATTTTGCTGAAAGTTATTTGAGAGATTGTCGTTTCACCAACTGCGTTAGTAATTTTGCTTCGTTTAGTGCAACCAATTTGAAAAATGTTCAGTTTGATCATTGTCAGTTAAACGATAGTGAATTTTTTGAGTCTACCTGGAAGCACTTATTTTTAGAGCATAACGAATTAACCAATAGCAATTGGATAAACACGAAAATGTCTGGTTTAGACCTATCAAGTAATGAGTTTGAACGAATTATGCTTTCCCAGGATCGAATAAAGGATTTAATTGTTAATCAAGAACAAGCATTGATTATCGCAGCTGGATTAGGAATTAAGATTGTTGATTAAATGTTACCGCTAAAACAAAATAAAAGATTAGTTGAACGCTCATTAGACATCTTGGTAGGCCCCCCGTCAATAGGACAATGAAATATTTAAAAATTTGATGAGCTGCTTTTCGCTTTGCGAAGAGCGGCTTTTACCTATTTAAAGAAGTGACTAAACCATCATCAGGCAGCTTCGTAGTATTGGTTGTGATATTCCATTGGTGTTAAGATGTGTAGTTTTCGTTGATAACGACCATTGTTATAGTAGTTGATATAAGAGTCGATCATTGTGACTAGCTCAGAGCGACTTGTAAACTTTTTGCCGTAATACTGTTCGCGTTTGATAATCCCCCAAAATCCTTCCATTGGGCCATTATCAATACATTTTCCCGCTTGCGACATGCTTTGCGTCATTTCTGCTGTAACGATTCTCTTGTAAAAATTCACATGAGTATATTGAAAGCCGCGATCACTATGAAAAAGCGGATGGGCATCCGGCTCTAGGGCGACAGCTTGATCGAAGGTGTCGAAAACAAGCGTTAGATCATTCGTATCTCGAATCACGTATGAAACGATTCGACGATCATAAAGATCCAAAATAGCGCTGAGGTAAAGCTTTTGAACTTTTGGTCCCACATAATATTTGAATTCCGTGACATCTGTCAGCCATTTTTGATTCGGGGCCTCCGCAGTAAATTCGCGATCTAAGATATTTTCGACCGTATGATACGGTCGGCTGGAGCGTTTCGTGATACTGTTGGTTGAATGCTTAATGGTCGATTGAATGCCTTCGTGTCGACAGATCCTTAAGACGCGTTTATCATTGACATGAATAGCGTGCTCACGGTTCAATGTATCATTGATACTGCGATAGCCCTTTTCTGGATGCTCGTCATGGATTGTCCGGATCACTTTGGCTAATTCCATATTTTCCAACGTTCGTTCACTATACGGATGGTCGATCCAACGAAGATAGGCAGAGCGGGTCACCTGCATGAACTTACACATTGGAAGAATCGCATAGCCTTTTTCCTCGTGGAGTTCTTTGATGGCTTCATAAACGACGATTTTTCTGACTTGTCCTAGCGATCCCTTCTTTCTAATTCCTTTACTTTTTTTAATAGATCGATCTCCATCTGTTGGTACTTCACTTGTTCTTCTAGCTGGGCGATCCTAATTTGTGCTTCTTCTTCAGGTGTTCGACTAATCTGTTGGGCTTTTCGTCGACCTCGCCGATCTTCTAAGCCAGCTTTGCCTTTTTCTTCATATCGTTTGACCCATTAATATAAATTAGCATAGTTCACTTGGTACTTAACAGCGGTACCACTGTAATCATACTCATTGGCAATACAATAGAGGACCATTTCTACACGTTCTTCTAAACTAAATTTTTTTGTTTGTCTCACGTTACTTCCACCACTTTCTGATCTGAAGTCTCCATGAGTATTATATCGCTTAATCCAGTCTCGAAGTTGCTTTTCACTTCTTAAACCATATTTTTGAGCAACTTGATCAAGACTTCCATTACCAGCTAAGTAATCCTGAACAGCTGTCAATTTTAGTTCTTTAGAATAATGCTTATTTTTCTTGGCAGCGAGCAATCCAGTCGGGCCTTCATTTTCATAGAGAGTGCACCATCTCTCGATTGTCGATCTGTTTACATGAGCTTCGTGTGCGGCTTGGCTGCTACTCATCTTTCCATTCAAACACTGTTCAACTATAGCTACACGTTCTTCTGGATGACCTTTCATTCTTCTTTTTCCCATATTAAAAACTCCTAACTAAGATTTAATTGTTTCTTTGTCCTAGTTAGGGGTAGCATATCATCTTTTGTTTAAAGAGCGTTTTTTCATTCTAGCTGAGGAATTTTAATCAATTGGATTGTATTGTTAGTGAAGGGGAGGTTAGCAATGACCAACGAGGAAATGAAAAAGAAGTTGATTGCCGGCGATGATCAGTTTTTTGATCAGCTTATCAACCAATACAGCAAATTATTATGGGCAGTGGGGGCAACCATATTAACTGTTAAAAATTCCAATCAGCAAATGGATATAGAAGAAGTCATTAGTGATGTATTTTTACGTCTTTGGCAGCAGCCAGAAAAATATAATCCTAAAAAAGGCAGTCTTAAGAGTTATCTAGTCATCATGACTAAAAGCTTAGCCTTAAACAAACTAAAAGCAAAACGCCGGCATCACCATGAAGATCTTGATGAGATTAACGAAATTTATTTAGCAGAAATATCAACAAAAGAGGAAGAGCTTGCTTGGCAGGATTTATACGATGCTGTAATGAAGCTAGATGAGCCTACCCGCAGAATTTTAATTATGCGCTTTTTCTACGAAATGAAACCTAGTGAAATTCAAACACAATTAGGCTTATCCAGCAAAGAAATCGACAATCGCTTGTACCGTGGAAAGAAAAAACTGCAGGAGTTTCTAGACTATCAAAATTTCATTAACGAGGTGAACAGCTATGAGTAAAGAAAAACATCCATTTGAATACTTAACTGATGATCAGTTAGATGATTTTCTAGACTATTCAGAAGTACCCTTTACAGGAAACAACACCGAAAATATAAAAAAGCAATTCCACAATAAGAAATCGCTTAAGCCGAGAAAAAGATCTTCCTCTAAACGAATTGCCGTCTTTGCAATCGCGGCAGCCAGCATAATGTTTTTAACTGCCTTTACTTTTCGAGATGAATTACGGCTGATTTATCAAAAACATTTTGGTTCTGAAATCGAAGTATTACTAGCCAATTCAGATCGTCTTGAGCAAAAAGTAGAGGACCAAGGTCTTCGATTAAAAGCAATTAGTTCCTTTAAAGATGGCAATACAACTTACTTTATGTCTCAGTTGACTGATTTAACTGGCAATCGCTTAGCTGATGACACCCAGCTCGAAAGCTGGCAAATGTTAAATGGGGGAAACAGCCGTGTTGTTGATTATGACCAAACTACTAAAACTGCTACACTGCTTACACAAGCTGTTGAATGGGATGAAGGGATTAAGCCCGGCTATTTCTTGGAAAGTTTTACTAGTCATAGAGAAGACTTCCAAGAAACCTATTCTGTTCCTTGGCAAGAAATTCCTCAGTCAGATAATTGGAAAAAAAGAGCAGCAACAGAAGGTTTTGGCGGGGGGGATGACCCTAAAGCGATGGAACGTCTATCGTTAGATTTTGACGAACTAGCCAAAACGTACTTGGTCCCAGCAGAAAACCTGATAGAACTAGGTAAATACGCTGCCGTATCAGCAGTAGGCTTTAAGGACGGGTTACTACATTTGCAGACCAAAGAAATCAATACAGTCGGTTCAGCAACGTTTATTAGCCTAAAAAATCGTACAAACGGTAAAGTTTTATCAGAAATCGCTTCCTTCAGCGTTGATGCTGGAACTCACAACAACGAAACCGGCCGATCAGATTATAGCGAACATCTATTCGAAATTGATAAAAAAGACTTAGTTGATTATGATTTACAAGTTGAAGGCTTTGAATCACAAACTCATCAAAAAGGAAATTGGGCAATTCAACTTGAAGAACCTAAACAATTACCGGCGAAGGAATTAGCAGATCAAGCTGTAACCATTAATGGGCAGCAAATCCGACTACAGAATATTCGATTATCACCAATTTCACTAAGTTTCAATCATGTTGAAGCTTTAAATGATGCAGCAGTAGAAATTATGCTGAAAGATGGTACGACCAAAGAAATAAACCTTGAATATCAACAAGAAAATGATTACTATGAATGGCAGTTTGGATTGATAGATTTGGATACTGTTAAAGCAGTTAAGATTAATGATCAAGAGCTAAAGTTAAACTGACAACAAAAACTCTAAAGGAATGCTGCGAAAACATTTCTTTAGAGTTTTTGGTCTAAATTAGGAGAAGAATGCATAATTTGGATTGATTTAATGCTGTTAAATGCTAAAGGCTGTAAAAACACTGATCAGCTAGGGATTTGATACAATTTGAGTAATATTATTAGATTTTTATTTTAGTTTACATAATATACATTATACAAAGTTAAGTGGTTGGAAACTAGGACTGAAATGCTTAGTTTTTTGACTACATTCTACTTCATTGGTCGTTTTTCCTATAATTTTATAGTGTTTCTTTCTATCGTACAAATATTTCCCATAACCATTTTCTAAAGCAATTAGCATCTAAAATGCTGCAAATATTAATCCAGCATTTACATCTTTAGTTTTTTTCTATGAATGCTTAGTTTTTTATTCTTTATCAACCAATAAAATGATCTAATCGAAATGGGATGATTAAGTCGCAAACCATTTCTCTATTGAAATCTGCGAAGTGCTCTTTTCTCATGTCTGTTTCCCTTAATTCTTGCTGTATTGGTGAAAGTCTTCTTCAGAACTAAAATAGTCATATATTGCACATTTTTAAATGAGTTTTTCCAGATAACTTTGACATATAGTATATTAAAATTATCTGGAAAAACTAAAATTTCAACTGGAATAGTTATTCATCATATGTATTTTGATGAAAAAATTGTTTATCTAAACCGATTTTTTGTTCTTCCTCTGTTGTTTCTATTCTAACTACTTTGGAGATAAGAATCAAAATGCCTCTTGTCATCACAAATGAATACAAAGCAACAAAGCAAACACCTAAAATTTGAACAAGCAAACCATGCATTCCTTCAACAGTAGCTAAAGAAGCCCCTGTTCCAAAAAAGCCAATCAGAATTGTCCCTGTGAAGCCGCCAATTCCATGAACCCCCCACACATCTAATGCATCATCCCAACCTTTTTTCTTACGGAAATCTACTGCAATGTTACAAACAATTCCTGCGATGACTCCAATCAATAATGCTTGAGGTGGTTTTACGTATCCTGCACAAGGAGTGATTGTTGCTAGACCAGCGATTGATCCGGTCAAAATGTCAACAAAATCATAGTATCCTTTTTTTACCTTTGCTACTATAATCCATACGGTTAGTGCTGTTGCTAATGCAATAAAAGTTGAAACAAACGCATTTACAGCTTGTAAATTAGCTCGCAATGCACCCCCCGAATTAAAACCGAACCAGCCAAACCATAACAAGCCTGTTCCAATAGCAGCAACCATCAGATTATTGTGTTGATTTTTTTGTTTTTCTGATAATTTTCTTTGACCCAAATAAAGAATTGTTGCAAGAGAACCGAAACCAGCTGTGGTGTGGATTACGGTACCACCAGCAAAATCTTTAAAATTGAAATTAGCTAAGAAGCCGCCTCCCCATACCCAATGACATACAGGGAAATAGATTAATAGATTCCATGCGATCAACAATAAAATATAGCCTCTCATTGTCAAACGGTCGGCGAAAGCTCCTGTCATTAAAGGAACTGTAATGACACAAAACATCATCTGAAAAGCGAAAAACATGATAAATGGAATGGTAGCTCCGTGTAATAAGTTAGCGAGCGTGCCAACGTTTTTCATTAAGAAAAAATTTGCTGGGTTTCCAATTATGCCATGAATATCGGAACCAAACGCTAATCCAAAACCACCAAATACCCACATCAAAGTGGTAATCCCTACTGATAGGAATGATTGTCCCATAATTACTAAAATATTGTTTTTTCTTGATAGCCCACCGTAGAAAAAAGCCAAGCCTGGTGTCATTAGACAAACCATCGCAGTACATAAAATGATAAAGGCTGTATCTCCTGTGTTTATTGCATTTGACATAAAAACGTCTTCCCTTCTTAAAAATAATTTATATGAATATTCAGATTTTTCTGTTCATTTCTTAAGGCTCTGCTTTAAATCTTCTTGATGATCTTTATTTGAAGAATCAAACTTGTGCATCAATTAATTCTTGAACATAAGATGAGGTAGTTGACATCAACTCTTGTATGGTGATAGCTTCAACCATTTGTCCCTCTTTAAGAAAAATGACTTCCTCACAAAAATAAGTTGCAAGTTTTAAATTATGCGTAACAAAAATATAGTGTAAATCAAGTTCTTGTTTTAACTGTAGTAGTAAATCAAGTAAGCGATCAGTCGTCAATAAGTCTAACGAACTGAATGCTTCATCAAAAATCAATACATTTGCATCTGATAAAAGACTCCTTGCGATACAAACCCGCTGAATTTGTCCTCCACTCAGGTTCGTTGCTTTATTCGACAGATATTCTTCGGATAAACCCACTCTTTCCAACATGCTAATGATCTTTTCAAGTGCTTCAGCTTTATTTTTTATCGGTTCTAATGATTCCAATAAAGCTTCCTCGATAGTAAATTCTGGATTAATCGCTGTTGTATAATCCTGAAATATCAAGCTTACATGATTTTTGGTCGTTTCTTTCGTGTCCATAAAACGAATCCGTCCAGACGTTTTATCTGATTTTTCGATTCCAGCAATCACTTTAACTAAAGTAGTTTTACCGCTACCGCTCTCACCTAAAATTCCTATAATCGATTCAGAAGCTGAAAAAGAGATATCCTTTATCCCGCCCTCATATTGTTTTTTTTTGAACCAGTTATTTTTTTTGTAAAAAGTTTTTGAAATATGTTCAACTTCGAGCCATTTTTTCATTTTTTAGTCTCCAAAACGGGGCGCTGATTTTTCTATTTTTCTTGCGGATTGCCCCTAAATAAGTTTGATCATTTTCATCTAACGGATTCGTTTCCTTCTGTTCGACTTTCTTACCATCGACCATCACCAACACTTCATCCGATAAAAAGTCTAAAATTTCTATGTCATGTGTGGCTATTAAGATAGTTGTTTGATTATTTTTTTTTAATTCGAACAAAAGATCCACAATCTTTTTTTTATTTAAGCTATCTAATGAACTTGTTGGTTCATCTGCAATAATCACCTTTGTTCTCATTTCAATCGCGAGTCCTATGGCGCAACGTTGCAATGTACCACCTGACAATTGAAAAGGATATTTTGTTAAAATACTTTCTGGAAGCTCCATTTTTTTTAACAACGTGCTGATTCGTTGCTTGGCCTGCACTTTGTCCAATTGATTTTCGGTAAACGTTTCTTCTAATTGCTTGCCCATTTTTTCAATTGGATCAAAAGCTTCTATTGCATTTTGAGGAATAAAAGAGAAATCATAACTTAATTTAATTTTTTTATTCGTTTCATCTTTTGTTTGAATGATTTGTTCTACGCCCGTGTTTGTAACGTACCGTATCTCACCTGTAGTCTGTAAAGAAGGATGACAAATCTGCATGATGGTCGTTAGTAATGTTGTTTTTCCACTGCCGCTTGGACCAAAAATCCCTAAACAAGAATTATTTTTTACATCAAATGTGACATTCGATAACACATGCTTCTTTGTTTCTTTTTCTTTAATGGTTAATTGATCTACAAACAATATTTTTTCCATTGTCCTTCAAATTCCTCAATTCTTTTCCTGCATCGTCTCTATTAGTGCATCTCCAATATAGTTGAGCATAGCTACTACGATAAATATTATTGCCCCTGCTGGAATCATTTGCCAAGGCTCTACGACAGCAACTTCTCTTGCATCATTCAACATGCGACCCCACTCAGCAGTAGGTGGTTGAATCCCAATACCTAAAAAAGAAAGCGCACTTATACTCATTACAACTGCACTCATATCCAGTGTTGAGTAAATAATCAACGAGTAAATTAAAGATCGCAGCATATGTTTTTTGAAAACCCAATACTTATTTTTTCCAGAGCTTAAAGAGAACAGTACGTAATTTTTACCTTTCTCTTTCATAACTTCTGAACGAATCATTTTAATATACCAGGGCCATCGAACAATGGTTAGCGCCAAGACGATTGTTAGCATACTCGGTCCCAAGATACCAATAATACATAAAGAAATCATTTCACTTGGCAAAGAGAGTAACCAATCACAAGTTCTCATGATGATTGCATCAATTGACCCACCTGCCATCCCTGCTAAACTACCAAAAATGAATCCAGCAATGAGAATTAGTAGAATGATTACGAACGACAAAAGAATTGTCACTCTGCCACCATAAAGGAGGCGGGAAAAAATATCACGACCTAATTGATCCGTTCCTAACCAATGGTTCCAACTCGGAGAAGCCAATTTATTCATAATATCTTGCTTATTCGGATCGTAAGGAGCTAGAATATTTGCAAAAATAGTACTCGTAAACAAGACAATTAAAAATACAAAGGAAATAGTGACTAATTTATCATTTGCTATCTGTCTAATTAACTTCATTGGTTCTCTCTTTCTTTTAATCGTGGATCAATTCGCTTAGTTAACGAATCAATCAGCAAACTGCTAACAATGAAAAATAACGACATGATCACGATATACGCTTGTAATACAGGCAAATCACGATTGTGAATGGCTGTTATACAAAGAAATCCCATGCCAGGCCAAGCAAAAACACTTTCTATGATTACACTGCCGGCAATCAATTTAGGAATACTTACACTAAAAGAAACAATAGAAGATCGTATAGAGTTTTTTAATAGATGCTTTGTAATTTTTTTCTGTGAAAAACCTCTCACCTGGTAGTAAGCAACATATGGTAATTGTCTATTTTGAATCAAATCTTTTCGAATCAATCGAATATAGGAACTTGAGTAAACCAAAGACAACGTAAGTGCAGGTAGAACGACTGATAATAACCCGGTATAGCCACCTGTCGGAAACCAATTTAATTCCACTGAAAAAAAGGAGATCAATAGAATTGCTAACCAAAATGAAGGAATTGCATTTAAAACAAATGTTAAGATACGAAAGAATCTTTCAATCCAATGATTGTAAAAACTCGCCGCTAAAATCCCTAGAACTAGGCATGTAATAAAAATGAAAAGCAGAGTTATTGCGGTTAGGAAAAGAGTATAGGGGAATGCTTCCACAATCATTTTACTAACACTTTTCCCGGTCGCATAACTCGTTCCAAATTCACCTTTAAGAACCTTCTCTACCCAATGAATGTAGCGCGTAAAGAATGGTGCATCCAATCCTAATTCGTGCCGCTTTTGCCTTACGTTTTGTTCGGTTGGGGTGATCTCCTGGACACGCAAAGCCACCTCTGCAGGGTCATTTGATAAAAAAGTTAAAAGGAAAAATGGAATAAAGGTAGTTAGAAATAAAATAAGCACTACTTTTCCAATGTTCTTCAAACTTGATAGGATCATTTCACCACTACTCTCTTATTCTTCTTCAAAGTACATTTTTTCAAATGGGATTTCATATTGCGAATCATTAAATACTACATTTTTTAGTTGTGAAGTCCCGATTGCCTTTGTTTTAGAATAGGAGATTGGAACATACACACACTGATCATTGACATAGGTTAAAATTTCACTATAGTCTGCTTGTCGTTTTGTCTCGTCTGGTTCAACCATTACTTCGCTAATTAAATTATCCAACCAAGCTTTTTTCTCTAAACCTGTTTGTGCCTGATAATCACCATGGGCTGGAATTCGCCAAGAAGACACATAAGATTGCGGATCATAGGGTGTTCCCCATGACAATGAGTACTGTAAATCAAAATCTCCATATTTTTGACGATCAAGGAAATCTTGTTTTTCTTCAGAGACAATCGATAAATCAATTCCAACTTCTTTTAAATCTGCTTGAATCGATTCGGCGACTGTTCCCTCTTGTGCATTTTGGGCATTATAAGAAAAGATAAGCTTCAAAGGTTTTCCATTTAAATAGCGAATTCCATCATCGCCCTCTTTCCAACCAGCCTCATCTAATAGTTTTTTTGCTTGTTCCACATCATAATCAATGTGCTTCAATTCGACATTAGAATATGGGGCTGTTTTAGGCAATAAGGATTCAGCCTCTTCTTCAGAGCCATTCAGGATACCGTTAATGATATTCTTTTTATTAATGGCATGAGTAATCGCCTCTCTCACTTGTAAAGATTGAAGATTTTCTCGTTTACTATTCAATAAAATTGCTCTGGAAGCAACAGGTTGACTTGAAACGGATACTAAAGAGTTATCTTTGCTTAAAGCATTAAAAGCATCTGTATTCAATTGGTCGCCATCTGCACCATAGATCAGGTCAAGTTCTCCTTTTTTTAACGCTAAAAGTAAGGACTGAGAATCAGAAATTACTTTCCAGTCAACTTCTGTGATTTTGGGTTTCGCACCCCAATAAGAATCATTGACTTCAAAAACTGCGGATTGGTTATCTTTATGTTCTACTAACTTGTAAGGCCCTGTTCCCGCATAACTGATGACGCCATCTTTGGTTCCGAAATCTTTAAAACTTTTTGGTGAAATAAAACGGAAGGGCCGAGTTAATCCAAGCTCTGTCAGAGTTGGATAATAGGGATGCTTCAAGCTTAATTTAAAGGTATGATCATCTACTATTTGAGTTGTATCTATTTCATTGACCATATCCAGCCATGCGTGACGCTCTTTATTGGCTAAGATGGCATCGAAATTTTGTTTAACAGCCTCTGCATTAAATGGTTCCCCATCAGAAAATTGCACACCTGATCTAAGCTTAAAAGTATACTCTTTTCCATCTTCTGAAATCGTCCAACTTTCGGCCAAAGCAGGTTTTATTTTTCCATCTTCGTTTTTTGTCAAGCCTTCAAAAACCATATTTTGCGCAGACATTTCGCCATTGTATAAGTGGGGATTAATATCGCGAATATCTTTAGTGCTGCCATAAATCAATTTTCCCGCTTTATGGTTTTGATTCACTTTTTCGCCACAACTAGATAATACTAGCAATAAACATACTAAACCCAAGAAAATAGTATTTAATCGTTTTCTCTTCATTTCTCTTTTCCTTCCATCCATAGTGCCATCGCCATAAAGATTTTACAGGTTGTAACTAAAGATTATTTCTTCGCCTCTATCAAAAAAATAGGTGAAAATTGAAAGTTTAATTTTTGAACCTCACTCAGTAAATCATTGTTTATATCTTTATGGATTATGACGTTTTCAAAGCCATATTCTTGCAACAATCGTTGATCCCACATGGGACGAGATATTTTTGACAAGGGCATTTCTTTTGCCAATTTTTCCATCCAATCAATATTGGTATCCACATAATAGTCTCTTACATCTAGTTCTTGCGTTTTTTTGCGGTTCGCCTCGTAGGTTTCTCGAACCTTTTCATCATAAAGATAGTGATACCAATTTGAATCGAAATTTAGCAACATTCCTCCTGTTTTTAACACTCGCTGCCATTCTTGATAAGCTTTTTCAGGATTTTCTAAATTCCATGTGACATTTCTAGTCACGATTGCATCAAATTGTTCTGTTTCAAATTGTAATTCTTGCGCGTCCATTAATTGCCACTGGATCAAATCCTTTAAATCACCGGCATTCTTTTGTGCTTGTGTAAGCATTTCAGTAGTCATATCTATCGACGTTACTTCGTAGCCTAATTCAGCTAACAAAATGGACAAGAACCCTGGACCTGTTCCAATATCCAAGATGGTTCTAACTGGCGTGCTGCTTGAATTTAATTTATTTACAATGACTTCTTGCCAACGTCTCTTCTGTTCTCCCAGCAACTCTTCTTGGTGCTGTTGCCCATAAGTTTCAGAACGTTCCGACCAATAGTCAATCATTTCATTTTTAAATGTACTTTTTGTACTGTTCATCTCATTTTTCTCCTGTTCCATAAATGTCTATGATTTTATTACGAACTAAGGATTTTCTCACCATTTGTTCGAATTTAAGGAAGGGCTGGAACAAAGCACCAATTTCTTAATGCTTTGTTAGAGCTTCAAATTCAAAAAAATGGTGAAAAAATTTTTTTAAAGTAATCGAAATCACTCAATTATTTTTCATCGTTGCCAATAGTCGAATTAACTTCTTTATCTCCGGTCGTGAGTATACATTCTATGAATCACTTTTGAAAATAATGCTCATTTTTACTGAGATTTAATTCAGGAGCTTTCAGTTGTTCTATACGAAAACAATTTAAAGCAGCCATTAAAACTTTTCTATTTTTTTCGCTTTTATCTCCTAAAGTTCGTAACACAAAACCAGGTTTTTCTAATGTTGAAAGTCCAAACTCAATATCTGTATCCATTGCAGTCAATTTTTGTCTGATTCTTTCAATTACTTCGTCAGTACATTTAGGGCTAACAATAATCAAACTATTATAATTCGAATGACCTTCAAAGTGTCCTAGCGATGCCATATCATTCATTCGCGGCTCGCAAATCAGATGATCATTGTAGATCAAGCGATCATTCATGAGAATCGTCGTTTTCATTTGCAGGTCTGTATATTGAAATGGTTTTTCATCTTCTGACCAACCAGCGGTGACACCATCAATTAAAGCGATAGTTGAAGTATCTTTCATGTGAATGATTGTTTCTTGTTTATATATCGAATTCTTGTATGGAATGACTTCATCCGTTAAATATTCAAAAGTACATTCTTCCTTTAAGTCTATATGAACCGTTTGTTTTGTTTGAATGCCGTTTTCACACTTATAAACATAGGTTGGTGCTTGCGTCGTTACTATCGCATGAGCTTCTTTGTCAATTATCATATCTACTTCATATTTTTCACCTTCAATAAAGCCGCCACCAGTGCTGATAAAGAAATAGTAGGGTGTCTTTTCGTTAGGTAGAGGAATATTAGAAGATACTCTTGAATTTCCCTCATGATAAACTTTTGAAGCAATTGTACGTTTACTACGATTTACAAATGTCATCTGGATCAATCCATCTATATTCTGCTTCATATTACAAACCTTCTAATAAAACATTATGACGTATCCAATTGTCAACAGATTCTAAGCCTTCTTGATCTTTTAAATTGGTAAATAGAAACGTGTTCTCATCTCTAAATACTTGGGTATCTTTTCTCATCACATCTAAATCTGCTCCAACATAGGGTGCTAAGTCAATTTTATTGATGATAAACAAGTCACTTTTGATCATTCCTTGACCTGCTTTTCTTGGGATCTTTTCCCCTTGTGCTACGTCAATGATGTAAATAGATGCATCGACTAATTCCGGACTGAAGGTTGCAGCCAGATTATCGCCACCACTTTCCAAAAAGATAATATCTAAATTTTCAAACCGATCTTTTAATTGTTCGATAGCCGCAAAGTTCATTGAAGCATCTTCACGAATTGCTGTGTGAGGACAGCCCCCTGTTTCTACGCCAATAATACGATCTTCACTTAAGATAGAATTTTTTGCTAAAAAATTTGCATCTTCTTTAGTGTAAATATCATTCGTAATCACCGCTACGTTCAGATCTTCACTCGTTTGTCTTACTAATCGTTCAATAAGTAGCGTTTTACCTGATCCTACGGGACCACCAACGCCGATCACTACTGTTTTTTTCATCTGTTTTTCCTCCTAAGACATAAATAATCGAAAAATTTGTACTTCATGCTGAATTTGCGATAACTCGATACCAGGAACATTTGCACCCAGACAAGAGCTATCCAGTGTTTCAATTTCTTGGACAATGCTTTCTAACAAAGCAAACGTACGTTTTAAAATCAATTGTCCGCTTTTTTGGCCTAATGGTACGGCACGAACTGCATTCTGAATCATTGTGGAATTAATACTATATCCGTATAATAAGATCGCTTCTTGAACTTCTAATCCTTTGAAATGAGCAAATATAGAAAAAACGATAGCTGGATTTCCATACACCTGATCTTCTCTAATTAATTCTTTGTATTCCGTTAAAAGTGGTATACAGTGCAACGTTTGAACCAAATCGATCATTTGTTTCGCGATCATTTTTGTCCCATTTCTCGTCTCGCTTGCTTGTGAAGAACAGGTTATAATGGAGTCATAGATCCAAATTTTTTCAATTTCATTTTTTTCCAAGGCATCGAAACATAAAGCAATCAATAGCCCTTCTCCATATTTGAATTGTGTTTTTAAATAGGTATCCAGCCATAGCTCAAATTCATCTGTATTTGTCACTCTATCCGTTCTTATATAGTTTTCCATTCCAAATGAATGGTTAAAGGTTCCAATAGGGAAGGTTGAATCACAAATTTGTAATACATCCAAATAATTTTCAAGCTTTTGCCCATTAATGTTCATGAGATAAGTCCACGTGCTTCAATGGTTTTTTTAGTTTGATATTTTCGATTTTATAATCAACTTGCTTTTTTTCTAACAAAGCAATCACTGTTGGATCAACCTCTAAAACGATATTTCCCTCTTCCACAACGACAGGCTTATGCGTATTTCCTAGCATATGAGCAATTTCACCCATTTCGTCCATTGTTTTTGGACTAACAATGATCATTTCCTCTAACCGAACAGTGATTAGTACTAAATTATGATCATCCAAGAAAAAAATAGCCCCATGGTGCAACTCTTCATCCTCATTTGAAAGACGAATGCCGTATTCGTTTCCGTGATCAGTTTTTACTCGAATGATTTTTTTATTTAGTTCATCACTATTTAAAATCACAGTTTCTACATGATACTTTTCTATATCTGTAAGTTCACTCACAGTTGTATCTATTGCTGTTAAAATCATAAATTACCTCCTATTTAACTTTTTTAATTCTCATTCAAAATTAATGAAAGATTGGAACAAAAGCTTTGATCAAGGCAGTTAAAAAATCTGTTCTTCATAACTAATACATAATCAAGCAGTTTTTCGATAGACCAGCTCTTTTGTTCCAACCTCCTGTTTCACTTAGAATAAGTAATAGCGTTGACTTAATGAAATTGCCTCAACGGGATCACAGGTAATTAATTCGTCATCAATTTTTACATCGAACGTATGCGGATCAACCGTGATTGTTTTTGGACTATAGTTGTTTAATTTCATATCTCGTTTAGTTAGATTTCGAGTGTTATGAACAGGTAAAACGACTTTATTCAAACCAATTGCTTCTTTAGCATTGTGATCATAGGCATATTGAGAAACAAACGTAATGTTAGTCGTTTCAACTGCTTTTCCACAAGCACCAAATAAGTCTCTCATCAAACGAGGTTGTGGTGTTGGTAGGCTTGAACTTGCATCACCCATTACACCATATGTGATCATCCCCATTTTCAAAACCATTTTTGGTTTCGTTCCAAATTTAGCTGGTTCCCAAATCACTAAGTCGGCAAATTTACCTTCTTCAACAGAACCAATATAATCTGAGACTCCATTTGTGATTGCTGGATTGATGGTGTATTTAGCTACATAACGTTTGATACGATTGTTGTCACTAAATTCTGTATCACCATCTAAAGGTCCGCGTTGTTTTTTCATTTTGTCTGCTAATTGCCAACAACGCATTGCAACTTCACCAACACGTCCCATTGCCATTGCATCAGAAGTCATGATACTCAATGCTCCCATGTCATGAAGGACATCTTCAGCCGCAATTGTTTGTTTACGAACTCGTGATTCTGCGAATGAGACATCTTCAGGCAGTTTAGGATCTAAATTATGACAAACCATAACCATATCAAACAGTTCACTGATTTCGTTGGTTGTATAAGGATTGGTAGGATTTGTTGAAGATGGCAACACATTGTCATGCCCTGCTACCACCATAATATCAGGCGCATGTCCACCGCCGGCCCCTTCTGTATGGAACGTATGAACCGTTCTACCTGCAAAAGCATCTAAGGTATTGCCGACAAAGCCACCTTCGTTTAATGAGTCAGTATGAACAGCAAACTGAACATCGTATTTATCAGCTGCCTTTAAGGAATTATCAATTCCTGCACTCGTCGCACCCCAGTCTTCATGGGTTTTGATTGCCATTGCTCCTGCTTCAATCTGTTCTGCAATCGTATCTGGCGTTGCGCCAGAACCTTTTGCCATAACCCCCATATTGATTGGTAACGATTCTGCTGATTGCAGCATTTTCTCTATGTGCCATTTACCTGGAGAAGTTGTGGCAGAGTTTGTTCCATCTGCCGGACCTGTTCCACCACCAAATAGTGTCGTAATTCCGTTATCCAGACCTGCATGCGCTAATCCTGGAGAAATAAAATGAACATGAATATCTAAGCCGCCAGCAGTTACAATCAAACCTTCAGCTGAAATTGCTTCAGTGCTTGCTCCAACAACAAAGTCAATATTATCCATATTATCGGGATTACCGCCTTTGCCTATAGCAAAGATTTTTCCATCACGAATACCGATGTCAGCTTTAATGATTCCAGTGTAATCAACAATCGTGGCATTTGTGATAATCGTGTCCGCAACTAAAGGATTTGCCTTACGAGTCTCAGTTGCACTGACACCCATTCCATCTCTTAGTACTTTTCCGCCGCCGAATTTACTTTCTTGACCATGAACCGTATAATCTTTTTCAATTGCCGCAAATAAATTAGTATCTCCTAGCCTTACACTATCGCCTAGTACAGGGCCAAACATTTGCGAATACTTATTTCTATCCATTTCAAAGCTCATATTTTCCCTCTTTTCCATTATTTGGGTGTTTACGCTTTACGATCATCATCCAAATAACCATTTACTTTATTGTTAAAACCAAAAATGCGGCGTTTTCCACCCATTTCAATTAAATTTACTTTTCTTGTTTCACCCGGTTCGAAACGAATTGCTGTTCCTGCTGGAATGTCCAACCGTTTACCACAAGTCTGTTTACGATCAAATTTTAAACCCTCTTCATTCGCTTCATAGAAATGAAAATGTGAGCCAACTTGAACTGCGCGGTCACCTACGTTTTTGACTTCTAATGTGATTGCATCGTAACCTTCATTACATGAAACTGGATCATTTGCTAATTTGTATTCTCCTGGAATCATTTACTTTCCTCCTTAATCAAAAAGATTATGCCTATTTTTACTGAATAGGATCATGAATTGTGACTAGTTTAGTACCGTCTGGAAAAGTTGCTTCTACCTGTATCATTGGAATCATTTCCGGAATTCCTTCCATAACATCCTCTTTTGTTAGAAGGATACGTCCCTCATTCATTAATTCTGAAACAGTTTTTCCTTCTCTAGCCCCTTCTAAAACTAAATCTGTGATCAAAGCGACGCTTTCGGGATGATTCAATTTGATTTTCTTGTCTTTTCTTCTTTGAGCAATCATTGCTGCCAAACTGATCATCATTTTTTCTTGTTCTCTTGTCGTCAGTTGCATATTTTTCTTTCTCCTCTCAACTTACTTCGGCCATAAATTAATTAGCATCAGGAATCCTGGGATCCAAGCAGTGAAAATTCCTTCTCCAATAGCTAAATATCCTACGAATTTTCCTAAATTCTTTCCAAGAGTATTTTCGATAAAGCCTGTGAGCCATAAAATACCCCATAAAAACCAGATGATTCCATACAATGAATTCCCGCCGTATCCTTGAAAACATAAAATACCAGCTGGAATTGCATTAATTGCGACGAATAAACTGAACCAGCCATATAGTTTTTGATCCAAATTGAAAATTGAATTAACAGCCGTGTATAAGTAGGTAAAGGCAAATAGTAAACCTGTTGCACTAGCATAAAACCATGCGCTATCTTTGTTGGCGATTATTCCGTAAGAAAGCGCAACTAGATTTAGAGTTAGACTTAGTCCTCCTGTAAACAAATTCATCACCGCAATTGATTTATCATTTATTTTTTGTAAGCGATAAAAACCATTACTCATTAACACCATGCCTACATACAATAAAATGACACCCAACATGTTTTGTTCCTCCCTTCTATTTTTTAGTTACAAATCTACACCTGGTATAGCACTAAAAAAATTCTGAACTAGATAGAACTTTTTATAACTAATCAAATAGGTATCGTCATGGCACCTCTCCTCTCTGTTAAAGCTAGAATACTTCAGATTTTTGGGTAAAAATACGTAATTTATGGCGGATATTCCGACAGATATTTTTCTTCTATAGCACTTATTTAAGAATAGAAAATACGAAAACCTTTATATTGGCAGTTTTTATTTGAGTGAGGAAAAGATAGGTTTACGCATTGTTTTCTATGTTTACATTTTCTATTTTGAGTATTTCAGATAACTGTTTTTAAAGAAGCTTTAACTAGGAGTTGTCTTTATACCCACCGATATTAGCTGTCCCTCCATATATCGTTTTGAGGTTTACGAAAAGAAACGGACTTGCAGAAGTTAATAAAACTGATTTTCACAAGCATAATTTTTATGATGTGATAAATTGGGAGCTTAAAACCAGGTATAAGGAATGGAATCAATCGGATTTTTGAACCTTAATTGGAGGGGTGCGTTAGCTAAAGGAATAGTTTGAGGATAATAAAATTGCTATCTCGAGCAATCCTAGTTCTGATTAAAAAAGAAGGATTGAATTTTGAAAAGAAAAAAGATGACCAGCATTAGATAAACGAGAATTTATTAGTTACTAGTAAAACGAAGGATTCCTGCACCTTCGACAAATGAGTACTTTTTTGTTTTGCATCTTTTTTATTCTATGTGTATACTAGCAAAAAACGAAAAGGGTGAAATTATGTTAGCAAATTTTAGAGATATTGGTGGAATACCTGTAGAAGCTGGAAACTTTAAATCCGGTTATTTTTATAGAAGTGGACAATTGACCGATTTAAGTGAGCAAGATATTCGTAGTCTAAAGAAGGATTATAAAATTAAAAAAATATATGATTTTAGAAGTGCACAAGAGATTGAGGAACAACCAGACACGGAAATTGATGGTATAGAAAAAGAAAATATCGATATTTTACAATCAGTTGCGTCTATTAATATGGCCGCACTGAACAACATGCAGGGTATTGACAGTAAAAATGTGAAAAATGCGATGATCGAAACTTACAGTTCTTTAATTACTAGTGAGTCAGCAATAGAAGGCTACAAACAGTTTCTTGAAGGGATTCTAGATAAAAACACCCCATTGGTTTTTCATTGTTTTGCTGGGAAAGATCGTACCGGAATTGCTGCGGCAATTATATTAAAAATTGCTGGTGCAACGGATGAACAAATAATGAATGATTACCTAAAAACGAACAGTTCTCGTGTGTCTATCAACAGAGAAATTCTCTCAACTTTCAAATCAACCTTAACTAAAGATCAGTTAAAGGCTTTAAACATCGCTTTGCTAGTTGATAAATCCTATTTAATACACGCTCAAGAAGTTTTAAACAAAACATATGGATCTTTCGAGGGGTACTTGTTCGAAGGCTTAAAAGTCCAAAAAGATTACATTGATACTTTTAGAGAAAAATTTGTTATTAGAAAATAGACAGTTTGCAAAAAAAGCACTTTAATTAGGGTGGATTCCACGAATACAAGAAAAAAATTAACACTCAGTAATTTGCTGAGTGTTCTTTTATTAATGATTCCAACCGTTTCTTTCTTTTAATCAACATGGCAAAAAAATCAATACGTTTTTCAAGACATTAAAAATAGCTTAGACAAAAATATCCTAATCTATCTGCTTAATTTCCATATGAATAATCTGATTTAAATTTAACGGGAATACTACCTCTTGTTCTACTTCGCATTGATCAAAGGATAAGGGATGTTCATACTTGTTTGCCCAGTTTCTTATTCCTGCCAGATCAATTCCGATTTCTGGAAAGTCTACTTTCCCTTCAATCAATAATATCTCTGCTCCCTTTTCCAGCCATGAATAATCCATAAAGTTCATTTGCTTACTCCAAGAAACAAATGAAGAAGTCTCTATTACACCAAATGGGTAGTTGTGTTCAAACTCGTGATGAATTCGATAAATAGGTCCGGAATATTGGGCCATTCGAGCAAAATCTGCTTCGTAATCCATAGGGGTTTCACAGCCTTCGATTCGTTGAATTTCAAGAATTAAGTCCTGCCATAGCTGATCGTAATATGTCAGCTCTTGAGTACTTCTTTTTTCAGATGCAGGATGTTCCAGCCAGCGCATAATATCTTTTGCTAAATCTGCCATATTTCCACCACACTTTTTAAATTTATCCGTCGGTTCGCTGAATCAGAAGGCGTTGAAGTTCATCTTGCCCTTGACGAATTTCCTCCACTGAAAAATTGGCTTCTAGAAGTTCGCTCTCGGGTATATTCGACAGCTTTTGGTAAAACCAGGAAGAAATAGATGTGATTTGATGGTTCGTTAATAGATGAAGATGCGCAAAAAAGATATCCTCAGCTTCACAAATATTTCGTAGCAACACATTTTCGTACATGTATTGTGTTAAGGAAACCGAGCGCATTTCACCCGTCAGCGAATCCTTAACATCAATTAACGGATCATTATTGGTTTGTTTTATCATCGGTAATTGCTTGGGAATAATTTGTAATTGACGCATTAACCAATCATCTTGCATCACTTTACCTCCTGCTATTTTCATTTTATCACCGCGTTTTTCATTTTCCTAACGATATCCTTATTGAATTAAATAGAAAAAAGATTCTTCTAAGATAGTAAGGTTGAACAAATAGTTAATAATGCAAAAAAGCCTACAGTGATAAAACTGTAGACGTAGTTTCGATTGATTTAATCGTAAGGCTTATTAGTTCGCCAGGAATATTATTAATACAATAGTATTTCCTATAGCGGTTAGTAATGGTCCTACCATTTCTAATTTACTTATTTTTATTCCAATAATTCTGTCACAAAATGGTATTCCAATCATTATCAATGATACTGCAATAAGGAAAGATTTTGATTTGAAGATAAACAATCCTGCAGTCCACTATCAATCTTTTTTACCATATCCATATTTTTCTCCATAAAAATTTTTCGCCTCTGCAGTTACTTTTTTGATGAAGCTTCCCTTCTCATCCGTGTATCGATTCCGATCGTTCCGATATTTGACAGCTAAAACTTCTTTTAATTGTTCATAGTCTTGTGCGGTAGTCGGGAATTGGTTTAAGTAATCACGGAAATATAATTCATCATTATCACCGATGTACCGTAGATGAATATGATAAACCTTTTCAGCAAAACCATCAGGTGTGTATCCGCAATTTAAAGAGATTCGGTTTACAGATGCCGACATAATGATGCAATCATGCTCTTCTAATATATCTGCTATTGATTGAAGTACTGCATTAGGCGAGAGCTCAACTAGTACATCTACAATGTTTTTAGCCTTTATTTCTTTTATTGCTGTACTTCCAATATGCGAAATTCTTAAACATTGCTCTTTTGGAATCCAATCCGTCAGCTTACTCTCGATTTCTTGATAATAGTTTTGCCATTCTAATCTTGAGTTGCTTAGTTCGATAGGAAAGAGTTGCCAAAGTTCCTTCAGACTCATATCCGAAAGTTTCTTCTTCATTTATTTTTACCTCTTTAGGCTTCAATTTATGCAAAGCTAATAAAAGTTCTGGTTTTTGAAAGTACATACCTCTTTCTAACTGTTGAATTCTTCTTAACTTGTCAATGACTTCCTGATTATTTCTCATCATTGCTTCGGCCTTTTCGTTCTGCAGCTCTTCAGTTTTCTTTTGATTAATTGTTGCAGCGATACTTAAGTTAGACACTAGCAGAATAAAGACTACTACGTAAAACAATTCAGTTCGTTCTCCATTAGAATTAGCCACCAATACAAAGGGAACAATAAAAATCAAGGCAAAGCTAACCCATTGATACATCGTCAACGCCTTCAGTTTCCTTGGTTTTTCTTCAAAGGTGACCGTTGTAGCTGAATAAATGGATAAAAACAAGGCCTCAAGCTCCTCGTACTGGCGATGTGTCTTTTGCCAGCGATACTCCGCTTGATCCTTAGTCAGCCCTCGTTGCTTTATATAATAGTTGATTGCTTTCGATTTTCTTATGATGATGATCACCACATTTCATTGATAAAATATTTTTCTAGATCAAGGTTACTTTGTCTAGTTTATCATATCTGCACATACTTTTTTTAGTCTTTCATGAGAAAAAGTCGATAGTTTGCTAAGAAAAAAATGAAAAACCGCTTGCAATTCCAGAACTTGTATGTGAAAATGAACACAATAGTTCTTCAGGGCAGGGTGAAATTCCCGACCGGCGGTGATAGTCCGCGAACCTTTTTAGGTTGACTCAGTGTAATTCTGAGACCGACAGTATAGTCTGGATGGAAGAAGAAAAATAGGCGTGTTTAGTGATCAATCTTCTGGTCTATTTAAGCACCTTTTTTCTACTTTGTTGTGCCTTGCGAATTTGTTGTAAGGTTCTTTTTTATGTTTGAGAAAGGTGTGACAGAATGAAATTTACTGCAAGAAAACTCGTATTAACCGCTATCATGGGTACCATCGCTTATTTATTAATGATGTTCAAATTCCCGTTACCGTTTATGCCACCGTTCATGGACTTTGATCTGGCTGGTGTTCCGGAAATGATTGGTACCTTCCTTTTGGGGCCTATCTCTGGTTTGCTGATTGTTTTGATTAAGCTGTTAATCAAGCTAACCACAGTAGGAACTACCTCTATGTTCACAGGAGAAATTCAAAACTTTCTTCTGAGTGCCAGTTTTATCCTACCTTCATGGTTCTTTTACCAACGCTCTCATAAAAAACAGCAGGCGTTCATGGGGATGGTCGTAGGAACACTGTCAGCAATTGTGGTGGCCTGTGTTTCAAATATCTACTTTATTATCCCTTTTTATGCGACCCTTTATGGCTTATCTATGGAGGCCGTTGTTGCAATGACTCAAGCTGTGAATCCCTTTGTGGACAGCGTTTGGAAATTAGTAGTAATTGGGATCGTGCCTTTCAACCTAATAAAATTCGGGGTGTGCTCCGGCATCGTTTACTTGTCATTGGATCGCTTGCGATCAATCTTCTTAAGACGGGAGTTTAGCTAATGGATTTTAAAATAGCTTTGGATCAATTTTATAAAAAGCTTGGTAAGAAAAAGATTATGGCATTAGCTACCAGTCTAAATGATCATGTCACAGTGCGAAATGTCAGTGTAATTATTTATGAAGGTCGTTTACTATTTAAAACTGATAAAAATTTTCGAAAAACCAGGCAACTATTAGAAAATCCCAATGTGGCAATTTGTTACTGGGGAGTACAAATCGAAGGGAAAGCTGTAAATCACGGGTTGTTAGTTGATGAACCTAACCAGTTTTTCCAACAGCTGTATCAAGCATCCTGGGATAAAAGTTATAATGCGTACCCCCACAAAGACACTGAAATTCTGCTTGAAATTCTGCCCAACTTTGTTGAGATTTGGGATCAGGACGATCAAGAAAAAGGTTTTCAAGTGTTAATTGACTTCGATAAGCAACAAGCGAAGGTTCAACATTATGATTAGAAGAAAGCAGCCCGCCGATTGTGGTGGGCTGCTTTCTTTTAAATGGCTGCTAATGCTTCATCAATTGGTGTATCACCGTCACCCATCATAATCACTTTTTGATAGGTGTTTGGCCGTTCCAATACCTCAGCCAAAACGGCTGCTACATTTTCGATGGAGTTTTCACTACGTTTTTCGATGGAAGTAGTAATATTGCCACTACCTGTTTCTTCTTTTAAAGAACCCGGTTGAATAATTGTATAATCTAAATCAGTGTTATTAATTAACCACGAATCAGAAAAATATTTAGCAATATTATAATTCAAAATACTATCACTCCAATTTTCGGGAACTAAAGCAAACAATGAACTTAATTGAATATATCGACCTATTCCTTCTTGTTCAGCTGCCTGCATCAGTTTTACTGCACCGTATAAATCTGTTTGCAGCAAATCCTTTCCTCGAGAACCCGCTACAAAATAAATGGCTTCTGCATCACCTAAGGTTTTAGCCAAATCAGCCACATCATCGTGCAAATCTAAATGGACTGGTTTTACTTGATCATTCATAGGAATTTCATTTTCTCTTCTTGCCCCGGCGTAAACGAAGTGTCCTTTTTCTACTAGGTTTTCAATTAAAAGTTGGGCAACTCGACCAGTTGCTCCAGCAACAAATACTTTCATAGATGATTCCTCCTTTTTCTCAATGCTAACCGATTCCGCCTATTCCCACAAATGATTAAACTTCTAGAAAATTGGATGAGCAACAAAACAACCAATTGGCTGTTTTTATTTTCACAACGTAGATTATAATTAAAAAGCATAAGGAGGTTGTTATGACAAAAAATATCTTAACTATCGCTGGATCAGACACCTTAGGCGGTGGTGGACTTCAATCAGACTTAAAAACCTTTGAACAGTATCAATTATTCGGTCTAACAGCCGTTACTTGTATTGCCGTAGTCGAAGATAAAGAATTTATTATTCAGGATCTTTCATCAAAACTTTTGGAGCAACAGTTGCAGACAATTCAATCAGGAGTAGATTTGGCCGGAATCAAAATTGGGTTGATCAATAATATTCGTTCACTTCAGGTGATCAAACATTTTTTACAAAAGCAAAATGTCCCCATCGTTCTTGACCCAGTACTGGCTTTCAAAGAAACAACTGAAGTTTATCAGAAAAACTATCGTGACTTAATGATTCAGGAATTGTTTCCGCTAGCTACTATAGTAACACCTAATTTGAAAGAAGCTGAATTACTGAGCGGATTGAGCATTACAGATGAGCTATCGATGAAGAAAGCAGCGGAAAATATCCAGCAACAAGGGAAAACCTCCGTTGTAATAAAAGGTGGACAGCGCCTAGCTGGTAAAACAGCTCTCGATCTCTACTATGATGGGAATGAGTTTGAACTGTATCGTAAACCAAAACTGATGGAAAAAACGATCAACGGAGCTGGTTGTACCTTTGCCTCAGCAATTGCTTCCAATTTAGTTTTAGGAAAGTCTTCCACTGAGGCAATTCAACAAAGTAAAAAATTTGTTTATCAAGCCATTCAGCATGGGGTTGTGTTGAAAAATGGAGATGGAAATGTTTGGTATAAGGAGGATAACGAATGAAAATAAGAACACTAACTACGTTAGCAATGATGGTAGCATTAACGGTGACACTCTCAATTATGTTCATCATACCGGTCCCGGCAACAAAAGGTTTTGTTACTCTCTGTGAAGCAGGAATCTACACTTCTGCCTTACTATTTGGTCCTACAGGTGGATTGTTTGTAGGGGCATTAAGTGGTGGATTAATTGATATGATTTCTGGCTACCCTGAGTGGGCGTTCTTTTCAATTATGATTCATGGTTTGCAAGGATTAATACTAGGAGCTGTTTATCAGAAGCTGTCTTATCGCAACGGAATGATTTTAGGTTTTTCATTTGCTAGTTTATTTATGATTATTGGTTATGCTTTGGCTACTGCTTTTCTTTACAGCTGGCCGGCGGGGCTAGCCTCGCTGCCAACTAACTTAGTTCAAAATCTTTTCGGCATTGCCGTGACAGTTCCTCTATATCAGGCATTACACCGAATTGTTCATCGATTACAATTTAAATAGAAGGAAGTTTTACCTATGGAAAAAAAAGAATTGAAAGAATCGTTAACCACAATCGTTCACGAGATTTTAAACGAATCCGACCTGAAATCAGGAAATGTTTTTGTATTAGGTTGTACTACTAGTGAAATCGTTGGCGGTATGATCGGTAAAAAATCGAGCAAAGAAGTTGGCGAATGGGTAATTGAAACCTTGAAAGAAATCCTGGATTTGAGGGGTATTTATTTAGCCGTTCAAGGCTGCGAACACATCAATCGTGCGCTAGTCGTCGAAAGAGAAATAGCTGAGAAAAAAGATTGGAAAATTGTTAATGTAAGACCAGTGCTGCATGCCGGCGGCTCCTGTTCAGTAGCTGCTTTCGAACAATTTACTGATCCAGTAGAAGTGGAACATGTTGTAGCACAAGCAGGTATTGATATAGGAGATACTTCAATTGGAATGCATATTAAACATGTTCAAGTTCCCGTTCGTCCATCTATTAAAGAATTAGGCGGTGCTCACGTTACAGCCTTAAGAAGCCGGGCAAAATATATTGGTGGACCTAGAGCAAATTATTAAAAGAAACGCTTCTCATTTTTTGAGAGGCATTTCTTTATAATGCCTTTCGATAATAGCCCTTTTCGCTATCATAGATAAAGTCATTGGCTAATAAAACCTTATTTGAAGAAATATTTTCATGATCCGGTTCCACAAGAACCTCTCGTACTCCTGTTTCTTGTTGCTGAATTTGTCCTATTAGGTGTTTTATAATCTGCTTGCCATAACCTTTACCTAAAAAAGCTGGCTTGCCTATCAAATAATCCAAACTATAGAACCTTCCCGATTCTTCTACATCCAGCCACTCTTCCAATTCTTTTGCTCGAAAACAGTCATAGTATTGGCAAAATCCAATTGGATCACCATCCAACATGACGATATAATGATGAATCCAATTAAACTTACCGTGACGTTGATCAATTTCCATTAACCAATTTTCTGGATGGATCAACCATTGCCGAACATAGTCTTGATATAACCAGTCCTCCATTAATTTTCGATCATGATCTTCAAAAACACGAAGATGAATTGGTTTTTCCATAGTTTTTCTCCTTACCCCCCATTAATTAAAAAAGCCTAACGAATAATTCGCTAGACTAGTTAATTAAGCATGGAGAATTTCAATAATCTTTTCGTTAAATGCTGGAATATCATCTGGATTACGACTGGTTACCAGCATATTATCTACTACGACTTCTTCGTCTTTTACATTGGCACCTGCATAAGCAAGATCGGGACGAACCGTATCGTATGCTGTCATGGTACGACCTTTTGTTAAACCCGTTTGAATGAACAATTGAGGTGCATGACATATCGCAAACAATGGACGATCATTCTCCAAAAAGTACGCCACAAAATCAACAAAACGCTGATCTGCTCTCAATTGATCTGGCGAGAAACCACCAGGAATTAGCAAAGCATCAAAGTCTTCAGGATTAACGTCATCAATATTGGTGTCAATAATAAATGTATTGCCTTGTTTACCTGTGATTTCTTTGCCTGCTTCTTTTTCAATTAATACGACTTCATTGCCATCTTTTTCTAAAGCTTCTTTCGGGGAAGTTAACTCGACATCTTCCACTAGGTCAGTAACAATTACTGCAATCTTTTTTGTCATAGGGTATCTTCCTTTCTTTTAGCTTACTTACAGACTAACGAAGAAAGAAAAAGATTACAAATAATCTGTTTGTATCAAAATTATTAGATAAATCGACCAATCAATTGTAAGAGTTGTTGTGGCATAGTAGCTAAATCGCTAATGTCGACAAACCGGTCTTCACCGTAAAGACTCTTGATAGCTTCTTTATCTTCACCGATTGCACATGCGATAAAAATAATTCGCTTTCTTTCATAATCAGACAATACTTGTTGAATATCTGCTTCTGCTTTCTTTGCAGTGTAATCTGGCAAGGCTTTTGGTTGTCCATCACTAATATTCAATAAGATTTTAGTATCTGCTGTTTCATTGCTTAACTTTTCGGCTAACAAACGCAAAGGAACCCCATCACGATTATTTTGGCGAGGTTTCATAGTGGTGATTTTCGCAGCCAAAAAATCGTAAGAATCGTTAAATTCTTTATAAGAGTATAAGGAGGTCTTTTCCCGCTGGCTAACGTCCGCAGAATCGCCATACAAAGTGAAGGGGATATTCGTTTTCTCAGCAAATAAACCCAGTGCCAAGGCAGCTTGTTTGGCTTTCTCGATACGTTCCTCCCGTACCATTGACCCTGATTCATCTACACGTACTGCTAAAGCCAGAGAAGGCTGTTCGCTAGGTGGGTTTCTCTTATCAAAATTACGAAGATCCCCATAAGCCACCCGTGATGGATTGAAGCGACTGCCATAATACTTACCATTGGAATAGTCCGTACTTTCTTCCTTCTCCAGCAGATCATTAATCACACGACTCAAGCTTTCAACCTCAGGTAGTACAATCCTAGCTAGTTCTTTTCCTTTATCAACAGCCTCAGCAGTAACTTTAGGACGATGAACAATTGTGCCTTCTCGAGCATGAACCGTGTCTTTGAGTACTGCCCGAGTTTCCCGGTTTAGTTCCTTACGCTGCTGCTTATCCCATTCTGCCATTTCATCTAATGAAAAATTTGAGCCAGTCTTATCATTCTCGGACATGATGGCTTTCTCACTTTTTCCATCCGAGGTATTTCGTTTCATATCAGAAGTTTCTTCTACTTTAGAAGAAGCGACTGTTGATTCCTTTTCTATTGAATCTGCCTCTGATTCAGGTTCATTTATAGAGTTAGACTCATCTAAAGCTTCTCCAGTTAAGGTAGCCTGTTCCGCTTCTCGAGTGATGTTTCGTTTATCTGCTTCCTCAGCACTAATCACACGGCCTTTATTTTGTTGAATAATTTCTTTACTTTCTATCTGTTGCAATTCTACCAATAAACCACTTTCATCGAGAGCATTGGATAAAATTGAGAGCTCATTCTCCTCAGTGGTTAGCTTGTATAGGACTTTTGGGAAAATACTAGCCAAAGGATCTTGCCCTTGTTTCAGACTATTCACCCAAAAAAAGTAAGATCGCATGCCTGCAACGCCCTTGATTGCATTGGCTTTCGCTGTTTCATCTAACAGGCGAATAATCTTAGCCATGGTTTCTAAATAACGGGTATCATTAAAATCTGTTTTTGCCTGAGCACGTTCCATCATTACTTCAATAGAAGGTAGATCCATTTTTTCAGCATGCTGTACTCGATCCCGTAAAGATTCATTTAAAGGACGATTGCCCTGGTAATTGCGATTTGTTGTAATCACTACTACACAGTCTGGGTGTCGTCGAATGATTCCAGTGGGAATATTCAAAATTCCATTGTTTTCAAGTGCTGAGTTTAATGCCACTAAAACAGAAGCATCACGGATAACTGTAGGCTCTTGAATTTCCAACAAGTAGCCTTTTTCGATTGCTCTTACGATTTCAGAAGGATAAAACTTGTACTGAATAGGTCGATTATCCGCCTCATCGGTAACTCGTTGAATCAATTCAGCAAAACGCTCACGAGCCTTTTCTTGACTAATACTGTAATGTCTAGCAATTAGTTCCAAAACTCCTTCTAAGCAATCTGCTTGATAAATGGCTTCCAATAATTCATTATCCACCTCATCGTCAGCAGTCACGACAGGCAGCAAGGCACCAAAGACATCTGTTTTATCCATATCTGCAAAGCAGGTTACTTTTGTATACGGCAGCTGCAAATCAGCGGATAACGCACGAGCAAGCTGGGTTTTTCCAGAACCAGCATCCCCTTCTAACAAAACATTCATTACTTTCATCTCTGGATCTTCCCAGTTTAATTTAATCTCAGAAGCGATCCGAAGTTCTTCCTGACTGATTTGATGACTAGAGGGCTTACGCCAAATCATTTGCTGCTCCACCTTAGAAAAATGACGACCTTCAGTAACTGAGTAAGGCATCGTTTCCGTCATGTAAAGTCACACCTTTCTTTAATAGCCTAAATCAGTTAACAAACGTTTTAAGGTTCGATAACGTTCTCCGATTAATTCGCCATTCTTATTCATTGTGTCGTTAAAGAGAATAATGTCCTCATCAATTTTAGGATTTTCAGTGTCTACCTCTACGGTCATTCGTCCACCCTGAAGCCCAATAATATCCACTGTTGGATTCTCCGGATCATAAAATTTTTCATATCGGTAAGCATCCTGCAAGTATAAACTTGATTGAGCAACTAGTATCGCCAAATCCAAAATTCGGGTGATTGGCAACTCTTCTGATTGGCGTGACCATTTCTCACCAGTATGTCGCCACACTTTCCCAGATATGTCGACCTTGCCTCGATCATTCCACTGAGCTAAGCCTAACGTTAAGCCCTTTGCATCACTTTCCCAAGCATTATAACCATCAATTTTATCATAATCCTCTACTAAGAAGACTGGTTTATGTTTTAAGTTCGTTGGAATTTTCATATATTTTACTCCTTTACTAGATTAGTAAATTACTAAACAACTAAAGCATAACGAAGTCGCTGGCATTTTACAAACAAAAAAGACCGTCAAGAACAATAAATTCTTAACGGTCGTACTTTAAACTGCTGCTACACCCAGAGCAATTGCTTTATCGCCTAAATGAGTCCCAATCACAGGGCCAAAGCTGCCGATTTCTATAATTGCTTCAGGATATTGCTGTTTCAATTTGTTGAACTCTACCTGAGCCAATTCCAAGTTATTAGCATGAATGACATACAAACGCAATTCTGCAGAAGAGTCTTGGCGATGCTGACCAATAATTTCTTCTGTCCTCTGTAAGGCCTTTTTCAATGAACGGATTTTTTCGTATAACACGATCTTTCCGTCAGTAAAAGTTAGAACTGGTTTAATTTTTAACAGTCCGCCTATGATAGCCGCACCATTGGTTAAGCGACCACCACGGACCAAGTTGTTTAAGTCATCAACAATAATGTAAGCATTGGTAGTATCTCTAATGTGATCTACTCCTGCAATAATTTCTTCCAGGTCATTACCTTGATCTGTTAGTTCCAAAGCTTTTTCTACCATGTAGCCCATTGGAACACTAGTAATTGTAGAGTCATACGGAACAACGGTTAATCCTTCGAGTTCATCTTTGATCGTATGAAGAGTCCGGACAAATCCAGAAATACCTTCTGAAAGATGGATACTCAAAATCGTGTCGTAGCCTTTAGCTTGAATATCTTGGTAAAGAGAGATCACCTCGCCTAAAACTGGTTGAGAAGTTGTTGGGAATTCCTGGCTTTGATTTAATAAACGATAAAATTCATCTTCATGAATGTTTACCCCTTCTTCAAAAGGTTGGCCATCAATTACAACAGGAATCGGAATAATGAACAAATCCTTATGGTCTTTAATGCGTTCATTGAGATAGGCTGAGCTATCTGTCACGATCGCTAATTTCATGATGATTTCCTCGTTTCGCTTAAAAATTTGCAATAAATAAAATATAGCATATTCTAGAGATCAATGGAATCTAAAATCTGTTATTTTGCTAAAAATGATTGAACAGCTTGAGCATTTTGAGCAAAGTCAACATATAAAACACTACCAGCATTGTAGGTATCTCCATAAGACCAAGTCCCATCAATTGGTAAGGTCAACCGATCAATTCCCACCGCTGTTTTAGCAAAATTAAAAGAGTTAGCTAACAAAAATCCATTGCCCATATCCGTAGATAGATAACCGAAAATCTTTCCAGCCGCATAAGGTCCACGCAGTAAGACTAGAGGATTTTTCAATTGGCCAAAGACCGTTTGGATCACCTGTTGCTGTCTTCGTACCCGTCCGAAATCTCCTTCTTCATCCATTCGGAAGCGAGCATAATTCAATAATGTATGGCCATTCATACGCTGAAACCCTTTAGAAATAGGCTCATCAATGTAAGAACTCATATCCTTTTCTGCCTCGATGGGAACACCTCTTGGGAACATGGCGTCAATCCCTTTTTCAAAGGACTGAAAATCGACCATTGCATAATAACGACAATCAACACCAAAATTCTCCTTTAAGGTTTGTCGGACCAAATCAGCACCACCGTAGGCATAAGCAGCATTTAGCTTGTTCTCGCCAACCCCAGGTATATTTACATACATGTCTCGCATAAATGAAACGAGTTTGGTTTTGCCCTTACCGTCTACCTGCAAAATCATCATGGAATCTGCACGGCCCGTTTCGTTATCTCGTGTGTCGCTGCCAAGGAGTAGAATATTCTTGGTTCCATCTGCTGATTCTACGCCGTTAAACTCCTGTGTTTCCACTTTAGGAATTGAAGAATCAAAACGTGCCATTACATTTCCTACTGCAAAGGTAACTACTGAATAAAGCAATAGTATAGCGATTATGCTAAGTATAATTCGTTTTACACTGCGCTTTTTCTTCGGTTTTTTTCCAGTCGGATAAACCTCCGGCCTTTTTGACTTTCTTTTAAAGCTGGGTAATTTTAACGTTGGAAGCTTGCGATTTTTTTTGGGTTTTGCTGTTTCTTCAGAATAATTTGTTTCTTTTGTTTGTTCATATATAGGTTGTGTTTCTAACGGCTCTGTCGGTGGCGTTTGATTTTGTTCATGTTCAGTCTTCTTGCGCTCACGACGAACCAGTGAAGATTTACGTTCAGATTTCTTACTTTGTTCATGGATTTTTTTGTAACGATCCACTCGACTCATTGGTCCACCTCTTTTTCGATGATGATAGTACAAAAATAGCAAATGAATGCTTTCATGTCCTATTATACTCACAAAAAATAAGAAAACCTTAACGTAGTGCTAAGGTTTTCGGTAAGTTGGATAATTTCCTATTAAATTAAAAGGGAAGTTTTGTCCATCCAATTGCGCTAATGCATTGTCTAATACAGTCGAATTTTCTGGAACCTCTAAATCAATGATGAAGAAGTAATCTCCTAATCGAGTTTTTTGCGGTCGCGACTCGATCTTTGTTAAGTTGATTTTTGCTTTAGCAAATATTTCCAGCAAGTGATACAAAGCACCGGGGCGGTCCATCGGCAAATCAACAATCAAAGTAGCTTTTTGTTCAGCAAAGAGTAGCTCAGTGTCAATTGGCTCGTCTCCTAATAACCAAAACCGAGTCTCGTTATTAGCGACTGACTGAATATCTTTCTCTACAATTACCAGATTATATTCTTTAGCAGCCATTTTCGGACCAATTGCCGCATAAATTTCTTTAGGATGGTCAGCTACCTTTTTAGCGCCTAAAGTCGTTGAAGCCATTTGTTCAATCTCTGCATTAGGGATACGATCACGAATAAATACTTGTGATTGTGCCAGTGCCTGTGGATGGCTGCAAATCAAGGTCGCATTCTGCCACTGGTTTTGATGAGCCTTGTGCACCATCAACTGCTGAGCAATCGGCAACACTAGTTCGCCCTGAATAGTTGGCAAAGTTTGGTAAACTCCGTCAATCGTCGGCAAAACCGAACCTTCAATTGTATTCTCTACGGGTACCATGGCATAATCAATCTGTTTGTTCATCCGTGCATCAATTAATTGTACCAAGGAGGAGTAGCTAATAAAATTTCCATTAGAAAAATAGCTGCAGGCAGCAGAATGAGTAAACGAACCTTTTGGACCCAAATAGCCAATATCCATTATACTCCAACCTTTTCTATGATTTCTTCAACAATTTCCTTGGGTGTACGACGAGAAGTATCCACCGTCACCTTTGCTAATTTTTCATAGAGCTTTTCCCTAGAAAAGAATAAATGCTTAATTTCTCCATCATTTTTATTGGCAGCATTTGGACGAATATTTTCTTGATCATTACGAATACGTTCGACCAAAACGTCTGGATCGGTTTTCAAATAAACAACCGTTTTATCTGATAAGATTTTTTGATTTTCCTTTTGTAAAATGACACCACCGCCAGTAGCAATTACCGAAGCTTGTTGAACAGCTTCCTTCAATAAATTTGTTTCATGCTCACGGAATGAAGGCTCCCCATGCTCTTCAAAGTAAACATTAATCGGACCAATCCGATCAACTAAGACATCATCCATGTCTACTCGTTGATAATTTAATGTTTCAGCTAATTCTTTGCTTATTGTTGTTTTTCCTGCTCCCATAAACCCAATCAACACAATTGCTTCCATTACTATATCCGCCCCTTTATTAATTGATCTAAATCTTTGAAAAAATCTGGATAAGAAATATTAATTGCCTCTGGATTGGTTAATTCGACAGCCTCGTTAGTTAACAATGCAGCGATTTGCAGCATCATCCCAATCCGATGGTCGCCATGACTGTCAACTGCTGCTCCATGTAAAGGTGTCGGACCATGGATTATCATGCCATCCTCGGTTGCTTCAATGTTAGCACCCATTTTATTTAGTTCATCGGCAGTCGCATCAATCCGGTTGGTTTCTTTGACTTTTAACTCCTGAGCATCCTTGATAATCGTCGTACCTTCTGCTTGAGTTGCGGCCAATGCCAGTATTGGTAATTCATCGATCAAACGCGGAATAATTTCTCCGCCAATTTCGCAGGCTTTCAATGTACTGCTTTCTACCAACAAATCAGCCGCTTGATTTTGTGTGTCTTCATTTGTCTGAGTAATCTTAGCACCCATTTTTTTCAGAACATCTAAAATACCAGTACGAGTAGGATTTACACCAACTTTTTTAAGACACAATGAACTTTCTGGAACTAATAGTGCAGCAACTAAGAAAAAGGCAGCTGAAGAAATATCTCCTGGTACATAAACCTCTTGACCCGTTAGTTTTTGATTACCAGAAAGGTAAATTTTCTTATCCTCAACCTTAATTTCACCGCCAAATTGACGAATCATCTGTTCCGTATGATTACGTGAACAAGCTTGTTCAATTACTGTAGTTTCTCCCTCAGCCTGCAAAGCTGCAAACAAAATTGCTGATTTGACCTGTGCACTAGCGATTGGCATTTGGTATTGGATAGCTTTCAATGCCCCACCTTTTACTGTGATTGGCGGATATTCTGTTTTTTGATTACCAGTAAGTTCTGCTCCCATCTGACGTAGCGGTCCCATTACCCGTTCCATCGGACGTTTATTTAAAGAACTATCGCCTTGAATAGTTGAATAAAAAGGCCGCCCTGCCAAAATCCCCATTACTAAACGCATCGTAGTACCTGAATTACCGGCATCCAGTATTTCAGTAGGTTGCTCCAACCCTTCAAATCCTTTTCCTTGAACCGTTAGTATCTCGTCTTTTTCTTCAATTGAAACACCCAACTTTTTAAAAACAGCAACTGAACTTAAGCAGTCCTCAGCTTTTAGAAAGTTGTGGATAGTGGTGGTACCATGACTGATTGCCCCAAACATCACACTACGGTGAGAAATTGACTTGTCTGCTGGAACTACTAATTCACCTAATAAACCTTTTGACTTTGACATTAAACGCATGGTATTAACTCCTTATCCGACATTTAAATTTTTCTGCTTCAACAAGTGCTTTGCCTGCCAGTAGATCTGTTTTACTTTTAAATGATAATTCTAAAACACCGAAAATATCCTCACGAGTTTCCTGAATTTTCAAGTTGATAATTGAAATTTTATGCTGACTTAATACCGTTGTTACTTGAGCGACTGCTCCAGCAATATCAGGAATATCTACCAACAAATCATAAAAGGCAGGAATAGCGCCTTGATCCTTTTGCGGTAAATGATCTCGTGTATTCTTGGCTTGAGCAAAGAATTGATAAATAGCTGCCTGATCATTACTTTTTAGTTGCTGCTTGATTTCATTCATTTCCTGCTGCCAGTCATCCATCAGCTTTAATAAAATTTTTCGGTTGGTCAGCAAAATATCAGTCCACATTTTGGGATCAGAAGAAGCGATTCTAGTTATATCACGAAAGCCACCTGCTGCCAGCTGATTTGCTCTAGGATAATTTCTTGCCAATTGATCGCTCATTTGCATCAGCCCTGAAGCTACGATATGAGGAAGATGGCTCAATACTCCCACCATTTCATCATGACTCTCTGGGTCAAGAACAACAAACTTAGCTCTGGTTGGTGCTAAAAGTTCAATCATCTGATCTACTATTGCTTGTTGATCCTCAACCGGTGTTAAAATATAGTAGGCTTCCTCAAATAAATTGGGATTTGCTGCTTTTACTCCGGATTTATGTGAGCCTGACATGGGATGTCCGCCTACAAAGGTCAAGGGTAAAGTTTTGGCCAATTGAACAATTGCCGATTTGGTACTACCAACATCGGTAACAATGGCGTCTTTTTTTAAGGGTAATTGAGCTAATTTTTGCAGATATTCTATTGAAACACTAACTGGTACCGCTAAAATAATAACATCCATCTCTACTGCTGACTCTAAACCCTCAGCGATTTCATCAACAATTCCAGTCTCTTGTGCAATCTGGCAACTTTCTGCTTGGAAATCCCAGCCGTACAGTTTGATGTCTGGACGTTTGATTGCTCGACACAAGGAAGCACCAATAAGACCTAAACCCACCACAAAAATTTTCTTTTCCATCTGCGACAACCTTCCTAAAACATCAAATGCTGTTTACGCATCTCTTCTACATTATTAATTAGATCCGCGATATTATCAGAATGAAACTGCTCTAGGATTTCAGTAGCGATAACTGTAGCTACTACATTCTCAGCTACAATAGCTGCTGCAGGTACTGCTGTACTGTCCGAACGTTCAACACTCGCTTTATAAGGTTCTTTAGTATCTATATCAACACTCATTAAGGGCTTGTACAAAGTAGGAATAGGCTTCATCACTCCCCGTACGACAATCTGCTCACCGTTGGTCATGCCTCCTTCAAAACCACCTAAATGATTGGTTTTGCGGCGGTAGCCCTCTGCTTCTTTCCAAGTAATTTCATCCATGACTTCTGAACCTGGTAAGTTTGCAGTCTGGAAACCAACACCAAATTCAACGCCCTTGAAAGCATTGATGCTGACAATCGACTGAGCAATTTTACCGTCCAATTTGCGGTCCCATTGAACGTAACTACCTAAACCAGCTGGAACATTCTCTAAACGAACTTCTACTACACCGCCAATTGTATTGCCAGCTCTTTTCGTTTCATCAATTTTAGCTTTTACCGCTTCATCAATAGAAGGATCAACCATGTTTACCTCTGAGGCTGCTGCAGCCTGTTGGATTTCCTTGACGCTGATTACTTCAGGAATTTTAGCTTCAATCCCACCTAGATTCACTACATGACTAGCAATTTCAATATCTAAAGCTTTTAAAATTTGCTTAGCTAATCCACCAACTGCAACGCGCATAGTTGTTTCACGTGCTGATGAACGTTCCAAAATATTACGCAAGTCTCGATGTTGATACTTCATGCCACCAACTAAATCTGCGTGACCCGGGCGTGGTTTAGTCACTTTGCGCAATTGCGCATCTTTTTCAGCGACTTCTTCTACTGACATGACGGTTTGCCAGTTTTTCCAATCACGGTTTTCCACGACCATGGTAATTGGTGCTCCCAATGTTCTCCCATGACGAATGCCTGAGGTGATTTGAACCTGATCCTTTTCAATTTTCATTCTGCCGCCACGTCCATACCCACCTTGACGTCTAGCCAACTCTTGATTAATTTCATCTAAAGATACCGCTATTCCTGCTGGTACTCCTTCAATAATTGCTGTTAATTGTGGTCCGTGTGACTCTCCTGCTGTTAAATAACGCATCCTTCATTCCTCTTTCTAAACCTGGATTTCAACCGACAAAAAAGACCCGCTTGTAGGTGTTACATCTACAATGGGTCCAATAAACGAAAAAAGCCATTATAGATGAATCATCTACATGGCTTTAAAGTCAATTTAAAGTTCTTCAGCCATCATAGATACAAACGTGCATTGTTTGCATCCATGAACACATGAATACAAACCTATCTAAAATAGCTAAAGTAAGAATTATTCAGTTGTGGATGTCTAATATTTTGCATGATCATCGCTCCAAACTGATTTCTGATTTGCACTAAGTATAAATTTCTTTAATTTACTTGTCAATGCTTTTTTGAACTTTCAATTCATCAAACCTTAGCTATTTTCTTCTGCCGCTTCCTCTTCTTCAAAAAATAAGAACAAATCGGTTAGGGAAAGCTTAGTTTTTTCCTCACCTTTTAGGTCTTTAACGATTTGGCCTTTTTGCATTACGATTACCCGATTCCCATAATTTAAGGCGTCCTCCATTTTGTGAGTAACCATTAGGCAGGTCAGTTGTTCTTCTTTAATTTTTTGATCCGTTACCTGCATCAATTGTTTTGCGGTTTTAGGATCGAGTGCTGCAGTATGCTCATCTAATAATAGCAAATCTGGTTTGGTCAAGGTTGCCATCAGCAAACTTAACGCCTGACGTTGCCCACCAGATAAAAAGCCGGTTGGTGTATCCAAGTGATTTTCCAGCCCGTTACCAACTTGGCTGCATAGCTGATGATAAGAATCTCGTTTTTGTGACAAATTACGTGGCCGCAATGCTCGCTTTTGTCCTCGTTTTTCAGCTAAACCTAAATTTTCTGCGACAGTCAGTCGCGGTGCTGTCCCCATCTTGGGGTCTTGGAAAACTCGAGAAATGTAATTCGCTCGTTTTTCTTCAGAAAGCTTAGTTAGGTCGTTGCCCATCACCGAAACTGTACCACTATCCAACATCATTGTTCCCGAAATACTGTTAAACAAGGTACTTTTTCCTGCTCCATTTCCGCCTAAGACGGTAACGAATTCACCTGGTTGAATGGTTAAATCAACAGAGCGCAGAATTTGGCGTTTATCGTTGATTCCATTGCGAATGGTTTTAGTTGCTTGATTGATTTGTAATGCCTCCATCTGCTTACTCCTTTTCTAATCCGGTTTTTAAATTCAGTGCTTCTTTTAAGCGTGGAATCATTAGACAGATCGCCAAAATGATTGATGAGAAGATCTTTAAATAGGTTGTATCCAAACCTAGTTTGATAATTAGTAAGATCAATAATTGATAGATAACACTGCCTAAAACAACAGCAATTAGCCGTTCACCAAAGGATAACTCGCCATACAGCACTTCCCCAATGATAATGGACGCTAAACCAATTACGATTACGCCAATTCCTTTACCAATATCGGCATAGCCATCATTTTGAGCAATTAACGCTCCTGATAATGCAATCACTCCATTTGACAAAGTCAAACCAATTACCTTCATGCGATCGGTATTGATCCCAATTGAGCGAGCCATATTTTCATTATCACCTGTAGCAATGTACGCTTGACCAAAATCGGTGAAAAAGAAGAATAGCAGCAAAGCAATAATCAGGCTAACTGCAATCAAACCTAAAATGACAATATCATAATGGTTAGGTAAGTTTAATCCAGTGAAAAAATCTTGAATTTTTGGTTTATTCAGCAATGACAAGTTCGGTGTCTGCATAATAAACAGCATCACTGAGTTTAAACCAGACATTACTAGAATTCCTGCCAAAATGACCGGGATTTTTCCTTTCGTATAAAGCATACCGGTGACAAATCCTGCACACATACCCGCCAGAATACCTAATAGTGTTGCTAGTATAGGGTGAATTCCTTGTGTAATTGCTGTTACACAGACCGCTCCTCCTAAAGGAAAAGATCCTTCAGTTGTCATATCAGGAAAGTTTAGAATACGATAGGTCATGAAAATTCCTAAGCCTAAAATCCCCCATAAAAAACCTTGTCCAATTGCTGAAATGACCATTTTCTATTCTCCTTTAACCAATTTCGCTTCTTTTTTAATATTTTCTGGAATAGTAATACCTAATTCCGCTGCTTTCTTTTCATTGATAATCATTTCACCATAATCAATCACATTAACCGGTGTATTACCCGCATCGGTATTACCATTTAAAACATCAGCAGCCATTTTACCAGTTTCAACACCTAGATCAAATTGATTTTGTCCGATCGTAGCGATTCCACCTTCATCTACCATATTGTCCACTGAAACAAAGACTGGCGTTTTCGTTTTGTCAGATTCATTAATAACTGTTTGGAATGCACTTGCGATAATATTATCCTGAGGTACATAGATAAAATCATTTTCCGCTGCTGCTGATTGCGCTAACTGCGCAATTTCATTACTTGAGGATACAGCGTACCGAGTTGCTTCGTACCCTTCTTTTTTCGCCATTTCTTCTGCCTTGTCAATTTGCGATTGAGAGTTTTCTTCAGATGATGAATACAATAGAGCAATTTTCTTCGCTTCCGGGAACAACGCTTTGATTAATTCAAATTGTTGACCGACAGGGGCTAAGTTGTTTACTCCAGTAACGTTACCACCCGGCTTTTCTAAAGTATCCACTAAACCAGAACCCACTGGATCGCTTACTGCCCCCATGATTACAGGAATATCAGAAGTTCCATTAGCTAATGCTTTGGCTGCTGGTGTTGCAACACCAACTAATACATCTGACTTTTTGTTTAGTAGTTGCTGAGTCATCGTGTTTAACTTGCTTTGGTCTCCTTGACCATTTAAAAACTCAATATTGATATTTTTACCATCTTCAAATCCTTCCTGCTTTAGGCCTTCAATTACCCCATCAGAAATTTGATCTAGTGAAGGGTGACTGATGAACTGCAGAATTCCAACAGTTTTCATTTCTTCTTTTTGATCTGTTTGAGTGTTGTTTTGTCTTGATCCCATTTGATAAGCAAATACTCCAATTAATATCACTGCTAATGCAATAATTGATCCGATAATCCCTTTGTTTTTCATAAATAAGTCCCCCAAATTCTAATTGTAGTTGTTTAATTTTAAAATAAATGCGAAAAAGGCAACTACCCCCACGAATGACGGTAGCTGCCTAATAAAGACAAAAACCGCATAGATCTGCTCTATGCGGGAAACGACACAAATAGTACCAGCGCATAGATACACAATTTAGAGATAGTCTAAACGTTGTATCTATGAAGTGAATTCATAAACACAACTTATCTACGCCAGTTTTGCCAGCTATTTAATTGAACAGATAAGTTTGTTCTAAACATGAATGTCACTCCTTCTTTGATATTGACATTAGTCTATCGAAAAATCAGATAGCTGTCAATGCTATTTATTAAAAAAAGATGAAATTGTTTCAGTTATTCTCATTTTGATCTTTCAGGCGCCACATTGGTAATCGATTCAACTCGGGAACGAATTCTTTATTTAGATCCTTCAGGTCCTCCACCACAAAGCGATTTTTTTCCTGACCTTTTTGGAAGAAAATGAACGTGATTTTGGTTGGATCCAGGTTATAGTTTTCTGCGATTTTGCTGCTATTGTAAACCAACGGATAATAGTAAAATGTACGATTAAGTTCTTCTTTTTGTTTCGGAGTATCTAGAATATTCAAAATATTCTCTAAAGAATCTCCATGAGGTTGAGCAAACATAACAGAAATTGCTGGGCTGCTCTCAATAGCTGCATCACCTTCTTCATAAGCAAAGGGTGTAATGTAGTCTGATTGCATCTGTTGGTTAACCAAGGTATTCAATTCGTCCTTACGTACACTTTTTTGTGCATAACCCACGCTTACCGAAAAGATAATCGAGAAAATGACCAAGCTTGCTGCAATTGTCAACGATTTCCTCTCATTTTCAGACACAGCCTGAATAAACAGCTGCCACCCTGCTCCCAATCTATTTTTTACTGTCACCAAAAAATTCTTCATTGACTTCCCTCCTTTAAATAGTATAATCGTTCCTCTGTCTCTTGACTAGTTTAATCTATCTGTTGAAATATTCTCATCGTATTATGTTTTTTTATCGTTTGTACACCTTAGTTTTTAATGCTATTATAATAATATATATTTCGCAGAGGAGGACGCCATATGAGTAGCATTCAGCATTTTAAGCAAACCGATATTACAATCGCAAATCCTATCTTTTCCAGCACTCGAACGATTATTGAAACCGCTTTTTATGGAAACAATGTCACTACCGTTAGTTCCCTGTCCGAAGCCTATCAGTTAGCGCAAAATTCTCAAGATGTTGTCGTTACAGATTTACCTGTTAGACACGCGGAGGAATTAGGTTTACCCACCGACACGAAAGTTCTGGTTTCCAATGACGGTGAAATTGTCGGTCGAACAGCAGCTGCCCGACGAATTATTGGACATTCCGATATCGATCAAGCTTATTATGATAAGATTTTGCGTGAAGCTGTCTTTCAAATTGGCGCTAAAGAGTGTTACAAAGGAAGCGTCTTTGTTGGCTTAGATCAGGAATTCTCCATGCAGTCCCACTTGATGCTGCCAAAGAAATACGCCGCTAATTTATACACTTATTTATTAAATTTCCAAATGGCGCAGGAATCAGTGAGTTTCTATCCTAACTCAGAAGCAATCCCTGAAGGCGATATCTACTTACTAGCTGATCCAGACTGGAAGCATCCTGATTTTCCTAACGGATTGGTTGTAGTTGATTCACGTCATAATTGTACAGCAGTCCTTGGTTTACGCTATTTTGGCGAACTTAAGAAAGCCACCTTGACTTTAGCATGGGCAACAGCTCACCGCAACGGTTTTATTGCCTGTCATGGGGGAATGAAACAATACTGTACTGCTAATCGCAAATACACAATGGCAGCTTTTGGTTTATCTGGCTCAGGTAAATCAACCATTACCTTGGCTAAGCATCAAAATAAATATGATATAAAAGTATTACATGACGATGCTTTTGTTATCTCCAAAGAAAAAGGATCAACCACTGCTCTCGAGCCCTCTTATTTTGATAAAACGCAGGATTATACCAGCAGCAGTGAAGAGCTAAGCTATGTAGTTACTGCTCAAAACGTTGGGATTACTTTAAATGAAAATGGAAATAAAGTATTAGTGACGGAAGATATTCGTAATGGTAACGGGCGCAGCATTAAGAGTCGATTTGCTACTGAGAATCGAGTAGATCATCTTGATGAGAAGATTGACGGCATCTTTTGGATTATGAAGGATGACAGTTTGCCACCAGTTATGAAGGTAAATGATCCTTGTCTAGCGGCCGTTTTTGGTGTTACTTTAGCCACTAAACGTTCCACTGCTGAAAATATCGTCAATGCTAAAGCGGATCAATTAGTTATAGAACCTTTTGCCAATCCGTTTCGAAGCTTTCCATTGGCTGAAGATTACCAAGATTTCTTGGAATTATTCCAAAAGAAGCAGACTGATTGTTACATGTTAAATACAGGTATTTTTGAAGGAAACGATGTAACACCTCAACATACCCTTTCTTCCATAGAAAAAATTGTTGAAAATACGGCAGAATTCAAAACCTTTGGCCCTTTAAAAGTATTATCTTATCTACCTATTGATGGACATGTTCCACCTTTTGAAGATGCCAATTATATCCAAAAATTAATCGAGCGATTTGAAACACGTTTATCTTTTATTCAACGAAGAAAGACAATTAATGATGGCTATGATCGTTTGCCAAATGAAACTGAAAAGCAGCTAATTATACTGCTGGAAGAACTGGCAGCTTATAAAGAAACGCTTAGCAACTAAAATTCGTCAGTGACCTTTGTTGGTCACTGACAAATTTTTCGTTATAATAGAGACACTATGAAAAGAAACGAGGGAAAAAGATGTCATTCGACGGAGTTTTTACCCATGCAATGGTGAATGAATTGCGGGCCTCTTTATTAAGTGGTCGTATTTCTAAAATTCACCAACCTTATGAAAACGAAGTAGTCTTAGTGATTCGCTCACAAGGCAAAAACCATCGACTACTACTTTCGGCTCACCCTAGCTATGCTCGGATTCAGCTAACAGAAATTGCCTATCAAAACCCAGATACCCCACCTAATTTTGTCATGATGCTTAGAAAACATTTAGAAGGGGCGATTTTAGAAGATATCTTGCAAATTGAAAACGACCGAGTGGTCCACTTTACCTTTACCAAACGGAATGAATTAGGCGATTTGCAGGATATCGAGTTAATTGTGGAATTGATGGGACGCCACTCAACGATTGTTTTGCTAAACAGTCAAACAGGGAAAATTTTGGATGCGATTAAGCATGTTGGTCATTCACAAAATACTTATCGTTCTATTTTACCTGGCAGTGAATATGTTACTCCGCCAAAGCAGGATCAAAAAAATCCTTTTAACGTTACTAAAGAAAATGTCTTTCACGTACTTTCTACCGCCGAAGAGATGACTGGTAACTATCTGCAGCAGCGATTTCAAGGCCTAGGTCGAGATACTGCTGATGAGTTGGCCTATCGCCTAAACAAGCAGCCCAATCGTAAAATGGATGTCTGGCAGAGCTTTTGGCAAGACTTAACAGACCAGATTCAGCCAACTTTAGGTATAAAAAATAATAAAGAGTTTTTTGCACCGTTACTGTTCAAAACCTTTTCCGAACCAGTAAGTTATCCATCTCTCAGCTTATTGCTGGACGCTTATTATGGTGAAAAAGCCGAAAAAGATCGCGTAAAGCAGCTGGGCAACGAACTAATCAAGCGAGTCGAAAACGAAATCAAACGCAATCAAACCAAACTGGAAAAACGACAAAAGACGCTAAAAGATTCAGAAAACGCTGAAGAGTTTCGTCGCGATGGAGAACTCTTAACTACGTTCATGACTCAAGTGCCTAGGGGTGCCGAAGAAGTTGAACTGCCAAATTATTACGAAGAAGACAAGTTGATTAAGATTCGTTTGAATCCAGCTCTGACTCCTAATCAAAATGCGCAAAAATATTTTCAACGTTATCAAAAACTAAAAAATGCGGTAAAGTTAATTTACAAGCAGATCGATGAAGCTAAAGAAGAATTAGCTTACTTAGAATCAATTTTAGCGCAATTAGAAATTGCTGGTCCAATGGATATCGAAGTTATTAAAGAAGAATTAGTCGCCAGTGGTTATTTGAAAAAGAAAAAAACGAAAAAAAATCGCAAACAGGCCCCTTCTCAACCAGAGACTTTTTACGCCAGTGACGGCACTCAAATTTTAGTGGGTAAAAATAACCTGCAGAACGACCAATTGACCTTGAGAAAAGCGCGTAAAACAGATATTTGGCTACATGCTAAAAATATACCTGGTTCACATGTCATCATAAAGGATGAGACTCCTAGCGATGAAACCTTGTTGGAGGCGGCTGAATTAGCAGCGTACTTCTCCAAGTTCCGACACTCTGCTCAGGTTCCAGTTGATTATGTGGCTGTAAAATATGTTCATAAGCCAAACGGTGCGAAACCAGGCTTTGTGATTTATGAAAATCAAAAAACGCTGTATGTAACACCTGAAGAACAGACCATCGAAGCGTTAAAGAAGAGCCCAGGAAATTAATTTTTCCTAGGCTCTCTTTTTATTTGGACATGAATAACTTCTAAAAAGAAGGTGAAAATCGGAATTCCTACAATCAATCCCCAAACCCCTAAAAAGCGTTCGCTTAACAGTAAAATAACAAATGTATAGAAAATTGGCAGCTTCGTTCGACTGGACATCAGCTTGGGATTTAAAATGTACGACTCCACAACATGAACAGCCATAACCAACAGCAAAACATAGACTACTGTCTGCAAACCATTGATTGAGTAGGCAATTAACGTAAGCGGAATAAAAGAAATAATTACACCCGCAACTGGAACCAAACTTAAAAAGAAAATCATAATCGCTAAAGACGGCAGCTGATTAAATCCAATTAAGGCTAAGCCTGCAGTAGTGATCCCTGTGTTAACTAATGCAATAATCAGTTGAACTTCCAACACGACTCCAAAGGTCTCAGTGAAGATTTTAGCAAAATAATGAACATCCTGGAAAAACCAGTCATAGTCACTATTCAAAAAATGTCGTGAAAACTGAAAAGTTCGTTCCTTTTCAATCATGAAGAAGAAACTTAGTAAAAAGGATAAGAAAAACGACACGGCAACCCGACCAACATTTTGCAATTGCTGGAAAATAATCCCTGCACCACTTTCTAATTTATCCTGCCAGTTATGGGTTTCAAAATACTTGGACAAATAGTTAGTAACTCCTGTTGAATCAAATTCTGTATGCTGGTAAAAACGCAGCAAGGAATTATAGGTTTGAATCGCCTGTTGAGCCAAGATCGTCGCATACTTAGCGAACAAAAGATAGAGCAAAAAAACAGCTATTAAGTAAAGTCCTATCGTCGCGGCAGCGTTAGGCAGCTTCAGATAGCGATGCAACAATTTCACAATTTTTGATGACAAATAGGTAAATATAAAGGTTAATAAAGCAATCGTAATAAACGACCGAGAAAGGTAAATCACTAGAATAAGAACGGCTAATACAACAAAGCGCCGCAGCCGAATATTTTCAATGAAATTTTGGTACATGTTCATCCCTCCACTGCTCTTAAATATACCATTAAAACCTTTTTTAGGCTTGGTGTAAGCACTAAAAACAGATAAAAACTCCTCACAATCTAGTGAGGAGCAGTCATTACTTATTTCAACCAATTTTCTGGATTTTGACGCCATTCTTTCAGAAGAGTTAGTTGTTGTTCATTAATGTAGTTTTCTTCTAAAGCAATTTCAATCAAAGTTGAATAGTTAGTCAAAGTCAGTAATGGCATTTCTGCGGCCTTGAATTTTTCAACACCTTTGTCTAATTCGTAAGTAAAGATAGCTGCAACACCCAAAACATCAGCACCTTCTCGTTTAGCTGCTTTAGCTGCTTCCAGCACACTGCCCCCAGTTGAAATTAGATCTTCAATAACTACCATCTTTTGACCTTCAGTAATACGACCTTCGATTTGGTTGCCTTTGCCATGACCTTTAGCTTTGCTGCGAATATAAACCATTGGCAGATCTAATAATTCAGCTACCCAAGCAGCATGAGGAATCCCTGCTGTAGCAGTTCCAGCAATCACTTCTACGTCTGGATAGTTGGCTTTGATTTCTTCAGCCAGTCCCTTGGCAATTTCGCGACGAACTTCAGGATAACTCATCGTAATCCGGTTATCACAATAGATAGGTGATTTGATTCCGCTAGCCCAAGTAAAAGGCTCATCGGGACTTAAAAAGACTGCTTCAATTTTTAATAAATCTTTGGCGATGTTTTCTGCAACTGTTCTCATTCTTCACCGTTCCATTCTTTTTTGATTTGAAGATAGCTTTGATAGGGTGTTTCTGATTGAGTTATCGGGCGTCCCACTACAATATAATTTGACCCAATTTCCCGTGCCTGCTGCGGATCCATTACCCGTTTTTGGTCACCAATCCTAGCACCTTTAGGGCGAATCCCCGGCGTTAAACAAATAAAATCATCGCTGGTCGCAGCGTGGATTATTTCTACCTCCAAAGCAGAGCATACCACACCGTCTAAGCCGGATTCTTTGGCACACTTAGCATAGTGCACAACACTTTCGTTTAACGGTACTTGAATCAATTGATCTCGGTGCATTTGCTCTTCGCTGGTCGAGGTTAACTGGGTAACCGCAATTAGATCTGGAACTGCATTTCCAGCAGCTGTACCTTCAGTTAAACCTTCTTTAGCAGCCTTCATCATTTCTATTCCACCAGCAGCATGAACGTTAGTCATACGAACACCAAGTCTTGCTAAGCCCTTCATCGCTTTTTTTACTGTATTTGGAATATCGTGCAGCTTCAGGTCAAGGAAAACGTCATGCCCGTCAGTCGTCAGCTCACGAACAATACTAGGACCTTCTTGGTAAAAAATCTCCATGCCGATTTTGACAAATAATTTTTCTTCCGCAGGAAACTGCGTTAAAAATGTCTTGATTGCTTCTTTTGAAGAGAAATCAAGTGCAATAATTGGTCGTTTTTCCATTATCTTCTGGCCTCCTTGACTTCTTTGCGTAATTCTTCCAGTGAATCAATACCTAACTCAGCCATTCTTGCTGGTAAGGCATCAATCAATTTGGGACAAATATACGGATCAGTGAAATTAGCTGTCCCCACTGCCACTGCGCTAGCGCCTGCCATAAACATTTCCAGCACATCATCAATTGTTTGCACGCCACCCATACCGATAATCGGTAAGTCGCTAACCCCAGCTACTTGATGAATTAAGCGAATCGCCACAGGCTTGATTGCCGGGCCAGAAAGTCCTCCGGTTTGGTTAGCCAAAATCGGCTGGCGAGTCTTCAAATCAATACGCATGCCCAAGAGGGTATTAATCATAGTAAAACCATCTGCTCCACCTTCGTCAATTGCCTTAGCAATTGGAACAATGTCGGTAACATTTGGACTAAGTTTAACATATATTGGTACACTGGCGACCTCTTTTACCGCTTTAGTTAAACGATAAGCCACCTCTGGATCAGTTCCAAAAGCAATTCCGCCATGTTTTACGTTAGGGCAAGAGATATTCAGCTCAATCGCTTTAACATTCGATGCATCGCCAATTTTGGCACAGACTTCGATATAGTCTTCTTCACAAGCTCCAGCCACATTGGCAATAATCGGCAGCTGATCAAATTTCTCTAAAGATGGTAAAATTTCGTTCATAACTGTTTCTAGGCCTGGATTTTGTAGACCGATTGCATTGAGCATACCACTTGGTGTTTCGGCCACCCGTGGAGTCTCATTGCCGTACCGAGATTGAGGTGTAGTGGCTTTAATCATAATTGAACCTAACTGATTCAAGTCATAATAATCGGCATATTCTTTGCCAAATCCAAAACAGCCACTTGCCGGCATGATTGGATTCTTCAAATCTAAGCCTGGTAATTTAACGGCTAATGGATTCATTAAAAAACAACCTCCCCTGCTTGAAATACTGGTCCGTCATCACAGACCTTCACACTCTTGCTCGGTTCGTCAGCAACATGGCAGACACAGGCATAACAAGCACCCATACCACAAGCCATTCGTGATTCTAAAGACAATTGAACATTACCTACTTCCCCATATAGCTGTTCTACTGTTTTCAGCAAACCATTATTTCCGCAGGCGAAAACTGCAGTTGGTTTTTCCTGAGTTGCCAGCAATAAATTACCAACATTCCCTTGAAGACCAAAGCTGCCGTCATCAGTTGAAAAGCGTGTATCTCCTAATGCTTGAAACTCTTCGGCATAGTAGACAAATTCTTTCGAAGCAAAGCCCAAGAAATGAATGACTTGCACACCCTGTTTCGTTAGTTGTTTTGACAACTCATACAAAGGAGGGACACCAATGCCGCCACCAACGATAAATGCTGTATCTCCTTGGTTCAAACCTGACAAATCAAAGCCGTTTCCTAAAGGACCCATAACATCCAACTGATCGCCAGCTTCTAGCTCCGAAAAAAATTTGGTGCCGTCCCCTTCAACCCGATAGATAATTGTGCAGGTAGATTTTTCACGATCAATTTGGTTAATACTGATCGGACGACGAAGTAATAAATCCGCTCTTGGTACCCGAATATGGATAAACTGGCCGGGATTATTCATCTGCTCAACCAGCTTGCCGGTTAAAACCATTTCATAAATTCTTGGTGCTAATTGCTGCTGACTAACAATCGTCATCATTTCTTGTTTCATAATGGCCTCCTTTAAGAAAGGCTCCGCAAACACACTCAGCTTGCGAAGCCTGAAATCGAGTATAGATTTTTTACTAGCAGACAAAAGTGTCTGGCTTAAATTTCGTGAATGGAGAATGCTCGAGATTCCATTACCCGCAAGATAGCATTTGCCGTATCTAGCGAAGTGAATAATGGCACTCCGTGTTCAACTGCCTCGCGACGGATAATGAAGCCGTCCTCCGAAGAATTCTGGCGATTTTTATCCATGGTGTTAATAACTACCTGAGCTTCGCCGCGGCGGATCATTTCCACTACGTTGTCTTCTGATGACTCAGAAATCTTGGCAATTGTTTTAGCAGTTAAACCATTTTCTTCAAAATACTTGGCAGTGCCCGCAGTGGCGATCAAACTATAGCCCACATCAGTAAAGCGTTTCGCCAAGTCTAGAGATTCTTCTTTATTTTCATCCGCAACAGTGAATAGGACAGCACCATAATCTGGCAGATGCAATCCCGCTGCTTCAAAGGCTTTATACAAAGCCTTTTCCAGACTGCGGTCTGAACCCATTACTTCCCCGGTTGATTTCATTTCAGGCCCTAAGTAGGTATCAACCTTCTGCAGTTTAGTAAAGCTGAAGACTGGAGCCTTTACGTGAACCAGTTTGCTTTCAGGATACAAACCATCTTTGTAGCCTAATTCTTCCAAGCTGTTTCCTAAAATTACTTTAGTAGCAATTTGCGCCATTGGAATATTAGTAATCTTACTTAAGAACGGTACCGTCCGACTAGCCCGCGGATTCACTTCAATTACATAAACCTGTTCCTCATGGATAACGAACTGAATGTTCATCATGCCGATGCAATTCATACCTAAAGCTAGTTTTCGCGTGTAGTCTTCAATCGTTGCAATGATCTCAGGTGAGAAGGTTTGCGGCGGATAAACTGCCATCGAGTCTCCCGAATGAACTCCAGCTCTCTCGATATGCTCCATAATCCCTGGAATCAGAACTGTTTTACCGTCACAGATGGCATCTACTTCACATTCTTTACCCACCATGTAACGATCGACTAGCACTGGATGCTCTGGAGAGGCTTTTACCGCATTTGCCATGTAGTCTTCCAAGTCCGCCTGGTTTTCGACGATTTCCATTGCCCGTCCACCAAGTACATAACTTGGACGTACCAATACTGGATAACCAATTCGATCAGCAATAACCACGGCTTCTCCGCTGCTGGTAGCTGTATCGCCTACCGGCTGGGGAATACCTAGTTTCTTAAGAACCTGTTCAAATTGGTCACGATCTTCCGCCCGATCCAAATCCTCAATACTAGTTCCTAGAATTTTGACACCGTTTTTCACTAAAGGTTCTGCCAAGTTAATTGCAGTTTGACCACCAAATTGCACAATAACACCAATTGGCTGCTCTAGTTCAATTACGTTCATAACATCCTCTAAGGTTAAAGGTTCAAAGTAAAGCTTATCAGAGACTGAGAAGTCTGTCGATACCGTTTCAGGATTACTATTCATAATAATTGCTTCATAGCCAGCTGATTGGATCGCTTTTACTGAATGAACAGTTGCGTAATCGAATTCAACCCCTTGACCGATTCGGATTGGGCCAGAACCTAATACCAACACTGATTCCTTATCTGAACGAATGCTTTCATTTTCAAATTCATAGGTGCTGTAGAAATATGGCGTTTGCGACTCAAACTCAGCTGCACAAGTATCTACCATTTTGTAAACAGGTAAAATTTTCGCTTCATGTCTAAAGTCGCTGATTTCTTTTTCAGTCATTGACCACAAGCTAGCAATTTTCTTGTCAGCAAAACCATTTTGCTTGGCTTTTTTCACTACATCAGCATCTTTTACATGCTGAGCCAGTTCATTTTCTAACTCAACGATGTGTAATAATTTATCCAGGAAGAATAAATCAATTTTAGTCAGTTCACTGAGCTCTTCAATAGTGTATCCACGACGCAGTGCCTCGGCTAAATAGAATAAGCGATCATCTTGAGCTTTGACTATTTTTTCAGTTAAAAGCTCATCGGTTGCTTCACTAAATTCATCGATTTCTACATGATAAGTACCAATTTCCAACGAACGAACAGCCTTCAGTAGGGATTCCTCGATGTTACGGCCGATTGCCATAACTTCACCTGTTGCCTTCATTTGCGTTCCTAGTACTCTTTCACCAGATTCAAATTTATCAAAAGGCCAGCGGGGAATTTTCGCAACCACATAATCTAGGGCTGGTTCAAATTCAGCGTAGGTTGTTCCCGTTACTGGATTCTTCATTTCATCCAAGGTTAATCCAACCGCGATTTTTGCTGCGAGTTTAGCAATCGGATAACCAGTTGCTTTACTTGCTAAGGCAGATGAACGAGACACTCGCGGATTCACTTCGATTACATAATAATTAAAGCTGTGAGGGTCTAATGCCAGCTGAACGTTACAACCGCCTTCTATTTTCAAGGCGCGGATGATTGATAAGGAGGCATCCCGCAGCATTTGGTATTCATAATCAGACATGGTTTGACTCGGGGCAAAAACAATTGAATCACCAGTATGAACGCCTACTGGGTCAAAGTTTTCCATATTACATACTACAATCGCATTGTCAGCTGAGTCACGCATTACTTCATACTCAATCTCTTTGTAGCCGGCGATTGATTTTTCAATCAAACATTGAGTAGCTGGTGACAGCTTCAAGCCATTTTCAGCAATCACTCGCAATTCTTCTTCATTGTCACACATACCCCCACCGGTTCCACCTAGTGTGAAAGCTGGACGTACGATAATTGGATAACCGATTGTATTAGCAAAAGCAACTGCTCCTTCAACCGTATTTACAATTTCCGATTCAGGAATTGGCTGGGATAATTCCTCCATCAACTGTTTAAATAAGTCACGGTCTTCCGCTTGATCGATCGCCGAAAGTTTCGTACCTAACAATTCGATGTTTAATTCATCTAGGATGCCAGAAGCAGCCAGTTCCATTGCCATATTTAATCCCGTTTGCCCACCGAGAGTCGGCAGGATTGCATCTGGTAACTCCTTACGCAGGATGCGGGAAACGAATTCTAACGTAATTGGTTCGATATAAACTGAATCTGCAACTTCCTTATCAGTCATGATAGTTGCCGGATTAGAATTCACTAAAACAACTTCATAACCTTCCTCTTTTAAAGCTAAGCAAGCTTGCGTACCAGCATAGTCAAATTCGGCTGCTTGTCCAATGACAATCGGTCCAGAACCGATGACCATGATTTTTTTAATATCTGTGCGTTTTGGCATTTATGCTTGCTCCTTCCATGCGTCCATCATTTCCATAAATTCATCGAATAAATGTAGTGCATCATGTGGTCCTGGCGCAGCATCCGGATGAAATTGCACACTGAAGGCTGGGTAGTGGCGATGTCTTACCCCTTCAATCGTTCCGTCATTTACTTCCACATGCGTTACCATTAATTTTGTAGAGTCAATTGTTGCTTCATCCACCGCAAAACCGTGATTTTGTGAAGTAAAATCAATCCGTCCGGTTGCGATTTCTCGTACCGGATGATTTAATCCCCGGTGGCCAAACTTCATTTTATACGTGTCAGCATCATTTGCCAGTGAGAATAATTGATGACCCAAGCAAATTCCAAAAATTGGCACTTTCCCTTGAATTTTTTGAATCATTTCAATCGCTTCTGGCACATCTTTAGGGTCTCCTGGTCCGTTCGTCAACATCACACCGTCAGGAGCCAAATCCAAAATCGTTTTTGCATCGGTATTGTAAGGCATAACCGTCAAATTACATTCCCGACGAGATAATTCTCTCAAAATGCTATGCTTTAAACCAAAATCGATGACGACAACATTACGGCCAACGCCAGGGCTTGGGTAAGGAGTAACAGTTGAAACCTGATGGACTTGATTGGTTGGTAAAACAGTTGCTTTCAATTGATCAAAGGCATGATGGAATTGATCACCAGAATCAACAATGCTGGCTTTCATAGTTCCGTGATTGCGTAATTTTTTCGTTAATGCACGAGTATCAATTCCTGCGATCCCAGGAATTCCCTTGCGCTTTAAAAATTCATCTAAGGTCATTTGGTTGCGCCAGTTGCTTGCACGACGCGCATGTTCCTTAACAACAACCCCTTTACAAGTTGGAGCAATTGATTCATAGTCATCACGGTTGATCCCGTAATTCCCGACCATTGGATAAGTAAAGGTAATGATTTGTCCGTTAAAGCTTTGGTCTGTAATGGTTTCTTGATAACCAGTCATACTTGTTGTAAACACAATCTCGCCAAACACGTTGGCTTCAGCACCAAAAGCTTCTCCTTCAAATACCGTACCATCTTCTAAAATTAGCAGTCTCTTCAACTTATTAGTCCTCCTTGTTATACACCAGTTTACCATCCACAAAGGTGAACATCGTATTGCCTTTAACAGGCCAGCCTACGAATGGTGTATTTACCCCCATTGAAGCAAATTGCTGATCATCAATTTTTTCTTCTGTGTATAGATCAAATACCGCAACGTCGGCAGGTGCGCCGATATTCAGTGTGCCAGCGTTTAAGCCAAAAATTGCTGCAGGCTTCACTGCCATCCAGTCAATCACTTGTTCTAAAGTAAAGCGGCCCGTTTCTACAAAGTGTGTATAGATCAATTGGAAAGCTGTTTCGCTGCCAACAATACCAAATGGTGATTTTAAGAACGTTTGATTTTTTTCTTCTAACCCATGAGGGGCATGATCGGTAGCGATACAATCAATAGTTCCATCCATTAATCCTTCGATTAGCGCATCACGATCTTCTTTACCTCGTAATGGCGGGTTCATTTTCCAAAAACCGTTATCTTCTGGAATATCTTCATCCATCAAGATTAAGTGATGAGGTGATACCTCTGCAGTTACATGAACGCCTGCTCTCTTTGCATCACGGATTATTCTTACACTTTCTTTTGTTGATACGTGGCAGACATGATAGTGTGCACCAGTTTCTTCGGCTAGAATTACGTCGCGAGCGATTTGAGAAGATTCAGTCGCACTCATGATTCCTGGCAGATCAAGCTTTTCACTGATCTCGCCTTTGTGCATAACACCGCCGAATAGTAATGAATCATCTTCTGTATGAGCAACTAAAGCCATCCCTTGCTTCGCAGCCTCTTGCATTGCTAAATACATAGTTCCGGCTGTTTGCACGCCCACTCCATCGTTAGTAAAGGCAAATGCGCCAGCTGCTTTCAGTCCTGCTTGGTCAGTTAATACTTCACTGCGCAGCTCTTCTGTGATCGGTGCATACTGCAATACTTTGACTACTGCATCACGTTCAATGATATCAAGGACTTGCTCAAATTTCTCAACTGTATCAGGAGTAGGATCAAGGTTAGGCATTGCACAAACGGTTGTAAATCCACCACGGGCTGCTGCTTGACTTCCTGTTTTGATGGTTTCTTTATAAGTAAAACCAGGCTCTCTTAAATGCACATGGACATCCACTAAACCAGGTGTTACTAATTGCCCCTTTGCATCGTAAACTTCATCAAAGTCCAAATCTGCAAAAGACTTGCCAATTCCAGCAATAATTCCATCTTCTAACCAAACATCTGCATCTATTAATTGATTGCCTTTTCCAGCAATTTTACCGTTTTTAATTAGTACCTTCATAATCCATCTCTCCTTGTTCATTTTAATGAATTAACTTTTCACCGAAAAATTAGTTCGATTTTTACGCCATACACTATCCAGTTACACTGTTCGTATTACACTAGGAAAAGTTGCTCTGCATCCAACTTGGATTCAATATATTATAAGCATTTTCTTCAAACTGATTAAGACACACCATTTAATATTGCTTCTAAAATCGCCATGCGAACAAACACACCATTGCTCATTTGTTCAACAATCCGTGACTGATAACTTTCAACCAATGAATCAGCGATTTCTACATCGCGATTAACTGGAGCCGGATGCATGATGATTGCTTTATCCTTCATACGTTTTGCTCTTTCAATCGTCAAACCGTAGTCTTGATGGTAACCTTCTTTGGAGAAGCTTTCGTTGCCATCATGGCGTTCGTGTTGTACCCTTAAAAGCATAACTACGTCTACCATTTCCACTAACTCGTCCAGTGGTCGGTATTCTCCATACACATCATAGCTAGAATCGTACCATTGCTCTGGTCCTGAGAAATAAACCTCCGCTCTCAATCGATTCAGCATTTGCATGTTGGACTTAGCTACCCTCGAGTGAGTGATGTCGCCTACAATCGCTACCTTCAACCCTTCAAAATGCCCAAATTCTTCATAGATTGTCATCAAGTCCAGTAAACATTGCGTTGGGTGCTGGCCGCTGCCGTCCCCACCATTAATAATTGAACAGTGAACCGTTCGACTTTGGATCAACTCGTCATAATAATTTTCATCACCATGTCGAATGACACACACATCTACACCGATCGCTGACATAGTCAACACGGTATCATATAAGGTTTCTCCTTTTTGCACAGAGCTGGTTCGTGAGTCAAAATCAATGACATCCAAGCCCATTTTCTTCTCAGCAACTTCAAAACTCTTATGGGTCCGAGTGCTGTTCTCAAAAAACAGGTTGGCCGCAAAATACTGTGATTTCTCAGGTGACCACTGTGCACCGTTTTTGAACTGTTGCCCTCGTTTAATAAGTCCCATAACTTCCTGATCGGATAAAGCTTCGATTGTTAACAAATGCTTCAAACTAATTTTTTCAGATTGGATGATCATGATTCTTCCTCCTTATTTTTCGCTGCGTGCTTTCTCAGGTAAAATCAAATTCAGTATAATGCCTAGCACAGTTGCTAGAGCCATTGAAGATAATGTAAAGGTGCCAGCTTGGAACACCAGCCCGCCGATGCCAATAACTAAGATCGTTGAAGCGATCAACAGGTTCTTTTTTCGGTCAAAGTTGATTTGGTTTTCAATTAAAATTTTCAATCCGCTAGCTGCAATTACTCCGAAGAGCACGAAGCTGATTCCAGAAATAACTGGTCCAGGGATACTCAAGATTAATGCACTTAATTTTCCAACAAAGCCTAAAGCGATAGCGAACACTGCTGCACCACCAATTACAAACACACTGTGTACCCGCGTGATTGCTAGCACTCCGATATTCTCACCGTAACTAGTTACTGGCGGTCCACCGACAAGTCCCGCTACGATTTGGGCGAAGCCATCTCCCATCAAGGTACGATCCAACCCAGGATCTTCAAAAAAATTCCGCTTAGTTAATTTATTCAATACCATTAAATGACCGATATGTTCTGTCATCGTGACGAAAGCGATTGGTGCCATCGTAGTAATAGCATTTAGATAAAGCTTCGGCTGATAGGTGGCAAAAGGTACATCAAATGCTGGAAGTGCGAACCAGTGTGCGTCGATAATCGGTTGATAGTCGATAATGCCAAACAACATCGCGGTGATATAACCGCAGACAATTCCTAGCAGAATCGGAAGTAATCCGAGAAAACCTGAGAGAAACATGTTGAAAAAAATCGTTAATCCCAAAGTAATTAAAGCAACTAGTACGTATTTAAAATCGTAAACATCGTTATTGTACATCGCATTAGTGGCCGCGTTACCAGCTAGACCCAAACCGATAACCATAACAACTGGTCCCACAACAATTGGCGGTAAAATTTTATCCAGCCAGGCAGACCCGATTTTTCGAATAAGGAATGATACAATCAGATAAACTAAGCCGCAGGTCATCGCTCCCTGTGCAACTGCTGGATATCCATCAGATTTCATCAGTAGTTGCATTGCTGCGATAAAGGCAAAGCTGCTGCCTAGATATGCTGGGATTTTTCCTTTTGTGACTGTCAGGTATACTAGCGTCCCCAGTCCGGAACTGACCAGCGCAATACTTGGATTGATCCCCACCATAATCGGAACCAGCACCGTAGCGCCAAACATCGTAAACAGATGTTGAATACTTAACCCTACCCAATGTCCTGCACTAGGACGATCCTTGATGTCTAATACCACATCGTCGTTGTGAAACTCTTGCATTTGTCTTTACGCCTCTTCCTTTTGGATCAAGATTCGATCTTGTCCGTCCAATTCTTCCATTTCAACAATGATTTCTTCGGTTAATGCTGTTGGAATATTTTTCCCTACATAATCAGCACGAACCGGTAATTCCCGGTGTCCGCGGTCAACTAGCACTGCTAGGGAAATACGATTTGGTCTGCCGTAATCCATTACTGCGTCGAGAGCTGCGCGGATTGTGCGTCCAGTAAACAACACATCATCCACTAAGATGACTTCTTTACCAGCAATTTCAAAAGGAATATCCGAAGAGTGCAGCTCAGGTTCAGCTGTCTCCTGTTTCTGTACATCATCCCGGTAAAGGGTGATATCCAGCTCGCCAACTGGAATTTCAATATGTTCTAATTGTTTCAACCGTTCAGCAATTCGCTGAGCGATAAAAATTCCTCGAGTTTTGATGCCTACTAATACAATATCTTGAACTCCTTTGTTACGTTCAATGATTTCATAGGTGATACGGGTTAACGCTCGTTTCATCGTTACCTCATCGACAACTTCCTTTTTGTACATCTTGTCTCCTCCTCTTTTTTCCATAAAAAAACTCCTACCCGCATGCAGGTAGGAGGATTGTAATCGACTTCGTCAAAAATGATAGAGTTGATCCTAAGCGCACTTAGTCCAAGCTTCTATCTCCACCCTTCTTAGCCTCACGGGACTACTCTTAAAGGATCTCGCTATTCAGTTTTTTTCACTGAGAATACTATACCGTTCTTTCTCTGAGAAATCAATCATTTTCTCGCAGTTGCTTCAAAGTTTTTTGAAAAATTTCCGGCAGCGGTGCTTCAAAAACTAAGTTCTCTCCCGTTTTCGGATGAGTAAAGCCTAATAGCTTCGCATGTAAAAATTGTCCGTTACCCTTTAAGGTTTTCTTAGGTCCATACAACGGGTCACCAGCTACTGGATAACCAATGTATTGCATGTGTACCCGAATTTGGTGCGTTCGCCCCGTTTCCAATTGCAATTCGATCAAAGTAAAGTCTGTAAAGCGTTCCAGCACTTCGAAATGTGTAACGGCTTCCTTGCCGCCTTCAATCACTGCCTGCATTTTCCGATCTACCTTTGAACGACCGATTGGTGCTTCAATCCGACCTTTTTCATGAGGAATTTCTCCATGAACCAAGGCTACGTATTTCCTTAACGACGTTTTGTCCTTCAGCTGTTTCGCCAAAGCTTCATGAGCCTGGTCATTTTTTGCTACCATTAATAAGCCAGAAGTGTCCTTGTCGATCCGATGAACGATACCTGGACGAACGACATCATTAATAGAAGATAAATCTTTAATTTGATGCAACAGACCGTTAACTAACGTTCCATGAGAATGGCCAGCTGATGGATGAACCACCATGCCTTGCGGTTTGTTAACCACAACTACATCCTCATCTTCATAAACAATATCCAGCTGCAAGTCTTCCGCTATCAGCTCTAATTCCTCTGGTTCAGGAATACGAATCAAAATCTGATCCCCTTTACTCACCTTGTAATTGGCCTTAATCGGTTGCTCAGCTACCGAAACCTGTCCATCCTTGATCCATTGCTGAATCTGAGAACGAGAATAATCTTTCAGCCGTTCATTAAGCACCTTGTCAATCCGGCCACTCTCTTCATGTATAATTACTTCAATTTCATTTTCCATGCTTTTTTTCTCTCTCATCTAATAAAATGTAAATAAATATCATCGCAACACCAATCACCAATGCCATATCCGCAATATTGAAAATCGGAAAGTTGATGAAATCCAGCTGAAACATGTCCACTACATAGCCTAAACGCAGGCGATCAATAAAGTTCCCCACCGCTCCAGCCAAGAATAAACTGATACCAATCGTCAGCCATTTGCTTTCATGCAAATGCTTGGCTAAATAATAAATCCCAGCACCCACAGCTATCACCGTAATAATAATGAAGAAAACCCGTTGCCCTTCTAACAAACTAAAAGCTCCTCCAGTATTATGAATGTAGGTTAAAGACAAAACATTCGGAATGACCTGTTGACCATCACCCAAATTAAAATTGCCGACAATCCAAAACTTAACTAATTGATCAAGTCCGATAATCGCAGCACTCAACAATAAATATACAGCTAACAATAGACTACTCCTCTTTCTGCGCATAAATATCCCTTGGCCGAACAATCCCCACCAAGTTACCATTAGGATCGCCATCTTTCGTGATCAAAACTGCTTCCAATGTCGTCTGGCTGCGGAACATTTCCTCAACCTCAGCAACCTTCGTATCGGCAGAAACAAAATGAAAATTCGTACTCTTACCATTTGTCTGCAGCAAATCCTCTGCCTTTTTTCCTTCCAGATTCACTGGACCTGCTAAGCTAGCTTGAGCAAAGAACAAACCAATCGTCCGCAAAGTCACTAAGCCCTTAAACTGACCCCGATGATAAACCGGAAACTGGGAAAAGCGCTTCTCAGCCACAATCTCCATAATTCTTCGCAACGGAAAATCCTGTTCAAAGCCTGTAACCTTCTTACCAAACCGCGGCAAAACCTTTTCCGGCCGAACTAGAGCCTCTTCAATCTCTGCAATCCGCTGAACCGCCCAATCATTTGGCTCCGCAATCACAAAATCATCTGCAATCTGATCATGCACAATCGCATTGCGCAGCTGCGCAAGCTGCAGCAAATCATTCTCATTATCTCCAACTAACGTTCCCTTACGTTTAGACAAACGACGAACCATCTCACTGAAGCCCATATTCGAAGGATTATTCAATTGATTCTTCAATTCTTTTTCAATACGATTAAATGTACTAAGAAAAATATCAGCTCTCTCGCCCATGCATGTGCTCCTTTTTCGTTACTATTCACAGTATAGTAAAAAAGAAAGGATAAAGAAAGCAGGAACGACGAAAAACTCGGCGGGGGGTGTGGAGTAGAATTGTTTCAGTTCGATTACGCAAAACTATATAATGTTATATTTTAAAATCATTACAGTATTTTAGATTGATATGAATTCGAATCATTCTGCTAGTATAAGTGAGTTACTAAACTTAATTCTATTTACTTAATGCCTCCCATGGATTATATTAAAAAATATTTAACTATCACAAATAAATTAGACATTACTCAACTTTACATACTAATAACAAACCAATTAAAAATGTCTCGCAAATAAATCATAGACAAAAAAATTACTATTGTTATTAAAAGTATTTTTAAGAAAAATGGAATCTTCCAAATATTCTTTCCTACAACAAATTGAAACATCAAATTTTCTGTATAAAATGAAAGTAAGTACAGAAAAAAGACAAAGATAAAAGTTCTTGGCATGCTCATTTCATATGGGGTTCTAGCAATAGAAAAAGCAATGCTTCTTGCAGATATAAAAAATAGTAGCAAAGGAAAGAGTAAGTATTCAATCTTTCTTATAAATTTGCTAATTATATCTTGTTCATAACCTCTATCCTTTATTCCTTTTACGTATCTATGATATAAATATCTAAAAAAAAGTGAGATGGAGAAGGAATTGATCGTGATAACACAAATTAACCATGCAATTTCATACGAAGGGATTTTTTCCATATATGTTAATAGGAGAACCATAATCGGGAAAATTACCCATACAAATTTGTTGTACCCTCTCAATCTACTAAGATTATCTTTAAATTCTTCCTCTCTAATCTTAAACTCTTGATGACCTTTAACTACCACTGATGATTGTACTTGTGTTGCAGTAATATTTATAGAAGAATTATCTCCCTTTGTGCTAATATCACTAAAATTTTGATCTTGAGTATTTGATGGACTGTTATCATTCTCAATTTTTTTCTTTTCTATTAATATACCTACAACTGTTGTGATCAATGTAATTATTGCACTGCTTAAAGTTAGAATAGGTTCTATCATTAAAATCTACCTTCTTTCCACTTCTTATGTCGGTCTTAAATGGTAAACACAATTAATTATATAAACTATGCCGTTGAGATTACTAAAATTCAATACGTACTTAACAATTTAATTATTTATACTTAAAACCATATAACTCAACGGAAACTTATCTAAAACCTTCGTTGACTCGTTATTAGCCATTTCCAAATTGTACTCCTCGATATCCTCCAAATTCAGCCCATTTTTTATAAGGGCTTTCAAAATATCCGACAGCTTATGCATGAACCAATAGCCTTCCTTGGATTCATACTCAACACCACCGATATAATCTAGACCGTCCTTATAATGATAAGGTCCTTTTTCGAAATATGGGACCAATAAATCAAAATCGGGCTTTTTTGCATCAAAATCGACCTCGAATAGATACGCAATTGGATGCATTTCAAAAATGAGCAGCTGTCCACTCTTCTTCAGCAAGCGGCTAACGACTGCAAAATACTCATTCAAATCTGGAAACCATTGAAGTGAGCCTTCTGATATATAAATGAAATCAAAGTAATTGTTGTATGAATAATTTATATCTAAAATATTAGTTCGTTCGAATGTAGCGTCAATTTTAGCTATTTCTGCTAGTTGTTTTGCTTCTTGAATTGCATTGTCTGAGATGTCAAAACCAACCGCTTTTTTGGCTCCGAGTTTCATTAGAGATAATAACTCTCTTCCGTTGTTACAAGGTAGCTGACCGATCACTTTACCGGTCAAATCAATTTCATCTAATTTTTCTAACAGTACAGCATCGCAATCTCTATCGAAAATCGTAAAATTAGAATCTTGGAATCCTTTTTGCAAAGAATTACTCCTAGCTTTTTGATGGTAATTCAATGCTTCATTCCATGCAGATCTGTTGCTATCGTATATATTTTTAGAGTTCATGAGATTTCCTCCACTAAATTCTTTACGTTTAATTATAACAGTAAATAAAAATAAATCGTTACCTATTATAAAAATAAGCAGCGATTTATAAAATAATTGCTTGAATTGGAGTGTATTTGCTTCTACTTATCTCGATCTCGCAATTTGACGAAAGTTTTGTATTTCTAAGCTGACCACAATATAGCCTACAAATCTTCAATCCTATATTCCATGTACCCTTCATAGAAATAACTAGTATCTATCCCTTTCATAAAAATCTCGCGATCATCAACTTTATCTGTCAGTGAATCCTTCAACAAAAATCTGATCTCCAGATCATTTACAGGACTACGTTCCATGGCAGAAAGATATGCTTCTTTGTCGACTTGACTCCAGTCCACAACTTTTCCAAGTTCCTTCTTCAAGATTAAATCTAGCCAGATTCTCATGCTTCTACCGTTTCCTTCACGAAAAGGATGAGCAACATTCATCTCTACATATTTAGCAATGATTTCTTTATAATTATTCTGAGGCATTTTATCAATATGTCCTAAGGCTGTTTTTAGATACATTACAGGAGCAAATCGAAAATTTCCTTTTGCTATATTAACATCTCTAATTTTTCCAGCAAAATAGTAAATGTCGTCAAAAAGATACTTATGAATTTCTGCCAATCCTTGAAAGGTTCCAACTTCTATCTCATCAATTTTTCCAGATTCAAATAGCTGCTTAGCTTTTTGTTTACTTATCTTTTCTTCAGCCTTAGCCAGTTCAATTTGATCTGTAATACCTACTTTGTTTTCTAACATCAATAGTTCTCCTTCATCATAAAAGGTGTCAAGAGTTTGGATATATACCTTATATACCTTATATACCTTATATACCTAATGTTACCATTTTAAACATACTGTGTAAAAACTATAATAGGTCAAATGATTCGCTAAGAAGCAATTCTTTAAAAGTTCTTTCCGATCATCAAAAAACCCGAAACACCTCATGGCATTCCGAGCTCTCATACTTACTTATTATCCAACAACTCCACCTTTATCATCCCAATCCCCTTCTCCAACTCATCCTGTTCAATCGTTAGAGGAGGCAATAGGCGTAGCGTGTTGTTGCCGGCTTTCAATACTAATAAACCTTTTTTCTGAAGATTAGCGACTGTTGCATTCAAAGTTTCTTGATCCTTCAACTGGACACCGATCATCAAACCTTGGCCGCGGACATCCAGTACTTTATCACTTGAGTCCTTCAAACTGTCCAAAGACTTCAATGCGTAATCGCCTTTTTTCTTCACTTCATCCAAGAAGCTTGGATCGTTGATAATATCCAGCACTGCTACTGCAACTCGTAGTGCCAGTTTGTTCCCGCCGAAGGTTGTGCCGTGAGAACCTGGTCCGAAGGCGTCTTTTAATTCTTTTTTGCCTAACATGGCGCCGACTGGGATGCCGTTGCCGAGGGCTTTGGCTAAGGTGAAGATGTCTGGCTCGATGCCATAGCCTTCGTAGGCGTACAAATTACCCGTACGGCCGATTCCTGTTTGAATCTCATCGACGATTAACAAGGCGCCTTGTTCTTTACAAAGCTCTGCGACTTTTTGGACGAATGAGACCTCGGCTGGTAGTACGCCACCTTCGCCTTGAATTAATTCAATCATAACGGCTGCAGTATCTTGATCGACAAGTTCCTTCAGTGGTTCGATTTCGTTAAAAGGTACGTATTGGAAATCGGGTAAAATTGGAGCGAAGCCTTCATGCAGCGCTTCTTGGCCGGTGGCGCTTAGTGCGCCATAGGTACGTCCGTGGAATGATTGCTGGAAGCTGATAATTTTTGAACGTCCGGTGGCTTTTCGGGCTAGCTTGATGGCTGCTTCGTTGGCTTCGGTTCCGCTGTTACAGAAGAAGGCCAAGTAGTTATTGTTGTTGGCTAATTTCTTGGCTACGTCTTCCTGCAGCTTGCTGGAATACAGGTTTGAGGTATGCCAAATTAGGTGCATTTGTTTTTCTAGAGCTTGGATTAGCTTAGGGTGCTGATGGCCTAGGCTGTTTACCCCAATTCCGCTGGTGAAATCTAAATATTCTTTACCAGTTTGATCTTCGACGTAGTTGCCGAAGCCTCTGACTAGATCAATGGATTCTCTTTTGTAATTAGGAAATAGATGAGTCATGCAAACACCTTCGCTTTCGTGATCTTTGTGCCGCATTTTGCGATACTGTTAGTAATGAAGACTTCCTTTACGCCTTTGGTCAATGCGGATGTAGCACTGTCTAGCTTAGGAATCATGCCGCCTGTAATAACTTCTTGATCTTTTAATTGTTCAACGTCGTCAGCCGTTAAATGTTCCAACCATTCGCCTTCGCATTTTACGCCAGGTACGTCAGTGATTAAGTATAAAGCTTCTGCATCTAATGCTTCCGCGATTTTGCAGGCAGCTGTGTCGGCATTAATATTTAACCATTCGCCTTCTTCAGTTAAACCAAGAGGAGCGATGATTGGCACATGATTTTTCGCTAATACGTCGTTAATCATACCAGTACCGATATTGGTAATGGTGCCAACATAGCCTAAGTTGTCTTTGTCGATAAAAGTTCCTTGAATTAGCTGGCCGCAAGAAGCATGCAGACCAACAGCTGAGAAGCCGTTTTGCTGGAAAACCGTGGTGATGGCAGGCTGAACTTGGCCGATTAATACCATCTGAGTGATTTTTAGTGCTTGCGCAGAGGTCACACGCAGTCCGTTAGCGATTGTTACTGGAACATTTAGTTTTTCCATCATTTCAGTGATGTAGTAGCCGCCACCGTGAACGATCACGATTTCTTTGCCGGCTGCTTGCCAATCTGCTAATGTTTCAAAAAATTCTTCGGTTAAATTATCACTGGCGACGCCGCCAATTTTCACTACGATTTTTCCCATGTCTTTACTCCCCTTATGTATGGTATAACGCATTGACTTCAACGTATTTGTACGTTAAGTCACAGCCCCAAGCGGCGCCTTTTGCGTTTCCTAAATTCATATCAACAGCAATAACAATCTTGTCTTGTTCTAAAATTTGTTTAATCGCAGCTTCGTCAAAGGTTTGCGGTTGGCTGTTTTTCAGTACCTGCACACTGCCGATCCACATATCTACCTTCTCAGGATCAATCTTTGTTTCTGAATAACCGATAGCGCAGATGATTCTGCCCCAGTTGGGATCTTCTCCAAACATCGCGGTTTTTACTAACATTGAGCCAACAATCTTTTTAGCGATCATTCGGGCAGCCAACTCGTCAGTTGCGCCTTCTACTTGTACTTCAATCAGCTTAGTGGCTCCCTCGCCGTCTTTGGCAATCATTTGAGCCAAGGTTTCACTTACTAGCTGGAACATTGCTACAAACTTGTCATAGCCTTCTGTGCCTTTTTTAATTTCAGCATTACCCGCAAGCCCGTTAGCCATAACTAACACCATATCGTTAGTTGAAGTATCTCCATCGACTGTAATTTGGTTAAACGTCGTTTCCGTCTTTTCACTTAACAACTCCTGCAGCAGCTTTTGTGAGATTTCTGCATCAGTTGTAATAAATGCTAGCATCGTTGCCATATTAGGATGAATCATCCCAGAACCTTTAGCTGTTCCGGCAATCGTTACTGTTTCGCCATTGATTGTGTCTTGAACGACGATTTCTTTAGTTGTCGTATCAGTTGTCATGATGGCTTCGTGGAAGTGGTAAGGTTCGCAATCATCCATATCAACCTTTTGAATTCCTTGTTCGACTAATTCAATTGGCATAATTTTACCGATAACTCCGGTAGAGGCAACAGCTACTTCATCAGCCGCAACACCCAAGTGATCTGCTGTGGCCTGTTGCATTTGTTTCGCATGAACTAAGCCTATTTCACCGGTACAAGCATTAGCGTAGCCTGAGTTAACTACTACTGCTTGAATTGTTGGTTCCTGCATTGCTTCTTTTGTTACATAAATTGGTGCTGCCTTAACTTGGTTGGTGGTGTACACTGCTGCGGCCTTCGCAGCTTTTTCAGAATAAATTACTCCTAAGTCTAATTTGTTTTTCTTTAATCCACAATGTAAACCAGTGGCCTGAAAACCTTTCGGACTGGCGATTGTTCCATCAATTATATTCATAAGTCTTCTCCTTTGTTATTACGGATAAACAGGTACCAGCTCTAAGCCAGTCGTTTCCGGTAGATTCATTAGTAGGTTCAAGTTTTGAATAGCTTGGCCAGCTGCGCCTTTGACTAGGTTGTCAATTACGCTAATTACCGTTATCGTCTGAGTTGCTTCATTATAAGCCATGCCGATATCACAGTAGTTGGATCCCACCACTTGTTTGATGCAAGGGAAATCTTGTCCCTCCTGCAGGCGAATAAATGGTTTATTGCCATACTCTGCTTCAAAAGCTTCGCGAACTTCGCTGCCAGTAATACCGGCTTTAGCTTTACAATAGGTAGTCATCAGAATTCCGCGAGTCACCGGAATCAAAGCTGTCGAAAATTGAATTGCTGGAATTTCCGCATCCCATTGCTGCAGTTGCTGGATAATTTCCGGAATATGCTGGTGCTGATTCAATTTGTACACTGACATGTTGTCGTTCGCTTCAGTATAATGAGCCACTTCAGAAAGCTTCTTACCAGCGCCTGATAAACCAGACTTGCCATCAAAAATGATGGAGTTCTTTTCAATTAACTGTTGCTTCACTAATGGAGCGACTGATAAAATTGCCGCCGTTGCGTAACAGCCCGGATTAGCAATCAGCTTCAAGTTCTTCGGCAGGTCAAAATCTGCCAAACCGTACGTTGCCTGCTCTAAAGCTGAAATCGGAGCACTAGTCTTGCCGTACCATTTTTCATACTGAGCCGGATTTTTCAAACGATAGTCGCCAGACAAATCAATCACTGGAAACTGTTTTTCGATAAAAGATAGTGCTTGATCCTTGGCTACCCCAGATGGAGCAGCGAAAAACACTAAATCTGCCTGTGCCATAATTTTCTCAGGATCGACTTCTTCTAAAGGCAATTCGATCAGCTGTTTCAAATGTGGGAATCGTCGATCGATCGCTTCCCCGTTTTGTGAATGACTGTGGATTGAAACGATCTCTACAGCTGGATGGTTACTTAATAGACGCAGTAATTCCAGTCCGCTGTAGCCAGTCACACCGATAATTGATACTTTCACTCAAAACCCTCCGATCAAATTGCATAAAAATACAATTAGTTGTTGTATAGTTTATGATTATAGAATTCTAATCTGAATAAGTCAATGCTTTTTTATAAGTTTTTTTCACCAAATACCGCAAATTTATTCACTAATATACCCGCATGCCATCTATATACAGAATTTTATACATTTATACACAAAAAGCCTTCTCAAACTCATTCATCTCTGAAATAATAAACGAGTTTGAAAAGACGATCTAGCAAAAAAGACCAGGTAATCCCTCACCTGATCTTACTACTTCCTATAATGTTTCTAAAATCGTGCGTAGTTCGCCGACGGAAACCTGTCCAGGAGCTGATGCCTTTTTAGCTGCTCCAAATGTTGCGGCAGAACCGAATGTTGCACCGGAGACTCGGCTGACAACACCTAGTTTGCCCATAGACATTGTGATTAGCGGTTGTTTTGCATAATTATTATACATTTCTTGCGTAGCATCCAATAGAACAATCACATCATGAGTGGTTTGCGGCATTACCGCAATCTTGCAGATATCTGCGCCTTTATCTTGCATAGTCCGTAGACGAGTGATGATTTCTTCTTTTGGTGGTGTTTTGTCGAAGTCGTGGTTGCACATTACAATCTTCACATCTTTGTCATGAGCTGCTTTCACTAAATCTGCAACCTCAGCTTCTGGCATAAACAATTCAACGTCCAGCAAATCAAAGTTTCCTTGTTCCAAGAAAGCATTATACATTTCGAAGTATTGCGCATCATCCATCGGACAAACGCCACCTTCTTTCGCTGTACGGAAGGTAACCAACAAAGGCATCTTCACAGCAGCTTTCACTTCTTTAACAAACTCAGCCGCTTTAGCAAAATCAGTAATTTCGGCAAAATGATCAATACGCCATTCAATAATATCACAATTGCTGGCTACAGCGATTTCGGCCTCTTGTAGAATTTCCTCGCGAGACTTTCCCACTAAAGGAACGATCACTTTCGGCAGACCTTCACCCAACGTTACTTTTTCAACAGTTACAGTTTCCATCTTAAGTTATCACTTCTTTCTTAAAAATCTACTCTGCGCCCTTCTTCAGCTGACAGATAAGCCGCATAGATAATTTTTATTGTATCATAAGCGAGGTCCAAACCGGATAGTGGTTGACGATTTTCTGCCACACATTCTGCGAAATCTTGGAATTGCGCCAAGTATCCTCGCAAAGTTTCCTCAGCCACAAATACTTTGTTCCAGCCAATTTTATCCTGCAGCTGTTCCGAAATGTACACATCATCCAAATTGTCTTGATCCAAGAAGTAAGTTGACAGGTTGTCTGCTGGTGTAATATTGTTTACCAAAGCACTGTCATTGGTATAAACTTCCACATAGTTTTTCACACCACCTAATGTATTGTCATTAGAAATCGAAATAGCTTTGGTACCATCAGTAAAGGTAATAATTACTGTCGCAAAGTCTTCCGTATCAATTGATTTTGCCGGAAAATAGCGTTTATCATGCTCGTCCAAGCTTGGAGCTAGTCGTCCTGTTTCTGCTACAACACTTTGTACGCTGATTTCTTCACCACGAGCTTTTGCTTCAACTTGTTTCAAGAACAGCATGCCGCCAATTGGATGGCTGCCCAGACGAATTAATGAACCGCCGCCAGCTAATGACCAATAAGCAGAAGCTGGAGAAGTGGAGGAACGGATACTTTCCTCCCCCTTCATGTACATGATCTTGCTTCTTTTTGCTTCAATGATTTCAGCTGAACGTAAGATATTTGGCGAATATACATAGTTTTCGGCATACATGAACAGACGATCTGAAGCTTCAAATTTCTTACGACACTCATCAATATTTTTAAGCAAGCTTTCGTACATTTTTATTTTAGGTACTTTCAGACCAATGGGCTCTTCATCGCCTTCTTCACCAAAGTAACCTGTTAACGGTTTTTCACAGATAACATGTTTGTTGGCATCCAACGCTTCATAAGCCAGACTCAAGTGAGTTACAGGTGGTGTAATGATATCAACGACATCCACTTCAGGATCTTCCAGAACCTGCTGGTAGCTGGTGGCTACTTCTTCAATGATGTCCCATTTGTCGCATAGCTGTTGTGCACGCTGCTGATCATTGTCATAAACATACTTGATTCGTAAATTCACACCGTTGACCTTATTGTAGGAATTAGTATGAAAATTCCCTGCAAATCCGGCACCAATTAAAGCAATTGTTACTTTTTTCATCTATTGATTCCTCCATTTTTTCTTTTTCTAAAACGTTTTCTTTCTATTAAATACTATATGGATTTTCGATGGCGAAAACAATTCCAAACAAGATTGATATCCATAACAATCATGTTATAATTTAACAGAAAAGCTCTTTTCTGGTTTTCCATATCCAGAATCCAGTTAGAAAAATGTGTATCCAATTTAAACACTGATAACATTTTTGTGATAATGCTCAATTCAAAAAAATCAATTCCTTCATTGAATAGAAAAAGGAGCTAACCATGAACTTGCATAACTTAGAAGCCTTCTGCCGTCTGGCCGAGGTGGAGCACTATGGAAAGGCCGCCGACGAACTAGGTATTGCCCAGCCTTCCCTCAGCCGAATGATTCGTCGGATGGAAGATGACTTGGGTGTGGCCCTGTTCAAACCTGTGGGTCGAAATATTCGCTTAACCAAGATGGGCAAGATTTATTACGAAAAGGTCAAAAAAGGTTTGGAGGAAATCAAGCTAGGAGCTGACACGATTCAGGATATTGTTGACCCATATTTCGGTAGTATTGATTTAGGGTTCATTTTTACCTTAGGACCTGAGATTATTCCTGAGCTGCTGAAACAATTCCGCAGTGATCCCGAACGTGCCAAATATAAATTCAAATTTTGGCAGGGCAATACCCCACGTTTGATTGACAACGCAAAAAAAGAAATTTGTGACTTTTCCATTTGTTCCTACTTAAAGAATGAACCAGAAATCGAATTCTTTCATTTATTGGATCAACCCTTAGTAGCGATCGTCGCAAAGTCTCATCCGTACGCAATGAAGAAAAAAGTTTCCATTGCAGAATTATCCGAAATCCCGATGATTCTCTGTTTGGATAAGACCTACTTCATTGATAATTTGTTTCGCAAAGAAAAACTTCCTCTAAACATCGCTTGTCGAGTTGAGGAAGATCAAGCATTAGCTGGATTGGTTTCGATTAATTTAGGAGCTGCCATATTGCCTTACAACAATTTAATGAAATTTCATGATATTGCAGTCCTGCCTTTAGAAACTCCGGTTTATCGTCCGGTATATTTAGCTAAAAGGAAGGATATCCAATTACCAGCTGGGGCCAAAGCCTTTGAAGCCTTCTTGAAGGAAAAAGAATTTCAGCTTTCACTAGAGTTGCCTTTTTAGAGCTTTATCGTCAAAATAAACGCATACAAGAAAAATACCTCATGAAATGTACTTTTTTAACATTCCATAAGGTATTTTTCTTATATAAGATACTTTGTAACAACTGATTACTTTTTTCTAATAGTTAAAAAGATGATTCTTGATCATTTATTTTTTTGTTAAACATCCTTCTTTTTAACTGAATTCGTTGATTTAAATATACTAGTTTCCATTTTACTTAGGATAAATAATCTCAGTAATTTCACCTATTTTTTCATCATTTGCATCTGAGATAATAGTAACCTCATCCGTACTAAATGCTTTGACAGCAGCTACTTTATTGTATTTCGAACTATCACATAACAAATACGCCGTTTTCGAATTACTCAAAATTTGCTGTTTTTTGTTTGCTTCAACTAAATTGGGGGTACTAACCCCTTTTTTAGCATCGATTCCATTGGCACCTAAAAAAGCTTTTTGGAAATTAAATGTCTGAATGTTAGAATCCGTCAGCGGCCCATTTAATGAGGAGATTACAGGGTTATATCTTCCGCCAAGAAGTACGATTTCAGCTTGTGTTTCCTGCTGAATATTGAAAATACTAGTATTTGTTGTAATGATTGTGATTTTCATGTTAAGGATTTTATTTAACAAAGCTGTACAAGTTGATCCAGAATCCAGATAGATCACATCACCTTCATGAATAAATCCGGCCGCTATTTCGGCAATCTTCTCTTTTTCTTTGGAAAACAATGTTGTTTTTGTCGCAATAGGTATTTCAGAAGTCGTTGAACAGATTTTAACGGCGCCTCCAGAAAGCATTTCTACTCTTCCAGCTTTTTCTAATTCTTTCAAATCTCTTCTCAAGGTAGAAATAGATACTCCAGGTAAAATCTCCTGCAATTTTTCAATTTTCATGATCTCTTCAGAGTTTAGTCTTTCTAATATTTTTTCTTGTCTTTCATAAGGTATCATAGCGACCTCCATCAATGTGAGCCTTTGCTGAACACTCACTTTTTTTCAAATTATATCATACTTTTCCTGTTCTAATCATCATAGGATGTGTTCTTTAGCTAGTTACATCGTTTACAAACTGAACAGATTATTTTTCCATATAAAAAAGGAATGCGCTAGGCATCCCTTTCCCACTTATAGATTTTCAATTTCAGCAATTTGATCCACTCTTTTCTGATGTCGACCATCCTCATAAACAGCCTCAAGCCATTCTTTAGTAATCATTTTCGCTAATTCTGAACCGATCACACGCGATCCGAAGGCTAATATATTGGTATTATTGTGCTCTCTTGAAAGCTTTGCACTGTAAGGTTCGCTGCAAACAACCGCTCGGACCCCTTTTATCTTGTTTGCTGCAATCGAGATTCCGACACCCGTACCACAAATTAGAATACCTAAGTCGCACTTTTTTGACACTACAGCTTCGGAAACAGCTTGTGCATACTCAGGATAGTCCACGCGTAAATCGCTGGTAGTACCAAAATCCTGTACAGTATGTCCCATTTCCTCTAAAAATTCTATGATAGCTGGTTTTAATTCCCAACCGACATGATCACAACCAATTGCTAGTTTCATTCATTCTTCATCCTTTGTTTATATGTTAAGACAAGTTCTTTATAAGAAGTTTCTTTTCCAAATAGGGCTGATGTTCCAAGAACAAATCCATCTACGCCAAGCTTGCTTAATACTTTAATCTTTTGAGGCGAAACAGCCCCATCTATAATCACCTGATAATCATAATTACACTTTAGGTTGACTAAACGCTTTATTTTTCTGTCCACATAATTTAAATAACTTTGACCGGAAAATCCAGGATTAACCGTCATCACCATAACATAATCAATCAAAGGTAATAATTCTTCCACCATTGCGATACTGGTACCAGGATTAAGGGCTAGACCAACCTTTTTCTGTTTGTTTCTAATTTTATCAATTGTTCGTGTGGGTTGTCTGTCCGCCTCGGGATGGAAGTAAATAATATCAACTCCAATGTCTGCAAATTTCTCAACATACTCTCCTGGATCATCAATCATCAGATGAACATCAACTAATTGACTTGTCAGTTTACGAATAGCTTCAACATCCTGCAGACCCATTCCGAAGTTAGGAACAAAGCGGCCATCCATAATATCAAGATGGAAAATATCGATGCCCGCATCTGTCAAAGTTTCGATCTCTCGTTTCAAGTTAGTAAAATCTGCGCACATCATGGAAGGGCAGATTAGCGTGTTTTCCAAAAGACTCCCTCTTCCCTGTCTATTTAATTGTTCCGATTGCTTGTCCTGCAACTACCTGACCCTCATCAAAAACAACAGTCTTTTTTTCAAGATTAGTAAAAATCACCATGACATCTGTCTCTTTTCCTTTTGAGGCTAACAGGCTGAAATCCACCTCTGCCAATGCCGTTTCTTCGGTCACCTGATCGCCTTCACTAACTTTGATCGTAAATCCGGCACCACCTAATTCCACCGTATCAATACCAATATGGAGTAAAACCTCTAACCCCTGCTTGTTTTTTAAGGATATGGCATGTTTAGTAGGAAATACAAAGACCACCGTTCCCTCAATTGGTGATACAATCAACTCTGCTGCTGGTTCAACAGCAAAACCATCACCCAGAGCTTTTGCAGCAAACATTTGATCATTCACTCGTTCGATAGATTTGACAAATCCTTTTGCCGGCGAATAAATGGTTGTCTTTTTATTGAATAACCCCATAGATACTCCTGCTTTCTATGCTAATTTTTCATCCTTGTTAGTAAAAATGAAGGCTAATACTGCGGATACTGCCATAGAAATCAACAAACCAATCATCGCTTGAATAAAGTTTGAGGATTTCTCTCCTACAAATGCGGGGAATGTTGTCACACTACCAAAAACAAAAGCATTCGTTACAACCTTCATCAAGCCTAAGTAAGCCCCACCAACTGCTCCACCAATAATTTGAGCTAAGAATAATTTTTTGTTTTTTACTAATAGTCCGAACAGTGTTGCTTCAATAATTGCAGATAAGGCAATTGTTACTAAACCAGTCAATGCAAAACTACGTAATTTCTTATCCTTCGCTTTGAAGTAAACACCGATTGTGGTACCAATTACCGCAAAGTTACAAGCAAACGTAAAAGGAACGATATAGTCAAAACCATAAGTAGAAACATTGTTGATCATAATTGGATTCACTGCCCAATGAATTCCCAGGCTTACCAAGATACTCCAACCTCCACCAACTAAAACACCAGTTAGAACACTGCTTCGTTCGATTAACCAATTCACAACATTAGCCACCGCTTCACCACTGTAAACACCAATTGGACCGATTACAATCACTGTTAACGGAACCATAATAGCTAATGAAACCAACGGAATTATTACCAGCTTCAGTGTCTCTGGAACTTTTGCATCCAAAAACTTATATAGATACGAAAAGGCCCAGATAGAAAGAATAATTGGTACCACGGTTGAGTTATAGTTCATTAATACTACTGGAATACCAAAGAATTCCGTTGTTGCACCATTTCCAGCATTCCCCATCAAGCCGATAAAATCAGGATTAATCAATGCCGCACCAATTAGCGCAGAAATATATGGACTAGCACCAAAACGTCGCGCTGAAGTAAACGCTAGCAATACTGGCAAGAAGTAAAAAACGCTCATTGATGCAACAAATATAATAGAATAAGTTCCACTGTCTTCACTAATCAAACCTAATTGCACACACAAGATTAATAATCCTCGTAAAATACCCGAACCAGCTAAGGCTGGTAAAATTGGGGCAAAAATTGCTGAAACAGCCGAGAAAATATTACTGATGATACTTCCAGTTTGTTCTTTCGTATCTGTGCTCTCAACATTTCCTTCACCCTTAACTAACGGCTCGAATTCATCATAAAGCTTACCAACTTCCGTTCCGATCAAGAGCTGATATTGACCAGCTTTGTTAATTACATTGATCACACCGTCGATATTCTCGACGGCCTGATCATCAGCTTTTGAAGTATCTTTCAAGGTTAAGCGTAACCGGGTTGCACAGTGGGTCATGTTCGCAACATTTTCAGAACCACCAATATTTTCTAAGATGCTTTTCGCCATTTTTTTGTAATCCATCTTTTCCACCCCTTTTTTATTTTACTGAAGCCGAGAAAAACGATGCCATCAACTCGCTAGCCGCAACTGCGTCATTTTGATCAATAATCGATTGAATGTGATCCAACCCCACATTATCAATTAGTTGATCAAACAAACGGATCATCTTCATGTTCTGTTCACATTCCTTCGACGCATGTTCAATGATTGGGAACGTATCAAAATAGATAACCCCATCAAAATTATGTTTTTTTACATAGTATAGAAATTCTAGAGTTTTGAACGGTGTAGCTGTTCCAATCATTAATCCGTCATCATTTAAACCATACCCATCATTCAGATGAACACCGTAAAGCTTTCCATGTCCAGCAAAAATATCCGCCGCAAAAGCAGGATTTTCATGCTTCATCAGCATATGACAATAATCCAATGTCACCCCAACATTTTTACGATTAATCTCATTAAGCATCATTCCAGTCACACCCATGCTGTCGATAAAAGCATAAGCCCTTGGCTGGAAAGGCTTGTATTCAATACTAATTTGTAAATCAGGTGCATAGTCCGCAATTTCAATAAACGCACCGCGAATTTGATTCCAAACCTTTTGGTAATTGATTTGGAAACTGTAATCAAACCCATCAAACCCTAACCAAATGGTAACGACCTTCCCCCCGGATTCACGACAATAATCCGCAGCTTCTTTGCACAATTCTAAAGCATGTCCAGCGACTTCAGCATCCGCATTTCCCAATTCGCCGTTGATAAACTCGTTTCTAAACCTCAGCGCAACCCCATTGAGTTTTAACTGATTGTCATCAAGTAATTTCTTCATAGCTAAAGCATCTAATCCCTCAACATGCTCTGGATAATTCAAATCGACATACCCAAGCCCTAATTCATTAAATGATTTAAAAACCTTCCCTAAATCATGTTCGTATATTGGTAAAAACGAATTAATTCTTGTTGCTAACTTCATCTTTTTTCCTCCTGCCTTTTCTTTACATTTAGAGCATACCACAGAACACAATCGCTTACAATCATATTATTCCATTTTATTTCATATTATTCCACTATTTTCCAGAAGGAGAATATCGCCAGTAAGGTCGTAAACACAAAAATGAAAGATTCCAAATAGAAATAATCCCTATTCTATAAAGATGTTTAGCCTATTCTCTTGGTGATAATTTTTGATTCAAAACGAAAAAAATTGGATTTAATGTTTTTTAAGAAGGTCGCTAATTGATTACGATTAAGCAGGAGAAGCCGACAGAACAACTAAAGCATACACATGTGTAATAAACAGAAATTAACGAGTGATTGACTTAATTAAACAAAGAAAATCTCTATGCAAAAAATAGCCTACGCATCTAGTTCTTAGATACATCGGCTATTTCTTTAAGTGTTAAGATGTTCAAGTTTCCTGTTATAAAGAAGGGTAATTTTGCTTATGCTTATGGTGCAGATAGGATTAATAAGAATCTTTTGTATAATAGTCCAGTTCAAAATAAAATCGTTGGCAGACGAAATTCCAAAAGTTCTTCTTCTTCACCTGAGAAGAATTCCATTCTTGTTGACGTTGCATGATAATCCTTTTCTGAATTTTTATATCATTATATGGAACCTCTTTTTTAATTCATACAGCTTCCATAATACTGGACAATTCAAAATTATTAAATTTAGTCTCAACCGCCGAGCCAAACTGCGTCACCTTTGTGAATATAATATGTATCCTCAGAAGTCTCGCTGATTGAATACGCAGAATCCCTGATTGACTGAACTTCCTCGACAGTGTAAAAACCATCACTGATATCTTCCAGCAAATCTACTTCCGACCAAACAATTACTTCAAAGCCCTTATACCAACTTAAGTCACTTGTATTTTTAGCAGTGAATTTTTCAGGGAGTGATTTAACTTTCTCGATTCCCACAAAAGTAGTATCGTAAAAACTCAACCTCTCTTTATAGCTTGCTACTACCTGAGAGTGTAGAATATCCGCTTCAAAAATCCATACCTTCAAATAATAAGGTTCATCCAGCTTCTCAAGTTCGTGTTTCCATGAATTATATACATCAATTAGCGCCTGAATTATTAATCGTTTATACCAAGTAGGCAGGTCATATTTTCTAAATAATGAGTAAAACGATAAGCTGCTTAACTTCACATAGTCTCTATCATATTTTTTTAAAAGATCTAAATCTAGATACAAGTAGTAGGCTTTCCATCGTTCAATATCTCTTACTCTTCTTTTCCAGCCCCTAATCTTTTGTTTGCTAAAATCTGGTTTATCGTTCACATCATCACCGGCTTTCAAAAAAACAATCTTATTTTGTGGTACATTTCTCTGTGTAGCTATATGCATACTTTAATACATCTAGCCGAAAAATTGTAAGTAAAGGCTACAAATTTTTCAGTATCTTCACACTTGCTTAAATTAGTACTTTCATCCTTTGTGCTACTTTTAATTTATATGTCTTTTTTACTTTTTTCACTTGTCTCAATCAATATAAATCCAAGATACCGTGCTTTCTTTTGGATTTCTTTTCTCAGCAGCTCCTCATATACGAAAACTTGCTGCTGCCATGGATCAGTCAGATACCCCCAGGACAAATCTTTAGAAAAGAACAAATAGTAATCTCCGTCGGGGTAAAATTCTGGAAAGTACGCATAATATCCGCCATGAGAATATTTTTCATCCTCAATAAATGTCGGTTTGTCTTTACGCGTTTTTACCTGCGGATAATATTTGTAACAGGTATGATGCCAATCTAAAACATACATATATTTCTGATCTTTCAAGCAAGTGCAAAAAATATCTTGGATCGTTTCTCGCCAATCAGGATCCGAGTCAGCTATAGCAAACACCCCTTCACAGCTGTAAAGATCGTAAGGCTCTTTTAACGTATAGCGAGAATCTTTTGCAGAACAGTCTGGTTCAAAAGAAAAACGTTGGTATCTGGATCAATCCTTTATCCATTCACACCGTTTGGGAAGACTCTGGCCGAACCTACATCAAGATGGCCAGTAGCCCATGGAGCAGTTGTCAAAACCCGCAAAGAAACCATTATCAAATATGCCGCAAATGCAGCTCTAGCTTTTGCCTGTTCTGAACGGGATCTGCCTTGGCCAACGAAACGATCGCGTTACGGGACACCGCTAGACTATCTGCATTTGCCAGACACACCATTCGGGCTCCTGTTGAGCAAGCAGCCAATTTTACAACAATTTCCTTTCGATTCCGGTATTTATTATCACCAATATTCGACTCGCTGGACGACCCACTATCAGGCTGAAGCAGAGAGAAATCGCGGCTTCGATGCCTTTCCTTTGGATGAACAGTCGGTATGATCAAACAAAAATAAATAACTAGAAAATAGAGGCAGATTCCCTTTTATCAGGTGAAGCTGCCTCTATTTTTGTTCTTTAATTTTTCGATATTCGTTATTTTATCTTTTTATCAAAAAAGCTGAAACTGCTCTTTTCGTTGGTATATCAGGGTGTACCAGCTTTTCCCCACAAAAGGAGAATACCCCGATTAAAAAAACTTTTCTGGTACCCCAGCCCCTTTTTTCACTTTCTTAAAAATCAAAAGCCTATTAAATCAAGGTTTTAATTTTTGAAATGGGCCTGTAAGCCCAAATTATTCTCTGGGGTCCCTATAGCTTTTTTTTGGAAAATTATTTATTGTTTAGTCACCGGCCGGGACACAAAAACGAAAAATAAAACAACACCATTGGAGGAATGAAAAAAATGATTCAACTACTAGGAACAAAATTGCAGGTCCAAATTGAACAGAATGGCGAAGACAAACAGAAGAAAGTCAATTTCAGTAATATCATCAACAATCCAGCGGAAGCCGACATCGTAGCATTAGGGGAAATAATGGCTGATCTGGCACCGGATAGTTCGTTAGACAGCGTAATCGTGACAAACCAAACACGAGTTACTAAATAAGAAATAGTAACAAAGAAGGAAAGAAGGAGGTCATTATGCCTACAACTAAATTAGTCGCAACTTTCCAGACAGAAGACGGAAAGCTGAAAACTTGGTCTTATGAAACACCCAACACAAGTAAAACAGCAAAAGAAATGAAGGAAACACTTGAGAGAATGACTCAACTAAATCTGTTTCAAAAGCATGGCATTCGTCAGTTTGCGGCGATCCAAAGTGCTGAATTTATTATTACCAAAGAAACAACGATCTTTTAGTCACTTATTATAAAAGCTTCGTTCGCTTAGAAATTTTCGAAGTCATCACTAAAAACATACTGAAAACATTAAAAATAGCCCCGCAGTCTGAGCCCTGCGGGTGCTAAAGGAGGAAATAATCGATGTCAGAACAGCCTTTTACCACTCACCAGCTGTTTTATTCAAAACAAGAAAAATTAGAAGAAGAGATTCTAAGCTTCTATCAAGAAACACAGGACAGTACTGTTACTATTCAAGTTCTACTAGCTACAAAAGTTCGTTACCAGCTAGGCGACACAAGCTTTCACTTATTTATGAAGGGGCTAGTACGGCATTTATTTGCCAAAGCAACCGTTAACCGTGCCCTTCGCCGTTACTTCTTTTTCTTTGCGGACTATTTTACCAAAGATGAGTGGCAAAAGCTGACTGCGCGATGTTTTCCAGCTGAACCTGTCACTACTGAATTATTTGAAGTCACTGAAGCCCATACCCTTGGAACTGATCTGTCTGCAGCAGAAAGTTCCTGAAAATAATAAAAAAAGAAAAAAGAGGAGAGATCTATATGTTAAAACTAAATGCTTCATTTGAAGACGAAATGGGAAAAAGACACCGTTGGTCTTACAATGAACCTAATCCAAATCTAACACCTGAGGAAATTCGCACGTCATTAGAAACCCTAACCACACTGAAGTTATTTGAGAAAGACGATGTGAAGCAATTTCAAAAGGTGGTTTCTGCTAAATTCGTAGAAACGATTGAAACACCACTCTTTGATTTATCAAAACCAGCCCCACAAGCTTATGTAGCAGATCCAGATAATGTATTTACACCGCAATTTGTGATTGAAGAAGTATCCCAAGTCTCTGAAGAAGTTACTAAAATTGATGAAGCTGCCATCGCTTTAGAAGAAGAAAAAGCTGTAAAAACACTGGCTGCACCCGCTGAACAAGGGCCAGTAGCTCCTGTTTCAGTGAAAGCAGTAGAAGCTGCTGGTATGAAGAGAACCGCTCCAGCTGTTGTTCCAGCAAAAATTTCTGTGCCGCTAGCAGCTGTTTCTGAAGAAATGAAATTTAATCCTCTTCCAAATGATTCAGCTAAACAGCTGCTTGAAGCGACTGAATCACACGAACCTGAAGCTCCTGTTAAACCGATCAACCCGCGAAAGGCTCAGGTAGATCGAGTTCGAGCCTTCCATGAAGCCAAGAGGAAGAAAAAAGGGACGAAGAAGAAACGCTAAACTGCCTTTCTTCCCTGCCCTCACCTGTCGTAAAGGGGGTGACACTTAATTGAGCAGTGTTTCTGGCGGTGGCTGAACTCCCTGAAAGGAGGGATGCTTGTATGCTTACCCTAGGAAAGGATTCTCCGCCATGACTGTGTTTCAAGCGTTGACGCTGGCAATTGCCTTTGCGACCTTGATCATCACCATTGATCGACAGAACAAGAAATAGATTCTACTCTCACAGTCACCGTCTTAAATGGTGCTACTGAGGTGCCAGCGCGCGGCACCTCTTATCTGAGTAGAGGGTTACTAATTTTCTCTGATCCATTTTTCTGCTACATAAATAAAAGCTGAATTGAAGAATCTGTTCATTGACAACAGAATATTTTTTAGAAGAATTTAACTGCTTCAATCTCAGTGATGATAGAAGCTAGAATTGTTAGCGAAACATTCAGTCGTTTAGTCAAAAGATTAATTTGTTTAGAGAAAACAAGAAATTCTTGATCAATTGATTGGTCAATTTCCTTTGGCTCTTTTCTCAAAACCTTCAAATGATTCATTAGCATTTGAAGAATTTCTCTTCGCTAAAATGGGATAGTGATTAGTGCTTGAGAACGCCAGCAATCTATTGTTCATTACTTTAAATGCTAAGGTTTAACCTTTAAATAAATATGCCCTTAGATTTACTTTAGGGCTCGTTAATCTAGATACATCAGGAGAACTTAGTAATTAGAATCGACCGAACCCATGATCTACACTCGCAATTTTTCATGCCTCCCATACCTTGATTGAGTCCGTTGAATCTGTAAGGACAAATAACTAACTTCATTATTTGAAAGATCGACATCATATTTTTCAGTAATGTGTCTTCTTATGCGATTTGTAAAGCTGAATAACTGATTATAGTTTTCTTTGATATAAAAATAGATTGCATCATCTGAGGTCTCTTTTTCGATTTCTTTCTTTAATACTCGATAAGCTAAAAACTTGAGATGATTGGTCAAACCACCCTTTTGCTTAAGTAAGTATTCCAAAGGTATTCCGGCGTTAAAGCTAATACTTTTTAGCAAAAAGAGAAGCAGTTCAATGAACTCTTCTTGTTCATTCCTAGTTATGTTGAGATCCCATCCTGAACAGATCATAATTTCCGATAAAAAAATTAAGTCGTCGTGTTTTACTTTAAGATTCGTATCAGCCGATTGAATAAACTGGATTGCTTCTGCTACAAACAGGACTTCTTGAGTAAATAAAGACCGAAGCACCATTATGTAATCTTGCTGGTAATCCGTAAACAACTGCCTGTTTTGATTCACTTCATAGAGAAATTGACCAAGCATACTAGGAAGACAGCTATTCACTTTCAAGGAATACTTCGTTTCGGCTAAATCAATTAGCGTATTAATAATTTCCTTTTCTAGTTCAAAAGATAATTCTGTTTTCTCCATCCTTCTCGTCTCCTTCCTACTACCTATAGTGTATAATGTATAGTAACTATACAGTCAACTAAAACTAATAGGAGATAATCAGATGGATGACTTAGACTACTTATCAATTAGTGCATTTGCTTTGAAATCAGGAGTTCAACGAAAAACGCTAATTTATTATGATCAAATTGATCTGCTAAAACCCAAAAAGGTTAATGAAAAAGGCTATCGTTATTATCATTACCATCAGCTTTACCAGACCAGTATGATTCGCTTTTTGAAGGATATTGGTTTGTCTCTAAAAGAAATAAAAGAATACATGCTAACTAAATCACCTGAAAAGATAATTGATTTACTCAATGAACAAAAACTTCTAGTGACAGAAAAACAACACTATTACAATGACTTAAACCAAATGATTGATCTTCAAATACAATCGTTAAGTCAAAACATTATTCCCGATGCAAAAGAGCTTACGATTATTGCTTACGATAGAGTGCCACTGCTATTGAGCCCTGTCAAAAATAAGGCCCCTAATTTTAGAAGCTCTGACTCCATTACTGAATTCTACCGTTATTGTTTTTCTAAAGGGTATGATTTTCCTTATCCCATGGGTCTCATGGTTTCAGATATTGATATGTCTGAATCCCCACCTTTTACCAAAATTACTTTTTATGCAAAAGTTCCAGAATCTGAAGATTGTCGGTCAAAAGGTAATTATCTTGTAAAATACATTCGCGGGTACAAACAGCAGGAACAAGCCTATAAAGAAATGGTCGCTTATGCTGCTGCAAATAACTGGAAAATCGTAGGTGATTTGTATATTGATTTTATTGCGAATGAACTAATCTCAGCTGACTTCGACCACTTTCTAAATAAAATGATGCTTCAGGTTGAGAAAAAATAAGGTATTTACTGAATTGTGAGCTGCAGTTCATAGCTGAATAACTGTTTAGCCTACGATCATCGGTTATTATTCGTTAAAAAAATTCCACCAACCATTAATAGGTTCGTGAAATTTTTCTGCTAATGTTTAAATCATTGGAAGTGGTAGATTATTCGATCATTTTTAGACTAAGTTGATTAATTAATCGTTTGGGCAATATCCAAGCGGAAAAGACGAGCAGCTTATTGTATAAACCAATAATTTTTACCTTCTTACCAGCCATTAGAGCTTGATAGCTTTTGGCGGCGACCAGCTTCGGATGCATGACAAAGTAGTTAAATAATAAGGTTTGATCGATTCCTGCTCTTTTTGGAAAATTTGTTTTGCTTGCTCCAGGACAGACGGCGGTAATGGTTACTCCGGTATTTTCCAACTCTGCTGCTAATCCTTTAGTGAAAGAAAGCTGATAAGCTTTAGTCGCCGTATAGACAATATCATGAGGACAGGGAATGTATGAACCTGTCGAGGCAATGTTCAAAATACGTCCATAATTACGTTCGATCATTCCAGGTAGTAAATACTTCGTGAGCTTAGTTATAAAGGTAACGTGCAGCTGAATCATATCTAGTTCATTGTCTAACTCGGTGTGCAAAAAGTTCCCTACCTCATTAAATCCAGCGTTATTGACCAAATAATCAATGGGAAACTTTTTCTCATTTAGCTGTCGAATTATTGACTCAGCGGCATCCAGTTTAGTCAAATCGCAAGAGATTATTTCAACTTGAATGCCGTAACGCTTTTCCAAGTGTTGCTTTTGTTTGAGAAGCTTGGCTTCACAACGGGAAACGAGAACAAGATTGGTTTTATTGCTGGCAAATTGATGACACAATTCGCAGCCAATGCCACTGGTAGTTCCTGTAATCAATGCTGTTTTAGTCATGGCTCTCCTCCAAAATCAGCTTGAAATGTTCCCAATCTTTTTTTATAATCGTAACAATTTTCAGCCTCATTAGCTGGGCTTTCTGCTTGATCATAAAACGCTAACTTTTTCTTAATCAATTGTTGAATTGTTAAGTAGTGCTGGATATCCGCTTCTATTTTTTGCTGAAACAGTAACAGGATTTCTTTGCGCTTTTCTAAGGTGCTCGTTTTATCTAATAACCGTTTTACATAGGACCGTATTAGCTGAATGGGCATATTGATGTCTCTCAAGCAGCAGATTAGATAAATCCAGGATATAACTGAGTCTGTATACACTCGATTGCCTCGTTCATCCCTTTGAATAGGTGGTAATAATTCGGCCTTTTCATAATAATACAATGTGTGTTTGGTAATGCTTAATTTTCCGGCTGCTTCTTTAATAGAATAGGTCATCTCATTCACCTCTTTACAGCAAGTATAGGGTATAGAGTGCACACTATGTCAACAACGATTTTTAGAAAAGTTCGCGCTATTTACTGATTCCATATAAAAAATGCAGTCTAAAATCTTAGGGAGCTGAAAGTCACTTAATTTTTCTATTTACTCATTTCCAATTTTCTTGTAAAAAGTCCTTCATTGTCATAGGTGCATGACCAGTGATTGTCTCAAAATCGGTCGAAACTTGACTTAACATCCCTAACGCTCCACCTTGGTACATTGATGCCAATTCTTTACCATCACCATCTCCTTGATAGATTTCTGCAAATTCTTCTAAATGAACAGACTGATAGCCAATCTCTTTGCCAGTAACTTCCCTCATTAGTGAACTAAGTTCCTGCATAGAGTAGTTTTTTTCCTGACTCAGTAAATAAGTTTGACCTTTATCTCTCAATTCTGGTTGGATAGCTAATTGTACTAAAGCTTCAGCACTATCCTCCAAGGTAATGAACGACAGTTTTTCTTGTTTAATTGGATAAATGATATTCTTTCGTTCAATAAGTTCTGGCAAATAAGGAATCAACGGGTCTGCATACAACGAATTTTTGACAATTGTATAATTCAGTCCTGAACCTGCTAAAACGTCTTGGTGCGTATCCATAATAAGGAGACATAACAAATGGATTGGCTTCTTGATCAGCAAAGAAACTGACAAACATAATCTTTTCGACATGGGCTTTTCTCATTGCTTCAAGTGTATTTTCCAGTTCGATTACACGCTGAACAACGTCATAAGTCTTGCTGGGAATGTAGATCAACAGCTCCACATTTTCTTAGGAATTAGTCATTCCTTCGACATCCAAATAATCTCCAGTCTTGACTGAAATGCCTTGATCAATCAAGCTTTGAGCTTTTGATGGCGTGTGTACAAGAGCCAGCAGCTCCTTCTTATCTACAAACCGGGTGAATTCCTTTACGACTCGGCTACCTAAATTCCCGGTTGCTCCAGTAATTGAATACTTCAGTTGATTTCCTCTTTTCTTTTATTTAGCAAAAACGTTTCACAAGCTAGAATATTCAATTAATGACTTAGATTAACAGTTCTTTTAAACCTTCTTCTAAGCTGGTCAAAGGTTTTCCTAAGGCCTTTTCGAAGTCAGAAGAAACAACGTCCAATGAATTGTTTTTAATGTCATGTTGGAATGACAAGAACATTTCCGCGACAGGCTGCGGCATTCCATTAGCAACCAAGCTTTCTACAAAGACACGATCTTCGGCTCCTATTATATCCAGCTCTTTTCCAGTAGCTTTTTTTAAAGCAGAGGCTAACACTTCATATGTTACTAGAGTCCCTGATAACTCAAGAGTCGAAGGATATTCAGTCCCTGAGACGGCCTTAGCAGCTACTTCAGCATATTCACGTTTTAAGGCCCAGCCGGTCTTACCGTTACCAGCCGCATAAATGAATTTCCCACTATTAAGAGCGGCTCCAATGATAGGCATTTCATTTTCTAGGTACCAGTTATTTCGTAAGAAGGTATGGGCAATCCCAGATTCTTCGATCAGCTTCTCGGTAAAAAGATGATCGGCTGCAAGAGGACTTGTCGCCTTATCCGCTCCCGCAAAACTAGTATACGCAATATAAGAAACACCCGTTTCTTTCGCTGCTTCTACAACATGACGATGTTCTACTTGGCGATTGCCAGGGGCCCCTGAAACAAATAGCAGGCGATCAATTCCCTGTACTGCCTCTTTCATTGAAGATGCATCCGCGTAATCACCGATTTTTACGTTGAATCCTTTTTCTTTTAGTTCAATTCCCTTTTCTTCACTGCGAACAAGGGCATAGATAGTAGAGATTGGGACCATTTCCTTCAAAAAATCCAATGCATATCCACCAAATCCACCTGTTGCACCTGTAACTAAATAGTTCATGTCACACACTCCTTTTCTTTTAGCTGTATATTTTTAATTTACAGGTTTAATGATAAGTAGTATGATATGATATGTCAAGAAGAAGATTTTGAAGGGAACGACAGAAATGAAATATTCAATCCAATTAAGCGATGCGATACATATCCTTGCTTACATTGAAATTTTTAAGAATACTGACTGGCTTTCCAGTGATAGGATTGCCAAAAGTGTTGAAACGAATCCAGCAAATATCCGAAAAATTATGAGTCAGCTGAGAAAATCAAACTTGATTATTACCCAAGCAGGGAAACCAACCCCTACCTTGGCAAAACCGCCTGAAGAAATAAGTTTATTAGCTATCTATAAAAGTATTGAAGGCAACACCAATTTAATCCAGGTTGATCCAAAAACGAATCCAAATTGTATTGTTGGTGCCAATATTCAAGAAGTCTTGTCGGAAAAGTATACCCTGCTTCAGCGCAGTATAGAAAAGGAAATGAGTGAGATTACACTCGATTCGTTCATTCATGAAATTGCACAGTTAGAGATTGAAAAGAGACCTGAAAACAGGACTATTGTCGATGAATGTCTATAAGTGATTGTTTTGTGGAGTATTGGGTGAGTTGCTTGCTTCGTTGGAATTTTTAAGTTGAAACTAGGTGGCTCATCATGTATTGATACAAAAAAATACCCCTGCAATTATAGCTTTATACTTGCAGGGGTACTTTGATATTTAGTAAGATTTAGGAACGTTCCCTTTTTTATTATTTAAGAACGGCCACATAGGCAGCACCTTCTTGTAACCTAGTTCAACATATGTATCACTTATCCTTGGTTCAGTCCAAAGTATCCGATCTCTTCTAAAAACAAGCTCATTCTTCGCGCTCCTCTTAAGTTCCTGCAAGACTTGATAAGTCATTTCTGGTATCGGTAGTTTGCGAATGCTAGTATGCTCGACTACCTCACTGGCTACATTCTGATAGGAAGTATTTAGCTCAATTAATCGGTTTTCAAAATCAATATCTTTCCACTCTAACGATAGCAGCTTGCTCATTTGCAGTTTTGTTTCCTGATTGATACACAAAGCAGCTTTCAGCTGGAACCCATCGCTCTCTGGAGACTCTTCCAGCAAGTTTGCTATTGTAAAATGTGCGAAGAACTCCTCTTTATTTGGTCGCCAAGCATAATAGTAAGGATTATACCGTATGAATTTCGCTCTTTTTGCTTTCCACATCAATCCGTTAAATAGTAAAAAGATCTCCTTGGCTTTTTCTTTTTCATAGCTCTCAATCAGCATCTTTATAAATTCATTGACTCTCTCAGGGGTAATCAATGTGATAGGCAGATCACCAAATTCTGGAACAAGGTAGTTCTCTATCAGCATTTTGTATCTCTGATGTGTCCATTTTTTTCTTTCTCGTCTTTCTTTATCGGCCTCTAGAAAATATATGCACCATTCGCTGAAGGTATAAACCTTTGTCGTTGCATTCTTTCGATTAGGTAAATCACCCACAAAACGATGTTTTTTTATAAACTCTTTTTCATAGGCTTTCTTTATCTCTACTTTTTTTGCTTTGGCTTCTTCTCTGGTTTCACCATAAACAGAAAAAAATTTCTTTCCACCATTTTTTCTTTTGCCGATTGGAAAACGTCCCTCCCAACGGCCATCTGATCTTAAATAAATATTGTCCCCTTTTTTCGGCATTTATCCCTCTCCCTGCTTATAAACGATCAAATCGTTTTACCTTCCTATTTTACTATAGCAGGAAAAAAATTCCTAATATTTCCATCACTCATAACAACAAAACTAATAATCATTAAACGATCATCGTTTTAAATAACCAAATAAATAGATAATTATAATAAGTGTTGCATGCTGAATCAAGGGAATCAGTTGATCGTGTAAATCAGGATTACTGGAAACCGCTAAGATAATCTACTCGCATATCATGTCGACTTATTGGTCGAAAAGTTCGAGCATTTTCGTGAACAAACGGTTTGTTCATTCCTATCATTTTTTTGAGAGAAGCCTTACATGACAGAAAAATCGTTGTCTAACTAGTGATATATTTGTTAATCAGAAATATTGGTTTTTCACTTAATTTGGATCAGCAGGATTATTTTAAGCCTAAAACAGTAGGTGTTGATTTGTACCCTACACCCATACGGTCGATTCCCATATCGATCAATTCTAAGAAATGGTCACGAGTACGTATGCCTCCGCTGCCCTTTATTTTAATGCGTCCTTTGCATTGGTCCATCATGACCTTGATTACTTCATTTGTAGCGCCATTCGATTCGTATCCAGTAATAAACCCAGTACTCGTTTTTACAAAATCTGCTCCTGCAGTAATCGCACATTCACAGGCTTGATGAACCTGTTCTTCATTCAAAGTATCCGTTTCAAAAATAACTTTCACGGCTGTTCCATACTTATGGCATACATCCACAACAGCTTTAATATCAGTAGTAACGTCGTCGTATTTTCCGCTTCTGATCCATCCAAAATTAGCTACGATATCCAATTCATAAATGTCGCCACGTTTACAATACTCTTCCGCTTGTAACGCTTTTGAAGCAGTTGTACTTGTTCCAAATGGAAAATCACAAATCACACAGATTTTGGTTTTGGTATTCTTTGTCATCTCTGCTGCAATATCTAACGATGAAGGATTGATACATACTGTCGCACAATGGTAATTAATGCCTTCTTGAATATACTTACGAATTTCCGCTTCTGTAAAATCTGGTTTCAATACGGATTGGTCAATATACATTCCTAATTCTTCTACTGTCATTTCTGCTGCCTTCTTCATAGTAGTAAACCTCCTATTCGATTTAATCAATTGTATTTTTACTACAATTTGACTATAAATCTTTTTTATTCTTTTGTAAAGAGAAAAATGTAGTAAAAGTACTTATCACGATTCACTTTGTACATTCTAGCCTGAATTTTGTAAAGGTTATAGTTTTAATCAACTTTCTATCTTTCCAATTAAGTAGGTAAACTAAACCTTACTCTATGATGCTGAATCTATTTCAACTGTTCAGTCTTCTAACTTTACAAAGCATTCTCAACAAAAAAAATTCACACTTTCTACCATACACATGCATTTATTAAACAAGGTTTGACGTCTCTATAGAAATACATTATCATGTAGTAAAACTACTAAAAAGGTCTGGTTTAATCTATGAACGAAAATCAATTATACTCAGAAACGATCAAATTAAACTACAATTCTCTCAGCAAATCTGAAAAGAAAATAGCAGATTATGTTTTAGAAACTGGCTATAAAGTCTCAGAAATGGCTTTAGCTGAGCTTGCCAAATCTACCGGAGTCAGTGATCCTTCGGTCGTCCGCTTTACTAAAGCTTTGGGATATAAAGGCTTTAGCGATTTTAAATCTCACGTATTACGAGATTGGGGAAAAGAAATCTCTCTTCCTCAATCTGACAAGTTTGTTGATCTGAATATTTCACCAGAGGATAAGTTGGAAAGTATTCCTCAAAAAATTATTAGTTCTTCTATGAAGGGGCTAGAGGATACCATGAAAATTTTTGACTATGAAGCCTATGAGAAAGCTGTTCATAGTATTTCTAAAGCCAATCGAATTGAGGTTTTTGGGGTAGGAACTTCCGGCAGTATTGCTTTAGACTTCGTCAGTCGGTTGATTCGTATTGGGTTGAATGCACGCTATTTTGCTGACAACCACTTAGAACAATTGAGCCTTGTATCGTTAGAAAAAGAGGATGTCGCAATTGCAATTTCCCACTCTGGCAGCACAATTGATGCGGTTGACAGTTTGAAAATCGCTAAGGAAGCTGGTGCAACGACGATTGCCCTAACAAACTATAAGGCTTCGCATATCTCTAAGTATTCAGATATTGATCTATTAACTGGTGATCATGAAACAACATTCTATAGTGAAACGATGGTTTCCAGAATGTCCCTACTCTCTTTAGTTGATATGTTGTATATGGGGATTCTGTTAAGTGATTACGAAAAATATACAACCATATTAGACAAAGTGAATACCTTAGTCGAAAAGAAAAACTACTAAAAAAGATGGTGTATAGCCAACCTTAACTACTAGGGCAGCTATACATCATCTTTTATTGATTTTATTTAAAGTAATCTATTGCTTAAAATAATCCGATCGCCGTACCATTTTCATCAACATCCATATTTAAGGCTGCTGGTTTCTTCGGTAGACCAGGCATCGTCATTACATCACCAGTCAGGGCAACAATGAAGCCAGCACCGATCTTAGGAACAAATTCACGGATTGTTACTGTGAAATTGCTTGGTGCCCCTAGCTTAGCTGGATCATCAGACAATGAATATTGCGTTTTTGCCATACATACTGGCAGTCGATCCCAGCCATATTTTTTAAAGGTTGCCAACTGCTGTTTAGCTTTTTTGCTATAGCTTACCTCTGAACCACCATAAATTTCTTTGACGATGGTTTCAACCTTTTCTTCTAAGTCGTCGTGTTCACGGCTGAAGATTGAAGTGAAGGCTGCATCACTTTCTTCAATTGTTTGAACAACAGTGTTGGCTAAGTCGATTCCACCCTCTGGACCTTTTTCCCAAACGCTGGCTAGTTCAACCTTTACATCTTCTGCTTCACATAATTCTTTTAGTAAAGCAATTTCTTTATCGGTATCGCTGATAAATTCGTTGATTGCTACGACTACAGGCAGACCGTATTTCTTCATGTTAGCAATGTGTTTTGCTAAATTACTGAAGCCTATTTTTAGGGCTTCCAAATTTTCTGCACTTAAATCAGATTTGGCTACACCGCCATGCATTTTTAACGCTCGAATTGTTGCAACGATTACTACTAGGTCGGGTGCTTTACCTAGGCTTGGAACCTTAATATCTAAGAATTTTTCTCCACCTAAATCAGCGCCAAAGCCAGCTTCAGTCACAGTATAATCTCCGCAATGAAGAGCAGTATTGGTCGCAAGAATACTGTTACAGCCATGAGCAATATTGGCAAATGGTCCACCATGCACGAAAGCTGGTGTCTGATAAATCGTTTGAACCAGGTTCGGCTTGATAGCATCCTTCAAGATCAAAGCAAGTGCACCTTCAATCTTCAGGTCACCAACGGTAATTGGTTCACGATCGTAAGTGTAAGCCACGACAATATTGCTTAACCGTTTCTTCAAGTCTTGGATATCTGTAGATAAACATAGAACTGCCATAATCTCGCTGGCGACAGTAATATCAAAGCCATCCTCACGAGGAACACCATTAATCGGTCCGCCAAGACCGACTGTAATATGACGCAATTCACGGTCGTTCAAATCCACGACGCGCTTCCAAATTACCCGACGAGGATCAATACCAAGCTCGTTGCCTTGGTGAAGATGATTATCCAATAATGCAGATAAGGCATTATTGGCAGTAGTAATGGCGTGCATATCGCCGGTAAAGTGAAGGTTGATATCTTCCATCGGCAATACTTGCGCATAACCGCCACCGGTTGCGCCTCCCTTAATTCCCATAACTGGACCTAACGAAGGTTCTCTCAGTGCAATCACAGTATTTTTACCGATTTTGTTTAGAGCATCCCCTAATCCAATCGTAACAGTTGATTTGCCTTCACCCGCTGGTGTTGGATTAATTGAGGTTACTAAAATTAGTTTGCCTTCAGGCTGTTGATGGATACGATTCAAAGCAGAAAAATCAATTTTAGCTTTGTAGTTGCCAAATAGTTCAAGATCCTCCGCTGTAAGGTTTAATTTTTCCGCAATTTGCGTGATAGGGGCTAATTCTGTTGCTTGAGAAATTTCGATATCTGTTTTCATAAGCCTTCCTTTCCCGAACGATAATCATTCTGGTCTCTTTTTTATTCGTTCATTCACATTATAACGAATTTATTTGAGAAAAACACTAAATACCATTAGTAAATTTCCTTCATAGGCAAAAGCGTTCGGATTCTCCTAGATTCGCCTCGGTTTACTAGTAACGACTTCACTTTTATTAGGAAAAGTCGTGTGTATATTCGCTTTTTTCTACCCTTTCGATTATAATGGAATCACTACTGATAAGGAGTGTGGCTGTATGCAAACGGGGATTGTTAAGTGGTTTGATGAAGCAAAAGGTTATGGTTTCATCACTTATGATGAAGATCAGGAAGTTTTTGTCCATTTTACAGCTATTGAAGAGGATGGCTTCAAATCATTGAGGTCAGGTGAAGTAGTAGAATTTGTGATTGTTGAAGGCGCTCGCGGCGAGCAAGCAGCGCATGTGAAAAAAGAAATGCAAAACTAATTTAGTTATACAGTTAAAAAACGTAAAGATTAGTCATGACTAATCTTTACGTTTTCTTCTTTTACTTTGATTTCAGGAAAATGCGCAGCTAAGTTTTCAAAAAAACGTTGTCGCTGCTTTTTTGACATAGACAGCCGATAATCACCTAAGCCCTTTTGTTGAATGATAATGCCATCTTTGCGGTTGCAGATTTCTTCAATATGGGATGTAGGCAGGAATTTCTTACGCCAAAACAGTGAATAGTGAATGGTTAATCCCTTTTCATTGATTGTTAAGTAGCGGTGTAAACCGATAATCAAAAAGATGAAAAACAAACCAATAATCAAATTGCCTTTCAAGAACGGTCGCGTGTTTTCCAGTGTCACGATTAATCCATAAAACAGGATAATGAAGGTAACTGACCAATAGATGATGGCAAGTGACAGCTCGGGCTGCCAGAAATAACGCTTGCTCTTCATGCATTTACTCCTAACTAATAAAAGGATGGTTGATATGATAAAAGTATTTACAGACGCCGCAACGAACGCCCAAGAAAAAAAAAGCGGCGGCGGTATTCTAATCGTTGATGATACACAACAAACACAACTGGCGATTCCTCTTGAAGAGGAAGATAACCATACTGCTGAGCTTGCTGCACTTCTCTATGCTATACGGTATTTGCTAGATCAACATTTGGCTGATCAAAATGTACTTTTGTATTCAGATAGTAAGACGGCTATAAAAATATTAGACCAAGGTCGGACAAAAAACAACCGTTTTCTTCCATATTTAATGGAGTTTAACGAATTAGCCCCTCAATTCACTTTACTAGTCCTGCAATGGATTCCGGAAAGTAAGAATAAAGGGGCTGATCATCTCGCTCGTCAAGGGTTACAAAAAAGCTTGAAGCTATAGCACCGGTGACAACAGACGCGAAAATTTTTGTTTAAAGTTCAACCAGAAGGATTGGTCAGCAATCATTTTATCCGTTAACAGAATTGATTCTTCCATATCTTTTTCGAAAATATCTCGGAATTGTTGGGCAATCACTGGATCATAAATAAAAGCACTGACTTCGAAGTTCAATTCGTAGCTGCGGATATCTTGGTTGGTTGAGCCAAAGCTGGCTAGCTCGTGATCAACTACCACCGTCTTCGCATGGATAAAGCCGTTATTGTAATGATAAATTTTAATGCCTCGTTCATGCAAATAATTGGCATAATACTGAGTTGCACGGTAGATAAATGGATGGTCTGGCATAATCGGAACCATAATTCGCACATCAATTCCTGAACGAGCCGCAATTAATAGTGCTGATAGCATCGATTCATCTGGCACTAAATATGGCGATTGGATCCAAACACTCTCTTCCGCTGCTAGAATCATTCGTATGAAGCCATCGCGAATAATCAGCTCCTCTGATTCTGGGCCATCCGCAACAATTTGCATCGGAACGCCCTTCTTGATTTCCTTATCCGGTAAGACGAAGTATTCTGGTAAGTAAGCCATCCGATCTTCTTTTTTAGAAACGGAAGCATTCCAGTCTCTCAAGAAGATTTCTTGCATCGTAAAGCTGGCGGTTCCAACTACGCGACCGTGAGTATCCCGCCAGTTACCAAATCGTTCTGACTCACCTAGGTATTGGTCACCCACGTTAAATCCACCAGTCCAACCGATTTGTCCATCGATAATCACAAGTTTGCGGTGCAAGTGATAATTTAAACGTGTTTTAGCAATAATATTTTTAGAAGTAATAAACGGTGTTACTCGACCACCTTTTTCTCTTAAAGTGGCGAAAAATTTCTTGTTGGCCTTTGGAGACCCCCATGGATCGTAAATTAACCGAACCTCAACTCCTTGCTCCGCTTTATCTTCCAAGATTCGTAAAAAGCGATTGCCGATTCGGTCGTTAAAGAAGGCATAGTATTCTACATGAATATTGTTTTTTGCGTTTCGCAAATCTTCAAATAAATGCTCAAATTTCTCGTTACCATCTAAAAAGAATTCAATTTCATTTCTAACTGCAATTGGCGACTCATCCCGTCGATCAAAATAATGAGACAGTGCTTCTGCTGTCGGATATAAGTTGCTAGGTTCATTGTGACGAACATCCTGATTGTCTATCGCAATGATATCAGCAATTTCCTTAATCCGACGATGGTCCTCTTGTTCAAAACGATAGACCGTTTCTCCATCGATCCCTCGGCCGCTGAAGGCATAAAGAATAAAACCTACGACAGGCAAAAAAATTAGCGTCAGCAGCCATGCTAAGATGGTTGTGATGCTTCGTTGTTTACGAAATACCGTTATTATTGCAATAATCGTATTAACCACAATAATTGCTAAAATAATTTGTTCAATTAATCTCATAGATAAATCCCCATTCTTCATAATTCTGCGAAAATCCACAGAATTCCGATCTTCTTCTTAGAATTATACCTATAAAATAAAAAGATAACAAGAAAAGCGCTGTGCACTTCCTGTTATCTCAAGGATTACGAAAGAATCTGAAACAGATTGGAGTATGTTTTAATTTGTTTGAGGAGGTAAAATTTTTAAGAAAGCGTTTTATCGAAGATTAGCTTACTCATACGACTATTAACTAGCACTGGAACACTATCGAGCTAAATGATCAGCCTACTCTTTATTCAAACGCAAGTAAGCAGCTATACATATATACGTTTTAGTTCCAACGTTCACTCTGGATCCTATGAGCTTTCAATAATTCATCTGAGCTAGCATGAGATTTAAGAGTCACTCAAGTATCTCAATATACGTATCAGAAATGATGCGAATGCATTACACAAAGAATGTTTTACTATCCTAGAAGGTTCTAATCATAAAAAAATATCGACTTCCAGAAGTCTACCTCATGAAGCAGTCTTCTGGAAAATCGATATTTTTATAGAGACTTAACTTTTACTTTAACCACTCTTGCGCAGCTTTCAAAGCATCTGGTAACCCGGCTGGATTTTTACCCCCGGTTTGGGCCATGTCAGGGCGACCGCAAGGATTTATATTTAGACACTAATTCCTTATAACTATTCGATTTTTGATGTCCATTTATCTCCATCAATTGTAAATTTTTTTGAATTTGAGCAAGAAGACTTTTAGTTTCTGCTTCCTCATTTACTATTGGGTCTAAAACTTCTTTCGGATTCTTTAAAGGTGTCTTTTCAGAATGGTACAATTGATTCATTTCCCGATCAAAAATCTTGATTGTTTTAAACACGTTTTCTTTATATAAAATCGAAATATTCTCAGATAAATTTTGTACAACTAAATCATGATGCTTCTTTTTAGTTTCTCTAGCTGTTACAGGATCTTTAGAAAACTGATACTCATATCTTGCAAGCGTTCCTAAATATGACAAATCTTTTGAAACCGCAACGACATATAGACTCATTTCATATCCTTTTGCTTTTAAGAGATTAGCAGTCACTGTCGGCACTTCTGTCGTTCTCAGAATTCCTTCTATAATCAAGTGATAATCTCTGTCACTCAAATATTCCACAATATCTTCTGTCAAACGATTAGAAAATGGCGTCACATGTGTCACGTAGTCTTTGCCATACTGTTCCACAATCTCATCAAAATTTGGATGGGCTTGTTTGAACGAATCATTATCCACTACAATTACATTTGTATCAATTTCATTCATGATAGCGTATCTTAGTGCTGTCTTACCCGCTCCAGGTTGTCCGCCAAGTAAAAAAGCTTTTGGACTCTCTGTTGGAACTTTAAAGAGCGTCAAAGCTTCTAAGGTATCTTCTAAGATTAAAGAATATTGCTGTTCAGTATAATCCGTATAAAAATTAGACATACTGTTCAACTGCCTTCTGACCAGTTATAGATTTCGTATACACATCCATTGTATTCCAGTAAGATTCAACTTTAACCAAATCATCCATTGTCATTTCAAAAAGATTCATTTGTAGCATCCCTTTTAATTGATCTAACAACTCGGCATATAAATCATTTTTATTTTTTCTATCAATTTGATGATTAACAACATATCTCAATACACGATTGTAGACATTGCGAGAAAATTCATTTAATGATTCAACCTTAAAAGTTTTTTCATAATCCATTTTTCTCACCAACCTTCTTTATTTATTCTCCTAATTGTAACATAAATCAGCAAATTCTACACTTGGACTAATTTTATCCTAGTATTATGCGCTTCACTTCTTATCCTCTTATTTTATAAAAAGAGAAATTCATTCACTTTATAATTCACCATACTTTTTGTCCTCCAGGCCACCAAATAAAGTTTGAACATCAAAAAGGTATTGAAAAAATCGATTTTCCTTAGGTCTAACTCATGAAGCAGACTTCTGGAAAATCGATATTTTTATAGAGACTTAAATTTTACTTTAACCACTCTTGCGCAGCTTTCAAAGCATCTGGTAACCCGGCTGGATTTTTACCCCCGGCTTGGGCCATGTCTGGGCGACCGCCACCGCCGCCGCCAACTTTAGACGCGATTGCTTTAATCAGATCGCCAGCTTTTAGACCTTTTTCGACCGCTGCTGGATTCATTGCTACCAATAAGTTGGCTTTTTCTCCTTGACCAGTTCCTAAAACTAGAATATCTGAGTAGTTCTTTTGCTTCCATTGGTCAGCCAACTGACGTAATTGGTTCATGTCTTTGACGTTGACCTGAGCAGTAATCATAGTAGTTCCATTGATTTCCTTCACATCTTTGAAGACATCTCCAGCTTGTTGGTTAGCTAATTTGGTGCTTAATTGTTCGTTTTCTTTTTGTAATTCACGTAATTGCTGCTGCAGTTGTTCCGTTTTGCTGACAACGTCCTTCATTTGTGGTGATTTCACTGTTTGAGCAACTTGCACCAACAGGTCTTCTTCTTCACGGAAGGCTTCATAGGCTTCTTGACCAGTTAAAGCTTCGATCCGTCGAACGCCAGCACCGATTCCTGATTCGGAAACGATTTTGAACAGGCCAATGTCTTCAGTGTTGCTGACATGCGTTCCCCCACATAATTCGATTGACCAGTCACCGATGTTTACTACGCGAACATCATGTCCGTATTTTTCGCCAAAGAGCGCCATTGCGCCCATGTTTTTTGCTGTATCGATATCTGTTTCAATCGTTACTACTGGAATTGCTTCCCAAATTCGACGGTTCACGATTTTTTCCATTTCTTTCAGCTCTGCTGCAGTTACTTGTCCGAAGTGACTGAAGTCAAATCGTAAGTGTTTTGGTGCGACTAATGAACCTGCTTGGTTCGCATGTTCTCCTAAAACTTCTTTCAAGGCTTTGTGCAGTAAGTGAGTTGCTGTATGATTCTTCAAAATCTTGTTACGCATTGCCGCATTAACCTGTAGGAAGTATGTCTTGCCTTCCTTGATAGCTTGTAGAAGTTCAACCTTGTGTAACGGCTGCCCATTTGGTGCTTTTTGCACATTGATAACCTTGGCCACTACATTACCGTCTTTATCTGCCACGATTCCGTGATCAGCCACCTGTCCACCCATTTCCGCATAGAATGGCGTTTGCGCGAAAATTAATTGAGCTGTTCCACCACTAATTGCATCTACAACCGCATCCTCTTGTAAAATGGTCAACAATTGACTTTCTACTTCTAAGTGATCATAGCCGATGAATTCACTTTGAACTTTAATATCACCTAATAAGGCAGTTTGAACGCCCATAGAAGTTTCAGTTGAGCGTGCTGCCCGAGCTCTTTCTTTCTGTGCTTGCATTTCAACATCAAAACCTTCATGATCGACTTTCAAGCCTTCATCTTCAGCCACTTCTTCGGTTAATTCCACTGGGAAGCCAAAAGTATCATACAGCTTAAAGATTACTTTGCCGTCTAAAATCGTTTCATTATTAGCTTTTAGTTCAGCCAATACATCATTCAGCATAGTTAACCCTTCGTTGATTGTTTCATGGAATCGTTCTTCTTCATTGCGAACCACTTTTTGAATGAAGTCTTTTTGCTGCAGCACTTCAGGATAGTAGCTGACCATGACTTCGCCAACAATTGGTACTAATTTGTACAAGAATGCTTCATTGATACCTAATTTTTTACCATGCATCACCGCACGACGTAAGAGACGGCGCAATACATAACCGCGTCCTTCATTAGATGGCAATGCACCATCACCAATCGCAAAGGCTAATGAACGAATATGGTCAGCAATTACTTTAAAGGAAACATCCAATTGCTTGTCCAATCCGTATTTTTTTCCGCTTAGCTCTTCTACCTTACCAATTATTGGCAAGAACAAGTCAGTTTCGAAGTTGGTTGGAGCATCTTGAATAATAGAAACCATCCGTTCCAAGCCCATGCCGGTATCAATGTTTTGATGAGGCAGTGGTTCGTAAGTATTGTCTGGTTTGTGATTAAACTCAGAGAACACTAGGTTCCAGATTTCCAAGTAGCGTTCGTTTTCGCCGCCAGGATAGTTTTCTGGATCATCCTCTGCAAGATCATTGAAGGATTCTCCGCGATCGTAAAAGATTTCTGAGTCTGGTCCACTTGGCCCAACGCCTAAATCCCAAAAGTTGTCGGCTACTTCTACAACATGGTCTTCTGGTAAGCCGATTTCTTCCAGCCAAATGCGTTTTGCCTCAGCATCCTCAGGATAAACCGTTACATATAATTTTTCCGCATCAAAGTCGATCCATTCTGGTGAAGTCAAAAATTCCCAAGCCCATTCAATAGCTTCCTTTTTGAAGTAGTCGCCAATTGAGAAGTTTCCTAGCATTTCAAACATCGTATGGTGACGAGCAGTTTTTCCTACGTTTTCGATATCATTGGTTCGAATTGATTTTTGAGCATTGGCAATCCGTGGATTTTCTGGAGTTACGGAGCCATCAAAATATTTCTTCATTGTAGCAACACCCGAGTTTATCCATAAAAGAGATGGGTCATTGACTGGTACTAAAGAAGCACTGGGCTCAATCATGTGTCCTTTAGATTTGAAAAAGTCCAGGTACATTTGACGAACCTGTGCACTCGTTAATTGTTTCATCATTTCTCCTCTTTTCTAAAAAATAAAAAAACTACCACTGCATCCAAGGACGAAAACTCGCGGTACCACCTTGGTTGCAATGATAGATCATTACCTCTTCAGCTCGTTAACGCCGAGTAACGTTGGTTTTCAACCAAAAGTAGTCAGGGAGCAATCTGTTAGGTTCATCGTGCAGCTCTCAGTTATGCCGCACTTCCTGTGGATGTTCGTTAACAAACCTTGTCCTGTCAGTAAGTATAAGAAAAAGCAGGCCAAATGTCAAACTAGATCTTCACAATAATGGCTTTGCGATACAGGTATTCACTCGGTTTCAAGAATTCTTCGTGCAGAAGTGTTCTTTCTGGTGCGTAATAGGTCGAAAGCGGCAGCTTATCAACAATTGGCAAACCTGTGCTTAGTGAACTTGTAGTTAGCTTCAATACTCCTGGATCTTCGGTAATTTCATAACGTTCCATTGCTGTATCAAAGGATAGCCCAAACATGTTTAACCCTGTCATCATCTGACGGATTTTTTTACCACGGTAGGGATCAGAGGTATTCAAATCGTTCCCCCAGCGGAACAAACGTCGACTCCCGGCCCCATTAGCATACTCCCATTGGTCTTCCGTCAATAAATCGAAGTTTCGTTTACGAACCTTTTTGCGTAAAGTTGTATAAGTATCCGTTTCATGAGTGTATACGTGATAAAGATCACTATTTGGTACCATTTCAATATACCAGCTGTTTTCTCTCAATACACTCTTAGGAAAACTCCACCGAATACTTTCAGAAGGTGTTAAATTCGGACAAAGAACTTCCCGAATTTCTCCTTCAAAGACTAAAAACTGATCAGCCTGACCGGTAAAACTTCCGGTAACAGCGTCATAAACACCTAAAAAATTAGTGCCAGCCGGCAAAGCAAAACGCTGAACAAACATCGGCGGAATCTTGACCTTTCGTAAGCTGGTTGTGCGATCGTTAATATAATCAGCCAGTGAGTGAACATCAAGTAAATCATAGCTGTTTTGCAGCTCTTCAGGAATTCGTACATGTGGTGAATTGGGTGCAGTTTCTAACAAGGATAAGCCTTTAGTGCCCAAATTCCAGCCTAAAATTGCATCTTTGTTTCCTGGAATAAAAACAAATTCCTCATCATCAATCATCAGCTCAAAAGTTTGGCATTTTATTCCATATAATTCATATTCTTTTAATTCTATATCCGTGATTCGTAATAAAGGATTAACAAAGTACATTAATACCTGACCAAATAAGGTACGCTTTTCTTTATCACTCAATCGTTTCCAATAGGACCAGTCCAGTTGATCAACGAGATTCATAGGTTAGGTTGCCTCCTTCGTTTATCTATCCTTCAAATTATACCATTATCTCAAGAATGTGTGAGGAAAATAGAGGAATTATTTGGAAATAGACGGTAGAATTTTATAATTTTTGCCCATCTGTTTATTTTTTTGAATTTTGTAAACAGTTCTGATCGCAGCAATAAAAAGAGCAGCGGGACACTTTGCCCACTGCCTATTTCGTTTATTTATTGGAATTCTTTTTGCTTTTCCGAACCGAGCGTTCCGTCTGACGACGTGTCTGCCAGCGTTTTTGTTTGTTCGATTCAGATATAGCCCGATCAATTTTGCGTTTGTAACCTGGCTTAATCTTTTTCTTCTTCTTTTTCACCAAACCAATTAGGGTTGGGTCTAACTCATCTTTGTTTTTCTCCCGTTTTTGTCGCCGATTACGATCATAGGTATCAACAATTTCGTTGTTTTTGATTTCTTTAGGCTGGAAAGTAATGCCCAGCTTTTCAATCTGGTTGATCGCATCTTCATCGCTAGGATTATACAAAGTAATCGCAGTCCCTGACAAACCATTTCGGCCAGTCCGACCAACTCGATGAATGAAAAAGTCCAACTCATGAGGGACCTCAGCATTGATTACATGGGAAACACCTTCGATATCAATCCCGCGAGCAGCAAGGTCAGTCGCCACGACATATTGGTAATCTAAATTTTGAACCTGTCGCATCACTCTTTTACGTTCCCGCGGTGTGATATCACCATGGATTTTTGCCACTTTCAAGCCTTGCGATTTAAGGTATTCAGTGATTTCATCAACATGCTGCTTGGTATTAGCAAAAACAATTACTAAATAGGGATGACCCACTGTTAACAACTTGTAGATTAACTGATTGCGGTCCTTACCTTTGGTTGAAATCAACCAATTGTCAATTGTATCGGAAATAACTGCCTGAGCTTTGATCTCTTCAATGACAGGATTTTCCATGTATTTCAATAAAAACGGTCGTAATTTTTCTGGAATTGTCGCTGAAAAGACCAGCATTTGGACTTGTTTTGGCAAGCGACCAGCAATTTGATCTACTTCGTTCAAGAAGCCCATATCCAAAGTCATGTCTGCTTCATCGACAACAAAATATTTCGCTGTATGAATCTTTAAAGCTTGTTCATTCATCATATCTAGGATACGGCCTGGTGTACCAATCACAACATGCGGTTGGTGCCCTTTTAATTTATCCAATTGACGCTGCTTGTCTGTTCCGCCAACAAAGTTGGTTACCCGGATTTCAGTCGGTGAAAATTTGGCAATTTGAATAGCTGCCTGATAAATTTGAGTAGCTAATTCACGACTCGGTGCGGTAATCACTATCTGCACGTCGTCTTGATTGCCGTCCAATTTATCCATTAACGGTAGTAGGAAGGTATGCGTTTTTCCTGAGCCTGTTTGAGATTGCCCTACAATATTTTTCCCTTTTTTTATTAAGGGAATCAATTTTTCTTGTACGGGTGTTGGTTCCATAAAGCCTTTATCCTGGATTGCTTCCATAATAAAAGGCTGGAATTGAAAATTTTTAAATGTTGCCATGTTCTACCTCTTTCTTTTCTAGCGTACTTCTCGTGTACGTGCGGCTCGCCTTCTCATGGAAGAGACGAGGACTTCTTCTTATGAGAGCATACAATAAGTTGAAGACAAATAAAAGTAAAATTCCAAAACTTATCAAAGCTAAAATAGAATACGCGATAAACAGTACATGGTTCGTGGTATTTAAGTGGGTCACACTAAATTGGAAAATCTGGTTGATAATAAACATCAGCAGATAAAAGAAACTGTATCGTTTTACCAGTGAGATAAAACGAACTCGCGGACGGCCTATTTCTTCTACTTTAATTCGTACGACTTTCTTCCCTACCGTTTGGCCTTGCCAGAAATACATCAAAATCATGAAATAAACAACTACCTGCAAGGTAAACCAACCTAAGTGATATCTCAGCCGAACAGTATCTGCTAAAAAACTGGTGGCTGGAAATAAGGCAAGTACTATTTGTACTAGGCCAGTAGTCAAATCAATTACGAACCAGTCTATCACAGCTGCTACAGCACGCCGTAAAAGTGTTACCTTATGACCTTTTTCCAACGATTCTTCATCCAATTCACTGCGCGTTGGCAGGAAGAAAGTGAACAGCGGTGCACAAATATAGCCGAAGGTTCCTCCTATTGTGTTGTGCAGCAAATCATTCACATCAAATAATCGATAGGGTCTAGGATAAATAAAATACAAACCACTCAACTGGGTCAACTCAAAAAAAAGTGATAAAAAGAAACTAGCTGCGATGGTCTTTTTCCATGAAAAACGGAAGTAATAGCGACAATAAACTCCAAACGGAAATAATAACAAAATATTGAAAACAGGCTCTAAAAATACACCTTGTCGCATAGCTGGCAAATATGTACTAGGCTCGTTGATTCGTAATACCGTCTGACTGGTAAAATTCTGCCAAGACTGAAATAAATGCAAATTGTATTTAGGTCCTGTCATAGCAGCAACTTCTTGAATGCTTGGTAAGGGTAGTATTACTAAGAAGTAGGCACATAATAGATAGAAGACAAAGGAATAAAGAATCAGGCTGCGTTTTTTTCCTAAGATGCCATATTTGCGGTAATAATAAATTAAGAACGGCGCAGTGATTAACAAGGCCAGCAGCGGAAAAAAAGCCAGTGCCGTTTTGATAGGAAAAACATAACTAGACATCAACAAAACCTCCTCTACTTACTTTACTGAATTTTTTTCTTTTTCACAACGACTAAGTATTTACTTGACTAATTCCCTTAAATTGTGAAAACTAGTAATTGTAGATAAAGATACCCTTTGGTTTTTGTGACTGACTGAAAAATCACTGTCAGATAATTTCTTGGCGGTATCTTCACCTTAATTAATTAAATAAGGAGACTTGTTATGTTAAATGCAGCCTTTGCTTTTGGTGTGCCGATTGGACTTATCCTTCTTTATCTGGTTTTCTGGTTCATCAAAAAGACAAGATACGCTGATTACCGACGTTTTGTTTTGGCATTGATTTCAGTTTTTTTGACCACTTTCAGTTACCAAGTGTATCGTTATAGTCAGACAGTCCTTTTAGTCAATTCCCTAAAAGAATTTAAACAATCGTTTGGCTATAGTCAAAATTTACTATTCATTCCTTTAGTCGTAGGAATTATTTTGACTATTCTTAATTTCATTCTTTTGTTTCAACAGTTCAGAAAAAAAGAATAACAGGTTCGTCCTGTTATTCTTCCATTTGAAACCATTCAATTTCAACATTTTCGATTTGTTTAAGTATCTTTAAATCCAAATCAATCCATTCTTTCGAAACCGGATAATACTGGTTTTTCTCCAGTGTCTCTTCAATACTATTTAATAAATCCTGATCACTCCACAAATATTTTTGAGGATTGTCCATCAAAAGATGAAGCAGGTACGGATTTTTTAAAAGAAAAAAGTCTTCCTCGTATTTATATAATAAAACCTGATAGGTCTTCATATCCATTTTTCCACGAATCGCAAACAGGCCTTCGTTTGGGTCCGAAAGAAGGGCTAACATTTTCTCTGGCTGTATCATCTGTCGATTTAACATCCGTCGATCCCCTTTCTTTATACCCTCATTATACGAAAAACCCGTTCATAAAGACATCATTTAGTTTATTGTTTCTTCATTTTATCATTTTCATTAGAAGTCAATAACTTTCCGTCCCATTCCGCATAAAACTCCGTCAGGAAAGTTTGCATGAATTCTGTGCGCAATCTGGCCTCTGCTTTTCCAGCGGCTGTATTCATAGTTTTTTCTAACAAAAGAAGTTTTTCGTAAAAATGATTGATGACTGTACTTTTTTTACGGTACTCGGCTTTAGTCTTGAAATTCTTTGGTGCTACATCGGGTAAATAAAGCGGACTTTCTGTATGTCCACCATAGTAAGCTGTTCGCATAATCCCAATTGCTCCTAGAGCATCAATTCGATCCGCATCTTGAACAAGTTGTCCCTCTAAAGTCAACTCCGCCTTTCCCATTTCCAATTCGCGAGAATAAGACAAATTATCAATAATAGATAGGACATGTGCGATTTGATCAGAGGACCACTCCAGCGAAGCTAGAAAGTCGCTAATATTTTGGCGTTCTTGTTGGGGATCAGTCACAACCTTGTCATCAATCACGTCATGCAGGTAGCTAGCTGCCCAAATGACAGCTGCATCTCCTGCGTTTTCTTTTTCCTGCAAGGCTAGAGCAATCTTAGCCACTCGTTCACTATGAAAGAAATCATGGCCGCTCGTGTCCCTGTTCAGCTTTTCATAGCTGTAATTGCGGATTGCACTCAACTGTTCGCTCATTCGGCATCTCTTCTCGGTGGACGTTGGCCCCAATATTGGAAGAGATCTGTGCGAATCGCGCCATTGTATAATTTACGCTTCTTGGTTGCTTTAGCACCATAGTGATTCTCAAAGGTCAAATCACTGGTCAAAATATATTTGCTCCACGTTTTTAAAGGGATAAATACTTGGCCCATTTCATGATAGAGCTCTTGAACCTTTTCTTCATCGCCTAGACGTTCTCCATAAGGCGGATTTGCTACGATAACCCCATATTCTTTATCCGTTTGGAAATCCTTAACCGCCCGTTGCTTAAACGTGATCGAATCCCCTAAGCCGATTTCTTCGGCATTTCGCTTAGCAATATCAATCATATGTCCATTGATATCTGATCCGGTGATATCCAATACACTATCATAATCCGCAGCTTCATCCGCTGCCGTTCTAACTTTTTCAAACACTTCTTTGCCAAACCAATCCCATGTTTCACAAACGAATTCCCGATTAAAACCAGGGGCGATATTATGGCCAATTAGAGCAGCTTCAATACACAGGGTGCCTGAACCGCAAACTGGGTCATAAAATGGACGATCTTTGCGCCAATTGGTCAGCATAATCAATGCCGCCGCCATGTTTTCCTTTAATGGAGCGCCGCCTTTTTCCAAACGATAGCCACGTTTAAATAAGCTAGGACCTGTGGTATCAATCGTTAATACAACATGATCCTTCAGCAAAGCCACTTCTAACTGAAAAAAAGCTCCGGTTTCGGGCAATGGTACTCGGGCTGGACGATGGTAAACTTCACGTAACCGTTCAACAATCGCCTTTTTAGTGATAGCTTGGCAATCCGGCACACTGTAGAGCGTTGATTTGATGGAACGTCCCGCTACGGGGAATTTGGCATCCATTGGCAAAAAATCTTCCCAAGGTAACGCCTTTACCTTTTCGAATAGTTCATCAAAGGTGAAGGCATCGAATTCACCGACAATGATTTTTACTCGATCAGCCGTACGCAACCAAAGGTTAGCCGTCGCAATAGTTTCCAAATCGCCTTCGAAGCGAGCTCGACCATTTTCAACCTGGCAATCAATCCCTAAATCTCGTAACTCTTTTCCTACCAGTGCTTCAATACCGGCAGCCGCTGTCGCGATTAATTGATATTTTTTCATATTTTGCTCCTTGTCTTATGTAAGAGCTGAGCTCTTAGTTGAAAGTCTAATGACACATCTTATCCTTGTCAGAAAAAAAACCTTCTCAACATAGTTGGAAGGTACCCTGAAATCCTGCAATTTTCTGTAAGCCATGTTCTGTACGTGAATCAGCTCAGGGAAGCTGATTCACGTGGTAACCATCTATCTCCGATCAAGTCGGCTCCTTCATCGTTCATTTCCTTAGAAGAAGTGCCCCTACCGTTGTTTGGGTTGCTCGCTCGAGGGGTTTACCGCGTTCCACCATCTTAGTTTCCTAAAATGCTTCGTCACTGTGGCACTTTCAAGAATACTCAGGCATAGATTACTCCTTAGCCCTTTTTTCTGCCGTTACTCCATAAGAGTACCTTAGCTTATGGTTTCGCTAAGCACGAACACTACAGACAATCTCAGTCTTGTGCGAGCATGGACTTTCCTCAGCTGTAAAACAGCCGCGATTACCCGAAAATTGCAAAAATCAATTAAAATTGACGTGTTTTTTCGTTGTCGTCTTCTGCCTGCGTGTAATTTTGTTTGATATCGTCTACCGCAGTTTGAGTCGCTGAAGCTTGTTGATAAAGCTTTTTTCCGAATACTTCACGTTCAAGATTTGACAAACGTTTCAAAATGTCAAAGTTCGTCACAGCTGAACTCTTAGGTGCTGCTTCTTTCACACGAGTTGCAGACGGTTGGGCTTTAGATAATTGATCCACTTTTGCCTTCAAACGGTCGTTTTCTTCTCTTAATGCTAATAAATCCTTATTGTATGCTTCGTAGTCTTTAATGACATTGTCCAAAAATTCATCCACTTCAATTGGATCGTATCCACGCATCTTTGTTTTGAATTCTTGTTCCAAGATATCATTAGGAGTATAAATTACGTTCGCCATTTTTCCACCTCATTAACGTCTTTACTAATTATAGCTTTCCCTAACTATCATAGCGGATAAGACTGCGGAAATCAAACACTATCCTCGAAATCATACGAATTTTCTAAATCGTCCATCGAAATTGTTTGCAGCGAATAGTCGTTTTGTTCCTGAAACTTTTCAATCGATGAAAGCAAAAATTTGGTTTTCCCAGGAAATTCCGCATCATAAACGAGCAAGCTGCCATCGGTATGCTGCAGCATAAATTGAGTGTAATTTCGAAACTGAATTGGATTTTGATAAGGATGATGGCTCACCGAATCCACGAAATCTGCCTTTCCTTGCAGTTCTGTCAGTAAAAGCTGGTTGGCTTCGTTCCATTTGCTGCCAAATTCTTGGAACGGAAGAACCATCGCCAGCTTCACCTCAGGATACTCTTGCTTTAATTCAATCGTGACTTGACCGGCCCATATCTCACAGCCTAGGTTACCACCAGTCATGACCCACTCCAATCCATTTTCTAAATAATTCTTAAGCTCACGCTTTAAGGCTTTTTTGATCACGACAACTCGGGGATCTTTTTGATTAAAAATCCCCATTTCAAAGCTCTGATAGCCGCTAATGTATAATCTTTTGATAATTTCTGCCATATTTTTTTCTCTCTTTCAGATAAAAAGTGAATTTTTTGTTATAATGTCAAACAGGAGCGTGATAAGCATGGCCTTCCGTTACCCTAACGGTCAATTATTTTCATCCAATAGTACGCCAAATAGTACAGCAAATGAAACTTCGAAAACAGCGAAACGAACCAACTTCGCTAATCGTGGGATGCATTTTGAGGAAGCCATCAATCATAGTAATGATTATTACCTTACCCATGATATCGCAGTTATTCATAAAAAACCAACGCCGCTTCAAATCGTTAAAGTGGACTATCCACGAAGAAGTGCAGCGGTCATTAAGGAAGCTTATTTTAGACAACCCTCCACAACTGACTATAATGGTGTGTATAAGGGATATTATTTGGACTTTGAAGCCAAAGAAACTAAGAACAAAACTTCTTTCCCTTTTAAGAATTTTCACGAACACCAGATTAACCACATGCGGAGTTGTTCAAAGCAAGGCGGTATTTGTTTTATCCTATTATGGTTTTCCAGCATCCAACGTTGTTTCTTTCTGTCCAGTGAAGTATTAATTACTCTCTGGGAGCAACAAGCATCCGGAAAGAAATCTATGACTTTAACTCAAGTCGAAACAGAAGGAATCGAAATTTATCCAAAAATAGCACCGCGGATTCCTTATTTAGATGCTGTTGATGAATTTATTTGTAAAAAGGAGTAACTCACTATGGCAAAGACCTCTCGTTCAGAGAAACGACCGAAAAAGGCAGCAAAAAAAAGCAGCACCAAACGTACCGGCAAAAAGAGTAATCTGCCCATAAAAATCTTAACTGTAATTGTAGGGCTGTTATGCTTAGTTATGCTAGCCGGAGTTGGGCTGTTCTTCTTTTATGTTAAGGATGCCCCTAGTCTCGATGAAAAGAATTTGGAGGCATCAGCTTCGTCTAATTTTTATGCGAACGACGGAACAATGTTTTTGGATCTAGGCGCAGAAAAAAGAGAAACTGCTTCAGCCGATGAAATTCCACAGGAACTAGACGACGCGATTGTTTCAGTAGAAGATCGCCGCTTTTTTGATCATAGCGGAATCGATCCCATTCGAATTATCGGCTCAGCATTGCATAACGTCAGCAGCGATAGTGTTCAAGGGGGGAGTACCTTGACCCAGCAGCTGATTAAGCTTTCCTTTTTCTCTACCAAGTCTTCAGACCAAACGCTGCGCCGAAAAGCTCAGGAAGCTTGGCTGGCGTTGAAACTGGAGCGAGAAAAATCGAAACAAGAAATTTTGACCTACTATATTAATAAAGTGTATATGTCTAATGGTATCTATGGCATGGAGACAGCTGCGAAAACTTACTATGGCAAGTCGCTAAATGAACTAACAATTGCTGAAATTGCTTTACTGGCAGGTATGCCCCAAGCACCAAATGCCTACGACCCTTATCAGCACGCTGATGCTGCCAAAGAACGCCGTGATACAGTACTTTATACCATGTTGGATAACAAAAAGATCACTCAAAAAGAATACGACGAAGCAGTTGCTTCAGATGTCCAAGCTGGTTTGCAGACATTAGAGCCTAACAATGAAGAATTGAAGGTTACTGATAACTACGTGAAGGAAGTAATTAATGAAGTGCAGCGTAAAACTGGTCGAGATGTTTATACTGATGGTATGCAGATTTATACTAATTTGGATTTGAATACCCAAAAAGAATTATACGACATCGTCAATACCGATCAGTATATTCAATTCCCTGATGATCAATTCCAGGTAGCCGCAACACTGGTTGATGTTAATACCGGTAAAGTTACTGCCCAAATCGGGGGACGTAAAATTGCTGATGACGTGACTTTAGGACTTAATTTAGCTGTTACTACGGCTCGCGATTTTGGTTCAACAGTGAAACCAATTACCGATTACGGTCCAGCCTTTGAATATTTGCAAAAATCAACAGGAACCTATATTCAAGATGCACCGTACAATTATCCAGGTACCAAGACACCAGTAACGAACTGGGACAACAGTTACTACGGCAACATTACTCTCCGCAGAGCGTTATATGAATCAAGAAACGTACCTGCTGTGAAGCTTCTCGATGAAGTCGGAACGGATCGATCTGCTGAATTTATGAAGAAATTAGGCATTGAGTACAAGGATGTTTTGATGTCAAATGCGATTTCTAGCAATACTGAAACCCAGGATGGAACAAAATATGGAATCTCAACTGAGAAAATGGCAGCCGCCTATGCTGCTTTTGCCAATGGCGGAACTTATTTTGAACCACAATATGTAAACAAGATTGTTTATCAGGATGGCACAGAAGAAGAATTCAAGAGCGATGGCGAAAAGGCAATGGAGCCTTATACGGCCTATATGGTAACTGATATCTTAAAGGATGTAATCACTCAAGGGACTGGAACAAATGCCCGAATTCCGTCCTTAATTCAAGCAGGTAAAACCGGCACGTCTAACTATACCGATGATGAATTAGCCAAGATACCACATTATGGCAGTATTTCACCTGACGTTATGTTTAGCGGATATACCACTAACTATGCTATATCTGTTTGGACTGGTTATAATGATCGACAGCAGCCAATTACCTCGCAGTCTGACATGATTGCATCGGATGTTTATCGAGAATTAATGCAATATGTGTCATCAAGTGTTCCCAATGTGGACTGGGACTTCCCAGACGATCTAGTAAGAGTCGGCAATGAACTTTATGTTAAGGGGTCAAACTCTACTCAATATCAAGCACCAAGTTCTTCTTACTACAATAATTATAATAATACGCCAAATTATACGGTTCCGAGCACGACGACACCGTCCAGCTCTTTTTCTGGAGAAGAAACAACACCTTCTTCCTCACAGGAACCAGTGACTCCATCAGAAACGACACCATCTAATCCGGTAACAGAACCAAGTCAGACTCCGGACAGCAGCACTCCTCAGCCGCCTGATCCAGGCACTGGCGGTGATGGTGGCACCGGTGGAGATAACAATCAAGGAGGTAATCAAACACCTCCTGCTTCACAATAGACAAAGCAAAGACCTCAGAAACTTTTTACAAGTTTCTGAGGTCTTTTTAGTTTTGATCTTTTTAGGAAATTCAGTTTCTACTTAGCAATCCGCATCCGTTCCTTGCCTTCTTGACACATATCCAACAGAGGGCAAATATTGCATTTAGGGGCTCGAGCCAAACAATGATAGCGGCCAAAGAAGATCATAGTATGGTGGGTTTTTACCCACAACTCTTTAGGTACTTTACGCATCAGCACATCTTCTACTTCTGTTACACTAGCCTTCAATTTACAGATTCTCAGACGTTTGCTAACTCGTTCCACGTGAGTATCTACGGCGATTGCCGGAATACCAAATGCATCTCCCAACACAACATTGGCTGTTTTACGGCCCACACCCGGTAATTTAATGAGCTCTTCTCGGGTTTTAGGAACCTCACCATTATATTCCATCAGCAGCATTTCCGAGCAGGCTTTGATATTTTTTGCCTTGTTACGATACAAACCGATAGTTTTGATCTTTTCAATAATCCCTTCAATCGGTGCCTGACTTAATGCTTCAGGGGTTGGATAAGCAGCAAAAAGCGCTGGAGTTGCTTTGTTCACCGATACATCAGTTGCCTGCGCACTCAAAATCACTGCAATCAAAAGCTGGAAAGGATTATTTGAAACCAATTCACCGTGAGCTTCAGGAAACATTTCGTACATTCGCGAAATAGCTTCCATTGTTCTTTCTTTACTTAGCATCTGAATCATTCTCCTTCAGCCAATTGTACAACGATACTTTCGGCAACTCTTCGGAGCTCTTTACTTCTTCTTTTTGCAACAGAATCTGTTTGCGACGTTTTTGTTCCTCCTCTACCTGCTGCTTGGTACGGATGTTTTTTCGTTCCCAACTCAGCAGTACTCGATCGATATAGGTTAAATTGTAAGCTTGATTCAAAACTGCTTCTCGTAGGGCTAGAGCAATTAAATCTGGTGCATAATGATCTTCGTCCAGCCACTGACCAATTCGTTGATATTCGATCGCAGAAAGCGGTCGGCCGAATTCCTGCTCGAAGGATTGATACATCTTCTTAATTGCCTGCTCTTCGGTTTCCTGTTCTTCTTGGAAACGTTCCTGTTCTCTTAAGATGGCTAATCGATCATAAGCAGGCAGAAGGTTGTAACAATCTTTTTTTCGGCCATTCTCATCCTGAGTTGTTTCCAGAGCAACAAAACCTTTATTTATTAAATCACCTAACAGGTCATAGGCTTTCTCAGTGCCAATCCCCATGGCATCGGCTACTCTTCCCAAATCAGGAAAATCGTTTCCCTTTTGGTTAGCTGCTGAAAGCTGCAGCCAAAGCATACATTCAAAAGTTGAAAGCCCTAAGCGCGCGTAATTCGTCAAAAAAAGATTCGACACGGTTGTTTGCCCGCTCGCTAAATATTCTTCAAGTGAAATCATTTTACTGCCTCCGTTCTTTCCTAGTGTACACTAAATAATTCAGATATCCAAGATAGCTTTTCATTAGAAAAAAAGCTCCTTTTTTGGCTTCAATAGTAAAAGGACCTAGGAAAAATCCTAGGTCCAGACCTCAGTTGTTTAGTCGTCTTATTGATTAATTTTTTCTAAAGCTGCTTGGGCTAAAATATTTAAGTAATTCCAAGGACGGTCAAAATGAGGTTGGAAGAAGAAATCTTGTAATGCTAAATCTTCAACAGTCATTTCATTTTGGATCACAACTGACATAGTGTTAGCAGATTGAGTAATGTCGTACTTAGAAATAAATTGAGCACCAACGATACGGTTAGTCCCTTTTTCTGAGACTAATTCCATTAGAATCTTTTCAGTCGTCGGCATGAATTCTGGGCGATAGTTATCTTCGATCAAAGTAACATTTACATCAATTCCTTGCATTTTCGCGCCTTCACTCGTTAAACCAGTTGAACCGATGTTCCAGCCAAATAAGTATAAGCCAGAAGTTCCTTGAGTACCGCGGTATTTCATTTTTTGTTCTGTTAGATTTTGACCAACTAGCATACCTTGGCGAACAGCATTGGTTGCTAAAGGTATATAGCTGTCTTTATGAGTCGGGTTATAATGAACCACAGTCGAGTCACCAGCAGCAAAAATATCTGGATTGCTAGTTTGCATATAGTCATTGACTTGGATTGCTCCACTTGGAAGCATATCTACTTTGCCCTTCAACAAATCAGTATTTGGTCTAAAACCAACACACAAGATAACCATGTCAGCATCGAATTGGGCACTTGGTGTAACAACTTGCTTCACTGCACCGTTTTCATCTGCTACAAACTCACTAACGTTTTCGCCCAAAGCTAGTTTTACGCCGTGGTCTTCAAGTTCTTTTTCTAACAGGTCTGTGAATTGCTGATCCAAATATTTGTTCAAGATACGAGGCAGACCATCAATTAAGGTAACATCCTTGCCAGATTCTGCAAAAGCTTCTACTAATTCAATTCCAATATAGCCCCCGCCAACTACGACAACTTTTTGTGCGCTTTTTGCTTCTTCAATAATTTTGTTGGCTTGGTTGTAGTTTTTGCATAATAAAACATTTTTTGATTCAATACCTGGAATTGGCGGAATAATTGGCCAAGAGCCAGTAGTCATTACCAATTTATCATAATCGACGATTTTTTCTTCGCCGGTTTTTAAATCTTTTGCTGTAACTTTTTTGCCTTCAGTATCAACGTTTGTTACATCATGCTCCATGTTCACACTCGCACCTAAAGAAGCTAATTCTTCAGGATTTGAATAGAACAATCCTGCAGGGTCTTTCACAACGCCACCGACGTATAAAGCAATTCCGCATGACAAAAACGAAATATTATCATTACGTTCAAAAACAGTAACCTCAGCTTCTGGATGAGTTGCTAAAATATTTTTTACTGCTGCAGTACCAGCATGGGTACATCCGACAACTACGACTTTCATCTATATCCCTCTTTCTTTGTAACCATTATTAGTTTGCAATTATTTGCACAATAAGTATAGCAGAATAGAGCGAATTCCCTATCTATTTTGCTCACAGATTTGCATTTTCTATCATTTTATCGAAACTATTCAAGCGTTTTATTAAATGTTCAACTAAAAAACGCCGTAGATTAAGCATTAAGATTCTTTGTCCTAAATATGGAAATTCGCTAAGTTTTTACCTTATTCATTCACAAAAAGACTAGTTTCTTCTATTAGAAACTAGTCTAAAAACAGAATAGGTTTATGAGGTCAAATAATCATCAATTTTTTTCTTAGTCCATACCCATATACCAACAACTAAACAAAAACCAATAAAACACAAAATGCAATCTGATTTTGTTCCCGATGCAGGGGAAGTCTTCCCTATTCCGGATGCAGCAATTGGAATACTCTTTGAGGCTGCTTTGCTGGAATAATTGTTTTGAACTGTTTGAATCAGCTCCGGAATCTTTTTGTTCTTTTTCGTCAACTCGATCAGGTTATTCTCTTCAGTAACATTGAATATCAATGGCGTTTCGTCTAAAAGATAGTTACTGGGTGCCTTCGTTTCGACTAATGAATAAGTACCTGACGGCAAACGACCGATATGCAGGATTCCATTCTCATCGGTTACCAGATCATCTTCCGTGATTATCTCTTTTCCGTAAGCATCCCAGAGGATAAATTCTGCACCTCTAAGTTTCTTATTGGTGACACTATCGCTTTTGGTTAAGATAATGCCTTCCTTAACCTTAGGACCTCGATTAAAAACCAGTTTCTTCTGATGGGCGTTTTCTTCGTTGATGATTATCTTTTCTGGGTCTTTACCAATCTGATATCCCTTTGGAGCATTAATTTCATAGATAAGATATTCACCGCAGGGCAGATTCTTTACTTCAATGGTCCCATCTGATCCGGTTTGAATGACTTCGTTTTCCTTGACCCGCTGATTAGTTGAATTATACAAATGAAAAACTGAGTTTGCCAAAGGTTCCTCAGAATTACTATCGATCTTCTTAAGTAAGAGGCTCCCTGTTGGGGATGAATTATCATGATAACTATTGATAAATTTTTCTGAAATATTGTCCTTTTGATCATTGTCTTTATAAGTTACACTGCTTAACAGTTGTCCATCTTCTTCAACTATTTCGATGATAGCCGTCACCTTTTTTGCATCATAAATTATTTCTGATTCTGATCCTGCTTTTTCGACAATGGTGTAATAGTAAATTCCTGTATCCCGAAATTCTCTTTTCAAAAAGGTGATCTCACCTGTTTCATCATTAGCTTGCGTTTCTAGCAAATTCCCAGCTTCATCATACAATTCAAATTCAAATTCCTTCGCAGTCAATGGGCGTCCTATTAATTGATTTCGTACCTTCAATCCTACTTCAACTGAAGCTGGCTTTGGTTTTAGATTATCACCGGAAAAGCTGTTTCCCGCCTCGTTTTCTTGAAGGGCACTTTTTTTGTCATTCGCTAGAATAATGTTTTTTATCTTGATAGGATTGTCTTTATTGATTCGCTTTGCATCATCAGATTGCATTTCAAATTCTGAGATAATGGTTTTATGTGTGACATCCTCTTGAGCTGACACTGTCTCTCCTAAAAAAAAGGCCAGTATTGAAAAACAAAATGGAACCAGTAAAATGAGCGTCCACCAATATGCTACCTTAGCATTTTTCATAGTATATTCCCCTCTCCACTGCATATCGACAGTTCGGAAGTTTTCAAAAACAGGTCAGCAAAAAAACTCAGGAATCACTTCTAATGGCTGCAAAGCTTTAGCTTTTGGTCGTTGCAACTGATTTTTCTATTCTTGTAAAACGATTCACCCCATATAGTTATTTTTTATTCCTAATCGACTACAACCCTATTTACCTTATACTTTTCCCTGTAAAAGAAATTGCAAATATCCAATTTATAAAAAAACATCACGACTCAGATTGACTAATTTAATTAAATTAGTTTACACTTCTATGATATCATAGCTTTGCTCTTTTTTTCTATTTTTTTCGCATGAAAACAGAAAATAACTTAAAAAAAGAAAGCTATAAGATATATGCAAGATAATTCATTTTTTTAATCGAATCAAAATCAATTGAATAATATAACAAATTTTAAAGATAAAGATATTTTGTCGTTAAAGGATAATTGATTTGGATTTCTTCTCACGAGATTATCTTGCACTTCATAAACAAAAAGTACGTTATTTCATATATTGTAGTCTCTTTTTCAAAATATCTATTTGTACTATAATCGATCTCACTGGAAAAATATTTTACAACAATACTCTATGTATTCAGGGAAACAAAAAAAGACATCGTCTCAAGAACAATGTCCCCACTTCTTCTTTAGTTGTCTTACCCACTAGCTCTAGGTAGCAAAAGACACAGACTGTGAATTAAAACGACGAAATAATTGCTGTTCTCTTTTCAGTCTATAATGAAACCTTTCATAAAGAAAAAAAGATAAATCGTCGAAACGACTTATCCTTTCTTTTGACAATTAGGGCAAACTCCGTAAACTTCTAACCGGTGTTCGCTAATTTGATATCCAGTCAATTCACTGGAAGCCATCTCAACGTCTTCTAAACCTGGATAGAAAAAGTCTTCGATCTTGCCACAGTCTGTACAAATCGCATGATAATGTTTTTGTACACCAAAATCAAACCGACTTGCCGCATCTCCATAGCTCATTTCTTGCACGATACCGATTTCAACAAATTTTCGCAAATTATTATAGATTGTTGCCACACTCATATTTGGGAAACGACTTTCCAAAGCTCTAAAAATTTCGTCTGCCGTGGGATGACTGCGATGCTCAATTAGAAATTCTAAGATCGCATAACGTTGTGGTGTGATTCGTACATTCGATTCTTTAAGTCCTTCAATCGCATGTGCTACAGTTTGTTCTGCCATAATATATCCCTCCCCCTTATAATCTTTCTTAAATAATACTACTCTTCAATTATAAAAGCTAGAGAAAATGTTAAAACTTCACAAATACCCAAAAATTAGTCATCATATTTAAACAATTCCGTTGACAGGTAACGTTCTCCACTATCAGGAAGCAGAACTAACACCTTTTTGTCATTCGTCATTGTTTTCGCTAAATCCAATCCTGCTTTCAAAGCAGCACCTGAAGAAATACCAACCAAGATGCCTTCTTGCTTAGCTAGCTCGCGAGCCATTTCCATCGCTTCGGTCCCCTTGACTGCTTCAACCTCATCGTATGCTGAGGTATCCAGGTTGGCCGGGATGAAACCCGCACCAATTCCTTGAATCTTGTGAGGTCCTGGCTGGCCGCCTTCTAATACGGGTGATTCTTCCGGCTCAACTGCAACGATTTTGATTTGTTGATAGACGCGTTTCAGTTCTCGGCCGACACCAGTAATTGTTCCGCCCGTTCCGACTCCTGCCACGAAAACATCCAATCCACTATTGCCGAAGGTATCGACAATTTCTTGGGCTGTCGTTTTTTCATGGATTGCAGGATTGGCCGGATTCTCAAATTGTGAAGGGACGAACCAACCATTCTCTTTTGCCAGCTCATCAGCTTTAGCAATTGCGCCTTTCATACCATTAGGACCAGGTGTTAAAATCAGCTCCGCACCATAAGCCTGCATTAATTTTCTTCTTTCAATACTCATGGTTTCCGGCATTACTAGAATCACTTTATAGCCTTTAGCCGCACCAACCATTGCTAAACCGATTCCAGTATTCCCAGAGGTGGGTTCAATAATTGTTGCATCTTCCGTCAATTTTCCTTCTTTTTCAGCCCGTTCAATCATACTCAAAGCAATACGATCCTTCACACTGCCTCCGGGATTAAAAGACTCTACCTTTACATATACTTGCGCCATATCAGTGGAAGCTAAGCGCTTTAATTTTACAATAGGTGTCTGACCAATTGTCGATAAAATGGAATCAAAAACTTTTGTCATCGTTGCATCCTCCCTTACCTTATGTAAGTATAGTAAACGAAAAAACAAATATATGCTAGAAATACGTTATCACTTCTTACAAAAATGCTAACTGATAACGTAAAAAAAGGTTGATCCACAATTAAGGTTTGAAGACCCACCATTTTTTACTAAAAAAATTTAGTGACGACTCTTTGGAAAATTCAGAACCTAGCGACCAAACCGTTGCAACAAACTTACAGCCTCCATCTTCAGCAAACAACTTTAAGCCTTGACTATCCTGATTAGGAAATAAACGACTGGTGAATACGGTCTCGCCTTGATTCACGAATACTTCTACTGAAGAAGTATCAATAAATAAAGTCAGCTCAACCGTTGTTTCCATATAAGGTTTTCTTCTAATCGTTCCATAATCTTCCGCAATCGGCTGCCCTGCTAAGGTTCGATCTAAAACTAAGTGTCCTTCTGCGAAATTAAGCAAGAAAACTGTCTCTTCTTATTCACTCACATTAAACTTAATTCCCGCCTGCTCACACCCGACGTTAGTCAAAATCAGATGGATTTCAACAGGCCTTCCATTTGCATTCGCTATCTCCAGTTGCTCACTGACTAATTCAACTTCTATTTGATAAGCCTCTTGACGAAGCTTCATAAGTTCAGCAACTGGCTTTTGAATCCGACGATTTTGCTTAATCGAAAGCTCTCTAGGAATGGTCAAGCAATTAGCCCAACCATCCACATCAGCTGGATAAATCGTGTCGGGCAAACCCATCCAACCAATTAAAATTCGTCGATTATCAGGCCCTAAAGTAGTTTGTGGCGCATAAAAATCAAAGCCGCAATCTAACTCTTTAAACTCACCTGCAGTTCTAAATATATTTTCTGCTATCTGATGTTCACCAATGAAAAATCCGGAATGATAAACATTTTGGAATTGATGCCCCTTTGATGATAATCCTTGGGGAGACAGCATTAGTAGATCTTTCCCATCTATCGAGAACACATCTGGGCATTCACACATAAATCCAAGTCTTTCAACGTTTATTTCCAAAGGTCCTTTAAAGAGCCAATTAGAGAGATCGTTACTTTGGTAGGTCAATATACAACCAGTTTGTTCGTCAGTTTGACCACCAACAAACATATAGTATATTCTCTCATGCTTCAACACTATAGGATCTCTGAAGTTATCTGTGTAACCTTCTGGCGGTTTAGGAATCAGCGGTTTTTCCAGTTTTTTCGATTGATCCGTCCTTATTTATCCACGCCAAGGCTTGAGAAGAGTGGCGCACCCAATCAGAATCCCGTTTGTTTGCAGTGTAAAACAAATAAAGTTTATCTTTACTTGCTAAACTGCTGCCTGAAAAAATACCGTGAGACTCGTGATCATATTTCGGTGTCAAAGCTACTCCTTCATCTTTCCAATTCACTAAATCCATACTCGTCACGTGATACCAGTGTTTTAAGCCATGGATAGCTCCTAGAGGGAACCACTGATAAAACAGATGAATATTTCCCTTCAAACCAGCCAAACCCATTAGGATCGTTTAAAAGGCCGTATTTAGGTTATATATGGAAGGCTTGCCGCCAGACACTAGCAGCAGCTTTGTGACTTAAGTTCTCTAACTCCACTCGATCTACAGAGTTATATGGTCGATATCGTTCTTTCCTAGTCCATTCCATGTTTTCACTCTTCCGCTAAAGCTTCTTCTGGTATCATTACCTCTTCGGGGACTGCAAAAAGATACGTAATTACGAAAGCCAGAATAAATATCAGCAGACCCACAACTATATAGGTAACAAACTGAGATGGCTCATAAATATACATTAAAGGTGAAAGAATAACTGCTAAACCATAAGAATTAGCTTGTACACCTAACACAGATAAGAGTGCGCCTCCTAATGCAGAACAACCTAACATAACGATTAACGGTTTAGTTCCATAACGAATCGTTATCCCGAACAAAGCCGGTTCACTAACTCCTAGCAACTGGGTAATACCAGCACTAGTACCAATAACTTTTATTTTCTTGTTTTTTGCTTTAGTACTTATTGCAAAACAAACAGCTGCGTTAGCAAAGCCATACATGGCACATAATGTAATCAAGGGATTGAATCCAGTTTGGGCTAATAAACTAGTCTCAATCATTATAAACAAGTGGTGCATTCCGGTCATAACTGCTAATGGATACAAAAAGCCAATAACCAGTCCGCCTAATCCGAAAGGAATATGAATCAATGCTTTTACTAAAACGACTAAGCCAGCTTCAACATAATGCAACAATGGACCTAGCACCAATAATCCCATTAACAGCATACCCATGATAACAACAAAAGGAGTGAACATCAGGTCCAGTGAAGCGGGCATTACCTTGCGTAAACGCTTTTCTAAATTAGCACCTAAAATACCTACTACTAAAGCTGTCAACACACTTCCTTGATAACCAACAATCGGAATAAAGCCAAAAGCAATCAATGGTTCGATGCCACTATTAATATCAGCCACCGAGTAGGCATTTGGCAGCATCGGCGACACCAACATTAACCCAATTACAAAACCAATGATTGGAGTACCACCAAATTTTTTGAAGGCTGACCAGCAAATTAAAGCTGGCAGGAAAACAAAGACTGTATCCGTCAGAACATTCATTAAAGTTAAAATATATTCAGGAATTTGAGCAGTCGATGTTCCGAAAAACCCTAGTACGTTTTCGTTTAATATTACACCTTTAAGACCTAAAAATAACCCAGTTGCTACAATACCCGGAATAATTGGAATAAAAATGTCAGCTAAAGTTCGAATTCCTCGTTTGACAGGATTCCCTTCACGCTTAATTGATTCCAGGCTAGTTTCCCTTTGTCTCAGTTCATCATCATCTTGAATTAATGCGTCATAAACTTTATTGACTGTCCCGGTTCCTAAAATGATTTGATACTGACCAGCATTAAAGAAAACACCTTTCACCTGATCAACATTTTGGGTCTTCTTATCATCAATCGCCGCCCGATCCTTCACTTCCAATCTTAAACGAGTAGCACAATGAGTCATTGATAGAATATTGTCTTTCCCAACAATTTCAACAATCTCATCCCCAATTTTTTTGTAATCCATCGCCATTGTTGTACACTCCCTTTTTATTCGATAATCAAAATACTTTGGTAAGGCAATAATTCAATCTTTGTTCCTGAAAATGTTTTGTTATGCGAATCAAAATGTAGCTTGTTGATTGGTTTCTCTAACTCAAACACAACCTTTTCAGAACTGAAATTCGTATAAGAAATCAGACTTCCTGTTTTTGCTATTCGTCGATAGCCAATTACAGCTTCAGGCAGATTATCAATAAATGCAATATCACCAACTTGTAAAATATCCGAAATAGCTGATTGCTGTCGTAAAGAGATCATTTTTTTATACCCTTTGAAAACTGAATTACCTATGGCGTTTACCTTAGGATATTCTTCTGTCATCGACAACCAAGGCTTTTGATCTGAAAAACCACCATACTGACTATCGTTCCAAGGCATAGGTGTTCTAGAATTATCGCGACTTCTTTGATTAACAAAGCGTAATGCTTCTTTTTCAGAAAAACCTTCCTTTATACTGCGAGCATAGTTATCAATGCTTGAGATATCATCAAACTGTGAAATAGATGTTCTTTCGGCATTCACCATCCCTAGTTCTTGACCTTGATAAATGAAGGGAGTTCCTCTCAAGAAAAAGTACATGGCCCCTAAACCTAAAGCAGAATTTGCTGATTGGAATTCTTGTGCAACGAATTTTGACAAAGCTCGAGGTTGATCATGATTTTCAATAAAATTCGCTCCCCAACCGGCATTTTGCAGTGCTGCTTGTGATTGCATCAGCAGGTCCTTAAACTCGACTGTAGTCCAATTCGTTCGTTTAAACCAATCAGAACCTGATTCCACATCAATGTCGGCATAATGAAAATCAAAAATCATTGAAAAATATCCGTCTTCTCCGACATAGGTTGGAAATTCTTCATAGCTAACACCTGGCGCTTCGCCGACCGTAACGCAATTGTGTTTATCAAAAGTTTCCCTTCTTAGCTCGTGCAGAAAGATCTCAATTCCTGGACGATTTCGGGTTTTTTCTTTACAGGAAACTAATCCATCTACTCCATCTGCTGGCAGACTACCATAATCTTGATCCTTTTTGATAAAAGTAATAGAATCAATACGGAAACCCGCGATTCCTTTTTCCAGCCAACGATTAATCATAGCATACAACTCTTGGCGCATCTCACGATTTTCCCAGTTTAAATCTGGCTGACGTTTGTCGAAAACATGCAGATAATAGCACTCTTCATTAGGTACCTTTTCCCATACTGAACCACCAAAGATCGAGCGCCAATTGTTCGGCGGCTCCTTACCTTCCTTGAAAATGTAATAATCGCGATAAGGGCTGTCCTTATCAGCTAAGGCTTTCTGAAACCAAACATGTTCATCCGACGTGTGATTAATCACTAGGTCCAGCATTACTTTCAAATCAAATTTCTTAGCCTCAGCCAGCAGAAGATCCACATCCTCCATCGTGCCAAACTGACGATTAATGTCTTCAAAATCGGCGATGTCATACCCATTATCCACCATCGGCGAAGAGAAAATTGGACAAATCCACAGAGTTGTTACTCCTAGTTCTTTTAAGTAAGGCAGCTTTTCGATAATTCCTTTTAAGTCACCGATTCCATCATGATTAGAATCCTTGAAACTCTTCGGATAAATCTGATAAATGATTTCCTTTTTCCACCAATTCTTTTCTTTTTCCATGATCGTCCTCCACTTAGTGATATCGATACCACAAAAAAGTCTTACTTTGATCCGTTTTTTATTAACGGATCTTTGAGAATCATATTTCTCAAAATCATTCATAAACAGTTCCCGTGTAATTTTTATGATATCGATACCAGTTTAATGTTTAAAAAATTCGACTTTACTATTACGTTTAACTTCGGTAACTTTTTTACTTAGAAAGAAAAATTTTTCAAGCTATATGATATCGATTTCATTATTAATGTACTATGCAAAAATCATTCTGTCAAGTTTTTTTTTTTTCTTGTTAAGTCCTCATGCTAGAATAGTGTTTAAGTGAACTGCCTCATTTACTGGCCGGACTTTTTCCTGTGTATTACTAATTCAAAATGAATACCTCTCAATTGTTTTATTCTAAGGTACCAACAGACACAGAGTCACCATTTAAATAAAATTTAGGTGCCTACTATAAAACTTCTCATCAAATTTCCCTGTATTGAACTTTGAATCTATCTCTAAAAAGGACCAGAGATGATTGCTTTACCCACAATGTTTAGTTTTATTTTATCGTCTTCTTTCATGTACTTTTCTGGCACTCAACATTGATTTGGGACAAGCTGAAATTTGAAATCAATACTATGCAGATATCTTTAAAAAAAGTAAATAAAAAACTGATTAATTTTAACTGGTAAGATAAAGTTTGCAAAAAAAAGAAGCTTCTCAGCTTCTTTCAGATTATACTGCTAATTGTTGTCCTGGCATAAGAGTGGAATCCAAACTTAGTCCATTGTTTGCTAACAACTGATCTACACTAATTCCGAAATGCTGGGCGATTGCCCAAAGCGAATCACCATTTTGAACAGTATAAGATTGTCCAGTAGCTTGGGTAGTTCCTTGAGTTTGCGTTTGAGCCGCCTGAGCTTGCTGCGTTTGCGCTTCAGCAACTGCGGACGTTTGAACGGCAGTACCAGTTCCTGGAGTGTCGAAACGTGTCAAGTTGTACATCTGAATCAAGGAAATCAGCTTACCAGCATAGCCTGGATCAGTTGCATAGCGACCTGTTAAATAGGCAGCTGCATCCTGATAACTTGATGTATGGCTCTTCCAAGCTCCTGCATAATAAGAATTACGCATAATATTGGCATGATCTAAAAATGATTCTGCATAACTGCCATATACTGCAAAAGGCTCTGACATAGTTACCCATTGCCCGTTTAGGTATTCTTGTGTATTCATATAAACGCTTGGTCCGCCATTGTATTCCTTCACACCAAAAAGATTATAATAAGGTGCTGCAGATAAAGTTGAAGAGCCGAAACCCGTTTCAACTAGTGCTTGCGCGATCATAATTGACGCATATAAGTCATTTGATGCAGATACTTGCATAGCTGAGGCACCTAGTTGCTCAATAAAGGCTCCTTGGTCTTGCGTTTGCCCTGTTTCAGCTGCGGCAGCTTTGACAGTATTCATTCCCATTGCCACTGGTGTTACAGCCAAAGCTGTACCCAATACAGGCATGATACGTTTCACTCTCTTTTGTCGTTGCTGCTTTTCATATGTATGTCTTTCACTGCGAGTCTTAAATTGGCTCATTATTTACCTCCAAATATCCCTTGCTTCAATTCTTCAGATCTGGTCACAATAAAATTATACGCTATAATATTTTCTTAAACAATTTAAACATAGCTTCTTCACTCATTTGTTAAATCAGCGTAATATGTGTAACAAAAAAACAAAGTGCAGAAATAAATCTCTGCACTTGATCATTTTATTAATTCTTACAGCTCGTTGTAAGTAGAAACTACGTTCTCTACTGTGAAGCCAAATTGTTCTAAAACAAAATCACCAGGCGCTGAAGCACCAAAATGATCAATGCTAATCATTTTACCTGCATAGCCAATGTAACGTTCCCAACCAAATGATGAAGCAGCCTCCACTGCTACTCGTTTAGTTACTGCTTTTGGCAGTACAGATTCTTTGTAAGCTTCGTCTTGTGCTTCAAATAAATCAAAGCTAGGCAGAGAGACCACTGAAACATCTTTACCTTGTTCTTTCAAGATTTTTTGTGCCTCAACCGCTAGATTCACTTCTGAACCAGTAGCAATCAGGATACCATCTGGTGTGTCAGATGCAGCTTTAGAAATGACATACCCGCCCTTAGCAACGCCTTCTACTGCAATCTCTTTACTTCCTGGCAATACTGGCAAATTTTGACGACTTAAGACAAGTAAAGTTGGTTTGTCAGTTGATTCTAATGCAACTTTCCAAGCAGCAGAAGTTTCATTGCCATCTGCAGGACGGATCACTTGAACATTCGGCATGCATCGTACACTAGCTAATTGTTCGATTGGCTCGTGAGTTGGTCCATCTTCCCCAACCGCAACAGAATCGTGAGTTAACACATAGGTCACAGGTAAGTTTTGGATTGCAGACATACGAATTGCTGGACGAAGATAGTCAGTAAATACAAAGAATGTTCCGCCATAAACGCGAGTGCCACCGTGCAATTGAATCCCGTTCATTGCCGCAGCCATAGCGAATTCACGAACTCCGAACCAAATGTTACGACCTTGGTAAGAACCAGGTTGAAATTCTTCTTCATCTGCAATTGTTGTATTGTTAGAGCCAGATAAGTCAGCAGAGCCTCCCCAAACTGTTGGTACAGCTTTAGCAACTGCTTGGATAACTTCTTTACTTGATACGCGGCTCGCTTGGCTTGAACCCTCTTCATAGACTGGTAAACTTTCTACCCAGTTTTCTGGTAATTTGTCAGCAAAAGCGTCTTTGAATTGTTTCGCCAATTCTGGATGCGCATTTTCGTAGTTCTTGAACATGTCATTCCATTGACCCTCTACTTCAGCACCCTTATCAAGCATATCTGCTTTAAAGCGTTCAGCAACCTCATCAGGCACTGTAAAATCAGGATATTCCCAACCATAAACTGCTTTAGCAGCTGTGATACCCTCGTCCCCAATTGGAGCTCCATGAACAGCAGAAGTTCCTTCTTTTGGTGCACCAAAACCGATTACAGTCTTAACTTCAATCAAAGTCGGCTTTTCAGTTTCAGCCTTTGCTTCTTCGATCGCTTTGCTGATTGCTTCTAAATCATTACCATCTTTTACAAGAATGTGTTGCCAGCCATATGCTTCATAACGCGCACCTACATTTTCAGTAAAGGCTTTATTCGTTGGTCCATCTAGAGAAATGTCATTTGAATCATATAAAACAACCAATTTACCAAGTTTCATATGTCCAGCCATTGAGCTAGCTTCTTGAGAAACACCTTCCATTAAGTCTCCATCACCGACGATTGTATAAGTGTAATGATCCATTATATTGAAGCTGTCACGGTTATAAGTTGCAGCTAAATGTGCTTCAGCCATTGCCATACCTACTGCCATTGAAATACCTTGTCCTAATGGTCCAGTTGTTGCTTCGACACCATCTGTATGTTGAAATTCAGGATGTCCTGGCGTTTTACTTTCCCACTGACGAAAGCTTTTCAAATCATCAATCGTTACCTGGTAACCTGCTAAATGCAACAGGCTATATAACATTGCAGAACCATGACCTGCAGATAGGATGAAACGATCTCGGTTAGGCCAGTTTAATGACGTAGCCGGATTTACATTTAGATGCTTAGTCCAAAGAGCGTATGCCATTGGCGCAGCCCCCATGGGTAAACCTGGATGCCCAGAGTTAGCCTTCTGTATTGCTTCAATACTTAATGTACGGATCGTGTTAACACCTAACTGATCAATTTTATCAAACAAAATAATTCGTCCTCCTTTTCGGTGATAAATACTTTTATTCCACATTCATTGTAACCGATTTAATTATCGTTTTCAATCAGAAATAGCAAATATTCAAATTATTTTCGATTGTGTAAGCCTTTTTGCTGCTGAATTTTCTTCAGCTTGTCTGGTGTGACGTCTTTTCCATCAGGATCAACGATTTTCATTCCTTCAATGTGATGGCGCATGCCGCTGCGAAAAGTTGATAAATATTCTTCTCGTAAAACCTTTTGTTCCTTTTCTTCAGCATTTGTCAGTCCTTCAGACTTCTTCTTTTTTGCCAATTCATTGATACGAGCAATTTTTTCATCCGAAATCATTTTATGCACCTCGCTTCCGTTCCCTATTATACCTTAAAATGTCTAGGAAAAAAAAGCAAAAAAAGCGAACGCTTGTTTGATTTATCAAAAAAATTATGCTAAACTGAAAAAAAAGAAAAGAAGGTGAGCGCATTGGCAAAACGAACCGAAACAAAACAATTAGAAGTTCTGCGTTTTATTCATGAACGCGTTGAAAATAAAGGCTATCCCCCAACTGTTCGTGAAATAGGTGAAGCAGTGAACCTTTCGTCTACCTCCACTGTTCACGGACACTTAGCTCGTTTAGAGAAAAAAGGCTTGATTCTACGAGATCCAACAAAGCCCCGAGCGATTGAATTAACGATTACCGGGCTTGAAAAAATTGGTGCTCAACCTCAGGTAATTCCCATGCTGGGAGTTGTTACAGCTGGTGAACCAATTTTAGCTGTTGAAGAAGCTTCTGATTTCTTCCCAGTACCACCAGATTTATCTAGTGAAGAGGGCAGCCTTTTCATGCTAACAATTCGCGGTGAAAGTATGATTAACGCTGGCATCTATGATGGAGATCACGTTATTGTCAAAAAACAAGCAACTGCTATTAATGGTGAAATTGTCATTGCCATGACCGATGAAAACGAAGCGACTTGTAAAAGATTCTATCACGAAACAGATCATATTCGTTTGCAGCCTGAAAATGACCAGATGGAACCAATCATTTTAGATAATGTTTCTATCCTCGGCAAGGTTGTCGGTTTGTATCGAAACCACGTTTATTAATCGGATTTTATCCGGTTAATTTTTTTCTTTACAAATCGAACAAACATTCGTATAATACATATACAAACATTTGTTCGCATATTCTATTAGGGGTGAATTATTTATGAAAGCAGTAAGAAGATTTGGCTTAATCATTGGTTTTTTGTTAGTTGGATTGTTGATCGGCAAACTTGGTTCCTTAGCTACGATTGTTGTCTTCTCTGGTTTGTTCATCGTTTGGTTCATGCTATGGGACGAAAAAAAATACGCCCAAAAATACGAGCAAGAAGAAGACTATTGGGAAGACGACTATTACGACAATGGAGAACCTGAAGAGGTTTACTATATAGAATCTTATGATTACTACGATCATCACTATCACAAATCCGCATAAAAAAGCTCGAAAATCATTTGATTTTCGAGCTTTTTTCGTTTTAATAGTCCATTAAGGTTAAGATATCGTATTTTTCAATCTTGTCTCTGCCGTGTAATTCTTCTAATTCGATTAAAAATGCACAACCAACCACGATTCCGCCTAGTTTTTCAACTAAGTCAATAGTTGCTTTGACTGTACCTCCCGTTGCTAATAGATCATCTGTTACGAGCACACGTTGGCCAGGTAGGATTGCATCTTTATGGATCGACAAGATATCTGTGCCGTATTCTTTATCATACTCAACGTCAATTGTTGCTCTTGGTAATTTATTTGGCTTACGGACTGGCGCAAAACCTACCCCTAGTTCAAAAGCTACCGGACATCCTACAATAAATCCACGTGCTTCAGGCCCTACTACCATGTCGATTTCTTTTTTGCTGGCATACTCAACAATTTGTCGAGTTGCTTCACGATAAGCAGCTCCATCCGCCATTAAAGGTGAAATATCACGAAAGATAACTCCTTTTTGCGGGTAATCAGGAATACTGGCAATATAATCTTTTAAATCCATCTTGCATTTCCTCCTAGCTTTTCAGCCAATTTCTTATAGTTTGAATGTCACTCATCAATAAAAATTCTTCACTCTCGATTTGCTTCAAACGCTCTTTGTAGCTGTCGCTTTCTTCAATCGATTGATTTTGCGGGTTTGGCACGATTTCCAAAACACCGTCATCTATTGTAACAAATTTCAATTCAGAAAACACGCGAATCATAAAGACTAACAGCTTTTCTGATATTCTTAAATAATTTGAAATATTTTTCAACTTGTAGCGAATGTCCACACGCTGTTGTTTGATGCAAAATTGATACAAACTTTTAAACTGATCACGATTTGCCATTCCGTTCAGATACGCTTCATCAGCACTGTAAAGAAACAGGTAAACTCGTTCAAACTTACCATGGTTCACTAAAGACTTGATGGTTTCTTGATCGCTTGGACAATCAACAATTACTAACTGCCGATATTCCGCATACTCAGAAAGACGTGTTTCTTGATAGACCTGCACATGTTGTTGCAACGAACTTGAAAGCACCTCCCGACTTCTCTCATGAAAAGCCAAATACAGCGTACTAACTGTTTCTACGGGCTGATTCCAGCTATGCTTCGCTCGACGGTCAATAACCTGTAAGCCTTCTGTTGCAAAATCAAGCAGCTTCATTTGAACTTTCTTTTGTCCGTTCCATTCGTTAACTTCTAAGTCACCGACAAAACGAGTATTCTCCTGTTGTAATTCTTCAGATTTCAAACCAAAGCCGAAACCAATGACATCTAACTGTTTGTCGCCATTTGTCAGCATGAATTTCACATGTTGCTGCTCAGCACCAATAGTTTTCAACTGGGCAACTTTTGCTTCCTCCAATAAAAAATGTGGTGCTGGATTATCTGTTCCAAAAGGTGCCAACTGTTTTAGCTCTTCGACAAAAGCTAAATTCACTTCATTAAAGGAAAGCTCTTGATCGATGGACAGGGTGGCTCCCTGTTGAACGTCGATCTGATTTTCATCAATATAAATGGCAATTTGCTGTTTCAAGCTTGACAAGTTTTCACTGGGTAAAGTGACACCAATTGCTGCCTCATGACCACCAAAGTGTGTGAAATTTTCGCGCATAGTCGTCAGCATACCGTATAAATCTAGAGATTCATTACTACGACCAGAGCCTTTTGCTGTTCCATCTTCATTAATAGATAAAACAATCGCTGGCTTCCCAGTTTGTTTTAAAACATTTCCTGCCACAATTCCCAATACACCAGGATTCCAACCTTCTTTAGCTAATACATGAACTGGTGCATCTTCCGAAAGCATGTCAGCTGCTTCTTGAGTAATCGTTTGTACAATTAGTTTTCGCTCATTATTAATCTCGTCTAATTTATTCGCTAGTTCACGAGCATAGGCATCATCAAAAGTAGTCATGAGTTCTACTGCTGGATTAGGATCGCCTAACCGCCCAATCGCATTTAAGCGTGGACCGATCCCAAAACCGATGCTAACTTCATCCAACTTCTGAACATCGACTCCGCTAACCTTCAACAGGTGATTTAAACCCATACGTTGATTTTGCTTCATTATTTCCAGCCCTAGCTGAACAATCGTCCGATTTTCTCCAGTCATTGATACTAGATCCGCAACTGTTCCGATACAAGCTAAGTCTAACAATTCCAGAGGTGGCTCTTCCAGCAAAGCCGTTGCCAACTTAAAGGCTACCCCTGCTCCAGCCAATTCACCAAAGGGATATGCTCCTTCAGGGTGTCTTGGATGGACAATACAGTATGCCTCTGGTAAAACTGGCGGCATTTCGTGGTGATCTGTCACGATTACATCTACCTGTCGTGAATTCGCATAAGCAATTGCTTCGTTTCCCGCCACACCATTATCGACTGTCACAATCAATTGAATGCCTTCGTTGATCTTTTCTTCGAACAATTCTTTGTTCGGGCCATACCCGTGGATGAAGCGGTTGGGTAAGACATACCTCACATCCGCTCCCAACATTTCAAGGGTCTCTTTCATAATTGAGGTACTGGTAATCCCATCTGCATCATAATCCCCGTAGATTAGGATCGCTTCACCTTCCAAAATAGCCGCCTGAATCCGCTCTACCGCTTTTTCCATATCATGCATTAGAAAAGGGTCATTCAAATTATCAACACTGGCATAGATCATGCCCTCAAATTGTTCTTTCGTTTGAATACCTCGCTGCCATAACAGATTAGCGAAGGTTTGGCTATGTCCCATCCCCATAATTTCTTCTGAAAACTCATGAGAGACAGAAGTGTTTTCTTTTAGTTGCCACTTAAAGTTTGATTTTTTCAAAACATCACTTCCCAACCGTATCAGTATAGCAAAATTTTCCAGACAAAAAAAGAAATGAAAGAGAATGATCCTCATTTTTTAGAGAATCACTCTCTTTCATTTAATCGTAATAATCCAAAGGTGGATTATTGGGGTCACTTTTTGGAGCTTCCTCGCCGCTCAGTTGCTGTATATAGACATCCTTTTCGTTCAACAAGCGTTCATACTCTGCTTTTAATGCCGCAAGTTCATTTTCTTTTTCTCGTTGATAACGCGCCTTGTCTTCTGCCAATTTTTCCTGATTATTGGTTTCAAACTCGTCAATTTGACTTTGCAGCTGTTTTACCTGACGCTTTTGTTGAAACATCGTCGCGCTAGAGGTAAGAAAAATCACTAAAGCACCTATAATTGCCGAACCAATAATAACCAAAATCAGTGGACTGTACAGTTTGCTAAAGCCAAAGTTCACTGGTACCTCTTGATTGTTTAACACCGCGAATACTACGATGATCAGGACTAACACAAATCCTAAAATAACCTTCCACTGTCTTTTCAAACTGCTCACCCTTATTTTTTATTGAATATACTACTAGCTAAAAAATCACCAACATGTGGGAATAGCGTGTACAATCGTGACGCTGCTTCCATCGCCCGTGGCCGATTAATTTCTCTAGTTGGTTCACCCATACGTTTAACAATTGCCTTTGCCAGTTTTTGCGGATCTAAAACGATACTACCCAAATTAGCTAAATAACTACCGCTTGGATCAGCAAGATCAAAAAAGTTAGTTTCAATTGGACCAGGGTTAATAGTAGTTACATATACATTGGCAGGTTTCAATTCTAAGCGTAATGCATTTGAAAAGCCTAAAACCGCAAATTTAGTAGCTGAATAAATAGTGGATTTTGCCGTAGCCATTTTTCCGGCCATGGATGCAACATTAAAGATATGTCCATTTTGGCGTTCAACCATTTCCATTGCAATTCTTTGAGTGAAGTAAATCATTCCTAAAACGTTCACTTCAAACATTTTTCGGGTTGTTTCGAAGTCAATTTCAAAATAGTCCTTGAATAAGCCGAAACCAGCATTATTAACTAACACATCAACATTGCCGACTTCTTCAGCAATTTTTTCTAAAACACCGTCAACGCTGTCTGGGTCAGAGATATCTAATTGAAAAGCAAAAGATTCCTTGCCACTTAATTCTTTGCAGCGTTCCTTTACTTGCCCAATCAACTGAATTCGACGGGCACAAGTAACGACAATCGCCCCTTTCTTAGCAGCTTCGTAACAAATTTGTTCGCCTAATCCGGCCGAACCTCCGGTAACCACTACCACTTTATTGGTTAAATCCATTCTCTTCACTCCTTCAAAGGAATTTCTATAATATCAAAATCCTTAGCTATTTTTGTATCTTTGAACACATCTTGCGCTTCCTTTTCTAGCTCTTGAACATCCCTAGCTAGATAACGAGCTGAAATATGCGTTAACATCAGCTGCTTCACTTGCGCTTGTTTAGCGATTTTAGCTGCTTGCTTGGTAGTCGCATGATAATAAGAGTGGGCCATTTTTTCTTCGTCTCTTTTGAAAGTACTCTCGTGAACCATAACATCACTATTTTTGGCCAATTCCACAGAAACGGGCGTATAGCGGGTATCTCCAAAAATGGTAACAACTCGACCACGCTTCTTCTCACCAATGAAGTCCTTACCGTCAATCACCTGGCCGTCCTTTAAAGTGATCGTTTTACCCTGCTTGATCTTTCCATACACTGGACCTGCCGGAATGCCTAGCGCTTCCAACTTTTCTACTTGAAGTGTTCCTTCAAGATCAGCTTCCATAACACGGTAACCATAACTGTCAATCCCATGATCCAGCAGACGACATTCCACAGAAAATTGTTTATCCTTGAAAACAATGCCTTCTTTTACCTCAATATATTTAATCGGGTATGAAAGGCGTGTCTGAGAAACCTGTAACGCAGTCTTTACAAAAGACTCGACACCAGATGGCCCATAAAGTTCCAGTTCTTCGTCGCCTCCTTGGAAAGAACGACTACTTAATAAGCCTGGCAAACCAAAAATATGATCTCCATGCAAATGCGTAATAAAAATCTTTTCAATTTTGCGCGGACGAATACTGGTACGCAAAATCTGCATTTGCGTACCTTCGCCGCAGTCGAATAGCCAGATGGCATTTCGTTCTGCTAATAATTTTAAAGCAATACTGCTGACATTTCGATGTTTAGCCGGAACACCTGCTCCGGTCCCTAAAAATTCTAATTCCATAATCATCCTGACTTTCTATCAAATTATCTTTATTCTAGAAGAAAGTCAGACTTTCTGCAAACAGAAATCGGATTATTTCTCATCATTTGTGCTATCAGCAGTCTGTTTACCTTCTTTTTTAGCCATTTCTTGAGCCTTCTTAACGTCTTCTTCAACTTCTTCATAGCTTAAACGGGTAATTTCTCCACCTAGCTCATTCATTACCAATTGATTTAATGCGCGATTGTCATCTTCCTCCGCAATTAAAAGTAATCCCGTATCGTCTTCCTTAATTTTATCGATTAGAAAGGAAAATACACCTTGAGCATCTCGAATTTCTTTAACGTCTCGTGAAGCACCAATCATACCGCCGGTAAACCAACCCAATAAAACCCCAATTGGGCCACCTAGAATTCCTACCAGCATCCCAATTAGACCACCAGTAGCACTCTTATTATTTCCGGTAAAGTCCAAGAAATCTTCAATTTGAAATTGATGCCCACCGTCATTTGAATGATGAACCACTGCCATCTGTTCTCCTTTGAAAGCTTGGGTTGCCTGCAATTTCTTGACCTTTGAAAATGCCTCATATGCTTGAGACGGAATCTCAAAGTTCATAATTATTACTCGTTTTTCCACAAAAATCAGCTCCTTTATGATTAATCCAAGTTTATCAGTAAATAGAGCTTTTGTGAACTAGTCACTCTTTTTCGAAACACAATAACTTTTTTATGTTAACTAAATACTAGAAAACAAAAAAGAAGCAGAAATTCTGCTCCTTATTCAACAAATTCAAATTCATATTTATCGATTCTTACGATATCACCATCTTTAGCTCCACGGGCACGCAGTGCTTCATCGACACCCATCGCACGTAATTGACGGGCAAAACGCATCACGGTTTCATCATGATCAAAATTAGTCATCTTGAATAATTTTTCCAGCTTCTCACCAGACAATACCCAAGTTGTATCTGGATCACGGGTAATCGTAAAGCCAGGATCTTCGCTTTGGAAACCGTATTGAACGGTTTCTTCTTCAATTTCCTCTTCATACAGCGGAAATTCTGGAGTTGTTTCTAACAAATCAGCTGTTGCACTTAAAAGGTTGTCCATTCCTTGTTTTGTGATAGCAGAAATTGCAAAGATTGGCAAATCATCCGCAAATTCATCTTCTTTGTCCTTCGCCAACTGTTCCTTGAATTTCACCAGATTCTCTTTAGATTCTGGCATATCCATTTTGTTAGCTACGATAATTTGTGGACGTTCCAATAAACGTAGGTTGTGAGAGCCTAGCTCTTTGTTGATTGCCACATAATCTTCGTAAGGATCTCGGCCTTCCATGCCGCTCATATCAATGACATGCAGAATAACTCGAGTACGCTCAATGTGTCGTAGGAATTGGGTTCCTAGACCGACACCTTGAGAAGCTCCTTCGATTAGTCCGGGCAAATCAGCAGCCACAAAACTACGGCCATCATTGGTAGTTACCATGCCTAGATTAGGTACTAAGGTCGTAAAATGATAAGCACCAATTTTAGGTCTAGCAGAAGATATTACTGACAATATAGTTGATTTACCTACTGAAGGAAATCCAACCAAACCAACATCAGCCAACACTTTTAATTCCAGCTCAATCTTGCGTTCCTGACCTGGTTCACCATTCTCAGCAATTTCCGGTGCTGGATTTCTTGGCGAGGCAAAACGAATATTTCCCCGTCCGCCACGTCCGCCTTTAGCTACCCGCAGTTCTTGACCATTTTCAATTAAGTCGCCAATCAATACACCTGTTTCAGCATCTCGAACAGTTGTTCCTGGAGGCACCTTAACATAAGTATCTTCGGCTCCACGACCGTGCATCCCTTTACTCATCCCGTTTTCACCAGGAGTTGCTCTGAAATGACGATTAAAGCGAAAGTCCATCAAGGTACGCAAACCCTCTTCAACGACTAAAATGACATCTCCGCCACGTCCGCCATCACCACCAGCAGGCCCACCATCCGGTACATATTTTTCACGACGAAAAGCAACCATGCCGTCGCCGCCCTTGCCGGCTTTAACGTCAATTGTTACCTGATCTAAAAACATAGACATTTTTCGTCCTCCTCGTATCATTTATTTTCTGACTACTGAATCTCCACACAAACAAAGTCTCCTTATTTTAGCGGTATTTCTCCCTATTGTCCATTGCTGGCGGCGAATCTAATAAATTTTTATGCTTCCTATATATAATAGAAGCTACCAGCTAGTGAACCGATTACCAATTTGAAGTGCAATCTTTTGACAAAAAAAAACATCCGATGCAAAATAAATATGTAAGGAATAAGTGCGTTTCGTACTTCATTTCTCTAAAACAAAGGAGGAACTTTTGGTTATGACAGTAAAAGTAGGTATTAATGGTTTTGGACGTATTGGTCGTTTAGCCTTCCGTCGTATCAAAGAAGTATCAGATGATATTGAAGTCGTAGCAATTAACGACTTAACAAGCCCTACAATGTTGGCTCAATTATTACAGTTCGACTCAACTCATGGCACCTATCCAGGAACTGTTACTGCAACAGAAAATTCAATTGTAGTTGACGGTGAAGAAACTCGCGTTTACGCAGAACCTGATGCAAGCAAAATTCCTTGGGCAAAAGAAAACGGTGTAGACATCGTTTTAGAATGTACCGGTTTTTATACTTCTCAAGAAAAAGCACAAGCTCACTTGGATGCCGGCGTGAAACGTGTAGTTATATCAGCACCGGCTGGTCAAATGAAAACTATTGTTTATAATGTAAATGATGACACCTTAACTCCAGACGACAAGATTATTTCAGCTGGTTCATGTACAACTAACTGCTTGGCACCAATGGCTTACTTCTTAAATGAAGACTTTGGAATTGAAGTTGGTACCATGACTACTGTTCATGCTTACACTTCAACACAAATGTTGTTAGACGGACCGGTTAAGGGTGGCAATTTGCGTGCTGCTCGCTCAGCTGCTGATAATACTATTCCACATTCAACTGGTGCTGCTAAAGCAATCGGCTTGGTTATTCCAGAATTAAAGGGCAAATTGCAAGGACATGCACAACGTGTTCCTGTTGTTGACGGTTCACTAACCGAGTTGGTTTCAGTATTAAAAACAAAGGTTACTGCTGACGAAGTTAACGAAGCAATCAAAAAACATACAGTTGACAACCCTTCATTTGGCTACGATGATCGCGAAATTGTTTCTAGCGATGTTATTGGCACAACTCAAGGTTCAATTTTCGATCCAACTCAAACAGAAGTAACTTCTGCTGGAGACTACCAACTGGTTAAAACTGTTGCTTGGTATGATAACGAATATGGTTTCACTTGTCAGATGATTCGATTGTTGGAAAAATTCGCCAACTTATAAGAAACTGCATATTTAATTGTTTAGATGTGAGAGGAGATTTCGATCTCCTCTTTTTTTATAGGAAAAATCAAATTATTTTCATAGGAAGCGGCGACTTTTTTTGTTATGATAGAAAGGAAAGAATTTGAAGGGAGATTTTTATGCAACTAAAAAAAGTATTATTAAGCAGCTCATTAATCCTATCGATCGGAATTTTTGCTGCCTGCAACTCTGGTAATAACGCCAGTGATAGTTCTTCAGAAAGTACCGCCAGCTCAACGCAGAAATCGAGCGTCGACCTAAGTAAAGTAGATCTTCCACAGCTTTCCAATGAAGTAACTGACGATGAATACTTAGTGGAAATGGATACCACTGCAGGAAACATCAAGATTAAACTGTTTCCTAAAGAAGCACCCAAAACAGTAGAAAACTTCGTTACTCATGCTAAGGATGGCTATTATGATGGAACTACCTTTCATCGTGTAGTAAATGACTTCATGATTCAAGGTGGCGATCCTAAGGGCGATGGAACCGGTGGTGAAAGTATTTGGGGCGATCCATTTGAGGATGAAATTTCACCAAGTCTTTACAACATTCGCGGAGCACTTTCGATGGCTAACGCTGGTGAAAATACTAATGGTAGTCAGTTCTTCATCGTACAGAATAAAGATGATCAAAGTGATGGTTTAGCGATTCAGTATACACCAGAAAAAATGATCGAAGCTTACAAAAATGGTGGTACACCCGGTTTGGATGGCAAACATGCTGTATTTGGTCAAGTGACTGAAGGTATGGATATTGTGGACAAGATTGCAGGAGCAGAAACCGAAGCTAACAGCCAAGGTGAAAATTCTACTCCAGTCGAACCTGTGAAGATCAACGAGATAAAAATTTTACAAGAACCTAAAAAATAATCTTTAAGTTTTTAATAAGCCGAAGTCGATGGATTCATCTGACTTCGGCTTATTTGCGCTATTTTTGTTCTTTGTCTCCTACAATAAAGGTAAATTCGCAATCAGTTACGGTAGTATCCCCTACTGTCGCCCATGCTTTCGCTGTACCGACTGGTCCCTTCATTTTTTCGATATCAAAGTTCAAATAGAGAGAATCCCCTGGTTTTACTTTTTCATGAAAAACGGCTTTATTGATTCCACCAATGTAGGCTGTCTTCCCTTGGAAAGCTTCAGATTTTAAAATTAGCAATGAACCTGCCTGGGCCAGCGCTTCAACGATCAGTGTTCCTGGCATCATTGGTTCATTTGGAAAATATCCTTGAAAAAAGTCTTCATTCATTGTTAGATTTTTTACAGCAGTAATATGTTTTTGGTCTTCAAATTCTACAACAGCATCTAAATAGTAAATTGGGAAACGATTGGGAATAATTTCCATGATTTCTTCAACATTCATTAATTTTTCCATGGTTGCACCTCGGCATCTTATTTGTTTGATTATCAAACTATCATAGAATCTCTTTTTTTTCAAGCACTATTAGATTGATGAAAAAATAGTTTGACAATCAAACAAATTTCCAACATAATGTGTTCATACGAAAATTTAAGTAGGAGTGTGTCAACCGCATGTCATTTTTAACTGGAAAGAAAATACTGGTGACAGGTGTCGCTAATAAACGAAGTATTGCTTGGGGCTGTGCGAAAGCTATTGCCGATCAAGGAGCAGAAGTCATTTATACTTACCAAAACGAACGCATGAAAAAGGGATTAGTTAAACTAGTTGGTGAAGATGCACCAATGGTTGAACTGGACGTTTCTAAAAATGAGAATATTGAAACTGCTATGAATACGATTAAAGACTTAGTAGGAAACATCGATGGCTTTGTTCATTCGATTGCTTATGCTAATAAAGAGGAGCTATCAGGAAGTGTTTCCGAAATTTCTAGAGACGGTTTCAGCTTAGCTCAAGACGTAAGTGCTTATTCCTTATTAGCATTGACTAAATATGCTTTACCGATCATGAATCCTAACAGCAGCATTGTTACTATGACTTACATGGGATCAGAGCGTTCAATTCCTAACTACAACATGATGGGAATTGCTAAAGCTGCTTTAGAAGCTGAAGTTCGCTATTTAGCGACTGAATTAGCACCTAAAGGAGTTCGAGTAAATGCCATTTCAGCAGGTGCAATTAAAACCTTAGCAGTAACTGGTGTAAAGGATTATCAATCTCTGCTTTCACTTTCAGAGGAACGTACTCCTGATAAAGTCAGCGTTACAATCGACGAAGTTGGTCAATCTTGTGCCTTCTTAATCAGCCCATTAGCAAGTGGAATCGTTGGCGACATTATTTATGTCGACAAGGGTGTTCACTTGAGCTAAGCGAAATTTTAGAAATAAAAAAGATCCTAGCAATCTCTCACCGATATTTTACTCGGGAATTGATTGTTAGGATCTTTTTATGTTTGCTTAATTCACTTCGTAAATCCATCCTTTTGGTGCTTCCACATCACCAAATTGAATACCGACTAATTCTTCGTAAAGCTTTTTAGTTACTGGGCCAACTTCTGTTTCACTATAAAAGACGTGGAAATTATCTCCGTTTTGAATACCGCCAATTGGCGAGATAACTGCTGCTGTACCGCACGCCCCTGCTTCCGCGAATTGATCTAATTCGTTTAGATACACATCTCCTTCAACAGTTTCCATACCAAATCGTTCCTTTGCCAAGTGCAACAATGAATACTTAGTGATACTTGGTAGAATTGATGGAGAGATTGGTGTAATAAACCTGTTGTCTTTCGTAATCCCAAAGAAATTGGCTGAGCCAACTTCCTCAATCTTAGTATGAGTCGCGGGATCTAAATAGATACAGTCAGAATAATTCCCCTTATGAGCTTGATACCCAGGTAGAAGGCTCGCGGCATAATTCCCCCCCACTTTGGCTGCACCAGTACCTTGAGGCGCTGCACGGTCGTATTCAGACACAATAAAGTTAGTTGGTGCCATTCCACCTTTAAAGTAAGGCCCTACTGGCATACAGAAGACTGAGAACAAATACTCAGGAGCTTCTACTACACCGATGTTATCGCCTATTCCGATCAGATATGGACGAATATACAAAGTTGCTCCAGTTCCATAAGGAGGCACATATTCTTCATTAGCCAAAACAACCTGTTTGATTGCATCGATGAATTTTTCTTCTGGAACCCCAGGCATGCACATTCTTTCAGCACTGCGATTCAAGCGTTTGCTATTTTCATATGGGCGAAAAAGATTAATTTTACCATCCTTGCGTCGGTAAGCTTTTAATCCTTCAAAACATTCTTGTCCATAATGCAGACAAGTTGAGCCTTCACTAATCGTAATTTTATTATCTTCAGTTAAATGGCCTTCATCCCATTCACCATTTTTCCAATTTGAGATATAGCGATAAGGAGTTTTCATATAGTTAAACCCCAGCTCTTCCCATTTTATGCTAACCATTCTACCATCTCCTTCTTATATAAAAGTTAGTCTACCACTTTGTTGGAAGCTTGTCATGAATATTTTCATACTTTTTGGAATTTTCTGGATATTTATCTTTAGCGTGACTATCGACATATTTTTTAAAACTTGTTAGAATAAAATTCAGCAAAAGAAAGGAAGTCCTTTATGCTTTTTTTAGCAATACAAACAACCGACTCTACAGGCCTTGATGTAGTCGATCAAGCCACTGAAAAATTATCAACCTGGCAACGCTATTGGCAATCAATTGATTGGGATACTGTCTTTTCGACCTTCATTCAAAAAGGAATTACTTTAATTATTATCTTAGTACTCTTTGGCATTATAAAAAAGGCCGGGAATTTCTTAATTACCCGATCTTTTGAACGACAAAAGCGGAAGGTTGCAGGTAACACTACACGAATTGAAACGATTCATACATTGTCTGCTAATATCTTTTCTTATACCTTGTTTTTTTTCTTTCTTTATTCAGTCCTAGATACGATTGGTATTCCAGTAGGATCACTTCTGGCAGGTGCTGGGATTGCTGGGATTGCTATTGGTCTTGGTGCTCAGGGTTTTATGAACGATATCATTACCGGTTTCTTTATCATTTTGGAGCAACAAATTGATGTAGGGGATTATATAAAACTTGTGAATTTGCAAATTGAAGGTACAGTGACCTCCGTGGGTATTCGTATGGTTCAGCTAAAGGCTGCTGACGGAACTGTACATTTTATCCCGAACCGAAACATCACGACGATCAGTAATTTGTCTCGGGCTCATATGCAAGTCTTAATTGACGTAAGGATTCAGCCTAATGAAGGCTATGAAGAAATAAACCAATTAATTCAAACAGTAAATAACCGTTTAGGCGAAAACTATAAAAAGGATATTTTTGATGGCCCCAATCTTTTTGGGATGGTGGATCTGGGTAACGGTAATTTTGCTATTCGAACCGTCATGTATGTAACCAATGGTAAACAGCTGCTGTTAAAGGAAGAATTCTTAGCTGCTTATGTTAAGGAGCTTACGGAGCATGGCTTTACCATTCCTAATAATCCAATTAAGATCTAACTAAAGAAGGTGACTTGGAAACAATAGTGTAAGTCACCTTCTTTTTAATTAATAATTGTTTAACTACCAGCTAGCTTTCTTCACACCTGGAATTTGCCCCTTGTGAGCTAACTCGCGGAAATGAATTCTAGACATACCAAACTTACGCATATAGCCTCTAGGGCGTCCGTCAATTAAATCTTTTTGCTTTAACCGATTTGGATTTGACTCTTTCGGTAACTTAGCTAAGCCTTCATAATTGCCTACTCTCTTTAGAGTCTGACGTTGTTCTGCATATTTTCCAATGATTGCTCGTTGCTTCTGAGCTTTCACAATTTTTAATTTTTTTGCCACCCTTATACTTCCTCTCAATTAGTCTTCTTATGTATTAAATCGTAATGATTTCTTTTAACGACTAAAAACAAAATACTCATTTGTTGAAAAAAAGTCAACCATTGTGTATTTATCGTGTCATGCAAAACAAAATAAGTCGTTCATTTCTTAGTTTTCTTACGGACTAAATAAGCTCAAAAAAGAAGCAACCTTAAATTGGCTGCTTCTTGATTTGATCTATTTTGATGCTGTTGGCTGCAACACGAATTTTCCAGAGACAGGTCGTTTCTTATCTAACTCATGGAAGGTATGGTTAACAGCTTTTAAAATCTCACGCCGTGTTACAATTCCTTTGAATACGCCGTCATCATCTAAAACGGGGATAAACGCAGCATCTACCAACAAATGCATAATATCTTCCAATTCACAATTTTCTTTTACCACATCGATTTCAGTATTCATAACATCTGCTACAGTATACTTACTTAAATTTTTAGTGTCTATTCCGTTAAGATCCATCATTTTGTTGACTACATCATTTAGGCTTAGTAAACCAATAAAGCGATCACCTTTATCAAGTACCGGAATCTTTGAATATCCAACTTTTGAGAGTACTAATAAAGCATGCTCTAAAGGATTGCCAACCATGACATTCGCTACATTTTCAGCCGGAATCATCATTGCGTCTTTCTTTTCAGACATTAATTCTTCGATTGCACGACTAATCATACAACAGCCTCCGTTTCTACTTTCCAATTCTATTTTACTGAAATATCTAAAAAGTAAGGGCTTTTTCGCTCAATGTTAAGCAAAAATTAGAAACTATTTTACAAATTCTGCTGACAGCTCTTCTATCGGTCGATGTGCCCGATTATAATATTGGACAGTATAGGTTGATTCTGTGCTGTTAATAAGTGCATAGCTGGGTACTTGAATCGGTCCCCGCGGCTGAGAAATACTTCCAGGATTCACGAAAAGAATTCCTTTATCCATTTCAGCAACTGCTTGATGGATATGACCAAACAAGGCTATAGTCGCGTCTTCTTCTTGTGCCTGTAGTGAAAGCATCGTTAAACCAAACCGAACATTTGAGCGGTGACCATGCGTCATGAAAATACGATCTTGTCCAATTGTTACTACCTGCTCTTGTGTATAGCCAGGATCGTAATCACAATTCCCAGCCACTACGATAAAGGAATCCCAAAGGACATCTTTAGCCTCCAATTCTGAATCGCCACAATGGAACATGGCATCTACTTTTCCATCATAACGATCCAATAAATCGACTAAAATCTGACGATCCCCATGATTGTCACTAACTACCAAATATTTCATTTGCTTATCCCTCCAACCAATTTTGCCATACTTTTTCCATTTTTTTCACTGCTTTTGCTCGATGACTCACTTCATTTTTTTCAGCCGCCGTCATTTCAGCTGCTGTTTTGTTAAATTCGGGAACAAAAAACAACGGGTCGTAGCCAAAACCATTATCTCCCTGCGGAATACGTGCAATCCGCCCTGGCCAATCAGCTTCCACAACTAAACTTTCTCTATTTGGTGCAGCGAAAACCAATGTACAATGGAAATGTGCCGTACGCTTTTCATCTGATACTTCTGTCAATTCATGTAACAGCTTTGCATTATTGGCGGCATCACTTTTATGTTCCCCAGCAAAACGTGCTGAATAAACTCCTGGCATCCCGTTTAAGGCATCTACAGCCAAGCCTGAATCATCTGCTAAAACTGGCTGTTGAAGGATCTGAGCAATAGTTTCAGCTTTCAAACGTGCATTTTCTTCAAAGGTTGTACCCGTTTCCTCAACATCTGGTAAATTGGGAAAATCTGCCAATGTTTTGATCTGATAGCCGGCTGTTGCAAATAAAGCGGCAAATTCCTTCGCTTTTCCTGGATTACCTGTAGCTACAACAATTGTTTTCTCTGGAGCCTCTTCAGATTCACTAGTATACAGCGATTCTTTTTGATAATTAATCAATTCTTCTATTCCAGCTTTACCATGTAAAATCAAAGCATTTAGTTCATTATCATCAAAAGTTGCTTCTTCACCAGTTCCTTGAATCTCAACGAAACGACCGGATTCAGTCATTACAATGTTCATATCAACGGCAGCTGAGGAATCTTCGACATAATCTAAGTCAGTTACTACCTCACCCGTTGGTAAAATACCGACACTGATTGCTGCTAGATGTTCTTTAATTGGATCCTCAGTTAATTCACCAGCTGCCAATAATTTATTAATTGCCAAGCGCAAAGCAACGAAGCCGCCAGTAATACTAGCTGTGCGGGTTCCACCATCAGCTTGGATCACGTCACAGTCAATCACAATACTGCGCTCACCTAATTTAGCCAGATCAATAACAGCTCGTAATGCTCGGCCGATTAATCGCTGAATCTCCATAGTTCTTCCTGAAAGTTTGCCTTTAGCGCTTTCTCGGCGATTACGAGTATTTGTTGCTCGAGGCAACATACTGTACTCAGCAGTTACCCAACCGGTTCCTTTACCTCGCAAAAAGGGGGGAACAGAATCTTCTACAGTTGCGGAACAAATAACTTTAGTATCTCCAAAAGAAATAATTACAGAACCTTCTGGATGTTTAAAAACATTTGTTTCAATCGTCACTTCTCTTACTTGTTGTTGACTTCTACCGTCATGTCGCATTTATTTCCCTCCCAAATGTATATGTCCAACCTCTAATGTTTTAAGTCCTAACCACTCACCAGCAATGTCTTGAAACATCTTAGGCGAACCCGTTGTATAAAATTTACAGGTTTTTGCTTCTTTACGATCATAGTTATTCAAACTAAAATAATCCAACAATGTGCTTAAATCATTGACTGTTTCTGCACCAGAATCGATTAGTGTTACCTCACTGCCCATCACATTTTGGATGATTGGGCGTAATAATGGAAAATGGGTACAGCCCAAAATTAGAGTGTCAGGTTTATCGTATAAGAAAGGTGTAAGAGTTTCAGCCACAACCTTTTTGGCAACTGGACTAGCCGATTGATTACTCTCTACCAAGGCGACGAATTTAGGGCAAGGTAGACTGTGAACTTTGACTTCAGGAGATTTCTCCTGTAATTCCTGTTCATACATCGCACTTTTTACCGTTCCCTCAGTGCCAATTACACCAATTAATCCAGTTTTACTGACCTTCAAAGCTGAGCGTGATCCAGGCTGAATTACGCCAATGACGGGAATATCCACTTTTTCTCTTATTTCTTCTAATGCGACTGCTGTTGCTGTATTACAGGCAATTACCAACATTTTTATTCCTTGCTTAATCAAAAACTGAGTCATTTGCCAAGTAAATTCAATTACTTGTTTGGCCGGACGAGGTCCGTAAGGACAGCGTGCGGTATCTCCAAAATAAAGAATATGCTCGTTAGGCAATTGTCGCATCGCTTCTTTTACAACGGTCAAACCGCCAACACCAGAATCAATAAAACCGATGGGTAATTCATTAGACAACATTTCTCATCCTATCTTTTACAAGTTTCATCTTATTTTGTACTTTTTAGGCGTTTTTTTCAAGTCCTAGATTTTTTATCGGCTTCTTCCTTAAGAAGCCGCTTTCTTTGGTAGAATAATCCCTTGATGGTAAAATAAGACAAGAGGTGATTCAAATGAAAAAAGAAGAATTAGCGGAAAACCTAAGAAAAACTTCTGCTGGAAATATCAATGAAGATCCTACCACTAGGAATAATAGCGAGATTTTGAAGAAAAAACATCCTAAGAATTCTACTGAAAAAGATTTCAATTTTACCGAACGCTTAGGTAAAACAGTCGCCGGTGCCATGTATGAGGATCCTGCTATGGAAAAAACACAAGAGGAAACTGAAGAACAAATGGACAATAATAAATAGTAAATTGAAGGTGCTGATATAAATTTTATTAGCACCTTTTTCTGCAAAAAAAGCCAGAGAAGCTCGTAGCTTTCTCTGGATATTGTTTAATAATTATACTTGCTGTTTTCCAAATAACGGGAAGCCAAAGATAAGGCATAACAAACTACAAAATACATCGCTGTCATCACAATAAACATGGGAATGACATAGTTGGTATTTTGACCATAAACAATTCTGGCATTATGCATCAGTTCTGGCAATGAGATAATGACTGCCAATGAAGTGTCCTTGATTAAGGAAATCAATTGGCTTAAAATTGCTGGAAGCATTGATTTAAAGGCCTGTGGAATAACAATAATTGTCAAGGTTTGGACATAGGTTAATCCAGATGACAAGCCTGCTTCTGTTTGTCCTTTTGGTACAGCGTTTAAACCCGCCCGGAAGATTTCAGACAGCATCGCCGACTCAAAGATAGTTAAAGCTGCCACCGCTGCCCAAAAAATATTCAGCTTAATCCCAATTTGTGGTAACGCAAAGTAGGTAAAAAAGATAATTAAGAGTAACGGAAGATTCCGGATAATATCAACTACTACTCCAACTACCTTTGATACAATTGGAATATCACTGTAGCGCACCGTTCCGGCAATCCCGCCTAAAATCATACTAAAAATAATTGAAACAATTGATACTTGAATCGTAACCAAAAGCCCGTCTAAAAGGAATCGGATATTGATCCAAGAAAATGCACCGCTAAAGTCCATTACTTTCCTCCCTTTCTAGACGCTTGTCCAATGTTTATCCAAATAATTCATTAGATATGACAATGGCAAGGTTAATATTAAATAGAACAATCCAACAATGATATACGTACCGAATGTATTAAAGGTTGTGCTGGCAATCAGATCTCCTTGATACATCAAATCCAATCCAGCTACCATTGCCAAAATTGAAGAATTTTTAATCAGGTTAATAAATTGATTTCCTAATGGCGGAACCACAATCTTAAAAGCTTGTGGTAAGACAATGTAACGCATTGTCTCCGCATAAGAAAAACCTGAAGACAGCCCAGCTTCCATTTGTCCTTTTGGTACAGTTTGAATCCCAGAACGAACTGTTTCTGCAATAAAGGCTGAGGTATAAATGGTCAAGCCAATTGTACCAGCCTGAAAACCATCAAAACTGTAAAAATACATCGGTGCTACTACATAGAAAAACATCACGATGATTAACAATGGAATATTTCTAAAGAAAGCTACATAGGCCTTTGCTAGGTTCCGAATCACACTATTATGTGACAATTGCAAAATTGCCATCAGTGTACCGATAATTAAACTAAAAATTAATGCCAGAAAACTGGCATACAGGGTAAATTTAAACCCTTCAAAAAATTCGCTGGAATAACTACTAAATAACTCAGCCATTAAACTTAGCCCCCTTTGCTGCTTTTCCATCTGGATCATTAGGGAACCATTTATCGTAAATCTCATCATAGGTGCCATTATCGTGCATTTTTCTTAATGCACTATCCACTTCATTAAGAAAATCTTCTTGACCCTTATTGATCGCGATTCCGTAAGGTTCTGTAGTAAAGGTACCACCAACCAAACCATAATTATCATTCTCAGAAGCCATACCCAGCAAAATTGCATTATCAGTAGTCATAGCATCTCCCTGGCCCGATTGCAAAGCTGTAAATGCCTCTGCATAATTTTCAAGCTCCAGAATATTGGCCTGAGGTGCGTGTTCACGAATGTTTACCGCAGAAGTTGACCCTTTTACCACTAAAACAGTATCTTGATCTGTTAAATCCGTGATACTTTTAATGTGACTTCCTTTTTTTACTAGTAGAGACTGACCGGCATCAAAATAGATATCAGAAAAATCAACTTGACCTAGCCGCTCTTCAGTGATGGTCATGGTCGCAATAATCCCATCGATGTTTCCATTTTTTAATAAAGGAATTCGTGTTTTGGAAGTTACTTCGACGAATTCCGCTTTGCCTTCCTTACCAAGAATTTCTTTAGTGATTGCTCGGGCAATATCAATATCAAAACCTTCAACTTCTCTAGTTTCAATATTCATCATTCCGAATAACCGGGTATCGTATTTGACTCCCCAGGTAATAACCGGATCTTTTTTGATCCGCTCTGCAATATTTTCGTTTGCGACACTGTCCCCTTTGCAGGCTGATAGTCCAAAGACTACCAATACTAAGAGAAAGAAGGAGACAATTTTTTTCACTTTTGACATAGTCATCCTCCTAGTGATTAATTACTTTGCTTACAAATTGTTGTGCTCTAACCTCTTTAGGTTTTTCAAAGAATCCCTCAACATCGCGAGTATCCTCTAAGACTTCGCCTTCTGCCATGAAGATAATCCGATCGGCTACTTCACGAGCAAAGCCCATTTCATGCGTAACTACGATCATGGACATGCCGTCTTTGGCAATTTTCTTCATAACGTTCAGTACATCACCAATCATTTCCGGGTCCAATGCAGAGGTTGGCTCATCAAATAAAAGCAAATCAGGATTCATTGCCAGTCCCCGAGCAATTGCGATCCGCTGCTGCTGACCACCAGACAACATGGATGGATGGGAATCCTTCTTATCTAGCATGTCTACCCGATTCAATAGTTTTTCTGCGGTTTTATTGGCTTCAGCTTCTGATTGCTTCAGTACCTTGATCGGTGCCAAAGTAATATTTTCTAACGCCGTTTTATTGGGATATAAATTAAAATGCTGGAATACCATTCCAATGTTCTTACGGATGTCTTTTAACTTCACATCCTTGCTATGTAAATCTTTCCCATTTACTAATAAGTGTCCGGATGAAATCTGTTCCAAACCATTGATACAGCGAAGCATCGTGCTTTTTCCGGATCCTGAAGGGCCAATCACCACAACTACCTCACCTTTATCAAAAGCCAAATTGATATTTTTCAAGGCATGAAACTTTCCATAATACTTCTCAACCTCTTTAAATTCGACCATTGCCATGTATGAACACCCCTACTCTTCCTAATTTAATTCTAATTTTTCAGACCTAGCTCTAATTATATGCTAAGTTTTTTTTGTTTGTAAAGAAAAAAATCTCATGCTATAGAAAAACAATTTCAAAACATTACCAATTGATGTGAGGTTTAGTCACATTGACACTCCTGGACAAATATCACTTTAAAGAATTAGCAGTTGTTTAAATGGCGAAAAAAAGGTACTATTTTAAGGTAGGTTGAAGACTAAATATACGATGAAAAGGTGGAACAAATGACAAACATTATCCTGACAGGCGACCGTCCGACAGGTCAATTACACTTAGGACATTACGTAGGCTCTCTTAAAAATCGCGTAACTATGCAAAGTGACCCGGAAAATGAATTATTCATCATGGTTGCAGATATGCAAGCTTTGACAGATAACGCTAAAAATCCGGAAAAGGTTTCTTCCAATATCTTACAGGTAGCCTTGGATTACTTGGCAGTTGGCTTGGATCCTGCCCGCACAACCATGTTTATCCAATCTCAGATTCCTGAATTATCAGAGCTGACCATGTACTTTTTAAACTTGGTCAGTGTTGGCCGTGTGCGCCGCAACCCAACAGTGAAATCTGAAATCGAACAAAAGGGCTTTGGCGATAGCGTACCAGCAGGATTCTTCATTTATCCGGTCTCTCAAGCTTCGGATATCACTGCCTTTAAGGCAAACCTAGTCCCCGTTGGCGAAGATCAAAAACCTATGCTGGAGCAAACGCAAGAAATCGTGCACAGCTTTAACAGTACCTACAGTGAGGTTTTGATTGAACCTAAAGGAGTTTTCCCAGATAAAGGAATGGGCCGTTTACCTGGTATCGATGGCAATGGCAAAATGAGTAAATCATTAGGCAACGGCATTTATCTAGCAGATTCTGCCGAAACGGTTGCTAAAAAAGTTATGAGCATGTACACTGACCCGAATCATATTCATGTGGAAGATCCAGGCCAGGTGGAAGGCAACATGGTCTTTACTTATCTAGATGTTTTTGGTAAGGATAAAGAAAAAATCCAAGAGCTTAAAGCTCATTACCGTCGGGGCGGTCTTGGTGACGTGAAGATTAAGCGTTACTTAATCGAAGTACTGGAAGAAGAGCTGCTACCTATCCGTACTCGTCGAGAAGAATTTGCCAAAGATCCTGCCCAAGTTATGGCAATGCTGAAAGAAGGCAGTGAAAAAGCCCAAGCTGTGGCTGCACAAACAATGTCTGAAGTCAAAAAAGCCATGGGTATTTCCTATTTTTCTTAAAATGAGACAATTAAAAAGACCGGTTTGCAAGAATTTCTTACAGCCGGTCTTTTAGTTTGTCTAGCGGATAACCGCTGAGACTTCTTTCTCTAAGCTTTTGGTTACTTTACTCATCCATTGATTGATTTCTTCATCAGTCAAGGTTGCTTCAGGATTAACGAAGGTTAAGCTGTAAGCCATTGATTTCATGCCCGTTTCGATAGAATCACCTTGATATACGTCGAAAACATGAACATCTGACAAGAAACGGCTAGCTGAATCACGAATAACTTGACTGATCTGTGCATTCGAGATTGATTCCTCTACTAAAATTGCAATATCCCGACTAACTGCTGGATATTTAGAAACTGGTGAGTAAACTAATGGTTCTTTTTCTACGTTTAGTAAGGCATCCAGATTCAATTCAGCAACAAAGGCTGATTTTATTTCATAGTTTTTAGTTACTTTGGGATGAACTTGTCCCACAAAGCCAACCACTTTATCCTCTAGATAGATGGCTGCCGTTTGTCCAGGGTGCATATCTAACATTGCTGAGCTGGCCTGATAGCTGATTTTTCCACTCAAACCTAAACCATCAATTAATTCTTCAACAATTCCTTTAGCAGTATAGAAATTAACCAGTTCGGCTTTTTCCGCCCAGGTTCTGTCTACAAAATTACCCATTAGAGCAATTGCTGCGTGTTTTTCCTCCAAAGGCAAATCCTTTTTCGGATCATTGTCTTGATAAAATACTCGACCGATTTCATACATTGCTATATCATTATTTCTACGAGCTGCATTGTAGGATAAATCTTCCAATAAACCACTGACTAGATTCAAACGTAATACTGAGCGCTCTTCACTCATTGGCCAATCCAGACGAGTAAACTTGCTTTTGCGTATTGTAAACTGCCCAGCCTTTTCTTCGGTTGTTAACGCATAACTGATTGCTTCATGCAACCCCCTTGCTTCTAATAAAGAACGAACTTTACGAGTATTCTTTTGAGCATCAGTCAATCTGCCAGCAACCGTTTGTCCACTTGGAAGTGTTGATGGAATATTGTTATAGCCGTAAATACGAGCGATTTCTTCCATCAAATCCGCTTCAATCGTAATGTCCCAGCGACGCGGAGGAACACTAACAGTATAATTACCATTTATTTCTTCATAAGCAAAATCCAAAGCATCAAATACTGCATTGATGTCAGCAATTGTTAATGATGTTCCCAGAAAATGATTGACGTTTTCCAAATTGGTAGTGACTGCGACACTTTCCGGGTCAACTTTGCTGCCTAAAACGCCACCCTCCAATACCGCTCCTCCAGCTAGCTCAGCAATCATTGCTGCAGCAACATCGCCAGCCAAACTGATTGTTGCCTGATTGATCCCCTTCTCAAAACGAGCAGAAGATTCACTGCGTAAATTATAAGCTTGAGAAGTTCGACGAATAGAAACAGTGTCAAACATTGCAGATTCTAGTGCAACAGTCGTTGTAGTATCGGTAATTTCTGAATCCAAACCACCCATTACACCAGCTAGAGCAACTGGAATTTCACCGTTGGTAATCACGATGTTTTCTGGATTTAGGTTACGTTCAACGCCATCTAAAGTAGTCAACACTTCTTGATCATTCGCTCGGCGAACCAAGATTTCTTGACTCCCCAATTTGTTATAATCAAAAGCATGCAGCGGTTGACCGAACAATAATAAAATGTAGTTGGTTACGTCTACAACATTGCTAATCGGACGAATGCCTTCGTTCATTAAACGATTTTGCAACCATTGTGGACTTGGACCAATCTTAACATTCTCAATGATACGAATTTCATAATGAGGAGCATCCTTTTCGTCAGCTACTGCTACTTTAATATGATCGGCTGCCTTTTTAGCCATCTCCTTTAGTTCAACTTCAGGAAATATTGCTTTTTTACCATAAATTGCAGCAATTTCATAAGCCACTCCACGCATACTTAATGCATCGGCACGGTTAGGTGTTACCGATAAATCTAAAATACCATCATCCATATCTAAATAAGAAAAGACTGGTTCACCTGTTACCGCATCCTGTGGTAAATAGTAAATACCATCAGCAAATTCTTTAGGAATTACCGAATCACTATAGCCTAATTCCTGCAGAGAACAAATCATCCCATTGGATACTTGACCTCGCATTTTACCTTTTTTAATTTTGACATTTCCAGCAATTCGTGAACCTGGTAAAGCTACAATCACTTTAATTCCAGCTTTTACATTCGGAGCACCACAAACGATTTGTGATAGTTCTTCTTCCCCAATATCCACCTGACAAATTGATAAATGATCGGAATCAGGATGTGGAATGCACTCTTTTACATCGCCTACCACAATCTTTTTAAGTCCATTTTCAGGGACTTCAACACCTTCAACTTCAATACCAGTTAAGGAAAGACGGTCTGATAATTCCTGCGGTGTAATTCCTTTTAAATCGACATATTCATTTAGCCATTTATATGAAACAAGCATGATCTGTTATTCCCCCTTGAACTGTTCTAAGAAACGAACATCATTTAGATAGAAGTTTCGAATGTCGTTAACCCCATAACGCAGCATTGATACACGGTCTGGTCCGATACCAAAAGCAAAACCCGAATATACTTCTGGGTCAATACCAGACATTGACAATACATCAGGATGCACCATACCAGCGCCTAAAATCTCAATCCAACCAGTGTATTTACAAACATTGCAGCCTTTGCCTCCGCATTTAAAACAACTAACATCCACTTCAACCGATGGCTCAGTGAAAGGAAAATAGCTTGGACGTAAACGTATCCTGCGATCCGCACCGAAAATTTCCTTAATAAAGACTTCCAACGTTCCTTTTAAGTCAGCCATCGTAATTCCTTTATCAATTACAAGTCCCTCAATTTGATGGAACTGATGACTATGAGTCGCATCATCAGTATCTCGACGGAATACTTTCCCAGGAGAAATCATTCGCAAAGCACCCTTTGAAAAATCATGTTTTTCCATTGTGCGAGCCTGTACTGGTGAAGTATGCGTCCGGATCAGAATTTCCTCAGAGATATAAAATGTATCCTGCATATCTCTAGCTGGATGATTTTTCGGCAGGTTCATACGTTCGAAGTTATAATGATCGCTTTCAACTTCATAACCTTCTACTACTTGATAACCCATTCCAACAAATACGTCTTCAATCTCTTCCATCACTTGTGTAATCACATGACGGGTTCCTTGAACCATTTGATTACCAGGCAGAGTCACATCAATTGTTTCTTCCTCCAAGGCCTTTTCTAAAGCAATTTCGGTTAACTCGACTTTGCGAGCCTCGATTGCTTCAGTCAGCAAATCGCGAATTTCATTAGCAAAAGCTCCAACTTTTGGTCTTTCGTCTTGCGATAAATCGCGCATTCCTCGCAGAACTTCTGTTATTGGCCCTTTTTTACCTAATGTTTCAACCCGAATCTGCTCAACTGCCTGAAGTTCTTCAGCATCGGAAATCTTCACTAAAGTCTGGGTTTTCAATTCTTCTAATTGATTTTGTAAACTCATCTTTCTACTTCCTTTCCACAAAAAAAAGACCTTGTTCCGTAAAGGAACGAGGTCTCGCGTTACCATCCTAATTCGCCAATTTTTGGCGCACTCACATTTTTAACGGCCACAGCCGGTCAGTTACGACAAACTCCGGAAGTGAACTTCACCTTTTATCTCCTAATCTGCTTCCAGTCTGTGGCAGATATTCCCTTAAAAGATCCTAAAAGATTACTCTTTTCCATCAACGCTTTTTAACTATTTAATTGACTATTTCATACTACAAGAAAATGACGATTTTATCAACTACATTCTTGCTCAGTAATCCATTTTTCTCCCCATTCATGAAGTTCCTTCATCACGCTGTCCAACGCTTTACCTTTATTAGTCAAACAATAATCTAAACGTTTTTGGCCTTCATTACCTGAAATACGTGTGACCAATCCTTCTTGTTCCAACTCTCTTAATCTTTCCGCTAAAACACGATCGCTTACATGAGGAATCTTGGCGGCCAAATCAACAAAACGTTGAGGGCCTTCTTCCAATAATACATCGATAATCAAGCCGTTCCATTTTTTCCCTAAAATCGTAAAGCCTTTTTCAAATTTTGGACATAGAGAAAATTTAGTTTGTTGTATTTGTTCCATTTTTCTCACCTCGTTATTGAAAGTATAGCATATTACTTACAAATGATAAGTATAGTTTGCTTGGGTCTAGTGATTTTCTAATAAGTCTATCACCTTTTCTCCTCGCAGAAAAACAATATTTAGGGAACCCACTGGTTTATTTTTAGCATTTTCTAACGCTTCTTTATAGAGGAATAATTGTCCTCGATAGCGATCAATTAAGTCCTGCTCTCTTTCAATTGTGTAATAATCCGTTTTAAAATCGTACAAAACTAAATAATCGGAAAACTCGATGTAGCCATCAATAATCCCGTGTATTAGCAAATCATCCTTAGCTTGATATTCTTTGAATACTTCATTTGCTGGCAACAGCATGGCAAAAGGTTCCTCCCGATATGCTTGGGTTGAGTTCGCTAAAACCTCTTGTCCCAGCTCACTATTAAAAAATACTAATAATGACTGAATAGAGATCGCTTCTGCTAATTCCGAAGTTAGGGTTTCGCCTGCAACCAATTCATCGATTAAGCTTTGAATGCTTTCCTCAGTCGGTTGTTTATCCAACGAAATCAGTTGCATAATAAGATGCGTTGCCGTTCCAATTTCTGTTGCTGAAAGTTGACTTTTGGTCTCCAAAAATTTTGGTTTACTTAAGCCTTCTTCAGTAAAGCGGTAGATCGGTTCCGGGGATCCTTTTTCTCCGAAATCAAGAGAAATAGCCTCGCGGTTATCTGGGTCATCATACATACGTTTAAGCTCTGATACAGATTGGTAGCTAGTTGTTTTGGTTGCTTCTAGGTAAGGATACTGATAAAGCAATCTTTTTTTGACGGCGGAAATATCCACATCGATTAATTTTTCAATCTCACGCTGCTTTTTCTTTGGCATAAATTTGGCAATCCGTTTCTCTATTGAATTAGGCGAAATAAAAGAAATCGAAAATCTAGCTGGTTGTTGAGCAACTTCTGGTTGCGAAGCAGTAGTCCCTGCCAATTGATATCCTTCCATCTCAGGATGACGAATCAATGTCTGCCCTACCCAATCAAAAAAGGTCCCTTTGGTACGAGAAGAAACTGGTAGAACTAATTCTGGGTTATTAGCCGTAGCTGACCACTTTTTCAAGGCCTCCTCTTGGTTACTGTATGAGCCTACCAAAAATAGTTTTTGCTCCGCCCGGGTTAAAGCAACATACAACTTGCGCATTTCCTCGGAAAGCAGCTTACGTAAATTCACCTGTTGAACAGCATCGAAAGCTAGGGTTGAAAAACGAATACGGCTTTCAGGAGTTAAATATTTTACTCCCAGCCCTAATTTTTCATCAAACGCATAGCTACGTCGAGTGTCCGCCAAATTGAAGGCTTTGCTCATATCCATGACAAATACCGCTGGGAACTCCAGCCCTTTGCTGGCGTGGATTGTCATTACCCGAACTGCATTGGTAATTTCTTCGCTCTGCGGTTCAGCTAAATCTTTGTCCTTTTCCTGCATTTTTTCGATAAAACGAATAAACTGATACAAGCCTCTGAAACTACTTCGTTCATAATCCTTTGCGCGTTCAATCAGAGCTAGAAGATTGGCGTGTCTTTGCTGACCGGCGGGCATTCCCAACACATAGTCAAGATAGGCCGTTTCATCATAAATTTTCATTACTAAATCAGACAATGCCTCTTGCCGAGAGAATTCTCGCCAATCAAGAAAAAGCTGATAAAAGTTCTTTAGTTTTTCACTGGTTCGATCGTCTTTCTCCGCCATATATTGCTTCGTAGCCAGATAAAATTCCTTCTTTGGCTGCAATAAACGAACTTGTGCGAGTTCTTCCTCTGTCAGGCCGACAATTGGTGAACGAAGCACTGCTGCTAGTGGAATATCCTGATACGGATTATCGATGATCTGCAATAATGCAATCATCACTCGCAGCTCTGTCGACTGAAAATAATTTTGCGTATCGTTGATTGACAAAGGAATCTCCAACTGTTTAAAAACCTCTAAAATTGTTAAGTTATTACTTTTAGTCGGCGTCAGCAAAACAATATCCCGGTAATCAATCGGGCGCATTTTCTTTTGCTTCTTATCATAAATCTCGAAGCTTTCGTAAACTAACTGACGAATTTTAGCAGCAACCATAACGACTTCACCAGTCGCTTTGTCTTCGATCCATTCCGGAGTTTCTTCGTCTTTTTCATAAACCAGCAACTCCGTTTTAAAATCTTCGGATGCTGGAAAAGCTGTAAAGCCATTAATCAACTCTGCTTCGTGATCATAAGCAATTTGTCCTACCTCTTGATCCATCAGCTGTTTAAAAACTAAATTGGTGAAATCTAGAACTTCTTTTCGAGAACGAAAATTTTCTGCTAAGATAATTCGTCGACCACCGTCTTGTTGAGCAAAATCATGGTATTTTTGAATAAATAGCGTTGGATCAGCTAAGCGAAATCCATAAATTGATTGCTTTACATCCCCTACCATAAATAAATTCCCACGGTCTTCATTTTCTGAAGCTAAGGCTCGTAAAATCGTTTCTTGCAGTTGATTAATATCTTGGTACTCATCCACTAGAACTTCGTTAAAGCGAGAACGATAATAACTTTCAGCTGGAAAAGAATCATCCACCTTAGTCCGTAAAATCTGTAACGTAAAATGCTCTAGATCGTTAAAATCCAGCAAACCTTTTTCCCTTTTTTTAGCAGAATAACGCTCAATAAATTGTTTCTCAACTCTCACCAGTTCTTCAACAAGTGGTCGGACAGCCTGCAGTCGTTCTACATGTTCTTCAGGAGTGGCTGCAAAAAATCCGATTTTTAATTGTGTCAGTAAATCTTTAGCTGTTTGACGTTTGTCTTTCAGTCGCTCGATTGTTTCGCCGTATAGTTCCTTCACCTCTTTTTTACGGGGTGTCGGGAATGTTGGAAAACTGAAGACTTCCATTAATTGATAAGCATCAGCTAAGCGATTTTCCTTAATTGTCTGAAGTAAATCTAATGCAAATTGCTTCTCAGTCTCAGCTAAAATAAATATTTTTTCCAACTCTTTGCTTGCTTCACTTAACTCCAGCATTTCCTGATAAAGCTCACTAGCATCCTCTACAGCTTGAACAAGCTGTGGACGCAAACTTTCCTGATAAAGGTTGCTATCAACTAAGTTAGTGATACTGTAGTTTTTTAGTAGTGAATCCAACCAATCAAAGGGCGACGGATTTGCTCGGGCAAATTCATACATGGCTAGAATTAAATCTTCGAGACCCTGATCACTGCGGTCGTTAGAGAAATTTTCAGTTAATCGATAGAAAATTTCTTCGTTTTGTTCGTAGCATTCCTCTCGCAGTTCATCCCAAACATCTTCTTTTAGTAGAATTGTTTCGGTGGCATCCGTTAGCATGCGATAACTAGGGTCTAAATCGATCAAATAAAAGAATCGTTGAATTACCTTTGAGCAAAAAGAGTGCAAGGTTGAAATATTCGCCATCGGCAAAAGAGTCAACTGTCGGGTAAAATGATTCTTGAGGTCTTGATTTGTTTCTTCATTGATTGCTTCTTGCAAAGCACTTTGAACTCGTTCCTTCATTTCACTAGCAGCTGCTTCCGTAAAAGTAACTACTAACAGTTGGTCTACTGATAAACGTTCTCGTTTCACTTTTTCAATCACTCGCCGAACCAACACTGCTGTCTTACCTGAGCCCGCTGAAGCGGAAACTAAGAGATTATCTCCTTGATCATAAATTGCTTGCCATTGGGCATCGGTATACATCTCGTTGGGTGCTTTTGGAGGGATCGTAAGTTTATTCATCATGCAATTCTTCCTCCATTCGTTTCAATACTTCTTCACGAGGCATTTTTTCTAATCGATGATAATTATTTTCCTTTAACATAACATCAAACTTGCAAACGCTGCGGAAAGGGCAGTACTGGCAAGCAACTCGCTTACTGTCTTTGAATGTTGGATCAAGCTTAATCTCACCAGATAAAATTTCATTCCCTGCCTCTTGGATTTTCTTGCGATTATAGTCTCGCAATAAATCAATTTCAGCTTGATCATAAAACTTATCTTTCGAAGGTCCAGCTGGTAAAATTTGTCCTTTGGCGTCTTTTCGCAATGGAAATAATAAAGAATTTTCCTTTTCTTCTAAGCTGTAATCCATCTCTTTAAATAGCTCAGCATCCTTCACAAATAACCCGTCATATTTATAGGCTTTTAAAGTTTCTCGCTCCAAGTTTTTCGTATCAGTTAAAACTGGATTGTGTACATGCAGGTAGTAAGCCCCCGCCGGCTTAATTAATTTATCACTGGTTAAATTAAAATCACTGACTGCTACATCCAAATAAGTTATTAATTGCATGGCAATTCCGTAGTAAGCATCCACAATATTAAAACTACGATCGCTTGATTTATAATCCACAACACTTAGCCAGTCAGCATGATTGCCTTTAATTTGATCCAAGCGGTCGATTTTCCCGCGAACTGCTAGCTCACCACCATTCTTCAAAGGCAGCTGGATACCAGGAATACCTTTTTCTCCAGCTAAAGAACCAAATAAGACTTCCGTACGTTGCGGTCGCAGATTGGTCTTTAAACTTTGCTGAACCAACCCCCAACTCACTTTTTGAATTGTTTGCGACAACTGATAGCGTATATAGTTCATGCGAGCCGAGCTGGATAAGATTGCAAACTTCACTTCTCCAAAGATTTCCTCCAGTACTTGATCAGCTAAAACCGTACGTTGCGCTTCTGTTAAGTCAATCAAAGCTAACCCTTGCTGGTGAATCATCCGGAAAAATCGGTCTAAGGCTTCATGATAAAAGTCACCTGCTGCTGCGGGTGTTAAACCATATATTGTTCGCTCCTTCAAACCTAAACCAAATTGGGCAAAATACTTATACTGGCAATTATAGAAGTTTTCAATTCGGGAAACTGACACATAAAGATTTTTACCATACAGCTTTTCAGCCGTTTGCGGCTGCAAAAACTGAGGAATATTTAAAGCCTCTAAGCTCGAAAAAACTCGTTTAGTTAAGCTGGTCAATTCAGTAGTCTCAATAAAATGTATTAATTGCCGCCAACCGGAGCGCATGGGTTCAGTCTGATCTAACGAAAGGCGATTTAAATGAATTAAATCCGACAACAGCGTTCTTAAGGTTCCAACATAATTTTCTGGTAGAGTAGTAAGGTTCAATCCACTAAACGCTTTAACTGGAATACCCAAGTTTTCGCTAATTCGTCGTAAAAAAGGCGAAATGGCCAATTGTTTCTCACCATCAATCGTAGTTGCGACTGTTAAATACAGCTTTTCACTACCAGATAAAAAAACATGGTAAGCTAAAAATGGTTCCCGATTAACATTAGAACTGTTATTTTCCGGTAAAAATTTTCCTTCAGCCAATTCGGCATTAATTCCTTCACGTTCTTCCGGAGACAAAAGACCGCGATCATCAAAACGTGCTGGGAACTCTTGATCATTCAAGCCAATAGCAAAGGTCACTTTAGCTTGATCAGCCCGAGCCAATTCCAAGTTGTTGACCTTCACTTGATCAATTGCTGTTGGTATTTTTCCATAAGTTAAATTGGTTAAACCTGCCAAAAATATTTCTTGAAAATCTTCCCAATTAAATCTGCTTTCGCCATAAATCAACGCATACTCATCTAACAAATCCATTAAAGCCTGCCACGTTTGTTCATGGTTTCGCGCCTTTTCCAGATTTCCTTTTTCCACTTCCTTATCCCGCCAGAATAGGAGCTGTTGTTTAACTCCGGCATCTTCCAAGAATTGATAGAAATATTTAGCAGCAGATAATCCATTTTCAGCCTTCTTCATGCTGGAAAAGAAATCTGGCAGGTGTTCCTGAATCATATGTCTAACTTGATTGGTAACAACCTGTAAATCAGTCGCATCATTGAAAGTTTCTTCCTCAAAATCATAGTCGACAAAAACCCAGTCTTCAACTTTCGTCCAAAAACTACCGCGGAAATTGTATGCTAAGCAAACATTTTCTGTTTGATCGATCTTCTCTCGCAATTCAATTAACTTAATCTGACGTTGTTCCTTCCAATTAAAAGGAACCAACAATTCTGTTCGCAACAATCGGAATACATCAGTAATTCGATAATTGTAAGAATCAACCAAAAAAAGTGCCTGTAAAAATTCCACTAATGGATGACTAATCATTTTCTGGGTTTCATCTAAATAAAATGGAATATTTAATTGCTCAAATAATGAAGGCAAAACAGTGCTATAACAATCAAAATTACGAATCAAAATTTGAATGTCTTTATAGCGGTAATTTTCTTCCGAGACCAAGCGGCGAATCTCATTGCCTACATGACGAACTTCATCTGACGGACTGAGCTGTTTCCAAATTGCAATAGTAGAATCCTCGTTTATACTCGGTATTTTTTTTCCTTGCCAGAACTGACTCAGAAGATTCAATTGTGTATCTTGCGCATCAGCTTTTTGATCGTGATGAACAGGTACATGCTGCTGATCAGCCAATTGTTTCAATTGAAAATAAGTTTTTCCTGAATCAGCAAACAAATTCAACGGATGCGGTTCTTCGTTGGAATATCCACGATCCAACTCTAACGACACCAGTAAATGTCCGCAGTTCATCAGAGTAGACAGAATATTCAATTCACGGGCATTAAAGCGGCTAAAACCGGTTAAAATAAACAAACTATTTTTTATCGATTGATCCTGCAGCAAATTGTGCAACATCAATAATGGGTCTTCATTTTTCACCTGGTAATTTGTTAAAGCTGTTTCATACTCCTGATAGATCAAACGCAAATCCGATAACTTCAGTTGTTCATCCTTGTTTCCAGTTACTTTAGCCAAGTCCTCAACAGTTACATTCCCAATCTGCATTTCCTGATAGAATTGGACCAGTTGTTGAATGAATCCAGTCTTGTTGGTTTCACCGCGAAAAATAACCAGTTCTTCTCGCTGTTCATGCAATACTTTTCTTAAAATCATCGCATTACCCGAATCTGTTAAAACATTGCCAGGAATTTTTCCCTGTTTTTGTAAAAAGTACCAAGCCAATCGTTCAAAACTAAAAACCTGTGCCCGAATGGAACTGTATTCATCCTGACTTTTCATCGTTTCCAGCAATTGAATTTCTTGCTCGAATTTATTATAGTTAGGCACAATGAAAAAAACACGATTTTCTGGAGCTTTATCTAACCACTTCCGTGCAGTGTTAACCATCTTTTCCTGTGCATTATTCTGTCCAGTACCCAATAGAAATTGTAAAGACATCTTTTTCCCTCATTTCATAAATGAATGGTCTCCGCTTATTATAACAAAAAAATAAAAAAAAAGACTAGCTTTCCAGCTAGTCAATAGTTCCGATTCGAGTAATTGGCCAAAAAACAAATTTCACATCGGCCATAACATCCTTTTCATTGATCATACCAATAATTCGGCTGTCCTTGGATATTCGGCGGTTATCTCCTAATACGAATAGTTCGCCTTTAGGCACTTCTTCCTTATTAAATAGCTGTTTCAAAGTGAAATCAGCTGTTAAGGGCTGGCTATCCGTCAGTTCACTCTTGTACTCATCAAGATAAGGCTCATCAACTTTATCTCCATTAATGTATAATTGATCCTCACGATATTCGACTTTATCTCCTGGCAAACCGATTACTCGCTTAATATAGTTCTTGCCTGGATCATCGGGTGCTGGAAAAGTAATAATGTCAAATCGCTTCACATTCGTATTTTTTAAAGCAATTACTCGTTCACCGTCAATCAATGTAGGATCCATTGAGTCTCCCTTTACTACAACTGGAGTAAATACAAATTGACGAAGGGCAAATAAGATTGCTGCCAAAATGACAAAATAGAGAATGGTTTTAATTAATTCTTTTGCTTTCATTGCTTTCCTCCAACTAATTCATAAAATAAGTTTACCATAGTCTTTTAGATTTGCGATCTTTTCGCTCTGCTTTTAGGAAAAATTACTTTTTCTTCCATGAGCATATTCCTTTCCTTACTTTTTGTAAGGTGATATAGTTCATATTGTGATAACTATAGAAAAGGTGGAATTATTGATGACTACATTTTTAGAAACACTGAAAAATCGCCGTTCCTTTTACGCTTTAGGACGGGAAGTAAATTTATCAGAAGAGGAAATTTCTAACATTGTGAAAGAAGCAGTAAAGCAAAGCCCCACTGCTTTTAATGCACAATCTCCAAGAGCAGTAATTTTGTTTGGCGATGCTCATGAAAGACTATGGGAAATAGTTGAGGAGGCTTTGAAGCCATTGACACCTCCTGAAGCCTTCCCAAATACCCAAAATAAATTATCTGGCTTTAAAAGTGGTTTTGGTACTGTACTTTTCTTTAAAGAAAAAGATACTGTTAAGCATTTACAGGAAGAATTCGAATTGTATGCTGAAAACTTCCCTGTTTGGGCAGAACAATCAAACGGAATTGCCACTGCAAATACTTGGACGGCTTTAGAAGAAGCAGGATTAGGTGCTAATCTACAACATTACAATCCAGTTGTGGATGAAGCTGTTGCTAAAGAATGGGATATTCCTGCTAACTGGGAACTACGTTCTCAATTAGTCTTTGGTTCCAAAGAGGGGACTCCTGGTGAGAAAGAATATCTCGCTGACGATCTTCGTTTTCGTGTGATTCGTTAAAACATTAAGAAAGCTCTTAAGACCTGCTTAAATGCTGGTTCTAAGAGCTTTTTACTTTGTTCACTGAAACAGCAACATTTTTGTACTACCTATCTATTAAATCAACTCGAGCAATGGTGAAAAAAGCTTTTAGCATAAAATCCTGCTAAAAGCTTTTTTGATTGAGAACCTTATTATTGGGATAACAGGGTTCGAACCTGTAATTGCTCGATTCAGAGAATAGCTTACGTAATTTTTTAAGTATTAAAAGAAACAAAAAAAGCTTTATACCAAGGGTTTGGCACTTTATGTATTTTTTATCAATAGTAAAAAATATTATTTAACTTAGCCAAAGTCTTAGCCAAACACCTAAAATAACACGTTATAATAATATAAAAAAAGATCACTTCCTGGCAAGGTAGAAGTGATCATGAAATAAACAAGGGAGATACCACCCCCTCGCTAATAGTATAGCCAAAAAAGCCCCCGATCCAAAAGAAACGAGGGCAATGGAATAAGAAAAGAAGTTTATTTAGTATGTATATTGCACCATATTTAAATTGCTGCAAACAAAAAGGCCACTCCCCGCCAAGTTAGGAAGTGGCCACGTAGATAATATCGGAGGTGTGAATACTCTCCACTGGTAGTATAGCACAAAAATACCCACCTCGTTAAAAGTGGGCTGTTGGAAAGTGATACGTAAGATATTGAAAGGTGAATTAATTATACACCTTGATGCATATTGTGTAAATGTCAAAGGAGTAATTTCAAAGTTTCTTGACCTATTTTCAAACAATTTTTTAGAATAAACCTTTTTTATTGAAATGTATTTGTGGTAAAATATATTCAAAAAAAGAGGGTATTAAGTGTGAATGTAGTTGGTTTAAGAGTTGAACCCAGAATTATTAATTATACGATAATTAAAGATAACGGAGATTTCTTTCCTGATAAACTTATGGTTCCAGTATATTTAGACATGCCTAGAAGGTTGTCTTATATAAGATCTAATTTGTTATCGATAATCAAAGAAAATGGTATCTCGTATATAGGTTTAAGAGTTATAGAGCCTCAAGCTAACAATATAAACTTAGATAGAGTTAACATCGAAGGCGTAATACAAGAATTGATGTGTGATTGCAAAATCGAGGGGTACAAAACGTTTATTAAATCGCAAATCAAAAGTGCTCTACATTTAGATGATTTCAAACAATTGAAAGATTTATGCGCTAATGTTTCAGTATCATCACCTGATGATATACACTTAGAATACTGGAATAGTCTTTCTGTCAACCAAAAAGAAAGCATATTAGTAGCTATGTGCATTAGAGGTGATAATAATGGAAAATAGGTTTGAGATTAGGAATTTAATTGACACAAAGCTACAAATTGAAAAGATAAAGGATCTTTCTTCGGATACAGAAGGAAAGAATTCGACTGTCTTTCTTGGTCGCGACCCCCAAATGGACAAAGATTTTCTTATTAAGAAAATCAGTAAAACTAATTTAAGAATGTCAACTAAAGATATTTTTGAAGAAACAAAGGTATTAACGATGTCGGGACATAGAAATATTATGCCAATCCAATATGCTACTCAGGATGAAGAATATATTTATATGGCTTTACCATATTACCAACGGGGATCATTAAACAAAATGGCTAACGATTATGAAAGTAACATTCAATTAATAGGTTATTGTCTAGACTTTTTGAGCGGACTTGCTCATGCTCATGTACTAAAAATACTCCATCTAGATATTAAACCAAGCAACATAATTATCGATGATTCAGATAGAGCAATTCTTACCGACTTTGGTCAAAGTTGTAAATTGCCAGATGATGATTGTGTGCCTCAAGAAAAATCAATTTATTCTGCTAATATTTCTCCGACATTATTAGAGACAGGATTGGTATCTTTTCAAGATGATATTTATCAAGTCGGGCTAACTTTATATCGCATGTTCAATAATTTCTATTATGAAGAAAGTATTAATAGTATATCGAGCCAGTACGATTTGCAAACGAAAATCTTGAATAAAACTTTTCCTAAGAATCAATTTTTACCTCATATTCCTAAACAACTTCAACGTATAATAAATAAGTGTTTAATGAGAGATACCGTACTCTACAGTTCAATCATAGAAGTGATGAACGATATTGCTAAATTAGACCAGATGTTAGATGTGGGCTTTAGAAAAAATAAGAACAATAACCATCTTGAGTGGAAAAAAGTTACTGAAACAGCTATAATAAATATAGAGATGGATGAGTTTACTAATGAAGTAGTTGCATTCAAACAGAATAAGATAAGCGGAAATTCACAAAAAATTTCTACATTGAACAAAAGTTTTGAAAGCCAAAAAGACGCTTTGGGTGCCATTAAAAAATATTTATAGGAGTGGTTAAAATGTTAAAACCAATGCCTTCTTTAACACGAAGCGGTCAATCTTCAAACAAATCAATGGATGATCATAAGACAAAAAACTACAGTAAAAAAGAGATCGATGCTATTCTTAAGCAAACTAAACTCGTGACTGTTAACCATAAGTATTCAATTGTCGTTAAAGGAAAATAGTATTGATAAGTATGAAATTCAATAAAGATTTTTAAAAGAGATTTTTCTTATTTTAATAAAGTAAGACTATGTATACCTCACCCATATTTGGGTGGGTTTTTTTACATTTTACTAAATCAGTTGCATCCTCACCTGAATAGTTGTTACTTTTTGTTCAACTCTAATTAAATAAAAGTAACAGCAAAAAAGACAACTGCCTTCCCAAACAGTTGCCTCAGATAGAAGATAGACTAAATTATAATCTAACTCTTATATTAATAATGGCGTAATCGTTTCATTATGTAAACACACATTCTGATCAAAAAAAGGTCAATTATGAAAACTGAAGAGAACAAACTTCCAATAGAAAACAGACAGATTAACATAGATGCTAGCAAAACAAAAAGCCGCTTTTCTCAAGAAAACGGCTAAATGCTCAATATTGTAACTAACTTCTTAGGAGTGACCCTAAACGGTTGGTTTTAGGGTCACCTAAAATATTAACTTATGCTTTTATTCCTGTCAAGGCTCATGACTACAATAATTGAAAAAGTAGTTATTTACACGGCATCTTTCCAAAAAGCACAACTATGAGAAGGAGTCACATTTTTACCAACATCAGAACTTTGGCTGTTCCCACACTCTGCAACCTCATTCGGATTAATAAATGAAATACCTGAAGCTTTGTCCATCAATCTTTGACCTTCCCAATAAGCACAATTTGCACAAGTACGTTCAGCAACATTATGTTTTGTTTCTCCCATAATTACTCACTCCTCAATTTTATTTTACAGTAATTATGATGCGCTCAATCTTTATGCAGTGCAAAAGATAACCCTTAGATAAGAATGAGAATCGTTCTTGCTTAAAGATAATATTTTTTACCTACTCTATGAATAAACGAACCGGTTATATTCATAAAGAGATGTTATCGAACCTCTTATGAACAAATGTAGAAGAAATAAAAAAAGACAACTGCCTTCCCAAACAGTTGCCCTAGATAGAAAAGAAACTACTTCTATTGAAATAGTCTTTAAACTATTATAATATAATTAATTTTAAAGTAAACATTGATTTTTTTGATATCCAAACAGAGCGGCTTTTCCCATCAGCACACTTCCCCAAATGTCTGATCTCAGCCGCTTTGTCTATAAATATCTTGGCACATTTATGTTAATTGAGTGATACCTATAAAACATTATAAAATATACAATTAATTAACTCAAATGATATGTTCCTTCCACCCGATTAGATGAGATTTCACTTCATTTAAATGTCTAAATACCAGCGAGTTTCAGTAATATCATTGAACCCGCCCTTAACATCGCCTACAGGATCGTTGGTGCTGCGAATCATTACAATGATCGAATGTCCTTCAACATCTTTTTGATCCAGCTCCACGCTAAATCCAGCAACATCATTCCTGTTGTATACTTTTGCTGCATCGGCTCTTGGCAAATCTTTCAATTTGATTCGCTTCAGTTCTTTACCAGTCGTTCGGTCTAGAATGAATGCATACTGATATTTCTTAGTACGTGTGCTCCATCCTTCCGCCTTGATCTTTCCATTTACCGCACCGAACCCATCCAAATGACCTTTATCGTTTCCGACCTCCATCACTGAATAGTTTTGCCCAGCTCGATAAACATCCGTAACCTCAGAAGGGTTGGGATCGGGTAGAGTCGTATACCCGTTGTCAGTAATTCCTGTCAAATCGACATTTCCATCTAATCCACCTCCAACGTATGTGGATGTAAATTGATAGATTGCTACTCCGTCCATGCTTGGAAATACCGACCATACAGGGCTTGGAGTTACATTGTAGCTTGGATATGCTGCCATCCATAATGAATCAGGGAACTCTGCTAGAATTTGTTGATAATATACATTGGCTAAAGTAAATGGTTTGTAACTGTAATACATAGGAGTATAACCAGCGTCTCGAATTCTCCGCATCCCATAGAGGATTGTATCCGTATTTGCTTGCTTGTTCGAACTAGCTCCATGTTCAAAATCAAGAGCTACGATGCTACCCCGTGGAGTTTTTACCTTGGGTAAAAAGTAATCCATTGTAGTTTTTGCAATACTCATATTTCCCCAGGTATCATACCAGATATAAGTATGTGCTCGTTTTCCTTGTGCTAACACTGAATTTACTTGGCTTTCGTAAGTCCATTGATTGTAAAGCCCTCCGGCATTGTAACCACCGATTTGAGAGATTGCAAATTTATCATGGGCATAGCCAAATTGGCCATTTGCTCCTTGATAAATAGCCCAATCAACACCTTGATCACCTTTAGCAGCATTTACTTCCACTTGAAAATTTGGCAACAAAAAAAGAGCCAATAATAGGCTCAATACGATACTTTTCTTTTTCATTCATTTCCTCCTTTTCCACTTAATCCCTCAATAAATCGTGTAAACGCTTGGTGTAATCCGGTAGAAGCTAGTCCACTGATTGCACCAATAATAATTGACTCAATCGAGAACCCTTTTACACCTCCAGCAATTAACGCGCCAACAACAGCTAAAATTGTTGGAATGTAGTCATTGATATTGATCCGTTTAAATTGTTTCAAACAATATCCGAGTACTAGACATCCTGCCATAGCTAGCGGCATTAAATATTCTGCAAAGTTCATTTTCTTTCCTCCTTCGGTGGTATATTCGGTAAATCAAGAACCTTTTTGTACAATGTTTCTCCTGTGCCGTTACCGCCTAATTGGTGGTAACCTCGCCATAAATATTCTAAGTTTTCTAAATCATCAATTGATACCCACCCTTCTTCTAAATAACCAGAACACTGCTTATAAATCTTGTCATGCAGTATCGCCACATTCGCATACTCAAGACTCTTGAAACGTTGTTCTGTTTGATCCTTGTTTCCCTTAACAGCCTTGTAGATTTTATGGATGCATGCATAAATACCTCCCAACCCAAGAGCCATAAGAAAGCTGTTGATCTCTAGCAATTTGTCAAAAAACTCCATACTTCACCTACTCTCAAAAATAGAGTAGAGATCGAAATCCCTACTCTGTTGCTCTATCCCTATTCAGTTCCTAGCAGCTTTTTCATTTTTTCTTCTAAAGCAACAATTCGTGATTCTAAGGATTTATTATTTTCAATCAATTCTTTAACTGCATGCGCTGTTAGATTCAGCATTTTCATTTGATCAATAACTAAGTAATTATCCTTCTCAATGGAGGAATGTTGACTTAAGAAAGGCACATATTGTGCAATAATCCCGTATTGCCTATCTTTATCCTTCCCTTCATTTCTAGGGTGTTTAGGGTCCCATTCAAAATCGTAAAATTCAATCTGTTCAAACTCCTTGATTGGGTCAATTTCTGATTTAGTTATATTTGTCTTTAGGCGAATATCCGATTGATTGGTGATCTTCCAACCATTCATGTTTAAATCCTTAAAAGCCTTTATACCGTCCCAGGCTGCATGGAGAACCGCTACAGGGCTGCCGCTATTAAATGCTGATAAGTATGTTCCCCAGTTCCCACCAACAACCAAATGATTATCATTTGTAACATAGATGCGACTACCTGTAGAGGATACTGAAGAATTCCCATTCCCCAAATTCAGCACATTGATGTTGTTTAACCAGTTCATTTGGAAATTTACCTTCGCTTTAATATCCATCCAAGCTGTACTAGGGTTATCGTAATTATCGAATCCAGCGGACAAGATTTCCCACGCCTGTATACTTGCTAGACCGCCACCAGCGGGAACGGTCATTTTTGTAAGGCTTATACCTAACCGTTGCTCAACTGATATTCCTTCAAAGCCCCCTTTAAAGTATTTTTTTCCAGCTTTATCTAACAATGTTAATTTGTCGTACGCTAACGTAGCTTCACGCAAAGCGATACTATCTACTAAAGACAGATTAGTTTTCGACAAATTAACGTCGTATTGATCGGAATAAATTCTCATCGCAACAGTGTTTAGGTTGAAACCGGCGTTTGCGGTTCCTTGTCCGTCTCTGGAAACAACACTCGCTAACCCTTCATGAGACAGTCGCATTAATCCTGTACGCCCCGGCTCGTTTGGATAAAGATAATCAGACTTGATAACTCCTCCATCAATTGATAACACTCCGTTGATAGGACGACCGTAATCATCTGTACCAGTGAACTCACTTGTAAACTTTGAACCGTTTATCACGGAACCGTTGATATTAACAGCATTCAACTCGTAGATATTCAGTAAGGCTTGGTCCACTAGTTGTGGCTCCCAAGCTCCAACACCACCTGTAACTACATACTTGAAGTAGCCTGTTATTGCTCCTTCGGCGTCTTGTTGCCAAAATTGATCACCATGCTTAGGATTCGTCGGTCTTGTAGTACCAACTGTAACTACAGGCACGCTGTCAATTTGCTTTTGCACGTCTTCATACAATGAGTGATCATATCGTAAACTGAACCGGTAATCTTTCGGATTCAAAGAAGGCGTTGCAACAGTTCCGCTACCGGCCCCAATATAAGGCTTTCCATTACCATCAAGACTGATATTCTTACCATTCACATCGTCTGCGTAGACAATCCACGGATAATAGGTCTGTCCGTCTTCGCCAGGAATCCCTTGCGGTCCTTGAACTTTAGTCCACGAATACTTTGCAGGATCGTTAGAATCCTGTTGAATAAAATCTGTGTATTGACCGATAAATAGTTTATTCAATGAATCGGTAGTACTGAAGCCTGTTTTCCCATCTGCACTATTAGCGTAGGCAATATGCAGGTAGGGCGTTCTGCCATCCTCTCCTGGTACTCCCGGTACGCCTTGACTACCATCGGCTCCTTTGATTAATGACCATGCATACTTGGTTGGATCGGTTGAGCTCTTTAATTCAAAGTCAACGTACATCCCAATATATTTACGGTTAGAATCCGATAAGGAAAAGTCTTGGTTGCCTGCTGAGTTGTTAGCATAAGCGATATGCGTGTACTGTGTTCGTCCATCAGACCCTGGTTTCCCTGGCAAGCCATTTTCACCATCATCACCAGCAAACTTTGTCCAATAACCTGCATAGTCAGCAGGATTGCTTGAAGGAATCGGTTTGTTTTTTACAAAGCGGATTGCTACGTACTTCTTTCCTTCTACATAACGCTGAGTAAAACCGTTCCCTTGATCATCATCAGCATAGGCTCGCCATTCATAAAGAGCCTGCAATTGCGTTTGCTTCATGGCTTCCTGAGCCATTCTCAGCGCTGCATCAATCTTAGACTCTTTCTCAATGAAGTTGCCAAATACTGCTGTGTTTCTTCCCTTGTTTGACAAGTGCTGCGTCAGTTCTAAAACATCTGCCTCTAAATAAAGTGGTGGCTGATAGTCGTGATCGACAATACGAACTGTATCTCCTAAAGCAATATCGTCATCAAGTAACGCAACATCTACCTCATACGTATTTGCCCCCTGCGATAGCTCAGCTAATCGATTTATCGCACGGTTAAACAATTCCTGCGGACTTTGTGTGTCATATTCAAATGTTCGTTCAATGAATCCCTCAAGTGTTTGCATACCAGGCTTATTCTCTTTCCAATAAGGACCCATTGTTAAATCGTAAACCCGATCATCACCAGCTGGACTAGCAAAGCGACCATCAGCCGATTGATAGTGTCTATCTTTGAAAGTAACGTGCTCTTGATCCTCTGAACCTTCAACCATACCCCCAATACCTATCAAAGCAGTAGCCAATTCGGATAAGTCTTCCGTCTTGTAAATGTTGTTCACTTGTTTAGAGTATTGAAGCAGCGTTCCGATATTCTTGCCACGTTTCTTGTAGATATCAATGAATCTTGCTGCTACTTGTGATCCTTGCATGACAACTCGGAATCCTATATAAGCATTATCAAACTGAGTCGCTACAGACCGCAATCGCTTCGTGATCGTCTCATAGCCTTCCCACACGAGCTTTCTTGATAGGTGTGGTATTTCATTAACTCCAATAGAAAAACCGCTCTTGCTAGGCAAGAAACGGTTAATGTAGTCAGCTATTTTATATTCTTTATCAGCCTCATAAGGCCGGGCGATATTGTTGTTTAACACTAGATTGGTATCCACACAATGAATGGTTTTCTTATCATGCTCAGCCTCAACAATCAGGATCTGGAATAATCTATCTTGGCCCTTCTTGTCACGGAAGGCTATCTCATTCCCCTTAACTAGATTATCAGCGGCTGCATACTTCTTCAGCACTTCAAAAGAGTATGTGGCCATACCTGTTTCTAAACTGTCTGTTAGTCCGCCACCGCTGAAAGAATCATCGAATGGAGTAGCAAAAGGCGCTTCATTGCTCAAAACATCTAGTACTTGTTTGCTTTGACGATCAATTATAATTAACTGCATCTTTTGCCTCCTATCTATATGTCTTCCTATATTTTGCGGTGATCAGCGGCGGCTCACTCATGTAATCCGAAAAGTGGAACTGAACTTCACTTTCACCAACAGGCAGCAAGAAATAGTTATTGCCTATGTCAGCGTCTAACATGTCTTGTATAGGTTCCTGGTTCTGCCAGTACTTGTATATCTTACCCTCAGTGTTCCTAATTTCCACTGTGTCGCCTGCTTTCATCTTGTTCGGCAAGTCTACCCAATAATCAACGTTGTCCTTGACGAAGCGTAATTCTGACCATCCCATGCCGCTTTTATTTTTAGCAACATCTTCCCAAGCAATTGGTTTCTTGTCTCCGAAGGCAGCAAAAGCGATTGTAATACGTGCTGCCTTCTTGTTAGAGACTGTGTACCCACCATCTAAGTATTGCCTAGTCCATTTGTTTTGGCCGTTTTGAATGGTCCACTCCCACAAGTTGCCAGCTTTGCGTACTGTTAGGCTACCTAGCCACCATCGCCATCGCCAAGTCGAAGTGTCTCGATCAACTTCCTGGTTGCCTACATACGCCCAAAATTGATTCTGAGAAGAAGATACTGAATCATCTCTAAACTGCATTGAAAACAAGGGTGTACCATCAGCAGCGGAAATAGTGAACTCCAAGCGTCCAGCTTTTTCGGCCCAAATATCCTGTATCCTTGATAAGGACTCTAATGTGAAGTTGTCCGCCTCTTGTGATAATGCTTGCGTGAGTGTTACGCCATGCCATCCATCTCCCGTTCCAAAATCAGTCGGATATACAAAGCTTTGGATCGGGTCCCACTTCACAGTTCCATTTGCTGTCATAGGTAGCATAGTCACTGCCTTGCTGCTATTGATTTCCCAACCCTTGTTGTTGTCAAATCGATCTTGTAGCAACACTACTGATTTCTGCTTTGTCACACCGTCTACTTCGCTAGGTGATCCATATTGGATAATGCCGTCTTGGTGAACAACCCCAATGTAGCCGTTGTCTTCTTCGAACTCGAAAGAAAATTCAGGTGCTGTTTTATGTGTGCCCTCATTGTTGATAGTTATCGTATTTTTACGAGGTAGTTCTATTTCAATCTCTAATTTGATATCTTTTACCTCCACCCAGGCTGGTGTGATTCCGTCTGAAATTGCGCCAATATCAGGGTTATTATTCTTCTTAGAAGAAGCATAAACTCTGTAACCACCATCAACAATTTGTTTTGGAAATGTCCCCGAGAAAGCCACTGTTTTAGTCTGAAATTGCGTAGCGTCAGGCGCACCTGTCGATAACAACCATGTATTAGCATAGATTGTTTCTAAATGTAACAGATAATACCTCATTGAGTTAGCAGTATTCGTACTATTTAGCCCTCCCCCACGAGAAGAAGCAACCAACTTAACAGATTTTAAGATTGACAGATATTTATCAGTCTTTTCAGCCGAGTTAGTATTTTCAAACAGATACGGGTGCCGCTTTTCTAGTTCTGAAATAACAGGAAAATCAAACTGAAGTTCAGCCCCACGGCCTACCTGAGTTGTCTCAGCTCTTACATATTTAAGCGGATCAGTAAGCGCAGTGTATTGATCAGCATTGAACGGAACCATACCTGCATTCTTAGTGAAATCACCTTCAATTAGTTTTAGATTGTAACCTACTAACTTATCTCTTGTCATTGCTCCACCATTAGAATCAATGGCTAGACGTATATAAGCAGTTCCCGAAGGAATTGTCACAACTATAGGTCTGTATGAAGCACTTGAAGTATGAGTAGCGTCAGGAACTATCCATTTATCAGTTCTGTACATATATGTCTTGTTGTCTTGGCTATCATAACAAGCAAGTACAATAAAGTTTGCTTTGCCAGTTAAAACTGGTGAATACACTGAATACACTTTACCTGCTGTTACAGGGATTTTTACAGAACAAGCCCTGTTAACATTAGCTTCTAGATCACTTTTATAGCTCCATCCTTGAAAGTATCCAAGAGTAGCCTTCTCAGACGAAAAAAGATTACTAGTTTCAGATATAAGTTTTGGATTATGTGGTGTTAATCCTGAGTCTTTCTGACTAGGTGACCACTCGTCCATTGCTGCAGGATTCCCTTGGATAAGCTTACTACATCTGTATTCAAAACTGTCGCCTGTAACAAAGCTTTGAACGCGCGCTTTTCGCCACGTGAGATAAACTGCACCCTCAGGTACTTTTGCTGTTGCTATAGAAGTACCTGTTTGACCTTTGTAAATTTCATTCCCGTGACCGTATTCACCAATATTTTGATTGTTGATATCAGTAAAGTATAAGTGAGTATGAACAAATTGCGTTACATTTACATTCCTAAATTCAGACATTAGGGAGATACTTTCATCTGCCTTAATCCCTAACTCTGATATCAATACTCTTTTTTCAACAATGTTACTAGTAACCTTTTGCCATTCATTGCTAGTATCATCTATTAAATTTGGCTGCCCGCGGACAATACCGTAGTCTTCAGTGGCAGGACACCAAGTATCCATTTCAGCAGCGGTTCCTTTTATTAATTTGTGATTGCGTACTTTTGCTTTAGTTTTATTACTCCCACTAGTTTTAGCTATTCTGCGAATTCCAAGGTGTGTTATTCCTTCTTTTATAGTTCCTTGAAATACTGAAAAACCTGATTTCCCTGCTTCAATCTCGTTACCAACAGCATAGTATTTTGTTTCTGTAGCATCTCTAAAATCAAAGATAGCCCTAACTCTATCAATATTGCCGGAAGCTGTATTATCTACTTCAATACTATACGTCACAGTATCCCCGACTTTTAATCCAAGTTCTTCAAGAGCATAATTTTTACCGTCCATTGTCCAATTTGAAAACTCGTAATTAGTCCACTGATCACTTGTATTTTCGAGTAAATTTCTTTTATAAGGTAAATCCTTCACAAAAATACTACCCGTCCCCTGTACCCCATCAATAACAAACGTCTCCGTCACGACCTCCCGGTCATTGGTCACAATCGTTTCCTCTTCGGCGTAGGCGACACCAGACGGCACTAGGAACGAGATAGACCCTTTCTCAAACCACTGCACAAGTTCCTCAGCGTCCGGCTTTCCTTGCGGAATGGCTAAGTAGAACCTATCCATCTGATCGGAAAATTGCAGCTTCTTGGGTCCATCCACGTTCAGAATCCGCATCATTTCATCATGCGCAGTGTACAAGTCCCCTTGAATGACAAACGGAACCTCAATAACTCCCTCCTTAATACGTGAAGAGATTACCTCGGTTCCGTCCATGTCTGATATGTCTATTGTCTTGTTTTCATACTCTCCAATCATCGGGCCACGTGTGAAGCCATTTACTATCGTTATCGGTAATTCATCGCCATTGAAGAACAGTTTTAAGTTGTCCATTAAGTTTCACCTCTCATTACAGTTGAAATTGCCTCATTGAAGTTTCTTAACTTTTCTTGATATGGCAAAGTCCCTCTAGCTATTTCTCGCAGGTCTGTCTCCATTATTATTTCACTAGGAGAAGACATAATGCTTTCGAGCGAGTTAGCAATCCTAAGTAGCAAGGCTTCTACCCTCTGATTATCTTGGTTAATTTCAATAGTATTGTTCATCGACCTGTTAGTATCATTCGCATAACGAACAAATTCGCTATCACTAGAAACACCCACACCATTAGCATAATGTGGAATCATCCGCTTTGTTTGACTCGCGGTATAGACTTTAGTCCCTTTTGGTGCATTTGGAATAAACACATTCCGTCCTTCAGGGATAAATTTCATTCCGTTAGGAAACTCAATCAGTTCTTTATAAAGAGGACCTCTTTGATCGTTGACGATCATATCTCCACCTTTAAAAAAGTTCGTACCGTTCTTAAATCCAAATGCATCGCCTATTGTTTCGAATATTCGTTTTATTCGAGTTGTAAGCGTCACTGTGTGATCACTTTGTCTAGCAAATCCTACCACGCCATTCGTGGCCACGACTGCCGGACCAGATGCATTATCAAATGCTGTTAGATATTTTGTACCTGGATTATTTCCAGCATATCTATTTAAACTACTTCCTCCACTAGTCGTAGCACTGTTAACACTAGAGGCATTACCTGTAAGATTCTTGATCGAAGGATTGTTTCTCGAGTAAAGATTTAAACTCCTTTCTCCTTGAGTGGATGCATTTTGTACATTTGTCGAGTTACCGTTCAAGTATTTATCTGGTGCATTATTTCTTTTATAGGAGTTTATTGCATTCTCACCTTGACTAGCAGCTTCTTGAACATTATACGAATCTCCTAGCAGCTGCTTTAAAGCAGGATTATTTGCATCAAATTCATTTAGTTTTATTTCACCTGTGTTTAACTTCTCTAATAAATCTGAATTCTCGCCCATTAATTTCTTCAAATTGTCTGGTAATAATACCCATGCGTTATAATTTTCTTTTGAGGAAAAAATCTTGTTCAGCAGGTCTTCATTACTAGCTAACATATTTTTTTGATCATCAGGAATAGAATTCCACTGGGTCCATTTTGTTTCCGAAGTCAGTATGGTCTGTAAAAATTCAGTGTTATTTGCTAGAAGACGCTTTTCGGTTTCTGGCATATCTTTCCAACGTGTATAAGCAAGATCAGATTCATACACTTTCTGTAAAAAGTCATAATTGTCACCGATAATTTCCTTTACATCACTTGGAATACTAGACCAATGTTGCAATTTCTCTTCTGATGTCGATAAAACCTGTAAAAAGCCTTCATTTTTTGCATTTAGCTCTTTTATATTAGGTAGAAAATCATTCCAAAGTCCAAGATTCAAAAGCGTTTCAGCCATGACTTCTGGAGTATTGGAGTATAGAAATGCTGTTTTAGCTTCGACTGACATATTATCCCAAGCTCCCGTGGATTTGAGGGCTTCATACATTGTAATTGAAAATTCATCCTGAAGTATTGCTTTCTTGTCTTCAAAAGCCATCCCATTCCAATATCCATTTACTATTGCTGCCTCACCAATCACACGTTTTGCATTTGAATCTAAATCAGCGTCATGGACCAGAACTTTCAAATTGTTCCACACATTAATATCTTTTGTAGCTTCAGCAACAATTTCTGAAGCATTGGTTTTAACTTTACCGTCTTTATCGAGTAGCTCAAGAGCATTCCAAGTTTCCCCGGCCTTAGTGGCTTCGTTGGCTGTCCAAGAGAGTGTTTCAGCGTTATTACGTGCACTTTCTGACAGTTTATCTGATAAAACTTTTGCATTACCAATGATTTTTTCATTCTCTGCTATCATCGCTGAAGACATTTCACCACTTGAGGATATTACTTGACCGTTTACCAAGGATATTTCATCTAACAATTCTGGATATTTCTCAACGATATGAGCCATTTGCTGATCAAAGGCATCTGTAGATGAATCCCGGGCTTCTTCGAAGGCTTTCACCATTTGCTGTCCGTATTCGGTATTTAAAATACCTTGTTCCTTTAGAACTCCTTTGAAATCCTCTAATTGCTGAGAATAACTGGCTTTTGTTTCTTGACGCTGTTTTCCTAAAGTTTGTAACATTGATTTTGCTTGTTCTTGTGTTGCTTTTTCAATATCCCCGTTCAATGCATCCATCACTTTTCGTCGTGCATCAGCATCGTTTACAGTTATTTTCAGATATTCCTCAGTACTTTGCTTCATAAGATCCTGAATCATTTTTGCGCCTTGAAGCGTTGTTTGTCCATCCTTATCAACATAATTTTGCTTGATTTGTAAAATTCTTTCATTGTTTTCTTGAACAATATCGAGGGCCTTTTGAGTCTCCTCTTTAGCTTTGCCAGCTATTGTTTCCATGGTATTTTTTAGTTCATCAGGAACCATTGAAATTGCAGTATTGAATGCTTCCATTCTCTTTGTAAGAGCTGTTTCTATCGTTGAACCGATAGTTTCCAGATTACTAACCATTCCTGAAGTATTGTTAGACAAACCCGCTGCCATAAGTCCAAACTGTCCACTCGCCTGCTGTGTATTGGACTGAACTTTATCTAATGTCGCATCAGTAGTAGCGCCTACATCTGTACCCCATTGTTTTACTCTTTGACTAGAATTCCATGCTTCTTCTCCAAAAGTTTTCCATGCACCATATCCGATAGCCAGTGCACCGCCAACTCCTACAATCCCAAGAATAGAGGGGCCTAATGGTCCTAAACTTGCAGCCATTGCACCTAGTCCGCTCGAACCTGCTGCTGTGCTTGCTGCAGAACCGAACAACCCCATTTTGGTAGCTCCGCCACCTAGTGCGACAGAGAAAGTATCCGCATTAACGGCACTTGTTGCTAATTCTTTAGTCATCTCAGTAATAGCTTTCTTTTTGGCCATACTTGCTGAAAGCTCTACGAAGCTTTTACCTAAGCTGCCTATACCCGAACTCATTTTTCCAGTGACAGATAAAACTGGTCCAGCTGCTGCGGCAAAAGCCGCTAATTTCAAAATCATTTGCTGAGTTTTCGGCGAAGCATCGTTGAATTTATCAGCCATTTCAGCAATATTTTTAATAAGTGGTTTAGAGACAGATATAGTAGAATTGAGAGCTTCAAGCATGGGTCGACCTAGCGTGATAGCTACATTATTAATCTGACCTTTGAGTAACTTCAACTGGGATTCTGTTGTGTTTATTCGTTTACCTGCTTCCTCAGTTAAAGCAGTGTTTTCTTTCCACGCTTTGTTTCCAGTTTGGATCGCCCTATCAAATACACCACTGGCGTTTGCTGCACGGAGTAAAGAATCACGAAGCCTAACTTCCTTAATATCCATATCATCTAGGACTTTAATTGCAGACGTTCCGTGCTTTTCAGAATCTTTCAACCCTTGAATGAAAGTTGTGATCGCTTTTGTAGGATCATCCTTGAATAATTTTGAGAATTGTTCTGAGGTCATTCCTGCAACATTAGAGAAATTCTCAAGCGAGGTTTTCGATTTATCTGCTTCTTTGTACATTTTCTTTAATTCGCTTGATGTCATTCCCATTGCTTCAGCAACAGCTTTCTGGTCTTTCCCGCCATTTCGGATTGCAACTTGTAGCTGTTCCATTGAGATGCCTGCATCTGCTGCACGTTCTCGTAAATCCTCGAATGCTCCTGATCCTTTTTCAACGGCTAATTGCATCTGAATCATCACCTTAGAAAAAGCTGATCCTCCCGCTTCCGCTTCAATACCTACAGATGACAAAGCAGTTGAAAGTCCTAGTATGTCACCTTCCGTCATTCCAACCTGTTTACCTGCACCAGCTAATCGCAAACTCATATCCATAATTTCTGGTTCAGTAGAAGCAAAATTATTTCCTAAATCCACAAGTGAAGAACCTAATTTATCAAAATCTTTTTGGCTCATACCTGTGATATTCGCGAAACGAGCCATTGATTTAGCAGCTTGTTCTGCACTTAAATCGGTTGACATACCCATCTCAATCATTGTCTTGGTAAAACTTTTGACATTTTCGGTTTTAATTCCTAGTTGCCCTGCTGCTTCGGCAACACCAGCAATTTCTTTGTGACTTGCAGGCAATTGCGTAGCTAAATCCTTCAGCCCGTTTTCCAAATCCTTATAGGAATATACAACCTTGCCAGTAGAATCTACTACTTCATCATTCGTTTTCTTCACACCAGCAAAATCTGATTCCCATGATACGGCTGCTTTAGTAACAGCCGCAGCTCCAGCCACTATCGGTAAAGTAACTCCTTTAGTTAGAGCACTCCCCATGCTCTGCATAGCCTTTCCAGAAGCGATCATTTTTTCACTTCCGGCATTAATGGCTCCTGTAGCTCCTTCAGTTTTAACCTTCATCTCAGCCATAGCTCCAGCAGTATTGACCATTTCCTGTTTATATCCTGCCAGTTTAGCTTGGGCTTCGTTGTATTTTTGAGCTGCTGCTGCTGTTTTAGAAGTAGCATTTCCTTGAGAATCCAAGGTTTTATCATAAGCATTCTTCAAATAGCCTAATTCTTTTTCTTGCGCTTGAATAACCTTCGTTAACCCTTGCTGTTTAGAAGCCAATGATGAAAGAGTAGTAGCTCCTCCTGCAGCGACTTTAAATCCAGATTGCATTTCTCGAACTGCTGTTTTTGTCGCTCTTTGAGCACCTGTCAATGAATCAGAAAAAGCAGAGGAATCCAGACTTAGTTTTATCAGCATTTGTCCTAAAGGCTTTCCATTTTGAACCATATCTAATCCCTCCCCTTATTTGATCTGATTGAAATATTCATGCATTGGTATTACTTCTCGTTTAGGCTTTTTAGTTTTCTTGCCCTTAAATATCACTTGGAGTAATCGTCTAGTGTCTGTTTCTAAGACCTCATCAAGAGTCCAGCTAGGGAAAGTTGTCATAATCTGTCGGACAAAATTCAATTGAACATCATGCACTTCTTCCCAAGTCATTATTCTTTTGGGTCTTGTTGCTCACTCTTTTCCTCAGCAGGCGTATTTCCCAAAACGCGTTGATTAATTATGCTGAAAAGAACAGGAAACTCATTAGTATCTAATTCCTCTAACAACAGGTCTTTAGTCACTTCTTCTGCATCGAAAAGATTGGCCAGAAACTCAATACGGTAACTTAACAACTCATTTTCAGTCGGACCTTGTCGACCTTCTTCTAGCGCTTTTTTGAATAACTCAATTTCTCCTTCAGAGTATTCCAGTGCCTTTTTCATAGGCACTTTGTCTTGCACATAGCTTTTCTCTTTTTTACCAGTAGTAACTGATAGTTTGATATCTCCATTAGTTTTTAGCTGTAACATATTGGTCCTCCTAATTTCCAAAAATAAAAAAGGCTAGTCTTTCGACTAACCTTGTCCTCCAGATGTTGCACCAAACAATTCAGTTTCTAGGGCAGTAAATGAACTGTCCGTGTCTGCAAAACCGACGGTTTGATTTTTTCCATCAATCGTCTTAGAGATTGGTGTAAATTTGTATTCATCCGCCTCTGGCTCATACGAATCACCATTTAACGTTTCAGCAGAAATTGCGTCCCGACTAAATTTCCCTGCATACAGGCCTGTTCCAATCTTTTGACCTCGCAAATCAGCTGACTCGAATAAAACAGCGCAATACGGAGCGACCGTTTCTTCTCCTACATGGAATACTCCGTTAGAATCAGCAGTTCGGCCTAAAACCTCATGTTCGATTTTGCTAGGTAAATCAAGCGCACTAAAAGCAGCGTCTACTTCCCCTGTTCCTTGCTGCGATACGTAATATGGACTGTTGGAGCCATATACTTTTACTGCTTCTGGGGATAAACCAGTAATTTCAAACCCACTTGTTGCCCCTTTGTTTGTTTCGCCTTTGATTACGTATTTTTTACCAGTAACCGGCTTTAAGTCTTCATCTAAAATTTGAATCGTTGCTTGCTTAAATCCTACTAATGTCATTGTTTTTCCTTCTTTCTTAGTCTTTAATTTTTGAATGGCTATATTGTCTTGTTATGACCTGAATGTGCTTAAATTCTTCATGTGGACGATCATCAGCGTATTGAAGAAAGAACCCGTGTTTTTCAACCCCACGATCCAATTGGTCATTAAACTGTTCAATATCCTGTTTTTGAATATCTAAAAAGGCCATGACTTGAATCTGGTAATTCCTACTGGAATACCGATTTGAGCCATAGCCTGCATTTGATTCATTTACATTCTCAACCTTGATAATTGGTAGCTTGGTTAACTTTTGATAATCATCTTGAAGTCTGTACGCAAAGATGTTCGCATCAGGAAATATAGTCGGTAAGATTCCGGTTGTCAGTTCTACGATTGGATTCATAGTCCTAACCCCGATTTCAATTCGTTCATATATTCCTGCATCACTTCTTGTACTTCTGTTTCGACAGTTTTTTCAATGAAGTGTTGCCCAGGTTGGTGTTCCGTTCCCATGTTGACAAAATGCGCTCGCCAATAAGCACCGCGCCCATAGCCCACTAAAACATCGCCGTTTTCTTGAACAGGGCCTACAGTGGTTGCTATTTCTAGTCCATGGCTGTCAACTGGAGTATTTGCTTCTAAGCGTTTGCCAAGCATGTGGCCTGCAGTTTTACCTGCTTTACGTCTGATTTTTACGTCGACATCGGCAATTGTTTTAGAAATATTCTTTTCCAGGTCGCCCCAGTCTACTTCTACACCCATTTAATCCACCTTCTTTATGATCAATACTTGAAAGTCCTCATTTTCTACATCTGGATTCATTTCGATGATTTCAAAGGGCTGCTTATCAATGACTATCCGCCAATCACTCTGTACCTCTTGCTGTTGCTTTTGACGAATAACTATTGTCCGCGTATTTTCAAAGACTGTTCCAATTTCATTTTTGAGTTCTTTTACAAATTTTTGCTTATTTGCAAACCAGCAAGAAAAAACAGACTCCCATTTGGGAACCTGTTGTCCGTTTACTCCGGCTGTATGTCCATTTCTCTGTTCAAACGTTAACCGTTTATTTAGTTTACCTGTTCTACTAATTGCCATCCTGATCAACCTCTTTATAAACGAGATATTCTGCTTTCAATTGCAGCAAGATAGAAGTGAATCCTAAATCGTATTCACGTAACGTTCCATTAGCGGTTGTCGATTCAACAGTAGCCGAACGAGCTTTGTAATAGTGATCTGCCAACATAATTACTGAAAGGTTTAACAGTTCACCGATTTCGTTAGATTGTTCATAAAAAGAGGGCTTGTCTTTACCGATAGCCCCCTTGATATATGCAATTGCAGCGAAACAAGCTCTCCTGACTTCTGTGTCATCATCGTCATATTCGATTTTAAGAGCCGATTTAAGCTCTTTTAAATCTTTTTCTTCTGTAGGGTCAAGCATTAATTAACCCTCCTTTAGGATACTGTTACTTCACAAGTTGCAGTTTTACCACCATCTTCAGTTGTAACAGTAATCGTTGCTACTCCTGGCGCAACACCGATTACCTTCCCAGTTTTCGGTGTTACTGTTGCAATTGACGTATCGCTGGAACTAAATGAGATATTTTTATTTGCCGCGTCTTCTGGTGCAACTGTAGGTACTAGCGTTTCGTTCGCCCCCACCGCTATAGAGGTTGACGTTTTATTCAACGTAACCCCTGTTACTGGTGTTGGGGCTACGCTTTTTTTGCCAAACGGAAAGCGGACGATAATTTGATTTGGTGATCCAACCAAGCAGTAACAACAAAAGAGTGCATGCCTGTTTTGATGTTTTTATCCTGTTCATAAAGAGCATTCAAATCATAATTGAATTGTGAAAAAGAAAAATCTCCTACGATTGGAATCACAGCTTTATCGATGAATGTGACTGGGTAGCCCAATACCTCTTCAGGCTTCTTTCCGAATAAAGATTCAGCGCCATTTGCTAACTCTTTGATCATCGACAAGTAATCAGTTCTTCGCATTACCACATGAGCATTTTCTTCGTAGTTATCTTCTAAATCTCCAGCAGCATTAATAATCGCTTCAAACAAAGACGAACCAGTTACTTCTTTAATTTTCACTTCTGTTTTATCATAAAAGCTCATATGTTCTTCGCCGGTTTTAGCTGTAGTTGCAAAAGCTACTTTCTTTTCTTTAAATGCAACGCCTCCTTGAAGGTTAGCTTCAACGGTAGATACTAAATCGGTATTCGTTCCATTCACAACAGTTTCAGACAGATCAGTAAAAACTTTAAATTTGTGGCGTCCGAAAGATACGGTGCTTCCTTTCGCTTCCAATTCTTTTGCTGTTTCTCCATCTTCGATAAAATCATCATCATCAAGCGTGAACGATACTTTAGGCAATTCCAAATTAGGAATATTAGTAATTGTTGAAAGACCTCTCAATTTGTTAGTTGCTGGAGGTTCAGCAATAACGTTAGTTCCTGTGTTTTTAGGTATAAATTTATCTCCACCTGTGGTGGCGTTATCCACCAATGCTTGAAAAATGTTTCCGTCGTAAGTAGAATTGATTGTTTGCATTACTTCGTCTGATACTGCTTTTTTCTGCATAGTAGCTCTAATTAAAGCTGCTTTAGCATCAATTACTTTTTGCTTAGGGTCTTCAGTAGTAGTAAAATTACCTTTTTCTAACTTCGCTCGTTGATCTGCTTCCATTTCGTCATGTTGCTTTTGAAGCATATCAAAACGTTGTTGCAAAGTTGCTTTCGCTGCGTTCAAGTCGTTCAAATCCTCTGTCTTCGCTTTGGGATCAAGCGCAGTTTCCGTAATTTGAGATTCCGTTTTCGCTAACTGATCTCCGATAGTTTGCAAGCCTTGTTTCAATTCAAATAATGTTTTCATATTTTATAGTTCCTCCAATTTTTGTTGTAATAGTTTTAAATTTTGCTGACTTTGTTCAGCCATCTTTCTTCGTTCTTCGGTTATTTCGTTTACATTTGACTTCTGCTCTATTCGCTTTAATTCATCGGGAACATTCTTATAAGCCTGAAACAACTTGTCACTTGCACATGCAGCAATTTGATTGGATTGAGTAACTTCATCACATAGCCCGATTTCGTAAGCGTCTGTAGCGGATAACCAAGTTTCTTCATCCATAATCTGTTTTATCTTTTCTTCGTTCAATTTTTCGCCACCTTTTGCAAGATAAGTAATCACAGACGACTCCGCTATTTTGTCTAAATCGTCGGCTTGTTTTCGTAAGTCTTTAGAATTCCCAACTACAAAAGACCACGGGTTATGAATCATAAGCATAGTGTTTTCAGGCATTACAACCTTGTCGCAGCTAGCAACGATTACACTAGCGATAGAAGCCGCTAACGCATCAACATGAGCGATTACTTGCGCTTTATGCTGTTTCAACATGTTCCCGATTGCGATCCCCTCGAAAACACTTCCACCCGGACTATTAACGTGTAAATTGATCGTTTGAACGTCGCCTACTGCTTTCAAATCTTTTTGAAAACTTGCTGCTGTTGTGTCAGTATCGTCCCATTTGTTAGAAACAATCTCTCCAAAAATATAAATCTCGGCTTCTGACTTATTTGCCGATTGTTTAACTTCCCAAAATTTTTTCATCTCAACCCTCCTTTCAGGACAAAATAAAAAGACCTAATCATTTTTGATTACGTCTTGAGTACCTGCTTTATTCGATTTTCTAAGTGTTGGGTCCATATCTTGCGGATACATATCGCCCGAGATCCACAATTCAGACGCTTTCCCACCGCGTGGCGGCATTTCTTCGAGCATCCGTGCTTCATCTGGCGCCATCCACCCATCGCGAATTCCTCCATGATAAAACTTCTGCCGAGCATCGCTATCGCCCCGCAAGAGGCCCATCATATTGAATTTGAAGTAATAGCCTTTGATTCTCTCTTCTTTCCGAAGGATTTTTTTATTAAACTCTCTTTCGTACTGTTTAACGATCGGAGTCAGAGTCATATTTACAAACAATTGCATCAGTTGTTCGTTTGATGAGAAACTACTACTATCAGAGTTAAGGAAAATACTAGGGACATTGAAGACGTTGGCTATTCGATCTCTTGTAATTCCTTCAGTAATCTTCATATCTGTTGCGACAAAATTTCGCTCCATCTCGTCAATTGTCACACCTGGTTCTTGAAACAGAACCCCTCCATTTTCTTCATAGAATCTCTTGAAATCCTGTACAACAGCCGCTCTTTTTTCTTTATCAACGTTACTTGTATACGTCAAGATGAATGAATCTCTTAGCGATTGCATTTCTTTGAGTGAAAATTCTCGAACTGCTTTGTCAAAATCATTCGAGTTTTTCAAAACTTGAATCGGACTTATACCTTTCCAATTGCCGTTACCTGCAATGTGTCTAACATGGATAACATCTGTGTTATGAAAAAAAAATGTTTTACCATCATTACTGACTCTATACCAAAGCTCATTCGTATCTTGTTCAAGCACTGGTTCAACATAATTTGGATTAAAAGGGACAAGCATTTCAATCTGAAGTCTTATGTCTCTGATGATTAGAGCATATCCATTACCATTTGTATTCCGACTTACCTCTAAAACATTAATTACTTGATCTAAGGTTTGACTTTTATTTGGATAGTAAACCAGTCTATCCATTCCTTCATCAAACTGCTGATCATAGTTTAAATACTTCTTGAACGGCAAACTTGAAAGAGTATTGCTTAGTCTCGAAACTATTGAAAAAATATTTTCATTTGTTTCTAGCGTCGAATTTTCAATTCCAAAAAATGTTTTCCCAAACCATTGACTAAAATCGCTATTAGTTTGATAATCCTTAATGATTGTTTGTTTGATGAAGTTTGGAGTTACCTTATTTATTGCTCTTTGAATTAAGTTCATTTCTTCCCTCCCTTCATCATTTCTCTGATACTGATAAATCCAACATTCGCAGTTTGTTTTGACCTGCTTGCAAACATCTCAACTACACTAACGTGGCTATTCAGCAAAGCCGCAAAACCATCTATTTTACGGTTTTTAGATTGTTTGGTTGGCATCCAGTTGTTGTTCCTGTCTTGAACGAGTCTAACGTTAGATAGATACCAGCGGAATATCTTTTGTTGGTTATAAATCACTTTTCCGTCTAAAAACCGCTCTTTCAAGTCTTTCATTGGTCCTCCCAATGTAGTAAAGCCTTGAATAGCTTCTTCCATTACAAAACCGTAATCAATCATTTGCTGATTTAAAATTAAGCTATTCCTTCTGTCGTATCTTACTTTCAAAATTTTGTATTCTTTTGAACGATCGACAAACCATTCAAAAACATGTTGATAATCGACGTAGTTTCCTGGTGTAACCGACAAATCGCCGGCCTTTATCCATGCATCTAACCGTTGTTTGTTATTGTCGTTGTTGTACCTCTCTTGTGATACCCAGCTATGTTCTAAAACAGCAATTTCGCCAGTTTCATAAATAGGAAATTCCAGATTCGCAGAAGTATAGTCCTGTGTTTCTGATAAGTCATAGCCAGCTACGCATTCCTGATCTTTCATTGATTTCCAATCAATTTCTTTATTGTTCTTATTGATAGTCTGCATATCCAAAAAGGAAAGCTCATCGATATCAGAAAAAAGATTGAACTGTTTAGTAATCCAGTCAGCCCTTTCTTGAGGACTATTGCGTTCAATTTTCCAGTCTGTTACTAAGTCAACAAATGACATTAAACCTATATTTGGATTAGCTTTAATCCAATTTCTAGGATCATCTGCTTCTGATACATCATCTAATTTTGCAATAAAATAAAAGACACGCTCGTCAAGCATGTCTTCAAGATGATTTAAACAGTCCAAAGCATTGTCGAAATATTGCATTAATGGGCCATCAAGTACATATCCTGCTGTGGTGATATAAGTTATTAGCGGCTGCCGTCTGGTCCCCCGTGATTTTTTGATGACATTTATTAACTTGAAATCAATGAACTCGTGAATCTCATCAAATATTGCAAAATGCGTATTTAACCCATCCAATTTTTTACTATCTGAAGCCCTAGCCTCCATTTTCGAAAAAGTAGATTCGTCCTTTATAACAGATCGCTGAGGTTTGTACTTTTTTTCCAATCTTGGAGATTGTTTAACCATTTCTTTTGTCTTATCGAATAGAATAGATGCCTGATCTTTAGCATTTGCTAAGACATAAACGTTTGCCCCTTGTTCGTTATCATACCCCAACATATAGGCAGATAACCCACTAATTAATGAGGTTTTTCCGTTTTTACGTCCTACAAAAGTTAGCGCTTCTCGAAATCGACGAATGCCAGTATCTTTATGAACCCATCCGAAAATCGATCCGATTACAAAGTGCTGCCAGGGTTGCAAAACAAACTGATCAAAGTCCCCTTCGGTTGGTTTGCAATTATCTTCAATAAATCGGATCGGCCTATGACCTTTTCCCTCGTCAAATATCCAGGGAAATTCTTCAGTCCCTTGTCTTTCTAAGTCCATCAAATGACGTTTAGCAGCTTTAATATTTTCTTTACTCGCTGGAATTAGTTCATCAACTAAACGTTCAGCATACCAAGTAGTTAAAAGTTCTGGGTATGGATTGAGTAGAATCCCTCCCCATGAAGCTTGTTTTTCCCTATAATCAGTCCACCATTTCTGAAGTTCACTGTACGATAATGACATTAGCTCCATTCATCATCGTTCCCTTCATTAGCAATTTTTATCGCTAATTTTGCTCTTGAAGAAGGTGAAAGTCCTAAATCACTACCAAAAGCACGTAAATTCTTTGAACATGTATCCAATTGCTTAATCAATGGATTTCCATACATTTCAGGAGAATCAAAAAAAGGTTCGTCGTTTTCCTCGGCAATCCTCTTCTTAATTTGGTATTCCTTTTTATACTCACGCTGCATTTTTTTGTATTGTTTGTTCAGCTTCACATATTGCGAGTACCAATCACAATACATTGACATTACATAGATGTCTGGATTAGAAATCAGATCAACCGAGAGCAGCTCTTTCATGATGAATTCAAAGACTTCTTTCCCCTGCCTATCAAGCCAAGATGGTGCACGGATTTCATCCGTTTTCATCCTCATATTTTCTTCAGCTTCCGCTCGACGTTTTAAATCATCAGTATTTTTCTTATTTGGATTTTTTTGCAACAATTGCAGCTTGGCACTTTTTGCTGGCTGTGGCATTCTTTCACCTTCTTTATATGTTAGAATAAAATTTAAAAAGGAGTGGTTTATCAATGATTCCCATAAAAGACACAAAATCAATGCAAGAGCATCTAAAGCTATATGAAGACAAACGTTCATCAAAAATGTTTGGGATAATGTTCGCTCGCCCTCATTCTTTAAATGCACAATTTGTCAAAGATAATTACCAATACTGGAACGAGTTTTCTGGTAAAGACTTCGATATATTTTGGGCTGGATATGGTGCATATTATAACAAGGATGATAGAGATAAAATGTCCTTAATATCTGTTGAGGTAGACGGTCTTCCTAAAGACCTACAATTCGACATCAACGCTTTCCTCCGTGTAAAAGAAGAGATAAAGGACGTAATCCCGGCATTTAAATACAAAGACACTTATCCCACTTTAGTGTTAGTTGACTATAAAAAAGGCAAGATCTGTTATGAAGATGCTATCATCCTCAATCTTGTTAGCGACAAAGAACAAATTGAAACTAGCATATACAGAACAATGGAAAGCCTGATTGATTTATCACATCAAGTGGAATCTGTCTCAGATTTTCATATGATATTAATTAACACTAAAAACAAAGTTAATATTACTGATAAAATTTTTAACTTAACCAGTTTATTTTCCACCCTTTAAAAATATTGAAAAGCGGTAATTCTGTGAAGGGAGGACGACACCGTTCTTCCCAGCCTCCACTTTGCTATTATTTTTGGTAGGGGGGTAGTCTTTAGTCCCCACTTTCTAGCTGCTGATCTGAATTAAACGATAGATAGGTAATGTCAATAATAACTCTGACCTCCTCTGATCCGTCAGTGTTTGGTAAATAGTTTTTATTATCAATATCAGCCTGTTCAATCATGGCTTGGCCATCTGCGGCATTACTTCTAATGCCTTCTAGGACTGATATAGCATTGTCTAACCACTCAAGCTGAGTGCTACTATTCTTTTGTTGCATAGAACTTCACCACCTCTCTCTTGTTCTTCCGCTTCTTCTTTCCTCCTGATCTTTCTGGATGGTCGCGGTTGTGACAAGCAGCGCAGGATACTTCAAGGTTGCCAACATCCCAGAACAATGACAAGTCTTCTCTTGCCTCTATCTTGTGATGGACTATGTTGCCCTTGGTTACTGTTTCTCGTCTTAAGCATTCTTGGCATAACCCATAGTCTCTACTAATTACGATTGACCTCACTTGTTGCCATCGCTTTGTTTTGTATAATTTATCTATTTCGTCGCGTTGTCTAGCTTCGACCATTGTTATCAACCTCGCTTATGCATGATAGTTACCTTATTTGGGTACTTAACATCAGGAGAAGAGTAGTATTCGATTGCTATATCGTTCGCTCCAATATCTTCCTCAGTAAATCCAGTAGTCTTCCAATGATATGTAATATCAACTAAACCACAAGGAAACTTATCCAACCTCTGACCTTTGTAATAGACTTCAGGGACTGAGTCAGTATCTTTTAGTTTGATTTCAAGTATATTTGATTCTTGGGATAGATACTCTTTTGCCTCTTTTTTCGATAATATTATTGACCCTTTAGGTAGATTCTTTAATTCTTCTGATATTTCTCTTACTCGTAATAGAGATAAAGCCTCCTGATAGTTATCTGGTATATTTCTTTTTCGATTGAATCGCATTCTATTCATTCTTTCTCACCTCTCTTTCAAGACAAAATAAAAAGACCGCCTAAGCGATCTCATTCTTATGACAGACTCTTAAAAATTTTGTTTATAAAAATCTTCCAATTCGTCAACACCTTTTTTCCACTGCAGTTGTTTTCCATCTGTAACTTTAGTTGATAAATTTTTTAATCCTTCAAAATCTACAGCAAGACTATTTCTATCAAATATCACATGACCGTCTTCACCATAACTGATTCCGCAAGACATAACCTCTTCGATTAATTTTAAGTCTTCAATGCCGTTTGGAAAAAAGTCATAGGCATCCATCATAAATAATTCAAGAATTTTGGCAGCACTTTGCTCTAATAAAACCATCAGTTCAATATCAGCTGAATGCAAAACCTTTTTTAATTCCATAGCCTCTGTTACAAACTTCGCAGCTTCCTGCCACGGCATCTGATTAAATGATGTTCCTTGAGTTTGAAGATCTGTCAAGTTGAACCGCATAAAAGCTGTTATCGTCTGATTAAAAGTTTTTGCACTCACTTCTACTTCATTAGCTGTTTTTTTAGTTTCTTCATACATTTTTTTCATTTCAATTTTTTTCTTGTTCCAATCCAAAGACAAGCTTGTAATGGATTTCATATCAACTACCCAAATTAGAAATAGCATCGTAGCAATTAAACCGAATAACGCTAGGTTATAGTCTCCTCTCCATATCATAACTCCGGCCAGACTCACCCAAATTAAGCTTAACCCAATTCGTTTAAATACATTTTTCAAATTAATCACCTCTAAAAAATAATATCATTTTTGCGGCGAAGAAAATAGAAAAATTCTAAGTGCCAGCTTCAAACACAATAATTGTTTTCTTTGGAGCTTTTGTTTGATACCTTCCATGAATAGACCCCTCCAAAATAAAAAGACCGCCTGAGCGATCTTGTATGTATTGTGCAACCTATTCCATTCTGGAACCCATTGTTAACGCATGCCTGGCAGATGGGAATGCTTGGTTGCTATTGACGCGGCCGGAATTGAACCAGCGACCTGCGGATTATTAGTCCGCCGCTCTACCAACTGAGCTACACGTCACGACTTACAGAGAATACGACTAGGGTGGTTTGAGTTATCAGCTCAATCACATTACGCCCGTCTTAACTAGTATGCGGGATCAACCTAATGTTTCAAATGCGTTAAGTCACTGACAAGGAATCGAACCTTGCATATCTAACATTTTCAAAATTAACTCGCCTCTCGTAAACAAGATACTTTTTAGGGCAATGGAGTAGTTAGATTTATAATTCCCATAAGCGTCTACCCTTTCCGCCACAGCGACAAAACAGGCAGCACGTGTCGAAATAAAAAGAAAGGAATGTCTCATCTCCTTAGATTTATTTTGTGCTGCCAATAAACCCACTAAGCTAATTCGGTTGTTTGTTAAGTGTAGTCAAAACAGACAGATTTTTTAGTTGGTCGAATTGCGAAGTGGGTTAATTTAAAACTTCCGATAGTACAATTATATAGGGGTTGACAGTGACAAAACTACACGTTTTTGTGTCATTTTAATTTATTTCGCCAATTCTACGACCAAAATCAAGCAACACTTTCTGGCGTAATCTGTAGATAGACTTTTGAGCGTAGCCATGTTTCTTCCCAAAACTAACCCAATCCATCCAGCTATCTTCTCCCCAGTATTTCTTCTCCATAAGGTTCCGAATCTCTTTACTTTGGTTTTCTAGTGTTTCTCTAATCGCTTTTTTCCAGAGCTCCCTGTTAGCGATATACGGGTCTGACAGTTCCTTTATAACCTGGCTTTCAATCGGGTTACTCATTATGTTGCTTTTGCCTCCACCGATGTTCTCATCGGCTTCCCGCATCTTCATTTCTTCTTTTCGTATTGCGATCTCTTTGTTGTATTCATAATAATGAGCGAATTTACGATCTAGCTCATTCATTAAATAATCATTTCTTGCCAATGTTTCATCCCCTACCTCACATAATTTTTTGACATCCTCTAGCAAATCTAGAACCGCCATTACATATCCCTGACCATAAGAATCATAATTATTCGGATGCTTATAAGGTAACGGTATAATATTTGGTTTCTGCCATTTAATTAAGAGTTGCTGTTTGTTCACCTCTGATCTCCTTTCAAGCCGACGTTAGTGGACTTATCCTATTTGTTTTCTTCTTTATCAATCGGCTTAAATCCTTTGACAAAAATATTGCCGTATTTGATTTCTCTACTTCCATAAGTTCCTATCAGTCTGCCATCAACTATCAGGTTCTTGGCTTTATCTCCAGAGTGTCTATGACTTTTGTAGATAAGTGTTAACTGAGCTCCTTGACAATAATTGTTTAACTTCATCGCTTTCGCGACAGCCTGTTTCGTAACACCTAAATGGTCAGCTACCTCTTGTTGGTTATTAAAGACGATCACATCTTGATCCTTAGTGACCACCTTTATCTTGTTTGCCATAATTGCATCTCCTAACCTATTACCTTGAACTTAGACATCCTATAATTCTTAACAGCTTGATCCATCTCAGCTTTGCTCCATGGTCGAAATAATCTTGCGCGGTATTTAATCACCATGTCCACGAACTCATAGCGGATTGATTCAATACACTCAACTTGTCCGCAGACACCCTTATATACAAAAGGATCACCGATTCTGTACAGTGGATTTTCATTTGTAAATTCGCACTTAATGTATTTACGTTCAAAAACACTAACTGGTTCATATTTTGAATAGTCTGACTGGCTGCCGATCTTTTGAGCAATACCTTCAACTTCGATTCGTGAGGACTTGCTATACAATCTTTTCATCTCAAGAATGTGGGTCAACACATAACCTTCATCTTTATAGTCAAAGAGTTCTCCCACCTCAACTGACTGGCTAAACCCTTCTCTGTATAATTTAAATATCGCCTGCATGAGTCGTCACTTCCTATGTTTCTTTTAGCGTCGTCGTTACCTAAATATTGTTAATCATAATCACGAAATCTTTTTTCGATTCTCGCAGTTGTCTTGCAAAAGATTCTAAAGCGTCACACTCTTCTTGTGTCATATCTTCGAACCCTCCTCCTTCACCATAGATAATCCCATCAATAATAAATGCGATATCCTCTGCTGCAATCTTAATTTTGTTCATACACTTCTCCTTTCAAGCGTCGGTTAGTGGAAATAGTCTTTCCATGTTTTCCCCTCAGATTCCAAGTCTTTGCTGCAATACTTTATAAACTCAATCACTTCTTTGAAGAGCTTTACCATCGCAAAAGACAGCTCTCGAAAATACTTTTTCATTCCGCGACCTCTTTTAGCTCAATCATTGCTACATTGTCAGTCGGAACAATTTGAATAGACTTGGGACCTATATGGTTCACAACCTTGCTGTCTCTTTCTCCATTTAGAGCATCAGAATATTTTTTCATTTGTTCATCTAAGGTTGTATCATAGACGGTTATGGCCGTATCTCCACCGCTTTTTAAATAGATTTTTGCTCTTATACTACTCATCCCGACACCTCCGATAATCCCCAAGATGCGAACACAGCTAGGACTTCAAATTGCTGCTTATTATCTAAAGTTTTGAATGCAGCCTCTAAGCATGACTTCCAAAAATCGCAAGGTCTAGTTTCATCGTAAAGATCACTGACTGCTGTTACAGGATCTTCACTTTCCTTATAGCAATCTATAAGCCACCCAAAAACTGCTTGCTGGTGGTCATTAAGTTTTGGATCATCTGACAAGAGGCTTATTCGTCTCAATAATTCATTCGGTTCAAGATTATTTCGTACAACGCAATTTACAACGTAATTTTTGAGTTCTTCTTTTCGGTTCATATTTTCATTCCTTTCTATGCTGAGTTAGTGGACTATCTGACCAATTAAATTATTAGCCACATCATTCATTAATTCGCTTATATAATCTGACATTTCATCAGGCCCAAAGCGAAATCCGTTAGCCCCAGTAACTCCATTAGACTGATTGCTGAAATGTAAATCAGCGGACACTTCGGACAATCCTTTATCAACCTCATCATGTATTTTGCTGGAAATCTTGTTTACAAGTTCATTTCGCTCTTTATCATGCATAATCTATTCTTCCTTTCACAAATGTAGCTACATCAAGCTTGCAGTTAGCTCCCAAAACTCGCCAAGATCACTTCTAAGTGAGCCTGTGAAAACTACAAACTTGCCAGTACCCAATATTTCCTGTGCGGCACGACCTTTGAAACTAGAATATAGTGCATCAACTGTATGAAAATCCGAATACGATCGTTTACTTAATGTTTCATCTACAAGAATAGGATCACTATTAGGCTCCCCACACCATTCAGGCTTATCTGTAATCTCCCAATCACCTACAAAATAATAGCCATCTACTGGCTCTTGTTGGAGCAACAAATCATGGATTTTATCTTCATACTGATCATCCATAGAATAATTACCTCTCTTTCTCCATACTACTGGTGGTTAAAATAGTTCCATTTGATATGGATCAACATTATTTTCTTTATAAATTGCAAGTTCTAGCTCTTTTTTATCCATTGCTGCTTCATATTTAGGATCAATCGGAAGCAGCTCAACAAGGTCATGTAGATTGAAGTCTGCTTTTGGATCATAACTATCATAAAATTTCGAAAATGTGGTTTTGTATCGCCTTCCATTTTTCTTGATATAAACGAGATGTCCCTTTGTGAATTTAATGTAATATAGTTGATCGTCTTGCTTACCATCCTTCAACGCACAAGCTCCTTTCTATCCTTGGTTAATTGATCTATGCTTCGCCCTTGGCTTCTTCGACCATTGCTTTTAGTGCTGCCCGTTCGGCATAGTAAGCATCATCCAATTTGAAGTAGTCCTTTAAATCGGAGACTAAGCCTTCAAGCGTCTCATTTTGATCAATAAACATCGCTACATCATCTTGATGCATGCCTTCTACTGCTACTAAATCGTTATATTCATTTTCACTAATAATCATTTCTTTTCCTTCTTTCTTGTACTAGTTAGCGTATCTTTAAAAACTCCAAATCATAATGCACTGGTGTTTCACTGGTCCAATCTCCATCTATAAATACTTCAATGGCGACAAAATGATCTCCTCGGCCTTTTCTCTTAGCGCCTTGACTCATCAAATATTCCTCAGCATCTTCTCTATACTGGAACAACATGTGTCTTTGTTTGTTATGAAATTTTGTTTTTATCAAGAGCCACATTTGCCTGCCTCCTTATCTTAGTTGCTTTAATGTATAATCGAGTTTTCCATCGTCAAACGCTTCAAGAACATTCCAAAATCTAAAGTGTATTAGCATTTCTCTTACGATCGTGGAATCTGTTGCTGTATCACAAAACTCTTTGAGTAGCGAAAGTTCAAGTTTTGTTCCGCCGATTGTCAATCTATATCTATTTTTTCTTTTTCTTCCCATAAGATTCTCCATTCTTTCGGTCTTGATCAGACTATCCTTCAGTGGTAGCTTGGTCATACTCGTTCCAAAACGACTCTATATCATGATCCATTGCTTTTCTCATAAATTCCTTAACGACATCTTTAGAGAATAGTTCAGAATCACAATACTGACTTATCGTTACTGCTAAGGCAGTCTTTTCGGTCTCCCCAGCAATCAGTTTAGTGACATAGCTATTCATCAACCAGCTGACTTGTTCTTTTTCATCCACCACTTATCCACTCCTTTTTCTCTGCTTCATCGGTCGTTAACCGAATCTGTTTAACTCGGATAATTCTCTTTTAAAACACTTCATAAATAATATGATATGGAGTACCTTCTACACGTATTTCCAGCCATTCTAGTATTTCCATCACATTTTCCTCTGACATTTCCAATTGATCTAGATATTCATCTACATACATATCCAGATCAAGTTCCTGTAGTTGGTCTATTAGAATATCATCAAGCCACTCTTTAGTTACGCCAATAGCAATTCCTTTTACCATTTTTCCTTCTTGATACAAAGGTAGAATCGCCGCTGCATCATTATCATCGTTTGGAAAATTTCCTGTTGTCTTTCTAAAATCTTTATAAATCATTATTTTTCCTCCATTCCATACTTTCTTCCTTGTTTTAACTAAATCAGCCTACAAATTGGGCATGTTTAGCCTTCAAATCATTTTTGCTTGAGTCTATATACAGCAAAGTAGTTTCGGCACTGGAATGACCTAATAGGTCTCTGACATCGTTCAATGCCATGCCACGGTGACTTGCATCGGTGGCTGTCGTGCGTCTGAATTTGTGTGGATAGGCTTCCTTAACCCCAGCTCTGCCAGCAATGGTTTTTATCATCTTTTGTATTCCGCTAGTACTCATTTCTGACCCAATCCCATCACCTCCGCAAATGATCGGACCATAATCATGAGGAAATTTTTCAAGATAAGCGTCTATATAAATTTTGGCTCTAGCGTGAATAAAAACTATTCGCTCTTTGTTTCCTTTACCAATAACGGATATTGTTCCACCTGCTCGATCATAGTTCTCCATTCTTAAAGTAACCAATTCAGAAACTCGACAAGCAGTACTCAGCAGCATCTCAAGTACCATCTTTTGTTTCAAACCTCTACACGAATCTCTTAAAAACTCAACCTCAGCAACAGTGAAAGACTCTAACAGCCTTTTCTCCACTTTTATTTTTTCGATTCTTTTGCCTGGATTGGTGGTGATGTATTCCTCGTCAAACAGCCAAGAAAAGAATCTGACGACAACTCCTCTTTCGTGATCTAAAGTTGAATTGGCGACTTTATCAACTAGAGTCCGATGTGCAATATAGCTACGGATATCATTTGCTGTAATCTCTTTAAATGGTTTAGCAATGAATCGGTTGAATTTATCAATGTTGTACATGTAGAGTTGGATTGAGCGATCCGACAAACCACGCAATTTTAAACTAATGAAAAAAGCCTTATATGCTGCAATGTCACTCGTTTGGTCGTATATGATAACCTCATTCCGAGATTCTTCTAACTGCAGTTTGGATAGGTTGAATGTCATCGTGATCTTCAACTTTCTAAGTTGATCGCCGCTAAAATCTTGTTCTAGATCAGAAACTACTTTGTTAATAAACTTTTCTTTTATGTCGATTTGTTACATCCGCCCTTTCGCTGATCTCTTGGAATGTTATGATGAATCATCCAACTTCGCATCGTTGATGAAGCTATTCCAAACTTATTTGCAGCACCCTTCATCCCCAATTTTTTATACGTTTCTTGTACTACTTTTCTTTCAGGAACATGAATCTTTATTGAATTTTCAAGCCCGTATTTTCTGCGGATGTAAGCATAGACTTTTCCATCAATGGGATAAATCCGTTTCATCTCTGCTAATTTCCATTTTTCTTCTAGCATTGTTAAAATGTCTTTCTCCATACCAGGCCTTTTGTCCAGATATCGCTGAATTCTTTCGTTTCGATCCACAGGTTCTTGTTCTTTAATGTGCAATATATCCATTAATTTTTGATGCCGTTCAACATTCTCAGGCATCTGGTCCCAATTAGGGTCATAGGTCAGTTTCAATAGTTCTCTCCAAGCCCACTTCTGTTCCTTCGTTTTCATAATGACCTCCTAAAACGGCAAATCGTCATCAGAAATATCTACAGTGCTACCACTAAATGGATCGGCGTTATTCCCATAACCAGAAGTATTGTTGTACTGTGTCTGTTTGCCGTTACCAGTTGCGGTATTTTGCTGCCGCTCCTCATTTGCCGATCGGGATTCAAGCAACTGGAAGTTATCCGCTACTATCTCAGTTACATATACCCGCTGACCTTGCTGATTCTCATAGTTTCGAGTTTGAATGCGTCCAGTAACACCTAACAACGTCCCTTTACGGGCATAGTTTGCTAATGTTTCTGCTGACTTCCGCCAGATCACACAATTGATAAAATCAGCTTCTCGATTGCCAGATTGGTTGGTAAAGTTACGATTCACCGCCAAAGTGAAAGTTGCCGTCGCTGTACCGGTTGCCGTATATCGTAAATCGGGGTCTTTTGTAAGACGCCCAACTAAAACCACGTTATTAATCATTTTCTTCCTCCTGTTGTCTTAAATATTCCGCTAGCTTTCTGTCCACCTCAGCTTGTTTTTCAGATGATATATTGACGTTTTGAGGCTGTTTACCAATGTGAGCGGGCATTTGTTCCACTCTGGTATTCGACCTCTTAGAAAAGCTCTGAGGCTTGCTATTCGCTTTTTTCGCCATTGTGTCATACTGCGCTCTCAATTTGCCGGCTGAAAGTATGTTACTGCTCCAAAAACTGTCCTTTTGACACCAATCAATCATTCGTTTCACCTTATCTATTGAACGCTTATCTAGTTCTACCATTTTTCGAATTTCATCGGCCCATGTTTGAAAATTTGGTTTTTTTGTCATATCCCCTTCACTAGCTGCATCCTCATTGATTTTCTTATAAAGGTAATGTGCTAAATTGAGATATGGAGAATCCTCCCCGTAAACACGCTTGCGTGATTTACGACTATCTTTTATATCTTTATCTATATCTATATCTATATCTATATCTGTTGCGTGACTGTCACGTGACTGTCCTGTGACGTCTCCTAATAGCTTTTTCTTTTCACGCTGTTTCTGTTTTCTCAAACGGTTTTGCTCTCTCACCTTTTCCATACCTTCAATGTTTTGATGCTTTTCCCAGTTGGTGATGGCTATGCTACCATCACCGTTGAGATCAATCATGTTGAAGTTTCCTAGAGTTGTTAATGCGAGTCTAACGGTGTTCACTGGCTTTCCAAAAAGAGTCGACAGCATCTCTTCTGTGTATGGCATATTTCTTTGAATATATATCAAACCCTCATCATTAGTTTTACCCGCTAGAACTAACAAGCGAATCCAAATAACGAGAATGGCATCAGCTTCGGGTACCGCTTGAATCAGCCTGATTTTCTCATCATCAAACATAGTTGTTTTTAATTTTATCCAACTGATCTCTGCCACTGGATCAACCTCCAATCCGCAGTTTTTTTCTATCTTCATCATTCAGCTTCAGTGGTGTAATCATGTACTTCTTCATAAAATTGCTGGTTCCAATCGTATGTTCTTCTGTGTGATGACACCTACACAAAGCCATAAACCGGAAATCCGAATGGTTAATCTTCTTTCTATTTCTTCCCATACCCACAACATCCACATGTGCCACATCCGCTTGATCTAAGCAGATACAACATTTCCGATATTTTAAGCAGTGATAAAACCATGAGGTTTCATGCAACAAATACCTATATATTTTTGGGATAGGAACATTCCACTCCAAGACAAACTCAATTAGAAAAGATATCCATTCCTTTGCCTCAGACTTAGTAGCTTTGCTGTGTTCGAACCAGATAGCCCTTTTTCCAAAATAGAGATACTTCAAATCTTGCTTACTCCAGTAGGGGTCTTCACCTTGCCACTTAGCAACATCTGAAATAAGAGCATGCGAAAGAGCATTCTGCTGTGGAGAAATAGAACGATTGTCTAGCTCAATAACTTTCACAAAGTTGTCGTCTCCATTTGCTAGTAACTTCAAATATTCTTGATTGAATGCTTCTTCTAGTTCTATCTCTAGGTATCTACCATTCATAGAGATAATCTTGCCGATCATTCCACTGGCACCACTCGAATCCCGCTCCCAACAATATAATTATTTAAAGCTTGCATCTGTTCGACAGTTCCAGTAAGTTGCAATGTCGCGGTGATAAGCTCTTGATTTTCCTCATAAGATTCTGTATGTGACATATTATTGCTTGTACTTGCAGAATTCTCGATAATCTCTCCAGTATCAGGATCAATCACCCCTGTATTTGTCTCTACTGCGTTTGAACGTTCTAGTTCTTTCATGGCAGCTTGATATTCCGCTTCTGCAGCACGCTTTCTTTCTGCTTCAAGCATTCGTACCCGTTTTTCCTCTACAGATGCTTTTATCTTTTCTCGAATATCAGCTACACTCCAACCTTGATCAATCATGTTAGCCCACACATATGGATCTAAGCCGGCAATTTCCGCGTAGTCTGTTATAGTAGCTTTATCAGCCGCTACTCGTTCACGCTTCATAGCAATAATTTTGATTTTATCCTTGATCTCATCAATAACCTTCGGTCGTACTTCGCCTTTTGCTGTAAAGGAGGCTTTAGTTAACCAATTAGAATGAACCTCGATCACGTTAGCCTCTACGTTGAATTGTTCAGCAAGTTTAGCCATTTCCCATTGTATTTTTTCTAAGCGAATAGCTTTTTGTTCTTCCTCGTAATCTTTAACACTTAAATTGATCTTTTCTGATAACACTCCAAGTCTATTAACATAGCCCTTCATGACTTTTTCGAAATCATCAAGTGGCTGTTTAAAATCTTTCTTTATTTCTTTGCGCCGATCTTCCAAGATTTTGATATATTTATTTAATTGCGCTCGTGCATCTTTCGCTTCTGGTATGTTGCTGTCTGAAAATATTTGAGCTTCAAAATGCTTTGTAACGTCATTGATCAATTCGTCTAATTGTTTTTCGTTTTCGATATAAATTTTTGAAGGAGTATAATTCACCGAAAATTTAATGTCTTTTTCTGCTAATTCGTTTTTCATTGTTTTTGCCCCCAAGGTATATTTTGAATAGTTCCGTAGCCTTCTTCTTGCTGCATTAATTCTTGTTTTCTTCTTTCCTGTTTTTGGCGTTCTTCAAACTGTTTCTTCCATGTTTGAAGGAGCTTCAAAGCTTTATCGAATTCATCTTCATTTATTTCTTTCAATGCTTTAGTTATCTTCAATTCGACTTTTAAAGTTCCAATTACTTTTCCAGCTTGCGAATTCGAAAGTTCAGCTACCTCTTCACTTAAACTTTCAATTACAGCGTATTGTTCTTTAGTGATTGTTTTCGGCGGTTGAAGTGGTGTTTCTGGATCATCACCAGTCGGAATCATGAATAAACTCGTCAATGCGTATTTTAAAGCTCCTGTTTTAGCCTTATAGACTGCTTTATCCCCTGAATCCTGTCCGTCACCGTAACCTTTCATTTTCACTGATTCGCCACTTTCAGCATCAAAAATTGTATATTCGACTTCTAAACTTACTAACTGCTGGCTCCCATTTTTCGCTGAAATTTGAGTAATAGTTCTACTCAATTCGTTTGGGATCATTTGAAGGCCTCTCTCAGTCATTTCTTTTCTCACAACATCTTTAATATCGCTTTCTAGTGCGTAATCATAATGGTGAAAGTCATTGTGCCCATTCTTTGGAATCCGATCAATTGTTGACGTAATATCAACAAGTTTAGTCATCAGATTCTTTTGAGGGTTCTCGATTGTGTCTGACATTTTATCCCTCCTGTGGTATAATTTAGAAAATTATTTGAGTTTGCGACTTACTACTTGGCGGTGGAAGTCGCTTTTTTCATTGCTTCTATATGTTGCTTGGCTAAGATTGTGGACTTGTTATGTCTCCACCAACGGTCAGCACATATTTTTCCGTAGCGCAACGCTTCTTTTCTGGTCAACAAACAACTACCTCCTATCTGCTTTATTTTTCTGAACTAAATTCGCCACAATTAACATAGCAAACAAGGCTACTCCTGCTTGCCATTGGCCTAATAGAAAGGTCGCTGTCATTGCTCCTGTCAGCATCGTTTTTTTCGATCTACGCCTAGCTATATCATTTGCAACTGATGCAGGCACCTTTATTACATAGTAGAAATCATTGCGCATTTTCCATACTCCTTACTAAGTCTTGGATTATTTCATCTAATGTTCGATATGCATAAGACGAAATACTATTTTTCGATTTATCATTTACTCTCAATTTTTGGTATAATACTGATATCAGAAACAAACTTTTTGAATTAAAAGATAGGGGTGCTTTATGGAAATTACTGACCTAATTCAATTATTCGCAATCATCACTTCTCTAATCGTTTCTGTAGTTGCAATTCTTCAAACGCGGAAGTCCATTAAAATGACTGAAGAGAGTATTAGAGATGCTAACAGACCTTACTTGTCAATTTATGTTGAAACAATAGAGATCTCTTCTTTTTCAAAGTACTTTGTAATCAAGAATTTCGGAGTAACGTCGGCTAAAATACTTGATTTATCTTTTAGTAGAGAACTAGATTCTAGTAATAAGAAATTCAACATGAACTCATTAATAAATGGAACATTAGCTCCAGGACAAAAATTAACATCGTTTATGGATCCTAAGTACAAAGAAACGGTTGATGTAACCATCACATACTCAGATCTACAGGGTAAAATATACAAAGAAACATCTTCAATTAAGACTGATATGCATTCACATTTATTGTGGAACACATCAAAAAAAAGCACCGATACGAAAGAGGCAACTGCTATAAAGCAGTCTGCACAAGCTATTATTAAAGCAATGAAGTAGTTCATTTGAGCTACTTTTTCTTTTCCATTTTTTTAAGTCTTTTATGGTTATTTACTATAACTGGAATGGAAATCATTAAAACAATTACTGTTCCAAATAAAAGTATCCAATCTTTAAGTGACATCTTATCCCTCCTTTACAAAGCTCTCCTCATTTTGGCACCTCCTGTTTTTTGAACTAGATACAGAATCTATTTGTCCATTTGATGGACGAATCGTTCATTTTGCGAACGAATTGGACAGACTTTCTGACTGGTAACATTTCAACTTTCCTCCTTTACATCGCCCTCAGCTTACCTGAGATACGGCTGTTTCTAACCCTGTAATATCATCATTGTTTGCCTCAGCTATTTCTTTTTGTCGAACTGTTAATCGTAATTGATACCCTTTTAAATTGCTCAGCTCTACAATATCTACCACTTGCTTCGCCTTCAAGAAATCCACTCTGCGAATGTCATAATATCTTGGGACGTTAAACGTTTCTTTCAACCGCTTGTAGATAATCCCGCGGAAGTGTCCGACTTTAGCTAGAAATAAATCATCTGAAACTTTATGTTCGAAGTATTCTCTTGCCAGGTTCCAGGCTTTTCTTCCAACAGCAGATTGGATTTCTGATCCTTCATGACGAGTAAGCGTAATGCTATCACGTAATTCTTGAACGTCTTTAGTGATGTCTTCTTTCATGGCTGAAACATCGCTTTTTATCTGCCGCATCTCTTTAACCATGATCAATTGGTTTTCTAGCGTTTGTTCCAATTCCAACAATTGGTTACTCATTGATAATCTCTCCTTCTAAAATAGTATTTTGACTAATTGCTTTTAGGTCAGTTATAAACTTCTCTAACCGCTGGGTTAGAAAGTCCAGCTCTCGTTTTGCTAGGCTGTCTCTGCCTACAACTTCTGATAAGTCTTGATAAATCAAACTGCTTGCTTTTGACAAGAATTCATTTGATGCTTCTAATACATCTGATAACTTCTTGTAATTCGATACGAGTTGCTGTGTTTCGTTGAGTCTGCCTTCGGCTTGGTTGATCGCTTTAGAAAGCTGCTCATACTTTGCTGATTTATCGTTAATTTCCTCCCTTTCGGCTAAAAGACTTCGATAGTTAGCTTCAAGGTTGTAGCTCTGTTCTTCTAGTTCTGAGAACGATCGTTTTATGCTTTCGTAATCATCAGGGACTTTTTCTATAATGACTTCCTTTTCTACAACTCTTGGCTGCGACACGCTCATGTCGTTGATTACATCAGCAAGATTATCGATTTGTTCATCCTTCTTCTTTAGTTGTTTTTCTAGCTCTCTGTATTCTTTTGTCGTTTTGATATCGCCAGAAAAAACTAATTCAACTGCTTCAGGTTCAGCCGACGGTTTCGAGATTTCTGTTCGCAATGTCATTGGCAATTCTTGAAACATATCGATCTGTTCTGATTCGTGCATTTGATGCACGAATTTAGCTTGATTTATATAGTTGTAAACAGTTCTTTTTTTCAACCCGATAGAAGTAAACCATTTTTCAAATGTTCCATTGTTATACTTTGCAAGCTTTTCTTGTGCTTCTATCAGTTTATCTCCAAGTTGGATAGCTCCGTTTAATACAATTGAGCGCATTTCTTGCTCTTTAGTTTTCAAGAAAGTTGCCGTTTGATCATCCACAACCGAATAATCGAACGCATTTTTTATTTCATTCAACTTATAACCTCCCGTGGTTTGATATACTCACTATAGAAAGTGAGGTGAATTATTGTGACCTTGTATGATATTGTTATTACCTCTTTACCTTTTATAGAAAAGACATCTGGATGGTTAGCTATTTTCCTTTTTGTGTTATGGATCTATAAAATGAAATCTATTTCCTACAGAGCCAGAATTCAAATTAAAGCTAGAAATAAAATCAAGGAACTAGAAAAGAAAAATAGAGAATACAACTTTCTCAATCCGGGATATGAGACTCGTATAAAAACAAGTTGGTTGGACTATCAGAAATTTCTATTGGCAAAACGAAATAATACATTGCTTCTTTCTGTGATGCTTGCTTACGTCTCATTCAATTCCATGTCGTTTTATAGAAATAACAATGAAGACTTTTTCAAATTACTAACCATTTCAACAACTCTGTTCCTAGCTGGAATAACATACATCCGACAACAATACCGAGAATGAACATCAGTGAAGACTCTTTAATCATATCTAGAAGAGTGTAACTTCCTTTGTCGCACTTTTTTGATAATTCAATTTCTTCACATGCCTTAGTATCTCCTGCTAAAATGCTAAGGCTTTTTGCTATACTTTCTAATGCTTTAGCAATTCTTAAATCTTCGTCCATTCTGCCTCCTCCTTAACTACTTACTTCACTATGAATCGCCATATATTCATCAATAGCTTTTTTGTCATATCGCTTATTCTTTCCACCAGCTCCTAATCGGATTTCTGGCAATCCCGCCTGCACTAATTCACTGAAATCAGTAGCTGAAATACCGCCGATATAGGCTCTTGCGTCTTTTTGCTGCAGATATCTTGATTTTTCAGCATTCTCCTTCATAAACATCTGGAAAGCATCTCTGACAATGGCAATGATCGATTCTCGAAGTTTTCTCATAAAATCTTCGCTCAGGATATTTAGCATATTCATTTTCCCCCTTATCTAATGCGGAAATCTGAAATGATTTTCAACACCAATTTGTTTGCTGCAGGCGAATCTTTCAACTTACCAGTCAAATATTTTGTAACATCCTGTTTTTTCATCCCGTAATAAACTGCGATATCGACTATAGACGTTCCGCTTTCCTCAATAAAATTTAGAACTTTTTCTCTTCCATTTGTAGATTCAGGCATATCAATGCTCCTTTCTTTTAAAATGTAGGTAAGAAAAATAGTAAGAAATTTGGAATAGACTATTGACATTTTTATACGTTCGTATAGAATGAAGTCATAGTTAAATAAGCTTAACAAAACCTATAAAAATTAAAGTTCTTAGTTTGGCGACCTTGAATAATTTATTTTTATATGGTGTTTTTAGTTTTGCTTTTTTTCTTACTATTTATCTTACGAGTAACACTATAATACGTTTCGTATAGAATGTCAACGATTTATTTACGTTTCGTATAGTTTTTCTCGTTAATTTAGGAGGAAACGCTGATATGACAGTCTTTGAGCGGATTAAAAAATTAGCAAACGATCAAGGAAAAGGTGTCTCTAAAGTTGCTACAGACCTAGGTTTTAGCGAAAACTTATTCTACCGTTGGAAAACTAGCGAACCAAAAGCTAGGGATTTAGAAAAAGTTGCTGACTATTTTGGTGTTTCTGTCGATTATCTTTTAGGCAGAACTGAATCACCAGCAAGAACGGAAGAAGGCTTATCCGAACAAGAGCAAAATCTATTGATGCGATTCAGGCGCGGCTCCAAGAATCTTTCAGATGAAGAAAAGGCGATTTACGAAAGGCAAGCTATGAATTTATTTGATTACATCAACAAAACTATGAAGGATTTGGACGAAAAAAACAAACCAAAATAATTGGAGTTATTTGTTATGGATGAATTAAAAGCCACACGACTGTCTCTTGTCAATTTAATAATTAATCAGTTTTTATTAAAGATGGAGCTTAAGCCAGAGAATTACACATTCAAAGATTTTTTTCTATATTACACTAAATCTAACAATATAGAGATAAAATTCGATATCCCATACATTGAAGGGAAATATTTTCTAGGCTTAACTGCTAAAAGCCCATACAGTCTAGCAATTTTTTTAAACAAAAGAGTTTACAACCGTTGTTTATGCTTTAGCGCATGTCATGAGATTATTCATTGTTTGTTCGACATGAACACTTTGCTTCCTACACAAACCTTTTTTAATGTTGATGATCGAGAAGGATTTTATTCGGATGAAGAAATAGCTGTTGAGAAGCTTGCCGATTGCGGAGCTGGAGTCATCATGCTTCCCGACATAAAACTGGTAAAATATTTAGGTACTAATAAATCATTCGCTCAGATATCTGACGAATGCCAAATGAGTCACCCTGCTTTACATAGCAGGCTCATGGATTTTGGCAGGTATTCTTGTGGTATGTCAGAACAAGTTGCTTTAAAATCTACTTTAGAATTACGTTATCAAGGTTCCAGAGTTGGTTTCAGGTTTTATCTAACAGGAAATCACTTGAATTGTGAAAAACAAATTATTCTTAATTATGAGAACGCAATACAATAGAACAAGGAGGTCAGAACGTGTCAATCGAAAATGAAAAGCTCAAAATCCAATGTCCCGCTTGTCAAAAAAGTATAATTTTGACTTTTAATACTACACATTGTCCAAAATGTCACACAGGTTTCAAGGCTGAAGATGTACATCAACTTTTTTTTAATTATGAATCTCAACTAGCAAACTCTAAGCTTTATCATACGGCAAACAAATTGGAAAGTGTTAGCAACAGTTTGAAAAATACAGGTGACGCACTATCAAATATTGGATGTGCTTTGATGCTTTTACCACTTGCATTGATATGTTTAGCCGTTTTATGGGCTCTCTTACAATAATAGTCTAAAGTAAAAAACTATCATCATCTATGGAGTTGGTATTTTTGAAAAAAATGAATAAAAAAGTTTTCTATGGCGCCCTAGCAATAATAACAATCATCCTAGTTGCTTTCTTATTTTTCTCAAGAAAAGGCACTGTAAATGAACAAGAGTGGAATTCTATTGAAAAGGGAATGTCGGTAACTGATGTGGAAAAATCGATAGGAAAACCAAAAATAATTGTAGATAATAATGCAGAAATTTCCGATAATGTTTATTCAAATTATAAAGTATTGTACGAAGTTAATTCAGTAGTTGAGAACAGTGATATCGAAAGAAGAATGACTGAGTTAGATGAGATTTATAATGCTTCTGAATCAGATAGAAATGTAAAGCAGTACACTTACAATGTCAAAAGCAAGAACAGTAAGAGAGAAGCAGAAATATATTTCGTTGGCGGAGTAGTAAAACACGTGAGTCGTTCAGAAGAAGAATAAAAACACGATCCCACCCCTGACAGAGTTAGATCGTGCTGACATAAATCACCAAAATAGGCGCTTTAGCTATGCCTATTGTATCAAACCAGAAAGGATGATTCAATAATGGTAAAAATCAAAGAATACAAAAAAGATGGCGATACCTTTTACGAGTTCCAAGTATATGTCGGTATCGATCCAATCACTGGTGATCAAATCCAAACAAGGCGAAGAGGATTTACAACCAGAAAAAAAGCTGAATTAGAACTTGCACAAATTATGCTTGATATCGAAGATGGCACTTTTAAAATGAGAGAGACCCCAAAGAAATTCGAAGAAATAGTAGAACTATGGTTGCCTTATTATAAAACTACAGTTCAAGAAGTAACCTACATCGGTACTCTTTCATATCTCAAGTTATACATTCTACCTGAGTTTAAGGGGAAAAAAATCGACAAAATAGATGTTACACTTTGTCAAAAGATAGTGAACAAATGGGCTGAGGAAAAACCAAATACATTCAAAAAATATAAATTCTATGCAAGTAAAATTTTTAATTATGCTGTAAATATCGGAGTCATAAATGATAATCCAATGAAAAAGATTCTGACGCCTAAAGTATCCGGTACAAAAAAGAAGATTGGATTTTTTGAAGCCGATGAACTAAAACAATTTTTATCTTATGTCGAAGCACTTGACCCGAATAAGCTTTATACATTTTTTAGATTACTTGCTTACTCAGGAATGAGAAAAGGTGAAGCATACGCCTTAACTTGGGATGATATAGATTTTGAAAAAAACAAGATTTCAATAACTAAGAGTTTGAGTCGCGGAGAAAACAAGACCGTCTATGTAAGCCCACCTAAGAACCCTACCAGCGTGAGAATAATCTCAATGGATAAATCTACTATGAACATTCTTAAACGCTGGAAAAACACTCAGAAACAGCTTTTAATGATGCTCGGTCATCCAACTAGTAAGAAAGACCAAATTTTGTTCAGCACAGATAAAAACGAATATTACAAGCCAACAATAGATGCTAACTGGTTGCGGAATATTTATAAACAAGAAATCGTACCTACCGACTTTAAACGTATCTCAACGCATGGCTTGCGTCATACGCATGCTAGTTTGTTGTTTGAAGCTGGAGCAAGTTTTAAGGCTGTTCAGGAGCGTTTAGGACATGCTGACATTGCTACAACTATGAACATCTACACGCACGTTACTAAGAAAGTAAGTGACGGAACAGGCGATCTATTCGCTAACTTTGTTGGATAAAAGAAATAGTCCCTACCATCTCTGGTAAGGACTATTTTTAATACCAAACAGGCTTATGACGTGAATTATTACAGTCATCAATGAATGTTTTCAGGTCTGAATAAGTGTAATCAAATTCTTTTTCAGACAAACAATCGACTATCAATAACGGGACAGGATCACCAAACAAAAAAATAGAGATAGATAAATCTTCAACATCAGACATTAGATACATTGCGTATTCCCCCTTTGAAGAATATACGCAATCTGGCTAAGATTATTTTCCGAAATCAAAGCCTTTGTAAAAATACTTATTATTCTTTCTTTCAAATCTAAAGTACATATCCTTATTAAAGGAGTTATTCATAGCCGGATACTGAAAGTACTCTATGTCTTGGCTCTCCATCAAAAATATGATGTCTTCAACTATTGCAAAAGCAGGTAACAATCCATCGTTTAAAGTATTATACTTTTCAAAATCTGTATGGAATTTCTTACCAGTTTCAAAGTCTAAAGTTCCACTTATTTGTAGCATGATAGCTCACCTCGTTCACATTATACGAACGAACGTTTGCTTTTGTAAAGTTTTTCTCCCTGTTATATTAAGATTTAAAAAAGAAGTTCGTCTTAGCCAAAGTCTTAGCCAAGCCTTTTTTCCACCCTTTTAAATAACTATTGATCTGTTTCAAATTACCTTCAAATCAATGTAATAATGTATTGGGATAACAGGGTTCGAACCTGTAATTGCTCGATTCAGAGTCGAGTGCCTTACCAATTTGGCTATATCCCATTAAGAATAAAAGAAATTATAACGCCGTTTCTTTTATTCTTCAAGTATTTTAACTTTTGCCGCTGCTTTGCTTTAAAGCTGTCAGCACTAAATTGCCATCAGCAAATCCTAAGTTAATTACCACAGTCTCTTTCACGAATTCCAGCATGAGATAAATACCGTTCATTTTTTTCTGACCAGTGATGGATTTGCAATGATACAAATTGTATTGGTATCTTCCTTTACGGCTAACAGCATAGAGTATGTTTCCTGAAATACCGTAGGACGTCATTCCTTCATGATTTTTAAAGCTTTTATACTGATGAAAACCAACAAAGGAAAAAATGAAATTTGTTTTAGGATATGCCGTTATCAAGCGTTCAAAAAGTTCGATGCCTTTTTTCTCATTTGTATTATAGTTGATTTTGTATTTCTTACTAAAAAGATAAAGTTCAGTTGAAGTATTCATTATCCCTAGCTCCTCGTTTAAAGTTCAGCTGATTTATCTTTTAGTCTTCTGGCGTCTCGTATTTCAGCAATACTCATGGTGATTAACAGAAAACCGAAGATACGAAATAGCAGCATTAAACTATTGAAGGGATTAAACAGAAGTAAAATACCTGCTAGGACCATCAATCCGCTGTAAACTAGACCTCCATTGACAGAGAAACCACGTTTGCGCGCATCCCAATTTTGCATAAACTTTCCGATTCCAAAGATCAGGACAATAAACCCTAAAAACATTGGCAAGATACTAACAATACCACGGGCAAAGAACAGAATGAAAAAAGCAACAATCAACATAATGATCCCCCCTGAAAAACTCGGACCATAGCCTCCTACTTTCTGGCGATTACGTAACCCGTTGATTATCTGTAGGACCCCTAAAATAGCCACATATAAAAAGATGATGTAGACTATTCCGTTAAAAACCGTTTGTGGTGAAAGTAAGATAGCGATGCCTAATAACAGGTAGACAATTCCTCTGAAATAGCTGTATTGCTTCATTGATTCTAAGAAAGCACTCATATAAATTCCTCCTTACTTTTTATTTTAACGAATATTAACAAATTTTACGAATATTCTAGTAGTTGATGATTGTAAACTTTTACATAGTTGGGTATAATTGCCTTTAACATTGATCCAAAAGGCTAGACCCAAAAATTTTGTCGATACTGGAGGGCTTGTGTATGAAAGAAGAAGAGATTGAATTAGGTAAAGTTTATCGTTGTCACCCCATCGGATTTGAAAAAACAGTTGAGGGAGAAGTCGTTTCTAAAATGGCAAACTGCGCTGTCATTCGCATTAACGCGTGCGAACAAATCGATGAAGAACTGCGAGAAGATAAATCTAATATGGTAGTGGCAAAATATTCTAGCTTCACCGCTAAGTAGAAGGCTGATTTTATTGAGTGTATTCACTATATTGCTAGGGGTGTTTACCCTAGTATTGCTTGTTTATTTAGTAATGGTTCGTCAGTCGGTGGTTATCCCCACTCACGTTAATAAAAATCGTTATTGGTTTTACCCCATGATTGCCTTCCTTATTGGTTTTTCCGGTTTTGTTAACTTTACTAATCTCGACGGGAAACTACAAACAAGTCTGGCAGTACTGATTGTACTAAGTTTTCTTCTGGATAAAAAAGGATTGACTGAAAGCCATATTATTTTGAATAGTTTGGATAATCGTGGTATTCCTTATTCAAAAGTTGAAAAAGTTGTTTTACTGGTGGAAGAAGACCAACCAATCAAAATGAATTTTTTTCGAAACGGACGCCGAGGACCGGTCTTAAACTTTGATCATTCATTGGAAGAGTTGGCTGTTTTCTTCACCTCCCATCTTAATGATGGTAGTAAATTGGAAATAATTATAAAAGAAGATTGACCTAGTCAATCTTCTTTTAATGTTTCACTACTTAATCAGGACAAGCGAGAAAGACAATATGTTCACCTCTCCAGCTGAAACTTAATAAGGGGCTTTTTCAATCTCTTTTGATTTAGATGCATGCTCTCAGCTATTTGGATAATAGACGCAGATATCTCTTTAGAAAATCATCCCAGAAACTAAAGGCTTCTCCATTAAGATGGCCTTTTTTTAGCCTTGATATGAGCCCTTATTTGGCTTCACTTATCAATAATTACTTCACTACCATAACATTACAACTGGCATGATTAACAACATAAGAAGTTGTTGAGCCGATAATCGCTTTTTCAATTGCCCCAACCCCTGTTGCCCCGATCATAATGAGATCCATCTCATGTTTCTTCGCATATTCTACAATTCTACGTTTGGGACTTCCCGATAGAATCGCTGTCTCATAGTTTTCAGGCAATTCTTCTGTTTTGCTGATTAATGTATCAATTTCGATTTCTGCATTGTTCAGATGGAATTTCAACGCATCATTAATAAAGGCCGGATCGCCAACAGAATATTTGTAATCTACCACTGATAATACAGTTAATTTGCTATTGTTTCGTTTAGCAACCTCAATCGCTTCTCCAAAGGCTTTTTTCGCTTGTTCAGACCCATCTACAGCTACTAAAATATTCTTATACTCTTCCTTCATTGTCAATTCCCCCTCTCTTCTATTATAAAACAATGATTCATAAACAAAAAGTTTTTCTGATCTTTTCCCTCTTTTCTTTTGTTGTGAGTAGAAAAAAGCTTGTAAATCTAGTTCTTTTTTATTACTATAATTAGAAATGTATGAGAGTGGGTGAAGTATATGGAGGATGAGCTGAAGGGGGTTCAAACTTTCAACGAAGGGGTGGAGGCTTGTGTCCCTACTATTATGGGCTATTTGGGTATTGGAGTAGCCATGGGAATTGTCGGAAAGGCAATTGGATTATCGGTTTGGCAAGTATTTCTCATGTCACTAATTGTCTACGCTGGCAGTGCACAGTTTATCATTTGCGGCTTGATAGCCATTAGTGCTCCAATTCCTTCAATTATTTTTACAGTATTTTTGGTTAATTTACGGCATTTTTTGATGAGTCTTTCAGTAGCAAATCATTTTAAAAAAGACTCGCTGTTAAATGGTATTGGCATTGGTACTTTGCTGACTGATGAATCTTATGGTGTTTTAATGGCTACACTTGCTCAAAAGCCTGCTGTATCTAGTCGATGGACGCACGGTTTAAATATCACTGCCTATTTGACTTGGATTTTGGCTACAGTAATTGGAGCCTTGTTAGGAAATTTCATTCCCGATCCGAATGTTTTAGGATTAGATTTCGCATTAACAGCAATGTTTTTAGGGTTATTTTTATTTCAGGTCCAATTGCCTTTAAAATTTCAAAAAAGTAAAACAGTTATCATATTACTAGTAACTGCTTTTTCGCTTTACCTATTAATGCGTGTTGTATCCGCAGAGCTGGCAGTTATTATTTCTACATTATTGGGCTGCACGATTGGGGTGGTTATTAAAGATGAATAATCAGTATTTTCTGTTAGTTATTTTAGGCTGCGGAGTGGTCACTTGGATTCCGCGAATCTTACCTTTTGTCTTAACACGGACCATGGTTATACCACCTTTATTTGAAAAATTTTTAAGCTATATTCCGTTAACAATACTAACAGCACTATTATTACAGAGTTTGTTAGTATTTGAAGATGGTCATTTTCCTGGATTGAAATTTCCTGAAATTTTTGCATGTATTCCAGCATTAATTGTCGGTATTCGGACCAATGATTTGATGAAAATTGTTATTACAGGAGTGGTCTCTGTTGCACTCCTGCGTTTATTATTTTAACGAAAATTTATTAAGTCAACTGTTTTTATTTAGAAGAACAGTTGACTTTTTTTATAGGCTCTATTAGACCATCTTATGAAGGAATTTTTTGAGAGATTTTTAATCTCAATTAATGAAATGGCCTTCTTTTTGTCTTTTGCATTTTATATAACACCAGTTATTGAATAAAACATTAGATTCTCTCCTCTTTTTGTTGTATCCTATAACAAATATCGCTATTAGAATTCAGGAGTGTGATGACAATGAAAAAAATCAGCGGTGTCTATTTTAAACATCCTTTAGATCTTTCTGGAAAACAATCTTTTGAAGTAGATGTTTCCCATGATTCACTTTATGCTAAAGACTGCTCGGTTGTTGAGAGTAACCAATTGGTTTTGACCGAAATTGCGGCAAAGTATCAACACCAGCATGAGGATTTGCATAGTTTCTTTATCATTGAAACTATTGATGAATCGTAAAAAAACAAAAGCCGTTATGAGCGGCTTTTGTTTTTTTGTCTTATTAATGACCGTTCCAAGCATGACCTTCATACTGCCAACCAACTTTAACTAACTGATCTTTTTCGTAAGTATTAGCCGTGTAGTGATGGGAGCCAGCTTTAGCATTCGGATTATACAGACGCAACAATTTGATTTCCCCGCCAGAGTACCAGCTTATTCCCTCATATCTCCATCCTTTCGCAACTAACATATCTTTTTCAGCGGAATTAAGAGTATAGTGGTGATCACCAACGTTTGGATTATACATACGGTAAACAGGTGCTCCTTTTTTTGGTGCTTGCCAGGCAACTCCTTCGTATTTCCAACCTACAGAAATCAAATTATCCTTTTCACCCGCATTTGCCGTGTAGAAGTGTTCAGAACTATTGGGATTGTAAAGTCTGTACATGGCTGTTTTTTCGACAACCGGATTTACAGCGTTCCCACCATTGTTGCTATTTGGAGTATCATATTGAGTTAGATTATAGGCTTCAATAACACTGTTCAAAGTTGCGCCATAGCTTGGGGCCGTCGCATATCTACCCGTTAACCAAGCTGTAGCATCTTTATAAGTTTTCGTGTTGCTCTTCCATGCACCTGAGTAATAGTAAACTCCTGATTGAAAGGAAGTATTTTTAAGAACATAGGCATTATCATTTAATGATTCGCCGAAGGATGGATACTTACGGAATTTAGCATCCACTGTTATCCATTTTCCATTGACATATTCCTGAGTTTTCATTGTGACAGACTGTCCGTTATAGTTCCCTTTTACCCCGAATAGATTGTAATTAGGAGCTTTTGATAGCGTACTTTGCCCCCAACCACTTTCCACAATTGCTTGTGCGATCATTACAGATGCATACAAATCATTGGCATGTGCAACTGTTTTGGCATAAGGGGCCACTTGATTAATAAATACTTGCTGATTATTTGTTGAACGTGCTTGAGCAGCTCCCATAGAGAATTGTTCGAATGGAAACGGGTGAGTATGTGTTAGTTGACCAGAAGGATCTTCTGGCTCCTCTGTCACTATTTCTTCAGTATCGGTTGTAGTTTCCTCTGAAATCTTAGGCTGTGCCGATTCCGTTGATTCTATAGTTGGCTCAGTCGAGCTATCGGTGCTCTCAACCGTGCGTTCAATTGTTGCACTGCTTTTTGAACTTAACTCATCAGTTGTACTTGTTATGGCCTCTTCAGCCAAAACAGTTCCTGGATTTCCTACTGAAACTAACACTCCTAACACTGCAACGCTTGAGAAAAGATGTTTAGCTTTCATTGTTTCCTCCTTAAAGTAAAATCTAAATTTAATGTAACAAAAATAGGAATTCAAGTAAATCATTTCTTATCAAATTTTTATTTCAGTTTGACCATTCTTCAGTTTTATCCACAAATATGAGAAATCATTGTTAGAATCTGACTAAAATCACTACTTTAATTATTGATTTTTCCATTCCATATTTTTTTGGTATAATTAGTTCTTCGGAGGTGTTTGATCATAGATTTAGGGCTTTTATCCGCGAATATCATTTATATGATTTTTATTTTTATGTCAATTGTCTATTTCTACCTATTTAAAAGAGATAGAACCTTTATCCATTTGTATCTTTCGCTGATTCCTACATTCATTTGTATCTTTCTCTTAATTAACTACCATTATTATCAGCCCGCTGAAGGTGCTCAAGTGATACGAATACTCTTAGCTACCTCGATTATTAGTTGTATGATTTATTGGAGTGTTTACGCTTTACTTCATCGAAAAGATTAACGACTTCTCAAATTTTCTTTCGAAAGGTTAATCTTTTAGTTCCAACATGATATAATGTTGAATATTGTTTTCCCAATGCACAATGAAGGAGTCTGTACATGGCTATTTTACTAACGTTACTTATTGATCTTCTAACCGTCATTCTTTTCGTCTTTCGAATAACTACTAGTAACCAAGTAATTCTAATTATAGGTGGAGTCATTCAATTAATGTTTTTCATTGATCTTGTAGCTATTTTATTATTACGTACTAAATATGTTCCGCTGCCAGCTGCTGAAGCAGTTGACATGGCACGCCGCAGAAGCCGTCGTGAAAAAAAACGTCCTGGGGGATTATTTATCGGCTTATCCTGCCTAGTATCTGCTGCAATTCTAATTTTCTACTTAGTTACTCTAGCTTCCCTATTCCTATAATTGAGTAATTATCACTCAAATCGATTTTTTCTTAATAATTGCTTTTACTTTACACTCATTCTCTGATAGAATTTTAATGTCAGTCATCGATTGATAAAAAATGAGAAGGAGTTGTTACACTTGGATGAGCAATCATTAGGAATTATCCCAGACGAAATTAGAGGCTGGAACTGGGGAGCCTTTATGTTTAATATTACTTGGGGCTTTGGGAATCGGAGTTATTTACCACTTTTGTGCTTAATTCCGCTATTCAATATTGTATGGATTTTTGTCTGCGGTTTTAAAGGTAATGAATGGGCTTGGCAAAAAGGAGACTATGAAGATATTAAAACCTTTTTAGCTGTACAAAGAACCTGGAATCGTGCAGGTTTGGTCGCATTTATTATTGCTATTATTGTGATCGTTCTTTATTTTGTTTTCTTTGCAGCCGTTATGTCTATGTTAATAAACGGACGTTACTATTAACCTGAGGTAACCTGGGGCGAACTCCTTGAATTCAAGGGGTTCGTTTTTTACATTTTGCTGTTGATTACGAAGAATTGTTCTCAAAAAAATATCTTTTTTTTGCAACCACCATTCTCTAATTGAGGAGGTTTTTGGATGAACAAACTTCCGATTTTGCTTATTGAATAGGAAGTATTGTTGGCTCCTATCCGTGTGGAGATTCAGCAACAAACTCAAACCATTCACTCAGACAGAATCCTTCCTGTGCGATTGTGATGATCTGTTTTTACGTTTAATTACTAGAGCTAGTGATATCCGGTCATTCTGATAAACTACTTTGGCAAGTCAGTAACAAAGCATACCTTTATCAGAACATGAAGAACTCAATCGGAAATGCTGCAAATATTCCCCTCGGGTTGGACAGATTCAAGAACAAATGTCTCAGAACAAGAGCATCATTACTTCCATTTCTAGAATAGTGGGAAATGATCTTAGGAAAAAAAGGTCATATTTTCAAGCGATTTTATCGTTTGTATTAATCTCACATCAGCACTATTTCTGGCAATGGAATAGGTTTGGCTATTGCCAAATAGTTGGTTCCTCTCTACCAAAAAACGATTGAAGTCAAAGATCTATAATCTCAGAGAACGTGTTTAGCATCACATCTCCGGCCAATGAAACCTCTGCTTGATAGACATGAATATGACATTTTTTCATTTTTCTCGATATGAATAAGATGATTTGAGCTAGGATTTTTTCATAAAAGAGTATAAAAAACAGAAACAACCACTGGAAAGGAATGTTTGCAATGAAAAAAAAGATGATTCCAATAGGAGCAATATGCATTTTGGGCATTATACTGACGGGGTGTACAACAAATAAAGCTAATTTAGAATCAAATAGTAACCAAGGAAGCGGTATATCAACTTCTAAAAACCAATCAACTGAGGAAAACAATGCTAGTAGTAGCTCAAAATCTAAGGCAGTTACTAATGCTACTAGCTCCTCAGAAGATTTTGCTATTTCGTTAGCCGATGCCATCACTATCTATCAAAAACAATACCCTGATACTGATATTACGAGTATTGATATCAACGATAAATTTGGCACCTACTATTATGAAATTACTGGTGTGGACGACAATACTGAATATGAAGTTGATGTTAATGTGACCAATGGCGAGTTTCGTTTAGACCGTGAAGAAGCTCTTGACAATGATGAAAAAGAGAGCGTGAAAAGAAGCCAAAGTAAACTAAATTTTGACAATCTGCTTCCACTGTCTGAGATCAACACCATTGCACTTAAGGAAGCGGACGGTACCATTAAAGAATGGTCCTTGGAAAAAGAATTGTCTACTACTTACTGGGAAGTAACAGTTAGCAAGGATCATCAGGAAATTAATGTATCAATTGATGCTCAATCAGGTAATGTTTTAGAAACCGAAGTAGACGATTAATCCTATTTACAAAGAATCCGCTAGCTAATCTAAATGGGATTACGCTAACGGATTTATTTAATAATATAATATTTTTGACCCGTAGTGAGTCTAAAAAGCCTTCTAATGATCAATCAAGTTATACTCATTGAATTCTATTGAAGAAATTCCTTCAGAATTACTCTTACCTCATCAGTAGATTTCGTATTCATTAATTTCACTCGCAAATCACTAGCACCTGGGAAGCCCTTGACATAAATCTTGAAAAAACGATGCAAGCCGACGATTGAACGTGGTACCTGTTCAGCATATTTATCCTGTAACTCAAGCTGTAGTTGTAGTAATTCGATTAACTCCTTAGGTTGGTGTTCTTTGGGTTCTTTTTCAAATGCATAAGGATTTTTGAAAATGCCACGACCGATCATAATGCCATCCACCTTGTATTCTTTTGCTAATTCTAAACCCATATTACGATCTAAAATATCACCATTAATCGTGATTAGAGTTTGTGGAGCAATCTCATCCCGCAGTGCAATAATTCTAGGGATATCCTCCCAATGAGCCTCTACCTTACTCATTTCTTTTCTCGTCCGCATATGAACCGATAGATTTGCGATATCCTGTCTTAGAAGATGACTGATCCACTCCTCAAGCTCAGAACGCTCATTAAAACCAATTCTAGTTTTCACGCTAACTGGCAGTCCCCCTGCTTTTGCGGATTCAATCAATTCGGCGGCTACTTCTGGACGCAAAATTAATCCGCTACCTTTTCCTCGCTCGGCTACATTTGGCACGGGACACCCCATGTTTAGATCAATGCCTTTAAAACCCATTTCTGCTAAACGAATACTCATTTCTTTAAAAAATTTAGGATTATCTCCCCAAATATGTGCCACCATTGGCTGCTCATCCTCAGAAAAAGTTAACCGGCCACGGACACTTTCTATGCCATCTGGGTGGCAAAAACTATCAGAGTTTGTAAACTCAGTAAAGAAAACATCTGGGGCACCCGCTTTTTTCACCACATGTCGAAAAACAACATCTGTTACGTCTTCCATTGGTGCCAAAATAAAAAACGGTTTTGGCAACTCCGTCCAAAAATTATTTGTCACTATTTATTCTTCCTTCCATCACATTCCTATACGTAATTTACACTTTCAAAAACATAGTCATTGTACTAATAATAGGAACAAGAGGCAACGGTAAAGTTTTTATAGCTTAACTTTATTTTAATAGAGCACTATCACATAAACAGTCTTTTACCTTATTGTACAGCTTAAAAAAACTAAAAAAGCTGGTTATCGGCACAAAATTGAACCAGTAACCAGCTTTTCTTGAGATGTTTTAAGCCAAGCTTATCCATTATCTGTCGAAATCTTTTAGAAAAATATTACCTGTCTTAGAAGAAATATCAATCTGTACCGGATTTTCTAATGGCCGTCGGAAATGGAACAGACGTTGTTTCGTGTCATTTCTTTCTCTAACCGTTTGAAAATCAGATAATCGGTAATTGATTTTACCTAAACTCGTTTTAGCTACACCTTCTAAACCAAGAGCGGTTGGAAAAGAAACTTTAATATTACCGTTAATTGAATTTGCACGAATTTTTTTTAATTCACTATTACCGATCGAAAGCTTAATGTCACCATTCACTAATGAAGCATCAACGTTAGCTACATCCGCCGTTGAAACAATAGAGCCATTGACTGTTTCGATAATTGAATCCACAATTACGCCTTTATCGATCTCGATTTCGTTATCCGTTCCTTGAATTTCCAGAACAGCTGTACCAATATTCTTAAATACTAATTCACCGCGAGCGGATTTAACAAAGAGGTCTTCAGCTTCAACATTTTTAACGGTTAAGTTGCCGTTCAGCATTCGAATCTTGATATGATTATAGGTTTGTTCCGGTAAATGGAATGTCAATTCGGCACTAACCCGTTTGTTATGAACATGGAATAACAAATGCTCATACTCAACGGCAATTTGACTTCTTTCCATAAAGGACTCCATTGGATCACCTTCATACATTTTTCCATGAAGCTTAATTTCTGCATCCACCATAATGTACGACCTTGGCCAGGTTTTAAAAATGATCGAACCATTGGCTAATTTTACATCTAAATTCGTAATTATCTCTTCTTTGAAATTGAAACGATGATCAAAGCGAGTGTTGCCCGAATTCCCAACTGCAGGTAATTTAATGTCACTCCATTTGCCATCCACAGTATCGGCAACAGTCTTCAAAGTGCGATTAACTAGTTGATTGATTCGACTGTTGAAATTATCCGGTCTAACAAATGGTTCGTCAACTTCCTCTTCATGCTCATAGAATTCTTCTGGAGTATCGTCATGATTCGGCATTTCCGTTTGCCAAACTGGAATGGAGTAGAAATCTTTTTCAACAGTTCCTTTTTCTTGCTTCAGCTGTTTGATTTTTGTTTCCAGCTCAGCTATTTCTTTTTGTGTTTGCTGATACAATACAAGATTTTCTTCCGAAATGATTTCTAGTTCAACTTCCAGCTTAAGATTTCTAAAAGTTTCCTGCTTAGTCTTCAACATCTCGTTGAGAGGTTGAATTTGCTGATCGAGTTGATTGAGCTTCATCAGAGACGCATTTTCTTTACTTTCAGCCTTTTTTTCAGGAGCGTCCTTTGGTTTTTCGACAGAGTCATTAGTATGCAATTGATGATCATTGGTTTCCCATTCATCAATCAGGCTGGCGATGTGATCCTTAGTTTTCTCAGGTTCTAATTGCTTTTCCTTTTGCTTGGCAAACTCAGTTTCTTGGAGCTTTTCTTGTTTTGTCTCTTGAGCAGTTTTTGGATCGCCTGTCTTTAGTTCTTGATTTGCTTCATAATCAACTTCCTGTTCAAGCTTCGCTCCAGATTCCTGTGAAGATTCTACTTGGTTTTGGTACTTCGCTTCTTTTACCGATTCTGAAATTACTTTCTGTTCTACTTCTTCCGACTCTTGAACTGATGCTATTTTGGGCTCTGTTACTGTTTTTGCTGATTCTGTTTTTTTTTCTCCATCTATTGTTTCAGCTTGCTCAATTTCTTCAAGCAAATTTAAGCCCTCTTCAGGGGTAATGGTTCCATCCTTAATTGCTTCTAGAATTTCTTTGCGTATGGTCATGATAAAGCCTCCTTATTAGACTACGTTTCTCCATGATACTATTATGCAAGATTTGTTTGAATTTTTCATAGGTCAAAAGAAGTATTTTTGTTAAGTCTTTTTCATGACAAAAAGCTATACTTTTGTTAAAGCCAAAGTATGGCTTTCTTCACTCAGTTTGACGTTTATGACCTGCTTAGTACCTTTTTTTATAAAACTTCATCTTATATGCACCTATTACATTCAATTTTGAAAGAATATCCCAATTCACAAAAAACAATGCTCTCCTTCCATTATGATAATAGAAGTTTCAACTTTAATATTTAACAATAGTCTCATCAGACGTAACAATTTCAAGTAAGGCTGTCTTCACGATCCAACAACACTTCTGTTTCATCATTGTACTTTCTATCTAAAATTTAAATAATTTTTCCGATGAACTTGAATACTAGCTGAATAAGCGAACATGCTAACGTTTTCTTTTTAGGTCCATTATATCGAGTATTCAATGGTTAATCAGAGAACGGTTGTTCCATAAAAAAATGAAACTTAAGATAGAAAAGTTTATAATAGAATATAAACACAAAATAACTAGATAAAGTAACTACAAAGGCTATTATCAGCAAGCACTATATTTTTGAACGTTTTGTAATAAAACAAACCGAAGCTGTAATTCGGAAAGTCGGAATTCACTCAATCATTTTAACCACAATATTTTTAAGGAGGTGTATAACAATGAGTACGATTTTGATCTTAATGGGGCTTCTTTGCTTTGTGCTGAGCTTGATTCACATGTTCCAATCTTTTTTTAGGAAGATATCTCAGAGAAATGGGCTTGCTATACTTGCTCTAGCGGTTACAATGATAATCACTGGAACAGCCTTGGCACCACCTGTTGAAACAGTATATGCTGCAAAGAGCAATGCGAAGTCGGAAAAAGTTGTCAAAGAATCCTCCACAAAAAAGAAAAATTCAAAAAAGAACCATCAGCAAAAAGCTGATAATAAGAAAGTACCAAGCAAACGGGAAAAAGCTGAACAACAAGAAGCACTTGATGGTATTCCTACCAGGATCAAGCAAGAGAATGATCAACTAGCCGTTCTCAACTACAGTGGTACCCAGACTATAGCTGTTAATAATAATGTGCCAACTTTTTCAGACGGCGATTTATCTTTAGCAAATAAAACCTGGGAAGTCTATGGTGATTTAGACAGTTTAAATCGTGCAAGCTATGCAGAGGCCATGTTAAATAAAAGTTTGATGCCTACGAAAAAACGCGGAGATATTTCCAAAGTTAAACCAACTGGCTGGCACAATAAAAAATTAGGAAAAAGTTATCTTTACAACAGATCCCACCTAATCGGCTACACACTTTCTGGTGAAAATGACAACTGGAAAAATTTAATTACCGGCACAGCCCAACTCAATAATCCCGAAATGCTACGCCACGAAATGGACATTAAAGCTTATCTTGAAAAAAATAAAAAAAACTATGTACGTTACTCGGTCACACCTGTTTTTAGAGGGGATGAACTTCTAGCCCGCGGCGTCCATTTAATGGCTAAATCGATTAACAGTGATGCTATCAATTTCAATGTTTATATTTTCAATGTCCAAGAGGGGATTACGCTAAATTATTCCGATGGCACCAGCCAGGCTAACAAGGATATCGCGGCACAGCAAAACGAAGTATTTGAGGAATCTGAGCTTGAAGCTCAGCAAGATGCACAAACACAACAAGAGCAACAATCAGCACCACCCAGCGCACAAGAATACGTTGACGTTAATGGAAATGGGTTAATCAAAGGTTCTAAAAATGGAATTTATCATATTCCTGGAAGCCAATACTATGGCAGAACTACTAGTCAAGCTGCTTGGTTTAAAACGGTTGAAGAAGCCGAACAAGCCGGGTATCGTTCTCCTAAGTAATCCGGTTTTAGTATCAATTTACCAGAAAAAATTACTGTTTTAAATAATTCGCCACTTAAAAATTAAGGTAAATAGTCAGATGTTAATTTTCAATGGTTTAAAAAAATGCTACTTACTTCTTTAATTGAAGTAAGCTTGAAGGTTTTAAGCACTTCTTTTCATAAACTAGTTGCTCATTTAGCACTGAATTATGGAATTTTAATGATTTGAATCATCTATAAAACCCTATTAAAGCTAGTAGACAAAACAGCAATTAACGCTATCTGTACTCAGGATTTTTTTGGAAGTACTTACTACGTTAATCATGTTTATGGAAATTTTTCACTCTGAAAGTACCTCCTGCTTTTATTGTTATACGGTGGACAGATTTAACTTAGCTTATGATTTTAGAAGCTTGTATTCAGGTTATTAGAACGAAACAAAAAGGAGCACTTATCTCATCGCTCCTTTTTGTTTCGCTCCCAAAAGCTTTATCATCTTTTGATTAAACTAGTTTAACTTCTTTTTTCATCATAATCTTTTGTGCTTCTCGTTCGCCAGACCTAACAGCACCTTCAAAATACCCGTTCCAGACCGTTGCGGTTTCTGTTCCAGCAAAGTGAATTCCCTTAACATTTGATTGCAGGAACTCACCATATTTGATAAAGCCACCTGGTTTAAAATGGCCAGAAAAACAGCCATTAGTAAACGGTTCTTCATTCCAATCTTGCGTAATAAAGTGCTCCGGATTTCTTGCCTGTTCGCCATAAAGCTTGACTAGTTCTTCAATCAAGCGAGCTTTTTGTTCTTCTTCCGACAGCTTGGTCAATTGAATCGAATCAATTCCGTAAACGAAGAAGGTCAGAATGCCCTTCTTTTGATCTACTAAGGAATTATCCAGACTCTCGATAATCAGTCCTTCACTCATGTTGCGCTGACCGGACAATCCAGATTCACGCCAAAATGGTTGCTCATAAACCGCATGGTATTTCGATGCGCTGCCAGGCAGAATGCTTTGCAATGTCTTTTTCTTCCAAACCGGCAGTTCTGGTGTGAAGATGATTTTTGAATTCACGACAGTCGGCGGCACGGCTATTAGAACTTGTTTTGTTAAGTACAGTTCTCCCACTCTGGTTTCTACAAGATATCCCTCCTCGTTTTTCGTAACTGCCTTAACTACTTGTTCGAAAAAAACCGAGCCATAGTCATCCGCCATTTTTTTGGCGATTGCCTGTGGTCCTCCGACAATTCGATCCTGCTGGGCCCCACCTTTTGCACCTAATAAACTTTGAACGCCATTACCCGCTTTAATATAATACAACATTTGAAACAGCGAAACCTCACCAGCATCCGAAGCTAACAATCCTCCCGCTAGCATCCGACCGACGAAGCCTGCGACTTCTTCGTCTTTTGTTTGTAAGTTCAACCAGCTAGCCAATGTCATTCGATCTTGACTGGCAATATTGGGACTTTTGTGTGGATAATCCAAGTTCACTTGATCGGCTAGTTCATCGATAACTTCAAATAACTCCAGCATTTCCTCTGGTTCTTGATCATGAACATCATCAAGATAATGGTACTGTCCCTTACCAAACAATTGAGAAGGGAAGGTCGGTACGTCATATTGAGCAGCTAGCTCATACATTCGATCCTGTGTTGGTCCTAACCACTGACCTCCTAAGTCAATCTGAGTTCCATCCTCCAGCCATTTTGTTTCTGTTCGACCGCCTACACGATTACGTGCTTCCAAAATAACTGTTTTAAATCCATTTTTCTTTAAAGATAACCCAGCTGCCAGCCCAGCAAAACCAGCACCGATGATAACTACATCATATCTTTTCTCCATTATATGTCCTCCTAAAATACTTTATAATAAAAGTATAGAGGTTATAACTGTTATAAGGTCAATCCACAAGTCTTACTTGGATTTCGGTTAAAAACTCATCACTGTGCTGGGTTTCATGAAAATCAATCAAATAAAACTCATAGAAGGGGAGCTCCACTTGATAACCTTGTTGCTTTAGCTGATCTTTCATTTCTTCCAGGTGATTACCCGCTTGTTCATAGTCCCCTTGATAAAAATAACTGACATAAGTTCCAGCTTCCAAAAAATTACACTCGGTAACTACATCCTCCGTCTCAGAATTCGTTAAAAATAAAATCCCCTCATAACTCATCTCAAAACTATCAGCGATAATTCCTGCCACGAAATGGAACTCATACGAACTACTTTGTTCCAAGACTTCTCCATACAATTTTCGCATTGCCGTTTCGAACTCTGCTTCATTTCCATATTCAACCTTCTTCCAAAAATATGGGCGTACTACTTTCTCTTCGATTACGATTCTTTCGATCGGCAGTTCCTGCTGCTGCAATTGGTCCAAAATACGATTACGCGCAGTCACTCCCGCCAGCTTTTCTTCCATTAAAGCAATCTTTTCTTTTAATAAGCGCTGGTTCTCCCGAAAAATTTCTTGCGTAGTAGCCAACGTTCGATCCTTCAAGTATGCTTCAATAGATTCTAACGGTACGTCCAATTCCCGCAAATCCCGAATAATGTTTAATAGATAAATTTCCTTTTCTGAATATAACCGATAGTTATTCTCGGTTCTTTCCGGCGTTAATAACCCTATTTTTTCGTAATGTCGAATGATATGAGTCGAGATACCATACATTTCGGCAATCTCCTTAATTGAAAAAAACTTTGCCTTCACTATGGCTCCTCCTATTCAATAGATCAGTAGTATGATTTAAGCATACGTTAGAAAAGTGAGCATGACAATATTTTTGGAAATGAAAAATATTGTCATGATTTACTTGTAAAAGCCTATTTAGCAATTGCAAATTTTTTTATGGGGAATTTAGTTTTCTCTTTTGAGCTAGATAGTATTCCCTGGAAATTCAAAAATAATTGCACCGAGTGAAAAAGACTGAACTCATTGGCTACTTTTGAGTTCAGTCTTCATTTTGTTGATATAGATTAAATTTCCTAGTAAAATATCTATTCAAATCTCGTTTATTTAAAGAATATAAGCTGCTTTTGAATATCAAAATATAAGTATATGACAAATACAACATTTATCATCGATAGCAAAAACAAAAATATATCAGGAATAAGAAAACGATAGTTCCTTTGCTGATGTTTTTTGGTGCTGGTGTCCTTTATAAAAAAATAAACGAACCCTATCAAACAGACACCACCGATTAATCCAAAAAATAAAACCCAAGCATACCTTTCCATAGCTATCCTCCTGTATAATTTTTTTAGAAAAAACCTTTTTCGTTTGATTCTCTTATCTGCAAGTAAGTGAATAAGTGGTTATATGTTTTTACGTCAGTTTCATTATGGAACATTCTCTAATGTCCATTGTAGTTGCCCGCTATAATCCTGCGTTTCTTTCTCACTATTTCCAGGAATGATCATCTTTACAGATTCTGGATCAATATAGTAGACAAAAACACCTGATGATGCCAGTGTTGGAGAAGCTTTTACTAAAATATTTGGAGTACCATCAGCGTTCATTGTTTGCTGCTTATGAACCTTCCCATAAAACCCATCTGGCGATATTTCCTCTCCATTATTCTTCTTTAATTCGCCTTCAAAAGAAATACTGGCCCCTTCCAATTTATTCCCAGAGGAGCTCTTTAATTCGGTTAGTGCACCCCGCAATTCCCATCCGGTAGAAGAAATCCTTGTGTCTTGAAAGACAAGTGGTGTAAAGTGCTTCGCTGTTTCCGTCAAACGATAGGTTTCCAGAATATTCGAGGGCTTTAATTCATTACCGAAATCGAGTAGGTCAGGAACTGTGCGCAAAGCCAAAAGATTATCTAATACTTGAACGGTTGAAAACATTCGGATTGGAGAATCTTGTTTTTCCCCATTTTCAAAATACACGGTCGAATAAGTTTCGTACAACGTATATTCTTCTAAGTTTTTTAAAGTAAAGGTAAAATTTCCGCTAGATGCATCTGGAACACTTTGATCAAAGGTTTGCCAAGCACCCCCGCCATTTGACTGCCGTTTTCTAAAATGATTTTTCGCTGCAATTGGGGCGCGATGACCGATAAAATGATTGTAGTCTACCACAAAGGTCGCTGAACTATCAGTAGTAGTAGAAATCAAGGGGGCCAAAACAGTAACATCATAAGTGAATAGTTCATCCGGTTTCATTTTGTGAATTTGCCCATCTTTTGTTGTAATTGTCGTAAATGCCTGATAGTGTGTACCAACAGAGAATTCTTTAGAGCTGAAAGTAATTTTTCCATCATCAATTTTCATCGGGCGATTCCTCCAAGGACCAGATGCTCCTTTTTTCCGATAACTTAAAACAGCACTTTCGATTATTGATTTATCTCCATCATATCCCAACTCCAGATCCAATTGATCGTTGGAACGATAAGTTGTCTCAAACCTAGGTTGTATAAAGAAATCCTTAGTCTGGAATGTTGCACTTGGGCTTTGAACTAACTCATTATTATACCTATCTAATACGGTCACATAGTATTGGTAAATAGTATTTTTTTTAAGATTAGTCAGCTCTTTTTGATAATTGTTGTTTCCAGAAAAGTCCTTTGAATTAAGCACCACTGACAACCAGTTGCTTTCAGTTTGCTCTTTATACTTTAAGATAATCTTTTTACTAAACTGATTTGCAGATCCACTTTTGTAACTGCCACTAACAACAGCAGAGTTAAAAGTTGTCTTAGAGGTTGTTGACCCTAATTCCAGAAAAGAGTTGTCATAATTCCCCGTTTTAAAATAGGGAATTTCATGACCGAGTACAGCCACTCTATTTTTAACAGTCAGGTATGCCCAGTTATAGTCCCAACTCACACTTCCTGTGTCTGGTCCTCCAGCTCTTAAAATAGTAGTCCCATCCTTTAATTTAAAAACGATTATTACTGAATAGTCAGTATTCTTATTCAAATCACTGATTGTTGCTTCATAAGTTCCACCAGTATCTGATTTTTTCAAAGTCAGCGCAACTTTAGTCCAACCGTTGCCGCCATTTTTCATCTTAGGACCTGCATCTGGCTGGTAACTTTTACTTAGTCCTTTTTTGTAATAGGCAACAGCGTTTTCTACTAAATCGTTCTCACCAGAAAGGTTGTACGTTCCTATAATTTTGGCTGACGTTGGCTTGATCTCTGAAAAAGTAGTGTTGGAAATAAATAATGTACTGGTTACAAAATATGGGATATCTTTCGGTGGAATATAGGCAATACCTTTTACCGCTATACGCTCATTATAGTCCCATTTCAAACTATCCGTATTTTCATTCCCAGCCCGCAAGATTTTTGATCCATCTTTCAGTGTAAAAATGATAATGATAGAATAGTCTGTCTGCTGTTCTAATCCGGTCAGAATAGCTTCATAAGTTCCACCATGCTCACCTTTATTTAGTTTTAAATCAACCATTGTCCAGCCGTTTCCACCTGTTAATTTATCTGGACCATAAATACTAGGATCAGTGGTGTTTTTACCATAACCTTTTATATAATAAGCAGCAGCTTGCTCTACAATATTATTTTCATAATGATAACTTCCAGTTATCTGTGCACTATTGGAAGTGATATCAGAAAAAGAAACTGCCCCTATTTGCCCTTCTTCAGTCGTAAAATTAGGAATTTCAGGTCCAGAAATCCAAGGAGTTCCTTTATAGGTTAAGTATGGATCGTTAAAGTTCCACTTCACACTTTCTGTGCTTTGATTTCCTGCCCTTAAATAGATTCCATTATCGAATTCAATAACAATGATCACTGAATAGGTAACACTCGGAGAAAGATCTTTTAAATGAGCGATATAGTTTCCACCATTTTCATTACCGGTCAATTCTAAATCAAGCTTTGTCCAGCCGTTTCCGCCATTTATACTGCCAGGACCTTTATCAGATGCAACCTCTTTAAGACCCGTTTTGTAATAAGCAGCAGCAACCCCATTCTTTTTTTTCAATCCTGAATAGGAGCCAGTCACAAGTGCTGAATCATCAGTAATTTCACTAAAATTCATCCCGGAAATGCTAACTTCTTTTGTTGTAAAAAATGGAATAGTCGCACCAGCAATCCATGGGGTTCCTTCATAAGTCAACCAAGGATACATTACATTGTTATAATCCCACCTCACACTCTCTTTACCCTCTCCACCAGCACGTAAAATTGTTGTTCCATTAGACAAAACGAAAACAACAATAAGCGAATATTTACTGCTAGGATCAAGGCCTTCAATTTGTCCATTATAAGTTCCGCTTTTGCCTGTTCCGTCATCAAATACACTTAGATCTACTTTGGTCCAGCCATTTCCCCCGACTTGCGTCACGGGTCCATGATCCGGATGACTTCCGACTGAAGAATTAGCATCACTTATATCTGTCTTATAATATGCATAAGCTGTATTGAGCAATGATTGGTCAATCTCATAGTTTCCTGATAAAGCAGCTGTCGTATCAGTGATGCTAGTAAAACTTGCGGCTCCTACTTTGGTCTTTTTCGTTGTGAAACGAGGAATTTCAGACATTGTTATCCATGGAGTTCCTTTAACTGTTAGATAGGGGTCTGTAAAATCCCAAAAAGTGCTAGTTGTAGTTTCTTTTCCAGCACGTAAAATTTTCTGCCCATCAGATAGCAGAAAAACAATAATGACCGAATAACTCGTGTCTATTTCCAAATCATTAATCTGTCCGAGATAATATATTCCATTCGGACTATGATAAAGGTTTAAGTCTATTTTTTCCCAACCGTTTCCTCCTTCCAGCGAACCAGGTCCTTTATCCGAGTTTGCTTCAAGCTCCTTTGAATACTTTTTGTAGTAAGCCGCAGCCCCAATCAATTCTTTACTATCAATCTCATAGTTTCCATAAAGGCCTACTGAAGTATCAGTAATATTTGCAAAATTAACTGGGCCTACTTCATTTTCAGTACTTGCCCTGCTGCTGCGGGCAATTTTTCCTATATCAACTTCGGAACTACCGCTTGTATCGAAAGTTTCCTGTTTTTCTGGTTGTGGTCTTTCTTTTTCATTAGAGCCTTCAGTGGTTTTTTCAGTTGTAGAGTCTTCATCCGTAGAAGAAGGCGATATTTTTGCTTCTTCAAGCGTATTTGAGAGTGGATCATTTTGTTCGATTTTAGAGGATAAACTTGTATCGTTGATAGCTTCATCTGCCCAGGCAACTCCTAAGTTAGTGATTGATGGAATCAATATAAGAAAGGTACCAAGTAATAAAGAAAATTTCCTCATTGTTTGTCTACCTCCCTTTTTATTTTTTTTGAAAGCATCTGGTATTTTTTTATGATTATCGTCAAAAGAATGCAGAATACTCCCAGAAGAATTGATATCTGATCAATTGCATCTCCTGTCGTTGGATAATTCTTGTCTCTGATGGTTGGGTAAGTTTCCGGATCATCTGAAGACAACTTTTCCTCTCTTAGAATAACTGGTTGTATCTTCTCAGTTTTTTCCATGCTAGCACAGAAGGAAACTCTAATTTCAGTGCTGGGAAACTCACTTGCGAAGGCTATAGTTGTTCGCAGCAAAACACCGATTCCAAACACAAGGAATACAAACCATACAATTTTAAATTTACCCTTCATTTTCTCTCCCCACTTCTAATTTCTTCTGAAAAGTAGATAAGAAAATAATCCTAAAGTTAGAATGACCATAGCAATGGCTGCGTAGATTACCCATTTAGGATAAGTTATTTTGTATGCTGCATTTTTCTCCAATTTTTGAGCTTGATCTGCATTTATTGAAAATTCCTTTTCCCATGCCCATTTATTTTCACTGGAACTTGCTCTAATAGATAAAACGTACGTACCTTTTTTGAATTTATCCAGTCCCCAGTTTGTTAAAAAGCTAAAATGAGAATTAGGAGCCATACGCATATTGCTTACTTTTTCATGCTTTAAAACTTGATCCTCTCCCTTTTTTTTAAGAACAGTCTCAACAGTTAGTGGTTCTAAAATCTTTGGCTGTGGATTTTGTAATTGCGCTTCAATAACTTTTCTGCCGTTAATGATATTCGGTCTAACCTGTTGCAAGTTTAAGGCGTTTCCATCTTTATAAAACGTATCCTCTTCCAATAGAATCATTCCGATTCTATAGCCATAGACACTTTGAACTTGTTCATCAGATTCACTTATTTTAGACATAAAGCTTAAAGCGCCAATTCTTGCACCATTTATTTTTTGTTGCGGTGGCTTTATTTTGAAGCTGCATTTTTTCGTTTCATAGTTTTCAATCTGGATCTCTTTTTGATCGCTGGCCACCAGATCTGTTACAGGATCAACCAATGTTTTGTCTTTAGTTTTTTCTGTATCGGTATATACTATTTCTCCTGCATTTGAAGTTCCTGCATTCGAAACTCCAATAGTTACTGTTACAGGTTCTTTTCTTGTACTAATAATTTCTACCTCAACAGTCTGTTCCATACTGTCCAATAACAAATCGAAAAAAGAACTCGAATGATCGATTTGATTTTCTGGTAAGACAGCTTGAACTGTAAAGCCTAGCTCTTTAGTCGAAGCTTTATCTTTTTGTACATTTTCCGCATTAACAAAAGCTGGGAAAAACGCAATTGATAAAAACAAAATGGAAATAATAAATTTGATTTTGAATTTCATCTTTTCCTCTCTCTTCTTTAAAAGTAACTCGACCTTTAGTTGCTAAAACATCGGAAGCTCTTCACAGTGTATAGTTTTTGCTTCTTATCAAAAAGTACACCTTTCTATCTAAAAAATCGGGATATTTTGAAAAGCTTCCTGTTAGCTCCCATTGAATTTTTGAGGTCTTTCTTTCCAGTTTTCAAGATCAGGATGGGCATGATGGAATTTCGTAATCGAGTGTCCTAATGATCTAACCAGAAGTTCTTTATCGATTGTTATGTGATCTTTTTAAGTAGAAAGAAGAAGCACAAGAAACGATACTCTTCTGCTTCTTCTTATACATGTTTATAAACTATTATGGAGCAACTGAAAGCATCCAAGTAACTGAGCCACTAAACTCTTTGCCTGCATATTCATATTTTGCATTATCCTTAGCAATTTTCAGTGAAGCATTTTTTATTTTTACTGCTCTAGACGAATTGATTGAATCATCTTTATAATTGCTTGACACAATCTTTTGTTCTGATCCACCCGTTTTTACAGTTATCTTGTTATCTGTTGCGAAATCGGCAGTAAGCTCTTTATTTACATGAGTATTTGTTGCATTAGGTGTAGGTATTGTTTTACCTGGTGTATAATCGAAATCTAACAATTCACCTTCCGTTTCAATCGTCAGCTCTGCTGGTAGGGTATCACTGCCTTGTTTTAACTCAGACATAGAAGCAGTAAGATGCCAAGGATTCGTTCGGGATTTGTCTCCATCTCGTAAAGCTACATAAGAATCTGTTTTATTTTTTAAATTTACTTCTATTCCCTCACCTACAGTATTCGTTTGACCAAAATCGAACATACGTGGAACACTTAGTAATTCCAATGAATTCCCTGTAGGATCTGGCATAGGATTAGTGGAGTTATCTCCTTCAAATCCAATTGTAACATCTGTATTTGGGAATGCTGCGAATGCTTGTGCTGTACCGAAAGCAATGCTCCCTAAAATTCCAGTTGATGCTAATAAAACCATTAAATGTTTTTTCATGAATATCTCTCCTTTTTCTTCTTGGTACAATAAAGAGTGTACAATTAAGAGATACCTTTGTATGTTAAATATTTAATATCCATATCAAGTAACTAATGTTTTTATTCTTAACAAGAATGTATAGCTATTATGCTAGAACAACATCCAGCTATTTCTATTAGAAAGCAGTTTTTCTTCATCAAAAGACTAATTTATAAATTTTCTGACAGAATGAAAATTATACATTGCATCATTACTTGTCGGTTACTTCTCTTCTATTAGAAATCTATTAGTTGATACACAAATAGACGAGCATTTCACATAAAATGCTCGTCTATCTCATCAATTGCTCAAATTGAATAATACTTATATTTTTCATTTAAGGCATGCCTTGTTTTCTACTTTTAAACACTCTGTATTCTTTAGGAGTGAAACTTGTCAACTCTTTAAATACTCTACAAAAATGACTTTGACTACTAAAGCTTAGCTTGTTTGAAATTTCAGAATAAGATAAGTCTGTGTTAACCAGCAAAAACTTTGCTTCTTGCACCTTAGCTTCTTTTATAAACTTAGAGAGTGTGATACCTGTTTTCTTCTTGAAATGAGAAGACAAATAAACCGGATGCACACATACATGTCTAGCAATGCAATCATTGCTTATTGATCCTTCAATATTGTCGTAAATGTACTCTATTGCCTGATTTACAATTTCTGAATTATAAGAAAACCTTTTTTCTTTTGCCAAAGTAAAAAATTCTAGTACAGCTGTTTTAACAAAAGGTAATAGTTGATCACGCTCATTTATGTCATCAAGTTGCCCGATAAATTTATCAGATAATTCATAGGCATGTGATTGCGGGTATCCCTTTTCGATAACCATTCTAGTGACTAACGTAAGAAAACTAACAATTCGAAATTTTTGTTCTTGCAGTTTATTCGTTGAAATGATTGTTGCTGTAGCAGAACTTAACTTCTTAAATAGTCGCATCACAGATGAAATATCTCCGCAATCCAATAAATTCAGCAAAAGCACCTCTAGTTGATAGTTATCAAAATAAGATAATTCATTTTCCAACTCTGAATAAAAATTTAACTCATTTCGACGGATATCTGTATAATGGTAACGATCTCGTTTCTCAATTTTTATCGGGTAGTCGCTATTTTCTTTAAGTATAATAAGCGCACTCTTTAGTTTCCCCAGTAAATCTTTTTTTCTTTCCTCATTCCAACATTGATAGTCATCTCTTTCACAAAGAAACAAAAAAAGATAGATATTATTCATATCCTGATACTGCGATAAAAAAACACTAAAATTCATGAATGATTTTATAATTATTTTGTTGTTCTCTGAAGAAAGTCTGATGTTGTTTACATAGGATTCTAATAACTCTTTATCAGCAATACCATACTCAACGATACATCTATCATTTTCGAATATCGCAACTGATCCGTCTTTTTTTAATAGAGAAGCGGCTAACTCAGCTTTCTCAATCAAAATAATCCTCTCCTTTTTAGTCAAGTGACATATGTGTAGTGACAAATAAAAAGTTTGTTAGTAAATTACTAAGAGGTAGCAACTCTTCAACAATACAAAAAACATAATAAAATGAGCTTTCATGCTTATTCGACTAATAGTCTGTCTTTAAAATGAAGATTGGTACTTTGACTTCCATGTATTCAGAAACTACTATTGAAAAATTTTTCGATATTCTTTTGGCGTATGTCCTGTTATCTTTTTAAACAGCTTACAAAAATGACTCTGATTACTGAAACAAAGTGCCATAGATATTTCCTTCAATGGAAGTTCTGTGTTGCATAGCAAGTACTCTGCTTCACGAACTTTTGATTCGATAATAAAATCATGCAATTTGTTGCTAGTAACACTTTTGAATAATTTTGACAGGTACATTGGATGTACGGACACATAATCAGCAATATCCTTATTAGTGATTGGCTTGTACAGATTGTCATAGATATATTCAATTGCTTGATTAACTTTGTCAGAATCATAGAGAGTATTATTTTTATTCAATAAGGAGCCGTATTCTATAATTAGATAGCTCACGAAAGGAGAAATATCTGATTTATTATTAATAGTGTGCAGTTTTCCTATAAGATCTTCAGATAATCGGTAGACACATTTTTGAGGGCATCCTTGGACAATGGCTGCTCTTGCAACCAACGTTATTAATGCCACCAACTGATATTTTTTCCCTTGCAAATAATCTTTTGATAAGGCCTCTTGATTAGCATTGTATTCTAATTTTTTTAGTAATTTAATTATCGAAGAAATATTTCCAGACTTTAATTCGCTAAGTAATACCTGTTCTACTTGATATCTGTTTTTTGATATAATATTTTCATGTTTTTCGATTAATTCAGCTATCTGATTTCTATCTATGTAAGAAAGCATTTTTTCGTCTTCAAATTCAACTGTATATCTGTTGTTCTCACTCAGTAGTGCAATTACACTATTAAACTTCTTATAAAGTTGTTCCCTTTTCTTCTTTCCCAAAGAAAGGAATTCCTCTTGGTTACATACGAGTAGTAGATAATATGTTGACTTAAAACTGTTGAATTTTATCAATAGCACCACAAAATGCATAAAAGGCTTCACAACAATTTCTTGCTCTTTTGCAATAGTTTGAATTCTTTCAGCAAAGGAATTTAAAATTTCTTTCTTTGCTGTTCCCGATTCAAAAACACATTTTTCATCTTTCATCAAAGCAATGGATCCATAATCATTGAGTATATCTGCAGCTACTTTCACCCTATCAATCAATTCAGTCCATCTCCTTTAAGTCTTGAGACAAAATATTTAATCTTATAATCAATTGAGAATTCATACATCCCAATTGATTATAAGTGGTTGCGAAATTATATTTACTAGCAAAAATCTCAGTCAAAGCAGCCCGATCTTCGCTTTAATTTCCACTCGTTATTTTAATTCCAATAATACCTGCAATTAGTAAAAGGACAAAGAAACTAGTTGTAAGCGAAAGGTGATCTTTAAAGAAAAAAATCCCTATAAAAATAGTTCCGATTGCTCCAATCCCTGTCCATACTGGGTATGCAAGACTTATAGGCAAAGCACGCAAAGATTTTGCTAAAAAGTAAAAGCTTGCGACCATTCCTACTACAGTCAAAACGGAGTAATTCACTTTACTAAATCCTTCGCTCAACTTCATCATTGTTGCCCAAAACATTTCAAAAAAACCTGCAATTATTAGCTCTACCCATGCCATTTCTATTCCCCCTAGTAGTAAAATTTTTGCGCAAAAAAGGGAGTCCAATTTCTTCTAAGACCTAACGAAATTGGCTCCCTTGCTCGGTAGCAATAAAATTATTAATCTCACTTTAGAACTTTTCTAGATAAAAATCAAGCGGAAAATCTTAATAATGCCCATTCTTAGTTAAGCCTCGTATATGCCTTGCTCATTCATTTAAGATATACTTGCTTCAGTTTTCATTATGAAACTTACTTTGCAAGTATAAACTATACAACTTTTAAACTTTACTATAAAACTAGTATCTATTATATCTATTTAAGCATTTCTAATACTTAAACCCGTTTGATTCTATAGCCAGCATCTTTTTCATTATAATACAATCTCAAACAAAAAATACGAAATCACTTTCACACCCTAAAAGTCCATAATAATCAATAAATTTCTATGCGATTTGACTTTTTTATCATTGACGTGTCACACATGTTTTGCATGTTATCGTCTCATCATTGTCCTTTAAAGTTGCACCTAAATAATATTAAATAAATGTGATATCCGTATTTCGACCTACTATACAATCTTCGACGCTAACGAAATATAGCAGTTTATTGCGTGATATTAATGGTTATTTGGTTTAAAAAGACAAAAAAATTAAATAAGTTTATTATTAGAGTATTTTTAAATATATTATTTCTGATTCCTGATAAAAAGTTTATATTGACTTTGATATTTGAAAGTGCTAATCTAACTGAAAATGATAATCGTTCTCAATGGTTTTTATCCAAATAGACACAGTAGTCCAAAAATTGTCAAAATACGAAGAACTAGTGAGCTCTCATAGCTTTTTTAGCATACAAACTATTGGAAGGAATTTAATTACATCGATTTATATACTGGGAAGAATTACGGCAACGGTGGCTGTAATCACAAAAATAAACTTAGTAGATTATTTTTATTAGTAAAACATATGATAATCAAGGGGGCATTGTGGAAAATGAAAGCAAAGAAATTGAATGGAAAAGATTTAATACAAATTGGAATTTATGCAGCTATATATTTCTTTATTGTAATGGTAATCGCTATGTTTGGCTTTATTCCAATCTTCATGCCATTGATTTGTGTACTGGCACCAATACTAGGTGGAATACCGCTTATGCTTTTTTTTACTAAAGTAAAGAAATTTGGTATGATTCTTATTTTGAGCTTACTCATGGGTATCCTTATGTTGATCACAGGCATGGGATATTATTCCATTATTGTAGGACTTATTTCAGGATTAATTTCAGAAATAATCTATCGGAGTGGTAATTATCAAAGTTCTGCAAAAGCAATACTCGCCTATGCAGTTTTTTCAGTGTGGATGTGGGGAAATTTTTTACCGATCTTTTTTAATCCAACTGTCTATTTTTCTACCAGACAAGATCTTGGACTTGAATATGCTCAAACCCTAATTTCACTCTTACCGAGCTGGATGTGTCCTGTATTACTAATAATCACCTTCCTTTGTGGTCTAATTGGAGGAGTATTGGGTCGCTCTGTCCTGAAAAAACATTTTATTAAGGCAGGTCTTGTCTGATGCTATTAACAGCTAATAAACAAATTTTGAGTAATAAGAAACAGCTTTACTTAGATCCGCGAACAAAATTACTATTGCTTTTTACTGTTACAATTTTTGTTTTAGGAAATGTTAGTATTAAACAAGGTTTGTCAGGAAGAATTCTTACCACGATAACTCCTTGTTTAAGTCTAATGCCCTTTTTACTACTCGTATCTGCAAAAAAGTATAAAACTACTTTGACTTATTTTTTTCTTTATGTTGGAATGACATTTATCTCTTATTTTTTTAGCCAACGCTTGACTGGTTTACCAAATTTTTTACTTTTAGCTACAACTGGTATATTAACTCGCTTTTTACCAAGTATTCTAATGGGAATATATGTGGTCTCTACTACAACCGTTAGTGAATTTATAGCTGGTTTTGAGCATTTGCATGTTTCCAATTATTTAGTAATTCCGCTATCTGTCATGTTACGATTTTTTCCAACTGTCATTGAAGAGTTTAAGTCAATCAACCAAGCAATGAGGATGCGCGGTATCTCCTTCAAAGGAACAGGTAAACTTTCTTTTTTAGAATATCGCATGGTTCCCTTAATGACATGTTCCGCTAAAATTGGTGAAGATCTCTCTGTATCAGCTCTGACTCGAGGTCTTTCTCCCTTGGTTAAACGAACTAATGTCTGTAAAATTGGCTTTCGCATTCAAGATTGTATTGCTATTCTTTTTTGTTTTTTCGCTTTTTCTTGTCTTTTTCTTAACAGGTTTGGAGTGCTGTAATATTATGATTAAAATTGAAAATGTAAATTTCCGATACAATAGTGATTCCGACTATGCACTTAAGGATTTTTCACTCACTATAAATCCAGGTGAATGCCTTGTGCTGACTGGAGAGTCTGGTTGCGGTAAGACCACGGCAACTCGCTTAGTCAATGGTTTGATTCCTCACTATTATGAGGGGGAAATTACTGGAAGCGTTCAAATAAATCAACAAAATATTTTAAAGTCTGAACTCGCTCAAATTTCTCATTTTGTTGGTAGTATATTCCAAAATCCAAGAAATCAATTTTTTTGTACTGACACAACTAGTGAAATTGCTTTTGGTTGTGAAAATGTTGGTTTGCCTATCCCAGAAATTGAGAAACGTATCCAAGAAACTGTAGCTAAACTTGAAATGGGAGAATTATTAGATCGTAACATTTTTCACCTATCAGGTGGAGAAAAACAAAAGGTAGCCTGTGCTTCAGTATCTGCGTTAGAACCTGACGTGATTGTTCTCGACGAGCCCACAGCTAATCTCGATATCTCTTCTATCCAAAATCTAAAGAAAACAATTATGTTTTGGAAAAATCAGGGCAAGACGATCATCATAGCAGAACATCGACTTTATTGGCTTAAAGATATTTGTGATCGAATGGTTTACATGAGAAATGGAAGAATACATTTTGATAAGTCAATGAATGATTATTTCGAGATGCCGTTAGAAGAAATTACTGAACTTGGTTTAAGACCTCGATCTTTGAAAGAAATTGGCACCAAATCTACTCATTACAATGGCAATGAAATATTCTCATTGAGGGATTTTAATTATCGTTATGAGGATACATCGGTTATTAGCTTACCAGAATTAACTTTACCAGTGGGATCGATAATAGCTGTGATTGGACGTAATGGTGCAGGAAAATCGACATTTTCAAAATGTTTATGTGGTTTAAATAAAAATTTTAAAGGTTCCATGCAGATTGATGGAGAAGATCGTTATCGTAAGCAGCTACTAAAAAAAGGCTACCTGGTTATGCAAGATGTCAATCATCAACTATTTTGCGAATCAGTAACTGAAGAGGTTCAATTAGGCATGTCTACTCAAAAATTTAATCAATTAGAGTTGGTTCTTGACAGCTTGGGGATCCAAGGACTTTCTGCAAGACATCCATTATCCTTGTCCGGTGGACAGAAGCAGCGAGTTGCCCTAGCATCAGCAATATTAGCTGATAAAGACTTTTTGATTCTAGACGAACCCACTAGTGGTTTGGACTATAATAATATGAAAAAGATTGCAGATTTAATCACATCACTTAGACACGAGAAAACTCTTTTTTTAATTACACACGATCCAGAATTCATACTCCAGTGTTGCACTCATGTTATCTATATTGAAAAAGGAGAGTTGCTAGAACAATACACATTGTACGGCCATGAAGACAAACTGTTATCCTTTTTCTCCACGACATCCTAGATTGAATATTCCCAATAGTGGGAATTGATAATTGTTAATTTAGTTTTGAGATAGTGGTTGATTCATCTCCCCTATGTTCTATAGGGTCACATCAGATAGCTAAGTATCTTATTGTTTATGCGAAAGAACACAGCACAAAAACACTCCCACTATTTGAATTTGGGAAGTGCTTTTGTGCTGAATGCAACTGCAATTTTAAATTTCAAAGAAAACTGCAGCAATTTTTTAAACTATCATAAGATGGAAAATGCTTTACAAAAACAAAAAATGTTTTAAAATCTTTTCGTTGTCGGATACTCCCTCTTTTATTCTCTACTTTAAGTATATCGTCAGTGAACTGTCATTTTAGAGTAGGACAACAAATCCTGTCTTTGAAAAAATCAAAGCAATCTGTAATCACTTACCTAATTTAAATTAATATTTTTTGTGCCACAGATAGATTGTACCTAGGACAACTAGGCAGCCTGCTATATAAAGAAATGGTTGTTTTGCTCCACCTGTTGATGGATAGTTTTGCTGCGTTTTTATTCCATTCGTGGGCTGATCCGAAGAATTATTATCTCCCACTACAGAATTATTTTTAGGATCATGGGTGTTTGTAATGATAATATTTCCCTTTTCTGCATCATCGTATGTCACTTCATATTCATCTGGTACGTTTAATTCCTTGACGGTGTAAGTAATCATTTTACCAGCATCTTTTTCGTCTAAGTTCATCCAAGTTGTGGTCCATTTATTATCCTCACTTAATTCAACTGCTTTCCCATACGCTTTTCCATTGGCATACAATTGGACCTTAATGTTTTGCGGACGTAATGCTTCTTGATCATCTCCATCCACCCATGCTTTAGTTGTCGTCACACTGGTCTTGCCTGGAGTATAGCTATTCTTTAGATCAAACCCTTCTATACTAGTTGTGTAATTAGCGACGGAATTTTCCGTTACGGTATAGCATATTTCATTCCCATTTTTATATTTTGGTAAATTAGTAAATTGGTAAGCCCACCCATCTTTTGAAGAAATCTCTTTCGTAGAAACCACTTGTCCATTCGCTAATAAGTTTACAGTAATAGACTCCGGACGTTTGCCATCTTGATTATTGTTGTCGTCCCATTGCTTCATTCCCTTGATCTCTGTTTCTTCTGGAGTATAACTGTTTTTTAGATTAAATCTATCAATACTTGTCACGTAATTTGGAACAGTATTTTCGGTTACACTATAGTATATTTCACTACCGTCTTTATATTTTGGTAAATTAGTAAACTGGTAGGTCCATTTATCTTTCGAAGAAACTTCTTTTGAAGAGACTACCTCTCCATCAGCCAATAAGTTTACGGTAATGGATTCTGGGCGTTTGCCATCTTGATTATTGTTATCCTCCCATTGCTTCGTTCCCTTGATCTCTGTTTCTTCCGGAGTATAACTATTCTTTAGATTAAATCCATCAATACTTGTCACGTAATTTGGAACAGTATTTTCGGTTACACTATAGTGTATCTCACTACCGTCTTTATATTTTGGTAAATTGGTAATTCCATTCATCTTTCGAAGAAACTTCTTTTGAAGAGATCACCTCTCCATCAGCCAATAAGTTTACAGTAATGGATTCTGGGCGTTTGCCATCTTGGTTATTGTTATCCTCCCATTGCTTTGCTCCTTTAATCTCTGTTTCCTCAGGAATATGTTTGTTAATAAGGTTGTTACCATCAATAGACACAGTGTATTCAGAAACTGGTGTTTCTAAAATGGTATAGTTAATTGGTTTGCCATCCTTATTTTTAGGTAAATCTAAAAATTGGTAAGCCCAGTCATCTTGTTCAGTAACAGTCTTCGTTTGAACGGTTTCTCCATTGGCTAGTAGTTGAACTTCTATCGAATCTGGACGCAGTCCATCTTGATTGTTTTGATCGTCCCATATCTTAGATCCACACAATTCAGTCGGTTCTGGAATATACTTATTGGTCATCGATAATACTGTTCCGTCGTTGGTGCTTTGGATCGACAAGGTATATTCAGAATCAAGCTCTTCTCGGGCAGTATAATAAAGTCGGTTCCCCTGAGAATCATTCACTGGTAAGTTCTTCCATTTATATTCCCAACCATTCTTTTCACTTAATAGTTGTTTGTCTCCAAAAGATATTTCATTCCCATCTGTTACACTCTCATTTTCAGTATATTGGTAAGGTTTATTGCTTTGATAGAGTTGTACGGGTAATTCCACAGGTCGAACTCCATCCTGATTATTCAAATCGTCCCAATGCTTTAAAACTGAAAAGGTTGTTTCCGAACTATCAAGATCAACACTTATTTCGGTCGTTAAATCTCTTTCAATTGTTTGATATGCCCCCAGTGACTGATAAAACCCACCAGTAACACAAACTAAATAATAAGGCTGTCTGGTAACTAGTTTGGAAGCTATACTGCAATAAATTGTAGTATTATTTGAGTTTTCCTCATCAATCAGATTTTTAGGCACACCAATGAAAATTACCCGATTGTTTAAATCTTTCTCAATAGTCACATTGTCTGTGATATTTTCTTTTTTCCCATTTTTGGATAATTCAATATCCATGCTTGTATCTTCATTTCTAATTTGAAATAATTTTTCGGTTTCCTGATCCAGATTATCCTCAAATTCCAATTTATAAATATAATAATCTCCATCTTCACCATCAGGGTTAAACCCTTTTGCGTTAATCTTAACATTATTAATCTTGTTAATTAAATATTGATAAGATAAGTCCTCAGAAGGTTGTTTTGCTGCTTCTTTACAAAGATCACTTATCAAAGGATTTGAGTTAACTATCTTATCATCGAAAGTCCCTCCAGAAAGTTTCCATATAGCAAGTTGAATAGCTGAATATCGAGTCAACTCGTTGGCGTCACGATAATTTGGAACATTAGGTATTTCTTGATTTTTATCTTGATTTTGGTAGAAAGTTTCCATCAACCATAAAACTGAACCTGGTATTTTTTGGTTCAGGTCTACCTGGTATTCATTCCCAGAAGGATAATACTTACCTTCATCTAAACAGAAATATAAATTTTTATCATTATCTACAATCGTACTTAGTCCATGCCATAGCAAATTTAAATTGTTTAACTTAACTTCATTGTTGTTCACCAAGTTAATATCTGTACGAACATTTTTTATTGATGCTGGAGGCAAAACACTCGTTTCTGCGTTAGCTATTTGGAAAATCCCTCCCAAGCCTACAATTATTATTACTATGTACCAATATTTTCGCATGTTCTTCCTCTTTTCGTAAATTGATTACTTCTAGTTTAGCCCATTGTCAATTCACAATTTCTCAAAATAGTGTCGAATAATTCGATATTATTTGAATTTCTCCTTTCTCTTTGGCAGTATTCATTTTGCAATAAACAATTATTTCAATAATACTTATCTTTTTTCCTTTTCATTTCATCAGGAAAAAAAGATTGACTGAAATATTACAATAACAGACTAGTTTAGATACAAGGTGTAAAAGGATAAATATGCACAATCAAAAAATTAGCTAAACACAAGAGCTGTCTATCCGATTTTTTTATTCTACTGTTTGTTTCGTGTTAGTAACAATAACGGGTGAAATATGGTGAAATGACTACGGTATTTTCATAACACTTAATTTTGGACCAACATGCTTTCGTGTGATCGATGTTCAATTGTCTCAACAGGTGAACTATTTGACTATTTACTATGTTTTATATATTCCAAATTGAAATTCTGTTGATATTAAAACTATTTCCAAAATGATTAGATAGCTGTTCCAGTATCATTTGTATAGGTTATGATATGTTTCTACAGCACAACTAATAACTCAGCTAATTCAGACTTGGAATATGAATAAATCGGTTGTTCCTCATGACTACCTTTACCTGTATCGTAGAATGTAGCAAAGTTATTTTATCAGAATGAGACTCAGCATCTAGCTCAACGGATAAAATATAACTATTGGAAATACCTTGATAAAAAGAATTGACTGAGTATCAGAGAGTGTAATCTAAACCGTGTAAGTAACCATTATCCTAGGTATAGGGTTGATTCACGGTTTTTCTTTTTCTGAAATAAGATGAAAAGGTGATTACACAATGGCTAAAAAGAAATCCCGAATCCGTGAAGTTAGCTGAATCTATCCTAAACGATTACCAACCTGGACCTGTGGAAGATATACAAGAGGCTTTGAAAGACGTATTTGGTCCGTTGTTTGAGAAAATGCTACGAAGGAAGAATTGAATAATCATCTAGGATATTGAAGCTCATCCCAAAGAACCTACGGAGCACGCAAATCACCGAAATGGTTATGGAAATGAAACGCTCAAAACAAGCTTTGGTGAAGTAAATATTGATGTTCCTAGAGATCGGGATACTTCTTTTGATCCTAAATGAATCGCTAAAAGAAAACGTGATGTCTCTGAAATCGAAGGAAAGTCCTTTCAATTCACGCTCGTGGAATGAGCCAACGAGATAATGCCACAACGATTGAAGACATCTACGGATTTAATGTCTCTCACGAGTTAACCTTTGATATTACAGATGCTGTGCTTCCTGAACTGGAGGAGTGGTAGTCTCGCACTTTAGCTAAATGCTATGCTTTCTTATTTGTCGAGTGTATGTATGTCACTCTATGAAAAAACTACGAAGAGAACGAATCCGAAGTGTATACAACAAATGCTGTTGAAAGTGCCCAGCCTAGTTTCCAGAAGATCACAAAAAAAGAGGCATTCTTTAATAAGAATGCGCTCCTTAAGCTGCTATATTTACTAACAAAAGAACTATACAATAAATGAAATGGCGGTCATATAGAAAATTGGATAATGATGCTTGATCAACTTATGACCAACGGAACGTTCTCTTCTCAAATTGAAAAGTATGCTACTTACCTTTCTTGAGGTTAGGTTTATTTATTCATGCTTTTGATTAAATTATTTCTAAATAGCTGAATATCTTTATTAGGTAAAAAGACCCCCAACTAGATAATTTCCAAAGTTTAGTTGACAAACCTAGCTTTGCGTATATTCTAGTACACTAATGAGTACATACTTGATCTATCCTCATTTTACAGCTAACTATATCCAATTTTTTTAGACTATTTTCCCCTCAAATTCTTGGTTACTTCGACAATTTGTTGCAATCGATTTGAATCGCTACCAAACCTACCTAATAAAACACCATCTAATTTTGCTAATTTTATCATTGTTATACTATTCTCAGGACTGACTGATCCGCCATAAACAATGCGAACTTTTTCATTTGCTGCTTCACCAAATATTTTTGCGATCGCTTTTCGAATGATTGATGTCGCCATCTTAATATGAGGTGCTCCAGCAGCTTTGCTCTTTCCAACTGCCCAAGCTGGAGTATAGGCGATAACAATCTTATCTAAATCTTTTTCTTTAACGCAGTATAATCCATTGTAAATGCATAAAAACAACTCATGTTCTAGTTCAACCTCATAATTTGGATCCTTCAAATCATCAATTACATTATCGGCATCTTTTTTATTCTGTTCACCAATACATAGAATTACATTCACTCCGTTTTTTAGAGCCAATTTAATTTTTTTATTGATGATATTGTCAGTTTCATTGAAGAGACACCTGCGCTCCCAATGCCCTAATTCGATAAAGGTTCCTTTCATATCAATTAGAGATTCAATCGAAAACTCTCCAGTCAACTCACCATTCTCAACAGGCGCAATATTTTGTGCACCTAGCTGAACTGAAGTGTTTTTTAGAACTTCATGCACTGGATATATAGTTCCCATGGAAGGTAAAATCACAACATCAATGTCAGTATTTTTTTGGGCGCTAATCTGCTTTGCAAACTCTTTTGCTTCTTTGATATGATTTTGTCTCATAGACCAATTCATGATAACGATTGGTTTCTTTTGATTTTCCATCGCAATCATCTCCTTAGCTGTTTATATATTACTTCTGTAAGAATGACTATTTAGCTTACAGAAATTAAAAATTACTTGTTCTCCATTCTTCTTTAAACTGCTCTCAATCCTTGCTCTGTCATTGGGATTCTTGACAACAATATTACTTGTACATTTTGTTAAAACCTCGGCTTTCAAGATCATCTCTTCGATTTATGCTTCAGTGACTTCTGCACTCACAGTTCCTTCGACAATCGAATAAATTTCTTTAATTACTTCTTGAAAGTCTCTCCCTTCTTCAGCAATAATCGTAGGATTCGTTGTCACTTCATCAATAAATCCTAACTCGTTAATTCGTTTGACTTCTTCTACACTGACTATATTTAGGAAAAATTTCATCATATCTTCTTTTTGCTATTCTCCTAGATCATCCAAATTTTACTCAGATGACACCATTCGTTTCAACAATGGTATTAACTTAAGACTTTGTTGTCTCTGACAATACTCATCATTTCTTGAGCATGATTTTCTATCGTCGCAAAATCACCTGAATCTACCAAACGTTTATCCGTCAAATATCCGCTAATCCCAGCACCGCAGAATCCTAAATCAAGATAGTCTTGCAAGTTCTCTCGTGTCACACCTGCAGTAGCAATCAGCTTAATATGATTGATTGGTCCAAGAATGTCCTTGATGTAGCCTGTTCCTAATGCTCTAACAGGAAACACCTTGACAAAATCAGCCCCAGCTTCATTCGCCATAATTATCTCACTTGGTGAAAGTGCTCCAGGCATTGAGATCATATCTAATTCTTTTGTTCGTTTGATAACAGTTGGGTTCGTATTAGGTGAGATAATGTATTCTGCTCCTGATTGATGAGCTGACTCAACTTGCTCCTTGGTTAAAACAGTGCCAGCTCCAATTTTTACTTCATCTCCAAATTCCTTAACTAACGAAGCAATGGCATTCGAAGTCTTAATCAAACATTCTGGATCCCCCTGATCAAAAGTTACTTCAACCAATTTCACTCCCCCATTGTTCAAAGCTGTTACTAGATTGATCAATTTCTCTCCATAAATCCCACGACAAATTGCAATAACCTTATTTTCTTCGATAAAATCATTTACTTCTGATTTCATTAAGCCTTCTCCTTTGTCAAATCCGCTACCTGTGCCTTATCTTTCTTTTTTGCGGGTGTCTCTTCTAAAACTGGCTTTAGACAACCGAGTATCGTTGCTGTCACCAAAGAGCCGACAACAATTGCGGCAATAAACCATAGCTTATTATCAACCACAGGCAATACAACAAATCCACCATGAGGAACATAACACTTCACATTTCCAATCGCTCCAATTACACATCCAACTGCGGTTCCAATCATTGTTGAGGGTAATATTCTTTTCATGTCACTGACGACGAAGGGGATAGCTCCTTCAGTAATTCCAATACACCCCATAATGCCAGCCGCAACTGCTGCATCCCGATCACCTTCAGTAAATTTCTTTCTAAAGAATAATGTTGCTAAGAAGATACCAATTGGTGGAATCGCTACAGCAATTCTAAACATCCCATTTGGTTCATAAATACCTTCATTCATAAGTGCTAGGGTAAACATCGAAACAGATTTGGTGATAGGTCCTCCCATGTCAACCTCTCCAAATAACCCAATAAATACTGCCAGCAAAATCGCACTGCTCCCGTTTAAACTACTCATGATGCTAGTTAATCCGTTCATCAGAAAGGCTAATGGTGTAGCAATAACATAGATATAAATCAGACCAAGAACGAAAACCGAAATAGTCGGTATAATCAGGATCGGTAAAATAGTTTTAATTGTTTTACTGACCTTCCATTTCTTCATCCACTTTACTAAATATCCCGCTGCAACCCCTAAAAGCATCGCACCTAGAAATCCTGACTTCACTTCTACCCCGTTTACAGTCACAGCATTATTTGCAAGGAAACCAAGAATCATGCCAGGTGCTAACCCGGGCTTACCCGCAATCGAATAAGCGATATAGCCTCCTAAAATTGGAATCATCATAGCAAAAGCTGCTTTACCTAATAAATTAATATTTTGCATTAATTCGTTGGTAACAACCACTCCTGTATCGCTTTTTTCCCCAGTAGCTAGGGATATAGCCAACATAATACCTCCAGCGACTACTGCCGGCATCATAAAGGAGACTCCACTCAGAAATGCTTTTTGAACTTCCTTTAAAATCGTCTTAATAGTCATTTTTTCCTCCTCTGCTTCCTAACCGTTCACCAATTTTTCAACTTCATCCAACACTTTCGCAGGATATGAGATCGCGTCGTTAACATCAGCATGAATAGTCAACTTATCTTCAAAACGTTCTTCATTTTCTATAAAAACGGATACAGCCAAAATGACTACATCTGCTTCCTCTACTTCTTCTTCAGTAACCTCATTTTCAATACCAATGCTACCCTGAGTCTCGATCTTAATATCGTATCCTCTTCTCTTTCCTTCTTTTTCCAATGCTTCTTGTGCCATGTATGTGTGGGCTACTCCAGTAGGACATGCCGATACTCCAACGATTTTCATGTTAGTTTCCTCCTATTTTTTTTTCTACTTGATATAATGAATCTAAAATCAACTCTTTGTTGCCGGTTAACAAATCATTTCTAAAACCGTCATCTAAAAGTTTTTTGCTAATTTCAGCAAGTACTTTCAAATGAAAGGTTGTTTTGTTCTCCTCTGGTATTCCTAACATAAATACTAGCTCAACGGGTTTACCAGCATTGTCCCATTGAATTGGTTGTTTCGTTCTAAGAAAACAGATAAAAGGATTGATCACTTCTTTCGATTTCCCATGGGGAATGCTTACGTCATAGCCAATTGCTGTAGAAAACTCTTCTTCTCTTTCGTTCACAGCATCAATGTAACGAGCGCTATTATTTAAATAACCTAGCTCTTTTGCCTTTTCTGATAAGTGATAAATGATGGACGCCTTATTTGTTAACACTGAATCCAACACGATTAATCCTTCATCAATCAATTTTATCTCCTCCTAATACTTTCATTATTTCTTCTTTTGTTTTACCAAAGATAAAGCGATCGACATTTTTTTTTGACTCAACGATCCGATAAATTTCTGACAGTATACCTTTTATATCCTTTAAGTCCTTTTCTGCTACGCAGATCATTAAAACGGTATTAACCATTCGAAGATTCCAACGTATTGGTTTTATCAATGTCATAATTACTAACTTACTTTCCTTAACTGTTGACGGTGACGGATGTGGAATCGCTACTCCGGTTGGAAGATCTGTCACGCCTAACTTCTCTCTATCCCAAATAGCTTGCTCAAAAGAATCTGTAACTAAATTATCTTGCAAGAGTTTTTGAGTGATTTTTTTTATGCATTTTTCTTTAGTAGCTATTGTTTCATTTAGAAAAATCATAGTCGGATCGATTATTTTGCCTAAATGTTCAAAAGAGTGATCATTCGATTCTTCTTCATCGTAGAATAAATCCAAATAAGTTGCAGAAACCTTTTTTAAATCTTGTTTGCTCATTAAAGGAGAAACATACGTTACGGGAACTTCAATTTTTTCTAGTTGTACTGAGGAGATCACTAAATCGACCTTGCTCAAGTCTCTTTTATAAAGTTTTCGCAGCGAGGTTACCTCCACAATATCTTGCGGAGAAAACACTCTTTTTAAGCGATTAGCAATCAGCTCTGACGTTCCGATTCCTGTGGGACAAACAATTAATATCTTTCGATTCTCTGAAATACGATCAATTGCGCCCTGAAAATGTATCATCATAAACGCAACTTCATCATCGGTTAATCGAATGCCTAATTCTTTCTCAATTCCAGCCAATATTAGCCATGTTGTACTGTATAAAACAGAGTATTCTCGTTTTATTTCCTCCAAAAGCGGATTACTAACTGGAACATTTAATTTGGATCGATAGATCATGGACACTAAGTGATAAAGGATATTCATATATAATTTGTCATCACTAGTTAAGTCAACCTGAATTGAATCACTCATTTCCTTGATCATTTTTTTTACCACGGCATCGTATTGCTTCTGAGTCGTTGTATCTTTTAATTGCGGTTCAAATCCGTGTGCAACTAATTGCCGATTTAGGTATTCAAAATCGTTTGAATCAAACTTGATACTATTATTTAATTCGAGATGCTCTACTAATTCATTGGTTAAAAAGAATGTTTTAAGCGACTCCACATTTTCAAACAAGAAATTATCTTGATGTTCAATATGAACCCCTTCTTGCAATCGAGAAATGAGTATACCAATTGACAGTACCAATGATTGAAAATAGTTATCTGGTAATTTATCGATATCAAAGTAATCATTTGTGTGCAGGAGCATAGAAACTTTTTCGATAATGTCTTTAGATAAAAACCTAAATAATAAGGCAGGAAATTGGACTTTAAAACTACTAGTTAAGTCTGATTTATCAATGATAAAGTAAGCATATTGTTTGATTGCCTTTTGTATTTCAGATTCCTTTCCAACTACTTTTGTTCCATTATTATCAGAACGAATTGATGCTGAGCTTCCTTCAATAATTGTCTGTATTTGATCTAAATCATTTGATATAGAGGTTCTACTGACTAAAAATTTTTCAGACAAAAGCTGGTAGGATACTTTTTCGTTCCTTAATAATAAGTAGTCAGCTATTTTTATTTGTCGTTCGAGTGGAAACTGATTGAAGTCTATTTGAATCGAAGTCTCACCGAAGCTTTTTATTATTTCATCATTTGACAAATTCGACTTACTTATACAAATTCCTTTTCCTTGCCGTTTTATAATTTCAATTTCCCTTTTCCTTAATACTTTATTCAAATTATCGATGTCTTTATACAACGTACGATCGGAGATAGATAAAATCTTGGAGTAATGATTTACCGGTAAAAAATCTTTTTGCTCCAATAGCAATCTCAATAGTGTATGCTGACGCTTGCTTATTTCAAGCATGATTTCCACTCCTTTCAGGGAAGCGCTTCCCTGTATCTGTAATTTAACATTTATTCCTGTATTTGGATATCACATCTAGTTTCAAGATAATTCCTGAAGTTTTCTAAACATATAATAAAATAGAATCCGAAGCTAGATCAATCGTAACTAATTTAAAGTTCTTTTTATCACTATCACTTCAATGTAGTCCTGCAGAAAGGCTTATCAAGCCTGCTCAACAGTTGTAAATTTCTCGTTTACTGACGAAAAATCAAGTTGATAAGGTTAAACGTCGTTAAATAAGAACCCTATTTTTTTCAATGTACAAAAAAAGCACGAAACATTAATCATAATGATTATGCTCCGTGCTTTTTTTGCGAATAAATGGTGTTCCTAAAGCAATTTCTTTGGACCTAAGTCGAACTATCCAGAAAATAGAAAAAACTATTTTCGGATATTTTTTTAATTCTTAGAGTTGAACGCTTTGTTACAACCTCTTATACGGGATATAATTATTGATTTTGTTCATCCTCTTTTGTATTAATACCCATTTGTTCTTTAATGGCATTTTCGACGCGTTGTCGTTCGCTTTCTTCTACAAGCTGATAAGAGATTCCTTCAATACCTGTCACACCATCACCTGTAAAATCATAACCTTTCAATTGATCGGTTTCGATATTTTTTAGTGCAGGCGTATATTGTTTTAACATGGCCATCATTTGGTCAAAGGATAAGTCGGTTTCGCCGTGTTCTCCAATAACATCTAGAATTTCTTGATACTTTAATAAGCTGTTAAAAGAAAGTAACTTATTTGTTATCTCAACTAAAACTTCTCGTTGGCGGCGTTGACGACCATAGTCGCCTTCGGGGTCTTCGTAACGCATACGTGCGTATTGCAAAGCTTCCCATCCGCCTAAATGTTGCTTGCCTTTCGGATAATGAATACCTTCAGCGTCAAATTCAAAGGCGTTATTCACGGTGACACCACCGACAGCATCGCCAAGGTCCTTCATGGCATCCATATCCACAGAAAAGTAATGGCTGATAGGAATGTGTAAGACGTTTTCTACCGTTTTGATTTGCATATCGGCACCACCGAAAACGTGGGCCGCATTGATTTTATTCCATTCACCATTAGTGCCCGCCATTTCCACATAATAGTCTCGTGGAATGCTGGTAATGGTTGTTTTTTTTAATTGATTGTTAACAGTAACCACCATTAAAGCATTGGAGCGGTAATCCGTTTTTCTTTTTGAATCATTTGCAATTCCCATAATTAAGAAACTAACGGGTTCTCCTTTAGCTAAATCTGGACTTTTAGTTGACGATTTTCGTGGTTTATACATTGTATTCGCCGTTTTTTTCAAATTATGATACATGCTGATACCATAAGCCGAGACAGAAAGAGTTCCTAAAAATAAAAGGGTCAAACTGAACACTAGGAATAAACTTTTTCTTTTACGAGAATGTCGCCGACTTCGTTGGGCTGAGGCTTCTTCTACAGGTGCTTGCAAATAACGTTGTACAATACTGAACGAAAAATTTACCCAGCTATAGCTTAGGAGCATACCAGCAATTATGTCACTAGGATAGTGCACACGTAAGATGAGCCGTCCTAATACAATCAGTACGAGATAGACAATTAAAAAAAGTTTGATGCCTTTAGTTTTTCTAACATTGAGATAGTTTAAAGTGATAAAAATTGTACAGACAAGACACATCGCTAACAGCGAATGCCCACTAGGAAAACTCGCGGAACTACGATCGGCTAAAGCGCCCAGAGTTGGTCGAGCTCGGCCGACAACATGTTTAAAAACGCTCCCTAAGAAACCGACAGCTAACAGGTTACTAACTGGCCAAAAGGCAAGGATTTTTTCTTTTTTATGCAGAAGATAAATCATAAATAATAAGAAGATCAGGAACATAGGGCCAATCGTCGCTGTTTTTGCCAACAGACTGACAGCCGTTAACATCGGGGCATTTAATTGCCATTTGATGTGATAAATTGCTTCGTCCATTTGTTGAAACCAATTTGGACTGGCAGCCACTAACAGTGTGAGGAAGGCAAAACAAATGGTTGTTATGGCATAAAGCGGAAATTTTTTATTCGATGTTTGCATGAGAATCCCTTTCTTTTTCCCTTGAAAGAGTAGACTAAGCCAGCATCGATCGTAAATAAGTGCTTGCTGCTTTCTAAAAAAACGCAGCAAACCAATCGGTTCTCATCGTCTGAGCTTTAGCACTATCCAACGTAAAGATTTCTCTTAGCTATTTTTAGAAGAGCCTTAATTCGACCATTCCTGTTTTACACATTGGTGTCTTTCGACATTTCTGCGCAATAGCCTATGTTTGGATAGGAGCCTCACCTAACAAGGTTATTTTATCTAACCACAGAAGTATAGAATTGATTGCGGGTTACTCTCAATCATTTTGAGTAAGTTTAGTATTTTTTTAAATTATTTCAATCGTGTTACAAGAAAGCAAATAAGTATTATATTGAAAAATCAGCATCCGTGCATCGCCTTCTTTTAGAAGAGCAAACCTTAGGTAATCCTATATCACCTAAAGGAATTGCATCATACAGGCAAATCCATTTCATGTTCTGACATCCATTTTAGTAGAAATCTCTACTTATCAAATGAAACTGTCAGAAATGGGTATTTTATAACAATTTCTTTCATAAATCTCCTTTATATTAAGATATATCCTGCAAATTGGTATGACACCACTATTGGAAGTGTTGCATCTGATAAATGTGTTACCCAAAAACACCAGTTTACTTAGGATTTATACTGAATCAGGCTATCGAGGAACAACCATCACCCAAATTATTGATATTTTGAATAAGATGATCATGCAGTTACTCAAGGAGCTACTTCGCGGGTCATCTTACCAGTGCGTAGCTTGTCGAACGGATTTTCGTCTGGATAAATAACTTTAGGAGATTTTTTAAAGATTATGAATAAAGTTTTTTTCTATTGAAGTCTTTACTTGTCTTGCCTTGATGTCGTTAAGCATAGAATGTTTCTAAATTCATGAAGGCAGCTTATTAATATTTTGCATAGGACGATATCCTCCTCAAAGTTTCATAGTGAACAAACGCCTCCAGAAACATGAGATGCTCTAGTGATAGAACTGCGAGCTCTTGTTATAGACATTATTTTTATACAGGTCAGAATAATGACTTTTATTTTTGTTTAGGATACTATCCAGCATACTTATCGTGTTTTTTAATCAATAGAACTTCTCTAAAAGGTTGGATGTAAGCGTGAGAGACAGTGCGCATCTATCCTGAATATCTGCAGTTCATGACAAGTAGACTGCTAATACAGTGGGAGATTGATTAGGTAAGTTAGGTGCTTTTTTCAAATAAATGAATCCGATATTTTCGAAGATCTAAGCCAGTTTCTACTGCCGTTCGAGTAACACTAAAAAAATCCCCGTAGATTTTGCCTCCTGTTTACCTTTAGAAAAGAGCCAATTTTTCTAAAATTCTTGATCGTTTTTTAAACCCTGTTACAAAGTCATGAGTTTTGTCCCGGCCTTTTTCTTGAGAATTAAAAAGAGCAAAGTTTCACTGATACAGTTCCCATTATTATGAAACACCCTCGTATATATTCCGAAAAAACTCTCACTCACCCCAACATAATCTCTTTATAAAAAATTTGAGTCTTTTCAGAAAGATCACTCAATTAGGATACTTTATGCGTACTCTCAAATTCTAAACAACCTGATAATTTCGCTAAATAGCAAAGTATATTATCCAAAACATACCGGAAGATATGATTGATCGAGCTATCATATCAGATAATCGTTATTTTAAATCAATATTCCCTAATGATAACTTATCTGCTTTTTGATTTTTCCGTAAAGCTTTTTCGCCTATTAAGCAATATATATCCTATTTTTTCTCTTTTTAAATATATTATTAAGATTGAAATATCATCTACCAACGTTTACCAATTATCGTTATTATATACTCAGATATCTGCTGATATTTTCTTTTCTATACAGGTCATTTAATACCCATTGTGTGAATACACCAGAAGATAGCCATTCGTAATATACAAGTCTCAATTAGCATTTATTCCGAATATGATAAGACTGTTTCCTCACATTATCTGAACGGTCCTTAAATTAAACCCGCTTTTTATACAAAAGTGCTAATGATTTGTTAATCTCACGGCTACAATTTATGGTCAAAAAGAAAGGAAGTATTCCAATGAAAACAACACAAAAGAAAATCCTATTACTCATCACAGTAATTTTGATGTGTACTATTGCCGTCTCAGCTTATTTCTTATTAACTGACCACCATTTAGAAAAAACGATGGCTGACGGTTATCATCCAATAAAAAATAACTTTAAGTCCTCAAGTGAAAATGACAGCGAGTCATTTCTAATTATGGGCTTAGACAACACTAATGAAAGAAAATTGGGTACGACAAGAACTGATGCTATGATGATCATTACGTTAAATAAAAAGGATAAAAAAATCACCTTTTGCAGCTTGCCTAGGGATAGTTTTGTTCCAATAATTGCTAAAAACTATCATGGAAATCAACGGATTGAAGCTGCCTACACCTTTAACGGTCCCGCTGCATCTGTTAATACAGTAGAGAAACTATTTAACATTCCAATAGATCATTATTGTGTGTTTAATTTCTTATCTTTCATTAACTTTATTGATGCAATTGGAGGAATAACTATTAATGTAAAGCAGGCATTTGATGGTGTGACTAAAGACGGACCAGGGGCAATTCATTTTGATGAGGGAACACAACATGTGGATGGTACAAAAGCTCTTTCTTATGCTCGAGAGCGTCATAGCGATAACGACATCATGAGAGGGTTTCGCCAACAAGAAATTATTCAAGCCGTTGGAGAAAAATTAAAATCAAAATCAACTATAAAAAATCTGACAAAAATTATCGACTCCTTTGATAATAACATCCAAACAGATATTACAACTGATCAGCTTCTAGCATTATTAAAAAACGGTTTGACCTATGAGAACTATCAAAAGCAACAACTAACTTTTGATTGGCGAACTTTTAGCAATCAAGACCGCAGCATGGTTGAACTTTATCCGGATAGCATTCAATACGTAAGCCATGAGTTAAGAGTGAGTCTGGGCATTGATAAAAAAGATGCCCGTGACAAGAAAGATTTCGTCTTCCACACGAATGGTCAATATCTTTATCAAAGTGATTACTCTGTACAAGATCCAGATTCTGAAGATCAAGAATCAACCTCGCTCTATGGAAATACTTATATAGGAACACCCGGTAATACTGAAACTGGCGAATTGCCTATTGTTGAAACAAAAAATGGTTTTGTTCCTTGATCGGTAAACTATATTCTTTTAGAAAAAGAGTACGATCTAAAAGTTCTCTACAAAATAGAAAATCTGAAAGTGAAATACTGATGTTGGTATCAGGTATTTCACCTTCAGATTTTCTGTTTTATTCACAAGTTCTTCTTTCATAGTCTGACAAACTTGGCCACATTGATCAACTTCCAATCTCTTATAGCATTGGCTTTCGTATGTTGAAATTTTTTTGCTATAATTCAGGTTACGTCTGCACTATCATGTGATAAATAGACACTGCAAACAGAAAAAAATCAATAAAGAAAACTATGTTTTTGTCCTTCCTAACTTAAATTCACTGATAACCTATACTTATTTTCAATTCATGTTGTCTTGTCCTTCGATTTCAGCAAATACTTCTTTTAAGTATTCTTCAATGTCTCCAAGATTAAATAACTGATCATTGTTTCTATTTTTATATAGATAATAGTCTATTTCCATTTCGTTGGGTAAAGAAAAGAATTTAATAGTATCGCTTGATAGCAACTCTTTTTCGGCTGCATGAATTACTAAAAATCCTCTATTTTCATTTATCCACTTTTGAACTCCCAGACTATCATGGCAATAAAGAAACTGAGGAATAATGTTGAAAAAACCAGCTGTTTTTTGAGTTAATTGTCTGTGTCCTAATTGATCCGTCAAAATTATAAAGGGCCTTTTTTCTAAATCCTTAGACGCAATTTCACTTAAATCACTTTTTACTAACGATTCATGTGCAACAATCAAAATCTTTGAATGGATCAATAAAGCTCTTTCTAATTGAGAATCTTCAACTAGGCTATTTGTAATTACGAAGTCTAATTCTCTTCGCTTTAATCTATTTAACAGATCCAATGGCGCGGCATTAATATAGTTTATAGGATACCTCTCTCTTTTTACTGTACATTCATTCGCTTCAAATATTAGGACCGACTCACTCACCCCTACTCTAAATATAGGCTGGTCAATTCTTTGATATAAAGGGAATTGAATTTTTTTAACTTCTTCTAATATCCTTTCAACCGCAGGCAGAATTTTTTCCCCACTCTCACTTAACATCAACCTTTTCCCTTGCCGAACAAATAAATCATATCCAAGTTCATTTTCAAGACTTTTTAAAGCAGAGCTCAAAGATGATATGCTGACATACAATTCTTGAGAAGCCTTAGAAAGACTGTTGTACTTGGCAATAACGTAGAAATACTCTAATTTTTCAATTGACATTTTCACCACATCCCAGCGTCTTTACTTTAGGTCAACCTAATTTTGCACCCTATTTGTATTATAAACAAGGAAACTTTTTTTATAACTTACGTTCTTTAATTGGTATTAACTTTTGGAACAAGTTTTCCGATAGGTTATCGTTGATTTCTCGAAAACATTTCCTTTCGTTTGAAAAATGACAAATTATTTCCTCTCCACTTGGAGAAACATTCTATTCCATTATTCTTGAAAGTTTTTACACAAAAAGCGAAAAGTATCAAAGACCCTTATCTAATAACAATAGGTACTGCTAAGAAGTACCAATAACAAATTTTTAGTTGTTTTATTCTAATTCGCGAGTATTATAAATTTGCACAACAAAATAGAATCATATTAGGTGAGGTTACTCTGAAGAACACAGGTTATCGCTCGGAAATGTCGAGAGACAGTAACGAGTAAAGCAGGGATTGTCGAATTAAGGCTTTCCTAAGATAACTAGAATTTATTTTCTTACGTCTCAGAAAGCCAAAGCTCAATTACGTGATTAATTATCATCTTTTCTTTTTTGAGTAACCTCCTAATATGATTATTTAGGAGGTTTTTATTTTGAACGTTTTAAAAGCACCAATCACCAAAAAATCTACTCTCATGAAAGCTCTTAGAAACACTACTATAATAGTCATTCTCACCTTGTTTCTATTTATTATGGTTTTCTCGAGTATAAAAATGAATCGACCTCTTAATAGTTTGCCATCAGAGGATTTTTTATCAGTAGCCAGACCTCAAAATGACTTTCTGGCGATAAGCAATCTCTTCTATTTTTCCATTCGCACGATGTTTCGAATGATTGTCGGGATGGCCTGGTCTTTCCTCTTTTCTTTTATTTTTGGCATTTTGGCAGCAAAAAATAAAACGGCTAGACAGATTATTTTACCATTAGTCAACTTTTTAGAATCTGTTCCGCTATTAGGTTTTTTAACCTTTACAACAACTGGCTTACTTGGCCTATTTCCAGGAAATGTGATGGGGTTAGAATGTGTCGCAATTTTTGCAATTTTTACAGGGCAAGCTTGGAACATTATGCTGACACTTTATCAAATAATGGAAGTCGTTCCTTCTGATTTGCTCAATGTGACCGATCAATTCAAGTATAATCCTTGGCAAAAATTTTGGCGACTTGAGTTTGTTTATTCGATTCCAGGATTGCTATGGAATGTGATCATTTCGCAAACTGCTGCCTGGTTTGCCTTAGTAGCCAGTGAGCAAGCTTCTGTTGTATTGTCAAAAGAGAAGACACTCTTTCTACCTGGGATTGGTTCCTATATTCAGGTAGCATTAGACCGCGCAGATTTTAAAGCATGTTTATGGGCTATCTTGGCATTACTGCTTAATGTTGTAATCCTTAACTTCTTAGTTTTTCAACCTTTAGTCAGGGCTACCTACTATTTCAAGTATGAAGCGGATATCGAAAGTTCAATTCCACCAAAATCATTGGTTTATCAGTTGATTCAGCATGCTTCTATAACTAAATATTTTTCAAGAGTATTTGCTAATTTTAGTTTTTTCTGGATTTATAAACTGCCTAAGATCTGGTATTTCCTTAAGCTGGATTGTCTGTATAAAAAAGTAGCGAAGCTTCGAAATTTTTTCAAAACTCTTTGGTATGTTCTCTTAGCTATTTTAGTTATAAATTGGTCAATCAAACTTTATTATTTCTTGCCACACCAGGATTTTAGTTTGATTCCAAAATTGATGCTGGATACCACTTTACGAGTAACGTTAGCGATGATTGTTGCTGGATTGATTTTCATACCATTAGCGGTTTGGGTTGCCAGCGATAATCGCCGATTGAATGTTGTTCAACCAATTGGACAAGTAATAGGTTCGATCCCTTCAAATATCTATACGCCGTTCATCGTTATTTTCATAAGTATTGGTTTTAACAAGCTAGAATGGTGGACTTTGCCGCTCATCATGGTAGGTTGCCAATGGTACTTTTTTTTCAATGTTATTGCTGGTTATTTAGCAATTCCTGATGAGATTCGTGATGTAACAAAGATATTTAAGCTTTCTAAATGGCAATGGTGGGTTAAGTATCTCATCCCGTCTATTTTACCTTACATCATTACAGCGATTATTAATGCTGCAGGTGCAGCATGGAATGCGGACATCGCTGCTGAAAGCATTCAATGGGGAAAAAAACAAATTGATGTCACAGGATTAGGTCACTATATTTCGATCAACGATGGCATAAAAGACAAGTCTGCATTAGGGACTTTGTCCATGTGTTTTATTGTGGGACTATGTATTGCATTTATTTGGCAACCTCTTTATCGAATCGCTAAAGATCGGTTCCACTATTAATACTAGTAAAAGCTGTTCATACTAAATATGTTGACTACAAGAGAAGTAATTTTGACAAATGAGATCTGGTCTTAAGCTGAAAGGAGAAGTATATTTAGGTTTGAATACTTAAATATGCAAAACTATTATGGAAAATACAGAATTGTTAAATGTGAAATCTGTCTATAAAGAATTTGAAATTGAAGGACATAAGGAGAATTTGAAAGTCCTAGATAACGTTAATCTAACCGTTAAAACCAATGAATTTCTGAGCGTTATCGGGCAATCGGGAACTGGTAAATCAACTTTACTAAGAAGTATTGCAGGACTCGTACAACCAACTACCGGTGAAATCATTTTCGAAAACAAAAAAATATCAGAACCTGACTCAAATATAAGTATGGTATTCCAGCATTTCGCTCTTTTTCCTTGGCTGACCGTCGAAAAAAATATCAGTTTTGGTCTAGAAAATCGCAGTGGGCTCTCACGCGAACAAGTAAAAAGAAGAGTGAAAAACTTGATCGAAATGATTGGTTTAAATGGCTTTGAGAAAGCTTATCCGCGCGAGCTGTCTGGTGGAATGAAGCAGCGGGTTGGATTTGCCAGAGCACTAGCGACTGAACCTAGCTTACTATTGTTAGACGAACCTTTTTCCGCACTAGATATCGTCACTGCTAGCCAGCTATCCAATGATTTATTAGAAATTTGGTTAGAAAATCAAATTGCTACAAAATCAATTGTAATGATTACTCATGATATTCAACAGGCTGTTCAGCTTTCTGATCGAGTAATTTTAATGGACTCGAATCCAGGACGTATAGCGAAAGTTTATCCAATCGATATCCCTAGAAAACTTCGCTCTCCAAAAACAATTATAAACATTGTGGAAAAAATCACTGAAGAAATGATTATGATATCTAGAGACTAATTTCTTCGAGCGACGTATTTTATTCATTGATTACTCGGAGCGCACCCTTCTTTATTACTATAATTTTAACTCGTCACTGTTCTTATGCCTGTTGTAGCAGCAATTATTGCTTACTGCAACAGGCATTAAAAATATAATAGTACATATTCCGCTGAATGATAAAATCTAACTAAGCAATTACAAATAGGATGATTATGCCACAATTTAAGAGGCGAATACGGTAAATAACGAAAATGTAAGCCCTTTTTATTTTTAATTTAAAAGTGATAATTCCCAGAATTATCACTTCCAAAACGGTTTACATCTACTAGATTTTTTCCTTTGAACACAAAAAAGGAGTGACAATTCCTAGAATCGTCACTCCTAATGCCTATAAAATAAAATTAGATTTCTGTTTTATCAAACTTTATCTCATTTTTCAACTTAAAAACCCTTGCTGTTTTAAGTTGTCCTTTGTAATATTTTTCAAAGTATCATTAGAAAAGTAATTTGCGATATAGTCACTCCAAGTCGTATCGTGTGTTATTCCCTGCTCCATTAAGATTTGATCATACTCTTAGAAAAAATCATTTGGTATGCTGTCATATTTTTCTTCAAAAATATTAAATCTAGCTGAAATTCTAGGTCTTTTACCAGGTTTATCTAGTGGTTTCCCTATAGATGGATATGTGTATTCAGGAAGTTCAAACAATTGAATTATCTTATTTGCATGATACCTAACACCTCCTACAATTACACATCCTAATCCAAGACTTTCGACAACATTGACAGCGTTCATAGCAGCTAATCCAGCATCAATTCCTACAACCAACAGATTATCAATATTTGTCCCAAAATCATGTTCTAGGTTTTTCGAACCCATTATAATTTTTGAACGATTAAAATCAGCAACGAAAAGCAAAAATACTAATGACTTTAACATATGACTGTTCAACGGGTTTAACTCAACTAATTTGCCCTTTTTATCATTGTCATTAACTATTATTACACTGTAAAATTGTCCGTTTATATGAGTAGGTGCATTCTTTAAGCAAGCAGTTATTATTTGTATTTTCTTATCATCAATTTTGAAATCCTCGTCAAAAACTCTGTTTGAAACATGGTTTGATATAGTTTTAATCACTTCATTCATCCTAGTTTACACTTCCTTTACTAGTTTCCTGTTTTTTACTATCGAAAATTCCTCCTGCCTTGTAAATTAGCAATACTACTAAATAAGTAGCAATTGTAAAGAAAGCTATACCAAAGAAACCAGAAAATCTAGTAAATAGTATCCCACCTACTATTCCCCCGATTGTCGTTCCAGTGTACATCGCTGCGTTTGACAGAGAGGAGATCGTACTTCTTGCTGTAGTAGTCGTACTTTGTAAAGTAGTCATAAATATTGGGAAGATGAATCCATTGACAACAAAAGCTAAAGTTAATACCACTTCTGCCATAATCAGAGAACTAGAAAATGGTGCGATAAAATAAAGAATACAAAGATATAGAATGCCAATAAGTAATGATTTTGGTATTCCCCATCGAGCTATTAGCTTGTTCCCAAACAATGTTCCTATTAGATTTCCTGCTCCAATTGCAATCATTGCTGTACCAACACCAGAAACCCCTAGATGAAAATCTCTAGTCAACCAAGATCCAATAAATGTCATCATACAAAAGTTTCCAGTTTGAAAAACTAAATAAGCAACTAGATACTTTAGAGCTAGACTATTTTTTAGTAAACCTCTATAAATCTTTATAATTGAAGAGTTTTGTGCTATCTGACTCTGAATATTTAGTGAAGGTAAAATCGTACTTACTATTAATATCATAATAAGTGAAGCGCCTGAGATTGCGAAAAATGGGGCTCTCCAAGATATTACAGCTAGATAGCTTCCAATTGGAACTCCAATAAGCTGTGAAATAGCCAATCCAGCACTAGCCATTCCCATCATCTTTACAATCTTTTCTTTAGGTGAAATGACAGGTATTGAAGCCCATACTTGTGGAGTTACAAAAGATGCACTCACCCCAGCTAAAAATCTGAATAATATCATTAGTTCGAAACTTGTTGCAAATCCGCATAAAAATGTTGATAAAGCAAAACCGATAAAACCAAAAATCATAACTTTTTTACGATCCCTTCCATCAGAAAAAGGACCGCTTATTAACGCAAACAAAGCATAACCTAGAGCATAAGCACTTACCATCCAACCTGATATACTTGATGAAATTCCATAAAGTTCTGATAAAGTAGGTAAAAGTGGAGATACTAAAAATGTATCAGTACCAATTAAAAACATGACTAAGAAAAAGATAAAAGAATATTTCTTCATAAAAACAACTCCAGTCGCATTAATTTGATTGTTCTAAAAATATAGAACTATAGAATAATAATTTACGCTTATTCTGGGATTATGAATATATCGCAGAAAAAGAAACCCAGATTCTATAGTGAATCTAGGAATCCCGAAAGATACTTATTAAAAGCATCATAGTTTAATGAAACAAATTTTTCTCTAGATTCCTTTCTAGTAAATGTTAATCCAGCTTCCCTAAGTGCTTTGAAATGATAAGAAACGGTTGATTTACTTAAATCAATACTTTCACCAACCTCTCCACAACCAATTTCCTTACCACTATTTTTAAGTAGGCGAATAATTTCCAATCTTGCAGGATCAGCTAGAGCTTTTAACATTTTTACTCTCGTTTCATCTTCTTGTCGTTGCGATAGTTTCATATTCATAAAACTATCATATTACTAATCTTCTATTTTTACAAGTCTAATGGTAATTTTGTATCGTTAGTTTATGTCTAATGAAATTGTTCATAATCGTGTAATGGATTTATTTTGGTACTTCTATTAGTTCAGAAATATAGAAATGAGGTGATTATACTTAAATAAACAGAAGATAAAAATTCTTTTGGACGAAAACGTATTTATCCAAAAATCACCCCCAACTGAATGCGTGTGGAAAAGATCAGAAACAATTATTAAAGAATCTGTTATAGGTGATGATATTTTATTTAAGGGGAAGCTGAGGCATAAATAAAAAGATGACTTCAAATTCCGAACAGAAAAAATGATTGAGCTGATTAACATCCTTTCTTTTGTCCCAGCCTCTTGGCATTAGTTATTCCATTTTTGCTTTAAAAACTCTGATAAAAAAATTGCTTTAAAGGTTTATTTACTCAAAATCAGCATGCCGTTTAAACATCGTTTCTGAAGTTTCTCCACTCTCATCCATTAAATTCAAGACCAAGCTATCAAATGTCAAGAAAACTAACTGCTCAAAAGCTGTTCCCATGGGTTGACTGAAGCCTTCCAAAGAACGATTGTTTTCATCTTTAGTTACACCAGGTAACGTTAAAATCGAAGAAGCTAGCTTGCCAATAGTTGAGTCGGCCTTCATGGTTACGAGAACAATGTCAACTCTGTTAGCAGCAGCTCTTTCAGCTAAAGATCTCAAGCTAGTCGTTTCTCCCGAACCAGAACAGATGATCAAAAGATCACCGGGACACGAGTGTGGTGAGCTGATTTCACCAACTATACTTACCTCAAACCCTAAATGTAACAGTCGATTGGCAAACGCTTGAATCGCAATCCCTGATCGTCCAACACCAGAAAGAAAAATGTGATTTGCTTTTTTTATTTTATCAAGAACAAGTGAAATTTGTTCAGTATTAATTTTTCTTGCGTTTTGAGTAAGTTCCTTGAGAATACACAAGGTATAATTTTCCAATTTTCTCCTCCTAAACTTCCGCTAGGGCCGTTTTTAAATTTGTAATCATTTCTGCTTCTTTATTCTCTTTACTAAAAATATATCCACCTGAAACAAACATATCTGCTCCTGCTTTGGCACAGGGCTTAATCGTTTTATTATCGATTTTACCGTCTACTTCAATTAAAAAGTGGTAGTCATGTATTTTTCTTAGCCGATTCAGTTCTACAATCTTATTAACAGTTGAGTCGATAAAATCTTTGTTAGGTCTGCCGGGATTGATCGTCATGACTAATACCAGATCAACTTCGGAAAGGATCGGTTCTAACAATGACACAGGAGTGGCAGGACTGATAGCAACGCCGGCTTTCTTTTTTCGCTCCTTGATCATTTGAATGATGTGCACACCATTATTTGTTGCTTCAGCATGATAAGTAATAGAATCCGCACACGCATCCAGAAAAGCCGGAACAATTTTCTCAGGTCTTTCCACCATCAAATGGACATCCAATAATGTATCATCAATTTCCTTTAATTCTTTGACAATACTGGGTCCTGAAGCCATGTCTGGCACAAAACATCCATCCATCACATCTACATGCAGCCATTTTGTTTCGGTCATTTTTAATACGTTTAAGGTTGCTTCTATACGACTGATTCGCGAGCTAAACAGTGAAGGTGCTAAAATATACTCTTTCATCAAAGCTATTCCCCCATAATTACCACATTGATTAATCGTTCGCGTTCACGCAAACGGTCCCAATCAACAAAATATACGCGTCCTAAAGAACCGATTTGCAGCTCTCCATTTTTTAAGATTAGTGACTGCGAGTTAGTACCGTAGATCGATGCTTTTAAATGAGCATCGGTATTCAACATTACCCACTTCTCAGCAGGATAAATGGGATCACTCAACGAAGTTCCAAAAGCGATATGTTCTGGTCCAGGGCTGTGATATTGTCCCTCAGTCGTCATAATTGGGGCTACTTTTTCCATCGCTTCATTAATGTCCACGTGTAGAAAATCGTCTCCAAAATAATTCACGTCATGCATCGTTTCTTCATAGAAGAATGAACATGTTGTATGGGGAGTAGTAATGGTCATCACACCATCTACCACCCCAGATTCTAATGCCATACGAACCAAATCATCGCGTAAATCATGATAGGAAGCACGCCCTTCTATTGTATGCAATTTGATTGTGTCATGTTTGATCATCTATTCCAGTTCCAATCGTCGTGCTACATCTTCAAATATTTTATCTGCTCCAATTCCGGTTAACAGGCCTAATCCATTGATTACCTTATCTTTTATTGAATCTGGAACAATCGTCGTGCTGACAACGGCATCGTATTCATCCATTTTGTTTAATTCATCCGCAATCTTAGATTGATAGATTTTAACCTGATCTGTATAGTTTTCAGCTTCTAACCACTTGTTGATTTTTGATACTGCAATAGTTGAGGTTGCGTGGCCAGCACCACAGATTACTAACAATTTTTTCAAGATGTATTCCTACTTTCTTTATTAAGCTTCTTGTATTTTTTTTACTTTGTTTGCTTTGATTTTGTTGAGGTAAAGCATTCCTGCTACGATTAAAACACCTAAAATCACGATACCAAAGACTCCTAGTTTTTGAGCGAGTAGTACAAACAATCCTGCTGGCCAAAGTCCACTTAGCAGCATCGTTACTAGACCAGATGTACCCACATCAAAGTTTGCCATTTGAAAAAGATCCGTCACGATAGGAGCCAGCCAGGTAGATAAATAGAAAGTCATAACTAGGTAAAGTGAACAACCCACAAGCGATCGAACAATATTGCCTTTAAAGAATGGGACCATTAAGCAGATCGCAAAGGTGAAGAAAGCCAGATCACCAAAAGGCAACACTTGATTTCCTGGTAGGATTACTGCAAGTAATAACGATATAGGTACTAACAATAATGCAGTAGACATGACTGTCGGATGACCAACTGTCAACGCCGCATCCATCCCAATATTTACAACACGCCCGTTTAGTTTCTTGTCAGTAAATTCTTTAGCCGCTTCAGCAATTGGCAACAAACCTTCCATAAACATCGCTACCATTTTTGGCATAACTTTCATAACTGCAGCGGTTTGCATCGCCAACAGCCCCACACCTGCAGCATCATAGCCTGCTAAGAAACCAACGACGCCTCCAATGATCAAGCCAATGACAACCGTGTCACCAAAAATCCCAAATTTTCTGGTCAGGCTTTCGGCATCTGCATCAATCTTGTTAAACCCTGGAATTCGATCAAACACCCAATTCATCGGCTTTGCGAACAACACTCCTGACAATGCCATCATATGAGTAATTGCAATACCTGGATATCCAAAGAATTCACTCACTTCTTCTTGAGCAGCATCCGCTAAGAACCATTGTAAAAGAACGGCAACAATTGCTCCGATAAGTCCAAACCAGAAGTTACCCGTTACCGTTTGAACGAGCATACCTAAGAAAATCGGGAACCAAAAATTCCAAATATCAACATTCAAGGTTTTGGTCAAGCCAAGTATCACTAAAATAAAGTTCAAAATCAATGAGATAGGAATCATTAAAATTCCTAAAGAGGTTGAAAAAGCGAGAGGACCACCGACACCAACACCAATATCTAAAATATTCAAAGACGTTCCAAATTTCTCACCCATTTGTTGGATCGCACTACCTAAACCACCAGCGAGCAAATCCAAAACCAATCCTAAGCCAATATTACCAATACCAACGGTTACCCCAGAAATAAAAGCTTTGCCTGGTTTTAAACCAAAGAATAAACCGATTATAAAAATGATAACTGGTAGGAAAACAGTTGATCCTAGTCCAATAAACCATTGAATACCACTCATAATAACATCCATTTACTTTTCCTCCTTGATTGTTCTAATAAACACCAGAACCATTTAGCAATTTACTAAACTCTTCTTGAGATGATAACTCTCGTAATTGATTAACTTTCTGATCATCAGTAAATAATGTCATTAAGTTTTGTAAGGTTTCTACTTGTTCATGAGGAACCGCCATCGCCAACATAAACACTAAATTGACTTCGATGTTATGGTTTTTATCTGTCATATCTTGAAAAATTACCGGTTCTTCTAATGATGCAAAACAGATTTGTGACTTGTTAACATAGACGGAATCTGTATGAGGAATCGCAAAGCCGACACCATTGAATTCCAGTCCAGTAGGGTATTCAGTTTCCCTTGTCGTGATGCCGTCTAAAAAGCTTGCTTTGACACATCCCGATAGATAAAGTTTTTTATACATATCTTCAAATAAGTGTGTTTGATCTTCTGGTTTGATATGAAATAAACAAAGTTCTTGATCAAAAAACATTTTAGTTTCCTCCAGTACTAAAAATTTGTAGCATTTGCGATGAATCTTTGAGTTTCACAAGGGTATCAACCTTTTTCTTCTCATCAATAAATTGATAGAGTTCTTCGACAACTTCACGTATTTCGGGTAAGTCTTCTTCACTAAGATTTACCATAATAATTAACTGTACGTTCTCCCCAATTGATCGCTTTTTTAAGGGATACAATATATATGTGCGACTTAAGAATAGTTGTTGGATCTGCATGGGGTAATGCAACGCCACTATCTAAATTAGTATTGCCAATATCTTCTCTATCAAAAATAGATTTACGAAAACTAGGCAAAACTAATCTACACTTCTCAAGCTCATCAATCATATTATTTAAGCAATCAGCTTTATCGGGAAAAAAATTTTGCAAGCTAATTAATTGAGGGCTGATGTATTTATTCAATACTTCTGCTTCAAAAGCATGCTCTAATGAAGCCGATATCCCAAAAGGTTCACATTGGATAAGATACTTCGTATAAGCTTCCATGATCTTGATATAATCTTGGTCACTGACTAAAGGTGTTACCTTCACAAAGGGAATCTTTGACTGGGGAATATCTATTGAGCTGATGATCAGATCAATATTTTCTTTGTCACTTTTATTAAATCGTTCCATTGTAGAAATCTCTACATTATCATGAGCTGGTATGAACTTCCGAACTTTAGAAAAAATAAACTGTGCTGAAGACATCCCATATTGACAAACAATGATAATATTATTTGCTTTGGATTGACGATCCAAGGCAATTTGGAAGTGAATTAAAATAAATGAAATCTCGTCATCGTTCAAAATAACATCATACTGTTGTTCCACTATAACTAATGCATACCAGACAATACTAAAAAGCTCAGAGTACTGATCACGAATACTCTCCAATAAAGGATTCTCAATGTGAATTCCTCGTTTTAGACGGAGAATCATAGCAGGTACATGGTATATTAATGAATTGAAGAGGTGTTCATCCTGCATCAGATCAACTTTTTCAATTTTACTCATTCTCGAAATCAGTCGGTGAACCAAATCGACATAAGTTTCGTCACTAGCTTTCACCTCAGTAGTTACTCGATGAGCGAAAAGTTGACGTGACAAGTATTCTTTATCTGCTTCACTAAAAATCAACCCAGTTTCTTGTGACAATTCCTCAGACATTTCATTAGCAACCACAAAAGTCTCCATATATCGTATGCTGCTAAATAAGTAATCAGCTTCACCTTCAACATGAAACCCAATTTTAAGGCGTCGGCATTGAACTAAAAGAGTTGTCAAAAGTGATTCCATATAGTAATCAGAAACATTCTCAGTGAGTTCTCTAAAATTCTTATGCAGAACTTTTGACACGGTATCCACTAATTGTTTTGAAAAGAAGTGATACAGCTTCCCATTAATAGAATTCTCCTCACACAGATTTGAAAAATGAGCTACTAACTGTTTCGCTGCTGATTGAATGTCATTTTCTTGACCTTGGCTAATCAAACCATCATTATTAGATGTTATTTCAATATTGTTCGATACAATGATCTCGTTCATGATTTTCAAATCGTTATAAAGTGACGTCTTACTGACTAAGTATCGTTCAGCAAGAGATTCCAATGTTGGGTTATCTTCTTCGAAAAATACACTTTTGATAATTTTGGCTCTTCTATTTATCGGCGATAATTGATCTTGCGAAAGCTCATTTTCTAATTCTTTTAAAAAGTTTGTTTTTGCAGAATGTTCACCACATAGTCGGATACCTAAAGAAGGTAATCTTTCTATCTCTACAGAATAAGGTTGAATGAAAAGTCGAAGTGTTTCTAGATCTTGAAATACAGTTTTAGTTGAGACAGATAATTTTTTACTATAGAAAGAAGCAGGTAAAAATTCATCATGTTCAATTAGCAAGCGCGCGAGTTTTATTTGCCTTTCGTTCATGGATATCACCTTTCTGTTAGCTAACGCTCTTCTTTACATGTCTAAGATAACATGAGAGATAAGCGCTAACAATTACATAAGTTTCCTTATCTATTGTGGAAGTGAGTTAACGAACCCTCAAAAATCCACTTTTCTATGTAGAGAGTTTAGAGAAGCATCCATAAAAAACAGCTTTGGAATCGTTAATTTCCGTTTTAAATCAGTTACACAGCATTGATTCAATCTGCAATAATTGTCTCTATCCATCATGATCGATATTTCACCTGATTAGAAGTTCAAGACTGCCTTAATCGTTGCTACACTGAACTCTTCGACATATCGAACTAGTATAGCAGTTTGATCTATCAAGGAATAGGTTAGAGTTGATCTCAAGACTCCATTCGTGTGTTTAGAGAAGTTAAATTTTTTTATGTAATTATCTCCAATAAAAATAAGACTTGGACTTTTATTCATATCTGATAAAAGTCCAAGTCTAGTAGATCGTTCATTTTCAAAAAAGCAGATTAGCGGCGTATTATTCTTCTATGTTATAATTGTAGCTAACAAGATCATCTATATTTGAAACGCCCACTTGTTTGAAGATTAAGTATTCTTTAGCGATGTACGCATTCCATTCAAGTCGCTCAAGCATATCGTAGGTTTTTTCAAGAGTAGCGCCAACTACTAAAACCCCATGTTTTCTTAACAAGTAAGCTTTCGGTATAGTTTGGTCTTGTTTGACTTCTTTTCTAACCACCCTAGCCAATTCGGGCGAAGTCGCAGGGGCAAACTCAAGACAGCGAATGTCTTCCAATTTTTGAGTGGCTTCACTGATATTTGGCATATCTAACCCCATACATGCAAAAACCATTGAATCTAATGCGTGAGCATGAACCACACAACCGATGTTCAAATTTTCTTCATAGCAAGCCATATGCATATTGATTTCTCGCGTAATTTTTCCTGATCCTTCTACTATCCTTTCATTTTTGTCAATGACTAGAATCTGTTCAGGTGTTAAATTGCATAAATGATTTTGTGACATAAGTGTCGGAGTCATAATGAAATGTTCGTCATTAATCTTTACCGAAACATTACCACCAGCTGAGTTCGTAAATTTTCGATCATACATTGTTTTAACGAACTTGCATAATTTGGTTCTTTCTTCTAAATATAACAATGCTCTACTCACCTATCTTCCTGCATATTACTTGTTCTTTAAGTTCTTTTACTCGTTGGATGCTAAAACCTGTACTTTTCTCTTCCTCGGCCTTCGCAGCCCCTATAGCAGTAGCCAATCTGCCGATCTCTTTTACTGACAAATCATTTACTAATCCATAGATCAATCCCGAAACAAAAGCGTCACCACTTCCAGTATCATTCACCGTATCAATAAATGGTGGTTCAAAAATGAATGAATCCTGTTCTGTAAGGAAGACTGATCCAGTTCCGCCCATTGAAACACTGATGTTTTTGACATTGCTTAATAACTCTTTGTTTTCGCTATAAGCAGCAATGCATTCTTCCAATGTAGATAAATCTTCATTCACAATTTCTGAAAACTCGTGCTGGTTTGGTTTAATTAAGAATACTTCCCTTTTTAAAACCTCGTTTAAGAATTCACCAGACACATCAGCAATCAATCGTACTTTGCGTTCTTCAAGTCGATCTAGAAAATAGGCAAAAGTCTCAAGTGGCGTCTGTATGCAGGGATTTCCTGAGATAACAACAGTGTCTTCTTCTTTTAACTCACTTAATTTTTCTAATAGGAAAAGATCAATCTGTTCCTTTTCTAAAGGAAAACCAAAATCAGTGATCATGAAACTGCCTTCTCCACTATCATCCGTCAAAATATAATTATTTCGCACTGCTTGATCAGTCACAGTATAAAACGAACTCTCTGTTCCGTAGTTTTGCAATAAATCTACCAGTTCCTGACTTCTTTTTTCACCAGTAATTCCGGTACAAATATTTTTCTGTTCTAATAACGTTAAGCCTACGGATACATGTGTTCCTTTACCGCCAACATCCAAATATTTTTCTTGAATCCGATTATTTTTTCCACGAGTCAATATTTCTTTGGTTTTGATAATATTGTCTATGGCTGGATTCAGTGTAACTGTGTAAATCATTTCAAATCTTTCCCTTCCGTTTTTTTGCTATCCGTTCATCCAGCTCTGAGAATAAACTATCATTCCCAAAATAACGAAATAGAATACCAATCATTAATGCTAGACCAGTATAAAAAATACCATGTTGTCTCCATCCGTAAATAAATAGATAGATTGCTATCGCAAGTGATGCATACCAAAACAATTTCGTCGCAGTTTTTTTACTCAGCTTCTGCATATCGAATTTCATCCTCTTTTTTACGACCTCGATAAAAGATAATGAATAATCCCATCCAAGCAATTGCTAATAAAATTCCCCACCAGTGTCCAGCCATCGCGTTAGCAAAAGCAAATTTAAATTCGCCATTCTCAATGGTCGCCCAGGCAAGCATGGTCCCTTCTTCTACGTTAACAGCACCGGTATCTTGAGCTAATTGAGTAATGTATGGCGCAAAGTAAGTGCCAATATAAAGAAAAACTGGTGTTGTGATAATACCATAACCTAACATTCGGATAATATTGCCTCTTCCCAATAAATAAGCTGCCACAACAATTGATAAATTAATCAATCCTGCAAATGGCAATACTTGATTTCCAGGTAAGATTACGGCAAACAGTAATTCAAATGGGATTAATAAAATAGCTAAAACCCATATCTCGTTACTACCCGCTAAAATGGGCCAATCAAGACCAATATAAAGCTCACGATCCTTAAATCTTGTTCTCATATACTCTGAAATTGCATCAGAGATTGGTGACAGTGCCTGCATAAACAATTTCGATACCATAGGGAATAAGGTTAATGCTGCGGCCGCATTTATTCCCAAAACTAATGCGTCTGAAACCTCGTATCCGCCAACCAAACCTAATGCTGTCCCAACAATGAATCCCATAACGTGATTCTCAGAAAAAATTCCAATTTTTTCTTTCAATGTATGCACATCTACATGCTTTTGAAACAAGGGAATGTAATCCATCAGCTTATCAATGGGATATAGAAGACAAGCAATCAATGTCATATGATGAGGCAGTGTTACGCCAGGAATGCCTGTCAATTCTTGAATTTCTCTGCCCCAAATATCTCCAGCCTTTAATTCAACAACCACTTGAATAGCTACCACCAAGAAAGCTAAATAGATGTTTCCAGAAATATAGGTTACCATTACCGCACAAAATGCTTTTCCCCAAACATTCCACATATCTACGTTTAATGTCTTGGTCAATTTGAAAACCAGCATCAAAATATTGATTAAGATTGTTACAGGAAAAGCCAAGAATGCATATTTCCATGCCCAAGTTATCGAGGCTCCTGTTGTCCACCCACCATCAATTGAAGTTAAATTAATCCCTGTGTTAGTAGCAAATGCTTTGGCCGCCGGAGTGATATTCCCTAACATATAATCAACTACTAAATTCATACCTGCAAAGGCTACACCAAAAATCAGTGCTGCACTGAAGGCATCCTTAACGCGCATTTTTGCTACGATTCCGATAATGAACATAATGATAGGCACAAAAACCGTTGCGCCCATATCTAAAATGTATTGAAATATATTTGAAAGAGTTTCAATCATTTAACTAACTTCCCCCTCAATTTTTATTTTTTCAGTTCTTCAATCAATTTATCTAATTCTTCTTCCATTCCCATACCGGTTAAAAACTTAATTCCGTCAAATTTTGGAACTCCATAGGTCTCGCTAGTTGGCGTAATCGATACATAAGCATCCGCGTTCTTAATAAATGTTTTAATCGACTTAATATCAACAGCTTCAACTGAAGCATTCACCTTACGTTCATTTAGCAATCGACCAATTTTTGATGCGACTGTTTGACTCGTTGCTACTCCACTACCGCAGGCTACAATAACTTTTTTCATCTTCCCTACACACCTTTTTCTATAGATTTTTTTTGAAAAGCTGATACATATCTTCTTGATCCTGTATTTTACGATATTGGTCTACGAAATCTTCAGCGCTAATCAAATCGATGATAGTTGATAATAATCCGACTTGTTCTTTCGGTTCCTTAATTCCTAAAACTAGGATAAGTTGACTTTCAACCTTAACGTCTATTGTCGCCATTTGAGTAAAAACAACTGGCTGTGTCAAATGGTACACTGCGATAAATGCTTTGTTTATATTCTCGGGATCAGTGTGAGGAATCGCTATTGACATTGTCGGAAGTGCCAAGCCAGTAGGATACTTGCTCTCCCTTTTGACAACTGATTCATAGAATGTTCCTGTGACAAATTCTGTACCTAATAAATCAGTATTCGCCTTCTTAAAAAAAGCTTCTTGATCAGCAAATGTTTGATCATAGAAAACCAATGATTTGTGAACGAGTTGACTGTACATCTTTTCACCCCCTTTCAATAAAACGTCCATTTTATTGAGTCACCACCTCCATAAGACCATTCGTCTGACTAAGAAAACTTTTAGAGACTTCCTTACCAGTAATAAACACATCAATTTCCTCAAAGCTGAATGCTTTTTGAATGCCTAAACGGTTTTCCTTCTTAGAATCAGCAATCACTATTTTCCTTTGAACAGAAGGAAGGAGCTTGCGCTTCACTTCTAATGAATACACATTGTTTTCGGTAAACTCGCTATCAAGAGAAAAACCGCTGACACCAATAAATGCCTTATTTGCCAATAGTGTTGCAGCATCTTCAATCGCTCTAGGACCATACATTTCTTTTGTTTGTTTGTTAAGTATTCCTCCTAAACAATAGATCTCAACATTCGGTAAAGTGCTGCACCGATCTGCAATAGGTAAACTAGCGGTAATAATTTTTAATTTAATGTCTTTTGGTAAATAATCTACCAAATACAACATGCTGGTACCGCCATCTAAAAAGATAATATCCTTCTCCTCAACCATGGTTGCAGCATACATGCCTAAGGTTTTCTTTTCACTCACATTTTCTTCCAAGCGTTCATCAAAAGTATCAGCCTTGAAAAGCTTAGCACCACCGTGAACTCGAACAACTTTTAACTCATTTTCCAAAGATGAGAGATCATTTCGAATAGTTTGTTCTGTTACGTTAAAGTTTTCTGATAGTTCTTTTGTTGTTGCGCGTTGCTTATTTTTGATGTAAGAATAAATTTCATCTAGTCTTTCATAATTCTCCATTTAACACCACTCCTTTTTCGTTTAAAATTCGTTTAACGTTCATTTGATTTTCATTTTACACTGGAAACAAAAAAAGTCAAGCGGTTTCAATAAGAAAATCCGCTTGACAGAAGTTTAATAATTTATTGTTATAGTACTGTTTTCTTCTATACTCCAAGAATCTATCCATCGATTATTAAGCCAATCAGTAGAGACATCGGAAAGAAAAATAGTATGTTTGATAAAACAGCAAGAATGATTCCAGCACTTCGTAGTGGAATCGTTACTTGCCATATTTGAGACAGCCGTAAGCAATAGTTAATACAACTATTCCATAAATAAGCACAGTATAATACTATTTACTTTTATCTCATCAGTTAACCAAACTCGTTTACGCTCCTACATTAACCTTACTTTTCGCCAAAATCTTTTCTGCTTCCCGTTCACCAGAACGAACAGCCCCTTCAAAGTAGCCGTTCCAAATTGTAGCCGTTTCGGTTCCGGCAAAGTGAATTCCTTCAACTTCTGATTGCAGGAACTCCCCATATTTGATGAAGCCGCCTGGTGTGAAGTGTCCAGAGAAACAGCCGTTAGTAAAAGGTTCCTCGTTCCAATCCTGCGTAATAAAATGCTCAGGACTTCTTGCTTGTTCCCCATAAAGCTTGACTAATTCTTCAATCAGACGCGCTTCACGCTCTTCTTTCGGCAGCTTACTTAACTGGATCGAATCAATGCCGTAAACAAAGAAGGTCAGGATGCCTTTCTTTTGGTCCACTAAGGAATTATCTAAGCTCTCGATAATCAGCCCTTTACTCATATTGCGCTGGCCGGATAACCCTGACTCACGCCAAAATGGCTGATCATATACGGCATGATATTTTGATGCGCTACCTGGCAGAATGCTCTGCAGGGTCTTTTTCTTCCAAACCGGTAGCTCTGGTGTAAAGGTAATTTTTGAATTTACAACGGTTGGAGGTACAGCGATTAAAACTTGAACAGCGGAATACTGGTCTCCTGCTCTTGTTTCTACAAGGTAGCCTTCATCGGTCTTCGCAACTTCCTTAACCACTTGCTGGTAAAGCACCGAGCCGTAGTCTTGCGCCATCTTTTCAGCGATGGCCTGCAGTCCGCCAACAATCCGGTCCTGTTGAGCTCCGCCTTTTGCCCCTAATAAGCTTTGGACACCGTTACCAGCCTTAATGTAATACAGCATTTGAAACAGAGAAACTTCCCCCGCATCGGAAGCTAACAAACCACCGGCTAGCATTCGACCGACGAAACCAGCAACTTCTTCATCTTCCGCCTGCAAGCTTAGCCAGCTAGCCAACGTCATTCGGTCCTGGGTATCAATATTCGGACTTTGGTGTGGGTGGTCCAAATTCACCTGATCAGCTAGTTCATCGATTACTTCAAACAGCTCCAGCATTTCAGCCGGCTCTTGGTCATGCACGCCATCAAGATAATGGTACTGTCCCTTACCAAACAATTGTGAAGGGAACGTTGGTACACCATACTCCTCAGCCAACTCATACATGCGATCCTGGGTTGGTCCTAACCATTGACCGCCTAAGTCGATCTGCGTTCCATCTTCTAACCATTTGGTTTCCGTTCGACCACCTACTCGGTTGCGCGCTTCCAGAATAACCGTTTCAAGGCCTTGCTTCTTTAATGATAAACCAGCTGCCAGTCCTGCAAAACCAGCGCCGATAATAACTACATCATATCTTTTTTCCATTATGAGTCCTCCTAAAATACTTGATAATAAAAGTATAGAGGTTATAACGGTTATAAGGTCAATTGACAAGTCTTACTTGGATTTCGGTTAAAAATTCTTCACTGTGCTGAGTCTCATGAAAGTCAATTAAATAGAACTCATAGAACGGAAGCTCCACCTGGCAGCCTTGTTGTTTCAGCTGTTCCTTCATCTTCTTCAAATGACTGTCTGCTTGCTGATAATCTCCCTGATAAAAATAGCTGGCATATTTTCCAGATTCCAAGCAATCGTACTGGGCAGCCAGCTCTTCAGTACCTGATTCTGTTAGAAATAAAATCCCCTCATACTTAAGCTCAGGACTATCGGCAATAATCCCAGCTACAAAATGGAAGTCATAAGAGCTGCTCTGCTCCAGCACCTCGCCGTACAATTCCCGCATCGCCGTTTCGAATTCTGCTTCGTTAACATAATCAACTGCTTTCCAAAAATACGGGCGAGCTTCTTTCTCTTCGATTACTATTCTTTCAATCGGCAGCTCCTGCTGCTGCAGCTGATCCAAAATTTGATTACGGACGGTCACTCCTGCCAGCTTTTTCTCCATCAGGGCAATCTTTTCCTTTAGCAACCGCTGATTCTCACGGAAAATTTCTTGGGTTGTTGCTAGGGTTCGATCCTTCAAGTACCCTTCGATGGTTTCTAACGGCACGTCCAGCTCACGCAAATCACGAATGATGTTCAAAAGATAAATTTCCTTTTCTGAGTACAGCCGATAGTTCTTCTCGGTTCTGATCGGCGTTAACAAACCCAGATTTTCATAATGTCGCAGGATATGGGTAGAAATACCATACATCTCTGCGATTTCTTTAATAGAAAAAAACTTTGCTTTCACTGAGGTGTCCTCCTGTTTAATGGTATGTTCTTTTAAAATTAAAGATACGTTAGATAATTGCGTGTGGCAATAATTTTGAGGTGAGGAAAAAAGTGTGATCGGCAATCGCTGTCTCCGCTCTTAGAGCTAGTGTTATTTTTTTTTGTTAAAGTTTAGTATTTTTTTACGCGCATGCTGACGTTTTACATCCTAGCATTAAGTTACGGTATTCAGTGAAGTCCATTTGGAAGAGCATCATTATAGATGAGTATCTCCCCATTGGTTTAAGGATTTCATGATCGACACCAGTGATTTAGATTTTTCAGTAAGTGAATATTCGACATGCAAAGGATAGGTTCCAACATTTCTCTTTGTTATTAAGTCTTCCTGTTGTAAAGCTTCTAAGGAACGTGTCAGCATTAAATTGGAGATTCCTGGTAGTTTTCTTTTAAGTTCATTGAAACGAATGAGTTCATTTTTAGAAAGCTCCCATAGTATATTGAGGCGCCATTTGCCTCCCAGTAAATTAATTGCTTTTCCAAGTCCACAAATCCATGTTTCATTTTTTTCATCATCATTCTCCTAAGTTACAAAAATGTGCGTACTAGTATTCTATAATTCTATTCATTATAATCAAAACATACTTTTAAGAAAAGAGGAATCTCATGGAAGAACTAGAATTTTTGACCGGCAGGTATTCTATCAGAAACTTTGATCCATTGTTCAAAATCGAGGATGAAAAAATCCTTTCAATAATAGAAAGTGCGGCTACCGCACCCTCAAGTAACAATTTCCAACCATGGAAGGTATATGCAGTCAAAAATAAAGCAAAACAAAAAGTTTTAAAGGAGCTCACCTATGGTCAGCAGCAAGTTGAAGATGCTTCAGTCGTATTTTTAGTTTTTGGAGATAAGGAGGCTTACAACACTGAAGAACTGCTAAGAAATCGCGTGGATCAAGGTCTTTTAGCCCCTTCCCAAGTTGAAAGTCAAAAAGAACGTATTGAAAGATATTTTTCGTCTCATCCCGAAGACAAAGACGCTGAAGGAATAAAATTAGACGTTGGACTTTTTTCAATGAACCTAATGCATGTAGTTCGTGCCCATGGTTATGATTCTGTCCCGATGCGGGGTGCCAACTTTAAACAAATTATGGAGTACCTTAGCATTCCCACTTCGTTAATACCAGTATTGATGATTCCGGTAGGGAAAGCTGTCGGCAAAGGACAAGAAAAAATTAGAAAAGCTGTTAATGACTTTTCAGAGATAATAGATTAGACAAGAGGCTGTGACGTAAGCAGGTTCAAAAAATAATGGACACATCTCAAAAATCCGATAAAAATTTTCAGAGATGGGTCCATTTTCTATGTGAGAAGTCCTGTTATTCGTTCTGCAACAGCCAGTTTCATCTTATTAAGATTTAGAACTAGAAGTCCTGTTTACTTCTTCACTTTTCCCATACCTCAGACATGGTAACCAGTGAAACCTAAAAAGACTTTCATCCATCCAAAAACAGGTTCTACGTCGATTTTTCTTCGTGCATAGATTTTTCTTGTTTCAGGATCGGAACTAGGCAATTGTTTGGTAAGAAGGAACACATTCTTGCATCAGCCAGCGTGCGGGTAAACTTTCTTCCGCCAGTTGTTCGATTTTACGACTGCTGAATACACTTCGGATATAGGCAAATATAAGTAGTTTCAGCATCAAACTAAGATCGTGCTCCAGTGGTCCAAAAAGATAGGGTTCATTGAGTTGACGGGGCTCCACAAGCTCGTGAATAAACTAGGCGGTATTGTCTTTTTTAGGAACATAAGAAGTTGTTATATCCAAGATAAGTTGGTCCATGTTATAATTAGTCATGTGTTTTTAGTCCTTTCGAGGATTAGAATTGGAGTATAGGCAGCCACCTATACTCTTTTATTTTGCCCAAAAATGCCAGTGAAATGAACGGTTTTCCGTCATTTCACTGGCATTTTTTTAGAGACTTATATCACAACCTCTTTGATTTTGCGAGTCTTTTTATAACGTCTCCATACTTCTAAACGACATAGAATTTTAAGTTTTTTTATTTGTATTCTATAAAACTTTTTGTTAATTTATTAACAATTAAACCACCTATTAGATAAATCAGTGATCGAAAGTTAAAATATTTCAATACGCCTGTTATATTTTTTAGAAAATAGTTTTGAAGATCAGCTCATGGTAAAGCTATGGCAATTCTTGTGATTGTGCTCACTTTTCAAGTATTGGAATAATTTTTATTGATGTTTAACTCGATACTTTCTATCTACTTGCTGTTCTTTACTGATTTTATGTTAAAGGTTCTAATGATAATTGCGGCTGTGATTTATGCGGTATTAGTTTATTATTTAGGATCAATTTATTATGCTGATCGTAGTTTATTTTGGTATCTGTTTGCTTTCCCACCTTAGTTTTCCTTGCCATTATATATTCGTATTTACACGTTAATAACAGTTGGAATTTTCAAATGGGCAACCAGATGATAGAATTTGAAACTTGTTATAGTGATGTCGCTGGAAAATTAATTTTAAGAACATTGGTATCAAACTTAGAAAAGGAGTAATAAAGATGAAGAAATCAATACCCATTGCGTCGATTGGAATCATTGCTGTAGCATTGCTAACAGCGTGTGAGAAAAATCTGTCTTCGGAAATAATCACAAAATTGAGTGAGAAGCCAGCAACTTTACTTATTCCCTCGACCGATGAAGGCGGACAAAATAATTTTGATAGTGCTGGACGTTTGCAGCTTGAATCTTATCAAAGAGCTCAAAGGCTTAGTGATGATGGTGATCCAGCGCATTTTGGTGAAGTGATTCGGATTGACATGAAAGATTCTCAAGCAAAAGGTGCAATTGCTTTTCGGGAAGATTATTTAGAAGATCCTTTGTCTCCAAGAACCACTTTTTGGCTAGTCAGTCATGGTGAAGCCAATCTATAGTACGGAAGAAGAACCTGTTTGGCATAATCATACTTCTTTTGAAATTCCAGATGAAAGTGGTCAACTGCAAACAGTTTTAGAAATGCCTTTTGGAAAATTTAACGAACCCAATTCGTATGGCTTACCGCTAGAAGATATGTATGTACGTTCAAATTCCAAATTTATTGCTTCTGGAAATGGAATTTTCGTTGAAGGAGCCCCTACTGGCGACCGAACAATAAAATTTAGTTCGGGAACTTATACAACTAATGAGGATCGTCGTTTTGCAGTAGGTATTGATAATACGGAAGAAGAAGATGAGGATTTCGGTTCTAATTTCCGGGTCATTAGTTATTCAGATGAAGGTGAATACAAAGATACGCCACTTTCAGTTAATCGAGCAACTGATTATGTTGGTATCAATACTTCAAAACCAACTAGCCCACTCCATGTTGATGGAGATACAATGAGATTATCTGGCAAGCGCACGATTTCCTCTTCCACGGAAGCTGGTGAACAGGGCGAGTTTTGTTGGGATGATAATTATTGGTATGTTTGTGTGGCAGAAAATATGTGGAAGAGATTTCCGTTATCAAGTTGGTAAAATATACAAATATAAATTTATGAGGCATGTTTGTCAACTAAACTGTGGAAATTGTCTAGCTGAAAGTTGTTATACACAATAAAGGTCTCCAGCAGCCTACTCAGCCAGAAATGGACGGATTGAACGTATGGATAAATAAACCTATCATCAAGAAAGGGAAATCGTATATTTTTCAATTCGAGAAGAGATGGTTTCATTGATCATTGACTGATTGAGGACCATTGCCCAATTTTGGATATGTGCACCATTCCATTTGTTAGACAATTCTTTTATACGTAAATAAAACATATAAAAAAGTGTACAGAAAAGGATCATTTTCTGTACACTTAATTCTAGCTGTCCATTATTTTCAGACATAGATAAGGGAAACATACAGTTAACTCTTTTTATTTTTGAAATAGTAAAGAACGCCAACTATCAATAGAATTAATATGCCAACTATAGAGAACATATAATTATATGATTCACCAGTTTTTGGCAATAACTTACTTAGAAAATTTTTATCTGGAGTATTTGTCGGTATTCCTTTGGCGTTATGAGAATTAGATGTTCCTTTGATGTCGTGAGAATTAGTAATAATAATATTGCCTTTATTAGAATTATCTACAGTAGTTGTATAGCCGGTTATTGAACCAACTTCTTTAATTGAATAAATAATGTCAGAGCCATTTTGTTTAAGAGCTAAATCGTCCCAAGTAGCAGACCAATTGTTAACCTCACTTAACTCCACAGGATTACCAGATTTTTTTCCATCCGCGTAAAGTTGGACAGTGATCTTATTAGGTCTTAAGCCATCTTGGTTGTTACTATCATTCCAAGCTTTCGTCACTGTAACACTTGTTTTACCTGGCGTATAGCTATTTGTGATTGTTGTACCTTCAATTTTGGTTGAATAGTCAGGAACACTATTTTCGGTAACAGTATAAACGATTTCATGCCCCTCGTTATACTTAGGCAAATTGGTAAACTGGTATGTCCAGTTCTCTTTTTCTGAGATTTCTTTCGAATCTATTTTACTCCCATCAGCCAGAAGATTTACCGTAATAGACTCAGGACGAATTCCGTCTTTATTATTAGTATCATCCCAAAATTTTTTACCACTAACTTCTGTTATCTCAGGTATATGAGTATTAGTAATGATAATATCTCCGTCATTACTATTATTGATACTAACATCATATCCATCCAACTTGTCTACTTCTTTAACTGTATATTCAATAGCCTTTCCGCCTTCTTTTTCAGGCAAATTATTCCATGTTGTTGTCCAATTGTTGGAATTGTTTAGGGATATAGGTGAATTTACCTTTTCTCCATTTGCAAATAGTTGTACCTTAATATCCTCAGGACGAATTCCATCTTGATTGTTGTTATCATTCCAAGCTTTCGTCACAGTGATACTTGTTTCACCTGGTGTATAGCTATTTGTGATTGTTGTACCATCAATTTGGGTTGAATAGTCAGGAACACTATTTTCGGTAACAGTATAAACGATTTCATGCCCCTCGTTATACTTAGGCAGATTAGTAAATTGGTATGTCCAGTTCTCTTTTTGAGTCACTATTTTTGAGTCTACTTTGGTCCCATCAGCCAAAAGATTTACCGTAATAGACTCAGGACGAATTCCGTCTTTATTATTAGCATCATCCCAAATTTTTTGACCACCAATTTCTGTTAATTCTGGTATATGAGTATTGGTAATCATACTACCATCTATAACTGTAGAATATCCAGGCACTTCCTGCTCAGAAACAGTATAGACGATCTCTTTTCCATCTTTATATTTAGGTAAATCATTAAACTCGTAGCCCCATCCTAAATTTTCATTAGTGGTCACAGTTTGAACAGCTTCTCCATCGGCTAACAAATTTATTAATATATTATTAGGACGAATTCCATCTTGATTATTATTATCGTCCCAATTTTTTGTTCCTGTTAAATTAATTTTTTCAGGGTCATTTGAATTGGTCAGAAGAATAGCATTACCATTATCTGTATCTTTTATCGTGAGATTATAGCCTGAATTTTCATCTAAATCTTCTCTAGCAGTATAATAGAATTTTTCTCCTTTATCATTCTCAGCAGGTAAATTTGCCCAAATGTATTCCCAACCATTCTCTTTGTTTAATACTTGTATATCACCGAATTTGTCTTCATTACCGGATGTAACAGCCTCTGTGTTTGTATATTCATATGGGCTATCACTTTGATACAATTGTACTTTTAAGGTTTCAGGCCTTTTTCCATCTTGATTGTTATTATCTTCCCAGTGTTTTAATACTGAAAATGATTTGTTGGAGGTGTTTAAATCAACACTTGCTCTCGTGGTCAGTATTTTTTTAATAGGTTGATATCCTCCAATAGGTTGTACAAACCCTGTAGTACCAAATACCAAATAATAAGGTTGTCTCGTCACAAGGGCAGTGTCTATATTTAAATAAATACTAGCATCTTCTGAAGGATTATCATCAATAATTTTTTTGGGTATTTCCATCGAAATAGTGCGATCATTATAATCATCTACAATTGTAATATCATTGGTAATATTCACTATAGTAGAATTTTTGTATAGTTGAACATTAATATTGGTCTCATCGCTATCAATTTTGAATAGTTTTTCCGTTTCAGCATCTAAATTATCTTCAAATTGAAGTTGATAGAGATAGTTATCGCCATCTTCACCATGAGGAGTTATTTCGGTAGCATTTATTTCAACATTGTTCAATTTATCAATCATTTCTTGATAAGAATGGTCATCAGCTGGTTTTGTTTTTGCTTCAGTATATAATTCATTAACTATTGGATTCGATGTTAGTAACTTGTCATCAAATTTACCTCCAGTAAATTTCCATATAACAATTTGAATAGCCGCATATCTTGTCAGTTCATTTGCATCTTTGTAAGCTGGTATATTTTCAACATCTTCAATTTTTCCTTGGTTTTGATAAAAAGTTTCCATTAACCATAAAACAGAGCTGGGTAGCTTTTCATTTAAATTTGCTTGATAATCATTCCCGGTAGGATAATATTTGCTTTCATCTAGACAAAAATATAATTTTTTATCATTGTCCACTATGGTATAAAGTCTTGAATTAACCATATTCAGATTATTCAACGTAACTTCTGTATTATTTTTCAAATTTGTATCAAGCCGAACATTCGTTATAGGGTTAGGGGGTAATACAGTAGTTTCTGCATGTACTGTCTTTGAAAAAAACATAAAACTAAAAAATAGTGTTAATGCGAGAATTAATTTCTTCATATGTATCCTCTTTCTTTTTTGCTGTTTTATTGTAGGATCTATTGACAAAGTTAAGCGCCTTCTATTCGTAGTGCCTTCAAGAAATTACAAAATGCTGGCTCATATACAAACATAGAGTATCGAACAGTGAAGGATCTCAATAACTTAATTGAGCAAGTTCATAAATTTTATCGAAGTTTGCGTACAGCCTCAACCACGATTAAAGGTATGGAAGTCCTTCGAGGAATCTATAAGAAAAGCCGAAAAGAAGAAACTCTTTTTGGCTTTTCAGTCTGCATAGAGATAAAGGGGGATTAAAAAAATTCCTGCTTAATATATCATCAGAAATATTCCAGTACGCTTTATTACGAAACTTTACTACAGAACCTGTCACAGCCTTTTGATATCCACTCATCCATGAACACGGTTATTTCCAGAATCTGGTCAACTCGTCCGCTAGAGAAGGATAGGCTAAGATTTGTTTTTTAGCTCTGCTTTTGACCATCGGTATGTAAAACCATGGTTATCTCATTGATCAGAACATCTGCTTCTCGACTGAGTGCACTCGCTCCAACTACTCGATCGTCGCTTCGTTTTTCGTTTACTATCCAGCCAGCCGCTCCTGTCGATCACTTCGACACGAAATTCTTCTGGAGCAGCCAAGCCTTCTTTCGTGGTAATTCCTACTTGTGCGATACGTAGCTCACTAAAAATCGACATTGCTGCCAATGGATACTTGATCGGTGCCTAGTTCTTGTTTAGCATGTGTGCAACGAGATATTCCGTTTGATAAGAGGCGAATGTCGCTAATTTTGGGAGACTGCATTTGAACAATCTCCACAAGCAAAGATATGCGGCTGATTGGTTTGCAGATAGTTATTGGTGAGTATGCCGTGATCGTCATAGCTAACGCCCGCGTTAATCAGCGATAGCTGTTGGATTTTAGGTATTCTTCCTGCTACATTGTATACCTTTTGTGTGTTGAACCTGTGTCCCGAGGTTGTTTGAACCATTAATTCTCCAGAATCTGTCGCTAGAATTTTTTTACCGATTCGTTGAAATTAAATTGGACACCTCTCAGCTTCCTTGTGCCAGTACATTTCTCGATATACGGCAGGCTCTAAACTCATATCTACCCCTGCAACATCTTGTGAGATTGGTGATTCACACTTGGTGATCTCCCGTGTCCAACCTCTTTCTTCTAATCTTTGATGTGCATCCGAATAGCTGACCCGTAAGTTGTTTACTGTTCCGTGGTCCGTTTCGGGCGGCACCAAAATATCTGGGTTTTCTAGATCTCTAGAACGATTACGCAGACCGTGATCGTTCTATCCCTTTCCATCTGTTTCTCTAAATGGTTTATTGTTTTTTTTGCATGTTCATAATCCCTTTCTGTACTTACAAGACTTATTTTAGCGATTCACAAAGGAAATAATTTGCGAGTTTTGTCGGATTTCAAGACAAGAATGACTCGAAAAAGCTTTAAGTTAGGTAGTACATTCGAACGGATAGGAATTAGTGAAAGAAAAAAAAGGCGGCATCAGCGATCCGAGACCTTGTCTTGATGAATAATTAGCAATCGGAACATTGGTCACAGCAGCGGCCAACGTCATAATCGAACCAATAAAAAAACAGCTACAATTATCATTAGACTAAACTTTGTAGCTGCGGTTCGCAGTGTTCTATTCATTTTGGTTTTCTCCATTCGTTTTTATGCGGGTATTTTCCTTCTATATCTACTATTCTCTGAGTAATACTTCCTGTGGACTCCGAAAGAAGATACTCAATTCTAAGAAGAATATTTTTGGATAGCTTTCTTGCACCTTTTTTCAATTTTTCCTAGTAATGAAGGATCTACATTGAGCATTTTGCTAACTCTGATTGCTTTAACTTATTTTCCTTTTGAAACGTTTAAGCATTACCATCAAATCGAATTGGTATTTATCTGACTTACTATCACTCTTAGGTTCACTCAATACTTTGTTTATCAACAGATGGTGTTTTTGAGAAACTAGGCGATCACCTTTCTCATAAGCAGTAATTGTAGTTCTAGTAATACCCGTCATTTCCGACAACATTTTCCGAGATATTTTTCTATCTTTTCGAATTTCTTTAAGTTTTTTTGAAAACTTGTTCGTTATTAAAATTACCTATAAGCACGAAAAAAGCACCTCCTTTTAGAAGGTACTTTTATCATACATAGCGCCAATGGCTTTTCCTACAAAATATTCATATTTGTTAAAATCCATGACCATCGACAGCTAAATCGACAGCATATAATAGGTTTAAACGCATTTCGTCATTTTTTTAGCAACTTAAAAAGACTGATTTAATAGGTTTCTCATTCGGTAAAACTCTATTTCTTCGGCTCGTCTTCGTCCATTTTCAAAACGGCCATGAATGCTTCCTGTGGTACTTCCACGGAACCAATTTGTTTCATCCGTTTCTTACCAACTTTTTGTTTCTCCAGCAATTTACGCTTACGAGATACGTCCCCGCCGTAACATTTCGCCAATACGTTTTTGCGCAAGGCTTTGATATCCGTTCGGGCTTGGATCTTAGTACCAACTGTTGCTTGAATTGGTACCTCAAATTGTTGGCGTGGAATTAACGTTTTTAGTTTCTCTACGATGGCGCGGCCGCGTTCTTGAGCAAATTGTTTATGCACGATGAAGCTTAGAGCATCGACTTTTTCAGCGTTCAATAAGATGTCCATCTTAACTAGTTTGCTCTCTCTGTAATCGGCAATTTCGTAATCCAAGGAGGCATAGCCTTTGGTGCTGGATTTTAGCTTGTCAAAGAAATCAAACACAATTTCTGACAGCGGAATATAGTAAACCACATTTACTCGGTAATCATCCAAATAATCCATGGTGATAAATTCCCCACGCTTTCGTTGTGAAAGTTCCATGACTGCTCCTACATAATCGTTAGGAACCATGATATTGGCTTTAACATAAGGTTCTTCCACCGTTTGAATTTTAGATGGATCTGGGAAATCGGCTGGATTGTCCACTACAATTTTGGTCCCGTCAGTTAAATTTACATGATAGATAACCGATGGTGCGGTAGTAATCAGCTCTAAATTAAATTCACGTTCTAAACGTTCTTGTACAACATCCATATGCAGTAGACCTAAGAATCCGCAACGGAAGCCGAAGCCTAATGCTTGCGAGGTTTCTGGTTCAAATTGTAAGGCTGCATCATTTAACTGTAATTTTTCCAACGCTTCTCGTAAGTCGTTATAGCGAGAAGTGTCAATTGGGTACAAGCCGCAATAAACCATCGGATTCATTCTGCGGTAACCGGGCAAGGCTTCTGGTGTTGGGTTGTTGGCCAAAGTTACGGTATCACCGACTTGGGTGTCCTGAACAGATTTGATACTGGCAGTTATATAACCAACGTCGCCAACCATCAAGTAATCTCGTTGAATCGCTTTTGGTGAGAATACTCCCACTTCCGTTACATCAAAGGTTTTGCCATTATTCATTAATTGAATTTTATCGCCAGGCCGAACAACACCGTCCATAATTCGCACATTTAGCACCACACCTCGGTAGCTATCGTACACTGAATCAAAAATCAACGCTTTTAGTGGTGCTTCAAGATCGCCCGTTGGTGCGGGAACCATCTCCACAATTTGTTCTAAAATTTCTTCGATTCCGATACCTGTTTTGGCACTAGCTAACACTGCGTCCTCAGCATCAATCCCGATTACGTCTTCGATCTCCTTGCGCACACGTTCTGGATCAGCTGCCGGTAAATCGATTTTATTGATGACAGGTAAAATTTCCAAGTCGTTATCTAAGGCCAAATATACATTCGCTAAAGTTTGGGCTTCAATCCCTTGCGCGGCATCCACCACCAAGACAGCTCCTTCACAGGCAGCCAGACTTCGAGAAACTTCATATGTAAAATCGACGTGTCCGGGCGTATCAATCAAGTGGAAGGTATAGGTTTCGCCATCTTTTGCATCATAATGTAGTTCGATAGCATTTAGTTTAATAGTAATGCCTCGTTCCCGCTCTAGATCCATCGAATCCAACAATTGATCTTGCATCTCCCGGGAACTAACGGTATTGGTTTGTTCCAAAATACGGTCAGCCAAGGTCGACTTTCCGTGGTCAATATGGGCAATAATCGAAAAATTTCGAATTTTTTCCTGTCGTTTTTTCATTTCATTTATATTCACGAAGATTCCTCATTTCTTTTAATCAGCACCACTCATTATACCAACGATTGTACGATAAAAAAAGGCTTTTTACCATTTCTCAACGTTGGGGAGAGAAAAATCGAGGTGCTTTTGATATACTTGTTCTATAAACTAGATTTGGAGATGAAAGAATGGACCATGAGTTGAAAAATGAAATGGAACTGCGGCGAGTTGGCGAAGAGCATTTGGATCAGTATGATGAGCTTCTAAGCTATGTCTTTCAAGTCACAGAAGAGGATATTGAAAGCAGCGGCTACGAAAACAAACGGGAAATGGTTCGCGCAAAAAAGCCTGTGCTGGAGCAGTCAAAGGTTTTCGGCTGGTTTCATCATGACAACTTGATTTCTCAAATTGCTATTTATCCTTGTGAGGTAAATATTCACGGGAAAATTTTTACAATGGGCGGTGTTACTGGAGTCGGAACGTATCCAGAATATGCAAATCATGGGTTAATGAAGGACTTGATTAAGTTGGCTCTAGATGAAATGCGGAAGGACAAGCAGTGGATCTCATATCTTTACCCTTACAATATTCCATATTATCGGCGCAAAGGTTGGGAAATCATGTCTGACAAGCTAAGCTTTAAGGTAAAGGATACCCAACTGCCTAAGCAAGTAGAGGTTCCAGGAATTGTGGAACGGCGTGATGTGGATGATCCTGATGTCTATAAAGTGTATGATACCTTTGCTCTGAAAAATCATGGAGCGATGATTCGTAAAGAGTTAAATTGGGAAGAATATTGGCGCTTTGAAAATGAAGAAGAGCGAATTGCTGCAATTTATTACGACCACGAGGGTCAGCCGATGGGTGTACTTTTCTATTGGATTTATGATGAGGTCTTTCATATTAAAGAAATGTTTTATCTGAATCAGGAAGCTCGTAATGGATTATGGAATTTTATTAGTGCTCACTTCTCCATGATTTACTGGGTGGAGGGCGATATTTACAAAAATGAGCCCTTATCCTTTTTACTGGATGATAGTGAAATTAAGGAAACAATTGCTCCTTACTACATGGCACGCATTGTCGATGTCAAAGAATTTTTACAGGAGTATCCTTTCTACAAACAAGTAGAGCCTTTCTACTTTGAAGTGAGTGATCCGGTAGCTGACTGGAATAACGGTGTTTTCAGTGTAAGCTGGGATGAAGCTGGCAAAATACAGATAACTAACCAGCCGATTGGCCACCAGGTTAAACTTTCGATTCAAACCCTAAGTTGTTTGTTAATGAATTATCGTCGCGCCTCTTATTTAGCACGTATCGAACGTCTAGAGGCTGATAAAGAAACGATTCAATTATTAGAAGAAACATTACCCGACATGGAGGCGTATTTTAGTGACTATTTCTAAACATATTTATTTTGCAGGACCCATGTTTGCTCGAAGTGATTTGCGCTACAACGAACACTTAGTCAAACAAATTCGTGAGCTCTCTTCAGACATCACGGTATATTTACCGCAGGAAAATGAAGCAATTAATGACAAATCAGCTTATGCTGACAGTAAGATGATTGCTTTAGCCGACACAGAAGAAGTCCTGAAAAGTGATTTGATGATAGCTGTCTTAGATGGAATTACCATTGATGCTGGTGTCGCGTCTGAAATTGGTGTCGCTTATGCTAAGGAGGTCCCAATCATCGCCTTGTATTCCGATACCCGGCAGCAGGGTGCTGACAACCAGAAAAAACTGGCTGCTTTAGCTACGCCAGCAGAAAATCAGTTCCATTATTTGAATTTATACACTGTTGGTTTAGTGAAGCTAAATGGACAAGTCGTTGCCACAGAAGATGACTTGCTCAAGGCAATCCAGCAAACTCTTCTAGAAGGAAGGAATTAGGATGACTTATCGTAAATTACAAATGGGGCTGGTTGTCTTCGGTTTTATTTGTTTAGCTTACAACATTTATGAACTGATCATCAGCAAATATTCAACTCAGCAGGGCATCGTTTTCGTAGTGGAATGTTTAGCTGGGATTGCATTGATTTTTTTACCGGAGCTGATTCGAAAATTTTTCAAACTAGCACTACCTGAAAAGATCGTTTATTTCTACTGGTTCTTCTTAGTTATTTCAGTTTTCCTAGGAACCTCTTTGCATATGATTTCCCGAATTTCTTTTTGGGACAAAATTTTGCACGCGGTAAGTCCGATGGTTCTGACAGCAGTTGGTTATGGCTTGATTGGCTTTTTCATGAAGGATGCGCCAATTAGCAAAACTTCCCCTTGGCTGTTTTTGCTTTTCGGTTTTGCTTTCGCTGGACTATGCGGTGTTTTTTGGGAGTTCTGGGAATTTCTTTGCGATACGGTAGCGGACATGAATCTACAGCGTTATGCTACTTCTAGCGGAGAATTACTGGTGGGACGAGCAGCCTTGATGGATACTATGGGAGACCTGTTAACCAACACGATCGGGGCGTTGATCATGGGTATTTTTGCAGCGGTGCAAGCCCGAGGCGACGCAAGCCACTTCGAAGAATATCGTTTGAAACGAATGAAATAGATGTGTAGTGGTCCTTGTTAGTTATCATTTCTAACAAGGACTCTTTTTGCTGCCAAGAAAGACTAAGTAAACTCGCTTAACTCTGCAGCAATGAGACTAAAATTTTAATAACTGACTTCTCACATTTCTAAAATCTTTCACTTATTATCGACAAAGTTAGTTTGTGCAGCTGGATACCTGTCACTTTGTGGTGACAGCCTTGCCATCTGTGAAATCTTGTATTCTATTTAATGAGCTTGAATTTACAATTTAAGTGCAACACATAAAAAATGACTCATAACGAATTTCCAACTAGAATAGGTCTGTCGAAGAACACTATCAGGAGGAATTCAATTATGAGCCACTACACCCATCTTACCATAGTCGAGCGAGAAAGGATTTTTCTGCTCCATGAAAATGGCTGTTCTCTTAGAGAGATTGGTTCTGACATCCATCGAAGCCAATCGACAATCTCTCGTGAACTGAGTAGAAATAGTGAAAAAGAATACTCACCTTCCCATGCGAATAAGAAATATAAAGTACGCAGAAAAAATTGTGGACGACATAAAATCCTAGATGATTCACGGATTTGGTCAATCGTCCGCCGGTTATTTGTCGATCTTCAATGGTCGCCAGAAGAGATTTCTAATCGATTAGCTTATGAGCAAGCCGATTTTCACATCAGTTTTGTGACGATTTATCGGGCAATTTATAATGGAACGTTTGACATCACTCCATTGTCTAAAGGAAATCGCGGTTTAGTTCGTTCTTTACGTCATAGAGGAAAAACGCGTCATACTAAGAACCATACAGAAACTCGTGGGAAAATCCGAATCACTCACTCTATTCACGACCGTCCTGAAACTGCTGAAAAACGGAGTGAAATTGGGCATTGGGAAGCTGATACAGTGGCTGGGAAAACAGGAGGTGCTTGTTTAGTGACGCTAACTGACCGGAAATCTCGTTTTCTTATAGCAGGGAAAGCACTCAAGAAAAATTCTCTTTACGTTTGCGAAAAGATGACAGAACTATTTAATACTGTTGATAGAGAGCTTGTCAAAACCATCACTCCAGATAGAGGAAAAGAATTTTCTAAACACTTCGATGTCACCCAGTCTTTGGAAGGCGTTCCGTTTTATTTTCCTGATCCTCATGCGCCATGGCAACGCGGAACGAATGAAAATACGAATGGATTGATTAGGGAATATCTACCGAAAACAAAAGAAATGGATACCGTGGAAGATACAACGATCTATCGAATGGTTGAAAAACTAAATAGCAGACCAAAAAAATGTTTAGGTTGGAAGACACCTTATGAAGTCTTCTTCAATAAAGTGTTGCACTTGATTTGACAATTCGCCAGTTAAAAAAACCCAGTGACAAAATTCGCTCACTAGGCCTATAACTATATGTTAGTTTTTGGTTTATGCTGTTTCATCGTATAGTCAGATATGGTAATTTTGATAATACCAGTCCGCTCAATCATTCGCTCAGGGATTTCATCAAAAGACATCCCTTTGGCTGCATGATCCATTAGCGCATGAAGAGCATAACGTTTCTCCTCGACGTCTTTTAACAATTCAGCCTTGCCAAAACCAATGATACTTTCGTAAGCATACGAATATCTGTCTGCTCGATTGCCGCCTTCAATCAGTGCATGCTTGTCGTCCATTTCAATGGCAACCTTCTCATCAGCCTGAAGACGACTGATTTTTTCCCCTTGTGTTGCCCCGTGAACATAAAGAATTAATTGCTCCTCTTCCCACTTGTAGCCATAGTTGACCGGAACAATGTACGGGTATTCTGGTCCATTAAAAGCAATTCGTACTACCTGACACGTTTCAACTAATGCTTTGATTTCCTCAAGATCAGTGACTTGCCTTTCTTTTCTACGCATAAGACTCCCCCTTTGTTTCTTCCCATTATACAAGATTAGAATTTGAAAAGAAAATCTTTTTTTTAGTGAAAAAAACTGAAAATTGTTAAATCAAGCTTTTACAAATATAGTAAAGAAAACCTTTATTTATCAAGGATTTCCCTCTTTTCATTGATCGTTTTTTAAGCTAGAATAGCGATGTAAATGTTCGTGAAAATTTCAACAAACTGAAAGGCGTGTTTCTAATTTGTTCGATACAATAATTTTTGATGTTGATGATACCATTTATGACCAGCAGCAGCCATTTCGTAATGCCGTCAAAAAAGTATTTCCTATTGTACGTTCGCAAGACATGCATCCTCTATATATTCGTTTTCGGGTGCATAGCGATGAGAATTTTAATAAGGTAATTACTGGTGATTGGACGCTGACCTACATGCGAAACTTCCGGATTTGCCGATCATTGGAAGAATTAAATTATCCGACCATCACTGATGAGACGGCTCTAGCCTTTCAAGAGGTCTATGAGAAAGAATTAGACACCATTGTTATGCATCAAGAGGTTCGCAAAGCCCTCGATTTTCTACAAGAGCAGGAAATTGCTCTAGGGATTATTACCAATGGTCCCACTGACCATCAACATAAAAAAATCATGCAGCTGGATTTATTAAACTGGGTACATCCTGATCATGTCATTATTTCCCAAGCAACTGGCTATGAAAAGCCCGACAAGGAAATATTTAAACTTGCTGAAAAGCAATTCAACCTAGTGCCTAAGAAAACCTTATATATCGGTGACAATTTTGATAATGATGTTGCTGGCTCAAAAAGTGCTGGCTGGAAGGCGCTGTGGTTTAACCATCGCCAACGAAAACTATCTAAAGAAACTTTGCCAATTCATGATATCGAACTAACGGCTTTTGAACAGCTCTTGCCTGCACTAAAGCAGCTGGTTCAAACGGAAGAATTGTTGTGTAACGCCTAAAAAAACCTTAGAGAAACCTAAGCCAATAGCAGCGGCTTTCGTTTCTCTAAGGTTTTATTCGTTTTCTTTTTCCTGCTTGCGATATTTCTCCATCTTCTTACTAAATAAAGCACCATTAGAAGGTGGTGTATATGTGATAGCATTTGCTCCAGCCTCAATCGTTTTCGCGATTGTTTCTTCATCTGGACCGCCGGTTGCCATAATTGGCAGCTCCGGATAGCGTTCTCTAAAATATTTTACTGTATCAACGGTATCTTTGGCTGCACTGATGTTAATAATCTGTACACCTGCTTCAAGCTTTTCATCAATTTGTGAATGAATGGAAGTTACTGTGCTAACTACCGGAATATCAATGACATCATTCACTGCTCTGATAGTGTCTACTGGCGTGGGTGCGTTAACTACGACACCCAGGCTGCCTTGCGCTTCGGCAAAAATACTCATAAAGGCTGAGCGTTGACCATGAGTCAGTCCACCGCCTACACCAGAAAAAACTGGAATATCGGCTGCCTCAATTATACTTTTGGTAATGGCTGGATGCGGGGTAAAAGGATAAACAGCGATGACCGCATCTGCGTCGGTATTACGAATAATCGCAATATCAGTAGTAAATATGATCGATCGTATCCTTTTACCAAAAATCATCAAGCCAGTTGCCTGCTGAATCACTTTGGGTACACGAACGATATCGCTTCGCAGCTCAGTCATAATCTCAGGTACACTGTGTTTCTCCATGTGGAATTCCTCCTCTCTCAACACCTGGTACGATCAGTTTACTATGGTTGATCGTATTGCGACAAATTATATGTTTCTATTACACTTACAATTTTTTGCGCATAGGTGGGATCGGTGGCGTAGCCCGCATCCTGCAAGGCTTGAGCGGCTTCATGATAGTTAGCTGCTGTTAGAACTTTCTCATAAAGGCCGGGATTCCAAGTGGTTCCGTTAACGAAAAGCATTGTATGATCATCCATTGAGGCTTCCCAGGAATCATACACCCGAAAATCTCCTTGAATGGTAACCCATGCTTCATTGACGTACTCCTGAGTCTCCAGCGTTACCTTTGCCTGGTTGCCGTAGGCTTTAATTCCAAACAAATTATTGTACTGGTTGGCTAATGAAGATTGCCCCCAGTTGGACTCCAAAATGGCTTGGCCTAAAATAATACTAGGCAAAATACCATAGCCCTGCTGCAGCTGCTTACTATGAGGAGCTAAACGCTGAATAAACTCTTCATGACTCATTTGTTCATTATTGGCTGACTGTTCGACAGCATGTTCTGATAACGTATGTATAGAAAAAACGAAAGCAATGCCGACTAGCAGCAGCCCTGCAAAAATGAAGGGCAGAGACAGCTTGCGCTTTCGCTTTTTATATTTTTTTGTCGGCATAGTGCCTCCTTAATTTGACGATAACAACTTTAAATATTCCTCTAATGTCAGATTGTTTTTCGTTATATATTCAGCATTTTCTTTGCCAACATAACGAATATGCCAAGGTTCATAGGTGATTCCGGTAATGTCTTCTTCGCCCTCTGGATATCGAATGATGAAGCCATATTTAGGGGCATTTTCAGCAATCCATTTGGCTCCCGGTTGACTGCCATAAGAAGCATCCAACACTTGGCTGGAATAATTGTTATACCAATCTTGATCAACAATATCTATTGCTAAACCTGTATGGTGTTCGCTGTACCCGGGTTCTGTAATAGTCTGTTTAGTCTTGGTAATTGCATCAGCTTCTGACAAGCCTTCACTGCTCATTAAGCTGTTTACATTTGTACTGAAGACTTCTTGCTGAGCAGCTACCGACCGATAAGCGGAAACGACTACCAATGGATAGCCTGCCTCAGTGGCTGCAGCTGAAAAAGCTTCATAATCAGAAGCAATTCGACTATCAACCTGATGACTATTATCAGAAAGAGTTGCTAATTGACTTTCATCCAATTCTTGGCTAATTTCGTTTTTCGGTCCCACTAATACCAAATCCCAAGAATTAGGATCCGCTTTAGGTAAATCGCTAGGGGTATTTTTTTTCTTATCTGACGATTGTTCGAAGGAATACGTTGATGCTTCGGTAATTTTACCAGCATTCGTATCTTCTCCTTTGTTGCTATAAAATAATGAATAGCCAGTCATTCCAAACATAGCAATCATGGAAAGCAATCCAACTGTTTTTTTCAAGCGAAAATTCCTTTCATTAATCCTCTAATGAGGTATATGTTTCGGTCAAGTTTTCATTTACCCAATCCAACAAGGCAGTTTGAGTTTGCGAGCTTTCGATTTGGTTTTGAACGCGCGCTGGTAATCGGAAACTCAAAATGTCATTGTAACCCCAGCTATCATAATTAATCGTCACCCGTAAATCAATATAATCCTGCTTTTCTTCATCATTTTTATTTTTGTAGGGAATCAGCTCAACTGTCCCTAAACCGCAAGCAATCCACTTTTGTGCCACGATGGTTTTCATTTCTCGATACTCCGCAACCGCAGTTTGACGTTTTTCTGGGAACAAGAAGGCTTGACGAATCACCTTTTGACTCAGCATCCATTCGTAGTCGCTAAACAGATTCTTGATCTTTTGACTGATTTCAGGCGGAAGATTGTTGCTGCCCTTTTTCCATTGCTGCCATTGAGCCTCCTCAATGCCTAAATAATTGTGGTAAAAGTCTTCTTCCGATTGAAATTGTTCTAAAATGGTATTTAACACTAAATCTAAATAAATTGGATTCACAGAAAATCCCTCCTATATTATTTTACTGATCACAGCTGAAAAAGACAGTGCTTTACTCGAATGATTGAAATAATTTAAGAATTATTGCCCGACTTCAACTGCGATAAAAGAACGCGGTTTTCTTGTTATTCAGTTTGAACAAGTCTATTATAACATTGTACAGATACTTTTATTAAGCATATGAAAAGGAGAATTTTATGGAACAACTTGAATGGGGCATTGTTGGATTAGGACAAATAGCTGATGAATTTGCGAACAGCTTCGATCAAACCACTAGCCGCTTAACTGCCTGTGCTTCTCGCACCTTGGAAAAAGCAGAAGAATTTGCCCAAACCTATCACTTACCGAAAGCTTTCGGCAGCTATGAAGAAATGCTGGCAGATCCAGCTATCTCTATTATCTATGTTGCTGTACCTAATCGTCAACATATTCAGCATGTTTTGCAAGCCTTAACTGCTGGAAAACATGTACTGTGTGAAAAAGCCATCACTATGAATCGGCAAGAGTTGAACGAAGCGATTGAACTAGCTGAACAAAAGGGCTTGATTTTAGCTGAAGCCATGACGATCTTCAATATGCCGTTATTCCATGAACTACACTCACTAATCGATACTGGCAAACTGGGCAAATTAAAAATGGTCCAAGCACCTTTTGGTAGCTACAAAGATCCCGACCCGAACAACCGGTTCTTTAATCCAGAATTAGCTGGTGGAGCTTTGTTAGATATTGGTACCTATGCGGTTTCCTTTGCTCGCTGGTTTATGACTGCTCAACCAACCGTAGTTGCATCAGCCATGGTGCCTTTCTCAACAGGTGTTGATGAGCAATCGGTAACGATTCTGCAAAACGAAAAAAATGAACTAGCTTCCGTTAGTTTAACCTTTCAAGCAAAAATGCCAAAAAAAGGAATCGTTGCTTTCGAAAATGGTTATATTACGGTGGATGATTATCCCCGAGCGGATAAAGCACAAATCTTTTTTAATGATGGCACGAAAGAATTTATCGAAAGCGGCTCTACCCTTGAGGCGATGAATTATGAAATTGAAAACATGGTTAAAATGATACAGCAGGAGTTGCCAAATCAATCATTGTACTTCACTAAAGATGTAATTGATTTGCTGGATCAGATGACTCAAGCATGGAAATCTTAAGACGTGATGGAATCGCGTCTTTTTTTATAGTCTTTTGGTGGGGATTCCGTTAAACTAATAGTAAGAAGATAATAGGAGGAACCCCTCATGCACCTTGGCCGTTTCCGTTTAGGGATGCGGACATTCAAAACAGCATTGGCTGTAATGATCTGTATCCTTCTTTTTCATGTATTAGATCGCGGTAGTCCGCTGATCGCAGCACTGGCAGCTGTTTTTTCCTTGCGTCAAGATCTGAATACCAGCTTTTCTTTTGGCCGGTCACGGATTTTGGGCAATTCAATTGGCGGTTTGCTGGCACTGATTTATTTTTACATACAGGCTTTTTTTGAAAATGATTTTTATGTGGAATTAACCGTTTTGCCGCTATTAGTTATTCTGGTAATCGTCATCTCAGACGGGATCGGTAATAACTCGGGAATTGTTTCTGCCATTGCCACTATGTTGCTGATTTCTCTTAGTATTCCTCAGGGTGAATCAACCATCTATGCCTTGAACCGGGTGCTGGATACCTTTATCGGCACGGTTATTGCAATTTCATTAAATGGGATTGTTACCCCGCCGAAGATCGAAAAGGAACAACAAATCAAGGAAGATTTGATCGAATTAAGAAAGAAGGAAGCCGGACTTTCCGAGATGCTGGAAAAAGTCCGACAACAAATTGAGGACCAGTCGAAAGACTGATCCTCTTTTTTTCTTTTATTCATTCGCCTTCAAGGCTTCAATCATATTGATTTTCTTCAGTTTGAAGTACATTAATATACCTACAACTAAAGCAAAGAATAGCGTGATCAAAGCTGAATACAGATAACTTGATGGTTGAATATCTGGTGAGAACATGGTGACATCTAATTCAACAGTTTTCAGGATGTAGCGATGCTCAATTTTACCTAAAAACATGCCTGCAACTATCCCAATTAAGGTAAGCAACACATTTTCCCGATAAACGTAAGCCACTACCTCATTGTTATAAAAGCCCAATACTTTAATCGTTGACAGCTCGCGAATTCGCTCTGAAATATTGATGTTGGTTAGATTGTACAGCACAATAAATGCTAATAGTCCGGCTGACACAATTAATACCCACATAATTACATTTAGACTCTCTACGGTATCCTTCAAAGCGTTTCGTGATTCCGACAAGAAGGCTACACTAATCACTTTATCGCGTCCCATCAATTGCTGTCCAATCGTATTTTCCTGACTGCTTGGAGGCTGCTTGTTAAACAACAGCAGATCCGTATTGTAATCCGGTGTCCGACCAAATAGCTGATCGTAATATTTTGGCGTCATATAGATGAAGTGTCCTACATAATTTTCAGCAATATTGGCGATTTTAACCTTGTATTTCTTCCCGTCGGTTGCCTTAATTGCTAATGTATCGCCACGTTTCAGCTCAAATAGCTCTGCCAGCTTCTCATTAATAATGACTCCTTGGTCAGTTAGCTGATACGTCTTTTGACTTTTGCGATCATTAAAAGAAATAAACTCGCTTAGCTTTTTACTATCTTCTGGTACATGCAAAGAGATTTCCTGCTGATTCACTTCACCAGTTTCCGCAGTAAACATCTCTGTAGACATGCCTAAATGATCCTTGAAATTAGATAACTTATCTAACTCTTGCTGATAATTCGTTGTTTCCTGTTCAGATAATGGATCACTAAAGACAACCGTTCCTTGATACTGCAAAATATTATCAAACTGAATCGGTACAATATCTCCGATTGAATCCCTCAAACCAAAACCGGTAATCAACATCGACATACAGCCAGCGATTCCTAGAATCGTCATCAGCATCCGCTGTTTGTAGCGGAACAAATTCCGCATGGTGACCTTTTGGATAAAGGTTAAACGAGACCAAATCGGAGTTATTCGTTCCAGCCAAATTCGTTTACCCTTTTTCGGTGCCCGCGGCTGCATTAACGTTGCTGGTGTAGCTTTTAAATCGTAACGCAGGACAAATAAGGCTGTTCCAACCGAACAAAGCAACGCAACGAACATGGCAGCAACCGCATAACTAACATACCAGGGTGTAACAACCTGATTCAAATTATACAACTGCCCATAAGCATTGAAGATAATAGTTGGCAGAAGATAGAAGCCGACTGCTAAGCCCAGTCCCCCTCCGACACCACCGGCTAAGGCCGCATATAGGATGAACTTCAGCGAAATTTCCCGATTCCAGTATCCCAGAGCTTTAAAGGTTCCCAGTTCACTGCGTTTTTCCTCAACCATTCGCGTCATGGTTGTCAAAGTGACTAAAGCGGCAATCAAAAAGAAAATTAACGGGAATACTGTAGCCAAAGATGAAATTCGATCTGCATTGTCCTGATATTCCTTGTATCCAGGATTGTCATTGCGGCCCTGAACCGTATATTCTAATTGATCAAGCTTAGCCAAAGCAGTTTCTTTTTCCTCGATTTCCTTTTGCGCATTACCCAAGGTATCTGAATTAGCTGCTTGCAAAGCTTTTTGCCCTTCATCATAGGTTTTCTGCGCCTGATCCAGCTGTTTCTTAGCCTTTTCTAACTGTTCCTCTCCTTGCTTCTGACTGGCTGCCAGTTCCGTTTTCGCGGTTTCCAGCTGTTGTGTCCCTGTGGCTAACCAGTCTTCCAGCTCATCAATTTGAGTTTGAATAGTGGTTAGTTCTTCGGCTGAAGGAATCTCAGCTGCAAGAATCTGTTGATTTTCTGCCCATTGAGCTTCCAAGTCAGTTACTTTTGGCTGTAGTTGCTGAATTTCTGTATTGATGCGGGTTAAATGCTGGTTGACAGTTGTCTGAACCTGCTGTGCATCTTGCTGCTGAACGGCCTGAATGACATCACCAAAGGTTGGTGCGCCCAGCTGTTGCGCGACCCCCTGCAACTGCTGAATATTTCCTTGAGCAACTTGATCACGAATTTGTTCTAATTGACTTTTTTCAGCTGTTAATTGGTTCATCTCTGATACAGCCTGCTCACGTTGTACTTTTAAAGTCTCTGTTTGTTCAGCAGCTTGCTTCTTTCGTTCCTCCAAATTCTGCAGTTTGCTTAATTCTTCTTTTTGATCGGTTAAGGCCTGCTGCTGTGGAGCCAAAAGATTTGCTCGCTCGTCAATTTGAGCCTGGGCAGCTTGGCTTTTAGCTTCAAATTCTTTCTGACTGACCGCATATTCACTTTTTCCAGTTTCTAGACGCTTTTCAGCTTCAGTTAGCTGCTGAGTCTGCTGAGTGGCTTCAAGCTTACCTGCTTCCAGCTGTGCCTTAGCTCCATCGATTTGTTTCTGGTTGGTTTCTTTCAGCTCCTGCAGCCGTTTCTCCCCATTCTTTTTTAATGCCTCTTCCGTTTTCTCCTGATCGGTCTCCCAGCGATCCTTGTAAGTTTTCGAATAGGCGGTTACTCCTTTTAAATTCTTATATTGAACCAATACTTCTGAAAAAACTGGTTGCTTGAAGTTATCTGGTGACAGAATAGCAAAAAAATCAATCGTGCCTTTGCCAAACGTTGTATTTCCGCGCGAAAAATTCTCAATGTATTGGGGACTTTCCACGAAACCAACAACCGTAAATTCTTGATTTGCTAAAGAATCCTCCTGACCTTTAATAGAAAAGTTGTCTCCTACCTGATAAGAATGATTTGTCTCAGCAATTTCATCCAAAGCAATCTCTCGATCATTTTTAGGCAAACGACCTTTAACGACCTTTAATCGATTCAGTTTCTGATCCTGATCGTAGCTGTAGAGGCGGATCGTTTGATCTTTGTCTGCCAGAAAAACATCCTGTAAATAACGACCTTCTGCATGAGCTACTTGGTCCATTTTCTTAACGTCATCAAGAGCTGCTTGACTCATACCCAACGGTGTAAAAATTTGTCCATCTGCTAACTGCTGCTTTTGATAGTATTCATCCGCCGTTTGGATCATATCCGGTCCAGTCGCACTTAAGCCAACAAAGAAGGCCACCCCTAGAAAAACAATGCCTAAAATTGACAAAAAACGGGCTTTGGAGCGAAGAATCTCCCGTAAACTAGTCAGCCATAAAACCTTATTCATGTCATCGTCTCCTTACCACTGTATCTCATCGATCGAAAGAGGCGTATCATTCAGTTTCTGACTGCGGACTTTCGCATCGTTAATTCGAATAATGCGGTTAGCCATTGGAGCAATTGCTGAATTATGAGTGATAATTACCACTGTTGTGCCATAGTTTCGAGCAGTATCTTGCAAAATTTTTAGTATTTGTTTTCCTGTTTCAAAGTCCAATGCTCCAGTCGGTTCGTCACACAATAACAGCTTCGGCCGTTTTGCCAAAGCCCGAGCAATAGTAACCCGCTGCTGCTCACCACCTGAAAGCTGCGCTGGAAAGTTATCCATTCGTTCTTCTAGACCTACAGAACGTAATACTTCAGTTGGATTCAAGGCATCCGAAACAATCTGTGAAGCCAGCTCCACATTTTCCTTCGCTGTTAAATTGGGAACTAAATTGTAAAATTGAAAAACAAACCCAACATCGTTGCGACGATATGTAGTCAATTCTTTATTGTTAAAAGTGGCAATATCAGTGCCATCTACCACTACCTGCCCTTCATCGCAACTATCCATACCGCCCAAAATGTTCAGTACAGTTGATTTTCCAGCACCGCTGGGTCCTAGAATCACTGCTATTTCTCCTTTTTCAATGGTGAAGGTAATTTTGTCGTTTGCATGAATCACCGTCTCTCCCATTTTGTAACGCTTCGTTTCATTAATTACTTCAATATAACCCATGTTGTGTCGTCCTCCTCCTTATTAGTCTACCATAAGGAAACCAAAAAGACCTCGCAAACCCGGTTTGGATTTACAAGGTCCCTACAAAATCGATCCGTTCAGATCGAGCTTTTGCATTTAATTATGGTAACGTTCAACACCATCTAAATAAGTCGCTTCTAATTCCATATTTGGTTGCAGCACAATGAAATCGGCCGCTCTGCCTTTAGCAATCATACCGCAATGGTCATCAATTTTACAGCTGACAGCTGGTACATAAGTTGCCATCATAATTGCTTCTTCTGGAGTAGCAATATTCCAGTCAACTACATTTTTGATTGCTTCCTTCAGCTTCAAAATACTTCCAGCTAAATTACCGGATTCTAAGCGAGCCGTTCCTTCTTTTACAACAACTGGAAATTCGCCTAGATTATAGTTGCCATCTGGCATACCGCCGGCCATCATACAGTCGGTGATCAATGCCACATGATCATGTCCCGCTTTTTCCATTAAAATTTCAGCGGCTTGCGGGTGTACATGGTGTCCATCACATATCAGCTCAGAGAAAACATGCTGCAATGATAGCAATGCGCCAACCATTCCTGGTTCACGATGATTCAAACCGCGCATGCCATTGTATGCATGAACAAAAACACTTGCTCCAGCCTCAACCGCTGCTTGGGCTTCTTCCAAAGTGGCATTTGAATGTCCCAAAGAAACCACTACACCTTCATCCGTCACCGTTTTGACAAACTCTTCGACACCTTTACGTTCAGGTGCCAAGGCGATTTTTTTAATTAAACCACCAGAAGCTTCTTGCCATTCGTTGAAGGTATCTACATCCGGATCGCCGAAATAGCTTGGGTTTTGAGCCCCTTTATGTTCTTCTGTGAAGAAAGGTCCTTCAAAGTAAATCCCTTGAATTTTTGCACCTGGTACTTCTTGGTAGGTTTTTCCGATCGTTTCTGCAACATCCTTCAAACGTTCCTTGGTAGAAGTTAACGTTGTCGGCAAGAAACTGGTTACACCACAGGAAAGAAGTCCTTCAGACATGACTTTCAAGCCTTCTGCATCATTATCCATTACATCATGGTTTTTAAAGCCGTGTATATGAGTATCCACAAGTCCTGGTGCAATCCACTTGCCTGACTGGTCAATTACGTTTGCCTCTGCATCAGGTAGTTCCTTCGTATAATCACCAAAAATTCCATCTGTAATTTCTAAATAGCCTGCTTCTTTTACGCCGGATTTCAAAAAGAATTTGTCCGCATAAATAAATGTTTTCATCCTTAAGCGCTCCTTCTTGCTTGATAGTTTAAAAGTACTACTGATCAGGGATTCTGTCAAGAATGGTGTAGACCATTTTAAAAGAAATCTCTTAATTTGGTGGTAGCATTTAACCACTCTCGATACCGTTGTGAATCCTTGTCCTCGCCGATCATTTTTAGAATCGTCATTTTCAAGGTTAACAGCTCGTTTAATTTGTAGCAGCTGGCCTGCTGCTGATTCCAACGCAAGCCCAAATCAATAATTTTGTCAGCCTGCTGGTACTCATTACGCCCTAGTAGAAATAACGCATAATCCAAAAATAATTCACTCAATTCAATCTTTTCTGTATAGTCACACATCGTGGTTTCAAAGAGTTCAATACTTTTGTTATACAGTCGATCAGCTTCCTCATTTTTTTCCAGCCGATCGTTCATTTTAGCCGCGAAGGCCATCAATAATATTTTACTATCGAAATACCCTTGATACTTCTTCGAAACCGAAATATCCAAGCCCTTTCGAGCATTATCTAAGGCCTGCTTAGGATTATTATCTAAATAAAAAGCGCAAACAGCTTTAAAGTAATAAAACTGCTGCAGATCCTTATCCAAAACAATCCGACGTTTTTCCTCTAAATAATTTAGGATAGCCCGAATTTCAGCAAATCGCTGATGGCGCATTAAGAAATACATTTTTTGAAAATACTTCCTCAGCAGCAGTTCTTTCGGTAAAAAATCCACCATTAATTGATCAATCGTAATACCCAAGCGTTGGCAAAGCTGTTGCATCACCAGGATATTAGGAATTTCTTCATTGTTCTCGATTCGACTCAAGACACTTTGCGAACAAATATCGCGTGATAAATCCTTTTGTGTCATTCCATGTTGTTTACGGAAGTCTTTTAAGACTTGTCCAATGGATTCCATGTACAATTTCCTCCAAAATATGCATATTCACATTTTCTATCCTATTGTAGCCTATGGAGGAAACTAGAGCAACCAATTGCTAGTACTAAAATAACTTATCCAAGCCTTTCGTGAATGTAAAAAGATACTTTCTCAAAATTAAGATTGTGTCTTTTTACAGTTCTTTATTTAATCGACTCATACAATTTATCGAAATATTTTTCCGAATAATTTAAAAAATTATAGCAATAGAATTACAATGGCTAATCTATACTAAAAATTGGCCCTTTCTGCTTAATAAGATTACTAATTAGCGCTTTTTGTAATTGTCTAAAACTGTTCCAATCCATTTATTTAATACTATGTAAATATATTGGATATTCGTTTTTTTGATTTTACTATTGATTTTATTGAAACGATTATATATGATATTCATGAAAACGAATTCCACTATTCTTTTACAAATCTGAATATGGCAAATAGAATCGAAAAAGTGTGACCAATCGTTTTACAAATGAAAGCGTATAAAAAAGGGAGATGTAGGTATGACAACAACTGAACTTCATAAACGAACAATCTTTGGAACTCGCAACAGGAATAATTTAGAATTAAAATTTGCTGATTTTTATACTCAAACCAAGAATGTTTCTCATCTTATTCAAGCGGCTGTAGCAGTTATGCTGCGTAACGCTTTTTATACGGGAGATTTTTCCTACTTGGCAAAGGACTTAATGCGTAAAGTGTTTTTGAACGGTGAAGTAGATGCTTCTGTACGCCACTTGTGCATTTATTTTGAAGACTATTTCTCGAGTAAGGAGTGGCAAATAGTCATCAATCACTTATACAAGAATGAAGCCGAATATAACCAACTGACCGCGGAAGCTCGATTGCATATTGAACCTCTACGTCCAGCTTTAACCTCTGGTGTACAAATTGGTGAACGAAAACTAAATTTGAAAACTTCTTTTTTGGATGAAAATGGAAAAATGCATAACTGGAATCTTAGTAATGTTGTATCTCCTCTTTCTGCTAAAGAACGAATGGCTATTTTGAATATCTTTGGTGAGTTAACGATCTTTCAAAAGGATGGCTTGCGTCAATTTACTAAAGTCGTTTGGATGGATTTTGCTATCGATGAACGGTACCGCGACTTTGATATTCGTAATGAAGAAGACCCTTTACACGAACCAAAGCAAGTGATTCAAGAACAGCAAAAAAAAGATACAAAAGCAAAACTTTCGACTAAAAACACTGCGTCTAATAGTAAAGCCTCAGAAATTACGAAAGTATCCAAGTCAAATACATTTTCTCCAGCTAAAGAGACGGATAAGAAAAATGAAGCAACCAAATCTAAAAAGAAGCCTGTTAAACCCCCAATGGATCGAATGAGCAGCTGGAAAAATTTTAATCCTTTTGACGGTAAATCAAAAGAAGACAGGAACCTCGAACTAGAAAAAGCCCTTCGAAATAAAACCGGTGGTAAAAAGAAGCGAAAGCGGAATAAACGGAAATAGCTGGGTCCTTCTAAATGAGCAAAAATAACGATTAGCAAGCTTTCATTTTACGAACAAAAAATCCCTCGCAAGCACACTTAACTAAAAATGTACTCAAAAGCGAGAGAGCTTTTAAAATTAGTAACCTACAGCTGAACTTGGATGGATTTTTCTGGCAAATTGAAAGAGTTTCATTACAGAATATACATTGCTTCAATGTCACTGTCATGAAGAGATGCCTGAATTATAGTTATAATTAATAGCTTTTATTTGTCAATTTGCTGCAGGGCTTTCTCTGGAACCTGATCCTTAGGAACCTCTTCATAGTTCTCAATATGGGCACCTTTATTGGTTAGCTTCAAATAATGGTCTACTTTCAACTCGCTCAGCCCATTGAAAGCAACAGGTCTCGTCTTGCCATCTGCATTCGCTGCAGTTTGTTGATATGCAGCCGTTCCATATTCGTTAACACTTTGAGGCTTTTCTGTTTTCACATAAAGCTCGCCCGTACTCACTAGGGGATTAAGCTGATCCATGACACCCGCAATTTCACTTGATGAATTTCGCGTAAAAAAGGTACTGCCATATAAAATAATTCCTCCCATCAGGATTACTGCGACCATTTTTCTTAGGATACTCATTAAACATCTTCCTTTCTTCTATGGAACTAAGCATAACGAAAGAAAGAGTTTAACTGTTCAGTCTCAGGTTGTATTTCCAGCTAACAGTTTTGTCACTTGGAGGATAAGTAAAAAGTCCTAGCCAATTACGGCTAGAACTTGATCACCTATCCGAATTTAAATTACTTATTAGCATAATATTTAAATTCTACAAGGTCGGTTGTTGCTTCTAATGCCAATACTCGATAGGCGTCATTGTAAAAACGCTCTTCTTTCGTATTTCCGTATAAACGAGTCAGTACTCGACATTCGTTCAATAAAGTATTGTTATGAATATACATTCTTTTGTTTCCATTTAGCAAGTAGGCATCATAGACTGTTGAACCTACTTTTTGCTGTTTCCAATAAATAAGCAAATTTTTATCCTCCTCTATACTAATTTGACCGTCATCCTTAAGTCCTTCACGAATAATTTTTAGCGGATCTAACCATGTTCCGTCATTAGAAAATGCACTTGATTGAGCCTGTAACCAGTCTTTCTTTGTAATCCCAAGGTGCAAATGACTGGTATTCCTTGTTCCAATTACTTGACCGAGTGTTATCAAATCGCCTATTTTTACATGTACATTTGCAGTGCTAGTACCGAATTCTTGATAAACCACATAATATCCATCATCACTCTTAGTAGCAATCACTGTTCCGAGTGCTTCGTATCCAGACGGTGCCCAGCCAGCAAAAACTACTTTTCCCGCATGTGCTGCACAGATTTCATTTCCTGGATGGTCAATCGAACCGAAATCAAGTCCATTGTGGAATCCATTGGGTCTAAATTCCCCACCTGGATTTTTGCCAAATAGTTGACCGCCTAAGAAGTTGCCTTCTCCCACTTTAGGAAACGGCCAGCCCCAGTTTATTGCCATACTTTCCCTCCATTCTATTTTTACCATGCGTCCATGGTGAACATATGTCCTTGTAAATAGCATACTATTATCTCTTGAGCCAGAAAGCTCAAACTTATCTTTCTAACTATTTTTTCTAAAAATTTTGATTGGTCATTAAACAACTCAGTTCCTAAATTTCCATAAAAAATGAGCGTACAAAAAAGCCAACCAACATCCTCACAATGTTGATTGGCTCTGACTTTACTTATCTTTATGCGGAAAATGGGATTTGAACCCACACGAGCCTTACGCTCACAAGACCCTCAATCTTGCATGTCTGCCATTCCATCACTTCCGCGAAATCTTTTTTATCATAGCGATAATCGTAAAAAAAGTCAATTTTTAAACGGTTGTCGTATCATAGACATAAACGATATTGCCATTTAAACCCGCAATACCGCGAAAATATTTTTTATCTTCTTGGTTGATCCAAGCTTCACGAAACATAAAAAATTCGTCTTTGGAAACTTCAATCGTTTCGATTTCACCTTTGCGTAACTGTTCAATTTTTTCATCAAATGGATTGTTCAATTTACTCACCTCAAAAGAATAGGAAGATACAAGGTATCCTCCTTATTCATGGAAATATTTACTGTTTTCTAAAATTCGCGTATCGTCTGTCATAATTCCTTGCAGCGATCGATCTAATCGAGACGAGTGTCGATGTTTCGCATCTTTTGTCTGAATAGATGGCTGATGTGAAGCTGTTTCCCCAGTGTCAAATAGCAGATAAGACTGCTTTGAACTGCGCATGCTGGTATAAAGCTCCTGCAATGGAATCGCATCCTCCGGTTCATCAGGAATTAGCGATTCTGGAACGTGTTTGGGTTTGAAAGGCGTGGCATTTCGTGTCTCCTCGCGAAAACTGACCTTCTTGTTACTTTCGGTAACAGGTTTAGAATCCGCAAACAGCGAACGTGGCGCACGCTTTTGTTCACGAGCCCGTGTTTCATACGTTGGCAGATTAATCCGGTGCCGATCCAATTCTTCCCGCGGCTTTTCATCCACTTGTACTCTGCGAGAACGAGTGGTGTGACGATTTGCCCGTTCCAATACTTCTTTCGCATCTAATTTATAATCAGTAATAAAATCGTCGTTACCATCAAACAATACCCGCTGACTGCCTTGATTCAATTTTACACCTTTATCATCGTCATAGGCTGGAAAGCGTGCGCGTCTTCCGCCAAATGGTTGATTTTCCATAAAAACCATCCTCGTTTTCTGATTTCTTATTAGTTTAGCACAAATGACGAAAAAAAGCTTAGCAATTGATAAAAGTCTTTACAGAAACCTTTATTCGACTAAAGATTTAGCAGCGAAATACTCCTGATGAGGAGCCAGTTCGATTCCCTCACTCAACTCCTGCAAAATTGTATACTCGCCACGATACTGACGAGGACTCGCTAAGTCTTCCATTTGAATCTTACGGGAGTGATCAGAAACATTCACTAAATAAACGGTATATTCTTCAGCATTATAGCGGATTATGCCAAAAATATCATTCTCCAACGAATAGACTGGGAAAAATTCACCATATTTCATTGAGCCATACTTTTTCCGGCGCTGAATCCAATTTTTACAGGAAGTATAAATACGTTGGTTAACATTCTGCCAAGGAAAGAACTTGCGATTTTCTGGATCCTTCCCGCCAGTTAAACCAGCTTCATCACCATAATAAACACATGGAATTCCTGGCATCATAAATAATAGTCCCCAGGCATGACTCAATTTATCAATGGAGCCCTCTAGCATCGTCAAGATTCGTTCGGTATCATGAGTGCCAATATTGTTCAATTGATTATAATAGAAGTCTTCCGGATAATTTTCTTGATAACGAATCATTTCCTGGCAAACTTTTTCAAAAGAACGGGTTTGATTCAAAACATCCATAATCTGCTGTCGCAGCGGATAGTTCATGACTCCTTGCAAATGATCGCCAAAAACATATCTTCTTCTTTGATCATAAGCGATTTTATTGGAGGCATCCTCCCAAACTTCGCCAATTAATATTTTATCTTGATACCCCAATAAATTTTTGCGAATTCCACCAATAAATTCATCCGTTAATTCATCAGCAACATCTAACCGCCAGCCATCAACACCTATTGTGGTCCACTTAGCTAGGACACTTTCGACATCACCATAAATAAATTCCTGAAAGCTTTTATTATTTTTATCAACTTCTGGAAGGTCAGCAACACCCCACCATGCTTCGTAATCATTAGGGTACTGCTTAAATTTGAACCATGGATAATAAGGACTGTCCGGATTACGAGTAGCACCTTCCTTTTCGCCATAAAGTCCAGCTTGGTTAAAGTAACGACTGTTCCTACCGACATGCGAAAATACGCCATCTAAAATTACTGAAATTCCAGCCTGATGTAAAGCCTGCAGCATTTCTACAAAATCTTTTTCTGTTCCCAGCACTGGATCAATCGCAAAATAATCATTGGTATCATAGCGATGATTGCTGCTGGCTTCAAAAATAGGATTCAGATACAAAGCTGTAATGCCTAATTCCTGAAAATACGAAATCTTTTGAGTAATTCCCTTTAAATTTCCGCCGAAGAAATCCCAGCGAACCACTTCCTGATCTTTATTGCGGATATACATGGGTTCGTCATCTTCAGTTGCATAGATAAACGAATTTTTTTTAGGTGAACTGATTTCGCCATTGGGATTTCCATTCGCAAATCGATCAGGAAAGATTTGATAAAAAACCGCTTCACGATACCAGCTGGGCGCAATTTCTGCCTTCTCAAAGCAAGTCATCTGATAAGAACCTACCTCGGATTCTTGATGTTCAATTTTCCCTTCGCCCCCTTGTCCATCAAAACCGTAGAACAAGGTGCGTTTACTGCCATCCGGACAAAAATGAACAATTTTGAAATAGTAAAAATACAAGCCGCTGCCTTGATCAACCTTGTATTGATAATGGTAGCGATCCTCTTCGGCCTTATTCATCGGAAAACTGATTTTACCAATACTGCTGCCTTCTTTGCGAACAACAAAGAAGACACTGGTCTCCAGTTCGGAAGGAACCGAGATCCAAAAATCGACTCGCTTGCCTTCCTTTACTGCACCAAAAGGAAATTTGTAACGTTCCATCCATGAATTATAATAAATATGTGCCATGTTGTTTCGCTCCTCTTTCGCTGTCATGAGCAAAAACTGGTTCTATTTGCCAAATATCTTCGGCATAACGTTTCACCGTTTCATCGGAAGAGAATCGTCCGGCATTGGCAATATTTCTCAGACTGATTTGCTTCCAACGTCGTCGATCCTGATAAGCCTCATTAATTGATTCCTGCGCATCGCAATAGGCATCAAAATCGCGTAGGACAAAGAATTCGTCATTATATTTTATCAAGGAATCGATAATTTCTTGTCCTTCCACCGTGATATTAGGAATCGTTCCATCCACAAAAGCATTTAGGACTTTATGAATCACCGGATCGTTATGATAAAGCTCAGAAGAATTATAGTTGTGCTCTTGATAGTAACGATATACTTCTGTTTCAGTCAACCCGAAAATTGAGATATTTTCATCTCCAACAGCATCACGAATTTCAATGTTGGCGCCATCTAAAGTCGCGACCGTCACAGCGCCATTTAGCATTAACTTCATATTTGAAGTTCCAGACGCCTCTTTTGAAGCCAGTGAAATTTGTTCACTCACATCCGCAGCTGGAATAATTCGTTCAGCTAAGGTCACATTGTAGTTCTCCAAAAAGACGATTTTCAATTTGCCATTGATCGTTTGATCGTTGTTAATTAAGTTTGCTGTCTCATTAATGACCTTAATCACTGATTTAGCATAATGATAGCTTGGCGCGGCTTTAGCACCAAAAATAAAGACTCTTGGATGAATCGGCAAATTGGGATTTTCCTTCAAATCAAAATACAGCTTCACAATGTGTAATAGGTTTAGCAATTGCCGTTTGTAGGCATGCAGTCGTTTGATTTGTACATCAAAAATGGCATCTGGAGACACTTCGATCCCTTTTACTTGCTTAATATATTCTGCTAAATTTATTTTATTTTCATGTTTGGCTTCATCTAAAGCATCCAATACCTTGTCATCATCCACATAATTCATTAAAAGGCGCAAATCTTTAGGATCACTGTTCCATGAGGTACCGATCGTATTGTTTAACACCTTTGTCATACTGCGATTGGCTAACTGTGACCATCGTCTTTGAGCTATCCCATTAGTTTTGTTGTTAAAACGAGCTGGATACAGTACATAGAAGTCATGCAATACAACTCCCTTCAGCAGATCAGAATGCAATTTGGCTACTCCGTTAGTTGAATGAGAGCCAATAATTGCTAAATGTGCCATATGGATCTGACCATGCTGAATAATCCGGGTACGTTCGATCAAATCAAACGGCTGAACCCCTGTCATTTCAGCGACAAATCGACGATCAATTTCCTCAATGATTTGGTAAATCCGTGGACAAACCTCTTTCATCATCGGAATTGACCATTTTTCCAGCGCTTCAGCCATGATGGTATGATTGGTGTAGCTCATCACCTTAACCGTTAAGTTCCATGCCTTTTCCCAAGGTAATCCTTCTTCATCTACCAATAAACGCATGAATTCTGCGACACACATTGCTGGATGAGTATCATTAATATGAATCGCAATGTATTGATTGATTTGATCGAAAGAAAAGCCTAGTCGTTTATAGTAGCGCAAAATACTCTGTACTCCAGCAGAAACAAAGAAGTATTCCTGCGACAAACGCAGCTTACGGCCAGCATCATTCGAATCGTCTGGATATAAAACTGAGGTTAAATCCTTAATCATTCGCCGATCCTCAATGCTTCGGTAGCGATCTTCTTCCTCGGCAGGAATTTCTACACTCCACAAGCGCATAGTATTGACGATATTATTCTGATAGCCCACCATTCCAGTATCGTAAGGTACCGCCCGAACACTATACCCATCTTCATAAACTGGTCTTAACTGACCTTTAGTATTTTCCCGCAAATAAACGTTACCGCCAAAATGAACGTCTACAGCTTTGCTTTCTTTTCTGATTTCCCAGATATTCCCTTTTTGCAGCCATTCGTCTGGCAGCTCCACCTGATAGCCGTCCACGAAACGTTGCTTAAACAAGCCGTATTCGTAGCGAATTCCATTTCCATTTCCAGGTAACCCGCAAGAAGCAATTGAGTCCATGAAACAAGAAGCCAATCGTCCTAAACCGCCATTTCCCAAGGCCATATCAGGCTCAATTTCTGCTAAGTCATTCAAGGAAATTCCCATCTCTTGCAAAGCTTCTTCAATCATTTCCAACCAGCCCATGTTTAATAAATTACTTTTAAGCATTTTCCCTGGTAGAAATTCAATCGAAAAATAGTAAGTTTGTTTCTGTTGCTGATCGCGGTAATCTTGCCAAGTCTGTCGCCAATCCTGTGAATAATTAGCGGTCATAATCGATCCTAACGTTTGGTATAGTTCGTTAGCTGAAGCATCTTTCACTTCCATAGCAAACTTTTCTGCCAATCTTTTTTTAAACTGCTTTTTGAATTCGTTTTTTTCCACTTGATTTTCTCCTTTATGACTAAGAAACACTTGGTAAATCAACTGATGTGCCACTAATTCTTCCTGTTTTGACACACTCAATATTTATTTAATTTAAAAAATCAGAACCTACGACTAATCCAGCCGGAGATTCTGACCGTTTAACTGATTTGTTGATACAACTCTAGATAGCGTTGGCTGGAAACATCCCAACTGAAATCCTTTGCCATTGCGTTGTTCATCAATTTCTTCCATACCTTTGGCTCCTGTTGATAAAGCTCAATTGCTTGCTTCAAGGTATTCATTAAGAAATAAGATTGATAATCAACAAAACCAAAGCCCGTTCCTTCGTTGGTTATTGGATTATATGGCTGTACAGTATCCTTTAACCCGCCGATTTCATGAATCACCGGTAAAGTTCCATACCGCATCGAAATCATTTGCGAAAGTCCGCAGGGCTCGAAAGCGGATGGCATCAGGAACATGTCAGCACCAGCATAAACCTTCTGAGCTAATTGTACATCAAAGGCGATTTGAATACTGGCTTTTTCTGGGTATTTTTCCCCGAAGTAACGGAAGCCCCGCTCATAATCTGGATCTCCCGTTCCTATTAAAACTAATTGCACATCAAATTGCATCAAATTTTCCATTTCCTGCAGCAGCAGATGGAAGCCCTTTTGATAAGTCAAACGACTAACAATGCCCATCATAGGAACATCTTTACGAACCGGAAGTCCCAGCAATTCTTGAAGTTGAGTTTTGTTTTCGAATTTCTTATCCAACTGTTTACTGTCATAATGAGTAAAGATCGCTGGATCAGTTGTTGGATCAAACATTTCGTAATCAATCCCATTAACAATCCCGCTTAATTTTCCACTTTCCATACGTAAGATTACATCTAAGCCTGAACCAAATCCAGGTGTTTTGATCTCCTCGGCGTAAGAAGGGCTCACCGTAGTTACGCGATCCGCATACAGAATACCGGCCTTCATAAAATTAACACAATTATTGTAACGAATCGTTCCGTCAGCATATCGCTCCATACCCATACCAAATAAATCGGCCATGATCGAGCTGTCATACTGTCCCTGAAATTCAATATTATGAATTGTTAACACTGTACGAATCTGTTGATAGGCTTGAATCCAACGATATTTTTCCTTTAAGAGGAAAGGAATCATCGCTGTGTGGTAGTCATTCACATGAATCACATCTGGAATATAATCAATCTTCTCCATCATTTCAATTACAGCCATTTGAAAGAAAGCAAAACGCTCCCCATCATCATAATCACCATACAAGTTCGGTCGATTAAAATAATACATATTATCGATAAAGTAGTAATCAATTCCTTGGTGCTTTAAGTACTTAACGCCGCAATATTGCTTGCGCCAACCTACCTCTACCTCAAAATTGAACAAGTCCTCTGTCTTCGACTTGTATTGTTCCCCCATCTTGGAAAAATAGGGTAAAACCACTCGAATCTCTGCACCCTTTTCCTTTAATGCTTTCGGCAAAGCACCTGCTACATCGCCCAATCCCCCTGTTTTGAAAAAAGGAGCGCATTCTGCTGCAGCAAATAAAATTTTCATTACGCTGTTCCTCCATAGATATCACTTGTGACATGAGTATTCTTTTTAATCACAAGCGGCTTCTCAGGTGTTCCAACAATTTTCACGCCAGGGTCAACTTTAACATGCTTATCTAGTATGGCATAAGAGACTTCCGCACCTTGGTTGATAACAGCACTTGCCATAACAATAGAATCCCGTACTTCCGCACCTTCTTCAACGATTGAACTGCGAGAGAATAGAGAGTTTCTTACTTTCCCTTTAACAATACAGCCGGTAGCAAATTGACTATTGTGGACATCCGAAGTTGGTGCATAATAGGTTGCCACTTCATTTTTCAGTTTTGTATAGATTTTTTGATTCGAATACAACAAAGAAGTAAATTTCTTAGAGTCCAGCATAGCCATATTCGCATCATAATAGGCTTTTACATCAAAAATATTACTCAGAAAACCAGTATATTCATAAGCTGAAGTTTTATGATTATCCATACATAAAGTCAAGAAATCTTGAATGGCAACGGGGGTGCCTTTTTTCTGTCCATCTGCTAATGCATTGATTAACCAATCGGTACGAACAATAAAAATGTTCATGCTCAGATTTTTGGATTCTGATTCTGCAGCATCATCAAAATAAGCATGATGCCCATCAACTACTCCATGTTCATCAATATCTAAAATGATGTCTTGATAAGCAATTTGGTTCGTTGGCATCTTTTTATACACGACAGTTATTTCACTATCGTGCTGCTGATGAATCTTTAAAACAGCCCGAAGATCAATGTTGCACAGCATTTTATTGCCGATAAACACTGTATACTTGCTTTTTGATTTTTTCAAATAATCAATTGCAGCTTCATAATAAGGACGGCCTTCTGCCCGCTTTTGTAAAAAGTCTTGATAGAAATGGATGAAATAACGACTGTCCACACTATCTAAATGCCATTCACGACCGCCGCCAATATGATCAAAAACTGATTGCGTTAATCCTTGGTTAAATACCATGTATACTGATTTCACGTTAGCATTCACCACGTTAGATAAAGTAAAGTCCAGTATACGATATTTACAATCAAACGGTAACGTTGCCAATGGACGTTTCTCTGTTAAAGGCATTAATTCTTGGCATTCATGTACATTCCCTAAAATGGCACACATTTTATTAGCTCTCATCAATCGACACTCCAATCACTTCTGAATAACCGACAACAGCGATTTCCTCTTCGCCATTTACAACAGCGTTATCACCTATGATCGCATGTTCACCGACAATAGCTCTGTTAATTTTTGCATTCCTGCCAATGGTTGCACCTGGCATAATCACACTGTCTCTCACCTCAGCACCCTCTTTTATCTGAACATCGCTAGATAAAATACTGTGATTCACCTCACCAGCAACGTAACAACCATCAACCACTAATGAGTCCTTGACATCGGCTGTATCCGTAAAGAAATGCGGTGGTGAAATAGTATTTTTAGCTGAAATACGCCAAGTTTTATCCCGGATGTTTAAGCTGTGATCCGGATCAATAAATTCCATGCTGGTTTCCCATAGAGAATCAATCGTTCCAACATCCTTCCAGTAGCCTTCAAAGCGATACGCAAAGACGTTATCTCCACCTTCCAGATAAGCTGGAATTACATGCTTACCAAAGTCAAGCATGTGATCATCTTTTTGGTAACTGTTTAACAGCATGCTGCGCAAACGACTCCAGTTGAAGATGTAAATCCCCATTGAGGCCAGATCACTCTTAGGCTCTTCTGGTTTTTCCTCAAATTCAATGATTCGATCGTTTTCATCGGTGTTCATAATACCGAAACGAGAGGCCTCTTCAATCGGCACACCAATAACCGCCACTGTAAGAGCAGCGTTGTTTTCTTTGTGGTTCTCAAGCATCGCTTCATAATCCATCTTATATATATGGTCGCCTGACAATATCAACACATATTGTGGATCCATTTGGTCGATATAATCCATATTTTGATAGATGGCATGAGCAGTCCCTTCAAACCACTTGCTGCCATCATTACTTGAATAAGGCTGCAATATGGTAACGCCAGCATTTAAACTGTCAAAGCCCCAGCTGGACCCGTTCCCGATATGACTATTTAAGGCAAGTGGTTGATATTGTGTGACAACTCCCACATTATTTATGCCAGAATTAATACAATTGCTTAAAGTAAAATCAATGATTCGATATCTTCCGCCGAAAGGGACTGCCGGTTTGGCAATATTTTGTGTTAACTTACCCAAACGTGACCCTTTTCCCCCAGCTAAAATCATAGCTAAAATTTCTGTTTTCATTTTTGGATGATGAAGGAAATCCTTCATCAACCTCCTCTCAAATTATTATTTGTTTTTCCGTTTTAAAACAATTGACTCAGGTTTGAAAATGACTGCGCCAAAAGCAGGTATCGTGGTTCGGATTAGCTGCTCATAATTTTTAAATGCACTTGGTTCACTTTCACAATCTTCATTGTGCTTAGTCCAAGTACCACCAAATTCTTCCATTTCTGTGTTCCAAATTTCTTTATAAGTACCTGGATAAGGAACCCCAATATGGAAATCTTTGCGTTCTACAGGTGTCATATTCAACACAACAATTAAAAAGTCTTTTTTGCGTTTTCCTTGTCGTAAATAAGAAAGTACTGATTCTGAAGTGTTATCGGCATCAATGATTTCGATCGTATCGTAGGTATTCTCCAGCTCCCATAAGGCCGGCTGGTTTTTATAAAAATCATTGAGTGCAGCGGTGAATTGCTGCATGCGGTTGTTTAGCGAATCATTCAGGTCTATCCACTCTAAACTTTCATCAAACTTCCATTCTAGAAATTGTCCCCATTCGCTTCCCATAAATAGCAATTTTTTCCCAGGGTGGGTCATAAAGTAGGTATACAAGTTGCGCAACTGAGAAAACTGTTTGTACCGATCACCCCACATCTTGTGCATTAGGCTCTTCTTCCCATGAACCACTTCGTCATGTGACAACGGCAAAATATAATTCTCCTGCATCATATACATAAAAGAGAAAGTGACTAAATTGAAATGATCTTTACGGAAAATCGGATCCATCTCATAAAAACGCAGCACGTCATTCATCCAACCCATGTTCCACTTATAATCAAACCCTAAAGCGCCCGTCTCGGTCATTCCGGTAATTTGGGTCTCAGAAGAACTTTCCTCAGCAATCATCAAAACATTTGGGTGGGCCAACTTAATGACCGAATTAAGCTTCTGTAAGAAATAGTAGCCTTCAAAATTTCGATTGCCGCCTTCGTGATTCGGTGTCCAAGGGCCATCGTCATAGTCTCGGTACAACATGCTGGATACTGCATCCACTCGAATACCATCAATGTGATAAAGCTCAATCCAGAACAAAGCGCTGGAAATTAAGAAACTTTGCACTTGTGGTTTGCCTAGGTCAAAATTAATCGACCCCCAACGAACATTTTTCGCACGGTCAGGATCACTGTATTCAAATTGTGCTGTCCCGTCATAATAAGGCAGCGTATCATCATTAATACAGAAATGACCAGGAACCCAATCGACAAAAACTCCAATATTATTTAAGTGGCAGGCTTCAACAAACTCCTGAAACTCCTCGGGTGTTCCATAATAGGAGCTCAAAGCAAAATAGCCAATCAGCTGATACCCCCATGAACGACCCAACGGGTGTTCCATTAAAGGTAAAAATTCTACATGGGTATAACCCATTTCAGCTAAATAAGGTACGAGCTCCTTGGTAAGATCACCAAAGCTGTAGGGGGTTCCATCTTCATGATGTTTCCAAGAGCTAGCATGAACCTCATAAACGCTCATCGGTCTTTTTAGCGCATTGGTTCGTTTACTACGTCCACGCCATAGTCCATCACGCCACTTTTTTTCAGGAATTGTATATAGTACTGCTGCATCCCCGGGTCTTTTTTCAAAACGGATTGCAAAAGGATCAATTTTCATGATCTCTCGCCCATTCGACTGTCGAACGTTAAATTTGTAGAGATCGCCCTCTTTAGGTTGGTCGGTGATAATTTCCCAAATTCCTGTTTCAGCATCAAGATTCATTGAAAGTGTGTTTTCCCAATCGTTAAAATCCCCCACTAAAAAAACAGCTTTAGCCTCAGGTGCCCAGACACGGAAGCAGTAGTTACCTTCTGAAATTCTATGTGCTCCCAACAAATGCTGCACGTAATAATTCTCACCGGTCAAAAAGTTATTTTTTGCGCGACTTATTTCTGCGGATAGTTCGTTAATCTTTTCTTCCATGCTCATCACCTTAACTATTTTTTGTGAAAAAGAATAAAATTTTGCTTTCAAAGAATGAACGTTTCCTCATTTTGTATTCGACCCTTCTACTTTATAATAACATACTTCCGCAAATAATTCAGGTTAAACCCTTGATTTGACGGAATAAAATAAGCATTAACATCATTCTAATTTCATTATAATATACTTAGAATTGAAATGCTATATCATAATGGTTATTTTATTTCGTTTTTTTCGTTTTTTGTCTATAATAATTCTAAAAGAGACAAATAACAATCGTAATTATTACTAACGTTATTTAATTATTTGGATTTATTAGTGATAAACAATAGTATTTGCCTTTTGATAACAGAACCGATACCCTAGAAAGAGAGGGGGAATTTATCATGTTAGATCCACTGATGCTTCTGATGACCTTTGGCATTAATTTTGCCTACGTAGCGCTGAATACCATCCGTTTTATGCTGACGATGAAGGGCTACCGCATATTGGCCCCCTTATTAAGTATGATTGAGATTACTATTTACATTATGGGTCTTTCAATGGTGCTGGATCGGCTGGATAACCCAATCAATCTGTTCGCTTACGCCTTAGGCTATGCTATCGGAATTAGTGTTGGCATTAAAATTGAAGATAAGCTGGCATTAGGCTACATGATGGTTACTGTCATCCTGCCTACAAATACTGAACAAGAAAAGAGTCTGCCCCGTATCTTGCGGGATAACGGCTACGGTGTCACTCAATCTTATGCCGAAGGACTGGAAGGTGAACGAATGGTCCTTGAAATTTTGTCTCCCCGAAAAACAGAGCAAAATCTTTATCGTTTGATTAAAGAAGTTGAAGGTCGAGCCTTCATCATTTCCTATGAACCTAAATATATTTCAGGTGGTTTCTGGACCAAAAAGTTGAGAAAACGGCAAAATACACCTTAGCATCCAGTACTGAAAACTAGAAAAACCGGCGAGATCGTTCTCTCACCGGTTTTTCTAGTTATGCTAGCGCCATAAAAAAGCGATTATATTGTCTCGAAGCTTCTTACTGCGGGTAATCGCAGAGTGACCCCCACTTCTTCCTTTGATCAGCAATTCCTGATAGTTTTTAGTATGTTTTTGCAATAAAAAACGCAAAGAGAACGCACTGTGGGTAGAAACTGAACCATCACTGTCTGTCCCATCCTGCAAATCTCCAGCCACGTTTAAGATGGCTAAGTTATTTGGCAACCGATTCATAGCTTGGTCAAAATATTCATAGATCGGAGTCTGACCAACTGGTCCATCCTCCGTTAGTTCATAGGCAAAAATCTCTTCTGTATCCTCCGCAATTTCCAGATCGTTAAAGGGAGCTGCGATCGTTACTAATTTTGCTACTCTAGGTACCTTGCTGTCAGCATATTCCAGCAGGTATCTTAAGGTAGATACCCCCCCCATTGAATGAGCAACCAAATTTAACGTGGTCACATGTTGTTGATATAGATAATGCATGACTTTAGCAATCCACTTACTTTGTTGAATCTCGTCCGTCACGTCTTCACTGAATAAGACCATAATAGTTGGGTTGTCGTGATTATTAGTCAGCTCCCCTTCGACAGAAAGCTTTCCATCGGACTTCACTACGATGGTCATCTCTCGCTTAGCAATATTCTCCGACTCCAATTGCTTCAACAAGGGCCCAAAAGAAAGTGAGCTCCCTTGATAACCATGAATAAAAACAGTTGGGGTATTAGAATAGCGCACCCCTTTTTGTTTGGTTAGGGTGCCCGGGCTGAAGTAACGAATCTGAGCATAATAAACCAACCCGATTACTGACAAAAATGAGAGAAGCAAAGCAACAAGCTTGGCTATTTTTTTCATTTATTACGCCTTCTTTTGAATAATGTAGGTGAAAGAGTCTTTTGATCCTAACAAACGCAGCAAAAGCTGATAAAAAGCAAAGTAGCGTTCCGTTTCATCGTATTGCTGCCACAAACTAGCAACCTCTCCCAGTTCAGCCTTCTCCTGTACCACTGGTACTTCAAGCTTCCATTCAGGGCCAGATGAAGCAACCTCAGTCATGACTAAACTTTTTAGGAAGATTGAATTTCTTTTCGGTTGTTTTCCCTTTAAAAGTGCCGCAAGTAAAAGCTCCACCTGATTAAAAAAGAAACCTGGATGTACATCACCTAGAAGCTTTTCCAGAGACCCGAATGACTCAGGTCGTTTCTCCTGCTGATAATAGAAATAATTGGGCAATGTAAGTGAAGTAATCCCCTGAGCGTTCAACGTAACCAGTTCATAGGAATTATTCTCTAAAAGAGTTCTACATGGCAGATCAAAGGTCACGGCCAATGGTCCCGCTAATTCTTCTGGATAAAACTGTTCTACAAAACTGATTAACTCATCCGTCCCAATTAATTGTGTTAATTGATTGTACAAAGCACTCTGGGGAAAATCTTGATAAACCGGCAAGAGCAAGCGATAACGCCGATCTTTCCGTTCCACTACACCCGTCTGAATCAACAAATCCAAACGCTTATCCAACTGCACATCCTCCGAAAACACAGAACGTATTTCCCTCAGAATCACAGGGTGCTCCAACTGATAAAAGTAAGCAATCAATCTATTTGTTGCTGGATCGGAAAGACTCCTTTTTAATTGTTGATTAGTTGTTAAAATATCCATAATAACTCCATTTCAAAGTATAGTCCCAATTAAAAAAATATACAAAAAAAGAGGATTTTTAAATCCTCTTCTTAACTCTTAAGCTTCAAAAGCGGCTGTCAATTGAGGAACAACCTGTTTCTTACGAGAAACGACACCTGGCAAGAAGGCCCGATCATCGGCTAATTGAACGTTGAAGGCTTCAATCACTTTCTCACGCGGTTCACCAGCTACTAATAATTCAGAGTCTGAATTCAAAATGTTGGTAACCAACAACAAGAACAGATCATAACCCTTCTCAGCATTTTCAGCAATCATGGCTGCTTTTAATGCATCTTGACGCGCAAATACCTCGTCTAAATCAACGGTATTTACTTGAGCAACTCGGACTATTTTATCCGCCATTGGGAAGCTTTTTGCATCCAAGTCTAATAGCTCAGCTTCTGATTTATCAGCCAAGTTAGTTCCAGCTTTTAACATCGCTAGCCCATAGCTGTCTAAATCAACGTTAGCCACCTCAGCAAGCTCTTTTGCTGCTGCTACATCTTCTTCAGTACAAGTAGGTGATTTGAATAGTAATGTGTCAGAAACAATCGCTGACAGCATTAAACCAGCTATTTCTTTTGGCACTGCCACATTCTTTTCTTTGTATAGTTTTAATACGATAGTTGATGTACAACCAACTGGTTCAGCGCGATAGTACAAAGGATCTGCTGTTTGAAAATTAGCAATCCGATGGTGATCCACTACTGCTAAAATATTAGCTTTTTCAATGTCTGAAATTGACTGCTGGAATTCATTGTGATCCACCAGCATAACATCAGCAGCTTCTGCTTCAACACTTTCTACTACACGAGGGGCAGTTAAACCAAAGTGATCCAAAGCATACTGGGTTTCTTCATTAGGGGTACCCAAAGCTACTGCTTCAGCATCTATCCCCAATTCTTTTTGCAGATTTGCAAAGGAAATCGCTGCGCCAATTGCATCTGTATCAGGATTCTGGTGACCAAAAACTAAAACTTTTGTCATAATCAATTCGCTCCTTTAAATAAGTTCTTCTTAATGATATCAAAAAAAACGAAAAGAGCAACCAACAGTCGCTCTTTTCTCGAAAGTTTATCGTTTCAGATAGCCTTTATAATCCTCTGTATGGAGAAGTTTTTTTGCATTAACCACTCGTTCATCCGAAGGCGGTTCAATGCCTTCCAATGGGTATTTCAAGCCCATTTCTTCCCATTTGTATTTACCCATCGTGTGGTAAGGCAGAATTTCTACTTTATCCACATTCTTCAAGGTTTTAATAAATGTATCTAATCGAATTAAAAATTCGTCATAGTCGCTTCTAAAGGGTACTAATACGTGGCGAATCCAAACCGGCTTATTGATGTCGGATAAATACTTCGCCATGTCCAAAATATTGGCATTGCCATGTCCAGTTAATTCCTTATGCTTTTGATCATCGATTTGTTTAATGTCAAATAAAATCAGGTCGGTATATTGCATCAATTCTTCAAATTTAGAGAAAAATGGTTCTTCAAAGGTAAAGGGTTTGCCACATGAATCTAATGTAGTGTGGATTCCTTGCGCTTTAGCCTTTTTAAATAGATCAATTAGAAAATCGATTTGCAGCAAGGGTTCACCACCACTAACTGTGATTCCACCTTTTTTACCCCAATAGCTCTTGTAATGGATTGCTTCTTGTAAGAGATCATCGGCCGTACGTTTCTTAGCCTTTGGATCGTGAATTTGCCAAGTATCAGGATTATGACAAAACTGGCAGCGCATGCGGCAGCCTTGCATAAAGACGATAAATCGAACGCCAGGTCCATCAACGGAGCCAAAGCTTTCAATTGAGTGGACATTTCCTATGATGGGTTGTTCAGTCGTTGTCGACATAAACATTTCCTCCTTATAAACATGGGTAAAGGCGAATAGACCTCCGTCCATCCGCCCTTACTTGCGTTGCTTTGTTTTCAGTTCTTACATCTTTTCGTGGAATGTACGGCTGATAACATCTAATTGTTGTTCACGACTTAAATCAATAAATTTAACTGCGTAACCAGAAACACGAATGGTGAAGTTTGCGTACTCTTCTTTTTCTGGGTGTTCCATTGCATCAACTAGTTTTTCTTTGCCGAATACGTTCACGTTTAAGTGATGCGCACCTTGGTCAAAGTAGCCGTTCAATACGTTTGTTAAGTTTTCGATTTGTTCTTCTTCATCATGACCTAAAGCATCAGGGTTGATACTTTGTGTATTTGAAATGCCGTCTAAAGCATATTCATAAGGCAATTTAGTCAATGAGTTTAATGAAGCCAACAAGCCGTTTTGTTCTGCACCGTAAGATGGGTTAGCACCAGGAGATAATGGCGCACCAGCAGGACGTCCATCTGGCAAACTTCCAGTTGCTTTTCCGTAAACTACGTTAGAAGTGATTGTCAGGATAGAAGTTGTTGGTTCAGAATCACGGTACGTTTTGTAATGCTCTAATTTTTCCAAGAAAGTCTTCAATAACCAAACAGCAATATCATCAGCACGGTTATCATCATTTCCGTATTTAGGAAACTCGCCTTCAGTCTTGTAGTCAATCACTAAGCCGTCTTCGTCACGAACTGGATAAACTTTTGCATATTTGATCGCTGCTAATGAATCTACTACGTGAGAGAATCCAGCAATACCAGTTGCAAAGGTACGTTTCAAGTTTGTATCCATCAAAGCAAGCTCAGCTGCTTCATAATAATATTTATCGTGCATGTAGTGGATGCAGTTTAATGTATTTACATACATACCTGCCAACCATTCAAGCATATCGTCATATTTTTCCATTACTTCTTCAAAATCTAACGCATCATTAGAAGTAATTGCACGGTATTTAGGTCCCACTTGTGTTTTAGATTTTTCATCTACTCCACCGTTAATTGCATAGGTCAAAGCTTTGGCAAGGTTTGCACGGGCACCAAAGAATTGCATTTCTTTACCCGTTTGAGTTGCAGACACACAGCAGCAAATTGCATAGTCATCTAACCAAACTGGACGCATAACGTCGTCATTTTCGTATTGGATAGAAGAAGTTTCAATTGAAATTTTCGCTGCATAATCTTTAAAGCCTTCAGGCAAACGAGAAGAGTACAATACTGTCAAGTTTGGTTCTGGAGAAGGTCCCATATTTTGCAAAGTACGTAAGAAACGGAAATCATTTTTAGTAACTAATGTACGTCCGTCCATACCCATACCAGCGATTGAAAGAGTTGCCCATACTGGGTCTCCTGAGAACAATTCGTTGTATGAAGGGATACGAGCGAATTTAACCATACGTAATTTCATAACTAAATGGTCGATTAACTCTTGTGCTTCAGCTTCATTCATCAAGCCTTTATTGATATCACGTTGAATATAGATATCTAAGAAGGTTGATACACGGCCGATTGACATTGCTGCACCATTTTGTTCTTTGATTGCAGCTAGGTAACCGAAGTATACCCATTGTACAGCTTCTTTCGCATTTTCAGCTGGACGAGAAATATCGTAGCCGTATGCTGCTGCCATTTCTTTCATTTTTTTCAATGCTTTAAATTGATCGTTAACTTCTTCACGCAAACGAATATCTTCGTCAGTGAATTGGCCATTGCCAACGTTTGCATGATCTTTTAATTTTTCTTGCATCAAGTAGTCAATTCCGTATAATGCTACACGACGATAGTCGCCAACAATACGTCCACGGCCATAAGTATCAGGAAGTCCAGTAATAATCTTATTACGACGAGCTGCCCGAATTTCTGGTGTATAAACATCGAAAACACCTTGATTATGTGTCTTATGATATTCGCTGAAGATTTCAGTGAATTTAGGGTTTGGAGTATATCCATAGCTTTCCAATGCTTCTTCAGCCATACGAATACCGCCATAAGGCATGAATGCACGTTTTAAAGGTTTGTCAGTTTGGATACCAACAACTTTTTCTTCGTCTTTCAACTCTTCGTCAATGTAACCTGCACCGTATGCATTTACTGAGGAAACAACGTCAGTTTCCATATCCAATACGCCGCCGTTTTCACGTTCTTGCTTTTGCAGTTCTTGCAGTCTGCCCCATAATTTGTTGGTTGCATCTGTTGCTTCTGCCAAGAATTCAGCATTTCCTTCGTACGGTGTGTAGTTGGCTTGGATAAAATCACGTGTGTTTACTTCTGTCTTCCAAGTTGTACCCTTGAAGCCATTCCATGCTTCTTTTTCAATTACATTCAACTTTTCAAGCTCTTTTGTTGCAGTTCCCATTTAAGAGAGACCTCCTTAGAAAATTATGACCCTTTTAATTGCTACAGCTTTACAGACACAGTATAACACATTCTAAAGCTATTGCAATAGTTTCATGTAAAAACTTTAACAAGTCACTTTTTCTGTGCCTGTTATCGGTAACATCCCTTTTATATCAAGAATATCAAACATGTTTTATTTATTAATAATTCTTACAAACTCACCTTTATCAGGTATTATGTGAGCGAAAAAACGGCTATCTGTACTAATACAGATAGCCGTTTTTATTCAAATTATATAATACAGTTAATACTATTGTTCATCCCACTGTTTCGTTTCGTAAACAGCAAATACCTCGCCGTCTGTCTTCTCATCTATGGCAAATGAACCATTGGCCAAACGATCGCTGACTGGGATTTTAGCAATTTCCACTGTTTGAGTCGTTCCTTTTTGGGTCAGCAACTCAAGTTCACCCTCTGTGGCATCTGTTAGATAAACTAAGCGGTGCGCATTTTTCTTCAACTCTCTGAAGATCATTAGGCCGCGTTTTGCTCTGCCCAGTTGCGGTAATTCTTGAGCCAACATCCGTTTTGCTGCTCCTCGTTGACTGATTAGGGTAATTGGTGAATCCCCTTCGGATAAGATTAATGTGCCACCAACAACATGATCGCCGTCTTTCAGATTAACAGCCTTAACACCCGCTGCTTTAGCCCCTACTACAGGTACTTCTTCTAGAGGATAGCGCAGACCAAAGCCTCGATAAGTTCCGATAAACACATCAAGATCTTTAGTATTTTTGATTAAGCGTACTGCAATTACCCGATCCGTATCGCTTTTCAGCTTGATTGCTGCAGTCGGACGACTCTTGTACGTGCGCCATGGTGAAAACTCGGTCATGCGGGTTTGCTTAATCATACCTTCTTTAGTCATGAGGACAAATAATTGATTGGCATCAATCTCTTTATATGGAAAGACTGCCATAATTTCTTCATCGACTTTTAGGTTGGTAATCGTTTGTGAAATATGTTCACCCACGTCTTTCCATTTCAAATCCGCTACCTCATGAACTGGACGATAGATCATATTGCCGCGATTAGTTAAAATCAGTACATGATCTAACGTATTCATTTTCTGAGCAAACAAGACGCGATCCCCGTCCTTCATTCCCAGTTCTTCTGGTTGAGATGCATTGTAGGAACGCAGGCTGCTGCGTTTCATATATCCTTCTTGGGTAACAGATACTACAACGTCCTCCTGAGCGATCAGCACCTCGGTTTCGATCTTGATTTCTGTGATTTGATCTTCAATCTTAGTTAAGCGACCATTACCGTATTGCTTTTTGATTTGGCGCAGCTCTTGCTTCATCACTTTGTTCAATTCTCGTTCACTAGACAAGATCAGTTGTAATTCTTTCACTTCAGCGGATAATTCATCTGCTTCTTTTTTCAATTGAGTAATATCTGTGTTAGTTAGACGATACAATTGCAGGTTCACTATTGCTTCCGCCTGCTCCTCAGTAAACTCAAACTTTTTAACTAAATTGTTTTTCGCATCTCGCTTGTCTTTACTTTCACGAATCGCTGCAATCACTTCATCCAAGATCGATAAAGCCTTCATCAAGCCTTCAACAATGTGTTGTCGTTTTTGAGCTTTAGTCAACTCAAATTGACTGCGTTTCGTGATGACTGACTGGCGATGTTGAATGTAGCTGGCTAAAATATGCTTTAGGCCAACTTGCTGCGGTGTCATATTATCAATGGCTACCATGTTGAAATTGTAATTGATCTGCAAATCCGTATTTTTAAACAAGTAATTCAAAATACCTTCTGCATTTGCGTCCTTCTTCAATTCTACTACAATTTGAAGACCTGTACGGTCGGTTTCATCACGAACTTCGGCAATACCATCAATTTTTTTGTTCAAACGAATTTCGTCCATTTTTTTCACTAGGATCGCCTTATTCACTTCGTAAGGGACCTCATGGATCACAATCTGCTGTTTTCCACCTTTTAATGGCTCAATTGCCGTCTTTGAACGTAGAATTACTTTCCCTTTGCCGGTTTCATAAGCTTTTTTGATCTCATCTTTGCCTTGTAAAATACCACCAGTCGGAAAGTCAGGTCCTGGAATAAATTCCATAATTTTTTCCAGGCTGGCATTGGGATGATCCAACAAATAGATAGTTCCATCAATAACTTCAGATAAATTATGCGTTGGAATTTCAGTAGCATATCCCGCTGAAATCCCAGTAGATCCATTGATTAACAGATTAGGATAAGCTGCGGGTAAAACAGTCGGTTCTTTTTCGGTATCGTCAAAGTTCCAAACTAAATCAACTGTCTCCTTCTCAATATCTTTCAGCATCTCTCCGCTCAGCTGGGAAAGACGTGCTTCCGTGTAACGCATTGCTGCTGGCGGATCGCCATCCATTGATCCATTGTTTCCGTGCATTTCAATCAGAACTTCTCGTAGCTTCCAGTCCTGACTCATACGTACCATTGCTTCATAAATCGAACTGTCTCCATGAGGATGATAATTCCCCATAATATTTCCGACAGATTTAGCTGATTTTCGGAAGCCTTTATCGTAAGTATTACCATCCTTGTTCATAGCATATAAAATACGACGTTGTACTGGTTTTAAACCATCTCGAACATCTGGTAATGCCCGTTCTTGGATAATGTATTTTGAGTAACGACCAAAGCGGTCACCCATGACTTCCTCTAACGTTAATTCTTGAATCGATTGTTTATTTTCCATCTGTCGACCACCACCTACTCATTAAACAATTCTATGTTTTCAAAATTTTCTTCATCCAGCAGTTCGTTGGAAACCGAAGGCTGAATCTCATCCTTGTTTTCCAGCAGGCTCCCATCTTCTTCTAAAGTGAATTGGACATGGCTTTCAATCCATTTACGACGCGGCTCAACTTTATCGCCCATTAAAGTTGTTACTCGGCGTTCAGCTTGTGCTGCATCATCAATTCTTACCCGAACCAGTGTCCGGTGATCAGGATCCATTGTAGTTTCCCATAGCTGTTCAGCGTTCATTTCACCAAGCCCTTTGTAACGTTGAAGCATATAGCCCTTGCCAATTCGTTTAATAACGCCTTCCAGCTCATCATCGGTCCAAGCGTACTCCATAACTTGTTTCTTGCCAGACCCCTTAGATACCTTATACAAAGGTGGCAAAGCAATATAAACCTTACCTGCTTCAATTAAGGGCTTCATGTAACGGTAGAAAAAGGTCAACAATAGCACCTGTATATGGGCGCCATCGGTATCCGCATCGGTCATGATAATAACTTTATCATAGTTGCAATCCTCGATTGCAAACTCTGCACCAACACCAGCTCCAATTGTATAAATCATGGTGTTGATTTCTTCGTTTTTCAGAATATCCTGTAGTTTCGCTTTTTCGGTATTGATAACCTTGCCGCGCAGTGGAAGAATCGCTTGAAATTTACGATCTCGGCCTTGTTTCGCTGATCCACCGGCTGAATCTCCTTCGACTAGGAATAATTCATTGCGCTGCGCATTACGAGATTGTGCTGGTGTCAATTTACCAGATAAAAGTGATTCGCCTTTTTTTCGTTTCTTGCCATTTCGGCTCTCTTCTCGCGCTTTACGAGCCGCCTCACGAGCTTCTCTAGCTTTGATCGCTTTACGTACCAGCATTTGACTTGTTTCGCTGTTTTCCTGCAAGTAGAAGCCCATTTGCTCCCCGATGACGTTATCTACTACTCCCCGAGCCGCAGGTGTACCCAATTTTTCTTTGGTTTGGCCTTCAAACTGCAGCAGATTTTCTGGCACACGGATTGACAGAACTGCGGACAAACCTTCACGGAAGTCTGAACCTTCCAAGTTTTTATCCTTTTCCTTCAGCAAACCAGTCTTACGGGCATATTCGTTAAAGGCTTTCGTCATTGAGGTTTTCATCCCAGCCTCATGAGTTCCACCATCCTTTGTTCGGACATTGTTTACGAAAGATAAAACATTTTCTGAATAGCCATCATTGTATTGATAAGCGAACTCAACCTCAATACCATCCTTTTCTCCAGAAAAGTAGGTTACTGGTGTCAAAGTATCCTTGTCTTCGTTTAGGTACTCAACAAATTCTTTGATTCCTTCTTCAAAGTGGAAAACCTCTTCTTTTACTTCTTCTTCCCGTAAATCAGTGATGGTAATTTTTACACCTCTTAACAAGAAAGCTGATTCCCGCAACCGTTCAGAAAGAGTGCTGTAAGAAAAGCGGACTGTTGAAAAAATTGTATCATCCGGCATGAAATGGACACTGGTTCCATTCGGTTGTCGCGTTTTGCCGATTTTTTTCAAACTGCCCTGTGCTTTTCCACCATCCTTAAATTTCTGCACATATTCGACACCATCGCGTACGATGGTAACCGTCAGCCATTTCGACAAGGCATTCACCACACTGGCACCGACACCGTGTAACCCGCCAGAAGTTTTATAGCCGCCTTGTCCAAATTTTCCTCCAGCATGCAAAATTGTAAAGATAACTTCGACTGTAGGGATCCCAGAAGCGTGCATTCCAACAGGCATTCCTCGGCCCTTATCACTTACCTTAATACTATTATCAGGGTACAGCGTGACATCAATTTCATTACCGAAGCCAGACAGTGCTTCATCCACTGCGTTGTCAACGATTTCATATACCAAATGGTGTAGACCACGTCCATCGGTAGATCCAATATACATACCAGGTCTTTTTCTTACAGCTTCTAATCCTTCTAAGACCTGAATCGAAGCGTCATTGTATTCATTATTACTTTTCCTAGCCAAGCTAACAGCTCCTTATCTAAAAATACATCATTGCTATGATACGCTAAAAAAGCTCAAAAAAAAAGCCTTCTGATGACCTGAGAAGGCATTTTATCAATTTTTTAGCAGAAAATCAACTGGTTGTTAGACTCTTTTAGCCAATTCAATCTTGATGCAGCGGTCCATAACAATGTCGGTACGGCCCTTTTCATGCAGCATTTCTGCCGCTTCTTGACTGCTTAAACCAAGTTGTGCCCAAAAAACTTTTGCGTCCGTCTGCAAAAATTCTTTTGCCACCTGCGGTAAAAACTCGCTGCGACGAAAAATATCGACAATATCTATTGCCTCTGGAACTTCTGATAATCCAGAAAAAACTTCGATGCCAGCGATCTTCTGACCTCCTAACTTAGGATTTACTCCATAGACAGTATAATCAGCGTCTTTTAACAACTGCGCGATTTGATGGCTGGTTTTTTCTGGGTTTTCACTAAAGCCCACCACCGCTATCACTTTGGCTGTATCTAAATATTCAAAAATCTTCTCTTGACTAGGGTTTTCAAATTGCATAAAACAACCGCCTTTCTTAGTATTTAGTATATCATTGCTTTGATGTTTGTTCACCTATTTCAAATCTGTTAAAATAACTCTAACAACAATGAAATGGGGAAAAACAATGAAAATGGCTATGCTTTTGTTGCTAGCTTATCTTTTAGGCTCAATTCCATCAGGGGTTTGGATTGGAAAACTTTTCTTTAAAAAAGATATTCGTGAGTACGGCAGCGGTGGCACTGGCACGACCAATACTTTTCGAATTTTAGGAAAACCTGCGGGCTTTGTTGTCTTCGCCATCGATCTTTTAAAAGGAACCCTGGCTACCTGTTTGCCTATGATTTTCCACTTAGATATTAATCCTTTATGGTTTGGTCTAGTCGCAGTTATTGGTCATACCTTGCCAATCTTTGCCGGATTCAAAGGAGGTAAAGCCGTTGCTACAAGTGCTGGGATGCTGCTGGGTTACAGCCCTCTATTCTTCTTTTATTCCTTAGTGTTCTTTCTAATTGTTTTGTATATTACCAGCATGGTGAGTGCAACCAGTATTCTTTCGGCTATTTTTGTTACTCTTTCGACGATCATATTGCCTATCATTTGGCCGGCAATACTTCCTAGGCATAACTGGCTGCTGACCCTTATTTGTCTGGTACTAACTACATACATTATTTACCGACACCGCGAAAATATTCAACGAATCAAAAATGGAACTGAAAATCGTGTCTCTTTCGGCTTAAATAAAAAGGAGTCTCCTAATGAACATTAACGATCGATTAACCGACTGGGCGGTAGAACTGCAAGCCATAGCTCAAGCAGGTCTTACCTATACCAAAGATCCTTTTGATGCTGAACGGTTTGAACGTATTCGTTCATTGTCTGTGGAAATGCTAGCGGCTCAGTCCCCCTTGCCTGAGCTCGAAATCAGAAAATTGTTTGCCGAGGAACCTGGCTACCCTACACCAAAGCTAGATACCCGAGCTGCTATTTTCAAGAACGACAGAATTTTGCTTGTTCAAGAAAACAATGGAAAATGGTCGTTACCTGGTGGCTGGGTAGACATCAATCAATCGTTAGGAGACAATGTCTTAAAAGAAGTGAAAGAAGAAACTGGTTTTGAGGCAGAAACGCTTAGAGTTATTGCTCTTCAAGATCGGAACCGTCACAATCCTCCTCGTTACGCTTACGGTGTGTGCAAAGTATTTATCTTATGCCAAAAATTAAGCGGTCAGTTTGAACAAAACATCGAAACTCTGCAAATCGACTGGTTTTCTTTGTCAGATCTACCAGAATTAGCCGAGGAGAAAACGACCAAAGAACAGATTACTTTGTGTTTTGAAGCAAATGCCGATCCTAATTGGCAGGTTGTATTTGATTAATTTTTTATACAAACAAAAAAACGCCGGAGAATTTTCCGGCGTTCTCTTTATCTTACAGTAATAGAAAATTGTGTCTTAAATTCCTCTGCGGGTGCTAAACGATTCATACCTGGTTTATCTTCCAGCTTACCAGTACTGTCGATTGGATCAGCAAATCCCCACCAAGGCTCAATACAAACAAATGGGGCTTCTTTTGGATAGGGTGACCAAAAACCCACATACGGAATATGATTGTAGGCTAGTGTCACGCTGTGAGGCGAATCTTCCGCTCTGATGGTAAAGGTATTCAATCCTTTTGTTTCGTAGATCAACGCGTCGTTTTGGAACAAATCACGACTAATGCGAATATTAGTATTGGTCTGACCAATCGTTTTTTGATCTAAATTAGCAAATGGTCCGTCCAACGGGATTTTCACTCTTGATTTTTGCGGTGAGAATGAGAAGAAATAGTCCTCGAATTTCAAACTTTCTTCTAATGGCACATTAAAGGCTGGATGTCCTCCTAAGGCAAACAGCATTTCCTCGTTGCCAGTATTCTCCACCTTAAAACGTACACGAAGGCCTTCTCCCCAAACTTCATAACTAACAGATAAAAGAAAATCAAAAGGATAAATTTCCTTAGTCTTATCGTTGCTTTTTAAAGTCAAAACAACCTTCTCATCCGTTTGCTCCGCCATCTCAAACATTTCATCTCGTGCAAAACCGTGCTGTGACATTGGATAGCTTTTTCCTTTATAACTATATTGATCATCTTTCAAGCGACCGACAAAGGGAAAAAGAATCGGTGCATGACGTCCCCAGTAGGTTGGATCAGCCTGCCACATATATTCGATGTCATTAGCCTTAAGGCTGGTTAATTCGGCCCCTTTTTCACTGATCGCTGCCTGTAAATAGTCATTTTGAATCCTTACTGTCATAAGCTTCCGCCTCTCTATTGATGTTTAACCAATTCTTTTTTGAACAAAGGATTCAATACTTTTAAATAAGTTCCCTTCATTCCTAGCGAGCGTGACTCTATAATACCTGCTGATTCCAATTTACGCAAAGCATTTACAATAACAGATCGAGTAATACCAATTTTATCAGCGATGTTAGAAGCTGTTAAACGGCCTTCATCGCCTTCTAGAGCTTCAAAAATAGCTTTAACAGCCTTGAGCTCACTGTAAGAAAGTGTGCTAACAGCCATTTGAACAGCCGTTTGACTACGAACTTTTTCTTCCACATGGAGGAACTGCTGATATAAGATCTCCATACCAATAACAGTTGCCCCATACTCCGCTAACACTAAATCATCCTCAGTGAAGGACTCTTCAGTTCGGGCAAGTACAATCGTACCTAAACGTTCACCGGAACCAAAGATCGGAACAATAGTGGTTACCCCATTAGGATAGTACTGAGAGCGTTCTGTAGGAAAGGCCGTTCCTGAACTGCCACTTGGAATATTAGCCTCAGTCTTGATAACTTGTTTCAGCTCGCCTACATAGCTATCAGGAAATTGCCGATCAACAAGGAATGACTTGACACGATCATTGTTAATATCAATCTTTTCATTGAATCCTAAAAGCTTCCCTTTTGAATCAATGATGTATGACAATGAATTCAGCACATCGCCAAGGATGCGAGCCATATTATTATAAGGTAGCTCCGCAGCTGGTTCAAAGGCATTTTTTTGTTGCATTAACTTGTTAATTTGGCGTGTTTTTTCTAATAAGGTTTCCATCATTTCCCCTCCAAATTATAGAATATAGCGGCTTAGATCTTTATTTTGTGCAATCGAAGCCAGTTTTTCATCAACATAAGCCTCAGTAATTGTAATTTCACCCATTTGCATGTCTGGTGCTTCGAAAAGTAGATCCTCCAGCAATTTTTCCAAAATAGTGTGCAATCGACGGGCACCGATATTATCGGTTTCTCGGTTTACATCAAAAGCAATTTTCGCTAATTTCTCAATTGCTTCCTGAGTGAAGATTACTTTTACATTTTCAGTCCCGATTAAATCTATATATTGCTGGATCAAAGCATTGTTTGGTTCTGTTAATATCCGAACGAAATCTTCAGCAGTTAGATCATCTAACTCTACCCGAATTGGGAAACGACCTTGTAATTCAGGAATCAGATCACTAGGTTTAGAGAAGCTGAAGGCACCACTGGCAATAAATAAAACATGATCGGTTTGGATCGCCCCATACTTGGTATTTACCTGTGATCCTTCGACAATTGGTAAAATATCCCGTTGAACCCCCTCGCGAGATACTTCACCAGAATTTTGTTGCGATTTCGAAGTAATCTTATCGATCTCATCAATAAAAATAATTCCTGAGCTTTCGGCTAGTTTAATCGCAGCTGTATGGATATCTGCTTCATTGACTAATTTAGCTTGTTCTTCTTTAACCAGCAGCTCCTGAGCTTCTTTAACAGTGACAGTTCGTTGAATCTTCTTAGTGGGCGTTAAGGCACCTAACGTATCGTTTAAATCAATACCCATCTGCTCCAGACCATTGTTCATCATTGGCATTGACTTCTTAGGCTCTTCAATTTCAATCGTAACTTCACGACTGTCCAACATGCCTTTTTCCAGCTGTTCCAAAATTGTTTTACGATTGACTTTGATTTCTTCTGTCAATTCTTCTTGCGGCTCAGCCTGTTGCGTTTGGTTAAAGATATTCATCATTTGATCATACGGATTACCTGATTTCTTTTGTTCACGCTTGATTCCAGGTACTAAAACCTTCACTAACCGCTTATTAGCTCGCTTCAAGGCTTTACTATATACTTGAGAGTATTGCTGCTTCTCAACGATCGTAATTGCATTTTCCACCAAATCTCTCACCATGGATTCTACATCACGACCAACATAACCGACTTCCGTAAACTTAGTCGCCTCCACCTTAACAAAAGGTGCCTTGACAATTCTAGCCAAACGACGAGCAATTTCAGTTTTACCTACCCCTGTTGGTCCAATCATTAATATATTTTTAGGGGTCACTTCCTGCTGCATGCTTTCTTCTAACTGCATACGACGATAACGATTGCGTAAAGCCACCGCAACAGAGCGCTTCGCGTCATTTTGGCCAATGATATATTGATCCAATTCGCTGACAATCTCTCTAGGCGTTTTATTAATTTCAGACATTCAACATTCTCCTTTACATCTCTTCCACGATAATATTATGGTTGGTAAAGACACAAATATCTGCGGCGATATTTAGCGCACTTTCGGCAATTTCTTTTGCAGACATTTCTGGGTTGTGCTGCTTCAAGGCTCTGGCAGCGGCCAAAGCATAGTTACCACCTGAACCGATCGCCAAAATACCATCGTCAGGAGCAATTACTTCACCATTACCAGAAACAAGCAGCATGTCATCTTTATTCATGACAATCAGTAAAGCTTCCAAATTTTTCATCGCTTGCTGCGTACGCCACTCCTGTGCTAGTTCAACCGCAGCGCGCTGTAGATTACCGTTGTATTCGTTTAGTTTTCCTTCAAATTTTTCTTCCAAGGTAAAAGCGTCTGCCACACTTCCAGCAAACCCTACAACAACCTGATTATTATAGATGCGACGCACTTTACGTGCACTGCCTTTCATAACAACCTGTTGTCCCATTGTCACTTGACCGTCGCCGGCCATCGCTAATTTTCCGTCCTTCTCTACAGCGCAAATGGTTGTAGAATGAAATTGTGATTCAGCCATTGCTATTCCTCCTAAATTCAAGCTCGTGGATGAAACGAGCGATAACTTTTTTGTAAACTTTCTTTTGTCACATGAGTATAAATTTGTGTAGTAGATAAATTTGCATGGCCTAACAGCTCTTGAACTGTTCTTAGGTCGGCCCCATTATTTAACAGATGTGTGGCAAAGGTATGCCTCAGCATATGAGGATGAATACTTGAAGATAGACTGCTCTTTTTAATTAGCTGATTCAACACGTATTCAATCCCAGTGGGAGTAATCTGATCTCCACGATGATTGATAAAAACATAGTCGTGATCTTTTTGAAACCTTTCCATGATCCGTTTACGACCGTCTAAACGATATTCCTGCAAAGCATCTGCCGCAAATGAACCTAATGGGACATAACGGTCCTTATTGCCCTTTCCATGAATCAACATAACACTGTTATCAAGATCAATCACAGAGAACGTCAAATTGGCACATTCACTGACCCGCAGCCCTGCACCGTATAAAACTTCTAATAATGCGCGATTGCGCTGATCCAAGGGCCTATCACCCTCTAAGCTTTGAAAAAGAATATCGATTTCTTTCTCATAAAAAAAGCGAGGCAGGCGATTTTTCTTTTTCTTTAAATGAACGTAGGAAAAAGGATTTTCCTCCATTTTCTCTTGCTTCAGTATATATTGATAAAAGGAACGTAAACTCGCAATATTACGACTAATCGTGTTCCGACTATACCCTCGATCATTTAAAAATGCCAAGTAAACGCGTACATCTAAATGATCAATTGCCAGCAGATCTGCACTTCCAGAGTCTTCTAGAAACTCGCAAAAGGCTGTTAAGTCTCTTAGATAAGCTTCTTTTGTTTTGACAGAATACCCGCGTTCAGTAATCAAATAACGCATAAAAGCCTGAATCCATTCCTCGTTTGTCATAAGCTCACCTCACAAACATAATCCAAATTTAGCACAACCGGTTTTTAAATACAATTAAATTGTCAGAATTTATTGATTTTTCACGAATTTGTTTACAATTCCTTAGAATACTAAAAGAAAAACCCCCCGCAAATTTCTGCGGCGGGTAATCCCATTATAGTTCCATTTGAGCTAAAGCGTCTAAAGCTCGCTGAGCTAAGGTTTCATAGCGCAGCTTTTTATCTCTTATTCGTTCAGGTAAGCTTGGGAACAAGCCAAAATTGGCGTTCATTGGTTGGAAATGTTTCCCCTCAGCATGAGTAATATAATACGACATGGCCCCTAGAGCCGTCTCCCGCGGAAACTCCACCAGCGGCTCATCTTTAGCTAAACGAGCTGCATTTATTCCGGCAATCAGTCCACTTCCGGCACTTTCTACGTATCCTTCTACCCCAGTCATTTGGCCTGCAAAGAATAAATCATCGCGATTACGACTTTGGTAGGTCGGGCGAAGCAACTCTGGTGAATTCATAAAGCTATTTCGATGCATTACACCGTATCTTAAAAACTCAGCATTTTCTAACCCTGGAATCATCCGAAATACACGTTTTTGTTCGCCCCACTTCAGATGAGTCTGGAAGCCAACCATGTTGTACATAGAAGCAGCTGCGTTATCTTGACGCAACTGAATAACAGCATAAGGACGCTTGCCTGTTTTAGGGTCTTCCAAGCCAACTGGCTTCATAGGACCGAAGAGCATTGTTTTAATCCCTCGTTTTGCCATTACTTCAATCGGCATACAACCTTCGAAGAATTTTTCTTTTTCAAAGGTTTTCAACTCTGCTACTTCAGCTGATATCAAAGCTTCATAAAAAGTCATGAATTCCTCTTCATTCATTGCACAGTTCAGGTAGGCTGCTTCTCCTTTGTCATAACGAGACTTCAGATAAACTTTTTCACGATCAATTGTAGTTCCATCAATAATAGGTGCTGCTGCATCATAGAAATAGAAGCCATGAGAACCATTAAATGATGCAATTTCTTCTGCTAACGCTTTAGAGGTAAGCGGGCCTGTCGCAACGATCGTAATTCCTTCAGGCAGTTTAGTAATCTCTTCATTGTGCACAGTTACTAAAGGATGATTTTTCACCTTCTCAGTGATTAGCGCAGAAAATCCTTCGCGATCCACCGCTAATGCTCCACCTGCCGGAACAGCTGTTTCGTCTGCCGAGTGAATGATCACCGAATTTAAGCGGCGCATTTCTTCTTTTAATACTCCAACCGCATTAGTTAAATTATTCCCTCGCAGAGAATTGCTGCAGACCAGCTCAGCAAATTTTTCCGTTTGGTGAGCTGGTGTTGATTGAACCGGACGCATCTCGTATAATTCTACCAGTACGTTTGCTTGAGCTAACTGCCAAGCAGCTTCACTTCCTGCAAGTCCCGCACCAATAACATTGACCGTTTTTACCATTTCATTCCTCGCTTACACTATTTTTGAACAGCTTCTTCATAATCTCCATTCATGCAGACTACCTGCTTGCCGCCTTTAACCTTTTTCTCAACCAAATAATTGTCACACTTAGGACAATTGCGGCCGACTGGTTTGTCCCAAGACGTGAAATCACAATCTGGGTAACGAGAACAGCCATAGAATAATCTATTTTTCTTGGATTTTCTTTCGACTACCTGTCCTTTATGACAAACCGGACACTCGACTCCAATCTCTTTAATGATTGGTTTAGTATTGCGACAGTCTGGGAAGTTGCTGCAGGCATAGAATTTACCGTAACGGCCAAGCTTAATTACCATTGGATGTCCGCATACATCACAATCAAAGCCCGCAGGTTCATCCTTGATTTGGATTTTCTCGATACCTTCTTCAGCTTTTTCTAGCTCGACAGCAAAGGGTTTGTAGAAACGATCAACGACTTTGACCCATTCTTCCTTGCCTTCCTCGATTTTATCCAACCCATTTTCCATCTCTGCCGTGAAGTTTACATCTACGATTTGTGGGAAAAAGTCAACAATCAGAGAATTAACAATTTCTCCTAACTCCGTAGGTTCGAAGCGACGCTGAGTCAGTTTTACATAGTAACGACGCTGAATAGTTTCCAATGTTGGAGCATAAGTGGACGGACGACCCACACCGTTTTCCTCTAGCGTTTTAATCAATGTTGCTTCACTAAAACGAGCTGGCGGCTGAGTGAAATGTTGTTTAGGTTCAATATTGTCAGACTGAACTACATCGCCTTCAGCAAGCTCTGGCAAGATGTTTTCTTTGTCTTCCTTGCCGTCGTCGCGGCCTTCAACATAGACCTGCATGAACCCTTTGAACTTAATCTTAGAACCATTAGCGATAAAAATTACACCATTTTGTTCTAAAGTTACCTTCATAGTATCTAAAACTGCAGCAGTCATTTGGCTAGCGACGAATCGTGACCAAATTAAGGTATACAATTTTAGCTGGTCTTTATCAAGGTATTTCTTCATTTCATCAGGTGTACGGTTTACGCTGGTTGGACGAATCGCCTCATGGGCATCTTGTGCTCCTTGAGGATTTTTTGTTTTACGGGCGGTATGCTGAGAGTACTCTTTGCCATATTTGTTTTCGATGAATTCTGCTGCTTCAGTTTTCGCTGTGTCTGAAATACGAGTCGAGTCTGTACGCATATAAGTAATTAATCCGACGGTTCCTTGTTTACCCAAAGAAATTCCTTCATACAGTTGTTGAGCAACCATCATGGTCTTACGCGTCCGAAAATTCAGCTTACGAGCTGCTTCCTGTTGCATATTACTGGTAGTAAAAGATTGCGCAGGATTACGTCTTCGTTCCTTTTTCTCTACCTTAGTTACCTGATAGTCCTTACCGTCAATTCGTTGGGTAATTTCTTTTACAGATTCCGCATTTGGTAATTTCCGCTTCTTACCGTCCACGCCCCAGAAATTGGCCTTAAATTTTTTCTTTTCTTTTTTAAAGTTTCCGTCAATGCTCCAGTATTCCACGGGAATAAATTCACGAATTTCTTGTTCACGATCGATAATAATTTTCAAGGCGATAGATTGTACACGCCCAGCACTCAAGCCTTTTTTCACTTTACGCCACAAAATAGGCGAAATTGAATATCCTACTAAACGATCTAAAGCCCGACGCGCTTGTTGAGCATCCACCAATGAAACATCAATTGAGCGGGGTTCTTTAAAGGCAGCTTTTACAGCATCCTTTGTAATTTCGTTGAACACAACGCGGTTCTTATCTTCTAAATCCAAACCTAAAAGGTAAGCTAAATGCCAGGCGATTGCTTCCCCTTCTCTATCCGGGTCACTTGCGAGATAGACTTTTTGAGCTTTTTTAGCGGCTTGCTTTAAGCTTTTGATGACGTCGCCTTTTCCGCGAATCGAGATGTAATGAGGTTCGTAATTATTCTCAATATCAATTCCCATCTTGCTTTTTGGCAGATCTCTTACATGTCCAACACTCGCTACTACTTTGTAATTTCTTCCAAGGTACTTTTCAATTGTTTTTGCTTTTGCAGGTGATTCCACAATCACTAAATATTTATAGGCCAAACGTTTTTGCCTCCCTAAATTTTTTTCTACTATTATATACAGGTAAATTACTGGCAAATCGTAGCCTATCATAGCGATTCGATTTTTATTTGTCAAGTGCCGACTAATAAATTTTTTTCAATAATTGTAAGGAATCAAGAATGTCCTGGACTTTTTCAACACAAACTGCGCCATCTTGAATCAATTGGTGACACCCGGCAGAACGTCCATCCAATACACTTCCTGGTACTGCAAATACTTCTTTCCCATAATCCAAAGCCTGCTGAGAGGTAATCAAGGACCCACTCTTCTGCTTGGCTTCAATTACCAACACACCCTGACCCAGTCCCGCAATAATTCGGTTACGCATGGGGAAGTGGAATTTGGCCGGTCGAGTTCCATCCGGATATTCGCTCAGCACTAAATGATTTCTAGCCATCTCAATTTGTAAATTACCACTTTCTTTAGGATAGCAGATATCCAATCCGGTGCCAATCACTCCTATGGTTTTTCCTTGATTTGAAATAGCAAATTGATGAGCGAAGGAATCAATTCCCTTAGCCAAACCACTGACGATAACAAATTGACGCTTCATCAACTCTGGCATAAAACGGCGAAGAACCCCATAGCCATAATCCGACGCGGTTCGGGCACCTACAACCGACAGCCCCTCTCTTTCCAGCAACTTTAAATTACCCTTGTAAAATAAAACTAATGGCGGCACCGGTATTAGTCTTAGCTGCGACGGGTACCTCTCATCCTCTATAGTGATCAAACTATGGTGTTCCTTCAGTTCAATCAAACGTTCTTTAGTCCAATTCTCCCAGTCGCCTAATCCTTTTCCCCTAGTAAACGGAAACAGTTCAGCTGATGAGAACTGCCAACAATCCAACTTTTTAGCATACTGATAAATTTTTTGTTTAGTGACTGGACCAATGCCTCTAGTGACACTTAAATGTAACAAAAAAATAGTTTTCTCTAAAAAAATCCCTCTTTTCTTACTGCCTACTACTAAGATAAGCAAAAAAGAGAGATTTACATTTTATTTTTTACGAATTGGAGCAAAAGTTTTTCGGTGGAGTGATAAAACACCAAATTTATCAATCGCCATTAAATGCTGCTTGGTACCATATCCAGCATTTTGTTCAAAACCATAGGCTGGATGTTCGCTGCCGTAATCTGCCATAAGCTTGTCACGATAGACCTTTGCAATAATACTAGCAGCTGCGATGGATACAGAACGAGCATCCCCCTTAATTATTTTTTCTTGAGGAAGGCCGTTATCTAATACCATCGCATCAATTAATAAACAATCTGGTTTAAGCGGCAACTGATCTAATGCTCGCTGCATCGCGACTTTAGTAGCCTGATAAATGTTCAATTGATCAATTTCTTCAGCACTTGCTTCGCCAATCCCAATTGCTTTAGCATGTTTTTTTATTTCTTTTACCAGTTCTTCACGTTTACTTGCCGAAAGCTGCTTAGAATCGTTTAAGCCAATGATTTGATGATCGTCATTTAGAATAACTGCTGCCGCCACCACCGGACCAGCTAAAGGACCGCGACCCACTTCATCAATTCCAGCGATCGCTTGAAAACCCATTGCTTTCTTTTCGTTCTCAAAAACAGACATTTCATGATAGCGAGCGACTAGTGCCGCTGCTTTTTCCTGTTGCTTTTGCCATTGTTTAAGCGCTAGTTTAACACCTTTACGTTCATCTGATTTTAAAGGAAGCAAGCGCACATCTTGCTCATCGGTAATTTCCTTTAGCAGTTCTTTGACTGCCTGAATTGACATTTTTTCCATTATTCTGTGTACTCCTCAAACCGATCTAGCGTGTAGCGACCTAACCGGCCTTGCCGCAACTCAATAATCATCATTTCACTAGCCCGTTCATAATCATCCTTGAATCCCCTCTTATGAGCAATCAGCATTAACAGCTCAGGCAATTCCTCAAACATCTCCTCATCAGAGAGCTTGTAACGTTCTTTCAGTTGTTCTGGATAGAAACGGCGCAAAAAGCCCAACTCATCAATTGCCAAGTCGTCTAAATGCAATAGATCATCTTTTATCGCACCTGTTAGAGCTAGGCGTTTACCCACCTCGGGGTCTTCAAACTTCGGCCATAAAATCCCAGGCGTATCCAACAGTTCTAATTGTGATCCAAAACGCAGCCATTGCTGACCTTTGGTTACTCCTGGTTTATTGCCAGTACTAGCAATTTTCTTCCCTGCTAAGTGATTCAACAGCGTTGATTTCCCTACATTGGGAATCCCTAATACCATAGCACGAATTGCTCGCGGCTTGATTCCCCGCTCTTTATCACGAGACAATTTATCAGCTAAAACTTTTTTAGCAGCAGGCACAATTTGCTTAACGCTTTTATCATCTTTGGCATTTAGGGACAGCACTTCATATCCTTGCCCTTTAAACCATTCCATCCAGCGAGTTGTTTGATTTGGATCAGCCAAATCAGCTTTATTTAGTAAAATTAGTCGCGGTTTTTGCTGCACTATTTGATCCAGCATTGGATTGCGGGAAGAGTGCGGCAAACGAGCATCAACCAACTCAAAAACAATATCGACAAATTTCAGCTTCTCAGATACTTCTCTTCTGGCCTTTGCCATATGGCCAGGAAACCATTGAATTGTCATAGAACCTTCTTCCTCCTTTTAATATTAATTAGTCAATCGGCAGATTCTTCCTCAGATATTCTACCATATCACTGAAAGATTTAAGTGATAATCTTTTGATAAATGCATCTTTTTTTAGTTCACTACCGTGTTCTCGCCATTATAAAGGAAAAAGAAGGCCTCATGACGAGAACCTTCTTCCTACAAATAAAGTTATTAAGCTGCATTAAACAAGTGGGTAACAATTTCCGGAGACCGGCGAATTGCTGCAACTTGATCAGAAAACTCATTAGAAAGAGTGTATCCGTCTCCCCATTGTGTTTTAACGATCGAACCTGGAAAACCATTCTTGTTAAATTTTTGTTCGATCCTTTTAGATAGGCTAGACAAGGTACTCAAATGTGAGTTTGTTGTTTTATCCCCCCATAGGCGTTCGCACAATTCTTCTCTTGTAACAGGTTGGGACATAGCAGAAAAGATAATTTTGAAAAACTCTGTTTCTTGTTTTGACAAATGCTTAATGACATTCGCCAGTTTAATTTCAACTTTCTGACGATTGAAAGGTACACCGTTGTCAGGCTCATTATTCCCTTGGGTTGTTGGATAAGTATCAGAAAGCAAAGCTTGTTGCATTTTTTCTCTCAATAACTCTGAAGGACTGTCTTCAATTATCCAATGTTTAATCCCTGCATCTTCAAGGAAAGCTTTTCCTTTTTCAGTTGGTTCTGCTTCGAAGACTCTAATAATTGTTAGTTTGTGACGTTTAAGTGTTGGTAAAATCTCATATATTTCCTCATTAGAAACTGTTTTACTTAAAATGACAAATTGGAAGTACTCTAAAAACTGTTCATTAATTTGGCTGTATCTATTTAATTCTAAAAAGCTAGAGGTGCCAAAAACCTCATAATTTAACACCTGTAAGTTTCTTTGTAGTCTTTCCTCGGATAATACGTTTTTGGTTAACAATAAAATTTGTTGCATTATTTTCACTACTTTCTATATTAATTTGCGTCGTTGTATCAGGACTTTTGCATCTACACGATAACCCTTCCCCACCTGAACATTTCTGATTATCGCGTTTGAAACTAACAATTGAATCTAGTAACTGACAAAATTTGTTAATAAAATATCTATTCAATATTTTTACTAAAAAAAATGTTTTTTGTCCATTAATTCAACCATTAAATTTTTGCAAAGAAGATATATTTTAATAAATAAAAAAAGACCTTTTCTTAAAAGGTCTTTGAAATAACAATATGCTATTACCGATAACGCTTTGTATCAGCCTTGAAAGAGAAAACAAAAAACTACAATTTTTTTCACCGAACCATAAAATTTGATTTTTTTGAGACGAAAGATAATTAAAGAACGATCATTATTTTATCATCGTTTTATTCTTTAAAAAAATTCCTAAATGATTTTCTTCCGCGAAAGTAATTAATGGATCAGTTTCAAATCACTTATGGGGTAATAAACCAATCTAGCTTTCCCCATAATTTCACGGCTATCAACAGTACCAAAGGAGCGACTGTCTTTTGAGATGCGTCGATTATCTCCTAATACGAAATATTCATTTTTCGGAAGCTGATCTAAACCAATCAGATCATATAAATTGAAATTGGTTGTGTAAGGAGTATTTTCGTGATCATGGGTTTGATTATTCGTTAAAAAAGTTTCAGAAACCTGTTCATCATTCACATAAAGCTGATCCTGTTCATAGCGAATGGCATCGCCTGGCAGACCAATTACTCGCTTAATATAAGTAGTTCCATCTTGTTTCTTAAATACGATAACATCAAATCTCTGGACCTTTGTAAATTTTTCCATCACAATCATATCCCCTTGTTTCAAGGTTTGATTCATTGAATTCCCAGTTACGGGAACCGGAATAAGTAAGAATCCACGAATAATTACGCCAAGAAAGAGCGCAATCAAAAAATACTTTATTGCTAACCAAAGCTGGTCTTGCCTTTTTTTCATCCTGCTCTTCCCCCTCTTGTTCCATTATAGGGGATTACCCCCTCACTTTACCAATAAAAAACAACAGAGAAAACTCTGCTGTTAAGATAAAACTTCTATTGCTCGTTTATACGCAGTATCGTTGGCTTTAACTAGTTCAAACAACTTTTCTTGAATGACCTGAGAAGTTTGAACATCCACCGCACCAGTTGCAGGTAAGTTATTGTCAGTTTGAATTTGAATGACGGCTTGACGGGTATTCTCATCAAATTGATCGCCTTCTGTCTCAAAATCCAAAGCATTTAGCATCGCATTCAAATTAGTAATAACTTCTCCCTGATCGCCTATACGCCAATTTGATTGGCGAGACAACGGTGGCAAGCTAGCATAACCAGGCTTTCCAACCTCAATCGTTGGTTCAATTCCTTTTTCATTAATCCAGTCCCCCTCTGGTGTTAACCATTTTAAAATAGTCAGCTGAACATAGCTCTCCTCACCAATAGGCTGTACATTTTGAACGGTTCCTTTACCAAAAGTTCGAGTACCAATAACCGGAATATCTTTACTTTTAATAGCAGCAGTCAATAATTCTCCCCCAGCAGCCGTTTCCTGGTCCACAAGAAAAACCACAGGTTCTTTGATTTTAAAACCGGAATCGATTTTCTTATCGGCCTTTTCTACACCGACAGTTTCCTTTTCGTCCGCAAATTGAACAATCGTGTCGCCATCTGCCAAAAAATAACTAGCAACACGTTCAGCTTCCGTTAACAGACTGCCAGAGTTTTGCCGTATATCGATTACAAAAGAAGTTGCTCCGGCCTTGCGTAATTCTTCAATAGTATCTCGAAATTCGAGTGCGGTTGTTTCACGAAAGTTCGTTAATTGAACAACTCCAATTTCAGAATTTTCTTGGTCCATTTGCCCTTGAACGGTCTCGTTGGGAATAACGCCCCGTTTGATACTGACACTGAACTTCTCAGTTCCTCGCTGAATCATTAAATGAACCTCGGTCCCTTTTTTGCCGCGAATTGAACTTGCAGTCTCATCCAGCGATTGTCCTTGGGTAGATACCCCATCAATTTCTAAAATGATATCTCCCGATTTAAGTCCAGCCTTTTCTGCTGGTGAATCTTTGATTGGCACCTGATCAATTGTTGGCAAGCGATCTTTCAACTGCAAATTAGCACCAATTCCCTCAAAGCTTCCCGAAACTGCTTCATCCAACTTCTTAGTTTCTTTAGCAGATAGAAATTCCGAATACGGATCATTCAAGGATTCCGTCATACCCGACAAGGCTCCTTTAATCAGGTTTTCTTTATCTACTTTTCCCACATAATTTGTACTAATCAAATCATAAAGATCTTGAACCTCATCTAATTCACTGCGCGTAACTTTGATGACCGATTCCTGATGGGTAAACTGTGTTTTTTCTAAGAAAAAAACAACTACCGCTGTGAGTACAATGGTACAAAATAAGGAAACTAGATAGAAGGATAAAGAAACTGTTTTTTTCTGCAAAACACAACACCCTTTCACTTATTTTCATCATAGCACGAGTAAAAAAAAAGGAAAAGCCCTCTCAGACTTTTCCCGTTAATTTATTGATTATTTTCGAGATAATACTCCCAAAGCTGATCAAACAAATCCATTGAATCAATGTAGTTGGTATTCAATTCCAAGTAATCGGCAACTTCATGATAATCTTCCGATTGTTTGGGAAACATAATATCCTTACTGACAGCCGCTGCAAAGGCTTGCTTAGGATCCTTCAGATTGTTCCCACGCTCTGTCAGGATATAATGATAAAAACTTCTTCTCATAGGTCACTCCATCATTCTTAATAAATACTGAGTCAACAAAGTTAGTGCGTTACTTTTCTTTTGGTAAATATAAGCTAAACTGAATGTCGTCGCCTACCAAATCGATATGATCGGCTTTTATGAACATGCCATTTTTCATTTTGAATTGATCTAATTTTAATTCAATAGTTTGATCCTTCGCTGACACTTCCACCCAATCCGGGAACTTGTAACTGCGAGTAATCATCGACATCACTTCACTTATCGGCAAATTCAAGGTCCCTATAGAAAGATCTCTTGCCTTCAACTGTACATTTCCATTGTCCATAACATAGGGATCGAAATAAAGATAAAAGTTTATTTTTGCACCTAGAAAATTGAATTGCCCATTAAGCAGGGCTTGGTTTTCTAAATAGAATTCATACTTAACATCTGAATCCTTTTGAAAATCAGTTAAAAAATAATCCATTACAGTGTTTAATTTCTTTTTGTCCATGTTCATGGTTAATACTGGTGAGCCTTCTGGAACCGTTGTAGCGCTGCTTGGCGGCAAGTTGGTCTCACGAGTAGAAAAGATTCGGGTAGTCAAGAAAATTCCGCTACCTATTAAAATACCGACTAACACTAAAAAGGCAATCTTCCATCCGTTTATTTTTTTCCTCATTTACTTACGCTCCTTCAACAGCCATAATTCATTGGTTTTAATCATTTCTTCTTTTACAGCATTTGCCATTATTTGATAACCAAGATTGTTAGGATGGAAATTGTCTCCATCGTATAATACATTGTTCTTAACAGTTGCTCCTTCGGTAGTCTGCTCAGTTGAGGATTCATTTGAAGAATCAGCTGTCGAATTCATAGTTGCACTGTTCTTCGTGCTGCCTTCAGGTAACCCTTTGTAAAGCAGATCATTTACCGGCACAAAAAAGCTATTTCTAGTTTCTTCCGTTAAGTCTTTAGTTGCTTCATTCCAGTTATCTACAACAGTTTGCATTTCTTTGATATCAGAAAAGTTTAAATAGTAAGGATTGTATATTCCTAGAATATAGATTGGTGCGTTTTTATTCAACTTTCGAGTTTCAATCAGAATTTTTTCAACATTTTTTTGATACTTTTTAATCGACTGATTGAATTTTTTAGCCGAGGTTGCGGTAATATTTTTTTGGAATGCCTGTAATAGGTCATTACCGCCAACCGTCAACGTTATCATATCAGCACTTTCCAGACTACGTCGCAGCTCTTCATCTTTATTAAGTCGTTTAAGAATCTGATCGCTTCGCTCGCCGGAAATCCCAAAATTTTCAGTCTGAACCGTTGAAAGATTGTATTGATTTTTTAAGCTGTCTGCGACTAACGGAACGAAACCACCACGATTGGTTTCATCGCCTACGCCTTGTGTCAGTGAATCCCCTAAAGCCACAAAATGAACCGTTTGTTTATAGTTATCATTGTCACTGCGTGTTTCTGCTTTTATCAGTGATCCAGCCTTAGGTAATAAAAAAGACAAGCAGACGAAGGTTAGTACAGCAGTCACTATTGGAATCAGTGGTGTGACATATTTTTTCAATGTTTCGCCTCCTCATTGAATTAAGAAAGGCTTCGCAAACTCAATCAGTTTGGAAACCTTATAGCATTAACCTTACCAAAGCAGGCTAATCAAGTGACCAACTACTATTTTCTTTATCGATAAAAAAGGCCTCTATGGATAGAGGCTTTTTTACTATTCGGTATAGTACATAATCGCAAATGCGTCTTTGCCAGTATGAGTGGCTACGATTGGATTTGTATGCAAAACCGGAATTTCCATTTCAGGAAACATTTCTTGTAAAGTATTTTTTGCTTCTTCAATAAAATCGGTTCTACCTGTATGAGAGATCCCGATACGTTTAACATGAGCAAACTTGCTCAATTCTTCTTTGAAGGTATCAAGCCATTTACTAAAGGTTTTCTTGCCACGACCCTTAACCACTGGAATTAAAGCCCCGTCCTCCAGCTCCATGACAACTCGAATATTTAGCATGTTAGATAAAACACCTGTGGCACGACTTACTCGTCCACCCTTAACTAAGTTGTCCAAAGAAGAAATGCCGATAAACAATCGACTCTTTTCCTTCACTTGTTCAACAGCTGCCAGCACTTCTTCTAAGCTGGCTCCAGTTTGAGCCAGTTCAGCAGCGCGAATAACCTGAAAGGCAAGTGATTGGTCAATAAACCCACTATCAATCACCGTTACATCACTATTGGTCAAAAAAGTCGCCTGACGCGCAGCCTCAACAGTACCACTTAAGCTTTGGGTCATGTGGATTGAAACAATTTGACTGCCATCTTTTCCCAGCTCATCATATAATTCCGCAAAGTAACCAATTGGCGGTTGACTGGTTTTAGGCAATGCATTGGCTGCTGCCATCATATCCATAAATTTCTCGCCCGTCAATTTATCATCATCGGGATACACCACATCGTCAATCATCACTGACAATGGGATGACTGTAATATCTAATTCTTCTTGGTATTTTTTTTCAAATGTACAAGAAGAGTCTGTAACAATTTTAACTCTAGACATTCCTATCCTTCTTTCCAGATCGTTTTGAAATTAATCTCAGTATAGCAGAGAGCTTAAAATAAATCATGGTAAAGCACACATTTTAAAGAATCTTGAAAAAAACCGAACCCCTTTTAGGTCCGGTCTTTGTTATTCTTATAAACTTCAAACACATGAGGGTAAGGATTTTTTTCGTCAACCGTACCTTGGGTTTGTTTGATTAACTGCCAGTTATTCCAATCGATTGAAGGGAAGTAAGCATCCCCTTCAAAAGCGTGGTCAATGGTTGTCCGGTATAAGAAATCACATTGAGGTAAAAAATCTTGATACACTGCTGACCCACCAGCAATATAAGTAATCATTTCAGTTTGTTGACTGTAGTGTAGAACTTCTTCTAACGAATGCATTACCAATACTTGATTATTCTCATATGCGGTATTATGGGTTAAAACAATCGTTTGACGGTTAGGAAGCGGCCGACCACCCATTCCTTCAAAGGTCTTGCGCCCCATAACAATCGTATTGTTTACAGTTTTTTCCTTAAAGAAACGCAAGTCATTTGGCAAACGCCATGGTAAGTGATCATTTTTACCAATTAACCCATTCTTGTCTTGTGCCCAAATTGCAATTAACATAGCTTTCTCCTAAACCGCAACCGGCGCTTTAATTGCCGGTGCTGGTTCGTAATCTTCAATTTGGATATCTTCCATCTCAAAATCAAAAACCGATTGCTTCTTTTGATTCAAGCGTAAGGTTGGAAAAGCCTTTGGTGTACGGCTTAGCTGTTCCTGCATTTGTTTTTCATGATTGGAGTACAAATGAGCATCGCCTAAGGTATGAACAAAATCGCCTACTTCTAAATTCGTCTCATGGGCAATTAAATGAGTCAACAACGCATAGCTGGCAATATTAAATGGAACACCTAAAAAGACATCCGCACTGCGCTGATACAGCTGACAACTCAATTTACCATCATTAACATAAAACTGAAACATCGTGTGACAAGGAGGCAAGGCCATTGACGGAACATCTTCAGGATTCCATGCTGAAATAATCAACCGACGTGAATTGGGATTCGTTTTGATCATTTGAATGACATCTCCCAACTGATCAATAAAACCACCATCTCTAGTCTCCCAATGACGCCATTGTGAACCGTAAATATTTCCTAATTCTCCATATTTTTCCGCAAAAGCTTTATCTGCTAGAATTTTCTCACAAAATGCTTTCATTTCTGCTTGATACTGCTGATTGAATTCTTCATCCTGCAAAGCACGATGACCAAAGTCAGTCATATCTGGTCCTCGGTAGTCTTCAGACTGGGTGTAACGTTCAAAGGCCCATTCGTCCCAAATATGATTGTTGTGCTGTAAAAGATAGCGAATGTTGGTATCCCCTTTGATGAACCACAGCAATTCACTTTTAATTAAACCAAAAGGTACCCGTTTCGTAGTTAACAACGGAAACCCTTCACTTAAATCAAAGCGCATTTGATAGCCGAAAAGACTCTTAGTTCCAGTTCCCGTGCGATCGCCTTTTTGATGACCCTCTGTTAACAATTTTTCTCCAAGATCCAAGTATGCTTGTTCCATCTTATTGTCCCTCCATAAGTTCACTTAAATATTCCCAACGGGTCATTTTGTCTTCCAGCTCTTGTTCAGTCTCTGTGATTGCCTGCTGCAGCTCCTGCAGTTTGGTAAAATCATCGCCTTGATGATTCATGTCCTCGGTTAGATTGTCAATATGCTGTTCAAGCTCGGCAATCGTATCTTCTATGGTTTCCCATTCTTTTTTTTTATGATAGGACAATTTCTTTTTCTGGGGTTTCTCTTTTACTGAGGCAGGTGCTTTAGCGGTCTTTTCCGCTTTTTCCCGCCGAGTTTGCTTGTCTAAATAATCAATGATGGAACCAAAATAACTTTCAATACTGGCATTGCCGTTGAAGATCAGCAGCTTTTCGGCTACCTTGTCTAAAAAGTAGCGGTCATGAGAAACGGTAATGACTGCTCCAGGGAAATCCAATAGATAATCTTCCAGCACGGTTAAAGTAGCAATATCTAAATCATTGGTTGGTTCATCCAGCAGTAGAACATTGGGTTGCTGAATCAATAATTTCAGCAAGTACAATCGGCGTTTTTCACCACCGGAAAGTTTGCCGATTACAGTACCATGCATGAACCGTGGGAATAAGAACCGTTCTAGTAATTCGGCTACACCAATTTGACTGCCATCCCGCTGCTTCACCTCTTCGGCAGCTTCCTGCAAGTAAGCAATCATCCGCTGCTCAGGATTCATTTCTTCATTTCGCTGCGTGTAATAAGCTAAACGAACCGTTTCGCCTACTTCTAAAATTCCGCTGTCAATTTCAATTCGGCCGGCTAGAATATTTAACAAAGTAGACTTACCAGCGCCATTTTTCCCAGTGATTCCTAGACGTTCTCGGGCTTGAATTAACAGGTCAAAATGCTCCAGCAGCTGTTTGCCTTCAATTTGATAAGAAGCATCCTTTAGCTCCAGAACTTTTTTTCCTAGCCGAGTAGTGGCGATATTCATTTCCACCTGACCGTCGGTTTTAACTTGGTGCAGGTTTTCCTCTAAATCTTCAAAGCGATGAATCCGGGCCTGCTGCTTGGTGGTTCGAGCTTTGGCACCGGCACGCATCCAGGCTAATTCCTGCTTGTACAGTTGCACTCGTTTGCCTTCCTGCTCTTGTGCAACCCGATCTCTTTCTGCCTTCTCCATTACATAAGCTTCGTAATTTCCCTGGTACTCATAAAGCTTGCCAAAAGAAAGTTCAAAAATCCGATTGACCACGCGATCCAAAAAGTAACGGTCATGGGTCACCATTAAGAGGGAACCTTGATAGTTCTTCAAATAATTTTCCAGCCACAGAATCGCTTCGTAATCCAAATGGTTGGTTGGTTCATCCAGCAGCAGTAAATCGGGAGCATCAATCAATACCTGGGCTAAGCCTACTCGCTTAACTTGTCCACCAGACAATTCTTTAATCTGCTTGTCCAAGGTCGCAATGCCCAGTTTGTTCAAAATGGACTTGGCTTCACTGTCGGCATTCCAAGCATTCTGTTCATTCATGGCTTCTTCAGCTTTTGCAAAACGCTCCTGCAATCCAGCGTCCAATGTATCCTCATTCAGATTCATCAGCGCCTGCTCATAGGCTCGAACGGTTTGCATCAAGGGATTGTCGCCTTGGAAAACCGCATCCAAAACGGTCATCTCAGGAGGAAAATCCTGTTCCTGAGCTAAATAGCTGATCCGATAATCGCTGCTTTTCTCAATAGCTGATACATCGCCATCTCCGCTATCTAAACCAGCTAAAATCGTTAACAAACTGCTTTTTCCGGTTCCATTGACCCCAATCAATCCAATTCGATCCTTTTCATGGATTAAAAATGAGATGCGATCAAATAGAGTTTTATCACCAAAAGTTTTGTACAAATCGGTTACGCGTAATTCTTTCATTCGAATCATCCTCAATTTTTCTCTTTGGCTATTGTAACAAAAAAAGAGCTGCAAAGGAATGCTTCTGATCCCTTTACAGCCGTTCATTTTTTTATTGCCAGAAACCAGTAAAATATTCTGGATGGAAATGATGATGACCTGGGCCTCTTCCTGGGCCGTGTCCATGTCCCGGACCGTACCCGCAATTCGGACCATGATGGTGATGTCCTTCTCCTTCGAAACCGTGACCTCCGCCAAAGGTTTCTGGATCTTCTTCCATTTTGGTATTTAACTCTTCCAATAATTTATCGATTAAACGGGAAAATTCTGCTTTTTCCTCTTCACTGAACTGAGCAAATAATTCTTCGTCTAATGCAGGTTTTTCATCTAGCTTATCAGCCGCTTTCTGACCGGCTTCTGTTAAACGGACAATCATCACTCTGCGATCGTCCTCAGATGCTTCCCGGGTAATCCATTCTTTGTCTTCCAGCTTTTGCAAAAGCTCGCCAACGGATTGAGGACGCATGCCTAGAACAAAGGTTAAATCCTTTTGAGAAATTTCCGGCGTTATCTTCAACAGAGCCAACACCCTGCCTTGTCCCCGATGCGGACCCAATGTTTGATTCTTAGCCATTTGTCTGTGGTGATAGCGCCGTAATTCATGTTGCATCTTCATTAATTGTTCACTTAAGTTTTCCATGGTAATTCTCTCCTTTTTAGTAAGGTACCTTTCTTTATAATCTTATTATACAGGTACCTGATTAATATTGCAAGTCTTCAGGTACCTTTCTTTTTTAAGTTTTTCTTATGTCAGGGATTTTTCTAAAAAAACTCATTTTTCGATAGATTGGAAAAATGAGTTGGATCGTTGTTTGCCTATCATTCTGGTAAATTGCTTGGTTTTATATATTGTGGATTTTTTAGTTTGGAGTTTATTATTTTGTCTGCTGGGAGAAGTAGAACTAACAAAAAAAGCCAAACGGGGGAATTCCGTTTGGCTGCGAGTATTTTAGAAACGATCGCCGTATACGTCGTCGACAGTTTTTTCAGGGTCGATTACGATGTATAGACTTTTTGTTTTTTCTGATTCTTTGGTTGATTGATAGATATTGTCTAAGCCTTCGTTATCTTTGTCCTTGTAAGGGAAGTATACTGAATCTGGGTGACCGCTACGGTAAATGATTTCCATACGTTCGATGTCTTCAAATTTTTTCGCACGATCAAACATTCCCATTTCCAAACCACCTAAGTTGATATCAGCTGTTTGAACATGGTCGCCTTCTTGATAGATTTCAATTTTGAAGCCGGCACACGGATGAATTTCAACAAACTCGCTGCCATTGATGCGGCCAAAACTTGTCGTAATTTGTTTAATCCACAAATCACCAATATATCGACGTTCGATCGTCCAAGTTTCTCCATTGCGGAAGTAAAATTTTAATGCAGTCATTTCTCTAGCCATAGTCATTCTCCTAACAATAATTAGTGTAATTTAATCATATCACACATTATAGCAAACGGTCACATATTGTGATTTTCCTTCATTTTTCTCATGAATTGCTCATTATCGACAATTACCCTCGTGTGAAGGGCTTGGCCGATCATTTTCGCGTTCTCATAGGCTTCAATTTGGAACGTCACTTTTTTGTTGGTGTGCTCAGTAATGACCGCCTGGACGTTAATGGTAGCTCCAACTGGTGATGGGCCTAAATGCTTCAGCTCAACGGAGGAACCTACACTTGTTTCTTGATCAGACAATTGCGTACTTAGCAGTTCCTTGGCACAGTTTTCCATCATAGCTAGTAAAGCTGGGGTTGAAAGGACTGGCAGGTCGCCTGATCCGACCTTTTCAGCTGTGATATTTTCTGTTACATCGTAAGAAAGCATGTGTTTATCCATGGGTTTCCTCCTCCATAAAGGCTTGAGCAAAATTCAGTAAAGCTGTTTGGTCATTCACTAGATTTTTTTCAATGACTTCACGTTCCATAGCACGTAAAACCTTGTTAATCCAGGGGCCTTTAGGATAATCGAATTGTTGAATCAGCTCATCACCTTTAAGAACTAACTCTTGCAGATTATGAATAGCTAAATTTTGGTACATTAAGCGAACTTTTGCTTGATTAGGTTCCTTGCCAAAGTAAAGCAGCAAATGCTCAACCGATACGGCAAGTTCACGACCCAACTGATACAAGTTCCAGTTATCCCATTCTTGGTTAAGACGGAAAGATAAGGCTGGAACCATTAGACTGACATCCTTGATTAATTGATTGGAACATTTCCATTCCTTCATAAAAACTTTGATTTGGTCTTGCTTCAGGCCCAGCATTGCAATCAAAAGTGTCCAAGCTTGTTTTTCTGTAGGGATAGAAGGACCGATTAAATCTGCAAATCGCAGAAGCGCTTCACCATAATTGCTCAAACCAGGACAGTAAACATAGCATTCGGATTCAACAAAAGCTTTTACTCCTGCTTGACGGGAAGAGCCCATCAGTAATTTTACAAATTCGACATTTATCCGTTCTATAGAAATCTTAGCCAGCAATGAATGATATTCACGAATTGCTTCAAAGGTTTCAGGATCCAAGCTAAAACCTAATTGACTAATAAAACGCAAACCTCGCATCATCCGCAAGGCATCCTCGTGGAAGCGTTCATAGGGGTTGCCAACAGCCCGGAGTTTTCTAGACCGCAAATCGCTTAAGCCATCAAATAAATCAATCACTTCGCCGTCAATTCCTACAGCCAAAGCATTAATAGTAAAATCTCTTCGTTTCAAATCTTCTTTTAAAGAGCGGACAAATTCCACATGATCTGGTCGACGAAAATCTTGATAAGTAGACTCCGTTCGAAAAGTCGTCACTTCATAGGTAGTATCTTTTGTGACCACCATAACTGTTCCATGCTGGATTCCTACATCGATTGTTCGGCGAAAAAGCTGCTTAATCTCAGCTGGAAACGCACTAGTGGCAATGTCCACGTCATGAATGGGTTTATTTAGTAAAATATCCCGAACACTGCCCCCGACATAATAAGCTTCAAATCCTGATTCTTGAAGTTCCCGTAAAATCGGCATCGCGCCCTGAAATTCAATTGGTAATGTATCTAATCTCATTCGTTTGCCCCTTTGCCATCTTTACGTTCGAACCTAAAGCGATCCCGCTGATTGAATTTTTCCATATTTTGGTCAAAGATTTTGGTTAGATTAATGTCCATTGAATTAGCCATAATCAACGTAACGAACAAAACATCACCTAACTCTTCGGCAACAGTTTTAGGTTCTTCCTCAATTTTTTTTGGCTTCTCGCCATAATAATGGTTCACTTCTCGCGCCAATTCACCGACTTCTTCAGTTAAACGAGCCATTTGAGCCAAAGGAGAAAAATAACCTGTTTTAAATTGTTGGATGTATGTGTCTACTTCTTTTTGCATCGCTGCTAATGTTTTTTCTTCCATCAAACCACCTCCATTCTATCTTAACAAAAATGGGCTTTGTTTCCTATCAAGTTGTTGTAAGTATTTGTCTTTCATGATATGTTGAATGAGGAGAATTGCTAGAGGAGGGGCTTATGAAAACAACAACTATAACACGTGCAAAGGAAGTTTTTTTCATCGTTTTCGGGACAGCTATTTATGCTTTTGGTTTGGTCTATTTAAACATTGCCAATCATTTAGCTGAAGGCGGCGTTACCGGGATCACCTTGATTATTCGCGCACTTTTTGGCATCGATCCTGCCTACACTACACTGATTATTAATATTCCTCTGATTTTGATAGGTGGACGAATTTTAGGAAAACGGTCATTTTACTATACAATTTTAGGAACGGTCAGCTTATCTGTTTTCTTGTGGATTTGGCAGAGAATCCCTTTCGCCATTAACCTTGATCACGATTTGTTTATTGTTTCGCTGCTTGCGGGATTATTTGCTGGATTTGGAAGTGGACTTGTTTATCGTTATGGTGGCACAACCGGCGGTGCTGATGTTATCGCCCGAATATTAGAACAGAAAAATGGCTTTACAATGGGAAAGTCATTGCTTATTTTTGATGCCATCGTTTTGCTTATGTCCTTAAGTTATCTTGATTTGAAACGAATGATGTATACCTTGATCGTGTCCTTTGTGTTTAGCCGTGTAGTGGATGTTCTGTCTTCCGGAGGATACGCAGCCAAGGGGGTAATGATCATTTCTAATCAAAGCGAAGCGATTGCCGCTTTGTTAATGGAGCATTTAGAGCGTGGTGTTACTTACCTGCATGGAGAAGGCGGATTTTCTTCTGAAATGAAAAAGATCGTCTATATTATTGTTTCTCAGCAAGAACTGAATGAAGTGAAAAAAATTATTCATTCTGTGGATGAACACGCATTTATTTCAATTATCAATGTTCATGATGTAGCTGGAGAAGGTTTTACTTATTTGAAACCGCATCGTCGGAGATTTTTCCTAAAAAAACCTTAAAAAGAATGGCAGGGGCTTATTAATCAGATAGCCTCTGCCATTCTTTTTATTTAGTTACTTCATCTTCGCAAATTGACATCTTTAAACGATTAATCTCATTAGATAATTCCAAAAAGGCCTCTTTTTCACCCTTCTCTAATGCTTGATTGATTTGATTGGTTAATAATCGCAACTTCGCTTCTTTTTCTTCCCGAGCAATGTGCTCTTCAACTTCACGAATGATTTCTTCACTGACAGAATCGTTCCAGGAAGCTTCTGGATTATCTTCAAGCACTGATAAGTATTGGGCGTTTTGCCATGAATCAGGAAAAACACATTCTAAATATAAGGGCTGAGTCCAATGCAAACGAATCTCGTGAAAAATTTGATCGCTATTCGAAAAAGTTTGACCATGAACATGTAAACTCATGGGCTCATCTTCTTGTGTAATATCCCGGATGGTTAATCCACGTTTTGTGTAGTTGGCATTTTCGACAATATGAACATTTTTCAAAATAGTTTCATGATTAATTAAATAGTTCAAAATCCAGATAACTTCCCGTCTACGAAAGGAAATATTGTTGATTAACCAAACGAGGAACTCTCTTTTTTCAGTTACATCAATCATCTAATCACCCCTTATAGTAAATCCTCCAAAAGTGACACAACTTCTAAATCTCCCGGTTCCATTTCTAAGTACACCGTTAACAATTGTTTAGCTTGCTCTACTAAACCTTCTTCTCGTAAAAAGATCCCATATTCCTTTAAAAATTCTGGTTCATGAGAAAGCTGTTCGTAAGCTTGCTGATAATGCTGTTTAGCTTGGGCAAACTCTTCAATTTCGTTATAGGCTTGAGCTAAGTTCCACTCCCCGTAAGGATTGTCTTGCTCGTCCATTCGTTCAATCATTTCAATTGCCTTTTCCGGCTGATCCTCATTTAAGTATAGATTACTTAGTGTCAATAAAGTTTCGTCAGTTTTTTCACCTAATTTTAACGCCTGTTGCAGCATTTCTTCAGCTTTTTGACTATCCTTAAGACGATAAGCGATCTCTGAGGATAAATGCAGCAGCTCGACTTGAAAAGGATTTTCTTTAATCCCTTGTTCCACTATTTCAAAAGCTTCCTCCAACAATTCCTCTTCCTTCATAGAGTCAGCCAAATAATAATAAGCACTTTGATAAGTTGGTTCTAAATCAATTACTTCCTGCAAATAAATCATTGCTCGTTGGTAATCATGCAATTGATAATAAGTAAAACCGATTTGAAATAAGCGATCAGCAGTACGATCCTCTTCCAGTGCTTGTTCTAAAAATGGCAATGCATCTTCAAAGGCACCTAACAGGCTATAAGCTGTTCCCAAGCGTTCGTTGATGGATACGCGAGCAACCTCATTGAGTCCTTGATTTTGCAGTTGACTATATTCATCTACCGCCTCACCTAGCTGATTATTTGAGAAATGCAGCTCTGCCAGGGCAAAAATAATTAATGGTTCTTCTGGTGCCGCATTTCGTGCCTGAAGCAGTTTCGCTTCACTAACCTCTGGAATCCCCAGAACTTGATACAAATCAGCAGTAATTAATAAACTTTCTACATAGTTGTCACTCTTCGGCTGAACCTTTTCCAAATATTCAAAGGCTTGGTCAATTTCATCGTCCTCGATTGCCATTTCTGCTAAGTATAAATAAAAGCTGTCTTCCTCTGGAAATTCAGTGATCAGTTTTTGATAAATTCTTTTGGCTTCTTCTAAAAAGCCTAGTGCTTGAAGTTCTATCGCTAAACTGGCTAATATTTCTGGTTCATCGTGTTTTAAAGCTTGTTCAAGCAGACTATCTGCTTCGGCTAAATTTTCAGCTTCTAGAGCTGTTAACATTTTTTCACTATAACTTGCCATTTAATTCCCTCTAATTTCTTCTATTAATTTTTGATAATGATCAAAGGTATCCACCAGTTCCAGTTGAGTCGGAACCTGATATGTCCCTGCTTTTCCGACAGCTTCCAGTTCGATCAGCAGGTGTTCTTTTGCTAATAAAATTACTTGCTCGCCGTACTCTCCCAACGATATTGGATCAGGAAGATCGACCGGATAGCCTAATTGCCCCAACCATATCACAAAATTTTTAAAATTGAAATGTAAACCTCTTGTACAGACATTCCAACAAAGTTCCATTAACAAGCCAAACATATTCTTCATGCTGTTGGATAGCAAATGTCCATTCTCGACTCGAAAAAAAGCCAACTCAAAAGCTTTACCAAATTGTTTGATCGCTTTACCATCCTTTTGATAATAGCTCAAAATCGATTCAATAAAGGCGGAAAAGGAACGCTGCATTAACAGCTGCCGATTAGGATACGTGCTGTACAACCTTTGTAAAAAAGTATGATCACTAACAATTCCACAACGAACCAAGCTGAGCAAATCCACCATTTTACCATCAGACTGTTGATCCGCCATCGTGTGATCAAAAAGAACATTGTCTGGCGCTTCAGTGATCTCCATGACTGGTTGAATAGTTTCCGCCAAAACAATTTCATGCTGAAAGGTTAAACTTTGAGCAAAAGCTCGAATGGATACTGGTAAGAGCCACAGGTCTGCTTCAAAATTAGAAACATGATGCAGAAAAGCTGTCAGATCCATCACACCTTCGTTGCCTATCCCAATAAATAAGAAATTCTCTTGTTGACTAAAACGTTTGAGAAAAAAGATAAACTCTTCAAAATGATTCATATCATTGCAATAACGTTGGTTTGTGGTGATAAACCAGTCATGTCGGCTGGAAGCTGGGATAAATTGTGCCAGCTTATCTGCGTATAAATCATAATAACGTTGATTCCCGCAAATTACTATTTGATAATTGCTTAAATTCTTTTCCCTCATCATTGAGGCAACGGTTTCTCCGTAAGTTACTTGGGTTTTCAATGATTCTTGCTGATAGCAATAGTCCATATGCTTCATCACCACCTTTTCATTTCGTACTATTATTATAATATAAACACTTCCAGAAAGTAGCATTAAGAATACTTTTTTATCTCTCTTGGCAAATAATCAGCATATTCTACTAAACTTTTTATTCAGAATGACTTATTCATTCGAAAAACGAGAATATTCTCTTTTCAATGAATATAGTGAATAATTCTCGAATAATTTTATTTAATGAGATTATCTGCAATTTATTTTTAAGTTCTCATAGTTGGTTTTAAATAATTTGGTATACTTTTGATGTTACATACTGAAAGGAATTTGTTAAGCATGATATGGTTGAGCAGAATACTCTTTTGGGTCCCCTTCATTTTCTTTTGTGTAGTCATTTTATCTTTTTCAGCCAAAATGACTAAAAAAAAGGCCATTATTACCTTACTTTGTATGCCCGTTCTCTTTTTTACCATCAGGATATTTAATTATCATCACTGGGAGCCCGATGAATGGCTAGTTTACTATTTAATCGGCTTTGTCGTCTCCACCGTGGTACTTTGTCTTGTTTGGTATTATCTCCAAAGAAAAGAATAGTGGAGCTTAACGATGGCCGCCATGTCCTTCTATGTAGGCCTCCGCTTGGTACGACCTTGACTTTACTATATACAAAAAAACCGTTAGAGCCCTGGAGCCCTAACGGTTTTTTAACTGTCATTATTTGACAGCATCTTTTAATGCTTTACCTGGTTTGAACGCAGGTACTTTGCTTGCTGGGATTTCGATTTCTTCTCCAGTTTGTGGGTTACGTCCTTTACGAGCCGCACGTTCACGAACTTCAAAGTTACCAAAACCGATCAATTGAACTTTTTCGCCTTCTGCTAATGCGTCTTGGATTGTTGCAAAGACTGCGTCAACAGCTGCGGTTGCGTCTTTTTTAGTTAAATCAGTAGCAGTTGCAACTTTTTCGATCAATTCCGCTTTGTTTGCCATGAATGAATTCACCTCCTGAGAAATGAGTCTGATGTTTATACATCATTAATCTAACAGCTGAGTGGTCCAGCTATTAGTGTTGAAATATTGATTTGGTCAATATTCTTTTATAACGATAGCATATGAACCTTGTGATAGCAAGGTTTTTAGCAATTTATGACACAAAATTCATTCTTTTATAGTCGAAAAAGAAAAATAATTGTCAGGTCAAAAAAAGTATGGTAAAATGTCCTACTTTCGGCGACGCGGCAAGATTTTGATCGGTGTTCCTTCAAAACCAAATGCTTTACGAACCTGATTTTCTAAAAAACGAGCATAAGAGAAATGCATCAATTCTTCCTCATTAACAAAAACTACAAAAGTTGGTGGCTTAACTGCTACTTGTGTAGCATAGAAAATCTTCAATCGTTTCCCTTTATCCGTTGGTGTTGGGTTAATCGCTACTGCATCCATTATGATGTCATTTAGAACCGCTGATGGAACTCGCAGATTTTGATTCATGCTGACATCTTCAATCATTTCCGGCAACTTATTCAAGCGCTGCTTAGTAGCAGCTGACACAAAGATGATTGGTGCATAATCCAAATAAGCAAATTCTTCGCGAATCTCTTCTTCGAATTTCTTCATGGTGTGAGTATCTTTTTCGACTAGATCCCATTTATTCACCACGATGATGATGCCGCGACCTGCTTCATGGGCATAGCCGGCAATTCGCTTATCCTGCTCACGAATTCCTTCTTCACCATTTAAAATCACTAAAACGACATCTGAACGGTCAATTGCACGCATTGCACGCATAACACTGTATTTCTCAGTATTTTCATATACTTTGCCCCGTTTACGCATACCAGCTGTATCTATCATGGTAAATTCTTGACCGGAGTCTCCAACAAAGTGGGTATCAATCGCATCACGAGTGGTCCCTTCAATATCAGAAACAATTACTCTGTCTTCACCTAAAATAGCGTTAATTAATGACGATTTACCTACATTCGGACGACCAATTAAACTGAATTTGATGCTCTCATCGTCTTCCTCTTCGACATTATCTGGGAAATGCTTCACTGCTTCATCTAAGACATCCCCTAGGCCTAAGCCATGACTTCCCGAAACTGGGAAAGGTTCTCCTAATCCTAGCGAATAGAATTCATAAATTTCACTGCGCATCTCAGGGTTGTCTACTTTGTTGACAGCTAAAATAATTGGCTTTTTACTTCGATATAGAATTTTTGCTACGGATTCATCGGCATCAGTTACACCTTCACGACCACTGGTAATAAAAATGATGACATCCGCTTCATCAATCGCAATTTGCGCTTGATGTTTGATCTGTTCCATAAATGGTTCATCGATCATATCGATCCCACCAGTATCAATGATGGAAAATTCATGACTTAACCATTCACCTTTCGCGTAAATACGGTCACGAGTTACGCCTGGTGTATCTTCAACGATTGAAATCCGCTCTCCAGCGATTCGATTAAAAATCGTTGATTTACCGACATTGGGACGACCAACAATAGCAATAGTTGGATTTGACATGGTTGTACTCCTTATTTATAGTTTATTGTGAAATTTTTTCACTTGAATGCCATTTCGCTTATTTGCGATACTCACTTGTTTAAATGGAAATTCTATCAAATTCACTTTACTCTTGTGCGTATACCTATTCTACTAACTAATTCAACTAATCTAGCGAAGTAGAACTGGCAATTCTCCTTAGTTTAACGAAAGAACTCCCCTCTTGCAAGAGAAGGGAGTTTAAATTTCGATGAATTTAGGTTTTTTTCAAACAAAAAGACGCACAATTTGTACGTCTCTCTTTATTATTCGTTAGAATCTTCATCTGAACTTTCGTTCAAGGCGTCCCCTAAAATATCTCCCATCGTAAATCCGGTGCTTTCTTCCGGCATTTCATAGGAAGTATTTTCTGGTTCTGCTTTTTCTTCTTCTGGTTTTTCTTCCAGTGCCTTAATCGATAAAGCTACTCTATGGTCATCTGGATGAACTTCTAAAACCTTCACTTGTACTGTGTCCCCTTCATGCAATACTTCATGAGGAGTGGCAATATGCTTATGAGAGATTTGAGAAATGTGAACTAACCCTTCGACACCTGGGAATATCTCCACAAATGCACCAAAGCTGGTCAAACGCTTAACAGTACCTTCTAATACTGTACCTGTAGCAGCCTTTTCTTCAATCCCACTCCAAGGTCCAGGTAAGTTAGCTTTGATTGAAAGAGAAATACGTTCTTTATCAGGATCAACTGATAATACTTGTACATCCACTTCTTCACCAACAGAGAGTACATCTGAAGGTTTACCGACATGGCTATGAGAAATTTCGGAAACGTGCACTAACCCATCAATACCACCAAGATCAATAAATGCTCCAAAATCGGTTAAGCGTGCAACTTTACCGGTAATTACGTCACCTTCATGCAAGCCAGCAAGAACTTCTTGTTTCTTCTCAGCTTTTTCTGCTTCTACAACCGCTTTATGTGAAAGGATCAAACGATTCTCAGAAGGTTCAATTTCAATGATTTTGAAAGCCAATGTTTTGTTGACATATTCAGAGAAATCATCCACAAAATGATCATCAATCATTGATGCAGGGACGAATCCGCGTACACCAACGTCCACTACCAAACCACCTTTAACACTGCTGGTGACCGGTGCTTCAATGATTTTTCCGGCTTCATAATCTTTCTCAATATCTTCCCAAACCTTCTTAGCATCCAAACGACGTTTAGAAAGAAGATAGCTGCCGTTCTCTTTGTCTTTTCCAATAGAGGAAATGACAACTAAATCAAGGACATCGCCAACCTTAACTTCTTCACTAATATCCTCGACAGGTAGAGTGGAAAGTTCTTTCGCGGGAACAACCCCTTCAACTCCTGCGCCTTCAATACCGATGATGACTTGCTTATCCTCTAAGGCAAGAACCTCACCTCTGACGATATCACCGACTTTTACTTCTTGGACGCTTTCCATTGCTGCTTCCATGGAAACATTTTCGTTATCCATTTGATTCTGTTCTAATTCTGTCATGACGTTTGTCCTCCTAACCAACAATTCATACGTAAATAGACTACAGTTTCTATTTTAGAATATTACACATAAAAAATAAAGCGATTTCTTCTCTTTTTCGCAAAAAGAGTACAAAAATCGCTTTATTCCATGATTTTTCACGTAATTTCGAAACCTTTTTCCAAAATGACCTCTTGAATCTTCGCAACTACCTGATCAATAGACATTCCAGTAGTATCGATTTTAACTGCATCCTCTGCCTGAACGAGTGGTGAAACAGTGCGATGAGAATCGAGATAATCGCGATGTGCAATCGCTTCTTTCAAGGAATCAAAATCAGTAGTCATTCCTTTAGACAAATTTTCTTTATAGCGGCGTTGCGCCCGTTCCTCGACACTCGCAACCAAGAATATCTTCACTTCTGCATTAGGCAGTACAGTTGTACCAATGTCACGTCCATCCATTACTACTCCACCAGCTGATCCTAATTCCTGTTGAATATGTACCAGTTGTTCACGAACCTTCCCATGAGCAGAGACTTCTGAGACAGCTGAAGTGACATCAGACTGGCGAATTTCTTCAGTTACATTCTGATTATTCACAAACACCAACTGACCACTAGCAGTTTGTTCAAAGGATATCGGATATTTTTTTATCAATTGAACTAGCTCAGCTTCCCGGTCAAAGGGGACATTGTGCTGGATAGCTAAATAAGTAACCGCTCGGTACATTGCGCCCGTATCTACATAAATGAAATGAAAATCTTTTGCTAAATGCTTCGCTACGGTACTCTTGCCTGAAGAGGCTGGGCCATCAATAGCAATAGCGATTTTTTCCACACGCTTCTTCCTTTCCAAAAAATCAGCCGCAATCAGTTGATCACGGCTGAATATTCATCCTTATTGAATGCGCAGTTCTTCACCAGGATTAATTGCTGGATAGAAGGTATCACCAGTAATTGTGATGCCGTTTAATTCTGCAAGTGTTTCAACTGGTACACCTGTTCGGTTAGCAATTTGCTGCAAACCTTCACCTGCTTGCACCGTTGCAGTTGAGCCACTAGGTGTTTGTGGTTGTTGTTGCGGTTGTTGGTTTTGTTGTTGTTGAGCCTGTTGCTGTTGCTGCGCTTGTTGCTGTTGTTGTTGCTGTGCTTCTTGAGCAGCTTGTTGTTCTTGCTGACGTCGTTGCGCCTCTTGAGCAGCTTGTTGCTGCTGGGCAGCTGTATCTTCTGAGCTCTCTGAAGTGCTCGAAGATTCTTTAGTACTTGACTCAGTTGACTCTACAGTTGATGAAGAAGACACTTGTGTCGTACTTTCAGGAGAGGCCGCTGGTTTTCCAGTATCACGAGTGATCCAGAAATAGGCACCTGCTGGAATTGAAATCAACAATAATAGCAAAATAACTAGAATTGTTAAGAAGCGAGTGTTCCCGCCTTTATTTTGTTGCTGACGAGACTGACGTGATGCGTACTCTTCCTCTTCTGTTTCATAAATATGCTGATCCCAAGGCTCGTTATTTGTTTCTCTGTTGCGATCTCTTCTACTCACTTTATCTTACCTCCTAATTGCTGTCGCCAAGTATTATACCATAGCATGAAAAAAAGTGGCTCACTATTTCAATCTTTCATCGTTTTTTTAAATAATTTTAGTAATATCACCGACCATTCTTCTGAGAAAATTATTGGCTCTGGTGATTCTTCAGCTGTTTTTATAGAAGCTCCATCGTTGTCACAGCAGTCTTTTGGCTGATTTCCTAACTGCTGTCCAAAGTAATTAACCAAGTATTTTCTTCGACAACCTGTCAACTGAATGTAGGTGAGCATTTCTTGTAATTGGATTTTTCTAATCTTTTCTCGTTGTTCTAAAAGATCAATCAGTTCCTGAGATTGATTAGGAAAAAGTTTTTCCCACTTTTGAATTAAAGGGTTATCCAACACTAAATCAGCAGTCTGTTTTTTTATTTCAAACAACCGACGACTGTCGACGCTTTGTTGATGAAGAAACTGATGAATATACTCATCCCCTTCATTATAAAGCAATATCGCCTGACTGAATTGTCCATCTCGACCGGCACGGCCAATCTCCTGCAAATAGTCCTCTGGAGAAGATGGTAAATCGTAGTGAATTACAAAACGAATATCATTTTTGTTCACCCCCATGCCAAATGCATTGGTAGCGATCAAAATTCTTAGTTCCCCAGCAATAAATTGCTGCTGCAGCATGCGTCGTTCTTGACCGGTCAAACCACCATGATAATAGGCAATTCTCTCCCGTTTTTTTAAACGTTCGTACAGTTCCTCCACATGCTTACGAGTAGCACAATATATAATTCCGGCTCCTGAAAGCTTAGGCAGCAATTCTAGCAGTCGTTCCTGCTTCTCACCAGTTTCCACAAATAGACTTATATTAGGGCGGTCAACCGAATAAACGATTTCCTTAACCGTTTGTGAGAAGAGCAGTTGTTGAATATCCTGTCTTACCTCAGGGGTGGCCGTGGCTGTTAACGCTAAAATCAGCGACTGATTTAGAAATCGGATGCCTTCACTTAGCTTCAAATACTCTGGTCGAAAATCAACACCCCATTGAGAAACACAGTGAGCTTCATCCACTACAATAAAAGCTATTTTTATCCTTTCTAAAGCTTGTTGAGTCTTGTCAGATAAAAACATTTCCGGACTCATAAAAATAAATTTGTATGTGGAAAGATGTTCCAAGACATATTGCTTTTCTGACATAGAAAGTAAACTGTTTAGCGCGACAGTTTTTCTCTCCCCTAATTGCTGCAGCTGAGTCACCTGATCCTCCATTAATGAAATTAGCGGAGATATCACAATAACCGTTCCTTCAAATAAATAACCTGGGAGCTGATAACAAAGAGATTTTCCTGTACCAGTTGGCAGCATTCCCAGCACAGATTCCCCGACTAAAAGAGCATCAATAATTTCTTTTTGACCTGGCCGAAATGAGGGATAGCCAAAGCGCTCAATCAGCAGCTGTTTTGCGTTCATAATCCTGCTCCTTTAAAAATAAAATCTGAGACAAACGGAAATTTAAATACGGTATTTCCGCAAACTCTTGATAACGCCACATCAACATTTCACTTTCAGAAGCGGGTGCAATCAATTGAAAATCAGAAAATGGAAAATCCTCTGCCACCAAAGCCCATTCGATAAAATGATCATTTAAAGTTCCCTGTTTCAAGTTACGTTGTTTCCCAATCTCCTCAATCGAGAGACCTCTCAAATATAGGTTACGGGTTTTCAGCATACTTTGATTATAGTTTAATTGATCCAACTGCTTCAGCAGTCGACGAAAATTAGGCTGTTGCAATGCTTGGTGGAGAAAGGCATCGACTGCATTCTGATAATATAGTCGATCCCACGGAACCTCCTGCCATTCTGCTGGTAGAAGCTGGAAAGCCACCCGACCAAACTGTTCATGTCCGCTAAACTGATTAGCTAGGAAATTAGCTTGATATTTATTTAAAGATGCAAAAATATGTTGCAGTTCTCTAGGAAAAGCTATCAAAAAATCTTTCCCAGATTGACGTACCCACCTTTTTGTTTGGTATAATAACAAGGGGCGGGAATCTAAAGGGATATATTCATTTTTGTGGTAAGTCAAATAGCTTGCAACTTGGACACCCAATAAACTCAGCTGCCACATTCGCTCCCGCTCACGTCCATAGCGCAATCCATTTAGATCAACTAGCTGGGTTACTCTTGAAGTCTGCAATTGGAGCTGTCCAGCTTCAGTTAGCTGGCCGAAACCCTCGATTTGTTCAATCATTTTTTTGCGGATTAACTGGTCAACTAATTGATTAAACTGCTTTTCATCCAGCTCAGAAAAACTGTCAAAAAACGGCAGGTTGCGATAGAAAAATCCATGGAGCAATACTGAGCTGGTTCGCTTGCCAATTAATAAATGATATAAGGTGGAGATACGCAACTTGTGTCCTGTGTGAAATAAAGCTAAAATAAAGTCTGTCATAAAAAAACTCCTAGAAGGTGAAAGTTATGAAATGCGAGATTCTGCCAGAGCGTTGCATTGCCTGTGGTCTGTGTCAGGCACTGGCACCGCAATTTTTTGATTATACAGATGAAGGCATCGTGACCTTCATCGATGAGCCTCACGCACTGCAAGAATTTATTCCTGAAAAGGAACAGTCTGAGGTAGTTCAGTCAGCCAAACGCTGTCCCGCCCATGCCATTCTTCTGCATAATCCACTATAACATACGTAAAAGAAAAAAGATTTGACGAAATAATTTGTCAACTATTTGTTAACTTTTACCCGTCTAACTTTATTTTGAACGCGTAAAAAAGGCCCTCCGTAATTGGTGGGCCTGGTAATTGCTATATTGAACTGTGATGATGGGTGGTTATAGTTTTCTTACTTAGCCACGGCAATAATTTAGCATGCAGGATCAGAAAAGCACCGCTGACTACCATACCTTTAATCAGGTTGAACGGAACAATTCCCACTAATACATATTTCCCCAAGCTCATACCCAGCATTTCGCCAGCGGACAAACCAAACGCTTTTAAATAAAGCGGGGTAATCACAAAGTAATTGGCAATACTCATAAAAATAGTCATGGCCAAAATACCTAATCCAATTCCGATAGCTTTTTTACGAGCCGTTTGTTGTCTAAACAAGTAAAAAATCGGCAAGGTAAACATACTGGACGCTAGAAAACTAGCTAAATCACCAATTAAATTATCAATCGAAAAGCCTGTTGTTACTAGATGAAGCAATGAGCGAACAAATGCTGTCGCAACACCGGCCAGTGGACCAAAGATAAACATATTGATCAAGACTGGAATATCACTGAAATCCAGTTTTAAAAAGGGAAATATCGGGATAATTGGTAAGGCAATAAATTGCAGAATCAATCCCATAGCTGCGGCCACCGCTACGGCTGTCATTTTTTGTAACTTTACGTTCTTCACTAACAATTCCTCCTGTTTGGAATCATCTTCATCGAAGCTAATCAGGCTGTCTGTACGTAAAAAAACTCTATGCTTCAGAAAAAGCATAGAGTTACTTGAATACATTCATACCCAAATAAGCCTATCTTCTTTATCCAGACTATACTGTCGGTCTCGGATTTTCACCGAGTCAGCTGCTTGCGCAGTTCGTGGACTATCACCACCGGTCGGGATTTTCACCCTGCCCCTGAAGACGAACCTAAAATTATTATTTATTTTATATCTTAACTATAGCAATTTTACTAACAAAAAACAAGTAACCCGCTTTTATTGTGAACTATTGCGCAGTCCATTAATTTCCTTCGCATTCAAACGACGGTATTCCCCAGGACGGAGACCCTTCAAAGTTAGGTCACCATAACGCTCTCGTTTCAACTTTTGTACTGGTAGACCGACTGCTGCTAACATATTTTTCACCTGATGATTACGGCCTTCATGAATGGTCAACTCGACGATGCTAGTCCCAGCCTTGCGATCTGTGGATAAAATCTCAAAGCGGGCAGGCGCCGTTTTTCGTCCTTCAATCATGACACCTTTGGTTAATGGATACAAGGTTTTATTGTCCGCAAAACCTTTTACCTTAGCAACATATACTTTGTCTACCTGATGTTTTGGATGAGACAAGCGTTGAGAAAAATCGCCATCATTAGTTAACAGTAAGATTCCTGATGTATCATAATCCAAGCGTCCTACTGGATAAATACGTTCAGGAACGCCGATGAAATAGTCAGTCACCACTTTACGATCTTTGTCATCTGAGACAGCCGAAATAACGCCTCGTGGTTTGTAAAACAAATAGTAGACAGGCTCTTCTTGGTAAATCGGCACTCCATCCACTTCAATCCGTTCTTTTTTGGAAACTTTCGTGCCTAGTTCTGTTACCACTTCACCATTTACCTGAACCCGACCTTCAGTAATTAAACTCTCTGCTTTACGGCGTGAGGCTATCCCCGCGTGAGCAATAACTTTTTGCAATCTTTCCATTTAACTTTCATCCTTTTCTTTAAAACGATCATAGAATAAATCCAGTGTTTCTTCATCATCTGATAGATCGGTCTCCATTTGTTGAACATCTGGCAACTCGGTTAAATCTTTCAAACCAAAATAATCCATAAAATATGTGGTTGTTCCATAAAGAATTGCCCGACCTGGTCCTTCAACTCGACCTTTTTCCTCGATTAGCTGGCGAGAAACCAGTGTCTGAACCGCACCACTAGATTGAACCCCCCGCAATTCATCAATCTCCCCTCGAGTAATCGGCTGTTTATAGGCAATGATGGACAAAGTTTCTAGGGCTGCCTGACTTAAGCGATTTGCTAAAGGTGAACGAGCAAATTCTTTTAATAAAGGGGCAAAATGTTTCTTGGTGGTTAAAACGAAACGATTCCCTACCTCTAAAACAGTGAAGGCTGACGTTGCATCAGTTTCATATTTTTCTCGCAAACTTGTAAGGGACTGATAAATTTCAGCAGTTGCCCGTTCCAATGTAAAAGCTATCTCCTCCAGCTCGATACCCTCTTCCCCTACTACAAACAGCAGGGCTTCAATTTGACTTAGTTGATTCATTTTGCTACTCCTTTAGTAATAACTATTGGTCCATAGGTATCTATTTGGCTTACTACTGCGATACCGTTTTTCATCAATTCCAATAAAGCCATGAAGGTAGTAATCATTTCATCCTTGGTATAACGTGAAAAAAGGCTATCCAATGATAGGCTTTCTTGGGTATTCATTGCTTCGATACGAGCATGTATTTGCTTCACTTTATCTTCAATCGTAACAGAATCGCTGCTGACAGTCGTTTCAATTGGCTGATTATTCTTTTTACGTTGCAAAACATCATGCAAAGCCAAGAATAAATCAATCGTGTTTAGCTGATTGTCTGGTAAAGGAGGCAGCTCTTCTTCGTAATCAGATAAATCCATCGGTGCCTTAGTATAAAAGAGACTTCGTTCAGCCTCTTTTTCAGAAAGTACGGAAGCCGCGTATTTATATTTACGATACTCTAAAAGTTGTTGAACCAGCGCATCTCGCGGATCTTCCCCGACTTCTTCTTCGTAGTCATAGTCAAGCTCTGCTTTGGGCAGCAGCATCTGACTCTTGATCGACATTAAGGTCGCGGCCATCACTAAATACTCCCCAGCCAATTCCAACTCCAAGGTTTTCATAGCGTGAATAAAATCCATGTATTGTTCGGTTACTTCAGCAATTGGAATATCGTAAATATCCAACTCCAATTGCTTAATTAAATGCAGCAGCAGATCTAGCGGACCTTCAAAAACGTCCAACTTCAAATTAATTTGTTCCATCTAAATTTCCTGTCTTTCTTTTCCACTTGGCCAGATAGGCAGCGGTGGCAGTCGTTCCGATTATATGGTATTCAGGGTAATGCTCCTGCAATTGATCCAGCATCACAAAGCCCAGTCCCTCTCCTCGATAGGAAGGATTCAGGCTGATGTCATGGAGAATAATCTCCTGGTTGTTCAACTGTTCAATGCCTAATACGCCCTGAACATTATTAGTCGCCTCATCGTAATAATAGCAATATAACTGATATGGCTCGCCTTCTTCATAATGCTCAATTTCTTTCAATCTCGGATGTTCTTCTTTCAAATACTTATGAAAGCTCAATAGTCCCATTGCAATTTTTCGCTGGTTTTTTCGATAATGAGTAATCATCTTCTTCCTCCAATCAAGCTCGTGGGAAAAACTCTTTATAAACTTCAGTCATACGTCTTTTCGTAATGTGCGTATAAATTTGAGTTGTCGAGATGTCAGCATGGCCCAGCAATTCTTGAACCGTTCGCAAATCCGCCCCATTTTCCAACAAATGTGTTGCAAAACTGTGGCGCAATGTGTGGGGCGTAACGTCTTTGGTAATACCGGCTTTAATGACAATTTGCTTTAAATTCTTCCAGATTCCTTGACGTGAAAGTCCTTTCCCGTGATTGTTTACAAATAAATGGGGTTCATTTTGATTCTTCTTGGTTAATATGGGCCGAGCTTCATTTATGTAACGCTCCAGCCAATGAATCGCATAATCACCTAACGGAACAATTCGTTCCTTATCCCCTTTACCAATTGTCTGTAAAAGGCCCATCTCGAGGTGAATATCTCCTAACTTTAAGCCAATCAATTCACTAACTCGCAAGCCAGTAGCATACATCACTTCCAAAATAGCACGGTCACGGATTCCTAGGGTCGTGCTAGTATCCGGCGCAGCGATTAGACGTTCCACTTCAGCCAACGACAAAGTCTGAGGCAGCTTCTGAGCCTTCTTAGGACTTTCAATGTGCTGCATAGGATCATGATCTGTATAGCGTTCTTGACGTAAGAATTGATGGAACCGACGTAAACTGGAAATCATTCTGGTGATTGTGGTTGAAGCTTTGCCTTCCTGAGAAAGTAACGCTAAAAAATCCACAACAGTGTAGCGATCGACATCCTGCCAGTTCTTGACATCCTTTTCATTCAAAAATAGGAGATATTGTTTCAAATCTCGTTCGTAGCTGGCCCGAGTGTTTAAAGACAAGCCCCGCTCGATCGTCAAATAATGCAAATATTCTTTGATTTGTTCATCCATTTCCTCACCACTTTCGCTTTATCATACCAAAAAGTCCCTTGAATGGATAGTCTCGTCTCACTATCTTTTCAAGGGACCTGTGATGGCTGTATTTGCCGAAGCATCTATTTATGAATTCTGCTCATTTTTTATTTGGCAGGCTTGGCAAATGCCATGAAAGGTTAACCGGTGATCCTTCACTTGGAAACGAAAACGAGCTTCAACAATTTGTTCCACGTCACCTAACAAATCTTCTTCAATTTCTTCGATATTCCCACACTCTAAACACAATAAGTGGTGATGGAAATGCTCAGCACCTTCCTTACGTAAATCATATCGGGCTAAGCCATCATCAAAGCTAACCTTGTCCACGATATGCAGATCCGTTAAAATTTCCAAGGTACGATAAACAGTAGCTAAGCCAATTTCCGGACTTTTCCGTTTTACAAGAAAGTAAATTTCCTCCGCAGATAAATGATCTTTCTCATTTTCCAGCAATACCAGCAAGGTTGCTTCCCGCTGAGGCGTCAACTTAAAACCAGAGTCATGCAATTGTTTTTTTGTCTTTTGTAGCGCTAACGCTGCATTCATAGGAATACCTCACTTGATTATAATTATTATAAACTGGAATATCAGTTTTTATTGATTTGATAAGAATCATTATAATTTATCCGCGTAAGTTTCGCAAGTGATTCTCAATTAGTTTTTTAACCGAATTTCTCCAGTCTCCTGAATAATTAGTTTTTCCTTCAATAGATGACCAATTGCTCGCTTAAATTGTCCTTTACTGATACCAAAGGTTTGCTTGATTTCTTCCGGAGCCGATTTATCCCATAATGGCAGGCGATGATCATCTTTACGCTGCAGCATGGTCAAAATCATGGCTGCATCATCATTAATTACTTCGTGAGCCCGAGGCTTCAAAGACATATTTAGAGCACCGTCGGGACGAAGACCAATTACCCGGGCTTCTACAGCTTCACCGAGACGAGGTTCTAAGTAGCGTTCAGAAGGGTGGATAAAACCGATATAAAAATCTTCAGTTAGCAAGTATGACCCTGCTACTTTTAAGCGATAGATGATCCCCTTTTTGTCTTCGTTTTGCATTTCTATGGATCCTTTGCGGCTCAAAGAATGAAAAATTGTCTCATCAGCTAATGTTCCCCACATGCGTTCCTTTTCATCTACTCGTAACGTGATCATTAAATAGTCACCTTTTTTAGGCCAGAGCTCTTTCATTGACGGCAATTCATCCAAAGAAACTACCACATCCTTGTCAGGTAAACCAATATCGACAAAAGCTCCCAAATCTCTACGTACATTAGTCACTTCGCCAAAAGCATAGTTACCTATACGGATTTTCGGCAGTATTGTTGTAAAAACAGCTTCTTTTTTCTGATTAATATAGCCGAAGCCTTCAATCGCATCACCAATTTTATGCTCCTGATCGGTGACTAAACGGAAGGTTACTCCATTTTTTTGGACAAAATAGGTTTCTTCGTTTTCATCCATAATCAGTGCTGTAAAAACTTGTCCGATTAATTCATTCATATCTGTTCTCCTTTTTCATGCTCAGTTTTAACGCATAATTTGCTTAAGTTCACAGATAAAGCCAGGGAAATCCTTCCCCGGCTTTACTCATCTAGTTTCCGCCATTCCCCTTAAACCAACCTGTTTTACAGTTAATTGTAACGACATACATTGGCAAATCGGACGGACTTAAATTTTTAGTTAACGACGCTTGATTGGTAGTAGCATATAAATTGTAATAGCCTTCGCCGTTCTCAATACGAGCCGGTTCTACATAATAACCGCCTTCTGTGATATATCCTCGGCTTAGACAGGTTTGTATTACCTTTTCTTTAACTCCAGGATTCCATCCCCAGGCAGCATTGCTTAAATCAGCTGTCTGATCTGAATCAGATCCCACGATGGGTTGGTTAGGACCTCCAGAATTGGTCGTAGACTTTTGACGCTCTTGAGCAGCTTTTTCCTGCTCGGCTTTTTCTTGAGCAGCTTTTTCAGCAGCTAACCGTTCTTCTTCAGCTTTTTTCTCTTTTTCAGTAAGAGCGTCATCTACCTTCTTCAAATCAGCTTTTTGAGTTTCCACTAACGTTTGGTTTGTTACTGCATTCAGTGCATCATTAGCTGAAATGTATTGTTCTCTGGTCACGCCTTCTAATACACTACCGTCTTGAATTACTTGGCTAAGGGCTTTTTTAGCTTCTTCAATTTTTTCATATTGATCTTTGGCTTGTGAAATTGCCTGATTCAGCAAATCGTTGAAGCTTTGATCGCCGGTATTGACGGCCAAATCTACCGGCTGATCCGCCTTCAATTGTAAATTGTCCGCTACTTTATCACCATCAATCGCTGGAGAAGTAAATAGTAGATTCACTTCCTGGATACTATTCATTTTGTCTAACAGACGTTCATAGGAAGTGTCCAACTCCTTATAACGAGAGCTGTCCTTATGTTTAGCAATTTCTTCAGCTAACTTGCTGGTGTTTTGACCTAGCTTGTCTGCTCTTATGAAAACTTGCTTGTCATCGGTATAAAACTCCTGAATCGTCTCTTCCAGCGTATCGATCTCTTTGTTTTCCTTTTTCACAGCAGCAACTCTCTGTGCTTCGGCTTCTTTCTCAGTATGATAATAGTAGCCTCCACCAATCCCCAGCAATGCTACAGCCGCTAAAGTGATGTACCACTTTTTGCGGTTCTTTTTAGGCGGCTCATTGTCCCCTGAATGGGTGTTTCCACCGCCAAAATTTGTTTCTTGCGGTTTTGCTTCTGTCTCCGAAGCTTGTTCGTCTTCTTCTGAAGAGGTGTTTTCCGCCAAAACAGGTACCACCGTCTCTGGTTCAGCAGGTAAAATTTTATCGACAGTTGGGGATTCCTCAACAACTGGTTCGACAGCTTCTGACTTGATCGCTTCTTCCGAAGTTTCTAGACTTTCTGCTGCTTGCTGCCCATTAGGCTCGTTTTTTTCAGCTTCTGTTTTTTCTTCTTTGTTGGGTTCAACATCTCTTCTAGGAATGTATTCCCCTTTATGTTCGCGAATATATTGTGCCAAAATTGGATTTGTATCGTCCGCATTATCTTCGTTTTGGGTTTTCATGTTTTCTTCCGGGTCGTCTGCTTTATCCTCAGCAAACATTTCCCGAACAGATTCAACTGACAGCTGAGACAACTCAGACCATTCAATCTCATCATTTTTATCTTCAGGCAAAGTATCATCTACTGACACTAAGGAAAAACCACAATTGGGACAAGTTGCTAATCCGTCGACAGGTTCAAATCGGCAGTTAGGACATTTATGCAATTGAAATCGGCTCCTTTTCTCAATCTTACGCCTTAATCTACCACAACTTCCCCTTAGTTCCAATAACTTCACAGCTATTTTAAATAAAAAAATAAAAAAAAGCTTTTGTCAGAGTGACAAAAGCTTTACAAGATGCTTATTCCAAGAAATCCTTCAATTGTTTAGAACGTGATGGGTGGCGAAGTTTGCGTAATGCTTTAGCTTCGATTTGACGAATACGCTCCCGTGTTACGCCAAATACTTTCCCCACTTCTTCTAAAGTACGTGTACGTCCATCGTCTAAACCAAAACGCAGACGCAAAACGTTCTCTTCTCGGTCAGTTAGAGTATCTAAAACATCTTCAAGCTGTTCCTTCAACATTTCAGAGGCTGCATGCTCAGCAGGACTGGTCGCTTCCTGGTCCTCGATGAAATCGCCTAAATGAGAATCATCTTCTTCACCAATTGGTGTTTCCAATGAAACCGGTTCTTGAGCAATCTTAAGAATTTCGCGAACTTTTTCAGTTGGCAGGTCCATTTCTGCCCCGATCTCTTCCGGCGTTGGTTCACGACCTAAATCTTGCAGTAATTGACGTTGTACCCGAATTAATTTATTGATGGTTTCAACCATATGGACTGGAATACGGATAGTCCGTGCTTGGTCAGCGATCGCTCGAGTAATTGCTTGACGAATCCACCAAGTTGCATAAGTTGAAAATTTAAATCCTTTACGGTAATCGAACTTTTCTACAGCCTTCATTAATCCCATGTTACCTTCTTGGATTAAATCCAGGAATTGCATACCGCGACCAACATAACGTTTAGCAATACTAACTACCAAACGCAGGTTGGCTTCAGCCAAACGCTGCTTTGCCTCTTGATCTCCTTGTTCGATCAATAAAGCTAATTGAACCTCTTCTTCGGCAGTAAGCAACGGTACACGACCGATTTCCTTTAAATACATACGTACAGGGTCATTAATTTTTACACCAGTAGGGGCAGATAAATCTTCCGCTTCTGCAGCTTTGGCTGTTTTTTCATTTTGCTTTAAGCTGGCTTTAGAAGGTTCACCATTTTCGTCTACTACACTAATTCCAGCATCTTCAACCTTTTGGATCAATGCATCCATTGCCTCAGCATTCAAGGAAAAAGGTGTAGCCAATCGATTGGTTAATTCATCATACACAACTTGTCCAAGAGGTTTTTTCTCTTTAAGAAGTGCTGCTAAAGCTTTTTGGTACTCTTTGTTGTTTTTTACGTCTGCCATTAAATAAATGCCCCTTTCACATTTAGGCTTGTTTCAAGCGCTTTGTCAATTCGATAATTTGAATCGTTAATTCCAATTCCCGCTGCTGATTTCCCGTTTTTCTAGCTTCTAGCTGCTCTTTTTGTCGTTGCTTAATTTCATCAGCGATACTAGATTGGGCAATCACCTGCATAAAGTCATAGATTTCACGTTCATTGCTATCTTCTGACATTTGTAAAACGGAAATATCGATAACCAATTGCTTCATCGAGTCTTCCTTTAAATAGTTCAAAAAGTCCGCCAAAACGAACTGTCCATGAACCATCATATAACTATCTAAGTAGAGTAGCAACTCTTGATAGCGATCATGGATAAATTGAAATTCCTGTTGCACCAGCTGTTCACGTACGCTAGTCTCATTCATTGCCCGATAGATCAGCATTCGTTCCGCCTTTTCTTGACGGGAAAGAATAGTCTTAGGCTCGGCAGTAACGGTAGTAGCCCTTTGTTGAGGGGTCTGCTGTCGACGTTCCATACGTGAAGTTTGACGAGCCTGCCGCAACTGCTGCTTCAGGCTATCTCGAGTTAAGTTAAAGTCTTCTGCCAGCTGGCCAAGATATAAATCCTGCTCCACTGGCGATTGAACCTTCACTAATTCTTCAACCAAGCCATTCAAATACGTGAGTCGATCGTTCTCATTGTCGAGATTCACGTCTTTTTTACGGTAATGCATCTGAAAAACAAACGGTGTCTGACGGCCATGCTGCAATAAATTCCGCAACTCTTCGGCGCCATATTTACGTAAATATTCATCTGGATCCATCTTTTCAGGAATAGTGACAGCTGAAAGAGATAAACGACTATGAGCACCTAGAATTGCCAATGCGCGATCAGTTGCAGCCAATCCTGCTCGGTCTCCATCATAGGCGACAACCACATGGCTAGTAATTCGTTCAATTGCCATAATTTGCTGCTCAGTCAGACTGGTTCCCATCGAGGCTATGCCAATCTTAATATCGGCCTGCCAAGCGGCTAGCACGTCCATAAATCCTTCAAACAAAATGGCTTCGCCTTGCTTGCGAATCTCATTTCGAGCCTTGTCGAAGTTAAACAACACTTCACGCTTGTTGAACAATTCCGTTTCTGGCGAATTCAAGTATTTGGGCTGATCTTCTCCCGGGAAATCTTGGGTTTGCAAAAGACGTCCGGAAAAGCCGATTGTCTTCCCACGGGAGTCATTTAGTGGGAACATGACCCTCTGATAAAATCGATCACTAAAACGTCCGTCGTCTCGCTGAATAAATAGTCCGCTGCGTGCCATAATATCTTCTGGCACCCGATCCTTACGACAAATCTGAACCAGAAAATCTCGCTGATTAGGTGCAAAACCAATCTTGAATTCATCAATCAGCTGATCGCTTAATCCGCGTTTGTGAAGATATGCTAAGGCTTCTTCACCCGCTTTCGTATTTACCAAAATGTGATGATACAGATCTCGAATTTTCTCATGGAGGGAAATTAGTGGCTGCAACCGATTGGAGCTTTCTCCGGTTGGTTCAGTGGAAATTTCAACTCCTAGTGAGATCTGTTCTATGTCAGCGACTTTCTTCACTGATTCAGGAAAACTAAGTCCCTCCAGCTCCTGCAAAAAAGTAAAGACATTCCCGCCTTTCCCACAACCGAAGCAATGGAAAATTTGTTTGTCTTCTACAACTGAAAATGATGGGGTTTTCTCTTCATGAAACGGACAGAGTCCCACATAATTCTTGCCTGACTTCTTCAACTGAACATACTGCCCAACGACTTCAACAATGTTCGTGCGCTCACGAACTTCATCAATTACTTCCTGAGGAATTCTTTGTGCCAATTCTCATCACCTGAGCTTTTCAAAAATACGATAATAGCTACAAAAATCGCTCCAATTCATTTCTTAATCAGAGCGATTTTTAAGGCAAAATTATACAAATATCAGTATAGCATATTCCCAGTATTTTTCAAGTTTTCAAGATCATTTTTGAATCATTTGAAACCAATCTACTAGCTTCTCATTCATGGCCACGATATCAGCGTAAAACATGTTGCCGCCATTACTATATAAGTAGCCGCCATTGTATAAAAGGGACTGTAGTTTTACGTAACGGTATTGATTTTGAGTACTGTTTCCTAGTCCTGGCGAGAGAACGTCCCGCGAGTATTGCTCCGCCAGCTCAACTGAATTCTCACCACCATTATTTTTCACGTAATCAATGTATTGAAAACCATAATTATAAGCCTGAATAGCCGTCGACAAATCACATCCAGCTTGTTGAGCAAGTTGGTAGCTTTCGGCAAAATGTTCTACTCCATATTCAATGCTTTCCTTCTGGGAAGTAATTTGACCACGACTTCCATAGGCACTTTCCGAGCTTTGCATTAGATCTGTGCCAATTCCTTTTGATTCTGTATACATAATACCCAGAATGGTATTTGTGAACTCCTGTACCCCATGTTCTTGAGCAACGATTTCCACTTCATCTCGGTATTCATTAACATTTTTAGTGAATTGATAGGTACGATAGCCGATAAAAAGGCCTAGCAAAAGAGCGGCTAATACGAGTATGCTTATAGTATATTTCAAAATTTTTCTAAAAAATTTCATTTGATTTCATCCAAACTATTTTCATCATTTCCTTTATATTACAAGATGTAAATCAACTTTTGGAAGAGAATCACAAGCATTTTACATTTCTTTAATCATTCGTAAAAAAGCGTTAATTTTCGACAACATCCTAATTGTTGTTCAACTTGGTTGAAAATCGGTATACTGATAGAAGTAGGTGATGATTTGAAGAGCGAAAAGAAAACTGCGAGTATGCCCGACGGCTCGCAAATTTATTACGAAACATATGGAAATGGTCCAGCCCTCTTCCTGTTGCACGGCAACGGCGGAAGTGGTCGCTATTTCTCGAAACAGATTAACAGCTTCTGTAAACACTTCGGGGTGTTTGTTGTTGATAGCCGAGGACACGGTCGTTCTACTAATATGCGGCCTGAAATTAACTTCCAGTTAATGGCGGAAGACTTGCATCATATTATGGAGTTGGAACAAATTGAAAAGGCTGATTTATTAGGCTTTAGCGATGGTGCTAATTTAGCGATGGTCTTTGCTTCCATGTATCCTGATCGGATTAACCACCTGATTCTTAACGCTGGGAATACTTTCCCTAGCGGCATTCGACTGCTGCCTCATCTGGCAAGTTATATTCAATATAGCATTGTCTGGTTGGGATCTTTTGTGGATAAGGGTATGCGGAACTTTCTACCTATTTTGCGGCTGTTGTTCAGTGAAATCGGCTTATCGACTGAAGATTTAGAAAAAATTAAGGCGCCAACTTTAGTTATTGTTGGCAAGCATGATGTGGTAAAGACGCAGCATTCGATGTATATTGCCCGGTCAATTCCTAACGCTAGTTTTGCGATTGTCTCAGGCCAAGGACACATGTTTGCTCGCAGAAACCCCAAACGCTTCAATCAAGAGGTGTTAGAATTTTTATTGGAAGAGCGGAGTGATTAAGTGAAAAGTATCATGAACTGGTTTCAAACCCATGCAAAAAAATTGAAAACAATTTTCCTGATTTCAGTTATTGTGATCGTTGGCGTCGAACTAGGTAACATTGGAAAAACGGTCTCTTTTGATCAATTAGGAACCACCTTTAGCAACATTAGCAAAGGTAATATTGTCTTAATGGCGGTGATTTCCTTTATCTCAATTACCCCAATGTTTGGTTATGACATTATTTTAAACAAATTATTGGGACAAAAGCCAAAGCTGAGTTATCTACTGGAAACCAGCTGGTTAATTAACACCTTAAACAACATTGCTGGCTTTGGCGGTTTCATCAGCGCCGGCCTACGTTCAGAGTTTTACGGCAAGGATTCCTCCGGTAAAAAAGTTGTACAGGCTCTGTCAAAAATTTTAGTCTTTACCATGTCAGGGTTATCCATCTTTGCCCTAATTTCCTTTTTTCTAGTTATTTTTGATCAGACCAATCAATACCTTAAACAGTATTGGATCTGGTTGATTGGCGGTGGTTTATATTTTCCAATCGTTTTTGGGCTAAGTTTTTTTGGTAAAGGTGAATATCTAGGAGACTTGAAAAATAAAGAACGTTTCCAATTAGTGGGTACTTCCTTTCTAGAATGGACTGGGGTTTTAACTGCCTTTATTACTACAGGATTACTGATGGGAATTCATATGAATGTCCTTCAGGTTATCCCTTTGTTTATCGCTGCTACTGTTATCGGTATTGCTTCTATGATTCCTGGCGAATTAGGCAGCTTTGATTTGATGATGATTATTGGTTTATCCGCATTAGGTATTAATAGAGAAACAGTAATCGCATGGATTTTGCTTTATCGGTTGTTCTATTACATTATCCCTTTCCTAATCGGAGTCGTTTTATTCATTAAAAATGTCGGCACTACCTTAAATGACCGTTATAATAATATTCCCATCGACTTATTAAAGGAACTCTCCCATAAGCTAGAGACATTTTTCTTGTATTTCACGGGAATTATGCTGGTTCTATCTGCAACTATTCCAGAAGCTTTTATTCGCTTCCGTTTTCTGCAACATCTTAATCCGATTCGTTCGCGAGTAATTGTAATCTTCCCAGCGATCTTATTAGGCTACCTGTTGATTATCGCAGGTCGGGCGGTTTCAGCTAGAGTAAAAAGAGCTTATTATCCTACGATTTTTTTGGTTATCTTGACTGGTTTGTATTCACTACTAGCTGGTTTTCACATCTCTAGTGGCATCTTTTTAGTTTTACTGCTGCTGTTCGTCATTTTTTCCAAAGGAGAGCTTTATCGTGAACAACTAGTGTATTCAGCGGAATGGCTAACAATTGATGGCATCATTGTTGGCGGCTTGACACTGTTGTATGTCATTATTGGCGTTTACAACAGTCCTACAATTCACCACCGCCACCACTTGCCAGAATTTTTCTTATTTCCTAGTGAGCGTATTTGGATGACTGGTTTTATTGCTATTCTAATTGTTTCGGTTATGGTACTGCTGTTTGTCCGCTATCTAAAGGGGAAACGAATAAAGATCGGCGAAGTCTTAGACGAGGACCGAGTACAAGCAATTTTGACGACTTATGGTGGCAATCCAGATAGCCAATTGGTTTTCCTAAAAGACAAAGAAGTTTATATATACAATGATGGCGAAGCAGACACCGTCTACTTCCAGCTGGCTACCTTTAACAATAAACTTTTGGTAATGGGGGATCCTTCTGGTAAAAAAGAAGACTTTGAAGCTGCGACGGAAGAATTGATTCAAGCAGCCGATCAGTACAACTATTTACCAGTCTTTTATGAAACCAGCGAAGAAATGGTTATGATCCTGCATGAATTCGGTTATGATTTTATTAAGTTTGGTGAGAAGGCTCATGTTTATTTACCAGATTTTAGCTTGAGCGGCAAGAAAATGAAGGGGCAACGCTCTAGCTTCAATAAAAACATTAAACAAGGTTACCACTTCGAAGTGCTGCAGCCGCCCTTTGATTCTGTTATAATGGGACAACTAAAAAAGATTTCGGACGAGTGGCTGGATGGTCGTAAGGAAAAAGGGTTTTCTCTCGGCTTCTTTTCCGAGGATTACTTGCAACGAGCTCCTATTGCAGTGGTGAAGGATGCGGAAGAACAAATTGTGGCTTTTGCTAATTTCATGCCAACTTATACAAAAGAAATTGGTACAATTGATTTAATGCGTCACAGCCCTTCTCAAGCACCCAGCGGATCAATGGATTTCTTATTCATTAACTTGTTTGAATACATGCGTGATCAAGAAATTCAGTATTTTGATCTAGGAATGGCTCCATTGGCCAATGTTGGAACGTCGCGTAAGAGCTTTATTCAAGAACGAATTGCTTATCTAGTTTACAACTTTGGCTCTCGTTTCTATTCCTTCGGCGGCTTAAAGGAATATAAAGACAAATACGCTACCGAATGGGTACCGGAATATGTGCTTTATTCCCGTGACAGCTGGATTGGATATGTCATGATTGCTCTTTTGGTTACCGACAACGCCCCAGTTCAGGCACAAGCTCGTTACCGTGGACTCAAACGTTTGATGCTAAGAGATTAATTAAACGAGGTGGAAACATGAATTTGTTCCTTCAACCAGTAAATGAAAAAAATTGGAGCCAAGTAGTTCAGCTAAAAGTTCATTCTAAGCAAGCAAATTTCATTGAGAGCAATGCCCAATCATTATTGGAGGCGGCTTATGACTATTCTCTGCACTGGCACCCTTTGGCCCTATATGATGAGAATACTTTAGTGGGCTTTGCGATGATCGGTGCGCTTCACGAAGAAAGCATGTGGCTGGATCGAATTATGATCGATCAGCAGTTTCAAGGAAAAAGTTATGGCAAGCATTTTATTCCCTTGCTACTAGAACATATGCAACAAACTTTTCCCGTTCATCGAGTCTATCTAAGTGCTCATGAAGAAAATGAAAAGATCTTTGCTTATTATCAAAAGCTGGGATTTATTGATTCGAACGAACATGATCCAGCAAACGGCGAACGGATTATGTATTACAATTTTAAAAAATAAATATTGCCTTTTAAAGCAAGAATTGCTAGAATGAAGGAAATTAAACGGACACTTAAGCAAAATCGCCGGGTTTTGTTTGGAGTAGTTGACTATCCCATAGGCCAATGGAGGATAGCAGCTGCTCTTTTTTTTGGAGGTTAAAAAATGAAAGAAATCAAGGGTTATGTCACACGGAGTGTTTTTAGTACATTAGGCTTATCGTTGTACATTTTAGCAGATACTTTTTTTATTGCGAATGGAGTTGGGGTAATGGGCTTAGCAGCCTTGAATATTGCCCTGCCACTATTCAATCTGTTAAGTGGTTTAGGGTTGCTTTTAGGCATGGGCGGTACTACTCTTTTTTCTTTGAACAAAGAGAAAAGCAATTACTTTTCTCAGTTAATAGTAGCCGGAACAGTTATTGGTTTGTTTTTCACGGTACTTGGCATCTTTTTTGCTCATCCTATTGCTGGCTTATTAGGCGCTAGCACGGATACCATCGCATATACAACTACCTATATGCGATTTATTATGATCATGGGTCCCTTCTTTATTTTAAACAATCTATGCTTGGCATTTATTCGAAATGACCAGAATCCACAATTAGCAATGAAGGCCATGATAAGCTCCAGTATATTTAATATTATTTTTGACTATGTATTTGTGTTCATCTTCCATATGGGAATGTCTGGGGCCGCCCTGGCAACAGTTTTATCTCCAGTGGTAAGCTTGTTGATTTTAAGCACTCACAGACGCTTTTCAAAACGTAAGATTTCCTTCGATTGGACCATTCCGCAGCTTGGAACGGTCTGGAAAAGTACGCAGCTGGGGCTGTCATCCTTTTTGGCCGAAATGAGTACTGGGGTTAGTATTTTAGTTTTCAACCAAGTCCTTCTATCATTAAGCGGAGATATTGCAGTAGCAGCTTATGGCGTTTTAGCTAATGTATTGATCGTTGGTTTATCTCTTTTCACTGGGGTAGCTCAAGGTATTCAGCCGCTAGTTAGCAAGGCAGCCAGCATAAAAGATGACAAGAAAATTCAGCAAATTTTGCGTTACGGATTGAAGGTTAGTGCCAGCCTTGCAATCGTTTTGTATATTGTACTTTTCTTTCTCAAATATCCAATTATTCAAGTCTTTAATCGCGACAATAATCAGTTTTTAACCGAGATTGCGGCTTTCGGCATTCCGATCTTCTTTCTATCGTTGTTTGCCTCCAGCTTCAATGTGGTCTTTAGTATTTTCTTTTCTGCTGTTGGACAGGCAAAGCAAGCTTTCATGCTAGCCTTGGCTCGGGGATATTTCCTTCTGATTCCGCTTGTAATTTTATTGGCTCAAAGCTTTAATTTACTGGGTGTTTGGATTAGTTTACCATTAACAGAACTGATTACATTGAGCATGTCCTTCTTCTTTCTGCGACAATACTGGCAGCTGCACGTAAAAAAGAAGCAGGAACCAAAAACGAATTCAATTAGATAACCCGTTAAAAAAGGTAGGATTTCCCTGTTCTATGCTAAATTCTTTCTATATTTTTTACTATGATCTATACTCCTTATACTCACTTTTTGTCTCCTATCAATTTTATCTACCTAGAAAAACTGCGAACAAGCCAATCATCTTTGGAGTGATGATTGGCTTCTCAATTGATCTATAAATTCTCAATAATTTTAGACCCTTTTATCAGCTAACTTATTTGATCCATTACAAATTTAATTGCTCCTGCTGGATTTCGAGTCAACTGAATGTATTCTGCTCCTTTTGTCGCAATCAGTTTTATTCCTAATTTATCCGTATCCTTTTTGATATCCTCATAATAAGAGTTTACTTGAGGTGCTAAGACCACCAGATCAAAGCTCGGCATAATATCGTAATGTGAGCCATAAGCACCCGCCTTGGCAATAACTTTAGCACCGGTTTCTTTAGCCCCTTCCTCCAATGCATTCGCTAACATTGCACTCGTGCCTGCCCCAGCACATAAAACCAACACTTTTAAATCTTTCTCAGCTATATCGCTGGAATTCATTACTACTTTTTCAATAATAGCCGACTCTTCATTGTCAATCATGGCTGCAGCATTCATAGCAGATAATGTTGGCACAGCTTCTTCCAACTCGTCTATCTCTTCCACACGTTCTGCTTCCTGAGCAACTAACACTTTATCGTAAGCTTTACAGAATGGGAAATAGATGGCAAAATCCACAAGTAATAGAACAATTGATAGGACAATTGAGAGGAGTTGAAATCCTGTATTCATGACTGTGCCGATTGGTCCTGGAGTGGCCCATGGGAGAACGTACATAAATCCATTCATCCCTAAAACACTGATAAACAATTTTCCAATCAATACATTGACTACTGGTGCGATACAAAATGGAATAAAAAAATACGGATTCAAAATAATCGGTGCTGCAAACAATAATGGTTCATTGACTGCAAACATCACTGGAATAATAGATGCTTTACCAACTGTCTTCAATTGTTTTGAACGCATAAATAAAATGAAAATGATCGGGACAATAAATGTTGCTCCGGTTCCGCCTAATTCACCAATAAAATTACCAAAATTTTCCGTTAAAGCATGCGTTGGGTGACCGCCCTCTGTAAAAATTCGAAGGTTTGCTTCAGTATTTCCGTATAAGGCAGCTGATAATCCTGGTTTGACAACGGATGGTCCATGTACCCCGACAAACCAAAATAAAGGAATTAAAAACCAAATAAACGCTAACCCAAAATAACTTTCCGCCCCTGCAAACAATGGTGAGAGTAATTTTGAAAATACTTCTCCAAAAGGTGCATTGATTGCTGTTCTAGCCCCAATATCAATAATGGCACATGCTATAACAGAAAATGAAAAGGGAAAAACATCTCTAAAATTCTGAGCTATAGTTCCCGGAACTTCCTTTGGCATTTTGATCGTGATGTCACGGATAACACAAAACTTATACATATTGACAGTAATAAATGCGGAGATGAATGCTGATAAAATTCCTTTTGTTCCCATATAATCAGCTGCAAAAGCCCCATCTGTTTTGGTGATTGCCAGCAATAGAAATCCACAGGTCGCCGCCAGCATGACAGAGGTCTCATTGATTACTTTTCCTTCAGGCATCTTACGATTCATACTACCAGCTAAACAACGAGCCGTTGTTCCAGCTACCAACATACCCACAATTCCCATGGTAAAATCATAGATTTTCCAAAGCCATTCTTCAATACCGCTAGGCAATGTTAATCCGAAGATAGGCGGAATGGCTGCACATAAGATAAATATACTTGAAAACAAAATGACTGGCATTGCTGCTAAAAAGCCGTCTTTGATTGCCATTAGATAAATATTCTTGGAAATCTTTTGAAAAAATGCCTGTCTCTTCTCAATTTGTTGAATGATCACATTCATTTGTTTTCCTCCTTAAAATCGTTTTAACGATATTTCTCTTGGTATAATTCTATAAAGTCTTGTACCAGATCTCTTAGCAGCAATGTAGTCATTAAATGATCTTGACCATGGATAAATATAAACCCTAATTCTAAGTCTTCCCCACTCGCTTCATTTGAAAGCACTTGAGTTTGTGCATTGTGAGCCAATTTAAGGTTTTCATCTGCTTCATGCACCTTATCCTCAACATTGGAAAAATTTCCAGCACGAATTTCTTTGAGCAATCTCAACAAGGAACTGCGAGCATCTCCTGAATAGGCGACAATTTCAAAACCAAGCATTTGCAACTCATTTTTATTCATTCCAAAACCCTCTTCTAAATAATCGTTTTCGTTTCGCTAACAAATTTATACCAATAAGCTGATTCTTTTGGATAGCGTTTCTGTGTTTTAAAGTCAACGTAGAACAAGCCGTATCGCTTGTTATAGCCATTTACCCATGAAAATACATCCATTAACGACCAAATAAAGTAGCCCTTTACGTTTACCCCATCCTCAATCGCTTTAGCTATGTAATTGAAATAGCCACGCAAATAATCAATGCGATCTTCATCGAGAATAATGCCATCTTCGAACTTATCCTTATATCCTAGGCCGTTTTCAGTAATATAGATTTTCTGATAGTTTGGATAGTCTTGCTCAATCCGAACTAAAAGATCATAAATACCTTCTGGGTAAATCAACCAATCCCAATCCGTCCGCGGCAAATCTGTTCGCTGAATTCGTTCACCAATTCCCTTAATTCGATAGACCTGTGTCCCTTTTTCGCCAGTGGTATTGTAAAACATCTGGCTCTCATCATTGTAAGCTTTAACCCAATGACTCACGTAATTGTTAATTCCCAGGTAATCATTGCGGTTGGCAGCTTTCTCCATTTCGATAAAATCGTTTTCATCAATCGAAATACTAGTATCATTTGCTTCCAATATTTCGTTGATACAAGTCATTGTATGCTCCGAGTAATAGCCTAAATAAGTCGCATCCATCAAAAATTTTACTGATAACGCATCATCTAGCTCTGCAGCATGAACATCTTCTGGACTATCAGAAGCAGGATATTTGGGTTCTAATGAATGAACTACTCCAATCTCACCTTTGTAATCACCCTCTTTAAAAATATTCACTGCTCGCGCATGAGCATACATCATATTGTGTAGCGCTGTAATGGTTTTTTGCAGATCGAATTGAATCTCTGGCGGAAAGGCTCCGGTTAAATACTGATTGGTCGCCGCTGGATAAATCTCATTAAACGTACTCCAATAGTAGACTTCCTTAAATTCATCAAAGCAAAATTTCGCATAGTTAACGAAGTGCTCTATATTTTCACGATTTAAAAAGTCGCCCTCATCGAACAATGCTTTTGGTGTATCGAAATGATGAATCGTCACAAAAGGAGTGATTCCCTGCTTTTCACATTCTGCGAATACATTATGATAATAATCGACACCCCTTTGATTGATTTCCCCATAACCATCAGGAAAAATCCGGCTCCAAGCAATTGACATTCGTAAACTGTTAATCTTAAATTTTTTGCATAATTCAATATCCACAGGATACTGATGATAAAAATCACTGGCTGGCTCAGCAGTATAACGCCCTTTTCCAACTAGAAATGTGTCCCAAGCGACAGGACCTTTTCCATCTTTATCAATTGCACCTTCTACTTGGTAAGCCGCTGTTGCGCCTCCCATCAAAAAATCTTCTGGAAGCTTTTTTAATTCTGTCATTGTCTTTACTCCTTCTTTTCTTGTTTTGACCTAAATTTGACTGGTTCACAGGATTAGCACCTTTATTCCTTAAGCTTTTGTAACTATCCTTCGTTTATAAAAGTCGTTGGATGTGAATGGTAAAATAAATCCGTTCATTTTGATTTAACGTCTTTCCTAAATTATTTTCGATCAGCTCATAAATCTGATTACCGATTTGATAAGCCAGCGGATAATCATTTTTTAGCGTCTCCTCAAAATTCAGCGAAAAGGGTTCCGTCTCATTTAGATTACTCATCATCCGCTCTAAAAAAAAGTTTAAATGGATCATTAATCGATCATAATAGTTCTTGTTTTTATCCGTTCGTCGAATGCCTGATGCCAATAGTTCACCTTGAACAAGCGAGATTAATTCTTTTTCAACATGATCATTTGATTGCCTATTAACCAACGAACCCTTCGCATTAATAAAATGCAACGCAACTCGACCAATCTCATCCTTCGGAAAATCAACGGCTAGCTTTTCTTTTATCAGTGTCAAAGCTTCTTGGCCAATCTTATATTCCAAAGGATAATCTGATTTCATATCTGGCAAGCCAGTCTTTTCATAGGTTCCTTTGTTTAAATTCTGATAGCTCAAGTAAATATGATCAGTCAACGTGACATAAATATACTCTTGGACTGGGTAATGATAATGACTTATGGCACGTTCAATTATTTCGTATGAGGTGGTAATGAAATCTAACGGTATATCTTTTAATAAAGTGGAAAAGTTATTTTGTGATTCTTCGTTTCTTAAAGTAAAGGTTCTTTCCACAGAATTTTCACTGACCAAATCACCCTTTTTCTTTTGAAACGTAATTCCTGCTCCCATAATTACCGCTTGTTTATCGGATGGATCTCTTACAATAGCTACGTTGTTATTCAGAATTTTGATTATTCGGTACATACCTATCCCCCCTTTCAAACAAAAAGAGACTGCAAACAGTAGACAAGTTCCCTGAGGAATTTTGATCTACTATTCGCAGTCTCGCCTAATCAAGTTAGTAACGATCCACTAAATATTTTTACAAGACAATCATAGCATGAATCCAAAAAAAAGTAAACGCTTTTCCAAACAAACAAACAATAAAAAACAAAAGAAGATGCTTACTACTAGTTTGATTTTACCTTTCATTAGTGTAAATACTATCATTTCAACCACTTAGGATAATTATTTCAAAAAAATAAAAAAGTTTGTTTTTGTTTGAATAAAAAAATATCTATTACGCTAAGTATGTTGACAAAAAGGCATATAAAAATTCCACTAAACCTTCTTTTAATGTGCCATAAAACTCTGTATCTTTTATCCAAGCTCCTCAATAAGGATTTTTTGAATTTGTTTTCATTATATAATGTATAAAAAGCTGCAAACACTATCCTTTTAAGAAAGTCGTTTGCAGCCTCAAAATGATCCGATTTAATCTTAGATCACTATTCTATTTTTTTCCGCCGAATGCATCTTTAACTTTCCCAAAGAAACCTTCGTCTTTTTGTTCTGTCACCGTTTGACCACCCGCTTCAGCAAAGGCACGTAAAGCGTCTCTTTGCTGCTCGTTTAAGTTCTTTGGTGTAATAATTTGTACGGTTACTTGCTGATCACCAGTAGTGTTACCGCGTAATTTTGGTGCTCCTTTGCCTCTTAGGCGGAATTTCGTACCCGTTTGAGTTCCAGCTGGAATCTTTAATTTCACGTCACCATGAACAGTTGGAACAGCTACTTCATCTCCTAAAGCCGCTTGAACAAAACTCAATGGTAAAGTGTAATAAATCTCTGCACCTTCACGATCAAAGATATCGCTTTGGGCTACCTTGAAGACCACATACAAATCGCCATAAGGACCCCCGTTTACGCCGGCTTCTCCCTGGTCAGCCAAACGCATTTGTTGACCATCCTCTACACCTGCAGGCACATTCACTTTTACAGTGTGTGGACGTTTTTCATGACCTGAGCCATGACAAGTGGGGCATGGTTCTTTAATTTCTTTACCGGTACCATGACAAACATCACAGGTTTGTCGGCTCATTACCCGGCCAAGCGGAGTCTGGTGTTCCACATTAATCGATCCTGAACCATGACATTTATGGCAGACAACAGGTTCTGTCCCTGGTTTAGCACCGTTACCATGACAAGTATGACAGACTTCTTCCCGGTTGTATTTGATTTCTTTTTCTACGCCGAAAACAGCTTCCTCAAAATCCAAATTGATTGAATATTGCAGGTCAGCACCTTGTCTTGGAGCATTTGGATCAGCTTGCCGACCTCCACCACCGAAGAATGACTCGAAAATGTCTTCGAAGCCAAAGCCTGCGTTGCCAAAGCCTCCGCTTCCACCGCCGAAGCCACCGAATCCGCCAGCGCCACCACCAAAGTTGGGATCAGTTCCTGCATGTCCATACTGATCATAGGCTGCCCGTTTCTGAGGATCACTTAATATTTCATAAGCTTCAGAAATTTCCTTAAATTTATCTTCGGCATCAGCCTCTTTATTAATATCTGGGTGATACTGCTTGGAAAGCTTGCGGTATGCTTTTTTTATTTCATCATCCGAAGCCCCTTTTTGGACCCCCAGGACTTCGTAATAATCGCGTTTGTTAGCCATTGGCTTCCCTCCATCTTTTTAACATCTTATGTATTGTATCATAATTCAAAATCGATACGAGTATTTTCTCGGATTTTTTTGATCTAAAAGCCGATTTTTTAAAGGAAAATAAAAAGCCAAAGCGATGACTTTGGCTTTTTATCGACAGGCTAATTACTACTTATCATCATCGTCTACTTCTTCAAAATCAGCATCTACGACATCATCCGCGCCGCCTTGCGCTGCTTCTGGATTTTCTTGAGCTTGTTGTTGCGCTGCTTGTTCGTAAAGTTTTACTGTTAAGTTTTGAACGATTTCGTTCAATGCATCGCGTTTTTCTTTCATTTGTTCTAAGTCGTTAGCTTCAACTGCAGCCTTCAACTCTTCGCGCGCATCTTCAGCTTTCTTCACTTCATCAGCATCCACTTTGCCTTCTAATTCCTTCAATGTTTTGTCAACAGAGAATAGTAAAGCGTCGATGTCATTACGTAAGTCGACTTCTTCTTTGCGGGCTTTATCGGCTTCTGCATTTGCTTCTGCGTCTTTCACCATGCGTTCGATTTCGTCATCAGACAAACCTGAAGAAGATTTAATTGTAATTTTTTGTTCTTTTTGTGTTCCTAAGTCTTTGGCAGAAACATTTACAATACCATTTTTATCAATATCAAAGGTTACTTCAATTTGAGGAATTCCACGTGGTGCTGGTGGGATATCTGTCAATTGAAATCTACCTAATGTTTTGTTATCGCTAGCCATTGGTCGTTCTCCTTGAAGAACATGAATATCAACAGCTGGTTGGTTATCTGCTGCGGTAGAAAAGACTTGTGATTTACTTGTAGGGATCGTTGTGTTGCGATCGATCAATTTAGTAAATACACTACCCATCGTTTCAATACCCAATGATAGAGGAGTTACGTCTAGTAAAACAACATCCTTCACATCACCAGTAATTACGCCACCTTGGATAGCAGCACCCATTGCTACTACTTCATCTGGGTTTACTGATTTATTTGGTTCTTTACCAGTTTCTTTGCGAACTGCTTCAACAACAGCAGGAATACGAGTTGAGCCACCAACTAAGATAACTTCATCAACTTCAGATTGAGACAATCCAGCATCTTTCAATGCCTGACGTACTGGAATTTTTGTACGTTCAACTAAATCAGCAGTAATTTCGTCAAATTTTGCACGAGACAAGCTGGTTTCCAAATGCAAAGGACCAGCATCGCCAGCAGTGATAAATGGTAAACTAATTTGAGTTGAGCTTACGCCTGACAAATCTTTTTTCGCTTTTTCAGCGGCGTCTTTCAAACGTTGCATTGCCATCTTATCTAATGAAAGATCTACACCGTTTTCCTTTTTGAATTCAGCAACCAAGTAATCAATGATTTTGTTATCAAAGTCATCCCCACCTAGCTTGTTATCTCCAGCTGTTGAAAGTACGTCAAATACGCCGTCACCTAATTCAAGGATTGATACGTCGAAAGTACCACCACCAAGGTCAAATACCAAGATTTTTTGATCTTTATCTGTTTTATCTAAACCGTAAGCTAGTGCTGCCGCAGTTGGTTCGTTGACAATACGTTCAACTTCCAAACCAGCAATTTTACCAGCATCTTTGGTTGCTTGACGTTGTGAATCATTAAAGTATGCAGGAACAGTTATAACTGCTTTTTCAACTTTTTCACCTAAGTAGTCCTCAGCAAAACCCTTGATGTATTGTAGAATCATCGCTGAAACTTCTTGAGGTGTATATGATTTTCCTTCGATTTCAGTTTTGTAACCTGCTTCACCAATGTGACGTTTAATCGAAGAAATTGTGTTTGGGTTGGTTACCGCTTGACGCTTAGCAACTTCCCCTACTTGAATCTCACCATTTTTGAAAGAAACAACTGATGGTGTTGTACGATTTCCTTCTGGATTAGCAATAATTTTTGCTTCTCCACCTTCTAAAACTGCTACAGCAGAGTTGGTTGTACCTAAGTCAATACCAATAATTTTACTCATAATTGAACGCACTCCTTTTATAATTTTTATCTATATTATTGTGCTACGATAACCATTGCTGGCCGCAACACACGATCGTGTAACTTATAGCCCTTTTGTAGGACTTCAACAATAGTATCCGCCGCGACATCATCACCGGCTGGAATTGTTTGAACTGCTTGGTGAAGATTCGGGTCAAAGGCCTCTCCCGAAGCTTTAATTTCTTCAATGCCTTCTTCTTTCAATGCATGATGCATGCTTTCCAGAACCATTTCTACGCCTTTTTTCAAACTGACACCTTGTTCATTGGAAACTTCAGTTGCCATCGCCCGCTCTAAATTATCTATTGCTGGAAATAATTTTTTTGCTAAATCCTGAGAACGGTATTTTTGCAGCTGTTCTCTTTCATTGCGGTTGCGATTGGTAATATTGGCAATTTCTGCTCTTGCTCGCAAGTATTGGTCTTCAAGTTCCTCTACTTTTGCTTGCAAAAGTTCTTCTTGGCTTGCTTCGATTACTTCTTCCGTCATTTCCTCAGCGCTTGTTTCAACCTCATTTTGTTGTTGCTCATTTTTTTCTTCTTCACTCAACGTTGGGGCCCACCTTTCTTCCCTCATTTTTGATTCAGATGATTTAAAAGGGAGTCTAATTTACTTCTTTTCTTCTTTGCTTTCTTCGAATGCTTCCGCAAATGCTTCAGTTTGTTCTTCAGTCATTCCGGAATCATCTACTGCATCTTCAGAAAATTCATCATATTTCGTTTTTTTATTTTCAAAAGCTTTAGCGGTTGCTTCGGCTTCTTCCTCAGATACGCCAGACATATCTACTGCTTCTTTGTCGACTTCTTTCATAATCCGCATCTCCTTTATTGATCAAGATCAAGCGAACGATAATAATCCGCCAGCTTGTCTCCCAACTCCCTGCGAAATACATCGATCAAGCTAAACATTCGGGAATAAGGCATACTTGCTGGTCCCAACAATCCGATTATACCCTTTCCATGTCCTTCGATCTCGTAACTTGCTTGGATCAGGCTCATGTTCTCAAAAAGCTCGTTGCCCAGTTCCGAGCCTATCCGAATATGGATTGGCGAATTAAAAGGTAGCAGTAATTGTGTCAGTTCACTAGGGTTTTCCATGAAGGAATACATCATCTTAAATTGATGTACATCTGGGTTATGATTGTAATTTAAAATATTCATTCCACCACTGACAAAAACCTTTTCTTCAAAAGCTTCATTTAAAATGATATCAAACAAATTTGAGATCCCATCAGTGGTTTGAAAATACCTGTGCAGAATCATAGGGATCTCCGTCCGCAGTTTTTGATACACTGTCAGAAGTGGCTCACCAACTAACCGATCATTGATAATCGCGACCATTTTTTCCAGATCACTACTAGCTACATTGTCAGGAATACGAAAAACTTGGCTTTCAACGTTGCCACGATCCGTTACGATAATGGCTAAAATCTGCTTGTCATTTAAAGGTACAATTCGAAAACCCGTTAATTTACGGTCTTTCATTTCTGGTCCTGATGAAAAAGCAGTGTAGCTGGTTACCTGTGAAAGAATATCCGCAGATTGCTGAATGATATCATCAATCTCATGAATATCTTTTTTTAAAGAAGATCGGATCTGATCCACCTCTTGCTTCGTGACCTTCGCTGGCGTCAATAAATGATCCACGTAATAGCGATAGCCTTTCATGGATGGAATTCGTCCAGAAGAAGAATGTGTCTTTTCCAACAAACCGTATTCTTCCAATGCCTTCATGTCGTTTCGAATAGTCGCTGAACTAGCATTGACGCCTTCTTCCATCAATTTTTTTGACCCAACCGGTTGTCCGTTGGTAGTAAAATGCTGGATGATTAAACTAAGAATTAAATTTTGTCGTTCTGTTAACATTTTTCTTCACCCTCTGGTTAGCACTCTTTCTTGATAAGTGCTAACTCGATTACTAATATATCACACTGACACTAGAAGTCAAGCAATAACATACAAAAATTAGCACTCTCGACATAAGAGTGCTAATTTGTTTCTTCGATTAAAAATTGCTCAAAAACATCATTTCCACGAAACAGTCCTTTTTGCGTTAGCACCAAGGATTTTGGCGTTTCTACCAATAACTCTTGAGCAACTAATTGATCGATTTTTTCTTGATAAATATCCCCTAGTGAACAATTAAATTTTTGATAAAATTTTTGTTTTTCCACACCTGACAGCTTCCGCAAACCTAAAAACATTTCCTCTTCAATTTGCGCTTTGCGAGTGAGTATTTCTTCTTCAATCACTGGCAGCTGCTGCTCTTTTAAGGGCTTTAAATAATGTTGAATCGGTCCATGATTTTTGTAGCGTAAATTCCCTAAGTAGCCACTGGCACCTGCTCCGATTCCATAATAATTTTCATTGTTCCAGTAAACCAAATTGTGCTGACTTTCAAAACCTGGTGTCGCAAAATTGCTGACTTCGTATTGCAAACGTCCAACTTTGGTCATGGCTTCAATCGTTTCTAGGAACATTTGAGCCTCCAGTTCCTGATCCGGCATCTGCAGCTTGCCCCGGCGTACCCAGTTCATGAACATCGTTTTATTTTCCAGAATCAGTGAATACAACGAATAATGAGGTAAGTCCAACTCCAGGGCGCGTTTCACTGTATCTCGGAAGCTTTCTAGACTTTGTCCTGGCAACGCATAGATCAAATCAATTGAAACATTGGAAAAAGCTTTTTCTTCCAATAAAGTAATTGTTTGATACACATCCTCAGCAGTGTGCTTGCGGCCAATTTTCTTTAACAGCCGATTATCGAAGGTTTGCACACCCATTGATAATCGATTAACGCCATAATTTTTCATGACATTCAATTTGTCTGCTGTTAAATCACCAGGGTTTGCTTCGACTGTGAATTCGCCATCCGTAAAAGGCATAATTTCCCGTAATCCGCCTAACAGACGGTCCAGCTGAAGAGCACTCAAGGAAGTAGGTGTGCCACCTCCTACATAAAGAGTTTTATTATTAGTTGCTGGATACTGTTCCTGCAGCAGCTGAGCCTCTTTCAATAGCGCTTCAATGTACTCATCCACTGGTTGTCCTTCGATAAATACTTTATTAAAATCACAGTAATAACAAATATGCTCACAAAACGGGATATGAACGTAAGCAGAAATGTTACTACTCGTTGGTTTATGTACGTTGACCATTGGGTTCGTTCCTTTCAGCTAGCCATCTTTTGGCCACTTGGCTTTCAAGCCTTTCTTACTATTTCATCATCTGGAAAAGAAGTCAAGTCATTGCTGGTTTTAGTAGATGAATTTTCCCTTTTATCAAAATTTATTCGAATTTTAATCAGTGATTCTTTATAATGAAGGAAGAACGAAAAGGAGGCCAATGACCTTGAATTTTCAAGAAATTCCAATTACTTCCGACAAACCAGCACAAGTCAAAGCTATTTATTTCGATTCCTTCCTGAAGAGGAGCAGCATCTCTTCGACTGGCTGGTGGAAATGGTGCAACAGGGAAAAGGACATTTCGACGGCTTAATGCATGAAGATCTAGTGTTGGAAATGACCTATTACACTGTGAATGCAGGGATTGTTTACCTTTTTTTCGTAGTGAATACAGCTATCCGCTCACAGGGTTATGGTCAACAAATAATGCAGGGTCTGTAGTAAGAATATACCGACCATAAGTTCATGCTTTTAAAGGAATCCTACCGGAATCAGGCAACAACGACGAACGAATCCACCGGAAATACTTTTGTACGAAAAACGTTTTTGAAGCCAAAAAGGATTATGTAAAAGTTCTAGGGGCAACCTTTGAGCTGCAGCATTGGTAAAAAGGAAACTCTTCTATAGAAGACTATCGCCAAATTAAGCACTATTTTTATACTGAACGAAACCCTTAAAACCTCCTGCAAAAACTCTGCAGGAGGCTCTTGTTTTAGTTCTTGATGCTTTTTTGTAAATAATCACCCGTAATCGTTCCACTGGTTAATAAATCTTCGGGAGTCCCGCAGAAAACTACCTGACCACCCTTCACCCCGCCATCGGGACCGATATCGATGATCCAATCTGCCTGCTTCATAATCTCGCTATGGTGTTCGATAACAATCAGTGTATTTCCTTTATCAACAATCTTTTGAAACAGTCCATTGAGCTGACGTATATCCGACAAATGCAGTCCCGTCGTAGGCTCATCCAAAACAAAAATCGATTCCTTTTGATTAATCGCCTTAGCCAGCTTCAGCCGCTGCCGTTCACCACCGGATAAAGTGATTAGTGCCCGACCAATCGGCAAGTAGCTCAAACCCACATCGATTAGAGCCTGTAATTTTTCCTTCATCCGTTTACTGCCTATTTCTTGGAAAAACATTTTAGACTCGAACGGAGTCATTTCCAGCACATCCAAGATCGTGTGCTCCCAGTATTGATAACTCGTTGCTTCAGACGAGAACCGCTTACCTTGGCACATTTCGCATTCATTTACCACCGGGTCCATGAAAACCAGCTCGACGGTGGTTTCCCCTTTGCCCTGACAGTTAGGACAAGCTCCCTTGGAATTAAAGCTGAACATACCGATGTCGACTTTATTTTCTCTGGCGAACAAACGTCGAATTTCGTCATAGATTCCCATGAAGGTCGCCGGCGTTGCCCGTGGTGTTGCGTTAATCGGAGACTGATCAATAATAGATAGCTCTTCCGGGTACTGCTGCGGCAAAACCTTCGTGATCAAGGTTGATTTCCCTGAACCAGCCACTCCAGTAACGACTGTCAAAATGTGCTTAGGAATATCCACCGTTACATTTTTCAAATTATGAAGATCAGTATTCTTGATGGTCAGTTTTTCTTGCCAAGGTCGCGGTTGAGTATTCAATGATGGCGTCTGCAAAATCTCTTTTCCAGTTAAGCTATCAGAAGCCAGTAAGCCTTGATAACTTCCCCTAAAAGTAATCTCCCCACCGCTTTTTCCAGCCAAGGGACCAATGTCGATAATCTCATCGGCCACCGCAATCACGTCAGGATCATGCTCCACCACAAAAACCGTATTTTCCTTATCCCGCAAATCCTGCAGCAACTGATTAATTCGCGAAACATCTCGAGCATGCATCCCGGTACTTGGTTCATCAAAAATATAAAACATGCCATTCAACGCGCTGCCCATATGCTTCACAAGCTTCACCCGCTGCGCTTCCCCACCAGAAAGCGTTGGCGTCTGGCGATCCAAATGCAAGTAATCCAGACCGATATCAATCAGACGCTGAACCTGACGCCGCAACTCTTCAATCACATCGGCAACCGCCGGATAGTTCAGCCCCTTCAAATATTTAAGTAGATGATGCATATCCATTTGAACACAATCAGCAATCGATCGCTTGTTAAGCGTAATTGATAAAGAAACAGGATTCAGCCGTTTCCCTTGACAATCAGGGCACAAGCCTTGCTGCAAAAGATCCTGTTGTTTCTTTTCATAGTGCTTACCATAAGACGACAGATCTCGCTTCAATAAAATCCTCTCATAGTTCCGCTTGATTCCCTCTAACTTAGGATTTAATGGCTCTAATCCCCGATCAGGATGTCCATACATCAGCTGGTTCCACTGTCTTTCTGGCAAATCCTTTAAAGGAACAAAACTATCAAAAAAGTCTGCTTTGTTATATTGCTTCCAATACCAGCTGCCGATAGCGTACTTGGTATCCAGCATAGCGCCCTCGCTCCAGGACTTTGTCGTATCCATTAGTTTGTTAAAATCAATCTGGTTAACAAACCCTAATCCCGAACAAGTCGGACACATGCCTTGGGGATTATTGAAGGAGAAGTGCCCCGCTGATAATGTTTGGGGTATCCCTATCCGCGAAAACAACAGTCGTAACAAAGAATAAATTTCCGTGATCGTGCCTACGGTGGAACGTTGGTTGCCGCCTAAAGGTGTCTGATCAATCACAATTGCTGGATTCAAATTTTCGATCCGTGAAACTTTAGGTTTGCGGTATTTAGGCATGCGATTACGGACGAATACCGGATAGTTGGCATTCATCTGTCGCTGAGCCTCCGCAGCGATGGTATCAAAAACTAAACTGGATTTCCCCGAACCAGATACGCCGGTAAAGACCACCAGCTGATTTTTAGTTATTTCTAAGCTGACATCCTTCAAATTATTATGTGAGACCTCTTTTAGGATTAATGGTTTCATGAACATCCTCCCTTTCCTCCTTAGTCTAAAGTCTGACGTAAGGGGAGAGTCAAGGCAGTACGAAAAAAAACTGCAGACCATTTCCGTCTGCAGTTAAATTATTTACAAATAGTTGGCTTCAGTCAAAGCTTGCCTAGCTGACTGGTCCTTTTGCTCATTAACTAGAATTACTGGTCCGGTGCAGCCCATGTCGCTTTCGGCATAAATATCTTTTTGCCACAGCTGCTGGACAGCTTCCTCCAGTTCCATGATTTCAATCTCGAAAAAATTTACTGGGTACGATTTTTATACGGAGTTACCAGCACTGAATATATCTAATTAGCCTTTAATTGGCTAACTGATAATCATAGTCCAAAATATTGACGATCCCAGGTGCTTCACTAGCATGAGAAATACTACAGATATTTTGCTCATATTTTTTCGATTTCTGGGATATGACCTGAAACTTCGTAATTTTATTGCTGTTATATGCGGTGAACAACCTATTTAACAAATGGTTCTTTTAATATCTCTATAGATTCAAGCCCAGTGTATTGAGTCTTAGAGAAAGAAGCAAAAAAATTTTAACAAGTTTCAGTGAGATAAATTTTGCTACTTAAGAGGTGAAGAACCAATTGTAAGCAGGATTAGATAATCAAATCTTTGATCTGTGAGAACTCCCGTATGGTCTAACAATAAAATCAATACCAATGGCAGCATATTTTCTGTAACATAGGATTATTGGTTTCAATCATTACTAGGAATTCTACGCTTATTGATTTCTGGTATTTACTTATTTACAGATCAGAAAAATGAAAATAATAATACACTTTCAGTTGTCTTCTGCTACAAATCAGAAAGTCCCCTCCTAAGAGAATTACTTAGTCAACACATTTCATGCTCTTACAGGCAAGTCACTTGAAATCATTATTGCTCACAACTACGAATAATGAAATTTTAATACAATATTCTTTGCTAAAAGTGTACACTCTTTTACTCTACCAAATAATCCACAACAATGCTTCCCATCACCTCAGCACAGATCAGCAGGGATTTTTCATTGATATCAAATTTAGGATGGTGGTGCGGATAGGCTGGCTTGCCTTCTACCTGAGCACCGACATAAATAAAGGTACTTGGCACTTTTTCAGCAAAATAAGCAAAGTCCTCTGATGGTGGAATAGGCGCGGTTACTTCAATGGCTTCCACTCGATCCAACGTGGTATTTTTCAAGATTTCAGCCGCTTGTCTAGTAAATGCAGGATCATTGTAAAGAACCGGATAATCTGTGGTGTAATCCAAGTCGCAGACCACGCCAAAGGCCACCTCCACACCTTTACAAACCTTATTAATCTCTGCATCGATAATATCCCGGGCGTGTTCACTCATGGAACGAACATCCCCTTCTAAAACTACCTGATCCTTGATGACATTGAAGGAGCCTTTTCCTTCAAAGGAACCAATCGTCACCACGCCCATGTCAAAGGGATTAATCCGGCGGCTGATAACCGTTTGCAGCATGGTCACAAAATAGCTGCCCGCCACAATCGCATCATTGGCTTCATGAGGTGAAGAACCATGTCCGCCTTTTCCTTTGATAGTCAATTTGAAGAATGAACGGGCTGACTGGATTTCACCTTCGCGATAATAAACCTTGCCTAACGGAAATGTGCTCATGACATGGATTCCGGCAACGTTATCTACGCCTTCTAAACAGCCGGCCTTGATCATCCCCACTGCTCCTCCTGGTGGAGTTTCCTCCGCTGGCTGATGGAAGACTTTAATTTTCCCTCGCAGCTGATCCTTCATTTCGGCTAATGTTTCAGCCAAAACCAGCATATAGGCCGTATGACCATCATGCCCGCAAGCATGCATGACCCCTTCATTTTTAGAAGCGAAAGGCAGGTCAGTCGTCTCCTCGATGGGTAAAGCATCAAAATCGGCACGAATCGCCAAGGTTTTCCCTGGTTTGCCTGAATCAATCGTGACAATAATGCCATTTTCATCATTGATCTGAGTCTCCACCGTAACTTCTAACTCTTTATCCTTGTAAAAATCGGCAATATATTTGGCTGTCTCCGTTTCATGAAAAGACAATTCCGGATGCTCATGCAGGTACCGGCGAATTTCAATCATTCTTGCTTCTTTTTCCCGAAGCGCACTAAAAAGCTGTTCCTTCAAACTCAAAAAAATTCCTCCTTGTATAAAAACAGGTTATTTGGCACTTTCCAAACGATCGGCTTTTCCGCCAAAATACCGGCGAGAAGTCACATAAGAACCAACCCAGCCTAACAACGTTAAGGCAGTGAAGGCAATCATGCAAAGCCAAGCGATCTGGAAGGAGCCGGTGGTATCCAAAATACTGGCCACAAAAACTGAACCTAAAGCTGTACCGATAGTCATGATACTCGTCACTAAACCATAGGCTTCAGGATAATTTTTTTGTCCAAAGACACTGGCGGTAATCAATGGCGGAGATACTGTCCCGATTGGCGTACCTAGCCCAAAGGAAAAAGCCATTAGATACAAAATAGTTGTATTTTGTCCATTCAGCATCAACACAAAGGCCAGCCAAAAGGCGCCGCAGCCAAAAAGACTGCTGATGACTACACCAAACTTGTCATTAACCCAGCCTAAAATCAGTTTTCCAAATATTCCGACAAATGAATAAATAGAAATAATATTGGCCGAAACCGCTGGATTATGCATCTCCTGGATCGCTGCTGGGAAATTCGATAAGGCACCGGAGTTTATTAAACCGTTTAAGAACATGCCCAGCATAGCCAGCCAAAAGAAGAATTTTGTATATGAGCCCTTCACTGTTAACGAAGAGTTGGCACTTTCTTCCACCGCTCCTTCAGAAAGCTGTTGCGGTTCCTTTTCAGCTCCATAAGGCTGCAAATTTTTTTCCTTTGGAGAGCTTTTGAACACCAATAAAGCGATCGGCAAAGAACAAAGCAGCGCAATCCCCGCCATCAACTGATAGGTGGTGCGCCAACCGTAATTCGTCAGAAACAACGTTACCACCTGTGAAAAGATCGTTCCGCCAATCCCAATTCCGGCCATCGCAATACTCATGGCTAATCCACGCTTCTCTTTGAACCACATGGTAATCATATAGCTGATCGGAATTAGCGTCGACATCCAATAAAATAGGCCTACAAAAAGGGAAGAAATATATAAGTGAATCGCACTTTGCGCTAAGGAATAGGTAAAATAGCTAATACAAAAACCAATAATCCCAGCAACCTGTAATAATTTCATTTGTCCTGCAGCAATCCGCTTCGCCACCAGCGGTGATAGAACAATCCCCACCAATTGAACAATCGTGTTCACCAGCATAAACTGGCTGCGGCTGATTTGCAGCTCGTCAATCACGGCTAAAGCATATTTGCCGGACAACGACATTACTAGCGGAACAATCGTCGCAGTAATCACGACGCAGCCGGCAACAATCCACCAGCCGTAAAAAATTCCTTGTTTTTCTTTCATACCGTTCCTCCTTGTCTTACAAACTACTCACCCTGTCCCCCTTTCACTATATTTACAGTCAGCTTTCAAAAGGCCCACATCCCAGAAAGATGGGTCACCTCCTCTAAAAAATCAAACTGATCTCTTTATTATACCTGTTGAAAAAGATTTTTTCAGGTGAAAATTTGTGTCAAAGAATCGGCTGCTTGTCTCCAGCTTTTTTGAAGGGATCGATCGTATCCCCTTTAGCAAAAAATGCGAACCTAGTACTAGTTTTTCAATCGGCTATTCTTTTTTGCGTTCCCTTTTTAAACTGCTTCAGGGTCTTTTTACGCTTGCGTTTATCCCAAGGAAGACCTGACAGCAGATGCCTGAATTTTGATTTGGGCTTCGGTACCCAATCGACCCTTTTTTCCGTCACCGGCTCTACAGCTTTTTCTGCTGCTGCCTGCTGCGGAACTCCGGTGAGGATTTCCGTTAAGTCTGTTTTGGGGAATTTATCCTCGGAGCCTTCAATGTTAAAAACGATATCAGCTGTTTTAAAGCTCTCCAAAGTAGCCCCCGCCGGTAACTGAGCCGTCAACATCGCAAGCAGCTCATCCTCCGTTAGTGCCGAAGCATCGAAATCCTCTGGAATTTTAATTTCTATTTGCGGTACTTCTAAAGCGGTTGGTGCAATTGGTGCAACTGATTCCGATTGAAGCGCTTGAACAGAATTCAAAGGGATCAGATCTTTTTTAACTGGAGCGACTGATACTGATGTTTGTGTTGCTTGAGCTGTTTCAGGCTGAACTTCAGCGTCTGAGGCTGCTGCTCTGCAATTCTTCTGACGTAAATCAAAGATAGGTCTTTCGATGGTTTCGACAAATTTGGCACAGACCAATTTCTTGAACAGTCCCACCTCGCCTTTTTCAAATAAATTCAACTGTACTAATTTTTCTAATCCCGCCCGAATTTCTTCGGCAGGTTTATTTCGATCTGGATCTTTCAAGTTTAAGCGATGTAAACCGCCTTGGCTGTTCTCAAAGGTTGCAGCTAAGCTTAACATAGTTTCATTCCTTTCGTTTTTAGAGTATCTATAGTCAATGGATTACTGTTTAGGTTTACGTTAAGGTGCCTCGTCACGGAACCGAGAAAGTTTCCGGAACCAGCTTGGCGAATTGATCCTTCAGTTTGCTGATTTTCTCAGCAACAAACATGGTAATAGCGAATAAGCGGGAGGTTAACAGCTTCCACTCATCTAGGGCAAAATATTCGCGGAAAAGATAATAATAGCGGCGCAGTGCACGGGTAGATTTGGTTTCTAAGAAAATATGGCGAACTAATCCGCCTAATACGTAACTAAAATCCTTGCTGCTTAGTTCGTCTCTAATTTGAAGCGCTATCAAATATTTGATAGTATTTTTTGAATCACGACTCTCGTCGTAATAATTGCTGATACGAGTTTCAAGCGTAGAACGCTGAAGCTGAAATAATTGCTGATAATTTAATGTATGTTCAGTCATTTTACAGACCTCCTTTTTTCTTGTGAAATAGTATTTCTCGTGTCGACGCTTTTAGGCTAAATTATTTTGAAAGGGTTGTCAATAGGTAATTTTTATAAACTAATACTTAAAAAAACAAAAAACGCACCACCAAAGGATTTCCCGAAAGTAAAAAAATTTACCCATATTTCCGAATTTTTATTAAAAAAAGGGAAATACAAAAAAAGATCACTAGACCAATCGGGCCTGGTGATCTTCCTTTTATGCAAAATAATCTCTAGTGGCTACTTCATCAGCATCCAGTTGAGCAATCAGCTCCTCAGCTGAGTTAAACTTCACCTGTCCTCGAATAAAGTGCAGCCAGCGTACTCGAACCTCTTCCCCGTAAATATCTTGATTAAAGTCCAAAATGTTCAGTTCGACTGTTTTCTGGCGATGAGGGCCAAAGGTATCGTTATGTCCAATCGAGCCCATCGCCGGATACCAGTGACCGCCAACTAAAATCTCGTTGACGTACACCCCGACCTTCGGCAAAACCATCTGCTCATCTGATTGAATATTCGCGGTTGGATAGCCTAGTTCACGTCCCCGAGCATCGCCATGAATCACGACCCCGCTAGTCTCATAAACGTACCCCAGCAAACGATTAGCTTCTTCCAGATTTCCATCCGTCAGCAGCTGACGAACCCGTGAGGAGCTGATTTTTTCTTCATGATCCACCTGTTTAGGCACCATTACCACTTCAAAACGTCCCTTGGCATACTCCGGCAGATGGGCAACATCCGCTTCGGCTCCTTTGCCGTAGGTATAATCAAAGCCGGATACCGCTACTTTTGCATGAAGTCCGGCAATGTATTGATCAACAAAATCCTGCGGCGGCTGAGCAGCAAAGGCGGAAGTAAAAGCAACCTCATACAAAATATCTACCTGCAAGCGCGCCATTAATTCTTCCTTTTGGGTAAGATTAGACAAATATTTAACCGGATTGCGGTCCACCTTTTGGAAAACCACTGCCGGATGCTGGTTGAAGGTCATTACAGCCAGCTTCAAATTTTTTTCTTTCGCAAGTTTACGTCCAGTTTCAATTACTTCCTGATGTCCGCGATGCACGCCATCAAAAAAGCCCAGAACCAGTACCACCTCATCGGTCGGAATTTCCGCCGGCTGATAAGGGTGGCGTAATTTAATTATCTCCATCATTATCTCCTTTACTATCAACTAGACCAATTTTATCAAAACAACGAGTCTTATTCGTTGCGAATCACTTTACTCGGTTTCAGCCAACCCGATCGCTGAGGATGCACCCCATACAAGCTGACTAGTTTATCCTGGTAGAACAACGCAATCAAATCCTCAGGCGCTGCTTCTAAGCCTAATTCCTTCAAGGGAAGCAGCTGACCGTTTTTAACCTTTTGCCACAAGTCATCGGACAAATTAATCCGCGAAAATTCCTGAACCGCTGTTTCAATCGGTTGCAAAATCTTATCCATCCGCTCCTCGTCCATCAATTGCTGAACCTGCGACAAGGTTGCTGCTTGACCGGCAACAAAACCGCCGCTGGCTAAGCGAGTCAAATCAGACATGTGTGCCGGATAGCCTAAAGCCGCGCCTAAATCAACCGCCAAAGTACGAACGTACGTTCCCTTTCCGCAAGAAACCTCAAAGCGCCAGGTTTGAGTTCCGGCTGCTTCATCAAACTCCGGCTCGCTCACCCGTTGAAAGGCATAAATCTCCGCTTGACGCTGGGGTCTCTCCACTTCTTCGCCGGCCCGGGCATACTCATACAGCCGTTTGCCGTTAACTTTTACCGCTGAATACATCGGCGGAATTTGTGTGATCGTGCCCACGAATTTCTTCATGACAGCATCAATTTCTTCCGCTGAAAAAGGGGTTTCCACCCGCTTTTTTTCAATCAGCTCACCACTGACATCCTCAGTCGTCGTAGAATAACCCAACGTAATTTCACCCGCGTAAATTTTGCCGCTGTCCTGCAAATACTCAATAACCTTGGTTCCTTTACCGATGCAAATCGGCAAAACGCCATCCACATCAGGGTCAAGGGTCCCCCCATGACCAATTTTTTTCATTTTTAAAATCTTGCGTAATTTAAATACACAATCGTGACTCGTCATTCCCCGTTCTTTCCACAAAGGCAAGATACCGTCCATTATATCGCTCCATTTTCCTAAAATTTCAACGTTGCCATTATACCATAGCTAAATGCAGAAAAGACAAAGAAAAAATTGCACCAAAAAAACCTCGTCCATTTTTAATAAACAGACGAGGTTCTCTTAAGATTTTTTAGCTTTTTTCTTGCGAAGAATAAAACGGAGCGGCGCATCCGCCGGCTGACGCATAGCGTAAGATTCCAGCAAATTGACCCGATGACGGTAATCATTGGCTTCAAAGGTGGAAATATCGCCGCCAACCTCATGCTCATCAATGATTTTTCGCTCCAAATAATAGCCCCGCAGCAATTCCTTAGTATACAAAGGATCTTGTTGAATCAAAATGGTTCCAAAAAGTCCCTTTTTATTGACTTGTTCCATCAAATTTTTGCGTTCTTCGACAAAGAAATCAATCAATTCTTCATCATAAACATCTCTCAAGTTTTCCAAACTATTTAAAATTGCTTCGCTGTTTTGTAAAAAGATTTCTCTCACTGCTGAAACATCCCGCCGATCAATGACACTTCGCTGACCTCGAGTTCGCCGACGTTGCAAAAATAGCTTTGGATGTAAAATTACCCGAATAACTCGCTGAACCACAATCAGCCAAAAGCCTAGAAACGACAGGACTTGATGAGGAATCGAATTTTGGAAACGAGAAATAAACATCGAATACAAACGATAGGATTCGGTATTTATTTTCCGACGTCGATAACTTTCATCCAAGCCATCCCGCTCAATCGAAAGCATTAAGGCCTGCACCTCTTGAAATTCCTGCTGGCTGCTTTCAGACATTGTTTCGGTAAAAAGCTCTTGAATATGGTCCTGATAATTAGTAATCACCGCTTGAATTGCAAAAACCTCCTGCTCACTCAGCTCAGGATTTTCGATATCCTCCTCTAGACAAGCAATCACTTCACGGTAAATTCCCGCCTGTCTTGGATTCGAAACCGGAGTTACCTCGCCATCTGATAAAATCGGCAGTAAAATCATGCCCATAATTAGACTAAGAAAGGTCACACAAGCGGTAATAAATAGCAGCAGCGAGCGTTCAGGAAAATCAATACCACCAATCGTCGCTGGCAAAATAAAAATCGTCGCAATACTGACAGTTCCTTTGACACCACCAACCGTCAATAACAAACGCTCATGCAGATAATGATGCGTTTTCCGGAATCCCCGGGTAAAGGAATAAAATAAGGTAATAAAAAGAAATCGAATTAAAAAGAGCAGTGCGGTAATCACACCTACAATAAAGAATAAGTGCAGATTGGCGTAGGTTTCGCTATTCCAAATTGGTGAAAATACTTGGGACAGCTCAATCCCCAGAAAGAGGAACACTAGCGCATTCAGAGTAAAACTAATGGTTTGCCAGCTGGTCTCAGTAACATTGGACAGTTCTGCATCGAATAAGCTGATTTTGCTAAAGCGTCGAGATTCCAACACTCCACAAACGACCGCCGCGATAATTCCCGAAGAATGCAGCAGCTCAGCAACTAAATAAGCCAAAAATGGCAAGGTCAATTCAATCAGCAAATACCCAGTTATATCCCTGGCGGAGATCCGCTCAATCAGCTGAATCGACTGACGTTTAATATAAACGACGATAATCCCTGCCAACACACCGCCCAAAGTCGAAAGCAGCAAGGTCAAAGAAGCATCCGCTGCTGAAAACTGACCGGTCATTAAAGCGGCCACCGCAAACTGAAAGGCGGTAACGCCGGAAGCATCATTCAACAGGCCTTCACCCTCCAGAATATGCATCACCGAATCCGGCATTTTCAGCCTTTTTGCCAGTGAATTCACCGCTACCGCGTCAGTTGGGCCTAATGCCGCACCAAAGGCCAGGCAGGCCGCCAGCGGGACTGCCGGCAGCAACGCATGCAAGGCAAAGCCCACCCCGGTCAAGGTGAGAATCACCCCGCCAAAGGCTAAAAATAAAATGGTCCAGCTATGCTTCAAAATAGCCGGAATGTCCGCTGTTTCCCCTTCTCGGAAAAGCAGCGGCGCAATAATCATTACCAAAAAAACCTCGGGTTCAAAATTGATGGAGCGGCCAATTTCTGTCAGCCCCAGCAAAATCCCTAACACAATTTGAATCATAAACATCGGAATAGACGGAAACACCTTAGCCAACACGTTGGACAAAGTGATTGTTAAAGCAAGAAAAATAATGATCTCAATTAGGATCATTTAGGACCTCTGGCTTGCTTCTCTCTGACTTTTGCTAATATTTTTAGAAATTCTATTTTCTTGTCAATAATCCGTTTTTCCAATTCGGTTAATTCTTTTGAGTCCTGATCTAAAGACAACTGCGCCCGTTTCGCTTCCATCCTTAAAAGATCATGCTTCATCCGTTCTGTTTTGCGATACAAAAGCAGATTGTTCTTCTTCATATGTTGTCTAATTAATTTTCTTTCTTCTGGAGAACAATTGAGGTATTCGTCATGTAGTTGACGCATACGCTTATCGAATTCTGTACTCATCTCCAACAGCCTCCTCAAGCTATTTTGCTTAAAACCCTTTACACTTTAACAGGAAATTCCTTATTTTGCAAAAAAAACCTGAGTGAAGCATTTTCACCCAGGCCTTTTCTTTACTCTTTATTTAGATCGCGAATCATTTGATCAATTTTTGAGCCGTATTCAACGGATTCATCTAATTCAAACACTAGCTCAGGTGTTTTGTAAATGGACAGTGCTTGACCAAGTTCTCGACGAATCAAGCCCTTTGCCTTGTCCAAACCATCCTGTGCTTTTTGCTTGTCAGAAGCCTTATCCGACAACAGACTGTAAAAAATGGTTGCCTGCTGCAGGTCTCCCGTCACGCGCACATCCGTAATATTCACGTTTTGAACCCGTGGATCACGAACGCGTTTACGCAAGATATCATTGACTTCTTTCAAAATCTCTTGAGCAACTCGACGATCTCGATAGTTAGGCATAAAAACTGCCTCCTTTTTTAGGCTTTCTTAATTTCTTGCATGATGAAGGCTTCGATTACATCGTCCACCTTAAGGTCATTGAAGTTTTCAACCATGGCACCACATTCGTAGCCCATCTTAACTTCTTTCACATCATCCTTGAAGCGTTTCAGGCTGGCTAGCTTGCCTTCGAAGATAACAATACTGTCGCGAATAACGCGGACGCCGCTGTCGCGGGAAATGCTGCCTTCGTTGACATAACAGCCGGCAATTGTTCCGACTTTAGAAACCTTGTATGTTTCACGAACAGTCATTTGACCAGTAATTTTTTCTTCGTACTCAGGATCAAGCATACCCTTCATCGCTGTTTCAATTTCATCAATCGCTTGATAGATAATCCGGTGCAAGCGAATATCTACTTCTTCGGCTTCTGCTTGTTGTCTTGCTTGCGGTGTTGGGCGAACATTGAAGCCAATCATGATGGCGTTACTTGCTGCTGCCAGAGTAACGTCGCTTTCATTGATGGCACCAACTGCTGAATGGACGATATTTACTCGTACCCCTTCAACATCGATTTTCTTCAATGATGCAGCCAATGCTTCAGCTGAACCTTGAACGTCCGCTTTGATAATTACGTTAACGTCCTTCAATTCGCCTTCTTTTAATGATTCAAACAGGTTGTCTAACGTTACGCGAGCATTGGAACTGCGATGCTCTTGTAAGGCACGTTTTGCCCGTTCTTCACCGGCTGCCCGTGCTGTTTTCTCATCCGCGAAGACTGCAAAACGGTCTCCGGCTTGAGGAACATCATTTAACCCGGTAATTTCAACTGGTGTTGCTGGTCCAGCAGTCTTGTCGCGACGACCAATATCATTCGTCATTACACGAACCCGACCATAGGTATCACCAACTACAATTGGATCACCGACATTTAAAGTACCTTGTTGAACTAATAAAGTAGCCACAGGGCCTTTTCCTTTGTCCAAACGGGCTTCAATTACTGTACCAATAGCATTTTGAGTCGGATCAGCTTTCAAATCTTCCACTTCTGCGACTAAAAGAATCATTTCCAGCAATTCTTCAATATTTTGATTGAATTTCGCGGAAATTTGTACAAAAATTGTATCGCCGCCCCATGCTTCAGAAACCAATTCATGTTCACTTAATTCCTGCATAACACGATCTGGATTCGCACCTGGTTTGTCAATTTTGTTCACTGCTACGATAATCGGCACTTTCGCCGCTTTCGCATGGTTGATAGCTTCAACTGTTTGAGGCATAACCCCATCATCAGCTGCAACAACCAAAATAGTGATATCCGTGATACTTGCGCCCCGAGCACGCATGCTGGTGAAGGCCGCATGTCCTGGAGTATCCAAGAAAGTAATTGGCTTGCCGTTAATATCAATTTGGTACGCACCGATATGCTGTGTAATCCCGCCGGCTTCACCGCTGGTTACCCGTGAATGACGCAGGGTATCCAATAAGGTTGTTTTACCATGATCGACGTGACCCATGATAGTAACAACTGGTGGTCGTGGAACCAATTTTTCTTCGTCTACTTCTTCACCTTCAAAGAACCGGTCGATATCAGCAATATCAATCTGAACCTTTTCTTGCGCTTCGATGCCATAATCTGTTGCTAGTAATTCAATCGTATCTTTGTCCAACGGTTGGTTTTGATTAACCATAACTCCCACCAAGAATAATTTCTTAATGATTTCTGCTGGTTCACGATAAATTTTCTTGGCAATATCGGCTACGTTCATGCCGACAGTGTATTCCAATACCTCAGGCAGTTCACGGAACTTACGTGCTGGAACTGGCGGTTTTTGGCTTGGTTGATACTTGCCTTTTTTTCCTTTTTTATTGAATTTGTTCTTGTTGCGGTTAGCACCAAAATTATTGTTGCGATTTTGGTTACCGAAGTTATTATTACGGTTGCGGTTTTGATTGCTTCCGCCTTGTGTGTTGGAGCGTTGTTGGCCTTGATTCCCTTGCTGGCCTTGACCTTGAGCTGGACGTTGACCTTGATTACTTGCTGGGCGTTGACCGGCTTGTCCTTGGTTATTCGGACGTTGACCTTGATTCCCTGCTGGGCGTTGGCCGCCTTGTCCTTGGTTATTCGGACGTTGACCTTGGTTACTCGCTGGGCGTTGGCCACCTTGTCCTTGATTGTTTGGACGTTGACCTTGGTTACCCGCTGGGCGTTGGCCGCCTTGTCCTTGGTTGTTCGGACGTTGACCTTGGTTACCCGCTGGGCGTTGGCCACTTTGTCCTTGATTGTTTGGACGTTGACCTTGGTTACCCGCTGGGCGTTGGCCACTTTGTCCTTGATTGTTTGGACGTTGACCTTGGTTGCCCGCTGGGCGTTGACCTTGGTTATTTTGTCCTTGACGATTGTCCCGGTTGGGATTGCTTTGTTGATTATTATTTGAATTTCTCACGCTGTCTTGATTTCCTTTTCTATTTTGGAAATTTGGGTTATTTTTAGAGCTCTTAAATTTAGGTTTTTCGTGCTGGTTAGCTGATGGTTTTGCTTGAGTATTTGCTGGTTTTGGTTGTTGTGCATTTCCAGTAAAAGCCTTCTTCAGTTTTGACTCATCGTCATTTGAAAGAGCTCCCATGTGGTTAACAACATCGATCCCCAATGTGTTGGCCTTGTCTACAACATCCTTACTTGATTGATTAATTTCTTTGGCAAATTCATATACTCGTTTTTTTCCCATGCAATCACCTTCCTAACCTTGTATTAACGACACCATCTTTTTAGCAAAGCCCTGGTCCATCACCCCAATTACCTTGCGGGGTTTGCCAATAGCGGCTGCTAACTCACTTTCTGTGAATTCAATCAGACAGGTCGTTTGATAAAAATTGCTTTTATCTGTTACTTTTTTCTTTGTATTTTCACTGGCGTCAGAAGCAACTAAAACCAACGCAGCTTTTTGTCTGCGGATTTCATTAATGGTAAGTTCTTCCCCAGTGATCAGTTTGCCTGCACGCATTGCCAGGCCCAATAAGTTTAAGGCCTTTTGTCTATTCATTGCCGAAGAGCTCTCTTCTGGCTTTTTGATGGGTCACATAATCTAGCAGCTCTTGATAAAAGTCATCAGAAAGGTCTACTTCCAATACCCGATCCAAAACTTTTTTCTTCCAGGCCTGCTGGACTTCTTCCGGCTCAATTGCAACATAGGCCCCTCTGCCGGGCATTTTGCCGGTAGGGTCAATTGCAACTTCGCCTTCCTTTGATTTCGCGATCCGAATCAACTCTTTTTTCGGTTTCATCTCGCCAGATACGACGGATTTACGTAAAGGGACTTTTCTTTTTTTCATAAAATGCCTCCTACGCGATTAATCTTCTTCTTGATCAAAAGCAACATTTTCAATGTCGTCTTCTGTCATATCAGGAGTGATTTCAATTGGTTCTTCTACTGCTTCACTCTGTTCTTCTGCCAGTTCCTCAGTGTTTTCTTCAGCATATTCTTCCGGATTTTCCAATCGTTCAGCAAAGCCTTCTGGGAATACGCTTTGAAGAGCTTCTGAGCTTTCATCAAAATCACCATCGTCATAATTCGCATAGAATTCTTCCATGTCTGATTCTGATTTAATGTCAATCTTATGACTGGTTAACTTAGCTGCCAGACGTGCATTTTGTCCACGTTTGCCGATTGCTAGTGACAATTGGTAATCAGGTACAACAACGGTACACACTTTAGGATTTTCAGTATCGAAAATAACATCCTCAACCTGTGCTGGGTTTAATGAATTGGCGATAAATACTGCTGGATCTTCGTTCCATTCAACAATATCCATGTTTTCACCCTTCAGCTCATTAACGATCGCTTGAACCCGCTGCCCTTTAGGACCTACACAGGTTCCCACTGGATCGATGTTCGGGTCATTCGAGCGAACCGCTACTTTCGCACGGTCGCCTGCTTCACGGGCAATGCTGATAATTTCAACAATTCCGTCATATACTTCAGGAACTTCTTGCTCAAATAGCCGACGCAGCAAGTCTGGGTGACTGCGGCTCACGAAAACCTGTGGGCCCTTTGATGTGTTTTCTACGCGAGAAACATACACTTTGATGCGGTCATGAGGTTGGTAGAATTCATTTGGCATTTGATCTTGTTTAGAAAGAACCGCTTCGATTTTTCCTAAGTTTACATAAATGTAGCGGTTGTCCTGACGTTCAACAACCCCTTGCATAATGTCTTTTTCATAGGCACTGTACTCAGTGTAAATTATGTTGCGTTCCGCCTCACGGACACGCTGCAAGATGACCTGCTTCGCGGTTTGAGCAGCAATACGGCCGAAATCCTTTGGTGTTACTTCAAAGCGGATCATGTCGCCGATTTCGTAAGCTGGATTAATCGTCATAGCTTCTTTTAAAGAAACCTCCAATTGTGAATCCATTACTTCTTCGGTTACTTCTTTGACTGCATATACATGAATATCGCCTTTTTTCTCATCAAATTGGACTTCTACGTTTTGTGCTTGTCCATAATGACGTTTGTACGCAGAAACCAAAGCTGCTTCTAAAGCATCAATGACGATTTCTTTCGAAATGCCCTTTTCTGCTTCTAAAGTATTCAATGCATTCAGCATTTCTTTACTCATTATTCTTCCTCCTAAAACTCGATTGCGAGACGTGCTTTTGCAATATTGCTTCTGTCAAAAGTGATGTCTTTGATGCGGGTCTTGATTTTTACGGTTAATATCAATTGTTCCTTATCTAATTCCTTTAAATATCCGTCATACTGCTTCTGACCATCCACATTTTGGTAAAGAGAGACATGAATGTACTGTCCTAGTGCATTTTGATAATCTTCCTCTTTTTTCAATGGACGTTCAGCTCCAGGGGAGGATACTTCAAGAAAGTATGCTTGAGGAATCGGATCAGGATCAATTTGATCCAGCTTTTCACTCAATTTTTCGCTGACATATGCACATTCTTCAATGTCGATGCCACCTTCTTTGTCAATGAACACTCTCAAAAACCAATTTTTTCCTTCTTTAACAAATTCAACCTCTACCAATTCAAAGTGTTGATCCTCTAAAATCGGCATCACTAAATCAGTGATGGTTTCGACTACGCTGCTCAAGCTGTCAGCCTCCTTCTTGCTTTCAATCCATTAAAAAGAGTGAGCGAAAAATCCGCTCACTCACCTCACTGTCTGATTACATTGTTATAATACCACAGTTGGAATGAAAATTCAACCAACCCATTTTCATAGAAGCGGTTTGCATACCGATTCCTCTAGGTATTTATCTCTTTCTTTACATATCGAATAATGAAAGCTGATTCTCATCCGGCAGATCTTTCAATACGCCCTGAGCATCCATATATTCGATCAAGGTCTTGGAAACTTTCCCACGACCGGCCAAATCTTCTTTAGACAAGAAAATTCCGTCCTTGCGTGCTTCGCAAATCTGTTTCGCCACGTTCATTCCTAAGCCTGGCACGGCTCTGAATGGGGCAATCAAGGTATCCCCATCAATCACAAAATCCGTCGCATCTGATTTGTACAAATCAATCATGCCAAAGGTAAAGCCTCGCTCCAGCATTTCATTACACAATTCCAATACGGTCAGCTGATTTTTTTCTTTCGTTGTTGCATCCATACCTTTATCCGTAATAAGCTTCATGGCAGCCTTCACTGCGTCCTTGCCTTTAGCCATCGCGACTAAGTCAAAATCATCGGCCCGAACAGAGAAATATGCACAGTAATAAAGAATTGGGTAATACACTTTAAAGTAGGCCACCCGCAGCGCCATCAAAACATACGCAGCCGCATGGGCTTTCGGGAACATGTATTTAATCTTCGAACAAGAGTCAATGTACCATTCCGGCACGTTGTTCTCCCGCATTGCTGCCAAATAAGTTTCCCGCAACTCATCAGGAATCTTGTTCCATAATCCCTTACGCACTGTCTCCATAATCTTAAAGGCCATTCCACTGTCTAAACCAGCATGCATCAGATAAACCATGATGTCATCCCGACAACCGATAACGTTAGCTAAGGTAGCGTCGCCACGGCGGATAACTTCTTCGGCATTCCCCAGCCAAACATCGGTTCCGTGAGAAAGACCAGAAATTTGCAGCAGCTCGGCAAAGGTTGAAGGATGTGTTTCCTCTAACATGCCTCGAACAAAGCGAGTCCCAAACTCTGGAATCCCCAGCGTACCCGTTTTAGAATAAATCTGGTCTGATTCCACTCCTAATACCTGTGGACCAGCAAAAATCTTCATTACCTCGGCATCATCGGTCGGAATCGTTTTAGGATCAATCCCAGACAACTCCTGCAGCATCCGAATTACCGTCGGATCATCGTGTCCCAGGATATCCAGCTTCAATACATTATCGTGAATTGAGTGGAAGTCAAAGTGAGTCGTTTTCCATTCGGAGTTCTGATCATCCGCCGGATATTGAATCGGCGTAAAATCATATACATCCATATAATCAGGAATAACGATAATCCCACCCGGGTGCTGACCCGTCGTCCGTTTAACTCCCGTAGCACCTTTGGCTAACCGATCGATTTCTGCCCCGCGAAAATGCAGGTTATGATCTCTTTCGTAGCCCTTAACATAACCATAAGCCGTTTTATCTGCTACCGTACCGATCGTTCCGGCTCTAAAGACATATTCCTCACCAAACAATACCTTGGTGTAGTTGTGAGCCTCTGCCTGATAATCTCCAGAGAAGTTCAAGTCAATATCGGGAACCTTATCCCCATGGAAGCCTAGGAAGGTTTCAAAAGGAATATCATGTCCGTCTTTATGCAGACGTGCACCACATTTAGGACAAGCCTTCTCCGGCATATCAAAACCAGAACCGTAGGAGCCGTCTTCAAAGAATTCCGAATACTGACATTCTGGACAATAATAATGAGGCGGTAAAGGATTTACTTCAGTAATCCCGGTCATGGTTGCCACAAAACTGGAACCGACTGATCCCCGTGAACCAACCAAATAGCCATCCTGATTACTCTTGTGCACCAGTTTTTGTGAAATCAAGTAAATAACCGAGAAGCCGTTACCGATAATCGAATCCAGTTCCTTTTTCAAGCGTTTTTCGATTACTTCCGGCAGTGGATCACCATAAAGCTCCTTCGCCCGAGTATAGCTCAGCTGCTTAATTTCTTCCTCTGATCCCGGAATCTTAGGCGTATACAATTCATCCTTCACTGGTACGATCTCTTCGCAAGTATCCGCGATCAGGTTCGTATTATCGACAACGACTTGTTTTGCCAGCTCTTCCCCTAGAAAAGCAAAAGCCTGCAGCATTTCATCTGTAGTCCGGAAATGAACCTCCGGCAGACTGTGGCGGTTCAAAGGATTGGCACCGCCCATAGAGGTAACCAGAATTTTACGATAAATGGCATCCTCTTTATTAAGGTAATGGACGTCCCCCGTAGCAACGACTGGTTTGTCCAGTTCTTTACCGATTTGCACCAAATTGCGAATAATATCTTCCAGATCCGCTACATCCTTCACCAGCTCCTGTTCAAGCAACGGGGCATAAACTTCCTTTGGCATGACTTCAATGTAGTCGTAAAAGCTCGCACGATTCTTCGCCTCTTCGACCCCTTTTTGCATCATGGCTTCAAAAATCTCACCTTGAGAACAAGCCGAACCGACTAAAATATTTTCCCGCAGTTTTTTCAGCTGTGAACGAGGAATACGTGGTACCCGTTCATAGTAATTGATGTTCGACATGGAAATCAGTTTAAACAGATCCTTCAACCCATCCTGATTTTTAGCCAGTAAGGTTGCATGGAAAGGTCGGGCCCGTTTATAGGAATCTCCCTCACCTACATGATCGTTCAACTGGTCATGGTAAAGCATCCCGTGTTTTTCCATCGCTTCTTTAACAAAAATCCACCCTAAATGGCCTGTTGCCTCTGCATCATAGACCGCTCGGTGATGCTGTTCTAGGTTTACGCCGAATTTCTTCGTCAAGACACCTAGTCCAAACCGTTTAAATTCCGGGTACAGATAACGCGCCAGCTCCAAAGTATCAATGACCGGATTCGTCGTTTCTGGAATATCATGGCGGACATAGCTGGTATTCAAAAAGCCGATATCAAAGGCCGCATTGTGGGCCACTAAAATCGTTCCTTCACTGAATTTTTCAAACAGCTGCAGCACTTCTTTTTCCGATTTAGACCCGCGAACCATCTCATCAGTAATCCCAGTTAAGTTAATCGTTGTTTCTGACAAAGGATGGCCTGGATCAATGAACTCTTCAAAGGTATCAATGACATTTCCCTTGTGCATTTTGACCGCCGCCAGCTCGATAATCTTGTTATAAACAGCTGACAAACCGGTCGTTTCCACGTCAAATACAACATAAGTAGCATCAGTTAAGGCAATGTGCTGATCATTATAGGCAATCGATACCCCATCATCAACCACATTGGCCTCGACACCGTAAAGAATCTTGACTCCCGCTTTTTTACCTGCCGCATGGGCATCCGGAAAAGCCTGCGCGCCGGCATGGTCAGTAATCGCAATTGCTTTGTGCCCCCATTTGCCCGCTTGAGCAACTAGGTCGCTAATACTGTTGGTCGCATCCATCGTACTCATATTAGAGTGCAAATGCAGCTCCACCCGTTTTTCTTTGCTGTAATCCTTGCGGTCAGGATGCTTCACTTCTTGAATATCCTGAGCATTCATAACTAAATCCCGCATAAAGGTGTCTTCCTGAACGCTTCCGCGAACCCGAATCCAGCTTTTCTCACTAATCGCGTCAAAAATCTTTTCATCCTTTTCGCCATTAGAGAATTTCTTTACTACGAAGGAAGAGGTGTAATCCGTCATTTTTAAAATCAGGATCTTACGTTTGGAACGCAGCTCACGAACTTCTTTATCGAAAATAAAGCCTTCGATCGTTACCCGGCGTTCTTCCTCCAAAATATTTCCCATCAGCATAATCGCTTCATCCGCTGGAATGTTGCGGCCCATTTGAATCGGACCATCAAAGGCCGCTTCTGATTTTTCCTTCTTCTTCGCTTCGTGCTGCGCCATAGTTTCAGCAGCTTTTTCTTGGAAAGCCGCATCCTGTTCCTGCTTGCGTTCTTCAAACAGCTTCAAAACCCGTTCCTGCTGCTCCTCATCCACCTCAGGATCAATCCGCAATTTAGGAAAACCGTAAGAAACCAGATTATCTTCAATTAACGGCAAATACTGCTGCTTCAAAAAAGGAATGACCGTTTGATTATCAATCAAAAGGACAATCCGTTTATCCTGCAGGACTGGCAGCGGTTTGCTTAACACCTGTTTAACTAACGGCGTATCACAATCCTGTTCGCTTAAAGCCAAACGCCAATAATGCTGCAGCAATTCTTCATTAAACTGGGAATCGGCTGCTTCAATATGTAGTTTAACCTGGGCAATTGACTGAAAGGCCAGCACCAATTTCTGGTGAAAGGCATAGTATAGCTTAGCTGGCAAAATTTGCGGTGCCTGAATAAAGAATTCCCACACCCGTGACTTTTCATGGACCACCACTTGTTTAATTTCAGCCGCTTGAATAAACGGATGCTGCTGGTCCTCATCACTCAGCTCAATTTGACGCAATAAATTTTCGAATAATTCCCGATTTTGAGACAAAAGAACATCTCCTTCACTTTTTTCAAGTACTATCTAGTATAACTGTTTTTTTTGAGCTTTGCATTAAAATTATCCCATCAAGCCACAAGCTTAAACTTAAAAATCTAACCGCTAAACCATTCGAAAAAAGGAACCCGCCGCAGCGAGTTCCTTGATCAGTTAAAAGAAGAAGCGAGATATATCATTCCAGGTAACCAGAATCATCAATACCATGATGAATACAAAGCCGGCCATCGTAATTAAACCTTCTTTTTCTGGATCCATTGGTTTTCCTCGTAATGCTTCAATAATATTTAACAAAATTTTTCCACCATCAAAGGCTGGAATCGGCAGCAAGTTAACAATCCCTAAATTGACTGATAGAAAAGCCATCAAGGAAATCACTGTCCGCACGCCTTGGCTAGCCGCCTGAGAAGACAATTGGTACATCATCACTGGACCACCCAGCTTGTTCAAGCTGAAGCCGGTGAATAGTGAACCTAACGCTTTAAAGATTTGAGTCACTACATTCCAGCTTTGGGTAACTCCGCCAACAATCTTGTCCACAAAGCCCGTCTTCATAAAGGCACTAATACCGATTTTACCAATTTTTTCACCGTTTACCTTAGAGGTTTCCGGTGTTAACGAAAGCGTCTTTTCTTGCCCATTTTCAGTGGCAACCACTGTTACTTCTTTGCCGGGATTCTTCTGAATTTCAGTCGTTAAATCCTCCCATGAAGCAACCTGCTTATCATTGATTTGAACAATGCGGTCATTTTCCTTCAAGCCAGCTTCAGCTGCCGGACTGCCCGCTTCAACAGGTCCAATTTGATTAGTATTGTAGACCGGTACTCCGCCAGTCATAAAGGCTAACGCAATAAACAAAATAACTGTCAAAATAAAGTTATTCATCGGTCCTGCAAAGTTCGTTAAAATCCGCGCCCCAATTTTCGCTGACTGGAATTGAACATCTCTCGGCGCGATACGAACCTCTGTACCATTCTCTTCGATAACCGTCGCATTATGATTGACTGTATATTCAACTTCTTGACTTTCATCGCCATTCTCATAGCCCTTAATGGTTAAATCATCCACTAAATCAGCCGCAATCAGCTCCATTGGAATACTGTTTGGCAGTTGAACCTTCTTGCTGACATTGATACGCTGAACATGCCCCTGCGCATCCAGCTCTAATGACATCGGCATCCCAGGACTTAATTCGGTTTCCTCATCCTCTAAGCCGGCCATCCGCACATAACCGCCAATCGGCAATAAACGCAGCGTGTAGGTGGTCCCATCCTTACCCATATGGGCATAAATTTTAGGTCCCATCCCAATCGCAAATTCTCTAACTAAAATACCAGCACGCTTGGCAAAGAAAAAATGGCCAAATTCGTGAACGATAACTAATACTCCAAAAACAATCAAAAATGTAATCACTGTACGCATAAGCTTACCTGCCTTTAGCTTTTTCTTAGAGCTAGTGTATCATAAAACCACGAAAAAAAAGCTCTTAACGCGAGCTTTTTAAAAAACACCTAACAAATGCATCATAGGAAAGACAAAAAGCATACTGTCAAACCGGTCCAAAATTCCGCCATGTCCCGGTAAAATATTACCCGAATCCTTCACATCAAAATGTCGTTTGATTGCCGATTCCACCAAGTCACCAAATTGACCAACCACTGAGAAAACAATCGTGAATAATAGCATCGTTATTAAATTATGTTGGGTTAAGTTAGGCTGTACAATTAGAAAAATAACCGCTACTGCCAAGGCACTAGCAATTCCACCTAACGCGCCTTCAATCGTTTTATTGGGAGAAATATCCGGCCAAAGCTTGCGCTGACCGAACTTGCGGCCAACCATGTACGCCCCAATATCTGTTGCCCAAACAATAAAGAAAGCAAAGATAATCATTGCCAAGCCTTCTGAGCGAGCGATGACCAGATTTTGGAAACCTACTCCGGCATATAAACTGGCAATAACTGGAAAACCAGCTTCATCAATCGTGTAAGTATTTTTCGAAACAACCGAAAAACCTAAGATAATCATGACTGTTAAATAAAATAATAAAAAGTTGCCTGATGTATCATTTAAAAATGGAAACCAGCGCTCCGCCGGCAGTACTAAAAATACTGCTCCTAAAATCGAAAGTACTCCTTCAAAGCTTAAAATTGCTAAGCCCTTCATGCGGAATAACTCATATACGCCGACACCGGCTAAAGCAGCTGCAGCCAGCTCAATCGCAATGCCGCCTACATATAAAATCGGCAAAAAGACTGCCAAGGCCACTACAGCCGTAATTACTCGTTGTCTCATTTAGTATCCTCCTTGTTTAACCCGCCAAAACGGCGATTGCGGTTTTGGAATGAAGCGATCGCGGTCTCCAAATGAGCACCGTCGAAATCAGGCCACAAAGCTTTGGTAAAGAATAATTCACTGTAAGCCAATTGCCACAGCAGAAAATTACTGATCCGTTCTTCGCCGCTGGTACGAATCACCAATTCAGGATCCCGCAAATCTGCTGGCAGAAAACCGGTCATTAAATGACTGGCAATCGTTTCTTCATTAATATCTTCTGGCTTCTTTTGATCCTTCTCTACTTCTTTAGCAATTGTCTGCACTGCACTGACAATTTCAGCCCGGCTGCCGTAGTTCAGAGCAAAATTCAATACCAAGCCATCATTAGAAGCTGTTTGTTCGATCGCGCGTTTAACCGCATCCTGGGTATGAGCTGGCAAATATTCCTCATAGCCCATCACCTTTACTTGAACATTTTCAGCAATCAACTCAGGGACAAACGTATCAAAAAAGTCCACCGGTAATTGCATCAAGAATTTCACTTCATCCTCAGGACGTTTCCAGTTTTCCGTTGAGAAAGCATACAGCGTCAATACCTTGATCCCTAATTTATTGGCATATTTAGTAATGCGCTTAACGGTTTCCATGCCTTCTTTGTGTCCGGCCACTCGCGGAAGTCGTCTATTTTGAGCCCAACGTCCGTTTCCGTCCATAATAATTGCCACATGTTTAGGAATTGCACCTTCTGGATTGAAAGTCAGTTCACTTTCTTCTGGTGTATATTTCTCTTTTTGTGGAAAAAAACGTAATACCATTAATTTTCCCCCTCAATTCTTATTCTTCAAGACAAATGCCCGCCAACTAATCAGCTTTAAAAACCAATAAACAACTCATTGATTAAAGAAGCTGGACCGGCAACTCATTTGCCATTATAGCAATAAACCTAAAGCTTGCCTACGCATATCCGCAGGTATTTAGTTTTTTTCAAACATTTGCCTAAATAAAAATCTCTGATTACAAGCATTTTCTGGCATATTTAGAGATTCTAATTTCCATAAAAAAAGACAACTGTCTAAAGAGCTGGACAGCTGCCTTAACTTCTAATTAAACTTCTAGTAGTTCTTTTTCTTTTTCGCTGACAATTTTGTCAATTTCTTTCACGCTATCGTCGGTTAATTTTTGGATGTCTTTTTCCATGCTGCGTAAGTCATCTTCAGTAATATCGCTATTTTTTTGCTGCTTTTTGTAATCATCCATCGCATCACGACGTACGTTGCGGACAGCAACCTTAGCATTCTCAGCTTCTTTTTTCACTTCTTTAGCTAATTCTTTCCGACGTTCCTCTGTTAATTGAGGAATCACTAAACGGATTACGTTCCCGTCATTTGCCGGATTCAAGCCAATATCACTAGCTAAAATTGCTTTTTCAACGTCTTCGATTGTGCTTTTATCGAAAGGTGTAATCATTAATACTCGTGCTTCTGGAACAGTAATTGATGCCAATTGATTGACCGGTGTTGGTGCTCCGTAATAGTTAACCGTGATTCGGTCTAACAAGCTGGCATTCGCACGTCCAGCCCGAATTTGTCCTAGTTGACGTTGCAGAGATTCTTCTGCTTTTTTCATCTTTTGTTGCGCTTCGTTCATTACTGCATCTGCCATGTTATTTCCCCCTTACAGTTGTTCCGATATTTTCACCTTGAACAACTCGTTTAATATTTCCTGGTTCATTCAAATTGAAGACAACAAGCGGAATATCATTGTCCATACTTAGTGAACTTGCGGTTGAATCCATTACTTGCAATCCTTTAGAAATGACATCCAAATGAGTCAATTCATCAAACTTAATCGCATTTTGATCCAGCTTTGGATCTGCAGAATAGACACCATCTACATTGTTTTTCGCCATTAAAATGACATCTGCATTGATTTCAGCAGCCCGTAACGCAGCAGTTGTATCGGTTGAGAAATACGGATTTCCGGTACCACCAGCAAAAATAACAATCCGGCCTTTTTCTAAATGACGCTCCGCTTTGCGGCGGATATATGGTTCAGCAATTTGGCGCATTTCGATAGATGTTTGTACGCGGGTTGGTACTTCGATGTTTTCTAAAGCATCTTGTAAAGCCAATGCGTTCATCACGGTTGCCAGCATGCCCATATAGTCAGCTTGTGCCCGTTCCATGCCCATTTGCGCACCGATTTGTCCGCGCCAGATGTTGCCGCCGCCGACGATAATCGCCATTTCGATTCCCAGCTCGTGGACCTCTTTGATTTCTTCAACAATATCTTGGATAATTGGCGGATTAATGCCGAATTTTTCCTCGCCGGCTAATGCTTCACCGCTTAGTTTAAGTACTACTCGTTTGTATTTTGGTTCTTTCATTTCGATTCCCCCACTGTCACTCTATAGCCATTTTAGCATATTCTGCTTTATTTGAAGCCATTTTATCTGATTTCGCTTAAAAAAAGGGAGCGCAATTTCACATGCGTTCCCGACTGTTAAAAAACAGAATTATTTTTTCACTTGATTCATAACTTCTTCAACAAAGTTATCTTCACGTTTTTCGATGCCTTCGCCAACTTCGAAACGTACGAATTCTTTAACAGAAGCGCCTTTTGAGGCAACGTATTTTTCGACAGTCATGTCAGGATCTTTAACGAAAGGTTGGTCAACTAAAGAAATTTCTGCTTTAAATTTATTTAGGCGGCCTACAACCATTTTTTCAACGATTTTTTCAGGTTTGCCTTCGTTTAAAGCTTGTTCAGTTAAAATAGCTTTCTCATGATCTAATTCTTCTTGAGGAATTTGAGATTCATCAACATAACGAGGGTTGATTGCTGCTACGTGCATTGCCACGTCTTTAGCAATTTCTTCGTCAGTAGTTCCGTCTAAAACGGTTAATACAGCGATACGTCCGCCCATGTGCAAGTATCCGCCGAAAGCAGCATTGTCGCCTTTTTCCAATACTTTGAAACGACGGAAGCTGATTTTTTCACCGATAACTTGGGTAGCTTCGATTAATTCTTCAGCAACTGTACCTTTGGAAGTTTTTAATTCCATTGCTGCGTCCATGTCAGCTGGTTTGTTAGCAGCTACTAGTTCAGCAATTTCCTTCACTAGGTTTTGGAACATTTCGTTTTTAGAAACGAAGTCAGTTTCTGAGTTTACTTCAACGATTGCTGCAGCATTGCCGTTAACAGCAACTGAAGCTAAACCTTCAGCAGCGATACGGTCATTTTTCTTAGCAGCTTTAGCCATACCTTTTTCACGTAAAAGATCGACAGCTTTTTCAATCTCGCCTTCTACTTCTACTAATGCTTTTTTCGCATCCATCATACCTACGCCAGTCATGTCGCGTAGTTCTTTTACTAACTTAGCTGTTACCTGTGCCATCTTCATGGGCCTCCTCTAATTTTTTAAAAAAGCTGCTTCAAAGGTTGTTATTTTCTTTGAAGCAGCTTGAGCTACGAAATTATTCTGCTGATCCAGTAGAAGTGTTGTCGCCTTCTACAACATCAACGATTTCTTCGATTGAAGTTGCTTGTCCGCCATCTTCTGCAACGAAGTCTGCTTCAGCTACTTGATCTTCACCTTGGTTGCCTTCGATAAATGCATCAGCCATTTTAGCAGTGATTAATTTCACGGCACGGATAGCATCATCATTTGAAGGGATTACTACGTCGATTTCATCAGGATCGCAGTTTGTATCAACCATAGCAACGATTGGAATGTTCAATTTATGTGCTTCTTGAACCGCAATACGCTCTTTACGAGGGTCAACGATGTACATTACATCTGGAATTCTAGGCATATCAGCGATACCGCCCAAGAATTTTTCTAAACGTTCGCGTTCTTTATTTAAACCAACAACTTCTTTCTTAGGCAATACTTCAAAAGTACCGTCTGCTTCCATAGCGTTGATGTTTTTCAAACGAGCGATACGTTTTTGGATAGTATCCCAGTTAGTCAAAGTTCCGCCTAACCAACGGTGGTTAACGAAATATTGGCCAGCGCGAGTTGCTTCTTCTTTAATTGCTTCTTGTGCTTGTTTTTTAGTACCTACGAACAACGCAACGCCGCCGTCTTCAGCAACATTTTTCATGTAATCGTAAGCTGCATCTACTAATTTCACTGTTTTTTGCAAATCAATGATGTAGATTCCGTTTCTTTCTGTGAAGATGTATTTCTTCATTTTTGGGTTCCAGCGACGAGTTTGGTGACCGAAATGTACGCCGGCTTCTAGTAATTGTTTCATAGACAATACTGACATGTTTTGTTTCCTCCAATTTGGTTTTTTGTTCCCTCTCTTAATTGTCAAACTCAGCGGCAGACTTCCAATGAAGCACCCTGCTGCCAATAAAATTAAGATGTGGATTTGTCTGTGGTCGCCCACACACAATTAGTAATTATACAGTAGGACTAGATAGAAATCAATCATTTCCCGCTAATTTTCCAAGTAAAAGAATCTGATTAATATTTATCGAATTGACCTGCTAAAGCTGCGTATTTCTGTTATAATTGTTGCATAAAAATCGATTAGGAGAATTTTTATGCGTAAAAAAGATCGGCATGAATTAATCAAACAAATTATCGTCACGCATTCCATTCGCAACCAAAGCGAATTAATGACCTATTTAGAAGAACAAGGTGTGGTTGCTACTCAAGCAACGATTTCCCGTGATATCCGTGATTTAAAGATCGTCAAAACCATCGATGAGGATGGCAGTCCGCGTTTCGAACTGTTTCAAGAGCCTAACCAGCCGTCTGATGATGAAGATACGAAGCGTTTAGTCCGAATGATTGACGAAGTGATCGTAAAAGTCGAACGAGTTCAGTTCATGACGGTAATCCAAACACTTCCTGACAACGCCAACCTTTTGGCTGCTGTTTTGGATGATCTAACCTTCCAAACAATCGTAGCAACTATGGCCAGCTTCGATACGATCATTATTATTTCACGAACCGACGAAGATGCACAACAAGTTGCAGCTTTCTTGAAAGATCCGCATTCTACAACTATTAACTAGGACAAAGAGGTTGTGACAGCAACGCTCAGCTCCGAGAAATAAGCCGAATAATCCTAAATTTGCTGAGAGACACAACGAGTATTGGAGTTGATGTCGAACAGTACCTACTTGGAGCTTCTCATATTTTTATGATTATCGGCTTATTTCTGAAGGAGTTGCTTAACTTACACCGATTATACGGTTTTCAGAAGCTGTGACGTTTTATGTCACAGCCTCTTTCTTTGCTAATTTTCCGGAATAGTTATATCTCCGTCAATAATTCTTTCTTTTGCCTTCGCAACTGCCTGAAGAGCCTCCTCGGTTAACTGACCCTCCGTCAAATCCACACCGGCTTCTTTAATGCCAAAAACCAAGTGATCACCGCCAGGGAATTTCTGATTGTATCTAGCCTCAGCAATTTCCGAAACCGCTGCTCCAACATTCTTTAAGGTAGAGGTTAATGTAAAATTATCCTCTTGACCTGCTGGTGTTTGATAGACACCTTCATCGTTTTGATCACGGTCAACGCCGATCACCCAAATCTTTTGGCTGTTTTCCCGTTCATTACGAGCCTTGGCCTCCTGGAATACACCAGCCCCGGTACTGCCTGCTGCTTGATAAATAATATCTGACCCTTCCTCATACATGGAAGAAGCAATCGCCTTTCCACGATCCGGTGCATCATACGAAGCAGCATAACGGCTATCAACAGTAATTTCTTTTCCTAGTGCCTTCGCACCATCCTTTACCCCGTTCTCAAAACCAGTTTCAAAGCGTTGAATTACCGGCCCTTCCATTCCGCCAATAAAACCTACCCGATTGGTTTGAGTGGTATAGGCTGCAGCGATCCCGGCTAGATAAGCACTCTCCTGATCCTTAAACGTAGCTGAGACAACATTTTTCTGGTCTTCTATCTCTCCATCGACTAAAGCAAAATCTAAATCAGGATTGGCAACTGCCGCTTCCTTGATTGCATCTGCTTGCAAATAGCTGAGACTGATGATGGTGTTGAAACCATTCTCCACCGCTTGATTAACATTTGTACTATTATCTTGCGGTTGATTTGTTTCCATATATAGGAAGTCTTTTTTCTCCTTTAAGCCTTTTTTATGGCCCCAATCCTTGAGTCCTTCCCAGCCTGCTTGATTAAACGAGCGCTCATCGACCCCGCCAAATCCTAAAACCAGTGCAATTTTGGGTGTATCCTTTTCTTCCGTGGTTTGCGCCTCTTTTTGCCCACAGCTTGCCAATAATAAAACAGAACCTAACAACATACCTAAACGTAAAAGCTTCATCAGCAAATCCTTCTTTCTCTCCCGATGTGTCTTGACACCTCGTGTAACAAAAAAATCTTAACATTATTTACACAAACATAACAAACTTTATTTTATCTTTTCACATCCTTGATTATACCTTTACAAAGCTCCGCTATACTTCAATCAAAGGAAAACGAACTGCCCACACAAGGGTTCAGTTGAAAAGGATGCACGAAAAAAATAATTCAAGGAGCTGGTAATTATGTTGAAGCTGGAAAATATCTCAAAAAACTTTCAGCAAAGTACGGTTTTAGAAGAGATCAGTTTAGAAATCAACACAGGAGAGATCGTTTCTATCCTAGGACAATCAGGATCAGGAAAAACGACGCTGCTAAATATTATTTTGGGTTTGGAAGAACCTAGCGGCGGCAAATTATTCTTTCGAGAAAAGGATATTACCCATACCCCCATGGAGAAGCGGCCTTTTAATATCGTATTTCAAGATTATGCCCTGTTTCCGAATCTAACTGCCTATCAGAACCTGACCTACGGGCTGAAGAACAAGAAGAATTGTTCTTCGGAGGAAGAGGTACAAGAGCTGATTCGCTTATTAAATTTGGAAAAGCATCTCGACAAACCGATTCAGCAACTGTCTGGCGGGCAAAAACAGCGGGTTGCTTTAGGTCGTACCTTAGTTATGAAGCCTGACTTGCTGCTGTTGGATGAACCATTAAGCGCACTAGATGGTGTTATCAAAGAATCGATTAAGGAAAAAATTCAGGAGATTGCCCAAAAGCTTTCTTTAACCATTATCATTGTGACCCACGATCCAGAAGAAGCGCTAACCATGTCAGACAAAATCGTGGTTTTAGACAATGGCCGCATTGCTCAATGCAGTTCACCAGTAGAAATCATGACTCAAGCTTCCTGTCACTTTGTTCAGGAATTTATAATTAATCAATTAATTGTTAAGCAGCAAAACATCCAGCAAATTTTCCAACAAGCCTTGCAGCGGGCGGAAGCATGAGAGAAGTCTGGTCCTTAAAAAGAATCACTAGCGGCTTCATTCTAGTATTCTTTCTCATCTTTTTAGTTTTACCGTTAGGAAAAGTAGTCATGACCGCTTTGTCGGTGGAAAATGGCACCCTAGTGGAAAGTCTAAAGCAATTTTTTGATCAAAAATGGCAGCTATCCTTTCTAAACAGCTTGAAATTTTCTTTGATTGCCGCCAGCTGCTCAACACTTTTGGGCTTCTTTCTTGCTTACGGAAACAATTTTACTAATGCCGGCAGCCGCTTCTTGAAGATAAATACGGGAATTTTACAATTTCCTATGCTGCTGCCGACGATCACCTATGGCTTTGTTCTGATTTACGCCTTCGGCAAGCAAGGGCTCTGGACGAAGCTGCTGCAGCATGAATGGTTCAATATTTATGGCACGATTGGAATTTTGCTAGGATTCATTATCTATACTTTGCCGCCTATTTTCATTTTGATCAACAACTCCATGGCGTACCTAGACAACCGCTTATTTCTTGTCTCACGTCTAATGGGTGATTCTTGGTGGCAGTCTTTACATCGGACAGTTCTCAGTCCCCTTTATCGCGTGTTGGCCGTGGCTTTTTTACAAGGCTTTTTCATGTCCTTGACCGATTTTGGGATTCCGAGTGCTGTTGGTGGGCAGACGCCTTTTATTACGACTCTGTTATATGACGGCTTTATGGGGACCATCCCCAATTTTCAATATGGTTCCCTGGTAGCACTAACGATGCTGTTTCCTTCTATTATAAGTATTCTGATTTTGAATCATCTTCAGAAGAAGGTCGTTCGTTACGAAAAACCGCAAGCACTCGTCTTAAAGAAGAACCGTTTTAGAGATTGGGCCTTTCGCAGTCTCTTTATTCTGACGTCTGTATTTATCTTAGGAGTCTTTCTGATTTTGCTGGTTATTCCATTTTTAACTAATTGGCCTTTTAATCTGCAGCCAACCCTGCAGAACTTTACTACGTTCCTGCAGGATGACAGCTTGCTGACTACCTTGAAGAATTCTTTACTGATGGCTCTGTTGACTGCTGTAATCGGTACAATCTTTGCCTATTTTGCAGCTTTGATGACGTCTAGAGAAAAGAAAATCTATACGATCAATCAACTAATTGACAGTGTCTCAACGATTACTAATTCGATTCCCGGAATGGTTCTAGGTGTCGCTTATCTGCTGATCTTCGCTAGCAGCAGTCTTCACAACACTTTAATGATCTTAGTAATTGTGACGGTGGTTCATTATTTTGCTACACCCTATCAAATGGCTAAAGAGGCTCTGCAAAAAATGAATCTGAACTGGGAAAATACCGCAAAATTGATGGGCGATCGCTGGATTACGACTATTTGGCGTATTTTGATACCCAACTCTAAGCTAACGATCGTTGATATGTTTTCCTATTACTTCTTCAATTCAATGGTAACAATCAGCGCCGTGGTTTTCTTAACCAGTGCCAACACCATGGTTATTACCGCCAAACTAAAAGAGCTCCAGCATTTTGGCCGGTTTAACGATATTTTTATGCTTTCTCTATTTTTGCTGCTGATTAACTTGATCATGCAGCTGCTAACTCAACTTATCAAAAGGAGATTAACCAATGAACAAAAAAAGAATTTTCGCCCTACTTGGCTGCACCGCCTTAGCCCTTTTATTAAGCGCCTGCAGCAACGGTAACGCCGCAAACGAAAAGGTAGTTATTTACACCAATGCTGATGAAGAACCTGTTGAAGTGATCAAAGATGTTTTAGACAAAAATGGCTTCGAGGGCAACTACACCCTGCAATCCTTTGGAACCTCGGAACTGGGCGGAAAACTGCTGGCGGAAGGTACTAATATCGAAGCAGATCTAGTAACCATGAGTACCTTCTACTTAACCAGTGCACAAAAGAAAGACGAAATGTTCAAGGATTTGAAGCTAACGGTTGATCCTTTAACTGAAATCCCAACCTACGCTGCACCATTTACCATGCAAGAAGGAACCATTTTCTACAATACCGACATGATGAAGGAATTGAAGCTGCCAGTCCCTAAAAGTTTAAAAGATTTAACTGATCCTAAGTACAAAGGTGTTTTGGCAATTTCAGATATTAAGCAATCTTCCACTGCTTGGCTTTTGTTCCAAGCCTTGATTGATAATTATGGCGAAGACGAAGCGAAAACTATTTTGAAAGATATTTATGCCAATGCCGGTGATCACTTGGAAAGCTCTGGCTCTGGTCCGATTAAAAAAGTTCGTTTAGGTGAAGTCGCTCTTGGCTTTGGCCTGCGCCACCAAGCTGTGAAGGATAAAAATGAAGGTTTGCCGATTGAATACGTAGAGCCTGCCGAGGGAACTTACACTCTAACTGAATCCTTAGCAGTAATTAACAAAGGCGACGATACCAATCCTGAAGCAGAAAAAATGCTAAACACGATTATGGAAAAAGGACGCAAAGATTTGCTGGCGATCTATCCTAGTCCTATTTACAACGGTGAAGAAGCTGATAGTGTCCAAGTAGCCAGTGATCAAAAAGTGTTCCCTGAAGAATTAACTGCTGAATTGTTAGAGCAGCACCAAAAATTAGTAGATTGAGAGGCTTACCATGCAGTATAAACTATTAACTCCAGGTCCTTTGACCACCACTATGACCGTAAAAAAAGCCATGTTAACAGATCAGTGCACCTGGGACCAAGACTACAAAGAAATCACTCAGGAAATCCGTCAGCGTCTGCTGAACTTAGCCGAAGTATCAGAAAAAGAATACACCACTGTCCTAATGCAAGGCAGCGGGTCCTTCGGTGTGGAATCTGTTTTGAGCACGGTGATCACCCCTGAAGATCATTTGCTTATCTGCACAAACGGAGCTTATGGTCAGCGAATGGCAACGATGTGTCAGCGACACAACATCACTCACACTGTTTACGAAGTACCGGAAAATAAAATACCTAAAGCCGAAGCGGTGCAAAAACTATTGAACGATCACCCAAGTATTTCCGCCATTACGATGGTGCATAGTGAAACAACCTCCGGGATTCTAAATGAGCTGGATGAAATCTCTGCCTTAGCTAAAGCAAACAACTTGTTGTTTATTGTGGATGCTATGTCCAGTTTCGGCGGCATCCCGATGAATATTTCCCAGCTGTCAATTGATTTTCTGATTTCCAGCTCCAATAAATGTATTCAAGGTGTACCCGGCTTCTCCTTTGTCATTTGTAAAAAACAAGAGCTGGAGAAACGAAAAGGTTATGCGCGCACCCTTTCCCTCGATCTTTACGATCAATATCAGGCGATGGAAAAAGATGGCAAATGGCGTTTTACCTCCCCTACCCATACGGTATTAGCTTTCTTACAGGCCTTGAAGGAATTAGAGTTAGAAGGCGGGATTGAACAACGCTATTTGAGATACTTGACCAACAATCACCTTTTGCGACAAAAAATGAGTGAATTAGGCTATGAGACCTTTATTCAAAAATATCAGGGGCCTTTCATCACTTCGTTCCTGTATCCTCAGGACCGGCCATTTGATTTCAATAATTTTTATCACCATTTGAAGCACAACGGCTTTGTGATTTATCCAGGAAAAATCAGCGACCATGATTGCTTCCGCATTGGCAACATCGGTGAGATTTATCCAAAAGATATTCATCGCTTAGCAGAGATCATTGAAAAATACTCGGAGGTAGCCTATGTCAGTTAAAACAATTATTTTTGATTGGGCCGGGACAACCGTTGATTTTGGTTGTATGGCTCCAGTCATAGCCTTCAAAAAGGCCTTTGATGAAAAAGGAATTACCCTATCCCTTGATGAAATTCGTGAACCGATGGGAAAATTGAAACGAGAACATATCAAAATTTTACTGGAGCTGCCTTCTGTTCAAGAACAATGGCTGAACAGCTATCAACAGCTGCCGCAAGATACCGATACTGAGGAAATTTACGCACGTTTTGAAACTTTCCTTTTCGAAGATCTAGCCGAATATTCAAAATTGAAGCCAAAAACAGCTGAGGTTATTCAGCAGCTGCAAGCACACGGAATTAATATTGGCTCAACAACTGGCTATACTAGTGAAATGATGAAGATTGTTACCGCAGCAGCAAAAATAGCCGGCTACAGTCCAGATTTCATGACTACTCCTGATGCAGTCGGCAACTTGGGCAGACCTTATCCCTACATGATTTTCCAAAACATGCAGCATTTCAACAATCTATCTGTAGCAGAAGTAGTGAAGGTTGGCGATACGGTTGCCGATATTCAGGAAGGAAAAAATGCTGGGGTGTTTACGATTGCAGTTGTCGAAGGTAGTTCAGAAATGGGCTTATCCTTAGAAGAATACAGCGACTTGTCAGTAACCGACAAAGACCAGCTGATCCAAAAGGTTATGGATCGTTTTTATCAAGCTGGCGCAGACCTTTGTATTCTAAATCTGACCGAACTGTTGGATTACTTTATCCATGATAAAGAGTTAGTTAGACAATCTACTGTATCGTTATAACGATTAAAAAACCGCACATTCAGTCAGAATGTGCGGGTCATTTTTATTTCAAAGTGTTTTTCATCATAGCTAATAACGTTTGAACATCCTCTGGTTTCGTATCACCCGTTGCTGAGTCGATAATTGAACTGTAAACATGAGGAATGATTTTCTTCACTCCGGCATCAACAGCAATCTGAACGATTTCTTCAAAGTTGGTTAAGTCGATTCCGCCAGTTGGTTCTAAATAGAAATCATACTCCGCACAGGCCTTAGCAACTGCCTGATATTCTTCCTTGTGAGCCAAGCCCTTCATTGGGAAATATTTGATCGAGCTGCCGCCCATATCCTTTAATAATTGAATAGCCGTCTCAATCGGTACTTCTCCACTTGGCGCCTGTGAACTTAACGGACCGGTTGCAATATTAACATACCCAACTTTGCCCGTCGGTGAAACCAAACCATTAATCACCGTATCCTTTTGGCCCAATAGTGCTCGGGAAGTTCCAACTCCAGTAAATACCTGATTAACGTGCTGCGGTTGCAAAACAGCGGAGATGCGCGAAACCATTTGGCTTTGGTTAGGATCGCCAGCTCCTAAACCAACAGATAATGCATTGTCGGTTGCCTCCTGATATTTTTTCATATCTTCAATTGCTGCTTCGTCGCTATCATAGTTTTTAGAAAGAACCCCTAAAACAACGTGTCCTTCTGCTGCCTCGTAACAAGCTTTGGCATTTTCTACCGAATTCGCTAATACATTTAAGCAAATTCGTTCTTCTAAATAATTTGGGATCAATGACATATTTTATTCCTCTTCCATAATTTCTTTTAGTCGTTGGACAATCGCATCCATTTCAGCTTGATTAACTGAACGTATATCAAATTCAATAATGCCATTGTTGGCTTGGTATTCTCGGGTATAGATCGCCGGATCAGCTGCTTTTAATTCTTCAATCACCTGTTTAGCAGTCTTTTTACCATTGACCTTCAAGCTGGCCCGGTAGATGTCCCGCCCGGCTCCGTCTTGAACCACTGTCGCCTGCAAATCAGCAAGCTGATTAACTGCCTCAACAAATGGTGCTAAACGTTCTTTCATGGAATCACCTGATTCACTGCCGTTAGTCAAGTAATCCTCCACCGCTTGGGTAAAGCCTAAGATATTATCTTTGCCGATTTTCATTGCTCGGCCGATTCCTTTGCTTTGCAGACGAACCCAATTCACGTACTCACTTTTCCCAATAACTAAACCGGCACTAGGGCCTTCAATTGCTTTAGCTCCCGAGTAAATGACTAGATCAGCACCCGCCTCAATATATTGAAACAGATCTTCTTCAGCTGCCGCATCTACAATCAAAGGAAGCTGGTGGCTATGAGCGGCCTCGGCTGCTTCCTTCACCGTTAACATACTTTTTTGAACGGTATGATGGCTCTTGATGTAAAGAACCGCCGCCGTATTGTCAGTGATCATCATTTCAATGTGTTCAGGTGAACACATATTGGCATAACCCGCTTCGATCAGCTGGCCGCCACCCAAATCAACCATCGTTTCAACGGGTGTTCCATAATCTACATTGTGCCCTTTCGGTAGGACAATTTCTCTTTTTTGCAAACGATTCGTGTAGGGATGATACACATGATACATATCTCCTTTTCCAATAACCGCGGCTACCGATTGAGCGATGCCCGCAGAAGCAGAGGAAACAATCTGAGTGTCTCCTACCTTCAGTAAATTAGCCAAGTATTTGCCGGTTTGTACGGCCAGATCGCTCATTTCAAAAAAGTGTTCTCCTCCAAAACGTTGGGCTGCCATCACCGATTCCGAGACCTTTGATACTCCAAGAATCGTCATGCGACCAGAAGCATTAATTACTTGCTTCAGGTCAAACTTGTCATAGCTGATTGTCATAGCTTACGCCTCCAATAATTGTCTGTACTGGAATAATCTGTTGGTTTGCCTGACGAAGATTACCATTCGAATCCACTAATTCCTTTTCTTCATCAATCAGCTTAAAGATAGTAAAATCTGCATCGGCCCCCGCCTCAATTCGCCCCTTTTGGGATAAATGATACTGATCAGCCGCAGCCGAAGTGATCTTTTCAATAATCAGCGGCCAAGAATAACCCACTGTATGCAGTTTTTCCAAGGTCGTTGCCAAGTCGAAAACCGGACCATTTGTCCGATTACGAATATAAATATCGGTACTGATAGTATTAGCCAGCATGTTTGCCTTAAAGGCTGTTTCAGCAACCGTGAAATTGAAGCTGTCAGTGCCGTGACCAATGTCAAACAAGATGCCATCACGATAAGCTTGCCAAACAAACTCTTTAATTTTCCCAGTTGATTGATCCATTATACCGTTAGGCTTGCCATTGAAACAATGAGTAAGAATATCGCCTTTGCTCATAACATCCAGAATTTCATCCAGTTCAGGCGGCGCCGAGCCAATGTGAACCATCAAAGGCAGCTGTTGGTTCTCAGCTTGGATTTCTTTAGCCAATTTCAACGGTGTAATCCCGTTATCACCAATAACGGTCTTGCTCATACGTGCCTTAATTCCAATAATGAATTCTGGCAGATCAGCTAACACCTGTTTCACTAAATCTGATTGAACCTTCGACAAATCAGCCAGCTCATCCTGCTCAACGATTCCAAACTTCGAAATATTCAACAAGGCATAAACATTGGTCTTAGCCTCTTTCGCCAATTCGTAAAAACGAGCAATATTTTCAGCACCGGTTGTTCCGGCATCAACAACTGTCGTTACACCTTTTTCAACACCAATTTGGTCTGGATAGTCGTAATACAAATTCATTTCTTGATAGCAATGAACATGACCGTCAATCCAGCCGGCCGAGAAATACTTTCCGTTTAAGTCAATTTCTTCTCGTCCATTTGTCTCAATAGTTTCTGCAACCTCAACTATCTTGCCCTCTGCAAAAACAACTTCGCAAGGTTCACCTGTAATCAAGCGGCCATTTTTTAATACTGTTTCCGACATTGATCTTCCTCTTTTCCTATTGTTCCAAGGTTACTGGGAATAACGCCCCTAAAATCATTGCGCCTAAAATTGCGCCACCAGCAATCGGTTTTTTCCATTTGTAAAAAATAATTGCCCCAATCGTTGAACCAATCCCGATCGGAATAGAAGCTGAAGCTGCACTCAAAATGATCAGTGGTCCTAAGAAACGACCAGACTGGTTACCAGCACCCATCATAATATCTGCACCAAAAGTTGAATTAGACTGATTAATCGTAAACTTCCGAATCAAAATGATGATTCCGCCTACTGCTAAGCCTAACGCTGCCCCTGTTAATAGTGCTAACGGGAAGCTTTTAATCGGCGCATCAATCCCCATTGATAAGAAGATAGCTGGAATACCAATCCCTAAACCAGTCAGAATTGAACCACCTAAATCCAAAATCCCTACCAGTGATCCTTCTAAAATTCTGGCAAACAGGAAGCTGGCACCAAAGGCAGCTGCCGCTCCATAAGAGCCGCCATCTAAACCGGCTTTCAGCATCGCAACAATGGACACTTCGTTAAATGCACCAACCCCATACTCAACATACATGTGAGTCCCTGTGAATACAGCGGAGGACATTAGCCCTACTAAAATTGGAAAGGCCCAATCACCAAACCAAAAACTTTTCTTTTTCTGTTCTTCTGTTAGTCCTGTAAATTCCATTATTTAAAAGCCCCCTATTCTACCGTAAAGACATCATGTAAGTTGTTTAACCAGTTTGGTGCATCCAAGCGGAAGCTTTCCAGCATCTGCAAATCAAAACCGCGGAAGAAACCACTAAATACAAACAACAAGATCGCTGCTGTCAGGATAATCTTAGTAATCTTAGTCCAGCCTTGTTCGTCAACACCCTTACCAACTAAAATCCCTAGTACCACACCTGGAACCGCGTTGCCCATAATCATTTGAGCAAATGCACCAAATAAAGTTCCCCAAAAACCAGAACGTTTTCCTGCATCAATGGCTGCCAACCAGAAGAGAACCGGCATAACAATATTGATCAACGTTGTAGCCGCTGGCACTAATACAGCAACCGCTGTTACTTGCAAAGCTTCTGGAATCGCTGCTGCAGTCGTATTTAGGAAAGCAACCAGCACCATTCCGATTAAAGCACCAGATATCCCCATTTTCTTGGGATTATGCATAGTTTCTTCGACATTTTTGTTTTTAACCAGCAATGCGGCTGTTGCCCAGTTAGGAATAACCCGGTGAGTAACATCCTGTGTGAACGCGCCGGCACCTACTGCTGATGCCCAAGCATTGAAGAAAAATCCTAGACCGAAAGAAAAGTGGGAAGCCGGATCGCCTTCACAGGCATTCATTTCCCCTAATGTCCGAAAAGCTCCTAGCCCCTGCGTACTTGGAGCATGAAACATTCTTGCTGCTCCCGCACCTGCGGCGAAGCCTAACAAACCGCCGATAATCAATGATTTCAATAAGATAATTACAAATTCCACTTCGTCTCACCCTCTTACACTTTTTTTGATAAAAATGGTACATTTACGGCATCTGGCGCTGCTTGTGCTACTGGCTCAAAAGGAACTGACGCCATATCAATCATCAACAGCTCCACTTCTACATCCAGCTTAACACTGTAATTCACTCGTTCCCGCGGGAAGAAGAAAAACAAGAAGCGCTCCGTATATTTTTGTTCTTCAGCAGAAAGTACAGTGACCGACTTAGGCTCAATTCGCAAAATCACGTCTGAGGTTCCTTTGAGCACTTGCTTTTGTACTTGATTTAAGGCATCTGAAAAGGCCGCTGCTTTCGTTTCTCCTCGTCCGTTAACGGTAATTATTTGTTGTTTTTTCTCTGTCGTGTTCACTGTACCTGCTCCTTTTTATTCTCCGTATTTTTTTATGTAGGCTTCCGTTAGACGTTTGCCTAATTCTTCTTGGTCCATAAAGCCAAATCCTAAGACTGTATTTCCATCTTGAATAGCGGTTACGCCTTCTTCAACCGAGCGCATACCGTGGCGTTCTGAATATCCATATTTAGTAGCTGCAGTTAGTGCTCCCGCACCGCCGCTTCCGCAAAACGAAATGCCCATATCCGCATTTTCCTGCTGCATAACATCGCCTAAACGCATATCTGCACCCATACCTGGAACAACAACTGCTCTTCCGCCAGCTGCCTCTACTCCTTTTGCTACATTCTGTCCTTTACCTAATCGATCTGCGATAACTACTGTAATCATTTTGTTTCCTCCTCGTTTTGTTTTGCACTTTCAAAGTGAATGGATAATACATAGGTTTCATCTTTTGGCAGTTGGCCAACTTTATCAACGACTAGCTGAGAAATCAGCAGCGCTTCCTCCGATACTTCTGAAAACATGGCTGGATCAACTTCTAAAATTGTCCGGTTTTCCTTTTCACGGATGACCATCTCACTTAAATGATTAATTAAAATGGTCCATTGAAGATCCGTCGGGCGGATCATTTTTTCTTGCAGCAATTGTGCAGTATAGTCAACAACCTCCTGCAGGTCCTCCTTATATGGATTGCTTTGCAGAATTTTTTGGCTTTCTTCAGTTAATTGCATTTCGGTCCTCCTTTCTACCTGTTGTCGACATAATTAAACAGTGCAGTTAATTCTGCCTCATTAACGGCTAAATCATTTTCGGAAAATAATTGCTCCGCTTGTTTAAATAAGGTTTGGTTCAATGAAAGAATATCGGGATTCACATTGCCCTCTAATTGATACTGATGCTTAAACATGATCCGGTGAACCATCAGAAAAACATGCAGTAAAAAGGCTTCTTCGGTCTCATGCTTCAACAGATCACCGGAGATTTTCTTCAGCCCCTCGTAAATGACATACCCTTTTAGTATTACTTCCCGCGATAATTCTTCCGAGCTTAACTCAGGAATACGGGAAATCGGGTTTGAAAGCGAACGCTTATCTCCTAAAGTTTGTCGCGTAAAGCGTTTGATGTTCTGGATATCCTCTTTTGAAGGAATGGCATTCACCTTAATCGTTGGACAATTCAAGTCCTCCATCGGGAAAATGCTGATAACCAGATCAGGCTTGTAGTTTTTGATAACGTTAGCTGCATTCAACACGGAAGCGAAACAAACAATTTCTACATTGGGAATTTCCTCTTCCATTTTTTGCTGGATCAAATTGGTGACTCCTAAGCCTGTTGAACAAACGTAAACGACTCGGGCAACCCCTTTTTCAAATTTCTCTTTTTCAAAGTAAACTAAGAAGTGCAGGGCAATATAAGCAATGAAAGAGTCATTAACCAGCTGTTTCGTGGCTGGCATCTGCTCACACGCCTTTCCAATTGCAGTAAAAAGTTGCGGATGTAGCGACTTGATGTCTTCAACAAAGGGATTGTACTCATTGGGATAAAGATGTCTTTTCCCTAAGCGCAGAGATAAATGAGCAAACAAATTGGTGACTAGCTGAGCATCATCACTGAAGGATACATTTAACTCTTCAGATATGTGCCGAACCAGCTGAATGGTCAGCTTCAGAATATCCTCCTGATCATTCCCCTTGGCACGGTCGCTGCAAATATACTCATATTCATCCTTAAACAACGGCAGATCGTAGACACCAAACACCGCCTGCATCAGCATCATAGGTATATCCTGCTTCTTCAATAATTCTGGGACATTTCCCATCATCACAAAAGCACCAATTGCATGGTTCATCTGCAAACGACAAACTGAAATAGCTACCCTAAAGGTAATCGCTAACAATTCAGCATAGTCAAATTCGTTAGTAACCATCGGATCTAACAGTTGTGAGGTTTGCTGAACAATTACCTGATAGACTTCATAAAACGGTAAGCCTTTTCCAATGTGAATAGGCTGTTTAGGCTGATCGTGATTCGTCAGTCGATTCATAATTTGATAGATATCGTATTCTGTAAGGTTGTGATGCAAAAGATAATCCATCAATGAACGACAAGCTTCCTCCGATCCATTTAGCCACAGTCCTTGTCCGCTTTGTCGTTTCAACTCTAATTGATACGAAGCGATAAACAGCTCGACCTTTTCTAAATCAGTAATAATGGTGTTTTTCGAAACACCTAACCAATTGGCTAGCTGATTCGTTGTTGTCGCCTCCTCAGTAAACAACAGCTTTAGAACAATTTGTTCAACCCGTAATTTCTGATCAGGAAAAATGTCAAAGCGTTCCTCTTCTAATAATTCATTTTTTAAAGTTAAACGCTGCGTTTTGGTTAATTCAAACCAAAGTCCTTTACTTCGTTGAGCATGAAGTATAATTTCGCGATCATTCAGCCACAGTCGAATATTATCCAAGTCATATTTAATTGTGCGCACGCTTACTTGAAAATGTTCGGCTAGTTCTTTTGTCGTTAAACTATCTTCATTTTCCAACAGCCGTAATAAAACTTTAATTTCTCTTTTTGATAATTGCATCCTGCTTTAGCTCCTTACATGTGTAACTATAAGTTCATCCTTACTATCGTGCAATACAAACCTGTTGCACTTTGATAAGTGCAACTGCCTGCCCTTTCCCTTTGCTAAATTTGCAAAATGGCCCATTTTTTTCTAAAGAAAAAATTGAAAACCTTGTCAGAACAGCCTGCAACAAATGATTTATTTCACTAAGTACTCCCCACCTTATTTACTCATTGCACTAACCAAATGGGAAGTTCATTTTATTTAATTTTTAGAAAGTTCTAGAAAAAAAGCAATCGAAAAGGTCCACCACCCTCAAAAAGTTCGGTCTTTTTGCGAGTTTTGCACTTCTCGATTGCTTTTGCTGATGAATCAAAAATAATTAATTATTTGCTAAAATCTGACTTGTAACTGTGAAAAAACGTTCCAAAAATTGAGGGCTGTCCACTGATAAGCCGACGACCGCTGTCTTTAACGGCTGATTCAAACGAGCCAGCTCTCCGATGGTTCTGCCTATTGAAGGACCAGCAGTTTCGACGGTTAGATTGATTGCTAAAGTCTCAGTCAGAATTTCTGGATTTAAGGCAACCTCTACTGCTAAAGGATCATGCAGTGCTCCGCCAAACTCTCCCTCACCGTACTCATTCGTATAATAGTAAGTTGTCATTTCAGTAATGGCTTGAGCTGTCTCAGTTTGAATAGTAGTCCATTGTTCCATATCCTTTTGCGTAATCATGGTTTGAAGCGTCACGTCCAAACCCACCATCGTAAAGGAAACGCCGCTCGTAAAAACAAATTCTGCTGCCAAAGGATCATTATAAATATTCGCTTCAGCAAATGGACTTAAATTCCCTGGAATAGTTAAGGCACCGGCCATCATAACAATCCGTCCGACTTTGTTCATGACTTCGGCATCCTTTTTAATCGCTTCGGCTAAATTAGTTAAAGGTCCAGCAGTTACAATTGTCAACTCATTTCCATAGGTTTCCGCTGCACGCAGAAAGAAGTCCACAGCAGATTCTGATTCACTGATCCGCTTGCTTTTAAGAAGTGAAACATTTCCGATCCCATTGAAGCCATGTACCCGATGCAAATCATCCGTTGTCTGATAATCAGCCGTTCCCCAAGGAAAAGCCGCTCCTTCAAAAACTGGGGTATCCTCCTGTTTCAAAAGTGACAATAAATCCAAAGTATTTGCCGTTGCTTGTTCAAGGATTACATTGCCAAAGGTAGTAGTTACACCAATCACTTCTGCTTCTGGATGGCCTAATGCATAAGTTAAAGCTAAAGCATCATCAATTCCCGTATCTAAATCCAAAATTAATTTCATGCGGCTTCCTCCTCATCGTTTTTAAAAAAAGGCCATCTCTTAATTGAATGAGATGGCCTTCGATTTTACATTTTGTTTGGTGCGTGAACGCCTAGCAAGCGCAAATCTTCTTTAAGAATCGTAGTAACTGCATAAACTAAAGCTAAACGAGCGTCCTTTTGCTCATCATCTACTAAAATCTTAGTATGTGCATAATATTTATTAAACGCTTGTGCCAATCTCAATGAATGCTTAGCAATAACAGAAGGTTCATATTGCTCTGCCGCTTGAGAAACCGCATCAGGGAATGCTTGCAATAGCTTGATGATTTCCCAGCTGTCCGCATCATTTAAGGCATACGCTCCTGTTATACTTGGCGCAAAGTCAGCTTTATCCAAAATAGTCATCGCTCTGGCATGAGTGTATTGAATATAAGGTCCAGTTTCCCCTTCAAAACGAACCACTTCTCCCAGTTCAAAGTCAAAATTGTTTAAGCGGTCATTTTTCAAATCATGGAAAATAACGGCACCGACACCTACTTGGCGAGCCACTTCTTCTTTGTTTGGTAGGTCCGGATTTTTCTCAACGATTTGTGCTAAAGCCGATTCGGTTGCTTCGTTCAATACTTCCTCTAGTAAAATAATTTTACCTTTACGAGTAGACAGCTTTTTACCACCTTGGGTAATCAAACCAAATGGAATATGCTTCATGTCGTCAGACCAGTCAAAGCCCATTTCCTTTAGAACTGCTTTTAACTGTCTAAAGTGAATACTTTGTTCATTTCCAACCACATATAATGACTTCACAAAATTGTAAGTCCGTTTGCGATAAATCGCCGCTGCCAAATCCCGGGTAATATACAAGGTGGCACCATCTGATTTTTTAATTAACGCTGGGTTTAAATCGTAGGCTTCTAAGTCAACAATTTCTGCCCCTTGGTCTTCCTTCAGCAAATGCTTTTCTTCCAGCATCGTCACGACTTCATCCATTTTGTCATTGTAAAAGGCTTCGCCGTTGAATGAATCAAAGCTGACTTCCAGCATGTCATAAATCTTGTTGAACTCTTTCAACGATTCACTGCGGAACCATTCCCATAGCTCGACTGCTTCTGCATCGTCTTGTTCTAACCGCTTGAACCATGCCCGTGCTTCATCTTCCAAAGCTGCATCGTTTTCTGCTTCTTCATGGAATTGTACATACAGACGCAATAGTTCGCTGATCGGTTCAGCCTTTACCTTTTCCTCAGAGCCCCATTTTTTATAGGCTACAATCAATTTACCAAACTGCGTGCCCCAGTCGCCCAAGTGATTGATCTTAACTGGTTGATAACCAACCTTGCTTAAGATTAAGCTAATGGAATTGCCGATTACTGTTGATCTTAAATGACCCATTGAAATAGGCTTAGCAATGTTAGGTGAAGACATATCAATCGTTACATTGCCATTGTTACCAATTGTGCTGGCGCCAAATTGACTGCCGGCTTCAATAATTTCTTTTAATACGTTGCCGGAAACAGCTTCTTTATTCAAAAAGAAGTTTAAATAAGGTCCGACTACCTCAACCTTTTCAAAATGTTCGGGATTGATTTTTTCGGCTAAATCCGCTGCAATTTGCTGAGGTGCTTTGCGGTAGATTTTAGCCAACGAAAATGCTGGAAAAGCTACATCCCCATGGTCTGCTGACTTAGGGTTTTCTAGTAAGCGTGCTACATCCTCCAGTGTTAAATCTTCTTTAACTACTTCATAAACTGCCTGTGCTACAATCTCTTTGTTGTTCATCCTTTTTCCTCCTTAAGCAATAAAAAAAGCCCCTGATGAAGATTCCTTCATCAGAGACGAGACTTTCCCGCGGTACCACTCTTATTGTCTTTACGACCTGCTTTACTATAACGGTAGCTGCCGTTTCATCTCCAAAGTGCGCCCTCTATCTTGGTTTATCTGGCTCACACCCTCCCAGACTCGCTAAAAAAACTACCCAATAGACTTCTCTTTTTCCTCGATGAAATATTTTATCTGGCTTTCATAGTACCAGATACCAGCGAGAAGTCAAGACTAAACTTCAGGGATAAAAAGATTTCCTAAGGTTGCCGCCATTACTGCTTTAATTGTATGCATGCGATTTTCTGCCTGTTCAAACTGATGGGCGTAGGATGCTCGGAAGACTTCATCGGTCACTTCCATTTCTGCCAGACCGTAGGTATCCTTAATTTCCTGGGCAACTTCCGTTTGTACATCGTGGAAAGCTGGTAAACAATGTAAAAAGATCGTTTCTGCTTTGCCGGTTTTATCTACCATCGCTTGATTGATTTGATAAGGCAGTAACAGATCAATCCGTTTTTTAAACTCGGCTTCTTCACCCATGGATACCCAAACATCGGTATAAAGAACATCTGCTCCTTTTACCCCAGCATCAATGTCCGCGGTAATCAAAATTTCAGCTCCTGATTCCTTGGCGTATTCTTGCGCCAATTCAACTAATTTAGCTTCAGGGGACAGTTCTTCAGGCGTCACAATGTGCGTGTTCACACCTAAGATCGCTCCGGTAATCAACAGGGAATTTGCCACGTTGTTTCGTCCATCCCCTACGTAAGCTAAGGTAAGTCCCTCAATTTTGCCGAACTGTTCCTTCACCATCAAGAAATCAGCCAACATTTGTGTCGGATGCCATTGATCGGTTAGTCCATTCCAAACTGGAACCCCAGAAAACTCAGCCAATGCCTCCACTGCTACTTGTGAGAAGCCGCGATATTCGATGCCGTCGAACATACTTCCCAACACCTTAGCAGTATCCTCGACTGATTCTTTTTTACCAAGCTGAATGTCGTTTTTGCCTAAATATTCAGGATGTGCCCCTAAATCAATCGCTGCTGTGGTAAAAGCCGCACGCGTTCTAGTAGAAGTTTTCTCAAACAGTAAGGCGATGTTCTTTCCTTCCAAATAGCGATGACTAATATTCTGCTTTTTCATCGCCTTTAAATGTGCAGCAAAATCAATCAGATACATTAATTCCTCTTTTGTAAAATCCTTTTCCTTTAGAAAGCTCTTCCCTTGAAACACTGAATTCATCCTGTTCCTCCTTTTGTATATTTAGTCGTTATTTAGTAAATTTACTTATTTTTATACATAATACCGGATAATTCAAAAAATAGCAATGCCTCTTTTAAATCTTCTGATTTTCCTCTATTATAAGGAGGTGCATTTAAAATCAGGCTTTTGCCCGGACTGGTTCGGAAACTTCCCAGAATAAAAAACTAAGAATCTCAACAAAGGAGGTAGGAAAAAATGCAACAAGTGATTATTGATTGCGATCCAGGGATTGATGACGCCCTGGCTTTAGAATATGCGATCAAATCAACAGAGTTAGAGGTCTTAGCCATCACTGTCGTCGCCGGAAATGCGCCGGTAGATATCGGCGTGAACAATGCCTTCAAAGTACTGGAGCGTTGTGACCGGTTAGACATCCCAGTGTATTGCGGCTCGAAGGCACCTCTTAAAAGGCCTTACGTGTCAGCACAAGATACCCATGGCATGGATGGATTAGGCGAAAGCGACATTAATCGACAATCCCAAGTTCAACCACAAGAGGAACGCGCTGAGAAATTTCTGGCAGACTTTTTTGCCCAAAAGCGGACAGTCGGTATTCTAGCCTTGGGACCCTTGACTAACATTGCCTTCGCATTGCAGTTCAATCCTGAGCTGGGGAGAAATCTGCAGCGCTTCGTTACTATGGGCGGCACCTATAAAAGCCACGGAAATTGTTCCCCCGTTGCAGAATATAATTATTGGTGTGACCCCGATTCAGCCAAGCTAGTCTATGAAAACTTGGGTCAACTAATTGAAATGGTCGGTTTGGATGTAACGCGAGAAATTGTTTTTAGTCCAACGATACTCGAATACTGTCGACGCATTAATCCGGATACCCATGACTATTTACAAAGAATTACCCAGTTCTATTTTGATTTTCATTGGGAGTATGAGCATTTGTTAGGTTGTGTCATCAACGACCCATTAGCCGTTGCTTATTATATTTCTCCAGAAATCTGTACCGGTTTTGAAAGCTATACTACCGTAGAAACCGAAAGCCTAAGTATTGGCCAAACTCTGGTTGATCATTACAATTTTTGGAAAAAGAAACCCAACACTAAAATTTTGGAAACCGTTAATACCAAAGCTTTTTTCACCCAGTTTTTAACCGTCCTTTTAGATGCACCAGAGGCAATGATTGCTTCTGATCTAAACCTATTACAGTTAGGATGAGACGAATGGAAAAAACAGCACCACGATTAACGATGATTGCTTTAGCAGTTGCTTTAAATATTGTATTGGGAAATTTAGCGCTCTTCTTACGCTTGCCCATTTATTTAGATACAGTCGGTACTATTTTCGCAGCCACAGTCCTAGGACCTGTGGCTGGTATTCTTACCGGTTTATGCAGTGCCTTATTTACTGGCGTGACTACTGATTTATTTTCGCTTTATTTTGCGCCAGTTCAGCTGTGTGTCGGCTTTATGGCCGGCGTTTTACTTCATAATAAAAAGGCCAGCTGGTCATTACCCTTGAAGGCTTTGGCAATTACGTTGCCTGGAACGATAAGCGCTTCTTTGATTACGGTTCTGCTCTTTGGTGGGATTACCTCTTCTGGCTCAAGTTTGATCGTTCAGGTAATTCATGGCCTAGGAGTCAATCAAACCTTAAGCGTCTTTTTAGTCCAAATTGGAACGGATTATCTAGACAAATTGCTAGCCGTCAGCTTAGTAATTAGTGCGGTAAAAGCTTTGCCCCGGTATCGGCAAATTGTCTCTTAAAATTTAAAAAGCGGGTGCCTCCGTCCTAGGATTAGGATAGAGGCACCCGCTTTTTTTAAATGTGTTGAAAGGCTAAACTTGGATTTGCATTTAAATCTATCGCTGCTACATGCTGCTTCTGCAACTCTACATGTGCTGCAGCTCCGATCATTGCTGCATTGTCGCCACATAATTTCAATGGTGGGATCACTAGCTCAAGCTCTGGCAGTTCCTCAGCTAAAGCCAGCTTCATTCCTTCACGCAAGCCTTGGTTAGCCGCTACTCCGCCAGCAATTACTAGCTGCTTCACTGGATAGGTTTTGCAAGCGCGAATTGTTTTCGTCACTAGTACCTCCACTACACTTGCCTGGAAGCTGGCAGCTAAATTAGCTGTATCTAAGACTTCCCCACGCTGCTCAGCGTTATGCACTAAATTGATAAAAGCACTTTTTAATCCGCTGAAGCTGAAATCAAAATTGTCTTCCTTCAGCATGGCCCGCGGAAAATCATAGGTATCTTCCCCTTGGTGAGCCAATTGATCCAGTTCCTTACCGCTAGGATAAGAAAGGCCTAAGATCCGGCCTACTTTATCGTAGGCTTCACCTGCGGCATCATCCCGTGTTTCACCAATAATCTCGTAAGAGCCGTCTTCAACCATGTATACTAATTCCGTATGTCCACCGCTGACTAATAAAGCCATCAGTGGAAATTCCAACGGCTGAACTAAACGAGCTGCATAAATGTGGCCAGCCATATGATTCACTGGAATCAAAGGCAAACCGTGGGCCCAAGCAAAGGCTTTGGCGGCACTTAAACCGATTAACAGAGCCCCTACTAATCCTGGTCCGTAAGTTACTGCTACTGCTTGCAGCTGATCCAGTGTTACTCCGGCCTCAGCTAATGCTTCATCTAAACAAAGAGTAATTTGTTCTACGTGGTGGCGGCTTGCCACCTCTGGAACAACTCCGCCAAAACGGCGATGGCTGTTAATTTGCGAAGCGACAATATTTGATAGCACAGTTTCACCATTTTGGATCACCGCAACACTAGTTTCATCACAGCTGCTTTCGATAGCTAATATATATTCATTCGTTTCCGTAAGTGCTCCCTGCTTTCCATTTCATAATTATTGCATCTTCCACTGGTGAGTGATAGTAATGTTTCCTTTCACCAATCACTTCAAAATGCATCTTTTCATAAAGACGACGTGCCGCCAAATTGGACGCACGTACTTCTAAAAATATTTGTTCCACCTTTTCCTGCAAAGCATACTCAAAAAGACGCTTAAACATTTTTTCAGCCACCCCTTGCCGCTTGTAGGCAGGCAAGGTTGCTATGTTAGTGATTTCAATTTCATCCAGCACCTGATGGAATCCTAAAAAGGCGATCAATGCTGATTTTTCCTCTAACAAATAATGGCTATGCTTCTGCTGCAAATCACTGTAAAATTCAGTAACCGTCCAAGGCGAGGTTCCACCATAGGCAGCTGTATTGATTTGCCATAGCTGCTGAGATAATTGCTCCAGTTGAGTTTCGCTGCTCATTTTTCTTCCTCTAATGGCTTAACCATCTCCAGCGCATCTTCATTATTCTCAGTATAGTAATTTCTGCGAATTTTTTGTCCTTCGAAACCTAAGCGACGGTATAAACGCTGAGCATCCTTATTACTAATCCGCACTTCTAAGGACATAGTAATACAGCTCTTCATTATAGCGAATTTTTCCACTTCGTCAATCAAAAAGGTGCCTAGTCCACGACCTTGAAATACCCTTTTAGCCGCAACATTCGTAATATGTGCATCATTGCCAATCACTCGGGCGCCGATAAATGCCACCAGTTCTTCCTGGTGCGTCAAGCAGATATACAAATGTGGGATTGGTGAATGGATTTCCGCCATAAAAGCACTCTTTGTCCAAGGTACCTCACCTAAATAAACATCCTTTTCCAAAGCAATCAATTCTTTTATGTCATAGTCGTTGATACTACGCAGAAAATATTCCTGCTCTTTTATCGTGACGTTGCGAGCTTCAAAGGGCTGCTGCTTGCGCTTTACAACCGTTCGGAGCAAACCGCTAAACTTTTTCAACATAATTCTCATCCCCTGGCTGATGTGTTTCCAACCATTTCTCCTCTGCTTCGACTCGCTTTAAATACGCCGGTACAAAATCCTGAATATCCGCTGCAGGTTCAGTCACATTACCTAATTGTCCTAATGTGACTCCATTTGGAAGATTTATTCGGTCATCTGTTTCAATTTTAGCAGTTGGAAGTACGGCTTGAATCTGTTCGGTAAATTTTTCGGTTTCCCCTACAAAAACTGCCTCTTCCTTAATTTCATTTAGCAAGTCGTCTAAGGAGATGTGCTGGTCAGCAATAATTGTAGTCAGCTGGCCCTGCTTCCATTGATAAGCACCCGCGTATACATTATTCCGGCGAGCATCCATAATCGGAACAATCAAACGAGAATCATGGATATTAGCAGCTAATGATTTTAAGCTGGAAATTCCAGCCAAATCTATATTCAGTGTACTAGCTAATGTTTTAGCCGTTGTCACAGCAATTCGAATCCCTGTATAAGATCCTGGTCCTTGAGCTACTACGATACGGTCCAACTCTTTAGGTGTCAGACCACTCACCTTCATTAGGTGTTCGATCGCCGGCATCAAGGTTAAGCTGTGATTCGTTTTACGATTTAGCTGAAATGATGCGACCGTCTGCTGATCTTCTAAAACTGCTACAGCCAACGTTTGATTCGACGTATCGAATGCTAAGATTTTCATATTTATTGATTCCCCGCTTTCAGATAGCCACATTTTACCATAAAATCTTTTTTCAATATAGTTGTGCTTAATTTATTTAAGGAATCGCATGTTTTTAAGCTTTGTTCTTACTTGAAAGTGAAGAAATTCCCAATTATTTGTTTTAAATATTTTTCTTAAATATTTTGAATTTTTAATTCAGCAATTTATCTTGTTTCTAAAATAAATAAACCTTACTATAGGAAACGAGGCAAGTGAGCAACATTTCATTCTTTTCTCTCTGATAGAATGAGTTTTAGAGAACCAACATCCTGCATCTTCTTATCATGCTTGCCTCGACAGTAAAAAGAAACCTGAGAATCGCTTTTAGCGAACCTCCCAGGCTTCTTTTGTTATTTGGTTGACTCGCGAAGAACCAGCTTCGTTCCCAGCATAATCTTTCTTGAAACAGGGGCGCACTCTTTGGCCAGTTCCAAAACGGTGGATACCGCTAATTCCCCCATCCACTCGGTTTCCACTTTGATGGTTGAAAGCTTTGGTGAAACATACTTAGCAACACTCACATCATTAAAGCCAATAATTGAGATGTTTTCAGGAATACTCATTCCTGTTTCCTGAATTGCCTGCATAGCGCCTATAGCCAATGCATCACTAGAAGCGAACAAGGCAGTAGGCAGCTTTGAATGCTGCTGTAAAAAGGTTGCCATTGCAGCTTTTCCAGCTTCAACACTAAACTCAGCCTGCAAAACATACTCCTTTTTATAAAGCTTCAACCGGCGCATTTTTTGCTCGAAAGCCGTTAAACGTGGGTCCAGAATCGGCTGATGGGTTTGTTTGGTATGTTCAATTCCGGCTAAAATTCCAATATTTTCATGACCTCGGGCCACAAAGTGATCGATAACCGAATCTACGCTCTGATTGAAGTCAACAACTAATGAATCAAAACCTTCCGAAGTTGCATCGTAATCAACAAACAGCAGGTTCTCATCCACTTCGCGAATTTGTTTGATCTGTTCCGTATCAAATTTTCCTAAAGCAATTGTTCCTACCGTTTTTAAGGTCGTTAGTTCTGTCAAAGCTTCGCGCTTCACTTGAATGTTTAGTTCCTCCGCCCGTTTCTCAATTCCTAGACGGATAGCTAAATAGTAGAGATCAGCCAACTCTTCCTCCGCATCGTACCATTGAACTAAACGTAGAACAGTTGTTTCTGTCTTACTATTTTTCTTATGCTTGGTATAATTCAACTCTTCAGCTGCTTGAAAGATTTTGTGTTTAGTTTCCAAGCCCACTGATATTTGCGGATCATAATTAAGCACCCGTGAGACTGTCGCCGGAGAAACGCCAGCTAATTCCGCTATATCGCGAATGGTCGCCATTTTATTTCCTCCTGACTATAATCCCGCAGTAAAGCGTGCAAAGGCCGCCTGCCCCGCTTCATCTCGTTTAAATACACCGGCATCTTCTAAAACACGCGCGAATACTTTCCCAATTTCCTGCTGCAGAATTTCCTCTGCGTTATCAGCAGTAATTGCATGTTCAGCCTTAATAGCATCTGCCCACTCCTGTTGATATGCCTGTATCTCATTTGATCGATTCACTAAGTATTTTTCAACCTCTTGCATTTCCTCTTTCAAACGTGGAGGCAATACTGCCAGTCCCATAACTTCAATCAAACCAATATTTTCTTTCTTGATATGCTGAACATCAGGATGGGGATGGAAAATCCCATCAGGAAATTCTTCAGAAATATTATTATCTCGCAAGACAAGATCCAGTTCGAAAAGGTCTCCTTTACGTCGAGCAATCGGTGTAATCGTGTGATGAGGCGTTCCATCCGTTGAAAAAGCAACAACATCAACACTTTCATCCGTGTATTGTTTCCATGATTCAAAAATGTATTCAGCAGCGGCTACTAAATCCTTAGGTTGCTTGCCTTGCAAACGAATCACTGACATCGGCCATTTTACAATTCCAGCCGCAACAGAAGGAAATAGTTCCAACTCAATTTCTTTTTCTACTTGTGCTACTGCCATTGGAAAGGTATGACGTCCCCCCTGATAATGGTCATGGGACAGAATAGAACCGCCCACAATCGGCAAATCAGCATTTGAGCCGACAAAATAATGAGGTAAGACCTCAGTAATCTTCAGTAAACGGGCAAATGTTTCCCGCGTAATCTTCATTGGACGGTGTTCCTCAGAAAGAACAATACAATGCTCATCATAATAAGCATAAGGTGAGTATTGCAATCCCCAGCTTTCGCCATCCAAATTCATTCGAATAATTCGATGATTTGTACGTGCTGGATAATTCAATCTGCCTTTATATCCTTCGTTTTCCATACACAGAAGACATTTCGGATAATCCACCTGAACCACTTCACGTTCTGCGGCTATTTGCTTAGGGTCCTTTTCTGGTTTCGAAAGATTGATCGTAATCTCCAAAGTTCCATACTCGGTCTCGGCAGGAAACACAATATTTTTAGCAATATCCTGTGTTTTGATATAATTGTTTGTTTGACTTAATTGGAAGAAATAGTCCGTCGCTTCCTTAGGATTTTTAGCATAGTACTGTGCAAAATACGCATTTACTACTGAAGGCGGCGGTGTCATGAAATCCATCAGCTGCGATTCCAGAATATCCTTTTCAGCCGAAAGCTCACCAATCACCTGATTCTTTACTCCCTGTGCCACTAATGGTTGAACCAACTCCGCGGCAGAAGCTTCTACCGGACGAATTTCAGCTGCTTCCAGCCCATCTTCACCAATCAGTCTGATTACCTGATTTTCCAAGTAGATACGGTCCATATCCATCCAACCACCAGAATGAATCGCGAGGCTGACAAAGTCTCTAACTATTTGACTAATCAACATTACTTTTCCTCCTAGTCTTCATATCCATTCGGATGACTGACATGCCAATTCCAGGCTGTTTGAATGATCTCTTGAATGTCTGTATACTCAGGCTGCCAGCCTAGAACGGTTTTAGCCTTTTCACTTGAAGCGACTAACGTACTAGGATCACCTGCTCGACGAGGACCAATTTTTGCAGGGATATCTTTTTGAGTTACTTCTCGAGCAGCATCCAGCATTTCCTTCACTGAGTAACCATTGTTAGAACCTAAATTAAAAACGTTGCTCTCATTTCCGGCCTTCAAATATTCCAACGCTAAAATGTGAGCCATTGCCAAATCCTCTACTTGGACGTAGTCACGAATACATGTGCCATCTGGCGTATTGTAATCATCGCCAAAAATTGTCAAATGTTCTCTTTGTCCCAGTGCAACCTGTAAAATAATTGGGACTAAATGAGTTTCTGGATCATGATCTTCTCCAATGGAAGCGTCGGCCTTCGCACCTGCAACATTGAAATAGCGCAAGGCTACATAACGCATACCATAAGCATTGTCACACCAGTGCATCATTTTTTCCATCATCAGCTTGCTTTCGCCGTAAGGATTTTTAGGATTAGTGGGAGTATCCTCACTAATTGGTGAAACTTCCGGTTCGCCGTAAGTTGCCGCAGTAGAAGAAAAGACAATATTCTTCACTTTGAACTCTTCCATAACCTCCAGCAGCATTTCCATACCAACTACATTATTATTGAAATATTTCAAAGGCTTCTCTACCGATTCGCCAACTAGTGAGCTAGCTGCAAAATGGACGACCCCTTCAATCGTTTCTTTTTGAAAAACTTCCCGCATAAACGTCTGATCTCGACAGTCCCCTTCATAAAATGCCGCCTTAGAATGAACCGCTTCACGATGTCCTGTCAGCAAATTATCCACTACTACTACTGAATATCCTTGATTAATTAGTCGGTCGACCGTATGCGACCCGATATATCCTGCCCCACCTAGAACTAAAATTGACATATCTTCACTCCTTTAAAATATTTACTAAAAAAATTATAATATTTTTACTAAAAAAATACAAGTTGTTTTACCAAAGAATGATCTGCCAATCTTACTACCTATCTCAAAAGTATCGATGATCCTTCGAATTTACTAAGTAAAAACAGGTAAATCCCTAGCAGTAGGAATTTACCTGTACATTTTTATGCTTTTTCAGCAATTACTTCAATTTCAACTAGCGCATCGGCTGGAAGCTTCGCAACTTGAACGCAGCTTCTAGCTGGGTATGGTTCTTCGAAATGATCCGCGTAAATTTCGTTTACCGCTGCAAAATGATCTAAATCTTTCAAGAACACAGTCACCTTCACTACATTTTCCAATGACAAATCAACCGTTGACAATACGTTTTTGATATTGGCTAAAGATTGTTTCGCTTGCTCTTCCACGCCTTCTTTTAATTGATTTGTAGCTGGATCAATTCCTAATTGTCCTGATAAAAAGACCGTATTGCCAGTTACCATTCCTTGAGAATAAGGACCTAAAGCTTTTGGTGCTTGATCAGAATTTAAACGCTCCATCTTTTTCTCTCCCTTATCATGTTTTAATAACTCTTATTATACCCAATTCCTTCTCAACAAGCCAAGCTTTGTTAAATAATTTTCGCTAACTAATCTTTTAGCTTTCCATTTTAGTCATTTTGTTTCATAATAAAAGTAGTAATAAGAGGGAGGCTAAATGTTATGCGTAAATTTACATCTGGATTTTTCACAGGAACTTTAGCAACTGCAGCAATCGTTGCCGGCTTTTTAGTAGGTGTGAAGAAAAAAGTCATTGAACCATTAGAAGAAAAAGAATCTAAAGTTGATGAAAACCGTAAAAAAGCCCGTAGAAAACGGATTGCTCGTTAAAAAAAGAAAGCAGTTTGCTTTCTTTTTTTGCGTTATTTTTGATAGATCGATTGTACGATCTGATCTGCCATTTCAAAAATACGATCACTGGTTTTGGGTCTTGGTGAAGAAGCATTCAACCAATCCAAACCTTCAACTGGCACACCATAGCAGTAAAGCTTTTCTAAGACTTGATTTTGTTGATTGATTACTTGGTGGGTCTTGCGGCTTACCAGTATCGCACCACTTTCCCGCAGCTCGCCCTCTACGTTTACTGTATGAGGGGCTAAAAAACCTCGTTCTTTCAGCGTTTGAATCAGTGGGTTAAGGGTTCGCCGAAAATTCGTTGACGGTATCCGGGCCTCCAATAAATGATTAGCAGCATACGTCACTGCTTCGTTTTTCTTACTGTATGCCACAAATTGATTTCCCTCACACTCAACAGCCATATCCGGAGCTAAGAAAATAGCGACTCCTGCTTTCTCCAAAGCAGCTAGCTGCTTCATCCGAATCACTGGCGGTCCCACTGTCAAAAATCCATAGTCTGGATTGTATTTCCCCCACAGTTCCTCCCAGTATTCTTTTGGTGTAAATGCTTCCCGATCAATCAGTTTGTGTATTGGCAACTGCAGCTCTTTCAAGGTATCCAAGGCTGAAGCAATTGCACCAGTCATGTTGCCCTGTTCAGCTTCGCAGATATCTTTTTTCATATATTCACGAACAAAAGCTGGAAACTGCTGCGGATCAATTACTTTTCCCGGATTCAAAAGATCTTCCCAATCCAATTGAAGATCTTTCGGAACATTAAAGCGTGTCAAAACACTTTTTCGATCTTCCTCACGGTACCCAGCCAGAAATGCTTCCACATCAATCGAGGTATCCGCCAATTTTTTCTCATAATAGACTAACTCAGCTTCTTTTCTCAACAGGTCGAAAAATTCAGCTCCTTCACCCGGCTTAAACTGATCAAGCCGCTCATCAGTAAGCAACTGCGGCTGTGCATCTTCCCCAGCTCGCTTTTGATTAACTGGTCGAGCGTGATAAGATAATCCTCTACCAGAGCCAATTATTATTTTTCCTTCTCTGCCAGATGGTTGGTACTGTATTTCTTGGTCTTTTTCTATAAAAGTTCCTCCCCAATATTTAGGAAGTAATCCAATATAATCAAAAAAGCTAAGACCCATTCCTCTCAAGATTATATCTTCATTAGGCTTGATATTTTCTAAAGAAACTGTGGCTGGATTTTTGGGTGGTTGATACGTCAATCCCTGCTCTTCAGCAAAAATTGAAAGTCGTTCTTCTTCTTTAGATAATTCATTTTCAGCATGTCCGGTTGCCAAAATCACCTGATCTACCAAGTGTTCTTCATTAGCAATTAGCGTAATTTTGTCCTCAATAATTATATTTTTTACCGCTTCTCGACGAAAGGTCAGAGTAATTCGTTCGGTTAAATGAGCCTTCAAATTTAAGAAGAACCATTGCTGATACAACCCATAAAACCTGCGTTGACAGCAATCATTTCTTCCCAACGAAGCCGCTTGAGTTAAAAAATCCTCCTGATTTTCTTTTACCTCTTGTTTAATAAAATCGGGTGCTTCTTTTTTGCTCCATTCATATAAGTTCGGCCCAGGTGCGACAGCTCCTCCAGAGATCAATGTTTGATCTGTAAACAGAGTCACATGCTCCATTACACTATTCATCAAAACAGCATCATTTTGTTGCGGGCTCCAAACTTTACCACCTGGTCCATCAGGGTCAAAGGACAAAATCTCCAACTTTTCATTTTTATTGTAGTTTTGAACTAAACGATCCAACATAATCAACCCATAAGGCCCCGCACCAACAACCGCAATCTTACCCATTGATTTGCTCCAACCTTTCCTTTAGCACCACTGCTTGATTATGTTCCTGATCTTTAGCACCATAAACTAAAGTAAGCGGATCATATTCTTTAGTTAATTGACTTAGTCGTTCAAAGGCCGCTTGATGATCAACATCCTTCAGTTCTTCTAGATATCCTTCAGAAAACTCAGAAAACTTTGCCGGATCATGATCAAACCATTTTCGCAACTCATTACTAGGGGCTACTTCCTTCAACCATTCATTGATAGCAGCTTTTTCTTTAGAAATTCCTCTAGGCCAAATACGATCTACCAGTACACGATAGCCATCGTCAGCCGAAGCTGCTTCGTAAGCTCGTTTGATTTTTATCATTTCCCTCACCTCAATTCAAGAGTAAAGAAAAATAGACGAAAGTGCAACTCAAAACAACAGCTTGGTAAAGTAAATAACGCAAAAAAAGGGCTTTGACATACGAAATGCCACAAGCCCTAAAAAACGGATAAATGACGTGACTGAAGAAACTCTATCACAATCTTTTTTTTCAATTAATCAATTTTTTTCTTTTTCACCTTGCCTTGCCACTCTTCGATGCCGCCCTTTAAAATGTACAAGTCAGTATAGCCATTTTTACGCAACAGGTTAGCTGCTCGCGCACTAACCGATTTATTGAAATCGTAAATATAAATTGGCTGATCCTTGCGTAGTGAGCTCTTTGTTTCCTTTAACATAGAATACGGAAAGCTGCGGGCACCAAGAATATGCTTGGCATTAAACTCATCCCGTTCTCTCACATCAATCACTTGTGCCTTGCGCATTCCCGCTTGAAACTCCTCTTGAGTCAGCATTTTTGCTGAGCGTTTCACCATAATTCGAACGAATACCTCATACCCGACGAATAGGAGAATCACCGCTAATAAAATAATATTTAATGTCCACCAAAATGACATACGAAACTTCCCTTCTTAATTCAAGATTATCGTGCTAGTGAAGCAGCACCAATCACTCCAGCTTCATTACCTAATTCAGCTAATTTAATTTTTGTACTATTTCTAACTTGAGGGAACGTAAATTGTTCAAAATAAACCTCAATCCGACTACGCAAAAATTCTCCAGCAGCAGATACGCCGCCACCAATAATAATTGCTGAAGGATTCAACGTATTGCCGATATTTCCACAAGCCAATCCTAAGTAGAAGGTAACCTTATCAACCACTCGTAATGCAAGATCGTCATTTGTAGCTGCTAACTCAAATACATCTTTACTAGTAATGTCTTCCCCATTATCCAAACGGGCTTTCAACTCAGAACCACCAGCATATTCCTCCGCCAATTGACGAGCAACCCGAACGACACCCGTTGCACTAGCTACGGTTTCTAAACAGCCGCGTTTGCCACATGTACATTCAAAGCCTTCTGGGTCTACAGTAACATGTCCAATTTCGCCGGCACAGCCAGCTACACCATGAAGCAATTGCCCATTCATGACAATTCCGCCGCCGACACCTGTACCAAGTGTTACGAAAACAACGTCAGGATCATTTTCACCAGCGCCTTTCCAACGCTCACCTAATGCTGCAACATTTGCATCATTGTCAAGAAAGAAAGGGATACCTGTTCCTTTTTCAATCATTTCCTTAACTGGCTGCAAGGTTTTCCAGTTTAAATTATACGCTCCGATCACAGTTCCCTCTGTAATATTGACACTTCCAGGGGTTCCCATTCCAATGCCCATAAATTGCTCAGGCTTCATATCATATAATGCCAAATGATGATTAATTGATTCGACAATATCCGGTACAATATGCGTTCCCTCATCCAAAATATTAGTATCAATGCTCCACTTTTGTTGGATTTCGCCATTTTGAGTTAGAATCGCAAATTTTACGGTCGTGCCGCCTAAATCAATTCCCAATAATTTTTTATCCATCAGTGTTCACCTTCCCGACTTTCTTCAATGTGATGCTCTCTTTTTAAAATGCGCCAGCCGTTTAAATAGGTATCATGATCAATCAATCGTCCCTCGTACAAATTCTTCAACTCAATTTGCATCAGTTCAATATCATAAATACGCTTTCCTACATAAACATAAATGCCAAATTGCTTAAGCAATTGCTGCACATCATACAAACTCTCCATTCAATACACATCCTCAAATATTATACAGGTAAATGCCCTTTTTTTACAGAGAAAATTGACACGTTCTCAAAGAAGCAGCAATTTTTATTCTGTTTCAACCGGCAAAGCTTCTATGTATATTTTTTCTTGAATAGCCGACAAAAAATCGGGAAACAATTTCCCGATTTTAAATAATAGGCAGTCCAATCTTGCGATATGCTAACAACACTGCTATAACAACAAAAAAGATGAAAAACAATCCCCCGGTAATACGTCCGCGGACTGAAAACCGATCTTCTCCGTGAGGAACCCCTAACATCAAGCCAGATAATGCTCCACCCAACAATCCGCCTAAATGCCCCCATAAATCGATGGAGGAATCAAATAGACCAAAAACTAAATTCAGCAAAATGAATAGTCCAAACTGCCGGGTCAATCCCTGAACTGCCGGATTGTCCTGGTAATGATACCCTACGACTAAGAAAGCTCCGAATAACCCAAAGATCGCTGTACTGGCACCACCAGACAAGACGCCCAATCCATTAAAGGCAAAGCTGCCCATATTCCCCATCAAACCACTCACCAGATACACTAGTCCAAAACGCCAGTGACCAAAAATCGCTTCACATTGCTGTCCCATGTAGTACAAGACAACTGAGTTTAGAACGAAATGCATCAAGCCAAAGTGAATGACCATCGGCGTTAAAAACCGCCAATATTCATGACCTAAGATAACTGAGGGAATAAACATTCCCAAGCGTTCATTGATTCGTAAAGAAGGAATTAAGTATTCCAGTAAAAAAAACACTGTATTGATCCCTAAAAAAGTATACGTTACATAAGGTTGATTTTTTCTCATTGTTCCTCCGTTTCTCCAATGAATAATTGTTGAACTGGCAGATCGAAAAGTGCTTCCTCCCAGTTTTCCATTAGTTGTTCGATAAAGACAAAGCTGGCTGTTTTTCCAGAATAATCCCCCAAAAAGCGATCATAAAAACCGCCGCCAAAACCAATACGATAGCCATTCTCTTTAAAGATTAGTCCTGGAACAATGACTAAATCCAATTCCTCAGGTTGAGCTTTATCCTGACTGACTGGTTCCTCTACCCCAAACTTAGAGAGTTTATAGGTGGTTGATTCATTGATCCAATAAAATACTAGCTGACGTTTTGGCAATGATTTAGGGACAGCAACTTTTTTTCCTTCAAACAAAGCTTGCTGGATCAAAGGTGCCGTAGGAAATTCAAAATCGGTGGCGATAGTTACGGCAATACTGGTTGCTGAAAGCCAAAGATCACTTTGAAAAAATCGGCGATAAATTGATTCTATCTGCTCCTGACGACTCTCATCAACAGCTAATTTGTTCAACTTTTCGATCATCAATTGACGCATCTTGTTTTTTTCCATAGATCCATCTCCTATCCAACGATACTACCAAAAAAAAGCATAAATAAAAAGGGGGTTAGTTCCCCTTTAACAATTCTAAATCAATACCTCTAGCAATAGCAAGTCCACCGGCAGCATTAAAATGTAAATGATCCCCGCTGTCAAAAGTCGAAAGCAGCTGTTCGCCGTCCCCAACCATCGGTGAAAAATCCCAAAAATTTGCCTGAAATCGTTGCCGAAGCCAACGATTCAATTCCCTGCGCAATGCTAAATTTGCTTGTGTAGCTTTTTCATTTCCTGAAAAAGGCGTGATTCCACAAACGAAAAGTCGAACTTGCTGTTGCTCACATAAAGCAGCTACTTGCTCCATTCGTTGCTGCATTTCTTCCAAAGTAACTATTTCACTCAACAAATCATTGATTCCCAATGAAAAAATCACCGTACTGATTCCTTGATGACTTGCAAAGCAATGCTGAAGTCGAGTCAGCCCATCAAATCCATAAAAGAATTCTCGCTGATCTTGGGTTCTGCGGTCACTACTATCCTGTAATAGCTGACTGCCATTAATTCCCTGATTCACCAGAAAAATACCTTCAGCTCTCAATTTATGCTGCAGCGGTGCTAACCAAGTAGCTCCTTCAGTTAAAGAATCACCTAAAGCAATCACGCATTGACTATCCTTAAGCTCAGCCTCAACTGCCAGCAAGCCCGGACAAAAATTCATCGTACTTAATTTTTCTGGTCGTCCAATAAGATCACTATCCACAAAGCCGAAGCCGCTAACAACCTGCTCTGCCGAGAAAGCAAGTTCCCAATTAGGGAGTTTTTCATCTAATAATATGCTGCCCGTCCGATAAAGCTTTCCGGGTAGAACGTTGAACACTGATGCTACTAGCTCATTTTGACAGGTTAATTCGCGAATTATTAGCGGCTCAGTTCCGTATTCATTAGAAAATACTAACCGAATCCTTTTTAATAGAGGGAAACGTCGGAAACGCAGACGAACTTCTCCCTTGGGTGTTCCAAAAGATGCAAATCCGCGCTGCGCATGACTCCACACGGTTGTCCAAGCCATAATAATTCCTCCTAATGTTTGTTTTTAAGCAGTTGATAGACAAAATAAGGAGCTCCAATTACTGATACAATGATTCCAGCTGCTATTTCGCCGCTGTCTAAAATCAGTCGCCCAACAATGTCACTATAAAGCAACAGCAAACTGCCAATAATCCCTGTCATCACTAAACTGACATTATTCTTTTTCCCTACAAGATTATTCGCAATATGCGGAGCAATCAATCCAATAAAGCTGATGCTGCCGGCTACTGAAACACTAACTGCAGCTAAGCAAAGAGCACACAATAGGAAAAACAATTGAGAAACCTTCAAACGAACACCTAATCCGATCGCAGTTTCATCCCCTAAACTCATCACGCGCAAGGTTCTTCCCCGCATTAAGAGAAAAGGAAAAAGGATTATTAACCAGGGCAATAATAGAAAAAAATGCTGCCAAGTGGTTCCCCAAATCGTACCTGCTAACCAGCTGGTAACAAATGTATAGCTGTCCTCCGACGCTCGGATGGTGCCAATTAAGGTCAACGCCGAAATCCCAGCATTCACCGCTACACCTGATAAAAGCAAACGGTTAGGAACAATTTTTTCAGCCTGTCTCCCGCAATAATAGACAAGGAATGCAGCACTAATACTTCCCAAACAAGCAATTAAAGGCAGCATCCAGCTCGCCTGATTATTTGCAAAAAATCCTAAGTAAACCAGTACTGTAAATCCAGCTCCAGCGTTAATTCCTAAAATCCCTGGATCAGCTAAATCATTATGGGTGATTGTTTGAAAAAGATAACCAGATAACGCCAGTCCCATACCGGCCAAAATAGAAATCAGCAACCGCGGTAAACGAAAATCAACAACAATTAATTTTTGTGCAGCAGTCCCCTGACCAGCTATAACATGGAATAAATCCTCCAAACTTAAAGGCAGGGTTCCTAGTGTCAGACTCAATAAACAACCGATGATCAGCAGCCCTGCTAAAACCGGCCAGCTAATTCGCTTCCTCATGTCACACTCCCCCTTCTGATCTGCAGGAGCAGTAAGGGTACACCAATAATGGTAACCAGCACGCCAACTGGAGTTTCCAGAGGAGGTGCAATCAAGCGCGAAGCAATATCAGCAACTATAAAGAACAATGAACCGGTTAACGCCGACGCCGGCAAAACCATTCGATAATCCTGTCCAACAAAATAACGAACCACATGAGGAACGATTAAACCAACAAAACTAACTGCTCCAACTAAGGAAACGGAGGTGCCAGCTAATAACAAGACAAGAACCATGCTCCATTTTCTTATTGTTGCAGGCTTTTTGCCGAGAGTAATTGCTGTTTCATCTCCCATACTTAATAACGTTACTTGCGGCGCCAAAAAGATGGTTCCTAATAAACCAAAAAGTACTAGCGGAAAAGCCCAACGCAGCTGCTGCCACGAAATATTAGCCGTTCCTCCAACATACCAGAAGGTTAAATCCTGATTCAATTGAAAAACTAAACTAATGCTTTGGCTGATTGCCGAAAAGAAAGCACTTAAAGCCGCACCTAATAAGACAATCCGAATCGGATTAAAACCTATCGAAAGTTTTGAGGAAGCGACATAGATAATTATTAACGCCACAAATGCGCCAAAAAAAGAAGCGATAATCGCCATTAAAGGAGCAGGACTTGCTGTGACTGCAAATACCAGCGCCAATCCCAAACCCGCGCCAGCGTTAATTCCAAGTAAGCCAGAGTCAGCAATCGGATTGTTAGTAATCCCTTGCATTAAAGCACCCGCAGTCGCAAAACCAGCACCTACTAGTACTGATCCCAGCATACGCGGCAATCGTAAGGTGCGGACCAGTTGCTGTCCCTGTTCAGATACATCAAATGAAGTAAAGGAATTTCCAATTTCCTGCCAGGTAATCGAGACTGCTCCATATTTCAAGGAAGCCACCATGGCTACCAGCAAAAGCAGGCTTGTCACAATAAAAAAAACTCTACGTTTCATCTGTCTTCCCCCGCTTTAATAACTCATAAGACAAAATCATCGGCTTCTGCTGACTAACAGAGGAATAGAAGATCGCTTCAATCTCAAATAATTCTGCCATATTTTCAGTGGTAAAGACTTGATAAGGCGTGCCTTGAAAAATTAATTTCCCGGCCTTCATTCCTAGAATATGATCAGAAAATCGTGAAGCATGGTTCAAATCATGGATCGTCATCAAAATGGTTTTTCCCTTTTGATTAATCTCCTGCAGCAGCTCCAAAATTTCTAATTGATGAGCCGGATCTAAAAAAGTAATCGGCTCATCTAAAATTAAGATATCAGTATTTTGTGCCAAAGCCATAGCAATCCAAACTCGTTGCTGCTGTCCGCCAGAGAGTGTATTTAATGGTCGAGTTTTAAGATTAATCAAATCTGTCACCTCTAAAGCCCACTCGATCCACTGGTGATCGCTCTTTTTCAAGCCAGAAAAACCGCTTTGATATGGAAACCTTCCATACGCTACCAGCTCCTCCACACTCAAACCACTTATTTGATCACTAGTTTGGGACAACGAAGCAATTTTTTGTGCGACGGTTTTGGTATCCATCTGATGGATATCTTTCCCATCTATCAGTACCTCACCCTTTTTGGGCAGCAAAATACGAGACATCGCCTTCAGCAATGTCGATTTGCCGCTTCCGTTCGGCCCGATTAAGCTAGTAATTTTACCATCCGGGATTTCAATGGTTACATCATTCAAAATTATTTTTTTATCATAACCAACAGAAAGCTCTGTTGTTGTTAATCTGGTCATATGTATTCTCCATTCCTTTGATAACCATTCTCAATTATCCCTTTAATCTTTCTGTACGTCAACCATTCTTAAGATAAATTCGTTGTTGACACTACTGAGACTTTCAGTAATAATGGCTATTGAGAAGGATTCTCAATTAAAGCATAAAGGAGTTCATTATGATTAAAAATAGAAAAATTGTTTTAGCGGCAGCAGCACTGTTTGCTTTGGTAGGATTGGCCGCCTGCGGTCAATCAGGTACAACTGAATCTAGCTCCAACGATACATCAACGCGTCAGCTTACTGATGCACAAGATCATAAAGTTGAGATACCAGAAAAGCCGAAACGAGTAATTGCTTCGTATCTAGAAGATTATTTAGTAGCACTGGATGAAAAGCCAGTCGCTCAATGGACTGTCGGCAAAGGCAGCATCCAAGGTTATCTGCAGGATGAGTTAGAAGATATACCTACTATTAACTACGATTTGCCATACGAAGAAGTATTGAAATATGAACCAGATCTTTTATTAATCGGTTCCAATGCGACTGTTGAAGGCGGAAAGTACAAAGAATACGCTAAAATCGCACCTACCTATGTAGTAAAAAATGGGGATGGTGTTACCTGGGAAGAGCAACTAAACGAGATTGGGAAAGTCTTTAATAAAGAAAACCAAGCTAAACAAGTAGAGGAAGACTATCAAACTTTAATCACACAAACTAAAAAAGAGTTAAGTGATAAAATTGATGGAAAATCAGCTGCTGTTCTTTGGGTAACTAATAATTCAGCCTTTATGGTAGCTGAAAATCGTTCTAGCGGCCGACTGCTTTACGACGACCTTGGCTTTGAAGTTCCAACCTTGACCAAAGAAGTTAGCGAAAAAGCCACCTCCGATTGGTCAGCTGTATCTTTAGAAAGTTTATCTCAATTAGATACTGACTATTTGTTTTTAGTTAACAGTGATCAAGGGGCAGCTATGTTTGAAGATCCATTATGGCAAAATATTCCAGCTGTAAAAAATAATCAGCTGCATGAGTTTGGTCCCGAAACAAGCTGGTTGTACAATGGACCGATTGCTTATACCAAAATGGTAGAGAGCATCAAAGAAGTCTTGAAATAATCAAAACAGCTCCTCGCAAAAATAATTGCGAGGAGCTGTTGCTATTTTTTATGTCTGCGGCTTCTAGCCCCATCATTCTTGGGAGCTTCTGGTCGAGCTAACAGCTTCAGCCGATAAGGTTCATGATAACGGGTGCCATTCTTGATGAAATCTCCACCTACAATAAACAAACCTAGTGGATGCAATTCCGTTGTTTGATGAATTTCCCCTACTTTTTCTAAGTCGTGATAACTAGTTCCAATTTGCAAGGAGTAAGTTGTTGCATTTTCCTGTTTCAAATAATAGTAAGGATACAAGGTATTTTCACTAATCAAAAATCCCTCTTCCTTTTCAATATCTCTTACTGCCAATTCCTTGGCATCAATTAAAGCTTGAATATTTCCTGCCAACTTCAATTGATAGTCTTCTACAAAATCAACTTGAATTTCTTTGGCATCCTCAGTTGGCATTGATTTGGTCTTTTTTCCCTCGACTTGAATGTTAAAAGCATCATCAGGCAGGTACTTAACAAATAGCTGGGTAACATCCAGTTTACTATTCTTATCTAAAAAGTAATAGAAGACATTCAAAATCAAAAAGTACACGAGTACGATAAAAACAATACTATATAAGAAAAACTGAAGGTAATTTTGGTTTAACCATAGTCCATACACAATCCGCAAAATATACACGGTTGGAAAAATACTCAGAACCGTATATCCGCGATTTAAATACTTCGGACTAATGTCCAGATACCCCAAAAATTTATTCAACCCATTAATAATATCTAGTAAAAAGGTCATTGTGCGTCCCTCGTTTCAGGTGAACTTGCCGGTTGATTCTGCTGTTGTGCCGGAACATTGTCTTGTTCTTGCGAAGGCACAGTTTCTTCGGTTTGGCCAGAAGACGGAACTGTCTGGCTTTCATTTGAAGAATCTGCTGCTGAGCTTTCAGGGATATTTCGCTGATTTCCCTGAGAAGAACTGGGTGTGCTAGGCTGAATATTTTCATTGACAGAATTAGATTCTGGCGTCATTTGATTCTCAGTTGAAGTTGTAGAAGATGTCGGTCCTTCACTAGTACTGGGCTCTGTTGTACTCGAACTTCCGGTACTTGGTTGACGATAACTTGCGCCATTTGCTACACCAGTAGCCGTAGCCACTAAAATCGAGATTGTCAAAAGAGCAATTGGTTTTAAAATCGGTGGTACTTTCCGCAAATAAATCACTCCTCTTTTTTGGAAAAAAATTGCTGCTTGCTGGATTGATTCTTGTAGAAGTAGTCAATAAAAATCGTTCTACAAAAACAGACAAAATACGTTATCTTCTGTTTTAACACTTGAAGTTTAGGTTTTCCTTATGAAACTATGAATATTTTTCAACTTTTCCTTTCATTTGTAAAGAGCAAAGCTAGGAATACGGTTACATTAAATCAGCTATTCCTCAAGATTAGTTTACCGTGAGAGACATTAGAAAAAAATTATTTTTTGATGCTGTAAAACCGCTGTTTTATCGTGAAATTTAAAATAGATTTTCTGGATAAATGAAATTTTTTTTACCTTTTCATTTAAGAGATAGAAAACGTTTTATACTTATTGTGAAGGAGTGATCTTGTCAGTTAATAAGAAAATTGGTTAGTTGGGCTCTCTCAAAAAAAAGATTGGAGAAAAATGATGGACGAGAAGAAGATTCGTTGGTTTACGGTGTCGATGATAGCCTTTAGTATGGTATGGGGGTTTGGTAACGTTGTTAACAACTATGCACAACAAGGTATTTCGGTAGTCACCTCCTGGATTTTAATTATGGCTCTTTATTTTATTCCCTATGCATTGATTGTTGGGCAGCTTGGTTCAACCTTTAAAAGTAATGCAGGGGGTGTCAGCTCTTGGATTAAGGAGACGACAAATAGTCACCGCTTGGCTTACTACGCGGCTTGGACTTATTGGGTGGTTCACATCACTTATTTGGCGCAAAAACCCCAATCCGTTTTAATAGCACTTGGGTGGGTATTTAAACGAAACGGTGATGTAGCGACCAGTATGAGTGTTCAAACAGTTGCCATTGTTTCTTTGCTTATTTTTTTATTCTTCCTTTTCTTATCAACAAAGGGCTTAACGACCTTGAAAGTAATCGGAAGTGTTGCCGGATCAGCGATGCTGATTATGTCAATTCTATTTATTATTCTGGCGGTAGCGATTCCTTTTATGGATTCTTCCTTTACAGCAGCTACGCCACAAATGAATCAACTTAGCACTTATATTCCCGATTTTAATTTAAGTTATTTTGCCACCATATCCATGCTGGTGTTTGCTGTCAGGGGCGCAGAAAAAATATCTCCTTATGTAAACTCTATTGATCGTCCGACAAAGAACTTCCCTAAAGCAATGATCTTTATGGCTGTAATGATTGGTTTGAGTGCGGTTTTAGGATCAGTTGCTATGGGTCTATTGTTTAACAGTCATCGTATCCCAGAAGATTTGATGGCCAATGGTGCCTACAGTGCTTTTCAAATTTTGGGTAATCACTTTGGCGTGGGCGACTTTTTCATGATTGTTTACGGGTTTGCTCAAACCGCTGTTCAAGCATCTGCCTTGGCCTTCTCAATTGATGCTCCGTTGAAAATTTTATTATCTGAGGCTGACCCTGAGTTTGTTCCTAGCTGGTTGCGTAAACGTAATAACAAAGGAACTTTGATTAATGGTTATCTGTTAACAGGTGTGCTGGTTAGTATCATCATTATTTTGCCAATCTTTGGTATCAAAAACATGAGTGAATTAGTTAAATGGCTAACCAATCTGAATTCGGTGGTAATGCCGATGCGTTATATTTGGGTATTCTTTGCCTATATGATGTTGAATCGACAAATCAAGAAGTTCCAATCGGAATACAAATTTATTAAAAATCCGAAATTAGGATTTATTGTCGGCCTATGGTGTTTTGTCTTTACTGCCTTTGCCTGTATCCTGGGAATGATTCCTAAAGCAGATTATGCAGCCGATCCTTCTTCTTGGATTTTCCAACTAATTTCAAATATTTTGACACCTTTTGTGTTGATATTGTTAGGCATGATCTTACCAATGTGGGCCAGAAGAGAACGGAAAAAAATCAGCTAACTCTTTACCGGAATCCTTTGAGATTCCGGTTTTTATTTTATCAAAAAAAGGCCGAAATCTTCACAAAGAAAGATTTCGGCCTTACTACTATTATTTTACTTCACGGTGCAAAGTAACTTTGCGTTCGCGTGGGCAGTATTTTTTCTTTTCCAAACGATCAGGATTGTTACGTTTGTTTTTATTCGTTAGATAATTACGTTCTTTACAAGAAGTACATTCTAAAGTAATGTTTACGCGCATGTCTTTCCCTCCCATACATAGCAATCTTTCCAAGATAACTCTCAGACTTGAACATCATACCATGTTTTAAAAGGTTTGACTAGTATTTTCGTCAATTTCGTTAAGTAATTCTACTTGACGTCAATTGAGCAGCGCTTCGATGTCTTCAGCTATTTCTTCTGGCTTGGTCTGTGGTGCATAGCGTTTTATTACTTTACCCTGACGATCTACTAAAAATTTGGTGAAATTCCATTTGATGTCTTTGTTAAGTAAACCACCTTGCGCAGCTTTTAAGTAAGTATAGAGTGGAGACTCATTTTCTCCGTTAACATTTACTTTGCCAAAGGTTTGAAAAGTTGTTTGATAATTTATCTGACAAAAAGTTGCTACCTCTTCATTATTTCCAGGTGCTTGGTTTCCAAACTGATTACATGGAAAGTCCAATACCTCAAATCCTTTTGCTTGATAATCTTCATACAGCTTTTGCAGCCCTTCATATTGCGGGGTGAACCCACATCCAGTAGCGGTATTTACAATAAGCAAAACTTTGTCCTGATAGCCAGTCATTTTCTTACTTGATCCATCAGTTTGTTCAATCGTAAAATCGTAAATTGACATAAATAATTCCTCCCAGCTTTTTGTATCTTACAAAAGTATACTCGCAGTGCTAGCGATTCACCTATCATTCTGTCTTGGGTTATGCCAGTCTTATTCAACTTTTTAATAATTTATGACGGAAATTTTTTTAAGACTAAGCTTTGCTTAAAAAAAAGAGAAAAGATCGATTGATCTTTTCTCTAATTTCCACCGTACATTTCTGCGTAGGCATTGATAATATCTTTAGCAATTGCTTTATTTGTATCATCATGATCCACAGAAAGGTTAGGCAGCATAACGCTAATTGCAATTTTTGGTGCATCTGAAGGTGCATAGGCCACCAAATTGCTATTAATTGTTTGGACGACCTGTCCATTCACAGTTACAGAAGTTTCTGCAGTACCTGTTTTAGCTGAGGTATCTAGAGCTGCAGTTTGCAAATCTTTAGCAGTAGTATATCCATCGCTACCATGAACAGCCTGATAAAAACCTTGTTTTATAATTCCCATCTGTTCTGGCGTTATATTTACCTTGCCTAATTCTTGACCAGTAATTTCTTTTTGCATACCGCCTAAACCACCACTATCATTATTAGCATAGATTCCCTTAACAACATGAGGAGCAATTCTTGTGCCACCATTAGCTACAGTAGCTGCATACTGAGCAAGTTGCATTGCTGTATAGGTATCGTATTGACCAAAAGACAGATCCAGCAAATTCCCACCACCAGGTCCATCCGGTTGCCCAAATTTAGTATTTACTAAACCTGAGGATTCGCCAGGTAAATCGATGCCGGTTTTAACCCCCATACCGTATTCAGCCATAGCATTTCGCAACTTATCATACATTTCTTTCGAGCTGGCACTTTCTGGTAGGCTCATGTTATAGCTGTAATTTACTCCCAACATTCTTAGAACAATCTGCATCATATAAGCATTGGAAGAAATTTCTAATGCTTTTACAGTATCTAATGGCATTCTATTCCCCAACGATTTATTGTAAATCGAACCCTTTAAAGCCGTTCCAGCCAATTTAATTGGTTCATCAATTAGAACATCGTTTCCGGTAATAGCTCCAGTTTCATAGCCAGCTGTCACTGTTCCAGCCTTCACAACGGAACCAGGTTCAAAGTTATTTAGAATAGTTCCTAAAGTAAATTCCTCTACCTGTTTACTTCCTGGAGTATGAGAAAAACCGGTCATAGCCATTACTTGTCCATTATTTGGATCTAGAGCAACCGCATAAACACCTGGTGAATATTGCGCTTGACCATTGTCAACTAATGTCTGGTAGTGACTTTTCACAATATCCTCCACTTTCTTTTGGAAATTGGTATCAATTGTTAACATCAAGTTAGAGCCTTTTTCACCCTCACTAATTTCTTTTTGACCAGTAACATTTCCTTCCTGATTAAGAGAAACTTCGTATTCGCTCTTTTTACCTTGCAGTTCATCCTCATACTGTCTCTCAAGATAACTTGTTCCTACACGGTCATTTCGAGCATAGCCTTTTTTCAGGTATTCCTTTAAATCTTCCGCTGGTACAGAGGAAACTGTTCCTAAAATGCTGCGCAAGGAATCATCTAGCTCATCGTTATACTTGCGTTGCCAGTCAATCCCCGTAGAGACTCCTGGCAATTCTGCTGTTCGTTCTGCTACTATGGCTAATTCTTGGTCAGTAACATCTTCGTTCTTGATAAAAACTGTACTTAAAGCCGAAGCACCACTCATTCGCTTAAAAATAGTTGCCGCCTTCAGCTGATTTTCATCAAATTGAATCTCATTGTCTTCTACCTTATCGACCAGTTTTTGGTATTCATTAGAAGAATCCAAATTCTTTTCTTTAAAGGACAAACGATCCTCAGTCGCTTTTAAGTTCTCCGGATCGCCTAACCAATAATCCTTCTTGTCCCGTTCAGTTAGATTTTCATCTACAGGAACATCAATCAAAGCATTCAATTTATTAGCTATTTCGTAAATATCTTTACCTTCCATAGTGTTCCCTCGGGTAAAGGTAATGGCTTTATTAGATTGATTGTCTACTAACGCAACACCATTTGCATCATAAATTGAACCACGGGGAGTACTTCCAGTAACTTTAATGGTTGTAGAGGCTTTTAACTGCTCCTTCATCTCATCACCATTAACAATTTGTAAATAGCCCAATCGCCCGACTAGTAAAACAAATAGAGTAAAAATAACAAAAAACAAGAAATTTAGTCGAAACGGTACATGGCTTTTATTGTGTTTACGTCCTGCTTCATCAGCAGCTTTTAGTTTGTCGAACCATCTATTAAATGGGTTGGTTTGTTTCATAAGAAATTCCTTTCGTTTTGTCTACCTTTACTATTGTATCCGATAATATTTTTTTTAAAAAGAAGATTTGATTAAATTATTCCTTAGTTTAAACTTTTTTTACTAGTTGACTGTTCTGTTTCACAGGGAGATTTTCTTTAGTTTGATATAAAGAGAAAAACCTTTAAAATAAGCAAAATTATTCATCTTCCCCCCAAAGGTGCGTGAAACATTTTCCTTCATTAAAAAATGTGGAAAACTTCAATTGAATCAATTCGTCCAAATCGGGGTAGCTTCAAGGTCTAAATAAAAATGTTATCCACAATCAATTCAATTTTCTGACTTTTCGGACAAAAAAATTCTCTTAAGCAGAACCTTATCTGTCCTACTTAAGAGAATTATTCCTGTCTATATTGTAATTAACGATTACGGCTAAAGTTTTGGATTTCATCTTTGATCGCTTCAACAAAGATGTTTAACTCTTGCACTTCCTGCTCTTCACTGCCATAACGACGAACGTTTACGCAGGAGCTGTCAACTTCTTTATCCCCTACAACTAAAATGTATGGAATTTTTTGAGTTTGAGCCTGACGAATCTTGTAACCCATTTTTTCGTTGCGTTCGTCGACTTCCACTCGAACACCTTCTACTTTTAGACGGTTCTTCACTTCATAAGCATAATCACCATGATGTTCAACTGAAACAGGTATGACCACAACTTGCTCCGGTGCCAACCAGGTAGGAAAGGCGCCTTTATATTGTTCAATCAGATAAGCAGTGAAACGTTCCATTGTTGAAACAACACTACGGTGAACAACGACTGGGCGATGTTCCTTACCATCTTCACCAATATAAGTTAAGTCGAAGCGTTCAGGCAGTAAGAAGTCAAATTGAATAGTGGACAATGTTTCTTCTGTTCCTAAAGCTGTTTGTACTTGAACATCTAATTTTGGACCATAAAAGGCTGCCTCACCATCTGCTTCAAAGTACTCAAAACCAGATTCATCCATTACTTCTTTCAGCAAACTTTGAGAAGTTTCCCACATTTCATCATCGTCAAAGTACTTCTCAGTATTATTGGGATCACGGTAGCTTAAACGGAAACGGTAGTCTTCAAACCCGAAGTCTTTGTACACTTCCAAAATTAGATCTAGAGTACGACGGAACTCTTCTTTGATTTGGTCAGGACGAACAAAAATATGTGCATCATTCATAGTCATTTCACGAACGCGCTGCAACCCGGATAATGCACCAGATTTTTCGTAGCGATGATCCATGCCTAGTTCAGCTAGTCGAATTGGTAATTCTCGGTAAGAGTGAATCCGATCTTTATAAACCATCATGTGATGTGGGCAATTCATTGGACGCAAGACTAAATCATCCCCGTCCCCCATATCCATAATTGGGAACATGTCTTCTTGATAATGATCCCAGTGACCGGAAGTTTTATATAAACTAGTGTTAGCCAAAACAGGAGTATACACATGTTCATAACCCATAGATAATTCTTTATCAACAATGTAACGTTCGATCTCGCGTCGAATGGTTGCACCTTTTGGCAACCAGAATGGTAGGCCAGAACCGACTTCTGGTGAAATCATAAATAAGTCCAATTCACGACCTAATTTACGATGGTCTCGTTCTTTTGCTTCCTCACGCAAACGCAAAAACTCATCTAAATCAGTTTGGTTAAAGAAGGCAGTTCCATAAACCCGTTGCATCATTTTATTATCTGAATTACCACGCCAGTAAGCTCCCGCAACTGACAATAATTTGAAAATTTTAATTTTTCCTGTTGAAGGAACATGTGGTCCACGACACAAATCAGTAAATTCGCCTTGTGTATAAGCAGTGATCACTTCGTCTTCTGGTAAATCTTGAATTAATTCTACTTTATATGGATCGTAACTGAAGAAATCTAAAGCCTCTTCTCGACTCATTACTTTGCGCTCAATTGGCAGATTTTCCTTCACAATTTTTTTCATTTCTTTTTCAATTGCTGGAAAATCTTCTTCAGAAACTTGGCCATCCTCGTTATCAGTATCATAGTAAAAACCTGAGTCAATCGCTGGTCCTACTCCAAAATGAATATTTGGGAACAAACGACGCATTGCTTGTGCCATTAGATGTGCTGTTGAGTGACGCATCAAAAACAACGCCTCTTCATCTTTATCGGTAATAATTTTTAACTCGGCATCTTGATCAATAGGACGAGTCAAATCTTCTAGTTCACCATTTACAACTACAGCCATCGCTTTTTTGGCCAATGATTTTGAAATACTTTCTGCAATTTCTCGTCCAGTTACACCTTCGTGAAATTCCTTGACCGAACCATCTGGAAATGAAATATTTACTGCCATAGATAAATTCCTCCTTCATTTGATTGAAAATAAAAAAAGTCCTAGTACCAAATACGGTACTAGGACGAATCAACGTGGTTCCACCTAATCTTTGAGCAAAGTTGCTCCTCAATGCGATAACGGCGCTCCTACCGCCCCTGCATTTTACAGAGGTCTGTGAAAGTGGTCATCACTTGTGCGATGTTTAGAAAAGTTTCAGCCAAGCTTTTCCTCTCTGTTAAACAGCTATCAAGTTCAGGTGTCTTTCATCAACAATCAATTTATATTCACATTAAAACACTTAGATTCTAAAAAAGCAACCCATAAACAAAATTATTTATTTCCACTTGCCATTTACTGCGTAAGTACCTTTTTTTAACTCGTTTAAAATAACGTGGATATTTTCTTTAGGAGCTCCTGTATTTCTGGATATAACTTCAGTTACTTCCTCCATCATTCTAGTTAATTGCTCCTGACTTCTTCCTTCAACTAATTCAATATGAACAAATGGCATCCCTTATTCCTCCTCTTAAATGATTACTACCATTTTATTATACTACTGTTCCAAGTTACCGCAATGCTTTTAATGGCAGCCATCATCTAAAGTAAATATAGAGTCATTTCATCGCTTAAAAATAGACTGTCCAGTAAAGATTACTTTTACTACTTTTTGTGCTATACTAATATGCTGTTATCAGCGAGGAGGAACCATTCATGAATGCTAGACAGGAAGAGCAGCAACATCTGCAACAAACTATTACGTTAATAGAACTAGAACAACAATTACTAGATAAACAACAAAATAAAAATAAAACGCAATTCCAAAAAAATATGCAAGAAAATGCTGGACAAAGAATTCAATCCGGTTCGTTTGAGGCGTTAGCTGAAACAATGGCGGACACTCGCCAACATGAACAAGAACTATTCGTTCGCTATCAAACGCTGGCTTCTCAAGAAAAAAGACAGAAAGTTCTGCGTTTGATGAGAGGAAATCCTTATTTTGCCCGAATAGATTTTAAGGAAGATGCGGAAGCTGAAACCTTGTACTTAGGGATTGCTTCTTTGCGGGATTCTACTGAAGAAACAGTGATTATTGACTGGCGTGCCCCAATTGCCAACCTTTATTATGAAGGTGAACTTGGAGCAACTAATTATGAAACCTATGATATCACTGTAGATGTAGAATTGTTGGTCAAACGCCAATTTAAAATTCGTGATGGTCAAATTCTTTCGATGGTAGATACATCTGAAGCAATAAACGACGATTTTTTGTTAGAAATTTTAGACGAAGCTTCATCTAATCATATGAAAAATATTGTATCCACTATTCAAAAAGCTCAAAATCAGATTATTCGTGATACTCATAGCAAACTATTGGTAGTAGAAGGAATCGCAGGCAGTGGGAAAACTTCAGCTCTTTTGCAACGAGTTGCGTACCTTTTATACCACAACCGGAAATGGTTGGATAATGAACACGTCCTATTATTTTCACCTAACCATATTTTCTCTGACTATATCTCAACAGTTTTACCTTCATTAGGAGAAAGTGGAATTCCTACTGAAACCTTCAAAAGCTTTTTAGGGAAACTGTTGCCGCTTTATCAAATTCATACAGAAGAAAGTCATGAGGAAGTTTTCTTATCTGGACAAGATGACCGCGTACTGCGAGCAAAAAGCAGTTGGATGATTGTCAAAGCATTGGCTTATTATTGCAAAAAAATAACACCGCTTGGTCCATTGTTTAAAGATTTAACTTTAGACGGATCGCCTCTTATCAAAAAAGAACAGATTAGAAATTGGTACCAAGAGGCTAACCCTGGTTTACCAATGTATCAGCGGATGCAGTTGCTGCAAACTAAACTATTGAAAAAACTCGGTGGCTTAGAAAAAGATGAAATGAAAAAGGATTGGGTCAAGCAAGCAGCAGATGAATTACTGCAGCAGGCTTATATCGACAACCCTAACTTAGAAGATTCTGAAAAAGCTGAACGACGTATGCAACGACAATTCCAACAAAAGGTTATCCGCAAAAAAATGCGCCCAATCAAACGAAAAATCATGCGTTTTACCTTTATTAACTACGGCAAGCAGTATTTGCATTTTCTGCAAACTATTCCTGATGATCTGCTCAATCGTTATCAGCTAACAAAAAACGATTGGCAAGATATGTTACTAACCTTACGTAAAGACTTTCAACGTCGTGATCTTAGTCTTGAAGATGGCACTTTAATGTTTGTATTGATGAAATCTATGTATCCATTACATGTTAAGCAAAAAGCACGATTCATTTTTATTGATGAGATGCAAGATTTTTCACCTGCTCAAGTTGCCTTATTAAAACAGCTTTATCCTAAAGCTACTTATACTTTTTCCGGAGATTTGAACCAGAAAGTGTTTGGTAATGAAAGCATGGTTGAAGCGCTGGAAGCGATCTTTCCTGAGCAATCCATAACACATCACCAATTAACAACTAGCTATCGTTCAACTGAAGAAATTACCCATTTTGCCAATCAGTTCCTAACACAGGAAAACCGTGTGCAGTTGACCGCTCGCAAAGGAGATCGACCGTCCATCTATTACTCAATGGATCAATCCGCCATGCTCAGTCATTTAATAAATGAGCTTAATCAAACAGCTGAAAAAGCGAAATATTGGCGAACAGCAATCATTGGCAAAACCGTAGAGGATTGCAAAGAACTATACAATCAGTTGTCTACTGATCAGCAAGAAGAAATACAGCTTTTAATTAATGAAGAAGATTTTATGCGAAAGTCATTGATTATCATTCCGACTTACTTAGCTAAAGGGTTAGAGTTTGACCGTGTTTACGGCTGGAATATCTCTCCGGAAAACTATAATACAGAACAAGACAAATTAATCTTGTATACTTTATGTACTCGTGCGATGCATGAATTGAAACTGTTGACAATTGAACAAAAAAGTCCATTGCTGGAACATATGCCAGAAGAGCTTTATCAAATAGAACATGTTTAACACAGTCCCTCTTGGCTGTGTTTTTCTATTCTCTGCTTGAGACCTCGTCTTTACTTGGTTAATATAAAATAAGACTTTGGTCTGAAGGTTTTTACCGATATAATGGAGTATAATAGTAACAAGGAGGCGTTTTGTATGAATGGTTGGATGATTGCGGGAATAGTACTGCTTGGTATTATCGGAAGTTTATACATTTGCGGAACCTCTGCTATTCATTACCGTGAACTTGAGATCAGCAATCGGTTCTGGCGGGCCTTAGTTTCAGGAGCCCTAGTACTAATGGAAATCTTTCTTAGCTTAATGTAACGCAATTAAATACAAAAAAACGCGCTGTGCAAAAACACAGCGCGCTTTTCTAAACCTCGAATTCTACATTATGAAAAACTTGCTGAACATCTTCTAATTCTTCCAGCACATCGATCATTTTTTCGAATTTTTCTAAATCATCCCCGCTCAGGGTTACTTCATTTTGAGCAATCATTTGCATCTCTGCCACAGAAAATTCTGTAATTCCTTTAGCTCTTAATGCCTCTTGAATGCTGTTAAAGTCTTCAGGCTCGCCATACACGATCACTTGTCCTTCTTCATCAACGACATCTCTTACATCAATATCCTGCTCCATTAAATATTCAAGAATTTCATCAGCGTCTTCACCGGAAAAACCAAATAAAGCAGTATTGTCAAACATGTAAGAAACCGCTCCAGAAACACCCATGTTCCCGCCATTTTTGCCGAAAGCAGCCCGCACATCAGCGGCTGTACGGTTCACATTATTAGTTAACGCGTCAACGATTACCATTGAGCCATTTGGTCCAAAGCCTTCATAACGAAGCTCTTGATAATTCTCATCACCGGAGCCTTTTGCCTTTTCAATCGCTCGATCAATAATATGCTTTGGTACATTGTAAGTTTTTGCCCGTTCAATAACAAAACGTAGCTTTTGGTTCGCGTGTGGATCTGGATCACCTGATTTAGCTGCAGCATAAATTTCAATACCAAATTTTGCATAAACTCGACTGTTGTTTGCATCTTTTGCTGTTTTTTTCGCAACGATGTTTGCCCATTTACGACCCATAATTTCACTTCACTTTCGTTAATTTCATACTTTCCCATTATACCCATAACTACTAAGTTTTAAAAGATTTTTTTACAATCGAATCGGCGTACGACCTAAATTTTGTTCTACCGGATGAATAAGCTGGTAGAGCTGATCAGCACGATAAGTTAGAAAATGGCTTTCTTTTTCTTCCAGACCAATTTTAGCAGCCACTGGTAAACTAAAACTTTTTTTATGCTGACTCAAATATTCTTGACCACGTTTAGTAAACCCCAATATATGCAGCCTACTTTGCTCTTGTTCTCTTCTGATCTCCTCTGGGCTAACCTGCAACAAGAAATATGTAAATAAACGCTGTAAACGGGTTGCTGTATAGCGTTTTGTTTTAACTTGCTGCAAAAAAGCAGTAAAGTTATCCGCCTGAATGGTTTTCAAACGATTCTCAATACCTTCATTCATTTGGTAAATGTCTATCATCTGATCAGCAGTGTTGACTGTCAATTGATACGCGAGAAACGGCCAGAAATTGTCCCAAGAGATCGACTGTTCTAATTGTTCACTAGTTTCTTTGGGAACAAAGGATGTAATATCTTCCCCCCTATTAAACGCTTTGCGAATTCCAGTAGCACTAGCAAAATGTTCACTCACTATCTCAACATCATGATATCCCTGGTCTTTACGAATTAAGGGATAGATAGCCATCGGATTAGGATATTTAGCGTTTTCCTTAGCATAACTTAAGCCTAAAATATGATTAGGCGGAAACTCTTGAATCGTAGGAAATAACTGTCGAACCACCTCAGCCATTTTCTCCGGGTAACTCATCCCAACAGGTAATTGTTGAAATAGACAATCAACAGCTGTTTGATTGTCAGCAAATAGTTGCCCATAGTGCATATAATCGATCGTTTCCTGGCTATCTGTTCCAAAACAAAGAGCATCGCACTTTAATGCTTGGAGCAGTTTAATACCACCCTTAGCAAAATAGTCCGCTGATTGAACCGCCCAAGAAAAAGGTAATTCCACAATTAAGTCAACACCATTATTTAAAGCAGCTTCTGCTCGCATCCATTTATCCATAAATGCAGGCTCACCCCGTTGCAGAAAGTTTCCACTCATTACTGCAATTACAACGTCAGCTCCGCTTAGTTTTTTAGCCATTTCAGCATGGTAACGATGCCCATTATGAAATGGATTGTACTCTACGATAATCCCGCAGCTACGCATAAACTGTCTCCTTTCGAAAAAAGATGAGACAATGACTGTCTCATCTTACTTATGACAAACGAAAAACCAGCGTTTGCTCAATTCATTAGGCACTTCGTCTTCAAAATCAGCATAAACATCACTTTGAAACCCAGCAGTTTTCAGCATTTCCTGATAAGTTTCCAGCGGATAAGTTCGCTCTTGATGTAGTTCATCAATTCGTTCGAACCGATCGCCTTCTTTGACAAAGAAAGTCAGGAAATGTTCAATGCTGTGAGAAACTTCCCCAGCGTAACTATCCCAGAGGAAAGCAAACTCCTCCGTTTGATCATGAAAACTATACCCTGGAAAAACAGAATCCATTTGATAAAGTGAATGGACATCGAAAATGAAGACCCCATTATCTTCCAATAAATCATAAGCTCCCTGAAAAACCTTCGATACTTGTTCTTGACTGTCCATGTAACAAAGTGAATCAGAAAAGCAAGTAACTGCCTGATAAGTGCCAATGTCGGTTAAATCCAGCATATCACCCACAATCAATTGGAGTTCTGTACCTTCCGATAGCGCTCGATCTTGAGCCAACATCAGCATCTCTTCAGACAGATCTAAACCAGTTACCATGAAACCTGCTTTAGCAAAAGCAACCGCTAAGGCACCTGTTCCACAAGCTAACTCTAATAGTTTACGATTATCCGATGGTAAATGACGCAGTGAAAAGTCTAACCACTTTTGATATAGACTGTCATCCATTACTTCATCATAAACCAATGCAAAAGTTTCATAAGCCATTAATCTAACCAAGCGTCAATGTTCACCATGGGCGCATCAGACCAAAGCTTTTCTAAATTATAAAATTCACGTTCAGAGTTGCTGAAAACATGGACAATCAAATCACCCAAATCAATCAGTACCCATTTTCCGCCGTCTTTTCCTTCAACACGTTTTACTTTTACCTGATTTTCTTCTTCTTTTTCCACAATTGCTTCAACAACCGCATTAATTTGTCGATCAGAATTGGCTGAACAGATCAGAAAATAATCGGCTAACAACGATACCTCAGAAACATCTAGAGCAACGATATCTACTGCTCGTTTTGAATCAGCAGCTTTTACAGCAATTTCCAATATTTGTTTACTATCTATGGTAATTCTCCTCCTTAACGTATCCCAGCTACCCAACGATTATATGTTTCGATCGTCTTCGGGTAAACCAATCGTTCTTCTTCTATTAAATATCTTAATGTATGTGTTGTTTCAAAGGCAACAGCTTCATCTAAATCACGTAGAGCGATCGTTCGCGCATCATTTACACCAGGAAAGTTGCGTCCCGGTTCAATATAGTCTGCTACGTAAATAATTTTATCCAACATAGTCATATCGGCAGCACCAGTCGTGTGTAACCGGATAGCTTGCAAAATTTCTTCATCGTCAATATTAAGCTCACGCTTTACAAAGTCCGCGCCTACCAAACCATGCCAAATGGCGTTGCCGAACTTCAATAATTCCTTTTTATTCTCATAATCCCCTTGCTCAATAGCAAGTTGAAATTCTTCGTCAGGTCTTTCCTTAGCATAATCATGTGTCAAAGCAGCAATGCTGGCCTTTTCAGTTGATGCGCCATATCGATCTGCTAAAACAATCGCCGTTTCTTCTACACCTAATACATGTTGGAAGCGTCTTTCGCTCATGCGCATTTGGACAGCTTGTATTAAAGTTTCCCGATCCAATTGTGAATAATGCTTGCTATAATTCATTTAGATACAGCCCCTCTTCTTCGATATACTCACGAACCTTCTCTGGTACCAAGTAGCGAATCGAACAACCTTGTCTAACTTGCTGACGAATATAGCTGGAAGATAATTGAATTTGTGGCACATCCACCCAGATAATAGGATATGAGCTTTCTACCTCATAACCTGGCCGTTTCACACCAACAAATTGAACCAAGTGCGCCAATTCATCAATCTTATGCCAAGTTGATAAATAGTCTACCTGATCTCCCCCAATAATGAAATAGTAATCGGTGTCAGGATGTTCTGCTGTTAATTGTTTGATTGTATCATAAGTATAACTTTTCCCTTTACGCATCAATTCGACTGTATTAACGATCAAATGAGGATTATCTTCAACGGCTAATTCTACCATGTTCAAGCGGTGTTGACTATCAATCGTCTTCTTTTCATCAATATGAGGAGGCAAATACGATGGCAAAAGCTCTACACGATCAAAACCTAACTTTTGACCGACCTGTTCTCCTATCATCAAATGTGCAAGATGAATGGGATTAAAATTCCCGCCTAAAAGTCCAACCTGTTTTTTAGCTTCATGTGTATCCACCATTGTTTCTACTTTGGGAATCGTTACTACACTTTGCTGATACAACGTCTACTCCTCCAATCAGATTGTTGTTACTTCACGCGAAATCTTTTGAAATTTTTCTTTAGTTGATGGTTTGTATAAGACTAATACACGACCAATAATCTGAACAATCTCACAGTGCACTTCTTGTTCAAGTGTATGTGCTACTTCTTCGGCTACTTCGTCCGTATTTTGCAGTAAGTTTACTTTTATTAATTCACGCTTTTCCAACGCTTCATTGATTTGAGTCAACATAGCTGGGTTAACACCATTTTTTCCAATTTGAAATATCGGTTGAAGATGATGTGCTTCACTACGTAAATAGCGTTTTTGTTTTCCTCGTAATGTCATATTTTTCTCCTTTAAATTAGCGCTTTTCGTGTTAATACATCCACGCCTTTTGGTGCCCAACCGGCAATTATAGCTGGTTTAGAAATCGTTACCCAGCCTAATCCAGCAAAGACAATATCAGTTTTTTCTTTGATTGAAAATTCAAAGCGAACCAGCTCCGGGAATTCTTCAACTTCACCAGGACGCGGCGGCTGCAATAGGCCGCCCACATGTTTTTGATAAAATTCGTCAGCTGTCTCAAGCTTGGTGCGGTGGATCGTCAAATCATTGGCTACATAAGTAATAAAAGAACCTCGGTCCCCCTGAATAAAATCAAAACGAGCTAAACCACCCAGGAACAAAGTCTGTCCTGCATTTAATTGATAGACTTTCGGCTTAATTTCTTTATGAGGTGCAATAATTTTCAAATCTTTTGTTCCAAGATAATGAGCCATTTGGTGACGATGGATAATCCCAGGCGTGTCAATCAAATACTGACCATCATCTAAAGGAATCTCAATTTTATCTAAAGTTGTTCCTGGAAACTGTGAAGTCGTGATTAAGTCTTGCACACCAGCAGTTTGCTTAATAATTTGATTGATTAAAGTTGATTTTCCAACATTTGTTACACCCACGACGTATACATCGCGGCCTTCACGATATTCTTCAATTTTCGCTAATAGTTCTTGCATCTGATTTGATTTGCGGGCACTGGTTAGCAGCACATCAATCGGCCGTAATCCTTCTTCATAGGCGCGTTCTCTCATCCATTGAGTTAAGCGCCCCTTTTTCAAGGACTTTGGTAAAAGGTCAACTTTGTTTCCCACCATCAATACCGGATTGTTCCCAATGAATCGATGCAATCCAGGAATAATTGACCCATTAAAATCAAAAATATCTACTACGTTAACAATCAAGGCATCTGTTTTACCTAGTTCATTTAGCAATCTTAAAAAGTCATCATCAGTTAAGGCAACATCTTGAATTTCGTTGTAGTGGCGCAAACGGAAACAACGTTGACAATAGACTTCTCCATTTTTCAGACCTTTTTCTAAAGCTGATTGAGGTGTATACCCTAATTCTTTGGGATTATCCGTTTGGATTTTGGTACCACAACCGATACAATATATTTCTTCTTCCATTATAATCCACTCTTCCATTTCATTTCAGGGTACTTGTTCAACAAATAGCGCATAATTTTCCGTTCAAAAAAACGATTGATTTGAGTATTCCAATTATCAGTATCAACAATTGGGCGTACTAAAACACTTCTTATTCCAGCAGCATTTGCACCTCGCACATCCGTCATAATCTGATCACCGATCATAATAATCTCATTACTGGACAAACCTAATTTACTCTGTGCACTCTTAATTCCAGCAGAAAAGGGCTTCATTGCTCGCGAAACAAAATCCAAACGAAATTGCTGCACTGCTCGAGCTACTCTGCTCGCCTTATTATTTGAAACCACAACGACCGGAATTCCAGCTTCATCCATAACTTTTAGCCAATCTAACAATTCTTTGGTACCGTCTGGATTATCCCAAGCTATCAAAGTATTATCCAAATCGGTTAGCACCGCTTTGATTCCTTGTTTCTTCAACTGTTCAGGGGTAATTTGATAGATGGCATCCACCATCCAGGTCGGTTTGTATTTATCTAACATGGCCACTCCTATGTTTTCTTAAAATATACTTCTACAAAACTACATTATAACGCAAAACCCTTGAAAACTCCACTTTTGTCACCAAAAGAAAACGACTGGGTGAAATCACCCAATCGTTTATAATACTTTTGATAAAAAATCGATGGTTCGTGTATTTTTTGTTTCCTCAAAAACCTCAATTGGGGTTCCTTCTTCAACAATTACGCCGCCATCCATAAATAGAATCCGATCACCAACTTCTTTGGCGAAGCCCATTTCATGGGTAACGATGACCATTGTCATACCTTCTTTAGCCAACTGCTGCATGACTGCCAGTACGTCTCCGACCATTTCTGGATCAAGAGCTGAAGTCGGCTCATCAAACAACATTACATCTGGTTGCATTGCTAAAGCTCGAGCAATGGCAATCCGCTGCTGTTGTCCGCCGGATAATGATTGTGGATAAGCATCTGCTTTATCAGAAAGTCCAACCTTTATTAACAATTCATGAGCAACGGCTTCTGCTGCTTCCTTGGTCATCTTTTTTACTTTGATTGGCGAAAGGGTAATATTTTCAACAACAGTCATATTAGGAAACAAATTAAATTGTTGAAACACCATTCCCATTTTTTCTCTTGTTTTAAAGATATCTGTTTTCTTGTCTGTAATATCTGTACCTTCAAACTTAATCATACCTGAAGTAGGCACTTCCAGTAAATTAATACAACGTAAAAGAGTACTTTTACCTGAACCTGATGGGCCAATGATAACCACAACTTCTCCCGGTTGAATCTTAGCAGAAATATCTCTCAATACTTCATTCTCACCAAATTTTTTACTTAAATGTTCGATTTGAATTAAAGCTTCCGTCATTGCCATCTCCTCCTATCGTTGATAACCTTTACCAAGTTTTTTCTCCCACAAGTTTAACAAACGGGAAGTGGCAAACGTCATCACAAAGTAAAGAGCTGCGGCAATAAAGTACGGTTCCAATGGAATATACGAGCTTGAAATAACAATTTGCGCCGAGCCCATTAATTCATTGATTCCAATTGCTGTTAGTAAAGACGAATCCTTAATCAAAGTGATAAATTCGTTACCTAAAGGAGGCAATATATTTCGCAATGCTTGTGGTAAAACAACATAACGCATCGTTTGAGACGGACGAAGCCCCAAAGAAAATGCTGCTTCACTTTGACCATAGTTGATTGCAGTAATTCCTCCACGAATAATCTCGGCGACATAGGCTCCTGAATTCAGCGACAAAACTACCATCCCAGGAAAAAGACGACCCAGATCAACAGTGAGAACGCCTACTTCCAAATCTCTTGAGGGAAACAAACCTTGTAACACGAGAAAACCAATCATAATTTGAAGCAGCATAGGAGTTCCACGCAAAACTTCAATATAAATATTAGCTAACCAATTCAATGGTTTGTTCTTAGATAATTTCATTAAAGCCATTACTAGACCGATTAAGGTACCTAATAAGACGGTGACTAATGAAATGATTATTGTTACACCAGTTCCCGAAATAAAATAAGGAAAATACTTATCTAAAAACGAAAAATCCACGTCAATGCCCTCTATTCTTCAGTTGCTGATGAATTAGCAAGGTCATTGTTTTTCTTAACAAATTCTTCGATCTTGCCTTCATCATTCAATTTTTTAATTACTTTATTGATTTCATCCTTCAACTCGTTACTGCCTTCTTTTTTCAAAGCAATAGCATATGCTTCGTCGTCATTTGTTTTTAGTTCAACATTAGCAATCATTAGATCTGGGTTTTGCTGAACATAAGACTCTGCTGTTGTTTCCTCTAAAACGACACCATCTAGTGAACCTCCGTTCACTTCAACAATCATGTTTGGTACTTTATCAATTGAAACTAAACGAGCAGACGGTAGTTGTTCTTTGATTACATCTTCTTGGATTGAGCCCTTTTGTCCGCCAACTTGTTTGTCGTCAAAAGCTTTAATACTATTCAATGTACTTTCATTTGATTTATTGATAACCATCACTTGTGGTGGATTATAGTAATCATCAGAAAAGTCAAATTGTTCTCTACGCTCTTCAGTTGCAGAAAGACCCGCTACTGCAATATCCGATTTTCCTTCTTTCAAAGAAGCCAAAACCGTATTATAATTCATATCTGAAACTTCCAACTTAACACCAAGCTCCTTAGCTATTTCATTTACCAAATCGATATCTGCTCCTACAACTTGGTCCTTGCCGTCAACCATTGTATGAAATTCAAATGGTGCAAAATCCGCCGAAGTTGCCACCTTTAAAACTCCTGATTCCTTAATAGCTTCCAATTGATTCTCTTTTGCTCCATTAGAATCGCTGGAACTGCTAGTATTGCCTCCACCACCACAAGCTGCTAACGCTACTAAGGCTAAAAGTGTTACTGCTAAGCCGGTCATTTTTTTCATCCTAATTCCCCCTAAATTTTCTATTTGACGAATGAACTCATTATAGCATGAAATTTCAAAAAAAACAGAAAAACGATGCATATATATAGACAAAATAGTCATTTTTATTCATTAAGTGGCTTTTTTCCCTTTGTATTGTATAAAGATTTATTTGTTGACTGTATTCATTAGCTCGCTATTTTTATTAACCATTTCTTCAATCTCACCATTTTCCTTCATTTCATTAATTAATTTATCTAGCTCCCCCATTAATTTGGGGTTTCCTTTCGGGACAGCAATTGAAAATGAATCCTCCTTCATACTTTTTAAAGGAATTTTGGCAATCATTAACTCAGGATTTTGTTCTACATAAGAATTGGCAACCATTTTTTCAACTACTAAAGCATCTAATGAACCATTATTCACTTCAATAAAAATATTTGGCAGCTTTTCAATTGAAACAAGCTGAGTTCCTTCCAATTGGTTCTTGACAATATTTTCCTGGATCGTTCCTTTTTGAGCTCCTACTTTTTTATCAGCCAGACTTTCAATCGAATTTAACGAATCTTGATTTTTCTTGTTGATGACAATTACTTGAGGAGATGTATAATAATCCGTCGTAAAATCAAAACTATCTTCGCGTTCATCGGTAACTGAAATTGCTGACACAGCCATATCTGCCTTTCCCTCTTTAGTAGCTGCCAGAACATTATTAAAACTCATATCTAACCATTCAATTTCTACACCCATCTTTTCACCTATGGACTCAACCAAATCAATATCAGCACCGACTATCTGATCTTTGCCATCAATGGTGGTATGAAAACCAAACGGCGCATAATCAGGTGATGTTGCTACTTTAAGAACACCGCTTTTTTTGATGGTATCATATTTATCTTCAGCCTCATTTGAGCTTCCGCAACCAGATAGAGTTAACATACTTAAACAAATTATCCCCCATAACAGACCCTTTTTCATTTTGTTTCCTCCTAATTTCCAATTCTTGATTGAAATTAGTATAGCATATTATTACAAAATGTCGAGTATTTATTGCATAATTATTTAAAAACGGACCGGATTTAAGCATAAAAAAACAGCAGAGTCTCTGCTGTTAAAATTTCCGGAAGCGTTGATAGCGTTGTTCAATCAATTCTTCTGTGGAGTATTTACTTAGCTTTTCTAAAGTTTCAATCAATGATTTTTTTAGCATACGCAACATTTTGTCTTGCGATAAATTTTCACCTCTGAAGGTTTCAGGAATAATCTTATCAATGACTGCTAATTCCAACAGCTCTGAAGCCGTAATTTTCATTAATTCAGCTGCTTCTTCTGAACGTTTGCCGTCTTTCCACAAAATGGAAGCAAAACCCTCTGGAGATAATATTGCATAAATACTGTGCTCCATCATCCAAACTTTATCTGCTACAGCTAGAGCAAGTGCTCCACCGCTACCGCCTTCTCCCGTAATAATGGAAATAATCGGTACCTTCAAATCAGACATCTCTAATAGATTTCTGGCAATGGCTTCTCCTTCACCCCGCTCTTCTGCTTCAACTCCGCAAAAAGCACCTGGTGTATTGACGAAACAAATAACTGGACGTCCAAATTTCTCAGCTTGCTTCATTAAACGCATTGCTTTACGATAGCCTTCTGGATTCGGTTGTCCAAAATTTCGTTCCATGTTTTCTTTTAGATTGGCACCCTTTTGGACACCGATAACTGTAACAGGTTTATTATCTAGATAAGCCACACCGCCAACGATAGCGGGATCATCACCATAAAATCGATCACCATGAAATTCCTGAAATCCTTCAAATACCCCTTCAAAAAAGTCTAAACTAGTTAATCGCTCTGTAGAACGCGCCAGTTTTACAACTTCTCCTGCCGACAGACTCATTCATGACACCATCCTTTAACTTGATGAAAATCCAGCAATTCTGCCAGCCTGGACCGTAGTGTTGTGCGAGGAACAATTTGATCAATAAATCCGTGGCTTAACAAAAATTCGGCCTTTTGAAAATCATCCGGCAGCTTTTGACGAATGGTTTGTTCGATCACTCGACGCCCTGCAAAGCCAACTAAGGTTTGCGGCTCAGACAAAATGATATCTCCCTCCATTGCAAAGCTGGCAGTCACACCGCCAGTCGTAGGATCAGTCAATACAGTAATGTACACAAGTCCTGCATTGCTATGACGTTTGACAGCAGCAGAAATTTTGGCCATCTGCATAAGAGAAAATATTCCTTCTTGCATCCGAGCACCACCTGAAGCTGTGAACAGGATGACTGGTAGTCTTTCTTTGGTTGCCCGTTCAAATAGGCGAGTGATTTTCTCACCCACAATTGTCCCCATACTACCCATAATAAAATTCGTGTCCATCACACCTATGGCAAGTGGGCGACCTTTAATTAGGGCCCTGCCAGTGAGGACTGCTTCATCCAAGCCGGTTTTTTCTTTTGTTTTCACTAATTTATTTTCGTAATCAGGAAAGTTGATGGGATTCTTTGCTGGAAGTTGATTGTCCCATTCTTCCAAGCTCTTTTCATCAATGGTAATCGCTAATCTTTCCCAAGCACTGATACGGAAACTATATCCGCAGTGAGGACAAACTTTTTCGTCCCCCATTTCCTTCTTATATAATGTTCGCTTACAACTAGGACACTTGGCCCACATGTTATCCGGAACAGAAGGTTTGCTCGTGGGAGTCTGATTACGATTGGGATTAATACGAATATAGTTCTTTTTTTTATTGAAAAGTCCCATCTATCTTCCTCCTACTCACTTTCTTGCCACTCAGGTAAGAAAGTAGTCTGTAAAAAGCTTGTATCATAATCACCAAAAAGTACATTAGGATGGCTGATTAAATCCATTTGAAATTCTACGTTAGTAATAACACCTTCAGAAACGAATTCTCCTAAAGCACGCTGCATTTTCATTAGCGCATCTAAGCGATCTTCACCATGAACAATAATTTTAGCAATCATTGAATCGTAATAAGGTGGAATCGTCACACCACTGTACATAGCACTATCCACACGCAATCCCAAACCTCCGCTTGGCAAAAGCAGTGTATGAATCTTACCAGGTGATGGAGCAAAATTGAATGCAGGATTTTCAGCATTGATTCGACATTCAATTGAATGTCCCTTAAAGGTGACTTCTTCTTGTTTTAAACCAAGTGGTTCCCCTGATGCAATTTTAATCTGTTTTTTGACAATGTCAATCCCCGTGACCATTTCAGTAATTGGATGCTCAACTTGAATGCGGGTATTCATTTCCATGAAATAGAAATTACCTGCTTCATCTCTTAAAAATTCAATGGTTCCAGCACTTTCATAATTGACCGCTTTCCCCGCTCTGACAGCAATTGATCCTAACATATCTCGTTGTTTTTGATCAATTACAATCGATGGAGCTTCTTCCAGCACCTTCTGATTGTTTCTTTGCAAAGAACAATCACGTTCGCCTAAATGAATAACATTTCCGGCTTGGTCTCCTAAGATTTGAACTTCAATATGACGTGCGGGATAAATGATTTTCTCCAAATACATTGAATCATCGCCAAAGGCTGCTTTAGCCTCAGCCTTGGCAGAATTAAAGTTCTTTTCCAGCTCAGCTTTTTTCAAAACTTTGCGGATTCCTTTACCCCCACCTCCGGCTGCAGCTTTTAACATTACTGGATACCCTACAGTGTCCGCAATTTTTTCAGCTTCTTTCAGAGTATGAATAGCGCCATCACTTCCAGGAATAACTGGAACGCCCGCAGCTTTCATTAATTGACGCGCATGGATTTTGTTTCCCATTTCATCAATTGTTGTTTCACTAGGTCCAATAAACTTAATGCTGCATTCCCGACACATCGTCGAAAACAAACTATTCTCAGATAAAAAGCCAAAACCTGGATGAATCGCTTCAGCATTAGTAACAAGTGCTGCACTCAAAATTGCCTGCATATTTAAATAAGAATCCTTTGACCGAGCCGGTCCAATACAAATCGCTTCATCAGCCATCTCAGTATGCAAGGCTTCCTTATCAGCTTCAGAGTAAACGGCAACCGTTTGGATTCCCAACTCTCGACAAGCGCGAATAATTCGAACTGCTATCTCACCACGGTTAGCAATTAATATTTTTGAAAACATAGACATCTATCCAATCATAAAGGTCAATTCTGCTTCGGCTACCTTTTTGCCATCAACTCGTGCAATTCCTTTGCCACAGCCTGCAGAAGAACGAACTTTTGTTAATTCTATTTCTATTTCTAACGTGTCACCGGGAACTACCTTTTTACGGAATTTCGCCTTGTCAATTCCGCCAAAATAAGCGGTTTTGCCTTTAAACTCGTCCATTGACAGCAAAGCTACCGCTCCAGCTTGAGCCATTGCTTCAACGATTAGTACACCCGGCATAACAGGCTCATGGGGGAAATGTCCTTGGAAGAACGGTTCGTTGATTGAAACATTCTTCTTAGCTAAAATTGATTTCCCTGGTTCCACACTCTCTACACGGTCAATCAACAGCATAGGATAACGGTGAGGAATGATTTCTTTGATTTCTTCAATAGTCATCATATATTTTCACTCCTAATCATATTATGAATTCTCTAGTTTTTTAGAAATTTAATTGATACGGAACAAAGGTTGCCCATACTCCACAACATCTTCATTCTCTACTAAAACATCAACAATTGTTCCGTCAAAATCACTAACAACTTCATTCAACAGCTTCATTGCTTCAATGATACATACTGTTTCACCTTTTCCCACTGAATCCCCCACTTCTTTAAAAGCTGGTTGATCTGGCGAGGGCTGCAGGTAAACGACACCAACAATTGGTGAAGAGACAATGTTTCCAACTTCTGGTTGAGCTGAAGTTGACGTCGCGTTGACTTCAACTTCAGCTGTTACTACTTCTTTAGGCTGATCTACAGCAACTCTCTCAATTTCAACAGTCGGAGCTGCTTGCCGACTACCTTTATTTTTGTTCATGTATAACTCAAAGCTGCCTTCATGAAGGTCAAATTCAGTTAAAGAGGAGCGGTCAAACTGCTCCATCAATTCTTTGACTTCTTTGATGTCCATTTTTACTAAGCCTCCCAGCGCTTCAAGCAAATCACTGCATTGTGTCCGCCAAAACCTAGTGAATTACTTACTGCATAATTCACTACAGTTTCTTTGGCTTCATTTACCACAATATTTGCTTCAATTTCAGGATCAACCTCATTAATGTTGGCTGTTGGTGGAATAAATTGTTCTTGAATTGCTAACAAAGTAGCTACAGCTTCCACACCACCAGCTCCACCTAGCAAATGTCCAGTTAAGGATTTAGTACTGCTAACATACGCCTTATCAGTTAAAGCATGAGCAATTGCTTTACTTTCTGCTTTGTCATTTGCTTGAGTACTTGTCCCGTGAGCATTCACATAATTCACATCTGCAGGATCAATTTGAGCTTCTTGAACTGCTTGAGTAATCGCACGCGCGGCACCAGCACCCTCTGGATCTGGAGCAGTCATATGGTAAGCATCACAAGTCGCGCCATATCCAACAACCTCACCTAAAATAGTTGCTCCGCGCTTTTGTGCATGTTCCAATGATTCCAATACTAAAACACCAGCACCTTCACCCATTACAAAACCGTTACGATCTTTGTCAAAAGGAATTGACGCATGAGCAGCATCTGTAGAATCACTTAACGCCGTAAGAGCTGCAAAACCAGAAATACCAATCTTGTTAATGCAAGACTCGGCTCCTCCTGCGATCATAACATCAGAGTAACCATGCTTGATATTTCGGAAAGCTTCACCGATCGAATGAGTGCCGCTTGCACATGCTGTAACCGTACTTGTGCAAATACCTTTTGCTCCAATACGTAAAGCAACATTGCCAGCCGCCATATTAACAATAGCCAGAGGAACAAACATTGGAGAAACTCGGCCAGGACCTTTGGCATCCATACGTAAAACTTGGTCTTGAATCGTTCCAAGTCCGCCAATACCAGAACCGATCATGACACCTACTCGTTCCATATCCTCGTCTTCAGTATTAATACCGCTCATTTCCATCGCTTCTAAAGCTGCATAAATAGCATATAAAGAATAACGTTCCATACGTTTTGTATCTTTTTTGACGAAATATTTTTCTAAAGGAAAGTCCTTAACTTCTGCAGCCATAGTGATGCCGGTCTCAGAAGCATCAAATTGCTGAATAGGACCAATACCATGTTTTCCTTGTTTTAAGTTAGTTAAAAATGTTTCTCTGTCATTGCCAATAGGTGATACAACACCGTATCCGGTAATTACAACACGATTCATTTTATACATCCTTTCTTTACATGACCATGCCACCATCGACATTAATCACTTGACCTGTTAAATATTTATTTTCTGCTAAAAATACAGCTGCTTTGGCCACATCCTCGACACTGCCATAGCGTTTCAATGGAATTTGGTCTTCAATTTGCAGTTTTATTTTGTCACTTAATTGATCCGTCATTTCTGTGGCGATAAAACCTGGGGCTAATGCGTTACAAGTAATACCTCTTGGGGCAACTTCTCTGGCAACTGATTTAGTAAAGCCTATCACGCCAGCTTTACTAGCAGCATAATTACTTTGACCGACATTACCAATCTGGCCAATGACGCTTGCCATGTTAATGATAGTTCCACTACGTTGCTTCATCATCTGTTTCAAGACTTGCTGAGTCATATTAAACGTACCCTTAAGGTTGATATTTAAGCAGGCATCAAATTCTTCCGGCTTCATCCGGAGCAACAATTTGTCTTGGGTAATCCCAGCATTATTTATTAAGATGTCAATCGAACCATAAACTTCATTCGTTTCAGCAATCATTCGTCCCGCATCTTCAAATGAGCTAATATCACCACAAATAAAAGTACAGTTGACACCAAGCGCTTCAATCTCGCTTACCTTATCGGGTGAAATTTCTTTACGACCATTTAGTACAATGTTGGCACCTTGTTTAGCAAAGGCTTGAGCAATTCCCCAGCCGATTCCACGGCTGCTACCAGTAATAAAGACAGTTTTATTCGCTAATTCCATCGGTTCCTCCCAATAATTGAATTGTATCCAGCAATGTTCCAGCATCTTCCACTCGACTCGTTTGAATCGAGCGATCAATTTTTTTAATAAAACCAGTTAATGTTTTACCAGGACCAATCTCGATCATCCGTTCAATGCCCATTTCTCTCAATTCAAGAATACTGTCGCTAAATCGTACTGGAGACATCACTTGAGCCGTTAATAAGGAAACGATTTCTGAAACTGGCATTTCTTTTGCTGTTGTATTTGAAATAACTGGACAGTTGAAGTCATGAAATATGATCTTTTGCAGTGCTTTATTTAACTGACGACTGGCTGGCTCTAATAAAGCTGTATGAAAAGGTCCACTCACATTTAATGGGATCATTCGCTTAACCCCCGCCACAGAAAGTAATTCTTCTGCCCTCTCAACCGCTGTAGTTTCTCCACCTATAACAATTTGCTGCGGAGTATTGTAATTGGCTGGAGAAACAACACCTATTGAAGAAGCTTGCTGACAACAATCTTCAATTACTTCTGCCGGAGTATTCAATACGGCAACCATTTTCCCGTTACCGCTAGGAACTGCCTCGCTCATGTATTGACCTCGTTTTTGAACTAATTGAACAGCATCTCCAAAATCTAGAGCCCCTGCTGCAACCAGCGCTGTATACTCCCCTAGACTTAAACCAGCAACCGCCTTCTTAGTAACACCCATTTTTTCTACTACACGTAAAAATGCCGTACTGACAGTTAAAATAGCAGGTTGGGTATACTCTGTTTCATGAATATTCTGATTTTCTTCAAAACAAAGCTGGCTCATTGAGTATCCTAATAAGTCACTAGCCTCTTCAAAGGTTTGACGAACAATTGGTTCCTGTTGATAAAGTTCTTTCCCCATACCAACATATTGAGCTCCTTGACCGCTAAATAAAAATGCTGTTTTCATAAATTTTCTCCTAATATAAGGAAAGGCCAGGCTCTCGCCTCGCCATTAGTCCTTTATGCGTTTTGTTGTTTTTCCACGTATTCAACTAAATCTTTTACAGTAGCAATACCATCTTCTGTCTCGATTTTTACGTCAAATTCATCTTCAATTTCATTGATGATTTGGAATAGATCTAAACTATCCGCTTCTAAATCTTCTTGAATATTTGTTGTTAATTCAACTTTCTCTTTCTCTACACCTAGTTCTTCTACGATAATTCCTTGGATTTTTTCAAAAGTCATGAGTTGTTTCCTCCATTTAATATTCTTAAATTATTTGTAAACAGTTATAGTTCCAGTAATAGATTGCCCCAGGCAAGACCACCACCATAACCTGTTAATACCACTTTTTGTGAACCATTCAAATGAATAATGTCTGCTTCTACCAGCTCGTCTAATAAAATTGGAATACTCGCTGCGGAAGTGTTGCCATAGTTAGTCAAATTCATTGGGAATTTTTCAATCGGCTCTTTTAATTTCTTAGCCATTTTTTCAATGATCCGGCGATTCGCCTGGTGAAAAAGATAAAGGTCAATGGGATCTTCCCCAACAAAAGCTTGAAGATCTTCGACAACATCGTTTAATGCAAAGTTCCAAATACCGCGACCATCCATGGTTAGACCTGACTGATCGTCGTCTTGATAAAACTTGGTTTTTGTTGGTCTAAAACCGGCAACCAATGAATTAGCACGTTCTCCATCTGCTCGCAGCATCTGACGAATGATCGAAGGTTTATTCTCAGCCTCCAGCAATACGCCGGCTGCACCATCTCCAAAAAGAACAGCTGTTGAACGATCTTCCCAGTTAATTAGCTTAGAAGTCTTTTCACCACCAATTACTATTCCCCTCTTCAGCCCGGTGCGAATAAAGTTTTCCCCCGTTGCTAAAGCATAGACAAAACCAGCACAAGCAGCTGTTAGGTCAAAAGCCATCGCTTGACGAGCACCAATTCTCCCTTGCACCTGACATGCAACAGAAGGAGACGAATAATCAGGAGACATTGTCGCAACGATTATAAAGTCTAATGAAGACGCATCTAGTTGTGCTTTAGCCAACAATTTCTGAGCCACTTCGGTACAAAGATCAGATGTATTCTCCTCTTCAGCAATATGGCGCTGTTTGATTCCCGTTCTTGATTGAATCCACTCGTCTGATGTATCCATCCATTGAGCCAATTCATCGTTTGTAACAATATTGTTTGGAAGATAACGGGCAGTTGCCGTAATCTTTCCATATTGATCGATGCTCATTTGATTTCCTCTAAATATTCATATAGATTTTTCAGTGCTCGTAAGAAAACTTCCTGCTCTTCAGTGTTTAAACCTTCTGTCGCATGACGTACCATTTCGCGATGGAAGTGCTGATGAACACGAAAAACCAACTTTCCTTTTTTTGTTAAAGATAGTTTGACTACTCTTCGGTCATCTTCACTACGGATACGTTCAACATATTCCTTTTTCACTAAACGATTTATTGATGTTGTTAAGGTTCCTACAGTGACCAAAAGCTCTCGTGCTACTTCCGTCGTGGTTTTCTTCTTATACATACCTATTGCATCTATCGTATGCATTTCAGTGATTGTTAGATCTCTAAACCTCGATTTTTTCAGCTCATTTTCTTCAATTGACAGAACGTCATTAAAGATAGTCACTAAGTAGTTGTTCATTTCTTCCCAATTGTGTTCCATTTTCCCTCACCCAATTAGTTTGACATTCAAATCATTTGATGATCAAACTATATCCTATTTTTATTTTCAATGCAAGCTGCTTTTGTCATTTTACAGAAAATTGGTGTACTCAAAAAGCAAAAATTTCGATAATCCAAACGTTAAGAAACTTTGGACATCAAAGCTTTTCTTGAAATATTTACTACTTTTCAGCTTGCAATGTACTCAATATCCATTTTATAAAATTTTCTTAACAAGAACAACAAAAAGAGTGATCAAAAAAGATCACTCCTGCTTTTATCCTCTGCGGTGCATAGGGATAGCATTATTATTTGGATGTGTCAGCAAATACTGAATGACATCAATGTTGCTGGCCTGGAAAGAAGCAGCACATGCTTGCAAATACAAGTCCCACATTCGGTAGAATGCTTCATCTTTTTGTTCCACCACTTGATCCTTAACCTCATGAAAATTTTTAGTCCACTGCTCTAACGTAAGTTGATAATCTCTGCGCAAGCTTTCTAAGTCGATCAGCTGTAAATCATTTTCCGTCATGTGACCCACAAGCTCTGTAACACCTGGAATATACCCCCCTGGGAAAATATATTTATTTATCCAAGCATTCTTTGCTCCGCCTTGTTGTCGACTAATTCCATGAATGAGTGCTGTTCCCTTAGCTGACAAATTTTTCTTCACTACATTAAAATATTCGGACAAATTTTCTGCACCGACATGTTCAAACATCCCGACACTTGTAATATGATCGTAGGTTTCGTCTTTCAAATCTCGATAATCCATTAGACGAACTGATATCTTATCTTCAAGATGTTCCTTTTGAATTATTCCTTGAATATGATGATATTGCTCCTCACTCAAAGTGATACCTGTTGATTTAACTCCATATTCTTTGGCTGCGATCAAAATTAACGTTCCCCAGCCACAACCAATATCTAGCAAGGTTTCTCCTGGCTTAATAAATAATTTATCTAATATATGATGGACTTTATTAATTTGCGCTTGCTTCAATGTATCTTCTGGTGTAACAAAGTAAGCACAAGAATAGGTTAGAGTTGGGTCTAGCCAAAGCTCATAGAATTCATTTCCTAAGTCATAATGACTGTGAATGTCCGTTTGCGATTGTTTCTTAGTATGCTTTTCTTTCGGCAGCCATTTTTTAAAATTCTTATTATGAAAGAAACCTTCTGCCTGATTATAGACATCATAAATCAGCTCCTGTAGATTCCCTTCCACTTCTATTCGTTTTTCCATGTAGGCTTCACCTAAAGCTAACGAGGCATTGTTCATCAAATCCTTTACTGGAATTTTTTCATGAAAAGTAATTTTAAAGGCTGCCTCACCCGAAGTTTCACCATATTCCTTTACACTTCCATCCCAATAAACTACCTCTGTCTTTTTGGAAAAAGATGGCTTAAATAATTGATTGTAAACTTCTTTGTCTAACATTTTATTTCCTCCACTTCTACTTACATATTCTATAATCTTCCAAAAGAAAGATAAGTTCAAATAATATGCAACATAAAGGAAACAAAAAAACTTTGCTGAGGTTCCGAACTAAAAGCCTCAGCAAAGTTTTTTATACAATCAACAATCAAAAAAACGGGTTCCCCCGCTTTATTGAATCAAGTCATAAATTTCCATTGCGACAATATCAATATTATCGAATTGGTATGTTTGTTTACTATCACTTTCAGTCAATTCAAATGTTTCAGTTGTACTATCGTAAGTTACCGTACATTTTTCGACTCCATCTTTTTCAAAACGGCGAACTTGAACTTCATTATCTGTAGATTCTGTCATAGCTTCCAAGCGTTTAATAATGGCAACTAATTGCGAGTGTTTCATCTAGGTGCCTCCCTTCCAATCATTCTGTATTATTGTATCAAATCAGACCTTATCTTGCATTGATTTTGCCAAAATAATTCTTAATTTTTGTAAAAGCCAACTTTCCCTTCAGACCACCATAATTTAATTAAAGCTTGGGTACCATCATTCTCATATCCATCGTTGGCTAATTGTTCATACAATTCGACAGCTAGCTTGGTTCCTGGAAGTTCCAAAGATAATTCTGCCGCTTCATCAAGAGCAATTTTTAAATCCTTAATAAAATGCTTTACGAAGAAGCCGGGAGAATAGTCTTCTTTCAAGATTCTCGGACCATAATTCATCATGGACCAATTTTCAGCTGCACCGTCACCTAGTGTTTTTAAAACCTGAGGTAAATCTAAGCCAGCTTTTTGAGCATAAACCAGCATTTCAGTCATACCTGTCATGGTGCCAGCAATCATAATTTGATTGGCCATTTTAGTATGCTGACCGCTGCCGGCATCTCCATGAAGTGAAACAGCTTTTCCCATAATTTTAAATAAAGGAACAACTTTCTCATAAGTAGATGAATGGCCACCAACCATGATCGTTAATGTAGCATTTTTTGCACCAAGATCTCCACCAGAAACAGGTGCATCCAATGCATCTGCTCCTTTTTCAATAGCTGTTTGTTGAATCTTTTTAGCTAGAGTAGGAGTAGAAGTTGTCAAATCCACTAAAATTTTATTTTCAATTGAAACGGTAAATATGCCATTTTTCTTAAAATAGATTTCTTCTACATCACTAGGGTAACCAACCATCGTAAAAACTATTTCTGAATTTTCGGTTACCATTGCCGGTGTATCTTGCCAAACAGCACCACCTTCAACTAATTCGTCAGCTTTACTTTTAGTCCGGTTATATACATTAACTTTGTGCCCTGCGCTCATTAAATGTGCAACAATTGCCTTCCCCATAACGCCTGTGCCTATAAAACCTAATTCCATAAATTTAATCCCTCCTAAAAAAACTAAATCCATCTCTAGTATACCTGAAGAGATGGATTTAGACCTTATTTATCTACTGAATTTTTCAGTGAAGCAATTTTTACTCGAACCTTTTCTACAGGACGTCTTTGACTAAGAGACGACTTTTGGTGATTATTCTGATAATACTCCAACATTTGCTGATAAAAATCAATTATTTCATCACCAAACTTCTGGGCGGATATTTCGGTTAATTTTCTCTCTTTCAATGTATCATCCAAGATGAACCCTTTACTAACATAATTGATTAAAGACTCAGAAAAATCCTCATCCTTCTCAAAAGTTACTCCTAAACGTTCATCATCCAAGAGCGCTTCTAAATAATCATTTCCTTCGACCACACATTGCGTGCCTGAGGCGATTGCTTCCGCATAGGTTAATCCTTGCGTTTCTGAAGTTGATGCACTCACAAAATAGTCAGCAGAACGATAATAGACTGCAACTTGATCGTGAGGGATTTCTCCAGTAAATTGTATAAACTCTTGAAGCCCCAATTCTTCCACAAGCTCCTCTAGAGCTTCTCTATGGGGACCTTTACCGACAATTACTAATCGTACATTAGGTAACCTTTCTAGCACCTTGGGAAACTGTTGAACGATGACCTGTATATTCTTCTCATAAGAAATTCGACTTAAGGACAGTATCATCAACTGATCATCAGTAATTCCTAACTTACTTCGTAAATCTTTTAGCATCTGATCCGTAATATCCGGACGAATAAATTCTTCAATTTCGATCCCTGTTGGGATGATTCGCATAGGAATTTCTACTTCATATCGTTTTAATGTGTTTACTACTCGTTGGCTTGGACAGACTACACCTGTTGACCGATTGATAAACATACGAATAAAATGTTTTACATGCGTTGGACGCACAACTTTTCCGTTAGCGATATAATGAAGGTAATCTTCATACATTGTATGATAGGTATGGACTACTGGAATTTTTAAACGGCTGCCAACCATCTTACCCAACAATCCTGCCCCAAATTCAGTATGGGTATGAATTAATTCCAGCTCTAGTTCTTTGGCAATTTGATAGGCAAACCACATACCTCGAACTACAATTCGCCGATCTTTAAATGAGACGAATGGAACACTTGGCATTCGCACAATATCTTTCTCGAAATCTTCAGCATCCGGGTCGGTCGTGGTAAATATGTAGACTTCATGTCCTTTTTTCTCCAACTCTTCCTTTAGGGTTTTGATTGATGTTGCCACTCCACTAACTTGCGGAAAGTAGGTATCTGTAAAGAAACCAATACGCACGTTTTCTCCTCCAAACTATTCAACGATTTGTTGATACATCGATTGATTGTATGATTCATCAAGTACCGCCTGATAAACAATCTGCAGCTCCCGACCAATTTCTGTAATACTCTTACTCTGGGCTGTCTTAAAGCCTGCCTCAGTTATATTCGATAGTTGCTGACTGGTAATTTGTTCAATTAAAGTAATAAATTCTTGTCTGGAGGTTCCCATGTAACAATTGACACCATTTTTCATCCAACCATGATAAACTGGAATATTACGAAGCAAGACTTTCTGCCGACTGGCTAAGGCCTCGAGTACGACAATTCCTTCCGTCTCTTCATAAGAAGGAAAAAAGAATAAATCAGCGGCCGAATAGGCACCTTCAATGACCTCTCCTTTGATGTATCCAGGAAACAGTACATTTTTTGGATGGTCTACTTTTACAATTCTACGAATATTGTGTGGAATTGAGTACATAGGAACGTCGCCAAACCAAATAAACGTATAATCTGGCATTTTTTTAGCAATCTCAACAAAATCAATCAGTCCCTTACGCTCAAAAAAGAGCCCTACACTAATGATTACTTTTTGTTCCTCGGATAACGAAAAATAACTTCGAAAAGCCTTTTCCTTTTCTTTACTTGGGTAATAACGCTGTAAATCAATTCCATTGGAAATTGCAGCAATTGGTTGCGTCAATCCGTAACTTCTTAAAAGTTCTCTTGAATAAGGAGTCGGAGTAATCAAAAAATCAGCCTGACTATATAAATGAACCAACCATTTTTTAACAAATGGTGCTAGTTTATTTGATCCAATAAAAGAATTCCGAAAATCCTCCTCAGTAGAATGAGCATGGTAAATAACTTTTTTACCTAGTCTTTTTGCTTTAGCTACTAGTTTAGCACTTTTGGGGCCATAAGTGTTCACATGCAATATATCGTAATCGGTACTTGATGGATCCAATGTGTACTGAATCCCTATAGATGATAATGCCCGTTTTTGATGGACTAGGGCTCGACCGATCCCAGATTTGCCTATAACTGATTGTCCTTCGAAGTATAATAAGACTTTCAATCAATTCACTCCTCTTCAACAGCAAATCCATTATACCATAGGGCGAATCTAATTCTATCAATCGGAAGTCCTAATTTAGACAAATAAAAACGCCACTGCCTTGAATAGACAGTGGCGTTGAATATGAACTATTTTACGTAAGACTCAACTAGTTCTACAACTTCTTCCATTGTATCACAGTCGTTCAATGCTTTATCCGCTAATTCAGCCATATCTGAAGTAGTTAGACGTTTCATTAAACTACGAGTCTTAAGAATAGACGTAGCACTCATAGAAAATTCATCAAGACCCATACCCATTAACAACGGTACAGCTGTTTGATCGCCAGCCATTTCTCCACACATACCAGCCCATTTGCCCTCAGCATGTGCTGCATCAATAACGTTTTTAATCAAACGTAAGATTGAAGGGTTATATGGTTGGTATAAATAAGAAACGCGTTCGTTCATGCGGTCAGCTGCCATTGTGTATTGGATTAAATCGTTTGTTCCAACACTAAAGAAGTCCACTTCTTTTGCAAATTTATCAGCTAATACTGCTGCTGCTGGAATTTCAATCATGATACCAACTTGAATGGTATCAGATACTTTAACGCCTTCTTTTGCAAGCTTTCCATGCTCTTCTTCATACATTTTCTTAGCAGCACGGAACTCTTTAAGAGTCGCTACCATTGGGAACATAATACGTAGATTACCGTAAGCAGAAGCGCGCAATAATGCACGTAACTGTGTACGGAACATATCTTCACCTAGCTCTGATAAACTGATACGTAATGCGCGATAGCCTAAGAATGGGTTCATTTCGTGAGGAAGTTTCAAGTAAGGGAGTTCTTTATCCCCACCGATATCCATGGTACGAACCACTACAGGTTTTTCGCCCATACCTTCAAGAACTGCTTTGTATGCTTCGAACTGATCTTCTTCAGTTGGGAAATCAGGAGAATCCATATACAAGAATTCTGTACGGTACAAACCAATTGCTTCAGCGCCATTGTTGTGTACACCAGTTAAATCTTTTGGTGTTCCAATGTTAGCAGCTAGTTCAAAATGTTTGCCATCAGCCGTTACTGTTTCAGCATCTTTCAGTTTTTCCCACTCAGCTTTTTGAGCGGCGTAGTCTTCACCAACTTTAAGAAATTCAGCTGCCTGCTCATCAGTAGGGTTGATAATCGTTTCACCAGCAATACCATTTACAGCTAAAATGTCGCCTTCTTTTACTTTTGAAGTAATTTCCATTGTTCCAACAATAGCCGGAATTTCCAACGAGCGCGCCATAATAGCAGAATGAGAAGTACGTCCGCCGATGTCAGTAACAAAGGCTTTTACAAAGTTTTTGTTTAGTTGTGCTGTATCACTTGGTGTCAAGTCATGAGCTACTACTACTACCTCTTCATCAATCATTGATGGATTTGGTAATTTTACACCTAACAGATGTGCCATTACGCGTTTTGTTACGTCACGAATATCTGCTGCACGTTCCTGCATGTACGTATTATCGTCCATTGCTTCAAACATACCAATATACATATCAGTAACTTCTTTTAATGCTGATTCTGCATTTACTTTATTATCTTGAACATGTGTTTTGATTTGACCGATCATTTCTGGATCTGATAGAACCATTAAATGGGCATCAAACACTTGTGCTTCTTCTTCACCTAAGCTTTTTGCAGCTTTATCCCGAATTTTTTGAAGTTCTGAAGAAGAAGCTGCTAAAGCGTCATCAAGACGGCTTTCTTCAGCAGCTGTATCTTCAATACTTTTCTTTTGGAAAGACAAATCCGGTTGAACTAGCAAGTAAGCTTTCGCAACGGCAACTCCGTCGCTAGCGGCAATACCTTTTAGCATTTCAACCATTATTCAGATAGTCCCTCTTTCTTCATAGTTTCTACAATTGCTTCCATTGCTTCTTTTTCGTCAGCACCTTCAGCAGAAATAGTAACGTCAGAACCTTGGCCAACACCTAGAGACATAACGCCCATGATTGATTTAAGGTTAACTGATTTTCCTTTATACTCCAAATTGATATCAGAGTTAAATTTGCTTGCAGTTTGCACTAATAATGTTGCTGGACGTGCATGAATCCCTGTTTCTGCTACTACGTGAAAATCTTTTTTTTCCATATTGACCGTTCTCCTTTGTACAAGAAAATTTTGTTTTTATGTTAGGGCTTTCGCAACATTACTTGTTTCTTCAAGCCCTTCATTCCTAAAGATTACCATTTTTTGGTTATCGATACAACAATTTTATACGATTTCTTTCAATGAAATGTATGCCCTTTCTTAAAATACCTCTTTTTCATGAAATAATCGCTGAAATTTTCTGTTTTCATTCTTTTTTTCATAACACTTGCTCTCCTAGAAAAAGATTTTCATGAGAAAATTCTGTGATTGGCACTCTCGGTATGCGAGTGCTAATTTTTTTGAGCCTTCCACTTGATTTTATTGTAGAAGTCAGTATAATATGACTTAAGGTCAGATAAAGTCAAACTTTTGACCAGCGTATCTTTTTACGAGAATCCCTTCCTAGATGTACAATGGAAGAAAAGGTGAAAGGGTGAATAAAATGCTTTGCCAAAATTGCCATAAAAATGAAGCAACGATTCATTTGTATGCAAATGTCAATGGACAACGAAAACAGTTGGACTATTGTCAGAGTTGCTATCAAAAACTAAAAAATCAAGCTACAGGAGGTGCTCCACAAATGGCAGCAAACGATCCATTCGGATTTGGAAGTCTAGATGACTTATTCCGATCCATGTCTCAACAAATGCAGCAGCAAGGTGCCGTGGACCAAACTCCCCCTACCCAATTTGGCGGCGGAAATGGTTTCAATGGACAACAGCCCCCTCGTGGGAATGGCGGCGGACTTCTTGATGAATTTGGAATTAATATTACTCAATCCGCACGTGATGGAAACATCGATCCTGTCGTAGGACGAGACGATGAAATTCAACGTGTCATAGAGATTTTAAATCGCCGTACTAAAAATAATCCAGTTTTAATTGGTGAACCCGGTGTTGGTAAAACAGCGGTAGTTGAAGGATTAGCTCAAAAGATTGTCAATGGTGATGTTCCGCAAAAACTAATGGACAAAGAAGTTATTCGTTTAGACGTTGCTTCATTAGTTCAAGGTACGGGCATTCGCGGTCAATTTGAAGAGCGCATGCAAAAATTAATTGAGGAAATACGTCAAGCTGAAAATATTATCTTATTTATTGATGAAGTACACGAAATAGTTGGTGCTGGTTCTGCTGGTGATGGAAATATGGATGCTGGAAATCTTTTAAAACCAGCTCTTGCCCGTGGCGAAATGCAAATGGTGGGAGCTACTACTTTAAATGAATACCGCATCATCGAAAAGGATGCTGCGTTGGAACGTCGTATGCAACCTGTACGGGTTGATGAACCTAGCGTCGAAGAGACTATTGAGATTTTGAAAGGTTTGCAACCTCGTTATGAAGACTATCACCATGTGAAATACACTGATGAAGCAATCAAATCGGCCGCGGAACTATCTAACCGATACATTCAAGATCGTTTCTTGCCGGATAAGGCCATTGATCTGTTGGATGAATCAGGTTCGAAAAAGAATTTGACGATTCAAATTGTTGATCCAAAAGTAATCGATAAAAAGCTGGCAGAAGCTGAAGAACAAAAAGGGTTAGCTTCTCAGGAGGAAGACTTTGAAAAAGCAGCTTATTATCGGGACCAAATCAACAAACTTCAACGAATGAAGGACCGTCAAATAAGTGATGAAGAAATACCTGTCATTACTGAGAAGGATATGGAGTCTATTGTTGAAAAACAAACTGGTATCCCTGTCGGCGATCTTAAAGAAAAAGAACAAACACAGTTGAAAAACTTAGCGGATGATTTGAAGAAACATGTAATCGGTCAAGATGAAGCCGTAGAAAAAGTTTCTAAAGCCATTCGCCGTAATCGTGTGGGCTTGAACAAGAAGAATCGACCAATCGGTTCCTTCTTATTTGTCGGACCTACTGGTGTTGGTAAAACAGAATTAGCTAAACAACTTGCTTACGAAATGTTTGGATCACAAGAATCAATGATTCGCTTCGACATGTCTGAATATATGGAAAAACACAGCGTTTCAAAATTGATTGGCTCTCCTCCAGGATATGTCGGTTATGAAGAAGCTGGGCAATTAACTGAACGTGTTCGTCGTAACCCGTACAGCTTAATCCTGCTAGATGAAATTGAAAAAGCTCATCCAGATGTTTTACACATGTTCTTGCAAATACTTGATGATGGTCGGTTAACAGACGCTCAAGGGAGAACAGTAAGCTTTAAGGACACCTTGATTATCATGACAAGCAATGCTGGAACTGGCAAAATTGAGGCTAATGTTGGCTTTGGCGCAGCTCGAGAAGGAACGACTCGTTCCGTCCTTGGACAACTAAAAGATTTCTTTGCTCCAGAATTCTTGAATCGTTTTGACGGAATCATTGAATTCAGTCCATTAAACAAAGAAAGTCTAATGGAAATAGTTTCTTTGATGATTAATGATGTAAACAATATGCTAGCTGGTCAAAAGCTGCATATAGATGTTCCTATCAATGTTAAGGAAAAATTAGTAGATCTTGGCTACGACCCATCCATGGGAGCTCGCCCTCTTCGTCGAACAATACAAGAAACTATTGAAGACGGAATTGCTGAATTTTATCTGGACCATCCAACTATCCATGAGCTTAAGGCAAAATTGGATAAAGAAGATAACATTGTTATTACCTCTAAACCAGAGCGTTTAGTCAAGGAAGATGGCAAAGAGTAAGCGAAAAAAGCTGAGATAGAAATCTATCTCAGCTTTTTTGAGCTTTACTCTTCATTTTTTTTGAATTTTTTTATATAATTATCATAGGAATGTAATTTTCAGGGAAGGAGCTTGTCCATGAAACTAGTGAATGTTACTAATAGCCATTCGCGTTTAGTATTTAATCAACTTGAGAACACAGATGCGAACATGATCAAAGTTTATACCATTGGCAATACAACAGTCATCTTCACTGACGCGTACAAACATGCAGAAATCGTGATTAAAAATGACAAACGAAACATACAGCAAAAAGAGATCGATTTTATACATAAATACTTTAGACGAAAACTAAAGGATGATAGTTATGATTTTGAAAATTTGACTATGATCGAAGCGCCAGGACTTGTTGAGATATCCATAACAAAAAAAGAGGCTGAACTTACGAAGTAGTGATTACTCACTGCTTCGCGGGTTCGCCTTTTTTCTTTAGTTTTTGGACTAGATTCTTAGGTACTGATATAACTATAAGGGCAATTACACTGATCGTCCGACCGATCACAGCCCATCGAGTATAGCGATAAGAAATTTTAATCTTAGAGTTGCCTTTAGGAATGTGCAATTCAGTTGTACCCGAAGAAGATAGCTTCGTTCTGGTTTCTTTATCGTTGACAGTAACCTTTTGTCCAATATATCGATAAAGAGGTGTTACTAAATCGCTAGAGTCCTTTATATCTTTTAAAACAATCGTAACTTCGCTATCCGTTAAATTGAACTCAGGTTTAATTTCTTTTCCATCCAGGACAAACTTATAATTAGCGACCACATCCATATTCTCTACTACTTGTTGATTGGCATAATCAATGTTGTGCAGTAAATTATCTATTCCTGTTATATCACTATCTTGAATTACCGTTCTCATGTCATCATTTCTTGCTACTAAATTGTATACTTTATCTGAATTATAAAGATTAAAAATAGACACAATATGAAGAATTACAATAATTGGCAATAGTAATATCTGCCTATTTATTCTTACAACTGCCTTTTTAGAGTCAAAGGAAACACTAAAGCTGTAGGCCAATAACAAAGTTACAATGGCATTCAAACGCCATACAAATTGAATAGTTAACAACGGTGTTGTGCTAAGCTTATCCCAAGGCAATAATCTTGTTGTAGAGATAAACATCAGTACGCCAACAATGAAAATGACGATATCTGGTTTCTTCAATTTTTTCCAACCTACTATGGTCATAAAGATAGCTAGCAATAAAAACAAACCGATTGAAAATCCGTTGATGCGATTAAAAATCAAATTACCTAATAGACGGCGATAGTCAAACCCTTCCAGAGATACACCTTTAGGAGTGTACAAATTCAGTTGAGTCATTTGTTCTAAAAAAGGAACAATAAATGCCAGAGAAAGCAGAACAGTCGCTCCTGTCGCTTTAAACAATGCTTTTAAACGTTTCACTTTGTTCGCCCAAAAAGGAAAAGAAATGATTAGAAAGAAAGCAATCATTACTGCAAGCATTGCTACGGAAAGTAGATGGGTATAGACAATTAAAGTCATACCAAAGGTTAAAAGGCGCCAGTTTTTCTCATTTCCAATAAAAATTTCATACGTCCCTGCTAAAACCATCGGAAAGAAGGTCATTGCCACAGCTTCACCTAAAGAGCCTCGGTAAAAAAGATCCGTAGCCCGATATGCCGAAAATGTATAGACAGCTGAAAATATCAGAGCAATATTGGTACTTTTTTTCATTTTAAAAATTGAATAATAAGAAATAAGTAAAGTTGCCAAGGTGATGAACCAACAATATATTTTATAACCCCAAACCATACTCCCAGTTATTTTATAAAATAAATAAGCAGGATAAATGGTCAACCAGGGATAAAACTGGTTGATCATTGATCCGTTATGGTGAAAAGACGCGTAATTTACTGGACTAGTCCATACATTACTCATTCCAGTTATACGCGATAAATGAAAATAGGTGTCTTGCATGCTGAAATGGATGATACCCGAATACAAAAACATCGGCATCATATAAAAAATGCTCAAGATGAATAGAATCAGTAAATGGTTGTACTTACTAAGCTGCTTTAACATTGAGCATCTCCTCTAAAAAGTGGTCCGTAATATTCTACATCAAGCTCTTCAATTCTACGTTCGGATATTTATCGGCAAACCAACGCATAGCAAATTGGTTCTCAAATAAAAATAGCGGTTGATCAAAACGGTCTTTAGCCAAAATATTTCGGCTAGAGCTCATTCGCTCATCCAAGTCTTCTGGTTTAATCCAACGAGCAATTTTATGTCCCATCGGTGTCATAACTACTTCTGCATTGTACTCATTTTGCATCCGATATTGGAAAACTTCAAACTGCAGCTGTCCTACCGCTCCTATGATGTAATCGTCAGTAAGATAGGTTTTATACAGTTGAATTGCACCTTCTTGTACAAGCTGATTAATTCCTTTGTGAAACGATTTTTGTTTCATAACGTTTTTTGCGGTAACTTTCATAAATAATTCCGGTGTAAAAGAAGGCAGCTCTTCATAAGCAACTTTTAGTTTTCCTTCATACAGTGTATCTCCGATTTGATAGTTACCAGTATCGTAAATCCCAATAATATCACCAGCAACAGCTTCCTCGATATTTTCTCGAGCATCTGCCATAAACTGGGTTACATTACTCAATTTCATCTTTTTATCTGTTCGATTTAAGTTTACATCCATTCCGCGTTCAAAAGTACCTGAGCAAATTCGTACAAAAGCAATCCGATCACGATGATTAGGATTCATGTTGGCTTGAATCTTGAACACAAAACCTGAAAATTCATTTTCATAAGGGGAAATTTCAGTTCCCTCTTCAGTTTTATGCGCGTAGGGTTTTGGCGCTAAATGAACAAAGGTTTCCAAAAATGTCTGAACGCCAAAATTAGTTAAGGCTGATCCGAAAAATACTGGTGTTTGTTCCCCTTTAGCAATTTTTTCCAAGTCAAAAGCATCACCAGCTTCTTGGACTAATTCTACTTCACCTAGAACATCCTGATAAATTGATTGTTCTTTTAATGGATGTTCACTAGCAATTTCACCATCAGTTAATTCAACAAACCGTTCACCTTCATACTGTTCTGGGCGATACAACTCAATTCGTTTGTTATGAATATCATAAAGACCTTCAAGTCCTTTACCCATACCAATCGGCCAATTCATCGGATAAGATTCAATGTTTAACAATTCTTCCAACTCTTCTAATAAATCTAGTGGTTCTCGACCATCCCGGTCCAATTTATTTATAAAAGTAAAAATAGGAATTCCTCGTCGTTTAACAACTTGGAATAGTTTCTTTGTCTGTGCCTCAATCCCTTTTGCACTATCAATTACCATCACAGCGCTATCAACCGCCATTAATGTACGATAAGTATCTTCCGAGAAATCTTCGTGCCCTGGTGTATCTAAAATATTGACACGTTTACCTTCATAGTCAAATTGCATTACTGAACTGGTAACCGAAATCCCACGTTGTTTTTCAATATCCATCCAGTCAGATTTTGCAAAGTTTCCGGTTTTTTTACCTTTGACCGTTCCAGCTTGGCGAATTGCGCCTCCGAATAGTAAAAGTTGTTCAGTAATCGTTGTTTTCCCGGCATCTGGATGGGAAATAATCGCAAATGTACGACGACTGTCAACCTGTTCTTTTAATTTAGGATTATTCATGAGTTTACTCCCTTTAACAAATTTCAACCCAATTAGTATAGCACGGATGCCCAGAAATAGGAAAGTTGAAAACGTTTTTACAGAAAATCTTCATCCCTTTCTGATTTTTGAAAATTTTCTGTTAAAAAAGCACATACTTTTTAATTAACTATATTTACAAAAACATTTCTTATGTTACAATAAGGTTGCAAAAATTTCAGAAAAGCGTCTATTTACACTCTTGCTTTAGTCTAACCCATTTTAAAGGAGGACCTCATGTATTTATCCAAAAATTTTATTAAAAAATTCTTACTCTTGCTGCTTCTAAGTTTGCTCTTTCTTTTTATCTATTTTAGGAGCCATTTCCTTCCCTGGGCAAAAGTAAATACTACTTCAGTTGGCGGCTTAACTATCCAACAATCTCAGAAGAAATTAGAAAAAACATATCAAACAGTTTCTATCTCTTTAACACAAAATAATACTCCGATTCTCTTAACAATCGGCCAGCCTTACAAGATCTCGGAGGATTTTCTAAAAGCTAATCTGCACCACGCCTCTACTTTACTGCCCCTAGCAAATAGAACAATGGAACAGGTAACTACCCAAATCAATGCTGCTGACTTTGGTATTGAGATAGAAAATCAATCAGCACTTGTAAGTCATAAAAATCAGAAATTTGTAATTCAGCCCGAGAAGCAAGGCACTCAGATCGATCGACAACAATTGATTAAGGTTCTTTATCAAGATATGACTGTTGGAAGTTTGAAGGAGGTATACCAGCTAACGGACTTTTATGTTAAACCTGAGCTCACAAGTGAAAACCTAAAATCAACCGTTCGAGATTTGAACCAGCTTCTAACTGAGGATAGATCATTAATCATTGCTAAAAAGAAAATTCCTTTATCAAAAAATATGATTATTGCTTCTGTAAATGAGTCTGGAACGCTGGATTCTTTATTGACTACTCAATTGGTTCAAAAACTAAATCAAAAGTATTCCACAATCGATCGTCCCGTTGATTTTGTAAATGTGCATGGCGAACATTTGCGTTTTAAAAATGTCGGTAACTACGGTTGGTACATTGATACAGAAAAAGCAGTAAAATTATTAAATAAACAATTGTTAGACAGCAAAATTGAGTCAATCGAGCTTCCTTTAAAAGGTAATCCATCAAAGCAACCGCTGCACGTAAAACAAAATTATATTGAGGTTGATTTAGAAAATCAAAAAATGTATTGCTTTCACAAGGGTAAAAAAGTGGTTAGTACCAATGTGATTACTGGTCAATTTATCAAAGAAACAGCCACTATCCCTGGTTTTCACACAATTATGGATAAACAAAAAAATACTTACTTAAGCGGAGCGCTCATCACAGGTGATGGTAGCTACCGTGTGCCAGTGAACTACTGGATGCCTTTTTTGAGCTATGGTCAAACCATCACCGAAATTGGGATACATGATACTGAACACAAAAAAGAAGCCTTTGGCGACCCTGAAGCTTTTAAAACTGGATTTGGAAGCTACGGCTGCATCAACACACCCTTAAATAAAGTGGAGAAAATTTACAAGTACAGTTATATCGGTATGCCAGTTTTCATCTATGGACACACCTACGATTATGCCCCAGGTGAATATGATAAACCTGTCGACTACGGAGAAGAAATTTGATAAAAAAAGGACTAATTCTCTAAACGAGATTAGTCCTTAACGGTTATCTTCTTGGTTCGTCATCTTCAAAATCCTTAGTAAACAAACGACGTTCTTCTTCAGGTTCTACACCTTTATCTTCATCAGGATGGAAAATTGCGCGGACGGTTAATACCCTAGAGCCTTCCATTTCTTCAGAGATCAAGGTTAAATTGTCAACGTCAAAAGAAAGTTTTTCACCTTCATCAGGAATGGTCCCTAGTGCAGTGATCAAATAACCAGCCATTGTATCTACATCACTCATATGAAGACTAGTGTCAAATTCTTCATTAAACTCATCAATCAACATTTTTCCATTGATTAAGTACTCCGTATCTGAAACCTTCTCATAAAGTTTTTCAATTTCATCGGATTCATCGTCAATCTCGCCAACGATTTCCTCCAATAGATCTTCTAAAGTTACCAGGCCTACCATTCCTCCGTACTCATCTAGTAAAATAGACATTTGATTCTGCGTCTTTTTCAACTCGTACAATAAATCATCAATAAAGATAGTTTCTGGTACAAACAACGGCTCCTGAATAATTTTATGCAGATCGATGTTTTCAAAGCCGCATTCTCTTGCTGCTTTCAGTAAGTTTTTCGTATGAACGATTCCTATGATCTTGTCTTTATCTTCATCGTACACAGGAATACGTGAATAACTCTCACTTAAAATTTCATCGACAATTTCAGTTACCGGGTCATTAATATCAATCATAAATGAATCGGTACGGGGAACCATGACTTCACGGGCTACTTTTGTATCTAAAGAGAAAACACCTTGCAGCATTTCAAGTTCTTCTGTCTCAAGGATGCCCTCGTTTTCAAGCATGTACCGCATTTCATCACGAGTCATTTTTGTATCTTCATCATCAAACTTCATTGGTGTTATCTTAGCCAGCAGGTTCGTTGAAGCTGTTAACAGCCAAACGAAGGGCTTAGCAATGACGCCTAATTTTCTAACCACACTTGATGTTACTTGGGCCACACTCTCTGTATGGGTCATAGCAATTCGCTTAGGATATAATTCACCAAATACAATTGAAACATAAGTTAACAAAAGCATGATTAATACATTCGCGAGAGTTTTAGCTACTGCAGTCCCACCTAGAACAGGTGCTAAACGAGCAGAGAGACTATCTGCCAAGGAAGCCCCTGACAAGATATTAACTAAAGTGATCCCAACTTGTATTGTTGATAAAAAGTTGTTTGGGTGTCTTATGATTTCCAAAAGCTTCTTGGATTTAAGATTTCCCTCTTCAGCTTTTTGTTCTACACGGTTTTTATTAACTGATACAACCGCAATTTCTGCCGCAGCAAGAAATCCGTTGATCAAAGTCAACACAACTAATAGTAAAAGTTGGAAGACTAACGACTGACTATCGGGGTCAGCATTCATAATTGCATTCGCTCCTTATTTTATAAACTGTTAAAAAAAAGTGGCACTCGGCCACAATAAAATCGTATCACAACACTAGTTTTTATGCAATCTTTGTTGCAATTTAACTTAAAATCTCTTGTTCCCGTTCCTCTTTTTTACTTTCCTTGAAAATTTTTACAATAAAAATCACCAGTGTTCTTAAAATTGCATAAACGGGAACCCCTAGAAAGACTCCTAAAATACCTGCTAAGTTCCCAGCAACCAATAGAATTAAGATGATAGTTAAGGGATGGATATTTAAAGATTTACCAATTACGTTGGGGTAAATGACATTTCCATCAATTTGTTGAACAATTACAACTATAACGATACACAAAAGTGCTTTAACTGGACTATCAAAAAAACTGTAGATTAGTGCAGGTGCTAAACCTAGATAAGGCCCTAAATAAGGAATCAGGTTAGTCAATCCAGCAATAACTCCAAACAAGAAGGCGTAATCGACGCCAATTAATAAGTACCCTAAAAAAGTAAACGTTCCAACAAATAAGCATTCAATTGCCTGACCACTAATATAGTCTGACAAGGTCTTATTCATTTGTCCTAATAACTCTTTAATATTTTCACGTTGTTTCGCAGGTAAAGCTCGTTCGATATTAGGAACTAATTTCTCGCCATCCTTCAACATGTAAAATAGAATAAACGGCACTGTAACAAGCAAGACAGCGACTGTGGCTATTTTGCTAATTAATGAACTTAAACTAGTAGTCACTCCTCCTAAGAACTGTTGTAAAATTGTCCCCGCAGAAACATCAAGATTATTGATGTATTTGTCGACATCCAATTGTTGGAACAAAGGAAAATGAGTTGCCTGATCACTGATTTCCTTCAGCCAGGATTGCATATCCAAGATAAAGCTTGGTATACTGGCAGCCAGTGAAGCCAATTGCTGGATCAGATTAGGAATAATACTCATGACCATCAGAACAATCAGCACGATTAATAAAAGAAAAATGAGAGCTATTGCCAAAATCCGTTTCATTCCTAAACGAGTCAGTAATCGTACAAGGGGATTTAATAAATAATACAAAAAGCCAGCAATCAAGACCGGAGCAAATAACGTCGTGAAAAATGTGCCAATCGGTTGAAAGACAAAATCAATCCGCGACGAAACCCAAATCAAGGTTGCTAAAATCAATAGCTCTAAAGACCAGAACATCAATTTTGAATTTTTGAGTTTTTCAAACATTTAGATACCTCTTTTATATGATTTGTTATATAGTATACAACAGTGAGTCCATTGAAGCAGTTTTTTTGAACTAGGAAGGTGAAAAAAATGAAAATCTTAATCACTAAAGATACAATGAGCGAGATCTATTTGGACGCTGTCAAAATCCGTCACAAGGTGTTTATTCAAGAACAAGGAGTTCCTTTAGAACGAGAAATCGATAAGGATGAAGCCTACAGCATTCACTTCGTCCTGTATACCGATGAACAAAACGCTGCGGCTACTGTTCGCTTGCTTCCGTTGAATACACAAGAGTTGAAACTACAGCGAATGGCTGTCCTAAAAGAATTTCGTGGTCAAAAATTGGGAGATGCTCTTCTTCAGGAAGCTGAGCTCTTTGCTAAGCAGCAAGGCTTCCAACAGATTCGGCTAGATGCTCAGTTAAGTGCTCAAACATTTTATAAAGCACATGATTATCAGACCTATGGTGAAGTTTTCCAAGAAGTCGGCATTGATCATATTCACATGAAAAAAGACCTATAAAAAACTGCTGATTCAAATCAGCAGTTTCTTTTTATTTCCGCGACAATTGCTTGTAGCGGTCATACCAAATATCAATATAGCCTGGAGAAAAAGGACCTTTGCCATTGTTAATCCAATCAACGAGAATCTTGACATTTTCTTTCAAAATAAAATCAATTTCCTTGGAGTAATGCATCTGTTTGCTGTGGGCTTCATATTCATCAACATCTAACAGTCGTTTCTCTCCATCTGGAAAGACTTTGACATCTAAATCATAGTCGATATACTTTAAAGCTTCATCATCCAATACATAAGGTGATGCTAGATTACAATAGTAGGAAACTCCTTTCTCTCTGATCATTGCTATTACATTGAACCAGTATTTCGTGTGAAAATAAACAATTGCTGGTTCACGAGTAACCCATCTGCGACCATCTGATTCGGTGACCAATGTATGATCATTCAATCCGATAATCGAGCACTCACTTGTTTTTAATACCATGGTATCCCGCCACGTTCGATGCAAGCTGCCGTCGTGTTTATAACTCTTAATGGTTATAAACTCTCCTTCTTTTGGAACTCCCATAGCTACCCTTCCCTCAGCGAAATTTAGTTTTCGCATTTGTTTGGGTGTTATCACACCGACATCAAAATTATTATAGCAATAAATCAGGCGCTTGCCTACCAATGATTGTCAGATGTTTGATTCTTTTCCCATACTCCAAGCATTTTTTGCTGAGGTTTTGGAAAAACGAAGTCATCAAAATCTGCTCTTTTTACCCATGTACCGCGATCTATAAGTGTATCATTCGTTCGACCATAAAAAACTAAAATGTGCCAACGCAAATGACTAAAGATATGGGTGACCTCTCCCAGTATTTTTTTCTGCCAAACTACCGGATCAGCAGAAAAAATTATTGGACTGTCTTCTGCTACTAGTTCACTAGAAAAGAGATTCACCTCTTCTGTATAACTGCTTTTTAGTTCCGTGAATTTTGCAGCTGAAATTTCTTCTAATGGGAACAGCCACATGCTGGCTAGTAATCCTGAATCAGGCCGCTGCTCCAATAAAAATTCCTGCTGGTTGTTTTCAATTATTCCTGCCACATAGTAAACATCCTTAGGCTTCATTTTTTTACTTTTTACTGGGAATTCCGTTGGGCGCTGTTCTTTGAAAGCTAAACAAAACTCACGTATCGGACACACTTCGCACTTTGGTGCAGTCGGAGTACAAATAGATGAACCTAAATCCATCATTGCTTGGTTAAAATCTCCTGGTTCTTCATGGCTGATGATTTTCCGCATCGCTTCATCAAAAATTTTCCGACTGCTGGCTTTAGCAATATCAGCTTCAATACAAAATAACCGGCTGACTACCCGCATTACATTTCCATCTATTGCCGGTTCTGGCAGTTTAAAAGAAATACTACCAATTGCTCCCGCTGTATAAGGACCAATTCCTTTTAAAGATCTGATATCATCAATGGTATGAGGAAATTGACCACTAAATTCGTTCAAAATTTGTTTGGCTGCAGTTTGTAAGTTTCTAGCTCGTGAGTAATAACCCAACCCTTCCCAGATTTTCAGCAACTTATCTTCCGGTGTTTCAGCCAAATCTGCTATTGAAGGGAAAGCTTCCATAAAACGATAGTAGTAGTCAATCACAGTATCTACTCGTGTTTGCTGCAGCATGATTTCCGAAATCCAAACCCGGTAAGGATCTTGATTGTATCGCCATGGCAAATTTCTTTTTTCCTTTTGATACCACTCCAAAAATTCAACTTGAAATTGCTGAATCCTCTCTGTTGTCCAAGATTCCCAAGAATTGTTATTCATCTTCTTCTTCCTCTTTTTTCGCAATAAATACATCAATGGCATCTAATGTAAAGCCCTTTTGATATAAGCTTTGCTTCACTTTTTGCTTTCTTTTAGCTCTATCAAAACGTTGATTCCTTCGCCAAAGCTTATCACCTTGTATTTCTAGTGCATCTTCTTCTTGTTCCTGCACTTCTTCAAAATCCAGTCCGTCAATTGCTAGTTTGATAATGTCAGAAGAGAATCCCTTCGTCATCAACGTTTGTTGCAGCTTCTGCTGTGTTTCTCTTACGCTTTTATCATGGAATTTCCGCATAGCTTTTTCAGCTGCACGTAAAGCGATCTCGTATTGTATCTCTTCTTCGTATAGTCCAAGACTTATTTCAATGTCTTGGTCATTTAGTCCTTTTTCCTTAAGCTTTTGTCTGATAACACGGGGGCCTTTGTCACCTAAACGCATTTGGGTTCGCACAAAGCTCTCACCAAATGTTGTATCATCTAGCAGATTCATTTCTCTTAAACGCGCGACAATTTTCTTCCGATCAGAAAAGTCGATCTCTTTTTCCTTTAAATAGCTATAAATTTCTTTTTCTGTCCGCATCTGATAACTTAAATAGTTTAATGCTAATTGAAACCCTGCGTCTTCATTACTGGCTTTTTTTATTTCAGTAATTTCTGCTTCGGTAATTTCTCGGTCTTTTAATAAACGATAATTAATTAAGGTATCCTCTGAAACACGCAAAACTTCTCCGTTAGACAGTTCTACTTCGTAAAAAGCATTCCGGCCCTTGTTTACTTTACTGATAGTAATAATCATTGATAGACCTCCTTTGCGAACATTAATTCTATCATAGAAAACAGCTTCTTTGGTAAAATTATGCTAAAATGTAGCCAGAAAGGAGCAGATTATGGCTGTTCAATTGAAAACCAATCAATCTCTAACTCTAAAAATTAAACGACTAGGTATTAACGGCGAAGGCATTGCTTATTATAAGCGGCTCATCGTTTTCGTCAAGGGAGCTCTCCCTAAAGAAACTATCATTGCCAAAATCACTAAAGCTACTCCTCGTTACGCTGAAGCAGAGTTGGTTCGTGTCAAGGAGGCAAGCAATGCTCGGATCACACCTCCTTGCCCTGTTTATGAAGAATGTGGCGGCTGTCAACTGCAGCATTTGGCTTATAACCAGCAACTGATCTTTAAAAAAGATTTATTAAAGCAAGCTCTGGAAAAATACAAACCGAAGGGCTTCCAGCAATACGAACTCCGCAGTACTCTAGGGATGGAAAATCCTTGGCGCTACCGTAACAAAGCACAGTTCCAACTACGAAAGATTGACAAAACGAATCAAGTGGAGGCCGGTCTTTATCAAAACAATTCACACCACTTAGTACCGATTACCGATTGTCTCGTTCAACAACCAGCAACTCAACAGGTAATGAACACAGCTGTACAGTTGCTGACAAAATATTCAATCCCCATTTATAATGAAAAGAAAAATTCTGGAATTTTGCGTACATTGATGGTTCGTGTAGGTATTGAGACTGGAGAAGTTCAATTAGTCCTTATTTCAAAAACAAAAAAAATTCCTCAAGTAAATGCGTTTATTCGTGAACTGAATCAGCGTTGTACGGAAGTCGTTTCTGTGATGCAAAATATTCAGGATAAAAAAACTTCTCTGATTATGGGAGATGAAACGATCCACTTATGGGGAAAAGAAACAATTGATGAACAAATCAATCAAGTTTCTTTTGAACTCTCTGCTCGTGCTTTTTTCCAGTTGAATCCGTCACAAACCAAAGTTTTGTATGAAGAAGCTTTGAAAGCCTTAGATTTAAAAAAAGATAAGACTATTGTAGATGCCTACTGTGGTGTTGGTACGATTGGGTTATCTTTAGCTGATCAGGCCAAAGAGGTCAGAGGAATGGATATAATTCCTCAAGCTATTCAAGATGCGCAAAAGAATGCTTCGAAAATGGGGTTAGCAAATACCCATTATGAAGTAGGCTCTGCTGAAGAACTGCTGCCCAAATGGTTAAGAGAAGGCTTTAAGCCTGATGCTATTATCGTTGATCCACCCAGAACAGGGCTAGACGAAAAGATATTGACTGCTATAGTAAAACAACCTAGCCAACAATTGATTTATATTTCCTGCAATGTTTCAACATTAGCAAGAGATCTTAAGCCCTTGTCAGAAATTTACAATGTTGATTACCTGCAATCAGTTGATATGTTTCCCCAAACTGCTCGTTGTGAAGTCGTTGTAAAACTGACAAAAAAATAGTCTTGGAAATGGTTTGTTTTTTACTTAAAGCAAACCATTTTTTTGTCAGTAAAAAAAAGACTAAACAGAAATTTCTGCCTAGCCTGTGCAATATTTAGTTTAGTATCCATATCCTGTCGCAGGCTGCAAATAGTCCTCCGCAGGTGCTTGTTGATTATAGCCATTGTCATACTGTTGTTGGTTTTGATCATAACCAGTAGTATCTTCTGTGTTATAGGTATTTCCGTAGTCGTTGGCTGTTCCTGGATCATAAGTGCCTTGTTGATCGTAAGTATTGGTAGCATCATACTCAGTTGTATCTTGAGTACCAGCTTCTGAAGAACTACCATCTGTATCATCATAAAACAAATTGTATGAGTCAGGGTCTGCCAAATTGGGTAAAGTTTTAGCTGTTGGTAGATTCAATTGCTTCTTCAAAGTATTTTGAATATTGAGCAATTCATTGGTTCCGAGAATTTGGTAATAAATTTCGTCAATCAGCTGGCTTTCGCCATCCAGTTGTTTCTGGTCAATCTTTTTAAAGGCTGGCAAGTAATCTGTCCCAATATCTAACATATCATCCCAAGAAAGATCTGTTTTCATGTTCTTTTCAACAGCTTTTAAAATCTTCCGATAATTGCTTACACCATTGATCGACATTGCCTTGTTCAAAATCTTTGTAACAACTTCACGTTGGCGTTTTTGACGACCAACATCACCTTCTGGATCTTCATAACGCATACGTGCATAAGCCAAACCTGTCTCACCGTCTAAGGTTTGTTTACCTTTTGCAACTTCGATACCATCAAGCTCAAAATCATATTGATTATCAACCTCAATACCACCGACTGCATCAATTAGGTCCTTCAGACCACGCATATTAATCGTTACATAATGATCAATTGGAATATCTAATAAATTTTCGATGGTGTCCATCGCCATACCCTCGCCGCCAAAAGCATAGGCATGATTCAATTTATCGTTGGTACCATACCCAACAATTTTCGATAGTGTATCTCTACCCAAACTCACAATAGTTGATTTCTTCTGTTGAGGATTAACGGTTACCACCATCATACTATCTGATCGCCCTTGTTCATCACGACCTAAATCCCCAGTATCTACGCCTAATAAAAGAATCGAGAACGGCTCAGCATTATCGATATTTGGCGTATCTTTATCTGCCCTTGAACTGTTTCGTTTAACAGTTTGACGAATATTGTCCACCATTTGACTAGCGTCTTTTGTTACCTGTACCGCATAAATTGTTGCGCCTCCAACTAGGCAATTTACGAGAATTAATATTCCAACGATGACTTTCTTCCAACGACTCATGGCACACCTCTATTTACGATTTTTACAGTTCATTTTCTCACATAGCCGATAAGGTTTCAACGTTTTTCATAAAAGAGCAAAATTTTCTATAAAAAATTTTAAGTTTAAACCCTTGAAACTTCACAAGTAACCAAAAAAGACACTCAAGAAATGAGTGTCTCGTTACTTCAAAATTATTTTGCTGCTTCAAAGTTTTTGTTCACTTGGTCCCAATTCACAACATCCCAGAAAGCTGCGATGTAGTCAGGTCGAACATTTTTATATTTTAAATAGTAAGCATGTTCCCAAACGTCTAAACCTAAAACAGGTGTTTTACCTTCTGAAAGTGGCGTATCTTGATTTGGTGTAGAGGTAATTTCTAGTTTTCCATTATTGACAACTACCCAAGCCCAACCAGAACCAAAACGACCAGTTGCAGCAATTTTAAATTCTTCTTTCATTTTTTCGAAATCGCCAAAGGCTTCATCAATCGCATCTTTAATTGCTCCAGTTGGTTTGCCACCAGCATTTGGTGCCATAATTTTCCAGAAGAAGCTATGATTAGCATGTCCGCCCCCATTGTTGCGAACTGCTGTTTGAATATCTTCAGGAACTTCATTTAAATTAATCATCAATTCTTCGATTGATAGTTCACCTAACTCAGGATACTTTTCGATTGCTGCATTTAAATTCGTCACATACGTGTTGTGATGCTTTTCGTGATGTAAATGCATTGTTTCTTCATCAATGTATGGTTCCAATGCGTCATATGCGTAAGGTAATTCAGGTAAAGTATAAGCCATTTTTTATTTCCTCCTTAGAAATAGGTACATTAAAATCTTATCAGATTATCACAGGCTTTTCAAAGTATATGCTTACTTTTCTTCCGATTTTGAAGAGGATTCTTCAATAATTTCTACTTTCTTGAAGATAAATACTTTACTAAATACATAATTAGCCACCACTACTACAATTTGAGTAATAATTTTAGCTACTAAATTCCCTGTACTAAATATATCAATGAATAAATACATGCATGCCATATCCATACCAAAGGAAATAATCCTAGCAAACAAGAACTTGCTAAATTCCCAGGTCAATGCCCCAAGTGTCTCCGTTTTTGATTGAAAAACCCATAGCTTATTGGTCACAAAAGCAAATAACACCGAGCAAATCCATGAAATCGTGTTAGAAATCGGCCAGCTTAAATGAAACATTTGATATGCAATAGTAAAGGTTACAATATTAACCACCGTTGCCAAACCACCAAAGAATAAGTAGATAAATATTTCCCAAAGTTTTTTTTCTTTTAAATAGCTTTCAAATTTACGATAATAGTTCATTCACTTTCACCCTTCTCATAATTCCACTTTGTACCTTACAGTAGTCTTTTGTCATAGTCAATTCACTGTATAAATTCTTTTATCTTTTTTTCCCATTGCCTTGTTATTCCAGTAGTACTTCGCTACAATGATTGATAGATTGGAGCGATCATATGACATTTAGTCAATTAATAAAAGGAGCGACTTTTCGCTTTTCCACACTGAAAGATGCAAAAGATATTCCTTTCTGGAAAGCAATCATTTATCTTATTGTTCTAAGTATCTTTTTATCCCTACCGATAGTTTACGAAGGAATGCAGGTACTGCAGGAAATTAAAAGTGACAGCACAAAAATTGCTCAGAAAGTGCCCGATTTCCAAATAGAAAACGGCGAGATTCAAGCGGAAGGCTCAAATAATGGCTTTATCTATCAGACAAACTCTATCATTTTGACCTTTGATCCTGAAGGTAAACGTACAGAGAAGGATGTTGCAAATGATTTAGTCGGAAACTATTTTAGTGTCGGTCTATTAAAAAAGGAAGCTGTTTTAGCGTTACCTGATATGGGCGGTGTTAGTACTTCCCTATTTGGTGATAATGTTTTACACTTTTCTTATGAGAAAGAACCCTTCAGCGAACTTACTGGTAAAGGTTTGCGAGCAGAGTTGGAGAATCTTCAGTTACCAGTTTGGGCACCTATTGTTATGCTGTTAGCTGCACTCTACCCAACAATCATAAATTTAATCGTAACCTTATTGTTTACCGCAATTGCTGGTCACCTATTCGCCAAGTTTAGACTTCGGCAGGTCACTTTTTTTGAAACATTCAAAACAATTATTTTCTGCGCGACAATTCCTACGATTGTATCCATGATTATCATGTTCTTTGATGCTAGTTTTGATTCAAGCCTGCTAATCACTTGTATTAGTGTTTTTATCTATTTTCAAGTCAGCAACAATTATCCAAAAATGAAATTGCCCAATACTTAACTGTTTACAAAGCTGTAAACAGTTTTTTTGTCGATAATTTGATAGAATGAATGTCGAGGTGAACAAAATGCAAAAACCAATTATTTATTTACAAAAAGCCTTTCGTAAAGAATTCGTGACTAAAATACAGGAAATTGCGCCAAACTATCAAGTTAGTACGGAATTAGCTGATGACGAGCTAAACAACGTTGAAATTTCCGTCGGTTGGAAACGGGAAAAAGAACTTCAGCTATTAAATCACTCAAACTTAAAATGGGTGCAAGCTGTTTCAGCTGGTGTTGATTACTTGCCTTTATCCGAATTTGAAAAAAAGGGCATATTCCTATCTAATGGCAGCGGAATTCATTCTCTATCGATCAGTGAACATGTTATTGGAACCTTACTCACATACTACCGTGGAATCGGTCAAGCAATCAAAAATCAAGCAGTCAAAAAATGGGACCAAACAGGTATTCACTATGATCAGCTTTCAGGTAAAAACTTGTTAATCGTTGGCACTGGTCATATTGGTAAACAACTATCCGTTTCACTTCGAGGTTTAGGTGTTAACGTGTACGGCATTAATACCACTGGACATCCAGTGAGTGGATTTATCGAAACCTATTCTATTAAAAATTTAGCAAAGATTGCTGAAGGCATGGACATCGTTGTTGGTATCCTTCCAGGAACAGAAGCCACTTATCACATTTTTAATAGTGACGTCTTCAGTCATATGCAACCTGATGCTGTCTTCATAAACGTAGGTCGTGGTGACTGTGTGCACACCAAAGAATTAGCAACCGCACTCAAGGAACAGCAAATTGCTTTTACTGCACTCGATGTATTTGAGGAAGAGCCTTTGCCTGTCGATAGTGAACTGTGGGAATTAGAAAATTTATTAATCACCCCACATATCTCCGGAATGACTGTCGATTTTCAACGGAAGTTTATGACTATCTTTTTGAAAAATTTGAAGAGTTATGTAGCTGAGGGGAAACTTGTAGAGAATCAGATTGAGTTGAGAAGAGGGTATTAAAAACAGTCTAAAAGGTTAGCCGATTGTGCTAATCTTTTAGACTGTTTTTCTTATCTTCAGTTTCTTTTACAATATAAATTGGCCTCTTCTTCGTCTCCAGAAAAATCTTTCCAATATATTTCCCAATAATCCCCAATGATAAAAGCTGCAATCCACCAATAAAAAGCAAAATCGATACCATTGAGGGCCAACCAGATGTCGGATCCCCAAATATTAATGCTCGGAAAATAATGAAAAGTAATGCAACTCCAGACCCTACGCAAGACAAGGCTCCTACAAATGAAGCAATATTCAAAGGCGCATCCGAAAAATTAATAATACCGTCAATTGAATAATTAAACAATTTCCAAAAAGACCACGATGTTTCACCGGCAGCACGCTCACGATTATCAAAAGAAATATATTCGGTTTTAAATCCAACCCAACTAAATATCCCTTTAGAGAATCGATTATACTCCGTTACTTCCAAAACAGCATCTACCATCTGTCTAGTCATTAACCGATAGTCTCGGGCACCATCAACCATATAAGTATCACTAATTTTATTTATCAAATGATAAAATCTCTTCGCAAAAAAACTTCGTATCGGCGGTTCACCTTTACGATCAGCACGCCTAGTACCAACACAATCTATGTCATAAGACTCAATCATTTGAATCATTTGAGGCAACAGCTCTGGTGGATCTTGCAAATCAACATCCATTACAGTAACCAAAACACCTTTGGATGCTTGCAGACCTGCATATAATGCCGCTTCTTTTCCAAAATTACGCGAAAAAGAAATATATCTTATTTTAGATCCCTTAACCGATGACAATCTTTTTATAGATTTCAAGCTACCATCATTTGAACCATCATCAATAAAGATATATTCAAAGTTTTTTCCAGTAAGTGGCTGGATTTTTTCCATTTCCTCAAAAAAAAGAGGAATTGCTTCCTCTTCGTTAAAGCAAGGAACAATAATTGATAACATTCTATTCACCTCTAAGCTTCATCAAATTCATATTTAGGTTCGTCAAGATCATTATCATAATCAACAACTAAATTATACCCTTTAAAAAACCATTCATCTGCTTCTTCCACAAAGAATAGCCTACCACCTAACTTTTCAGTAATCAATGGTTTTTCTGGTGTATCAACTGCCATCCCCACAGAAAATCCATCATGTACTTGAGTTTTACCATATACTTTCCCATAAAACTTTATCCCTTGTCCTTCATTTACAACAATTTCTTCCTTGAACCATTTTTGTGCAGCTGGTGTTACTGTTAATTTCATCCTGTCAGACTCCTATCCGTTCATTTTCTCGTCAAGATAATCCACGTCTTCATTCAACCCAATTACAACCAGGTGATCATTTTGCTGTACGATTTCTTCAGCAGGCGGAGATACAATCGGTTCATCATTATTCCGGCGAATAGCCACTACGTTTAAACCAAATTTTTGACGAAAGTCTAGTTCTTGAAGAGTTTTTCCATAAAACTTTTTGTTAGTTACTACCACTTCTGCTAAAGAATATTCTGCAGAAAGCTCCAAATAGTCTAATATGTTTTTTGAAACTAAATTATGAGCAATCCTATAGCCCATATCTCTTTCCGGATGAACTACTCTATCTGCTCCGATTTTCTCTAAAACTCTTGCATGGTATTCATTCTGAGCTTTTGCCAATATATTAGGAACACCCATTTCTTTACACATTAAAGTAACTAGTATACTCGCCTGGATATCCTCACCAATTGCTACTATCACATGGTCAAAATTGCGAATGCCTAACGAACGCAACGTCATTTCATCTTGAGCATTGGCAACTACTGCATGGGTGGCAACATTCATATACTCATTGACACGGTCTTCATTGCTGTCAATTGCCAATACCTCTTGACCTGATTCTACTAAAGTCCGGCAAATACTTCCACCAAAACGACCAAGACCGACAATTACAAAACTTTGTTTCATCCTCAATCTCCTTAAATTTCAAATTTCTGTATTTTATAATTCGAGAGTTATCTCTTCGCTTTTCCCAGTATAACAAAGAGCGGGTTAACAAAACAGAGGAACTCCTCTATTTTATTAACCCGTGTTTGAAAGCGTAGATAGCTGCTTGCGTACGATCTTCTACTTCTAATTTTGCCAAAATATTTGATACGTGCGTTTTGACTGTTTTCAATGTAATAAATAGCTCGTCAGCAATTTCTTGATTACTCATACCTTGAGCAATTAGTAATAAGATTTCCTGCTCCCGATTGGTCAATTCTTCATGAAGAACGTGTCGATTACGATTAGACAGCTGTTCCATCATCTTAGTAGTCACTTCTGGCTCTAAAACTCGCTCCCCCTTATAGGTTGCTCTGATAGCATCCGCAATTTCATGGGCAGTTGACGTTTTAAGTAAATATCCAGAAGCACCAGCTTCGATTGCTGGATAAACCTTCTCATCGTCAATAAAACTCGTTACAATCAATATTTTAGCCTCTGGCCAGTCATTTAGGATTTTTTTAGTAGATTCGATGCCATCCATTACTTCCATCACCAAATCCATCAAAATGACGTCTGGCCGCAAGTTCAAAGCCTTGTCATAACCTTCTTCACCATTCTCAGCTTCACCAACTACTTCAATATCGCTTTGAATAGATAAATAAGAAGAAACTCCTAAACGAACCATTTCATGATCATCCACCAACAACACTCGTATCATGTTTTGCCTCCTTCACTAAAGGAACTTTAATCTCAATACTCGTTCCTTGTCCTTTAAAACTAATTATTTTTGTTGTACCACCTACACCGGCGATACGTTCCCGGATATTTCTTAATCCATAACTACCAGCGTGTTCGTCATTGGTTTCAAAACCTACTCCGTCATCAATTACACGTAAACTGATATTTTGACCAATAATTTTTAAATACACTTCTAACTCACTTGCTTTTGCATGCCGCAGTGTATTTGAGAGTAATTCCTGGACCACACGGAACAGCTGATCCTCAATTGACGAAGAAACTTGAATATCTTGAACATCCCATTTCAAACGAATTTGAATTTTCGTTTGCAGTTCCTTCAATAATTGCTCAATTCCTTGACGTAAACTTTTACCTTCTAAGCTAACAGGTCTTAAGTGAAGTAGCAACGCTCTCATTTCAGATTGAGCAGCATTAATTATGTCCGCCACCATAGCTAGATGTTTCTTATAAGGCTCTAGTTCATCAGAATACTGAGACTGTTCATTTAGCGCTGACATCATCATCATGGCCGCAAACAGCTGCTGAGACACCGAATCATGCAATTCTCTGGCTAAGCGGTGTCTTTCCTCTTCTAATATTTTTTCCTTAGTCGTACCGTCTACTAGCTGCGGCTGACTGCTTAATTGCTGCAGCTCTCTTGACATGTTAACCAGCTTTTGTTGGATCTTTTTAATATCATCATTAATCAACAATAAATCCTTAGTTTGAGACATAGAAGCATCTAAGTTCGGATGATCATAATTACCTGATGATAAATATTGAAGCTTTTCCTCAATCTTATTAAACTGCTGTTTCTGCAAGAATGTAATTAAAAAATACACAACAATTCCAACCGTGAATGCAATCATCAATAAATGAATAATCATAGGAATATAGAAAATTCTAGCAGTTATTAGCTGACCAATCAAATTTTTCTTGCCAATCGCATACATGTACATATAAAGAGTTGTAATTAACAATAGAAAAGTTGCTAGCCCCGAATAAAATGCCAAATGACCGCGCGAAAACTTATCCATCATACTCGAATCACCTCGACATCACCTAGTAAGGAATTCGTAATCAACTTTATTCTTCTTGGACTATCATCATAGTCATCACTATACATTTTCAATGATTCATTTTTCAAGCTTATTTCTTCATCTTCAAAATGAACTTTCCCGTAGAATGTAGCATGTTCGAACAAAATTCCTACTCCATAAGGAACCAGTATACGAGTTCGACCAAAAACTTTACGAATAATTACAACACTATCTTCTTTAGGAAGCAAAGTATTCCCTAAATCTACTATCGTATCGCCAGCAAAAAGATCCACATTGATATCATCCCATTCAAAAACCTGATTGCCTATGCGATCGTTGCCAAACCAAGACTGTTTCTTTTTCTCGCCTTGATGCTCAGTTGGGTTTTCGGTTGCCACGATAATCATTTGCTTTTTATTTTTAAAGGAATAACTTGGAAAAGAGACACCCGCAATTTCCACTCCCTTTAAGCCCAAAAATAAAATCGCAAAAATAAGCATTAACCAAGTCGCCGGACTATTTACCAAGCAAATTATTAAAATCAACGAACCCAAAATAAGTTGAAATTTGCGGCGACGATTTTTGCGTAATCCCCAATAGATATTTAAAATACCAAATACCACCATAACCAATACGGGTGGATTCGATGAAACTTGCCACAGTAGAAAGACTGCCAGCAAAGCTTCAATAATGATAAAAAAACGCCAAGGACTTCTCACAATATTCTCCCCCTGAATTGTTTATACCTCATTCTACTTGTTTTGCATTTCGAATACTATCGGACTTTAGTAGGACATAAGAAAAGCCCCACGAAAATTAGTTCGTGAAGCTTAGTATTAAATCATTAAACCCTCTGATTAAGATTAACCAACTTTTGTAATTTTCACTTGCATATCTCCACCAGGAGTAGAAATAGAAACAATATCTCCAACTTTTTTACCGATAACCGCTTGAGCAATCGGTGAATCATTCGAAATCTTGCCAGAAAATGGATCCGCTTCTGCTTTACCAACGATCGTGTACTCTTCTTCGTCACCATCAGGCTGTTCGACAAAAGTGACAGTTTTACCAATGGATATTTCATCAGAATCTACATTGTCATTGTCAATAATTTGTGCAAAACGAATCATATTTTCAAGTGTGCTAATCCGTCCTTCAACAAACGCCTGCTCATCTTTAGCTGATTCATATTCCGAGTTTTCAGATAAATCACCAAAGCTGCGGGCGATTTTAATTCGCTCAATAATCTCGCCACGTTTTACCGTTTTCAATTCTTCCAATTCTTGCTCTAGCTTTTCTTTTCCTTCATGTGTCATAGGATAAACTTTTTCTACCATAATTCTATTGCTCCTTCATTCTAAATAAATTACGAAAGGTAATCCTTTGTAGAGTTGATCCACAAAAGATTACCACGTAATTGCTTATTTGTAAATTAGTCTAGCTAATCTTTATTAACATATTTTTCAACTAATTCCATATGCTCATCATACGTTTTAGCATAATATACTTTTCCAGTTGAAATGTCTGCTACAAAATAGTAATAATCATTGGCAGTTGGTTCCAATACAGCCAAGATTGCATCCTGACTTGGACTATCAAAAGGGCCAGGTCCATAACCAGTATTAACATACAGATTGTATGGAGAATCAATTTCCGTATCTTTGTAGGTAACTAATTCTTTATGCTCCCCTAAAGCATAAAGAATTGAGATATCAGATTGCAATGGCATGCCTTCATCAATACGATTGAAGAACACTTGTGCAATTTGCTTACGATCCTCTGTTGTTATTCCCTCTTTTTCCACTAAGGAAGCTAAAGTCATTACTTCTTGTACGGTCATGCCTTTTTCTTTGATTTTGCTGTAGTAAGGCGCCATCACTTGGCTAGTTGCATCAACCATTTGAGTAACCAATTCTTGTAAATTATTGGTTTTTAAAACATTATACGTAGCAGGGAATAAATATCCTTCTAAACGATATTTAACACCCTCAGCATTTCCAGCATCCGTTAACAAATCTGGATATTGTTCCTTTAATTGATTAAAGAACGCTTCGTCATTCATCAAATTCAAAAAGTCTTCTTTGCTGAAGTCAGTTTTCTTAGCAACTAAAGTACCAATCTGATCGATATCGTATCCTTCAGGGATGGTTAGCTTAGAAGCATCATCTAAAGGTACATCACTTCCACCTTGCTGCAGCTCCTTACCAATTTGATCCAATGTCATGTTGGGTGAAAACTGATAATAACCAGCTTGAAAGTTCGTTAAGTTTTTAAATTTAGTATAGAAGTTAAAGACTAATCCGTCACGAATGATGTCGTCTTTTTCTAAAATTTCACCAATCTGTCGATTGGATGAACCACTAGGTACCTCAACTTGTACTAATTTTTTATCATTAGTATCTAAGGGTTTTAAACCTGCACTGACATAATTATATCCGGAAATAGCCAAAATTCCAGCAATAATCAATATCGCAACAGTCAAAACATAGACGATCTTTCGAACGACCCGATCCTCTTTTCTACGTTCTGCTCGCTTCAAATTGCTCTCCTCGCTTAACTCTTCTTCATATTCATCGTAATCGATCTGACGAATCTCTTCTATTTTATCACTAAGTTTTTCAAAAATAGTCGGTTCATCATTTTCACTAACTTCTTCTATAGCAGCTGAAGTTACTGTTTCTTCTCTCGCTTTTTTAGAAGTAACTGTAGCTTTCTTTTTTGCAGAAGTTTGTTTTTTCTCTTTAACAATCGGATCTTGTTTAGGAGCATAAGGTCGTTCAATCTTTTTGATAGATTCTCCGCCCTGTTCAGTCTCACGTTTTTGCCGATTTTCTTCTAACGCACGCATAATTTGTTCTTTAAAAGAACCTTCTTCTGAGTGTGTGTTCTGCACGTCAGACAAAACAACTCCCCCTTACTTCATGTCATAACTTTGTATATTATACATGAAAGTTCGGAGGAGTGAAATGGTTATCGTTATTTCGTAACAAATTTTACATTTTTGTAGCATCTTTCTTATTGGAAATTTTATTGTACACGTGATAAAGATTTAGTTCGTAATCCTTTTTAGCGTTTGTAACTACAGTATCGAGTATCAAACCAGTAATCAGCAGCAAAAGTGCAAGAGTCATTAAACCGGTCGCTAGAACTGAGGATGGTAATTTGGTAATGAAACCAGTTTTAATAAACTCGGAAATAACTGGAATACCAGTAATTAATCCTAATAAAAAGAAAAAAACAGTAAAAATCGAAAAGAACAACATAGGTTTGTAATCTTTACACATTTTAACAATTGTGAGCAATACCTTAATCCCATCAGAAACAGTATTCAGTTTTGATTCACTGCCTTCAGGACGATCACGATAATCAATAGGAATTTCAATAAGTTTGAAGCGTTTATCTAACGCATGGATAGTAAATTCAGTCTCAATTTGGAAACCTGAACTCATTACAGGAAAGCTCTTTACAAACAACTTATTGAATCCACGATATCCAGTCATGACATCTTTGATATTTGCTTTATATAGTTGATTGATAGTATTTTTAACTAGATTGTTACCCACATCATGAAAAGCACGCTTATTCTCCTCAAAGTAGGTACCATTAGATAATCGGTCACCAATCACCATATCCGCTCTACTTTCTCTCAGCACCTTTAAAAGTTCATGAGAAGCTTCTGCAGGGTAAGTATCATCCCCATCCACCATCAAATAATAATCAGCATCAATGTCAAAAAACATCTGCCGAATAACATTCCCTTTACCTTGACGAGGTTCTTTACGAACGATTACTCCCTCGTTTAAAGCAATCTCATGAGTGTTATCAGTAGAGTTATTGTCATAGACGTAAATATCTGCATTTGGAAGTTCTCTTTGAAAATCATTGATTACTTTTTTTATGGTCAAGGCCTCGTTGTAGCAAGGGATTAGTACTGCTATTTTTTCCATCAAATTTCTCCTCTGTATTAAAATAGTTCATCTCAAAAATCGTTTAATTTTTCTCAAATATTATTTTGATCTAATATCGTATTTTAATTTTTTACAAAATAACGGTTATTACTTGATTATTCCCTACATAAACAGTCGTAAAAAAAAGAGAAAGTGACCATTATAGAAAATATGGTTATTACTTGTAACCTATAAGTAAACCAGTAGTGAATTTGCGAATGATTTGCCAAAACTAAATACCAAAGATAAGGCATGATTGCTATAAATATAAATGAGCAAATTGACACAAGAATGCGCTTTTCAAAAATTACTTTAATACTTCTCTTTCTTTTCAATAAAATCATAATGATCACAGATAACAAAAAGCCTACAATAAAAAGCAAGTTAATTTTGTTGAAAGCAAGCACTATATTATGCCCAAGCATCTTAACCCTGTCAACAGGCCAATTTTGATCCCCTTCCGTTCGAAATAATATCTGATTGATAGCATCAGATACAACATTTCTTTTCAAGATAACGGTGGCAACCGACCACTTGCTTATCCAAGTTATACCATATCCAATACCCCAAAAAAAACTACAATTAATAATATTTTTTACAAAATCTAGCAGAGAATATTTTTCTTTTCCAACAGTGGTGAGCATCAGATAGCAAACAATAACCAAAGGTATTCCCAAAGTAATCATTGGAGCAGTTAATAGATCAAAAAAATTAGTTAAGGAAGCTATAACTAGAAAAAAGAGATAACGTTTATAGCCTTTGAAAAAAGTATCATTTCTAGTAAGCAAAAACACATTCCCAGTTAACAACAAAATAAAAACATTAGAAAACTGCATACTTAACGAGAATACATTGAATCGAACCGCCGTCAAACTAATCATTAGACTAATTGAAACTAGCAAGTTAGTCCTTTTAGTAAGCAAATAGAAATTCAAACCTAAAAAAATTATTAGAATCAACAAATAAATTTGTCTAATTGAAGTATAGCTTATCACGGTAAGCATAGGGCGAAGAAATACTTGATAGCCATGCCAATACCTTGGATAATCAGATATTGACATGCCCTCTTTTATAGGTGAGGCTTCTCCCTTTCTAGCCTTTTGGATCATAACCCTATCAGTGAAGTTATCCAACCTTGTTCCAAAATCCCCAGTGTTGATTATCTTGTAGTCTCCTTCATATTTCAAAGTAGATAATGATTCATCTATTTTTTCGTTTAAGGCGCTATTCGGAATACTATATGTAGTAGTCATCAATATAACATATAAAACTATTAATGACACTAACGTTTTTAATGTAGCTTTTAGCAAATTAGTTTTCCTACTTTCTTTTTTATCTTTAGATCAGAATCGCACTCGGTAAGAACTATTTTTCACGACTAGAGATGCAATACTGTTCTGACAACTAAAAAACTTGGTCTCTAGCTTTCCATAAATAAAAAAGTCCTTTTACTAATCAAGGATAACTTATCCTAGACCATCAAAAAGGGCCCTTAGTATATAGGTAGGTTAAATATACTTTTTTCATAATTAGATTTCTGCAATAAATATTGATTTGCTAATAGAAAAAGTCCAATCAACGTAAAACTTAGCTTATAAAGATAATAAAATAAATTTTCGAGCGTAGGTAAACTTCTGACTTACTTTTATCTGTAAGGAATTACCCAGTTATCATACAAATAATTCTGCTTTCATGAAACTGACAATTCTTTGAAAAACTCAACACAAATATACTTTCTCACAGGACTTTCTACTCTAAATAAGCAAGTAAGTCAGGTACTCTTATCAAAGATCAGTAACAAATCAGTTCAAAAATCTCATAATAAAAAACCCTATAAGCTTGCAAAACCTCAAGCCTTGAAAACCTTAATAAAACATCCATTCTTATTGAGACACTTTTGATCTATTTGATCGATAGCGAGTGTTCTAAACAAGACAACAAAACTTTTCCAACTAGCTAAAAGAAATCAGATCTAGTTGACGATAAGTTAAACCTGACCTTTGCAACGATTCACCGAGTTCATCTAGAAGAATAACGTTTAGAAACTTTCGAAAAATAGTTCTCCGCTATGTGGCATCCCACTCCTTTGAATCTTTATTGAGGTATAGTTTTCTGACTCTATTTACGCAGCATGAATAATAGACTGTTTACTTATACTATGATTTTAGATAATCAGCACATTTTTAAAAGCAAAATTTATATGGAGAATATTAAACTGAGCCACTATACTTATCACCTTTATTTAGGATTTGTCGGACAACATATAAAGGGCGACCTTTAGTTTGCATAAATATATTACCTACATATAATCCCACTATTCCTATTGCTAAGAGAATTATTCCACTTAAAAAGAATTGGGCAACAATTAGACTTGGCCATCCTGTGAGTAAAGAGCGATTAAAATAAAGTACCAACACATATATTCCAGCAAGTAAAGACAAGATTGTAGTTAAAAAGCCTACCTTGACCATTAGTTTTAGTATCTTATCCGATTGAGAGATGAGTATATCGCTGGCCATTTTCATTCGACGCTTAAAGTTATAAGATGATTTTCCTTCTTTTCGAGCATCATGATTCACATCAATTACAGCCTGTTTAAAACCTAACCATTTTAAGTAAATTACATATGCCCGATGATAATCCTTCATGGATAGGTAACTATCCACTACTTTCTTTTTACAAATAGAAAAATTACTTAAAGCAGGATCATAGTTACCATCTGTAGCATAAGAATAGACTTTGTAAAAAAATTTAGAGACTAACTTCTTGAAATAGTTATCCTGTCGATTTGCTCTTCTGGTTAAAACAATATCCCATCCTTCTTTTGCTTTTTTATATAAGTTTGGAATATCTTCAGGCCGGTCTTGCAAGTCACAATCCATGACAATTACCCACTTGCCTGAGGACTCTTCTAATCCAGCATTTATCGCATATATTTGTCCGAAGTTTCTAGATAACTCTATTCCTATAACTCGTTTATCATTTTGGCAAATTTGCTCAATAACTTCCCAAGAATTTTGAGGATCATTGTCATTAACAAAAATAATTTCGAAATGCTCTGTAATAGACGATAGTGCAGTTTTGAGTCGCTCGTATAACTCAAATAAAGAAGCTTTACATCCATAAACTGGTATTACAACAGTGATTTCCATAAATTCCTCCTACAAACTAACGATTAGAAATAAAAAATTATAATACCTATTAAGATAACCAAATTACCTACAACTTTGCCCTTAGTAATCTTTTCATTCAAAAAGATACTACTTAAAATCATCACTAATATGTACCCTAAAGATTCAATTACAGGTCCATTTTTGTAATCCACCCCTCGATAAGACAAAATAATACAAATCGTTGAAACTACCATTAGTGTATATCCAACAATAACGTGAGGATTTAGATATTCTCTGATTAGACTTTCGTGTGACTGCTTTGATCCTAGTTTCAATATTATCTGCGAGATCGAAGAAATGATAACAGCTAAGAACAACAATATCCAATATTTATTCATATTCTTTATTTACTATTGTTGTACCAATAATAACAACAATTACTCCAATAATATTTTTGATCGTTACCATTTCTTGAAAGAAAATGACCGCCCAAATCATTGACCATAGTAGAGCAATCGATCTATTTGCATAAGCGATTGATAAATCAAAATGTTTTATAATCTGTTGCCAAAAAAAAGCATAAAATGCCAGAATTAGTATTTCAATGCCATAGAACAACAAAAAATCTGTACTTAAAAAACCATATCCAGAAGCTAATTTTGCCATAACACCTGATAAAGTGTATATTACAACAATGCCTTGTAAGCACGCCAAGCTCTTTATTTTTTTTGACACTTTGTTTTTCAACTTTTAATCACTCAATTCTAGCATCTTCAATGCTTCATCATATTTATCAAATACAGCTATTAAGGAGCCTTTTCTTGAAGAACTATCAATTACATGGTCACTTTTACTTAATACAAGTTCCGATTTCATCTTTTCACTGTGTTTTAACTCCAACTGTCTTAATAAGGAACTATCTTGATCGCTAACGGAGAATCGAATTGCGCAATAAGGATATTGCTCAATAGTATTTTCTATTTCGAGTTTTTTTCCGGTAGCTATATCAATAGTCATCCTTAAAAAATCATACCCCGTCGAGAGAGGAACCAAATCAGAACCAATATAATCGCCGCCCATACGCGATCCCACCTCAATAATTCGGATCTCTTCGGAATTGGTAATTTTGAATTCCGAATGAGAAGGACCGTATTCTACTCCCAGGCAGTCCAATGCGGTTGGAATTGCTGCATGTATTTCCTTGACTATTTTTTCAGGTAAATTTGCCTGAGCTATATGTCCTTTTTCAATAAAATTAGGAGATCCAGTTGTGAACTTTCTGGTAATTCCTAAAATATGATGTTTTCCATCGTAAGAAACAGATTCACAGCTATATTCAATCCCATCAACAAATTCTTCGATTATAACACTATTATCAAATGAGTCTTTTTGTGCCACTGAAAAGGCTTTAGTTAGTTTCTTTTCGCTAAAGCTATCCAATTTTGTTATACCACGGCTTCCAGAACGATCTGTCGGTTTAACTATGATTGGCAGGCTAAAATCTTTCAATTCTTCATTGTTTGGAATCGTATTAAATTTAGCGAACTTTGGAGTGGGAATGCCTTTTCGTGATAAGGCTACCCTCATTAAATATTTATCAGTAGTAACACGAATACATTGTTTTGAATTAGTGACTAAATTTAATTTCTCCGCAACATACTGAACAGTAATATTTGCAAGATCTGAAGCAATTGTAACAATACCCTCGGGTTTAATTTTTTTACACTGATTTAGGATTTTTTCTTTTTCTGTTATACTTACTGGATAAAAATAATCTGCACTACCTTTACCTGCAGCTCCTTGCTCCCAAGAAAATACATGAGTCTCAAATCCCAAAAGTTTAGCTTTCTTTATTAAAGGTAGCTGGAACTCTCCGGCTCCTATGATTGCTATTTTTTTCAATTTAATCACCGCTATTTTTTCTTCTAGTTTCTATTAATAAATTCCATCGCTTGCTTTCTAGCTCACGCTTATAATCATTCATCATCTGAAAATAATTTTTGTATTTTGGCACAAAACCAAAATCTCTTTTTGCTTTTTCCATGCTAAATAGGAAAGATGGTGTATTATTAGGTTTATCAGGACAGTAGACTATTGGAGATTCTTTCTTATCACTAAATACTTTAATAATTATTTTTACTTGTTCTTCCAAATTAAGTTCCGTTGATGAGGTCATATTGTATAAGCCTTTCGCAGTTTGATTTTTTAAGATCAAAGAAAAAGCCTTAGCTACATCTTTAACATAAATAATATCACGAGATATGTGCGGATCACCCCAAATCTCTATTGGCTCTCCAGCAATAGCCTTATCTATGAAGGTTTGTATACCTGTCTTATAATATATCCCATTTACATATATCTCCGAATGTGGTCCCACTCCGTATACCGGTGGCAAACGGAACACTGCCGTTCTCATGTCATGTTGTATATTATAATATTCCATTATGTCAGAAGCTGCATTCTTCGAGATTACATAAGCAGCATGGTCACCTTCTTTCTCAAAACTTCTTGGCTCATCTTCTTTTATGGGGTAGCCTTTTTTCCACGCGCTACTAACATCAGCGTAGGAACTAGTAGATATCATTCTTTTTATCCCTTTAACTCTACAGAATTCCAAAACATTGATTGTACCTAATGTATTGGTGGCAATATAGTCATAGGCATTCTCATTTTCATCCAGATTGACTTTTGTATTAGCTGGTAATAGCCCTGCCAGCAGTATTACCCCATCAATATTATCAGTAGGAAGTTTATTAAAATCTTCTTTTTCTGTAATGTCTAATTGTATAAATTTTCCACCTAACGACTCAACTAAGGGAGCCAAGGATTTATTTCTACCAGTAGCAATCACATCGTACCCATCCGAGATCAGTCGTTCAATAGTATACAGACCTATAAATCCTGTAGCACCTATTACTATAACCATGTCTTAGCTCCTTTCTTATAAAATTTAATGACCTGTCCTATGACCTCATCAGCTTTTTTTTCTTCTAGACCATAATATAAAGGTAATCGTACTAATCGTTCGCTCTCACTTGTAGTATACTCATCTTTACCTATAAATTCACCAAATCTTCTACCCGCTGGCGAGGTATGCAGTGGAATATAATGAAAAACGGCTTGAATGTCTCTTTCTTTCAAATACTTTATTAGCTCTGTTCTTTCTTTCAGGTTTTTGCATTTTAAATAAAACATGTGCCCGTTATGTTTACACTCATCTGGAATCACTGGTAAATCGACTCCAAAGGTCCGCAATTCTTTTAGTGAATTATAGTATTGATTCCACAATGATAAACGCTTATCATTGATCTCTTCAGCTATTTCCAATTGCCCCCATAAATAGGCAGCATTCAACTCACTCGGCAAATAGGAAGATCCCATGTCAACCCAAGTGTACTTATCCACTTGACCTCGGAAAAATCGACTTCTATTGGTTCCTTTTTCACGAATGACCTCGGCAATCTCACCATACCTCTTGTCCTTTATCAAGATAGCTCCGCCTTCCCCCATTGTGTAATTTTTTGTTTCATGGAAGGAATAAGTGCCAAAATCCCCGAGCGTCCCTAGCGAAGCCCCCTTGTATTCACACATGACGCCCTGAGCTGCATCTTCAATTACTAATAGATCATATTCTTTCGCTAATCGATTTATCACATCCATTTCACAAGAAACTCCAGCATAATGAACAGGGACAATCGCTTTAGTCCTTTTAGTTATCGCTTCTTCTATTTTCATTTCATCAATATTCATAGTATCTGGACGTATATCAACAAAGACTATCTTAGCTCCTCTTAATGCAAATGCATTCGCAGTAGATACAAACGTATAAGCTGGCATAATCACTTCATCTCCGGGCATTATTTTAGCCAAAATTGCAGACATTTCTAACGCATGCGTGCACGATGTAGTCATTAAAACAGACTCACAGCCGGTCTTCTTTTCAAACCACTCGCTACAAAATCGAGTAAAATTCCCATCCCCACTAATTTTTTTATTAACAATAGCTTTCTGCAGATATTCAAGCTCTTTACCAGTGCAAACAGGCTCATTAAAATTAATCATCTTCTAATACCTCAATCTTTTTTGATTTGCAAATTTTGATATACTGAGAAATTCTTTAATTTGACTTGTCCATAAAATTTAAATTACAAAAGAACAAAAAGATGGTCGTTCTCATAGCTAAGAGTCCTTAGTAAGTGCCCTCAGAAAAAATAAGATTTAATAAACAATTCTAGTTTTAAGTATCAACTGGACACATCTTCCTAAATGCACAAGATATCAATCAAAGCAGTGCAGCATCTATAATTCAAACAAATAAAATTTTTGTTAGCAGTCTGTCATAAAGCGATAAGCTAGCACTCATATTAGTGAAAAACTAATTGTGATATACATTCTTGATTGATTCATCAGTAATAATCAAACCCGATCAGTGCAACTCATAGATTCTAATATCTGAATTTTCGAATACAACTTTCTCATTGAATGATACTTTGGGATGCAGAGATTTAGTCACAACTATATATTTTACACCTTCTTTTTTTACTTGTTCTAATTCCGCATTAACCTCTTCACTGAAGATTGTAGATACTATATCAAATCTTTTTCTTATTAAATCTCCATACGCGTCTCTCTGATAAGCAAATCCTTCGAGATAATTTCTTCTCTCTGAAAAAGCTGAGTAATAATGATAGCGATAATTGCGATTTCGAATAGTGTTTCTTAAATCAGGATAGTCTTCTTTAATAAAAAAACTACGATCGGTTAATATGATGTCATTTTTTTGGGAATGATTCTTTAACCAAATCATACCCTGATATTCTTTTCTTGAAATGGAATCCCCCTCACTTTGAATTTGTGGCACAGTAATCGAACCTGTATTTTGTGCAAAATTTATACCTCCCTCGATAGCAAGCTTAGTAAAAGTGTTCGCTGAAGTAAAAATTGGTGCTAAGGAAATTAAGACAAGTAACAAAGCACTTGCCTTGATATTTCCTATAATACTTGTTAAAATGTCAACAGCTTGCAATAAAATTAATGGTACAATTGCCATATAAAAATAATATTCTGAAGCTCCATCTTGTCTGATGCAAAAATTCAAGACAAGTCCTCCCAAAATAACCGATGACAAAAAAAAGTTTAAACTCTTGATTTTTAAAGGGTGTCTCAAATACAAAAGTAGCCCAAGGATATATAGCGGCATAACCCATCTTAGTATTTCCAAATTTAATAGCCATTGTATTAAGCCAAATAATACTGCTACTGCCCTAAAAATAATAATGCTTTCAATTTTTCTATTTAGCAAAAATTGATAAAAAGTTGAATCTTTTATTATGCTCCTTCCAAAATCAAGCCCCAATCCTAAAGAGCTGCTCCCAGCGTCACTTGAAACGAAAAGGTTGCTATATAGAAGATAAAACAAGCCTGTTATAATAACGATAAAAGCAATTATATTTTTGTAATCTTTTCTTGTTTTTATAGCTTTATATGCTATGGTAATAATACAGCCACAGTACAGCAACACGCCCATAGGAGCTTTGGAGTATAATGACCCGAATAATAATAGAAATAATGGTATTGCGTTAATAATAAATTTATACATTTTTTCACTTGTTTTATCCAAAAGTACAAAAATAAAATAATAAATAGCCAGTAATTCAAACGCTAAGGCTAACCCCACTCCAGATGGATATTTGAAGATGTGTACAAATAAAAAACTTCTTTCAATGATAAACAAAAGCATTGTAGTAGCTGCCGCTAACAAATTTGAATTTAGGCACTTTTTTGCTAGAGCAAACATCGTACAAAATAATAATATAACTATCCCCAATTGTGAAAAACTATAAAAGGTACTAGCAACAGAAATCCCACCTATAAAAAAGTCCATCATAGCTATATGGACATGCATTCCAAAATGATAATGCATCGGCACCTTTAGAACTCTAAGGTCTTCAATTGGTAATCCTAACTTGATCTCTACTATGTTTCCAATATGCCAAAGACTATCTACGTAATAGGAATAAGACTCTTTTTGACCAATTAGCAAGTTTGGTAATGTAAAAGCTACTAATACCGTAACTAGACTCAGCATAACTATGAAGTTTACATAAAATAGTGTATTAATATCAATCTGTTTGCCTGTAAAACTTCCACGCGATGATTTTATCAGTATAACACAACAAAAACCAGCAAGAAGTAGCATAGTAAGGTTCGCAAACTGGAGTAAATTCATGATACTTAGTAAGAAGTATAAAACAATATTTATAGCAACACCTACTCCATAACTAAACACATTAAAAAACAATGGGTCATTAATTTTTTTTTGATAAAACGAACAAACTGTCATCCCCGGCAAAAAAATAATAAAAAATTGAAAAACTAGATATTTCAATGAATTAATCAACATTACTTGACTCAAAAACGAAAGACATAGCACATAAAGTATTATGATAAAAAAAACAAAGAAGCGATATATACGATTCATAAAACCCTCCGAGATTAAATGACTTTAAAATAAGCATGCAAATAGAAATAATTAATCATACTTCCTTACGCTTCCATGCACACGAATCATTAGTATGCTTTATAAATCAGTCATTAATTTAGTTACCAGCTACAATATTGATCATATTCTCATAGATTAAATATTTTTTTATCCCATCTTGTATTTTATTACGTGGTCTATAGCTAATGGTCTTTAAACGAGTGATGTCTGCCACCGAATTCTTAATGTCTCCAATACGCTCTTTTTTGTAGTTGATAGGCAGCCTGACTTGCAACTCGTTGTCGATTATTTTGATTAATGAGTTTAGAGTAACCGCATTCCCTGTACCTACATTAAATTGCTTTCCCAAAGCATTCGTATTACTAGCCACTAGCAACAATGCTTGAATGACATCATCAATAAAGACAAAGTCTCTAGACTGAGAACCATCGCCAAGTAATGTAAATGTAGCCTCTTGACCTGATTGACACTTCTTATATTGATCTACTAAAATAGAAATTACTCCGCTATATGGAGACCTTGGATTTTGATTTGGTCCGTATACATTAAAGAAGCGAACAACACTAGTCGGAACACCATATAAATGATTGTAATTCAGTACATACTGTTCTCCAGCGAATTTATCAACTGCGTATGGTGTTAAAGGTCGAATAACCGATTCTTCTTGTTTAGGTAGAGTTGGTTCATCTCCATAAACTGCAGCAGAAGAGCTGAATACTAAACGCTTGATTTTTTTTTGGTATTTACGGGTTAGTTCAAGAAGAGTTAAAACACTTTCAAAATTCACTTCATGAGTCTCTACTGGTCTTTCAACAGAATCTGCCACACTTGCTATAGCTGCCAGATGAAAGATGTAGTCAAAATCATTTTTAGACAAAATATCTTCCATCAGCTTGCTGTCCGTTACAGATCCTTTAAAAAAGTTTATATTGGAGTTTAGGGAAATATTTTCTTCTTTACCCATTGATAAATCATCAATCACGACAATCTTGTTTTTCTTTCCGGAAAGGTGATTTGTAAGTGTTGAACCGATAAAGCCAGCACCTCCAGTAACTAATACTGTATTATTCTCAAGCATCACTATAAAACTCCTTTTCTTGTTGAGTTTGATTCAAGTAGCATTTCATTTAATTATTACGGATTGAATTCTTTTAATTTTTCCACCACATATCTTTGCTGTTCTTTAGTTAAGGTCGGAAACATAGGCAATGATATCTCTTTAGAATAAAATTCCTCAGCTACCGGATAATCCCCACTTTTGAACCCAAAATTATTTACATAATAAGGCTGTAAATGAACTGGTATATAATGTACTTGAACTAATATTCCGTTCTCTCTTAAGTAGCAGAATAATCGTTTCCTTATATTGGGATCTTTTACTTGTAATGGATACAAATGATATGCATTTAAGTTTGCAATAGTTCCAATTGAATCCGGAGAAATTTCATTTACCCAAGATAAATCGGAAATAGCTTTAGGTAATTCTAACCACTCTACGTTACTCAATAATTTATTATACCTATCAGCAATTTTATTTCTAACATACAATGAGTTATTTAGTTTGCGCATTTGACTAATTCCTAAAGCGGATTGCAAATCAGTCAGCCTATAATTATATCCCAACTCAACCATTTCATAATACCATGGTCCCTCTTCCTTAGTTAATTCTTGAGGTTCTTTAGTTATTCCATGCGTGCAGAATCTTTTTAATTTTTTATAGTATTCCTTTGAATTGGTAACAACCATTCCTCCTTCACCGGTAGCAACATGTTTCACTGGATGAAAAGATAATATAGTCATATCAGCATAGTCAATTATGTTTTTACCTTCCAACTTAGCGCCGATGGCATGTGCTGCATCATGGATAATAACGCGCTCTTCCCCAACAATTTCTCTAATCGTCTTCAAATCTACTGGATATCCAGAATAGGAAACGGGTGTGACAACTTTTGTATCTGATGTCAATGCACTTGATAATTTAGCAGGATCGATGTTATGGGTATCTTTGTCTATATCCACAAACTTTGGAACTGCACCGACATAAAGACCAGCATTAGCACTAGCAACAAAAGTATTAGGAGACGTGATGAATGTCTCACCTTTCTTAATTCCAGAAACGTGATAACATGCATGTAATGCTGCAGTTCCGTTACTAAAAGCAACTGCGTATTTACACCCTAAATATTTTGCAACAACTTCCTCAAACTCTCGAACTTTGGGCCCTTGAGTCATATAAGGTGATTTTAAAGTCTCAACAACTTGATCAATATCATTTTGATCTATAAATTGTGTCCCATATGGAATTGGTTTCATTAAATATTCCACCCTTCAATATCATTTGTTTTAAGAGGTGTCCCTTTTGATAGGTCCCTTGTTGCTTTTTTTCCTATTACATTTTTTAAGAAGCGAGGTGGTAAACCATCAGATGGGCGAACAGAACGTACATTAGTATCATTAAAGATTTCTCCTACTTTGATATCTTCAGCAACAAATAACGAACGAGCAAATTTTCTGTTTTTCAATTTTTTTTCTGTTAACGAGTGGTCAACTATACCAACTGCTTTTTCAGCTAACCTAACCTGTTCAACCATCTGTTTAAAATCTTTAGGAGACATTGAAAACTCTGCATCAGGCCCACCAATAGATTTGTCTAATATGAAATGTTTCTCAATGATACGAGCTCCCATTCCCACTGACACAACAGGCACAATAAAACCCATGGTATGATCTGACAATCCAAATTCAACATCAAATTTTTTTTTATAATCGGCCATCGTCAACAAATTAGCATCTTCAATATTCGCAGGGTATGCAGAAGTTGTCTTTAGTAGAACTACATCATAGTTACCGACATCGTGACAAGCTTTTAGTGCCCTTCGAATATCTTCCTCATCTGCTATCCCTGTTGATATAATCATTGGTTTCATTTTAGACGCCGCATATTCAATCAACGGAATATCCGTTATTTCGAATGAAGCGATTTTATATGCCGGTGTATGTAATTCTTCCAATAAATCAACTGCTGTGAAATCAAATGGAGAAGAAAAAATTGGCAAATTGATACTTGCGCAGTATTCAAAAAGTTTTTCTGTCCATTCCCAAGGCATATAAGCTTCACTATACAAATCATAAAGCGTACGATTGTCCCAAAGAGTACCTTGATTGATTCGAAAATACTTATTGTCGACATCTAAAGTTATTGTATCAGGTGTATAAGTTTGGATCTTAACAAAGTCTGCGCCGCTCTCCTTAATTGCATCGATTGTTTTTTTTGCAATATTGATATCATTTCCGTGATTAGCTGAAAGTTCTGCTATAATCAGAATTTTTTCTGTAGTACTTTTTCCACATATTCTCAAGACTAATCCTCCTTAACAAGTAGTTTTCTAAAAATAAAAAGATTCTGGTTTTCTTCCCACTTTACGAAACCACTTTTCTCAAAAACCTTGATTGAACTTATGTTGTCATTTAGCACTTCAGCATAGATTATGTTGACTGAAGTTTCCTTTTTTAAATACTCTATTGCTAGGTCCAAAAGGTAGCTTCCTAATTTCTTTCCTCTAAGATCTAAAGTGAAGCTTAGACTAACTAAAAACTGTTTATCTAGAGTTTGCGAAAATCTTATTTGACCTAAAAATTTTTGATCAACTTTTCTTCGTATCACCAAGAAAAAAGTATGCTTGTCCTCATGTTGTTTGCGCAACCACACCTCATGTGAATCAAATGAAAAAAATTTTTTACTTTTTGACCACTTTCTTACACCTGCGGAAGAAGACAAATCATAGATATCTTTGCTGTCTTTTAATTCCATCTTATCCATTTGAACAGACTGTAAGAGAAGATCATCAATAACATTATTTGCTCCATTAAGCTTGTATTTCTTTTGATTATTTACAATGTTAAGTCGATTATTTATTTTTTTGGCTTCTAAAAAAACATCTGGTAAATGATGTATGTTCGCTACTGTGAAAGCTAACTGATCTCTTTCCAGTAATTTAAGATTTAAAGACTGATTTTCAGCAACTTTAATAGCTAAAAACGGAGTTTGAGTAGCTATCAGTTCAAATATTGTCTGGCCTGCTCCAACTATAGCAAAATCCGCCTTGATCATTAATTGTCTAATCTGGTGTTCATCCAAGTTATGGTATCTATGAATATTCTCCGGCCAAATAGATTCATCATCTTTATATACTAGGTGAATTTCACTATTTGGAAAGTAATTCATACAATTATCGACAATCTTACGACTAACACCTAATACATCTGTTCCACCAATCATAACTAAAATATTTTTTATATTTCCACAATAGGTTCGATTTACACTCTTAGAAAATACTGGTCTAATTAGTGTATATGTGCTCCCTAACAAAAATCTAAATTGTCTATTTCCCCTCGGATAAATCAATTCATTAGCCAAGAAAGAGGGGTTTACAATCGTTCCTCTACTATAACGAAAATCATTGTTGTCATCTATGATATAAAGTTGATGTTTTCCGTTCGCTAACTTTGAATAATGTTTTTCAGACGCAAGGTATGAATCCACAATAATGCAATGCGGCTTTCCTCCTATGAGACTGCTCAATTCGTCATTTCTCTTCCAATCAATGTATGAAATATTACTAATCTTAGCAAAGTTTTCAATCGGCTCTGTTTCGGCGATAATCATTTCACAATTTATTTTTCTAGCTTCAAGAACTTCTTTTAATGCTAGGCACCTATATATGTGCCCTAAACCAATCATTTTTGAACCTTCAGTTAAAATTTTAACTTTCCAAGTCACTAATTTCACCTTCTATAAATGAGGCAGCGCGAATAAGATCCTGTTTTTTTGCAAAACGATACACTTCAAACAACTCCTGTCTCAAAGAATCAAATTGTTTTTTTTGTGTCACTGCATTATTAATAAAGCTTAGCCATGGGCATGTTTCATATAAATCAATTAAATCGTAAAGCCCAAAATTTCCTTCTGGAAACTGCTGATATAAAGCGCAAATAGCCATATAGTCTTCATAAGTATCTAAGGTAACTCGAATGTTAGAATAGTCTTCTTTAGCGACTACTTGGCTAATATTGAAAAATTCCTTTTTTGTCTTGTAAATATAAGGTGTTACGTGCTCTTTCTCAAACTCTTCGGTAGCTGAATGAAATGCTTGTCTAAGTGCCACGAAAGAAAAAACCTCTACATCTAACCCATGTGGATAAGAACGACATAAAGTGTTTGAACAATAGTCATTATCAGCTTTTAAAAATCCCCTTATAACTTCGTCTATTACCATAGGATCGATACACGGACAGTCACCAGTGATTCGAACAATTACATCTAAAGAGTTTTCTTTAGCCGCTAAATAATAACGGGAGAGAACGTTATTAACGTCCCCTCTAAAACAAACTATTCCATTCTTCGTTGCTAATTTCTCAATTGGGTCATCCACTGAATCTAATGTTGTTGCTAGAATGATTTGATCTATTTTTTTAGTTTTATTCGCTCTTTCGATTATCCATTGCAAGTTTGACTTTTCTCCATCATATGGAAATTTCATTAAAACCTTATTTGGTAAACGGGAAGAACCCATTCTAGCTTGTATGATGCAACCTATCTTCATTTTTAATCTACCTTGTCAAGTTTCTTTAGTGCCTTCTCCAAATCTTCTACGTTTAGCCATTCAGTATTTGTTCTTGAATTATACTCAAAACCTGGTTCAATAGATTTACCACCCGTCGCAAAATAATCATTAGCATTCCACCACTCAAAATTAGGATACACAATATAATGTTTATCATACTCAAAAGTAGTTCTTGAATCGTCTTTAGTTACCATTACCTCATCTAGCTTTTCACCTTCACGGATTCCAACCTCAATAAACTCACCTTCAGGATTCATTGCTTTTGCAAGGTCTGTTATCCTGAACGATGGGATTTTCGAAATATATGTTTCTCCGCCACGAGATTCTTTTAGTGCCTTGAACACCAATTCAACACCCTCTTCTAAGGTTATCCAAAAACGAGTCATATTTAAATTAGTGATAGGAAGTCTTGTTTCCCCTTGATTGAGTAAATCTTTAAAAAAAGGAATGACTGATCCGCGACTTCCAGCAACATTTCCGTATCTAACTACTGAAAAAATCGTCCCTTCTTTGCCCGAATACGCATTTGCTGAAACAAAGAGTTTATCTGATACTAATTTAGTGCCACCATACAAATTGATTGGATTTACTGCTTTGTCAGTAGATAGGGCAACAACTCTTTTTACATTACAATCTAATGCCGCATCTATAACGTTCATAGCACCATTAATATTTGTTTTTATAGCTTCAGTTGGGTTATATTCAGAGGCAGGGACTTGTTTCATTGCCGCAGCATGAATAACATAGTCGACACCTTTAAATGCTCGATAAAGTCTTTCTTTGTCGCGAACATCTCCAATAAAAAATCTTAATTTTTCCATTTGCTCATTAGTTAATTTTTCAGAAAACATATTTTTTACTTGCGATTGTTTGAATTCATCTCTTGACAAAATAATGACTCTTTCTGGATCATACTCTCCAAAAATCATCTCAATAAATTTTTTTCCAAAAGATCCTGTTCCTCCAGTAATTAGAATACTTTTTCCATTCAACATAAAAATCCCCTCCGAATTAATTCATTATTTACAAAGTCGCTTTTATCATATCACAATTTGCTTTACTATTAAATAAGAATGGTACGTTGCAGTATCAATGTCCTAGATTTAAATACACCTTAATCTTTGCCCGTAAACTCTTTTTTATTACGCAAAAAGTAGACTATCGCTGTAAAGATAACCATTAATAGTAAAAAGTAACGTAGGTAAAAGTGATCTATTAAAAAGTGTAATGTTATAGAAAACAAGGATATTAATACTATAATATACCAAATATTTTTAGTATTAAATAACTGTCTTTTAGTAATTTTTTTTGCCATATAATAGTGAAACAGAAATAGCAGAAAGTATGTAAAGACAGTTGTATAACCCGCAGCAATAATTCCATATCGTGGTATAAATAAAACGTTTAGCCCAATATTTACTGCAGCACTAGCAACTGTGCCTATTGCAATATAATCGGTCTTTTTTTCGTAGAACTCAGCGTTTACTGGTAGACTATACAAAAATTGAAAAAAGTAGCCTAAAGAGATTGGAATTATTAGTGGCAACCCTGAATAATATTTTGTCGGAGCCATAATTTTAGCCAAATCTACTGACACAATCATTACAATAACTGATATCATAGTAAAAGCAGCTAAATAGTAATTGCTAACTTTCTTTATTTTTGCATAGTCTTGTTTATTCATCTCACCATAAAACCATGGGACCCATGCATTATTAGTCGAAACCCATATTACACTTAAAATAATTCCAATATTACTTATATAAGAATAAACTCCACTTTCCGCTGGGCCAAGATAATTATTAATCATTATTCGATCAAATTGAGCTAGCATAATATTCGCTAAGGAATGTGGGATTAAGGGCAAAGAAATTCGCAAAGCGTATTTCCACTGTTTGTAATCAATGAAGTGTCTACCCTTTAACATGATATAGAAATATATTGACATGCCAATAAGAGCAAAAGACAGAGTTCCTCCAACAACTCTTCCAATATACTTATCATATGAAAATATTGTCTGCATCAATAAAACAGAAAACAAAACATTAATTATAGTCGACATAAAGGATAAAAACAAATACTTAAAATGGTTAAAATTTATTGTAAAGTATGCCTGAACATAGGAAATGATAAACATTGAAAAACTTTGAAGTAGCATCAAATTGAAAATAGTTTGATTTAAATCAAAAAAGTCATTAAATAATATAAAATAGATGTTTCCCAAAAATACAATTACAATCCACGACAATGTAGCTAAAAAAAGAATTGATGACATAAATTCCTTAATTGAATCTTTATAGTCAAAACTAGCATTGTTAATAGCTGAATTCAGACTAAGTCCAACTAGTATTGAGAAAATAGATACAAATGAGGCAAAATTATTTATCAATCCATACTCAGCTTGAGTAGTTATATTAACGAAAATAGGAATTGTTATAAAAGAAATCCCCTTAATAAAAAAATTTCCTATTGTGTACCAGAAACTTGATTTTACCAGTTTTGACTTCATCAACATTTCCAAAAATTTCATACACTCACCTTAAATCTCTTTCCAGTTCTTCCCAAGTTTCCGGGAGAAATACTTTACTTTCACTAACTTTATTAAAAGCATTGCAAAAATCGATTAGTTTCCCTAATATCACTTTTTTTTCTAAGGGAATAGCCTCATTGTACGTATTTAATAATAATTTAGGCAAAAATATTGACTTCATAGGTTGGTCAAACATCAACAATGGAGAAAACGCGATAGTTGATAACGGACTTAGTAAAATAGTATCTGAAAAATCATTTTCTAAAATTAGTACTTCAAACGGTAACTGACTCTCTAACATCTCATTTTTGTAGTATTTTTTAGTAGAATGGTTACGTGGATGAAGCTTTACAAAAAAGCGTTTTTTTAATTTATTGTACTGCTTGACTTTTTCCGCAATATCAGCTTCATTTATTCCAAATCCATCATTTTCCAAAGGTTGATCAAAATAAACAATACTTTTTCTGACATAATCAAGAGAGTTTACTCCGAATATAAAACGAATTTGCTCATCAATAATGCTATCTTTTTTTATGGTCGGAATTCTTCTTATATTATCTCTTTTAAGCATTAGTAAATCAGGACGATATACATAAGAAAAATGCGCTTTTTGCAAAAAAATCGAGTGTGGATTTACTAGGTTAAGCAATCGTTGTTTATTAATAGAGGTAGAAAATATTTGATCCGATAAATAAGCACCTATACCGTCCTCAATGTAATTAAAATATATATTTGGATTTTTTTTACGCATACTACTAAATAAAATTTTCGAGAAGTAATTCTCCCCTTGTATAAACATTTGGTCATAACTAACTTTCAAAATATTTGTCATTTTACTTTTCCCAGTTACTAATGAAAATTTTCTCTGAAAAAAGTTCCCCATTTTCTCAGGTTTAACAAAAAAAACATCCTCAAAAACATGCATTTCCTTAAGCCGCTGATAATAGACCTCCGCACCGCTGAATTCTGCGTAAACATACAAATCTTTTTTCTCATTTCTGTAATAAGTATTTATGACATTCAATATGTTGATGATGTGCAGTGGAGTCCAACAAATAAACGCAAGTCTCATACTAGTTCACCTTCTTTTGGAGAAATGTCGTGGATAGTATGCCAAGGTAATACCAAAAAATTAGTGATATTACATCACGTTTATTAAACAACAAATGTACCTCTACTAATTCATTTACAAAGAATGAGAGCAATAGAATTAGAGACACTCCTAAGAACGCCATATTGAATCCCGATATGTTTTTTCTATTTGATCCACTGAATAAAAATACTTTGAATAAACTTAAAATATTTAATGCGTAATACACATATACGATCAAAAAGCCTACAATTCCCGAGGCTAATAGTACCTGTAAATACCCATTATGCATATTCCCATGAGATTTTTCTAGAGAAATTAGATTTTGGTCTGTTAATTTCCTTTTGTTAAAATTTAATTTGCTACTAGAGAAAAAATCAAGTTCTCCAAAACCGAACAAAGGTTTTTGTGAGAGTACACTTATACCGCCTTTCCAGATATTAAATCTTCCCGAAGATATCTCACTGCCTTCTTCCGAATGTTCAACCTTGACAGGTACCTTATTCGATTCATCAGAATTATCTGTTTCTTCTAAACCTTCTAAATCATTTCTATTTTGAGTTACAGAAATATATCTTGGTGGAATGGTACCTAAAATCTTTTTAAAACAACTTGTTCCAACTCCTATGAACAATAGCAAACATATGGTACCTAAGATTATTTTTTTTGTATTAATACTGTTTGACATTTCTCTGGTAAACTCTTTATTGAAAAATAAAAGTAGTAGTGCTGTTAAGAAAAAAACAAATGTGATCTGAGTTCCTCTAGAAGAAGACAACGAATTAAAAACCACTTGTGTTATGAAATTTATTAAATATAAAAACACTATTTTTTTCTTTTTAAATTCAAGCAATAATAGGTTGATGAAACTCAGCACTATCGAACAATATCCGAACAAAGCACCCACATTCGGACTCGTATAAACTCCAAACAGTCTATGCTCTAAAAAGCCTTGTCTAGCAGTAACTCCTGCAACTTCGGTAGGTACACGATATCCAAGCAACATAAAGAACTGGATTACAGATATTAATCCTGCAATAAAAATCATGAGAATAAATACATTATTAAACTGAATTAACTTATTCTTTCTAACCTCAATGCTTTGAGAGAAATCTACTGGAAAAATCACAAAAATGGATATTAAAAGGTAACCAAAATTATACATCATTGGTAAAAAATTGTATTGTCTATTAAGTAATATAGTAAATAAAAAACTAATTGTAAGCATAAACAAACAGATTTTAAAAGGAATACGATAGATATCTTTTTTTAGCAGTAATTGATAGACAACAAGCATCCCTCCCCACAAAAAGCATATCTTCATAGGGATATTGGAAATATTTAGAGTACTGGGCATAAAGTAAACAATGCAAACTATTAAGGTAATTAGTCGAAAAAGATCACGGTTTAAAATTGTTACATTGAGAATTCTACTGAGTTTATTCAATAGCATTATCCAACTTTCAAAATTTTTTTGTCAATCAAATCTAATAATTCGTCAGAATAACCTGTTTTTACCTTTCTGACGAATAATTTTTCACTTTTTGAAATAGCTTCGAAATCATCTTCATTAAACCACTTTGTCATAGATGTATCCAACAAATGAATATTAGCTAGATTAGCAGTTTGAATAGTCATATCATTTTCGTTATCCAACTGCATTGGAGTATCTTCACCTCCGACAATATTTTTTTCTCTATATTTAGATTGGAAGAAAAGTGTATGGAAAAATTTTTCATCAGGAGCAAACATCCCAAATCTAAAGTTTACGAAACTATCTTTGTCCTTATCGTAGATATCCATTAGTTCAACTAAACATTCATAACTTAACGCCCACCACTGTGAGCCTTGATATAAGTCAAATGCATGACACCTAACCTTATTAGTTAGCTTTATTCTACGCAATAACTTATTGACACTTGCCCTAAGATAGTAAAAAAATTTTGAATTGGTATTTCTAATGAAAGGATAATCATGAATCTGATAAACATCGATGTGTTTACTAAAAAAATATTTTTGAGGATGTTGATCCATATTTATTCCACGAATAAATTCTATTTGCTCATTTTTTAAAAGATAGTCGTAAATATACTGGGCTGGCTTAATAGGATAATCAGCACCTGATAACAATACATATTTTATATATTTCTTTTTACGCTTCAATGCTTCATTTACTAAGTTAATTTCAGCTTGAACAATAGAAAAACCACCCCAATAAATTTTAGATCGTAACTTATCATCTAAAAAGGAGATATTTTCATAACCAAGAAAAAGCTTCTTGAAAGGGAGAATATCACTTTTCTTATCAATATGAATAATAAAGTCAGCTTGATAATTGATACTGTCAACTAGTCTTTTCAAATTAGCGATATCATTATGCGCTAAAATTAAATAACAAACTTTACTCAAAGAAATCACTCACTATTCCGTTAATTCATATACTTTCAACATTTGACGAAGAGTATAATCTACATTGTAAGAATTTAACTCCTTAGTCATTTTGTTCTCATATGGTTTTTGTAAAATCTTTTGTGCCCATTCACTTTTAGAAAGTCCCAAAGATATGAACGTAACATTTGGGGTTAACTTCGTTTCTTTAGATACCCCTTCTGATAAAACAAGCTTTTTTTTACTTGCTTGTGCTTCCAGTGCTGCCATAGGTAATCCTTCATAATATGATGTCATAACAAAAACATCTAATATAGCTAACATATCAGGAATATCTCTCCTATTACCCAAAAGTAGTATTTTCTCAGATAAACCTCGTTCATCAATGTATGACTGCAATTGTTTTCGAAGACTTCCGTCACCAATAATAAGCAATTTACTGTCTGGATCTATTCTATTTATTTCGTTGAAAACATTAAACAAAAAAAAATGATTTTTTTCTTTTTCTAATCTCCCAACAGTCCCAATAATCACTGAACTGTTTATTATTTTTAAATTATTTTTCATTTCGTTGATTCTATCTTGATTTTTCGTATAAAGAGATAAATCAATTCCGTTGTGTACTATTATAAATGGAGTATCCTTAAATAAACTCTTACCTGCTTTTTCACTAACAGCTAAATAGTCAGTAGCCGTACTCAACAGTAATTTTGTCAAAAAAAATCTTAAAACCCTAAAAATAATTGAATTTCCTTTTCCATCTTCAACTGAATGACTATGAGCTATTCTTTTTACTATACCATTTCTTTTAGCTAACCAAAGATTTATTCCACCACCAAAATAAACTTCATTATGAACAATATCAAAAGTCTCACTCTTTAGAAGCTTATTTACTTCTACTAAGTACTTGAAAATATTTTTTTTAGGATTTGTCACGATAAAGAAGCGTCCTCCTAAACTCTTTACTTCTTCATGATAATCAGTAACCTCTTTGTAATCATCGTAAATCAAAAAATCAAATTGATATTTAGATCGATCAATTTTTCGATAGAGATTCATCATAAAAGATTCAGCACCACCTAAACCCATTCTCCCCTGAAAATGTAATACACGCTTGGTCATACATAACCTCCGACATTTTAGTATACACGTTTGAAGAAAGCCATTATACCTGGCATTTTAGTTTCTACAAAACTTCCAATATGTAATAATGCAACAAAAACTATACTAGGTGAATTGTATAAAAATTTAGTAAGTCGTTTAATTTTCGTATCTGCTATTGCTATCTTCTTGGCTTTTAATATATCTTCATCATCTAAAATTTTTTGAAGTATTTCTTTTTTTTGCGTAGTAGAGAACTCGTCATTCTGAATAATAGAGAACAGTACAGAAGTTACTCCTTTCAAAAATAGTGAAGCTACTCCCTCTTCGTTTCTTTCTTCTAATATTTGATTCGTAAGCTTATAGAATTTTTTGAAACTCTCAAACTTTTTATCATGGTACTTATTTGTTATTCCTTTGCCACCATCGAATTCATAAAAATATTCAATTTTTTTATTTAATACTACTCTTTCACAGTGTTTAAAATATTCCAAATTGAATATACGATCTTCACAACTTTGGTAGTTCTCAAATTGTATATTTTTATTAGCAATCAAGTCATTACGATAACACTTATTCCATACAACATACATCATTTGCTTATTCATAAGATAGTAAATATCATCAAAAAAATCTTGTTGAGTAGTATATTTTTTCCCCTCAACTACGTAATTCTTCTCAGAAACAATACATTCCTCAGATCTAGAACGAAAAGTAAAAGAACTAATTATTAAATCTGTATCCGGATTTTTCTTTAGCAATTCACGATAATCCTCCAAAATGTTCTCATTAAGTGTATCATCAGAATCAAAAAAAAGAATATACTTGCCACTCGATCTCTTTAAGCCATAATTTCTTGCTAACCCGGGACCTTGATTTTTAGTAGTAAATACGTGAAACCTTTTGTCTTTAATTGTAAGGTTTTCAAGTATCTGTCTAGTTCTATCAAATGAACCGTCATTAACCAAAATTATTTCATAGTCTTCCCCGTCTATCTTTTTTAAGCGCTTGATCATTTTAGAAATATTATTTTCGGCATTATATATCGGAATTATTATACTGAATAGTAATTGTTCCATAATAGCTCCTTTATTATTCAAAAATCCTTAAGCCTTCGAAAGACAAAGATTCGAGATTGTCTATTCTATTTTCTTCTATTACACCCTCGGATGATACTTTATCAAATAATATCTTAATCGTTTGAAGTAAAATCTTCATGTCAAGCATCAAAGAATACTTTTTAATATAAAGCAAATCAAACTTCAACTTACTATTATAATCAGAAACATACTTCCCATAAACCTGAGCATACCCAGTAATACCCGCGCGAACATTATGTCTCAGATAATAATAAGAGTTATCTTCATTAAATTGATCTACAAAGTAAGGTCGTTCTGGACGTGGTCCAATGATTGACATATCCCCTTTTAAAACATTGACCAATTGTGGTAATTCATCAAAACGAACAGCTCGGATAAACTTACCTACTGGAGTAACCCTAGCATCATTGCTTTTCGCTAACACTGGACCAGACTTTGCTTCAGCAGTCACAGACATTGAACGGAACTTGTAGATAGGAAACTCTTTTTGATCTTTAGTAATTCGAATCTGTTTATAGATAATTGGTCCAGGCGAAGTCATCTTAACTAAAATTGCAGTTAATAATATGAACGGTGAAGCAACTACCAGTAAAACTAAAGAAACTACAATATCAAAAATTCTCTTGAACAGTGCATCTTCTGGTTGAATATTAAAGCCTGTCGACTCAATAATGCTTTCATCCTCGAAGTTCATGATGTTCGCATTAATAGTAATTAGATTTTCGAATGTTGTGTTTAAGAAAAGCTTCTTATCCTTTCGAGTGACTAACTGATAGATTTTGATCTTCTCTTCTTCATCCAATTTTGAAGCCAGATAAACAATGTCAATCTCATCAATTAACTTAACTAGATTTTCGTAGCAATTACCGATAATTACAGCGCTCACCTTATGCTTATTATTTTTATGTGTACTGAAATTTTGTACAGCGGAAGCTACATCTTTTTCCCGGCCTACAATGACAACTTTTTTATCTGAGCCTAATCTCATGTAAAGCTTATAGACAGCTATTCGATAGATGCTTAATAAAATTATTCCTATTAAAAAGGAATAAAAAATGACTGATCTAGGAAAGGCAAACCACCGTCCTGCAAAGGTGATAATCATTATACCCAAAGACATCAAAATCTGTCCGATAACCGTAACGAAAATAATATCACTACTAATACGATTATAAAATATGTATGTTCCCAACAGCATATTTAGCAGGATGAAAAACATCGAGATAAATACTGCAGAATTCTCAAATGTCTGAAAATTTCTCAACGGTATCTCTCCACCAAACTTAAACCAAAAACTTGCATAAATAGACAAATTATATACTAAAACGTCCAACACGATTATGAACACCCGACGCGCCATTCCCCATTCGCCACTCTTATTCATATGTAAACTACACTCCTACTCTTCAGAATAATCCATTTTACATCTTACCATAGTCATAGCTAAAAAAATAGAAAACTCAAAAAAAGTAATAAAAATGAAAGAAACAGTATTTGAAAAAGCAGTCTAGTTGACTGCTTTTTCAGTAATTGTTCTGACCGAAAAGTCTCCTCTGCTCCTAGTTAAATTAGGATTATAGTAAGGATCATTCTCAATATATTTGGACCAAGTTTCTTCCATATAAGCTGTTTCCTTTTTAAAACGTTCTAGCTTTTCAGGAGTATTTTCATATCCTCTAGATTGAGACTCGAAATGGTACAACTCTGCTCCGTGCAACCATATATTGTTATGTCCTTTTTCATACTCACGTAGGCATAAGTCAACATCATTAAAAGCTACAGTCAATTCTTCATCAAAACCACCCAGCTCTGAAAAGTCCTTAGCCTTAATCATCATACACGCAGCAGTTACAGCTAAGTAATCCACATTGATCTCAAGCTTCCCAAAATATCCAAAATCACCTCTAGGAAAAGTATGATGTCCGTGACCAGCAGCACCACCCATACCTAAAATTACTCCTGCGTGTTGAATCGTATTGTTAGGATAATAAAGCTTTGCACCCACACAGCCAATTCGTTCAAACTGTGCGAAGGATACCATTTTAGTCATCCATTCTGGTGTAATCACTTCTGTATCATTATTCAAGAAAAGTAAGTATTTTCCATCCGCTTTCTTAGCTGCTAAGTTATTAATGCGAGAGTAATTGAATGGAATATCTATTGACTCAACTGTGAAACGATCATTTAGTAGCATTTTGTAGTTATCATACAGTTCTTGCATTTCAGGCTGGTCGCTTCCGTTGTCAGCAATGATTATCTCATAATTAGGATATGTTGTTTTAGCAATTATGGAGTCTACGCATCGCTTAACATCATCATAACCATTTCTAGTCGGTATAATTATACTAACCATCTCTTCTTTTAAAATAGCATAATTTACATCGTACAATCCGTTACCAGCAGCATGAGTTACCTCCGCCTTGATTTTTCTACGTTTGATTGCATCTTGTACGGCCTTCAGCCCCGCATCAAAAGCATAACTTTTCGTTGATTGATCAGCTGCTGTAGAACTTGGCAGTATCCGCCAATAATATAATACTTCTGGAATGTGAACAATTCTTTCAGCCGTAGTTTTTTCAGTAAAACGCAGGACTAAATCATAATCCTGCGATCCTTCATAACCGACTCGAAACCCACCAATCTCGTTCATGATGGAACGACGATATACACCTAAATGAGAAATGTAATTGGTTCCTAGCAGTAAATCTGGTGACCAATCTGGTTTAAAAGCTGGATCAAATCGTTTGCCGCTCATATCAATCTTATCTTCATCACTATAGATCAAGTCTATGTCAGGATTGCCGTTTAAGCACTTAGCAACCTCATACAACGCAATAGGAGAGAGTTCGTCATCGTTATCAAGTAATGCAATAAAGTCTCCTGCAGCGATTTCTAAAGCTGAATTTGTCGCCCGGGAAATATGTCCATTTTCTTTGCGATAAACTACTTTAATTCTGTTATCAGACTCTCGAAACTTTTCTAACAATGGTCGCACAGTGGCATCTGTGGAACAATCATCTGCAATACATAGTTCCCAATTTGAGTAGAATTGACTTTGAACAGATTCAATACACTTAATTAACCATTTTTCTTCTACGTTGTAAACAGGCATCAGAATAGAAATAAGCGGATTGTAGTTAAATGCTGAGATTTCTTTTTCAATTAATGATTGGTCCCATTGCTCATGTTCATTAATCCATTGTTGATAGCTCTCATCACTTTGTTTACTTTGTTCAAGTTTTACTCTTCTCAAAGTGCTTTTTATTCCATTACGTTTTAAATATCCTAATCCTTTTCGGGCTTTTCTATAAAAAGACTGGATTTGGTTGGTTTGGCCGACATTACTACCTAAGTTTATCTTAGGATCAATCATTTCAGTTACACTAGTCTTGTCTGCTGAAAATATAACCGGAATCTTTTGATTTTGATCCTTAACCATTATCTCTAATAAGAAACCCATCTGCAAAGTTGCACTTGTTTTATGAGCTGCTGCTACATCAGATCGAACATGAAAACTTGAAGAGTACTCAATAACGTTCTCTGAATCAATATGGATTTCAGGAACAGCTTTATTCTTTTCTTCAAGTGCCCACCCCTTAATAATTGTTTTCTTTTGATTTGGAAGATATTCACTGCTATCTATACAGACAAGAATTTTATCTTCTGACATATCTATCCTCCTATACTAAATTGGTTACTATTAAGATAAGGATCTTCTAAATCATTCATGGAATACTTAGACTCTAACTCTGTAAAGACGCCCTTAGGTAAAGAGAACCGTACAGTCTGTTCACAGATCAATTCAAAATATGGGTCAAAAATATGTTTTCGTTTTAACTCTTGGTGTACCCTAATACTTAAGTCTACTCCTAGAATTTGATCACTTAACGCTAGGTCAAAACCGTTAAGTTGCTGAAAGTCACTTTTAGCAATGATCAGACAATCTTCAGTAGTAGTATAAATTTCTCTAGGCAATGTCGGACGGAAATATGTTCCAATTGTTTTGTTGGATAACCCTTGCTGTTCATAGTAAATCGTTTGCTCATTCGGCTTAATGAGTACCCCACAATTCAATATCGCGTCCTGAGTACTGATAACTTTACCTGAAACAAGTCCTATTTCAGGCAAACGAATAAAATTCATAGCTTCATTTAACCAATTTTTTGAGGATGGATACTCATCCGGTGCCATAAACACTATATATTCACCTAAGGCAGCTTCAGCAAGTTCGTTTACGTTTTTAGCATCCACATATCGGATATGCTTGTCCTCTATCGCTAGTTTATTTTCCTTAAAAAGCAATACTTCGTAATCTTGCCAACTTGTCATTTCCAGTAAATTAATAAGTACTTGCTTTTCTTTCAGGGGTTTCGTGTATACAATTGTTACCTTTCCATTTTTTTGATAAGTAAAGTCAACTTTATAAGCACCATAATTTTTCGTCATAGACACTTGGCCTGCCAAGCTACGACGCTCCAAAGCAGCTTCAATTGCTTTTTGACCAGCAATATAAGCGTATTCTTTACTCTGAGGATCCATAGCTACTGAGGTTTCAATTGTTCTCCAATGATACAAAATTCTAGGAATATGATGAATTTTTTGTGCTGCTTCTGTAGCTCGAAGAACAAAGTCATAATCTTGGCTTCCATTAAATTCTGTGCGTAAACCACCAATCTTTTCAATAATTGATCGTTTAACTACTACAAAATGAGTAATATAATTGTGCCCAAGAAGTAAGGTTTCGTTCCAATTAGATTTAAAGAATGGGTCAAAACGTTTACCACTCATCGATAATTTATCTTCATCTGTATAGATGAAGTCAATGTTGGCGTCCTCATTAATTGCCTTAACTACCTCTAAAAGAGCCGTTTCAGATAAAATATCATCATTATCTAAAAATCCGATGTATTCTCCAGTTGCTACTTCTATTGCTGAGTTCGTTGCTTCAGAGATATGCCCATTCTGCTCACGAAAAACGACCTTAATTCTTTCATCAGCAGCACTTAACTCTTGTAGAAGTGGTTTGATATGTGCTTTAGGAGAAGCATCGTCTGCTAAACAAAGCTCCCAGTTCTTATAAATTTGATTAGTCAATGAGCCTACACAGGCACGTAACCATTTCTCATCTACGTTATAGACAGGAACAACTAATGATATTTTGGGTTCAAAATCTAACTGCTGTGTTTCTTGCAATAGTCTTTCCTTGAAGTCAACTTCATCTTTCTCAATCCATGCTTCATAATTTGCACTGATTGATTTTCGATATTGATAATTCTTATAAGCTTGTGACACACCTTCACGTTTTACTGAACCTAAAATACGACGTACCTTTTTTATAAATGGTGTACTAGTTTCTTTAGGCATGCTCACGACTACTGGAAATACTTCATAATTGGCAGATACTAACAATAAGTTAATTGCATCTTCAATTTGCAGGTTTTCAATTGTCAAGATAAAACCATACTTTTCCTCTAACGGAAGGGTAAAGGTCTCATTTACATCCGGTCTTAATAAACGAGTTACTTGATAATCATTAGTCTTCTCAGCCAACAAAAATTCTAACTGCTTTTGATCGCTTAGCGAGAATCCCCACCCCTTGATAATGACCTGTTTATCCATTTCATTGTTTTCCACGGTTTCGATGTTTATACGAATATCTTGTAGATATTCTTCCGGCCTTTTATAAGGGATTCGTGACAGTTGATTTTCAAACTCGTTATAGTAAGTCAACTTAAGATTAAGTAATCGCTGTATTTTTTTAGTTTCGCACAAATCATTGAATAATTCTTGATCTACTGATGAGCCTTGCTCTTCATCAATAACTTCTATTGATAGAGTATATTCTTTACCAGCAATGTCTTCACCTGAAACAGTGACGTATGGTTCTTCCGAGATATGATTAAACATAAAAATATCATCCTTGAACCAATTGGCATTTGTTTCCTTGATGGTCAACAATCGATTTTCGCAAACGACCGATAATTTTACATTCGCTGGGAGTCTTCCAATAACAATTCTAAGACTTTCTGTAGCCTCAGGCGCCTTATGAGTAGTTATTTTGTTTTCTCCATTGCTATTATTTAATATAAAAGGCTCCATTTCAAAAGAGTCTGCAATTAAATAAGCTAATTGGATTTGTTTATTGTAATTTGAATTAGCAGGAATCTTGCGTTCAGGGACAGTAACTGCTTCTTTTCTCAAGGCAAAAAAATACTGGTATACTTCGCCAAAAGGACGGTTCTTAAATGAATAGCGCACCGGTGTTGGCAATTGATCATAGGATGTCTCAATTTCATTTTGTCCTACTTGAGCATAGGTATAGTCTTCCCTTCTCACATGCAAATCCAATCGGTCAAATAAATCGTAAAAACCGTTTTGTGTATAAAAGCTGTTGTGTGTCCTATCTAACAGACCATATTGTTTCCAATCCAATTTGTTATTAAACAAATCAATAAGAACAGAATTATGAGCAATATTAGGAAAAGTAATCAAGATTTCGCCATCTTTAGCCAAAAAATGCCGTGCTTGGCGTAATGCTTCTTCAGAATTCGTCAGGTGTTCTAGAACATCCGCAAAAATAATGTAGTCGAATTTTTGCCCTGCAAAATAATCTACCCATTTGTATTCCTCAATGTTACCCAAAAAACCATTTTGAGCAACACTCATTACATGATCGTATAAGACTGTATCAAATTCTACAATTGATACTTCGCATTTTTTTTCATGGATTAAATAATTTGTCATTCGACCATTACCAGGTCCAAATTCTAGAACGCGACTGTTTTCATTTATCTGGCTGATTATTTTCCCTACACTGGTCTGCTCATCGAGAGATAGATCAAAATCATATTTCATGGTTATATTCTTTCCTTCCATGTGTGATCTAAAACAACAATGCCTTCACCCACATATTTACCTGTAATAAACATCGTCAAGTAACGTGTTTTATAAACCAAGGGGACTGTTGCATTTTCCTCAAAAACAGCAACATCAAAATAATATTCTCCACCTAACAAAGCCATCTTTTCATATTCTAAATAATAAACATTCTCACCCTTTTTCCAGGGAATATTTTCTTCATCTAATAGCGTATTTAAACCACAAACATATTGGTTGTCTACAGTGCGAATAGCTACACCTAGAACGGGGCGCTTAATAGAATCATCTTTTACATAATATTTTACTTTAACAACTACCTTACTATCCTGCTCTACAATTTCTAATGGATTCAAATCTCCATTTAGCAATTCAGCAGATTTCACCTCTACAATATCATACGCCGAAAACTCTTCAGAAGAGGAAGCATCACGATCAATACTTTTCAAAGACTTTTTCTTCAAAAAGTTTTCGTATTCTTCCGTTATTTCCATTGTATCGCCTTCAGCACGTATCACACCATCTTTTAACCAGTATACGCGGTCACAAAAACGACGTACTGCATTTACGTCATGAGATACAAATAAAACTGTTTTTCCAGCATTACGAAACTCAGTAAATTTCTCCATACACTTTAACTGAAACTCTAAATCCCCTACAGCTAACGCTTCGTCAACAATCAATATATCTGGATCAACATTTATCGCTACAGCAAAAGCCAATCTAACAAACATCCCACTTGAATAAGTTTTTACTGGTTGATATAAATGATCTCCAATATCAGCAAAGCTAATAATATCATCTACTTTACTTTCCATTTCTTCACGTGAGAAACCTAGAACCATTCCGTTAAGAAAAATATTTTCATATCCACTGTATTCAGGATTAAACCCTGAACCTAATTCTAGTAACGCAGAGATATTTCCTTTGATATTAATCTCACCATCAGAGGGTGACAGTACTCCAGTGATTATTTTTAAAATAGTAGATTTTCCAGATCCGTTCTCCCCGATAAAACCAATCATTTCTCCTTTTTTTACATCAACATTTACGTCGTTTAACGCATAAAATACTTCATGGTAGGTCTTTCTGCTAGGACTCAAAGCCTCTTTCAAACGATCAGAGGGTTTCTGATACATATCGTACTTTTTGGTTAAATGTTTTATTTGAATAACTGTTTCCGTCATAGGTTTTATCTCCTTATAATACATCAGAAAAATGTGGTTTCAGGCGTTTGAATACCACACTGCCGATAACTAATAAAATTAAAGTAATTATCCAAAAGTAAACAGATAGTAAAGGTTTTTCCCAGAACCATTGTTCACTAAAAAAGGCATCCCGATATCCTTGAACAACATAGAACATTGGATTCAATTTCAAAATAAATTGAATTGTTGGATGTGCCTGAAATTGGTTAATGCTCCATAATACGGGAGTTCCCCACATCAAGGCCTGCATAATTACTCCGATAAATTGATTGATATCTGGAAAAAAAGGTTGAATGGAAGAAGTAATCCACGTAAGACCCGTCAAAAACATCATCATGCAGAAAAGATAATAAAAAATTTGCAAAGTATATAAACTAGGCATTGCCTGATTAAAGATCGCCACAATAAAGGCAATTACAATAAAAAAGGCATGCATGTAAAGATTGGAGAATAATTTTACGCTTGGCAATATTCGAATGTTAAATACAACTTTTTTTACTAGATAGCTGTACTCGCGAAAAACATTCGTTGCAGCACCTAATACTTCAGAAAAGTAAAGCCAAGGAACTAAACCAGTCAAAAGAAAAACTATAAATGGATACTTACCATCGGTCATCGCGGCTTTAAAACCCACTCCAAAAACAAACCAATAAGTCAGCACCATAACAATTGGATTAGCGAAGGCCCAAAAAATTCCAAACGCTGAACCAGCATATCTTGCCTTAAAATCATTCACTGAAAATTGTTTCAGGAGTACTCGGTTACTATAAATCTCTTTAAAGAAACTAATCAAATCTTTAATCATTGTATTTCCCTTCATTACACTAGATTTTCTATTTATTTAGATACACAATTGAACGAGTATCATTAAGTTGATTAACGGTATTATTCTACAGAATTCAAAGTTTAAAAGCAAGTTTCCCTAAAGGAATAAGCTTAGATATTTGAAATATCTAAGCTTATTCTTAAGATTATTTATGACGTGAACTACGACTTCTAGTTTGTTCATTAATCACATCATAGTATTCTTGATAATCATAGTAATCATCATACTCGTATTCTTCATCTTCAAGTGTTTGTTGACCAGCAAAACCTAATAAACTGAACGTTAAGGGGATCCAGAAACCAGCATTGAGCGTATCCTCCATGACAGATTGAAGTAAAATTCCGAAAAAAGCAATCAGAAAACTATAACGAGCAACCACAAAATCTTTTTTTAAGATAATTGACCAGACATTATACAAAATGAATAGACAGACCAAAATTAAGCCAACAATACCGTACTGTCCCAGAATTGAGTTATAGCTGTTGTGATAGCCTAAAACTTCACTTCCCCTATGATAAGTAAAAGGATACATACCAACCAAAACCTGCTGACCTGTTTCAAATAATTTTTCGTAAAACTCCCGCCAAATCTCTTCCCTGCCAGTAAAAATATTGACTTCATCAGAAAAAGCAACAAAATAGGATATTGGAAAAATTGCGGTTAGAAAAATGGTATATGCTCCACCGTAAAAATATTTTAATTTTTCTTTAATATTCTCTGGGAATACATCCAAAAAGACAAAGCAGACCATTGCCACAAAAGAAGCTTTCGATTGGACTACCCAGGTACCCACCAATCCTGACAAATAAATTGGATAAATAATCCAATCACTCCATCCTGTTCTTAAAGACTTAAACAGGCAGGCAGACAATAAACTGGCTGTCATAACCGATGCACCTATTGTGTTCGTGTTAATCCAGATTTCTTTCAGTTTATTCGTTGGTGACCAGATAGAATCCCCATCGACCGGGGGGGGCATCTCCGTAAAAATACGATACATTGTAATCAATAATATCAGTAATAGAATGCTTGCAAGTAAGGTACGAATCCACTTATTGAAGTATACAATTTTAAAATCGATAACTACTACTATGATTAAAGCAGGTATCACATTTTGAAAAAAACCAGCACCCCGTAAATCAGAAAACAGAGAATAAAAAGGAACGCTCGCTACTGCTAGTATTACCCAAAACCAATCAGCAATACTTAAACGATAAATATTTAAAAGTAATACGAAAATTGCACCATATGTTACATAACGAACCATTGCAGTATAGAGGTCTAGCATCGGTTGAGTACCAATACCTCGCGTCCAGAGAAAGTAGCACGCACAAATCATTACAAAAAGAATGAAAAGGCTTATGGTATTTAAAATATTTGTATCGTTATCTCGCATTTTTCTCTCCTCTTAAATCTGCTATTGGTAGTAACTGTAAGGATTTACAGGTGAATTATTTTCAGCCGGGTTAGGTAAGATTGGATCTGGTTCAGAAGTAGCTGACGGGCCTCCTGTATTTGTAACTTCTGAATCTTCAGGGAAACTCACTTCAAAAATCTGCCATTTGCCTTTTTCTGGTCCGTAAATCCGAGTAAAATGGGCAAAATTAAATACATTGTAATCCTCTAAAGACCGTTTGCTAACTACATATTTGACACCAAGCTCTTTGATAGGATCGAAATTAATGTTCACCACAAAGGCATCTGGATTAGTTAGCGTAAACTTGGTATCCCCATTTGTAACATAAGCATCAATGTGGGAATATCGATTGTATATTTTTTCATTTTCTTTCTCCGGATCAATGTCTTTCCACATTTTAGCATCGGGGTAAAAACGAACAGTATTATAGGTCTTTACGCCCAATGCAGGCAAGAAATTGTATAAACGATTTTCGGCTATCCAAAGTTGTCCAGGATCCTCTTGATTCTGTTTCATTATGGCTTTAGCTAAAGTTTTTTCATAAATTGCTCCTGTTCCATGAACAACGGGATTAACAAAGAAACCACTAGCAATCGTACATAATAACATCAATGTAATAGCTATTTTCTTTTTTAAAGATAAAATAAACCAAATAATCAGCGCAATAACTAATGATGTTAGAATCAGGTCAAGTTGATTGAAATAGTCCATGATTGCAGAGTTATTCACAACAATATAAATGGATACTCCAGAAAAAAGGACAATAATTCCTCTCAACCAACGAGGCAGTCTTTTTTGTTCAAAAATAAAGCCTATAAACCAAATTGTTAGTAATAATGCTATAAAGTCAAATGTAAAAATAGCTCTAGTTGTTGGAACGTAAGACAAAAGTGTTAATTTTGCTAGACTTTCAGGCAGTCCGAAAACCATAAAAACTAACAAAAGTATTGAAGAGATCAGAATGTTTAAGCCTAAATAATTTTCTCTTCTTAATTCCTTTTTCATAAAAGCAATAAGCATGAACGGGACTACTAAAATATATAAGTTGAAGAACCCCGCTACTTCAGCCTCATTAGCTATATCAATACCATTAGAAAAAGGGGTTTTCCAGTTTGTTAGAAATAACAGCATTTGCCACAGTCCTAAGCCACCACCAGTTGATACGCGCCTACCAGGATAGAGAGTATTTATGGTAGCTTCCAATGCATCTTTGGACTCCTGATAAAAATGAAATAATACATAACCAATAAACAGTAATGCTCCTATAATTAAGATTATATCCAATTTATCCCAATCAATCCTTTTACGATAATGGATCAAAAGACCTATAAACCAGAATAAAATGAAGTAAGCTAAAACTACCTGATGGGCCGGATATAAAACTAAAACAAATCCAATCCCAAATATTACCACTAACAACATCATTAAACTTCGCAAAATCTTTTTATCATGATTAGCAAAATAATGATAAAAAGCAACCATTAAACCTAAAGTAAAGAAAATAAGGTCGCCTACATGTTGCATAAACCACCATTGAACAGCGGGAGAAAAAGTAATCATAAGTGAACCTAGTAAAGAAACGTACTTATTCTTTTTAGTCAAAATCATAGAGAGTTCAAAGCCCAAAAGAATCATGCAAATTATTTTAAAGCCCCAATAAAAAGAAAGTGCTTGATCTTTATCTAGAAAAAAGAACCCCCAATTAAAAGGCTTACCAATTTGTGTAATATCTTTTACAGGAGAATTATAGGCAATAATCATATTCTGACCAGATATCCCATAATTCTTATTTAGTACTGGAAAATTATCCTCAGCCTGAGATAAATAAAAAGGTGTCTGAACCATCCATTCATCAGAACGAATGGCTCGGCTTTGACCAAAAATTACATCTGACTTTTTTCCATCATCTCTTTGAGAAACAGTGTTGTCCCACTCACCAATTGAGCTGCCATTCAAGTTAAAAGCAACGATTAGAATAAGAAAAATTAGTCCAATTATATATCGAAATCGAACAATAAAGTTGACCACTTTTGTCTGGGGGCCTTCTTTTTTCTCTCTCACTCTTTCTCTACTTCTTTGTTGTAACCTTGTCTCCATTTTTTTCCCCCGAAATCATTTTGTACTGTGATAAGGTTTTTCCAGCATAGGGGAAAAGCCCTCTGAAAATTTGTTTCATACTGCGTAATAATAACTGCTTTTTGTACTCCGTAAACATTTCAGTCGCATAGTCCTTATAAAATCGACTTTCAGCATTTAATATTTGTTGATATCTTGCTGTATTCATACTGTTTCTGTAATCAAGAACTGATAACTGATGATGCAAAGCGCCTGATAAAATCTTTATTTGCTTTTTCTCTTGGAATATTCTCCAACAAAGCCAGTGGTCTAAATAGTCCATCGAGAAAGTTTCGTTGTAGCCACCAATTGCTTGTAAGAAATCTAGTGAAATCACAGCCGCTGAATTAATTACCATGACCTGATTATAATATATTTTTCCTCCCCTTGGCAGGAAGGTATGTAAGGGACGCAGTGTATTACTTTGTACGGGTGAAATTTGTTTCTCTTTATCATAGATAACTGGCGCAATAATCGCAATATTTTTATCTGCTTGATCGATCTCATCTGCAACGGCAGAAAAATAATCATTGGTCAAACTAGTATCTTGGTCTAAAGTAATTAACCAATGGCACCCCTTTGAAAGACTTTTCGGCCATACATAATTATAAGCCTTTGCTAACCCTTGATTTCCTTCAGCAAAATGATAAACAAACCGTTCATCTGTAAAAACGGGATTATCTTCCGATACACTATTATCAAACACAATAACTTGTCGTAATTCAGGCAATTCATTAGAGGTAAGGATTTGCTGCAGAGTTTGTATTGTTGGGGACTCAGATGCTTTTATTTGATACAACACAATGACAATATCATACAAATCCTTTTCCTCTTTTCTATTTTATTTTTCTAGCTTTAGAAAATGCTCTAGAGCTTCTTGCCAAGTAGGAATAGCAAAACCTAATTCTTTCGCTTTACTTAGATCCATAACTGAGTATTGTGGACGTTTTGCTTTCTGAGGATATTCTTCAGAAGTAACTGGCAAAACTTCTACATCCGTATCTTTTAGAATCTCTTTGGCAAACTCGAACCATGAACAACTATTTTCGTTAGATAAATGGTAAACACCAAATGGAGCTCCGTTTTCAATTACAAAAGTTATAAACTCAGCCAAAGTACGAGTCCAAGTTGGTCTACCATACTGGTCATTTACTACTGTCAGCTGTTTATGAGTTTCTGCTAACCGTTGCATTGTGTAAACAAAATTATGTCCGTAAATACCAAATACCCAAGAGGTACGGATAATGTAATAATCTTCCATAACTTCCTGAACGGCTTGCTCACCTAGCAGTTTTGTACGCCCGTACTCGCTTTGCGGATTAGTTGTATCATCCACTTGGTACATACCGTCTTTTCTTGTACCATCGAATACATAGTCAGTACTAATATACACTAATTTGGAACCTGCAGCTTTAGCTGCTTTAGCCACATTACGAGTGCCCTCTACATTGATTTTTTCATCTAGTTCTTTACCTTCATCTTCAGCTTTATCAACTGCTGTGTAGGCTGCACAATGATAAATTAATTCTGGCTTCAAGTCAGTTATATATTCCATAGTTTTCTCAGCATCTGTAATATCTAAAACATCTGCATCTGTTGAAATATAATCCCAACCTTTTTCATCTAACAGTTTTCTTAACTCAGTTCCTAATTGTCCGTTACCACCTGTTAATAAGATCATTGTGTATCTCTCCTTTTCTCAAAAAAAGGCAGGTTTCCCTGCCTATAGAATTATTGACCGTTTTTTGCATAATTGGCTTCAACAGCTTGTTTTTCTGCTTCCCACCAATCACGATTATCTTTATACCAACGAATAGTATCTGCCAATCCGTCACGGAAATTGGTGAATTCCGGTTTCCAGTCCAATTCTTGACGTAATTTTGTTGAATCAATCGCATAACGTAAGTCATGTCCGGGACGATCATTTACATGATCGTAAGCATCATTAGGCTGGTCCATCAACTCTAAAATTAATTCCATCACAGATTTATTATCCTCTTCACCATCAGCACCAATCAGATAGGTTTCACCAATTTTGCCTTTAGTTAAAATAGCCCAAACAGCAGAAGAATGATCATTTGTATGAATCCAATCCCTTACGTTTTTACCGTCACCATAGAGTTTAGGACGAATCCCACTCAAAACATTAGTGATCTGACGAGGAATAAATTTTTCAATGTGTTGATAAGGCCCATAGTTATTAGAACAATTAGAAATAGTTGCTTGTAAATTGAATGACCGAACCCATGCTTTCACTAACAAATCTGAGCCTGCCTTAGTTGAAGAATACGGGCTGGATGGATTATATGGAGTTTTATCCGTAAACTTCTCGCCCTCACCTTCACCGTGTCCAGGTAAATCTTCACGTAATGGCAAGTCGCCATAAACTTCATCAGTCGATACATGATGATAACGAACATCGTTTTTACGGCAAGCTTCAATCAAGGTATAGGTACCTATAATATTCGTCTGTACAAAAGGAAATGGATCCTTTAAAGAATTATCATTATGTGACTCAGCTGCATAGTGAACAACCGCATCTGTTTCTTGAACTAGTTCATTTACTAATTTGGCATCTGCGATATCTCCTACAACTAGTTTCACCTGTTCTTCAGGCAAACCCGCTAAATTTGCTCTATTGCCTGCGTAGGTTAATTTATCTAAAACAGTCACCTGGACCTCGGGGTGATGTTTTACAACATAATGAACAAAATTAGAACCGATAAATCCAGCTCCGCCAGTAACAATTATCTTTTTCATGTGGTTGTCTCCTTAGATTTCACCGTAAATAAACGGATTTTCTGCTTCAAATTCTTTTAATGTTGGATGCTTCTGATCTTTTTCTGAAGTAATTGCTTTGTCCAATGCCATGGGCCATTGAATGTTCAATTCAGGATCATTGAAAGCAATTCCGCCATCAGCATCAGCGTCGTAGTAATTGTCGCATTTGTACAGAAAATTTACATCTGGTGTTAATGTCATAAATCCATGAGCATATCCCTTAGGAACCAACAATTGACGATGATTGTATTCGGATAAAATATATCCTTCCCATTCTCCATAAGTAGGGCTCCCCTTACGAATATCTACAATAACATCTAGTACAGCGCCTGTTACTACGCGAATAAGTTTCGTCTGGGCGGACTTACCTTTTTGAAAATGCAGACCTCTCAACACACCTGGTTGAGTAGATAATGAATGATTATCTTGAATGAAATCAGCTTCAATTCCAGCTTCTTTAAAATTTTTTTCTGAGTAACTTTCAGTAAAAAAACCGCGATGGTCACCAAAAACAGCTGGTTCCACGATTTTTACATCTGTTAACTTAGTTTCAGTTACGACTAATTTTCCCATTAGGCTTCCTCTTTTGCTAAATGTAATAAATATTGTCCATATTGATTTTTCTTCAGTGGTTGTGCAAGTTCAACTAGTTGTTCCTTCGTTATATATCCCATACGGAAAGCAATCTCTTCCAGACAAGCAACTTTCAGATTTTGACGTTTCTCAATAGTTGAAATAAACGTTGAAGCTTCCAATAAGGATTCATGCGTCCCCGTATCTAGCCAAGCAAAGCCACGACTCATTACCTCAACAGAAAGTTTGTTACGTTTCAAATATTCTCTGTTTACATCAGTGATTTCTAACTCACCACGATCAGACGGCTTAATGTTTTTAGCGATTTCTACTACATCATTATCATAAAAGTAAAGTCCAGTTACAGCATATTTGGATTTTGGTTTTTCTGGTTTTTCTTCAATGGAAACAGCCTGCATATTCTCATCAAACTCCACCACTCCAAAACGTTCAGGATCATTTACATGATAACCAAATACGGTTGCTCCATCTTCTTTCGCCGCAGTACGTTGCAACATACGAGATAAGCCATCCCCATAATAAATATTATCCCCTAACACTAAGCAAACACTATCTTCACCAATAAACTCTTCGCCAATAATAAATGCTTGAGCCAATCCATCAGGACTTTCTTGGACAGCATACTCAATATGAATTCCTAATTCTTCACCGGTGCCAAATAAATTTTCAAAACGTGGTGTATCCTGAGGCGTTGAAATGATTAAGATTTCTTTAATCCCTGCCAACATTAAAGTTGACATTGGATAGTAGATCATCGGTTTGTCATAAACGGGCATTAGTTGCTTAGATGTTGCTTTAGTTAATGGATACAGACGAGTGCCGCTCCCGCCCGCTAAAATAATTCCTTTCATATTTACGCTCCTAACTTTATCTATACATACGTTATTCATTATACATGATGTCTTCCTAAAGGAGGAAGTACTTTACGCTTTTTTTTTATTTTCTCTTAGCCTTTTTCTAACCAACTGCCAAGCTTTCCAGCGCCAAATAAATTGCTGAACTTTCGAAGCAGTTGTTTTGATTTCAGTAGTGTTCAACCCATGTCTCCGATAGTACACCAATTTATTTGGTATAAAAGCTACACCTTTTGTGTGATCAGCAAGCAATCCAATCCACATATCATGCATCGGTACCTCCTTAGGAATCGGTAAGATTAAATCTTTCAGTTCTTTTCTGAAAGCCATCCCAGCGCCTATGTAGCTGCTACGAAGCAAATTATGCCAGAATCCCGGTTTTGTATGCCGCATTGCCTGATAAGAGGGAACTAAAATTTGAAAATCATTATCAACAATGATTAAGTCAGAAATAACTACGGTTACTTCTGGGTGTTCTTGAAAATAAGCTCTCACCACTTCTATTTTATTTGTCTGCCAGAGATCATCCTGATCGCACAAGAAAATTAGTTCCTTTTGTCCTAACCTAATAGCCTTTTCAAAATTCCCGATAACTCCAGGTTGCTCATTTTTGAAGAGTTGGATTCGTTGATCTTTTTTTTGGTAAGCTTGCAATAATTCCCAGGTACCATCTGTAGAAGAATTATCAGAAACAACTAGTTCATCATATTTACTTAGCTGTGGCAAGATACTATCTAGCTGTGCTTCGATAAAGGCTCTCCCATTGTATGTCGCCATACAAACAGAGACAGACAATCCATGTTTTTCGTGCATGTAATCCTCCTTAGAAAAATTGCCAACCCCATTTACTAAAATACTTTCTCATTGATTGCAGAAAGACTAGAAAAAGTTTCCGGCTTTTTACTGCCCCACGTTCGTATAAATGTATTACTTGAAATCTAGGCGTATACAAGATTTTATGTCCCGCAGCCTCCACCTTCTGGCAGAGATCGTTATCCTCAAAATACATGAAATAGCGTTCATCAAACCCCTCTACTGCTATAAACTTCAATACATCCACTACCATAAAACTACCGGAAATCATCCGAACATAACTGTCTTTCTCATCTGAAAGGTCTCGACATTCAAATTTAGCTAAGCGTTCATTAAACAATTTCTTCACGAAAGAAAAAGGGATGAAGCGCAACATATAATCAAAAACATCTAGTTTTTCACGGACTAAATACTGCGTAGAACCATCTTCATTTAAAATTTTAGGGGCTAATAACGCGACTTCTGGGTGTTCTTTTATTAAAGAAACCAAGCCAGTTAAAACATCCTGCTCTAAGATTATGTCGGGATTAAAAATGACTGCATACTCAGAAGGCTTGGGAAACAGATTAAAGTTATGACCAAAGCCAAAACCTTTGTTTTCTTTATGAAGAGTCACGTGAACAAATGGGTATTGCTGATAGTCCATTAATTTTTGCTGATACTTTGGATCGGAATGATTATCAAAAATCATAATGCGAACAGCTGGACTTTTACCTAATTTGTCAATTAATGTATCTAAACTTAAAAAAATTTTGTCACTATTGTATGTAACAATGCTAATAGTGACAATCTCTGTATTTTTATTCATCAGATAGCTCATTTCTTAAAATATTTCTTGAGGACTTGCGAACGATATTCTTTGTTTCCGAAAAAACGAAAAGTCTTAGTAATAAAGCTGTACTTTTCACTGATTAATCCGATAAGTTCTAGTAGAAAGGTCAAAGCAAATCCCATAGCAATGATTAATACAATCGTTCCAATCCGACTAGTATAATTAATCAACAAAGCAGTAAACGAAAAAAGTGTCGCTATGGCATATATTGTTAACACAGCTCCGCGGTGACCAAACCCTAAATTCATTAACCGATGATGCAGATGCTGCTTATCAGCAGCAGAGATTGGTAACTTCTTTGCTTTACGTCGAACCATAGCAAAAAAAGTATCTGTTACCGGTACCCCTAAAATAATCAAAGGCGTAACCAAAGTAATAAATGTAACATTTTTAAGTCCTTGCAAAGATAATACAGCTATCATAAAACCTAGAAAGAGCGCCCCGGTATCTCCCAAATATATTTTTGCTGGATGAAAATTGTAAGGAAAAAAGCCCATAATACTAGCAACCAAACAAAAAATAGTCAGAGAAATATAGGTGGTGGAAGCATGAAGGAAGAAATAACCGATTACACCGATTGTTGTTAAACCGATAATGGAAACTCCTGCAGCCAAACCATCCAAACCATCAATCAAATTCACTGCATTTGTAATACCAAAAATCCAAAATATAGTTGCTGGCAAGCTGAGCCATCCAAGATCCACATGACCAATTACTGGAATAGTCAAAAAGCTGAAATGAATATCCGAGCCAAAATAAATAACCAAAGCCGCAATTAAAATCCCTAAACTCTTTTGTTTCGGATTCAACTCAAATTTATCATCTAATACACCAGTGATAACAATCACTGTTCCACCTATCAAAATAGGTAATAAATATGTATGTGGAATAACATGCCGAAAGAAAAAAAGTGTAGAGAAGGCAAAAGTAATGAATATAGGTAAACCACCTGCACTTGGCATGGGTACCCGATTGATTCGTCGTGCGTTTGGTTTATCAACCATCCCCGTTTGAACAGAAATAATTTTGAAAATAGGTGTTAAAACAACTGCCATTAAAAACGTCAGAAAATACTTGATAATCAATCCAAACGAAACTATCATTTTGCCATCCCACCTTTCTCAAAAAATATTATATCGAATTTCTTCTGCTTTACAACCATCTAAACAAAGGTTACCCAAGTTATTGGTCAGATTTATCACTTTTTGATGACTTTTTTTGGAAAAATTTTAAAAGCTTGTTAATCCTATTGCTTCCCTCACGAACCTCACGACCAGTGTGAAGTTCTTCAAGAGTAACATTAATGATTCCGCCAAAGATGACAATTGTTGCTGCAAAATTAAGCCACAACATTAGTACAATGAAACTCCCGATAATTTGATAACCGGAAATACTTCTAGCAAAAGTACTCGCATACAAACCAAACCCCTGTGCCAAAACCATCCAGCCCAAAGTAGCAAAAAAGGTACCAGGAAGTGTATATTTCCATCGAATGCGGGCATTGGGAATTACCATATAAATTGCACTTAAAATGATAAGCAAACCTAACAAAGTAACCGGCCAGCGTAGTCGAGTAAAAATATCAATATACGTGGTTGAAAAACCTAGCAAGGGTTGCAAGCTGTCCATAATCAGTTGCCCCACACTAAAGAATAAAGCAATAGCAATCACTGCCATCAATAAGACGCCTACCATTCCTACGGAAACGATTCGACTAATGACAAAATTCCCTCGATCTTCTACACCATATGCACGATTTAAGGCAGTTTGCAAGGCGTTAACCCCTTTACTGGAAGACCAGATTGCCGCTAACACAGAAATAGACAATAAGCTCCCAGAGTTATTAGAAAGCAAACTTTCGATCGCCGGTTTTAAAAATTCATAAATTTCTTTAGGAATAATCTCTCGAACATAAGGTAAAACCGTTTCGGGAGTAACACTCAAATAAGGAAGCAAATTTCCGATAACAATAAGTAGTGGAAAAAAAGATAGCAATAAATAATAGGCGACTACAACAGAGCGGTCGCCTATTTCAGTTTCTTTCACGTGGGTTTGGATAGATTCAATCAGACGCATCAATTTTTCATTGCTTTTTATTTTTTCTAGCATAGTGTTTCCTTTTCTAATAAGTTCCTTCTTCCCCTTGAGAAGTTAGTAATTTAGGTCCTTCTTTTGTAATCGCTAAGGTATGTTCATATTGGCAGCTCCAACCACCATCACGAGTATACGCGGTCCAACCATTCGGATCCATTTTCATTTGCCAATCACCTGTGTTGATCATTGGTTCGATTGTAATAACCATACCTTCCCTTAAGCGAAGACCTTTGCCAGCTTCACCATAGTGAGGAATTGCAGGTTCTTCATGGATAGTTGGTCCAATACCATGACCAACAAAATCGCGTACGACCGAAAACCCTTCACCTTCTGCATATGTTTGGATAGCGTGCCCAATGTCACCTATGCGATTACCCACCTGAGCCTGTTCGATACCAATATACAAAGACTTTTTAGTAACTTCCATCAATCGTTGAATTTCAGGAGAAGCCTCACCAACAGCGTAAGACCAGCAAGAGTCGGACATTGCACCTTTGTATTCTACACACATGTCTACCTTGATCAGATCACCATTTTTCAAAGGCTTCTTTCGAGGAAAACCGTGACAAATTTCATCATTAATACTGCAACAAGTCGCATATTTATATCCTTCAAAACCAATTTGAGCGGCCTTGCCACCATGACTTTCAATAAACTTCCGAACAAAAACTTCAATATCCCAGCTAGAAATACCTGGTTTAATAAATGTACGTAAATGTCGATGAACATCCGCTAACAATTCGCCTGACTCGTTCATCATTTCAATTTCTCTCGGTGATTTTAATGTAATCATGTTCTCGTCTCCTTTTTCATCCTTTCCATTTTAACATAACCCTATTAAGCGAACAAATGCTTAACAAATCCATAAAAGAAGCATTTCCTTTTTCATAGACTTTTGGTATAATCAGCCCACATATAATTTCAAGGAGGAATTGTTTTTGACACTAGCAAAAATTGTTTACGCAAGCATGACTGGAAATACAGAAGAAATTGCCGATATCGTATCTGAAGCTTTTGAGAACTTGAATGTTGAAGTAGAAATTGACGAATGCACCCAAGTTGATGCAGAAGATTTTGAAGCTGCTGATATATGTATTGTCGCTACCTACACATATGGCGAAGGCGATTTACCTGATGAGATTGTTGATTTTTATGACGAATTGCAAGAGTTAGATTTATCTGGTAAAGTTTACGGCGTTTGCGGCTCGGGAGACACGTTTTATGAACAATATTGTAAATCTGTAGATGATTTTGATAGCGCATTTGCCAAGGTTGGTGCTTCAAAAGGCGCTGAGAATGTAAAAGTTGAAATGGCCGCAGAAGAAGAGGACATTGAAAACTTAGAAGCATTCGCTAAAAAATTAGTTGAAGCTGCTTCGTAATTTCCAAGGGATCTTTCGATAAGGAAGATTCCTTTTTTGTATGAAAAAGAAATGCTATGATAACTTTAAAGGAATGGAGGAATAAAAATGGTATTACCGAACTTCTTAGACAATTTAAAAAAATATGCACGATTAATCGCTGAGGTTGGAATTAATACACAACAGGGTGACACAGTAGTTGTATATGCTAGCGTTGATCAAGCACCATTGGCACGTCTCGTAACCACCCATGCTTATCAGTTGGGAGCAGATCAGGTCATTGTTCAATGGAATGACGATTTTATTCAACGTGAGTTTTTAATGAATGCCGCAGAGGATCACCTTTCAACCATTCCAGAGTATAAAAAAGCGGAAGCGGAGGATTATTCTAAAAAGCGTGTTAGCCGGGTTAGTATTGTTTCTTCTGATCCAGATGCTTTGCTGGGGGTTGACACAAACCGGGTTGCGACGTATCAACAGGCACGTGGAAAAGCATTGAAATCGGTTATGCAGGCTACTCAAGCGAATAAATTGCGATGGACGGTCGTAGCAGCAGCGAGTCCTGCTTGGGCAGAAAAAGTTTTTCCAAAGCTTGACACGGCCGAAGAGCAGCTTGACGCTTTATGGAATGAAATTTTCAAAACTACTCGTATTTATAATGATGATCCCATTAAGGCTTGGCGTAAACACGATAATAACATGCGAGCACAGGCGGAAAAATTAAATAAGGAGCAATTTTCTGCACTTCATTATACTGCTCCAGGAACAGATTTATTAATTGGTCTGCCCAAAAATCATATTTGGGAAGGCGCTGGTAGTTTTGCAGCTGATGGCAACGAGTTCATGGCAAATATGCCTACAGAAGAAGTGTTCACTGCTCCTGATCGAAATCGTGTAGATGGCTACATTACAAGTACAAAACCATTGAGCTATGCTGGAACCACTTTATTAGATATGAAATTTACTTTTAAAGATGGCCAGGTCGTTGATTTCTCTGCGAGAGAAGGCCAAGAAGTATTAGCCTCTTTACTTGATATTGATGAGGGTGCCAAACATTTAGGAGAAGTAGCTTTGGTTCCTGATCCATCACCTATTTCTCAATCAGGGATTACATTTTATAATACATTATTTGATGAAAATGCTTCAAACCATTTAGCTTTAGGAGCAGCTTATCCATTTAGCGTTGAAGGCGGCACCGAAATGTCTGAAGAAGAACTAACACAAGTTGGCTTAAACAACAGTCAAACTCATGTGGACTTTATGGTTGGCTCAAATAAGATGTCAATTGATGGTATTCGTGAGGACGGGAACCGGGTTCCAGTATTTAGAGATGGCGATTGGGCGCAGTAGTATTTGATACAAAAAGAAAATAACCCCTTTTAGATCAACTCTAACAGAGATTATTTAACGTCCTTGACTGGGTTCGAACCAGCGACCTATCGCTTAGGAGGCGATTGCTCTATCCTGCTGAGCTACAAGGACATACTATTACATTTTAGCGATTTAATGAGCGTTACGCAAGGAAAAAAGGCACTATTTGCGCCTTTTTACTTTGCTTTTTTTCTTTTTATTTTTTATTTCGGTTTTTTCAGGTTTTTCTGTAGTCAGCATTCCACCATAAAGATAAACTTCCTCTAAAGTGATTCCTAATTTCTTAGCTATCTTCTTAGCTCCCGCTAACTCTTGGGTGGTAACAAAAGAAATGACAATTCCCTCATTCCCCATTCGACCAACACGCCCTGCTCGATGAAGGTAGCTCTCTTCTGTTTTCGGAAAATCTACATTTACAACAAAAGGCATGGCCTCAATATCCAACCCGCGACTGGCAATATCAGTAGTTAATAAGCCTACTAGCTGATGTTTTTTTAACTTATCAATTGCCTGTTTACGCAACTGTTTGTTTTGATCAGATGCCAAACTGGCTACTGGAAGTTTGTGAAATAAAAGTTTTTGCTCCGCAGCGCCTAGATCATTTAATTGATTGAAGAATAGTAATCCCCAAAATGCCGGAAGATTTAATAAACGGCGCAAGCTGTCTACTTTTTTTCGTTCGCTGATTTCTAGATAAAAGTGAGTAACTTCTCCTTGGCTTTTATCAGTTTTACTGACGTCTACAACAACTAAGTCGTTATCAATTTGTTGAATTTCAGAAAGAACCTTGTCAGCCGTTGCTGAGAAATACAGTCGCTGAACAGTTTGGGGTATGCTCTTTAATATCCGTTGAATAAGCTGTAAGTTTTGTCCTTGAATTAGCTGATCCACTTCATCGAATACAACTGTTTTAAGCTGATGACTTTTCAACTTTTTACTAGTCATTAGTTCCATAACTCGTCCTGGTGTACCAATTATTACTTCTGGCTTTTTCTTTAGTCCATCCTGTTGTCTCTTGATATTGGCTCCACCAATTAATGGCAGGACTTGCAAATCTGAGCCCTTAAGCCATACTCGAGTTACCTCTACTACCTGCATCGCCAATTCCTGTGAAGAAGTTAGAATTAACAGCTGATTTGCTTCTTTAGGTTTTAATTTATTTAGCAGTGGTAACAGGTACGCCAAAGTTTTTCCACTTCCAGTTGGAGCTACACCAACTAAATTTTTCCCGTCAGTAATAGGCTCATACACTTCCGATTGAATTAAGGACGGTGTAGAAAAACCTGCAGCTTCCCAATTTTTTTGCAAAAAAGTTACTAGTTGTTGATTACTCATAAAATCCTCTACTTTTCATCGGCATCAAAAACGATACCTGCACTTTTTCTCATGTCATATAATACTTGATTTACGTTACGCGCCAACTCTACCCATTCTTCATAGAGCAAGCCTAAATCACGATCTTCTGGATTCAATAAAACTTGCGCAAATATCTCTGCTTCTTCAACCATTGGATTTTCTAATTGTTGCACCGTTAGCTTTTCTCGATTCTTGTGATTCCGATCATGAAAAACGGCTTCATCAATTGAATTAATCGCATTCATTTCAAGGGTTCCATTATCCAAGTAAATTTCAGCTTTCTGATAGCTGTCGTTAATTTTGCCAGTACGGATAGACACATCAAAATTGTCATAACGCAGGACACCAATACCTAGTCCATCAACTCCAGTTGAAATCAGATTGCCAAAATAATGGCTTTCTTTAGGCATCCCAAACCAGGCCAAAGCTGCATAGATAGGATATACCCCCAAATCAACTAACGCTCCTCCAGAAAAATGAGGTGAAAAAATATTTGGTTCTTCCCCATCTAATACAAGGTCATATCGTGAAGAATATTTAGCAAAGCTGAAATCAGCTCCTAAAATACGATCTTTTAAAGGTAAGAAGTCCGCAACTGTTTTAAATGCTTTCTCGTGAATGTTTCTAGCTGCCTCAAAGAAAAATACCCGTTTCTCATTAGCAAGTTTAATAATTTCATCCATTTCTTTTGGCGTCGAAAATGCCGGTTTTTCAACAATTACATTTTTGCCAGCTAAAATAGCCATTTTAGTTTGCTCGAAATGCAAGCTATTAGGTGAGGCAATATAAATGGTATCGAGATGCGCTATGTTGAAGAATATTGGAAGATCCACTGCATACTCCACATCTCCATAACGCCCACCAAATTCTTGTGCTGTTTCTAATCTTCGAGAATAAACCGCTGCTAATTGATATTTACCAGTATCTAAAGCTGCCTCTACAAATTGATGTGTAATCCAATTCGTTCCGATAATTCCTAAATTGATCATGTTCATTTCCACCTTTCACAGATTAGGATCGATAAACGCTTGAGTTAAATCAAAAGAAATCTCCCCTAGCAACTCAATCGTTGATTCATCTACTTCACAATTATACGCTAAAATAGTCACGCCGTCTTGCTCTGCTTTTTTAACAGCTTGAAAAAAATCTTGCTGCATAGTTCGATGAATAGTAGCAGCTTTAATTTTAGAAAACTGCACAATAAATAATAAATAGCTGTGATAACCTTCAAATACTGCTTCAGTTAATTCCAAAACATGCTTCTTTCCTCTGATAGTAGGTGCATCAGGAAAGGCACCAATTCCATGGTTTTCCAAAGTCATCCCTTTTACTTCCACAAATCCCTTCTCCCCCACATCAGTCTCAAAATAGATATCGAACTTTGAATGACCATATTGATATTCTCTTTTTAGAAAAGATAATTGACCTCTTAGATGAGGCAGGATAATGTTTCCTTGTAACAGTCCGTTCGCTGCCAAAGTATTAGGGATTTGTGAATCTATATTAATCCACATATCTCCTTTTTTTACAGCGATCAGGTCGTAATCGGTTTTTCGTTTAGGAGAGGGTTGGTAATTAAGCGACACTAACGCCTCAGGTAACAGAATCTCTTTTCCTCTTCCCGTATTTTTTACATGAGCTACTACTATTTCACCAGTCTTTAATAACCGACAATGAGCGATAAATCGATTTGGTCGTTCTAAAAAATACGCGAGCTGAACATTTGTATACTGCATCTTTATCAAAATCCTTTAAAATTATTAAATAGTACTTAAGTCCGATAGTCATCAGACATTCTTTATTATATAGTAAAATGAAAGATTGTAGGGAAGGAGCTTTTTGATGAAAAGAAAATGGCATGTTTTTGTAGGCGCCTCCGTAATTGCTGGGGCTCTTGGATTGTTCTTGCGTAAAGAGGAGGCTTTGTCAGAAGATCCTGGTCCACTTTATGTCGGCTCTTGGTCGTTCTTTCATCCAAAAGAAGCCAAAAACCACGTGCTCACTATTTATCCCGATTTGTCCATTATGATTGATGGAAAAGAAATTGTCTACCAATTAATAGAGCTGACTAAAAATAAACTCACAATTCAAGATCAATTCGGCTATCATCTAATCATAAAAACTGAAAACGGCATCCCCACTACTCTATACGATGAAGCGGACGATGCTTCATTGCCAATAACACCCGCCAATTAAAAAAAGTCTGCTGCACCATGTACCGACCCCCAAAAGTTAGACCAAAAATCTAACTTCTGGAGGTCGGTATTTTTATGGCTAAATATAGTCTAGAACTAAAGTTAAAGATCATTCATGAGTATTTAGAAGGGAAAGGAGGGTATGGATATCTGGCAAAGAAATACGCAGTAAAGAATGAGATACAAGTGAGGCGTTGGGTAAATTCTTATCGAGAATTTGGTGAAGAAGGACTCTTTAGAAAACGGCAAAATCAAAATTATTCTGTTCAATTCAAGATGGATGCGATAGAGTTATATCAAACAACTGAGTTGTCCTATCGCGAAGTGGCGAATCATTTAGGGATGAATAATCCTGCTTTGATTGCCAACTGGATGAGAATGTTTCGTGCAGAAGGAATGAGTGGACTCTCAAAAACGAAAGGACGTCCACCTATTTTGCCTAAGAAAAAAGAAGAGAAGAAAACAAAGAAAGAAACACCGGAAGAACGCGATCGCATCAAGGAATTGGAAAAACAAGTGCGTTCCCTTCAGATCGAGAATGCCTTTTTAAAAGAATTGAGGAAGCTGCGAAAACTGGAAGCCCAACAAAGACGAAAGAATCAATCGCACGAATCATCGACAGCCTCCGAGGATCATTCAAATTAGTTGAGCTTCTTGAATCTTTGAAATTTCCTAAATCAACCTTTATGTATTGGCAAAAACGGTTTGATCGAAAAAATCCAGATCAGGAAATCGAAAAGGAAATGCTTCTAATAAGAGAAAAGCATACGAATTATGGCTGCTTACGTATGACAAAAGAATTGCGAAATCGGGGATTCCTTGTAAATAAGAAGAAGGTTCAACGGTTGATTCGAAAGCTGGAAATTGAAGTCCGATCATTTACGAGGAAATCCCGCCGCTATAACTCTTATCGTGGAAAAATCGGTACGATTGCGAAGCATCGAATTCATCGACGCTTTTACACAAGTATCTGCCATCAAAAGATTACAACAGATACGACAGAGCTAAAATATTTTGAACCGGACAAATCCGGTATCATTCGTGAAAAGAAGCTATATCTTGATCCTTTTTTAGATATGTTCAACAGTGAGATTATTTCTTATCGCATTTCAGAGAAACCGAACGCATCGGCAATCATGGAAGCTTTAGAGGAAGCGATCCAAGCAACAAATGACTGCCTCTATCGACGAACCTTTCACTCCGATCAAGGCTGGGCCTATCAAATGAAAGCTTATAATCATACGTTGAAAAAACATAAGATCTTCCAAAGTATGTCTCGTAAAGGTACCTGCTTGGATAATTCGATCATGGAGAATTTCTTCAGCCTGTTGAAGCAGGAAATCTATCACGGAAGAGAATATCATAGCTTTGAGGAATTGAAACAAGCAATTGATGACTATATTCAATACTACAATCATGAGCGTATGAAGAGAAAACTAAACTGGCAGAGTCCAGTACAATTTAGAGAAGCGGCATTAAAAGTTGCCTAAAATCATCAATAAAAGGACAGAAAAATGGAGTGGATTTCTCCACTCCGAAAAAGTCTAACTTTTTGGGGTCACTACACCAATGTGCAACAGACTTTTTTTATCATTGATAGACCAAAGCTCGTAACATTTGATCAACTGTTTCTGCAGCTTTTCGCCCTTCACGAATCGCCCAAATTACTAAACTTGGTCCGCGTTTGGCATCTCCTGCTACATACACTCGTTCATTATCAGTAGTATAGTCATCGTAAACTTCATGAACATCAAATCCAACTAAAAGGCGTTGTTCTGCTCCAGTAAAGCCCATTGCTAATAAAACTAAGTCAGCTTTTAATACTTGTTCTGTTCCTACTACAGGTTGGAAGCGTTCATCAACTTGTGTGGTTTCAATCGCAATAACTTGGCCACGTTCTGCACCAATGAAAGCAGTAGTTGAAGTGCTGTAATAAGTCAGCTGTTCTTCATTAGCAGCTAGCCCCTCTTCTTGTCCATACCCAATCCTGTTAGTCATTGGGTATTCTGGCCAAGGATTGGCAGCCACACGCGATTTCGGCAATTGAGGAGTGATTTCCAATTGCTTGACCGAAGCGGCACCTTGGCGAATAGCAGAACCGATACAATCATTTCCAGTGTCTCCGCCTCCGATTACTACAACATGTTTGCCTGAGAGTTTTTTACTGGTTGCATCTTTTCCATATTTTAAGACATCTTTCGTACATTCTGTTAAATAATCTACCGCATAATGGACACCATGCAATTCACGACCAGACACTTTTAAATCACGAGGAACGCTCGCACCGCTGGTAATGATCACACGATCATATTGATTTTGTAATTCTTCTGCGGTAATGTCCACACCAATCTCCGTACTCAAAACAAATTGTATTCCAACTTCTTCCATTACCTTTAAACGGCGATCAACGACATCTTTATCCAATTTCATGTTAGGAATTCCATACATTAAGAGCCCACCAGCACGATCACTTCGTTCATACACCGTTACGTTGTGACCCAGCTGATTTAAACGCCAAGCTGCAGATAAACCTGCGGGACCTGAACCAACAACTGCAACTTTAAACTCTGTACGTTCAACGGGTAAGCCCGTTTCTTTCACCCAGTCATTTTCAAAAGCATTATCAATAATAAATCGCTCATTGTCATGAATAGTTACGCCCGAACCATTCAATCCCTCTGTACAGGCCTTTTCACAAGGTGCAGGGCAAACACGGCCCGTCATCTCTGGTAATGGATTCGTCTTGACTAAACGATCAAAAGCCTTTTTAAATTCACCTCGATAAACTAGATCATTCCATTCCGGAATTAAATTGTCATTAGGACAACCTGAGACAGCTCGTTTACCGCCATAAAAAATTCCCGTATGACAGAAAGGGATTCCGCAACTCATACAACGTGCGGCTTGCTCTTGACGTTCTTCAGCATTTAATGGTATTTGTAATTCGTTCCAATCTTGCACTCGTTCTTCTACCGGACGATATGGATTATCTTTACGAGTATATTTTAAGAAACCAAATGGATCTGCCATCGTTAGCCACGCTCCTTTCCAACAGGTACAGTTTGAATGCCAATAACTTTATTAAAGGCTTCTTCCACCAAGTCATCGCCAGATAAACCTTTTTTGGCTAATTCTTCAGTTACACGAATCATTTCGTGGTATTCGCTTGGATAGACTTTAACAAAATACTGCTTTTCTTCTTCCCAGTTTGCTAATAACTTCTCTGCCTTTTGTGAGTCAGTAAAAACAAGATGTTTTTCAAGTAGTTCTTTTAAAGCAGAATCGTCGCTAGTTTCATCAACTTTAAAAAGTTCAACCATATCCATATTACAGTTACCTGCCAATTTATTATCTGGATCATATACATAAGCAACTCCTCCAGACATCCCAGCAGCAAAGTTACGTCCTGTTGAACCAAGAATTACGGCAGTACCACCAGTCATGTATTCACAACCGTGATCGCCAACACCTTCCACAACAACATTTGCGCCACTGTTACGAACGCAGAATCTTTCGCCAGCCCGCCCACGGAAAAAGGCTTCGCCTCGATTGGCTCCGAAACAAGCCACATTCCCAACAATTGGTGAATGTTCAACATCGTAGGCTGCATCTTCAGGTGGAACAATTATTAATCGTCCACCACTTAATCCTTTAGCAACATAGTCATTAGCTTCACCAATCAGTTTAAGTTCCATCCCTTGAGTAGTAAATGCACCAAAACTTTGACCAGCAATTCCATGGTTAGTATACTTCAATTGTCCTGGAGTCAATTCGTAATTTCCGAAACGCTCAGCAATCCAGCCACCCATACGAGCCCCCACTGACCGATTAACATTATTAATTGGTTGTTCTATTCGAACAATTTCACCATTCTCAATAGCATTTTCAGCAAAATGATCCAGTTCTTTCCATTGACGTTTATCAATAAATGGGTCTTCAACTTTACGTTCAATTCCAACACTTGTTGATAAGATTCGACTAAAGTCTAAAGATTTTGCTTTTCCTTTAGCCACAAAGCGCGGTTGCAGTACCTCAGTATGTCCAACCATCTCATCAATACTTCTAAAGCCCAACTCAGCCATAATTTCTCTAAGATCTTCGGCAATAAACATCATAGTATTAATAATATGTTCAGGCTTGCCTACAAAGAATTTGCGCAGGGCTGGATTTTGAGTGGCAACTCCTACAGGACAAGTGTTTAAGCTGCAGACCCGCATCATCACACAACCGATAGCTACTAAAGCTAATGAAGCAAAACTATACTCTTCGGCACCTAAAAGTGTTGCCATGGCAACATCGCGGCCAGTCATTAGTTTCCCATCTGTTTCTAAAATCATCCGTTGACGCAAATTATTCATCGCTAGTGTTTGATGCGCCTCTGCTAACCCCATTTCCCAAGGCAAACCAGCATCCCGTACGGAGTTTCTAGGAGAAGCACCAGTACCTCCGTCATATCCCGAAATTACAACAATATCTGCACCGGCTTTTACGACCCCGGTTGCGATAGTTCCAACACCAGTACTTGATACCAACTTAACATTAATTTTAGCGTAAGGATTAATTGTTTTTAAATCAAAAATCAACTGTGCTAAATCCTCAATCGAGTAAATGTCATGATGAGGCGGTGGTGAAATTAACCGTACACCTGGTGTAGACCCACGAATTTCAGCTACCCAAGGAAATACTTTATTACCTGGAAGCTGTCCACCCTCGCCTGGTTTTGCTCCTTGAGCCATTTTTATTTGCAGTTCCTCTGCACTCATTAAATATTCCGCATTGACTCCAAAACGTCCTGATGCTACCTGTTTAATTTTACTATTAAAGTTTTTACCATCAGATCTTGGTTTGAATCGATTGCGATTTTCTCCACCCTCACCACTATTTGACTTAGCTCCGATTGCATTCATTGCTTCAGCAATACATTGGTGAGCCTCTTGACTCAATGAACCATAGGACATGGCTCCTACTTTAAATCGCTTCACGATACTTGAAGCAGGTTCAACCTCAGAAATTTTTACTGATTGACGATCACTAGCGAACTCCCACATAGAACGCAAAGTTGTAGGCTGCTTGTCCGCTTCTTCATTCATTTCAGCAGCATAGCGCTTATACAATTCGTAGTCACCAGAACGTACAGCTTGTTGGAAATTATAGATCGTCTTTGGATTGTACAGGTGATGTTCACCTTCGGCCTTGAATTGGAAGCTTCCACCAGAAGCTAAAAAATCATTCCCTCTAGATCCATAGGCTAGTTTATGACGATTCAAATATTCTTCCTCAATCTGAACCAGCGACAAACCACCGATTCGACTAACGGTTCCTGTGAAATACTGATCTGTAACCTTTTGACTAATTCCAACAACTTCAAATAGTTGGGCACCATGATAACCGGCAATTGTTGAAATCCCCATGCGGGACATTACCTTAACAATTCCTTTTTCCGCAGCTTTCCGATAATTCTCAAGACCGTTTTCAACAGAAAAATCTTGCAGTGTTACATAAGCACCATAAGGATGTATACCACTGGCGCCGTAACCAATTAACGTTGCAAAATGATGAACTTCACATACTTCAGCGGAGTCTACCACAATACTGGTCAAAGAAGCTTTTCCTTTACGTACTAAATAATTATGCAAACCAGACACAGCTAGAAGAATGGGCATGGTCATCTTTTCTTTTGATGGATTTCGATCGCTCAAAACAAGAATAGTTGCTCCTTGATCGACTGCTTCTTCTGCCTGCTTAAACATTTGTTCTAATGCATCTTCCAAACAACTAGCTGTTTCACTTAATGTATACAATGTCGAAATTGTCACCGTTTTTTGATGTTTCTTATCCAATGAAATAATTTTCTGAAAATCTTCTGTATTTAATACAGGACTTTCAATTTTTAATTTTTGACAATTGACAGCAACATCTTTACTTACATCCCCGTCGCGACCTAGAAACATTTCAGTTCCAATTACTAATTGTTCGCGAATCGCATCAATTGGCGGGTTGGTAACCTGAGCGAATTGCTGTTTAAAATACGTAAACAGTGATTGTGGCTTTTCACTTAAAACAGCTAAAGGTGCATCAAATCCCATTGAAATAACAGGTTCTTCTCCTTTTTCTGCCATTGGTAAGATAGCACCACGAATAATTTCATCACTATATCCGTTTAACTGCCACATTTCTTTTAGCGCTGCTTCAGTCATTTTAGTTTCGACAGCAGCTTCAGTAGTTAACTGATTAATTTCTAAACGATGTTCATCTAGCCATTCTTGATAAGGTTGACATTTCGCATACTTTTCCTTAATTTCTTCATTGCGGTAGAAGCGTCCATTTGTTGTATCTACCAAAATCATGTTGGCAGGTCCAAGTACTCCTTTTTCAATTATGTTAGAAGACTCAAAATCAACTACTCCTGATTCAGAAGCGACTTGAACTAATCCATCTTTAGTAATGGAGTAGCGTGAAGGGCGCAGACCATTTCGATCCAATGCGGCACCTACCATATCCCCATCCGTGAAGCACAAAGCCGCTGGTCCATCCCAAGGCGCCATAAAGCTAGCATTGTATTCGCTAAATGCTGTTAGTTCCTCCCCTAAGCCCGCCTCTTTTGACCACGCTTCAGGAACCATCATCATTAAAGCTTGAGGAATATCTCGACCATTTCGATACAAGTATTCCATACAATTTTCTAATTTGGCCGAATCCGAATCTTCTTCATTGTAGACTTCAACACCGTGACTCTTCATCCAATTTTCTGCACCTCGCAAAGTATTGATTTCACCATTGTGGGCCAAGAATCGGAAAGGTTGTGCTCGATCCCAGCTAGGGAAAGTATTCGTAGAAAAACGAGAATGGACCACAGCAATACTTGCTTCAAATTCTGCATCCTGTAAATCTTCGTAAAAGATCCCTACTTGGTAAGCATGAAGCATCCCTTTGTAGACAAGTGTTTTTGCCGATAAGCTGCACAAAGACATTTCTTTAGAATGATAGGTCTTTTCCAACTTTCTACGTAAACGATACAAATGATCTTCAAACATACGTCCTGCTTTAACATCCATCGGTTTTTTGATAAATAATTGGATAAAACTTGGCATAACTCGTTGTGCACCAGGCCCGCAGTTTTCAAACTGAAAAGGCACATCACGATGCCAGATTACTGGGTAACCAGCTGTTTCAATGTCATTAATAATTGCCTGCATGAGGCCAAGTTTTTGTTTCTCTTCAGCGGGTAAAAAGAACATTCCTACCGCGTATTCCCCTTCAATCGGCAAAGTTATTCCTTGTTTCTCAGCTTCACGACGGAAAAAACGGTCAGGTACAGTTATTAAGATTCCAGCACCATCTCCCGTATCCGGTTCTGCTCCTGTTCCACCACGATGATTCATTCTTTCCAACATTGTTAACGCATGTACTACTAATTCTCTTGAGGCATTTCCATGCATTTGAGCAATAAAGCCCATACCACATGCATCCTTCTCAAAAGAGGGATCGTACATGGTTGGGACTTTAGATAGTGTCTGATTCGACATATGGGCACCAATCCTTTAAATAGTTTGACAATTCTCATTTATTTTTAATATATTACCTTGTTTACTTGCGTTACGCAATACTTCTTAGAAATTTTTTTTCATTCTGCCAGTCAACCTTAATAATCGAAAAAAATAAAGAAGTTGAATCAAATGGTAAAAAAGAGGATTATTTGATAAACTTAATCTGATATGTCCAAGTTTTGAAAGGATGACTCACTATGACACCAAATCGCGAAGATTATTTGAAACTGATATTAGAACTAGGCGGCGACAAAAAAAAGGTCAGCAACAAACAAATTGTATCTGGTCTAACAATTTCTGGTGCCTCTGTCAGCGAAATGATATCAAAATTAGTAAAAGAAGGACTAGTTAGTCATTCCCCCTATCAGGGAGTACAACTAACTCCTTTAGGTTTAGAAAAAGCAAGCACCTTAGTTCGAAAACATCGACTTTGGGAAGTTTTTCTTGTTAATCACTTAGGCTATTCGTGGAATGAAGTCCACGATGACGCGGAGGTGTTAGAACACGTTACTTCTTCACAGCTAGAAAAAAGACTTGATACTTATCTTGAACACCCTGAGTATTGCCCCCATGGTGGCATGATTCCACAAGATGGACGGGTAATTCACGAGAAGGAACGTCAAACATTGGTTGACTATTCGGTTAATACAAAAATTCGCATCGCTCGTGTACTAGACGAAAAAGATCTACTAGACTATCTTGTTAATCTCAAGGTAAATATTCATGAAGAGTTTACCATCACTGATGTTGCGGCTTATGAAGGTCCGATTACTCTAACCAACAACCAGAAACAGGTAAGCATTAGTTACAAAGCTGCTAGCACAATTTTTGTTGATCAATTATAAGGAGAGTGGAATTACATGGAACAAGCGGCACTATTTACGATTTTTGGCGGTACTGGAGATTTAGCAAAACGAAAGCTTTATCCTTCATTATTCCGCTTATATAAAAAAGGAAATTTGAAAGACCACTTTGCAGTTATTGGAACTGCCCGCAGACCTTGGAGTGATGAACATTATCGCGAAGTTGTCAAAGAAACTCTTCAAGAGTTAAACCCAACAACAGAAGAAGCAGAAGAATTTTCCAGTCATTTTTATTATCTTTCGCATAATGTGAATGACACTAAACACTATGATGAATTACGTGTTTTAACGGAAAAACTGGATGAGCAATATGATTTATCTAGTAACCGTATTTATTACTTGGCCATGGCACCTCAATTTTTCGGTACAATTGTTCAACATTTGCAATCACAAAGAATCGTAACCAAAGATGGCTTCAATCGTTTAGTAATTGAGAAACCATTCGGCTTTGATTACGAATCCGCTAATGAATTAAACCAACAGATACGAGCTGTTTTTCCTGAAAAAGACATTTTTCGAATTGATCACTATCTTGGTAAAGAGATGATTCAAAATATTGCGGTAGTTAGGTTTGCCAATAATATCTTCGAATCTATGTGGAATAACCGTTACATCGACAATATCCAAATTACTTTTTCTGAAAGTTTAGGGGTCGAAGATCGCGGAGGCTACTATGAGAATAGCGGTGCGCTAAAAGACATGGTGCAAAATCATATCTTGCAGGTAGTTTCTCTATTGGCGATGGAAGTTCCAGTTTCCTTCTCTGATGAGTCACTCCGTCTAGAAAAAGTGAAAGCATTAGAAGCCATTCGTCGTTACACACCAGAAGAAGTAGAAGAAAATTTTGTACGTGGTCAATATGACGCCGGTGAGTTAGATAATACTAAGTTTGTCTCTTATCGTAAAGAACCCAATGTAGCTGAATATTCTTCAACTGAAACTTTTGTTGCAGGAAAGTTTTTAATTGATAACTTCCGTTGGTCAGGCGTTCCGTTTTATATACGCACTGGAAAACGTATGACTGAAAAAGGCACTCGTATTAATGTGATCTTTAAACAAGTCCCAGTTAATGTTTTTCATTTCGATAATGAAGATAAACAAGAATTAGCTCAAAATGTATTAACAATTTATATTCAGCCTACAGAAGGATTCTCACTAACCTTAAATGGCAAACAAATTGGTCAAGGTTTTAATCCGGAGCCAGTAAAAATGGACTTCCGTCAATCGGCTGAAGTAACTGAAAACAGTCCAGAAGCATATGAAAAGTTATTATTGGATGCTTTACGTGGTGATGGGACAAACTTCTCTCATTGGGATGAAGTTGCCAATTCATGGGAGATCGTTGATCGTATTCGTCAAACCTGGGATCAGTCTACACCAGAATTTCCAAATTATGCTGCAGGAACAATGGGGCCAAAAGCTGCCTTTGAATTGCTTGAAAAAAATGGCCATGAATGGAATTGGCATCCCGATAACTGGTATCGTGAACGTGGTAAATTAAACTAGAAAAAAGGCAAGCAATCAGTAAAATGATCGCTTGCTTTTTTTTACTATTCAAATCCTTCTGAGACTGCTTCAGGATAATTCTCTTCAACAATTTCTGCACAAGTTGCGCATAGTTTTGGTAGATTTTCATCTTGTCCTACAGTAGTTCGTACTTGACGACAACGATCACAAACCTCTCCATCAGCCTTTTCAACTAATAAAGCGACATCATCAAATTTCATTGCAGTGTCAGGAGCCTGTTTAGTTGAAATACTGAATGAATCTGGCGAAACAATCAGTAATTGTGGTAAATCAGCATCCACCGCAGTCAATAATACCCGTACTTGTTCATTGGGATAAACAGTCAGTTTAGCCTCTAAAGAACGTCCGATAATTTTTTCATTTCGAGCTGCTTCTAATGCTTTTAGTACATTATCTCTAAATTCCATAAATGCCTTCCAAGTATCCAACAATTCTGCTTGATTTGAAAATTCTTGATAACTTGGTAAATCGGCTAGCTGAACATATTCTTCTTCTTCTTTCAAGAAAGACCAAATTTCCTCCGTAGTATGCGGTAAGATTGGTGTCAATAATTTTGTCAAAGCTACAGCAACCTGATAAAACACAGTTTGCATGCAACGACGTTCATACGCATCTTCTGCTTGAATATAAACAACATCTTTGGCAAAATCCAAATAAAATGCTGACAAATCAGTCGTTAAAAAGTTAACAATTGTTTTGTGGATGTGTACGAAATTATATTTATCGTATCCTTCGTCTCGCACACTTTTAATTACTTGATTCAATCGAACTAACATATACTTATCCACAGAGCGTAATTCTTCATATTCAACAGTATTTTTTTGGGGATCAAAATCTGTTGTATTTGCTAATAAAAAGCGCATCGTGTTGCGGATCTTACGATAAACCTCAGCAATTTGATTCAAAATATCCATAGAAACCCGTACATCTGACTCGTAATCTACACTGCTGACCCAAAGCCGAAGAATATCAGCACCCATTTGTTTAATTACTTTATCGGGAACAATTGTATTTCCTAAAGATTTAGACATTTTTCGTCCTTCACCGTCTAAAGCAAATCCTTGTGATAATACAGCTTTGTAAGGAGCAACTCCATTGATTGCAACACTTGTTGTGATACTTGAGTTAAACCAACCACGGTACTGATCAGAGCCTTCTAGGTACATATCAGCTGGAAAAGTTAACTCAGGACGTTGACGTAATACCGCTTCGTGTGAAGAACCAGAATCGAACCAGACGTCCATGATATCTGTTTCCTTGGTGAACGCTCCATTAGGAGATCCAGGATGAGTGAAGCCTTCAGGTAACAATTCCTTGGCCTCTCTTTCAAACCACACATTTGATCCATATTTTGCGAACAGATTGGCAATGTGATCAATCGTTTTAGGAGTAATGATCGCTTCTCCATTTTCTGCATAAAAAATGGGCAACGGGACACCCCAAGCACGTTGACGAGAAATTACCCAGTCACCACGATCACGAATCATATTGTATAAGCGTGTTTTACCCCAAGGAATAATCCAATCTACTTTTTCAATTTCATCTAAAATATTTTGTCGGAATTTATCAATTGAGGCAAACCATTGTGGTGTTGCACGATAAATTACGGGTTTTTTCGTACGCCAATCATGAGGGTAACTATGGGTAAAGAAATCTAATTTTAATAAGCGTCCTTTTTCCTTCAATAGATCAGTAATCATTGGATTCGCCTTATCATAAAAGACTCCCTCAAAACCAGGAGCTTCAGCTGTGAAAACACCACGATCATCTACTGGTGATAATACTTCTAAACCGTATTTTTTACCCGCAAAATAATCATCTTCACCATGGCCAGGAGCAGTATGAACTAACCCAGTACCTGCATCCAAAGTAACGTGCTCACCTAAAATAACTAGTGATTCTCGATCATAGAATGGATGTGCCGCAGTCATGTATTCTAGTTCCGTACCTTTCAGCTCTTTGACAATACGTACATCTTCCCAGCCGATTTCTTTTTTTACAGTTTCAACTAGATCCTTAGCAATAATATAGTTTTGGCTATCTGCCTCCACTAATACATAAATGTAGCTTGGATTAACTGCAATACCCTGATTAGCTGGTAACGTCCAAGGAGTAGTTGTCCAGATTACGAACGATGCATCTGTATCTATTAATCCTTTTCCATCCTTGACCGGAAAGGCTACATAAATTGATGCCGATTTAACATCTTTGTATTCAATTTCGGCCTCGGCCAAAGAAGACTCACTAGAAGGTGACCAATAGATTGGCTTCAGCCCTTTATAGATGTATCCCTTTTCGGCCATTTTACCGAAAACACGAATTTCTGCTGCTTCATAATCAGGTGTCAAAGTAATATATGGATTTTCCCAGTCTCCAGCTACGCCTAATCGCTTGAAATCTTCTCTTTGAGTATCAACTTGAGTTAGCGCGTAATCATAACATTTTTGGCGATACTCAGCCATAGTCATTTCTTTACGCTTAATTCCTTTATTTGTTAGTACTTGTTCAATTGGCAAACCATGAGTATCCCAACCTGGAACGTAAGGTGCCCTGAATCCACTCATCGATTTCGAACGAATGATGATGTCCTTACTAATTTTGTTTAATGCATGACCAATGTGAATATTTCCATTTGCGTAAGGGGGTCCATCATGCAAAACAAAAGATGGTTTACCCTCATTCAGTTCCTGACGTTTTTCATATACTCTATCTTCTTCCCAATCTTTCTCCCATTGGCCTTCACGATTTGGCAAATTACCGCGCATAGGGAAAGCCGTTTTTCCTAATAGCAGTGTATCTTTCATTTTCAATGTATTTCGACTTCCTTTCCTAAATAAAAAAGACAAGTGCATCCCGCAAAGGGACGAACTTGTCGTGGTACCACCCAGATTTGAAACCAAATTGATTTCCTCTTCATCGTTAACGAGATGAATCGTTACTGGTTACTTATCTTCACCAGTAAAACAAACTAGAGGATCTTGTCTCATTAGAGGGTCTGTCACTCTCCCACCATCAGTGACTCGCTAAAAGATTCTAATCAGCTTTTCTATTCTAGTTTTCGTCTGATTGATCAGTTTTAATCAACTCAGGAATATCAATAGTCAACCCCATATCATCATGAGTAGAATCGATAGTTGGCTCATCTGAGTTTACTGTAAATTCTTGATCATTGTCAAGCTCTTCAGCTAAAACTTCTTTAATGATGTCGTTGCTATCATCGACATAAGCTGTCATCGGTTTTAAAATTTCTTCCCAATCACCACTTTTAGCTTGATCCAATTGAGTTTCCAATAACAATAACAATTGTTGATGGAACGTACGCGTTTTCTTCTTCAAATCGTTTGTTTCAGCAGCCAACTGGCGAGCTTGACTAGTTGCATCACTCAAAATTTCTCTTGCTCTATCTTCAGCAGTTGAAGTCAGAAGATGAGCTTTCTTCTCAGCGTTAGTAATTAATTCATCTGCACGATTTTGTGCGGAAGTTACAATTACTTCTGATTCCTTGCTAGCAGAAGATTTTACTTTATCAGCAGTATCTTGAGCTACAACAATTGATTGATTCAAAGCTTCTTTCAATTCATTGAAGTATTCCAATTTCTCTTCAGCATGCTTTAAAGCCTTTTCTAGTTCACGGTTCTTAGAAATACTATCTTCGTAATCTCTTACGATCATATCTAAAAAGTCATCAACTTCATCTTGATTGTAACCACGCATTTTAGTAGAGAAACTTTTGTTTTGAATATCTAGTGGAGTTAAAGCCATTCAAGTCACCTCATCAGTTTATTTTCGTAAAACGCCTAAGCGCAAACGGATTTTTTCTTTTTTCGTTTTTCCTTCTATTGCCTGGATTTGAATTCGTCCAAAGCCACGAATAGAAACAACATCCAACAAATCTAACAAGTAATCTGGACGTTCATTAATGCTCCAGTTTACTTTTACCTTTCCAGATTCAACCAACTGCTTTGAGCGCTGTCTGGAAATATTATATACGGTTGAGATTACCACATCAAGTCTTAATGAAGAGGCAGTCATATTTTCTTCAGACCAACTATCCTTTGGAACGATAATATCGGTATACGGTCTCTCCTCTAAATGAACAGTGACACGACCAATTTTACTTATCTGCGAATCAATATAATTTGACGTTTCCCGAGCTAGGAAGACTTGCCAACGCTCGCCATCAGAAATAATATCACCAAAATAGTCACGTTTCATTCCAGCACTCATCAATGTTCCTAAAACTTTTCCATGAGATAATTCTGTAAATTTTTGAGGATATTTTATTTCAATCGTTACTATTTCAAAGTCATCCTTAGATGGTTCGAAATATTCTGGATAAATCATACAACGGCAACGTTCAGCCTGTTCATAGCCTCCGAAAAACAAAAATTTCAGATCACTGATTTCTCGAGTCAATGTTTCAAGAATATACGCTTGACGCGGATCAAGAAAGTTTGTCAAATAAGGGGCATACTGGCTTTCAACTTGCTCTAACCAATCACTCACAGCATCTATAAATGGGCGTTCTTCAGGTCGAAAATGTTGATAGACATTCTCATTCATACCTTCACCCCCCCTAATAAATCATGCTGTATACTAATGAATTAAGAATTCTCATAATAAAATTTAATGCGATAATCGCAGCCATAACAGAGAAGTCAATCCCACCAAACTGCAAAGGTAAGCGACGGAATAAATCTAAGAACGGCTCGCAAATGCGACCTAGCAATTTACCTAAAGCAGATTGATATGCTCCAGGAAACCAAGACAGCAAGGCATATACGACTAATAATACAGTGTAAAGATTGACCAAACGATTGATCAAATTTAACAAATTAAATAATATCAACTAATTGTCTCCTTTATAGTTCAAGTCCAAAAATATCCTGATCGTCCATTGATTGCAAGGTAGCGTTGTCAACTTCCATATTTGTGGGTGTACATAAAAACATCTCATTTCCTACGCGTTTTATATCACCATCTATCATATATACAGCACCTGTTAAAAAGTCCACAATTCGTCTAGCTCGCCCTTCATCTAACGATTGAAAATTGATTAATACGGCTTCTCCTTGAGCAATCCTTTTAGCTATTACCATTGCTTCGTTGTACGCTCTAGGCTCCACAACAGAAATACGTCTACGCTCTCTTGTAGTAGAAGAGGTAGTTTGAGCCGCTACCCTTTTTTTCATCGCTTCATTATTAGGCATATTAATCACTTTTTCTTGTTTTCTCGTAGGCGAGGCTACTTCTTTATTTACAGTTGGCTTTTCAGACTGTCGTACTCTTGCCGGTTGATTAGTTGTACCTTGTTTATTTTCTATAGATCGCTTAATTGGTTCTTTTCTTACTTGTTGTTGCTTGCTCTTATTAACCATAGGCTTTGTTTGTGCCCGTGTCTCTCTCTTAGATTGTTTAGCAACAGGTTTTCGAGAAACAGGTGTCTCTTCATATATTTCCTCATCCTCGGCTAAACCGAAAAAGTCACTGATTTTTGCAAGATTAATGGCCATTGATTCTGTCCTATCCTTTCTTAAATAATGCTGTACCCACACGAATATAGGTTGCACCTTCTATAATTGCCAGAGGAAAATCCTGGCTCATCCCCATACTAAGTTCTGTGCAAGGAGCATATTTCAATTTTAAGGAACAAATCTCTTCTTGTAAATTTTTCAAGGAGGCGAAAATGCTCCGGATTGTTTCGTCATCTGCATCAAAGGGAGCCATTGTCATTAATCCAACAATGCTTACATTGGATAAATCGGCTAGCTCATGAACAAATGCTGTCAATTCCTCGGGGCGTATACCATGCTTTGATTCTTCGCCTGAGATATTAACTTCAATGAAACAATTAATCTTATGCGTAGCACGCTTTTGAATTTCTTGCGCTAAACGCACACTGTCTAAAGCATGAAAATAATCAATATGATTAATAATAGATTTTACCTTGCGGCGCTGCAAATTACCAATCAAATGCCAAGAAATTTGAGTATACTGGCTTAAACTTTCTTTTTTCTCAAGAAGTTTGTCTACTCTATTTTCGGCTAAATTATTCACACCGAGCTTTACCAATTCCTCAGTAGCTGATGAGTCGACACTCTTTGTTACCGCAATCAGTGTCACTTCCCCTGAATTACGTGAAACAAGAGCACACGACTCCTGAATCTCTTGCTTAACGGTGTGCAAGTTATCAGCGATCATGTGCTCTCCCCCTTTTATTTTCTACGGCGAAAGAATGGTGGTGTATCTAGCTCTTCGTCTTTTTCAGGTTTTACTTCTTCACGAGTAAAAGTTTCGAATTCTTTCTTTTCAATATTTTCAAATTGAGTATCGTCTACTTTCGGTCGGACGTTGTCTTCCTTACGAATATCCCATTCGCCAAACGCTGATTGTGATTCATTATTTTTTGTAGGTTCAATGTCTAAATTTGGTTTTTGTGGCACCGATTGAACTTGACTAGTGCGTTGGTTACCGCGACTAGCCTTTCGCTCCTTTTTTGTCGGGTCAATCCCCGTTGCGATTACTGTTACACGAATTTCATCGCCTAATTCCTCATTAATTGAAGTTCCTAGAATGATATTTACATCGCCAGTAGCAGCATTTGCAACAATGTCAGAAGCATCCTGCGCTTCAAACAGTGTCATATCCAACCCACCTGTGATATTTAATAGCACTTGTTCAGCACCATCAATAGATGTTTCCAATAATGGAGAAGAAATTGCTTTTTTCGTTGCATCTACAACACGATCTTCACCGCTAGCAACACCTATCCCCATCAGGGCAGTGCCTTGATCGGCCATCACTGTTTTAACATCAGCAAAATCCAAATTAACATATCCAGGAGCGGTAATTAAATCAGAAATACCTTGAACTCCCTGACGAAGAACATTATCCGCTTCACGGAATGCTTCAAGCATCGGTGTCTTCTTGTCAACAACTTCTAACAAACGATTGTTAGAGATGATCAACAAAGTATCTACGTTTTCCTTAAGTAAAGAAATGCCCTCTGCGGCAAAACGGCCACGTTTTGGACCCTCGAAACTGAAAGGACGTGTTACAACACCTACAGTTAATGCACCTAATTCTTTTGCAATTTTTGCAACAATCGGAGCAGCTCCTGTTCCAGTTCCACCGCCCATGCCAGCAGTAATAAATACCATATCTGCACCTTGCAGTGCTTCTTGAATAGATTGTTCGCTTTCTTCAGCAGCTTTTTGTCCTACTTCTGGTTGAGAACCTGCGCCTAAACCACGCGTATACTTAGGTCCTAGTTGAATAACCGTTTCCGCCTTTGAGTTCTTTAAAGCCTGAACGTCAGTATTAGCAGCAATAAATTCAACGCCTTTAACGTTTTCTTCGATCATACGATTAATTGCGTTTCCGCCACCGCCGCCGACACCGATAACTTTAATAACTGCGCCTTCGTTAATATTGTTATCTATTGAGAATTCCATATTTTATTCCTCCTATGTGAGTTAATCAAAAATATTAGAGAAGAAGTCTTTAATCTTCCCAGTTACTTTTTCGTCATTTTTTGGTTTAGTTTCTTCTTCGTATTCTTCCACAGCATCATAATCATCATAGACTGGTGTAGTGGATACAGCTGAAACTTGCGGTGACAACGAAACTTTTTCACCAGTCACTGCTGATTTTGCCAAATGATACACGTCGTTCAATTCAGCCGAATAATTAACAATACTTATCACATTGGTGAATACTGGATTTCGCAAGCCCATCTGATTTGGTACATGTAACTTAACATTTGTACCAAAAACATCTTCAGCAAGCTCAACAACTCCTGGAATGCTAGCTGCTCCACCAGATAGAACGATTCCTCCTGGTAGATCCAATGCTTCGATTTCATCTAAAGCACCTTTGGCCTTACGGAAAATTTGCTCTAAACGAGCCTCAATAATCTCAGCTAGATAACGTTCATCAATCTTAACGGGCTCTGTCTTTCCAATAACATCAACTGGAAATTCTTCTTCAGCTGATGTTCTTGCTGGATAAGCGTCTCCATAATTGATTTTTAATGCTTCAGCATTATTGAAAGAAGTGTTCAATACGATCGAAATATCCTTTGTCACATATTCTCCGCCTTCTTGATCAACATGCGTAAACTTCAATTGTTTATCATGCATTACTGCAGTTGTAGTTTGACCCCCGCCCATGTCAATAACTATTGTACCAAAATCTTTTTCTCCATCAGAGAGAATCGACTCGGTTAAAGCCAACGGAGTAATAATTGTTTCAGCAACTGTTAGCCCAGCTGTCTCAACACATTTTTTTATGTTGTGAATAATTGTTTTAGGGCCTGTAAAGACAAGACCAAACATTTCCAGTCGTACGCCAATCATACCTCGGGGATCCTTAATTCCGTCAAATCCATCAACAGTAAACTCTTGTGGTAATAAAGCTACAATTTGTCTTTCAGGAGGAATTGAACGAACCATTGCGGCAGAAGCAACGTTACGAACGTCATCATCAGTGATCTCTTTGGATTCGCTATTTACAGCGATCATACCTTGGCATGATTCAACTTCTAGAAGGTTCGCTGGCAATCCCACACTGACACTCTTAATTTGAATCCCGGCTTTTTCCTCGGCCTGTTTTACTGCTCGTTGAATTGCGTGAACCGTTTTATCGATGTCCACAATAATCCCACGATTGATTCCTTCTGATTTTGCATTTCCAACACCAATTATATTCATTTGGCTATCGATGTATTCGGCAACTACAACTTTGACAGATGTTGTTCCGATATCAAGGCCCACATACATTCCTGCTTTTGCCATGAATGGGATTCCCTCCTACTTAAAATTTCATTATCTAGATTGAAAATATCTGCTTTCAGTAAGCACGTCATATATTTCTTTCAAATATACTCACTGCCACCAATTTTACCACATTTTACACAGAATTAAAAAGGAGAATCCGTATTTTCTTCGGATAATTTTAATCATTTTCAACCGAAGGGCTGGTTTCTTCTGCTGTAGTTTCTACCGTACTTTCACTTGTGCTTTGTTCTGTGTTATCTGAGGACGATTCTTCAGGATAGGGATAACTGTAAATTCCGGCTTCCATATCAACTATACCTTTTATGTCCTTGGCATTCATTTCCTCTACAACTTGTGGATAATATTTCATTTTATCACTCATACCTTGAATAGATACAAGAACTTGATTTCCATCGTTCATAAAAATTTGCAATAGACTTTTGTTCTCATTAGTAGGTGCATATTTTATTTGTGAAACACCTTGACGAACTTCCTCTGATAATGCATCATATTGTTTCATTACTGCTAAGATCCGTTTTGGCCCAGTAAACCCTTCTAAAATGGGTAAAGAATCCTGATCTTTTTTAATATTTGTTGGAATTACTCTTCCATTTGCTAGTATAGGAGAATAGTTATTATCGTGTTCTAGATAAGCTACTTCCTTGTATTCTTTAATGTCCACAGCAAATTTATTAATCCCATTAAAATGAACCTTCGCATCTTGAATTCTTAATTCTTGTTTTTTAAGTCGTGTAACATGTTCATCTCGGTTAAAATACTGCGACCAAAGATTACTGCCAATTGAAAAATTTAGCTTGTTAGTAATTTCTTCCGATGAAATTTGCTCATTACCTTCAATAGAGATTCCTGACAATCTACTCAGAGGAGAAACATAGTACAACAATACCAACGCAGGAATCATAAATAAAAGAATTAAAGTTGATGATCGTCTGTATAGGCGCTTATTACGTTCATGTCTAATATTAGGCAATCGATCTAAAAATGACCCATTAACAGGGCCCTTTTTCTCTTTTTCGACATTTTCTTCATGGGCTTCTGTGTTTTCTAGCTGATCCGTTTGTTTCTCATTGGGAGTTTCAGGGATTTCTTCATTCTCTAAGTAATCTTGATCAGTTTCCTCTGCAGGAGAGTCCCCCGTCTCATTAGGATGCATTTTTAGATATTCTTGGTTTGCAAGTTGCCAAGGTGTTAATTTGCTTTTTTCATCTTTGTTATTATCAGGTGTTTCTTGATGGCTCAAGCTTATTCACCTCCTGTTTCGTTATTTCACAATACTGGTTACTAAATTCCACAAACGTTCTGCTGCATCGGGAATCCCTTCTTTTTTTGAGGCCTCAGCCATCTGCTCTCTTAATGTATGATTGTCCATAATAGAGTCAATTGCTTTTATTAAAACTTCTCCAGTTAAGTCAGCATCGCTGATCATTTCAACAGCTCCAGCATCTACTAAGCTTTGAGCATTTTTTGTTTGATGATCATTAGTTACATAGGGACTAGGAACTAAGATTGCAGGAAGTCCTAAAGCGGTAAACTCTGCAATCGAGGTAGCACCAGCACGACCAATCAATAAATCAACATTGGCCATTACGTCAGTCATATTCTTAATATACGGCTGTAAGGAAATATTAGACCAAGCTTTTCCGGCATCGAACTTTTCATTAAGTTCTTGAAAATATCTCTCTCCAGAAGCATAAAGTACTTGATAGTCCTTTTGTGATAATTGAGGCAATGCTTGAATTACCGCTTGATTTATTTTTAAGGCTCCTTGGCTTCCACCAAAAACCAAGACAGTTGGTCGTTCTGGAGTTAGCCCATAATCTGAAAGAACTTCTGATTTACCATTTGCAATAACTTCCTGTGCCCGCGGATTGCCTACCAACACAGTCTTTTTTTCTGGAAAATATTGCTTAGCATCTGGAAAACAAATTCCGACTTTATCGACAAAACGACTGAGAAATTTATTTGTAATTCCAGGTACACTATTTTGTTCATGTACAATGGTTGGTATTTTTAGTCGTGCTGCTGCGTATACAACAGACCCTGAAACATAGCCTCCAGTACCAATAACCACATCAGGTTTAAATTCTTTCAAAATTTCTTTCGAACGTTTCAAACTCTCCATGAATAATTGTAAAGTTTTTATATTATCCATTGAGATTTTACGTTTAAATCCTTGGATTTTGATAGTTTTAAATGGGATTCCTGTTTCAGGAACGATTTTATTTTCTAAACCACGGTGAGTTCCCACATACAAAAATTCTGCACTAGGATCGATCTTCTCAACGTAACGAATAAAGGCAAGAGCTGGATAAATATGTCCACCAGTTCCTCCACCTGTAACAAGTATCTTCATTATTTCTCCTACTTTTCTAACTTTCCGACTGCCTGCGTGAACTTATCACCACGAATTTCAAAACTAGAATACTGATCCCAGCTGGCATTTGCAGGGGAAAGTAAAATATTGTCTCCTGCTGCGCTGTATTCATAAGCTAGTGGCACCGCAGTTTCAACATTTTCAGTAAACAGAATTTTCTTTATTCCTGCTTTTTCAGCAGTTTCAGCTAGCTTATTTTTTGTTTCGCCAAATAGAATGATTGCTTTTATCTCATGAAATGCTGGAATTAGTTCATCAAAACCGTTACCACGATCCAATCCACCAGCTAATAAGATAACAGTTTTGTTATCGAAACCACTTAAAGCCATTTTGGTTGCTAAACTATTAGTAGCCTTTGAATCATTATAAAACTTGCGTCCGCTTATAGTTGTTACATACTGTGTACGATGAGGAACGCCTTGAAAATTAGTCATTGCTTTGTAAATTGATTCATTAGAAACATTTTTTAGCTTAGCAACAGCGATAGCAGCCAACGCATTTTCAATATTATGTTGACCCGGAACGCCTAATTCTTTCGCCTCAATGATTCTTTCGCCTTGATAATACAATCTACCGTTTTTTAAATAAGCACCATTTTCTAATTCCGTTTTAGTTGAAAAGGGAATAATGGTCGCATTACTTTGTGAACTTAGGTTCTGCAGCTCTTTGGAGTCCCAATTAATGACTAAATAATCAGACAGATTCATATTTTTCTGAATCGCCCATTTTGCTGCCACATAATTATCACGAGAGCCATGATAATCTAAATGTGCTTCATAAATATTAGTAATCACCGCAATTTGAGGATGAAATTCGTCAATTCCCATTAATTGAAAACTAGACATTTCCATTACAATATCATCAACTGATTCTGCTTTTTCAGCAACTTCACTAGCCGGAAAACCGATATTCCCTGCTAAATGAGCGTTCCCCTTTTCTCTATCTTGATTTAATAAGAGACTGATCATTGTAGTAGTTGTTGTTTTCCCATTCGTACCAGTAATACCAATAATCGGACACTCAGCAACCTGATAAGCCAATTCTACTTCGGTTAAAACTGGTATATGTAATGATTCAGCTTTTTTGACCAACGGGTTACTATAAGGAATTCCAGGATTTTTTACCATTAAAGAAAAATCTTCATCTAGTAATTCAATTGGATGACTTCCTGTAATTACTCGAATACCATCTTCTAATAAATCTTGCGCTGCTGGATTTTCTTCGAAAGGTTTTCCATCATTTACAGTAACAAGCGCGCCCAAGCGATGTAACAACTTGGCCGCACTAAACCCACTCTTGGCTAGACCCAAGACTAGAACTTTTTCATTTTCGTATTGTTTTACTTGCTTCATTCTCTTCATCTCCTACAGTACAATCACTAAAACTAGTATTGAAGCGACTAATCCAACTAACCAGAAAACAGTATCAATCTTCCATTCTGACCATCCAGATAGCTCAAAATGGTGATGCAAAGGAGACATTTTGAAAACACGCTTACCTGTTAACTTAAACGAGGTAACTTGAATCATTACACTAGCAGTTTCACAAACGTATACTAACCCAATCAGTAGCAATGTCCACTCTTGATGAAGCATAATAGAGATAGCTGCTAATAACCCTCCAAGAGATAACGATCCAACATCCCCCATGAAGATTTTTGCTGGTTTCTTATTGTAAGGAAAAAAACCGACCAGTCCACCAATTACACTTAAGCAAACAATCAATACCTCGTATTGTTGCTGTTTCCAAGCAATGATACCATAAGCTGCAAAAGAGATCGTCCCTAAACCAGAAACTAGTCCGTCAATTCCATCTGCCAAATTCACAGCATTAGAAAAACCAACTAACCAAATAATGACAAACAGACCGTATAGGATACCTAACGATAATTCTAGCCCAAAAAAGTTTAAAGTGTTACTATATCCTTCCATTTGATAAATAACATAAAATAGAACAGCAACAACTACTTGCCCAATAAATTTCTGTTTAGAGGTCAACCCTTCATTTTGTTTACGGGCCAGTTTTAGAAAATCATCTAAAAAACCGATTATGCCATAAAATACTAATACAAATAGCAACAACAAAAGTGATGCTGTCATCTTGTTTTGCCATATACTAAACCATACAATAGTGATTGCAGCTGCTGTTAAAAAACCCGCCCCCCCCATTGTAGGTGTTCCCGCTTTTACGTTATGCCACTCAGGCCCTTCATCACGAATAGCTTGACCTTGTTTTTTCATTCTAAAATAGCCAATTAAAAAAGGCATCCATGCGACAGTAATCGCAAAACTACTAACAAAAGCAATAAATAGTTGCGCCGGTTCCATTTTTTTCTCTCCAGTCCTAACTTAAGATGATTTTTAATTTTTGATTGGAGATTTCTGTGTAGGGTTCAATACTTTGTTTTGTACAATACCCTTCTCCAGTAAACTCCACTTCTATATCAAGCAGATTGGAAAGTTTTAAGATATCAGCTTTAGACCATCCACGAACATCCGGTAACTCCTTAACTCCATCAGTTAAAAGAATCAGTCGTTCATTAGACATTACTTTCTCACCTGGTTTTGATGATTGTTTTACTACTTTATTTCCATTTCCTATAACTACAGCATTTACACCGCGCTTGTTTGCATCTCCTGCTGCAGTTTCCGTTTTGAGATTACGATAATCCTCTACTGTAACCTGTTGATCTTCTGTATCATTTGTATCAACTTCCTCTGATTGAAATTCCATTGCTCGATTCAACAATGGATTTGCAATTTTCCCTAATACACCTTCAGGATAGTGCTCAGGCTGTTTCAAAGTTAAGTACAAAATGAATTCGGGATCTTCAGAAGGTAACATTAATGCGATAGAATAAATATAATTGGTGTCCCCCGTTAAATAAGACCCATCTTTAAAAATTTGAGCTGTACCAGTCTTAGCCGAAATATGAGAACCAGGTACATTGTATTGATCGTATGCTGAACCATAATTTTGACTTTCTACTACATCCCGCATGTATTCACGGACTTTCTCTGCAGTTTCTGCAGTGATTGGCTCTCCAACCACTTCAGGTTTTGTCACAATTTCCTTACTAGTATTAGGATTCACCATTTTTTTTATATAATGTGGCTGAAGCATTTTTCCATCGTTTGCAATGGCCGTGTATCCTCTCATCATTTGAAAGTTTGTTACGCCAATTGCTTGTCCGTAGGCACTCATTGCTTGATCGACAATATTACTTGTAGGCATAGTTCCTTTACTTTCACCAGGGAGTCCAGAATAAGTACTTTGTCCAAAACCAAATTGTTTCAAATAGTCCGGCCATTTATCACCTAAACGCTCCTCCAACATGACCATACCAACATTACTAGACCAAGAAAGAGCTTGCCGCATAGTCAAAACACCTTTAGCCCCTAAATCATGGTCATTGATTGTTGCGTCCCCGACACTAATTTTGCCAGAATTAAAACTTTCATTTTCATTAAAGATACCCTCATTGATAGCAGCTGCAGTGGTAAAAACCTTCATTGTTGATCCAGGTTCGTAACTGTCTTCAACCAAAATATTTCGCCAAACAGAGTCCTCTCCTAATCCTTCTTTAGTTTCAGGATTGTATGTCGGACGTTGTGACATAGCAAGAATCTCACCAGTCTTAGCCTGCATTAATGTAGCAGTCATGTCAACTGGTTTAGTTTCTTCACTCACTTCATCCATTAGGGTTTCTAGATAGCTTTGCAATCCAGCATCTAACGTAGTATAAATATCTTCGCCATCTTCAGAAGATTTTTTTTCAGCTACTGTTCCTGGTAATGGATTTTGATTATTATCTTTTTGATAGACAATCTTTCCGTCTTTCCCCTTAAGCACGTCATCATAAGCAGCTTCCAGTCCAGTAACTCCACTAAGTTTCTCATTTTTATCAGGAGAAGCATATCCAATAAAATAGGAAGCAAATGCTCCATTAGGATACATACGCTTGGTGTGATCCTCAAAATAAAGGCCTCTGATTTTAGCTTGCTTCATCGATTTTTCGATCTTTTGCTTAGTTTCTTCTGAAATGTTTTTTCCCCAGGGATTAAATTCTACCTGATATAGATTATTTTTCTTACCATCTTTCAGCTTTTTCAAAGCACTGTTCTTTTTAGCACCTAACTGTTCATGCATGATCTCCGCTAATTTATCAAAATCTTTCTCTTGAGCATATAACTTCTCATCGCCTGACATATATCTTTCAGATAGAACGGCATAAATAGAATAAGAAGTGGCATCTTCAGCGATAGCCTCACCATTACGATCATAAATAGTTCCCCGCTTTGCAGGGACCACTTGCTCGCCACGATAAAGCTCCTCTGTTTTCTCCTCAAGCGAGGTACCAGCTACATGTCCTCCTGCTACAACAAAGATCATTCGCCCAGCAAACAAAAAGAACAACCCAATACTCGTAGCAAATAAAAGAATACCTACTTTTTTGCGATTGTTCATCGGAGTTAGATTTTTTTTACGGATTTTACGCTTAATCCTTTTAAAGATCATTTACTTCACTTTCCTTAAATTCTCATCGTTAATTGAAAGTCCATCTTTCTCAGCGATTTCTTTCAACCGATCAGAACGAGATAGTTCGTTCTTCTCTTGTTGTAGTTGTGTCGCTGTTTTTTCTTTTTTATCAATTTCAGTTTGTGTGTTTGTTATATCATTTTGTGTCTTGCTAATATCATTCCTTGTATTCACCATAACAATCGCCATGCCAATAAGCATAGCTAATAGTCCAACTGCAACAATCTTTTCAATGCGAGAGATTTTCTTTAAGCGATCCGCCGGAGAAACAAAGACTTCGAAAGAATCTGGCGTTTGGATTGGTTGTTCAGGTTGTGAATAATCAAACTGCGTTTGTTGATTATTTTTTAGTTCAGCCATAATTCTTATCCTTCCTTTGTTTTTTCTGCGATCCTTAATTTCGCGCTTCTCGCACGATTATTCTCTTCCAATTCTTTAGATGATGGCCCTATTGGCTTTCTGTTAACTAATTTTAACAGAGGTTGAAATTCCTCAGGTATAACGGGTAAACCTGGTGGGACATCTTTTGGTGAACTGTACTCTTTAAATATAGTCTTTACAATACGATCTTCCAATGAATGAAAAGTAATTACACTAATTCTTCCTTTTGGAACTACCAAGTGAATTGCCTGTTCTAGAGAAGATTCAATTGCACCCAATTCATCATTAACTGCAATTCGAATAGCTTGAAAGACTCGCTTAGCCGGGTGACCACCTTTTCTTCTAGCAGGGGCTGGAATCGCTTCTTTAATAAGGTCAACCAGTTCACCAGTAGTTTCTATAGGTGACTCTTCTCGCTTACGCTCAATCAAGCGTGCAATTTGTTTTGAAAATTTTTCTTCACCATAACGGAAAAAAATCTTCACTAATTCTTGATAGGAAAAATCGTTTACGACATGATAGGCACTTAAAGAAGCATGCTGATCCATTCGCATGTCTAAGGGTGCATTTTGATGATAGCTGAAACCCCGGTCGGCTTCATCTAATTGCGGGGATGAAACACCTAAATCATATAGGATGCCATCAACGGCAGTTATATCTAGTAGGGCGAGTTGATCTTTCAACTCCCTAAAATTGGCTTTAATAAACGTAACTTGTCCACGCTTTATATACTCTTTCAGGCGTACTTCGGCATTATCAATTGCCTTTTGGTCTTGGTCAAATGCATAAAGATGACCATTTCCATTTAATTGCTGAAGCAAATATTCACTGTGTCCAGCTCCGCCAAGTGTACAGTCAACATAAATACCATCAGGTTTAATATCTAACCCAGCCACTGTCTCATGTAGCAAAACAGTTGTATGTTGAAAGTCTTCCGTCATCAAAAATCCTCTTCCCTAAAATCCAAAATCTACCATTGTCTCCGCAATGTCATCAAAACTAGCTTCTGTTTCTACTGTAAACTCACGCCAACGCGTTTCGTTCCATATCTCAATTCTGTTCGCTACTCCAATAATCACGCATTCTTTTTCCAAATCGGCATGTCCTCTTAAAGTAGCCGGAATGTTAATTCGACCTTGTTTATCAATTTCGCATTCAGTTGCAGCAGAGTAAAAAAAACGAACAAATGCCCGTGCATCTTTTTTTGATAATGGCATCTCATTTAATTTTTCTTCTAACTCATTCCATTGAGTCATAGGATAACCAAATAGACAACCGTCCATACCACGAGTGACTACAAATTTCTCACCTAGTTGTTCACGCAATTTCGATGGCACAATTAAACGGCCTTTTGCATCAATATTATGCTGAAATTCTCCCATGAACATCTAGATTCACCCCTGTTCCCCACTACATGAGTTTAGTCTACCACAATCACCCACAATCTACCACATTTTCCAGGAAACAATAAACAGAGTTGTCTGACCTTCACTAACCATACTAGATTACCAATGACAATCAGTGTTTTCGACAGTTTTTTTAAAGTCTTTTATCTAAAAATCAGGCGAATAAAACTAGCAATAATCAAGATAAAATACATTACTACAGACAATAGAAATGTCATTCGCCAAAACATCTTGAAAAATCGTCCATAAACAATTTCACGATAACGATACGCTTGGAATAAAACCACCGCGATCCCTAATAATAAAATTGTCAGTAAAAAATACGGTAAAATAGAAAACGTGCTGATATGCTTCGAAATCTCATGCATTCCTACAAATAAAAATGGGACAGATATATCTGGTACTTTAATATTAAAACGTTGCTTTAGTTTTAATGCACTTACAATATAATCTGAACCTAATAGTATGATTACAGGGAAAACATACCATAATAATAAAATCGGTGAAAATGAACCCAACACACCCATTCCTTCCTACTTATAACTACTAACGACACTATACTTCATTATCATTACATTTTTGTTTCAGTTTATTTAAAATCTAGTAGATTTATCAACTCTTAACAAAGACCAATCTCTCTTCATACTTCTCAAGAATTGCTTATAATTTCTATAATGGTTATAGTAAATTTGCAGAGACTACTATTTTAGAGTATCATATTTATGAATATGTACAAGGACGGTGGCAAAATTGAAAGAAAAAAAAGCAACAAGCAATTTTTCAAAAATCACAAAAATCGTTATCTGGGCCATGCTAATTTTAATCGTTGGATCGCTTGTAATCAGTAGTCTTATTAGTATTATGTAAAAAAACCGCTGTTCCTTTCAATTGGAACAGCGGTTTTTTTACTGTTTTGCCATTGCTAGCAGTTCTTTAGCGTGCTGAACTGTTAAATCAGTTATTTCAGCACCCGCTAGCATTCTAGCTATCTCGTTTGTTCGTTTGCCTTCAGGTAACTCTTCCACCTTGGTTATCGTACGCCCATTAATAATTTCCTTTTTGATATAGAGTTGGTGATCTGCTTTTGCCGCTACCTGAGGTAGGTGTGTAATGCATAGTACTTGTGAGTTCTCGCCGATTTGATATATTTTATCTGCAATAGCTTGGGCTACTCTACCACTGACTCCAGTATCTACTTCATCAAATACAATACTTGTTAACTCTTGAGTTTTAGAGAATATTGTTTTCAACGCCAACATAATTCGTGAAATTTCACCACCTGAGGCAACCTTAACTAGAGGTTTCAACGGTTCACCAGGATTAGTAGTAATGTAAAATTCAATCTGATCTAAGCCTTCCTCTTGAAAGCCTGTTGTTTTGAACACTACCTGAAAGCGAGCATTTTCCATGTATAGCTGTTTTAACTCTTTTTGGATAGCTTTTTCCAGTTTCTGGGCTATTTTACCACGTTCAGCATGTAATCCATTAGCTTCTTCAAGAAGCCTCTCTTCTTTTTCCAAAAGTTCATTCTCCAATTGCTCTAATTTTCCTTCTGAAAAGTCTGATTCCAGTAATTCTTGACTGATTGTTTGATAGTAATCTAAAATGATTTCAACAGAATCACCATATTTTCGCTTCAACTGATGAATAAGGTCTAATCGTTCATTCACCAATTCTAACCTTTGCTCATCCATTTCTAGAGCATCTAACTGACGTCCTATCTCGCTCGCAGCATCTTGTAATAAATAGTAGGCACTACTAACATTTTCAGAAATCGTTTGATACTCTTCATCCAACGAAGCAATAGATTGAAGTTCCTGACTGACAGATCCAATTGTATCCAACGCTCCTGCCTCATCATCAGATAACCCTTGATAACTATAAGAAAGAGTATCAACAATTCTTTGGAAGTTCATCAATTTGTCTCGTTCTTCAATTAAACGTTCTTCTTCACCATTTTCAAATTGAGCATTTCCTATTTCTTCTTGTTGGAATGTTAACATATCAATCCGTTGTGCAAAAGATTGCTCATTTTGTTTATATTTATTTACACGCTTAACTAAATCAATATATTTTCTATACGATTCTTGATACGTGCGCTTGTTTTTTTGAAATTCTTTTGAGCCAAAACTATCTAACAATCTTAAGTGAGAATCCGGATTCATTAATTCTTGATGATCATTTTGACCCTGAATATCCACAATATACTGACCAATTTTTCTCAAATTTGCTAGTGTCACTGTTCTTCCATTAATTCGGCAAATATTTTTTCCAGATATGTTCATATCTCGTTGAACAATTAGTATACTTTCTTCCGTGTCAATTCCTAATTCCTCTACCAACTCTTCAAACTCAACTTGATTTGGAAGATCAAAAATACCTTCTAATAGGCAGTGATCACTTCCTTGCCGGATGTATTCTGTTGAGGAACGTGCACCTGCTAACAGGCTGACTGCGTCGATGATAATAGATTTTCCTGCTCCTGTTTCACCGGTTAACGCTGTCATTCCGTTAGTAAAAGTTAGATGCAAAGAAGAAATAATCGCAAAATTTTTGATTGTCAATTCTTGCAACATAATTTATTCTCCTACTCCTTTTGACTTCGACTGCTGATTTCTTGATATAATTCTTTCGCATTTTCTTCTAAACGAGCAATCATTAACACACTATCATCATCATTTAAAACAGCGAATAATTTCTTATTAAAATATTTCTCAATAAGGTTGGCTGCTGCGGATGCATTCCCTGGTAAGGTCTTTAACACTACCATTTTTTCCATTTGATCCGCGGATAAAAAGGCTTCCTGCAAAAGCTCATTTAAACGCTCAGACAAATTTTCTTCATTTTTATGGGGAACACTATAACGATAACCACCATTTGCCGATGGAACTTTAATTAATTTCATTTCCTTAATATCACGAGAAATTGTGGCTTGAGTAACCTTAACATCTTCCTTAGCTAATACCATTACAAAATCTTCTTGCCGTTTAATATCATGTTCATTCAACAATCGTGTAATCAAACGGTGTCGCTCTTGTTTTCGCATCGGGAGCCTCCTAACTTAATTGTTGGTGAGCTTGCGCTACTATTTCTTTCAAATCAATTGTTGGGTTTATCTTGCCTAATACATCACCTAATTTAAGGTGAGCTAAAAATTCAATGTTTCCTTCACCACCAGTAATGGGGGAATAAGTGATTGCCTCAACATCAAAACCTGTTTGTAAAGCAAACTTAGTAATATCATTTAAAACATTGAAATGCGTAACAGATTCTTTCACAATACCCTTTTTTCCAACAAATGATTTGCCCGCTTCAAATTGTGGTTTAATAAGTGCTACTACATCACCTGCAGGAGCTAAGATATTTTTAAGAGGGGGCAGGATCAGTTTTAATGAAATAAAGGAAACATCAATGGTAGAAAAATCTGGCTGACCTTTTACAAAGTCGTCTGGTTTGGAATATCTAAAATTAGTACGTTCCATTACCTCTACTCGCTCATCCTGACGAATTTTCCAAGCTAATTGATTGTATCCAACATCTAAAGCATAGCTCATTTTTGCTCCATTTTGTAGAGCTACGTCGGTAAAACCACCAGTTGAAGCGCCTATATCCAAAACAGTTTTATCAGCAATAGAAAGTTCAAATACTTGTAATGCTTTCTCTAATTTTAATCCTCCACGAGAAACATAAGCCAATTTTTTTCCTTTGATTTGCAATTGAGTATTCTCTGAAATTTTTTCACCTGGTTTATCAAGACGTTCGTTATTCTGATTATAAACTTGTCCCGCCATAATTGCTCTTTTTGCTTTTTCTCTTGTTTCAAATAATCCTTGATTAAAGGCTAAAATGTCAACTCGTTCTTTTTTCATGCTGCTCTCCTCTATAGTTCAAACAATGCAATTAGTTCATTGAACAAACTAGATTCAAAATCCTCAACTTCTTCCAGCCCTTCAACTATTTGATTAGCTAGGGTCAATTCAGCTTGCAGAGCCTCTTTTGCACCTGCTAGACCTAAAAGAGAAGGGTATGTGCTCTTTTCAGATTTTTCATCCTGACCAACATTTTTACCCAACATCTCTGTCGTTCCAATAACATCCAAAAGATCATCTCTGATTTGAAAAGCTAAACCAATATGCTGACCCAATTTCCTTAATTGTTCAATAACATAATCAGTTTGGTTAGCCAATATCCCCCCAGCAATAAAAGCAAAAGTCAGAAGAGCCCCTGTTTTGCCTCGATGGATGCTCATTAATTTTTCTAAGGATACTTGCTGCTTTTCAGCAGCCATATCTCCAGCTTGTCCAGCTACCATACCTTCTGTACCCGAAGCTTTGGCTAGCAACTGGAACAGCAAAACTTGCTTTGTTGATTCTAAAGATGTTTCACTTAACAATTGAAACGCTCCTGTTAGTAATCCATCTCCAGCCAAAATGGCTAAAGCTTCGCCAAAAACCTTATGATTAGTTGGTTTTCCTCTGCGCAAATCATCATCATCCATTGCTGGTAGATCATCATGAATCAAAGAATAAGTGTGAATCATTTCTAACGCAGCAGCAACGTGATAGGTATCCGTGTCAACTTCGCCCTTAAAAGAAACTGTAGTCGCTAAAACAATCAAGGGCCGGATTCTTTTCCCACCTGCTTTTACAGAATACGTCATACTTTTCTCTAATTGCTCATTGCTTGTATGCTCTTTGATAAAAGTTAACATAGCTTCTTCCACTTTCGGCAACTCTTTTGCTCTGAAAGATTGCAGCATGGTTAAGCTTCCTCCTCATCAGTAAATGGCACCTCTTCGTTATTTTCTGTCATCATTTTAGTTAGTGTTTTCTCAGCTTTACTCAAAGTATCTTGGCATTGTTTGCTTAACAGCATGCCTTTTTGGAATACTTCTAATGCCTCTTCTAGCGGAACATCTCCTTGCTCAAGTTGAGCAACGATAGCTTCTAGTTCGGTCAACGACTCTTCAAATGTTGCATTTTCCATTATTCTTCTCCTTTTTTTATAATTTTATCAATTGTAGTTGTGACAGTTCCGTCAACAAAATGGATGGTCAAATTCTTTTCATTTAGTTCATCTACCGAACGAATCACTTGATCATTTTGAGTGGTATAAGTGTATCCGCGGCCCATGATCTTTAACGGACTTAACAAATCCAGTGACGTGATTGAGTGGGCCATTGCTTGTTCTTTTTGCTCCATAAAAACGCTCATTTGCTGTTTCAAACGAGTAATTAAATAATCAAGTTGTTGGTGTGTATTTTTGACTCGATTGAGCGGTGTTGACTTTTCAAAACGACTAATCGCTTGTAATAGCTTCTTTTCTCGCTGATTAACTAACAATCTCGTCTCTTGTTGGAGCCTTTGAGTTAAGCGATCCAATTGAATACTCTGAGCTTCATATAAGCGCATCGGCTGACGAAAAATATACGACTGCATAATTCTTTGATAACGCTCCTTCTTTCGCTCCAATTGATTTAAATAAGCTTTTTCTAAACGACCTTGCTTCTCTTTCAAACGTAAAAGTTCTTCGCTTAATACAGGGACTGCCAATTCTGCCGCTGCAGTAGGTGTTGCAGCACGTACGTCTGCAACCAAATCAGCAATCGTTATATCTGTCTCATGCCCTACGGATGAAATAGTAGGTATTGTTGAGGAAGCAATTGCTCTAGCCACAACTTCTTCATTAAATGGCCACAAATCCTCAATTGATCCACCACCACGGCCTATAATCATAGTGTCGAACTCGCCAGATTCTGCCTGCTTAATATTTTTAACAATATTTTCAGCAGCCTTGTCACCTTGTACAACTGTTGGAAACAGAACTAACTGCGCGATAGGGTAACGACGCTTTACCGTAGTAATAATATCGCGGATTACTGCACCACTAGGACTCGTAAGTACAGCGATTCGTTTTGGAAATCGTGGTAACCTTTTTTTTGGCAATGAAAAGAGACCTTCATTGTTTAACTTCTCTTTTAATTCTGCTAATGCTTGATACAATGCACCTACGCCGTCAGGTTCCATATGTTCAATATAAATCTGATACATTCCACTTGCTTCGTAAAGCGCCACTCTTCCGACAACCAGCACTTTCATGCCCTCTTTAGGAACAAATTTTAGTTTTTGAAAAGCACCCTTAAACATTATTGCACTTATTTTGGATTGTTCATCTTTTAGGCTAAAATATTGATGATTATTAGGTCTTAATCGAAAATTTGAAATTTCTCCTGTCAAATAGATCCGCTCTAAATAGGGATCAACATCAAATTTACGTTTAATATATTTATTTAGAGCACTAACTGTTAAATACTCTTGGGTCATTTCAATCACCTAGTTTCTGGCGCCGACAGGCATCTACTGTTTGTTGCATTAACATGGTAATCGTCATGGGCCCTACTCCACGAGGAACAGGAGTGATAAAACTGGCTAGAGGTTCAACTTCATCAAATTTTACGTCTCCAATTAATTTTCCATCTTCATTACGGTTCATACCAACATCGATTACTACAGCCCCAGGTTTAATAAATTCACTTGTGACAAAATGACCCCGACCAATTGCCACAATTAAAATATCTGCTTCTCTTGCCAATTCTGGTAAATTCACTGTTTTTGAATGAGCGATCGTAACAGTGGCATCTTCTGATAACATCAGATGTGCCATCGGTTTACCAACAATATTACTACGTCCAATGATCAAAACTCTCTTACCGAATAAAGAAATATCATAGGCTTCAAACATCTTCATAATGCCATAAGGTGTGCAAGGAATCGTATGAGGAACTCCAGCAAATAGACGTCCTAAATTCATTGGATGAAATCCATCAACATCCTTGTCTGGTTCTATCGCCAACAAAATTTTTTCTTCATCTATATGTTTTGGTAATGGTAGTTGAACCAAAATACCGTGAAATTCATCAGCTTGATTGAAGAAAGCAATCTCTTCCAACAATTTTTCTTCTGAAATAGTTTCTGGATACCGCATAACCTTTGAATGAATACCGATACGTTGTGCTGCAAGTTGTTTGTTTTTCACATAAATTTGACTTGCTGAATTGTCACCAATCAGTAAAACAACAAGACCTGGACACAGCCCTGCCTCTTCTAAAGCCTTAACTTCTTTTGCTGTAGCATGTTGAAGCTTTTCGGCTAATTCTTTCCCATTAATAATTGTTCCCATACTTCCACTCCTGTACTTTATGTATGATTTGAAATGAAGCTGGAAAAAATAGCATGCTTAGCCATTTTCTCCAGCTTCATTGATCTCTTTCATTACATTCGATAAAATGCCATTTACAAATTTTCTCGATTGATCGTCGCTAAATGTTTTCGCTAATTCAATTGCTTCATTCAGTACAACACGATCGGGCACGTTTGTATTGTAAAGCATCTCATAAATTCCCAATCGCAAAATAATCAAATCCATTTTTGCAATTCGTTGTATTGACCAATTAGATCGTAAATGCTTTTGGATAATTTGATCTAATTCAGACTTATGATTTAGCACACCGTCAACTAATTCATCTAAATATTTTGGTACAAATGAATCTTCTTCTTCACTAACCCATTCTGCTTGATCCAGGCTTAGAGCATGATTGATTGCATCTCTTTTTGTTAACTCTTGATTGAAATCCAATGGGAAAAGAGCTTGTAAAGCCTTCTCGCGGATTTCATGTCGTGATAGCTCTTTACTCATTATTTCCCTCTTCATCATTGAATAATTCTTCAAGTGTTGGTTGTTCTAATTTCTCTGCTACTACTCCCACTACGTGAATATTGACTTCACTAAGAGCAACGTCGGTCATAAACATAACCTGTTGTTTCACTCTTTCCTGCATATCCATGGCAACCTTTGGTACTGAAATACCATATTCAAGATAAGTATAGATATCTACTTTCAACCCTTGCTCATCATTTGTTAAATAGACCCCTTTGCCGTGAGCGGCTTTACCTAAAAGTTCCGTGACATTGCTAGCAAACGATCCTCGCATGCCGTAGACTCCCGTTACTTTTGATGCAGCAATTCCAATAATGACTTCAATAACTTCTGGAGCAATAATAATCTCGCCAAGATCTTGATTTTCACGTAAAACTAATTTTTTTTCATCTGCCATATTAACTCTCTCCTTTATGCCCGTGAAACGTAACTGCCGTCCTGTGTATTGACGACAAGTTTATCTCCTTGATTAACAAAAAATGGAACGTTAACAGTTAATCCCGTTTCCATAATTGCTGGTTTTGAACCACCTGAAGAGGTATCCCCTTTGATATTCGGTTCTGTCTCCGCAACTTCTAAGATGACTGTATTAGGTAAATCAACACCTAAAATTTCACTACCATACATAATAACATTTAACTCTGTATTTTCTAACACATAGCGCATCTCATCTGCGATTTGTGTTTGAGGAATCTCAATTTGTTCATAGTTATCCATATCCATAAACACATAGTTACCACCATCGTCATACAAATATTGCATTTTTCGATTGTCTATTTGAGCTTTAGCTACTTTTTCACCCGCACGAAAAGTTTTTTCTTGAACACCGCCAGTACGCAAATTTTTTAGTTTAGAGCGAACAAAAGCAGCACCTTTTCCAGGTTTCACGTGCTGAAAATCAACAACGCGCCAAATATCACCGTCGACTTCGATGGTTAACCCAGTTTTAAAATCATTTACTGAGATCATTATTATTCCTCCTTGATTCCTATCAACTAGAGATTTGTTTATAGTTTATCATTTCTTTGGCGCTTATGCTACCACTACTAAAGAATGATTAAATCCTTCGGTGAATGAGTCAATACGCGATTACCATTCTCTAAAATAACTAGATCATCTTCAATTCGCACTCCACCTAATCCACCAATATATATTCCAGGTTCATCTGTGACCACGTTTCCTGCTTTCAGCGGTTCTTCATTAGTCCAACTTAAGTTAGGACCTTCATGAATAGCTAACCCAATACCATGTCCTGTTGAATGACCAAATACCTCACCATAACCAGCATCTACAATTATTGAGCGGGCAACAGAATCAAGTTGTGCTCCCGTAACACCTGCTTGAGCCTTTGAGAGCACTTGTTGTTGGGATTCTAAAACGATAGCGTAAACGTCTTTCAACTGTTGACCCGGATCACCAATAGCAAAGGTTCGAGTGATGTCAGAAACATAACCTTGATAAATGCATCCAAAATCTAAAGTAATCATTTCTCCCTTTTCAATGGTTTTTTCACTAGCGACACCGTGTGGCAAAGCAGAACGAACGCCTGAAGCCACAATAGTATCAAAAGAGGTTCCTGTTGCACCCATAGATCGCATAAAGAAATCCAACTGATTTGCTATTTCAATTTCTGTCATGCCGGGTCTAATCATCCTTAAAACGTGCTCGAAGCCAGCATCAGCAATACTGCACGCTTTTTCGATGATTGCTATTTCTGATTCATCCTTTTGTTCTCTTAATTTCTCAATAAATCCACCAGCAGGAGCAAACTCTGCCTGGATAAGCTCTTCATAAACAGAATAATCAGCAAATGTTAAAAAATCATCTTCAAATCCAATCGCGGACAATTGATTATTTTCTACCAAATCAGCTACCATTTCGCCAATAGCACCTTGGTGTTGAAGAATTGTCATCCCTGCCACTTGGTCCGCTGCTTGTTCAGTATAACGAAAATCTGTTATAAAATAAGCATCTACTGGTGTGATCAAAGCAATGCCTGCAGTCCCAGTAAAATTTGTAAGATAACGTAAATTTGCTGGACTCATAATTAAGTAACCATCCAACACTTCTTCTTTCATTAATGCTCTTAGTTTGTTGATTCTTTCTAACATAAACTATCGCCTCATTTCCCTTACTAGTATAACAAATCCTAACAAAATACAAAAAGAAACAGGAGCAGATGCCCCTGTTTAACTAACGATTTACAAAAAAAGACACCACTGCTACTACAATAACAGAACCTAAAATTGAAGGAATAAGTGCCATCCCTGCTACCTGAGGCCCCCATTCTCCAAGCAGCGCTTGCCCAACTGTTGAACCAATTAATCCTGCAATAATATTAAATAAACAACCTTGATTTTCACCTTTCCCTGCTAAAGCTCCTCCTATGGATCCAATTACTGCTCCAACAATCAATGTCCATAACCAATGCATTCTAAGATACCCCCCTATTTTACTCTAGTATATTTGCAGACTACAAGTAATTTTAATATCACTTATTTTAAAAAACCATCTGTCTTAATTGGGTTCGGTTCTTTTCTATATCAACGGAACTAATAATGTAAGGAAAACTACCGGATAACGAATAAGACCCTAACACAGGAACATTCAATTTATCCATGTGAGCACTTCCTTTGGCCAAGTAACCAGTACCCATTTTAATCATGTCTTTCAAGCTTAAGTTATTACCTGAAAATTCCTTAACCGTCCCATATTTTTGCGTAATTGAAGTAAGTTTTGGCCGAACTGTTTTTTGTTTCATTAAACGGATGATATCTTCTTGTCTTTCAAAAACATCCAAACGTCCATCTTCATCTATTTGATACGATATATACGCATCCAGCTCTTCTAGTGATAAATAATGCTTCCCAGGTAAAAACTGCTGTCGATTTTTTAAAGCAATAAATTCTTTATGAACAGTAATTAAAATTTTTCCATCCTCATCTAAGCCAGCTTCAGCAACTGCTTTTAAACTATTACTTTTTGTCAAAATTAAATACTTCCGAACATCTAATGCAAACGTTTTTGAAAAAAGAACGAGAAATTGTTCAATTGGCACTAAAGTATATAATGAACCCAAAGTACTCTTTTCTGTAGGCAATTCTGGTGAAAAGCGGATCAATCGATTAGTTCCTCTTTGTAAGTTATAAAGGAAAAAACTAGATTTTTCTTCATCGTCAAATATAAATAATACATTCATCGGTACACTTCCTTTCGACAGTACTTTGCTAGTATAAAGAATTAACACTAAAAAAGCTATCCTACAAAAGACTGAAAAAAGACCCTGATCTTGTTTTAAGATCAAAGTCTTAGTACTTTACATAATAGTCCCCATTGCTACATCATCATCTTGTACAGTGTTAATTGCAGCCTCAATCGCAGTCTCGAGCGCTTGACTGATAAGTTCAGCAGACATACTAGGGGTTCCTTCTGGCAGTTCGGTTACTTGTTCTGGTAAATAAGGAACATGAATAAAGCCGCCACGCATTTCAGGGTATTCTTTCTCCGCCAGATATAATAAACGATACATAATATCATTACAGACAAAGGTTCCAGCAGTATATGAGATACTTGATGGAATTTTTTTAGCTTTAATATTATTGACCATTGCCTTAACTGGTATAGTAGCAAAATATGCATTTTTTCCATCTTTATAAATCTGCTGATTCAATGGTTGTTGCCCCTCATTATCAGGAATGCGTGCTTCCATTAGATTAATGGCTACTTTTTCGATTGTGACTCCTGAACGTCCACCGGCTTGTCCAACACATAAGACAATATCTGGATTATGTTGCTTGATTGAATTTTCTAGCACTTCTCCGTCTTTTTGAAAAACGGTAGGAATCTCAATTTTTATGATTTTCGCTTGTTGAATTGTATCAGGTAAAAGTTTTACTGCTTCAAAAGCTGGGTTAATAGTAGCTCCTCCAAAAGGATCAAAACCAGTTATCAATACTTTCATTTTGTATTATTCCTCCTTATTTGAATAAGATCATATAGAAAATTTGAAAAATTAAGAAAACGAATGCCAACAGCACTTGATTCTTAATTACACCAAAGCGGTCCTTCATTTCTAACATTGCAACAGGTACAATATTAAAATTAGCTGCCATTGGCGTACACAATGTTCCACAGTACCCACAAGTTAATGCCACCATCCCGATTAATACAGGATCAGCACCATATGCTAATACAAATGGACCTCCAATCCCCACCGTCATTACTGTAATTGCGGCAAATGCATTTCCCATAATCATCGTAAATAACATCATTCCAACGGCAAAAACAATAATCCCTACATTTACGTTCCCTTTTGGAATAACTGTCGCCACCATGCTCGAAATAACATCACCAACTCCAGCTGCCGTAAAAATCGCACCTAAACTAGCCAACAACATCGGCAACATACTTAATGGACCTACTGTTGATAACATACGTTCTGCGTCATCCAAGAAAACATGTGGTTTATTCTCCTTGGAAAGTATCATTAAAATAATGATAGAGACACCGACTCCGACACCAACACCAACTAAGGCACCTAGCGTTGTAAACAAAGCAAACAAAATTGCACAAATCCCCATTGAAAGTGCCGGAATAAAAATTTTCATTCCAATCTTGTCAGCCATTTTACGGGTAAATTCAGCACTTGGTGCAGAATCTTTTCCTTTGCTAACCTTTTTAAAAATAGCTGGTAAAGTCATAATGACTACTAAAACTCCATTTATTATTGAGGGAATCCAACGTCCAAACGTCAATACTAAACCTAATGAACACCAAAAAACAGCAGTTCCAATTGGCGTCGGATTCTCTTTATCCCTTGCATTCCTAATGCCAGTGTAAATTGAAATCAGTCCCATAATCATGTAAATGATCTCTAGCAATTTGTCACCTAGCGTGATACCCGAATCAGTAAAAAATGACATTGTATTTCCTCCTATTTTCCATTACCGTAGTATTTTTTGAATAAGCGTTTATCTTTCAAGAAATAATAGATAATGGCAACTACAATCGCAAAAATTGCTACAGGTATTTCAACTTTTGCTAAATCAATTAAACTTGTTTTATAGCCTAAGTCTTCTAGAGTTGCTTGGACGAGAAGGGCTCCTCCTCCTCCAACGAACAGAACTTGACAGAAAAACCAAGCGATGTTTTCCATACCAGATGACATACCTTTTAATTCATCAACATAGTCTTCATTTAGCTCTTTACCTTTGGATTCAATAGTACCAAGCGCCATGGGTATGATAATTGGACGGACAAATCCAGCGACCCCGCCGAAACTAATATTAAAAGCAGCAAAAATCCCTCGCATGATACCATAAGCACCGATAACAGCACCCGCTGAGGCATTTTTGAATTTGCTAATCAATGCAGCAGCTGATTCTTTTAATCCATTACGTTCTAATGTTCCAGTAATCAGCATAATAATAATGAAAATAGCCATTGCACGATTGGCAACAAAGCTTTCTCCTAGTGTATTTAGTAAGCCTTCGATTCCCAATCCACCTACTAAAGCGGTGACTATTGCTGCCAATAAAATAATTAGAATCGAATCCTTTTTCAAGGCAAAGCCTATAATGACAATTAATATTCCTAAAAGTTTTAAATACTCCACGTTTTTTCCTCCATACCCTAAATTAATCTATTAATTTTTTTCCTATATTGAAACCTTTTTAAACCATTCGTTAAGTTAAGTAATTATTGGTCGCAATCGAGTATGACCAACGCTGAAAGAATCCATCGTCGCAACCATATGATGTCGATAAACTTTTTTTGCAGAAAGCAATAGATCAATTGTTGCAAGATCATGCACAACATGCGACTGAGCACACAGCTTCAAATAACCTTCCTGCGCCGTTTCATCTGCCACTTCACTAGTATAAGCAACAGAAGTAATCCAAGGAAAGCGAATCGATGGATAACGATGTGTTGAATCCGCGGAAAACTCAATCCAATAGTTGATCATTTCTTTGTAATAATCAGCCGGAAACAAATTAGGCAACCATTGGTGAGCATATGTTTCAAACTGTTGCGCCCATTCTAAATTCCATTGCCGCATTTCTGGCTGGTTAGCGATTGCATTTGCTATTACATCTTCTAATTTCTTATTTACTTTCAGGTTCCAACGATATTCATCGTTTGATACCACCCAAAAATATCCATATAATAAGGATCTTGGTAACCAAAATCCTTTGTATGAAGGCGAAGTATAGCCAGAAAAAGGCTGCTCCCACTCATGTGTTGGTACACCATGATTATCGATCATCACATCAGGTAAAAATTGGCTATACAACCTTGTCATTCCCAATGCCTCTGGATGTTTCGTATCTGGGTTGAAGTATTCATAATAAAACTCTTTGCCCACTGCATTAAACCGGGCGACATGCAATTTCCAATAAGGGTTGTCTAATTGCAAGTCATAATGAATAGCAGCACCATCAACGTTTTCCATAGGAACAAGTACCAAATTTAATTGATCAATTACTTTACGGTATTTCCTATTGGTCAACAACTCTTTTAACAATAAAAAGATCCCATTAGTTCCTGCTACTTCATTCGCGTGATGACGAGCATTGATGATTGCCGATGGATAATTAGTCAACCTCTTGGTACGCGAATGGTATCCTTTTTCTTCAGGGAAGAGTTCAATTGCATAAATTTCACGTCCTAAATAAGAATTAGCAATAGGATAAACTATAACTTCAGGAACCTGCTTTAGTTGGTCTATAATGTTCAGATACTGTTCGTAACCAATAACCTGATCCTCATAAAAATCTATTGTTTCAATCGTCCTTTTAGTTTTCTTAGGTAGGGTTTGTGAAATTTTTGCAGGGTAAATTTCTGCAGAACTACTAAAACTAATTACTTTAAATAAAGAAAAATCAAAACGTTGAGCTACTAATTTTTCCATCAGTAAGTTTGAATAAGCTTGAAGTACATTTTCTTCAACACCATTTACAACAACTTTAGCTGTAAGTTGTTGTTCTTGATAACCAACCTCTTGGAGTATTACTGAAATTTCTTCTCGCGTTTTAGGATGAAAAATTTCTGTATCTTCAATCAGTAGTTTAGGTTCGTCTACTACTTGCTCCAATAGTGTAACTTTTATGGTAGGGCGACCTTCCTTTTGCTTAATTACGGGCAAAATAAGGCCGGGTTCTTCAAACATTTCTCCACAAACCTGATAACCAAAATTCTTAAAATAATCGGCACCAGCAAAATACAAATCTTCGTGTAATGCATCTAAACTGGAAATCATGTCATTACGACTAGGCAGTAAATGATTGGGCTCACTCGCTGTCACTTCTACTACTAACCGAGAAAAGAAGGGCTGTTTTTCCTTAGTTAAGTGGTCAGCTGTTTTTTCTAATACAAAATTTCGGCAATCCGGTAATATTTCACTTTGGTAAATATCCCATATTTTTTCTACATCCGTAATAATTCGTTTTTCTAAGATGTTTTCTCCATTTATCTTGACGTGTAATCTTCCGGTAGGTGGATGAACCTTTCCTAAACCGGGATAAGCATCTAGGTATGATCGCTCAGTGTAACTAGCAGAATAGTTTTCCTGAAAAATAGAATTGCCATATTTATCTTTTCCAGTGACCAAATAGGTAATATCTTGATTCCCATCATAGGTAACAAAATCTATTTGCTTTTCATCGAGGCTTAACTTTTGAACTAATGTGTCTTGAATGGGATACAACTCTTGAAGGTAACGAATAGGTAAATCATTCCACTTGTTCGAATCTTGACTGTCTATATTGTTGTAACTTGGAACTGCCCCCGATTCAGTCGTCCACTCAGTGACTCCTTCAGGTAAAAAGGGTTTAAAAGCAATCGTTAACTTCTCTACTGCCTTATTCTTCAACTTGGGAATAATGTACTCATCGATCCAAGAGTAACCCTGTTTATGAGCACATACTAGCTGCATATTCGTTAATTCAGCCCCACTATTAACAATTTCTTTTTCTATCTCTTTAATTAAAGAGTTTCGAACCGTTTCTTCTTCACTAAGTACACCAAAAATTTCCACTTTATCCGATTTATTCAAAACAGGATAAATATCATTCCTTAAATGCTGATGAAATTCATTCGCTTCCCATGTTAATGGATAGTCCTTCTCATAAACTTTTTGCATATCTTTGTAATTCACAAATTTTGTTTCTGGGAAAAAAGCCTGGAGCTCTTCCATACGAGAACGTATTTCTGGAGAAACAAACGCTTTTACCTTTTGTGTCGACTGTGCCTGTAAATAACTAAGCTGACCATCTAAATTGTTCATTAAGAAACTATCAGTCAAATCTTGCAAGTAACTGTTCCATGTTTCAAAAGAAGATAATTTAGGAAAATTCTCACAAACAACCGCCGAAAAAAGCTCCAAATCTTTCCCCTGTCCTTGGACAATCAATAACTTGCCATTTTTACCAGCTTCTTCCCTTAATAAACATTCTTCACCCTCACGAAAGATTAAAGCATTTCCTTCATGATAATCCTCTGACAAAAGCCATCCGTCTATCTCAGTAGTTTCCATACCAAAACGAAAAGCGAAATTACATGCTGCAATCAGAATAGAGGAACTAGCTTTCAATGGAACAACTAGTTTAAAATCTAACTTGTCAGGTAGCTGGTCAAGGTTTTCATCCTTTAAATAGGTCCCTGTTTGAAAAAGATTTTCTAGTCCTCGTTTGCGACGCCAATCAAAATCAGGAATTGCTTTTGCATAATCAGAGGCGGCCTGATAGTTTTCCGGCATTGACTGCGAGAATTGAGAGTAAGTTGCCAACAGATCCTTCTCATCATCAGGAATATTTTCATCTCCCGATAGAGATGCAACCGGAAACTGGGATGACTCACTAAAAAAACCTTTAACTAAAGCAGTTTGAATCAACATTCTTAATTCTTTCCAATTAGCATTGTTTGGTACTTTTAACATGAAATTCCTCCCTTATAATTTACTATCTCTGAAATAAAGTCCCTACTTCTTCCCCTCTCAAAATATCAAAAATGATGGATGGTTTTTTTCCATTTGCTAATACCATGTCTAATCCGGATGATAGTGCCGCGTTTGCAGTCTTTAATTTACTCCGAATACCACCGCGACTATATAGACCAGCTTGTGTACTGGAATTACTCATGAGGCTAGTGTCCACTTCTTTAAGATGTTGAAACAGTTTCGCTTCTTCGTTATATAATGGATTATCAGAATACAAGCCTTCAACATCTGAAAGCATAATAAATAAATCAGCTTGCATAAGTAATGCCACGTTTAGTGCTACTTCATCATTGTCCTCAAATTGGCGTTGCTGATGAATTTCATTAACAGAAACGGCGTCATTTTCATTAATAATTGGTAAAATCCCCAAAGTTAATAATTGATTAATAGTTTCAGTAAATGTCTGACGACTTTCAGCAAACTCCAAAATGTCTCTAGTTAATAGTAGTTGTCCAATTTCTTGATTACATTCCCCAAATGCTTCTTGGTATTCATTTATCAATAGAGATTGTCCCACAGCTGCACTTGCTTTTTGCTGTCCAGTGCTTAATGTTGACTCTATAAACCCGAGTTTTTGCCTGCCTAAAGCCACTGCTCCTGAAGAAACAAGAATGATTTTTTTATCTTGTTTCATTAATTCAGCAATAACAAAAACTAACTGTTGTAGTACTTGATAATTGATAGTCCCCTCAGCAGAAATTAATGCGCTTGTACCTATCTTTATTACAATCACGTTTGCTTTCTGGATATCTTTTCTCATATACACACCTTAATTTCAAAAGACCGTTGTCTTTTTTATTTTGAACAAGCATTATCCAAAAGAAACAGCAAAATTTTGATTCACATAAATTCAGCAAAAAATTGAATTTTCTGAAACTTCCGAACAATATTCAAACATTTTACTAGAAATGTCGTTTCGAATCAATACCTTATTTGGTCAACATGTTAAAATGGAAAGTACCTAGGAGGGATTTTATGGATAATCAACTAAAAGATATTAATAACTTTCTTCAGTTTCTTGAGGAGGCTGGAAAACTTAAAGAAACCAAGCGTTTTGCTTTTAAAAAGCATGGCGAAGTCGAGAGCACAGCCGAGCACACTTGGCGTCTTACATTATTTGTCTCCTTGTTCTGTTCGTTCTATCCAGACTTAAATAAAACTGATGCTTTAGAGATTGCATTAATTCATGATTTGGCAGAACTAAAGACTGGAGATATTCCAGCAATTGAAAACACTGATACAGAAAAGAAAGAACACGATGAGCAAATTGCATTTGATTATTTAACCGGTCTTCTTCCTGAAAAAAATGCAACACATTATAACAAGCTGTTCAAAGATTACCAAACAGGTAGAACAAAAGAGGCCCGTTTAGTGAAGGCTTTAGATAAAGCGGAAACAATTCTACAGCATGTCCAAGGAGAAAATCCGGTTGATTTTGACTACCAGTTTAATTTGGAGTATGGAAAAGAGTATTTTAACGATTCTTATTTGAAGGAGCTTCGCAAAATACTGGATCAGCTCACTTTAGACAAGATATGAAATGAGGCTGGGACAAAAGTCATTTTTTTCGCACTAGAGGCGAACGAAAGAATGCTAATAAGCCCAATCATTCGCTTGATATTCTTATGAAGTAATATGAAACGTTGAAAAGCAGATAATTTGTAATTAGAAAAAAGATGACCTCAGATTCTCTGTTCGGAATTTGAAGTCATTTTTTACTTATGTCCCAGTCCCTTAAAAGAAGAATAATTATTGTGAATAAAGCGATCCTTTCGAAAGTAAGCTGGATAATCAAAAACTGTAAGAAACTCTTTTGGAATTATCAAGCTTATTTCTCTAAATGAAATGCTTCTGTCACCATTTTATTTTCTAAATCGTAGTTGCTTTCATCACTTCAATACCCGAGGAAACAATTCCCTCTTTTTCTAATTCATGTGAAGAAACATGATCCATATTTGTAATCATTACCAGCATGGAAGTTTCCTTCCCGGCTTGTTTAATTGCAGCTAAATCAACATCCGCAAGCAGTGTATTATTTTGTAATGCTTGTCCCTCTTGAACATGAATATCAAACGGTTTTCCTTCTAGCTCTACTGTATTAATGCCCATATGCACCAATACTTCCAGGCCACTATCTGTTGTGATGCCGATCGCATGTTTCGTAGGAAATATAGTGGACACCTTTCCTTGTACCGGAGAATATATTTTTCCGTCCTCTGGTTCGATGAAATACCCATCACCCATCATTTTACCAGCAAATACTGGATCGCTAGCTTCTTCTAACGGATGAACAGACCCTCTGGCAACAGACTTAAAAACTTCAGTTGTAGTTGTAGCAGGTAAAATAATCTTGGCAGTGTCTGTCAATGATTCTTTTACTTTTTCTTCAGCTAGCTTTTCTTTAGGAATCCCAAAGAAGAAAGTAGCAACGAAGCCACCTGCATATGCTGCCAACAGACCTAATACATAGCCCCACCAACGACCATTGGCTATTAGGGGAATCAACGCAGCTCCAGAAGGGCCGATTGCAATCGCACCAATTCCGCCAATCGCTCCTATCACGGCACCACCAATTCCTCCACCAATACACGCTGTAATAAATGGCCGACCTAATGGTAAGGTGATTCCATAAATTAATGGTTCGCCAATTCCTAAAATCCCTACTGGTAGGGCACCCTTAATCATTTCGGAAAGCTCTTTGTCTTTACGTAACCGAACCCACAGAGCAAGAGCAGCACCGACTTGTCCTGCACCGGCCATTGCAAGTATTGGTAACAGCATTGTACTTCCGGTTTCATCAATCATTTGAATATGAATAGGTGTTAAAATCTGGTGTAGTCCAAACATCACCATTGGTAAAAAAAGTAATCCCAATACAAATCCTGAAAAAGCGCCACCTACACTTAACACCCACGTAATACCACTAACCATACTATTGGAAATAAATCCCGCCAATGGCATAATGAAAAAGATTTCTGCAAGCCCAATAACCAATAATGAAATAGTAGGCGTGACAATAATATCTATTGAGTCTGGAATAATCTGGTGTAGCTTTTTCTCTACTAAAGACAACAACCACACAGCAAAGATAACTCCTAAAATTCCGCCTTGGCCAGCAGATAAAGGTTCCCCAGTAAACAGGTTCAGTAGCGGGGCTTCTGGATTCATTCCAGTTAAGGTAACTACAGCACCGATTACTCCTCCCATAGTAGGATTGGCACCAAAAACTCTAGCAGCATTTACGCCCGTATAAATAACTAAGTAACTGAATAAGCCATTCTTAAGAATGTTCATAACATCAAGATATTGTTGCCAAGTTGCTGCATCCAAAGTACCAGCAGTAACTAAGTTAGCCAATACTGAAGCAATACCTGCTACGATACCAGACCCCACAAAAGCTGGAATCATTGGTACAAAAATATTCGATATATCTTTTAGAATTCGTTTCATTCGTGAAGATTTTTGCTTTTCTTTTTGAGCGGCTTTCATAGCTTCTGCCTTGGCTTGCACTTTCTCTTTACCACCGGATAAAATCTGAGGAAAATCTTCGCCTAGATCTACTCCTACTATATCTACCATTGCTTGTGCAACTTTGTTCACTTTTCCAGGCCCTATAATAACTTGCAACTGTTCATCGTCAACTACTCCTAGTACTCCAGGAATTTTCTTCAAATACTCTTTATTGACTTTAGTATCATCTTTAATAGTCATACGAACTCTAGTCATACAATGGACAACATTCTCTACATTATCAATTCCACCAGCACCGGTAAATATTTCATTTGCTAGCTCAATTAATGATAAATCAGCCATTTTCATTCAACTCCTTATAATGTTTTTCGTACAAAGCCATCTGCTTGTACAAGCTTTTTGTGCGCCATCTCTTTATCGCTTTGAGTCAAAATCATAACAATAGCCAATTTCACATTTTGTTCAGCTTCAGCAAAATAAAAAGCAGCTGTTTCGTAATCAACTTCTGTCGCTTCCATAATAATTCGTTTTGAACGTTCAACTAGTTTTTCATTTGTAGCTTTCACATCAATCATCAAGTTGTTATAGACTTTTCCAATACCAATCATGCTAATGGTGGAAATCATATTTAGAATTAACTTTTGGGCAGTACCTGATTTTAAACGTGTGGATCCAGTCAAAAACTCTGGCCCACAATCTACTTCAATAGGGTATTGTGCATGCTGGCTAATTTCTGCTTGAAGGTTACAAGAGATTGATCCAGTAGATGCACCCACTGATCGAGCGTACTCTAAAGCACCAATAACATAAGGGGTTCTCCCGCTAGCAGCAATTCCAATCACCATATCTTTTTCATTCAGACCTAATTTTTTCAAATCGTTCTGTCCTAGTGATAGTGAATCTTCTGCTCCTTCGACAGCGATAGTCATGGCTTCTTTACCACCTGCAATCACTCCCACTACCATTTCAGGATTCACACCGAAAGTTGGAACACATTCAGCTGCATCCAAAACTCCTAATCGTCCACTTGTTCCTGCCCCCATATATATCAAACGTCCGCCTTGTTTAAAGGAGTAGATTGTTTGTTCAATAACTCTCTCTATTTCAGGTAGACACTTTGCGACTGCTGTTGGAACATTTCGATCCTCTTGATTCATTAAATCTAAAGCTGCAGAAATAGTCATCTCGTCCAATCCAAAGGTTTTCTCATTTCTGCGCTCGGTTGTTAATCTATCTAAATTTAAACTATTCATAATTTTTCACACTTTCCAAAATAAATTTCGTTCCTGCTTTGATTCTCATTAACAATGAACGATCTTCTTCAATTACATAGCCCACTATATTTACTTTATCGTCAGCTGGTAGAGCGTGCTTAACTAGCTGTATCTCTCCCATGTATCTCAGGTATTTTACATTATCTATCGTTACTGCGCCAATCTCTCGTTCCCTTAGTGGTAGTGGAGGCACAAACTTTGGTTTATTAAATCTGGCTGCTGCGCTTCTGATCACATCTCTAGCCTCATCCATTCGATTGACATGCTCTCCTAGAACCAGATGAATCTGTTCATCATGCGGCACAACATGAAGCAAAATTTTTTGTTCATTAATATGCAGACTAAATTGCTTTTGTGTTTCTAACGCTAGATCCCCATCCCCTATGTAAACCAAATCTACGTCTAAATTTAGTGCAGAACTTAATGGGTGCTGATAGCGATGTTTTTCCAGAGTTGGCAACCCTTCATGAAGCGGACCTCTTTTTTCACCGTCTCCTGATACAAATGCTTGGATATTAAATCCAAATTTTTTAAGCCACTGATTTTTTTGATCAAACCAGTCTTGATCTAATCCAGTTTCTGGCCTTGGATAATAATTATGCCAAGCCTCTAGGTTAGAGAAATCAGCTTGATATTTTTGTAATTTTTGAATATCCTGTTCAGACAAAGTAGATGCGTTTAACGCAACTTTTAACTGATGAGAGGCATTTGCAATTTGTTCCATTGAAATTTGATCATCCATGCGTAAACCGGTTACACCAATTTGTTTTAATTCGCCAATTCTTTCTAAGGATAAGCCTGCCTCTTCTAAAGCATTACCTGAAATATCTACCATCAAATTTAACTGCAATTCCTTTGCCTTTGCTCCTAGCTGCTGCAGTCTATTTTGATATACAGCAGTATTTTCTTCTGGAATGTGTAAAGAAGTGAATATTCCAGAAAAACCAAGAGCTGCCATTTTCTTAATATAACTATTTCTTTGTTCCGTTATTTCTTCAGTTAAAAAAACAGAAAAACCAAACATACCATCCCTCCAATTTAGTTGAAAGCGTTTCATGAGAACAGTATAACTTTAAGCTGGATTTTTTGCAACATAATTTCTCTAAAAATAAAAAACAAAGAAATTATGTTTCTTTTTTGTGCAAAAAAAGAACCCCTTATTCTAAAGAGATTCTTGTCCTTCAGCTTATTAGTTCCTATTCGAACTATCTGCTAAATTCACCTAAGCTTCTAAATCACTTTGATTGTTCAACTCTACCTCTAGAACTTCTTGAAACTCTTGAGACAATTCTGGATCAATTTCCTGAGCAACCTCATGATTCGGATCTAAAGGATCTTCAATTGGTACCCAATCGGCATTAGGCTCAGCATGGTCATATTCAGCATGTAAATTCGCTTGATATTCTTCTTCAGTGATATTTCCACTTTCGTAGCTATCACTAAAAGCTAAGGTACGTTTTTCAACCTCTGCCTCTTTTTTCTTCCGTTGCTCAAAATCTTCAGACCAATTTTCATCTATCATAATGATCCTTCTCCATTCTCATAAAATTTTCTATCTGAATACTTATAAAAAAATCCGGCCCGTCTGATTAAGGCGTGCCGGTTAATTTTGCTATTTCAATTCATGTGGTATTTCCTGTTAAGTATTACTTTTACCAACAAAAAAGGAAACAACCGCTACAACAATTACTGCCCCAATGATTGATGGAACAATAGCCATTCCAGCTAATGAAGGTCCCCAAGAACCTAATAATCCTTGACCGATAGCAGAACCAACTAAACCAGCTACAATATTTGCGATCCAGCCCATTGAACCACCTCGATTAGTTATCGCACCAGCAATCACACCAATAATAGCACCTACAATTAATGTCCATAGCCAACCCATAGTTCTCCAACCTCCCTTTACTTAATAGTTATTACAAGTATATGTTACTCTCACTTTTATTATAAAGCCAAAAATATGCTTAGATTTGGAAACAGAACTAAGAAAATCATTTTCCTAACTCTAGCTATGTATTCTAAATTTATCCTCTCTAATCTCATAATAAAACACCATTTTAATTATTTTTGAAAAGAATGGTCATTCGTTAACAGCTCCGTGAAATTTACATAAAAATAATTTCATACTTCTGGATTATTCTGAATTGTCTGTTATTATTGACTAAACTTTCTGAATATTTCAAATCTATCGAATATTCAACGAAAAGAGGATTTTTATGGAGAATAAGCTACAAAAACAAATGACCTCGCGCCATATTACAATGCTTGCTTTAGGTGGAGCAATTGGTGCTGGTTTGTTTAAGGGCAGCGGTGAAGCAATAGGTATCGCTGGTCCGTCAGTTCTGCTAGCCTTTCTATTAGGAGGTCTTGTTCTGTTTATTGTAATGAGTGGATTAGGACGATTGGTAATTGCTAACGATAATGTTCACGGTCTCTCAGGAATCATTGAACCATTTCTGGGTAAACGTTCTGCTGACTTTATTGATTGGCTATATTGGTCATTGTGGATGATTAACATCATTGCAGAGGCGGTAGCTGCTGCAAGCTTCTTACAATTATGGTTTCCACATGTTCCTGCATGGCTATTTGTCTTTTTTTTAGCAATATTAACTACGCTTATCAATTTGTATTCTGTAAGGCTTTTTGCAGAAACAGAATACTGGCTAGCCTTCGCAAAAATTACAGTTATTATTCTATTAATCATCTTCGGGATTTTTCTAATTGGTAAAGAAATCCACAATGCTGGTTTTCTGCCAACAGTTCAGAATATGAATGCCCATGGCGGATTTACTCCGCATGGTTTAAAAGGTCTGATTAGTTCCTTGTTGGTTGTAATTTATTCCTATGGCGGTTCAGAACTCATCGCTATAACTGTTAGCGAAACCGAAGATCCAAAAACAGCCATTCCTAAAGCGATTAAAGGTGTCATGGGAAGAATTATTTCTTTTTATATTATTCCAATGCTTCTATTGCTGATTATTTATCCATGGAATATGTTAGCCCACAGCAATGTGAGTCCTTTTGTTTTAGTGTTCGAGAAAATTCATATTCCTTTTGCTAGTGATATTGTCAATTTTGTAATTGTTCTAGCTCTATTTTCTTCTATCAACTCAGGAGTTTATGCCTCCTCACGCACGTTATATTTTCGATTAAAGAACTCCAAGACTGCTACTAAAAATCTTGCCGTTTTAAATCGGCACCAAGTTCCTCAAAGAGCTGTATTATTTTGTACCGGGACTTTATACGTTGGGGTTATCCTATCCTATTTTTTAGGTGATAAGCTTTTCAATTATTTAGTTGGCTCATTATCCTACTCGGTTTTGTTAACTTGGTTAATGATTACCTTTGCAGCTTTTGCACTTGCTTTGAAAAAGGGAACTAAAGCGGAAATATTCTTTAGCGGTCTTGCCATCTTAATTTTATTCCTAATTCTAATTGGGATTTTATTTAGTAATCCGTTAAGTGTTACCGTTATGACTGCTGGTATTTACTTAATTATCCTTCTAAACTACCAGAAGAAGCATTTTCACACATTAACGGATCACACATAACAAGAAGATCCAGCAATCAAATAGTTGACTGCTGGATCTTTTCTATTTAAACCAATTCAACTGCTACTTCTATATTTCCACGAGTGGCCTTAGAATATGGACAAAATTCATGAGCTTCCTTCACAACTGTCTCAGCTTGAGTCTCCTCAATACCTGGAAGCGATACTTCTAAAACTACGCCAATTTGTACGCCACCATCGTCAGTTTGATAAAGTGACACTCGCGCTTTAACTTCGGAATCAGATTGCAATTGATGTTCCTCTAAAATATGCTGTACAGCACCATTAAAACAAGATGCATAGCCAGCAGCAAATAATTGTTCTGGATTAGTTCCTTCTGCATGAATTGAAGGGGGTTCAATTTTCATATGCATCTTTCCACCCGGTGCTTCTACTTCACCGTTCCGTCCACCATGATTAATCATAGATGTTTCGTACAATTTTTTCATCAAGCATCTCCCTCTCTAACCTTAGTCTATAGCCAATGGCCAAATAACACAATGAACTTGCTTAAAAATATGCAATCCGATCGAAACTTCTATGATTAATTGAAAAAATAGCCACCAACTATCACAAAAAAGGTATTTCTACTTATCAAACATTGTCCTACAAATATGTAAACAAAAAAAGAACTAGCACCTTTTTAGAGGCACTAGCTCCTTCATTACAAAAATTATTTTACTGTTACTGAAGCGCCAACTTCTTCTAGAGAAGCTTTTAATTCTTCTGCTTCTTCTTTAGAAATGCCTTCTTTAACTGGTGCAGGAGCGCCGTCAACTACAGCTTTAGCTTCTTTCAAGCCTAGGCCAGTTGCTTCACGAACTGCTTTGATAACTTTAACTTTTTGATCGCCAACAGCTGATAATTCAACAGTAAATTCTGTTTGTTCTTCAGCAGCAGGACCTGCAGCAGCGCCAGCAGCAGCTACAGGAGCAGCAGCAGTTACGCCAAATTCGTCTTCGATAGCTTTAACTAAGTCGTTTAATTCTAGGATTGTCGCGCCTTTTAGCTCTTCGACAATGTTTTCAATGTTCAATGCCATTTTAAATTTCCTCCATAATATATGTTTTTAGTTTTTTTATGCAGCAATTAAGCTACTTCTTCTTCGTCTTTTTCTGCTACTGCCTTGACAGCGTAAGCCACGTTGCGGACTGGCGCTTGTAGGACAGATAATAGCATAGATAGAAGTCCGTCGCGGTTTGGAAGTTTTGCAAGAGCAGTAATTTCTTCGATAGAAGCTACCTTGCCTTCAATGATCCCGCCTTTGATTTCTAATGCCTCAGCTTCTTTAGAGAACTCGTCAATAATTTTAGCTGGTGCAACAACATCTTCATTACTGAAGGCTACAGCTGTAGGTCCAGTAAATACTTCACCCAAACCTTCAAGACCAGCTTTTTCAGCGGCACGAGATAGGATAGAGTTTTTGATGACTTTCATTTCAACGTTAGCGTCGCGTAATTGTTTACGTAGACGAGTCACTTGGTCTACTGTTAAACCACGGTAATCAACGATAACTGCTGAAGCTGCTGCAGTGAATTTTTCTGTGACTTCATCCACAATAGCGGCTTTTTTAGCGATTGCTACTTCACTCATTTATATTTCACCTCCTGATTTTGATGGAAGGGTTTTTTTCACAAAAAAATACCCTATGCCACCGTAGACATAGAGGGACTATTGAATGTTCTCAATAAATGTCCTCGGTAGGAAATTGAGGCTTGCGCCACCTACTGTCTTCGGTACAGTTAATTACTAACCTCGACTACCTTACCATAGGTTAGGCAGTCGAGTCAATCATTAATTTAAATTTTTAGATAGATGCTTGATCAACATGAATCCCAGGACCAAATGTTGTAGTCACTGTGATATTTTTGATGTATTGACCTTTGGCTGTTGCAGGCTTAGCTTTCAGTAAAGTCTCATTAATTGTTTTGAAGTTTTCGATTAACTTCGCATCATCAAATGAAACTTTTCCAATTGGAGTATGGATATTCCCAGCTTTGTCCACACGGTAAGTTACTTTACCAGCTTTTACTTCTTCGATCGCTTTAGTAACGTCCATAGTAACAGTACCTGTTTTAGGGTTTGGCATTAAGCCTTTAGGTCCTAATACACGTCCTAATTTACCAACAGTTGCCATCATATCAGGTGTTGCAACAACAACGTCAAAGTCGAACCATCCGCCTTGGATTTTTTGTACCAAGTCGTCGTCTCCAACAAAGTCAGCGCCTGCTGCTTCTGCTTCTTTAGCTTTTTCACCTTTTGCGAATACTAATACAGATTGTGTTTTACCAGTTCCGTTTGGCAGTACAACTGCTCCACGGATTTGTTGGTCTGCTTTTTTAGGGTCTACGCTTAATTTGTAAGCAACTTCAACAGTTGCGTCAAATTTTGCGATGTTTGTTTCTTTAGCCAAAGCTACTGCTTCTTCAACAGAATAAGCTTTTGAGCTGTCAACTTTTTTTAATGCTTCTTGCATTTTTTTGCTTTTTTTAGCCATTTTGTTTCCTCCTTATGTGGTTATAACGGTAGAACCTCCCACGTGTTTTGATTTTTCAATCAAGAGACGACTGAGAAGCTGTAGGTTCAGGAATTATTCGACAGTAATTCCCATGCTTCTTGCAGTTCCTTCAACCATGCGCATTGCTGCTTCAACGTCAGCTGCGTTTAGGTCTTCCATCTTCAACTCAGCGATTTCTTTTACTTGATCGCTAGTAACTTTTGCAACTTTGGTTTTGTTTGGTTCGCCTGAACCTTTTTCAACTTTTGCTGCTTTTTTCAATAATACTGCAGCTGGTGGTGTTTTTGTTACGAAGGTGAATGAACGATCTTCGTATACAGAAATCACTACAGGAATGATCAAGCCTGCTTGATCAGCGGTACGAGCGTTAAATTCTTTTGTGAAGCCCATGATGTTGATACCGGCTTGACCTAGTGCTGGTCCTACTGGGGGAGCTGGTGTTGCTTTCCCTGCAGGAATTTGCAATTTAACGAGTTTTTCTACTTTTTTTGCCACGAGACATACCTCCTTGGGTCCGTGATGTGGTTAATTGGAGATAAAGATTTCTCCTCCCACTGTTACAGCGTGCAAAACGCACACTAGTGTATGATAGCAAAAGTCTTTCATAATTTCAAGAACTTTTCAATTTTCTGATAATAAATATTTTCTTCACAAACACTTCGTATATGATTAGAATAACAAAATAAAATGCTAATTTTCCTATATAATTAGCGACTTTGTGTTAAACTATGATCGAATTGATGAGGTATTTCCACCAGATACTCAAGGAGGCTTAAAATAATGGAAAATTTAAAGTATCGCAGTGTTTTTGATATTATTGGTCCTGTAATGGTTGGACCAAGCAGTTCTCATACAGCAGGTGCTGCTCGGATTGGAAAAGTGAGTCGGATGATCTTTGGTGAGAAACCAGATTCTGTTGAAATTGATCTTTATGAATCTTTTGCTAAAACTTATCGCGGTCACGGAACAGATATTGCATTAGTCGGAGGACTTTTAGGTATGAATCCTGATGACCCTCGTTTAGCGGATTCTTTAAAAATAGCTCATGAAGAAGGTATTGAAGTGCTTTTTGTTCCAAAAAAAGAAAAAGCGAAGCACCCTAACTTAGTAACTATGCATCTAAAAAAAGATAATTATAAAATGTCAGTCACCGGTATTTCAATCGGTGGTGGAAATATTCAAATATCAGAATTAGATGGATTCAGCATTTCTTTGTCAATGGGCACCCCTACTTTTATTGTTGTACACGAAGATGTACGCGGATTACTGGCTCAGGTGTCAGCGGTCATATCGGATGCGGGAATTAATATCGGTACCGTGACGATGACTCGACAAAAAAAGGGTGATAATGGAATCTTAGTTTTAGAGGTCGACGATAAACCCGCAGATGATTCAACAAAAGAAAAATTACGATCTTTGGGTCACGTGTTTAGTGTCACTTATTTTGATTAGTTTTATACAAGACAGGTAAATATAAGGAGGCAAAATTATGTTTTTGTCGATAAAAGAATTAGTAGAACAAGCGCAAAATTATCCTACTATAGGCGAATTAATGATTGCTACCGAACAAGAACTAACTGGGCGAAGCCGAGAAGAAATCATCAAGTTAATGGAACGAAATCTCGAAGTGATGTCCAACTCAATTGATGAAGGAATTGCTGGGGTTAAGTCCGTTACCGGGATTACTGGTGGAGACGCGAAACGATTAGATGAATATATCAATTCTGGTAATTTCCTTAGTGGTGATACTATTTTACAAGCGGTTCGCAATGCTGTAGCGGTCAATGAAGTGAATGCGAAAATGGGACTAATCTGCGCCACCCCTACTGCCGGGAGTGCAGGAGTAGTTGCCGGCGTTCTGATGGCGGCTCGCGAAAAGTTAAATTTGACTCACGAAGAACAATTGGATTTCTTATTTACAGCTGGAGCGTTCGGCTTAGTTATTGCTAACAGTGCTTCAATCTCTGGTGCTGAAGGTGGCTGTCAAGCTGAAGTTGGCTCTGCCAGCGCTATGGCGGCCGCAGCTTTAGTAGCAGCAAATGGCGGCACTCCCCAAATGGCAGCTGAAGCAGTTGCCATCACTTTGAAAAATGTAATGGGGTTAATCTGTGATCCTGTAGCCGGTTTGGTCGAGGTACCGTGTGTTAAACGTAATGCAATGGGATCTTCTCAAGCTTTCATTTCTGCTGACATGGCTTTAGCAGGAATTCGCAGTGTAATTCCACCCGACGAGGTAATTGATGCAATGTATAAAGTCGGACGGGCAATGCCCTCTATCTTTAAAGAAACAGCTGAGGGTGGTGTTGCAACGACTCCAACTGGTTTACGATTAAGTAGAGAAGTTTACGGAGAAACTGCTGCTGATGAGCAGGAGAAACAATTGTCATAATGTAACATTACTAAAAATAAGCCGCTTAAAACCTGCAGGTTTTAAGCGGCTTTTGCCATTAAATCAATCTTGTATTTTTTACTTCTTCAATTGTTTTAGTACCAGCTAATTGCATCGTAATAGACAATTCTTTGTTTAAATGGTCAAATACTGAAGTCACACCCTCTGCGCCCCCTAGATTTAAACCATAAATTACAGGACGTCCAATGGCTACTAAATCTGCTCCACTGGCTAAAGCTTTAAAAATATGTTCCCCTCGACGAACTCCACTATCAAAAATTATTGGTACTCGTTTATTGACTACTCCAGCAATTAGAGGCAATACATCAAAAGATGCAGGTCCCCCATCCAATTGACGACCACCATGATTAGAAATCCAAATACCATCCGCACCTGCACTGATTGCCACTTCTGTATCTTCAGGAGATTGGATTCCTTTTACAATTACCGGTAAGTTGGTCAAATCTTTAATCTTCTTAATATCTTCTGGAATCAGTCCTTGTTTGGCAGCAGCGTAAATCTCAGCAATCCCTTTCCCTTCCCCATTGCCCGCAGCATCTTTCTCACTGTAAGCAGCGAGGTTTGGCATTGGCAATGGAAATTCAAAATGGTTGATAATATCTTCCTCACGATATCCACCTAATGTAGAATCAGCTGTTAAAATCACAGCTTTCGCTCCAGATTTTACAGCTTTTTCCAAAATAAACTCATTAAAACCATCGTCTTTACTCATATATAGTTGGAAAAACTGTGGTGCTCCAGGAGCCGCTGCTGCTGCGTTTTCAATCGTAGTATTTGCATACGTGCTTATTGAAAAAATTGATCCCGCGGCAGCTACACCTTTGGCTGTGTCGGATTCTCCCTTCTCATGAGCTAATCCTTGAGCAGCTGAAGGTGCCTGAATAATCGGTGTTTTCAACTCCATATCCCAAAGCTTTGTACTTAAGTCCGCATGATCAATTCCACGCAAAACTCTAGGCATGATCGATTTTTTATTAAAAGAAGCTGTATTCTCCTTCATTGTCCACTCATCTTCAGAGCCACCCCGAATATATCCAAATGCACCTTTTTCCATACGTTCTTTCACACGAGCCTCTAATGATGCAATATTTACAATCTCAATTGGGTGTTCTTCGTTACTTGTTTGATAGGTCATCGTAACTCCTTCTTTCTTTTTAATACGACAACATCATACCTCTCTTACAAAATGTAAGCAAACATCTTTGCTCGAAACTAAGAAACGGAATGACTTCAAAATGACCTCTGTTTTTTCCTCAGAAATTAAGTCCTTCAAAGCAAATTTTAAAGATAGTTCAAGGAGACACTTTTATATAGAATTTCCGACTTTGTATTTAAACGTTGATATTGGTTGTTCAGTCGCAATTCTTGTTTAGTTTTTTCGATATCTCTTTTACAGACTCAGCTTTTAATTGATCAAGTTCCCTACTTCTTTGTGTTTAAGCAGACAATGGTCTTCTTTTGCTTGATGAATATATATATAATTTCCCTTAACCCTTTGTTCTAATAGTCTTTTTTATACTACCCGCTGTCCACCAAAAAACAGATTCACGGTTTTTCCTCCCATAGAAATTGAGCTACTTGCTGATCTACTGCCGTATTCTCGTGCAATTGGCTGTGCTGCGCATTAGGGCCAACAAAAACAGATTGTCTAATAGGATTCCCATTTTTCTCTACTAATGAATAGACGGATAAGGCACTGGTTAGCGGAACTGTGCCATCATCAGACGTTCCTGCACCTAATTCCCCAGCTAATAACAGCATTGGCAAACTTGCTGGTACATTAGCAATACCGTTCTCATAGTCAATGTAACGATCGGATTTTTGAGTTGGACCGTTTACTAAGAGCTCATCTATGGTTTGTTGATCAGATGTATCAATAAAATCATTAAATGGTGATCCGATTGCAACCAGCTTAACGATTTTAGGACTATCCTCTGGTTCTCCATAAGTTGTCAAAAAGCGGAGAGAACTAACACCTCCCATGGAATGACCGAGAATATTCACCTGCTCAACGTTCTGTGTCTTCAAATACCTTAAAACAGCGTAAATCCATTCCGATTGGTTCCACTCATTGTTCTTATTGTCTGCGAATAAAACCTGGATCATTGGATTATTTCTCGCATTACTCAATTTGCCATCAATCTGAAGGGTGCTGTCTGACTGAACTGTAATTACCAGTTCCTTTCGTGCCAACTGCTGCTTTTCAAAACGATCAATCATTCCGCCAAACGAGTTAATCGTTCCACTATATCCATGAATAAAAAGAGTGGGGGTGCTATCTTTAGAATTTGTTTCTAAAGGACTTGATGACTGATTCGTGCTGCTTTTAGTTGTGTTTTTTTCAGTGATTGAATGACAGCTGCTTACAAAGAACAGGCATAGCAGCAAAGTTATACTCACAATATATTTCTTCATATAATCTCCCATCCATAAAAAAAGCTGAGACTAATGCCTCAGCTTTTTAAATCTTATCAATTTGATCAAAATCTAATTCTGTACTTGTCTCACGTCCAAACATATCAATGTTTGCTTTGACTTTTTCACGTTCTTCATCAATCTCAGTGATTACCCCTTCAAGTCCAGCAAAAGCTCCTTCAATAATTTTTACTGTTTCACCAAGGCCGATTTCTAACTCATGTTGACGTGTACTCATACCTATTGAGCGTAAAATATGGTTGATTTCTTCTGGCATTAATGGTGCAGGTTTGCTTCCAGCTCCATGCGATCCAACAAAGCCAGTTACTCCTGGTGTATTTCTAACGACATACCAAGAATCATCTGTCATGACCATTTCTACTAATACATATCCAGGAAATGTTTTATGAACAATTTCCTTTTCTTTGCCATTTTTAATCTCTTTTTCTTTTTCCTCAGGAACTACTACACGGAAAATAAAGTCTTCCATTCCCATACTTTGTGCTCGAGACTCAATATTTGCTTTTACCTTGTTTTCATAGCCGGAATAAGTATGCAGTACATACCACTGTTTCTCAAAAGATTCCATTTTGTTCATCGGCTCCCCGTCCTAAAATAAAAAAACCTCAGTATCCCAAGGTTTTTTCTCAAAGACAGTATAGCATGCTTTCTTGAACTTGGCTACTAACGAATTACCAAATTGATCAACAGTTGAATCGCTGTATCCATAACGAAAAACATTACTGCGAATAAAATTGCTGTTTCAACTACTACTAATGAATCATGACGCAATTGTTTTCTTGAAGGCCAAGTGACCAATTTCATCTCTTCTCTAACACTACGTAAAAACTTCACCGAATTTCCCCCTATTTTGTTTCTTTATGTAACGTGTATTTATTACAATGTTTGCAAAACTTATTAATTTCCAAACGCTCTCCGCGTTTACCTTCACTGACAGACTTACTGTAGTTTCTAGAACCGCAAACTGTACAGGCTAGAGCCGCCTTTTTCGTTGCCATAGCGAACCTCCTTACAAAAACTCACATGGTAACATTATCATCTAATGCCTTTTCTGTCAATTAGTCAAAAATTAGTTACCTTTATGAGAAAGAATATGATAGTATAATGAAAGAACGAATCGATTATTGGAGGGCGCTTTAATGTTATTAGAAAGTCTAGTTTATCCCAAAAAGGATCTAACTACGATTACAGAATCTGCAACGTTACAAGAAGCTTTAGATATTTTGGAAGAAACAGGTTTTCGTTGCGTTCCGATTTTAGATGAGAGCAAACAAATTTTCCGTGGAAATATCTATAAAATGCACATTTATCGCCATAAAGCGAATGGTGGAGATTTACAGTTACCGGTAACTCATCTATTGAAAAATGCTACAAAATTTATTTCAATCCATACTTCTTTTTTTAAGATATTTTTTACGATTAAAGAGTTGCCTTATATCACAGTGCTAGATGAGAATAACCATTTTTATGGTATTTTAACCCATAGTACATTACTCAATATGCTGTCACAATCTTGGAGTGTCAAAGCAGGAAGTTATGTCTTAACCATCGTATCATCCGGTAAAAAGGGCGAGCTTGCTCTAATGACTAAAATTATTTCTAAATTCTCAAGCATCGCCAGTTGCATTACTTTAGACGTGGGCAAAGACATGCAAGGCAGACGAACACTCATTACATTGCCGAATGGTATTGACGAACAAAAATTAGCGGCAATTGTTGAGCACTTGGAACGAAAAAACTTTGAAGTTCGAGAAGTTGAAAGATTAAGTTTGCATTAATTACAAAAGGTGCTGAGTATAATTATATTCAGTGCCTTTTCATCTTATGAAGGGTGGTAAAACAATGAACTGTACGTTGCGCGAATGGCATCTCGAGGATGCGGAAGAACTGTGCTCTATTATGAATAACCAAAAGATACAAGCAAATTTGCGAGATGGCATCCCTTATCCCTATCGCAAAAGGGATGCGGAAGAATTTATCCTAACAACCCTCTTGTCTAACAGAGAGCTTTCACTGGCGATAACCTCACAGGATAAAGTAGTCGGCAGTATTGGCGTGTTTCGTCAAGAAAATATTCACTTTCGAACAGCAGAAGTTGGTTATTATATTGCAGAACCACATTGGGGTAAAGGATTAGGAACTGCTGCCTTAAAAATAATGTGTCAAAAGGTTTTCGAAACAACAGATATTGTTCGTATTTTTGCAGAACCTTTTTCAGATAACCCGGCTTCTTGTCACATGTTAGAAAAAGCTGGGTTTCAACATGAAGGAACTTTGAAGAAAAACGCCGTAAAAAATGGACAGTTCAAAGACATGCAAATGTATTCATTAATTAAAGCATAGAAAAAAGCCCGATCCCGAAGATTGGGCTTTTCCTTTTAAATTGTCTTTTCAAAATGCAGTCGTTGATCCAAATAGTACATCAACGGTGCTGAAATAGTCATAATAATTGCTTCACTGACAGCTAACCAAGCATAAGTTGCCCAAAAAGGTAAAGCTGCGGTTAAATAAAGCATCGCTGCAATTAAAGCCATACTAACGCTAAAGAACAGAGCATTTAAGGCCAATCGAATCTTGACATTTTTCACCTTATTTTGTAAAAGTGCAGTCATCCCTAAAGCTAATAGAGTCTGCCCTCCACCAAAAATAACATCTAAAATTCCCATACCAAAAAGTGCGTTATAGATAACTACTCCTCCAAATACACCCCACAGATATTTCCGATTGAATACAACTAAGTGGTTCAAACTTTCTGAAATGCGGAATTGAATGGGACCAGATGCAACTGGCGAAACTAAAATAGTTAAGGCCAAATATAATGCCATCAGGATACCATTAGTAATCACTATACTCATTCGTCTTTTTTCTACTAAATGCACTACTTCCCCTTCTTTCTCCAAGTTTTGTTTACGCGGGATGGTTGATGAACCGCAAGCCGTATTATACCATATTTCTGATATATCACAAACGCTGTAATATCGACTTTTATGCTACTTCTGTATGACTTGAGTTATCGTGAATTAACTTTTTTAAAGAAAGCTATTTATCTAAAAGATCCTTCCATCAATACCCAAAAAGGTGCGAAATAGTTTTGAAGGCGGCAAAAGGATGCTTTTCACTGCTAAAAATAATAAGCTTGCAGTAGTCCAACTAGAATGACCATGACACGAATGCGAGCCCATCCTTCCACATGTTCAAGTTAATATTAGATTTACTTTAGGTAAGGAATGCTTATGGTTTTACACTGATCAATAATTAAATAGTTATCATTCATTAGGCCTATGTAGAAGAAAATTGTACAAAAGTGAAAACAAGAATAGTTAGCAAAATTACCCTTCTCAAGATGCTAGGACATTCACTAGTTTATTTCATTCTTTCTGACCGTTGTTTTCTAATAGCTAGCCGTTCTCTAAGCTCTCTGACAAATGTAGCTGACGGAATGAAGTTGGCATCAGTATTTATTAGCAACAAGTTTTTCTTTTGTTGTCATTCCATCACCACAGCTGTTTAATGGTATTGACGAATCTTGCGCCGTTTTCTTTCACAACTATTCAATTACTAATTTTATAAGTATCCTCTCTTTTCTAGTTCCTTCGAATTGCTAATCACATGATTCCTTCAAATGCAGACTATCGTTATTGTTGATATATTTAGTCTCTTCTTAAATCTTAAGTCAGTTCGTTCCGACAGTTTCCAATGTATTTGTTCTTATTTCACCATTATAGACCTTCTGTGAAAATTCACCTCTCGTTAAATAACTCGAATTATCTAGAGTCTCACTTTGCGTAGCTTATTTATATGCTCAAAGTTTTCTATGTACGTTCAATCATTCTTCTCTCTATTAAGTTGGGAAACTCTAATTTAAAAAGAAACAGACTTTGCTAAAAACAAACTAATCTGAGTTTTGTATATTCTTCTGACTAAAATTAATGTAACATTGATTCTGAAGAAATGAATGAAGGATAAATAAAAAGGTTAAGTTTTTAATAGTAACTATCGCTAGTTTTTCCAGCAGTTTACTACCATTTATGACTCCCCATTCCTTCAATTAATTAGGATTTGGCCATGTTAAAAAAAGAGCATTAGCGAGCTTTACTATTTCTCCATACTATTATTCGTCGTTTATTGCGTAATTTCCACAATATTAGTGGGAAAATTTGTGGCATAACTCTTTGAAACACCAAAAACAAAACAGACTTGCAACATACTGAATAATTCCACCAATACTAACTGGTTTTTTTATTCATCAAATATAATCTGTTAAATTTTTCTTTATGGTGGTCCATACAATTATTAGGAAGTGAATTCTGTGTCTATTGATTCATATAATTTGTTCATTAAAAGCTTAAATAAATCAAACACCCAAATCATTAGAGAGCTGGTTTCTAACGGTGATTCCTTAGTGGACCCACATTTGTTAGATCACTTTGCTTCTTTTAATTCCAGGCATGGCTGTAAGTCCTTTTTAAAAGTTGCTTATTCACGTGGTTTTACCGGTTCAAATTCCTTCAATTACCAACGAAATTGTTGGGAAGTTCATTTTTCTAGAGCTGACATTGTTAATGAAAACACGATAGATGATCTGATTGAACATATCGAACGTTTCGTCAAGGATTTCCAAGGTCAATATGATGGTTGGTTTACTCTAGAACAATGGTCTAACACTTTGAATAGTCTTTTTCCACTTGCTGTTATGGACAAACTAACTTACGTTGAACCTTTACTTCATAAATAAAATCCTGTTTTGATTTAGTGAATCTTATAAAGTAAAAATCTACAGTCATTCTTTTACGCTTATTAACATTTTTTTCACATTCTATTGCTACACTTTCTTTGTGCCGCTAGACCGCAAAATGAATTCTAAATGATAAAGGCACCTCTTGGCGGAAAACAAGAGACTCTAACACTTTTGCAGCGCGCGGTCCGCTGCTTTTTTCTATGTATTGATTCATTAACTGCTGACTTCTATTGCTGCAAAATATAGTGTGTGCTAAAATTTATTGAACCAATACTTGAAAGAAGGCCGCGCATTTGAATGATTCAATATTATTAGCTATAGACATACAGACAACTACGTTAGCACCAATTATTGGAAAACGCACCCTGATCAATAATATGAACTCAATCATTGAACGTTTTCACGAAAAAAATGCTCCTATTATTTTTGTACAACAAATTGGTTACGGTGCTGTTTCCTCCAAAGTAAATAAACGTGAGAACGATTTCGTCACAAGAAAAAGCAGACCGAATGCTTTTTCTTCCTCAGAATTTAACAAAGTTATTAAAACAATGGATCGTAAATCTGTCGTTGTTATCGGCTTAATGAGTAATGCTTGTGTCCAGCACACCTGTAAAGGTGCTCTAGCTAAAGGCTACTCCGTCACCTTAATCTCAGACGCCCACGACTCAGTCATCAAATCATTAAGAGAAGTCTACAACAAACGTTTAAGCAAAAAAGGGGTTGTCACTCTTACCACCGAAGAATATCTGTTAAGCAAGTAGATTGTTCTGTCTACTAAAAATTGGCCGTTGTCTAGAATGTTCTTTGAGCTCGTTTTTTCCTCTTATATTTCTGTCATTTTTTCTTTCAGTGGTTGATGAATTACAATTTGCTTTTGTTCAGAACGCTTTTTTTCTTTCAACAATCGTTTCGCCCATCTCATCGATAGCCAGTTAAAGGTCTAACGCTTTGTCTATTTTTAGGTCTCAACAAAACATTAATTTCTTTAAAAATACTATCCTTCAAAGTTCCATCGCTTTTTTGAAGCCAGTAATTTTAAAATATTGCTGGACAGACTTTTCAACTACAGATACATCTTCTACTTTTTTAATCCACTCGCGCGCTGGCACCCTTTCTATTTCATGATTTGCGTAAGCCATTTTCCCATAATTCTACTTTAGTTCTTTGGTTAACTAACTAAAACTATTGGCTTCTTGCATTTATCTTTCAAAAATTGACGGTATTAACTCTTTATTTTGACAGTTCTTTGGACCTAAAACTAATGTAAGATAGTTACATAGGAGGGATGATAATGAATAAAAAAGAACTGCTTGCTTTTTCAAAGATTTGTTCCTTATTGGCGATAATCGTACTTATTCTCTTGGGTCTTTGGACCTCTAACTATATTCTTTTTCTTTTGTCTGTTCCTTTTATCGGATTATTTTTTTCTATTGGATTGCTGTACAAATAATATGCATAATAGTTAATCAACTACTTGAACTTTTAAATCTATTATCTAGAAAGTGATGCACTTATGACCATTCCTTACTTTCGGTCTTGATTGGAATAAAAATACTAAATCATTGTAACTGACTTATAGATGATTATTCACATAAACTTCGATTTCTACTTTGTTCTAATTATACTCAACTTTGCTCACTTCGAACTATTTTGCGGTTAATTACATGTCCCATCTTTTAAATAATATTAATTTTTCTTCATCAGAAGACCTATTCAGTCTCACAAAAAGATATTCTATTTATATAAATTTATTTTTTTGTTTACTTTTTCTAAATTTGGAGTAAAATTACTTTCAAAATACAAAGTTTGACAAAATATACTTGTTAGGAGAACTATATAAATGGAAACTGCAATGAAAGTAATTGTCTTATTACTCCCTCTATCCTACCTATTACACTGTTTGGAAGAGTTCTACTTTCCTGGAGGATTTATTGAATGGTATCGTGGATTTAGACCGTCTTTATCTGCACAAAAGCCCCAGTATTATCTTAAAGTGAATATAATTGCCTTTATAATTGTTTCGATAATTTCTATCAGCGTGTTCTTTTTTGAGACATCATACAATTCTTTTTTAATCGCATCTACATTTCTAGCTAGTAATGCCTTTTTTACTCATATTCTTGGGACAATAAAAACCCGCAAATACTCCCCGGGATTAATAACCGGTACTTTTCTTTACATACCTATCTGTCTCTTGGGATTCTTCTTTTCTCTCTATAGAGGAACTCTACTAACCAGTGATTTGATTGCTGATCTAGTTCTAGGAAGTCTTTACGAACTTTGGAACATCTATAAGTATCAAAAAAAGAATAGAGCTTCTTAACTGTATAAATAACTAGTAATACTTTAACCAGTTTTGCTGCTAGTAAGTATGATGATTTCGATTCGTTATTCTTGGCCATTAATGCGTATCGCAATCGTTGATTGTCTTAGAACCTTCTAACCTGTTTAATTTCAGTTAAGAGACCTTTTTTTATTCCATGCTTTCGCCTGTTAAAACTTTTTTCAAAATTAGAATGATTCTAATCGCAATTTCATGTATAATGAAACTTACTTAAAATTAAGGAGTGATATATTGAACAATAATATTAAAAAGAAAGCCTATCGAAATACCCCTGCTTTCGTTCTTTTATCATGGGGATCGTTTGTTTTCTTCGCAGTTCTTATCCTTATTGGCTTGTATACTTTAAAAGAGCCCTTAATGGTTAAAGGATATTATCTGATGGGTTCTGTGGGACTGATTTCCTCATCATTCACCTTGTCAAAAGTTATTCGTGATAATCAGGAGGATGAAGAACGTTACAATAAAATGTTCCGTGTCCAAGAGGACGAAGATGAAAAATAAGACCATTCTACTGCATATTCTTTTATGCAGTTTTTTTAATTCTTTTTGGTAGATCCATTCCTTGTCACTCTGTTGTCCTTTAGAAACGACAAGACAGCACTCTTTTACTTTGATTGCTCCTCTTTACTATTATCTTGTCTCCCATCAAAAAACCGATATAGAGACGTTCGTTTTATTACCTACCTATACTTGAGGAATCGCGAATAAATCCTGAACAATCATAGGTTTTGTCTCAAGGTAATCCAACTGTCTGTGAAGAAAAAATGTAAATTGACGCATAATGATGTTTCATTTGCAGAACGTCTGTTATAATTATCACCTGAAAGGAAAGGACTATTTATGAATTTTCACTATCATTTACTGATTAACCCTGCTGCTGGCAGTGGGACTGCTAGCAAGAAAGCTGATCAACTAATCGATCTTTTTGATCAACACGATTATACATACACCCCTTATTATACAACGTATGCTGGTGAGGAAAAGGAAATCGTTAAGCGTCTAATAGGATTACTCACTCCTTGGGATGAAGAATTGCTCCGTCGTTCAGATGATGAACCTTATCACTTGTTAATTGTAGTAGGTGGTGATGGTACTTTGCATCAGGTGGTCAATCAATTTTATTTGACTGGAATTAATCTTCCAGTAAGCTATCTTCCAGCTGGCTCAGGCAATGATTTTGCTCGCGGTATTGGACTATCACGCCAAGTGGAGAAGGCTTTCAAACAAATTACTGAAGCTGATAAACCACAGAAGATTAATGTTTTACTATACGAAGAAAAAATCAGAGAAGAATATGGCTTAGTCTTAAACAATGTTGGTATTGGGTTGGATGCTTTAATTGTTGCTACAACAAATGCTTCTTCTTCTAAAGAGCTGTTGAACAAGTATAAGCTGGGATCTGCTTCGTATGGGTTCTATTTAATAAAAGCACTCTTAACTCAGAAAACATTTCCTGTTTTAATTGAGGTAAATGGGCAAAAGCAAGAATTTAACCGAACATTTTTATGTACAACCACCAATATACCTTATTTTGGAGGAGGAGTTCCTATTGCTCCTATGGCTGATCCAAAGAAAGAAATGATCGATTTAGTCATTATTGAGAAACCAAACCCCTTTGCGATCATTCGCTTATTGCTGCAGCTTTTGCAAAAAAAACATACAAATAATAAGCATTATCGTCACTTTTCTAGTTCTCGTATTCGAATTGTATCCGTCGTGCCTCAGCACGGACAAGCTGATGGTGAAAACATGGGGCAGCGTTCCTATGACCTATACTTTTCCACGAGTTCTCAGTATGTTTGGTATGCTGATGAGTAATAAAAAATAAGCCAAAGTAAATTCAGCAGAATTTACTTTGGCCTATTTTATTTCAAAAACATTTGGGGAGTAATATCTTGCATTCCAATCATAGGATCAATTACTTGCTGACGAATTAAAGCAGCAGTTAGAAGTTTCGGTCCTTTCTCTTCTGAAGTCCCTGGTTTATTTTCTAATATAACCGGCTTCTCCTCTTTCAAAAAAGCTTTAAAAGGGTCGTCCACTGCTTTTGGAACAGGAACGTCTAATTCTGCTGCTGAACAAATTCGTTCGATCAGTGTTGTTTTCCGAACAGCTGATTCTTTACGGACACATTCAGTAAATGCTTCCTGTTCTCCTAATAATATGAGCAGATCTTTACTTCTAGTAACAGCCGTGTAGAGTAAATTACGCTGTAACATTCGATTGTACTGCTTAACCATCGGCAATAAAACCATTTGAAATTCACTGCCTTGGGCTTTATGAATCGAGCAGCAATAGGATAACTTGATATTGTTCCATTCTGAACGTTTGTATTGTACTTCTATACTATCAAACTGGATAACAAGTTCATCTACCTTGTCTTCAGATTCTTTGGCAGGAATAATTCCAACAATAATTCCCATGTCACCATTAAAAACATTAGATTCCGGATTATTGACTAACTGAAGAACCTTGTCACCAATGCGATAGACTATATCGTTCCACTGGACTTCTTTTTTTGTTCCGTCATTTGGATTAAATATTTCTTGCATCATTTTATTTATCGCATCAATCCCAGCAGGACCTCTATACATCGGTGCAAGTACTTGAACGTCCTGAGCCGTATAGCCTTTCTTTCTGGCCCGTTCAACAATTTGCTTAATTACAGCTTCCATTTGGAAGGCATGACAAGAGATAAAGGAACGATCCTTTTGATTTACTGTAAAATCAGCTGGCAGTTTTCCTTCTTTAATTTCATGAGCTAAAGGTATAATTGAGGACTTATCTCCTTGACGATAAATTTCTGTTAATTCAATTTTAGGAATAGTCTCTACTTGTAAAAGGTCATGAAAAACTTGTCCGGGACCGACTGAAGGCAACTGATCTTTATCTCCTACCAAAATGATTTGCATATTTGTTGGGATAGACTTTAATAGAGTATTTGCCAACCAAGTATCCACCATGGACATCTCATCAACAATCAGCAGTCCTCCTTCTAGGTCTCGCGCTTCGGTCTCCGGTGTACTCTCACGGCCGTTTAACCCCAACAAACGATGAATAGTACTAGCAGGTAATCCAGTCGTTTCATTCATCCGTTTAGCAGCTCTTCCTGTAGGTGCAGCAAGAATAATCGGAAAAATTGCTTCTTTATAATCACTTGGATCTAAAGATAAATCATTTAATTCAGCAAACAGCTGGACAATTCCATTGATAACAGTGGTTTTACCTGTTCCAGGACCACCAGTCAAAATGAAGAGAGGTGAGCGAATGGCTTCCTTAATTGCTTTGTCTTGAGAGGTGCCATACAAGATGTCCGATCGCTTCTCAATGATTCGTAATTTTTTCTCGACTACCTTTTTTGGATACTTGATTTCCTTTTTTCGTTCTAACAATCGAGCAACAGCATTTCCTATTCCCCATTCGCTGTAGTACAGAGTGTTCTCGTACAGTTTGGTTTCTTCCTGTTGAATTTTCTCCTCTTCAACTAGTTGAATAATCATCGCAGCTACTTGATCTGGTGCAATTTCCACCGCACGAGAGCTCTCCAATAAAGATAAAGCCTGCTCCAATAAGTGCTGTGCTTCTACATAGGTGTCTCCGCTCTGATTGGCATCCTCAACAATTTGGTGTAAAATCGCTGCTCTTATGCGCTGATCACTGTTTGCTGCAATTCCCATCTGTTCAGCCAAATTATCAGCCTTTTTAAAACCGATGCCTTCAATATCTTCGACTAACTGATACGGATTTTCCTGTATGATTTCCAGCGCTTGATTGCGGTAAGTTTGAAAAATGGCAAAAGACAACTGGCTGCCAAAGCCATAAGAGCTCAAACCAACAATAATTTTTTCCATCCCATAATTTTGCCGTAAGGTTTCAACCAATTGATTTTTTTTCTTTTGATTTAGATTTGGCACTTGGTTTAGAATATCTGGTTGATCGATAATTTGATCGATAGCATCTTCTCCCAAAATTTCAACAATTTTTTCTGCTGTCTTCTTGCCGATCCCAGGGAATTTATCGCTAGAAAGATAACTGATAATCCCATTAGCGGAAGTCGGTTGTGCTTGCTCATAGCGCTCTACCAGAAATTGTTTTCCATACCGAGGATGCTCAACAAAATGCCCAAACAAGCGATACTCTTCCTCTTCTTGTACATCACCAAAGCTGCCAGTAGCAACAATTTCAGATTCTAAAAAATCCGTATTTGTTTCGCGAACACCAAACAGCAAAACTTTATAAAAGTTACCTGGATTTTGGAAAAAGACAGCTTTTAGTCTACCGACAATATATAGAGCTTCCTCTGACATTTTGTCTCACCTCACTTATAAAATAGCATCAGGTTGTTGCTTTAATTGATTTAAAAAGTCAATGTTGTTCCATTCTAACAAACGGTAAGGTTGATCACCTTCTGCGGTTTCTAAAATAGTCAAACTGTTGTTGTATAGTCCACCCATGGACCGTAATTCAGCCTTTGATTCGCCTGCCAATGATTGAATAGCTGCTGTTAGTGACGCACCATGCCCCACAAAAAGCAGTGGTCCCTTTTCTGCTTCAGCAACAGCTTGACGAACTAAATCTGTTGTACGACTCAGCATTTTGTCGATTTCTTCACCGCCAAAGGAAGTTGGATCATACATATCCAGTCGATGACGTAGATGAGCCATGTTCTCACCATATTTTTCGTACATTTTCGTAATTGATTGACCTTCAAGAGACCCCAGCCCTAATTCTCTCAAATCATCTGTTCGAATGATTTCAACAGGATAAGCCAAACGATTCTTGATCCCTTCAGCAGTGAGGTATGCACGTCTTGAGCTACTTGAATAAATCTTTTCAAAGGGAATATCTTTTACGGTTTCCCCTAGTGCTTCAATCGCTTGAAAACTTTCTGCCAGCAACGGGGAGTCCCCCATCATGCCTTGGAACTTTTTCTCTTGATTCCATTGCGTTTTACCATGCCGTGTAAAATATAACTTCATAACTTCTCTCCTTAATCCAACTTGTCATTTTCATAATGGTGACTAAGTTCTAATTCTGGAAAACTCTGCTGTCTTAACGCTTCATAAACTACGATAGCTACCGTATTAGATAAGTTTAGTGAACGAACGTGCGTATCGTTCATTGGAAGTCTTAAACATTTGTCTTCATTCTCACGCATAAATTCCTCCGGCAAGCCAGTGGTCTCTTTGCCAAACATAAAGAAACGATCTATAGCTTGCGTATAGTCTGGCTCTGAATACGTACGATTAGCAAACTTAGTAATTAAATATAACGGGCGCTGATTCAGAAACTCCATAAATACTGCAAGATTCTTATGGTAAGTAATATCCACGTCATTCCAGTAATCTAATCCTGCTCGTTTTAGATGCTTGTCATCAGTAGAAAAGCCTAGAGGCTCAATTAGATGCAGTGGCGAATTAGTAGCTGCGCATGTCCGAGCAATGTTACCAGTATTAGCTGGAATCTGTGGCTCGAATAATACAATATGGTTAGTCATGATACGGCTCCTCTGATTAATTTTTATAAAAATATTCACTCCATAATTTTTCAAAAATAGATTATTACTTATGGATAAACTCTTGGATAACTCTCAAAAGAATAGCGTGATTTCTCTGCTATTTCATGCATTTTACATACTCGAACGAGATTTTGCACAAAAAAAACGTACCAACTCGGTGTCTAGCACGGCGAGTCGCTACGTTAGTGAAGCACTTTTCACAAACTTTTATCAGAACAGGAACCTGATAAAAACCAATGAAAAACAACTTGTTTGTACTATATCACCATGAAGTTAGAAAAGCAATGATTAATTCACATTTTTTTCAATGAAAACGATTTCTCTAATGTCCTTTTAATATTTCCACATCGATCGTGATTTTTTCCAATGGTTTAGCCATTAACCTCTGTTTTATCAAGGGATCCGCATGCCATTCCAAGGGAGACATGTCCAGTAAATCAAGTTGATTTTGAACAGGAATTTCAAACTGATAGGTCAATCGGGTTCGTTTCTCAACTGACATCTCCATGTTAAATCGATCAATGACTGCCTCATTTGAATAGGGCTTCCCCTCTGGATAAAAAGCCTCTCTTAATTCCCGCAGGTAGTTTTCTTGAGGAACCACTTTTAGCACACTACCGTCCTTTTGCAAAACTCTGCGAAACTCTTGATAATGTGAGGGCGAAAAAATATTTAAAATAGTGTCAAAACATTGATTCGAAAAAGGTAAATTGGTCAAATCAGCCACACACCAGAAACAATCTAAGGCCTGATCTGTTGCTAGGTAAATCCCCTCTTTAGCTAAGTCAAATCCTATAGAAACCTCATTTGCTTTTAACTGGTTTAGTTCCGCTAAAAAGCTCCCTTCACCACAACCTACATCCAAGAGTTTACCAGGAGTTATCCAATTTGCAAGCTGCTCAATAACTGGTTGATACATTCCTGAACGAATCATTCTACCTCTTGGGAGAAACATTTCTTTGTCATAGTCTGTTTTCACTTGATGATCCAAAAAGTAAATCGTTCCTTTTTTAGAAAGGTCGTACTGATGGTTATTTTTACAGCTTAGATAATGATTGTCCATCGAAAAGGTTTCATGACATTTAGGACAACGAAACATAGCGTAATTCTTTTCTAAAAATAAAGAGCCACGATCTATTTTCTTTAACATTGATTCACTTCCTTTAGCAATATGATAGCATAGTTACTCCCAACCTTCTACGACTTATGCTACACTATGGACATAGGAGGAATTACAATGATTAAAGAATTTTGCGCTGAAAACTTCACTTTGATTCCCGCAGCTATTAAAGCGGGCGCTGGAAGAATTGAATTATGTGACAACCTGGCTGTAGGAGGTACTACCCCTAGTTTAGGCGTTATTGAGGAAACTTTGGCATATACTAATGAAAAGCATATTCCAGTTATGACAATGATCCGTCCTCGAGGCGGAGACTTTTGTTATAATGACTTGGAATTGAAGATAATGGAAACGGATTTGATTTATGCTAAGAATGCCGGAACAGATGGCGTAGTTTTTGGCTGTTTAACAGAAGACAAAGAGGTTGATGAAGAAGCTTTAGAGATTCTATTAGGAAATAGCATCGGACTGCAAACTACCTTTCATATGGCATTCGATGAGATTCCAAAAGAAAAGCAATTTGAAACAATCGATTGGTTTGTCAAACTGGGTATAGATCGCATTTTAAGTCATGGCGGTCCATTATCCCAACCAATTGAAGAAAACTTGACTCACTTGAAGGAATTGATTGATTACGCAAATGACAGAATCACTATCTTTCCTGGAGGGGGTGTTACGTTTAAAAATATCAACGAAATTACCCAATTTCTGGGTATACAAGAAGCACACGGAACAAAAATTGTTTCCTTCGACTAGATAATGAATTGACTAAAGAGTAAAGAAGCAGTGGTTAATCCCTACTGCTTCTTTTCGTTTGAATATAGTTTTTTATAAGAAAAAGCCACTTCCAAGTTTTTAGATGCGTTCTTACAGGATAGTTCCCCGATAAATAATCCTTAATTTGCTGCTTTTGATCAGGGTGGATATTTAAGGGCAGATTATGAACATCAAAAAAATTTACTGCTGAATAAACAGGTGAATTTATTGGTTGTTGCGTCTCAACTTCCTTCGCTTTATAAACGTAGGTAAGTTCATCCATATATTCTTTTGTATAAATGCCTATTAATTCTTGAATATCTCCCCTTAAGCCTAAATCTTCTGAAATTAAGCGTTTCATTCCATTCCGTTCATTTTCATCCTGAAATAGTTCTCCTCCAGGCAGTTCCCACACAGGTAGTCCTGGTCGTCTGACCAATAAAATCAAACCATTGCGGATAATAACAGCGTAGGCTTTTTTCATTTTCTCCACTACTTTCAGCATATGTTTCTTCCTTCTGCTAAGACCAAAAAAATTTTAGCTTCCAATAAAATGTTCCATAAACAGACCAGCGATGTTGAAGTAAATCAGTACACTTGTTAAATCACTGAGGGTTGTGATAAATGGTCCACTAGCTACGGCAGGATCAAATCCTAATCTTTCCATTACCATTGGAATCAGACTACCTGCTAAATTAGCTACTGTTATCGCAGCTACCATCGCAGTTCCAATAACAAATCCTAATACAAAATTGTGCTTCCATATCCCTACAATAACAAAAATAGTCGCTCCCGTTACCAACCCGGTTACTAACCCAGTCAAAATCTCACCCATGATCAGTTTACCAAAACCGCTGTCTTTATCATCAGACATTGCTATTCGACGAACAGCCACGGCTAGTGATTGTGTCCCCGCATTGCCAGCTGTACCTGTGATTAACGAAATAAAAACAGCTAAAATACTCGCTTCACTAACTAGGGCTTCATAATGATTAATTAAACTTGCTGTCGACATTCCTAAAAACAATAAGGTGATTAACCATGGCAGACGTCTTGAAGCAGATTTTATAGGATTTTCATCGACCTCTTCGACATTGACCCCCGCTAGACCAGAATAATCGCTAGCTGCTTCATCATCGATTACATCGATAATATCATCGACTGTGACAATCCCTAGTAAATGATCTTCATAATCCGTTACTGGTAATGCTAGAAAATCGTAATCACGGAACATCTGGGCTACATCTTCCTGGTCATCACCAACGTGGACCGAAATAACTCGTTCACTCATTACTTCTGATACCATGGTATCATCGTCATTGATAATTAAATCCCGTAGAGAAATAACTCCCACAAGCTGATTGTCTGTATTAACAACATATGTGTAATAAATCGTTTCGGCGATTTGTGCTTCTTTTTTTAAGACATACATTGCTGAACGAACCGTTTGATTGGCAACAATCGAAACAAATTCGGTAGTCATGATGGAACCGGCTGTATCATCCTCATAATGCAAGAGCTCACGAATTTCATTTGCATGCTCTGGTTCCATCAAGCTTAAATATTTCGCTACTTGTTTCTTGTCTAATTCATTTAAAATGTCTACAGCATTATCCGTATACATTTCAGAAAGCATGTCTGCTGCGTAACGTGGACGCATTTCAGATAAATATTCTTCAACATGTTCATCATCTTCTTCGATCACATCAAACATATCAGCTAGTTCTTTAGGCGACATGTAAGAATACACTAATTGACGTTCTTCACCATCGAGAGATTGATAGAATTGCCCCTGATCGTAAATGTGCATCTCCAAAAAATGTTCACGAAAATCTTGAAGATCGTTTTTCTGCAGTTCACTTTTTAACTGTAAAAAATGGGCTTCTAATTCTTCTTGGTTTTCATCCATCTCTCTCACCTCACAGCTCTCTTGCGATTATCTCCATATCTTTTGCAAGCGGCAAAGAAAATGCCAGCAATTCCCCAGTAAAGGGGTGTCTGAAAGTCAAGGCACAGCAATGCAGGGCCTGACGAGTTATCCCAAGGTCCATTCTACCACCATATAAGTCATCTCCCAGCAGTGGGCAACCCACAGCGCTGAAATGAACCCTGATTTGGTGCGTTCTTCCAGTATGTAGTTGAATATTCACTAGCGCTATGTGTTCATTTCGTTCACTCAGCCAATATTCTGTTAGGGCACTTTGACCAGACTCATCCGTTTTCCTTTTGATTAGAGAAGTCATGTCTCTTACAATTGGTAAATCAATCTGCCCATGTTCACTCAAAGCAGCTATTTCACCAGAAATAAGTGCTTGATATTTTTTTACCAATGTTTTCTTTTGTAATTCTTGATCCAATTTTGCATGAGCAAATCCATGCTTTGCGAACAACATTAGGCCAGAAGTATCTTTATCCAGTCTTGTAACTACGTGGACAACCTGATTTTTGTACCCTTTTTGAACGTAATAAGCCTTTACTCGATTAGCCATTGTTCCACTTGGATGATATTGCGCTGGAATTGATGCCACACCTGCTGGTTTATTTATGATTAATAAATGATCATCTTCAAAGACAATCTCAATAGGCACCTTATCTTCCAACAAAGTATCATGGCCCTTTTCATCAGGAATCACAACAGTTACCTTATCATGGGATTTCAAAGAAAACAAGACGTTTTTTTCCTGGTTATTCACATAAATTTTTCCACCTTGAAACTTTATTTTTGCTAACAGCTTTTTAGAAATTCCCTGCTTTTTTAAAAAGGTACGAAGCAATAATGAATCCGCTTGATCATAAGTCCATTCAAATTCCACAAAATTAATCCTCTCGAATAAAGGCATCTTTTACTCGATGCCAAAAATGCATATGTTTGTAAGAAGCGAAGTGGATACGTTCTTCAGCAATTTTATACTGAATAGAGCGTATTCCTCCCCCACTAACGTCTAACTGGTCAATGGTTACCATGTGTTTTCCATCGGAATTTAAAAAAATCTCAATCCATTCAGCAGGGCCTATGATACTAGGTGATCCTAATGTCCGGAATACACGATTATTCAATGAAGCAATTTCTGCCAATTGCATTGCACTAATGCTTGGATGCACAACAGCGCCGCCAACACTTTTGTTGTATGCAGTTGATCCGGTGGGCGTTGAGATTGATAACCCATCTCCTCTGAAGCGTTCAAAAAGTTCATCCTTTATATAAACATCTGCAACCATTGTTCGATTGCCTTTGCGCACAGTCGATTCGTTCATAGCCAAAAAATGTTTATGACGGCCATCTTCAAAATTGACTACCACGTCTAATAAAGGGTAGCTGACACTCTTATCGCGATCACTGCATAAACTATTTACCATTTCCTCTAATTCATAATCACGCCAATCAGTATAAAAACCTAGATGCCCGGTATGAACCCCTAAAAATCTTACCGTATCCAACTTATGACTGTACCGATGAAATGCTGACAATAATGTTCCGTCTCCGCCAATAGTAATCACTAATTCCGGATCACGCTCAACAATTGCCAAGTCATTGTTTTTGGCCAACAATAGCAGCAAATCTTCATAAACCTTTAAAGATTTTGCTTCATTATTGTGGATGATCCCTATTTTTAGCGGCATATTCGTCTCCTTCTTTCTTCTTTTTACGATATGAAAATAGGTGCTGGGCTTCTTGTATTTCATCTCGAATACTAGACATTTCTTCATCTAGTTGATAGGCAGCCTCAGCAGCACGAAAAAGACGTTCACTAATATCTTCAGGAATCTGTCCTTCATATTTATAATTTAAAGAATGTTCGATAGTAGCCCAAAAATTCATGGCTAATGTTCGGATTTGAATTTCAGCTAATAGCTTCTTCTCTCCGTCTAACATCTGAACCGGATATTCGATTACCAAATGATACGAACGATAGCCACTCGCTTTACGATTGGTTATATAGTCACGCTCTTGTACGACATTCATATCTTTTCTATTTCGGATGACTTGAACCATGTGATGAATATCTTCAACAAACTGGCACATAATACGCATACCAGCAATATCAGACATGTCTTCTTCTAACCGATCTAAAGATAGTCCTCGCAATTTTGCTTTATTCAAAATACTGTCAACTGGCTTCACTCTACCGGTTACAAATTCAATTGGTACGTGTTCCCCTTGCTCACGATATTGAGTTCTTAAACCTCTGAGCTTAATTTTTAGTTCAGCCACAGCTAATTCATACGGTGCAAGAAAAATTTCCCAGTTTCTTTCCATTAAAATTCCCTCGCTTTTCTTTCCATTCTTTCCTATCTTATCACAAACCATCCGTTAGCAAAAATGACTGGTTCATCTCCAAAAGTCGTAAATTCTATATTTTGCTTTATTAATGGATATACTTCATTTAAATATTTGACGGCATGGTGTAATATGTGTCAATATACCTTTGTATTAGTCAAATTTTAGAATAGGGTGTACAATGAGAATGAACAAATCAATCGAAATAGAATATAAAACCATGCTGACTCAGCAAGAATACCTTCAACTGATGACCCATTATCAGTTGGACTCCTCTAATTTGGTTACTCAAACCAATCTTTATTTTGACACATCAGATTATCAATTGAAAGAGAAAAATATGGGATTGCGAATCCGCTATTTTGATTCTGAGGCTGAAGCTACTCTAAAGATTCCTCAGCAAATTGGATTGCTGGAAGTTACAGATAGTCTTGAATTATCAGACGTTAAAAAAGCACTTAAGGATAATCGTTTCCCAAAAAATGCTTTTCAGATAATTAGTGCCTTAAATAATGAGTCTGTTACTACTGATTTATTAGGTCTAATTGGTCGATTAGTGACCAAACGTGCTGAAAAAATCATTCCTGAAGGTAAATTAGCTTTAGATGAGAGCTGGTACAGAGACCAACATGATTTTGAATTAGAATTAGAAGTACAAGATAGCGGAAAAAAAGAAGAAGATTTTTTTGCCCTATTGAAACAATTTAACATCCCTTATCGACCAGCCGAGAATAAAATTGTTCGAGCTGTTACTGTAAGGAAATGAATGTGAGGAGGAAGTCTCTTGATTGAGATCTATTTGTTTATCAATCCTATCGGGGATCGTTGCTTAAACATTGAAAAACAGATAACTGAATTGATGAAAAAGAATGATCTAAAAATCCAGTTACGGCTCATTCCATTAATGAATTTACATACTGTATCTGACCTCTTAATCCGGGAGGGCCTGTCAAAAAAAGACATACGCAAACGGAACAAGCTTTCTGATAACATTTACTCTGCTGCCCTAGACGTAAAAGCAGCCCAGTTGCAGGGTAAAAAGCGTGGTCGAATCTTCTTGATGAAATTGCAAGAAGAATTGACTAAAAAAAAGACTCCCTATTCTGAAGAGTTGGTGTATCGCCTATTCTCAGAGGTTGGAGGGGATATGGAAACATTTATTGAGGATCGTGCTTCTGATCTAGTAAAAGAACTGTTTATAGCAGATCAACAAATTGCTAGAGATATGAACATTACAAAGCACCCATCAGCTGTCATTTATAACTGTGCGAACGACGCAGGAACTGGCGTAAGAGTTGAGGGTTTCAGTGCCATCAAGTATGTGATCAATGCCTGCAAATCACGTGAGTCAATGCTCCGCTTCTTCAAGACTCAGGAAAACAGTGAAATTTTTAGTCAAGAGTTTCCTGATGATCACCTTTCATTAATCTAAAAAAAGACAGCTGAGGAAAAATCCTTAACTGTTTTTTTGACTTGATTTACGATGCTTTTTTACTGGATAAGCACGGATGTAATTACTTTTGCTTTTAATTCCCACTTTTTGCTTGGTTTGCTGATAGCAATGTACCCATGCAGTCAGTTTTTTTAATACAGCTCATCTCCGCTCATCAATTATCCCTTGTATCGTAAATAGTCTGAATAATCGCTTTTCCAGCTGATCTATAGAAACAAAGTTCTCGCGAACCCTCCTGTCATTTCCTTAGTGTATTCGAATGTTTTTAGCAAGTAATTACAAAAGACTCTGTAAGTGCTGAGTAAGGAGGGCTTAACTGCAAATTCAATTACCAAAACCATTAGATAGAATATTCTGAAATTTGCTTTGGTTGTATAGTCCTCTGTCAGATTGCTGCATCCTTTTTTAGTGGGTATCATTTTTCTGGATATAAAGTGAGGAAACTAACATTTCTTTTATGAATGAACATGGCATAGCCTAAGCTTGTTTTCTAATAATACAAAAGAAGAGAGACCCGCCATTTCTGCAGTCTCTCTCTTCTTTTGCGATTATTTTACACGGTTAGATTTTGTTAAGAACGCTCTATTTTTTAATTGTCTTTCAATTGCCGAACTAATTCTTCTAATTCATCTAGACGTAAAGCAAAAACTCCCATTGCATCTTCAATATAGTTAGCCTTTGTCATGTCCACACCAGCTTTTTTCATCACTTCAATCGGATAATCACTGCTGCCAGATTTTAAATAAGTTAAATAGTTTTCTAATGCTTCTGGCTCATGATTAACAATTTTAGCTGCTAAAGCATTTGCTGCAGAGAAGCCCGTAGCATATTGATAAACGTAGTAATTATAGTAAAAGTGAGGAATACGCGACCATTCGTATTGGATTTCTTCATCACTAACAACAATTGGTCCATAATACTTCTGATTTAATTCTTTATAGTAATTGCTCAAGTGTTCGCTGGTCAATGGAACACCTATTGCATCTTGTGTGTGGATGTAATGCTCAAATTCTGCAAATTGTGTCTGTCTGAAAATAGTTCCTTTAAACCCATCCAAATAATGATTTATAATATAAGCACGAATTTTTGGGTCTTTCTCAGTTTCAAGTAAATAACTAGTTAAAATATTTTCGTTAGTAGTAGAAGCAATCTCTGCTAAAAAGATAGAGTAGTCTCCATATACATAGGGCTGACTATTTCGCGTGAAGTAACTGTGTACACTATGTCCCATCTCATGAACCAATGTATATAATTCATCTAAACGGTCATGCCAGTTTAATAAAATATAAGGTTGTGTATCATAGGCCCCTGAAGAGTAAGCTCCACTGCGTTTCCCTTGATTTTCAACGACATCTATCCAGCGTTCGTCGAAAGCCTTCTCGACAATCTCACGATATTCTTCACCTAGTGGTTTTAATGCTAACAACGCCTTTTCCTTAGCTTCTTCATACGTATATTTGATAGGCGCATCTGCCAGCAAAGGTGTATACATATCATACATATGCAGCTCTTCTAATCCCAACAAATCTTTACGTAATTCTACATATCGATGAAGCAATGGCAAATACTGATTCACTACCAACACTAAAGTATCATACACATCTTCTGGAATATGATTGTTGTCTAGAGAAGCTGCTCGTGCTGACGAATACCCCCGTATTTTTGCTTTATAATTATGGCTTTTTACATGGGTACTCAATGTAGTTGCCAAAGTGTTTTTAAACTGTTGATATACTGTATATAACGCCTTAAAGGCTGACTGTCTTACATTGCGATCCATACTCTCCATCAATTGGCCATAGACACCATGTGTCAACTGAACATCTTCTCCGGCTTCATTTTGAACAATTGGAAATTTCAAATCTGCATTGTTCATCACAGAAAAAATATCCGCTGAACTACCAAATATTTCGCTGGCACCGGCTAACAGTGCTTCTTGCTCTGCTGGTAAAATGTGGGCTCTTTGAGACAGAATCTGCTCAACAAAATGACGATACAGCGCTAAAGCCGGTTCAGAATCAAAGAAAGCCCAGATTGTTTGATCTGATATTGATAATACTTCAGGTTCAAACCAGCTGACTGCCTCACTTGTCTGAGCAATCAGGCTTGAAGCACGTGCATACAAAGCTTGATACTGGGTGTTGGCCGTGTCTTGATCATTTTTCAAATGTGCATATACATAGATAACTTCTACTTTGCGATAAATATCCAATACATATTCAATTCCGGCTAAAAATGCCTGTGCATTTTCCTTTAAAGTTCCCTTAACCTTATCAGCTGCCTGCAACTCATCTGATAAAAATTGAAATTTTTCTTCAAACTCTGCTTCATCAGCAAAAATTTTGGTTAAATCCCATGTCAATTCTACTGGGACCTCTTCCCGTTTTGGTAATTGTTTTGCTTCAGTCATATCATCGCTCCCATCTTTTTGACTTATCTTAACACATTTTGTTGAAAAAAATAACTGGGTGCATTTAAAGATATTCTTCACTGTCTCAGAATCAATTGACGTGTTTCTGTTAGAAGTCCATTCAGTATTCTTTCTTTTTCGATTCGAGGAAAATGCCAGCTAAGCTTACTTTCAATACAAAACCTTTCAAAATCATTAATAACAGCTGCTGGTTTTTCAGGATTTAAGGAATACAAATAGCGAAAAATGATGTATGCCTCGTTGTAGATAAAGGCAAACTGACTAGGCTGATACATCCACTCCGGCAAATGAAGTACATGCCCACTTTGCTGATACAGAAACTTCTGTAATGGTTTAATCCCTTCATCAAAGGAAGCAAGTTTAACAGCTAAAAATTGCTTTGTTACTTGGATTTGCTGATAGTTAAACCAACTAGCTGTTTTGTCTTCACTTACTATTTGATTTATTTCTAGTAAGGGCATTGATTGAAAAGGGAAAGTTCTCTTTGTATAGTAGCAATGTTGATTGAATTTTTTGATATGACTAAGCAAATAAATCCCTTTAAAATCAATCAACCAAAGATGAAATCCGTTTTCCTGACTATACGAACAAAAATGTTTTTGCAGGATGCTCCACTTTCTTTTGGGCCATAAAGGTGGTCCCAAAAGCCACCAATCCTGATATCCCCCATCTGAGTAACCTTTAAAACGTTGAATTAAACGAGAAATCTTCAACGGAGAGCATTGTATCTCCACCGCTGTACGATTCTGTAAAAGATCTGGTCGTTGCTGCAATTCAGGAATCGGTTTCTCCAGTACCCACTCCTCACCCTGTGAGCGTCCACTTATCCAAAAGAGCTGTTTTAATCGCAAATGCTCTTGCGTTTCTCCTTCGCTTAACCCTTCACAGTTCGTTCTTTTGCGATGAGCAAAGTGAGGAATTTTAATTGTCCCTTGTTTGAAGATCAATTTGTCTCCACAATCAGGACAATAATAGTTCTCCTCTGATGAATAATGCTTCACCGAAATCAATTGCTTCTTTTCGTTATATGCAAATAGCATATTTTCACCCCATAGGTAATATACGCAAAAAAAGAAGCCTTATTCAGGCTTCTTAAATAAAATAGCTTCGGGTGATCTCTATTGCATCTTTTTGCATCAATAAATGTCCGTATTCTTCCAAAAATTCTGGAGTTACCTGCGTATCTTCAGCATATTCTAACACCTCAGCAACAACGTCTGAAATAGACGAATCCCCAAATATTTCTGGATCAAAATACAACTGGAGATAGTATTCTTTATCATATTGGAAAAGATCGCTCCAAGCTTCATCCAAAAAGGAATAACTAGCTAATTCAATCATGTCTTCAAAATCGTTAAGTTTAAAAACACGTAAACGACCAATCTCAGCACTTTCGGATGTTGAATCTTGAGAAGCAAGTATTTGCTGACGAATTAATTGATCGAGATCATTCGTTTCAAAATCACCTGGATCAGAGAATTTATTCAAATCATCTTGTGTAAGATTTTTACTAATGAATAATTCCAATCCATCATTTTTAGGCAAAACCTGAAAAGTAACGGCTTCGCTACTCTTGAATTCATCTTCAATGTCAACTTCTTCTAAAATACTATAAAAGAAAGTCTCAATTTCGCGATGATTTCCAAGAAGATCCAGAAAAGTAATTCCTCGTTCTGCCAAATCATCACTGCCAATCATCACTCGAATGGTGTTTTCATTGATGTGTTCCATTTCCATCTAAGCACACCTCATTTCAAATAGGTAGGTTATATGTTCATTGTAACCGATTGGCGGCAAAAGTAAAGAAAGCGAACAGAATTTATCAAGTCTTTAAAAAGAAATTTTTGGCCTGCCTCTTTCTTCTAAATTTTTCTGAAAAATCTTCAACACTTAAGCAGGAACTGAAATATTCTTTCTCTGCACAAACTTTAAAGAGTTACTGACTTAATCAAATAGAACTGTGAATGAAACAAAAAAACCCCGCTTCCGCGAGGTAATTTTTATAGTCCGGCCATAAGCTGTGCTTGTCGTAATTCATACTGACGAACATCACGTGGTAAAAAGCGGCGAATTTCATCTTCGTTGAATCCTACTTGCAATCTTTTGTCGTCAATCATGATAGGTCGTCTAAGCAGGCCAGGATTTTCTTTTACTAAACTTAATAAATCTTTTAAAGATAGTTCGTCTAAATCCATGTTTAACTTTTGAAAAACCTTCGAACGAGTGGAGATAATCTCTTCGGTTCCATCCTCAGTCATTTGCAAAATATCTTTTAATTCTTCAATGGTCAAAGGTTCAGAGAAAATGTTTCTTTCCACAAATGGGATCTCATGTTCCTGCAGCCAAGCACGTGCTTTCCGACATGATGTGCAACTAGGGGAAGTATATAGTGTCAACATACATGTATCACTCCTTTTCTTGACTAAAATGATTTTGTAACAGAAGGTTTTGTCTCTCTTCTATCTGTGTCCTATTATACAGAAAAAACGTAACAAAAAAAAGTGCCTTAAACAACAAAGTTTATTAATAATACCGTTATTTAATTTTCAGTCTTGTAAAGCACCCATCTAAATTAGGGGGCTTCCTCCTCACGCTTACTTTGAAAACTTATTTCCAATGTCTTCTGGCATAATACAAAATAAAAAACTGTATCATTAAGTCTAGGATTTCTTCCACAACTCTGTTTAAAAATAAAAAAAAAAGTTTTTCTAAATTACATATTATACTTATTACAAACACTAGTCATTCGCAACAAATCCTATCAAACCGCTAATTATCTTAATACTCTTAAATGATCTTATAAATTAAAATTTGTATAAAAAACACATTTAATAAGAAAACGCTAATTCTTTTTGAATTAAGAAAGCGGTTTCTGTATCAAGTATTCTTCATCGAAATCCCTTTATTTATAGATACAGATCACCTAAAAAAAAGGGCAATTTTAATTTTTCTAGTCCGATTAGCTTCTTAAAAAAGAGTCATTATTTCTTAGTATGCCTTCCTCAATCATTATTTTTTTCTAGTCGATTTTTTTTGATTGATAAATGCTCGTGTTTTTTTTGTCAAAAAACACAAAAAAATAAGATAACAATGGTTATCGAACGCTTTTTTCTTCCCACCCTGAAGACGATTTGAAGGAGTAGAATTAGAAAAAGTCTGAAATACTGATAAAACGGTTATAACCAAGTGAGATACTTTGGCAATTCACTTTGTTTTTATAGACTATTACTTTAATCAAAATCAAACTAAAAAACATTTCTGCTTTTTCAATCAAGATATACTTCCTCATTTATTTTACTTACTTGTTTGGGCGATCGTCAGTAATTTATCCTTTAAATAGTAATCTAAGCAAAAGGATAAACTAGTCTATTTTAAGGAAATAAGTGAATGCCGCTTGTTCATTGAACAATTTAGACTGATCGTTTTAAGTTTATAGGCTGATTTATACTAGAGTATTGGCTTTAAATTTATTTCTCAATAAGAATAATTCACACACTAAAATGAGCCGCTACAGTCAGACTGGTTATTTCCTATTGACTAATTGTAGGAAAGGGGCTGTGACGATTTACATCACAGCCCCCTTTCTTATTCACCAATACTTAAAATCATTCGGATATCTTCTTCCGTTAGCTTATTCACCTGTTCCTCATTGCCTTGGATTACTTTTTGGAACAATTCACGTTTTTCTTGCTGCAATTCATTCATACGTTCTTCAATCGTTCCTTCAGCAATCATTCGCCATACTTCTACTACCTTTTTCTGGCCAATTCGATGAGCACGTCCAGCTGCTTGTTCTTCTACAGCAGGATTCCACCATAAGTCATACAAAATCACGGTGTCAGCGCCTGTGAGATTTAGTCCAGTTCCTCCAGCCTTTAATGAAATCAGGAAAATATCCTTTTCACCTTGATTGAAAGCATCTACCATTGTTAAGCGGTCCTTCACCTTCGTGCTCCCTCTTAAGTAGAAGCTAGAAATTCCGACTTCACCTAATTCTTTTTCCAGAATAGACAGCATACCAGTAAACTGAGAAAAGAGCAGTACACGACGGCCGTTTTCTTTAGCTGCTTGAATAAGATCTTTGACCTGCTCAAGCTTTCCAGAGCCACCTTGATAGTCCTCCATAAATAAACGCGGATCATCACAAATTTGTCTTAAACGGGTTAACCCAGCCAGAATACTCACCCGCTGCTTCCTAAATGTCGCCGAATCCATTTGGTCAACCTCTTGCCGCATCCGTTTTAAGTAGGCCAAATAGACTGTCTTCTGCTCTTCTAACAAACTACTTAAAATATTTGATTCAATACGTTCAGGCAAGTCCTGCAGTACAGTATCTTTGTCTCTCCGTAAAACAAACGGCTGAATCATTCGGGCAATTTCTGATACTTGCATCTGGCGAAAACGACTAATAGGTGGAAAGAAGCCTGGCATAACTGTTTGGAATAATGCCCAAAGCTCTTCCAAGTTGTTTTCTATTGGTGTTCCACTTAACGCAAAACGATTTGGGATATCTAACTGCCTTAAAGCATGAGATGTCTTAGTCGCAGCATTTTTAACCATCTGGGCTTCATCCAAGACCATGTATTGATACTGCTGCTTAGAATGAAGATCAATATCTTGTCGCAAGCTAGCATATGACGTAATCACAATTTCTAAATTTTGATCTAGCTGCGCTTCACGTTCTAACCGATTGCCAGAAACAACTACCGTTTTTAAGTCAGGTGCAAATTTCTTGATTTCTGCTTGCCAGTTATAAACTAGGCTGGCCGGTGTAACTATCACTACCTTAATTGGTTTTAGTTGCTTTTCAGCCAGTAAAAAGGTAATAACTTGGAGAGTTTTACCCAAACCCATCTCATCAGCTAAAATTCCTCCAAAACCATAGTCACTAAGCATTTTTAGCCAACGATAACCAATTTCTTGATAAGGCCGTAAAGTGGCATTCAAATTTTGAGGAACGGGTGCTGGATAATCTTCTGGATGAGTTAAATCTTGCACCATCTTTTGAAAGCCTTCACTAAACTGGGTTTGAGGATTATTTTTTAGTCGCTCTTCCAATAAAATTCCTTGGCTCTTTGGCAGACGAATCACACCATTTTCAGAATTCAGTCGTTCTCGCAGCTGGCCAATAACCTCACTAGTCTCTCTAAACGCATCAGAATCAAATGATAGAATTTCACCATTATCCAGTGTATAAAATTGATCCTTCCTTAAAAGACTTGACAAGACGTTGTCAATTTCAGAATCGTTGATACCTGTGACATCAAAACGAATGTCTAACCATGATCCTTTTTGATCTACCTCTAAAGTAGGCTGAAACTCTTGCCCATCTAAAAATAGCTGGCGTAATTTCTTTCCCATTTTAACTTCAGCTAATTGACGAAAATCATTAATTTCTACTCGGAAGAATCGATAAAGTCCTTCTTGTGCAGGTATATTTTTTTCAAAACCAGTGTCAATTACTTTATACCTATACTTCTCAAATAAATCTAGCAGCCGCTGTTCACTTTTACGATCACGCAACACCTCTACTTGGTCCGGTAAAACTGGCTGATGGGTTTCATTGGTAGTAAAATGTATATTACCATAATGGAACTCAACCTCAACACGAATCATGCCCTTAATTTTCCGAAAAATTACGACTGATTTTAACGGCTCATTTTTGATCATAGTTGATACTTCCTCTGCCACAATTACCCGACCAATTTTCCTAAGAAAAGGAAATACTTCGCTAAATAATGGTGACAGCTGACTTTGCTGAAAGATAATTTCGGGTTCCTTTAGTCGCTTCAAAAGCTGTTTTAACGTAATGTAGGTTTCTTGTTGTTCGTGGGTAAGAATATAATAAGCATTGCCGACAAAGCCTAGAAAATAATTGCTGAAATAAGCAGTAAAGTCATCTTCTATTGTAAAAATAAAGTCGTCTGATTGCTTCATTAACCTAAATGTCAGAGGTAATTCTATTCCTTCATTCAATTGATGATAGCTTTTTCCATTCAAATTGACTGTTAAATTTCCTGTTTGTTCCATGTTTGCCATTAATTCTTGAATCCGATGAACTGGAAGCAGCAAATATCGTTTATCAAGCTTTCCTTTTACCTGAAGTCCGGCTTTACCTAATAGCTGATACGTCTCACTAACACCAACAAGATCTTCAATGATATCACGACATTTAGCATCAAATGCTCCAGCCTCGATTTGAAAACGATACTGCTTGTTGATTGTATAAACGGAATCCGTTTGATACGCATGTAAAAAATCATAAAGATTTTTTACAATGTAGCTGCGCTGATTTGAACGACTGCCTAAGCGAAGAGAGACAGCAAGCACGTCCAACTCCGGATGATATGGATTAGTAGGAATTGGTTCTACCACAAACTCCACAAACAAGGGTTGTATGGGCAGCGCATCTTTTTCCAACCGAGTAAACCCTTGATTTAATAAATCGGCAAACGATATTGAGCTTTCTTTAGGTTTAGGTAAAACCGTCTCTGGTTTAATGACTCTAGAAATCCCTTGTTCTCGTAAATATAATTCAACTGCTACCGTATGCTTACAGTAGCCGTGCTCTTCCCAGTAGGGACACTCACATAAATCATTTTCTTTTCCACTGCCGTCCAAATCGACCAAATAAAGTGCACTACCTAAAACCTCACCATGCCATACACGTCGAGCTGGATCCGCGGAGACCGAAAGCACGCGACCTTCTTTTAAATATGTTCTTCCACGTTCAATAACCTTTTCTGGAATACTCCATCTCATTAGTGTCTCTCCCATCCTTCTAGTTGATAACAAATTGTACTTTGACCAGTTCCGCTTGTTTGTACGATAACCTGTTGAGGAATTCGTTCCTTTAGTTCTCGTACATGACTGATTATGCCAATCATTCGCCCTTGGCTTTCTATTCCTTCTAGCGCGCTTACTGCCATTTCTAAAGCTTCTTCATCCAGTGAGCCAAATCCTTCATCAATGAATAGTGTCTCCATAGCAATTCCACCAGACTGGCTTTGAATAACTTCAGCTAAACCTAAAGCTAAGGCCAAAGCTGCTATAAAGCTCTCTCCACCAGATAAAGTATGCGCGCTTCTGCTGGCACCTGTATTGTCGTCATAAATGTTAATCTCTAAACCTGTATTCCCCTTTGAACGCCCAATTTGTTGGTTCAACTCGAATTGATAGCGGCCATTTGTCAACACAGCCAATTGCTGATTACCTGCCTGCAGCACCTCATTAAGATACCATTGTAAAACGAATCGCTCCAAACTAATTTTTGCAGGATTATCACCATTCATCGTTCGGTAAAGCTCAGTCAATTCATTAAGCTCATCTAATTGGCTGCTGCTCATCTGGTGCAGTTCCTGAATTTGCTGAAGAATTTCTTCCATTTGCTGCAATTGTATTTCCTTTTGATAAAAAGCTTCCTGAGCAGCTTGAAAGATTTCTTCTGATTTAATTACTCGTTCTTTTAAAGGATTCAAATCTGGATAAGTTTGATCCGCAATAGCTTTTTCTAACTGTTGAAAACGATCTTTTGCCAAAAGATAGCCATTTTCAAACACCTTTATCTCTTCTTCTAGTTCATAGAAATCTTGGGGTTCCTGGTAGTGCCTTTCAACAGAAGCCTGGTCAACACCCGATTTTTTTAGTACTTCAAAATAATCGACTGACTTTTGCTCCTGCTCGTTTTTCAGCGAGTCAGTTTGATTCATTACTTGTTTCTGGCTTTCCATTAAACGAGTATTTTCAGTATTAATGAGCTGCTGTTCCTCTTGATGAGCTCTAATTAATTGCTGTCTTGCACTGATCTCATCTTCTAAAGTTTTAATTTGTTGTTCAAGTTCTGCCGCTTTCCATTCTTGAGCCTGTTCTGCAGCAGTTTGAAGTCTTCCTGATAATAATTGAAGCTGGCTGTCAGCCTGTCTTAGCTCCTCACTTGCTTTATCGTGCTCCATCTTTAATTGCTGCTGCTGGGTTTCTAATTTCGTGATTTCTTGTTTAGCAGCCGCGATCGCAGCCAATTCTTGAGCCGTTTCTTTTTGTTTTTCTTTTAAATAGTCTTGAATCTCTTCTAACTGGTGACCATTTGCTTCGTTATAATACAATTGAACCTTCTCAGCAAACTTCGCAATTTCTTGTTGAAAGCTTTCAGTCTGTTCCTTGTGTTTTTGTTGAGCTGTTTCATATTTCTTCGAATTTGTTCGAAACTCATTTTCGGCTGTTTCTTTTTGAATTTGCAACCGCTTGACACACTCTTCGACTTCTTCTAACGCCACTTGAAGTTTCATCAATTCGCTACTAGAGATACTTTCCTTATTTGCGGGTTTAGGATGCTCTAAAGAGCCACAAACAGGACACGGTTCACCTGGTAATAAATCTTGACTTAGTCGAGCAATTTCAAAGCTTGCCCAACGGCTCTTTTGTTTCTTGTTCTCAGCTATTCGAGCAGTTAATTCGTTGCTAAACTGACTAATTTTGTCTGTAAGAACTGCTAATTGAATTTGTTGCTCCTCAATGAGTTCTTCTTCTTGGTTTAGATGCCGTTGTTCTTTTAGCAGCTGATCAACCTGCTGCTGAAATTGTACCTCTTGAAAACGTCGATCATGGAAAAACTCTTCGGCAGATTTTCTTTTTTTTAGGATAGTCAATTGATCTTGCAGTTCACCAGAGAGTGCAACGATACGGTCGCACTCTTGTTGAAGTCCCTTTTGCAGTAAGAGCTGCTCCTGTTTTTGAGCCTCTAACTCTTCTTTTTGAATAACAAAAGGCAAAGCATTCTTCCATTCCTGACATGTTGATTCTTTCAAGGACCAATCGGGCTGTTCACTTTCAAATTTTTCAGCCTGTTCTTGCCACTTTTGTTGTCTTTCAGCGAGAGATACTAAGGCCTCTTGTATTTGGCTTGTTTGAATTTCTAATTGTAGCGAACTTTTCTCTAACTCTTTTATTCTTGAATACAATGGTAATAGCTGTTGAATTTTTTTCCCTTTTTCCGCTTGGCCCCGCTTTACAGACATCTCAGCCTCTTGAGCTTGATACAAGCCAACTTCCTTTTGGGCTTCCTCAAATTGTTGAAATTTGATTACCAGTTGTTCGGCCTCTACAAGCAGTTCTTGTTGCTCTGTATAAGCTGTCTTTTTCACTAAGACCGTTTTTTGCATTTCTTGTAGAGCATGTTTTTCTCTAGTTAAGTAGTTTTTAGCATTGATCATTGATTCTTGATAAGTAGCTCCCTCATTGGTTACTACTTGCTGCAAGAGTTGATCAATTCGTACTATAATTTCGCTAACTTCTTTTTCTAGTTCCTGCTTTTTAATCTTCAGATTTTCCGTAAAGGTACGATAAATAGCTGTACCGAATAGGCTGCGCAGAACTGTTTCTTTTTCAGAGCTGTTGGCCACTAAAAATGTTCGGAATTCCCCCTGCGGCAGCATCGCTATCTGGCGAAATTGATCCTTATTTAAGTGAAGCATTCGGTAAATCATATCACTAACCGGTTCTACCTTCTGATAGGCCTCTACTTCTTTGCCTTCATTATCTAAAACTATCAGTTGAACCTTTTGATTCTTAGTGGTTTCACCTTTCCCACTTTTCTTTTGAACAACTTGTTTAGGGGAGCGCTCAATGACAAATTGCCGTCCTTGGTGCTCGAAAAAGAAGCGAACCCGTGTTTCTTCAGTAGCATCAGCAAACGTTGAGCGAATTTCATTTGCATTTCTTACCCCGCCGGAAGCATCTCCAAAAAGAGCAAACGTAATCGCATCAAAAATGGTCGTTTTCCCAGCACCTGTTTTTCCGCTAATTAGAAAAAGCGGTGTTTCGAGAAAGTGATCAAAATTAACTTCTTCATGTATAAAAGGACCGAAGTTTTCCATCACAATTTTTTTAGGAAGCATCGCCATCGCCTCCTTTTTTTATTAGCTGGTGAAACGATTGCTCGATCCATTTCTGTTGTCTTTTGGTTGGTTTTGATTGAACAATTGTTGTAAAAAACTCTTCAGTTAATTCAATAGGTGTTTGTTCCTTCAATTTTTTTACTGCTAATTGTTGGCTATTTTCTCGGCCATACAGACGTTCCACCTGTAGGACCCTTGGATAAACTTTTCTCAATTGATTCATCATATTAGGAATAATACTGCGATCTTCCAAAAGAAAAGAAAAATAGCGTTCCCGATTTAATTGCTGATACGTTTCAGGATTTAAGAAATGTGCAAAGGTTCCTTGAAGCTCCTGCATTTCTCTAAGTGGTTCTAATTCAATAAATTGAAGATTCAGTTGTCCAGTTGTTTCTACCAGCCATACACCCTTTTTCTGATTCTTCTCTGAAAGTGAATATTTTAACGGCGAGCCACTATAGCGAGCATTCGGTAAATTTAAAGAATTTCTATTGTGCAAATGCCCTAAAGCAACATAATCAAAGTCCTCTAGAAGACTTCCGTTTATTCCATCTAACCCGCCAACCTCTACTTTCGTTTCAGAGTCTGTCCGACTACTGCCCAAAACGAAAAAGTGACTCACCAGTACGTGTTGGTATTTGGGATCAAATTGTTCCTTCATCTTCTTAATTACCAGCGGCATCGCCTCTTGAATAGATCGAATCGAGGAATTTTCAAAATAAATTCTCGCATCGACCGGTTCAAAATACGGCAATAAAAAGAATGCCGTATTCTCCATAACAACTGGTTTAAAGGCTTGGTCCAGTCTTGTATGTAAATGAAAATTCGATTGTGCAAACCACGGTGCTCCAGTGGCTAATCGCGTGGCACTGTCGTGATTCCCCGAAATTGCTAATAACGGAATTTCTGCTGTTAGGTTCATTGCAGCAATCGTCTGATTTAGCAAGCGAACTCCTTCTTCAGAAGGAACTGACCGATCGTATAGGTCCCCAGCTATCACAATCGCATCAACTTTTTCTGTCTTAGCAATTGTCAAAATTTGTTTGAGAATATAGGCTTGATCTTCCAACAAATCATAGCCATGTAATTTCTTTCCAATATGCCAATCTGCTGTATGTAAAAACCTCACCAAATCACCTTTTCTAAATAAGTCCTTCCTACAAGTATAACATGAGTCATTCTTTTTTTCTGCTGTTGATGCTAAAGAGTTATGCTGTTTTATCCGTCGATCTAAACGTTATTTTTCTCATTTCCCCGCAGAGACTACCATTTTTATATCAAATGAGATAGGATAAATCTAGCCATATTTTTTGAAATTGGAGGAGAAGCTTATGCCAACTGGGATAATTATCAATTCAGCGTCAATCATATTAGGAGGACTAGCCGGAGGATTTTTAGGGCATCTATTATCTGAACGATTTAAGGAAGAAATTCAGTTGATTTTTGGTCTTTGCGCTTTCGCTATGGGAATTCCTGCTATCACACAAACAGCTAATCTACCAGCGGTTATTCTCTCTGTTATTTTAGGTACTTCTTTAGGGATGTTTCTGCACTTAGAAAAGAAGATTGCAGGTGCAGCTGATTTAATGCAGCGTCCTATAAACAAATTGTTCCCCCAAGAACATTTAGCCGTCTCTCACGAGGAATTTGTAAGTGGATTGGTGACTATCATTGTATTATTTTGTGCTAGTGGTACGGGTATTTACGGAAGTCTGGATGCTGGCATGACAGGTGAACATACTATTTTAATTGCAAAATCTATTCTTGATTTTTTTACAGCAGCTATTTTTGCCTGTAATCTAGGTTACGTAGTTTCTGTCGTGGCTTTCCCACAATTCATTATTTTTTTATCGTTATTCCTATTTGCTGGCGTAATTCTTCCACTAACCACTCCTGAGATGATTTTAGACTTTCGCTCATGTGGAGGACTGTTAATCGTGGCAACCTCTTTTCGCATGATTCGTGTGAAGATGTTTCCTACAGCTGATATGATTCCTGCAATGGTTTTAGTTATGCCAATCAGCTGGATTTGGAGCAATATCTTCTTACCCTTGCTTTAGAACAAAAAAATACCGACTGAAGAGTTCTCAATCGGTATGCTTTACTAGTCTTTATCTTTTTTTGTTGGTACATATTTGTAGTCTGGATTGATTTCAGTATCCAGTGTATCAAAAGCCTGTTGTACACGGATTTCTATCTCCGCCAAACCTTCTTTGTCCAACTTTTTAATATCACTTATTTCGATCGGTTCACCATAACGAACATAAACGGGTTTGCGCTTGAACAAATCAGAAAATTTTAGTGGCCCTTGATAGACACAAGGAACAATCTTTACTTTGGCTAATCTGGAGATCAAGGCCATCCCGCCTTTTAACTCAGTAGAGTGTCGTGTGCCGCTAGGAAACATAATCAAGCTTTTATCTGAATCTTTTAAAAGCTTAACAGGTTTTTTTACCACACTGGGGCCTGGCTTGTCACGGTTCACAGGAAAAGCATTCAAATGAACTAAAAAGAAGCGCAATACTGGATTCTTAAACAGCTCTTCCTTCGCCATAAAACAAAACTGTTTAGGTGAAGCTCCTAAAGCCATATAAATGGGATCCCACCAAGTACGGTGAGGAGCTACCAATATATAATTTTCTTCTTTGGGTAAAACTGCTTGATTTTGATAATGAGCATTCCCATTAATGATTGCTAACAAGATGCGTACAATGCCGCGAATAAATTTAAAAAACATCTTTTCTTCCTTTCTGTTTTCTAACGTAGATAAACGTAGTATAATACATGCGCACGATTTTTTTAAGGGGGTATAAGCAAATGTTAAACAATGGCGAACGAATTGACCAGCTCTATGCAGAGGACATTCAGATTATTCAAAGTTCTGAAGTCTTTTCATTTTCTTTAGATGCCGTTTTACTGGCCAATTTCCCAAGAATTCCCAAGCGTGGAAAAATCGTGGATCTGTGTGCTGGAAATGGCGCTGTTGGACTTTTCATCAGTAAAAAGACAGCTGCTTCAATTGATCAAATTGAATTACAACCTCGGTTAGCAGATATGGGGCGTCGTAGTATTCAATTAAACCAGTTGGACCAGCAGATGACCATGCATACCTTGGATTTGAAAGATACGTTTTCTCAGTTCAAACCCGATTCAACTGACCTGGTGGTTTGTAATCCACCCTATTTTAAAGAGTTGCCAACCAGCAGAAAAAATCCTAATCCTTATCTTGCAGCGGCTCGACATGAAATTCACGCAACATTAGAAGACGTTATTGCTACTTCTTCACGCTTATTGAAAATGAATGGACATTTTGCGATCGTCCATCGGCCAGATCGCTTTTTAGAAATCATTGATTGTTTGCGTTACTATCAAATTGCTCCTAAAAGGATTCAATTTGTTTACCCTAAAGGCGACAAGGAAGCGAATATTTTGCTTATTGAAGGAATTAAACACGGAAAAAATGAAGGGTTGCGTTTCTTGTCTCCATTAATCACTTATGATGCTCAGGGAAACTACACTAAACCCGTTGAGGAGATGCTCTATGGCCGCAACTGATCACTATTTTTATGTTTTAGCCTGTAATGATCACACGTACTATGGCGGATACACAGTAGATCTTCCTAGACGCTTAGCTGAGCACAACTCTGGTAAAGGTGCAAAATACACCCATCCAGCGAAACGACGGCCAGCTGTTATGATTCACGCAGAACATTTTGGTTCCAGAAGTGCCGCTATGAAAGCAGAGGCTGCTTTTAAACGACTTCCCCGAGGTCAAAAAGAAAAGTACTTAAAAGAATATCGAAAAAAAAGCGTTTTGTGAGAGTTCACAAAACGCTTTTGCTATTGTCCTGTTAATAATGCCTTAGCAATTAGAGAACAGTAAGGAACAATTCCTTCTGGATTCGGATGAACTTGGTCATCATAAAACCAGCTAGGCTGGCTGCTGCTATAGCCATACCAGTCAATCAGTGTAATATTTTCATATTTTTCAGCCATTTCACCAAGCTTTTGGTTCACTTCATTTTGCCAGCGTTGTGTTGGTACGTGAACGTTTAATACAAATACTCGACGTTTATTTCCAATGATTTTCATCATTTGATCGAATTCGTCATCAGTAAATGGCCCGTTGGTTCCAAGACTTAATAAAACTGTATCTTCCAATTGTTTTTTGTCTTTCAACGCTTGCAGCAAGGGCGGACTATCGTCTACTTGACGACCAACTTCACCATCGATTACCATTTTAGGGAAAATTTCTTTTAATCCACCCGCACCAGCTAATAAGACAGAATCGCCAAAAGCAGTGACCTGCATGTTTTCGGCTTTAGTCACTTGCCGATTGGTTAATCCATATTTTTCAGCCATATCAGGACCTTCACTACTTGTTTCAGTAGTTTCTGTGGAGGCCTGTGTTTTTTGTGCTTCTTTTTGATTCGCTTCAATCTGTTTTTGCAATTCTTGCTGGTTTGCATCTACTTGATTGGTCGGTGCCATCACAATACCAATTAAGGCTATTAAGGTAACTAAAGAAGTAGACAGCAATACAATCTTTTCTTTACTCTTCAGTGGCGCTTGCACCCAAGTTTTTAACTTAGCAAAAAGTCCTCGATAATTGAAAAAACGCAATGGCTTTTCAACAAAACGATAAGAGAGCTCTGTCACCAATAGAATTAAAACAATCTCCATGATCGTATGAAACACCAAGTGATCTGCGACATTAACCTTCGCTTCATAAAAAATCATAATCGGAAATTGATAAAGGTAAATTCCGTAGCTTCGTTTCCCTAACCAATTAAATACTGGATTAGTCAGCCATTTATTTAAGCTAGCTCCCGGATGCGCTGTAATAGCTACCAATACCACGCAAACTAAACTAATTAAGAACATCCCACCATAATAAAGGAAAGTAGTTCCATCATTTAGAAATAGAAAAGCAGCGGTTAACAACAGCAGTGAAACAAGTCCGATACTGTTTAACACTTTTTTTGCTTGCTTTGGTATTTGGGCCTTTAATCGTGTACTAGGCCAAATAAATGCCAAACCTGAGCCCATCAAAATGGAGAATAATCTAGTGTCTGTTCCATAATAGACGCGTGTGGGATCTTGACCCGGTATAAATAAGATCGCCATCCATATTGCAGAAATTAGTGCAGCGATTGATATCGTGATATAAATCTTTCCACGATTTTTGACTAGCTTCATTAACAGAATGAAAATAATGGGCCAAAAAAGATAGTTCTGGGCTTCAACTGCCAATGACCAGATATGGGTAAAAGGAGACTCTCCAGCAAAACGATCGAAATAAGAAAGTCCATGCTCAATCTGCCACCAGTTATTGACGTAGAGCAAACTGCTGACTACATTACCTCGCAAATTATTCAACAAATTCCGTTGAAATAAAGTGATGTAGGCCGAAGAAGCAATCAGCATTGTTACCAGAGCCGGATAAAGCCGCTTCATTCTTCGTATATAAAACTTACCTAATTTAATTTTGCCATTTTGTTTCCATTCTTGAAGAAGTAAATCAGTTATGAGATACCCCGAAACAACAAAAAATACCGGAACACCTAAGAAACCACCACGCATTTGAGAAGGCAGTAAATGATATAAAATGACTCCAATCACTGCCAACGATCGAAGTCCATCAAATCCAGTTATATAACGACTATTTTTCAGTCTTTTTTTCATTTTTTATTTCCAACTTTACTCTAGAATCAAATTAAACTATACGTTCTATTTATTCAAAGTGCAAGAGGTATATCAGAACATAAACATTTCCTAAATTTTACTTAATTAGAAAATAGTACGCTTTCATATCCCCTTCAGATGACCAGTAATACGCAATCTTTCACTAGTAACAATAGCATAAATAGAAATAAAAATGAATTACGGCTGACAAATGAATTGGTCGACCTTTTTTTACTAATTGACTATCACTTCCACAATAATTAAGAATTTTCAGCCACTAATTATCTAAAAACAGCTTAAAACTAAACGTTGCATTTCTTCCAGATCAGTACGAGTAATCTCCTTTTTTATACGTCTGCTTCACTTTTATATACACATAAGCTTAAAAAATTTAATTATCCTCAAATTATATTTCTTTAAAAGAGCCGTTAATTTATTGCATACTCATTCGCTTATAAAACACTGAGAACCTCGGTTAAAATAACTAAAAGCACTTACAAAACATAACGTCAAACTTAATAAGTTAAAATTATAATGAAATTATTTATTTTTAAAGCATCCGAAAAACGTCTATTTAATAGGATTCGAGAGAGTATTTCTATTTTCATCAAAAAAAACGTTTTCTTTTTCACTAATATATATTACAATGAGAGCGCACACTAAAACAACGTGAAAAGTACATAAAATTCAACTCATTTATTATTGTCTGGCAAAAATAAATCTACTAAAGATTAAGGAGATAAAAAGATGACCACAAAAAAACTGCAACAAACACAACTGTTCTCTATGGGAAGGCCTGGACTTCAACGTCGCTTTTGGGATCATTTTGAAATGTATCATTCTATTCAACATATTGTGGAAAGCTCAATTGTTATGCTTTTACGCAATGCTTTTTCACCGTTTGATTTTTCTTACATGGCACAAGATTTGATTTGTCATATTTTTTTGGAAAGTGATGTAAAGGAGTTAGCCCCTGTCCGTCATTTTTGTGTCTATTTTGAAGAATTTTTCACCCCAGAGGATTGGAAAAAGGTCCTTGACCGCTTATTTGAAAACCACGAAGAGTATTTAGCAGTCACCAAGTTTACTCGAGACAAAACTGATCATCTGCACAAAATGCTGCATTCTGGTAACCGTGAAGCAAAAGAACTCATGAACATCGCCACTGTCTATAGAGACGCTAACGGTAAGAAGCATCGCTTTACTCTAAAGGATGTTGATCCCTGCTATTCTATTGAAGAGACTACTGATCTTTTATCCATTCTAAACACACTAACACTATTTGAAAAAGACGGCGTAAGACGCTTCACTGAATTAGTTCGATACACCTATTTGCCAACTGAGCCGGTTTACGATAGTGAGCGCGAATCAGAACCAACCGTTGACTTAGTAAAAGTCCTGCAGCCGCGAGTCACGGAAGCACTAAGTATCTTGACAAAACTGGAAGTTGTTGAAGAGGACAGCTCAGAAGATCCTGTTTTATTCGTAGATTCCAGCGACTATTTAAAAAATAATACCTATGCTGGCAAAACTCCAGAAGAAACGACTGACTTCTTACTGGATGGCTTTACTCTACCGCTTGAAACTGACGACACAGAAATGATTAACAGGATACTGACAGCTTTTGTACGAGGGATTCAGCTGAAAGATGCCAAACCCGAATTCTTGCTTGATGATATACCCAACGGTGATCCTGAGAATGAACCCAGCAATAGCAATGCCCGGAACTCGCCGTTAGAAAAGCTTTCTAAAAATGATAAGGGCAAACAACCATCCAAAAATAGGAAGAAAAAGCAATCCACTTATGAAGGACCAGAGAAGATTCGACAGAGAAAGGAACAACACGAAAAAAAGCAGCTGAAACGACGATTGGATAAAAAGCTGGGGAAAAAGAAGAAAAAACGGAAATAATTCGAGCTGTTCGCGTAAACGAAAAACTTGAGTCGAAAAAAGCGAGGCAGCAGCCTCGCTTAGTCTAAAGATTCTTCATAAAATCGTCCCATGATGCGAACATTCTCAGAGATGCTGACAAAAGCTCCTGGATCGGTTTCCCGCATAATCGTTTCTAGTTGCGGTAACTCAAAACGCGTGACAACGGTAAAGAGCACCGTCTGTTTGTCATGCTTGTAAGCACCCTCCGCCTCATTAATTATCGTAATTCCTCTTCGCATACTCTCTTGAATACCGTTAATAACTTTATCTGGACACTTAGTTACAATCATTACCTGCATTTTACGCTGTTTGGTGTACAATGCATCGGTAAGCTTTCCGCTCATAAAGATAGACAAAGCTGAATAAAACATGTATTGCCAGCCAAATAGAATTCCGGCAATCAGCATAATCATTACATTAAATACAATCGAAATAGAACCTACCGAACGCCCTGTCTTTTTACGAATCGTAATACTTAAAATATCCAATCCACCAGAAGACAACCCGTTTTTTAAAGCAAAACCAATTCCTACGCCCATAATGGCTCCACCAAAAATGGCGCAAATGATAGGATCATCCGTTAATTGAGTCTCCGGAATGATATGCATAAAAAAGGATGTTAAAAAGACAGTCACAAAAGTAAAAATTGTGAACTTGTGACCAATTTTAAACCAAGCCAAAACAAATAATGGAATATTCAGCAAGAACAAAGTAATAGAAACTGGTACAGTATACCCAATCAATTGATGAGACAGAGTTGTAAGTATTTGAGCAAATCCAGTTATACCGCTGGAATAAATATTCCCTGGTTGATAAAAGAAATTAACCGCGATGGAAGCTAAAAATGCATAGACAACAGCAACAGACAAACGGGTGGCAAAATCATGATACGGCCAACCCTCTATCTTCTTTTTCATTTTATTTAAAGGCCTCTTTTCCACAAATTCATACACATTATACGGGGTTTCTTACTAAAAAGAAAGCACGCCCCAAAAGAGCGTGCTTATCTTAGAATATTCTTAGTCTTCTACATTTGTAGTGTTAATGCTTAACTCATACAGTTGCAATGGAGAAACCGTACTTGGAGCATCCGACATTGGGTCTGCAGCTTTCCCATTCTTCGGAAAGGCAATGACTTCACGAATATTGTCTTCTCCGGCCAATAGCATAGCAAAACGGTCTAAGCCAAGAGCAATTCCCCCAATTGGCGGGAATCCTAGGTCTAAGGATTCTAATAAGAAACCAAATTGTTCATTCGCCGATTCACGAGTAAATCCTAATGTTTCAAAAACCTGTTCCTGCAATTCACGTGTATGGATACGCAAGGATCCCCCACCTAATTCATAGCCGTTTAAGACAATATCATAAGCTTGTGCGTAAACCTTCTCTGGATGGTCCTTTAAGTTTGAAATATCTTCATCATTAGGCATAGTGAATGGATGATGCGCGGAGACATATCGCCCTAGCTCTTGATCATATTCAAACTGAGGCCAGTTAACTACCCATAGATAATTAAATTTACTTTCGTCAATCAACCCTAATTCTTTCCCTACTTTAGAACGGACAGCACCTAAAGCTGTTACTGCAGTTAAAAATTGATCTGCCGCAAACATTAGCACGTCACCAGCCTCAGCTTTCATTGCTGCTTTAAGTTCCTCAGCAACTCCGCCCATAAATTTAGCAATTGGTCCAGTTAGTTCACCCGTTTCATCTACTTTAATCCAGGCTAAGCCTTTAGCTCCAAACTGTCCGACAAACTGACCTAATCTATCCAATTCTTTACGAGAATATTTGTCTGCTGCGCCTTTAGCATTTAAAGCCTTAACCACACCGCCATTGTCTGTAGCCATACGGAATACTTTGAAGTCAGTTGCTGAAGCAATCTCTGTTACATCAATCAATTCCATATCAAATCGGGTATCAGGTTTATCCGAACCATAGCGTTCCATCGCATCATCCCAAGTAATCCGTGGGAAAGGCAACGTTACTTCAACATTCAAAAGATCTTTCATTACTTGAGCAATCATGTTTTCAGTATATTCTTGAATCTCTTCTGCAGTTAAAAAGCTTGTTTCAATATCAATTTGAGTAAATTCTGGTTGGCGATCTCCACGCAAATCTTCGTCACGGAAGCAACGAACAATTTGGTAGTAACGGTCAAAACCAGCTGTCATTAACAATTGTTTCAAAATTTGCGGTGATTGCGGCAACGCGTAAAAATGACCAGGGTGAACACGTGAGGGTACTAAATAGTCCCGGGCTCCTTCTGGTGTTGATTTCGCCAGATATGGTGTTTCAATATCCAAGAAATCATTGTTATCTAGAAAATTGCGGACCGATTGAGTCAAACGATGGCGCAGCATGATATTCTGAGTCATTTTCGGGCGACGTAAATCCATATATCGGTATTTCAAACGGACTTCGTCGCTGATATTTTGATCATCTTCAATTGAAAATGGGGGTGTTTTTGCTTCATTCAGAATGACAATTTCTTCCCCTTTGACTTCAAAATCACCAGTAGCCATTTTAGGATTCACTGAGTTTTCGTCACGACGAATAACTGTCCCGGTAATTTCCACCACATATTCGCTGCGGCATTGATCTGCCACTTCCCAAGCCGCTTTGGATTCCTCAGGGTTGAAAACTACTTGAACAACACCTTCCCGGTCGCGTAAATCGATAAAAATTAAACCACCTAAATCGCGGCGCTTTTGAACCCAGCCTTTCAGTGTTACTTTTTTATCCAACCACTGGTCAGAAATTAAACCACAATAAACCGATCTTTTAGCCATTATTCTACTCCTCATTCTTTGTAATTATTTTTTGCTATGAATCATTCTTCTATAATGAAGGTCATCATTTCGTCATATACTTCATTAAATTGCTGATAAATATCCTCTAGAGGGAAGGTTTTCTCTCTGTGAGAGGCTAAAGCCTTCACATTGATTTGACCTTTTTCTAATTCATCTTCTCCCAAAGTTAAAACCAGTTTTGCTCCTTGCTTATCAGCTGATTTAAACTGGGCTTTGGCTTTGCGCTGCATGAAGTCTCGATCCGCTGAGTAACCAAATCCGCGGATTGCCTGAACTATTTTAAGGACTTCCATATTCGTTCCTTCGCCAATTCCGACTACATAAGCATCCAAGTTATTAATTGCTGGAACAAGGACATCTTCTTGTTCTAACGTCAACAAGATACGCTCAATTCCCATAGCAAAACCAAAACCTGGTGTAACTGGTCCTCCAAGCTCTTCAACCAGTCCATCGTAACGTCCACCGCCACAAATGGTAGACTGTGCTCCCATACCTGGTGCATCACTGATTATCTCAAAAATCGTATGCGTGTAATAATCCAATCCCCGAACCATCCGGTGATCAATTTCATACGCAATACCTAAATGCTTTAAGGTTTCAGTTACTGCCTCAAAATGTTTTTGAGCAGGTTCGCTAAGATAATCTAAAATGCTGGGTGCATTTGCCACGATTGGTTTATCCTTCTTATCCTTACTATCCAATACCCGCAATGGATTTTCATGCAGCCGCCGTCTAGAATCTTCACTCAATTCGGCTTCAAAAGGTTCTAAATAGTCAATTAATGCCTGACGATAAGCAGCACGTGTTTCCTTGTCCCCGATTGAATTGATTACCAATCGGATTTGTCGAATTCCTAATTGATTGAAATAGTCCATTGCCATAGCCATAACTTCAACATCTAAGCTAGGGTTTTCACTGCCGAAAGCCTCAATACCAATTTGATGGAATTGACGTAATCGTCCCTTTTGCGGACGCTCATAACGAAACATAGGTCCTGTGTAATAAACCTTGTAAGGCTTCTTGTGTTCTGGTCCAAATAGTTTGTTTTCCACATAAGCCCGAACAATAGGAGCAGTCCCTTCTGGACGCAGTGTGACATGACGATCACCTTTATCTCGGAAGTCATACATTTCCTTTGATACAATGTCAGTGGTATCGCCCACACTGCGGGCAATTACCTCATAGTGTTCGAACATAGGGGTGCGGATTTCTTGGTACTGATAATCCCCAAATAGTAAACGCGCAGTTTCTTCCACAAACTGCCATTTTTCACTTTCTCCAGGTAAAATATCATTGGTGCCTTTTGGTCGCTGATAATTCATCTTTTTGCCTCTTTTCTTGATTGACGTAAAAAAGCCCTTGCTCAGCTGAACAAGGACGAAATAATCGCGGTACCACCTATCTTTGAAAAAGTTTCCTTTTCCCTCTAGCAATTAACGCTTGCGATACGGAGCGGCTTTGCACCCGCTCATCTCCAGAATGTCTTTCAGAAACGTGATTTGGAATTGCTCTCAGCCTAGGCAAATTCTCTCTGCACCCTCTTCGTTGCTTACTCTTTCTTTCATTGATGTTAATTATCATCTTTTAAGCTACTAAAAAAAGACCGGAAAGTCAAGGCGAAGTGAAAAGAAAAGGCAAGATATTTCACTTTTTTTGCATTCCACTTTACACTTAATTGAAAGAATAGGAGTGAGGAAATAATGACAGACGTAAGAATTGGTAGATCACGAGTTTATTCAACTGATTTGGGTCTAGGAACAAATGCAGTTGGTGGACACAATTTATTCCCTAATTTAGATGAAGAGAAAGGAAAAGCGGTTGTTCGTGCAGCGTTAGATAATGGCATCACATTGCTGGATACCGCCTTTGCTTATGGAATGGGACGTTCAGAAGAGTTAATTGGTGAAGTATTGCAAGAGCCAAGCTATGATCGCTCCAGAGTGATTATCGCTACTAAAGCTGCTCAAGATGTCACTAAGGGCGGTGCTCTTAACAATTCACCTGAATTCTTGAAACAGGCCGTTGAAGATGCGTTGCAACGATTACAGACTAACTATATCGATATTTTCTACATCCATTTTCCAGATGATCACACCCCTAAAAATGAAGCTTTGGCTGCTTTACATGAATTAAAAGAAGCTGGAAAGATTCGTGCAATTGGCGTTTCGAATTTTTCGTTGGAACAGCTAAAGGAAGCTAACCAAGAAGGCTATGTCGATGTGGTCGAAGATCAATATAGTTTGCTGCATCGCGAAGCTGAAATCAATTTATTCCCTTACTTAAGAGAACATCGAATTGGTTTTGTTCCATTCTTTCCTCTTGCATCTGGTTTACTGACAGGGAAATATACCGAAGAAAATGGTTTTGACAGCTCAGACATGAGAAATGATAATCCTGATTTTAAAGGCGAACGATTCAAACAAATTTTAGCCAAAATTGATCTGCTTCGTCCAATTGCTGAAACCTACAATGCCACAGTTGCCCAGCTGGTATTGGCTTGGTACATGAAAAATCCTGATGTTAGCGTAGTGATTCCCGGAGCTAAGCGTCCTGAACAAGTCGAAGCAAATGCAAAAGCAGTTGATATTCGCTTGTCGGAAGCCGACTATACCATGATTGATGAACTATTTACTGACTTAAACTGAGGCACTTGTCTCAGTTTTTTTGTTGAATACAAAGCGGATAAAGTCAAAGTAGGTCTCGCTTTTTTTATTTTTTTGCTTTAAACTAATACAAAAGACTTCTATATAAAACCTAGTAAGCTTTTATTTTTGATCAGCAGACTATTTAGCGTCTTAAATAATTTAACAATAAAAATCAAGGAGTGATACTAGTCATGTCAGAAGTACAAATCGGAAAATCTTCAGTATATGCAAGCAAGCTTGGGCTAGGAACGAATGCAGTTGGTGGACACAATCTATACCCTAATCTAGATGAAGAGGTTGGAAAAGAAGTGATCCGGACTGCTCTTAGAAACGGAATTACTTTACTGGATACAGCCTTCTCTTATGGACGTGGACGATCAGAAGAATTGATCGGGGAGGTTCTACAGGAAGAAGAATTTGATCGTTCAAAAATCATTGTAGCTTCTAAAGCAGCACATGACATGTCCAACGGTGGAGTCTTCAATAATTCTCCTGAATTTCTAAAAAAGGCAGTTGAGGAATCTTTAGAACGTCTGCAAACGGATTATTTAGATATTTTCTACATTCACTTTCCAGATGAATCTACTCCTAAAAATGAAGCAGTCGCTGCTTTGTATGAGTTAAAGCAAGCTGGTAAAATAAAAGCTATTGGGGTTTCAAACTTTTCACTGGAACAATTGAAAGAAGCCAATCAAGACGGGCATGTTGATGTAATTGAAGAGCGTTACAGCCTAATTCATCGAGAACATGAAAATACCCTGTTTCCATATTTAAGAGAAGAGCAAATCAGCTTTGTTCCTTATTATCCTTTGGACTCTGGTTTATTAACCGGAAAATATGAACAAGAAGCAACGTTTGATGATAGTGATTTACGCAGCAAAAATCCAGACTTCAAAGGAGAACGTTTTAAAGAAATCATTGGTAAAGTGAATCAGTTAAAACCCATTGCTGAGCGATACAATGTGAGTGTTACTCAATTAGTATTAGCGTGGTACCTGAAGCATCCTATGATGGGTGTTGTCATTCCTGGTGCCAAAAACCCGAAACAAGTTGAAGCTAATTCTAAAGCCAGCGACATTCCGCTTTCTCAAGAAGATTTCGACAAGATCGATCAATTATTCCAATAAAAAAGAGGCAGCCAGACTTTTTTGTCTAGCTGCCCTATTTATTCATTCACAATATTTTGAGCTTTTCCATTAAGAAAGCCAGCCAAATTGTCTACAGCAATGCCCATCAGACGTTCTCTTGTCTCCACGGGTGCCCAAGCAATGTGAGGTGTGATGAAGCAATTTTTGGCCTTTAATAACGGGTTATCAGCCTGAATTGGTTCAGTTGAGACTACATCAATTCCTGCTGCAGCGATTTTCCCTTCATTTAAAGCATCGGCAACTGCCTGTTCATCCAGCAGACCACCTCTAGCCGTATTTAACAGGATTACCTGATCTTTCATTTTCATGATGGATTCTTCATTAATCATCCCAGCAGTATCTTTTGTCTGAGGAATGTGCAAACTGATAATATCGGATCTCTGATATAGCTCAGACAAAGAAACTTGACTCAACCACTCCTCTTCAGAAGGTTTAGGTCGATGATTCGCATAAATCACCTCCATATTCATTGCATGGGCTATTTTAGCAGTTGCGTGAGCAATGGCACCATAACCAATTAGTCCTAGCGTTTTCCCTCTTAATTCCATCAGAGATGTCTTGGTATAAGTAAAATCAATGCTTTTTTCCCAATCACCCGCATGAACAGACTGATTATGTAAGCCAACTTGACTAGTAATTTCCAATAATAAAGCAAAAGTAAACTGCGCAACAGCATCGGTTCCATAAGCCGGAATATTAGTCACGGCAATTTTTCGTTTTTTGGCTGCTTCCGTATCAACAACATTATAGCCTGTCGCAATCACACCTATATACCGAACATTTGGTGTCTGCGATAATACCTCTTCATCTATCGGTGTCTTATTAGTCAGAATAACTTCTGCCTCACCAATACGTTCAACAATTTCATCTATATTCGTATAAGAGGTACGGTCATACACGCTTACTTCACCAAAGAGTTCAAAACCTTTCCAAGATAAATCACCTGGATTTAACGCATGACCATCTAATACAACAATTTTCATAAACATCCTCCTAGTAAAAAAGAGCTTAAGACAACGATCAACTAAGACCATTATCTCAAACTCTCAATTAAAAGTCCGTTCAGAAACTTACTTCAGCGGGAGTTAAAAATTTTCTCACTGTCTACTTATTGTTTGCGGCTGATTTTTCGAACAGTTATTGAAGGAATTTTTATATATTTAAAGTAGTCTCTTTCACGGAAACTTTCCTAATATGCGCGTGCGATCCACACAGTGTGTTTCGCAGGTTCCCCAGTAACAATGTCCACAGTTTTTTCAACTGGAGGATTGAATGGGATATTGCGAGTTGTAAAGCCAGTCTCTTCTTTGATTTTTGCCTCGGTTTCTTCTGTACCATCCCAACCGATTAAGACAAATCCAGGGACTTCGCCAGTTTCTTTGGATTTGGCGATATGCTCTTTCAACTCATCTAGCGTATCAATGTCATAGTGCTCATTTTCTTTATAGCGAGCAGCAGCACTTTCGTATAGACGTTTTTGCATAGTGTCTAATTCTGTCGTGATGTACTCTTCGATATCATCTAAGGAAACGGTCGCTTTATCCTCAAGGTCACGCATTTTAACAACAACCTGATTGTTTTCCAAGTCACGAGGACCAAATTCAATACGCAATGGCGCGCCTTTTAGTTCCCATTCGTTAAATTTATAGCCAGGTGTATTTTCTGTTTGATCAATTCGAACACGCAAGTCTTGAGCTTTCAAAGTTGCTTGTAATTCTTTCAAGCGATCTAAAATAGTTGGGTTCTTTTGCCATGGGCCTACTGGAATTAAGACTACTTGTGTAGGTGCAACTTTTGGAGGTAGAACCAATCCTTTTTCATCACCATGAACCATAATTAATGAACCGATTAAGCGAGTAGAAATTCCCCAAGAAGTTGTGTATACATGTTCGTGTTCATTGTTGCGATTTAAGAATTTAATGTCGAAAGCTTTTGCAAAGTTGTTGCCAAGGTAATGAGACGTTCCTGCTTGGACGGCTTTACCGTCACGCATCATTGCTTCGACAGAATAGGTATCAACAGCACCCGCAAAACGTTCAGATGGTGTTTTTTGACCACGATAAACTGGGATTGCCAAGGTATTCTCAATTAAATTTGCATACGCCTCTAATGCACTCATTGTACGGTTGCGTGCGTCCTCTTCAGTTTCATGAGCGGTATGGCCTTCTTGCCATAAAAATTCTGAAGTACGTAAGAAAGGCATCGTTTTCTTTTCCCAACGGAATACATTCGCCCATTGGTTAATCTCTAAAGGAAGGTCACGATAAGAATTGATCCAGTTAGAGAAAGCATCTCCAATCAAGGTTTCTGAAGTTGGACGAAGCGCGTACGGCTCTTCTAATTCTTCATCGCCGACTTTTGTCAACCATGGTAATTCTGGTGCAAAACCTTCCACATGTTCTTCTTCTTTTTCTAAGAAATGTTTAGGGATCAACATTGGGAAATACACGTTGCGGATATCTTCTTCCTTCAAGAATTTGTTGAAGTCATCTTGAATATGCTGCCACAACTCGAAGCCGTCTGGTTTAAAAATAATACAGCCGCGAACAGGAGAATAATCCATTAAATCCGCTTTTTGAATTGTTTGTAAATACCATTTTGAAAAATCTTCTTTTTGTAAATTTGACATCTAAACATCCCCTTAAAAGTTAATAAAAAAAACCGTTCCATCCCTACATTACTGTAAGGACGAAACGGATAATTTCGCGGTACCACCTTGCTTGGCCATTCTTAGATGACCCAACTTTCAGCTCCCTTAACGCTGGAGATACGTGCTGCTTTCGCAACATACTTCTTCGACAGGTTCATAAATTTCAGTAGACGTGTTGATCTTTCAGCCGATGAATCAACTCTCTAATTGTCATGAAAATTTATTACTAGCTCGAATGCTTACTCATATGTTAAAGGGTTATTTAAAAAAAAGCAAGTATTAATTTGAATTTTTTTAATTTTCTTCCTCCGGTTTATAACGCTCTTCTAAACGACTCATCCACCAGCCTAAAGCCGCTCCCAAGAAACATAACACCCCACAGCCAACAAATCCTAAGAAACCGATTCCGCTGTAGTTGGTGGGAATAATCATGATCGTTGAAGCAAAAACAATTCCTAAAATGAAATGAAACATCGGCGAAAAATAACGATTGAAAATCCAATCCATCACTTTTGACAAGCTTAAAACAGTCGCTAAGCCGCCAATAGCAATAGGAATAAGAACGCTCAAATCCAACGTTTTAAATCCATCTGCCATTGCTTTATACATACCCATATATACTAGGAAGTTAGAGGGACTTAAGCCAGGAACAATCAATCCTAAACCAATTAATCCCCCAGCAATCATCCATGTGAAAAAGTTTTGATCCACTTCACCAAACAAGCCTGATCCCTGCCACAAAAATAAGAATCCTGCTGCAAAACTAACCACAAGAATGACGATATCACGCGTCGACCGGCCATGTTTCCCTGCTTCTTTCCATAACGCAGGAACAGTACCAATGATACAGCCGACAAAGAACCATAATATGATAGTTTCAAATTCGCCAAGCAAGAAACTAACCGCAAAAGATAAAATAAATACACCTGCCAGACCACCCAATCCTACGGGGATAAAAAACAGGACATTCTCTTTAAAGTTCTTTGTGATATGTGCCAGAAACGAAATGATCCGTTCATAAATACCAAAAACTGCTGCTAAAGCTCCACCGCTGACACCAGGTAAAATAAAGCCAGAACCGATAAACATTCCTTTGATAAACCGTAAAAACCAGTCACTTCTTACTGGCTTCGTTATTTTTTTACTTTCCATCAACCTTTTTCTCCTTAATTTTCGCATTTCTACCTTATTCAGTGTAACGATAAAGAATTGTTGTGGCAAGATTTTTATCCAGTTTAGCTCATTCTTTGCTTTTAAATTGGACAAATGACGCTTTTTCATAGACTAGATCCTTTAATCAAATTTTGTTAATGGGGGTCGTTTCTCTCAATTTTTTTGATCTGCGTTGATACAAAAAAAGTTTTTTATTTTTATGATATAAACTGCTTGCATTGAAACTCGTTTCATAAAGTACACTGTACTTAGATAAGAAAAAGGAGGAATAAACATGAGAACCTATGTTAAAATTCAAAAAGATGGTAAAGAAAAATTGTATTATGCATTTATTCAGGTAAAGGACAATAGTTTAGTGCTTACATGTTCCGTCGGTTTATTGAAATCCTTCAAACGTGTTATCGATTTATCAAAAATTTCCTATTTAGGTGAAGATCAATATTATGGCGGAAAGCGTATCATCTTCGCTTATGAAGAAGAGCAATTTGCTATTTTTGAGTTTGGTCCAGCTGTCATTACTGATCTGCATAATCAATTATCCCTAAAAAAAGAGGTAATCAATTATGGCAAATATCCGAGATATAGCTAAAATAACGGGCTATTCCGTTTCAACGGTTTCAAGAGTGATCAATGACTATCCTTATATCAAAGAAGAAAAACGCAAAAAGGTTTTAGCTGTCATGAAGGAGCTCAATTACATTCCGAATAAAACTGCCCAAAATTTGAGTCACGGTGAAACTAAAAATATTGGTGTGGTTTTACCCTTTACAAACCATCCTTACTATACCCAATTATTAAGTGGAATAATGGAAGAAGCTTTTCTTTATTCCTACAAAATTACCTTGCTGCCGACAAACTATAACCCAAAACTTGAAAAAGATTACTTGGACCAATTTGCAGCCAAAGAATTTGATGGTTTAATTATTACAACGATGGCCAATAAGCCCGATTTTTATCGCGCCTATCTTACTTATGGTCCACTAATATTTTGTCAAAAAATTGCATTGGAAAACGTTGGCTCTGTTTATATCGATCTAGAATCTTCTATCCATGAAGCCCTGCTCTATTTAAAAGAGCGTGGGGTTAAAAAGTTAGGTGTTACTTTAGGCCGCAGTAAAAAAATCAGTCAGGATTCCGTCTTAATTGAAAGACTTAGTTACCAAGTATTTCCTGATTTTGATCCAGCAAATATTTTTTGGGATTGTTTCTCTGGAGAAGATGGCCCACAAGCTGCAGAATTTTTCGCAAACAAGCAGGTAGATGGTTTATTAGTGAACAGTGATGAGCTTGCTGCTGTTATTTTGCGAAACTACCCAACTCCAATAGTCGTTGGTCGAGAGAATTTGTTAATTAGTGAAGTCATGAATTTCTCTAGTATTGACCATCACCTAATTGATTGTGGTCGCCAAGCATTTCAGCTGTTTTATCAAAAAAAGCAAGATAAAATCTGCTTACCTTATGAGTTAATCAAACGTTAAGTTTAGCCAGCTAATTTTCAATAGAAAATAGCTGGTTTTTCTTTTATACTAAAGCTATGAAAAACATTCCTGATCTTATGACTAGTTGCCGAATTTTACTGACCCTTTTTTTGCCTTTTACAACTCCTTTTGATCAAAATTTTCTAATTATCTATACACTTTGTGGAGTCAGTGATATAGTGGATGGCTATCTAGCTCGCAAATTAAAATGTTCCAGCGATCTAGGAACATTCTTAGATACTTTGGCAGACACACTTTTTTTATTTCTAGCAGCGGGTACTTTGCTTGTAAAAATTTCACTGCCACTTTGGCTGCTACGTGCAGCTTTGGTCATTCTTGTCTTTCGACTGTTTACCTATACTATCGGCTTTATCCGTTTTCGTCAGTGGACAAGTCTTCATACTTGGCTCAATAAATTAACCGGCTTACTGTTGTTTTTGACTCCCTACCTTTATAACTTTATATCGCTGCCTATTTGGGGAATAATCGTTGTAGTTGTTGCTGTGCTATCCGTTTTAGACGAACTATTGATAGTCGCTTTGTCAAAAAAATTAGATAAAAACTGTCGTTCATTTTTTTCTTGTATCATAAAATGAAGGTAGATAACCGTCTCTACTAACGTTTAGTTATGTCAAGCTGACTCAACCTAAATTGAGCCCTGTTGCAAGAACACCTCTTAACAGCAGGACTTCGTTTAACGAGATTCGATTTCTTCAAAAATGCTTATCGGTGACGTGGTCATACTTTTTGCGAGAATTTCAGCAATTTCTTCGGGTGATTGTCTCGCACCCGTACGCAGCCAACGTTTAACGATAGCAATCACACCATAATAAATAAATTCCTGCTGCAATTTCTCACTTTCTGTAATCTCAGGCGATACGTTCTGAAGTTTGAGCTGAACGGTTTTGATATACAAGCGCTCCAAACGCTCAATGAATTGTGGGCGGCCATTTTCGCCAATCAGAACCTGCGCTAATTCCTTGCGTTCGTAGAGGAATATCATCAAGTTTTCACAGGCCTCTTTAAAGAACTGGAAAATATTAGCTCTTCCATATTGCTCAATTTTGCTTTTTACTGTCACACCAACGTGATCTTTCATCACTTGTTCGAGACTGCTATACATTTCCTCTTCTACTTCTTCCAGTAAAGCATATTTGTCCACATAATAATGATAAAAGGTTCCTCGATTTATTTTGGCACGCTTAGATAACCCTGCTACGGTGATTTTATCAAAACCAATTTCATCCATCATTTCAAAAAATATTGTGACAATGTGCTGCTTCGTTCGATCTGTTTTATTCGACATCGTACTTTCCTTCCACAATTTTCCATTATCTGTTCATTTATTCAACAAAGTCAATTCTACTGTTGCCTTTTTGAACACTCCGCCGCTCGTTGTTTATTGTTACTTGAATGATTTCATCCTAAACTAAAGCACATAATAAATCAACATAGTGTTCAAAAAAGGAGAAGATCATGACTTATATTCAAGCAACAAACCTGCAGAAAAATTATTTAACAGCAACCACTGAAATTCCGGCATTGAAAAATGTAACCTTTGCTATCGAAAAAGGAGAATTTACTGTAATTTTAGGCCCCAGTGGTTCTGGGAAGACAACTTTGCTTAATCTTTTAGGGGGAATGGACAAAGCAACAAGTGGTGAACTGATTGTAAATCAGAATACCATCCACTCCTTCAAGGATCGAGAACTAACTAATTACCGTCGTCACAGTATCGGCTTTATTTTTCAATTTTATAATTTGATTCCAACCTTAACTGCTTTAGAAAATGTAGCCATTGCTCAACGAATTGCGAAAGAGCCGTTCGAAGCTACAGAGATCTTAACAAGGGTTCAAATGTCCCATCGACTTAACAATTTTCCGCAAGAACTTTCTGGTGGTGAACAGCAACGTGTCTCTATTGCTCGTGCTGTCTGTAAAAATCCTCAATTGATTTTATGTGATGAACCCACTGGAGCATTAGATAGTACTACTGGACAGCAAGTGTTATACCTGTTAAAAGAAATGTCGGAAGTGCATGGACATACTATTATTGTAGTTACTCACAATGCAGCTATTGCCCAAATCGCAGATCGGGTTATTCACCTAAAAGACGGCGCAATCCTTAAAAATGATCGACAGCTTCATCCATTGAAGATTGATGAGGTGAGCTGGTAATGTTAATCCGCAAAACAATTCGTGATTTTCGTCAAAATGGTTTAGGTTTCTTCGCCGTTTTTTTAATGAGCTTTATTTGTCTGTTTGTTTTTACCGGTATTTATAATCTTAGTCAGCAAATGGAGCAAACTGGTAAAAAATTTATAGCAGACAGTCAGTTAGCCGACTATTTATTAACAACCCGACGACTGGACGAGAAGAAGGAAAAGGAAACTGCCTCTTTACCTTCTGTAGAGGAGATGTCTTTTCGTCATGTGGGTCAATTTGAAAACAATGACCTTTCATTAACTTTACTTTCTTTTGATCAATCAAAAATTAGTCAGCCTCAAGTAATCCAAGGTGCCAGTCTGCAACAGCAGCCGGGGATTTGGTTGGACCAAGATTTTTTCCGAGAAAATAAGTATCAATTAAATGATGAGATCACGATCAATCAAACAATTTGTAAAATCCGTGGAACCATCCGACAGCCGGAATTTATCTACTTTACCGAAAGTGCCGATCAACCTTTGCCAAATCATAAAGAAGTCGGCTATGCATATGTATCGGAAGAGACCTTTGCCCAATTGGGAATTTATTCAAGCCAGCAGTTACTGCTGGACACGAAAAATCAAACGAATCAAGCGTGGTTAGAAAAACAGTTGTCTTCTATTTGGGGTTCTGATTTTCAACAGCTGACCTCGCAAAAGGATAGTTCAGGTATTGGTGTGTTCACTGATCGATCGGAGCAAATTAAACGATTGGCAATTTTGTTCTCTGGATTATTCTTAATTCTTACCTTAATTACAATGGAAGCCACCATGAGGCGTTTTGTTAAGCAGCAGCAATTACAAATCGGTAGTCTGCTCGCTCAAGGGCTAAGCAAACGGTCTTTATTGTTTCATTACTCTTTATTTGGCTTACTAATATCCTTTGCCGGTTCGTTCATTGGTTGTTTATTGGGCCCAAGAGTTCTATCACCTATTTTATTATCGGTAATCGGTAATCAATTCTCTGTACCTGCCTGGGAAAATAGTACCAGCTCACTAGGTTACTGGGTAGTTGCCCTTGTTACCTTGTGCAGTGTCCTCGCCACTCTAATTCCCGTGGCGCCAATTATGAATAAACTGCCTGCAGTCATTTTGCAAAAGCAGACAAACGAGCGTTTTCGTCGAGTCTGGTTAGAGCATTCATTTATTTGGAAGTACCTCCCCTTTTCTCTGCAATGGACGCTGCGTGATATTCAGAGAAATTTACGCCGAGGTATCCTTGGTATTTTTGGAGCGATGGGCTGTATGATATTACTAATAGCAGCCTTTGGAATTAATGATTCAATTGATCACTCCTTGCATCAAGTTTTTTATGAAACCTATCATTACAATGAAAAGGCTAGCTTCATACAGCCCTTAGCTGAAAAACAACAAGACGAAGTTGAAAAGCTGTTCTCACATGAAGGTCAATGGTTGGAACAACAAACAGTTACTTTATTAAATGGTTCAGAAGAGCAGCTTATTACTGCTACCATTGCTTCACCTGGAAATTTTCTGAATTTGAGCACTCATTCAGAAACACTTTCCCTGCAAAATTTAAAGGACAACGAAGTAATTCTTTCTTCTGCTCTAGCAAACAACTATCAAATCAAAAAAAATGATTCCATCTATGTGAGGATTGGCCAAACAATTATTCCGCTTCAGGTAAAAGATTTAGCCTACCTCTCAGCTCCTCAAGGATTGTTTTTTTCACAAAAGGTATGGGAAGGTCTGGATCAATCCTTTTTACCGCAATCTCTTTTACTAGAAAAGCAAGATCAAATAAAAGAGTCTGCCCTTTTCTCCAACTCTGTTTCTAAAAAACAGCAATATACCGACTCTCTTCAGTTAATCGAAGGCATTCGTTTCATTATTTCTTTATTAATCTTAGCAGCCTTAGCATTAGGAATTACCATTATGATGAATTGCCATTTGCTGATTTTTTCTGAACGTTTTATTGAATTCGCTACGTTGAAAGTATTGGGCTTTACTAAGTCAGAGGTATTGCGTCTCTCCTTATTGGAAACAACTTTATTAACAAGTATTGGCTGGGTGTTCAGTTTGCCTTTGGGGTGGCTGTTTCTCCAAGCGTATGTATCAATGGTCTCAACTGAAAATCAGCAATACCTACCTCAACTATCAAGCAAAAGCCTAATGCTGGCTAGCTTTATATTATTTGGTTGCATGCTACTAGTACAAGCCTTTTTAAATCGTAAAATTAATCAAATTGATTTTGCAACAGCTTTGAAACCTGCCGAATAATTAATCTTAAAACTGCTCACAGGTGTCCTTGTCTACCGTGAGCAGTTTTTTCCTCTCTCACCTAAGAAAACGTTTTTAATTCAATTGCTGAAGTTTTTGGCTTAATTCTTGTGGTATTATCTATTTGTTGACTTTAAGAATGGAGTTGTTAGGTTAGATTGAATTACTTAAAAATGATTAGGGCCGAGTTTAAAGGGTATACTCTGCGAACGCTGAAAATGGATTTGCTGGCTGGAATAACCGTCGCTGCCGTGGCTTTACCGTTGGCTCTTGCCTTCGGTGTTTCCAATGGTTCAGATGCTGCTGCGGGAATGATTACTGCAATTATTGCTGGTGGTGTAATCGGTAGTTTGTCAGGTAGTTTCTATCAAATTTCTGGTCCGACTGGCGCAATGGGGGCAATTCTTATGTCCATTGTGGCAACTAAAGGCCTTGAAGGAGTTCTGCTTGCTACCTTCTTAGCAGGTATTTTCTTGTTGTTTGCCGGCATTTTGAAAATTGGCAGTATTACTTCCCTCATTCCAGCACCTGTCATAACAGGCTTTACTTCAGGCATTGCTATTATCATAGCCCTAGGGCAGCTAGATAATTTCTTTGGCGTACATTCTGAAGGCCATAATTTAATTGAAAAGCTGCAAAGCTATCAACAGTTTGGATTCTCGCCCAATATAATTACTACTCTCTTAGGACTTTCTGTCATTATTGGTATGATTTATTTTCCCAAAAAATGGAATCAAAAAATTCCTGCGTCCTTAGTAATGATTATAGTAGCAACTGTTCTTACTGTATTATTCAAGCTTCCTGTGGCTACGGTAGGAAAAATCCCCACTACAATTGTTAGTGACCATCGTCTGTTCTTTTCCGATCTTCACCTTAGTGGTCTGAAGGATGTATTCGTTCCAGCAATCAGTATTGCTATGTTAGGGATGATTGAAAGCCTGCTTTGCGGAGCTTCCGCCGGACGTATGACTGGAAAAGAGCTTGATAGTAATCAAGAATTGGTGGCACAGGGGATCGGGAACATGATTCTACCTTTCTTTGGTGGCGTTCCTGCTACTGCGGCAATTGCACGAACAAGTGTAGCCATTAAATCAGGCGCACAGACACGTTTAACCGGTATTTTCCACGCACTATTTTTACTATTATCTATGATGGTTTTTGCTCCTGTAATGTCAAGCATTCCTATGTCTGCATTAGCAGGTGTCCTGATTGTAACTGCTTGGCGAATGAATGAATGGACAATCATACAGGAATTTTGCCAAAAAAGGTTTTATCCTGCTTTAGTAAAATTTTTTGTTACTATGATTGCCACTGTTGTCTTTGATTTAAGCTTAGCCATCATTTTAGGAGTAGCAGCAAGCTGCTTAATCTTTTTGGCGAAATCGGCGCAAATCTCTATTAGCGTAGAAGAAATTGATTGGGAGCGTATGGCGATGGTTCCTGTTGAGCATACGAAAGACTGGGTGGTTGTGTATCTTAGCGGTCCGTTATTTTTTATGTCTTCAGCAAAACTGAAAAAGGCTCTGGATGATTTAAAGGATAAAGAGGGAATCATTCTATCAATGCGGGGCGTTTCAAGTATTGATACAACTGCATTAACTGTGCTTTCAGATTGTTATGCTCAACGTAAAGAAGTCGGTCAGGAACTTTACTTTAGCTCAATGCAATCAGGGGTAAAAGAAATGATTCAAACTATGCACATCGATACCGATATTCAGTATCACTTTTCTGTAGCTGATGCTTTGCGAGAATTATATTAATGCTTAAAAAAGAAGGTGACCTGGAAATGCTAATCGGCATTTCCAGGTCACCTTCTTCATTGTTTTTATTTACTTAAACGCTCAACATCTCGAGCAATCATTAATTCTTCGTCTGTTGGGATAACATAGACTTTTACTTTTGAATCAGGTGTTGAAATTTCAGCCTCTTTGCCGTGAATTTTTTGGTTTACAGCTGCATCCAAGTCAATTCCGAACCAAGTCATTTGCTCCAAGACCATTTTTCTAACGATATCGCCATTTTCACCCACACCAGCAGTGAAGACAATCGCATCAACACCGTTCATAACTGCAATATATTGAGCAATGTATTTACGGATGCGGTCAGCATAGATTTCTAAAGCTAGAATTGCGTCTTCATTACCGCCAGCTGCGCCATTTTCAATATCACGCATATCACTTGAAAGACCAGTCAATCCTAAAACACCAGATTTTTGATTTAAAATATCAATCATTTCATTAATAGAAGAAATCCCTTCTTTTTCCATCAAATATGGCAATAATGATGGATCAATATCTCCAGAGCGAGTTCCCATAGTGACACCTGCTAAAGGCGTGAAGCCCATCGAAGTATCAACTGATTTTCCACCTTCAACTGCTGTAACAGATCCGCCGTTACCAATATGGGCAGTAATAATCTTTGTTTCTTCGATCGGTTTAGCTAATAACTCAGCAGCACGTTCAGACACATAACGATGGCTGGTTCCATGGAAGCCATATTTACGAGCCCCATGTTTTTCATAGTATTCTTTAGGAATGCTGTAAAGATAGTTCACTTTCGGCATAGTTGCATGGAAAGATGTATCAAAAACAGCCACGCTTAACACGTTAGGCAAGATACGGCGGAATGCCTTAATTCCCATAGCGTTAGCTGGATTGTGCAATGGAGCGAATTCACTTAACTCTTCAATTTTTTCCAACACATCATCAGTGATAATCGTTGAATCTTTGAAGTATTCGCCGCCGGCTACAACACGGTGTCCTACACCTGTAAGCTCATCAAAGGATGAAATAATTTTTAGGTCGATCAATTGGTCTAAAAGCATTTGAACAGCTACTTCATGATCCTTAATGTCTAATACTTTTTCAAATTTTTCTCCATCACCATATTTAATCGTAAAAATTGAATCTTTAATTCCAATTCTTTCTACAATTCCTTTAGCTACGACGGTTTCATCAGGCATTTGGTATAACTGCCATTTTAGACTTGAGCTACCAGCATTAATTGCAATTGTTTTTGACATTTTTACTCTCCTTTTGTTTTAGCTTATAAATTAGAAGACTTCCAGCCCTCGAATTTTTTGAAAAACTCTGTTACCTTACTTGGATCCTTAAGGGTAGGTAATTTAACCAGCAGCACTTTTTCAGCCTGCTGAGCATCTCCACCAGCTTTTTGCAGAATTAATATACTCTTGCGAGAATGTTCGGATTTGAACAATTCGTCTGGCAATTGAATAATTCCTTGCAGGAAGACTTCTGCACCCAACCATTTTTGCAATAGCGGGCCTTGTTCAGCTTCCAGAAAATTACTTGGCAGCAGGAATAATCCAAAACCGCTTGTCTTTACGTAAGCCATCGCTTGCTCCATCAATAAATGATGTGCATAGCTGTGCTCCTTTTCCGAACTAGTGATAAACTGGCGCGCCTTTTCATCATTGGGATAGTAACCGATAGGCAAATCCCCAATGGTGAAATCTACTGGATCTACTAATAAATCCTGCAGGCTGTCCTGATGGAACAATTGAACTTCTTCTTCCATTAAAGCACTGTCTGAAGCAGCGATTGCTAATAAGGTATCATCGATATCTATACCAGCCGCCTCAACTTTATAACCTGCTAATTGTAAATTAGAAATGGTTGTTAGAAGTAAATTCCCCATACCAACTGCAATATCCAATACACGAATAGGTGCTTGCTTATCTGCTGTTAACTGCTCAATCAAAAAGACAAACAAAAAACCCAAGCTGTCTGGTGTTAACTGATGATTAGGCTGTAATGTTTCTTGTTTAGAGCCTTTCAGTAATAGCAGCTGAGTGACTTTACGCCATTCTTCTTTTTTCAAGTTCAGTTCTAAAATATCTTGGTAGAGTTTTTCTACTTGGCTGACGGTTTGCTGATCAGGTGTTTGGTCAACCACACGTACTTTTGCACCATCCACTAAATTCTCCGCATTTTCGATATAGGCGTCAAAAAAGGAAGTTTCTAGTTTTTGCTGCAATAATTCCACTGCTTGATTCATCAAAGAAAAAGCTGTTTCAATTTTTTCTGGATTCATCTTATACCTCCTAGTATAACACCTATGATACCTGTTCTATTTTAGCGGACAATTTAAAAATAATCAATCGCTTTCTTTTTAAAATTGCGGATTTTTAGTGTTTTTGGAAGAAAACTACCTGTAAAACTTTTTCACAAACATGTGTGTTAGTCTGTATCGATTACAGAACAAAAAGTGTTAGTAAAGAGACGAGCGCTTTACTAACACTTTCACAAATTTCACGGATTTCTCAAGTGTCCTTCAGTTGTTTCTTTTTTATTGGTGGAATTACCCGCAGACTGGCTGGTTTCCTTAGCTATTTTCTCAGAAAAAGTATACATTTTCCCCTGAATAGTTACACAAATTTTTACTGTATCTTTCTTTTTTTCGTAGGACAGGTCCCCCTGGTCAAAAAGCCAAGTTCCTTGCTCTTCTTTCAATGGTTGGTATACGATTAAAAATTCTTCCTTGGCAATTTTTGCTTGATACAGCTGAATGGTCCGTTTTGAGAAATCTGCTGTTTGACGATAGGTAAACAGCAGTTGTAAAACTAAAAAGCTGAAAAGAAAAATAAACAGTAAGACAGAAATTAGAATTCCACCGCGTTTATTCAATCACCCAAGTTCCTTTCTTCTTTGTGCCGTCGTTGAAAGTAACATCAAATTCTACAGTGTGATCTACTTCCTGACAGCTGAAAGCATATACCTGAGTAAACAACGGTTGATGCCCATTTTTATAGTTTTTTCTTACTGTTGAATTGGCTCTTTCTATTTTGAGTGTGCTTCCTTCTTTATCCTTCAGCACAATTCGATGGGCTTCAGTGTTACTATAATCAAATCCTGCAAGTTCATTTTCTAATTGCAGCAAGCCTACTTCCCATTCACGGCTATGATAGGCTGTTAGCTGCTGCTCCATCTTGGCCATGTGCTTAATCAAACCATCTAGCAAAAGAAGACTTCCACTTAATACCAGCAATGCCACTAAGCATTCCAAAAGAGTAAATCCCTTAATTCGCCAGCGCTCTTTTTCTCCCACTATCTTCCTCCTCTAGTTTTTTTAGGGATAAAGTCGTTTATGACGAAGCTCAATATATCGATTGCGATATTCTTCAATCTTTTCCAACTGTTGCAGTGTTTGTTTTTGTAGATGAATAGTAATCGACAAGTATCCATAGGTCATCCCAAATAGCAGAGACAGACTTACTAGACTTTCTAACAAAATGTACCCTCTACTTTTTTTCAAAACGACCACTTCCTAATTGAAATTGATAAATAACTTCTCCAGACCTGTCAGTGAATCTAATTTTAGGAATACCAGTCTCTGGCTGATTCGTAGAAACATTTCCGGTACTGCTTTTAAACATGATGGAATATCCGCTATGCAAAACAACGTACTTTGGCACTTCCAAATTTTTCCAGGGTAGCTCCTCATCGACGGCCGTAAAAGTAATCAGCTGTTTATCTGGGTGCAAGTCAAACCGAGCATTTTTTTGATCACAGATCGCCAACTGCTGAAGATGTAATATCGACTTTTCCAGCTGATAATAAAAAGATCGTTCCTCCAGTTTTCGCTGCCAGTTGGAGAACATCAACGTTGGCAGTAAAACAAAACTGCAAACTATCATTAGAACAATTAAGGTCTCGAACAGCGTATATCCCGATTTACACCTCATCTAAGGATTAACTTTTTCATAGACTTTTTTTTGTTTGTCTGTAATATACCCCTCGTCTACTAATACTTCTAATGTTGGACGAATGCCTGTATCTAGTTCATAAACTTCCATCTGCGTCTCTACAACCTTCGCAATTGATTCATCATTCTTCCCCTGGGCAGAGTCTTTCTGCTTCATAATATTTGGTACAAACAATAGTAATAGGATACTGATCACAAAAAGTACGACCATCATTTCTAATAGAGTAAAACCTTCAAGTTTTTTCTTTTTCACCATATTCCCTCCAAACCGCTGGATAGCGGCAAAAGCATAGCGACATAAATACTAACAATCAATAAAGCAACGAACAAAAATACTACCGGCTGCAACCAAGAACACAAAAACTCTAAACGGGCAAAAAAACGCTGCCAAACAAGCTGACTATACGTGAGCAGTTCCTTTCCTAAATTCCCACGAACTTCCCCCTGCTGAACAATTTGACTAAATTCCTTGGTTAAAAAAGGGTAGTCTCTTAATTGATGTGCTAAAGATTGACCTTGAACGAGCTTCTCTTGAAGTGAAGCAGCTAATTCTTTCATAAGCGACTTTTTTTCTGTTGCTAGTAAACAGGCAATAATCTGTTGAAGCTCGAGACCCTGATCAAATAATTTTCCCCATTCTAATGCAAAATAGGCTGAATAATAATCGCGGTGCAGCCGGCCAATAAAGGGGAGTTTAGCTAAGAAGCTGTACTTAATAAGATAGCTTTGTTTCTTTCCCCAGTAGTTCCATAAACTTAGTACGAATAGCCCAGCGGACAAAGCTGCTACAACGAACCAAGGAGCTGCTTGAATAAAGAGAATCGAAGGATTATCAGCAGCAATCATTCCACTGTCTAATAATTGAGGTAAAAGAAGGGTTCGCATTCCCAACAGAATCAACAGTAAAAAAAGTAGAAGCATGGCTGGATAAGAAACAGCTTTAATGAAATTTTGACGATGCTTTTGAATCAGCAACATTTGATTGGCTATTCCTTTTAGCGTAAGAGCAATCCCTCCATGCATCTCTCCCAAAGCAACTTGCAGTACTTGATCAGCGGAAAAATTCAATTGAGAAAAGCTTTTTGATAAAGGTTGACCACTGTGCAGATTTTTTTGAACTATTTCCACTAGTTCTGCTGAAAAAATATCAGCGGTTCGCAAAAAATGTAAGGCTTGCTGCAGGCTAAATCCATTAATTAACAAATCACCTAGTAATTGGCAGAAGCTAATTTTTTGTTGTGGAGTTAGTCTTTTCTTCATTGCATATCTTCCCCAATCTGTCTTAAGCCTTCCTGCCAAGTAAAAAGCTGCGGGGGATCATCATAAAAGGTGTAGCTCATTAATAACCCCACTTCATTTTCTTGGCAGGGAAGCAATTCTTGGTAAATAATTCCGCGTAAGCAATCTTGTAACAAATGTTGATCCCCTCCCAACTCAATTGCCCGATTCTCCGCTGCTTCTAAGCTTGAAGCATGCAGCGTCGCAAATACGCAATGACCTGTTAAGGCTGCTCGAATTGCTCCTTGAATCGTCTTTTGATCGCGGATTTCACCAATTATTAACACATCTGGGTGATGGCGTAATGATAATTTGATCAGCTCCTCATAGGTTTGATCAATCTTCTCATTGACCTGCAGCTGCAAAAAGTCTGGTTCTTCAATCTCAACGGGATCTTCGATAGTTAATACTTGCCCATGACTTTCCTTAGCCAGTTTGTACATTAAGGTTGTTTTCCCAGAACCGACTGGACCACAAAATAGATACAACCCTTTTGAGCGACAAGCCTGAAGGATTGTTGGTAACTGTTCTGGTAATAAGTATTTTTCACGACTGTGTCCAAAAGAATGCAAAAAACGAATAACTAGACTCTCTCGTTGCAGATAATTGCCTACAGTAGACAAACGTAACCGCTGCTCCTGTTGGTGTAAGGAATAAGTAATTGCACCTAATTGTGCTTTACGCCTTTCGCTAACGTCCATTTGTCCCAAATACTTAAAGCGGCTAATTAACTGCCTTCCAATCTCACCTGAGACACACCCCTGCCCATGATAATAAGGTCCCTGGCGAAAATAATATTCATAATGCTCATCTTTAGGCATCAAATAGAAATCCTGCATCTGCTTTTTGGCACCATACTCTACTAAGCCTGTTGAAAGTTCTTCAATCGTCATCTCCTTCACCTCATTGATAAAGTACGCAAAAAAAGCGAGTCTGATCTCGACTCGCTAAAAAAGTTTTATTTTTTTGTTTTATCTGGAAAACGAGCCTCTACCCGATAGATCGGCTGTCCCTTTTTAGAGAATTTTTCTTCATATTCGGTCATGATGTTTCCTTCATAACTGCTATGATGTAGATCAAGCCAAACCTGCTCCAAAATCATGCCATACTTTGAAAAGCTGCTTAAAGAATATTCGAATAATCCTTGATTGTCTGTTTTGAAATGAATCGCTCCATTGGGTCGTAGAATGGTTTCATCTACCGCTAAAAAACTTCGATAGGTTAGACGACGTTTTTCATGTCTTTTCTTAGGCCACGGATCTGAAAAATTCAAGTAAATCTGATCTACTTCACTTTCCGCAAAATAGTTGGTTAGCTCTGACCCATCAACATGCAGCAATTGCAGGTTTGACACCGGCTCTTCAATTAATTTATCTAAAGCAAAGGATACTACACTTATTTGCATATCAATCCCAATGTAATTAATTCCGGGGTGAGCCTGTGCCATTTGATTAATGAACTGGCCCTTTCCCATACCAATCTCGATATGAATTGGCTGATCGTTGCCAAAACGCTCGTGCCAACGACCTTTCCAGGCTTGAGGGTCTTCTACAACAAGTTGCGGGTGAGCAGCCAGCAGTTCCTCTGCTCCCGACCTTTTTCTTACACGCATGATTTATTTCCTCCTTAAAAAAAGCTGAACCTAAATCGTTCAGCTTCCCGCAAAAATTCGTTTTAATTGCAATATTAATTGATTCATATGACGAAATTCCTGACGACGATACAGCCGGGATATTTCTAATAACAAACTCATCAGAGCGTACCAATATACACGCTCCATGTTCGCATCAGTTGGTCTTATACCATACCTCACTAACCATTTGCTCCAACTAGAAAGCGGTACATAACTTCCTAAGATTGTTCCAATATCTAAAGCCGGATCAGCAAACATAACTGAATCCCAATCAACCAAATAAAGATAATTCCGACACACTAACCAGTTGCGGTGATTGACATCACCATGTACTACGGTGTAGCTTTTTTTCGGATAGTAAGGAATATTTTTTTTCAAATAACTATGGACTAATTCAATGAAACTGTTCTGTTGCAAAGCCGGCGATAACCTTTCTTCAAAATCTGCCAACAATTGCTGAGGAGAGACTTGACGTCCACCTACTTTTTTCAACATCATTTTTAGCGAGTCCGAATGATGCAGATGGTACAAAACATCTATTACATCGTTGCGCTGCTTGATTTCCTCAGGGCTAAGCACTTGACCGTCCAACCACTCCTGCGCAGTTAGCGTATCACCATTGCCTGTCCGTTTAATCCACACCAACTTAGGTGCAATTCCTTCTCTAGATAAAGCTGCCAGCATAGGAGTGGTATTTCGTTTTATAAAGACACGGTCTTCATCGCGATACCCGATGTAGGTTTTGCCGGTGTCGCCCTTGATTGGACTGACACGCCATTCGCTATCTAACTGAAAATCCATCTCATGGGCCTCCTCATGCTTTTTTCGCAGTACCTCTTATTCTAGCTAGGGAAGGTGGCTTCGTCAAGCGCATGTATGTTCTTCTTTAGCCTTTTTGGATTACATTTTCTTTACAGATTCCTCTATAGCGTCAATATAAGCTTTTTGTAGTTGTTTTGTGACCGTACCAGGTGTTCCTTTACCAATATTTTTACCATCAATACTAACAATCGGCATTACTTCAGCAACCGAACTAGTTTTGAAACACTCATCTGCTTCAATTAATTGTTCCTTAGTAAAAGGTTCTTCAATTAACTGAATACCTAGTGCCGTTGCTAGTTCCCGCACCTTAATTTTAGTGATTCCTGGTAAAATTAATTCACCATCCGGATGAGTATATAAAATACCTTCTTTTACCATCCAAAGATTAGATGCTGAAGTTTCAGTTACAATCCCATCTCTAACCAGTACGGCATCATCATATCCGTTCTCTTTTGCTTCATTTAAAGCTAAGATATTGCCTAGTAAGCTAATTGATTTAATATCGCAATGCAGCCAACGTTTATCAGTGACAAATCCGCCGCGAATTCCTTTTTCAAGTTTTTCGACAGGACGATTAGCCGTTTGAATGTCAGCAGTTAAGACCGGCATAACCTCTTTAGCATTTGGAAAGTCGTGCAGGCGAGGCTTAGCTGTTCCATGAGTTATTTGGAAATACAGCCGTCCGTTTTCAATCCCCACTTCTTCAGCAAAGTGATGCAACCGTTGACTGAATTCTTCCTTTGAGAAAGGCAGGGTCAAACGAATTTTGTCTGCACAGCGCCAAAACCGCTCCAAATGTTCTTCTTCCATATATAACAGTCCATCGTAAATACGAATCACTTCATAAATTCCATCACCAAATTGATACCCGCGATCTTCAGTATCAATTCTTACTTCTGATTCATCAACAATTTTATCGTTCCATAATATTTTCATCGGTTAATCCTCCATCTTTTTGATTCGAGCTGGTACATACAACCAAACAAACAAAGCTATTTCTCCCATTAAAATGGCTAACATCAAAAGACTATTTAGGACAGATAATTGGGTTAAAGCAACACCTGCAAAAATAAAGGCAGCAATTACCAGCAAGCTCACAATCATCTTTTGTAGCGAAGCTTGTTTCGTCTTTTGGCTTACCGGATACAATTGGATAAAACTAATATAATCGAATTGACCGTATAATGGAATCATTTGAAACCCAATCAAGTAGATTAATAACGCCGCGACTCCAGTGGCAAAAAGAAAATCCTGCAGTGTAAAAATAAGAATACCGCCAATTACCACTAAACGAAGATAAAGTCCACTATATTCAGACCCCCGCAATGCCCGGCGCATAAATAAATAAAGGTAAATATTCGATTGTTTAAAAGTAATTCTTGCTAACAGACCATCCAAGTATTTGCGTCGTTTCACCTTGGCTTCAATTTCCGGTACATCGGTGAACAAATTGATGAACTGATAAATTCGGTATAAGCGACTGCGTTCATAATCAGCCATTTTCTCCCAATCCAGCAACCGATTTTCAGCCTTGGTTGCTTGGTAAAAGAAAAAGGTCACTATCATCGCCATTGCCGTACCTGCTAATGGCGTCGTATATAAACTAACAGCAATTACTGCTAGGCTAGCCACATACCAAAGCAGCTTTAACTGACGAGCCTTTTCTTCAATTCCTTGATAGCATACCATGCGCAAAATAGTTAAATGGCTGTATTTTAAAAGCCAAAGCATCAGTACAAACCAAAGGATATTAATAAAGCCATCGCCCGTACTGACAACATATAACGGCATTGAGATGCCAACGATTAGAATAATTAATACAAATGGGAAGACCAACGAATAGCTTAGCCCCTTTTGCAGATAGCCGTCCATTTGCCGTTCCTTCGGCAGAATAAAGGTAGTATCGGCTGGTTCAATCAAAGTGACCAGCTTTCCTGCTGGTAAAACTAGAAACCAAAGGAAGCCTACAATAGGTAACCCCCATATGAAATCTGGCGGCAGCTCTTTTAACAAATTTGAGTAGTAAAACCCCAAACCACCTACTAAAAACAAACAAACTAAGACGAAATGATCATTTAAAACGTAACGCATGTACTTCATCATTTTCTTTTGGTGCAGTCTTAGCCGCTGACTAAAAAAATCAGACATTCGCCTCAGACTCCTTTGTCAATGCGACATAGATTTCATCTAAGGAAGAACCTGGCAGATGAAATTCTTGTTGAAGCTCACTTAAGGTTCCTTGTGCTCGCACTTCCCCGTTGTGTAAAACAACAAAACGATCACAATACTTTTCAGCTGTTGCTAAAATATGAGTGGACATCAAAATTGCAGCCCCTTCTTTTTTCATTGCCATCATTAATTCCAACAAGGCATTAATTGCCAATGGGTCTAAGCCCAAGAAAGGTTCATCAATAATGTACAAACTGGGTTGAATCAAAAATGCGCATAAAACCATTACTTTTTGTTTCATTCCCTTAGAGAAATTAACTGGAAACCATTCTAAACGATTCTCTAAACGAAACGTTCTCAACAGCTGCTCAGCTCGCTCCATCGCTACCTCTTTGGGAATATCATATGCCATCGCTGTCACTTCAATGTGCTCTCGCAAGGTTAATTCTTCATATAATGAAGGTGTTTCTGGAATAAAGCCAATTTTTTTCCGATATTCCTCTGGTGCTTGAGACAAGGTTAACTCGTCAATCGTAATTTTCCCTTTTTGAGGAGTAAGCAAACCAATTACATTTTTTATTGTAGTAGATTTTCCGGCCCCGTTTAATCCAATTAAGCCAACCATCTCTCCACTATTTACATCAAAGCTAATATCCTTTAATACAGGCACATGGCCGTAACCGCCTGTTACTTGCTGAATAGATAAACTCATCTTATTCCCTCCAATACTTGTTCTATATTATAGCAGAAGTTTTACAAAGATTTTTGACAAAGTGATTTCATTTTTCCGCACAGTTAAGAAAAGTTATGGTAAAGTGAAAGTAAGCAAAAAAAGAAAGGGTGTCTGTTATGGAAAATTGTATCTTCTGTAAAATTATTAACCAAGAAATTCCCAGCTATAAAGTGTATGAAGACGATAAAGTATATGCCTTTTTAGATCTTTCTCAAGTAACTAAGGGTCACACTTTACTTGTCCCTAAACAGCATGTTGCCGATATCTTTGACTATGATGAATCATTGGCCAGCGAAGTATTTGCCCGAGTTCCCAAGGTCGCAAAAGCTTTAGAAAAAGCTTTCCCCGAAATGGAGGGCTTGAATATATTAAATAATAATAAAGAATTAGCTTATCAGTCGGTTTTTCACTCACATGTACACTTAATTCCTCGTTATAGTAAAAAGGATGATTTCTCCATTCACTTTGGTGATCATTCAGAAAAACAGTCAAAAGAAGAAATGCAAGCAATTGCTGAAGCAATTAAGAAGCAGGTGAAATAAATGGGCTTTTTCAAAGGACTCTTAGTTGGCGCAGGTGTCGGAACCATCGGCGGTCTTCTTCTTGCACCAAGAAGAGGAGAAGAAACGCGTGAAAAACTGGTTAATGATGTCCGTGATGTGGTTCAATTAACTGACGAATTGAATGACAGCTTGACTGATTTTCGTGAATCCTTGGTGGAATTGAAAGCAACTGTTCACACGCTGGTTCCAGAATTCAAGGCGGAATTAGAAAGTGACTTGGAGGATTTTAAATTCGAAGCTGAGCCTCGAATTCAACAAATTCAAGAACAAGTAGCTCTCATTCAGAGCCACTTACCAGAAGAATTACAAACAAATGGTAATAAACAAGGTCGCTTTATTCTAGAACGTCCAGAAAAATTTAAATAATCAACAGGATGGGAGCATTTTTACGGCTCCGTCCTTTCTTTTATGCCTTTATTGTGAATTTTTATAGAAACTATCTTTAAAAGCCTTTATTTTACAAATTTAAGTATGGTATAGTGATTGAGGAGCAATAATACGCAAATAAATGAATACAGGAGTGTAACTGAGCATGAAGAAAAAAATCGTTTTAGCTACTGCTGGACTATTAAGCGTCTTAGTTTTAGGTGCTTGTTCAAGTAGCAACAGTCAAGAAATCGCAACAATGAAAGGCGGTAAATTGACCGTAGAAGATTTTTACAATGAAGCAAAGAAAGAACAAACAAATCAACAACTGGTTCGTAACATGATTATCTACGATGTCTTTGAAAATGCCTACGGAGACAAAGTTACCGATAAGCAAATTGACAAAGAATACAACAAGCAAGCAAAACAATTAGGCGACAGCTTTGAAAGCCAATTACAATCTGCCGGCTATACAAAATCTTCTTACAAGGAATATCTGAAACAGTCTCTAGCTTTCCAAGAAGGAATCAAGAGCCACATCAAACTAACTGATGCTGATAAAAAGGCTGCATGGGAATCTTTCCATCCTGAAGTAGAAGCTCGAGTTATTCTGGCAAGTAGTGAAGATGACGCAAACGAAATTAAGAAACAACTTGATGATGGCGGCGACTTTGCTAAAATTGCAAAAGAAAAATCACAAGATACTGCGACAAAAGAAGACGGTGGCAAAATCAAATTTGATTCACAATCTGACACTGTTCCTTCTGAAGTAAAAGAAGCAGCATTTGCTTTGAAAGACGGCGAAGTATCTGCAGTTGTTTCAGCAATGGACGCTTCTACTTATCAAACAGCTTACTACATTGTAAAAATGGAGAAAAATACTCCTAAGGGCAATGACATGAGCAAATATGAAAAAGAAGTAAATGAAATCGCTGAAAATACTAAAATGGCAGATCAAACCTTCACTTCTGAAGTTATCGGTGAAGAATTGAAAAAAGCGAACGTGAAGATCAAGGATGAAGCCTTCGACAACATTTTGGCTGACTTCTTAGGAACAACTGACTCTACTGGAACTTCTGGTTCTAAGAAATCTTCAGACAAAAAATCAGAAGCTTCTACTGAAGAATCTGATCAAGCTTCAAGCCAGTCTTCTACCGAAGAATCAGCACAAAGCAGCACTGAAGCATCTAACTAAACACTTAAAGGGAATTCCAAATGGAGTTCCCTTTTTTTCGTTATTCATGCTACAATATAGTATCAATTACTTTTAAAAGATAAGGTGGATAGTCATGAAAGAATTTCCTTCAAAAGAAGCAGAAAAGGATTATTATGAACATGAAGCTTCCGAGTCAGAATTTTTGTCTTGGTACAAACAGCAAGATCATCCCCAATATGAAAAACCTTCAGTAACAGTAGATATTGTTGTCATGGGCTACAATAAAGAAGAAGATCAATTAAAGATTCTTTTGATTCAACGTCGTGGCAATCCTTACCGCAATTCATGGGCACTGCCCGGAGGCTTTGTACAAAGCAACGAATCAACCAATGATAGTGTTCGCAGAGAAACAAAAGAAGAGACTGGCTTAACGATTGGTCGTCGCAACGTGGAACAGCTACACACCTTCAGCACACCAAATCGTGATCCTCGCGGCTGGGTTATTACGGTTAGCTACATTGCTTTCTTAGGTCAAGTACCGCCCAAGGCTGGTGATGACACGCAGGATGCCCGTTGGTTCAACATGGAGCGTCAGGAAGACACTCTTACCTTAACCAGTGACGATATCTCTATTGAGATTGATTTGGAAACCGGTAAGTCAATTGGCAAAGATACCCTTGCTTTTGACCATAACGAAATCATTCGTAAAGCTTTCAATCGTGTAGTGAATAAAATGGATCACGAACCATTGATTCTTCAAGTACTCGGCGAAGAATTTACCATTACTGAAGCGCGCAAAGTATTTGCTAAATTTTTAGGTATTGATTTTAAAACCGTTGACCACTCAAATTTCAAAAAGGCAATGCTGCAATATTTTGATGAGATTGGTGAACGTCCAGTAGGAATCGGCCGACCTTCAAAAATTTATCGATTAAAAGAAGAAATCGGCGAGAAAAAATAGTAACGCACTTATAACCCTGCCAGAATTATATGGGATTCTGGCAGGGTTTTTTACGACTAATTTGTAAGTATGACCAGCTGATGAAGCGCTCGAGTACAGCTGGTATACAATCGATTATCCGTTTGTTTCAACTGTCCAATCTCTATATCAGGCAAAATTACTGTATCAAACTCCAATCCTTTAGCATATTGAATTGTTGTTAGTACGATGCTTTCTTCAACTTTGCTGGTGTTCTCGTTGATAATCGTTAGTGGCATAGATAGTTCGGTAAGCAGCTGCTTAACTTCTTGTAAACTTTGACAGATAATTCCGCAAGTCGTAAAACGACTCTGTTGAAATTCGACTAATTTTTGTTTTAGTTTAATCAGTTTATCCGGAAAATCAACCACCGGTATCATTTCGACGGGGTTACCGTGTCGTTTTACTGCTGTCATCTCGGGGTTATTAGCGAATTGTTTGGCAAATTCAACAATCTCATAACTGGAGCGATAGCTTTTATCAAACGTTACCAATTGGTTGGCTGGTAACAAGTCGCTGAGCTCTTCTAAAAATGGTTTCTGATCCTTGGTCAATGCTTGATTTATATCCCCACAAATTGTTTTTTCACCCGGAAAAAGCGCCTGCAAAACTCGAAAATGCAGCATGGAATAATCTTGCATTTCATCAATGACTAAATGTTTAATCTGTTGCTTGGACTTAATCCCCTCGAATCGTAATTTGAAATACAAATACGGGTACAAATCGCTGCTTGCTAAAAGATTTTTATCACTGTCTCCCTGACACCCTTGCGGTAAAGTAGATAAAAAGTTTAAATAAGCAGATAAACTGTTGGAAAATCCGATGCGTTTCTTTAATTTAGCTGCGACTGACTTGCTGTCTTCTAACCTTTCTTCTTCTGCAATTCTTCTGCTGACTTGTTCAATCAAAACAACTAATGGCTGTTGTCTTGGATTTTCAAAAAAACGGCCTAGATTTTCTTTGGAGAGGATCTTTTCTTGTGTTAGTACTAAGTCTTCGGCAACGACCTGTTGTGTTAACTGTTGAAGATAGGCTGTTAATTTTTCAAAAAATTCTGAGGAGTCACGGTATCGATAACTTTTGCTTTGCTGAGAATTTGGGCGTTCTATCATCTCGGTTAATTCTGTCTGTCGGCTGGAAACGGAAACTGTCCCTTCCATAAAGCTTTTCCCTAATGTCGTAATGTCCAACTGCTGTAAATCATTTTCACCCAATTCTGGTAAAATATTGCTGATGTAGCTGGAAAAAATTAGGTTCGGCGATATAATCAAAATATCTTCGGCCGTTAAGCTTGCTCTTTTTTGATAGAGCAGAAAAGCCATTCGATGCAGTGCAATGGCTGTTTTCCCTGAACCGGCCACTCCTTGTATAATCAGATTCTTAGTTTTAGTATTGCGGATCACTTCATTTTGTTCTTTTTGAATAGTCTGAATAATGGTCTTCATTTCATGAGTGGAGGATTGACTTAACTCCTGTAGTAGAAATTCGTCATTGACTGTATCTTCTGTGTCCACCAATAACTGGATTTCTCCATCATGTATTTCGAATTGCTTTTTCTCTAAAATGTTGCCTTGGAATATCTTGCCAAAGGATTCATAAGAGCCCCGTCCTAAGTTAAATTCATAATATAAAGAGGCAATTGGTGCCCGCCAATCGTAAATCAGTTGCTCCCCTCTATCATCTGCGAAACCGTAACGACCGATATAAAATGGTTCAACCTCCTGCTCTTGCTGATATTGAAAACCTACTTTAGCAAAATACGGACTGCTCTTTTGATAATTCAATTTTTGCAGGATGCCTGTTTCCAGTGTACTTCTGCGATCAATGAAATTCATCGTCTGTTGATAATTGTACACCTCGTATTTGTCCAGCTCCGCCTTATAATCAACGGTATGTCTCTTCAGCTTTTTGTACTGGTCTTCATTGGAATCGATCGTTTCCCCCAGTGAGTCGGCCTTTTCATTGACCTTTTTTATGACTCTTTTGAGATATTGTTCTTCTTTTACGTTCATCCAATCATCCCCCTTGGTAAATAGATCTATAGTATACGGGAAATAGAAAGATTGGTGGTTTAGTGGAGGGTTTGACCAAAAAAGAACCCCCAATCCTAAGACTGAGGGTTAGCTATTTGCTAAATATTCATCCAATTTGGTTCTAAAATATTGCCATCCGGATCCTCTACTTCCAAACCAAACATTTGATCTTCAGGAATCCCCATGTCTATATGGTAGTAATCACCACCATTTTCTTTAGCCTTTTCTGCAAATTGTTTGACTGCTTCAGCACTATCTAAACTAAATGACACGAGTACGCCACTGGTAGTTTTGGGATTAGCTATTTCACGATCCTTGATAAACTTTTGATAAAAATCAGGAGTCAACAGCATCACCCAAAAATGGTCGTCCCAGACTACTGCACTAGCCTCTTCAGTTGAAAATTCTTCGTTTTTCTTAAAGCCTAATGCTTCGTAGAACTGAATTGAACGCGGCAAATCGGTTACTGGAAAATTCACAAATACCATTGTCATTTTGATCATCCTCTCTTTCGCGTTACTATGCGCGCTAAAGAAAACGGTGTCAAAAACTTTGCCTGGCTGAGTTTATTTCTTTAGCAGCAGCTGCATTTGCTGCGTTAATACAAACAGCTGGTTTTCCAAAACGGCCACTCGCGTTTCCAAGGCGGATAGTTCTTCTAAACCGACACTCGTTTCAGCCATTTTTGTAGGAGAATACAGCTTAGGCAAGCCAGACTGCTTATACTTTTCCAGTAAATAAGGAATTTTTTGATTGTCGATTTTTACTTGGGTTCGTTCTATAAATTCTCCATTCTCATTTACTCGACGAGTGACCAAATTTTCCATCCCGTCAAAATGATTATCCCCTACTACATAGCCTGTATCGGCCTTTCTAATTGCCCCCAACTCCCTCAGCCATCCATAAAAAGTGGTTTGGTTTAGTCCGTATTCTTTTCTTATTTCATGCAGTTTCATGTTATCACGCTCCTTATCTATTCAAAGGTACGCAATTAATCACTCATTCGGTCTAAGATTTCCAAATATTTTTTAGTAGCCAGTTCACTCACCTGTCCTTTTTTGCAGAATTCCAGTTTGACCAGCTTACGATTTACTCGTTCAACCACAATTTGATCCTCTACCGTGCGCTTTTTTAATGCTTCAAAAGCATCCTTGAAACGATGATCTTTGCGCGCATATTCGTAAAAGGATAATACGTAAACATAATGAAAAATATTGTAATCACTTAAAGGATATTCTACCTGCATGAATAAAGTCCCAATCCCGTAATGACAGGGTCCGATCGGGGCTTTCGTTTCCCAATGACTTAAAAGAAACTCAATCGCCTGGTTCAAGCGATCATCAGAAAAGTATTCGGTATGACGAAATAGATTTAGTGCATTTAACGTAGGTAAAGAATTGGAGTGTTCGGTTTCAGGCCCTTTGCCAAAATAGAACTTCTTGCATCGCCAGCCACCATCCGAGTAGCGAGTTTCCATTAAATGAGTCAATGTTTTCTTGATTCGAGGATCTTCCAAATAGCCTAAACGAATCAGCAGGGTTGCTGCTGGAATAGTTTGGCAGGGAAAAACGGGGCCCTTCGGATACAGCTTGAAATCTCCCGGTTCTTTCCAAGATTCCCAAATCAGCTCACCAACTGTTTGTAAAATTGGATTTTCTGGTGAGACACCTAATTCCAATAAATAATTTGCGGAGGCAATGCAAGAAAATGCACCACCATTAGTTAATCTGCGATCCTCTGTCGTCCAATAATCCCATTTCTGATCATAACGATGACTTAAAACTGTTTCAATATCCTCCTGATAGTTCATCTGAACCCTCCGACCTTTTCTGTTAATTGTAGCAATTTTCCCTCTTCAATTCACTATTTTTTTGCGATGCAAACATTCTTTGCTAGTAATTAAGTGGGGTATTTTGGATAATTATTGTGAGGTGAGAATTATGGGAGTTGGTAAAGTATTAAAAGGGCGGAGAGAATTAATGGGTGTTTCACAGGAGAAAATTGCTCAAAAAATGTATGTCTCTCGTCAAACGATTTCGAATTGGGAATTAGGAAAGACTTATCCAGATATCGAAAAGTTAATTGCATTAAGTGAATTTTATGAAGTAACTTTAGATGAACTCGTAAAGGAGGATTCTATCATGAAAGAAAAACTGATTACTGATGCTAAAGAGTTGGCGCAGTTAAGAAAGCACAAAACCTGGTTTCGAATTAGCCAAAGTCTGTCATCGGTGGCCTTTGGGGGTGCACTTTTTTCTGATGATTACACGTGGTTATTGATTATTGCTGCGCTACTTTTTTCAGTCTTCGGCGCCTATCATTGGACTTTTTTCGATGACGATAAATCCACTGATCCCTTATTTCCTTAAACGTAAAAAATCCTCTCACCTGTAAGTGAAAGGATTCTTTGATTAATTCGTAACCGTTTTTTTCATTTGTTTGCTGCGTAATTGACCGCAGGCTGCATCAATATCAGTACCGTGTTCTTTACGGATGACACAATTGACACCATTTTTCTTCAACACATCATAGAAGCGTAAAACGTCTGCTTTTGAACTACGAGAATATTGATCATGTTCACTCACCGGATTATAAGGAATCAGATTAACGTATGTCAGCTTTTTTTTGTCTTTTAAAAGTTCAGCCAATTGTTTGGCATGCTCTGGACGATCATTAACGTTCGCAAGCATAATATACTCAAAAGTAATTCGACGATTGGTTGATTCCAGATAGTAATCAACAGCTTCCATTAATTTTTCAATGGGGAAGCTGCGATTAATTCGCATGATCGAAGAACGAACTTCATTGTTTGAAGCATGCAATGAAATGGCCAAATTAACTTGCAGTCCGTTTTCGGCGAACTTCTTGATTTTAGGTACTAAACCACTTGTCGATACCGTAATATGACGAGCACCGATAGCTAAACCTTTGGCATCATTGATCACGTAAATAAAGTCCATTACATTCTCGTAGTTGTCAAAAGGTTCCCCGATTCCCATTACAACAACATGAGATACTCGTTCATCTTCACCTCGTTCATCAAAGTAGTGTTGTACTAGCATGATTTGGGCCACAATTTCACCAGCGGTTAGATCTCTTTGTTTTTTTAACAGACCTGACGCACAGAATGTACACCCAATATTGCAGCCTACTTGGGTAGTCACACAAACGGACAAGCCATATTCTTGCCGCATCAAGACCGTTTCAATCATATTTTTATCTGGCAATTCAAATAAGTATTTAACAGTTCCATCGTTTGATTCTTGCACTACCATCTGCTTTAACGGATTGATGCAGAAATTTTCATCCAATAGATCAATTGTTTTCTTCGAAAGGTTGCTCATTTGTTCAAAGCTGGTTACCCGTTTTTGATACAACCATTCCCAAATTTGCGTTGCTCTAAATTTCTTTTCTCCATGCTCAATCAGCCAATCAATCAAGGCTTCTTTTCTTAATTCATAAATTGATGGTTTCAAACTCTTATCTCCTATTTCTTGTGTCTTAGCCGTGCTTCTTTTCACAAATAGGGGCCGGCCTGGTAAAGTCTCGCTTCATACTATAACCGATTAAAAAAATGAAAGCAATCGCCTTTGGAAAAAATCAATAAAAAGACTGCCAGTTTCCTGACAGTCCCTACTTATTCTAAGCCATCAACATTTGTATAGATACCTGCATCTTCAAATTCGTTCTTTATTTCATTTATCTCAGTCTGGGTTAACGTATTTGTGTCCTTCATAGTATATTCCCAACCTAAATAATCATACTTGCTGCTGCCATATTGATGAAAGGGAAGCAAATGAACTTCTTTTACCTCCAGATTTTGCAAATACTTGATCAAGGCTGAAATATTTTCAGGTTCTGTTGTGTATCCGGGGATTAAGGGGATACGTGGAATCACTTCTAAGTGATCCTGACTTAAGAGAAACTCAAAATTTTCTTTGACCATTTTAATCTCAGAACCTATCACTCGTTTACTTGACTTTGCATCCATTATTTTCAAATCAAATAGGACCTGCTGCAAATAAGGTGTTAACTTTTTAATCTCCCTCAAAGGAAAACAGCCCGTTGTTTCAATTGCAGTGTGTACACCTAAATAATTAAATTCTGATAACAAATCCGCGGCAAAGTCAGCCTGCATTAATACTTCACCTCCAGAAAGTGTTACTCCTCCACCAGAGGTTCGGTAAAATATTTCATCCTTCATCACTTCGTCCACTAACTCATCGGTTGTGCGCCAACTTCCAACAGTTTCTATCTTACCGTTTTTGGTCCAAGTCGTTGGAGCGACTGCTTTTCTTGATTCTGGATTGGAGCACCAGGGACATTTTAGTGGACAGCCTTTCAAAAAGATAATGGTCCGAATTCCACCACCATCGTGTACGGAATAGCGTTGGATATTAAATACTAATCCTTTGGACATGGATATTCCTCTATTCTACAATTCATGTTCAACACGAGCAATGATGTCGTCTTGAATTTGTTTATTCAAATCAACAAAGAAGGCACTGTAACCCGCCACCCGAACTAGCAAACCCGTGTATTTTTCTGGATGCTTTTGAGCATCTAACAAGGTCGCTTTTGATTGAACGTTAAATTGAACGTGTTGAATTTTTAGTTTTGTATAAGCCATTAGAAAATCGGCAAATTTATTTAAGCCTTGCTGTCCTTTTAGCGTATTTGGTTGAAATTTCAAATTAAGCAAGCTGCCATTTACCGTTAAATAGTTATCCAATTTGCTGACTGATTTTAAAACGGCTGTTGGTCCTAAGTGGTCTCGGCCTACCATTGGTGACAAGCCGCCATCCGCCAATTGTTCTTGAGCTTTCCGTCCATCTGGTGTTGCACCAACTGCTTCTCCTAATGGAATATGGGCAGAAACGGTATAAGCTCCAGCAATAAACTGTCCACCGCGAACATTAGTATATTTTTCCAGTTCTTTGGCATAATATCTAAATAAGCGAGCAGCAATCAGATCAATTTCATCATCATCGTTGCCATACTTTTCGAAATCTTGGATAACATGCTTTTGCAGCGCTTCGTATTCACCCGTGTAATTTGCTGCCATCGCCTCTACCAATTCAGAGAAACTCATTTCATGGTTTTCAAAAACCATCTTTTTAATGACATACAAGGAATCACTCAGGTTCGCTTCACCAATTCCTTGGACACCAGAGAAGTTGTACCTTGCTCCGCCTTCGGTCACATCCTTGCCTTTTTCTATACAGTCTTGAATTAAAACTGAGAGAAAGGGCGTGGGTGCATACTGTCTGTGACCTAAATCAACAATGTCCGATCCCTTGGCTACCAGCTCTACATAGTAAGCAATTTTAGCTTTGATAGTTTCGAAAAGCTCATCGTAGGTTACATCACTTTTATCCTTCAGCTCGTACATACTCAATTCCATGATGCGTAATAAGTTGAACAAAGCAATATCATGCAAGCCATAGGTTCTTCCAGGAATTGAGGTTTCAACACAGCCTACTGTTGCATAATCACGAGCATCATCCAAAGAAACGCCTTTACTCAAGAAGGCCGGCACGCAAACCTCATCATTGAAAAGCTGAGGGATTCCAGTACCTAATCGGATTGTTTCGCAGGTTTTCAATAAGAACCGTCGAGGAATTAATTCATTCATGCGAACGGAAAGATTCGGCTGTGGCAAAAGAACCTCATGATATAAATCCAGCATAATATAAGACAATGGATTTACCGAAGTGTGCCCATACTCATCTAACCCACCTAAAACAACTGTATATCCGGTTGGAAACCCAGCAAAGCATTTAGCACTGCTTTCGCTGCGCAGGAGCACAACATCATTTGTTTTAATATAAAAATCTCCCAGAACTTCATACAAGAACGCTTCAGAAATTCCGTCATTTAGAGAAGCTTGATAGTAAGGATACATGTATTGATCCATCCGTCCTAATGACAAGGAGGACGCATTTGATTCATATTGTCCGACAATACTGGTCATCCATAATAACTGCAGGGCTTCATAAAAGGAATCAGGCTTTTCAACACTTAGCTTTCGGCACATCGCTGCAATTCTTGTTAATTCCTCTTGACGAGTACGGTCACTCTCTAGTTGACTCATTTCTTCTGCTAAGTCAGCATAACGCAGGAAATGCTCCTGCATTCCTTGGAAAATGATCAAGCCAGCTTGAAAAAATGCATTGTCAGGTTCTTCAGCTGTTTTCTCTTTTAGGCTTTCAATATAATAGCCTATTCCATTACTCAGAACAGCCGGAAAATCCATAATGATATGACCTTGACCTTTGTCTGTTTGATTTAGTTTGAAGACTTCATCCTTCAACGCTATTTTAACTTCGTCAGTTAGTTGCCCATTAATAAAATCCTTCATGGAACGGCCTTCCCAATAGGGATAAAGCTTTTGACGATAAACCATTTTGTCAGCTTCAGTAAATTCAAACTGATCCTGAGGCCGGGTAGCAATTGTATCGATTTCTTTTAGAATCCAGTAAGGATCCATTTCTGGTGAAACGATTCCTGAACGAGGACGAACAGTACGATTTCCCACCAGCAGCTCACCTTCACGAATGGTAATAGACGTCTTCGCTAAAATATGAGCCACTGCTTTCGCACGGCGAATAATGGTTGTTTCTCCCTCTGTCTGTTGATAGCTCTCCGTATAGAGCAAGGCCCGCTCTAAAGAGATTTGACGTTTTTCTTTAAATAGATTATCCTTCATGCGTTGAATTCGGTCGTTCCCGTTTGTGACTACATTGGCAATGTTCTTTTCTTTGTCGATAATTCCAGTCGCCATTTCCTATCATCTCCTCTTCTCCTTTAGTATAGAAATACACAAGCAATAAAGCCACGCATTTCATTGAATTTTGTCAAAAAGCTTGGATTTCTTCTGTTTTTCCCAAATTTTTTCTTGAGTTTTTTGGAATAGAATGATACGTTATCAGTGAGAGCAGGGAGGAATTCAGATGAAAGCGGCTGAGATTGCCCAACGACGAAAAGCAATAACCGAATGGTTGTACCAAGAAGAAGCGATTAAGGTTGCCCAGCTAGTCAACTATTTTCATGTTTCAGATGAAACGATTCGCAAAGATCTCGCTTATTTAGAGGGAGAGGGAATCTTACAAAAGCAACATGGGAAAGCTGTACTAGTTAAGGAAAAAGAGCTAGCCCCCGTTTCCTTACGAACCGTTAATTTAAGGGAAAAGGAACGGATTGCAGCAAAGGCACTCGAGCTGATTACTGAAAAAGATCGAGTAATTGGCTTGGACCAAGGAAGTACCATTGCTCTATTAGCTAAGCAGATGCTTTCCTTCGACCAACGCCAACTATTTACTGGATCTTTGGCTGCTATTTTACAGCTGGCCAATGGGCATCATATGATCCATTCCTTTGGTGGACAATATTCAGCCAGCGATATGGCCTTTCGCAATGATACGGGCAAAGAAATGTATCCCGATGTTCAATTTGATCTTTGCTTTTTTGGCTCTAGCGGGGTTAAAAATCGCAAAGGCTTTTGCACCTCCTCTTTGGTGGATGCAGAATCAAAGCGAATGATGCTGCGAAAATCATTTAAAAAAGTAGTTTTGTTGGATAACAGCAAATTTGAGACCACCTCTTTGGTTCAGGTAGCCCCTTGGTCTGAGGTAGATATTGTCATTGCTAATAAAGGAATCCCCCACGATTATGAGCGGATGATCAGTGCTTTTGCTCAGTTGATTTTAGTGTGATAACTAGACGCGAAAAAAGGACTTGGCAGCCAGCTAAGTCCTTTCGTTATGCTTTACGAACGTATACGGTATTTTTATCTGCTGTGTTTCTTCAGCGATCAGTGCTTCAAATGCCTTTCGACCACATTCGGGCAAATGATGATCAATTGTGGGAAATTTCATTACCCGGCTGATAAAAAGATTCTCTTGTCCCACGATTAGTGGCGCTTGTTCTTTTCCATAGCCCTCAATAATCCCAGCTGCCACTTCATCGCCATTACTGAAGATTCCTTCGACACAATGCTGCCTAAAAAAGTCAGCGACTGCTAACCCGTCTTCGGCTTCTTGACAACCCCAGCGCATCAATTCAGGATCAAACTTGGGAAACAACTCTTCACATAGCTGCATTGCCAACTTTGAATTATTACTTCGTTTACCGGTTCGTCCTAAAGTTAAGCCAATTTTTTCGACACCTTGGTTTTTCAGATAGTTCAGTGACTCTCTAAAGGAACCTTTCCGATCGATAAATACACTGCTCAATCCCTCTATTTGAACATCTTCACATAAAACAATTTTGCCAAACTTCAGATAATCGGCAATTACCTCTAAGCTGTTGGACTTTGAGGCAATAATCATTCCATCAAAGCTTTTAGCAGCTAGTTCATTCAAATAATTCTTTTCGACTGATGGATCATAATTTGTTGGCAGCAACGTAACTTTATATTGCTGGACAAAGGCCTTCTCTGCAATTCCCTTCACTAGTTGATCATAGTAAGGATGATTAACAAAAGGCACGATCACTCCAATATTTTTTGTTTTACCATAGCTGAGATTACGAGCAGTATGATTGGGAACATAGTTCAACTCCGCCATAACTGTCAGAATTTCTTGTCGTTTCTGTTCCTCAACGTAAGGATGATTATTAAGTACTCGTGAAATAGTCGAGACTGAATAGCCTGTCTTTTTCGCGATGTCCCGGATATTGGCCATAAAATTCTCCTGAAAAATTTTTAAGCAGTGAGAAGCTGATGATAAAGATAGCGGACGATATCACTTCCTGAGTCGAAAAAAATGAAGGTATCTTTGCCATAACTAAACTTAATTTGCCGATCTTCACTGCCATTAACTGCTAAATCATGTATTCCTGTTAAGGTTAATTCTTTTTCCCGCACCTTATACAAGCCTTGGTGACGTTGGACAGACAACCGCTGCCCCTTAATTTCCAAGGATGCATAATAGTAATCTGTTCCTGTTTGATCATGCACTTCTACATAAGCGTTCATCGCTATCTCCTCCTTTGGTTATACCCAAAGTATAGCGGATGGAACGCGTACCACAGCAAGTAAAAAGTACTGATTAATGCCAATTAATCTTCTAATTCTTCAGCCAACAGCAATAATGCTGCCGCTGCTGCACCTTCTTCATCATCGCCTTCGTAAGCACCAATCGCATCTTTACCGAAAAGTCCAGTACCGCTGTAAATTTTCCCGTCCTTAATCGTTCCAACAGCGTCTTTGCCAAAAATTCCGGTCCCTTTGTAAATTTTATGATCCTTAAATTTACCGATATGATCTTTACCGATTAAGCCACTGCCGCTATAGATTTTCCCATCTTTATAAGACCCCACCAAATTTTTTCCTAAAAGCCCCGTGCCTTTATATACCTTTCCGTCATCAAATACACCAATTGCATCCTTGCCGAAAATTCCAGTACCACGATAAATTTTTGCCATTCCAAATTCCTCCTAAATGATTTCTTTTCATTTAGTATAGCATGTTCTCAATTTTTCAAGACAAAATAAGGCAAGAGATCTTATTTGAAAGATCCCTTGCCTAAAATGATTACATAATTTCGATATCTAAATCAATATCTTCATCTGCTGCTAGTACTGATTCAGTTCCATCAGAAGCAGCCACTGGTTTTTTCAACACAATCACAATCCCTGCAGTTACCGCTACCCCGACTAACGTACCAATAATATACATGATCGGATTTTGAGCAACAGGTGCGACAATCCAACCGCCCCATGGCGCAGGATTTCCGGCACCTAATACCATGGCAACCGCAGCGCCAATTGCGCTACCGATCATGTTAGCTGGAATACAGCGTAATGGATCAGCTGCTGCAAAAGGAATAGCCCCTTCAGAAATACCGACTAAGCCCATAACAATTGCTGCTTTCCCAGAGTTGCGTTCTTCCATTGTGAATTTCTTAGGAGCAATCAAGGTAGCCACACCCATTGCTAATGGTGGAATACAGATCGCCGCTCCAATTCCAGCCATAATGGATAAAGCAGTAGCACTTGGCATTCCAGTTATAGGATCAATTGTTCCAACCATAGCCGAACCAAAACCGAAGGCTACTTTATTAATCGGTCCACCCATGTCTGAAGCGATCATTGCCCCTAGCACTAATCCTAGAAGCATCAGGTTGGTCGTTCCCATTGACTCCAACCAGGCCGTTAAACCAGTCATTAAAGAAGCAATTGGTTGTCCAATCACCCAGTACATTAAGCAACCCACAATGGTAGTTCCTAGTAACGGGATGATGAAAATCGGTCCTAACGACCTCAAACTGGAAGGCAATTTAATTTGTTTCAAATAATAAACAACAATCCCTGCCAATAGCCCTGATAAAATTCCGCCTAAAAAGCCGGCACCAATATTGCTGGCAATTAATCCACCAATAATCCCTGGTGCTAACCCTGGACGATCCACCATTGAAAAAGCAATATAGCCTGAAAGGATTGGTACCATCATCCCTAGACCAGTAATTCCAATGTTTGCAATATCAGCCAGCATACCCTCCTCTGGAACAGCAGCACTTCCTGAAAAAAGAACACTTAATGCCAGTAAAATACCGCCAGCTACTACAAAGGGAATCATATAAGATACACCAGTCATTAAGTTCTTTCTTGTATCCTTTAATAAGTTGACCATTTCGGTTCCTCCTAGCCTAATTTTTGCTGTAATTTCTTGACGATTGCTTCACCTTTGTTGATGCAATCTCCGGCACTTACCCGAACGACTGGTTTACCTTTGAAACGTTCTTCATTTTTTATACCAATATTATTGGTTAAAATCACCGCATCGGCCGCAGTAATCTGATCCATGGTCAGTTCATTTTCAATCCCAATTGATCCTTGTGTCTCCACATGAATATCGACTCCATGCTTCTTTGCAGCAACCTCTAAGCTTTCGGCTGCTAAATAAGTGTGTGCTACTCCTGATGGACATGCGGTTACAGCAACTAATTTCATTTTATTTTCCCCTTTTTTAGTTAATTTAATACAGCGGTTAGACTGTCGTTAATGACTTGAACAATTTCTTCTTCACTGGCAGATGTTTTCAGCATTTCACGAAAATCCTCATGAACTAATTTGCGAGATAGTCCAGCAATAATTTTTAAATGCTCATCGCCAGCACATTCCTCTGGTACAGCTAATAAGAACGCCATTTCTACGTCTTTGCCATCTAGGCTGTTCCAGTCCACCGGTTGTGCTAAACGACCAAAGGCTACGGTACATTCCTTCACGTGAGGACTCTTCCCATGAGGGATGGCAATTCCAAATCCAATGGCTGTCGAGGTTAATGCTTCACGATCCAGTACACTTTGCAAATAACCGTCAAAGTTAGTGATACGATCAGCCGCCTCGATTTTTTTGGCTAATGTTTCGATGATTTCCTGACTATTTGTTCCAACGGTTGACAAATCAACCAGTTCATTCGTAATAACTTCCATCTTATTTCTACCCCCTGCTGATTTCCTGATATATTTCCTGCGCATTCTTTCCTAAGAAAAAATGGCGGATGTTGTTCGTTGAACGGACAATTTTATGGATGTCGGTAATAATGCCTCTTACTAAACTGCGGTCACGTTTGGCAACACACATCAATAACACATAGCTGACTTTCCGCTGATCCCAGACAATCGGCTTTTCTAAGGTCAGAATAAATACTTTAGTCTGCAAAACATTTTGCGGTGATGCGTGAGGAATCGCGACTCCTGTTTCTAGCGCTGTCTCACCCAACTGCTCCCGTTCAAAGACTTCTTGACGAAAATCCTGATTAACAATCTTGGCTTTTTCCAGTTGATCAATCAGGTAGTTTAAACAATCACTCTTTGTCTCAATTGCTTTTCCCGTCACAATAAAGGCAGGATCAATGACTTGCTTTAATGACTCGAAGGTCGTCTGCTCGCTGGCAGTATCCTCCTCTTGATAGAAGAAATCAGAATATAGAGACGTAATATTTTTGATATCCTCTTGGGTAATCAATGTTGAAACCTTAATTGTTGGCTTATCAATTGTTGGTAAATGGATTGACGAAATGATTAAATCCACGTTGTCTAAATTCTTTTTATACAGCTTATCTACAGTCGTTACCTCAGCAATATCCTGAGCTGGCAAAATCCGTTTAATTTTATTGTAAATCAGCTCAGAGGTTCCAATCCCTGTTGGACAAACGATCAATATTTTCTTGCCGTTGTGGCTTTTTTCTAAGGACACTTGGAAATACATAGCCAAGAAAGCAACTTCTTCATCGTTAAACTGAACTGCTAATTCATGTTCAACATTTGCCAACGCGTACCAGGTCGAACTGAAAATAATTGAATATTGATTCTTTATTTCATCAACTAATGGATTTGTAATCTCAATTCCCAACTTCAAACGATAGATCATAGGAATGAAATGATTGATAAAGCGGCTGCGCAGCTCCTCATCCTGTGAAAAATCCACCTGCATAATTTCACTCATATTGCTTAATACCTTGTCAATAATCGGTGTCATTTCCTCAAGTGATTGCGGCTGATTGGAATAAATTTTTACTCCATAGCCTACAAATTGGCGATTGACGTAAGCTACATCCTCTTCCAAATAGCTGAGTGCTAGGGCCTTTGTGGTTTCCTCCAGCAACTCACTGGCTAAAAAATACGTATCAATCATTTTGATTTGATCAAATAAAAATTTGTCTTCTTCCACATGCTGACCCTTTTGCAGTCGAGACAAGAAAATTATCAAGCCCATAGTCAATGATTTTTCATACTGCTCAGGCAAGAAAACCGTTGGATTTTGCTTTAGTGCCTGGAGTTGCTGAAAGACGACTGCTACAATTGCTTTGCCAAAAATCATTTGAAGCTCATGCTGGCCTTTGTCCAAAAAAAGCTGCTCATTATCTACACCTTTATAAACTAGCCAATTCTCACAAAAGCGAAACAGACTTCTTTGACGATCCTCTTCACTGCCAGTAATCCAAGTGCCTCTTTTAGAAGCAACTAACGAGACAGCATAGGTTTCGTTAATTTTTTCCAAGTCACTTGCGATTGAGCTGGCACTAATATGGAAATGTTCCGACAGCTTCTGCTGCGTAACGACGATCTCATCCACTAACAGCATTTTAGCAATCAATAATTGACGATCCCCTGGTGTGCAATCTGAGCAATCGTCCTCTTCTGCATAATCAAATGCCTCTAAAAGCAGCATCTTATCTATCGCATCTCCTACCAGCTTTATTCCTATTCGCGGCTTTTTATCAATTCTTGTTTGTTCATTTAAAAAATTCTCTTGAATTTTCTCTAAGTCTGAATAAATGGTGCGATTGGTTTTGCCTAATAATTTGGCATAATGAGCCACTGGTAAATACTCATCATTTTGTACCAGCAAACTAATTAACTTTTTTTGTCGAGTGTTCATTCCCTCCATTTTATTTCCTCCAATTGTAAGCGCTTATCAACTTAATCAAAATATAGCACAGGTATTTTATGTTGTATAACACAACTCAGTTACACATTAATGTTGAAATTTTTTCACATGCAAAAAAGAATGACTCCTTGAACGTAGGGAGTCATTAAACAAACTCAAGGGATTCTTTTAAATCATGGTATACTTTAGTATAAAGCAACTTGCTGAAAAAGTGGCAGGCATTAGGGGGAAACTTGATGGAATTTTCTTTAGATAAACTAATTTGGACGCGAAAACCTGTAAATTTTTCAATTCAGGAAAACAAAATTGACATTATTACTGATCCTCATACCGATTTATGGCAAAGAACCTATTATCATTTCAGAAATGACAGCGCCCCGATTCTGCAAATGGCTACGCAGGAGAACTATTTCTCTTTTGTTGTCAAAACAATTTTTGATAGCCAGCACCGTTTTGATCAATGTGGTGTGGTGGTCTATTTGGACAGTGAGAATTGGTTGAAGGGATCGATTGAGTATGAAAATGAAGAGTTTCAGCGTTTAGGAAGTGTCGTAACGAATCAGGGCTATTCTGATTGGGCAACTACTTCAATTGATGCCTCAATCAAATCTATGTGGTATCGCTTAAGTCGGCGAGACAGCGATTTTTGTATTGAATGTTCTCAAGACGGCATCCATTTTCAACAAATTAGGATTTGTCATTTACGGGAAGCGAAGGATGACATTCGGTTTGGTATCTATGCTTGCAGCCCAGAGAATTCTTCATTCAAAGCAAGTTTTACTCAGTTACAAATGCTGGAGTGTCAGTGGCCCGCTCATGATGGACAAGCACCTGATGAAAACCATTAATTTTACCAAGCCAAAGCTTAACCTTTGAGCTTGGCTTTTTTTGTGTTTGTTTTATTGATTGAGAGCTTAATTTAAGACAGTCTTTTTTAGTGTCGAAAATCCGCTCTGTTTCCGCAAGGTGATCGTTTTCTTTCTAACTGACATCGACAAACGGTTAAACATCGTACCATTCACACCAGCCTTACTCATAGACGACTTCGCAGATAACAATCTAATAATTTCGCTGTTATGATAAAGCTGCATAGCTCAATCGTTTATTGCTAGACCTTAATCAATCAGAATCAAAAAAATATCTTTCCAAAGCTAGGAAAGATATTTTTTCTATTAGTATTCAGTTGTCTCTTCTGGTTCTTCTTCTGTCTTCTGCAGATACACCTCTCGCGGCTTGCTTCCAACAGAAGGTCCAATAACTTTATTGTCCTCTAATTCATCAACGATTCGGGCAGCCCGATTATAGCCGATTCGGAAACGCCGCTGCAGCAGAGATATGCTTGCAGTCTGCATTTCTACCACTAAAGCTTTCGCCTCTTCGTATAAATCGTCCTGTGGAACTTCTGAAGGTGAGGAAGTAGTTTCTTCAGTAGGCATCATTTTTTCTTCATAATGAGCTTCCTGCTGATCAGAAACAAATGCCACAATTTCCTCTACTTCGTGGTCAGAGATGAATGCCCCTTGCACACGAATCGGTTTGTTCTCACCCATTGGCAGGAACAACATATCCCCACGACCTAAGAGCTTTTCAGCACCATTGCTGTCAATAATCGTTCGGGAGTCCGTTCCGCTGGAAACAGCAAAGGCAATTCGTGATGGTACATTGGCTTTGATGATTCCGGTAATGACATCGACACTTGGCCGTTGCGTCGCCAGAATCATATGAATGCCGGCGGCCCGCGCCATTTGGGCTAAACGGGTAATGGCATCCTCCACCTCATTACTTGCTACCATCATTAAATCAGCCAATTCATCGACAATAACAACAATAAATGGAAGGATTGGACGATTTTGTCCATCTTCTAAATTCTTTTGAATGACCAGCTCATTAAAGCCCGTAATGTTCCGTACACCCGTTGCGGCAAACTTCTCATAACGTTCTTCCATTTCCTGCACAACTTTATGCAAGGCCTGCGACGCTTTTCGAGGATTCGTAACAACCGGCGTTAACAAATGGGGAATGCCATTGTAGACATTCAGTTCAACCATTTTCGGATCAATCATCATCATTTTTACTTCATTCGGTTTTGCCCGCATTAATACACTAGTAATAATGCCATTGATAGCCACAGACTTTCCGCTGCCCGTTGATCCAGCAATCAATAAGTGAGGCATCTTAGTCAAATCAGCCGTTCGAACCATTCCTGAAATGTCGCGTCCTAAAGGAACCTCCAGCAGCTTATCTGGATGGTTTGGTTGCGATTCAATGATATCGCGGAAGGACACAGTGCTAATAGTACTGTTAGGCACTTCTATCCCAATTAAGGATTTACCTGGAATTGGTGCCTCCATCCGTACATCCTTAGCAGCTAAAGCTAAGGCAATATCATCTGTTAAGTTGACGATTTTGCTTACCTTGACCCCAACAGCTGGTTGAATTTCAAATTTAGTAACTGACGGTCCCAGACTGGCCTTGACCACTTTCGCTTCCACGCCAAAGCTTTCAAAGGTTTTTTCGAGAATTTTGATATTGTTTTCAATCTTCTTGTATTCATCACTTTGATCAGCAGCAGGTATAGAATCCAGCAAGGACGATGGCGGCAATTGATAATCGTGGTCCTCAGGCTCCGCACTGATTTCAAATTCCAAGTCGCCCACATCTGCTTCTTCAATTTCTTCAACTGGATCTGGCATCTTTTTTTTCGGTTCAGCATTGGCCTGGTAAGCTTCGATTGGCACCAAAGTCATTTGTTCCGGTCCATTCTCCACCGGCTCTAAGTTTTCCTTCGCCAATTTTTCTCCTGGTGTTAACGGTCGAACTTGATTGCGCTCTTTTTCTGCTTGTCGTTCTTTAGCAGCTGCTTCTTTTTCCGCTTTTTGTTTGGCCTTCAAAGCTTGTCGTTCTTCTCGTTTGGCTGTTCGTTCAGCTTTCTTCTCATCGGATTCTGTCAGCTTTTGTTGAATCGTATCCATTGAGTGACTTAAGAAATCTGACACCTGGGCAAAGTCCAGCATACTGAACAGATAAACGCCTAACACCAACATTAAAGTGGCAATAATGTAACTGCCTACCTGAGAGACTAGAAAATGAGTCAAACTATAAATTCCGCCACCCAGCATCCCGCCACCAACATTTTGAGTAACTTGATTACCGAGAAAATCCGTCATCAGCAATTCCCAAGTCGTCTTCAAGACGTTAGGATTCTGACTTTGGACATTCGCAAACAATCGCGCATGAAGGATTACCAAGATACCTATGTAAAATACGCCGAGTCCTGCCCAGCGTCGGCCTTTGGAGAACTTCAGCTTCGTGTTTTTGACTACGAGCAGCAGCCCATAAAGACCCAACAATAAGGCTAAAAATTGATACGTATTGCCGCCGATCATTCGAAGAACATTGGCGATCAAATTACCCAAAAAGCCTAAGCTAAATAAAGAGAAAACTGCAAACAGAATAAAAATGAGACCAATAATAATGACTAATCGTTGCTCCTGCAGTTGTTTTTGTTTTTTGGTTGTCTTTCTTTTTTTCTTTGTACGCTTTTTCTGCGCCATTTTATCCCTCTTTTCACTTGTTCCATTATACAAAAAAAAAGAGGCGAACAAAAGTTTTGTTTGCCTCTTTTTTTTACTTCTTCATCTTTTCACGCTATTTAGTCAGAAAAGTAGTCTTGACTAATCGAATCAAGGTGTCTTTTATCCCTTATTTGTCTGGAATTTCCCAAGCCGTCCCAAACCATTTTTCCGAAATTTCAGCATACCGGCCATCTTCTTCCAATTTTTCAAAGCCTTGGTTCAGTTTTTCGACTAGCGCCTTGTCACCTTTGCGAGCACCTACTGCAAAGCTGTCACCTTGGAAACCGGGACTGAATAGATTAAAATCAGCCATTTTATCATTTTGCTTCAAATAGTATTCGGCATAGATAACTGAAACTAAGATGCCATCCAGCCGTCCATTTTCCAAATCCATAAAGGCTTCATTGAAGCTGGCATACTGAATAGCATCTTTGTCCTTAACTAAGTCCTTTAAGTATTCTGGATTCTTCAAGAAGGACTCATAGCTGGAAGAACTTTCCTGTGTACCCAAAATTTTCCCCTTCATTTGTTCACGATCCGTAATACCGCTATCCTTGCGAGTTAAAATAATGTGTTCATTTGTCGCATAAGGCTTCGTAAAAATCACTTTTTTCTCCCGGGCCTTGGTTACTGAGTAACCATTCCAAATCAAATCAATCGTACCGTTATCTAATTCATTTTCCTTCATGGACCAGTCAATAGCCTGAAAGGTTGGCTCAATTCCGTAATCTTTACAAATCGCTTTAGCCAAATCAATATCAAAGCCGACTGTTTTTCCATCCTCATCTTTGAAACCTAGCGGAACAAAGGTATCATCTAATCCAATGGTAATCTTTTTTGACTCTTCGATTTTTTTCCAACTGTCGTCACCGCTGACCTCTTTTTCCCCACAAGCGGCTAATCCTAATGCTAAAACCAATCCCATCATCCCTACAACCCATTTTTTCATTGTAATTCCCCCATTTTCTTGTATTTTAGAGTCTTGAATTTACAATTTAAGTGCAACACATAAAAAATGACTCATAACGAATTTCCAACTAGAATAGGTCTGTCGAAGAACACTATCAGGAGGAATTCAATTATGAGCCACTACACCCATCTTACCATAGTCGAGCGAGAAAGGATTTTTCTGCTCCATGAAAATGGCTGTTCTCTTAGAGAGATTGGTTCTGACATCCATCGAAGCCAATCGACAATCTCTCGTGAACTGAGTAGAAATAGTGAAAAAGAATACTCACCTTCCCATGCGAATAAGAAATATAAAGTACGCAGAAAAAATTGTGGACGACATAAAATCCTAGATGATTCACGGATTTGGTCAATCGTCCGCCGGTTATTTGTCGATCTTCAATGGTCGCCAGAAGAGATTTCTAATCGATTAGCTTATGAGCAAGCCGATTTTCACATCAGTTTTGTGACGATTTATCGGGCAATTTATAATGGAACGTTTGACATCACTCCATTGTCTAAAGGAAATCGCGGTTTAGTTCGTTCTTTACGTCATAGAGGAAAAACGCGTCATACTAAGAACCATACAGAAACTCGTGGGAAAATCCGAATCACTCACTCTATTCACGACCGTCCTGAAACTGCTGAAAAACGGAGTGAAATTGGGCATTGGGAAGCTGATACAGTGGCTGGGAAAACAGGAGGTGCTTGTTTAGTGACGCTAACTGACCGGAAATCTCGTTTTCTTATAGCAGGGAAAGCACTCAAGAAAAATTCTCTTTACGTTTGCGAAAAGATGACAGAACTATTTAATACTGTTGATAGAGAGCTTGTCAAAACCATCACTCCAGATAGAGGAAAAGAATTTTCTAAACACTTCGATGTCACCCAGTCTTTGGAAGGCGTTCCGTTTTATTTTCCTGATCCTCATGCGCCATGGCAACGCGGAACGAATGAAAATACGAATGGATTGATTAGGGAATATCTACCGAAAACAAAAGAAATGGATACCGTGGAAGATACAACGATCTATCGAATGGTTGAAAAACTAAATAGCAGACCAAAAAAATGTTTAGGTTGGAAGACACCTTATGAAGTCTTCTTCAATAAAGTGTTGCACTTGATTTGACAATTCGCCGTATAAAAAATAGGCGAACAAATTCGCTCGCCTATATTCACTTATTCTTTAGGAATACTCCATTCTTCACCAAACCATTTTTCGGAAATTTCACCATATTTTCCATCTTCTTGCAGCTTGTCTAAGGCTTCATTGATTTTGTTAACCAATTCAGTGTCGTCTTTACGAGCACCTACAGCAAAGTTTTCGTTGTTAAAGCCTGCATTAAAAACGGTGAAATTATCCGTTTTGCCTGCCTGCTTCAAGTAATAATCTGCATATACTCTGTCAATCAATAAACCATCAATACGTCCGCTTTCAAGGTCAATAAAGGCTTCATTGAAGCTGGCATACAAGGTAGCATCGTTTGTATCAACCAAGTCCTTCAATTTTTCTGGCTCATTGTTGAAGGCTTCGTAACCAGATGAGCCTTCCTGTGCACCTAATATTTTGCCTTTTAGATCTTCATCCTTCGTAATTCCACTGTCTTTTTTCGCAACGATCACTTGTTCATTTTTAGCATACGGTTTTGAAAATGCTACTTTCTTTTCGCGAGCTTTTGTCATCGTATAACCATTCCAAATCAAATCAATGGTTCCATTGTCTAATTCGTTTTCCTTCATAGACCAGTCAATCGATTGGAAGGTTGGCTTAATTCCATACTGTTCAAAGACCGCGTTAGCTAAGTCAATATCAAAACCGACTGTTGTCCCATCTTCATCCTTAAAGCCCATCGGTACAAAGGTATCATCTAATCCAATGGTAATTTTCTTTGATTCCTCGATCTGTTTCCACGAGTTGCCATCTGACGCAGCGTCGTCTTTATTGCCACAAGCCCCCAAAGCCACTACGGTTAATACTGCTGCTGCTCCCACTACAAATTTTTTCAATTTCATCCTTACTTCCTCCTTGATTTAAGCTTGGTTTTATTTGTAATTTACATTAACTAATTGGTTCAACCTTCAATAATTTATCTGCGATATTTTCCGCGAAAACCAAATCGTGAGTAACGACAATTTGAGTAACGCCATCACTCTTTAATTCCAAAATTAGACTTTCTACCTGTTGGCGCAAGGCTGGATCTAATGCACTGGTCGGTTCATCGTAGGCCAACACTTTAGGATTCATAGCCATTGCTCGAGCGATAGCCAACCGCTGTTTTTGCCCACCCGATAGTTGGAAAGGGTAGCTGTTTAACAGCTCTTCAATTCCCAGCAGGTTGGCAAGATTTTCTGCTTTGCTAGTGTAAGTTTCCTTGTCTTGTTTTAAAACAAGTCTTGGTCCAATGGTGATGTTGTCCATCACATTTAAATGTGGGAACAGCTGAAAGTCTTGGAATACCACACCGACAACTTGTTCTGTTTGTTTGTCGGCTGCTGGATTAAACGGTTCGCCGTCCAACAGAAAAGTTCCGCTATCTGCTTTTTCCAAACCTGCTAAAGTCCGAAGCAGCGTCGTTTTCCCACCGCCAGAAGGTCCAACGATAGCAAGAATTTGCCCATCTGGAATCACTAGGTCTAGATTATTGATAACTTTTTTATTGCCAAATGATTTATTGACATTTTTTAATTCAATCATGTAGATTCTCCTCTTTCACATATTAGCGATAGTAGTTTAGACGATTTTCCAATTGCTTCATAACTACCGTTGTAATTCCAGTCATTACTAGATAAATCAACGCAACTCCTAACAACGGCAATAAAGTGGTGTCTCGTTCCATCGCAATTTTTCCAGCCCGCATTACATCAGATAAACCTAAGATGTAGACTAGCGAAGTATCTTTAACCAGATTGATTACTTCATTACCGACAGAGGGTAAAACAATTTTTACTACCTGTGGAATAATGATACGGGTAATGGTTTGAAACGGAGTCAGTCCCAAAACTCGTGATGCTTCGTATTGACCTAACGGAATCGATTGAATCCCGCCACGGAAAATTTCAGCATAATAAGCGGCATAGTTTAAAACAAATGCGAACAGTGCTGCTTCAAAGCGGTCAAATACGATTCCTACCAGCGGCAGACCGTAAAAAACAAAAATCAATTGCAGCAGCAGCGGGGTTCCCCGCATAATCCAAACGTAGAGCTGTAAAATCCATTTTATCGGAGTGATCCGACTAGATAGCCCAAAGGAAAGTAAAATCCCTAACGGCAGTGATCCAACAATCGTGTATAAAAATAATTTCAATGTTGTACTAGCTCCGGTTAATAATTGCGGCATAACTTCGATTAAATAATTCATCCTGCATGTTCCTCCCTAAAATAAAAAAAGTCCCCTGGCTGTTTGCCAGAGGACGTCATTGAACGTGGTTCCACCTCTTGTTTGCTTTCCTTTTACAGAAAAAGCCTCTTCGGGTCAATGCCAGCTTGGTGAAATAAAAAAAGTCCTTTAGTCATAATGACTAAAGGACGTAAGTTACGCGGTTCCACCTTTTTTCATTGCTGTCTCACGACAAGCAATCTCCACTGGTCAAATTGACCACAGCTGTAACGGGCCCTCCCGGACTAGCCTACTTGCTTCAACTAGTCGACTCAAAGATGTGGTTCACAACTAACTGCTGTCTCTTTCCACCTGCCAGAGACTCTCTAGAAGCAACTTACCTGCTACTCTTCTTTTCATTGTCGTTTGATTAAGTTGTTTTTACTTTACACCGGGGCCAAGGGTTTGTCAACTAGAAAATTTCATCAATTTCTAATTTACGCTGCCTTTATTTAGGAACAAACTGAAATTTTACCCATGGACGCAGGAACTCCAGCATAATTAATTCGTCTTGCGGAACTCTGCCGACTAGGTTTTTTCGATCATCGCTATGCGGTTCTAGGATGATTTGCAGCTCATTTTTGTATTTACCGAATTTATCGTTGCCGATCACCACATCCCCAACTTGGAACTCCTGCTCATTATCATGAGGCGCATTCGCAACGTCACTGTAGTTCACTCGAACTTGTGTCGACCGAACCATAGAAGCTGTAATATCTCCGCGACGGAAATGCTTGTCGTAGTTGATAATCTTCTTTTCTACCTCATTAATTTCTGGAACCAATTCGACACTTAGACTTAGTTTGTAGCGGTCAATCGCGGCTACCTTTGCTAACTCTTCATCGGAGGCGTAAGCATTGCCAATAATCACTGTATCGATTAATCCAGTAGCAAACATATGACGAGCTTGTAAATCAATTGGCAGATGACGATGCATTTCTAAAGTTGGCAACCCGTCATTCACATCCCAAGGACCATACTGTGCCGCTGAACTTGTTACAAAAGCCGCTGTCTTGATGCCCTGGCGTTTAAAGCGCTCGCTGCAGGAAATAAAGAAATCGTATGGCAAGGCCGAACCGCTTTGCGGATAAAAATTATGACAGCCATACAAAAATGGTTTGTTGGCTTCATAAGATAAAATATTCTCCAAGTAAGCGACATTGTTGCTCATATTCAGTTCAATCGCCAGTCCTTCTGGATTAAATGTTAACATCGCTTCTTTGTTGCCATCAAAGCCTTCATCTAAACGAATACCTTCTGCTCCTAATTCTGCGAAAAAGCTTAGGTCATCATAGGAGATTTCCAGCTCATCGAAAATGGAAGGTGCGATATCCAAAACGGTCTCGAATTCCAGCTCTTTGGCATAGCCAATGATTCCTTGGAATTTTTCACGAACCTTATCTTTGCCGTCGGTTACCTCCAGCATGCTCATAAAGATGCGGGTATAGCCAAGATCTGCCGCTTTTTTTAAATACTGACGATCCTCCTGCGGATTGCTATGATCGGGATAAATTGATACACCTAGTTCTCTTTTCATGTGGTGCCTCCTTGGGTTTAATCTTTTAAGCCATTTTGTTCAGCAACTTGTTTGAACCAATGACCAGATTTTTTTACAGTTTTGATTTGCGTATGAATATCGTTGGAAATAAATCCATAACGATTTTTGTAGGCATTCAACCAAGACCAGCAGTCAATTGGTGTCCACATATGGTACCCAAAGCATTTTGAACCTTCTTCGATTCCCTTATGCAGCCACTCTAAATGCTCTTGGACAAAATCAATTCGATAATCATCCTCAATCATGCCTTCTGCATTCTTAAAGCGGTTCTCGTTGGAAACCCCCATCCCATTCTCTGATACATACCATGGAATATTTTTGTAATTATCGCGAATATTCACGGCAATATCATACAAGGCTTTGGGATAAATTTCCCAGCCGCGATCAAGGTTAACCCGTCGCCCCGGCATGTCATAAGCATCATAGTAACGGTCTGGCATCCATGATCCCACAGAATTCGGTGCAACATCGGGAGACTTCACTCGATTCGGATGATAGAAATTCACACCTAAGAAATCTACAGTATTTTCTTTCAAAATTAGTTTTTCTTCGTCAGTACTTTCCCATAATACATTGTCTTTAGTTAATAGTTCTTCCAATTCAGCTGGGAAATGTCCGTAAACAGCTGGTTCAAGAAACATCTTATTATTCCAAAGTTCCGCAATCCGTGCAGCTTCTTGATCTTCTTCGCTGTTTGAAGCGGCGTAGGTTGGAGTCAAATTCAAAATTGTTCCAATTTGTGCATCTGCAATTGCCAGCTCACGAAAGGCTTTGATGGCTTTCGCAGAAGCAAGATTTAAATTGTAGGCCACTTGGACTGCTTTTTTACCATCAACTATATTAGGATAATGGAATTGGAAAAGATATTCCCCCTCAACTACTACCATTGGTTCATTGTGAGTTGCCCAGTATTTCACTCGGTCGCCAAACAATTCAAAACAACGCTTAGCAAAACCTACGTATAAATCCACTACTTTTTTCGATTCCCAACCGCCATATTTATCAAACAGTTCGACTGGCAAATCGAAATGATGTAAGTTCATGACCGGTGTCATGCCTTCATCCAGCATCGTATTGATCACATCATTGTAATAACGAACAGCGTCTTCATTAACTGTATTGGTTTCCAAATCATCAATTAATCGACTCCACTGAATGCTGGTACGCATACTGTTCATGCCGATAGAGCGCATCATTTGGATATCTTCTTTGTAGCTGTTGTAAAAGTTCGATGCAGTATCTGGTCCTACTTGATTATAGAAAACTTCTGGTTCAATCTCATAATGATAATCGAATACATTGGCATGTTTTTTGTTAAAGCGGCCTTCGCTTTGTGGTCCTGAGGTGGCTGCTCCCCACCAAAAATTTGTTGGAAATTGTTTCATGGTTTTCTCCTGACTATATGAAAAGTTTTTGTTGTGCTACTAAAGATTATACACAAAGGTTTTTCATTTATTGACTTTGTGAGAGTACTTTTAGTTGATTAATTTTTTGAACTTGTAAGCATATGTGTAAATAGCGAACTGTTGAATACTCACTTACTTTGTTAGATAAAAAAGTCTAGCTGCTTTTCGTCTGTTAATAACTACAAAAAGCGTTGTGATGCTATCTTATTTGCAAGGTATTGATTTTTCGTACGCATCCTTTTTCACTATAATGATTCAATTATTTGCTTGCCTATTGCTTAATGCCTTTTCCCTATGGAATCTGGGAAAAGCAGCATTAGGAAAAAGGACTCAAGAATCCATTGATCCTTGAATCCTTTCTTTGACTTATTGTGCTGCTTCGCGTTTTAGTTCTTGTTTGGTAGAAAGCATTACGAAAGGTACATACATAACGATTGAGATTGCTAAGTTTACTGCTGCTAATACCGCACCTGAGATACTTTGTGTTGCCAAGAATCCACCTAAGATTGGTGGTGTTACCCATGGCGGCATAACAGTTGCTGGCGGCACTAAACCAAATTTAGTTGCAAAGTAGGCAGTCGTTACACAGACCATCGGCGTTAGGATAAATGGAATGAACATAATTGGGTTCAATACTAATGGCAAACCGAACATTAATGGCTCATTGATGTTGAATACACCTGGAGCTGCTGCCAAGTTGTTTACTACCATGAAGGCTTTATGTTTACGTCCTACTAAATAAATTGCGATAATCAAACCAAGTGTTACCCCAGTACCACCCATGTTAACGAATGAATCGATGAATGGTTTGTTTACGATATAAGGAGCTGCTTTACCTGCGCTAAGTGCTGCCATGTTTGCTTCGATTGCTGGTGCATTGATTGCTTGCATGAATGGGTCGATCATGTTGGCACCGTGTAAACCGAAGAACCATAAGAATGGTGTAATGAAAGCAATTAGTAAAGCTGAGCCGTAAGAGTTTGCCAAGCCCATGAATGGTTCTTGTACCATTGCATAGAAAGCAGCAAACATATCTTCAACACCAAAACCAGCGATAACTGCTGCTACTAAACCGAATAAAGAAATTGTAATCATTGCTGGGAACAACGCTGCAAATGATTTAGCTACTGCAGGTGGAACACCATCAGGCATTTTTACCACTAGTTTAGGGTTACCCAATAGGCGACGGAATAACTCAGTAACAACGATTGCTACGATTAAAGCGACGAATAATCCAGTAGAGTTCATACCACTAGTAGCTGCACCTAGTGTAAAGAAGCAAGCCACTGAAACAACACCAGTTGAAACACCATCTTTGCCGTAGCTGTTCGCCAAGTTATAAGCAACTAGAAAAGCAATAAAGACAGATAAAACACCGAAAGTTCCGTTCCAAACGCCTCCGCCGAATCCTTTCCAAGATTCACCACCGAAGATGCCGTCCATAAAGTTTCCGAACGCTGGAATGGTCAACGATAAGTTGTTGATCATTACGGCTAATGCACCTAAAATCATTAATGGCATTGTTACCATGAAAGAGTCACGAATTGCTACTAAGTGTCGCTGCGCCCCGATTTTAGACGCAATCGGGATAAAGCGTCTTTCCATAAAATTAATAAATCCATCCATTTTCAAATTCCTCCTAGTTCGTTAATAATGTAATCATTTTTCTTCTAGAAAAATGAATTTGATTCTCACCACGCATACCATCCAACTAGACATTTCTGTTTCTTACTAGCGACCAATTCATGCTTTGATTGCTCTTTTTTTCTGACTGCCAAAAGTTGGACTGGCATCCTATTCCGTTAGTAATGCAGTTATTTCTAAAAATAATCGTAAAATGATTGCTTGCCTTGTGGGAAAACAGTCATCATCTTTTGATTCGTTACTTCAAACTTGTCTAAGAAACAACCTTCCTGCAGAGATAAATCACCTAACAACAGCTCTGTCCAGGAATGAATCGTTCCTCGCACATCGGCCTGTTTGCCTTCAACTTTTTGACATTGTTTCCCAGTTACTTGCCATTGCCCTACATTCCAAGGACATTGTCGATCTTCGGTTACCTCCACAATGATTGTCTTTGCATCAATTGGTAAATGACGAAATAATTGCGGAAAATTGATGATCCGACTCATCATATAAGGTTTAATCGAGATTTCTAACGTCTCCTGTTCAGAAAAGAACTCTTCCAAACGTTCATAGACTGGTCCGGCATAACTAAACCGAGCGAAGGATGACACATGTGCTTTCATATACGTTAGTAATTTTCTTAAGGCAAAACTGCTTAGGTAGGCAAATTCATCTACCAAAAACGTATCACCTTGCAAACGATAGATCAGGTATCCTTGCGGCTGGTGATTTTGGTCGAAACATACAGCGTAAAATCGATGAGGATAATACTCCTGCAGTCGTTCCCACCACCATTCTTCTCGCACAACCGTACCAACCTGTCCCTTCAGAGCTTGCTGATAGATTGTTAGAATCTGTGGTTTCATTTCCTGCCAGGTCCCTCGTTGAACCTCGCCAGCTTTTTCACTGACTACATAGTTAAATGCTGCTGCAGGAATATGATAATGCTTTTGTTTACTGGTGTTTTCATAGCCAAACTGCCGATAAAAACCTTGAGAAAACGGCGCCAGCTGAGAAATGACCACGTCATTTTCATACAAATCGGTCAGTATTTCCTGCATTAGCTCAGAAACACCGCCGCTTCCGCGAAATTCAGGATAACTGGCTACATACCCGATACCCGACATCGGCACGGTTCCTTCGAAAACCTTGGCTTGAAAATGATTGCTCATTACCAAGCTGCTTAACTGTTCCTGGTGGAATGTGCCAAAACAATCTGCATGGTGATAACGGGAGAGGAATAATGGCTCTCCTATAATTGGCTGCTTTTTATTAAAAGCATATTCAATTAATTCCGTTATCGCTTGCAAGGCTGCTTGATTTTGCGGCAGCTTCACGTGATCATCTCCTACTCATCAGCAAGGCGTTGATAGATATCGACTACTTCTTTTGCTAAATCATTGAATGTAATACTTGTCATTAAGTGGTCCTGACTATGGACTGCTAATAATGTTACAGTCATTGGATCGCCGCTGGCTTCTTTAGTTAGTAAACCTGTTTGTGCATGGTGGGCCTCAATCAATGCTTCATCTGCAGAAGCCAGTTTTTCTCTTGCTAAATCGAAATCATTCTTTTTAGCAGCTTGAATGGCTTCCATCGCGCTGCTTTTGGCATCACCGGAATTCATGATTAAGCCCATAACAGCTTCTAATTGTTCTTGGTTCATTACGTCGCTCATCTTGACAACCCCTTCTTATTGATCCATCAAAGCGATCGCTGTATTCAAGACATTTTCACCGTTCATCATGCCGTAGTCTTTCATGTCGATAACTTCTAATGGGATATTTTTGCCAGCCAATTTTTCTTCAAATTGCGGTTTCATAAAACGAACTTGCGGTCCTAATAATAGAACATTTACTGGGTTTTCTGTATCATTTAATTTTCCATCAGCCTCTGAAGCAGATACTGCAAAGATATCAGCTTCCATTCCGCGTTCTTCAGCTGCTTTTTCCATCTTAGTAACCAATAAGCTGGTGCTCATTCCTGCGGAACAAACTAACATAATTCTTTTCATGATAAAACACTCCTTAAAATTTTTTTATTTTCACTTTTATATAATGCAATTGCCGTGCCAACTTTTTTCTTGCATGGAGCTTGCTATGATAAGGTTTTCAACTTACACACAAAAAAACTAGAATTACACACTGTGCAATTCTAGTTCAATACTATTATCTAAAAGAGTTTTTATTATATACGCTTTGTCGTCATCTGTTAATTGAACGCCAAATTGTTCTTCGATTGGTTTTAACTGCAATGTAACCTCCGCAAACATTGAAATGTTTTGCTGACGATAGCTTTCGACTTCTTTAAACAAAGGACGCGGCAGCTTTTTTTTTATCTTATCGACTAAAAAGGCAATATGGATCATCAACCCCTGCAGGACATTTGTATCAATGATTAAGCCACGACTTTTACGAATGCGTTGAATCGCTTCTTCTGTTGCGAAAAATAACTCACTAACAGCAATTTCTGGCGCAAAGTCATCTGTTAAGGACTCCACCATCTCCGGTAATGAAATGTTCGTGCCCAAGATATCTTGAAATTCCAAAATCTTTTGGCGATTGAACAAATTCAGAGCAGGTATAAAAGGAATCTTTTGATAGTGGATTTCCATCGTGCCGATAATCGCAGCAATTTCTTTGTGGGTAATGAGCTGATCAATCCGATGCTTAAAGCTTTCCCGCTCCAATGACTGCATCTGAATAACTTCAAACTCATTCACATTCACCAATTGAGAGACGACCTGATTCAACCGCTTCGATACCCCTTCACCAGTAAAGCAGGCCACAATAATTACACGTTTGCCCTCTTTAGGGGCGGGCTCTTCCAATTGAATCATATTCGTAAATACAGTAATTACACTGTGGTAAATGTCTTCCAAAGAACGACCTAGAGTCGCCAGACGCAGACTTTCCAATACTATCATGGTACTCGCCATGGAAATAACCTTCGTTCGAATACCCATTTCGTGATAGATCAGATTCCCAAAGTTATTGGGCGAACCCATATCTGTCAGTAAAATGATTCCTTCCGAAAAACGTTCTTTTTCAGTTGCAATGTAATTGCGAATGGTCGCATACATTTCCTCTGTTTTTACAGTCAGAGGCATATTGAAGGCAATACCGTCCTTGGTTCCCAGCAAGTCTTGAGCTGTTTCCAGCATACTGGAGGCCGTTGATTTGCCATGCATCACCACGATCACCGAAACCTGACGTTCATCAGGATGTTTGTCCTCACTAATTTCCATTGTGAGAAACATGGTGATGAAGCCAATCTCATCTAGCGGAATCAAAATATTGTATTCTTCCTCAATGCGACCTGATAGTTCGATGGCCAACTGGAATTCCTTCGAATATTTTTTTCGAATTTCATTTAAATTCGGATGTGGAATGATTTGATCGGTTTTGATTCTTTCTATAGTAGAGTTCAGGTGCAAAGCAAAAGCAAAACGGACCTTCTCATCATAATCTCTCCGCAATTTTTCTGAAGCAGTCTCGTACAGCTCATTCGTCAAACGCCACAGATCATCAGGAATAATTTCTCGGTACGCATTTGTATGGGAAAGTTCTTCCACATAGGTTTCAAAATACTGATCCACATCGTTAGAAATCAGCTCCTCCAAATCAATTTCAGTTAGATTTTCTTGATTTAAAGTATCTAATTTATCAGTAATGGAATGATAGACTTCCATGCTTTTAGCCGGATCCTGTCCCCAGACAACTTCTTCCGTGCCGGGTTTAAAGCTCATGTAAAGATTCTTTTTATCCAAGAAGGGACCTAAGTCAGGCTGTTCCTTCATCTTTAACAAACCTTTATGAACATTTATTGGCAGGTCTTCTTCGGTGATCATCAGCTTTTCTAAATCACTGGTGGTTTGATAGTGTAGAAATGCTTTAGCACAAACTAGCTTTAGATCTCGCTTCAGCTGACCGATATTTCCTTCAGCTGTGTATAATAGAAATCCCAGCAAGCTGCGCTTATCAATCGCAATTTCTTCCATTAAACGGTTGGCTTCCTGTTGCAGAAATTCCTTAATGATGGCTAGCCGTTCATCTAACGAGCGATCTGCTAGTGAAGGCAATTCGATTTGCATGGGAATTCGGCGATTGAAGGTGGATAAAAAGGTGGAGCTGGTTTCGGTTGTTGCTCCTAAAATCTGAACAGAAGCTGTTTTTTCTTGGCTGTCTCCCAAGGGACGGAAAATACCTTTGTCGATAAAGGTGAATAGCATTTCTTGTCCTTCAGGGGGTAAACGATGGATTTCATCTAAGAAGAGAATCCCTCCATCAGCCTGCGCCATTAAGCCCTCGCGACTTTCGTCAGCACCGGTAAAGGCACCACGCTTCACACCAAAAACGTGGCCAAATAGTAGTTGGGGATTCTGGGCGTAATCTGCACAGTTAAAGGTAATAAAGGGTGCACTAGCATCCAACACACCCGAGGAAACAGCAAAACGGTACATACACTCAGCAAACATCGTTTTCCCAGTTCCCGTTTCACCAAAAATAATCGTGTGCAGTCCGCGAGGCGGATATAAGATGGCAGCTTTTGATTTTTGAATCTGGCTTTTTAAGGATTCCTCTCGGCCGATTAAATTATCAAAAGTAATATGGTTTTCGGTAGATTGGACAACGAATTGGAATTTAACAGGACGCCCATCAATTTTTCTCACCAAACCGTCTTTAGTCAGCTCATTTAAATAACGACTGATATTGGTTCGGTCCATTGACATCTTGTCAGCAAGTTCTTGGGCAGTCATCTCACGCTTTTGTTCTTTCAAAAGGTCTAACACTTCGTCTTTTCTTGCTTTCATTCGAGCACCTCCTAGAAAGAAGTGGTATAAACCAATGCCTATTATACCGCTTTTTTAGTGAAATAACCAGAGGTTGACCAAAATATAGAAATCGATTACAAAATTATTTTAAAATAAAAAAGAGCAAACATCTCTGTCTGCTCCGCTCTTGATTATTTTTGTTCCATAGCTGCCTTCAAGGCCTGTGCCAAAGCACTTTCTTGTGGCTCAGCTTCTTGATTCACCTGCTTCAGAAGACGGCGTTCTTCATGTTTTGTCATCTTCTTGCTGCGTTCTTTTTTATCCAGCATCTTCTCAGTGGTCCCGTCATACTTGCAACGGAAGTATGAACCTTTCTTACCATCAATGATCTCCATTTTACGGTGGCATTGCGGACAACGATGGTTGGAAACTTTTGGTTCTTTGCGGCGGCGATAGTTGCATTCTGCATTGGTACAAATATAAATCTTGCCATCGCGAGTATTTTTCTCTCTCAACAGAGAGCCGCACTCAGGACATTTCTTTTGGGTAATTGAGAAATCTTGGTATTTCTGTTCACTTTGTTTGACTTCTTGAACCAGCTTCTTCGTGTCATCTTCGATTTCTTTTAAGAACTGCTTGCTGGAATAGCTGCCTTTAGCAATTGCTTCCAGCTGTCTTTCCCATTTTTCAGTCAATTCAGGTGTTACTAATGATGGGTTTACCAGCTCTAACAATTGTTTGCCCTTTGGTGAGACCTGCAGACCGCTTGGTGTACGCTCCATCAATTCTGACTTGATCAGCTTTTCGATGATTTCTGCTCGGGTTGCTGGTGTTCCTAGACTGTGCTTCTCCATTAATGCCAGCAGTGTTCCTTCGTTCAGTGGTTTTGGCGGCGAAGTTAACGCCTTTTCAATAGTAAAATCTGGAACAATCCGCTGTTCTTTCTTCCATTGAATCGCTGGTTTGTCTTCCTCAGATTTCTTCCAACCAGCCATTAAGACTTTGCTTTGACGGAAGGTAAAGGTTTCCTTGCCGAAAGTAATAGTTACTTTTTGCTGACTTTCCTTATGAGCATCCGCAAACAAGCCTAAAAAGCGGGTAACGATCATAGAGTAGATACGCTGCTCGTCATTTGATAGCTTTTCATAACGCGGGCGTTGTTCTGTCGGAATTAACGCATGGTGGTCGGTTACTTTACTGTCTTGGAAGACCCGCTGTTGTTTGACCTGTCCGCCATTTTTTAGGTACGTCTTCACTTCAGGCGCAAAATCACTAACAGCCTGTAGCCGTTCCTTCATCGTTGCCTTCATATCACTCGTCAAATATTTACTATCTGTTCTAGGATACGTTACAATTTTGTGAATTTCATATAAGCTTTGCACTAAAGACAATGTTTTTTTCGCTGAGAACTGATAACGGGCATTGGCTTCTCGCTGAATTTCCGTTAAATCATACGGCAACGGTGCCGGTTCGACTTTTTCTTTGTCTGAAATTTCGGTAACCGTTCCTTTTTGCTGACTTAGTTCTTTCACTAAGGCTTCAGCTTTTTCCCGCTCGGTTATGCCGTAAGGATTTTTTTGATTCAGCTTTGCTTTTTGTCCTTCTACCTGCAGCGAGATCACAAAATAATTTTGTGGTCGGAACTTTTCAATTTTCTTTTCTTGCTGACGAACTTGAGACAAGGTAGGTGTTTGAACTCGGCCAGCAGACAAACTATCTTCATATTTAACCGTCAAGGCCCGCGTAACATTTAATCCTACCAGCCAGTCAGCCTTCGCTCTAGCTAGCGCGGAGTAATAAAGGTTGTCGTACTCTTTGGCTGGCTTCAATTTACTAAAGCCATCCTTAATTGCTTTTGGTGTTTGGGATGAAATCCAAAGCCGCTTCACTGGTTTATTGAATTTTACGTACTCTAAAATCCAGCGAGCCACCAGCTCTCCTTCTCTTCCAGCATCAGTCGCAATGACCGCCTCGGAGATATCGCTGCGTTTGGCCAGCTGTTGAATTGTTTTTAGCTGAGCTCTAGTTTTTGGTAATGGCTTAATACCGATATTTTTGGGAATAATCGGCAGGCTTTCCATCTGCCAGCTTTGCCATTCCTTGTTTAAATCTTCTGGCATTTTTAAGCTTAATAAATGACCAAGGGCCCATGTTACAATCACATTGGGTCCTTCAAAGTAATTCTTGTGTTTTTGATTGGCGTTAAGCACCTTGCTTAAATCTTTTGCAACACTTGGCTTTTCCGCTAGTATTAGTTGTTTCATAGGTTTCCTTTCTGCTTTCAACTGAGATCGGTTGATCATCCATTAAAAGTGCTAAACCCCAGTATTGTTGAAGATAATCGTCGCATTCTTCACACCAACGCTCATCCTCATCGTTCCAAAATGCACTTAAATAATTTTTCTTCGCTTGATGATATGTAAAATCTTGAGATAGACCGCTAAAGCGCTCTTCAAAATATTCTTCTGCTTGTTCAAAGCTGTCAAATTGTTTTTCTTCAGTGATGTCTTTTTTCCAATCTTCAAAAAACCACCATGGCTCATTGTCGCCATACATGATAATAACTTGGTACATTCCCATCCCTTCCTTCCACTGTCATCATAAGCATGAAATTTAAATTTTTCAAGTGTTCTGTTTACTGGTATTATTTTTCTTTAGTTTAGCAGATTAACTTTGCGTTTTTCTTAATTCTACTTTATCACAGTACTGAGGTATTTGATATTTTATTTTTCAGGATTATAATATAACCGTTTGAGTATGAATGAAAGAAGGCGGAGTGTTTTGTCAGAACAACTTAAAAAAAAGCTTTTCCCAACTCGTCCGACCTGGCAGAAAAATTTAATCGTGCTGTGGTTTGGGACTTTTATGGCAGGAATCGGCTTTAGTTTAGTCATGCCTTTTATGTCTCTGTATATTGATACTCTGGGCCATTACACCAGCCAAGAATTAAATCTTTGGAGCGGTGTCACCTTTTCCTCTACCTTCCTAGTTACTGCGATTGTTTCACCTTTGTGGGGCCGACTGGCTGACCAAAAAGGAAGAAAGCTGATGCTGCTACGTGCTTCCTTGGGTATGGCCGTGGTTATCGGCCTGATGGGCTTGGTTACCAACGTTTATCAGCTGATTGGCTTACGGCTTCTGCAAGGTATTTTCTCCGGTTACATCAGCAATGCTACAGCCTTAGTTGCAACTGGAACGCCAAGAGAGAAAAGCGGACAGGTTTTAGGAACTTTAGCAACGGGATCCGTCACGGGGACTCTTTTGGGCCCGTTGGTCGGCGGAACGACTGCATCTATTTTTGGCTATCGTTATACCTTCTTTATCACCAGCGGCATTCTCTTTTTAGTCTTTCTGTTGAGCATGTTTTTGGTCCACGAAGAATTTACACCGGTCGAAAAGAAGGACATGATTCCTGCTAGGCAAATGATTCGCGAATTGAAATATCCTCATCTAATTCTAGGTATGTTTCTTACTACAATGATCATTCAAGCCTCCAATAATTCTATCAGCCCGATTATTAGTTTGTATATTCGTCAATTGATGCACAATCACGGCAATGTTACCTTCGTTAGTGGCGTTATCGCCTCGATTCCAGGAATTGCTACCTTGATTGCTGCTCCTCGCTTGGGACGGCTGGGCGATCGAATTGGCAGTGAGAAAATTTTAGGAATCGGCTTGTTGTTTGCTATTGTAGTATACCTTCCAATGGCCATTGTTCAAAATGTCTGGCAATTAGCGTTTTTGCGCTTTTTAGTTGGAATTTCTGATGCATGTCTGCTGCCAGCTGTTCAAACCTTGATCACCAAGTATTCGCCACAAAATGCAGCTGGACGAATTTTCAGCTACAACCAATCTTTCCAGGCTGCTGGTAACGTGGTGGGCCCAATGATCGGTTCGAGTGTTTCTTCTATTTTTGGTTACCGAGGAGTTTTCTTATCCACTTCTTTGCTAGTATTAATCAATTATCTTTCTGTTCATCGCAATACTAAAGAAATTGCCGAAATAGAAACCTATCACTCCAAAAAAAATAAGAGCATTGTCCACAAATAGGACAATACTCTTGTTTTACGCTTTCATTTTTTTGGCAAAATAGAAGGCACTAAACAACCAACAGCCATAATAAAGGCACAAAATAAAAAAGGGCTCCTGAGCTTCAAAATGATAGGTATACAATACCATGGACAACATCCCGCTTAAGCAGGCAATCCCTACAAATCTCAGCTTAAAATCGCGCTTCATCATTAAAACACTATAACCGGTGATAATGGCACAGATTCCACACATAAGTACTACGTATAAATTCGCTAAACTCACTGGTCTCACTCCTTTTAATCATTTTATCACAAAATCAAAAGAAACATAATTAATCCTTGCACAGTCACGGTCAACTAAGCATCCTTCAGCTTAGACCGTCGAGCCTTCCTTGTTAAAAATATTCCGCTAACCAACCAAAAAGCGATATAGAGATATGTATAAACCAAGGCTTTATTTCCTGCAAAATGATACGAATAAATGGTATAGGATACCAGTCCGCTGCACAATCCCAGCATCAGATAAGCAAATTCCCGTTCGCGATAAAACAGCAATCCACTGTACTCCGTAATCACAGCACATATCCCACACACAGCAACCACAAACAAATCAAATTCTGCCATTTTTACCACTCCTATTCTAATGTTAATTATAGCATATTTTCATTTATTCCTCATCTAAACTTATCACATTGAGAAACCATGAACAATAAATTTTTGCTATAGGTAAAAGGATAAAAAAATCGCCAGACGATCCGTTGAAGATCGTCTGGCAAAACATCCTTTTGAAAGTTGGCAGTTCCTGTTTGTCTGCTTCGTTTCGATGAAAGAATGAAATTTTTATACGTATTGCAATACTTTGGTTTCTTTATATGCATGGTCAATCAAACCGCCGCCTAAGCATTCCATCCCGTCATAGAAAACGACTGCTTGTCCGGGTGTAATCGCCCTTACAGGTTCGTCAAAAACGACTCTCGCACGATTGCCCTCTTCCAAATAAACCGTGACCGGTACATCTGTTTGTCGGTAACGGAACTTAGCCGTTGCGCGGAATTCCTTAGGCTTGTCTTCATTAGTGGTAAAGTGAATTTCACTGGCATCCAAGCTGGTTGCATACAAGGCTTCGTGATGGAATCCTTGGCCAACATACAAAGTGTTCGTACTTAAGTCTTTCCCGATAACAAACCATGGTTCTTGTGTTTTGCCACCGCCACCGATGCCTAGGCCCTGACGTTGACCAATTGTATAGTACATCAGCCCATCGTGTTGCCCTTTAATTTCCCCATCCAAAGTAACCATGTTGCCTTTTTTGGCAGGTAAATAATTGCTTAAAAATTGCTTGAAGTTCTTTTCACCAATGAAACAAACTCCGGTAGAATCTTTCTTCTTCGCCGTTGCCAAGTTGGCACGTTCTGCAATTGCCCGTACTTCTGACTTCTCCATGCCGCCTAGTGGAAACATGGTCTTTGACAATTGTTCTTGTGAAAGCTGACTCAAGAAATAAGTTTGATCCTTATTATTATCGATACCACGCAGCATATGCACGACGCCGTTTTCGTCAGTTTTTACTTGCGCATAATGACCAGTGGCTACATACTCTGCACCAAGATCCATCGCATAATCCAAGAAAGCCTTGAATTTGATTTCCTTGTTGCACATCACATCTGGATTAGGGGTTCGACCAGCCCGGTATTCTGCTAAGAAATATTCAAAAACACGGTCCCAATATTCCTTTTCAAAATTGACTGAGTAATAAGGGATTCCAATTTGGGCAGCAACTTTCGCTACATCCTTATAATCCTCGGTTGCGGTACACACCCCATTCTCATCGGTGTCGTCCCAATTCTTCATAAAAATTCCTACAACGTCATAGCCCTGCTCTTTCAATAAAAGAGCTGTAACTGACGAGTCTACGCCGCCGCTCATTCCCACGACGACTCTTGTGTTGCTGTTCGACACAGTATCACCATCATTTCAATCTAGATTCCGAAAACTCTACGATTTGAAGGTCGCAACTTTTCAGTAACACGTATTATACGATAAATTAAACCGTTTAGGGTGCAAAAACGTCAAAATTTTAATTTTTCGTTAAACTATCCCATTTTGAACAAATTCACGAGCAGTTGCATTTTTGTATTAGTTGTATTAATATACATAATACAAAGGAGGCGAGTGCTATGATTTTAGAAATAGATGCGCATTCGGATGAGCCCATTTACCTTCAGCTGCGCAAACAAATCATTATCGGCATTGCCAAAGGTGACTTAAAGCCCCTCGAGCAGCTGCCGACTGTGCGACAGATAGCTGACGAGCTGGGGATGAACGCCATGACAGTTTCCAAAGGCTACCAGCAGCTAAAGGAAGAAGGCTATCTAATTACCGATCGGCGTAAGGGGACTTTAGTAGCGCCAATGCCCGTCGATAAAAAAGAAGAAAAAGAAGCGGCCCTCACTCTGTTATTGGCTGAACTGGCTCTTTCAGGTTCCAGTGAGACCGAAATCAAACAGAAAATTGATGAAATACTAACCAGCTTTCGGAAAGGAAGAGAAAAATGAACCTATTCATGTGGGGCATTCTAGTTTTTTGTAATTTTATTATGGCCCTTACCTTATCTTTGGCTGCTAAGCCGCATAATCATGTGATTATTGAGAATACTTTGCCAGTAGACAAATTAGATGATCCACAGGTTGTAACGTTAGCGAAACAGTACCGTAAACGCCAGTTTCAGATTGCTTTCTTTTTAAGTGTCATTGAAGCCATTCTATTACTGCCAATGAAGGATTACTTATTCATGCTGCTGTTCTTTCTATTGCTGATGCTTTCTATTGGCTGTGGTTACTATTTGCAGATTCGCTACATTCGCAAAATGCGTCGTATTATTGAAGAGAATCACTGGCAGCTGGCAATAGCCTCGGTGCAAATTAATACCAAGCTGGTGCGAGAAAAGAATGAAAAAATGGTTTCTGTTATGTGGTTCGTTCTGGCTGGAGGATTAAGTTTGCTCTTGTTTTATTTCGCTTACGCGACGATGGGTAACCTGCTGCTTATTGCAACTGTTCTTCTAATTGAATTTTCGCTGATAGGGGGCTGGTATTTGGTGAGTCGTTTGCCGGTTAGGGCTTTAACTAACGACCAAGAGATCAATCGTCAATACAACAACTTAACTAAATACTATTGGTCCTTTTTAATGGTCGGAATGGGAATTTTCTTTCCTCCACTGATTTATTTTCCGTTGCTTTCTTTGAATAGCTGGAAAAATCAGTTTATTCTTTTGACCGCAATCGAGTTTGCCATGTTAGTGTTTTTGGTTATCTTTACTGTTGCTTGGTTATTGACTTTAAGAAGGAAACAAGATGCTTTGCTGGATAAGAGCAGTGATTTTCGTTATCAAGGAGATGACTACTATTGGCGTTACGCTGTCTATTATAATCCTGAAGACAGTCGGTTTATGGTTCCGGATCGGATCGGCTTGAATCTTTCAGTTAATTTGGCGAAAACGGGAGCAAAAATTACGATGGCTCTTGGTGGTGTAGTCCTGTTGATCGCCCTGTTTATCTCTGTGGTTCCGTTGTATATATTGGACAATCATCCTGATCCTTTTACTTATACGGTCAATGACAAGAATGTTACTCTGGAGGGACCTTTTGTGAGTAAACGCGCGATTCCCTTGACTAAGATTCAGCAAGTTGATTTGGTTGAGGAGCTTCCTAAGCGGGGGTTAAGAACGAATGGCTTTGCGACCGATCACTATGCTATGGGGAGTTTTAAACTTGATGGAAAGGCGGCCAATCTTTTCATTGACCACCATTCCCATCCTATTCTTTTGATACAGACAGCAGCTAAAAACTACTACTATACGAATAAATCACCCGCAAAAACTAGAAAAGCTTATCAGGAAATTAAACAAGAGTTGAAGTAAAAAAATTGGGCAAGCTGATTCGGCTGCCCAATTTTTTTAAGTTAATTTAGCTACTTCTCTAGCCTTGATTTCTGCGATATTATCGATCATATGCTCAGAAAGTGGTGTACCAAAAGGCAGCTTGTCTGGTAATAAATCCCGCTCCGGTGCATCGACACCCACGTTAATGTCTTCTGCAATTGGAATACTATAATGATGAATGTGCCCATGCAGATTGCGAATGTTCAAGGTGGTGCCTAAAAGCATTGGATAATGGGTCAAATAATACTGATGGTGATTAAACTTTACAATCGCTCCAACATCATGAAACGCAAACTTAGGTGTCCCATCTAACATCATGGGATCGTTGGCAGCTAAAAAATTGAAAAAAGCCCGAGAATCATGATTACCTTTAATAAAAACAATCTTCCCCTTCAGCTGTAAAAGCTGATCCAAAATTTCCTGATTGCCTTTTTCGTAGTTTGGATGCATCGCTACATCTCCTACGTGATAAACGGTGTCCTTTTCTTTTACCACAGCATTCCAGCTTGCAACCAGCTGTTGATTCATCTCTTCCACCGTATCAAATAAACGAGGGGCGAAGTCATTGTCCCCTAACAGATTCTCATGAAAAAAATGGGTATCACCGATAAAAAATTTCATTCCACTCACCTACAATATGTCTAATGGTTGTTTCTTTTCCGGCTTCGGAAATTCACGGGTTAACCGTTCATAGTCCAACGCAGTTAACCGAATGTCTAGCGCTTGAAGATTAGCCAATACGTGCTGTGCTTTCCCTGATTGAGGAATCGCCAGTGTTTTGCCATCCCGAATCACCCACGCCAGTAAGATTTGAAAAATGGACGCCTGATGATTCGCGGCAATTTCCTGCAGGACTGGATTATCTTGTAGACGTGCTCCCAGCGTATCGCCTTGAGCAATCGGTGAATAAGCAATCAATGGTAACTGGTGTTCTCTCATCCAAGGCAATAAATCATATTCTATTCCTCGACTTGCTAAATTGTAAAGTACTTGATTTGTTAGACAGCCTTTTCCTTTAGGAATACTGTACAAAGCCCGCATATCACTAGTATCAAAGTTGGATACTCCCCATTGGCGAATCCAGCCGGCATTCTTCAAACGTTCCAATTCAGTAACTGTTTCTTCCAAAGGTACATTGCCCGGCCAGTGCAGCAAATACAGATCCAAATAATCAGTCTTTAAACGTGAAAGACTTTGCTCCAAAGAATGCTGTAGATTGTCTTTATCAGCATGCCAAGGATAGAATTTAGAAATTAAATACAAACTGGTCCGATCGTATGGAGCAATTGCCTCCCCCACTAAACGTTCGGATCGGCCATCACCATACATTTCTGCCGTATCAATTACTCGTGCTCCAGCGTCAATTCCTGACCGCAGTGCTTTGATTTCCTGTTGGCGCTTTCCAATTTCATCACCCATGTGCCAAGTCCCCAAACCAATGGCTGGTACCCGTTTTTGTCCCAATTCAATAATCATTTTTTCTCCGCCTCACATTTAGTATACGCTAAAAAAAGCAAAAAAGGTCACAAGCTATTTCAGCTGGTAACCTTGTCTTTCCAAAATAGCTTGGTAACGCATTTTTATAATTCCAATAATTACTTCAAGCTGGGTTAAATCTTCAATTTTTTCAGGGTTAAAATTTTTGGTTCTGCGAAATGATTTTCCGGTATCGATTAAATGGAAGATATGATCCCAATGTTGGAATTCCGATAGGTTATTTAAATTACCAATCGGAAAGGCTGCCCCATCACAAATTTCCCATAAACGAAAAACTAAAAAAGCAGTATCCACGACTTGTCTCTTGCCTTGTTTGTTTTGACAGTTGATCAGAACTTTTTCAGGCTGGTAGGTTAGGTACCAATCCAACAACTTGAAAAAAGCTTCCCAGCGGTAGGGCTCCTGAAACATCTTATGGGTATCCGGCATTTCACGAAAAATCAATGGTATTAAATAATCCTTTTTGTACTCCCAACAAGGAAGCATCTCTACGTAGTACTGTATGTATCGAGTAAAATAACTGTTCCCCTCATAATAGGCAATGATGTAATCCTCTATTCCAAATGACTGAAACTTTCTTGCCAGGTAGGCACAATCATCTACTGCGATGGTTAGACCTGTTAGGTGTCGAAATTCAGAAATAATTTTGTGATGCATCATTGTCTGTATTTTCCGCCTCAATGCTTCACCTTCTTTTCAATTAAAGATAACTGTCTTTAGTGTACCATATTCTTTTCCAATTGAACCTTTTAAAGAACAAATAAAAACAATTTCCGTCAAAAATTTAGACGGAAATTGTTTTCTTCATTAGTTATTAACTTTTACAAAAAGTCCTCGGTCAATCATGCCCTCCATTAAAAAGTAAAACTTTTCCTGTAATAGAACATGGGTGTCATCTTTGAAAATATTCACAGATTTTAGACCATTAGCCGTTGTGATTGACATTTTGACCTGTTGCAGATCCTTTGCGACAGTAATTTTTAATTTGAAGCCTTCTTTACTTTGGGGAGTTGCGTCTAGCGGACGAATTAATTGAAAATTGCCCGAAGTTGTTTCTGTGAATCCATTGTCTCGTAATGTGTATTTTTTAGCAGTTGGTGCCAAGCTGTAATTTACTTTCGCACCTTCTACTGTGGCTATTTTTGCAAAAGCCATGCGCTCACCTCTTCTTTTTTCGTTACCTATTATTATAGAGGGAACAGGCGCGTAATTCAATCTACTTTCTTAGTTGTTGAATTGCTGCAATCAGTTCCTGGATGAAGCGCTGTATCTCAGCCTCTGTGTTGCCGTAGCCAAAGCTTACCCGTACGGATTCTTTTACCTCAGACGCATTTTTTCCATACATTTCTTCCAACACATGAGAAGGATCTACGTTGCCGGCAGTACATGCTGAACCTGTAGAGATAGCAATCCCTTTTAAATCCAATTTCATGAGCAGTAAGTCACTGGCAATTCCGTTAAATCGTAAATTCAGAATATGGGGCAGTTTGTTCTCTAATTCGCCATTCACCTCATAGTCAATCCCCGCTTCATCTAGGCTCTGTAAAATCGTCTTAGTAAACTGGAGATAGGCTTGTGCTCGGTTGTCTCGTTCCTCTAAAGTTAATAATTCGATTGCTTTGGCAAAGCCGCAAATGCCAGCCAGATTTTCTGTTCCAGCCCGGCGTTTCTCCTCCTGCTCACCACCATGCAATAAAGAGGGCAAGCGGATATCGTCGTTTTTGTATAAGAAGCCTACTCCTCGGGGTCCGTTGACCTTATGAGCAGAGGTGCTTAATAAATCAATGCCCCATTCATGGGGGCGAATCGTTTGATTGCCATAAGCCTGAACAGCATCTGTATGAAAATAAGCGGGGTGCTCTTTTAGCAGCTCTCCAATTTCTTTTACCGGCAGCAGATTACCGATTTCATTATTCCCGTACATAATAGAAACTAAGATCGTGTCGGTTCGCAGAGCAGCTTGCAGCTCATCCAGTGAAATACGGCCTTTTTGATCAACTGTTAAATAAGTCACCTCAAAGCCTTTATCTTCCAGATAACGCATGGTATTTAAAACAGCAGGGTGCTCGATCCGCGTCGTAATTAAATGCTTTCCCTGGGTCTGACGAGAAAATGCCGTTTCTAAAATCGCGGTATTATCCCCTTCAGTTCCACCACTGTTGAAGATAATCTCGTGAGGCTTCACATCTAGGCTTTTGGCGATCACTTCTCGGGCTTCTTCTAATTTGTAAGAAGCGGAGCGGCCCAGATGATGGATGCTCGAAGGATTGCCATAATAATTTTGCATAACATCAGCCATCACTGCAATGACTTCAGGATGCATTGGACTGGTCGCTGCATGATCTAAATATATTGATTCCACAAGTCTACGAACCTTTCTATAGTTAAAGTAGGGTTATTCTAGCATAGGCAAGCAGCTTTAGACAAGGAAAGAATCGGCAGGCCGCTAAAAAACTCAGGAAAACCAACGAATCAGCGTCGATGCTGACTATTGGTTTCCCTGAGCTGCTCTCTATAGATCTACTACTTGACCTACTTCATTTTTCTCTGCTGTATCAAGCACCTGTTTAGTTACTGCCAAATCCTGTAGAGCAATTCCGGTAGTGTCATAAATGGTGATGTCTGCTTCAGAGATACGACCACCTACCCATCCAAGAATAACTTCACCAATTTCTCCTTGAATCGCTGTTTCATCAATTAATCCTTGTTTAATCGGCTGCTCGGTTTCTCCAACGGCTACCGCTTGCTTTCGATCATCCACAAAGAGACGTGCTTGCTGGAAAATAGCGCCATCTATTTCCTGCTTGCCGCTCATATCGGCACCAACACAGCTAAAGTGTGTGCCCGGCTTCACCCACTCAGCTTGAATCATCGGCTGCTTAGAGGGGGTTGCTGTTACGATAATATCAGCTGCTCCTACAGCATTGGCTATTTCCTCTACCGCATGAATCTGCAGCTGTGCAATTTTCTCTCGCAGCTTGATTTGGTCTTCTTTGATTTTCGGTTGATCCAATAAATGGAGCAGCTGCTCCTTACAGCCTGCCACGAAGGAATCGGCATTTCCCTTTGCCAAAGGATCGTAAATCAACAGCTGCTTTAGATTAGGAATCACGAGTAAATGACTCAACAGCTGAAATAACGCTTGATGACCCGTTCCTACCATTAATAAGGTTTCGGAATCTTGACGAGCTAAATATTTGCTGCCAATAGCTGCTGCCGCACCCGTCCGCATACCGGTAATATATTCCGCATCCACAATTCCCAACGGTGCGCCGGTTTGATCATCAAACAGCAGTGTCGTTCCAAACAATGCGGGTAATTGCTGCTGTGGATTACTGCCATACCAAGAAACCAATTTTAGTCCATAAATTCCTAATTCCTTCATATAACCAGATTTGATATCCATATCCGCTTTTCCCGGTTTAAACTCATAAAAGATCATCGGCCAAAGTGTACTTGTTTCTCTAGCCTTTCCGCGATAAACCTCTTCCACGGTTTGAATCGTTTCTTTTAGTGACAAGACTTCTTTTACCATTGCTTGGTTTAATACTCGTATTTGTGTCATGGTTTTCTCCTTAATTAATCTTTTTCAAAAAGCTGGAAACCCGTTCTAGTCCAGCTAGGAATTTCTCCTCTGGCTCGCGGGCACAGCCCATGCGGAAACAGTTCTCCAATTCGAAAACAGAGCCTGGCATCAGCAGCACGCTCTCCGTCTCGATCGCTTTACGGCAAAAATCTTCAGAGGATAAGCTGCTTTGGTAATAAGGGAGACAAACTGTGCCTCCTTGTGGCAGGATACAATCAAGCTTCGGTTCATTTTTTACCCAGTCATTAAACAAGGCAACTCGATGACGAACAATGCTTAAGTTCCTTTCGCAAACAACCTCTTTATTTTTCAATGCCAAACCGGCAATGTATTCATCAATCCCGCCACAGCTGATCATGGTGTAATCCCGCTGTATTTCGACTGCTTTAATCAGCCATTCATCCTGTGTCGCAATCCAGCCTAAACGCAAACCTGCCATGGCAAACGCCTTTGACATGCTTCCTAAACTGACTCCCTTTTCATAACTGTCAGCTACTGATAAACCAAAGCCAGCTTCGTGAGCCAATCCGCGATACGCTTCATCACAAATTAGATAAGCATCGTTTTTACGCGCAATTTCTGTCATAGCCCGTACGATTTCGTCACTGACGACTTGTCCAGTTGGATTGTTGGGATTGTTAAAACAAATCGCTTTAGTTTTTGGCGTTACTAAGGCATCCAGCTTGTCTAAATCAATGACAAAGCGATCAGCCTTCTCCATAAACAAATAATCCACCTTAGCTCCGATCGATTCGGGAACAGAATAGATTTGCTGGTAGGCTGGCAGGATCGCTACAACGTGATCCCCGGGCTCAATCAAGGTCATCATGGTTAAGTGAGATGCTCCCACTCCTCCATGAGTGGAAATAACTTGGTCTGGACCAAGTGAATCGTATAGGCTGGCTACGCCTGCTAAATAATCAGGATTTCCTTCAATTGCGCCATAGCTTAAGCGCAAAGAAAAAATCGCCTCTTTCACTTCTTCTGGGTTTTCACCGGTTACTTCTAACAGCTCATCCAGCGAAAATGGAATGATGGATGTGCTGGTTAAGTTGTAATCGACATTGAATTCATAATTTGAAAGCCAACGTTCAACACCGAAAGGCTTAATATACATAATTGGTTTCCTCCTAATTCTTCTAGTGCAATACTTTACTTAAAAAGTCAACGGTCCGGGCATGCTGTGGGTGGTCAAACAAGTCAACGGGTGCTGCTTCCTCAACAATTTTTCCTTCGTCCATAAATAGAACCCGGTCTCCTACCTCTTTAGCAAAACCCATCTCATGAGTGACAATAATCATGGTCATTCCCTCTTGGGCTAAATCCTTCATCACTGTTAATACTTCCCCTACCATCTCAGGATCAAGAGCAGAGGTTGGTTCATCAAACAACATAACATCCGGCTCCATGGCTAATGCTCGAGCAATCGCAATCCGCTGCTGCTGACCACCTGATAAGGAGCTTGGGTAAGCCTCTGCTTTATCAGAAAGTCCTACCTGCTTCAGTAAAGCTTCCGCCTTTTCTCTGGCCTGCTGAGCACTCTTACGATTCAATTTTACAGGCGCCAGGCACAGATTTTCCATGACTGTTTTGTGAGGAAAGAGATTGAAGGATTGGAAAACCATGCCCATTTTTTCTCTTACCTGAAAAATTTCCGTTTTGGGATCAGTTAGATCGGTCCCTTCAAAAATAATTTGTCCGCTGGTAGGCATTTCCAGCAGGTTCAAGCAGCGTAAAAATGTACTTTTCCCTGAACCGGACGGGCCAATAACTACTACGACCTCGCCTCTTTTTACATTAGTTGTAATACCGTTCAGCACCTGATTATCACCAAAGGCTTTATGCAGCTCATTTACTTGAATCAATTCAGACATGTTTTCTCCCCCTAGCTTTTAGATGAACGAGCCAGCTTTTTCTCAAAACGAGCCACCAGCAATGAAACCACACAGGTCATGCAGAAATAGATAATCGCTGCAATAAAGAGCGATTCCATCGTGCGATAGGTCGCAGCCTTTACTGTATCCGCCACAAACATCAATTCAGAAACCGCAATCACTGACAATAAGGACGTTTCTTTAATCATAGAAATGAACTCGTTGCCTAACGCCGGCAGAATATTGCGAATGGCTTGAGGCAAAATAATTTCTCTCATGGTTATCCGCTTGTTTAATCCTAATGAATAACCGGCTTCGCTTTGTCCTTTATCGACTGCGTTAATCCCCGAGCGGATAATTTCAGCTACATAAGCACTGGAATTAATCGACAGCGCAATACATCCCGGAATTAAACGGGCTAAATTCACACCCCACACATGAACCGAGGGAATAGAAATAATCATGGAAAGGCCAAAATAGAAAATGAATACTTGGAGCAAGGCTGGCGTTCCCCGAAGCACCTGGATATAAAAGGTGGCTAGTGCTTTCAACAGCTTGTTGGAAGAAATTCTCAACAAAGCAATCAAAATTCCCAGCAAGGTGCCGAAAAGCACACAAACTACAGCTACACCAATTGTCGTTAGGGCACCTTTCAGGAACAACGGACCATACGTCTTCAACATACTTTGGCTATCTTGACTATCACCAGCCTTCGCCAGTTCAATATTTTTGTCTAAGAGGTCCTCCATCATTCCTTTTTCTTCCATATCAGCGATGATTTCGTTCACTCGTTCAATTAATGCCGTGCTTTCTTTAGGGAAAGCAATTACCTGAGCTGTCTTTTCTTCAGGAACCTCAATCTCAACATCCGCAATCGTTAGGTTGGGATAAACGTCTAAATAATTCTGGGCCGTTAACCAACCGACTACACCAGCATCCACTGTTCCAGCATTAATTTCCGCAATAACCTCTGGCAGCTTGCCTAACGCGACAGGCTGTGCATTTCCTAAATAGTCGTTGAGAATGGTTTCCTGAGTAGAACCCTTTTGAGCAGCCACTTCTTTGCCCGTTAAGGAATCTACAGAAGTGAAGACCTCGGCTTTATCCTTGGTCGTCAATATGACAAAGGGTAAAGTATGATAAGGATTAGAAAAACCAACAATTTCTCTTCTTTCAGGTGTCGGATTGAAACCAGCCAATGCCATATCAAACTCATTGGTTTGAATACTAGGAATCAGACCATCAAACTTCATGTTGGTTATTTCCAGCTCAACCCCTAATTCCTTCGCAATTTCCTTCGCGACATCAATATCAAAACCCACGATTTCTTCCTTGCCATTGTTCATGCGAATAAACTCTTTTGGCGGATTATCCGCAGATGTTCCAACAATTAGTGTTCCCCGATCCAACACTCTTTGCAGTGAATCATCCTCCTCCGCGTAGCCTTTGATACTACCGGTCAAAACAATCAATAATCCCAGCAGCAAAATGGGCCATTTACTTAACCATCTTTTCTCCATTGTTTCCCCTCCAAGCAGTGAATATTCATTCACCTTTATCCCTACATTTTTTGGTTATTCTTATTATACCTGCTAATGCTGCTCACTTTTTTGAAAATAATACAATTTGGTTTGCGAATTTTTGTGAATCGTACAAAAAGAGCAGCTGCAATGCTATAATTACTTTGATTGGAATGCATAATTATTAAATACCCAGAGGAGGAAAGGCATGAGTATTGCGATTCGCGAAGTGTTAGCCTTTGATTACTTTCATTTTTTAAGCTTGGCAGCAGGCAAAAGCGGACTGGACAACGAAATTACTACGGTAGGTATTTTAGAATATGAATACGATGAGGGGTTGCACCCTAAAAGAAAATTTGATGTAAACACCTTAGTTATTACGAGCTTGTATTTTGCTAAAAATAAACCCGATCTACTGGTGGATACGATTCGTCTGCTTTATCGGGATGGGGTCAGCGGATTAATTGTCAAAAAGATTTTCTTTCAAGAATTACCTGTTAAGCTCCTGGCCTATGCGAATGAAATTAATTTCCCGATTTTTACTTATGAGCAGTCAGCCACTCCTCATTTCGAAGATATTTTATTTCAGCTGAAACAGGTCATTTCCTTTGATGGCCAACAGAAGATTCTGGAAATGCTTGTGGAGGAATTGTTGGCTGGTGAAGCGATTCCTGAAGCAAGGATTCAGTCCCTATTGTTTCAACAGGAGCAGCTTAAAAAATTTGCTCTGTTTTATCTTTTGCCTGATCGCTTGAATTTACCCATTGTTCATTGGCTATCCTTAATAAACAATTATCAGCACAGCAGCTTTTTCATCCGGGGTATCGGTTATCGGCAAGGCTTCTTTGTACTTTTAGGCATGAAAAAACACTCGCTCAAGGAGGAAAGCTTTCCGCCGATTGCTGATCTCTTCCAGCAAATCGGCTTACCTGCGACTGATTTCGTGGTAGGCAGAAGCTTGGATTATCGCCAAACATCCGAATTGAAAAATGCGTTCTCCGAAGCCTTGATAAGCGCCCAGTTCGGTGAAAAATCACAAAATAGAGTCAACAGTTATGAGGAATTGGGTGTTTACCAGCTGCTAATTCCGTATTATCAAGACGATATCTTCTCCCGTTACAGTCAGATGCTGCTGCATAAAATCAAACAAAATGATCCTTCAAAAAAACAAAAGCTGCTGGAAACTGCCAGAGCCTTTGTTCATTATGAAGGCAATCTTTCTATGATGGCGGATGCCTTAGAAATTCACGAAAATTCTGTTCGCTATCGGCTGCACAAACTAAAAGAGCTTCTAAGTCATGATTCTCTAGTATTGTCCGACTTTGCTTTATACGAACAGCTTTCTTTGGCGATTAAAACTGATGAGCTCCTGACCAAAGAATAACTCACCTAAAAAAAGGTGCCCTAAACTGATTAAATCAGTTTTAGAGCACCTTTTTAACTTTCTATTCAAACTCTTTTTTTTCAACAGTAAACAATGGACTGACTGATTGGTTGTTGTGAATGCGTTTTAAGGCTTCACCCATTAAATCAGCACAGCTGATGATTTTCAACTGCTTCGGATGACGATCATCTGGTGTGAAGACCGAATCAGTGATGCAAATTTCTTTTATATCGGTTTGATCTAAACATTCCTTGGCTGGCACTGAGAGCAAGCCATGAGATGCACAGGCAACAACATCTTTAGCTCCTGCCTTTTTCAAGGTAGCAGCTGCCTTTTTGAAAACCTGTCCCGTATTCAAAATATCATCCACCATAATACAGACTTTACCAGCAACATCGCCGATCACATATCCGCTTTCTGGACTGCCTTCTTCAGCTTCATCTACAATCGCAATCGTTGTATCTAAATATTCCGACAAGCTGCGGGCACGCTGCACACCGCTGTTCTTAGGTGATACGACTACATAGTCATCCCCTACCATCTTCTTCTCACGATAATAGTGAGCAAAAAGCGGCATGGTAAATAAATTATCAACTGGGATATCGAAAAATCCTTGGACTTGAACAGTGTGCAAATCTAATGTCAGTACGCGGGTTGCCCCTGCATCTGATAAAAGGTTGGCAATCAATTTTGCTGTAATTGGTTCATGCGGCTTCGCTGTCCGATCCTGTCTTGCATACCCATAATAAGGTAATACAACATTGACTGTCTTGGCGCTGGCCCGTTTCATCGCATCAATCATAATCAACAATTCCATGTAGTAATCATTTACCGGCTGATTAGTGGCTTGTACCAAATAGATATCATAGCCTCGTACGGTTTCCTCTACGTTGATGGCAATTTCTCCATCGCTAAATTGTTTCACTGTACACTTACCTAATGTTGTTCCACAAACAGCTGCAATCTTTTCGCCCAACGGCTGATTGCCATTTAAACTAAAGATCTTGAATTTCTTTTCGCTATTTTGTTCTGTCATGGTGTCCCTCCAAGCATTTTCTACCAATAGTTTAACACAACTTTAACTCTTTTTTGTGGATTTTATTCTCAAGAAAAAGAGATTGTGCCGTTTGCCCAACGCGCAGGGATTATTTTGTTGTAATTTCCCCAGTTGTCGTGCACCTTATAAAGGCGCTGGCCGTGGCTGTCTTCGTAAAATCCATAAGCAACTACCCAGTGGTTTCCATAGGTGCTGCCTAACAAACGTAAAACACCAATCATTACCGGCTTGCCTTCCAGAATTCGCTTTGTTGCTCGATACCAGGCACCTGTTGAAGTGAAGCGTGTGCGTTTGTGCGTTTTTTGCTGGTTCAAAAACCGATTCAAGCCGAAGCTGATTTGAACTGGAACCGTGGGGAAATCAATCGGCTGCAAGACTGGCTGCATTGCTTTAATTAGAGCTTGGTTATCTGCTGAGCCCTTTTTTCGCAGTCTGGTCGGAAGAATGGTTTCATCCAAATAATCTTGATAATAAGCCAGCAAAACACTGCTGGCATATGTGCCGCATAAAAAACCGCTGGGGGTGCGCCAAGTACGGTAGGTTATGAAGCGCTCTTCTGGCAATTCAATCCAAGTATTTAAAGGATACGTCATCTTTTTTGCTCCTTGAGTTTATTTGTTTTGAGTATTTCTCTTGTCTATATGATAATAGAAAGGAAGGAAAGGGGCACGTATTAAATGGAAAAATTGATGATAAAACAAGATTTGTATGAAGCCGTTAATGGTGAATGGTTGAAAACTGCTGAGATTCCAGCAGATAAACCGGCAACCGGGGGCTTTCAGGATTTGGTAGATGAGATTGACGATCTGTTGATCGCCGATACCAATCAGCTGGTGGAGGAACCTGATACGATTCCGAACGACTTAATGAAGGAATATATCGCCTATTATCGCTTAACTAGCGACTTTGAAAAGCGAAATGCAGATGGTATGCAACCTTTGCTGCCAATTCTGGGACGGATTGAAAAATTAACTTCTTTTTCAGATTTAAATGAACAGTTAAAAGATTGGGTCCTATCAGGACTGCCGTTGCCTTTTGGCTTAGATGTTGATGCTGATATGAAGAATACTACAACCAATGCACTGTTTGCTGGTTCAACTAGTCTAATTCTACCAGACAAAACCTATTATGCTGAGGATCATCCACAAGCAGAACAGCTGCTGGCTATTTTCAAAGATATGACCTTGCAGCTTTTCGATTTAGCAGGCTATGAAAAGAAAGAAGCCGAACGAATGACGGATGAAGCGTTAGCTTTTGACCGCCTAATCGCTCCTCATGTGAAAAGTGCCGAAGAAAATGCCGATTACAGTAAAATGTATAATCCTCAATCTGTCGAAGAATTTGTGGCCCACAGCAGCTACTTAAAGCTGGATCAGCTGCTGCAAAATTTAGTTGGTCAGCTTCCGGAACAAGTGATTGTGACCGAACCTCTTTACTTTGAGCAATTGGACAGCTTCTTTAATCCAGATAATTTTTCTCTAGTAAAAAGCTGGATGATGGTTCTCAGTCTGAATGCCTTAACTGGCTATTTAAGTGAAGATGCTCGCCAAATTGGCGGCATCTACAGTCGTGCTTTATCAGGCACAGCCGAAGCGAGACCGCAGAAAAAAGCCGCCTTCTATTTAGCTTCAGGTCGATTTGACCAAGTTTTAGGCGACTACTACGGAAAGAAATATTTTGGTGAACAAGCCAAAAATGATGTCAAACAAATGGTGGAAACCATGATTCAAGTCTACAAAGACCGCTTAGCAAATAATACTTGGCTAGGTGAGGCTACCCGCGAAAAAGCTATTTTGAAGTTAAGTACGCTGGGAATCCATGTTGGTTACCCGGACGAAATTCCAGAATTGTACCATCGCTTTAAAGTAATGCCGGCAGAAAAAGGCGGAACCTTGCTGACAAATGCACTGGCCTTTAGTCGGTTAAGTCGTGAAGATCAATTCAGCAAATGGAACCAGCCAGTTGATCGGGACGAATGGGAAATGAGCGCGGATACTGTAAATGCGTACTATCATCCATTCCGCAATATCATTGTCTTCCCAGCAGCCATTCTGCAGGCGCCTTTTTACAGCTTGGAGCAGTCAAAGAGTGCTAATTACGGCGGAATCGGAGCAGTTATCGCTCACGAAATTTCACATGCCTTTGACAACAACGGTTCTCTCTTTGATGAGCTGGGCAATTTGAATAACTGGTGGACTGAAGAAGACCGTCAGCAGTTCCAAACCTTAGCTGATGCAATGATTGCAGAATTTGATGGCTTAGAAATTGCTGGTGGAAAAGTGAATGGCAAGCTGACAGTTTCTGAGAATATTGCTGATGCGGGTGGTTTAAGCTGTGCATTAGAAGCCGCCAAGCGAGAAGAAGAAACAGATCTTGAAGCCTTCTTTATCAACTGGGCTACTATTTGGCGTATGAAGGCGCGGCCTGAATACTCTCAGCTTTTATTAGCTGTTGATGTTCATGCACCAAATAAACTGCGAGCAAATATTCAGGTGAAAAACATGGAGGATTTCTATCAAACCTTTGATGTCACAGCAGAAGATGAGATGTATTTAGCTCCTGAAAAACGGGTAAGTATTTGGTAAAAAAGGACTACGCTAATGTGGATTAACTGATTATGTCTCCATATTTTCAGTCATTCCTGTTAAGTTAAAGAGGCTGCGACATTTTAAATCACAGTTACTTTCATACTGAGCTGTTTTCGCAGTATTCCATGATTAAATGTTTGGATCTAAAGTTGGTCTCCACCCAATAATTGGAATAAAGGACCAAAAGTTATTCACACAAAAAAACCAGCTAAGCTGAGCAGACATTGCTCCTTTTAGCTGGGTTGATTTTAATTAGTTTTTAGGTTTCTTTGAATCAATTGCATATTGACGACGTCCGCCTGGTTTTGGAACCAAGTCGCCGATCATATTGCCAAAGCCGCCTTCAACACGCAGCTCATGACCATTGGTGTAGTCAGAACGTTTGCTTGCCAAGTAAAGAACAGCATTCGCGATGTCTTGTACTTCACCGATACGACGGTTAGCAGTCATTCTTCTGCGTCCTTCTTCTACTTCTTCATCTTCATAGAATTTAGTTGATAGTGGTGTTTTAACGAAGCATGGTAATACACAGTTGCTGCGTACGCCATATTGTCCCCACTCACCAGCAATCATTTTAGACAGCATATTTACGCCGGCTTTACTTGGGCTGTAAGCACCTGAGTAAGTTTCTGGACTAAGTGACGCAATGGTTGAAATGTGAACCATGCGACCTGATTGTTGTTCAATCATCACACGGCCAACGCGTTGTGACACTAAGAAATAACCTGTTAAGTTTACATCAATTGTCCGTTTCCATTCGTCTAAAGCTAGATCCTCTAAAGGACTAAATGTTAAGATGGCAGCCGTTTGAACCAATACATCAATGCGGCCAAAGTCAGCTTTAACTGCTTTAGCTAAAGCATCCACTTGTTCCTCAACTGTTGAGTTGCATGCATAGCCTTTTGCTTCTACACCATATGTGCTGTTTAATTCCTTCGCATAGCTTTGTGTTGCTTCTTCGTTCAAATCCACTAAAGCTAATTTAGCGCCTTGTTCAGCAAAGTCGTTTGCGATTTTGCGTCCCATTCCGCCTAAAGCACCAGTGATGATTACTACGTCGCCAGCTAAATCTAACCAAGTTTTTTCCATTGTTTGATTTCTCCTTTTGTTGTTATTCTCTATTACCTACTATACGTTACTTTAAGCAATTAAACTAATTGCTTTTTTTAATTAATCCATAGCTTCAAGTGATGAATCACTCTATTTGTTTCAACAGCTGCTCATTAAAGGATTCACTGAACGCTGTATCAAACTTGTATAGCAGCACTGGATTGAATAAAAGCGGTGAAAAGCTTAAATCAAAGACCTCTTTGGCAAATGCCGTGGCTGCAATCTCACTCAAGGAATGTATTCTAACTGTTTTTGAAAACGGACCAATTTTGTACTGGACATGTTTTTCCGTGGTATACAGCTGGTCGCGATTTTCCAAATAATGATATAATTCGTGAGCAATCAAAACATCATCAATCGGCGCGCGTTCTACTAAGAATTGCAGCGCCTCTTGCTGATCAATTAGCTGCTGACCAGAGTCAAGCAAGGTGCGGTTCAAGGTAATCCGGTTTGGCAAACAGATTTCTGCCAAAGTATAAGCCACCTTAGTTTTACTGGAGGTTTCCTCAACATAGGTTACACTGATTCCCGCTTCAGCCAGAAAATCAGACAGGCTCAGACTCTGTAAGTGCCGAGCCGCAGCCTGTCCGCTTGCGATTGCTTTTGCTACCAAAGCAGCTTGTTCATTTTCGGGAATTTTACGATAAAGATTATCCTGAGCCAGTAAATAGTGAGCAAATAATTCCTCTGATTGCTGGCTAAGCTGAATAATCTGTTTGACAAATCCTTCTGTACTCACAGCTTCTCTCCTTAAAACAGCGTTCAAGAAGAAGGCTGTTCATTATTTGAAGCGGTTGGCAGCAATAATGATAATTTCATCAGTACCAACGATTTCGCTCATTTCGATATCAATCAGCATCGTTAATTGGGTAAAATCCGTGCTGGAGAAATCGAGTAAACGGGGGCCCACACAGAAATAGAAATCGGGACGAATAATCAAATCACTTTGATAGTTGGCCATATCTTCCCATAATTTCGTTACCTGTTCCAGGTAGCTTTGGATAGTCGTTTTGACCACTTTGGCATGCTGGCGCTGTACCCGAATGAAGCCCTTTTTATCGATTACTCGAATGGCTTCGCCGGTTTTAGCCGAAGAAGCACCAAAAATATGGAATTGATCCGTTTTTTCTAATAGTTTAACTTCATTGTCTGGAACCCGTAGATCATGTACCGCAATTTCTCTTGCTTCGGTCTCAGTTGCTGCACTTTGCAATTCCGTCGCTTGAGCAGCGGTAGATCCTGAAGCCCGTGCTGTGATTTTTTGGGTTTGTGGATCAATTTCGATATGAACCTCCACACTATCTTCAGTTGCGCCGCTTTCAATCGCCATATTGATAACTTCTTGTTTAATTGATTGAATATCTGATTTGGTCGGACTAGGAACAATCCGTTCCACTACATCCTGAACAGCTGCCAGGGCTACACCAATAGAAGAAATTACTTCAGCATTTTCAGGAATTTTATAAACCAAATCCATTCTTTCTGCCGCAAACTTGATCAATGAAGCCACGCCGCCGCCAACACCTACTAGCGTCATTTGGTTTTTCTCCAGCTGGTATTTCTTGGCCAGGGATTGAATGACCGGCTCGATCTTCTCAACAGCTTTGCTTAAGATTTGGCGAGCGACCTCTTCTACAGTTTGGCCTAAATAATCTGCCAACGGCTGCATTGCTTTACGCGCAGATTCGACATACCCATGTGAAAAATCTTCTTCCGTAACATAGCCTAAAACATTTGCTGCGCAGGAATTAGTGATAGTCACTGCTTTTCCACTTGCTAAACGGATCGCTACGTAATCTTCTGGATCCCCTGGTTTTGGTGCAAACAGCTCCAGCTTTGGATCAACAATTTCATCTTCGGGAGTATATACTGAGTATTCCAAACCGGCAATGTGGGCACTTCGAGGACCGACATCTTTTACACCACTTTTGCTTACTCGAATCATACTTCCTCCGGCTACCCCCAGCACGCGAACATCTAAAGAGTTTACGTAGGTTTTATGTCCTGAAATTTCTGAGTAGTCAATCACCGGACGACCATTTTTAATTACACCCAAGTTGGTGGAGGTTCCTCCAACTTCGAAATAAATCCCGTTTGACGTTCGTAAATACATCAAGGCACCCATTACGCTGGCCGCTGGACCAGAAAGCATTGTTAATACTGGACGTTTTTTCATTTCAACAACATCCATCAGTCCACCGTCACCACGCATAATCATTAAGGGAACGTCTACACCTGATGAACGGACACTTTGTTCAGTTGAATTAGCTGTTTCCAGCATCTTAGGTAAAATCGATGCATTGATCGTTGCAGTACGCGTCCGACGAGACAAGCCATACAGCTTGGTCATTTCCGAGGCCAACGTTACTTGGACTCCTTTACGCTTACCAATCTCTGCAATTTTTTCTTCCAAGCTCAAATTATCTACTCCAAAAGCTGCTGAAGCTACTAAAACATCAATTCCTTCTGCTAACAATTCATCAATGTTTTTAGAAATTGCTGCTTCATCAAAATCTTTATGAGAAATAAAACGAGAGAGAACATGAATACTTCTGCCGGTCCCTAAATCGATATCCTTTAGATTCGTTTGAGGTTTAGCCAGCCAGCCTTCCATCTTCCCGCGAGCAGTGCTGATGATCCCAATTTTTGCTACGTCACCTTCCAATAATGCATTGGTTGCTTGGGTTGTACTGTGGGCAACAAAAACCACTTCTTCAGCTGCTATGTCAAATTCGGACAAACATTTTAAAAAGGAATTTACTACTCCTTCAGCCACACCCTTCTCACTATCATGAGTCGTCTTCACGGAGGATTTTCCAATAATTTCTTGTGTATCATTGTCAATAGCTACTGCTTTCGTATGCGTGCCACCAACATCTATACCTATTCGAACGCGTCGTTTCATGTCGATTTTCTCCTTACTTCTAGTCTATAAAGGGTTGTTAAGGAAAAAGTTGGCTATTTCCAAAACCAAAGCGATTAAAGTTCCCGGTATCAGCGCCACCTTCATATAATCTGTACTGTTAATTCGATTAAATCCAAGTCCCCACGCATTCCAAGAAATTGTAATATCAAAATGTGCCATCCCAATTAATACGGAAGCAAACAATGGATACAAGAAAGTTGTCGGATAATTGGTTGTTTGACTAACCACTGCTAGTAATGCAGCTCCTGACCCGATTAAAGAAAGAGGACCCTTAAACCATGTTAGTGGTGCTAGAATACCAAACATGATACATAAAGCCAACGGCGAAATAGGAATAATTCCCCCGATAATCGTTTGAAAATAAGGTGCCGCATAAACAGCTGCATCATTAAACATCGCCAATGTAATCCAAAAAGCAATCAAGGCTGACATGTCTTTTACACCCTCCGTAAAAATACGAGAAATGGTACGAGAAATATCCCTAAAACTTCCTTTTAGTCCACCACATACCCATAGACCATAGATACTTGCGATAATGAAGCAAAGAATGACCGGCAGTTTAAATACAATGACCCCAACGACTGGTAAAAAAGGCGTGATTAAAGAAATTCCTGGTGCATCTACTACTTCAACATTCTTAGTTGCTGCCCATGAATAGGTTAAGCTTTCCATTTTTAAGTAGAACATTGATGCGACTGATACAATGACAATCATTACAGCAAATGCTAGCATCCCAAATGGAAAATAGTCATTATAGGTGTACTCGGCTCCTCCATTGGAGTTTAAGAAAAACGCCGAATATTGACCAAAATTAATTGGATTCAGAAAGATCCCTGCGGCTACCGAACCAGTAAAAGAGAAGAACGCAATAACCTTCGGAATACCAATCGAAAACAAGATAGGCAATACAATGACTGCAATCGCGATAACCGATCCCCCTCCAGTCATAGAGGTAAAGATAAAGCCGCTGATTACATTCACAATAGCTAAAATGATTGCTGGGTTATCCCCACCTAATTCCACACTCTTTCGAATAATCGTAGCTGCTATTCCTGTGTCCAATAAAATTCGACCAAAAAAAGCACCCAAAAAAATGTTCATTACGGAAGCACCATATTTTTCTGGAGCTGTTTGATAAACTTGTCGCAGCATGTCATTGACGGTTAATCCATCGAAAGCCGCATTTGGTGAAAGCATATTGCCAATAATTGGCAGAAATGTCCAAATTGTTGCCATAATGAAAAAGCCGATCATCAAATTATGACCCTTTATACAATATGTAACCATTCCTGCGAAGGAACAAATGAGCAATATTCCAATAATAATATCCATAGGGACCCCCTAAAATAACCTAGTATCTGTCCTAGATACATTTTTCCTGTATTCATTTATATAGCAAAACAAGGAGGCAACTATTTTCAATTAAAAAATAGTTGTTCCTCCAAAAAAATTATTTATTAATCACGCAGACGTTCGAATGCGCCATAGCCAAAGACTTTTTTGTGTTGTCCCACTAGGTAGAACATCATCACAGTTGCAATAACTGCTGCTGCTAAAAGCAGAATCATCATCAAGTATACTGCCCGAGTTTCTCCAACTGAACGAGTCATTGCAGAAACGATGAACGGTAGGAATGTACTTGCAAATCCCATGAATGTATAGTAAATCCCGGTATTTCTTCCCTTAGGTCCAGGACAAAACATTTGGCGTACACCCAAACCAGTTTGCAGTGCACCACCTGAAGCAAAGAATCCAAGTGCTGCAATACTGATGTAAATGACTGCTGGATGACGAATGATCAACACAATTGCCAAAGCCAAAGCAGTAAAGATAGAATCGATTACCAATACTTTTAATGGGTTCCAACGAAGCTTACCCATCATGATTGCCCAAAAGACAACCGCGATAATTCCGCCAAAGGTATAAATCGAAGTTAAACCTGCTGCTTGAATCTCAGAAAGTCCCGCATTGCTTAATCCAAACGCCTTTGTATATTGTTGCGCACCATACATGATAAACATACATAGGAAAGCGTAGAACATGGTGATAAAGTTTACTAGTGTGTTTGGTTTTATCAGCAATTTTGCTTTCGCATCGTCAATTTCTTTTTTGATCGCATCCGAATGGCTGCCATCTTTTGAATCCCCGCTCCCCTTCATCAAATCATCGTACACAAAAGGTGAAAGCACGGCTAGTACTAGACAGGCAACAGATAGTACTAACGGAATGATTACGTTCATTTGAGGAGAACCCATTTCGGTAAAGTTAACAACCATCAATGGATAGAAGATTCCGCCTAATGATACAAATAGCTTGATTCCAATTAATGCAGAGCCTGCATATTTAGGTGCTGCTTCTTGCACTGCAGGATACAATGAAGCATCCCAGAAACCAGAAGTAGCGACACCCGCCATAAATGCACAAACAGATGCAACCATCATACTTGGACTAAGCAATAATCCTGCAAAACAGATGATGTAAAGAATTGCTCCGCCGATGGCCATTTTTTTCCGACCAATTTTATCAGAAATTTCTCCACCGATCCAAACTGAAATAAATTTACCAAAACCAGTTGCAGTAATTGCTAATGAAACCGCAGCAGCTCCTGCTGTTGCATCAGTATATCCCCATTTTTCATAAAAATAAGGCATGTTCTGACTAAGAATAAGTGCTTGCATACCATGTGTAAAGTAACACAAGTATACGGTTACTAAGGATAATACATATTTTTTCGCTCTCATTTTTACTCTCCTTGATTGGTTATCCCACATTTTTTTTACTCTTCCTGCAACTGTAAATCAGCTGCAGGAAGAAGTACTTCTTTTATTTAGGTCTTACTGGTAGATCTTTACCGGTAAAGATTTTGAAAGCCGCTTTGCCCTGTGCCAGAAGCATACCTGCTCCACCAACAGTTTTACAACCTTTTTCTTCAGCATCCTTTAACAGCTGAGTTTTTGGCGGGTTGTAAATTGCATCGGCAACAATCAAGTTGTCATGGAAAATACCAGTATCACTGATTGGTGTACGAGTGGATCCTTCACCCATACCAACTACGGTACCATTAATTAAGATATCTGCTTCAGCAACTTTTTCTTTCAAAAGATCTGCATCCGCTAAATCATAAATAGCGATATCTAATTCTGGATAGTGCTTCTTCACTCGTTCAACGGTACGCTCTCCATTTGCGAAGAAGGCATCCTTCAAGTTGAAGATTGCAATCGATGCTGCTTCTTCAATTGCTAATTGGACTTGAATAGCTGTTGCTGCGCCGCCAGTCCCAAGAACAACAAACTTTTTACCCTTTGGATCAACATCGTGAGCCATTAAGTTATCAACAAAACCCATACCATCAGTAATGTGACCAGTTAATTTGCCGTCTACATTTGTAAAGGTATTAATTGCTCCAACCATTTGGGCAGCTGGTGAAAGCTCATCCATGAATTTAGCTGCTTCACCTTTACATGGCATTGTTACGTTTCCACCAGGCATACTGAATGTTTTTACTGCATCTATCGCTTTTTCAACGCCGTCAACCTCAACATCAAATGCCATGTAAACAGCGTCCATATCTAATTGTTCAAAAGCATAATTATACATAGCTGGTGAGCCAGAATGACCAACCGGGCTGCCAATTAAACCGTATAGCTTTGTTTTTCCAGAAATTCCTTCTAACATGTATACACATCCCTATTCATTTTTATTAGCTAGTATACTACATTTCGATTTGTAATTTTATCCCTTTTTAAAAATTCGTAAAATTAATCTAGTAATTCAGGCCAAGCTTGCTTGATTACATCGATACTTGTGTCGTAATTCATTTGGGCTGCTTTTTGGTAACCCAACTCTAAGTTGTTATCTGAAATAACTTCTGTCCCAACTACACGAGGGTTAATTCCATGCTCTTTCAAGGCTTTCAAGAAACCAACTGTATCGCCCCAGCCAGTACCTGGGCATAAACGGTCATGCAAGGATTCTTCACGTAAGATTGGTTTTGGATACGGACGTTCCAAAACATCACAGATTTGGATTGAAACAACTTTTTCAGCTGGTACACCTTTCAAATCTTCGGCAGTCATTTCAGCACGCGCCCAGTGCCAAGTGTCTAAGATCAGCATTGCATTGTCGCAGTCAGCACCTTTAACAATTTCCCAAGCAGTCTTCAAATCAGGCACACCGCTGTAAGGCATGAATTCTAACCCGATTGCTAATTCCTTTGAGCGTTCGCACAATTCTTTGAAGGCTTGAATTTGTACTTCTAATGAGTCCATTTCCATTAAACCGCAGTTAATGTGGCCTACGCCGAACAAACGAGCCATGTGATAAATCGTTTGTTCTTTGAATTGTTGTAATAAAGTACTTGGCGCTTCTGCTGTTTTATTTGGATCAGTCCACATAGTAATGTATTCAACTTCCGTAACCTTCATGTCATTCTCTTCAAGAATTTCTAGCATTCTTTCATCAGAGTAGCCTTGTTTTACTGCTAGCATATAAGTTTCAGCCCGAATACCAATTCCGTCAAAACCAGCGGCCTTTGCTGCTTTCACCCGTTCTTCAAAATCAATCTCCGTGCCTAATGTAAATGAACTAATTGTTAAAGGTACTTTTCTCATTTCTATTTCCTCCTAAAAATTATTTAAAGTTATTTTTTTCACATGAGAAAGTAAATACAAACTCATGGTTTAGACTTTTTTACAAAAAAGCGGTTACTTATGGCGAAAACATCTGCAATTCCGAGGAATTTCATGGGTATTCTATTCCCGTTTAAAGTTCCTTACTTCACAATCACTTTTCGAATTAATTCTAACTTGGATTTCTTGAAATATCTAATTGATTTTTATAGCAAAACCTATAGGTAAAAGAAATAGGTTTTGCTATAATGAAGAAAACTGTGCACAGGGAGCGTATATATCATGAATTTACAACACCTCAAATATTTCGATGTCCTGGCCCGGGAACAGCATTATACGCGTTCCAGCAAATTGCTCAATGTCACACAGCCTAGTTTGAGTAATGCTATTTCTTCGTTGGAGTCTGAATTAGGCGTCCCCCTGTTTGAAAAAAAAGGCCGCAATGTCGTTTTGACGAAGCCTGGTATAATTTTCCATGATTACGTCAGCAAGACTTTAAATATGTTAGATACTGGCATTGAGACTGTCTCAAAAATCAGTAAAGGCAGCGGCTATATAAGCTTCGCCTTTTTACCTATTTTAGGAACGCGCTATGCACCCCGCTTTGCCAGCGGCTTTATCAACGCGAATCCTGAAAAGGAAGTCGAGTTTGATTTTCATTCTTCCGCTGGCATCACTAAAGAAATTATCGAAGGGGTAAAAAGCATGAGGTATGATATCGGTATTTGTTCCTATTTGCCGGATGAGCCGCTGATTGAATTTATCCCTGTGGCGAATCAAGAGCTGGTAGTAATTACACCTTTAGATCATCCTTTAGCCCAATTTGATGAAGTCTATTTAGAACAGACACAACCCTTCCCGCAAATCGGCTTCAGCAAAAACAGCGGATTGCGCAGCATCATCGACAGTGCCTTTAAACGTAACAACTGTACCTACAATATTGTTTATGAAGTAACCGTGGATCAGGTGATTGCCGGTTTGGTTAGTCAAGGCTTCGGCATGGCTGTAGTACCTGATATGGGGATTTTAGACTCGCTGCCTCTGAAGAAAATTCGCCTGAAGAATCTAAACTGGGAGCGTTACTTCTATCTGGTGACCAATAAGGAAGCCTATTTGACTCCGGTGGTAACGAATTTTAAAGAATATGTATTGGCCCATTCCGACCCCAAGGAAACCATCTATTAAAACAAAGCATAAAAAATCGACCCGCAAAATGTTAGATTTTTAGTCTAACTTTTGCGGGTCGATACAGGTTCAACCAATTCACTGCTTTTTTTCTATTTTGTCTCCATTAGTTTCACCATTGTTTCATACTGATAATATTGGCGCGCCAATTCCTTTTTAAAATTAGCAGTAATTCTGCGAAAAACCCCATAAGGAACTTCACTGGATCGATTCTCCTTAATCAACGGCTGCAGCTCATTTAACAAGTCTTCCTGATCCTTCAAGTGCTGAATGACATAGATTTCCATCAAACTTGAGGCATACTCTACTAAATAGTTTTCATAATAAATTTTTTCCAAGGTAACCCCTTGCTGTAAATTGTGTTGAATCGACTCCTTTAATAATTGGATCAAGCGAGTTTGCTCATCCGAGTGGCCTTCAATTTTGCCTAACTGATCCACCAGCTCTGCCTCCTCCAAATGACTGTAATCCTTCGTCAAAATGGCATTCGCCAGTAAATCCACCAAATATAAAGAGCCATCCATCGCCAGCAGTAATTCTTCTGCTACCGTCTGAATCCGCTCCTGTTCGTCGTATTCACGAGCAATCTTTTGTCCATCCTTGGCAATTTTTTCTGCTAGTGGCAGCAGACGCTGGGGTGTATCAATTGTATTGTATAAAAAACGATTGGCCAAATTGCTGACCTTCATTTCAAATTGTGCTTGGTTGTCCATATAAGCACCTCCTGTTCTTATTATAGTGAAGAAGACAGGTTTGGTGAAAGGATAAGCCTTTTAGTCTGCTGATTGATCTGTATCACATTTTACGATCTACTCAAATTTGTTTGCTATTCTCGAAAAAAATAAATCTTTTTTGCATATATTATGTTGAAGCAAATTTTGATAGAGAATGGGCGGCCATGGTATACTAATGGTGAAAAAATCTCTGTCGCCGAAAGGATAGAGATTTAGATGAAAAACAGACCAAAAGTACTCCCCACAATGGATTTACTGTTCAAAAAACTCCTATGCTCCAAGGATTCGACGCACATTTTGAAAGCATTTATTCGCGATATTTTAGGAAAAGAGTTCAAGACTGTAAAACCCAGAGAAACGTATCATATTGACAGCTACAAGAAAGCCTTCGACGAAAACCCTGAATTGATGCGCACGGAAGTAGACATTTTAGCGGAAACAGAAGCTGGTGGTCACGTGACCATCGAAATGCAAATCCAATCTCACGATTATTTCATCGAACGGTCCCTCTTTTACTTATTAGAAGCCTTTCGCAGTTCATTAGGCAACCAAGAGATTGAGGACTTTATCAAGAGCAATAATTTTTCCTCTCTGCGTCCGGCTTATGGAATAAATATCATTGATTTTCACTTGTTTGAGCAGGACGAAGCTGCAATCCACAAGTTTGCCCTGCTGGATTCAGCTTCTCACAAGCCATTGTGTGCAGGACAAGGCGATGAACTGATTATGTTATGCTTCTTCAGCTTAAAGAATAAAAACATTGATCTAACGAGTGCCGCCTATCTTTGGCATCAGTTTTTCAAAACTGGTGAAGTACCTGATGAAGCCCCCAATTATTTGAAAGAAGCTCAGAAAAAAATTGACTACTATTCACTGGACGAGGAGGAACAAAAAATGATTATGGATATAAACAAGGCAAAGATGGTGAATGATGCTGTGTTAGCAACAGCTGTCAGGAAAGTACGGGAAGAGGCCCAGGAAGAAGCGAAAACAGAAAAACTTGAAATTGCATTGAATTTACTAAAAATCGGCCTCTCGATAGAACAAGTTGCTGATAGCACTAAATTAGCGAGTGAAGAAGTAGAAGCGCTGCGAAATACGCTCGTTTAGTTAGCCGGTTAGAAGTAGAAGAGCCTATCACTTTGTTTTCAGGGGCTGGCAAGGTTTCTTCGCTCAAATGGATGAATGATAACGGAAGTAGATATTTTAGCTGAGACAAAAGAAGCTCAGAAGAAAATCGACTACTCTTCACTGGACGAGGAGGAACAAAAAATGATTATGGATATAAACAAGGCAAAGATGGTGAATGATGCTGTGTTAGCAACAGCGGTCAGAGAAGCTCAGAAAGCAGAAAAACTTGAAATTGCATTGAATTTACTAAAAATCGGCCTCTCGATAGAACAAGTCGCTGATAGCACTAAATTATCGAGTGAAGAAGTAGAAGCGCTGCGAAATACGCTCGTTTAGTTAGCCGGTTAGAAGTAGAAGAGCCTATCACTTTGTTTTCTAAGAGTTACCAAGGTTTCTGTGAACAACTATAAAAAAGTAGCCAAACCACTTAAGCATAAACATAACGCCTAGCTAATTCTAAATCTGGAATTAGTTAGGCGTTCGTTTGTGCTAACTTCCAAAGTATCTAACCAAGTCAACATCTTCCCTTGTTCAATTTCCTCTACTTCTGGAGCAATACCCTCTGGAGCAATACCTTTTGGAAACTTGCACCTACAGAATTTCCTATTTTCGTCGGCTCCCCTCTTATTTAAATTAAGTTTAACCTGTTTATCAAATGAAGAATTTAGATAAAAGCTAGCTCTCCAGCAAATTTCCCATCATAAATCTCCACAAAAAAAACTGCTCCTCCCCTAAAGGAAAAGCAGTCATTATTTCTATTATTATGCGTCAACACCTGGTGCTTTGCCTAATTTGGCTTGCAGCATCCAAATTTTCTTTTCGATGTCCGTTTTGAAAGCGATGAAGATATCTTGTGTGCTGTCGTCACCTTCCTCACCAGACACATCAATTCCTTTTTGGTAAAGGTCAGCTAAATAGCGATAACCTGCCACTAAAACTTCCATGCGTTCAGGAATCGTACGATCCCAGCTGCCAACTTCATCCTTGATGCCAGTATTGTCTGCCCATTCACGTAAAGTTGAATAAGGTGAGCCATCTAAAGTAATCAAGCGTTCAGAAATCACATCCAGTTGATCGTTGATTTCATCCATATAATCATCCATCAATGGGTGCAAGGTTAAAAATTCAGGTCCGCGCATGTACCAGTGTGTTTGGTGAATCACCGTGCTCATTTGACTTAAATCAGCTACCAATTGGTTCAAGACTTCTTTTGTTTTTCCATATTTCATTGTTTATCCCTCGTTTCTTTTTGTTTACTCTTTAAGTATATCTTAAGGAAGCAGACTATGCAATAATTATGATTAATTAATAATCGTTATCATCTGAACAATAAAAACACTTCCCTTTAAAAAGAGAAGTGCTAATGAAATCGTTGGATTAAATAGAAGCTAAATTTGTGTCAACACCGTAAACAGCCTCCCAGTCAGCGGTGAAATCATCTACTGCCTGCCCAATTGAAGGCATTGCCAAAGCTTGTTGAATAATGTCTACACCCATGGTAGCAGCTTGACTGCCGCTTTCCAATGCTGCATTTACCTGACCGGCATTCTTGAAGCTAGCCGCAACAATTTTGGTCTCGCTGTCGGTTCGTTCAATTTCCTGTGCCATTTCAAAAATAGCTTCACGAGGGTCAATGCCCATGTTTTCCATTCGGTTGAAGTATGGTGCGATGTAATCCGCACCAGCCGCAATCGCTAAGTAAGCCTGGAATTTGGTATAGATCGCTGTGGCAGTAACATTTGCTCCACGACGTTTTAACTCTTTAATCACCTTTAAGCCGACTTCGCTAACAGGGACTTTTATAAAAACCTTTTGGTCAATCTTGTTCAAAATTGTTTCGGCATCTTTGATCATGCCTTCGTAGTCTTTAGCAACTACTTGTACATGCAATGAACGGTTTTCACCGATGATGCTGCGAATTTCCTTCATGTGGTCGAAAAAGGCTACCTTGCCCTCTTTTTTTACAATCGAGGGATTTGAAGTCACTCCAACAACTGGCAAAATTTCTACATACTTTTTAATGTCAGCAATATTCGCTGTATCTAACATAAATTCCATTACTGATACGCCCCTTTATGATTTATTCTACGTACCTAGCATAGCACCTGCCGAAAAAAGTAACAGTATCTTTTTAGGAAAAAGTCTATGAAGCTTGATTTAACAAGGATTCCCTTGGTTAACTACTTAAAAATCGCACGAATGTGCATTTTCATTCTAATTAGCTACTTATTAGCTACTTATTAGCTACTTATGCCTTCCTTAGTTATTCGCAAAATTTCCTCCGCGGTTTCCTGATCAGTAATCAAAGTGTTTAGATAGCCCTTATCCAGCAAAGGGACGATCGAACGAGCTTTCGCTGTACCGCGAGCAATGCCGACGGACTGAGGAATTTCAGCCAATGCCTCTAGCGGCAAACCAATCGTTCGCTGATCCAGCTGTCCTTTTAGCAATTTGCCAAAACGGTCATAAAACCGGCAGCAGCAATCACCAATGGCTTCCCGCAGACGAAGCTCCTCATAATCTTCTTCCGTTAATAGATCCCGCCACTGACTTTTCTTGTAACTCAAGGGCCCACCTACACCAACAATCGCCATATCTAATTGCTGCCAATACTCTCGCAGTTCCTGAAAGTATTTCGATTGGAAAATTCCTTCAGCCAGCTGCTTTGTTTCCTGAGTAACGGTCGCATTCACGAAGACACTGTGCCCGTTTAACTTGCGAGCCAGCTCATAGACCAGAGTATTTACATGATATCGGGAGTTAATATGACTCGGTCCCCCAACAATGGGCACAATTGTCGCATTATTTACCGATTTAGCCTCTAAATGATTGACCGTATTGCCGACACTTTCACCCCAAGAAACACCAATGACACATTCATCCTTCAATTGACGACGCAGCCAGCTGGCAGCCGTTTTGGCTAAGCTTTCTTCCTTTTCTTCTAAACTCATTGTTGCATCGGTTGGTGCAATTTCGATGTGCTCTAGCTGATACCGCTTTTTTAGCTGATCCTCCAACGAGAAAAGTGCTGGATCAAAATGATTGATGGTAATCTCAACAATACCTAGTTCTTTAGCCTGGGCCAGCATTCGGCTAACCGTTGTACGATAGATATTCAATTCCTTGGCGATTTGCGCCTGGGTCAAATCCTGCTGGTAATATAAATAAGCAACTTTTGCCAGTAATTTTTTCTTTTCTTCCTTCATAATCCGGCTCCTTTTCATCACTATAGCAAAAAATTCATTTACCCACTAGTAAAAATTCGGTATGATTTGAAGGAATGGAGGCGTTCATGAATGGCAGTTGAAAAAATCGAAGCTTATTTCTCAGCCTATAATATGGCTGAACAAATTATTGAATTTGACGTATCCAGTGCTACCGTCGAATTAGCAGCAAAAGCACTAAATTGTGCCCCGGAACGTATCGCAAAGACCTTATCCTTCAAATTAAAAAAAAGCGATCGGATCTTGCTAATCGTAGCAGCTGGTAACGCCAAGGTGGATAATGCCAAGTACAAGCAAACCTTTAACGAAAGAGCCTTGATGCTAAAACCTGACGAGGTAGAAGCAAAAATCGGCCATCCGGTAGGCGGCGTCTGCCCTTTTGCAATTAATGAAGGCGTAGAGGTCTTTTTGGATGAGTCGTTGCAGCGTTTTGAGACCGTTTTTCCCGCTTGCGGCAGTCCCCAAAGCGCAATTGAATTAACGATTCCTCAATTGGAAACCTGCGCTCAAACAACGAACTGGGTCGATGTCTGCAAAGGTTGGAACTAAAAAAGCAGACAGGCGTTTTTCCTGCAAAAGCGCCTGTCTGCCTATTTATTAAATCACGTCTTGCTGAACTACCCTGCAATCCTTCAAATACTTCTCAACAATTGCTTTAATTTCCTGCTGCATGTCGGCTGTGGCTATATCGCCAAAAACATAACCAATTAACACTGCTTGCGTAGTATCTTCTCCGATCATCCCACGAGTAGAGTCAGAGGTTGGACTGCCAAAAGGACCTTCTTCATCCTTTAGCACCAGCAAATTCTCAATATTTACTGCTTTTTTACCAATTCCCGCATAGCTTTCTCCAGTTTCTCCCACTGATAAGGTAATAGTTTCCCCAACTTTAGCTAAGTCATAGCTCCCAAAAGGTAATTTATAAAGCAATGAAAAATAGTTGTTTGCATCTACTAAATTATTAATTTGGTATAACCCTTTTTTCTGAATTACCCGACGCCACAGACTATCTGAAGAAGGACGAAAACGCGCAGGGTCTTTGCCCAATGCCCGATAAACCTTTTTCGTGGCAATCATCCGTTCCTCGTCCTTAATCATCTCAATCGAGTCATTTTCTTCAACCTTGGCGATTAATGGCTTTAACAATTCGTCCCAAATTACCTCGCTGTATGCACCATTTTCAAATTCTACTACTGTATAAGCCAAGGAAACACCTAAATCCTTCAAGTGTTCTTCAATTACCAAGTTCATACAATTCCTCCCTTTTTAGTTTATTCTAATCGTTCTATTAGAAAATAAAAAGCCTTACAAGTCAAGTATTGCTTTTTTCGCTATAATAAACAAAAGGAGGAATCACGATGAAACTTACGTATCATGGACACTCTGTCATAGCTGTTGATATGGCGGATGGACAAAAATTACTATTTGATCCTTTTATCACTGGCAACCCAGTCACTGATTTAAAAGCTGATGAGGTCAGTGCAGACTGGATTTTAATTACTCATGGACACGACGACCATATTGGTGATATGGTACCGATTGCTAAGCGCAATGACGCGACAGTTATTGGTATAGTAGAAGTGGCTGCTTTTGCCCGCAACGAGGGCGTGACTAAAACGCATGGCATGAATATCGGCGGCAAATTTGACTTTCCCTTTGGCCGCATAAAAATGGTCCACGCGCAGCACAGTACCGGCTATGAAAAAGACGGACAAATGATTTATCTCGGTGAACCAGCTGGTTTCATTCTTCAAGCTGAAGGAAAAACGATTTATCATGCTGGTGACACTTCAAACTTTGGCGACATGGCCCTTTTCGGTGACGCCTTCGATATTGACGTTGCCTTTTTGCCAATTGGCGATAACTTTACCATGGGACCTCATGAAGCGGCTAGTGCTGCGAAACGTTTGAAGGCCAAGCAGGTTGTACCGATTCACTACAATACCTTTCCCTTGATTAAACAAGATCCGCAAGAACTAGTTGACGCTCTTCCAGCAGGCGTGGTCAAGGTCTTAGCTGTTGGTGAATCCATCGAACTGTAAGCCTCTGCTCAAAGAAAGCGATCGTCTTTCTTTGAGCCTTTTTTGTCCAGCTCTTTTCATTTTAAACTGCTGGCCTTCCTTACCGTTATGGCAGCTACCTCAGACTCATAAATGCACCAGTAAGCTATTTCTTTTTATTCCTCTTCAAGTCCTTTATCGCCTTTTTGTTCTTTCGTTTGTTTGCAGAAAAACCAGCCAAGGGATTACTCCCTTTTTTGCGTTTAGGAAACCAACCCGATTCTTTCTTAGGTAAGGGTTCCTCCAATATCCCTTTGGCAAATTCCTTCGGTGTTTCTTTGGCGGTCCCAGCTCTAACTGATTCCGTATCTGCCATTTCAGCGGTAGTCTCAAGGTGTTCAGCTGATTCTTCGGTATCAACCGCTACCTCCTCCACACTATAACTTTCTAAAGTCGCCCCTTTTGGTAATTGAGCAGTAATCATGGCAATATAGTCTTCCTCAGTCAAACTGTTTACATCTACATCTTCTGGAATAATAATTTCGAGTTGCTGCAATTCCCCTTGTGCAGCTGACAGCTGACCACTTTGATTCGATGCTGATGGCGCTGCAATAGGTTGAATTGATGCGGACGTTACTTCCGGTGCCAGTGCCTTAGGGATTTGGACAGACTCCGGCTGAACTTCACTAATCGATGTGGATTGACGTACTTCCTGTACTTTACCAACATGAAGGTTTTCTGGTTGTGTGTCCATTTCGGGTGTAGACATACCCGCTTTACGTAGATCAAAGATTGGGGTCTCGATGGTTTCAACAAATTTAGCACTGACTAATTTCTTGAATAGGCCAACTTCGCCTTTTTCAAAAAGATTCAAGCTGACTAATTTTTCTAAGCTGGCACGAATTTCCTCGGCGGATTTATTGCGATTCGGTTCCTTAAGGTTAAAACTGTGGCGGCGGCCTGCACTATTTTCAAATGTTGCGGATAAACTTAACATATTTCGTATCATTCCTTCCTTTTTTGGCGTATCTATATCAATTTGTTTACGGTTTCATTTTGGTTTCGTTATGCTGCAGTCAAGGTACCGAAAAAGTCTCCGAATGCACCTGCTCCACTAGGTTCATTAATTGGGCTATTTTTTCAACAATCAGATGTTTAATCGTAAACAACCGAGAGGTTAGCAGCTTCCATTCTTTTGTTCCAAAATAATGCTGGAATAAATAATAATAGCGGCGCAATGCACGGGTTGCTTTGGTTTTAAGAAAGATATGGCGAACCAATTCCCGCAACACAAAGCTGAAGTCTTCAATACTTAATTCTTCACGTATTTGAAGCGCTGCCAAGTACTTAATCGTATTTTTTTCATTACGGGTCTGATCATAATATGTGCTAATGCGGTCTTCTAACGTAGTACGCTGAAGCTGAAATAGCTTTTGGTAAGTGAGTGTATACGTATTCTCTTGCAAAGGTCTTTCCCCCTTTTTTCAAATTTATTTTTATGAGCTGTCGACGATTTTAGGCTAAAGCACTTTACCGAGATTGTCAACAGTATTTTTAATTACCAGTAACGTTATTTTATAAACCCGCGAGATTAAAGGGTTTTTCAGCAATTATTTCTAGTCTCTCAAACAAATTTTATAGCAGGTGTATTTTTTTAAAGGCAGGATATTTGAAAAATATCAAATAATCACCTTAAAAGCAACGCTTTTTCTGTGATTTTTTTAGAATTCATTGACAATAACTAGTTGCTTTCTGTTAAGAATACGTATAATCTGATTAAGGGGATTTCGTCTCTCCAATCATTTAATTAAAGGAACAAATATGCTAACTCAGTTATATCATCTTAGCATTTTCGTTCTTTTTAGCAAGGTAGTTTTCATGTCGCAAAAGAAAAAAATTTTACGAATACTAGAAGAACACGGGCTTGTCACGACTAAAATGGTGACGGAAAATGGCTTGTCCCGAAGAATTTTGTCTCAGCTGGAGGACCAGAAGCTGATCTCACGAATTGAGCGAGGCATTTATGCGATGAATTCGGAGTGCGTTGATCGTTACTTTCTGCTTCAGTACCGCTTTCCGCAAGGCGTTTTCTCTCACGAAACAGCTTTGCACCTGCTGGATCATCTTGATCAAGAGCCTCAGCAGCTTCACATGACCTTTCCCGTGGGCTTTAATTCGCTGCGGGCGAAAAATGCCGAGATTCAGCCAATTATCAGCAAAGATGTGACTGTCGGCATCCGTCCTGTTTCGCGATCGGGTGGAACAACCATTCATGTTTACGAGATTGAGCGAACCTTGCTTGATTTACTTAAACCCAAATACACAGCAGACAAGGAACAATTTTTTGCTGCTTTAAAGCACTACCTGTGCTCAGATCAGAAAGATATCCCTAAATTGCTAAACTATGCTCGGCTGTTTAATCTGGAGTCAAAAATCCAACCCTATTTAGAGGTTCTGCTATGATAAAATAACGTTTCATCTGCCTTATATTGTACAAGAGCAATCATTAATCACCAGAAATTTTCCAACCTTCGGATCGAAAGCTCAAAAAGAATTCTTCTGCATTATTGTGTATACTATTACATAGAAAGACTGCTTCAAAGACAGTCAGCAGCAATTGGATGGAAAGTCACTCTTTATCAAAATTATTAAGGAGTAGTTGTATGGGCGTGGTTGTTTTTGTCTGCTTATTTTTTATTTTCATATGTTTCCCTGAGATCATCAAAGTAGTGATGCATCACCGGGAAACGAAGCTGAAAAAATCGATAATAAAAGCAAGATCTGCTAAAAAAATATCCAGTCATTTCATTGTTCAAGAGTCAAAATCTGTAAAATTATTGCTCTTCATCTTTGTTCTCTTCTGCTCCATTCTATTTTGGGGCTTGCTTATTCAGGAGGGAATTTCCTCTATAATGGCCCTCATTTGGGCTCTGATTCTTTTGAATGGTATCTTTTATATGATTGTTTATTACCACATACGGCGAGTCACCGTGTGTGATCGAGAGATCAGCTATAGAAGTATTTTGAAAAAAACGACCTTTCTGTTTGAGGACATAACTAAAGTGAGATTCGGGATGAATCTTACTTTGATTATCTATTGTGAAAACGAAAGAATGTTTGCGATTGAAACCAATTGTGAGGGGTACTATGAGTTATTGACCCGTCTAATTTTTGAAGGAGTTTATTTTGAGAACCTGCCGAAACGATAAAAAATTAAATGAATGCTGGATGCTCTGATAGATAAAGCTAAAAAGTTGCTGGATCCATCGTTTATTTCTCTGATTATATCGCTTTCGTGGTACCTTGAACATGTAACCCCGATGCTCAGTCCAATTTCTGGCAAAAAATAACTTCAAAATCTGTTTTCTACTCTGATTTAGCGGAGCTTAGATAATCTTCCAGCAACTGGTGTAATTATTTGCTGCAGCTTCCCGAATGTGACTGGTGCTCCAGGATATACGGCACGATGTGTGGCGATTTACGAAAAGTAAAGGTGTTGAATAATCATTGGAAGGGTGTTTACGCACCTTCCTTTTTGCTATTCTGTCTTAATGACACGAGACAAAAAAGCCTGGCCTACGCATATAAAAGAGCACTGGCAAGACTGACTTGATTGAATGATTCAAAAGATCAAAAAAACTTCATGACTTACTTCGAATTTTTTTTGCGGGCGATTTGCTTGTTTGCCACCACAAATAACAGAAGAATGCCCAAATTCAGAACGGATTGCTTCTTGGTCATCAACCATCCAACTGCAATTCCGATCACTAACAGAAGTAATACCAATAAAATCTTATTTTGCCCAATACGTTTCATTTTTTCCATTTGCGACTCCCTCATCTTTCTTCATCTGGCAAGGTAATCTTCGCACAGTTTGATCAGACACTATTCTCAGAAGCATCCCTTCGCTTTTCTCTTACGAAGATTGTGCACGAATAAAATCAAAAAATCAGAAACAATACCTATCTATTATGTTTGATACGCTTGATTTTTCCATTTAGATCATCTCTTTTTCATAGGTACATTATAACGTACATACATATTATATATATAGATAAACTGAAAAAGAACTCCTATGCAAAAAAACATCAGCAATCGGCTCTTCCGCCTTTTACTGATGCTCGTATTATTTCTTTAACTATTTAACTCATCCATCGTCTTCGTTTCACCAAAGCTCTTAATAGAGGTCATACCCATGGCTTTTTCGATATCAATTGAGAAGCAGACTCCGTTACCTGGCTTATCGATCTTAATGCCTTTACCAATCATTTCCATGACTGACAGCTCCATTTCGGCAGGAACTAAGGTCAATACAATGTCCTTTTCCGGTTGAATGTCCAAGCCAAAAAATTTACCGGCATCGTGTACACCGGATCCCCTGCCATGAAGGATAGTTCCTCCTACCGCTCCAGCGTCTTTTGAGAAATCAACGACATCCTGTCCTGTTCCTCCGTCAACAATCGTTACAATCATCTTCAAGTGCAATGCCACTAATTTACCCATTCTCTTCTCCCTCGCTATCCTGTAAAGCTTGTTTTCGTTTTTGATCCAGGTCATCCTTCTTCTTATAAATATACCCTAAAACTAACGTAGTTAAAATAGGGGTTAAGGCAATCATTGCCACAACACCAAATCCGTCAATCATCGGGTCGCGACCTTCGATTTGTGAAGCAATTGCCACACACATGGCTAATATAAAGGTGGAACACATTGGTCCAGTCGCCACACCGCCATTATCAAAGGCCATCGCTAAAAACATTTTATCGACTTTCCGACCTAAAATAAAGACTAACAGGTACCCTGGAATTAAAAAGTAATACAATGAAAAACCAGCTAACAGCCGCCACATAGACAAACTCACTGCTATACCAATCCCGATTGAGATCGAGGCTAATAACACATTACCATTAATTCGACCTTCACTTTGCTCCTCTACCTGCTTCACCATCACGTGAATGGCCGGCTCGGCAAAACCAACTAAAAAGCCCATCGCAAAACCTAAAGGAATCAAAATCCAGTTATTGTCCATTGCTGCAATTGCGCCGCCTAAATGTTGTCCAATTGGTAAGTAGGCAATATTTACACCGTGCAAAAACAGAATCAGACCCACTGTGGTAATCAAAAAACTTTTCATAATCGTCGCAAAACGCCGCTTCCGCAGCTTAAAGCTGGTAGCATTCAAAACAATAAAAATCAAGACAATCGGGGCTACTGAAAGAATGACATCCCAAGTAACGCCACCAATCCCGGTAATCACTCGGTCTAAAACATCTGCGAAATCAATACTCATCGGAAGATCACTCCCAACAACATCACAGCTAAAACTGGACCTAGTGAGGACACACCCACCATACCAAAGCTGTCATTTTCATGTTTACCTTGGCGAACCATACTGGTTAACCCGGTAGCAAAGGATAAAATAAAGGGTACCGTTACCGGTCCGGTAGTTACTCCGCCGGCATCAAAGGCAATCGGCATAAACTGCGGATCAGTGAAAAATGAAGTAATCAAAATAGCTGCATAGCCAATCGCCATCATTTTCAAGTACGAAAATTTGAAGACCATCCGCATGACTGCAAAGGCCAGAAAAATTCCCGTCCCGACACTTACTACACCAATCAAAATTGTCCGGGGAATCGCCCCATCGGAAATTTCTCGAACCTGTTGAGCCAATACCTGCACAGAAGGCTCAGCAATCGTAATCACAATTCCAATAATAAAGGCTAAACTTATCAATAAGGGAAAACTCCGCTTTTTGATCAAAAACTTTCCTAAAAGGTCCCCTACCTCCATCATGGAGTAGTCCGACCCAAACAAAAACAACGTCATTCCGATCATCATTATTCCTGCACCAACCAGAAAGGTAATCATTCCTTCTGCTTCTAGTGGAGCAAAAATAAGGGTCAGAATTATAATCAACACCGTCATTGGCACAATGGCCATTATCACTTCCTTGAAGGTTTTCTTCATTTATTCGCCATTCCTCCTGTCTCATTAATAATGTATTCATTTTTCTCTAAAAATTGAGTTTGTTTTTTGACTCGTATACCTTTCTGCTAACTGCTTCCTGCGTAATTTTGCTTACCAATCCTTTACTTCTTCTCGTCCAGTTTTTCTCTGGAAAAAGTAGAACGGGCATCTTTTTTTACGCCAAACAAATAATGAGGCATCTCGATTCCTCGATACTGTTTAATAAATCGTTTCTTAACAATCATTCCATTGAGGATCGCCACATTCATCGAGGCCAGATTGGTATCTCTGATGGTGGAAACCAACTCAGGAAACTGCTTTTCTTTAAATCCCCAATCCTTCACTGCTCTTGCAGCTTCAACAGCAAAGCCTTGATGCCAGTGAGTCTTGACTAAATGATAGCCAATTTCTGGATAAACTGTACCTTCAACCGTCTGTTGCGTAATTCCGCATTCACCAATAATTTCACCGGTTGATTTACATAGCATCGCCCAAAGTCCATACCCATTTGCTTGATAAGAATCCAAATTCCACTGCAGCCAATTAGATACTTCCTCATTGGAAAAGGCATGTTCATAGGCCCACATCACTTCTGAATCCTGCAAAAAGCGCTTTAAGTCAGGAAGATTATCGGCTGTCCATTCTCTTAAAGCTAACCGCTCTGTTTCGATCATACCGTCACCCCCTTCTCTCATTCTAACAGGAAAAAAAGAAGAAATGAAAAAAACACGAATTTTCTTTCATTTTTCTTCAAAAATAATCACTTTTCAATTGATATTCTGACGAAAAAACGCCTTCTAGTAAACAAGAGCTTTTTTAAGACTGACAAAAAAACGAATCAAAACACTTGGCAGCATTTTGATTCGTTCTCATGTATTATTCCATTTTTCCGACAACCTTGACTCTTAAACGTGTCGCATTTTCTGGATGATAAGCAAGTGGTGTTTCTTCTACTTCAACCAGTTCAATTGTTTCCTCAATCGCGCCAGCTAATATGGCTTGCTGTGTTGCTTTTGTTCGAGCATCTGCCAAACTGTCTTTGCGGTGCATTTTAGTATAAATGTATATTTGTTCATACTGACCGCTGATTTGAGCAATTGATGCGCCAATGGCATTGGCAACACCACCATGTTCGTTGTAATACGCCTTTGCGACACCTTTTAAGTTTTCAGGGATAATGATCGCACCACCACCTACTAGCACCAACTCCACATCACCCGAGCTGGTTTTCATTTTGTCGATGGCTTCTTCCGTCATTTCCTTAATCGTCTGGTAAGCTCTTTCCGCAAACTCTAATGGAATGTCCGCTGCCAGGTTTGCATCGCCCACCTCGGCTTTCCCTAAACGAACAGCAATATCAGTAGCAGTAATTTGGTCACCACCAAACACCTTGGCTTCGGTGGTAATTTTGTAACCGACACTATCCGGACCCACCGTTACCTTACCATCCACTTCTCGCACGATACTGCCTCCACCAAGTCCAATAGAAATGATATCAGGCATTCGGAAATTGGTTCGAATTCCGCCAACATCTACAGCCAATGATGACTCCCGTGGGAACCCGTCAGTTAATACCCCTAAATCAGAGGTTGTGCCGCCAACATCCAGCACAATCGCATTTTTTAGCTGTGCCAAGTAGGAAGCCCCACGAATACTGTTCGTTGGACCACATGCAATCGTTAAAATTGGGAATTGACGCGCGTAGTCAATCGACATCAATGTTCCATCATTTTGACAAAGATAAACTTCTGCTGATCGGATGCTTTCGCTTTCCAGCGCACGTTCAAATCCATTGCTGGTCATGTTCATAACCTTATCTAAAGCCGCATTTAGGATTGTCGCATTCTCTCGTTCAATTAATCCAACTGAACCAATAGTAGCAGAACAAGAAACTGGAATTTCTTCCCCTAAAATCTCTTTAGACCATTCTACTACCTGAAATTCTTGATCATTTTTCAAAGAAGAAAATACACCAACTATTGCTAAGGACTCAATCTTACCCTGCCATTTAAGCAAAGCAGCCTTCACCTCAGCTTCATCCAGTTCGCTCAAGTTTTGCCCATCGTACTCATAGCCGCCATGCAGCAGCTCGTAATTTTCACCTAAAGTAGCAATCATGTCTTCTGGCCAGGCCGTGTAAGGCTTGACAGAACCAGTCGCTGGATAGCCCAAACGAATAACGCCAACCTTGGATAATTTCTTGCGTTCCACGATAGCATTGGTACATTGGGTGGTTCCTAGCATCGCATGACTAATCGTTGTTGGATCGATCTTCGATTCAGCCATTACTTTATGCAAAGCTTGTTCAATCCCTGTTTGGATATCCTCGCTAGTGGGCACCTTGACACCATGCACAAGCGCCAATTGTTCATCAATAATTACTGCATCGGTATTCGTTCCACCGACATCAATCCCAATCTTATACATGCGCTTCTCCTCCTTGTGCCAGCATTTCTTCTAAAGGAATATAATCCAAATCGTAGCCGAAGTAACGCGGACCAACTGTAGCAATCCCCACTTCTGTTCGCCATTTTTCATCACACGGCAAGGCGATTACCCGCACCCGTTTCCCGTATTTCAAGGCTTCTGTGGTCACTGGCATGAGCGTCTCTAAATCCACCATACAAATCAAATCCGGTGTCATCGCCATTGGTACGCCATCTTTTTCCGCAATCAAGTTTTCATTTTGGAAGAAAATCTTTGTTTCAGAACCAAGATCTTGATTCAGGCCTTCGATCGTCGCTTCACCAAAATTGAATCCACCCTCTAGCCGACGAATCACATCAATGATCTTTCCTTCAAACAATTGTGTGCCATTAATCAGCTTCAACAAGTTTGCTAGCTTAGTTGCCTCATCCGCTTCATTGCTGCGAATAACTTGGCCAATTTTCTCAGAAAATGTCACAATATTGTGGATGCCATGATCTTTTAACTGACGACCGGTAGATGGATACAGACTTACCAAGGTGCTAGCACCCATTTCCACCGTTTGCACTCGTGCCAAGCGTTCGGTCCATTTGTTGCTGATGGTTTCCATGATACCGATATTACCCTTTTCGTCAGTAATTGCCATAGGAGCTGCTGAAACGCCGCCTAGATTAAAGGTCGTCATTTGTAATTCAGGAAAGGCTCGACCCATCCCATCGCAATCCACCAATGGAATTTTTAAGGAAGCGGCTACTACGATGGGAATCATCGAATTCACACCACCAGCCTCCATTGGAAAAGTACCAGCAACCGTATCAACCCCTAAATAGTGGCCTAGTTTTTCAAAAACGCGTACAAATTCATCACCCTTCGGAAACTTCTCAATTAAAACCGAGGGCGCCCCCATCATAGCAGATGGTAAGAAGAAATCTTCGTCACCAACCTCTTCTGGAGAGACCATTTTGACTGGTCCAAATTCTTTAATCGCCGATAAGGCCATCATTTTTCCGATATAAGGATCTCCACCGCCGCCGGTCCCTAAAAAGGCTGCCCCGACTGCGATGTCTTCAATTGCTTCTTGATCTAAATAGCGCATACTTCTATTCCTCCACTTCACGAATGTTGGTTGACTGCTTCACAAAAACCTTATTGCCGATCAAATAGCAAATAAACGATAAAACAATTCCAATCAACGGCTGATTCGGTAATTGGGGCAAGCTTGGAAAGAAACTAAAAATTACCGGCGTACTAGCAACCACCGCACCGATTAACCAAGAGATAATCCCTAACCAATTGACTCCAGCTACTGGATGCCATTTCCCTGGATTTCCCTTTTGGACTACCCAATAAGAAGCAATCATTACACCTGCCACCGCAGGAACCATTGCCGACAAAACTGACATAATCGGTACAAAGTAATTTAAAATCCCGACAACTGCCAAGACGGTTCCGATTCCACCAGCCACAGCAACTGCCATTTTTTCTTTTTCCTTGGAAATATTGAATACATTAATCATCGCCAAACCACCCGAAAAGGCATTTACTGCATTGGTGGTCCAGGTAGCAAGAATCAAAGCAATTACCCCTAAAATTGGTGATCCCAATCCCATAAATACTTCAGCAATATCCGCAGTACCAGCAGTCAATGTTAGGATAGCTCCAACACCAATCATCAATACACCCGAAGGTAAAATTCCTAAAATTGCTGCCTTAATAACATCTCCTCGTGAAGCACAATATTGTGAATAGTCGCCAGCAATTACTGCTCCTAAAGCAAAAGAGCCAATCGTAATCGCTAAGCCTGACGCCATCGATACATCGCCAGTTCCCTGGTAGCTAAAAACTTCACTTACTGAGCTATTGCTAATCGATACGATTACTCCATAAATACAAGTTACAACTAAAACCGGTACCGCCACATAATTCAGGATATTCAAGAACTTAATTCCATAAAGTGCTGACACCAGCATAATGACACCCCAAATTAAAGAAGAAAGCTGTATTGGTAATTGAATTCCATAAATTGCTAAAAAAGTTGTGAAGGCCTGACCACAAACGTTGGCCTGAATTCCAAACCAACCTAAGCAGGCAATCATCAAAATAATCGAAATAATCTTTTGTGAACCTACCCTGCCGAATACCTGTGAAGCCATGCTGACCGTCGGCTTATGTAAATCCGCTCCCTGCATTCCCTGCAAGATCATTAATATGACAATAATACCGTAACCTACAAGCCCTACTAGTAAGGCTTGTAATAATGACATGCCTGAAACCAACGTACCACCAATCATTAAGCTTGGTACACAAATCATTGCACCGGCCCAAACAAATGCTAAACTCTGCCATGATTGATTATTCTTATCTTCATTCATGTCTATTCCCCCCTTATGTTCTTACGATTATATAAGATGAAAGCGCAACACGTCTTTTGCATAATGAAAAAATTATGGCATTATTTTGTTTAAAATGAAAAAAATCTCATTTTAAACCGATTTTGGGTGTCATGCAGGTCGAAAAACAGTCTTTCTACTGATGAATGTGTACAAAAAAGAGAACCAAAATGCTTATCAGACAGTTTGGTTCTCTCATTCTTAGTCATTAATCACACAATAAATCATACATGCTAAATAACATTCATAGCTTTCAGAAAAATAAGTAATATTATAGCCTAGCAGCTCGCTGATCTTTTTAATACGATACTTTACCGTGTTTTTATGGATAAACAGCAGCTCACTGCAGCGTTGGAAATCAGCGCTGGCATCCAACAGGTAGCAGCAAAGAGTGGTTAAGTACTCTTTGTTGTCAATAATCGGTTCCAAAATCGACAAGCATTCCTCCACCTCAGACTCACCTGATTGCACAAGCTTCAAGGCATACGCGACTTGGCGAATCTCACTAATGGAGAAGTTCTTACGGTCCTTGTAGATTGATGGCAATTGATCCGAAACCTCATTCATCAATTGATAAGTATTCCGAACATCTGTGGTATTGCGCATTCTTGGGCATAAAACAATACTATCAATCATCTGCTGGTACTGAGTAATTCGCATAAAATCGTTACTAAACTCAATCTCTGAATCGTTATGGCGGTAATTACCTAATAGAACGATTAGGCGATTTTCTACCACCTGAACAACACAGGTTCGATAATATTTCGCTACATGCTCCAGCAGCTCCTCCTTGATTTCCTTCTCCTGTTGAAGATTGTTTAATTGCAGCAGCCACATCATATCAATGGCCTTAACATCTACTGATAAGCTCTTGGCTAAGCGATACATTTTCTCGCTTTCGTCATTTAGAATCGCCTGCACCAGCGCATATTCGCTAACTTCTCCGTGCTTTTTCCCCCACAGGTTTAAGGAAACCCGAACCAATTCTACCGATTGCTCACATTCTACCTGCGTTAATAAAGTATGCTCGCGAATTATATGAAGCTTCAATACGCCATTGTCTTTATGATAGATCTCTTTATAATAGAAAGAATATTCATCCTTCTGTAGCTGCAAGCCATCTTCAATCGGATTTTGCTGGATAAAGTGGATAACATCCATTGTAGACGTTCTAGGCCATTTAATTTGGTTAATCACCTCTCCATCGGCATTGGTCAACACAATATTAGCCCGCAACAAATCTGATAATATTTTTAGCGTCATTTCCACACTTCGTAAATGCTCCGGTAATAATGAGGCTTTTTCCAGTACCTCATTCACGATATTGTCCGGTGATTTTTCCTGTAGAATTTCCATCATTATTTCAACAATTGCTTCGTTGTAACGCAAAGAGACATTGTTTTTAGGCATTTGGATGATAACAAAGTCCAATTCTTCGGCAACCTCAATAACTTCCTGTGATAGTTCAGGAAGAACAATCCCTACATAATAGAGCAATAAACCAATTTCTCCAATACTGTGAAGATAACGAACGGCCTCACACTGTTTCTTTACATCATTCCGAATGCTAAAAAATGAGCTAATCACAAGCTCCCCTGCATAATATTCATTCTCAAAGGCAATTTCTTGCGCAAAAAAATCCATATCAGAAACCTCTAAAAAAGATAAAGAAGTCACTGTACTGGTTAAACTGTTATGCCCAGCAATCACTTTTGCTTCCCGCAGTGAAGGCAGCAACAATAAATCTTTTAATTTTACTCCCATTCTAATCACCCCTTGATCTTTTTTTTAAGATAACAAATTAGAGAATACTTGTCTATGGGCCACGAGTAAATAGTTTTCTCCTATCGGTTGACGAGTGCTATTCTTTTATGGCAAGATAAATCGTATTTTAATATGAAAGGAAGTTTCCTTGATGGCAAAAGACTATCGAAATAAGCCCCCATGTGGTGAAATGTACTCTGGCATTTAATCATATAGGAGGTTTCTTAGATGGAAGAAAAGAAAAAATTTATTTCCTGGCCGGTATTGGCCTTGATGTCCTTTGTCACAGTTATTGGCTTTGATGATATTATTTATAATTTTGCCAATCAAGGAATGGGGGTTATTACCTCTTGGATCATTTTACTGCTTTTATATGTCATTCCTTATTCATTAATGGTGGGGCAATTAGGCTCTGTCTTCAATCATGAGGGTGGTGGACTTAGCTCTTGGGTACGGGGAACCAGCGGCGACCGTCTGGGCTATTTCACTGCCTGGACCTATTGGGCGGCTTCGATCCCCTATGTTGTGGATACCGCTAATGCCGTGGTCGTCGGCTTAGGCTGGCTGATCAACGGCAATGATTCGATGGAGGACACTATGTCCAACTCCATGTTTGCCCTACTGACCTTCGTCATTTTCTTAGCCTTCATTTTCCTGCAACGGCATTTTAAAAAGTCACTTGAGGTCCTTAGCACATTAGGTGGCGGAGCGATGTTTATCCTGTCGATTCTGTTTGTCTTCATGACCTTTACTTCATTGTTTATGCCCAATGGTCATGTAGAGACGCAGCCCATGACCTGGCGGACGCTGCTGCCGAAATTCGATCTGCATTATCTGACAACAATTGGACTGTTGATTTATGCGATTAACGGCGCTGAGCTGGTCGCTCCCTTTGTGACTCGCATGAAGAAGCCTACGCGAGATTTTCCACGGGCGATGGTAATGCTGACGGTTATGACGATTTTCCTGACCGTCTTTGGATCGTTTTCTTTAGGTGTCTTCTTTGATGCCCATCATTTGCCAAACAATTTAAAAATGAATGGCTCCTATTATGCCTTTCAACGCTTAGGGGAATTCTATCATTTAGGCAACACCTTAATGTATGTTTTTGCTGTCACACAAATTATTTATATGTGTGCCCTGCTAGCAGTTTTGTTGGATGCTATGACCCGAATGCTGATTTCAGACACCGGCAAGCAATTTTTACCGAAAAAATTGACTAAGCTGAATGCTGAAGGCTTGCCAATTAATGGCTACATTTTAACAACCAGCTTGAGTGCCTTCATTCTACTGCTAGGGGTTTTCCTGCCTGAAATGAATGACATCTTTAACTGGTTATTGAACCTGAACGGCATTATCTCTCCAGGTGTAACCTGCTGGATTTTCTATGCCTTTATCCGCATTCGAATGGACAGCCATAAATTTCAGTCAGACTACGTATTTATTAAAAATGACCGGAGAGCCATATTTGTCGGCTGGTGGTGCTTGATCATTACCATTTTAGCAACCGTTTTTGGTATTCTGCCGCAGGATGCTGCCTATGGCTCCTCATTGTTCTGGCACGAATTAATTTTAAATATTGTTGGTATCGTGGTATTAATTGGCTTAGGCTTTGTCATGCCAGCCTTGGCAAAACGTGAACAACAAGTGTAAGAGTGGCGTCCTTCCACTCTTTTTTCATGTAGTTGTTTTAAAATATGACAAGTCGTGGTAGTATGTTGAATAACTGAGATTTTAATGTTTCTATCATAGAAAATTTAGAATTGCTGGAAAGGTGTGACAGAATGCTGTTACTGGGGTCAATCGTTAACGGGTTAGCAATTATTGGAGGCAGTCTCTCGGGAATTGTCTTGAAAAATATTACTGAACAGACCAAGGATACGGTCACTAAGGGGATTAGCTTGGGGGTTATTGCCTTGGCTATACAAATGGCCATTCAGGCAAGCTCCTTTATTTTAATTATTATCAGTATTTGTATTGGCGGCATGATTGGGGAATTTCTAAAAATTGAAGACAGCATGACTCGTCTGGGACTATTTTTGGAACGTAAATTTGCTCGCGGCAACAGTAACTTCGCCGAAGGATTCGTGACAGCCACCTTGATTTACTTAATTGGTTCAATGGGGATCATCGGTGCAATTGAGAGCGGTGTCGCTGGAAATCATCAGACCCTGTTCACAAAATCCGTGATGGATGGATTTATGTCGATTATGCTGACGGCTTCGTTAGGAGTAGGTGTATTATTTTCAGCCTTCCCTGTGGTTTTATACCAAGGAGCCATTACTATTTTTGCCAGCTTTATTGTTAAATATTTGCCCCAAGAGCTGTTGGATATTTTGATGCATGAAATCAGTGCCATCGGCGGATTGATGATTTTAGGGATCGGCTTAAACATCATTAAGCTGACTAAAATTCGTGTATCCAACTTTTTACCGAGTATTTTAGTCTTAATCACTTTTTTAGTTGTTCAATATTATTACTTCTAAACCAACGAGGCCTTATGCCTCGCTGGTTTTTATTTTATACCCGTTTGTTGCCAATACCTTTAAAGCGGCATCAAAATCATTGCGCTTAATTAGCACGTAATCCGTATTGTAAGTGGACAACGCAAACACACTGATTTTTTCTTCAGCCAAAATACCGGTAATCTTAGCTAAAATCCCAACCAAAGCGAAATCTAATACGCCCTCAATTTTGAATCCCCGCCAATCATCTTCTCGTTGAATTGTCTCTTCAGGTACCATCTTCGTGGGAGCTACTACCGAATTTTCTTCATCGGTTGCCCCAATAAATAAAGGACGAATACTCAAATCAATCTGATTCAAATTAGACACCTGAAAAACTGATAACTCCTCTGTCATTACAACTAGTTCCATTTATTTTCTCCTTTTCACAAAATAATATTTGGTCATCCCAGTCATCGGAACATCTTCCAGCTGGGCAAATTTTTGGTAACCATTTTTCAAATAAAAATCAGCAGCCTGATATTCCTTAGTAGTTAAGGTAATGGTGTTCATTCCTAAAGAAAAAGCTTTCTGCTCCATCGCCTTTAGCAGCTGACTGCCCACACCGGAATGCCGAGAGTTGTTATCAACCGCCAGCATAGAAACATGTAAGGTTTGGTACTGATACTTCGCAGTAATTCCTCCAAGCAGCTGGTCCTCCTGCCAAGCTCCCAGAGCTATTTCCTTTTCCTCTTTCATCTCTTGTGAAAAGAACTGACGGTATTGTTCAGCAAAAATTTCTGCTAAAAATGGACGCAGCTCTGACTGATTCGCTTCTCTGATTTCCATTGGCAACCTCCTATTATAATGTTCTGTGAATTTATTTTAACATAGCATTAAGCAGCTCGAAAATTCCCTGTCGATCCAAAAGGATATCCTCGTTTTGAGGAATGATGGAAAGATCACTTTCCAAGAATTCAAGAAAACTATTCATATCCTGTTGAATAGTTCTAGATATAGCTACCTTTTCCCTACTCTTAATTGAACCAGTTAATCGTGCAATATCATTTAAGTGCTTTTTTATATTCTTACTGTCAACAGCCGCACCTTCCTGTCGTCTTTTGGTTAAGTCTAGCCAAGCTTTGGCCTTAAAAACAATCAGGTACTCATTGTTCAGCACAGAATACCCCTTTCTTATCCTTCGACCTTTCTTCAGTAAATCATAATATTCTGGGTCTAATACTAAAGCGGAGAGGCTCATATCTTCCTCAAAATGGACTGGGGCTATCCTTCCGTATCCAGCTAACCAGCAAGGTCTAATGCAGAACAATTCAATCATTTTAGGATACCCTTCCTTCACACTAGTAAACCGATACAATCTTTCCTCTCTGTCGGATACACCAGGAGTATACTCTCCCTCTTCTAAAAAGTTTGTTATTACTTTAAAGAATGTTTGATCTTTCTGCTCATCCATAATAACAATGTCGTAATCACGAGTAGTTCGGCTGTTTATATTGTATTCAGCTAAAACGATAGCTGTTGCTGTTCCACCAATAAGAACATAGTAATCTTCAAATCCACTAAACGCGGCTAAAAATTTTGGACTTTCGTTAATCGGCATCCTTTTCCTCCAGCTTTTTTATAATCTTAGACTCCAAGTTTTCTAGTTCAATTTCAACTCTTGGATCATCGTTGTCTTTTAACGACAGCAATAAAGAAATAGGATCTACTAATGAATCAACTATAGATAACGGAGCGTACTCCCATAATTGCAGTTCAATATCGTTTTTTACTTTCTTGTCCAAAATAAATTGTTTTCCGCTAGGGTCTCCTTTCATTATTTGTTGATACGTTCTCTTTGAAATAGCAAAAGCAGGGGGTGAGTCATCCAACATAGATAGCTTACTTAAGGCCGCTAGTCCAGCCAAATTAAGCTCCTGCTTAAACATCCGATTATCCATTAATTGATTAAAGTAGTTCCTATTTATAAATACGCATTTTTTAACCGGATTGTTCAGCAAATCCAAAGATTCTTGAAAAATATCTTTCAATCCTTGATTGAATTGATAAAGACCATGCTTTGAACGTAGCCATTCTCTGTTAGTAAAACTTTTCAATACTCGATATACCGTAGCTATTGAAAGATGTAGCTTCTCCGAAATTTGAGCAGGAATAATTGTAGTGGTCTCCTTAAGTAGTAAATAGATAAACACCGATTGTTCACTAGGCGATAACTTTTGATCCTTAAAAACTGGTAATTCTGTCGTCAATACAGCTCCCAGCTGCGGAAGAAAAAGATTTCCTATGTAATCCATAAAGGGAATTCTAGCTTTTAATAAGAGTTTTTTCGTTTCCTTCGAAATTTTGGAAAAAACTAGCACATAGGGCAGTTCTGCAATCTTTCCCATCACTTCTGCTTGTTTTATAAATGCCTCAATTGATCCTGATCGTTTTTCCTTAATAAGTAAAAATGAAAGCTGTGGTTCCATGAGCATGCCTTTTGACAGTTCGTACTTCGCTTTGAAGGCTAAAGGGATATCTAACTGAATATCTGAAAAATCTAAAAACAACCCCATGTCTGTCAGTATCTTGTTAAGTTTATTTATATTCATCGTTTTTCCCCCACGGCAAATTCTCATTCTATCTGTATTTTATCAATATCTATGAGAATTTACAAATTCTACGAGAATTTAGAGTTACAAAAAGACCCTAGCCTTAGCCAGAGTCCTCCTGCTTATTTTGCTTCTTCTAATTCCATTGGCTCTCCAACTACCCAAGTCCGAGCAACCTTTTGCTCGTGGATCATTTTAGCATACCAGCCTTTCATTTGACAAAGCTCCTGATGCGTTCCTTTTTCCAAAATCTCGCCCTCTGATAGAACGATGATTTGATCTGCGTTAATAATTGTGTTCAACCGATGAGCGATAACCACAACGGTTTTTTCAGCCATCAGCCGATCCAAAGCCAAATTAATTTCTTTTTCATTATCGGCATCCAAGCTGGAGGTGGATTCATCCAGCAGTACAACTGGGGCATCCTTCAATAAAGCACGAGCGATTGATATCCGTTGTTTTTCTCCACCGCTTAAGGTTGAGCCGCCCTCACCCACCATCGTATCATAGCCATTCTCCAGCTGCATAATAAACTCATGACAATTAGCCAACCGACTAGCCTTGACTACCTCCTCCATAGAGGCCCCTGGTTTGGCAATCCGAATATTGTTCAAAATCGTATCATTGAACAGGTAAACATCCTGCAGTACACAGGTAATCTCTTCTGTTAAAGCATCGGGGCGAATTTCTCGGACATTCTCACCACCAATTGTGATGGTTCCTGTTGAGACATCCCAGAAACGTGAAATTAAACTGATCACTGTTGATTTACCAGAGCCGGAAGGTCCAACTAACGCAGTCGTCTTGCCATCCTCTACTGTAAAAGTTAAATTCTTCAATACTGGAACATCATTTTCATAGCTAAAAGAGACATCTTTAAAGTCAATTTGGTGATCCATCCCCTCAAAGCTTTCCTTCGTATAGGGCAACGGCTGTGTTTCAAAAATCTGCCGCAAATTATCCGCTGATTTAGCAATGTACTTTAATTCTGGATACAGCATACCAATTATCATCAATTGACTAGAGGTTGATACACTCAGCATCAATACCGCAATGTATTGTTCTGGTGAGGTATTGCCCTGCAACAGCAGATTCGTTCCCCAAATCAGCGCAATCGGAATCATAAAAGAAACAATAGTCGAAAAAATCATGACATAGGGCATCATGGATAATTCCACTCGAATCGATGATTTTTTCAATTCATTAAAGGAATGGTCCAACCGTTTGAATTTTGTTCCTGTCAGCTGGTACAAACGGAACGTTTTAATTCCGTTAATGTATTCAACCACGCGAGAAATTACATCGTTCATTTTTTCCCGATGCTCAGGTGCAATCTTATGTCCAACCGCCCCTCCTTTAATCATTAAAGGTAAAGCAACCAGAATCATTACCACCATCACCCCAGCAAAGCGAAAATCAATGATTAAGGCACCCAGCATGCAGACACCCACACTGAACATTGCCCGAATAAAATCTGTTAAATTGTGGGACAATACCTGCTCAAAATCAGAAATATCGGTAGAAAAGTAGCTGGTTAACCGTCCGACACTGTTCTGATTGAAATATCCCGAGTTCAATCCGCGAACATGTTCAGCCAATTTTAAACGCAAGTCAGTAGCAATTGCCGAACTGTTCATCTGCAGTGAGTAAAAAACATACCGTGCCAAAATTGCCCGAATAACAAAAACGATTGCCAACACTGCCAAACCTTGGAAGAAAAACGTCTCAGTAAATCGCTGAGACACCAAATTTACAATTGCCAAAATCATGACTGAATAAAAGACCATATTCAAAAAGGCATCGAAAATCGACAACATAATCGGTTTATACAACAGCTTAATATTATCTCCAGTAACAGCCTTCACATTTCGAATGATACTAATCATTTTGACCCTCCTCTGCATAGATAGCCCACAGCTTCGCGTAGCTTCCTTTACGATGCAGCAGCTCTTCATGCGTTCCCCGCTCGATAATCCTTCCTTCGTCAAAGACACAAATCTGATCGGCATGCTTAATGGTATTCAGACGATGAGCAATCATGATCGTTGTTTTATTTTGCAGCAGCTCATTTAATGCCAGCTGAATCTTCCGTTCATTTTCAATATCGGTAAAACTGGTCGCTTCATCGAAAATTACCAGCGGTGCATCCTTCAAGATAGCTCGAGCGATACAAATCCGTTGTTTTTCCCCGCCAGACATTTTTATGCCCGCTTCGCCCATTACTGTATCGTAGCCATCTGGCAAACTCATGATAAATTCATGAATTTGAGCCGCCTTGGCTGCCACCTGAACTTCTTCTTCCGTTGCCTCATCTTTACCAACCAAAATATTCATGCGAATGGTATCACTCAGCATAAATGCATCCTGAAAAACAAAGCTCATGGATTCCATTAAGCTCGACTCGTCGAAGGTATCAATCGATTGACCATTTAAACGAATCTGACCTTTTTGAATATCCCAAAAACGCGGAACCAATTGGGCTGTTGTTGATTTCCCTGAACCAGATACCCCTACAAAGGCCGTTAGCGTATTGGCTGGGATCGTTAACGAAACATCATGCAGTACTTCATCCTCCTCATAAGAAAAATGAACCTTTTCAAAAGCAACCTCCACTTGATTCAGTACCTGATGAGTAGACCCAAAGCCCTGCTGCGGCAAATCCATAATATCCTTGATTTTTTCTGTTCCAGTCAAAATCTGACTGATCGCCACCGCAAATCCGCTTAAGCTTTTTAAGGAAGAAAGAAAAACAATACTCATGATCAAGAAAAATAAATAAGTCGGTAAATCAACACTGCCCTGTAAATACAACCAGCCCCCTATTGGAAAGCTAAACAATAAACCAGATTCAATTAGAACCATAAATAGTCCATAGGGCCATGCTTGTGCGCGGGTACAATCCGTCCACATTTCATGGTATTCCTCCACCGTGTCAGAATACTGTTTGAAGCCTTTCGCAGTTACATTAAAGGATTTCATGACATTCATCCCATTGATAAACTGCATAATAGAAGAATTCAACTGACCGATCAGCTTATGATACCAGCTCATGTATTTCCCGCTGGAACGCATTCCAACAGCCAACACAACAGCTCCAATTACAATTGGGATAAGCAGACATAAGGCCAACCCGACATGCAGCGTACATAAATAACCAAACATCAAAATCGGAACCACTAAGGCCTTGGCCAAATCTGGTACCTGATGGGCCAACATCGTTTCAATCCGTTCGGTATCTTCAATGATGGTTTTCTTCAGCTTTCCAGAAGTTGTTTTAGTGAAAAACCCTAAATTTAATGTAGCAATATGAATACTCAGTCGTTTACGAATTTCATATAACGTATTAAAAGCCCCAATATGAGACAATGAACCACTGATCAACAGCGCTACAAACTTCACAATAATAGCTATCCCTGCGTATATGGCATATTGCATCGCCAAATCAATATTGGGATTATTCCCAAACAGAAACATCAGCACACGATACAACATCACTAACGGCACAAAATCCATAATTCCCGAAATAATACTAAAAATGGCAGAAAACAGCAGCAAAATACTGGATTTCCCAGCCAATTTAAACAAATACCCAACGCTTGCCTTTTCCATACGAATTCCTCCAAAAACTTTAATTGATAATGATTCTCAATCTCATTCGAATTATTACATATGTTATTCAACAAGTAAAGAACTTTCTAGGTAGTTTGTGCAGTTATATTCAATTTTCTCTGGAAATAAAGAAAAAAGACAAGCCGCAGCCTGCCTTCAATCATTTTATTTATTCAGTTATCTCAATCTGAATTCCTTCCATTGCTACAATTGCCGATTCATAGTACCCATCCCCAGTAGTGCGCGGGCCAGACAATACTTGATACCCCTCGGCTAAGAAACGTTTCGTCAGTTCATCAACCTTTTCTTTGCTGCCAACACTAAAAGCTAAATGGATCAATCCTGCTTGGTATAGAGCAGGCGCTGCCCCCTCAATCTCAGGTCTGGTCATTAATTCTAATCGTGAACCATCGTCAAAGCTAAGGAAATACGTTTTGAGACCCGTTTTAGGATTATGATACTGATCATTACTTTTTGCTTCAAAATATGTTTCAAAAAATTCTCGCATTCCTTCTAAATCATGGACATACATTGCTACGTGCTCGATTTTCATCCAATTCCCCTTTTCTTTTTCTCTATTACCACTAATGGTATACTATTCGACAGAAAGAAGGAAGTCTCATGACCGATGATTACTTAAATGAGCTTGAACAATTTTGGGATGAATTTGCCGATGAATATGAAATAATTCAGCAGGAATCTCCGTTTCCAATTGCTGAGAAACTAAAGCAATTCCTCTTGCAACAAGCGATTTTGCCTGCTCATTCTTTTCTTGATTTAGCTGGAGGAAGCGGACGCTATTTAGCGGAGTTTCAAGATACTGTTGAACACTATACGTTAGTGGATATTTCTAATGAAATGCTGGGGATTGCGAAAACGAAGCTGCAGGATTCTGATGCGGCTTTTGTTCATCAAGATCAAGAAAGGTTTTTCCAGTCTGCTACTGAAACCTTTGATGTGGTCTTTACCGCCATGAATCCTGTGTTGCTTACCAAAGAAAACCTTTTAGCCTTCACTGCTCAAAGCCATCGTTGGTGCTTGATTTTTAGATTAGTTCAACAAACTGATAATATCTTTTCACCTTATGAAGAAACAGATACAAAGCCGAATCTAATGGAAAACTACAAGCAAATCCTAAAAGAGAGCGGTATCTCTTACAATTCTCAAGACTTTACGTTTACTTACAGCGAAGAAGTAACACGCGATTTTTTTGAAGCTTATTTTGAAAAGGAGCTCTCTTTGAAGAAAATAAATCAAATTGTCGAAAAAATCTTTGGTCTGTCCGAAACACAGCTGAACTTCCAAACGGTTTGTTATCAATTGATCTATTACTTAGTACCAGACTCACCACTAGTTAAAAACTAGTGAGAGTTTCCCTTTACCAAACGAAACCCTACAAAAATAATTATTATCGCTCCAGCTATATTTATACCTGAATGATTTGTATATATGTAAATTGCAGCAACTATGAAGCATATAGCCGCAGCCAGCTTATGTTCTTTTTTCAATTTAAGATATGGATTTTTTCGATCAATCTTTCATCAAATTGATTAAAAAACATCAGAACAATGTATAAATCAAGTGGTTTTCAAAACGTACAACAAAAAAGCTTGCAACCAATGGTTACAAACTTTTTTTATTTAGTAAACGGCTTAAACCGGTTAGTTATCCAGGCAATCAGCTTCATTAGATAGCCAAATAGAACAAATGCCAGTAGCAAAACCAGTACATTAATGATTACCCGGGTCCAGCCTAGCTGGTCAGCATCAATGAAAAAGTAAGGATAGTAGCTGCCAAAGCCCGCAATTGGTCCGCCAATTTGTGCGCGGACAATAGTAAATACCCAATAAAGCAGCGGTAAAATCGCCCAAGTCCATGGCTTAATCTTTTTCATATTGCTTGTATTCGCAAAGATAATCCAGTCCACAAATACCATAATTGGGGTAAACGTATGGACTAGAATATCTGAGAAACTATTTACCGCATAGCCTGAAGTGTCAGAAATAGTAGGCACCAAGATAAAATTATAGATCAAGCCAGTGATCACAATAATTAGTGTCAAGGCTCCCATGCTATTCGGCGAAAAATCTGCCGACCACGCCTGTTTTAGAGAAAGACTTTTGGCAATACTTTTAATAAGCAAATACAAGTAAGCAAAAAATACCAGCAGATTACTTTGAATCGTATAAAAAACCAACTGATTTAGTTCAAATCGACCTTCAAACAGCCCCAACAGCAATGCAAGTCCCCACCCGCAACCGATAACCAATACGAAACGAAAAATATTTTTTATCGTAAGATACAATGCTTTAACTCCTCCTTTTTTTTATAAAAACGCCGTTGTAACACTCCCAATCACAATTAGGGCTAACCCAATTAACGTAAAGCGAAACTCTTTGGGCGTCTTTTTCTCTTTTAGAATAAACATACCACCTAACGTCGAAATAACTACATTCAACTGTGTGATTACATAAGCAGTTGCTACGCCATTGCTTTGAGCCGAAAAAATATAGGCAAAGGCTGAAATGCTGAAAATAATCCCGACGATGACTGCTTTCCAGCTTTTATCGCTTGAGAAAGCAGTTGGCTGTTTAAGGATAACATAAATTAATGCAGCAATAAATACACCCAACATTTGAGGAAAGAAAATAGCATCTCCTGGCGCATCTACCAGCTTAGGCAATGCACTGTACACCCAATAACCCACACTGGTACTTGCTAAAATGATTAACCCTTTACTAGTTCCGCCCTGATCATCTGAACCTTCTGTGATAGCGGTCAATGCAGCACCAATGACCAATAGCACAATTGATCCAAAACCGATAATCTTAGAGGTAGTTCCAGCCCATTCTCCAAAGGCAAAAACGCCGATTAAGGAGGTCCCTACCAGCTGCAAACCTGTCGAGATTGGCATCGTTCGCGAAACACCTAGCAAATTAAAAGCAGTATATTGGCCAGTTTGTCCGATTACCCAAAAAGCACCAGAAGCCATTGCGATCATAAAGGTACCCAAGGAAACACTTTGATTAGAAAAGAAAAAATAGACAATTAAGCCAACAATTAGTGTACCAATACCTGTACCTAAGATTTCATTGGTCGGACGGCCACCGATTTTTTTTAGAATCAGCGGCTGGACGCCCCAACCAATTGCCGGTAATAATGCAATTAAAACATTCATCCATCAACACTCCATTCTATCCTTTTCCACCTTGAAAAGATGGGTACAACGTCATACCGCCATCAACGAACAACGTAATTCCTGTCACATAACTCGATTCATCTGAAGCTAACCAAGCAGCAGCCGCTGCTACCTCACTTGGCTCACCAATACGCTGCATCGGTACCATACCGGTAGTTGTCGCCAATTGTTCTGGATCTGCAAATTTCTTCGCATTAATTGGTGTATTAATAGCACCTGGTCCAATACTATTGACCCGAATATTACGGGCCGCATATTCCATCGCAACCGTTTCAGAGAATAGTTTTACTCCGCCCTTAGATGCTGCATAGTGAGCAAATGTTGGCCAAGGAATCTGCTCATGGACTGAAGACATATTGATAATGTTGCCCTTTTTATCTTGCTCCAAGAAATAATTTAAGGCAGCTTTAGTCCCTAAAAATACACCCGTCAAATTCACATCAATTACTCTTTCCCAATCCTTTAATGGCAATTCATGGGTTTCGTGTTGATTTTCCATCCCGGCATTATTGATCCAAATATCCAGATCACCAAACTCTTTGACCGCTGCATCAATCAACTTTTGAGTGCCTTCTTCGGTACCGACATCGGCTTGGACAGCGATGCCCTTTCCACCGGCTTGTTCAATTAATTCTACGGCTTCATTGGCTCCTTGTTCGTCCGAGTGATAGTTTACTACCACGTTCATTTGTTCTTGACCAAAACGTTTAGAGATTGCTGTTCCAATTCCTTTTGATCCACCGGTAATTACGGCTACCTTGTTTTTTAAGTCAGTATACATACCTTTTTCCTTCTTTCCATGAATAAAAAATGAGTCCTTCATTTTACAATTACTCTACCCGTTTTTATTTTTTGTTGCCAATAATCGGCTCAGATAGAAGTCAGACCTTACAGATCATCCAAAAAGGATTATACTATTTAATAATAGAAGATAAAGGAGCATATGTATGAAGGAAACTACATTCAACCGTATTAAAGAGTTGACAGAATTACAAGGAACCAGCGGGTTTGAAGAAGATGTTCGGGCCTATTTGAAAAAGGAAATGACTCCCTTAGTAGATGACATTCAACAAGACGGCCTAGGGGGTATTTTTGGTCTTAAGAATGCTGGCGAGGATGCACCACGAGTGATGGTAGCGGCTCACATGGATGAAGTTGGTTTTATGCTGACGGAAATTACCTCCAGAGGTTTATTCAAGGTGGTTCCCTTAGGCGGCTGGAATCCTTATGTTGTTTCAGCACAACGCTTTACCTTGAAAACAAAAAAAGGAAATTATCCCTGCATCTCATCCTCCGTTCCTCCTCATTTGCTGCGCGGGACTGGTGGTCAAGCCCAAGTAAAAGTTGAGGACATTTTGTTCGATGCTGGCTTTGAATCGAAGGAAGAAGCCTTAGAATACGGCGTTCTGCCTGGAGATACGATTGTGCCGCAGGTGGAAACCGTCAAAACAGCCAATGGTAAAAATATTATCAGTAAGGCTTGGGATAATCGCTACGGCTGCACTGTTGTCTTGGAAGCACTAGAGGCTTTACAAAAAGAAACCTTGGATTACACACTGATTGCTGGCGCAAATGTGCAAGAAGAAGTAGGCTTGCGAGGAGCTAAACCCGCAGTCACTAAGTTTAAACCTGACTTGTTCTTTGCAGTAGATTGCTCTGCAGCGGATGATTTAACTACTACTAATGGAACGTTTGGTCACTTGGGCGAGGGGACCCTGCTGAGGATTCAAGATCCAGGCATGATTTTACTGCCTCGCTTGCGAGAATATTTATTGGACACTGCTGAAACGCACAATATTCCTTATCAATACTTTGTTTCGAAAGGTGGAACCGATGCTGGCGCTGCCCACACTGCCAATGAAGGAATTCCTAGCAGCGTAATCGGTGTTTGCGGCCGCTATATTCATACTCACCAAACGATGTTCAGTATTGCTGATTTCGATGCAGCTCGAGAAATGCTGATTCAAGTGTTGAAGGGGCTAGACCAAAGTACTATCCGCACCATTATTTATGGCTAGAAACAAAAAATCAGTACCCTCTAATAAGAAGGTACTGAATTTTTTATTCTGCTCGTAAAGCGATTGCTGCATCTTTTTTAGCAGCCATTCGTGCTGGAATGTGTCCGCCAATCATGGTTAATACCGTTGAAACGATAATCAAGATAAGCCCATGTACAGGATTCAGCTGAGCCACATTCTCCAAATCAGTCATATTATACAACACTATATTGATTGGGAAAGTTGCTAACCAGGCTAGTACAACACCCAATGTTCCTGAAGCCAAACCTAAAATACAGGTCTCCGCATCAAATACTCGGGTAATATCCTTTTTCCGCGCACCTAAAGCCTTCAAAACACCAATCTCTTTCGTCCGCTCAATGACTGAGGTATAGGTAATAATCCCAATCATAATCATACTAGTTACCAATGAAATTCCGGCAAAAGCAATCAGAACATAGGTAATAGCGTCCATCAAACCACCGGTCAATTCAGTCATAGTCCCAGCCAAATCTTGGTAGATGATTCGATCTTCCTTAGACTTTCCTTCATTGTATTTATCCAAGTAATCCAAAATCGCCTCTTTGTCCTTGAAGTTATTTGGATAAATCATAATACTGTAAGGGATGCTGTCGCCGCCAAGGTAAGCTAACGTGCTGTCCTTCGTACTATCATCTAAAGGTTCATTGGTCATCACATTGGTACTGCTGTCTCTTTGTGCTGCAACGATCGCTGAGTCTTTATTTTCGTCAACAATTTTTCGAGTCAATTCATTACTATAAGCAATTCCTGGGGCTAACAGGTTCATGGTTGAATCCTTCTTCACCCGCAGCACACCGGAAACCTTCATTTCTTCATTGTTGGCATTGTTGTAAATGTCATTGTAATCACTGTTTGGCACAAAATTTCCAGTTGGCAATTCAGTATAATAGTCGTTGTTGTGAACCAGTTTAAAAGTGGTTCCTACGATTTGGTCGAAATTCAATTTCTCGCCATCCTTGACGTCAAAGCCAAGGTTCTTTAAGGAATTGATATTGGTATTATTGTTGCCATCAACAATTAACACTACATCTGTTGGGTCTTTTGGATATGCGCCATTTAGCAGATCATAGTTTTCTTCTAAAAAGCTTTCGCTGCCTTCTTTCAATTGTTTAGGGAAAGAAGAAACACCGACACCCGTCATATTCGCCATTGCATTGGTCATTCCAGCGCTGGCACTGTCTGAAGCGTCGTTGGATAATTTCACTGGTTCCACGTTGCCGTTCACATCTCTTAGCAGGTTCATTCCAACTAAACGAGTAAATCCAATATTGTTGCTCAAATCAGGGTTGATATTTTCAATATAGTCTACATACTCTTGGTCAATTTTATTGGTATGCTGCGAACGATCCTGGTCACTGATTTTAGCCGTTACTGTATCCGTTTTAGGGAAGTTCCCATCATCGGTACCTAACGCATCTTCTTGCCGACCACTCCGATCTGCGGCTACTTGAGAAATCGTAATTGGGAACTTGGCCATTGTTTCCGATTGCGTCTGATCAATTTGCGTTTGAAACCCGCTGGAAAGTGAAAGCACGATCCCTATGCTGATGATCCCGATACTGGAAGCAAAAGCAGTTAAGAAGGTCCGCCCTTTTTTGGTTCGCAGATTGTTAAAGGACAGCTTCAACGCCGTCATGAATTTCATTTTAGTCCGTTTCAAATTAAATTGATCTGGTTTTGGTCGTTCTTGATGGGGATGTGAATCACTTAAAATCTTCCCATCAGAAAAACGAATAATCCGATCAGCATATTCATCGGCTAAAGCTGGATTGTGGGTTACCATAATCACTAATTTTTCTTTAGACAGCTCTTGAATCAGGTTCATAATTTGCACACTGGTCTCCGTATCCAGTGCCCCAGTCGGTTCATCACAGAGTAAAATGTCTGGATCATTAGCCAACGCCCGGGCAATCGCCACCCGCTGCATTTGACCACCAGATAACTGATTCGGCTTTTTATGCATATGATCAGCCAGACCCACACGACGCAACGCATCCTCAGCCTTTTGTGTTTTTTCTTCTTTTGGCACACCACTTAAGGTCATACCAAGCTCTACGTTATCAATAATACCTAAATGGCTGATCAGATTATAGCTTTGAAAAACAAAACCGATGGAGTTGTTCCGATAAGCATCCCAATCGGACTCCTTAAAGGTTTTCGTTGATTTTCCATTAATCACCATATCACCAGTATCGTAATTGTCCAGACCGCCGATTACGTTTAGCAGCGTAGTTTTCCCAGAACCACTAGCTCCTAAAATCGCGACAAATTCCTGACGGCGAAAAGCGACGGTTACGCCATCAAGGGCCTTGGTAGTTGTGTCCCCAACATGGTAATATTTCTTTATATCTTTTAGTTCTAACATGAATTCATCCCTTTATTTTTTGATTTGAAGTGAAGATACCAGAGCTTTATTAACTCAAGATGAACAAACTTCACACATAGTTCACAGCATTTAGCTACTATTATTATGCAAAAAGGAGGCGAAGGCAAATGAACCACTTGCTGATTGTGGAAGACGAGGAAAACTTATTGTTTCTTTATCAATCGATTTTGGAGCAAAATGATTTTGTCGTATTTCTAGCAACCAACGGCGTTGAGGCCCTGAATATCTTAGATAAGCAGCACATTGATTTAATGATTACCGATATTATGATGCCGGACATGGACGGCTATGAACTAACTCAAGACCTAAGAGAGGCGGGCTTCCAGCTGCCAATCCTGATGATTACTGCTAAAAATACCTTTCAAGATAAAAAGAAAGGTTTTGGTATGGGAATCGATGATTATATGGTGAAACCTATTGATCTCAATGAGATGGTCCTGCGGGTAGAAGCTCTATTAAGGCGGGCTCAAATTGTCCACAATAAACAGCTGACCGTTGGACAAACGACTCTCGATCAAGCAAGCTATCAAGTTATTATCCAAGAGAATGCCGAAACACTGCCGCAAAAAGAATTTTTGCTGCTCTACAAGCTCCTAGCCTATCCCAACAAAATTTTCACCCGACGACAACTGATGGATGAAATTTGGGGCTTGGATTCCGACAGCGATGAACGAACCATCGACGTACACATTAAACGACTACGTCAAAAATTCCAGGAAAATCCTGACTTCTCAATTGAAACAATTCGAGGATTGGGCTACAAGGCGGTGCTTCATTGATGCTAAAAAAACTGCATTCTTCCTTGTGGGTGTATTTCACCTGCATGATTTTCCTGATTATGGTACTTTTGTTAGGTTTCTTTGTGACATCCATGTTTGTGCTGAATCGCTTTGATATTTTAAGTACCCGACAAGAGCAGCACATCTTTCCTTTAGCAATCATCTCGCTGTTGAGTCTGCTGATTGGTTTAGGCGTATCTGCCATTGTCAGTAAACGGATTCTTCATCCTATTGCCAGTCTGCGTCAAGCCATGACTCAGGTTGCCAAAGGCGACCTGACTGTTCAGCTGACCGAGGATCAAAAGGTCGAGGATGTGGAACAGCTCTACCACGATTTTAATGTGATGGTAAAGGAATTAAGCAGCATCGAGACTTTGCGCAACGACTTTGTTTCAACTGTTTCTCATGAGTTCAAAACACCGGTGGCCACTATCCGAGGATATGTACAGCTGCTGCAAAATGAACAGCTGAAGCCGGAACAACGAAGAATTTATTTGGAGCGTATGCTGGATGGCACCCTGCAATTATCTCAGCTAACAGACAATGTTTTGCATTTGACCAAATTGGAAAGCCAAAGCATTCAATTTCCTAAAGAATCTTTTCAATTGGATGAACAAATCCGAGAGGTCATTTTATTCTTGCAGCCGAAATGGGAAATACAGCAGCTTCAGCTAGACATTGATCTTGAAGAAACCTGCTATAAAGGCAATGAAGAATTTTTGTATCATGTATGGTTAAACCTGCTGGACAATGCCATCAAGTACAGCCCGCCAGAAAGCAAATTAACCGTTACTTTAAGAAAAGTCGAAGGCGGGTTGGAAATAGCGATTTGCGATGAAGGTTTAGGTTTGAGCCCTGAAGAGAGCCAGCACATCTTTGAGAAATTTTATCAAGCAGATACCAGTCGTAAAATAAAGGGCAACGGCTTAGGCTTAACGCTAGTGAAACAAATTATTCATTTGCACCATGGCAGCATTAATGTATCCTCTCAACTAGGACAAGGCAGCCACTTTATCATTTATTTACCAAATCCTAGGTAAATCCCAAGAAAAAATGACCAAATCGTTCACAGTTAATTCACGAACAACAGTTATTCTATATACATGGAGAGGATGATTTAAATGAGCGAAGAAACAAGATCCATTTATTTTATCGAAGAAACACAAAGTATTGAAGGTGCCTATGTCGAAGTTCAAACTTTATATGTAGCTGATAATGAAGAAGATGCCAAAGAGGCTTATGAAAATATGTTGAAACAAAGCAATCGTAAATCTTTCGGACTATTACTAAATGAATACGTAATTAGAGCAGATCAAAGTTATTTTATGCAGTTGATGCGGGCTTGGAAAAAGCTGCCCGCTGACTTCTATCGTAAAATGAAGGTCTTAACTTACCGACCTTTAGCTGAATATCAAGGATAAATGCCGATCAAAAAACGAACAAATTGGCCTCTGTTAATTGGAGAGCAACTTGTTCGTTTTCTTATTGTCCTCCTCTAATCCTCAAACACTGTATCCAGCATTACATCCGTAATCCGCTCATTCGGATACAAAATAACCTTCTTAATCTTTTCCGAAAGAATGGCTCCGAATTGCTCTAGGGGTTGTTTGACTGAGCGTATTTTGGGTCGCACCAGCTCAGTCATCGCCCCGCCATCAAATCCCACCATATCAATATCACGATACAATTGCTTTTTCATGTCGTAAATTGCTTGGTAACAACCTAAAGCTACCATATCATCAACACAGAAAATCGCGGAAACATCTGGCTGTGAGTGAATCAGCTGTGTGGTTCCACGGTACCCACCCTCGATTGTCAAAGGAATCTTTTGGACTAGCTCAACTAAAAAAGGCAGGTTAGCTTCCTTGAGCGCACGTTTATAGCCTAAAAATCGTTCATTCAAATGATAGGTCGTAGCATCCTCAGTCAAAATAGCAATCTTCTGGTTTCCTCGACGAATCAACCACTCAACGGCTTTACATGCACCAATTTCTTCTTCTACTAAAATTGAACCATAGTAGCCTTGGTTCAAGCCCCGATCAACAAATAAAATCGGTGTTTTTAAATATCTTCCCTGCTTAATGACTTCTGGTGAATACTGATTCGCTGTGAAAAAGACGATTGCCTCAACACCTAACTGATTCAGCTTCTTCAATAAATCCATTTCTCTTGCCTGCTGATGATCTGATTCGCAAATAATCAAATAGTACCCATTTTCCTGCAGCTTGTCTCGCAAAACCTGCAGGATACCGCTGGTAAACTGTTCAGAACCAGAAGGTGCAATTACGCCAATGGTCTTTGACTTTTTTAGAATAATGTTGGAAGCAAAATAATTCGGCGCATAATCATTTTCTTCAATGACCTTCAGCACCTTATTTCTGGTTTTTTCGCTGAACCGTCCACCCTTGTTATTCATGATTTGGGAAACGGTGGTCACCGAAACCCCTGAAAGCTTGGCAATTTCCTTAATCGTCAGTTTCATTTGGTCGTCGTCCTTTATTTAAGTCGTTTTTCTCATCATACCACGTTACACGGGTTGCGTCGTTCTCAGTAGGAAAATAATAGATGAGCTATCAGCTGCAACAAAAAAACGCCTGCTGCTTGAGCGGCGCCCTACATTAACGATAATAGAAATACCGCTGCTAAACCAGCGATTACCGACCAAGCCATGGAGCGGGTTTTATAAGCAACTCCTGCCACTAAAAACATTGCCAGAATCCGAATATTTCCCCCTATTTCAAAATGCGCATGGCTGATAAAAACATCCTTAAATACCAATGCAGCAAATAGCGATATCGGAACAAACTTCATCCACTCACTAAACCATTCCGGTACTTTGCGCTGTGAGAAATAAAGCATCGGGATTACACGGGGAATATAAGAAGCGACAAATAAGCTTAAAATCAACAAAAGTAAATAAAAATTACTCATGATGAGCCTCCTCGCCTTTTACAGTAAAAAAGTCGTCATTGTCTTTACCAGTCGCCGAACTGCGAATTTTTTTATCGACCAAAAAGCCTACCAGTGAAGCAACCACCGTTGCCAAAATCAAACCAAAAGTATTCTTCAGCAGCAGCATAAAAATGACTGCCAATCCTCCGGAAAATAACCCCGTTACTAACAACAGCTTATTTTTCACCTGCATAATAAACATAAAAATAAACATCGAGGTTAAAGCAAAATGCACCAGCTCTGTATCCACATGAATCAATGAGCCGAAAACACTGCCGAGTACGGTACTGATTACCCATGAAGCCTGAGAAAACCAGTTCACCATAATCGCCCGCGTACGATTCCAAGTTTTGTCGGTTGAAAACTTTAAATAATTAACCGCATAATTTTCATCATTCATTGATTGCGAAAACACGGCCAAAAATCCCCGCTGCTCCTGCTTAAAAAAGTGAGACAGGCTCGAGCCCAGCAAAGCGTAACGCAATTCCAAAAACAAAACCATCAATATGATGGAAGTAAACGAGGCGTGAACCGCTAACAAAGATACCACCAAAAACTGTGCACCACCTGAGAATACAACCAAAGACAGCAGTGCTGTCAAAAGAGGATTAAACCCTACTTGCTGCAGCAGCATGCCGCAGGCTAAACCCACGGGAATATAGCTGAAACAAAGGGGCATGACGGCTTGAAAGGCTTCTTGCCAGTCTGCCCGATTTTTTAAAGACATCAGAATCTTTTCCTTCCAATTTCGAGAGTAAAAAGCATACCCATTTTAACACAATTTCAAAAAAAAGATAGCTGGCTTTACTAGGCTTATTTATCTAAAAAACTAGGAGGTTGTTCGGAATTCTTCCCTTTTATCCCCTCCATCAGCTGATATTTAAAGCGTTTTTCAGATAATACTTCCAGCGAATAGTTTTGAGCCAATTATGGTTCGGAAATTCTCAAACTTCGCCTTGTTAATACACTGCGATTTTTAGTCTAAGTTATGAAAATTCCGTTGTGTCTTCTTGATTTCAAGTTTAATTTTGCTATTTTTTTCATGATCGATTAATTTTCCACCCATTTTTTGAAGCAATGTGCTACCATAGTTTCAGAAGAGAGATGAGCACCTGTGAATTCAAGTTTTCATGAACATCGCTCCGTCGGTTTAATTTTGACATTTATCGGCGGCGTGATGGACAGCTATACCTACATCCGCTATGAAGCCTTTGCCTCGGCCCAGACTGGAAATTTAATTTTAGCGATTATTCAGGCCTTTGACCATCAATGGGCTTTAGTCGGCAAGAAGCTGCTTTCTACCCTGTTTTTCTTTTTAGGTATTTTACTGGCTAAATACTTAATTGATTACTTCCGGGAAAAGGAACTGCATTTTTGGCGATTGTTCCTATTGTATTTCGAAGCCTTGGTCTTTTTCGTGATCAGTCTGCAGTGGCTAGAGCCGCATCCTTCTGCAATCACAGTGATTATTGCCTTTACTGCTGCGATTCAATGGATTGCCTTTGATAAAATTAACGGCTTATCTTACACTAATTTGTTTACAACAGGCAACCTAAAGGGTGTCGCTACAAATTTTTATGACTATCTGAAAACCAAGGATGACAAAGCCAAACAACAGTTTTTCCACTTTTTATGGGTCGTATTGGCCTTTTTAGCTGGCGTAGTTGTTTCCGTGTTTAGCTATGATTATCTAGGCAGACAAACAATTTTACTGGTATCGGTGTTATTCCTATACCTGGCAGTTACGCAAAGCTATCAAATTTGGCGGTTTCATAAAGAGGTCTACACCACAAAATAAGAGCTGTCAGCTGACAGCTCTTATTTATGTCTTAAAACGGATACTGTCCTTTACCAGACTGAGTAGTTACCCATTGAACCCGAGTAAACTCTTCCAGTACCCACTCACCGTTAAAGCGGCCGATGCCGGAATTTTTCTCCCCGCCAAAAGGTGCATTGGGCTGATCATCAACAGTTAAGCCATTAATGTGGCACATTCCTGCTTCGATTTGGTTTGCTAACAAACGACCTTTGTTCAAATCCTTGGTGAACAACGCGCTGGATAATCCATACTCTGTATCGTTCGCAGCTGTGATTGCTGCTTCAGTATCTTTGACTTTGAGAATTGGTAATACCGGACCAAAAATTTCTTCATGAAAAATCTCGAGTGCAGGATCTTCTGAGGTTAGCACTGAAGGTTCGACTAATTGGCCTTTCACGCCGCCTTCAATTAAAAATTCAGCGCCTGCTTCTCTCGCTTTTTTCACGATTTCTTGGATTTGATCCGTTTGTTTTTGATTAATAATCGGACCTACCACTGTTTCATCCTTAGCCGGATCGCCCACAGCCAATGCTTTTACACGAGCGACTACTTTTTCAACAAATTCATCGAAAACAGACGCGACAACAATCGCTCGATTGGCTGCCATACAAATCTGACCAGAATGCATGAATTTACTTACAACTAATGCTTGAGCTGCTTCTTCCAAATCAGCATCCTCCAGAACGATAAATGGTGAATTTCCACCCAGCTCTAAAGCGACCTGTTTAATTTTCTTGCCGCTCATGGCATGACTAGCAATATTTTTACCAACTGCCGTTGAACCAGTAAAAGAAATAAAGCTTGGTATTGGATGCTCCACAAAATAGTCACCAATTTCACTGCCGCTGCCGACTGTTACATTGACTAACCCTTCTGGTACTCCTGCATCCGCGAAGAACTTCGCAGGCAGCAGGCCACCAGTCACTGGGCTGTCACTGGCAGGCTTAATAACTACACCATTTCCAGCTGCCAAAGCAGGTGCCAGCGAACGCATCGTCAAATGGAATGGAAAATTCCAAGGACTAATAATTCCAATTACTCCCAAGGGACGGTGTGTCACAAAGCTTTCCTCACCTGGTTTATTGGTTGGCAAAATTTTGCCTTCTGATCGCATAGGAAATGTCGCAGCTTCGCGAGTGATTCCCTGAGCCAGACTCGCCTCTAACCCCGCTTTGATTTTAGTTGCTCCACCTTCCTTAATCAACCAGTCAATGATTTCGTCTTGGTGCTCCTCCATCAAATCAGCAGCTTTTTCAATAATTGTGCTGCGTTCCTGAGGCGTCTTGTTCATCCATTCCTTTTGTGCCTTTTTGGCAGCTTGATAAGCTGTATCAACATCATCAGTATTGGCACCTTGAAGTGTCACAATTGTCTGCTGTGAATAAGGGTTCTTGTCCTCGTTCACATGCTCACTGTCATTCCCAATTTGCCATTTTCCTGCAATAAATTGTTTATCAAATTTCTCCATCAATTCGTCACCTTCCTTCTATCCATCATAGAATACGGTTTCACGAATGACAAAGAATCGGCTCAGCACCATCTGAAATTCTGCAAAAAAAAAAACGAGCCGCATCAACGCCTCGTTTTCTTCAATCTATTCACTAAATTTAACTGTAATATCTCCATTAGAGGTATTCAGATCCAATACTTTTTCACCAGAGCCTTCTGAATTTCCCGGAGTATTTTGTCCGTTGGAGGTATCAGAATTAATCTCAAAATCAGATTGTTTGCCAATAATGTAGCCTTGTATGCTGGCATTGCTGCTGTCAACAGTTAATTCGCTGCCAACTTTTACATTATCAAATTTAAGGTTGCCGTTACTAGTTTCCAGCATAATATTTTTTCCATCTAAACGATCCGCCTCCAGCTTGCTGTTGCTGGTAATAAACTCACCATCACTAAAGGTCAAATCAGACAAAGTAATTTTACCATTGCTGGTTTCGGCATCAATCGTATCACTAACCTTCAGCTTAGATAATTTAATTTCATTATTAGACGTTTCAATATCCGCAGAATTTACTGAAAGGTTTTTAACCGAGACGCTGGCGTTGCTGGTTTCTAGGTCCAAGTTTTCCAACTGATCTTTCGGAACTTCAACAACGACTTCTCCTTGGTCGTTACCAAAGCTGAACCAAGAAGTAAAAAAGAACCAGTTGTCTTTACGTTCAAGCGTTAATACTCCATCACGTTCTTTCAGACGATAATTGTTGTTTCTAGATTCTTTATATTCTATAGTAGCTCTATTATCATTAGTTCCTACTACAGTTACTGGTGAATTTTTATCATCTATTATAATGCTCTGAAGCGCTTCTTCTGCATGATATGTTTTATTCGTTTGACGATTATGGAAAAACATACTCGACATACTTACGACCGCTAGCCCAACCAATATTAACCCTACTGCAATTTTTTTCATTTTGAACTCCTCCTATTTCCTTCTCCTTTATAGTAAAGGAAACACAAGAATCTTGCCTAGGTCATAAGACTGATTTTACCTAGGACCTCCCGCTTATCTTTGAATTTCACGATAAAAACCAGCCTTTATCGCAATAAAATCCTGGAACAATTGAAACAAATGGAACAGCATCGCTCGATTCTCAAAGGCTTCCCGATTTTCTGGTAGGTCTTTGGTTCGATACCGTTGATACGTCTCGTCAATCTTTTTCAAAATTTCCTGGCCATCATTGTCTTCGGCTAATGTTTGCGAAGTAAAAGTGAACAAAGCTCGTAATTCTTGGGCTTCATTTTCTGTTGCGTTCAAATGAATAAGCACCTGCAGCATATCTGAAAGATTCTTCACCTGCAGACGCCGCATGGCAAAATATTCAAAATAATAGCTGTTAGGCGACCATAAGCGATTTTCTTCAAAGTTCAAGGCGCGCTTTTGCGCCTGCTTCACAAAGTCAGCCAGTGAAAGACACTCTTGCAGCAACACTTCTTCACCCGCATTTTGATTAAGAGAATCAGACATTTTCGCCAGCAGCTTCTTCATCATTACTTCTACTACCTGTTGGTCCTCTTTGATTTTCTTTTCCGTATTGGGCATATAGATATTGGCAATTAAGGCGCAGCCAACGCCGATGATCATCAGTAAATACTCATTTAAAATCAATGAGGGAGCCAAGCTTTCACTGGCCAGAAAATGGGTGATCAAGACGGAACTAACCGAAATTCCTTCTGCTACCTTTAGCCGGACTGATAAAGGAATAAATAAGAGCAAATACAAACCAAAGGAAAAAGCATTAAACCCAAATAGTGAAAAAAATAAAGCCGCTATTGCTGTAGCTAAAGTCAGCGAAATAACCCGATTCCAGGCGGTTTTAGCCGTCGAGCGTTTCGTGTTAGTGACACTTAGAACAGTAATAATCGCTGCCGCGGTAGCACTCTCTAGTCCTAATAAGTTTGCGATGACCAAAGCAATCGGTGCAGCAATTGCCGTTTTTATCGTTCGTAATCCGATCTTCATCTTTTTCACTCCTCATAAAAAAGGCTACACTATCCAGTGCAGCCTGTAAACCTCTTATGCTTTGTTTTCTTGTTGCAAGGCTTTTAAACCAGCCATTCCTAACAAGTTCCATGGTGTATCAAACTCTGGTTGGAAGAAGAAATCGGCATACGCCAACTGCTCCACCGTAAAGTGCGTTTGAATAGCAATGGAAATCGCATTGATGTTCGCCGTTAAATCTTCTTTCGACATGATTTGGGCGCCTAGAATTTCCAGATTTTCTGGATTGTATACTAGTTTGAATATCATGCGAGTCTTTAAGTTTTGTGGAACAAAATCCATTAACGTATCTTGATCCAAGAAAACAGATTTCGTTTTAATGTCTAGCTTGCTGGCCATTTGGTCATTTAAGCCAGTTGAAGCAAATTTATAGTCAAAAACACGTAAAGCAGAAGATCCTTGAACGCCAGGGAACGGGTATTTTGCTTCTTCTAAATTGCGAACAGCATAACGACCTTGACGGCGCGCGTTCGTTGCCAATGAAATATTGACTGTAGTGTTACCAGGATTGTATTGGATCAGCGTTGCATCTCCAACTGCAAATACGTCTGGTTCACTTGTACGCATGTATTCGTCTGTCTTAATCATGCCGGTTGGCAATATTTCAACCGCATCCTTCAACCAAGCAGTATTAGGCCGAACACCTGCAGACATTACTACCATGTCAGCTGGATATTCCCCTTTATCGGTCACTACTTTAGTTACTTTGCCGTTGTCATCGCCAACAAATTCAACAACTGATTCTCCCATTGCCAACTTGATACCATGGTCAACCATTTCTGTTTCCAGCACATCGGTAAATTGTTTATCCAGGTAGACTCCTAATGGACGGTCAATAATATCCACTAAAGTAACCTTTTTACCAGATACTGCAAATGATTCCGCTGCTTCAATTCCGATATAACCAACGCCGATAACCACAACGTTTTCAATATCTGGATCTACAGACAACATTTTTAAATCAATTGTGTCTTGACGACCACGCATTGTTTTAATATTGCCTAAATCTTTGCCTGGCACAGGCAAGATAAACGGATTGGCTCCGGGACTCAAAATCAATTTGTCATAACTTTCTGCCCGTGTTTCCCCTGTGACATGGTTCAATACTTCTACTTGATGTTTGTCAGGTTCTACTTTTGTAATTTCAGTGTTTGTGAAAACGCGGACCCCGCGTTGTTCCATCTCTTCAGCAGTCGCATAGCGAATTGAATTCACATCTTTAACGACTCCTTCAAGATACATTTGCGTGCCTCACCCCATAAATGAGATAAAGTCGCCCTTTTCATACCACTGAATTTCCGCATCGGGCTGCGTCAACAACAGTTCTTCGACCGCTTCATAGCCGCCGTGTGAAGATCCTAATACGATAACCTTCATGTATATCCCTCCTAAATTTCTTTTGTACAAACTGTACACTCTAATACTACGTCATTTTTGCTCAAAAGAGGAGGAATAAGTCTTAATTATTGATACTAATTCTTAACTAGTATTTTCTGAAAAATACAGGATTCTGGTCGCACTTTTGCTGCTTTTCTTGTATAGTAGATTCAGATAAGGAGTGGATAACTTTGGAAAGCTGGTTATTTCTTGGCATTATTCTATTAGTGGCCTTTCTAGCAAAAAATCAAAGCTTACTGATTGCCACATTAGCAGTGTTGGCATTGAAATTACTGCCGCAATCAGACAAAATACTAACAACCTTGAATCAAAAAGGCATTAACTGGGGCGTCACCCTGATTTCAGCAACTATCTTAGTCCCGATTGCAACGGGAGACATTGTATTAAAGGATTTATTGAACACCTTGAAATCACCCTTAGGCTGGGTGGCTACCATTTGCGGAATTCTTGTCGCAGTCCTTTCAGCCCGAGGTGTGGGTCTCATTGCTTCATCTCCTGAGGTGACTGTTGCTCTAGTTTTCGGAACAATTGTTGGTGTCGTTTTCTTAAAGGGCGTAGCCGCTGGACCGGTGATTGCGGCCGGGATCACTTATTGTATCATGCAGGCAATTCAAGTATTTGCTACGAAATGAAAATTAGCAGGACAATAATCCCTCAGATTTTGTCCTGCTAATTTTTATAATTGGCTATTCAAAGTATATAATCGTAAGAACTAGCCGGATTAACTAAACCATCTTTACGGCTGTAAAAGAATCTTTCCAACACTTTTACCTGATTCTAAAAATTTATGTGCCTCTTTTCCCCTAGACAAAGGGAAAATTGTTGGCTCACTAATATGTATTTCCCCCTCTCTGAAATACTCAAAAAGTCGATTACTTCTGTTAATGCGCTCTTGAGAACTAGTCAGGTAATCCCACAAATCTCCAGTTACTATACTTTTAGATTGAGACAGCAGTTTAACAAAATCAATACTAGGGGGATTGCCCCCAGCCATTCCAAAGAAAACTACTTTTCCTTTATTTTTAAGTAGGTTTATACTATCTAGCAGTGTGATCCCCACCCCATCATAGACGGTATCAAAGAAAGATACGTACTCTTCCTCCCAATTTGAATTTCTTAAAAAAACTTTTTTTGCTCCTTGATTCAAGGCTAAACGCTGTTTTTCCTGAGATGATGTAATTCCATAAACATTGAGACCATCCGCAGTTAACATCTGTGACAAAATTTGTCCTACGCCACCGCTTATTCCATGTACAAAAACATTGCTGTTCTGCTGTCCATCACCTAAATCGTGTGCCAAAAAATCTGCAGTTAAGCCTTGCAGCCCAATGCTCGCTACCAACTTAGTATTTATGTCATCAGGAACCCTTATGGCATTTTCTTCTGGAACAGCTACTAGATTTGCGTTTGAAAAAGGAACATCGACAAAAAGTACCTTATCCCCAAGTTTGTAGTTGCTGACGGAGCATCCCAGACCAACAACAGTGCCAACTCCTTCATACCCATTGATATATGGAGTGCGTTCTTCGATATGATAGGTACCTTTTCTTCTATAAATGTCTGCGTAATTTAACCCAATATAATTCATCTCTACTAATAGTTCATTTTCACAAATTATTGGATCTGGTAATTCTCCATATTCTAAAACGTCAGAACTGCCAAATTCATTAAAAAATAAAGCCTTCATGTTCAATTCGTCTCCTGTCAACTAGATATTATTTTACTGATAAAGCTTCTAACATCGTATCATAATCCATCCATAAAGAGCACTCTCATCAGAATTAGTTTATGCTGTACTTTATACCCACTATGTATAGTTCTTTAAATCCGCTCACATTTCCTTCTAGCACAGTTTTTTGTATATTCCGATTAGTGTTTTGGGATCAGCAGTAACAATCAACTTAATTGCCACTTTTAGCTTATTCCTTGCATCTGACTTTTTTTAAGGTTTGCAGCAATAGTTTGAAAGCAGCCGTTCATTTAATCTTCATTTTCTAGATCCTCAAGCAGCATATCTACGATGCAAATTTTTTTACGTTTACCTGCCCGGATAGCGAAATAAAAAAGTTGGGAAAAATTGATATGCTACCCCTATCTAGGACAAGGAAATAATTAAATCCTAGATAGGGGTATTTGTTATGGGAAAAAGAAGGATGAAGCTGAGTCCAGAAGAATGTCTAAAGATTGTCGAGAGTTATCTTAGACATGAGATCAGTTTGAAGGGAGCCACCAAGGAAGCACAGGTTTCCACAGAAACAATCCAACGATGGTGTAATTTGTATGAAAATGAAGGAGCCGCAGGTTTGGTTGCTTCAAGAAAGAATAACAATTATTCGAAGGATTTGAAGCTGACAGCCGTTCAAGATTACTTTACTGGTGGAGGCAGCCAAGTTTATATCGCCAAAAAGTATGGATTAAGAAGCAAGAGGCAACTACAGGACTGGATCAAGGTTTATAATACTCATAAAGACTTCAAATCAGAAAGTGGTGGAAGTAGAATGAGTCAAACCCGTGAAACCAGTCAAGAGGAACGTCTGAAGATTGTATTAGAGTGTCTAGCCAATAATAAGGATTATGGAGCGATGGCAATCAAGTATCGAGTGTCCTATCAGAACGTCTATAACTGGGTGAAGAAGTATGAGCAGCGAGGCTATGACGGGCTTCAAGATCGGCGAAGCCGACGCAAAGCGAAACAAGTCGGCCGAACACCAGAAGAAGAACAAGCAATTGAGCTAGCCAAATTGAAGAGTGAGATTAGACAATTGAGAATGGAAAATGACCTGTTAAAAAAAGTGAGGGAATTGGAAAGGAGGAATCGTTAGGGCAATTTCGAAACGTGGCTGCTTACCAAGCAATCAAATTCTTGCACGAAGAAATGGACTACCCGATAAAACCCTTGTGCGAACTCTTGCGGATAACACGCTCTGCCTATTATCGCTGGTTGAAACATCCAGAGAGTGTACGCGAACAAATCAATCGTCAAATCACAAAAGACATTCGAACAATTCATGAAAAGCATCCAGATATGGGGTATCGTCGAATCAAAGATGAATTGAAGCGGGCCTATAAGATAAATGTTAACGATAAACGAGTCTTACGCATCTGTCGTCATGAACAAATCCAATCGAGGATAAAACATCCAGCAAATTGCATTACAAGGTGTGCTTATGCTCCGTACTACAAAGCAAAGAACGTTTTGCGTGGCCAGTTTCATGCAGAGGCGCCGAATCAGAAATGGGTGACAGATGTTTCAGAATTCAAGTATTTTATTGGACCAATAGTCAAAAAACTCTATTTGAGTGCGATTCTAGATCTTTACGATCACCGCATTGTCACGTATGTACTGAGTGATACCAATGATTTAGACTTGGTCTTTGATACGTTTGATCAAGCAGTCGAATTGGAGCCAGAGGCTCATCCAATTTTCCACAGTGATCAAGGGTTTCAATATACCCATGTGAACTTCTTCCGCCGCATCGTAAAAGCCGATATGATTCAGAGTATGTCTCGTGTAGGGAAATGTACTGATAATGGACCTATGGAAGGTTTCTGGGGAATGCTTAAGCGAGAAAACTATTATGGACGAAAGTTTACCAGTCGCGAAGAACTCGTCACAATGATTACTGACTACATGAAGTACTACAATACTGGACGTTACCAACGAAAATTACAAGTAATGACGCCGATGGAATTTCACAACAATTACTACAAAGCTGCATAAATCACCAAGGTATATTCAAAAAAACTACTCATCTATTTTTGATGAGTAGTCCACAAAAATTTTATACTATTTCACTGTCCTATTGACGGGGTGCGCACCAAATTCTCACCAACTTTTTTTGTTTTAATAAATAAACCCTTCAAATTTCTCTATATATTCCTCGCTCACTGAAAACAATCTCAAAAGTGTTACCGTTTCTGAATTTTCATCAATCGAGTAAAATAATATATTTTTCTCAAGGGGTAAATACATATATCCTTGAAAGGTAAACAGTAAAGCTGTAGCATCTTTTCCCATTTTTGGAAATGTTCCGATTGTATCAAACGTATCAAAAAGCTGGCTAAGCACTTTTTTTGAGCTATTCTCAGAAAATTCATCTTCCAAATATAAACTAAGTTTAGCCAAGTCTGACATTAAATTGTTTGTCAGGACAACTGCATAGCTCATAGTCCAAATTTCTTTCTAGCATCAGAAAGGTCAACCACGCCACTCTTTTCTGCTTGCTTTAATTTTTCAACAATTTCTATGCTTGCTTTCAAACGATCATACTCTTCGATATTGATAATTGCATACATTCCACGACCATTTTTTGTTAAAAATACCGGTTGATCATTCGTAACCTCCTCAAGCAGTTTATTATAATTTCGTAAATCTGATACAGGCTTAATATTTAACATTACACTCAACTCCTCAAACAAATTGTACCATATTTTACGATTAATTTGCAGCAACTTTACTAACACCACCTTTCTTTGTGTCTTCTTGCATTTTCTTGTAAGATAGAGTTAATCAACCAAACACCTCATAAAGGAGGGTGAACAAATGGTCGGATCTGGAAGAACCGCGCGCTTGAGACGGATTATCTCAGTCGCCAATAAATACAAGCTAATCAAAAATATTACTCAGCAAACCCACCCAGAAGAGGTGCGGGAAGCCTTTGAAGAATTGGGCCCTACCTTCATTAAGGTTGGACAAATGATGTCTGTACGAAATGATATTTTTACCCTTGACTTCACTAAAGAACTGCGAAAGCTGCAGGATAATGTAAAAACCGATGATTTTAAAGAAGTAAAACAGCTGGTTGAAAGTGAATTGGGTTTGCTTATCGAGGAGCTATTCAATTCCTTTGAGGAAATACCTTTTGCTTCTGCCTCTATTGCCCAAGCCCATCATGCGACATTGAAAAATGATGAAAAAGTCGTCGTTAAAGTGCAGCACCCTGGCATCGATAAAGAGATTGAGACTGATCTTTCATTATTTGAGAAAGCCTTGCCGTTAGCTAGCTGGGTTCCGGAAAGTAACGTTGTTGACCTGAAAAGTATTCTGAAGGAAATCCGTGAATCGCTGTCCAATGAATTAGATTTTCGCAAAGAGCTAGAGCATGCAGAGCGTTTCTATCAGCTGAATAACGGCTGGAAGGAAATTCGCTCCCCTAAAATGTTCGAAAGCTACTCAACGAAAAAAGTTTTATGTATGGAATTCATGCCTGGGAATAATTTGAAAGAATTAGTGAATTCTCCAGAAGATGAGATCGCCTACGAAGAGATCACCAACCAAGAATTGAAAGAAACAGTCAGCTCATTGTTGATTGACCATTTTATGAAACAGGTTTTTGAGGACGGCTTTTTCCATGCCGATCCACACACAGGAAACATGCTGCTACAGTTTTTAACCGAAGAGGAAAATCAGAAGGATCAAAAGCCTAAGGATAGCCATTACGAAGGAAAAATCGGCCCCTTCCCTTTCAACTTTGATTTTTCTACAACGGAACCGTTGCGACCCTTCCGTTTAAACTTCATCGATTTCGGTATGATGGGTGAAATTACTAAGGAAATGCAGTTGAAAATGAGCAATGTGATCATTGCCATCTACAGTAAAGATACGCAGCGAATTGCGAATGCCGTCTTAGCCATCTGCAAGCAAACTGGCCCCTTTTCAGAACAGAAATTTAACGAAGAGCTGGATGATTTTCTGAAGCGCTATTTAAATATGCCGGTAAAAGAAATTGATATTCAAAAGGTCTTCTCTCAGGTAGTAGTCATCTGTCACAATAATAATCTGCAAATCGATGACTCCATTACAATGCTGATAAAAGCCTTTGGAACACTAGAGGGAGTCATTGAGGAGCTGAATCCCGAGCTTTCCTTATTTGAAGTGATTTCACCCTTTGCCCAAAAATATTTCTTTGAACAATTTGACTTAAAGGAAGAATTACGTCAAACGGGATTGGACTATCTTGGCACCATGAGGGCTCTTCCTAAGCTGCCAAGTCATGCCCTTACTGTGTTAGAAACCTTCACTAAAGGTAAAGCCAAGTTGAATTTGGAATTTAAGAACCAACATATTTTGCTGGAACGAGCGGAAGCTATGGTCAATCGGTTAGTTATTGGTTTGATTCTTTCAGCATTAGTAATTGGTTCTTCACTGCTGGTGCAAACATCTCCCAGCGGAGGAACGTTTATTTCTAATTTAGGAATCTTTGGCTACGGCGCCGCTGCTATTTCCATCTTGTTTCTAGTAGCTGAAAGCTTATATCGCCGTTATAAAAAATGGCGGGAAAAATAATTTATTTGCACGAATGGGCGCCTTGCTCTTCGTGCTTTTTTTTATTACAACAAAATGCACAAGCACATAATTGTGTTATTTCCCCTCTTCCCGATAGACTGAAATTACCTGAAGGAGGAGTTTATTTATGACAGAACCTATTTTAAAAGATCCAAGAAAAATGTATCGACAAGAAGGTTTCGCTAAACAAGACCAAGAGACACCTGCCCAAGAAGAATACATGCGTGAAAAACCTGATTGTGGTGAAGAAAGCTATAAAGGCAACCACAAATTAGAAAATCGTCGTGTTCTTATTACAGGTGCCGACTCAGGGATTGGCCGAGCAGCAGCGATCGCTTATGCGCGGGAAGGTGCAGATGTAGCCTTCCAATACCTGCCAGGTGAAGATGAAGACGCTAAAGAAGTAGCTAAGTATATTGAGGATGCTGGTCGTAAAGCAGTATTACTGGCTTATGATCTACGAGATGAATCAGCACCAAAAGAAATCGTAAAAAGAGCCGTCGAAGAATTAGGCGGCTTGGATACGATGGTGATGAACTCTGCGCAACAAATTTCATGGCCTTCCATTGAAGAATTACCGATTGAACAAGTAAAGGACACCTATTTGGTGAATATTATTTCAATGTTTGCTTTAGTGAAGGAAGCTCTACCCCATTTGCCTGCTGGAAGCTCCATTATTACAACAACTTCCGTTCAAGCCTTTAATCCAAGTCCACATTTATTGGATTATGCGACGACAAAAGCAGCGATTGCCAACTTTACTGTCGGTTTAGCACAACAATTAGCTGAAAAAGGTATTCGAGTAAATGGTGTTGCGCCCGGTCCAATCTGGACTCCACTGCAATTAGACCAAGGTCAGCCCAAAGATGCCCTGCCAGAATTCGGTCAAGATTCATTACTAGAGCGTGCTGGTCAGCCCGCTGAACTTGCACCAGTTTACGTTTTCTTAGCTTCTAATGACGCCAGCTATGTAACTGCTCAAATTTACGGTGTAACCGGCGGCGAACCAATTAACTTATAAAAAAAGATTTTTTTGAAGAGATCAAAACGGTGGAAACGCCGTCCTGATCTCTTTTTCATACACAAAAAGAGCCTGGAGTCAATAGTTTTTTAGAAATTCTAAAGCATATCATTTTACTTTGTTCACGGTTTATTTTATGATCGTAATGTAAACAAATTAATTAATCTGACGAAAGCTAAGGAGGGTTGTTATGAACAAGGGTCTAAAGTCTTTGCTGATAATTATATCGCTAATCTTACTATCTGTTTTTCTATCAATTGTTGTTATTAATTCACACATTGTGAATATTCCAATGCAATTGGGACCAGCGAGGTATTTCACATTGACAAACTACATCGCTCAACAATATTTATTCTGGGTTGGCGCTGTTTTAGCGATCTTGATGATTTTGGCGATCTTGGTCATTATCTTCTACCCTAAAACAACTGGCAAATTTACGCTAAAGGATAATCATGGAAAATTATCGTTGGATAAACGCGCTATTGAGGGCTATGTTCGTACAAGCATCAACCAAGGAGACTTCATGAACTCCCCTAAGGTGAATGTTAAAGCTACGAATAATAAGATAAAAATTAGGGTCAAAGGAAACTTAAAACGTACCTCATCAATGATCGGCAAAATGGATCTTTGGGCAGCACAAATGCAAGATGAACTGATGCGTGTGCTTGGCCCGAAAGAAAAAGTAGTCGTTGATGTTAAATATGTCGGATTTGAAGACGATCAAAAACAACGTGAAAAAGTATCATCAGATCAGCCGCGAGTAGAATAAGGAGGGGAAACGATGCAAGAGTATTTCACTAAAGACAAGTTGCCCCTTATTTTCGGGGTGATCGGTTTTATCCTGGCTGTACTGTTTTTTACAGTGGGCTTCTTTAAAACCATTTTATTAATCATTATCACAGGTATCGGTGTCGCTATCGGAAAATATCTAAAAGATAACGGCATACTAGACAATTATTTAAAAAAATAGGGGGAATTTACCATGGAAAACAAAACAACAATGACTAATACACAAGCAGCAGCAGGTACAACAAATGTACGAGGAGAATTAACTTACGAAGATAAGGTTATTCAAAAAATTATCGGAATCGCTTTAGAAAATATCGACGGTCTATTAACTGTTGATGGCGGCTTCTTCTCAAATATCAAAGACAAATTAGTAAACAGCGACGATGTAACTGCTGGAATCAACACTGAAGTTGGTAAAAAGCAAGTCGCAGTTGATATGGATATCGTTGCAGAATACGGTAAAGATATTGAAAAAATTTACGACGAAATGAAAGGCTTAATCATTGAAGAAGTGAAGAAAATGACTCACTTAGACGTGGTTGAAGTTAATGTAAATGTTGTAGACATTAAAACTCGTGCTGAATACCAAGACGAAAGTGAAACTGTACAAGACAAAGTAAGCAATGCAGCTGAATCAACTGGTAAATTTGCTTCTCGTCAAACAGACAAAGCACGTAATGCAATGGAATCAGAACCACGCGTTCAATAATCTCACTGCTTAAAAAGCTGATCCGAGAAAATCGGATCAGCTTTTTTTTGCGTAATACTCTTTACAGGACAGGTAGTCACCATACGTTTCAGCCTGCTTTACCCCATCCAAAATTGCTTGTCTAACGGCCTCGACGGTCAAGATCGACACTGCTTCAAAGGTTGCCTCAATTTGATTGGCACAAAGCACAAACATTGTATCCCCATCAAAGGTTGTATGAGCAGGACGAACAGCTCGGGCAATCCCGTTGTGGCTAATATCCGCTAATTTATTAACCTTAGCTTTAGGCAAGGTTGCATTGGTCATCACACAACCGATTACTGTATTCCCTGAATACATATCCCGCATATCTTGATACCGCTCCAAAAAAATGGCTTCCGAACAACCAATTTTTTGTCCATCGCGTGCTCCAGCCAGAAAAATTTGCTGCTGTTCATCATAAATATCACCGACAGCATTGACTGCCACAACCGCTGAAACAAATAGTTCTTTATGCTGGATCGTACAGCTGCCAATTCCGCCCTTCATAGCATTCTCACGGCCGTTCATATTGCCGACACTCGCCCCTGTTCCAGCTCCAACATTTCCAGCTGAAAAGGGCTCATTTTTGAAAGCAGCCTCACAAGCTTGATACCCAAAGCGGCTGTCTGGGCGAACATCCTGGCGACCCATGCCTAAATCAAACAAACTGGCCCCACTGACATTTGGGACTACTCCCAGACCGACATCTCGACCGATTTGATGTTCCTCCAAGTAGTTCACGACACCATCACTGGCAGACAATCCAAAGGCACTGCCGCCAGATAAAGTTACGGCATGGACTGCTTTACGATTGTTTTCCGATTTTAATGCATCTGTGTCGCGCGTATTCGGCGAACCGCCCCGTACACAAACACCACCGGTCGCACCATCCTCAGCTATAATCACCGTACACCCCGTCATCGCTTCCGTATCTGTACAATGGCCCACTTTGAAAAATGGTTGAATCCCTTCCATGCTCCCCCTGCTTTCTGTATGCTAATTAAACTAATCGATGCTCTTGTCTAAAATGGAACGCAGCACCTTTGCCCGCAACTCCACAGAATCAATATTATTTTTCACTTCATAGCCCTGTACCAATAAATCACAAAGATACAGCTGAGAGATCTTCCCAGCCAAAGACGCACCATCTAAAAATTCCTGAACAGCTGTCTGCAGTACAATATCTGCCAGCTCTGCAATGGGTGAGGATAAATAGTTGGTAATCGCCAATACCTTCGCTTGATTTTGTTTAGCAATTTTCAAGGAATTGTACGTATCCTTGGTTTTTCCTGATAAAGAAAACCCGATAACCAGATCCTTTTCAGTTAACAACGAAGCAATTTGTGCCTGAAAATGTGGATCAATAACCGTACAAGAGTGTACCCCGACCCTTAAAAACATTGCTTCTAAATCTTTTCCAGTATTTCCACTGGAACCTACACCAAACATATAGATGCGCTCCGCCTCAGTAATCGCCTGAATCGCTTGATCCAGCTTCCCTGAATCCAGCAAATGATTGGTAGTTTTTAACGAATCATTCACCTTTTGAGCTGTTTTATCGAAAACATTGGCAGTCTGAGAATCCTCTTGCTGCTTGCTGAAATCTTCTTTAGCAATCTCGATTTTTAAATCAGAAAAACCAGAAAAATCCAGCTTTTGGCAGAAACGAATAATGGTCCCATCGCCAACATTGGTGGCTGCTTTGATATCACTCATCGTACTGTAAACAATTTTTTCACCACTAGACAAAATATAGTCCGCTACCTTTTTCTCTGATTTCGTCAAGCTAGAATAGCTTTCCTGAATTTTATACGTAATTGTCACTGATTCACCTTCTTTACTTCTCTCACTTAACGATTATACGTCAAAAAAAATTTTTTTTCATTTCTTATTTACAGAGTTGAAAGCGCGTGCTATAGTCTGATTGGAGAATTAATCCAAAATAATATATAAACGGAGGATAATTGGAGCGTGGAAAAATCAACATTTCTTGACTTGATAAAGAATGGCTTAGTCGTTTCTTGTCAAGCATTGCCTGGAGAACCACTATACACCGAAGAAGGAGGAATCATGCCTCTCATGGCTGTTGCAGCAGCACAAGCCGGAGCTGTCGGCATCCGAGCGAATACTGTTCGTGACATTCGTCAGATTAGAGAAACAATTTCTTTACCTGTCATCGGAATCATCAAACGAAATTATCCATCTAGCGAAGTATTCATTACTGCGACAATGAAGGAAGTAGATGAATTAGCTGAAACAAATGTAGAAGTAATTGCGCTAGACTGCACCCTGCGAGAACGTCCCGATGGTCAAAGCATTAACAGCTTTATCCAGCAAATCAAAGTTAAGTATCCAAATCAATTATTTATGGCGGATATTTCCACCTACGAAGAAGCCAAAAATGCTTTTGAAGCAGGCATTGATTTTATTGGCACCACCTTATGCGGGTACACAAAGGAAAGTGCTGGCAGCGAAGTACCAAATTTTGAATTAATCGAAGCAATGGTTGCTGATGGAATGACGGTCATTGCGGAAGGACAGATTCGGACACCTGAGCAGGCAAGAAATATTAAAGATCTGGGTGTGGCAGGTGTTGTGGTAGGCGGTGCAATCACCCGTCCCAAAGAAATTACCGCTCGCTTTATTGAAGCTTTAACCAAAGAAAATTGATCGAAGCAGTCAACAGGACAAGGAGGAAAACAAATGTTTAAGAAATTTTCACAGTTAGGACGCGCATTTATGCTGCCAATCGCTATTTTACCGGCAGCTGGTTTGTTGTTAGGTCTAGGTGGCGCACTGACCAATGAGAGTGCTGTAGCGGCCTATCCTTTTTTAAATCAAGGATGGCTGCAAACTATCTTAAGTATCATGAGCTTTGCCGGAAATGCTGTATTTGCTAATTTGGCTCTGATTTTTGCTATCGGTATTGCTGTTGGTTTAGCAAAGGGTGACAAAGGAACAGCTGGTTTAGCTGGCGGAGTAGCATTTTTAGTTTATACCGCAACGATTAGCGGGCTATTGCAATTATTCTCAGCAGAAGATGCCAGCATCGATACAGGGGTTGTTGGATCGATTGTAATTGGTGGAACCGTAGCCTTCTTGCACAATCGTTACCGTAAAATCGAGCTGCCTCAATTTCTAGGGTTCTTTGGCGGATCACGCTTCATTCCAATCGTATCTTCCTTTGCCGCAATCGTTATTGGGTGCTTCTTCTATTTGATCTGGCCGCCAATTCAAAATGTACTGGTAGCCGCTGGACACCAAATCGCTGAAATGGGCAGCATCGGAACCTTCTTCTATGGATTCCTGCTGCGATTGACTGGCGCTGTTGGATTGCACCACACGATTTATCCCTTGTTCTGGTATACATCCTTAGGTGGCGTGGAAACGGTTGCGGGTGCTTCGGTCTCTGGAGCTCAAAATATTTTCTTCGCTCAATTAGCTGATCCAAGTCATACTGGACTATTCACTTATGGTACTCGTTTCTTTGCTGGACGTTTCGCTACTATGATGTTCGGGTTACCAGCAGCCTGCTTTGCTATGTACCGGGCAATTCCTAAAGAAAACCGTGAGAAAAGTGGCGGACTGTACTTTAGTGGTGCCTTGACTTCCTTCTTAACCGGGATTACTGAACCTATCGAGTATATGTTTCTGTTTGTTGCCCCATGGCTCTATGTCATTCATGCATTCTTAGATGGACTATCCTTCTTCTTTGCCGATATTTTAAATATCCGCATTGGTAACTCCTTCTCTGGTGGTTTGATTGACTTTCTACTTTTCGGTGTACTGCAGGGCAACGATAAAACAAACTGGATCAAAGTTATCCCCTTCGGTATTGCTTGGGCCTTCATTTATTACTTTGTTTTCAGCTTCTGTATCAAGAAATTCAAGGTAGCGATTCCTGGTATGGAGGATGATAACGAGCTAACCGTTGAAGATGACTCCTCTGCCCCAACTTCTCTACAAGAAGAGTCTTGGCAAATTATTGAAGCTCTAGGTGGCGACGAAAACATTGAATCTGTCACCGCTTGTGCTACACGTTTGCGGGTAGCTGTTAAAAATGGTGAAAAAGTTCAGAAGCCTGTTTTCAAGAAACTGGGAGCGACAGCTGTTTTCGAAGTACAAGGCGGAATCCAAGCCGTTTTTGGTGGAAAAGCCGACTTGTTCAGCCAAGAAATTAATCAGCTATTGGGTAGAGATGATTAATTAAAGGAGCTAGGTCAGAAATTATAGTTCGGAACTGACTTAAAAAACTAACGAGACAGAAACAGAAAAGCATTTCCTAGGCTGCTGATTACCGATATTCTACTGGTGATCGGCAGCCTAATTTTTGCTTTCTTTTTAGGATAGAATTGACTATCTAAATGAACCCGTCAATAACTATATATCTGTCATTTTTGGCAATTCTCTCTCAAATTGAAAAACACTCAACCTTAACCGATTGAGTGCTTCAATTCATTAATTCATAGCAGAATAATACTTCAATTCCTCTAATTGTTGCGAACCTTCCAACCAGTATTCATAAAATGCACTGCTTAACTTGTAGCCTCTGCCCCATAGTGTCGTGATGGTTTCACCAGTGATGCCATGGGTCTCAAATTTATGCTTCAACTTGTTTATCAAGCAAGACAACTGGCTCATATTCGAAGACGTACTGCCATCTTGCCATAAACAATCGCACAGTTCTTGTCGAGATAGAACTCCGCTAGTGGAATAGGATTGGATCAAGCATTCAAAAACCCGTTTTTCTGTTTTGGACAAACTCTTAATTAGCAGTTTCAAACTATTTGGGGTGGTATCTTCTCCTTGCGTCGTAGGGAAGGTCAGAATTTGATTACCTGTTACTACATCTTGCTTCATTTGTTGCTGAAGCTCGTTCATTTTTTCTCGTAGAAGTTCATAACTGGTTTCTTTTGCAACCCAGTCTACCAATCCTTGTTCTTGCCAGTAGCTTTGCTCTTCCTCATTAGGAATGTTTTCCACCACTCGTAGAACTAATAGTGGATGATTTTTCAACATTTGCAGAATCTGTTCTACTTCTGAGTTACAAAGACTTTCACTTAAGATAATCCATTGAAAATAGGAAAGAAAAGGACTAACCGTACCTGTTTTCAGACGTTTGAATAAATCTGTCGAACAAAGAATCTCACAATTCATTCGCTGTAATTTTTGGACTAGCGGTTCTTCTGCTAAGGAATTTTTCGTTAAAATAAGTACGTGTTGCATGGGGATTCACCTTCTCTTCAAATTTTTGATGTTTTCTTCTCTTTTATAGGCGGCTTTGTCTCGGTTTCTTCCGTATCGATCAATACATTCCACAGGATAACTAACGTCACAACCACACAAATAGCCACTTGAATCCACAGTTGATCAAAATAAGATTCGGCTAGCTTGATACTAAAAATTGCCAGTAGGAAACAAATGACTAAGATAATTGCTAGTTGGACTTGTTTTAGTTCTTGTTGCACACGATAGGCTGTCTCTATTGGCACTCGCTTTTGTTGTGCCACTTGTCGAACAGAGCTTTTCTCTACCAATAGCCAGATCATTTCGCGATAGAGTTTGCGAGCTTCCGGTTCTTTGCTAAATAAAGAGTAAGCATCTTTACTACGGTCTCTTTCTTTGCCAGCTTTGACCAGTACTGGATGTAGTAGGCGATCATTGCGCAATGACCAGCGAAAAACTTGGCGCCATTCTTCGATGGTTAGTTGAGGCAAGTTCAATACATCCAAGGTTAATTCTTGTGTTTCCAACTGATCCAGACAAGCTAGCAACTGACGATAATCGCGAGAAACAACCTCCCAAGAAGCAATCACCAAATGGTCTCCAGGTTGGGCAAAATTCATTAAAGCCTGAAAGTCACTTGTTGGTGAATGTAAAGCTTCTACCTCCTGAGCGCCATCAGAAAAGAGTTCGTCCACTGGGTAATCTTCCAGCATATCCAATTGTTGGGTCAGTTGATACCCGCGTGCATAGCCAAGATTCATCGTGTCCTTCCTCTTTCTGTTGGAGTTTTTCTTCGGTTAGTGCCCGATTGTTTCCTATTTCGTAACAACCGGGTAATCTGTGTCTGCAAATCCTGTTGGCTTCGCATTAGCGAGAACAGCAGATAGCTTTGAACTAGCACGATCAGACCCAATACTAGTAATAAGAGATAGACCATGTTCTGTCTCGCCTCTTTCGTTTATTTGGTTTTGATTTTTCCTAGATCGTTCTTTTTGTAATCCCAGCTATAAGGTTGTGGGCCTTCTTGATTCAACTTTGGTTTTAGATAAATAGTGATGAAGTATTCTTCGTCATCATAAAGATCATCTCGTTGGAAAATTAACGAAGCCTTATTACTATCTGCTTCTGTTTTCCCTGAATGGCTTGTGCCATTTGCATCCACATTTCCCAACGTCAGATAATTTCCAACCGACTCATAATATTCAGGAATAATAAGCTTCAGTTCCAATTCATCCAACGGATCGTCCATATGCTCTGCATTTACAGCAATCGTTTCAAAAGCTGGATTATCAGCATTCTTTCCTGACGAAATCCTCACCTGTCGTAACTGATCAGCATTTTCTGTCGTTGTTCCGGACACTCCATCGTAATCGTTGGTTGCCATCCGTAGATAGCCTTCTTCTGGTACGACCAACTGATTGGAATCTCCTACAATAACTTGACGTACGTGTAGAAGAATATCACCAGTAAGGGTAACATCTAGCCCGCCAAGAGTTGGTTTTGTCGTTCCTGATTGATGATTACCATCCACTGGTCCATCCCATTCGTAACGAATCATAGCTGGTCCATCCGGTGGACTGGAATCAATTAAGTTAGGTTGAGTAGCCGTCTTGATTGCATTAAGATTGACCACTTGAAGTTTTGCAGGATTAGTCGTCTTATCCGCCAATACCGGCAATTCAGCATCTGTTTCATGAGTAGAGTCATAATAGTCATACACACGGACATTCCCTCGATTTAATACATCAGCCGCAGTGTGTTCACCTCTTAAACGATATGGTAAAGAATAATCATCTGCATAATAAACCACACCATTGGTATCAATAGGCGTTACTTTTGGATTCGTTTCACTATTTGGCACTGTATTTTTCGTAGTGACGAATACCCAGACACGATTCTTGATTTCAATGCCGCTTTCTGGCTTGTAGGCCACATCTACTGGATAAGGTTTTGCTACAGTGGCTTCTCTTAAGGCTTTTAGCTGAACAGTATCCACTGTCACCTTTGTTGAAAGCTTGCTGGAATCAGAACCGTCTTCATCTAACCCACCGCCCTGATCTCCATCTGTACTTCCATGCTTAGTTAAACTCCAAGCCATTGTTTTTGCCAACTCTTTAAATTTGTTTTCATCAGGAATTGTTGAGTCGATTCCCGTTAATGGTATATGGAAGTTTTGCGCATCCAATGCATACTTATCATCTTCGTCAACAATTGTTTCAGTACCCTTTTTATTTACCCAGCGTGAAGTAACACTAGGTTGACTTTGAGAATCCGTGACAAAATAAGTAACCAATTGTGGACCTGTAGTAGTCTTATCAAACCCCAACTTCTCCCATTCGATAGCAGCAGTAGAATTTTTAGGATTTCGATTAATTCTTTTTTGCAACCATTCAGCCCGACCTGCAGCTGTTCCAGCAATTGCTGAATCATTACTATCAAAATGGTCATAAACTTCGATTGCAGTACTATCAGGATCAGTTCCATTAGAAACAGTTCCATTTTTTTTACCAGTAATTAACCATCGGTCCAACGTACTCCATCCTAGATAATTTGCATCCGTTGGATTTAAAATATGACCGTCTGTAAGATCAACAGTAATTGAATTTTCTTGTTTTATTATCGGAGCATAATCGTCTTCAATTTTTAATGTACCGATAAGTGCACTTTCAGCAGAAGGCACTCCAGATTCCGCAGTAAAACTTGGTTCAATATTTTCATCAATCATATATTTATGAGTGGGAAAACTATCATAATCCTTTGTATATCCCGCAATAAATATCTCGTTATTTTCACCTTCAAGTGCAAAACTTGCTGATACTACTCCACCAACTTCAATTGCTCTTAAACTTCTGACATTTAAGTCTTCAGAAGAACCCGTAATACCAGTCATGGCTCCACTAATAAAATAGTAATTACTACTTAACCTATTTGAATAGTATTCAGAATAGAACTCCCCACTTAGTTTCGGCGTAGAGCCATAGTAAGCAAATCCACCTTGTCCGTCTGGATAGAAATTTATGATTGTTCCCGCAGGATAGGTTTTAACAACTTCATCTTGGAAGGTTGTTAAATTTACCCGAATCAATTCACAATTTTTTCCATCATCAGCAAAAAAATACACGAACTCATCATTGCATAAACTTTTAACAACTGAGTATGTTATCATTTTATTAGCTAGAACATTTTTACGAATAGTTGCAATGTCTAAGTGCTGATATACTCTTTTTTTTACTATGGGAAAAACTTCCCCACCATTACTACTCACTTCTGTATCACCTATATCTTCATTGCTGAATATTTGAAAAGTACGTAATGATCGAGGGCTTTCGCTACCATTTACAGTTACTACATAATTTATATTCCCAAAAGTATAATTATTTCTTTTGTAGAGTCCTGCACCTAGACTTCCCATAACACCACCATTAAATATCTCAAATAGTCCCAGATTTTCCTCAACTAATAGACTTTGTAAAGTATAATGATGACTTGATTTTGCATTGAATTTATCCCCTGTCCATCCACTAGTATTGACTGTTCCTACAGATATTCTTTTATTGTAAATTCCACCTGTATAAGTCGAACGACCTGTAATTAGAGCATCATCAGAGTAGTCACTAAACTGATCAATTATTGCCATGGAAATCACCCCTATTCCTGCTCCTGGATTACCAACATCTTTTTTTTCGAATAGCGTTCTTTCTATGTTCACAGAACCGCCAACTTCATTGACGGTATATCTAAAGAAATCCCCATTCTCAGCACTTACTAGAAAAGCATTACCTTCTTTATTGAATAATTTAGAAAGTATTCTATGATTTAGATTAATCTTTGTTCCTTCATTATCCACAGCTAATTGATTTCCACGTTTATCATAAACAGCTGTTCGCGCGATGCCACCCGTATCGCTTCCGCTAATTGAAAACAAAACAAAATAATTACCTCCTTTTGTCTCTTCAACGTCGATAATATCGCAACCAATGGGTAGTATCTTTCCATTTTTAATTGCAGGTGTACTTCCATAAGCCGTTATTACACTTTTATTCATAATTGGGACTTCTGCTTCTCCCTGAACGTATTCCTTAAATGGTGGAGTCAAATCTTTTATGGCTTGTTCTTTCAATTCTTTTGCATCGAAAGGCAACTCAAACTCATTTGCTCCACCTTCATCCAGTTTAATCGTATTTGTCGGATGTGCAGATACTTCTTCTTTTTTCTCTTTAAAACTGTTCATTCCGAACACTGAACCAATACCTATGACTACTAAAATCAAAAATGTTCCAATAACTTTTTTCACTCTCTTATTGGCAAACAATGTATACACAGTTCTCTTCTTGTTCACTGTTGTGACCCCTCCCCACAATACTCATCAAATCAATGCTTTAGTCATAAAACACTCACCTCATGAGTGCTGATTTAGTTAGAAAGGACATAGATTTCTATGCCCTTATATTGAGTTTTCCACTTTCGTTCTCAATGCATCATCTACTGCTTTTAACGGCTGATCCGTTGGTATGTTTCCTTGCCACCAAGCATCCCGATAAGCAAATTCTGCACAATTGACTGTCTCTACCTTTAAATAAATAGAGAAAGTAGTTTTGTCATATTGTTTAGCTAAGCTATCCGACAATTTGATGGACTCGAAAAGTTTGCTAGTCGTTTTTTTAGGTTCCACAGCTTCCTTGATATAGTAGTAATAACCATCGCCGCCATCTTTCCAATCGGTTATTGCCATGTTCTCTAAAAGAAGATCTTTGCCAATTACTAGCGGTAATACTTGTTTGTTGGTATCACCAGCAATCGGTGCTCGAACTTCTGGCAAGACCATCACGCGAATGAATTGTTTGATCGTCCCAGTATTCTCAATCAGTACTTCTTTCTTAACATCCTTACCTGTTTCTATTTCAGTAATATCAGTAAAATCTTCCAGTAGCTTCGTCTCTACTTGCCCAACTTGAAAATCATTGGCTTTTTGATCCTGTGCAGTCATTGCTGCGTAAACAAAATAGCTGCCACCAATCAATAGAAGGACAAGAGCTAATGTGAATCCTACATAAATGAGTCGCCTCTTTTTCTTTCGATTTCTCATCTCTTCCCTCCTCGATTAGTGCAGCTTAGTTTGATACATGTCATAGGCAAAGTCTGTGGATGTAATTCCCCAATCAGAGATTAGACTTTTCGTGATATCATGGGCATCCATCAAAGGAACGAGCTTATACAAAGCGCCTTTATATTGATTGGCATAAGCTGGATTCAGCGTAACGCTTTCCAACAAGTCCTCAGTACTTTCGTTTGGCTGGAGAATCTCTGAATAGTAGAAATACCCCTTTTCGTAATACCAATAATCCGCATCTCCGGCAATCGGTTTCTTAGCTTGGTCAAACAGCTTAGTTGTTTGGAAATTCAGCTCCATTGCTTTTAACGGCATCGTCCGACCAGTATCGTTATAGACATAAGCCAATGAATGATCATCCACTGGATTACAGATTGCTTGATTGACTTTGTAATACTTATTGGCATACACACTGTAGTAATTGTTAACTTTCCATGTAGTTGTTTCCTTAACCTTGATCGTATTATTTGGTAAAACGCTGGTAGCTGGATAAACGACTAAGTTGCCATTTCCCTTTTCAACAGCTGGATTTTCCCGATGATTATCTGCCACATTCGTTTCAAAACTAACAAAAAACTCATGCAAGGAAAGTCGAACAATCGCTGGTACTTCGCCATTATTGGTCACGCGTATTTCTTTCTTCTTTGATGTCCCTGGTGACCAGTGAAAGACTTGCGTAAAGTCTTCCTCCACCACGGCCGACAACTTTCGTTGATTGGCATCGGTTCGATTCACCCGTTCATCGGCAGAAGTAATCCAAGCATAGGTACTGCCTACTACTAATAACAGGCTTAACACCAGAGAGAAGCAGGCGAACAATCCTTTGCTGTGGACAAAGGTCTGAAACAAATGTTTTCGCTTTTCCTTTTGATTCATTCCTGCTCCTCCTCTTGACGTTTTTTCCATAAGAACAAGACAATCAATATCAGCAACAATCCGGTCAGAAATAAATAGACCAATTCTTCACCCGTTTGCGGCAACAGCTTACGTGCGGTCGGTGCTCCTTGATCGGTTGCTGGTAGGTTGCCTGAACTGCTGGGGAGAGTACTTGGTACCGTCGGCTCTGTTGGCTTCGTTGGTTTGGTTGGTGGTGTAGGAGCAGGTGATTGATCCTTGGTACCCACAAAATTCCAAATAAAATTCAGCGTACTTTTTTCAATCAGATTCTCGTTGGTTAAACTAGAATCGATGGTAAACGTCGCATGCATGACTTTATCTGTCCCATAGGTACAAACACCCAATTCCAGAGGGGTTTTACTCCAGTCTTTACTGTCATCCCCCAGCAATGAACCCTGATAAATTTCTTTGCCATCTAGAACCAAGGTCATGGTAATATGGTTCTTCCAGTCTACTGAACCAGTAGAGTCGATCTCTTCAGCCAACATTCCTAAGGAAAAGGGTTCTTCCAAATCCAAACTGCGAATCGTTATTTCTTTTTCAAAGACATCTCCGGGGAGAATATCCACTAAGTCAATGTAGTATTCTCCCTCAGAGGTGGCATACATCCCATCCGAATCGCCGATCACCATGCCAGGGGGAAGTGCTTTTGCCGCGTACACGGTGGATATGCCGCAAAAGAAGAAACAGAAACACAGGATGCTGCTTGCTAACACGATAAGCTTTCTCAACCTCTGTCACTTCTCCCTTCTTTTCATGGCGTGCGCATGGCTTAGATGCCTGCTTTAAGTTTGGTTACAATTGTCAACGTATCGCCTGTTGGTGTTGAACCGCCACCCAAGTGCCAGCCCGCTGAATCAATTAACGCATCAGCATTAGCTTGAACGGCTTCCATTTTTACAACTAAGTCGTACGAAGCATTGGTATATTCTGCGCCCATTGTACTTTCAAAGACTAGTTTTTCCAATAAGTTCTTGGTTGTTTCGCCAGATTTTACTGGAACAGTGTAATAGAACCAGCCATCGTCTTTGTTGTAGACCCACTTGTCATTGCCTAAAGTAGCGACATCTGTTACATCTGCACTATAGCCGATCCGAATCTCACTCTTACCTAAACCATTTGTATCTGCTTGAACACCTTTTTTACCAGTTGCTGTTGGGACTTGATCTCCAACTGTTGCAGGTGTAACTCCTGGCAAGCCAGGAGAAGCTGGCAAACCTAGTCCCGCAAGGGTGTAATCATAATCCACACTGTAACGAACACCAGTTGTTCCTATTAATGCACGACCTGTTACGTTGGTTCCATCTGCATCAGCAAGGGAAGAAGCCGCCCAGTTAACAACTGAATTCTTATATCCATCTTCGTAGTAGCCGTATTCTATATTAGTCAAAGCAAAGTTCCAGTCTTTGGCATCCAATTTGCTGTTTTCAGTGGTAACCGTGATATTGAACTTCATCGATTGGTATTTATTTTTGCTGGCATCGTATGTGCCATCTCCAGGAACATATCCGCTATTATCCGGATGAGAGAAATATTCATGCATTAGTTTCGCTTCATAACTGATTTTCTCAGCACCAGTAACTGCATCGATCGTTTTTCCACCTTTGACCAATAATTTCACATCGTCATGATCAGGAGTTGTTAAACCAGTAATTTGGCCAGCAGGTACTTGAACAAAACCATCTTTGTATGCTTGATCACCATTAGTGTTGATTGGCATATGTTTGCCTAATCCTGAATCATTCGCAACATATTTATATTTAGGATCTGCTTTATCGCCAGTCCCTGTAGTTGCCCCATGCTTTTCAGCACCTAGTTTATTCAAATGCTTCAATACTTCTTCGTAAGACACCCGAACAAATACACTCGCAGTACCTGTATTCGATACCGCAACCTCTTTGGTTGCTTCGGTTCCTGGTACTAACGGTTTTGGTTCCCATGTTTCTTTTACCGTTACACTGTTGTCACTTACTGCTGCGGATTCTGCCCGGTTAATCCGTTGATCCTGGGCAGTGATCCAAGCAAATGTCCCCGAGATGGCTGCGATTAACGCTAAAGCTGCTGCGGCAGCCATCAGCTTTTTCTTTTTGTTATTCTTCTTCATTCCTTTTTCCTCCTATACATCCTTTTTTTACTTTTTATATAAATACTTGTATGAACAAGCAGTTATACCCCTCTTGGATATTTCGTTTGTTTCATCGGCCGTCTCATTGGTTCTGGCTGCAGAAAATACGCTTTAAGAACTAGAAAGAATCCGAAGGTTGATACCACACACACTAAACACAACCAGAGATTTTCCTGAACAAAGTTCAGAACACTGCCCATTTTGGGAATGACAAAGGATACCTTTCCGTAGATTCTATCCGCGGAAATCGGTGGGTCTTTACTATTGTTGGCATCTCCTTTGGTGACAATGTAGTCGCCCTTTTCTCCGTTTAGTTCGTCTAACCGCTCTACCATCCTATGGGTCAGGTAACGGTCTCCTTCACCCACTTGGAAGGTGACTATGTCGCCTTCTTTGACTTGACTGCCATCTGCCATCTTTACTAATACGATATCTCCCGCATAAAATCCCCGTGAAGGCGAATCTGGTTGTGGAGCCATTGAATTGGTCAAGACTTGGTAGAAACGATAGCCAAAGATCGCGGCATCGGACTTCTCACTGAAGGCAAACATCAAAGAGCTCAATAAAATCCCAATCGTCAATGTATAAAAAAACAAGTTGTACACGAATAAGAAGATTTTGCGATTGGTGGATTTCTTTGCCTCCTGCAACGGTTGCGCTGATTGTGGAGGAGTCATTTTCCGTTGTGGTCTCGCCCCTCTAGGTGGAGACATCCGCTCACGATCATACGTGTCATAAACTGGCCGCGAGTTTCGTGGTGCCAACCGATTGGACGGATAGTTTTCTGAATATCTACCTCGAGTATTTCCTCGTTGTCCATTTATTCTTCTATCCGATTCTCCATAATAACGTTCCTCTGATCGTCTCGGATAAGATCTTTCACGATCCGAATACTCTTCTTCATAGTCAATCCTTTGCGGTGGTCGTCGATTAGAAGGGGGACGTTCACCACTGTAAGGTGATTGTTCTTCATACTCATAGTCCCGTTCTCGATACCCTCGTTGTCTCGACATGTCTCCCCTTCTTTCATTGTGCCGTTCGATTGCCTGCCACCTCTTTTGCTGGTCGTTGAGCAATTGGTGGAAGGAATACCACTGATTGCTTAGTTTCGCTTATCAAAATCTTTGGTTCCTCCGTTGTACTTGATTCAGTTGGTTCATTTTCTTTTTCGGTTTGGGTTGCAGGTAGTTCTGCACTCTCGGTAGGCCTTTCCACCAGTGTACTTAGTTCTTCTACACTTGGTTCTGCATCATACGAAGTTAACTGATAGGTTTCAATCAATGCATTCAACTTTTTATCGTACGAAGTATCGGTCGCATACTTTCCTGTGAGTTCTTTAGTTGCTGCCTGGTAATTTTCTACGTATTCTTTCCAAGTTGCTTGGTAGAAACTAGCGTTGCCTGAGATTCCTTTTTTCAGTAAAGCTGCATAATCTTCTAAGGATTCTTTGTAGCTGGGATACTGTCGAAAAACCGATTGAATCGTGTACAACTGACCGTTTCCTTTATCTTCTTGGGTATTAAATGACACGTTTTTTCCTTGATAACTCCCTTTGATCCCAAACAAATTATGATGAGGCGGTCTTGCTAATTGGCTGTTGCCGGAACCTGTTTCTAAAATTGCCTGAGCAATCATCACTGAAGCATAGAGCCCTTCATCCCAAGCAATGATTTGTGCATCTTTTCCAATAGAGTGGATAAATTCTTCAGTCGTTTGATTCTTCACTACTGAAAACTGATAATTTTCCTCCACTTTTACGGTTGGTAACGTTGTTTGAACTTTAGTAACTGTTTCTGGCATATTTGATGGGGAGACAGTGGATTTTGTCGTCTGGATTTCTGTTCCTTTCGTCATCTCCCTTGCTGTCATCGGTGAGTCAGTAGATTCTCTGACCACGCTACTGCTTTCTTCTATAGAAGAAACAGTCTCATAAGCTCCAGTTGACTCTTCATGTGCTTCACTAACAGTTATCGAACTGCTTTCAATCTTCGGCACTATTTCTGATTGATCCGAAATGGACTCCTGCGTTTCAGCCGATACCGTTTGTCTCACTTGGATCTGATTGCTTGTGACTAGACAGAGTCCAAGGATGAAACACCCCAACAAAACTTTACCCTTCACCTTGTTTCCGCCTTTCCTGCGGTCGTAGTTGTGGATGTTCTCTTGGTCTTCTTGGTCGGGTTGCTGCCTGCTTCAGCTTCATTAAAATTGAGTGATAGTGTAGTGCTGTCATTCTCAAATAAACAGCTAGTAACATCAATAACAGTAGAAGGAAAAGCTGGCTGACCGTCACCACATCTTGGAAATCTGTAAAGTAGAAAAAGATACCTAGTACCAACACACCCAGCAAAATGACTAGCGAAAAGAGCCAATAAATCCAATACCAGAAGGTGTACCATTCAATTTTTTCCTGCAGTGTCTTCATTCAATTCGTACTCCTTCTTTGACGACGCCTAAAATTTGTTCTTCGGTAATCAAGCCAAAATGGCGGCTATCTTTGGAAATAGTGCGATTGTCGCCTAAAATAAAGTAATAGCCTTCTGGAATCTTGTCTCTGGAGAACTCATTCCAGTTAAAGTCTTCCGTTTCTTTGGCAAATTCATCTGAAACAAGTTTTTTATTCACGTATAATTGCCCATCCCGATAAGTTATTCGTTCATTTGGCAGTCCAATGATTCGTTTCAAATAAAGACCCTCTGGATTCTCCGGTGGATGCAGCACCACAACATCGAAACGTTTGGGTTTACGATGTGATATGATCTGAACCACCTCCTGCTCCTTAAATGTTGGATTCATCGATTCGCCGCTGACTGAATATTTTGGATACATCCAGTGGTACATACGAAACGAACTGAAAAAAAGTAAATAACAACAGATAAAGACCATTCCCATTTTTGCTGGAAGAGACCAGCGATAAAAAGTCGAAAATCTTTGACCTCAGCCAACCTCCTGAGCTTCTTTGACTGGTGCATCTCGTTGTTCTCGTACCATTCGTTCCAATAGCGCACTTTCTCCTTGCAAAAGATCAAAGTAAGCAGCTTTGCTCAATAAATTGTCATAATCCATCTTCATTAGCTTTACGTAAGGCTTCCTGAACCATGGACGAGCATGTACTTTCGCCCGCGATTCAATTACTTGGCATTCATACAAAACAAAGTGAATGTCTCTCGTCGAAAGATTGGCTTTGATTTGTTTCACCTGATCCCGCTCGTAAACTAATTTATTACCGGTCACCGTCATCTTTTCAGATTTATTTACCAGCTCACCGTTCAAGTTCCACATCTGTTCCAAAAACCTGGCCTTTTGAAGCAAATACGTATATTCTCGCAAACTGATCTTGATCCGTTTATCCCAATCGTTCTCTTCTTTGTTTTCTCGTTCAAAATATTGAATCCCGCTGTAAAGCATGGATAATTCCAGCTTTTCAATCACCATTTCTAGTTTTTGATTTACAGCTCGCAAACGGGCTTTACTTTGACTTTCCTTCTTTACTTCTTCTTGTTGAACTCGCGCAACATCCTTCGCCTGTTCTTCTGCTTGCTTAATGGGAACGACTGCACTCGTTTCTGATGCTTCCTTTGTTTTAGGCGATACATCTGACAAGTGTTGTCCAGCTAATTCCAGTAATAACTGTTCTGCCCGTTCCAAGGCCTCTTCGGGAGATAAGGGGAATTGTTGGGTCAGACTGTCTTCTAGATGAATGCCGAAAGGAAAGCCGATTTCTCGAAAAGCCAATGGAATAAAATCAAAGCGATAGACTTGTCGGCCATATTTCGGCTCTTCTGTTTGTGCCTTTATCCAAGCAAATTGGGGAAAGAATTGATGAAGCGATTGCCAAAAGCTAGTCCAATCGAAATAGCCAGTTGGCACTAACAGCTCCACATGATAACTGCTGTTCATCAAACGAAATAATTGTTCAAAATGCTGGTAAATCTTTTTCCGCTGGTCCTCCGTCAAAGTGCCATGCGGTGCATACAAATACTCACACGCTCGTTCAATTTCCTCTAACAACGACTGTTTACGCAGCTCCTCTTGCATAATGGGCGCAGGAGTGGGGTATAAGGCGAGTTGATTCTGTGCTTGCTTCACCAAAAACCACCCCTCTTCTATTCGTCATCCAATAAGTTGTCGCTTGTCGCTAACAAACGTACAAAAAATTGGGTCGTTTCTTCTTGTACCGAACGCAGACGCTTGCGGTAATTTCTAATTTCTTGCTTCATTACGCGTAACTCTAATGACGCATCGTGAATCACCTGATGGGCTTCCTGTTCAGCTTGGCTGCGAATCCCTTTGGCTTCGTATTCTGCTCGTTCCAAAATTGCCCGTTCTTGTTTTTTCGTTTCAATCAGGATCGTTGCCAGTTCTGCCTTCATGTCCTCGTTTTCTTTTTGTGTTTGTTTCAGTGACTCAATTTGTCGTTGTGCTTGCACCAAAGCCTCGGTTTGATTGGTTCGATCGTCTTGCAGCTCCGTGTTCAACTGGGCCACTTGATCTGTCAATTTTTGAATCTGAAAATCTTTTTCTGCTTGCAGATTATTCTGCTCGTCTTCTTTTTCTTCACGAAAAGCTTCTAATTGTTGTTCAGATTTCGCTTGTTGTTCGTGTAATTCTTGCTCCTTTTCGGTCAGGGTAGTGGCCATCCCAGTCATTTCCGTTTGTTTGACTTCCAGTTGATGTTTTAACTGAGCGACAGTTTCTTCCAAGCGTTCCACTTCCTGTTGCAGCTGAGTATCTGGTTCTTTCCGAGATTCTTTTTCAGCTTTTTGTGCTGGAAAGGACTCCATATCTTCTTCATATCGGGCATCGTATCGTTCATCTACAGGTGCAGCTGTCCGTCTTCTGGAGCGATGCTCCCCGCGATCATACCCACTAGAGCTATCAACAGGACGTTCATAGCCTTCCTCTTGATACGAGTCATACCCGTAATCTTCTTCATATCCTTCGTTGTCGTATTCATCGTAATAGTAATCATCTTGCGTTGATTCTTGATAAGCATTCTTCTTTTGCTTGCCTAAACCGAACATATGGCTTTCCTCCTCTATGCGATTTCTCTATCTATTCATCTATACTTTGATAAATATTGTTTATTCCTCTATACTTTCTTAAAAGCACTACGCTCGTTTTGCTTTTTTTTACTTGGTATTAGAAATACTAAGAACCCCCTCAGAAACCCTTTTACAGCAACAAAAAAAACCATCCTCTGACGAAGCATGACGGTATAAAAGTATGGGTACTGGTCAGTAAATAATTTTTATTAAATAACAAGGAGACTAAACAAGTGTTTTCAATTTAAATAACGTATGTTATATTAAAATATCGCGTTATCTTGCGATTTCACACTTCAGAAAGCGCTTACTTGAGTTAGGCAAACTGTTTCCCTCCGGAAGAGAAAAATTCTTTTTTTAAAAACGTTTTAATTTAATAACCTAACTAATCGCCTGTTCCATTTGTACGACTACTTGGATTTGTTGCTCCATCAATGAGCCAGCATAGGTATCTAACGTCATTTGGGTAGAGCTGTGCCCCATTAAAGCACTCACACTCATAATGTCGCCTTTGCTCTCCAAGCAACGGGTCGCAAACGTATGGCGTAATTGATGGAAATGGATGGTTGCCAGTCCTGCTTTTCGACGTAGCTTATGGAAATGGTAGGTAATCAGTCTCGGCTCGATCGGTTCGCTCTTATTGGAGAGAATAAATTCTCCTTTTGCCTTCTTCTTTCGTTCCAACAACACCTGCCGCAACAGCTTGCTCATAGGAATCGAACGGGTCGAAGTAGCTGTCTTAGAGCTCGAGTAGAGCAAGCCTGTCTTTTTTCCAGAATATAATCCTATAATTCGTTGAAAGGTGGATCGTACATGGATAAGGTTGTTGTCAAAATCAATATCCTGCCAAGCCAAAGCCGCTGTTTCGCCAATACGAAGACCGGCATGCAGTGCCAACAAGGTTGGCAAACCTCTGTCCTTTTTTTCTGATAAAGCTGCCGTCTCCAGCTTTTTTTGTTCTTGTCTAGTGATGGCTTGATTTTTCCTTTTTTCCACTTTGGGCAACTTCACAGATAGGAATGGATTTACGTTGATTCGTTGTTTCCGTAGCGCATTGGCCAAACACTGATTCGTAATCCGAAAGATTACTTGAATGGTGGAAGGCTTCAGCTTGCGCTGCAGCAAGGAGGCTAATAATTCTTCTCCCACTGCTTCATCCAATTCATTCAAGCTATATTCGCCTATCGCAGATAAGACATAGCGAACCAGTTTATGCTCGTAGTTGGCATAGGTCGCCGGTTTAACGGTTGGTTGAACATCATGCAGCCAGATATAGCCCCACTCCCGAAGAGAGATAGTAGCATCTCCCTGAACGTTTTGAATCAGCTGATATTTCACCTTCAACGGGTACAGCTTTTCCCGCACCTGGGTTAATGTCTTTCCGTAGACAGAGCCGTACAAAAGTTTGCCATTCGATTTTCTTCCTTTTTTATACCTTCCTTCCCATCGTTTGTCTTTCCGCCGATAGATATTTTCTCCTCTGCGCATTTTGTTACTTCCCTTCTATAAAAAGTACGGTTTTTTGACGGCTAATAGGATCACTCGATTTCTTCGTGTTTTTTTTGCAAACACGTCTATCAATAATTACAAAAACGACCGAAAAAATTCACTTTAATTATTTTTTCAAAATATATTGCGTATTTTTTCAGAGTATTCTATAATTAGACTAGTAATTAGCCATTGATAAATAAAAAACATAACTACCTATTAATAGTCTTCTGAAAACTTCTTAGTATTTCTAATACCAAGAATTTTTTTATTTTTTTAAAATAACTGTATTTATTTAATCAACTTGTTTTTCCTTAATGTTTTTTATCCCAATTCCCCTAAAGATAATTATTACACAAGAACAATCATTAATAAAATTAAATTTTATTAAATGCCCTATGAAGGAGTAAATTAATGTTTATTGTATCTACATCCCCCACGACGTATTTTTAACTTTTGGCAGTGTTTTTAGTTTATAATCGTAGATGTTATGAAGAGAGTCGTCTCTTTCTCTTCTAACAATCAATCGTATGAAGATGCCATGGCCAAATGAAAGAAACTGAATGAAACTGCGTCACGTCTCAGTAGCAGGTAGTGATAGGGCCCTATTCATTGCCAATTGTTTATGAACGAGTACTTTTCACGCGCGATAAAAAGTACCGATGATCGATTCATTTATTCCCCATTTCGCTGGCATCCCACAAAAAATGAAAAATGCAGGGGTGACAAACATATGTACAAACTAACAACTACATTTGAACTGCTAAATGAAAACGATTTAGCTGTAAAACTGGACGCTTTTCCAGAAAACCACGTACCATCTTTGGTATTTCCTATGCCCGATCGGAATGAAAGTATTCTTTTCTTTCAAAACAAGCAGTATCATCAATCCAACCAAACCCGAACCACCTTACAAAAACATGCGAAAAAAATGAATTTTCTAGATTATTCTGCACTCGCTCATACCCTGAGACGGTTCGACTGTTTCAGTAAACGAAACAGTCCAATGGCTAGTTTGTCTTCGGTCATTTTCCCATTGGGACAGCCGCAGCATAGTCCGTGGATCAATCCGGTGGAAATTAAGGAGCTGAAAGAAAAAGGCCTATTCACGCTTATTCATCTAGTGAATGGCTCAACAATCCAAACGACGCTAACCATTCGGACAATTCGAAACCGATCTGAGCAGGCGTTGTCTATTCTTTCATTGCTTCAACGCGATTACTTACAGTCGTCTGCTGCTTCGCCTTTATCAGTTCTGCAGCTGCCGGATACTCCGTTTCTGCGCTCCCTTAGTCAACGAGCGCTGCTAAAAAAATTTCCACTTCCAGTTGGCGCCTTGAAGGAAGCCTATGAAAGGGACTATGCGCTGCAAACATTCTTACGGCTTGGTCGTTCAATCGATCCAGCAGAATGGAATTATGAGACCTTTTCTGATTTACTGACTAAACTGATCAACTAATTTTATTGCTTTATACAGGTTGCCTTCGTTATCTTATTCCCCTTTCGGGAAGCGAAGGCAACTTTTTTTGTCTGCCCTTTCTAGTCATTTCACATTACAAAATCCTTTTATACGAACCTAAATGACACTTATTTTCACAATCATCCCTCTATTTTCCTTGGAAACAATACTTTTCTTTGACCCCATAAATACGACACTTTTTCTTTGACTGAAACAAGCAAAACCCTATTGAATCAAGATTTCTCGAAATTTTCATGGTCGTATTTGTAGGGTCAGGTACCTATTTGTACAGTTTTCAAATTTTTGTTATTCAAGTATGGTTTAATCACCGGCCGGGAAACACAACAAGCATCACCAAATAAACCAAAAACAGAAAACGGAGGAATGAACATTGATTCAAAAGTTAGGCACAAAATTACAGGTACAAATCGAACAAGCAGGGGAAGACAAACAGAAGAAAGTAAATTTTTCAAATGTGATTGATAATCCACCAGAAGAAGATGTGGTGAAATTAGGGGAAATTATGGCAGAGCTATCCCAGCAAGACAGTTCACTAGACAGTGTGATTATGACTGTCCAATCAAGAATTATGAAGGAGGTTGAATAAGCATGAATCGAGTTGTTAAGTTAGTTTCCATTTTTAGAAATGGGGCAGGAAAATCACAAACCTGGAGTTTGAGCAATCCAGACACTACTAAGGCTCCCTCACAGATCAAAGGACTGTTAGGAGAACTGGCTCAATTGAATTTGTTTCAGAAGGATGGGATTCGTTTATTTGAAACAGTTGTTAGTGCGAAGTATGTCGAAACGATTGAAACAACGATCTTTGAAGAAGAACTTGTTGCACGGTAATTGAATTTTTGAGAAGCTGCGGCAGACGTGCCGTGCTTCTCTTACTTAATGCATTTAGCTGGATTTCCTAGGTATCCAGCTTATCTACAAATTATCTACTATTACAAATAAAAAGGAGAAATTTATTATGTCAGAGCAACCCTTCACCCACCAACAACTATTTAACCTTAAACTCGAAACCATCGAGCAAAGACTCATGGAATACTATCAGGAAACCCAAAATGGCACCATGACCATCAAACTATTGCTTGCTTTACGTGTACGTTATCAGCTTGGTGCGAAGGAGTTCGCTCTGGTATTGCAGGATTTAGTTCGTTACTTATTTATGAATACTAAAGCAACGAAAACCATGAAGCAGTTTTTCTGGTATTTCGTGGATTATTTTGAAACCAGTGAATTACGGATACTGGGCTTAAAACTGAATCCTGTTCGCAAGTTTATTGAAAAAACCAAGTCTCTTATAAAATCAGTAGCTAAGATTTTCCAAAACGATACGGACTCTGAAGCCACCTGAAAATGATACTTACTGTCTGTCTCACCTACGCAAATAAAAACCGAAAGGAGTTAAGTAAATGATCAAACTAGTATCCACCTTCCTGAACAGCGAAGGCAAAACGCATAATTTTACTTTTAAAAATCCGGATACTACAAAAAGTCCGGAAGAAATCAAAGAATCACTGAATTTGTTAAGCAGCTTAAATCTATTTGAAAAAGATGGCGTTGGCCTATTCCAAGAAGTAGTGAAGGCCAAGTATGTAGAAACCATCGAACGACCAATTTTTGAGGGAGATGAATTGTTCGGTGAGCCAGCATCGATTGAAGATATCCCAGAAGAAGCGACCTTACCAGAAGAGGTTGATACTGCCAGCCTTGAAGAGCTAAAGGCCAAAAGCTCTTGGCGTGAATTGCCGCAAGTACCGAAAGTCTCCTTATCTTCCTCAGCTAAAGAGGAAGTTTCTATAGATGAATTAAACGAAGCACCTGAAACTAATTTCAAAGCACTTACTATAGAAGAAACGGATCAAAAGATTCCTAATTTGACAAATGAGCCTTCCAACAAGCCGTATGACATAGTCAAAGAAATGCTCCGGCGAAAGCTGCGAAGAAGGAAAAAGGAAGAAGAGCGACAGCATTCACCGGATTCTTCCTCTTGAAGCTAGTTTGATCCAGCGTAGGTACGGACCAGATTAGTCGGATCACTGCCCTCCACTGAAAGGGGGTGATGGTTTGCGATCCTTGATGCAATACATTTTAGCCCCTATTTTCGTGGGGCTGGTTATTGCTTTGTTTAACCACTGGTTAGACGGTCACGATCCTTGAAAATTGAATAAGCACAACTACCTGCGAAGATGGCGCCCTTCGCAGGTAGGGTGTTCCAGCTTAACAAATAAATTTTTGTTTCTATATAAATAATAAATAAAAGCAGTAAAAAAAGAGCCATCCTTTTTCAGAACAGCTCTTCCCTTTCAAATGAATGACTATAATTTTCTTTGTCCAATCTGTGCAGCACCGATAGCACCGGCATATTGCGACAGCTCATTGGTATGAACCGGCGCATGGACATATGTGGACAAGACTTCCGCAAATTGAGTACTGCGGGAAAGTCCGCCGGTGAAGAGAACTTCCTCTCCACGTTTTGGCCGCAGCTTGGAATATTGACTGCTGATACGTTTAGCGATCGAGTGCAGAACTCCGCAAGCAATGTCTTCCCTTTTCTCACCTTTGGAAATCAGACCGATAACCTCTGATTCTGCAAAAACGGTGCACATGCTGTTGATGGTTACTGGTTCGCCTTTTGAAGCAAATTGATCTAGCTTAGTGATATCTTCACCTAAGGTTCGCATCATCACCTCAACGAAACGGCCTGTTCCTGCTGCACAGCGGTCATTCATGTTGAACTCAACCACGGTTCCCTTGCCGTTTAGCTGAATGGTTTTGCAATCTTGTCCGCCGATATCGATAACCTGCTTAATGCCTGGCTGTAGATACTCGGCCCCTTTTCCATGGCAGCTGATCTCGGTAATGGCCAGATCGCTGTCGATCAGTTTACGGCCATAACCTGTGGTAATCAACTTGCTGTTCACATCGGTCAGCTGATACTTTTCAGTAAAACGAGCCAGGATCTCTTCCATCGCCCCTCGGGGATTGCCGCCGGTTGGGATCAGATATTTATCTAGTAATTGATCCGCTGAGAAAAGAACCCCTTTGGTCGTGGTGGAGCCAGAATCCATGCCTATATAGAACATGCTTTTTCTTCCTCTAACATTTCGATAAAGGCCGTTACCCGCGTATTGATCTGCTCAATATCGGAAGTGGAATAGTCGGTTTCTAAATATAGGTACGGCGTATCCTTTTCTTCATTCAGGTATCGTTTGATCTTCAGCGATTCAACCGAGAATGGAATACAGTTTTGCAGCACCATATCGATTACTCCATCGACTTGATAGTCATCGACCATTTGACTTAACAGGTCTTTTCTTGGCTGGTTGTTGGACATGCAGGCACAGCCGATATTAATATATTTATCCACTAAAGCTTGGTAAACGTCTGCGGTATCTTCCTCTACCAGTCGTTCTACCGCTTTACTTACCGTACAATTTTCGAAAGCGACTACGATTCCGCCGTTGTCTTCAATAGCCTTAATAACTTTTTCGGTCACGCCGCCCATAGGAGAACCCGTGATGAGAATACGTGGTTTTCTAGGCAATGTTTTACCGGCTTCGTAGCCTTCTTTTACTTTATCTGTCGTTTCTTCCAGCATTTGAATTACTTCTTGTTTATCAAATTTGTATTGTGACCCGTACATCACCTGGAAGATTTCGGTACCGCTGATAGCTGGCGGGTTCAGCTGTCCTAAGCGATAAAAGTTTTGTTTAGCACGGCGTTCCTGGTTTTTCATTTTTATTGCTTCTTGAATTTGTTCCTCTGTAATCGTTACGTCGAAGAAGTCTTCCAATTTTTCTTTGAAATTTACCAATTCGCTGTACCAGAGCTTTTTGCTGGCTTCGCTGTCACGGTTATGAGGCAAATGCATCAAGTACGTGTCCTTGAATTCTTCCATGTATTCATACATTTTCTTTTTGCCATCGCAAGTGGTTTCACCTACCACCAAATCAGAGAAATAGAAGTATGGACATTTATCGGTCTTACCGAAGCCATAGCTCGACTTGATTAAAGGACATAAATTTCGCGGCAAATCTTCCTCTGCATCTGGAATGGTTTCGTCTGAGGTAGAACACAGACTAATTTGAATGGCACCGCTGGCCATGACTAGCTCTTCGGGCATAAAGGTACAATAAACACCAACAACGGCTTGACCCTGTTCCTTCAAGTTCTTAACGGTTAGAAATCCTTGCCGCCGTGCTTCACCGAATTCGTCAAATACTTCAGGTAATTCTGTTCGTAGTTCCATACTTCTTTTCCTCCTTTTTTTACTTCGTTGTTAACACTGTTTCTTTGTTTTCCTTCGTTTGCTTCAAGTCAACGCCATTAACCTTGCAGGTAACCATGCTGGCAACAACACCGCCGTTCAAATTCACTGCGGTACGTCCCATATCAACTAATGGTTCGATGGCAATAAAGACGCCTGCCAAGCCAACCGGAAGCCCTAAAGCAGATAGTGAAATAATGGTTGCCACGGTTCCACCACCGCCCGTACCCGCGATCCAAAATGAGGTCATGGCAATCACAAAGGCTGCGTAAAATAGAAATGATGGCGACAAAGGATTGATCCCTTGAGTGACCGCTACGATTGCAATAATAATCCCAGGATAAAGACCGGCACAGCCGTTCATTCCCATGGAAGTCGCAAATGAAGCACTTAAGCTTGAAATCCCTTTAGGAATCCCCAGCTCTTCTTGCATTTCCAAATTCATCGGCATGGAGCCCGCACTTGATGAAGTGATAAAGGCAAAAGACAGAACTGGCAAAGCTTTTTTCAAGTAGCGAATTGGCGACATACCGCAGGCTGCCATAATTCCTAATTGAATGATGAACTGAATCAGCATAGCCACATAGCAGGCCACAAAGAATTGCGCCAGCTTCCAAACTGCTGATAAATCATTGTTCACAACGGTTGTAGTCATGATAGTCAAAACAGCATACGGTGCAAAGGATAGAAACAAACGAACCACTGACATAACAATTTCGTAAATGCTGTCCATTCCACGGCGGAACAAATCCGCTTCTTTTGGTTTTTTATCCTTAATACGCAGATAAGCGACCCCAATGAACAAGGCGAAAATGACTACGCCTAAGGTTGCGCTTGCTCGTTGGCCAGTTAAATCAAAGAACGGATTCGATGGGAAAATTGCTACGATCTTTTGCGGCAAGGACAAGGTGTGCTCCCCACCAGTTACATAATTTTTTTCAATATCGTTCGCAGCACTTAACGCCGATTGGCTGATGTTGAAGGTACTTCCGTCAATATTTGCAAAGTAACCTGTCGCAATTCCGACAATTCCCGCGATTCCGGCTGTAACAATTAATGTGCCAACAATCGTAACACCAATTTTTAATACGTTGGTTTTAATTTCGATTTTCGTGAAGGCTAAGATGACACAGACCAAAATCAGCGGCATTGCGATCATTTGCAACAGCTTCACATAGATACTGCCGAACATACCAATCCAATCAGAAAAGACTGCACCCTCTGCTGAAGAGAACAGCTGGTTGAACACAAACCCTAAAACAATCCCTAATACCAACGCAAAAACAACCCGTTTAGAAAAAGGAACTTTTTTCTTTTTCAAATAAATAAGTCCATAAATAGCAGCAATCATAATAACAAACGACAAAGCAATTAGCATGTTTACACTCTCCCAAATAATTTTTAGGAAGTCTACTCCTTGTCACTTCAACAAGATTTCATTTAAACATCCAGACACGACAAAAAAACATACACCTATCGTATGTTTTCCCTCATATCCTAAATTTTGTGACACCAATCACATAAAAGCGCACACAAAAAAACAGTTTGAAGGAAAGACGATCGACTTCACTAACTTAGAACCTCTAAGCGTATGACCTACTCAAAGTCAAAAACGTTGACGCAACATCTTTCCCACCTGCCTTTTACTAAATGAAAATCTTCATCCAAAGTATAACCGAAAAGCCTGACAAAAGGCAATCAGTCATGAGGATTTGATGAGACAATTCACAAGTTAGCGATATCCCAGAAAAATCTGATATTCCGAGGTATTTTTGGTCGATAATAGGAATCTAATTTGTAAAATTGGGTTACTTTTTTAGCGAATTCTTTGAAAAAGAGACTCAAAGGACTGATTGACACCACCTGTTCAAGAATGTACACTTAGTTAAAATTAGATGAATAATTTTTGAACAAACAATGAGAAAAGGGGTATTTATCTATGGGGAAGAATAAATTTTTGAAAAAGTTGGCGGTACTTGGTGTACTAACGTTATCTGGGATCGTACTGACAGCTTGCGGCAATAACGATGATTCGGCAACTGGTGACAGTGATGCGGCTTCAGCAGATGATGTTCGAGTAGTCAAGATTGGTATTGGGAATGCCTACAATCCATTTTGTTATTTAGACGAAAACGAAGAGCTGGCAGGTTACGAGTATGAAGTATTGAAGTTGGTCGATGAAAAACTCCCACAATATAAGTTCAGCTATGAACCAACAGAATTCTCTAACATCTTGGTGGGTCTGGATACTGGTACCTATGATATGGGTGTACACGGCTTTGGTTGGAATGAAGACCGTGCCAAAAAATATCTTTACTCTGAAACGCCTAGTGTAACCACTGGCGGCTATGTGATCTTAGGTGCAGAAGGCAAGAATTTTAAGACCTTGGATGATTTAGCTGGTAAAAAAGTCCAAGTAAAAACTGGTGGAAATGTATCGAACCTATTGGAGACTTACAACAAGGAAAATCCTAAAAAAGCCGTTGAAATTGTTTATGAAGATTCAGAAAACGAGCAAATCGTCAGCAATCTGACGAACGGGGTTTACGATGCTTATATTAATGAAAAAATTGATGCAGACCAATGGGTGAAGCAATTTGACGGGTTAGAACAATATGGCTCAAACATCTTTGGCGACAAAGCTGATTCTGGCTGCTACTACCTGTACAACAAAGACGATGAACAATTAGAAAAAGATGTCAGTGCTGCGTTGAAAGAATTGCATGAAGAAGGCAAAACTGGCAAGCTCTCTACTGAATACTTGGGTGAAGATTATACAAAATAAGAAGCTTTAGGGAAAAGGATGTAAACTATGAGTTCTAACTTTTTTTCTTGGGAACGCTTTGTTCACGTCTTTCCGCAGGTGCTGCAAAAACTCCCAGTAACCTTCCAGATTGTTGTCATAGCGACAATTATCGGTTTGCTGCTGGGAACGCTGCTTGCGGTGATTCGTATCAAACGAATTCCCGTTTTAAATCAGCTGGCCTATTTGATGATTTCCTTTTTCCGCGGAACACCGGCGCTGGTTCAAATGTTCATTGTGTATTATGGAATGCCCTTATTATTCCGCTCTTACTTAAACATGGATTTGAGCGGTGTAAACAAGATCTTTTTTGTATTTATTACCTTTGGACTGAATCAGGCTGGTTATATGGCGGAGTTGATCCGGGCGTCCATCTTGTCCGTTCCGATTGGGCAGACGGAAGCAGGCTATTCGGTGGGCTTAACCGGCTGGCAAACCTTCTATCGAATCGTTTTCCCTCAAGCACTGAAGGTCGCAATTCCTGGGCTGGAGACTTTGTTTGTCATGCTGCTGCAGGATACGGCTTTAGCTTATATGATCGGTGTGGCCGACATGATGGGAAAAGTGCGAATGATCGCAGCTACTACTCGGCATTCGATTGAAGGCTATATTGGTGTGGCAATTATTTTTGCCGCTATCAGTCTAATTTTAGAAGGTATTTTTGCTGTGGTTAATCACAGATCCAGCAGAAGAAAGAAGGTGGTTGCATGAACTTTCAACTAAATTATTTTCTTGAATGTTTGCAGGCCAGCTTTATGAAGATTCCGGTTAGTCTTGGTATTGCGGCAACTACTTTGATTGTCGGTTTGCTGATTGGTACACCGATCGCCTTGATTCGAATCTTTCATGTGAGGGTGCTGGATCAGTTTTTCACAGTAGTCATTGCCATTGTTAAGGCTATCCCGGTCAATTTGATTATTTTGATTGCTGGACTGTGGTTTAATAGTAATTTTAATGCTATTGCCCAGTCATTGGGCTGGAAGATTACCGTTTCTGAAGTGGATAAGATTTATGTGGCAGTTTTTGCTTTGTCGATTGCAGCAATTGCCTTGCTTTCTGAGTCTGTTCGGGGGGCGTTGATGTCTGTAGACAAAGGCCAATATGAAGCCGGCTATACGGTGGGCTTAAGCAAGTTCCAAACCTTTTACCGTATTATTATGCCGCAAGCCTTTTTAGTATTGGTTCCGACCTTGATCGGAAATATCAATTCCTTGGTGAAGCTGTCTGCCCTGGTTATCTTAGTTGGGGTTCAGGATGTGTTGAACGCTGGACTAAAGATTGCGAGCATTTACTACTGCTACCTGGAGGCTTATGTGGCTGCGGCCTTGATCTATTGGGGCATCAGCCTGATTTGTATCCAATTAGGAAAATTAGCTGAAGAACGTATGGGACGTTATAGAAGGAGCCAAGCATGATAGAGGTTAAAGATGTCTATAAGAAATTCGATCGTCATGAAGTGCTGAAGGGCGTAAGCTTGAAGGTAGAGACTGGCGATGTAATTGTTATTCTTGGTGTCAGCGGTTCAGGGAAAACCACCCTGCTGCGCTGCATCAATTTTTTGGATAAAGCGGACAGTGGTACCTTGACTATTGCTGGAGAGACAGTGGATTTGAAGCATGCATCGAAAAAAGAAATTTTAACTGTTCGTAAGAAAACGGCGTTTGTTTTCCAAAATCATAATTTATTTAACAATAAAACTGCACTGGAAAATGTTATGGAAGGCCTGGTTATCGCTCGTAAGGTGCCTAAAGCAGAAGCTGAAAAACGGGCAAAAGAAGCCTTGGACAAAGTGGGCTTAGCTGAAAAATATGACTCCTACCCTTCCCAATTATCAGGCGGACAACAGCAACGTGTAGGTATTGCTCGGTCGATTGTGCTAAATCCTGAGATTATCATGTTTGACGAACCGACTTCTGCGCTTGATCCGGAGCTGGTGGGCGAAACCCTGAAGATCATGAAAAAGATTGCGGACGAAGGCGTCACCATGATTGTGGTTACTCACGAGATGGCCTTTGCTTCTGAAGTAGCCAACAAGGTGATTTTTATGGATGAAGGCGTCATTGTCGAGGAAGGACCGCCAGAGGAAATCTTCTCGAATCCAAAAGAAGAACGCACACGTCGCTTCCTAAAACGCATTTTGCCGGAATCGATTTAAGAAAAGAGGAAAAGCATGTCACAAGAACTTCTAGTTTTGGATGCAGCTTTTGTGGAAGAACATTTGGATATGCAGGTCTGTGTTGACTTAATGGCTGAAACATTGAAAAATGTAGAAACTGGTGAGGATGTTCAATACCTGCGTAACGCGATTAAAATGCCTAACGACAATATCTTAGGCTTAATGCCGGGCTATTCTAATTCCGGTTATTTTGGAACGAAAATTTTAAGTGTTTATTTACAAAACAGTCAGGATGGCTATCCTTCCCATCAAGGACAGATCTTAATTTTTGAAAAGGAACACGGTCAGTTAAAGGGCATCGTGGACGCAACTTCTGTAACCAAGCTGCGCACCGGTGCAGTCAGTGCCGCTGCCAGCACAGTATTAGCGAATCCAGATTCTAGCAAATTGGCTTTATTGGGTGCTGGTGAACAGGGTGAATCTCATCTGCAGGCCTTACTGACTCAATTTACGTTAACAGAGGTTACTATTTGGGATAAAGATTTTGAGCGGGCTCAGCGGTTTGCTGAAAGGGAAAGTACGAAGCAGCAGATTGCCATTACTGCCTGCCCTACTAGTCAAGAAGCAGTGCAGGATGCTGATATTGTTTGTACGATCACTCCAGCCAAAACACCGATTATTGAAGCCGCTTGGCTGAAGCCTGGCGTTCATATTAATGCGGTAGGTGCTTGTACTGCCGACACCCGTGAATTAGCCACGGACATTGTACAGAAAGCCCGCTTTTTCGGTGATAATGGGGAATCCGTCCTACATGAAGCTGGTGATTTTCTTATCCCGCTTAATGATGGCGCGATTACCAATGAGCACTATTTAGGAACCATCGGCCAAGTAATGCAGGGAACGGTTCCTGGCAGATTAACTAAGGAAGATATCACTGTTTTCGAAGCACTGGGAATGGCCGTTGAAGATCTTGCGGTAGCCAATTACTTGTGTCAGCTTGCGAAGAATCAACAGGAATAAGGTGAAAAAATGGATTGGCAAAAAAACTATCGGCAGCAGTTCCCCGTTGCCCAGCAATGTATTTACTTAGATAATGCCTATGATTGCGGCGGCACAACCATCGCCAGAAAAGCCCCCGAGAAATACTTCAACGATTGGGAATATGGTGCGCTCCACAATGAACGTGGCGGCCCTGGTCGAGCGACTTTGTTCAAAACACTGGATGCCACTCGCGAATTGTTAAATCAGCTAGTCGGCGGTTTGGGGCCAGAGCAAATCGCTTTTACCCGTAATACGAACGAAGGCATCAATGCCATTCTTCAGGGCTTCGATTTTCAGCCTGGCGACAACATCGTTACCAGCCGACAGGAACACCCATCTGTCTTGATGCCCTGTTTGAATGCTGCCAGAACCCGCGGTGTTGAAGCCCGAGTAGTTCCTGCTAGAGAAGATGGACAGGTCTTAATTGAAGAGCTGACTGCTGCGGCTGACGATCGAACTCGTATGATTTTGGTCAGCCATGTACAATCAGCGACTGGTTACCGGATCGATTTAGAGAAGCTGGGCCGCTGGTGTCATGTACGGGGGATTTTCTTGATCGTTGATGCCATTCAGAGTTTGGGCTTGCAGCCTTTTCTGGCTCAAAAATGGCATGTTGCTGCTGTTTCTGCAGCCTCTTATAAAGGACTTTGCGGCATTAACAGTACAGCCTTTACGTATTATCATCCAGATTTGTTGAAACACATTTGGCCTGTTTATACGGCAGCTAATTCTTATATTCATATTGAAGAAGCCGAGGGGCAGTATTCCTTAAGCTGTTCAGAGGATACGAAGGCCGGTAAGATGGAGAACAGTTCTTTAGACAATTTGGGAATTTATGTTTTGCATGATGCACTGCAGGAAATTTTGACTATCGGACCTGATACGATTTGGCAGCACATTCGTGTTCTTTATGATCAGCTGCGTGCCGGATTAGTCGAACTAGGCTTTGAAGTGGTTACACCGGAAAAAGAAGCTGCTCATTGCGGCATCGTGTCGCTAAAAACTGATCAGCTGCAGAAGATGTTCGATTATTTCCGCAGCAACAATGTTTGTTTGAGTATTAGTGCAGATCAGTTTATTCGCTTTTCATTGGGTGCTTTTAATAACCAGGGCGATATCGATCAGCTTTTGGCCATTGCAGGAGAATGTGAATTTAGATGATTTTTGAGAAGATGCTGAGTATTGGCTTAGCATCTTTTTTTGTTGTGGTGTAAAAAATACCGGCGATATTTAGGTCGCCGGCACATGAAAACTATTTTACTTTCTCTTTTGAATTCATAAAGAAGTGTCGGTACATGGCTTCTCCGCGCTTTCCTGCATCGAAATATGACTGGATACTATTGTAAACGTCTGATTTATTACTGCGGGTTAATAGTTTAGACCCTGTTAAAGAAATATACATGTCGGTCAGTTCTCTTTTTGTATAGTTTTGAATCGTTTCTTCTTTGGTTTCTGTTTTAAAAATTTTTTTCACTTCTTCTTCAGAGTATAGCTTTCCACTGACTTCGCCAGGATTATTGAACATTTTAGAAGTGCTTGTAGTTTTATGGACAAAAGGCGTGGCCGGCTTATCCGCATTTTTCAATTTGGCTCTATTCACTTTGTAAAATAATGCTAAAATTTGATCCATGTCTTCCAGCTCAAATTTATTCTCCAATTCCTTCAATTTTGGACGAACAGGAGCAGTACGACTGGCTTCAGCTAAGGCTTGCATGAAGTCTTCCAGAAAGGCTTGGTTAGATTTGAACATCGGGCTTCACTCCTTTTACTGAGAGTATAGCATGGTACCTCCTATTCAGTTCAATATGTTTTTGATTTAGTATAAAAGATGCCGATGACTTACCGGTCATCGGCACATAATGATTATTTTACTTTTTCCCAAGGTCTCTCTATATAGTTTCGGTAGATAGCTGCTCCACGTTGCTGCGCATCAAAGAGTCCTTGGATACTATTGTAGATATTTGATTTATTACTGCTAGTTAGTAGTTTAGTCCCTGTCAGAGAAATATACATATCGGTCAATTCTCTTTTTGTATAGTTGCGAATCGTTTCTTCTTTGTTTTCTGTCTTAAATATCTTTCGCACTTCTTCTTCGGAGTACTGTTTTTCACTGACCTCTGCTGGGCGAGAAAGCATTTTGGACGTTTTAGGAATATGAGGAGCGACTGGTTTATCCGCGTTTTTCAATTTAGCTCTATTCACCTTGTAAAACAGGGTCAAAATTTGATCCATATCTTCTAAATCAAATTTATTCTCCAATTCCTTCAGTTTTGGACGGACAGGAGCAGTACGACTGGCATCAGCTAAAGCTTGCATGAAATCCTCAAAAAGAGTTTGGTTAGTCTTAGTCATCGTCCTTCACTCCCCTTATACTTGTAAACTTATTTTACATAATTTTTCTTACAGATTCAAATCGGATAGCCTCTTTAGAAACTCTTTTGTGATTTTTGGGTATGTATTTTTCGATACATGTAAATTACCCAATTTATTTTCTGCAACTGCTCTAGTAACAGCTACATAATTATTCGTAAAACTCTCAAATACATAAATACATTGATCAATATTTAGTTTTCCCAATTCATTTCTTAACTTTTCAATCACTTCGTCATACCTAACCTGCCCCCGAATAAGTGTATAGAATATGCCAATCAATTTAGGATTTTCTCCGAAATAATGCTTAAATAGATACGCATCCTGATGATTAGTACATTATTTGGCATGGATTTTAGAAATATTTCCTGTATAATGCATGATTCCCTTAGCACTGATTGAATCGACAATGGTGGGAATCAGATAGGCATCAGACATCAGAAAAGCACTTTGAGTAATGACACTGCTGTTGGGTGGACAATCCATTAACAAATAGTCATATTCAGGCAGTTTATCCTCAATATTGCGAATTAGCTTCGCTAAAATAGAGAAATAACGTATATCCTTTTCCATGCTCATATTTAGTTCATCTAAGCCAACATTTTCTCGATAATACAAACTCGATGCCACAAAATCCAACCCTTCTTCGTATTGACTAATCAAATAATCCAGGTCAAATTGCACGTCTAAATTATAGCCCTTGCGCACATTATCAATCGAAAGATCGTAAACATAGTTCAGGGTTTGCTTGGGTTCAAGATATTCCAGCGAGCGCTCCTTGTCCTCCTTCTTAATACAAATCTCGCTGAGAGAACTTTGGGGATCTAAGTCCATCAGTAAAACCTTCTTGCCTAGATCCTTCAGGCACTTCCCTAAAAACAAGGTACTCGTTGTCTTGCCGACGCCGCCTTTATAGTTGCCAATAAAGATTTTTTTCATGATATCCTCCTATTGTCGCTTTTTATGTCTCATAAATAAGATACGCAAACAGAAATATTATCATTAAAAATAAGCCATCAACCACTATAAGCGGTTAATGACTTCGTCAACATTTTTTATCGTTACTGAGATGGTGCCATCGGGATTATTGATGAATTCGATCAGCTCTGGGTTACGATAGACTTCCAAAGGTACGATCAATTCGATTCCGTTAGAAAGCTTTAGTTTTTGTTTGCCGTATTTCTTTTCGCTAATTTCTCTAACTTCGCGAGGCAACGGGGCTTGATCAACATAGCCTTTTTCTACGACTTCTTCTTGGAAGGCTAATTGTGCCGAAATATTGTCCTTGAAGACTCGTTGAGAAACTTCTTTGGCATCGATTTGTCCGTGTTCCTCCACTAGTTCATAAACGGCTTCCTTCACGTCAGCAACTACATCGTGCTTCGGATTTTCAAATTGGGAGCCAATCCGTTCAGCAACCTTTTTGATGACCTTGACACTTTCTTCTAAAGAAGGTGCTGGCTCACTTTCGATGACCTCCGTTGAAAAATACAGTCGTTTTTCTCCTGAGAAGGGATATTTTTTTTCGATCAATTCAAAGCTTAGATTGTCTAGATTCACAGTCAAGCCTTCATCAGCTTTTTGTGTTTTTCCAGAAAGAATCGACTGATGCAGGATTAATTCATTGTTTATCCCAGCATCGTTGGAATCCACCATATGCGTGTAGCCTTGATGATAATTAATCTTTAAAAAGGCTACGTACAGCTGAGTATCTTCTTCATACAATGCTACAAACACATCGGCACTGGGTGCTTCTTCGCTCTCCTGATAAGCATTGTACCAGCGCTCTACAATCTTCTCACTGGCTGGCAAGAAGTCGTATTCAGCCTGGCGGCTAAGCTGAGCAAATTCGGAGTCTTCAGCTAAAATACCTGTTTTGGTTTGGGCTGAAGATAGTTTTTGAATCTTTTTAATCAAGTATTCGCGAACGAATTCTTTGGTTAAGTCCAGCTCCTGCTGGCTATAAATCGGATTGCCGGTTTCCCGGTCAATAATATGCAGTGCTGCTTTTTTTAAATAAATATCCATGATTTTCCTACTTCCTAATTACTGACTTAGTCATCATACACAAGAAATAGGAAAATTGGCAAGTTTTATTTTTGAGCAACTAGAACGCCATCTTCCATGCGGTAAATTTGATCGCTCCATTTTGTCATTCGCTCATCGTGGGTTACCATTACAATCGCCTTATTTCGGTTATGAGCTTCTTTGGCTAAAAGCTTAACTACATCAAAGGCATGATCCGAATCCAAGCTAGCTGTTGGTTCATCCGCTAGAATTAAGCTTGGTTCATTAAACAGTGACCGAGCAATTGCTACCCGCTGACGTTCCCCGCCAGATAAAGCCTTAGGAAATTGTTCCCGCAGCTCCCAAATATCCAATGACTTCAACAGATCCTCAATTTTCTCCGCATTCTTTTGCTTTTCAATCCGTTCGACTAATTCAAATTGTTCCTTTACCTTAAGAAAAGGAATTAAATTAGAGCTTTGCAGGATAAAGCCGATTTCCTTGAAACGAGCTTGAGATCGTTCCTTCTCTCCCATATGAGTAAAGTCCTGCCCATTAATCTCGATGGTGCCGCTGGTAGGTGTTTGCAGACCGCCAGCGATTGTCAGGAAGGTACTTTTCCCGGAACCAGAAGGACCAATCACGCTGATAAATTCTCCCCCATGAACCGTGAAATTGACACCTTTTAAGGCGGTAACTTCAGTATGTCCTTGTCCAAATTTCTTCACGGTATCCTTCATAACTAAAATTTCGTTGTTCATGCTATTCTCCTCCAATCGCGGTAACAGGATCGACCTTGGTGACGGTACGAATTGAGAACAGGCCGCCGACCATTGCCACAAGCACTAGGATAATACTGTAAATGCCCCATTCCAGCCAATCTACAGCAAACGGCATCGCATCAGGTAATACCAAGCTGGTCAATTCACTAAACAGAACTGCCAGTGCTACACCGACAATCCCAACAATCAAGGATTGAGCTAAAATTGAACGAACCAAATAACCAGTTGAAACCCCTTGTGCCTTCATAACACCAAAAATGGCTGTTTTTTGCAGGGTCATTACGTACATAAAAATACCGATAATCGCTGCAACGACAACAAATAAGAAGTAAATCATCGCATCCAAGGTTAATTTTTCAGGCTTGTAACCAGGCAGGTTTTCGACAAATTCGTTGCTGGTTAATTTTTGCATTTCTTTTTGACCATCATCCGTTGTAATAGAAACTTGACTAGGTGTTTTATCCTTTACGACAATGGCACTGATAGGCTTTTGATTCTCACTGGCAAAAGGCTGTGCACCGTATTTTAAGCTCGTGTAGCCTTCTAAATTCATATAAACCACTGGTGCGATCATATAGGTAGTTGCCGGAACAACTCCGACAATCTTGAATTCTTTGCCAGCTCCCAGTTTGACGGTTTGATTCAGTTTGAAGCCGTCGTTTTCCAAGTTTTCGGAAATGACAATTTCATCCTTGGCTTTTACTGAACGGCCGTCCTTGATTTTCGGTACGATAAAGCTGTCGCTGTCTGCACCAAAAATAGAAACATTGGTTTTATTATTGCTGTTGCTGCGCTCCATTGCTGAAGAAAAAATTCCTACTGCGGCTTTGTCAGAAGCATCCACCCGTTCTAGGTCGCTTCGAGTCAACTGAGAGGCACTGGCGATCTTGTTGCTGTCTTCAGATAAGATTACTGTTTTGGCCTGCCAGTCATCGATGGCTTGACGGTTTCCTTGAGCTAGTCCATTGGCTAACCCTGATAATATAAAGACCACATAAGCAACCAAAAACATGATGCCGATGATTAATCCATAACGCAATTTTGAATAGCGAATCTCTTTCCATGCTAAATACATAGGTGTCATCCTCTCCTTTACTTTTGCTATCTTACTCTCAAAGTGACATAATGTCACTTGATTTGCTCATGTGCTATAATATCAAGGAAAGGCTACGTTAACTCACCCAGCTTTAGGTTGGAATGCAGGTACTTTTTCCCAGCAGGCTTGCTAAGATCATTATCGTCAGCAACGCTAATTTGGAAGGGTATGCATTCTGAGGGCTTGATCAATCATTGATTTTACTGGATTTGTTTAACCAGGGAATCGATTGTAAGAGTCGAATGGGGAAAATCGTGGTATGATACAGTCGCTGAATAGACTAAGTCAGGAGGAATTGCTTTGCCTAAATCGACCTTTAATAACCTGCCACTTGAGCGGCAACAGCAGATTCGCGAGCTGCTCTTAACCATCTTTTATGAAAAACCGGTTAGTCAGGTGAAAGTAAGTGACATTGTTGCTGCTTTGAAGATGTCCCGCGGGATTTTCTATAAATATTTCGAGGATTTGAATGATGCCTATGATTATGTGATTCACTATTACGCTGGAAAGATTCATGGTGAAATCATTGAGTATATCACTCATCACGAAGGAGATTTTTTCCGAGGCATTGAGGAGTTTCTGCTATTGGCTGCGAAGCTGGAGGAAGAAGATTTTCGTTACCAGGAAATCGTGCTTTTAACGCAAAACAGCTACCTGTTTTCTTATCGCAATGAGGCTAGCCACGGGCTGGCTTTGTGGCAGGAAATTTTGGAAAAGAATTCTTTTGAGGTTGATTCTGTCGAGGAAAGTATTAGTTTCATGTATTTTTCCATGAAGCTGGTCATTGATTCTCTCACGGATATGCTGGCTAATCAGTGGTCGGAAGCCGAGCTGGTGGAGGACTTTCGTTTTAAGTCTCACTGGCTGACAAAAGGGTTAGAAAAAAAACCTTAAGAGGTTTGACAACAGTCAGCCTCTCAAGGTTTTTTTTAACTTAAACCATTACTTGATAAACCAATACAGCGATCACGCTGCCAATCATTGGTCCGACAATTGGTACCCAAGAATACGCCCAGTCAGAGCCGCCTTTATTGGCAATCGGTAAAATCGCATGGGCAATCCGTGGTCCTAAATCCCGGGCCGGATTAATCGCGTATCCCGTTGGTCCACCTAATGAAAGTCCGATAGCTAAGATTAATCCACCCACAGCTAAGACATTTACACCACCTGCAAATTCGTTTTGCGTGAAGGTTAACAATCCTAAGACCAGAACAAAGGTACCTAAGATTTCAGTCATTAAGTTGGCTGGGTAGTTGCGAATTGCAGGAGCTGTGGCAAAAGTACCTAAAATGGCATCTTTGTCCTCTGTAACAGCCCAATGGGGTAAGTACGCCAGCCAAATCAACGTTGCACCTACAATAGCTCCGAGCATTTGCGCGATAATAAAGGGTACAATCAAGCCTACTTCTAGATTACCGGTCATCGCCATTGCTATAGTAACTGCCGGATTCAAGTGTGCAGGTCCCATAAAGCCGGAAATGTAAACAGCCATCGCTACCCCCATCGCCCAACCAAATGCAATAACAATCCAGCCGGAGCCCTGTGCCTTGCTTTTATTCAAATTAACTGCGGCACAGACACCGCTGCCTAGAACGATTAAAATCATCGTTCCAATAAATTCACCAAAAATTTCTGCCATATCTCCTGTCATCTAGTTCATCCCCGCTTTCAATTCTGACAAATCCGACTCAGCGATTACGGCATCCAATTCATGCTGCTGTCTTTGTTTTTCAGCTTCATCCCAAGCTAGATACTCCGCCATCGCGTCAACAACTGGCTGCTTCAGGTTATCCAATGTATCTCGTTCAAAAAGAATATGGTTGGTGCGGCGCATCAAATAATCCGCCGGCGTCAAGCTCAACTCTGCTTCCAAGGCATAGCGTAAGCGGCCGGACTCAGCAGCTGACAAACCTGGGAAGGGTTCTTCTTGTGCTCGCTTAAAGATTTCTTGCGCGTTGCTTCCATAAAAATCAGCAATGTAGCGAGCCTCCTCTTCTGGCAAACCAGCAGAAACCCCTTGCTTCGTTAACATTTCAACGTGTTCATCCACCTTAGCTGGATCAAAGTGACCGCCAGAAACGGGATAATGTTTTGAATCGATGACTTCTATCTCTTGGTTGTATTCGTCTTTCAGCAGCTGTTGAATCAGTTTCATCGCCCCAGCAGCCATCTTGCGATAATCAGTGATTTTCCCACCTGATAAGGTAATAAGTCCATCCTCCTCACGCTCCAACGAACTTCCGCGAGATACTTGTGAAGGAGACAGCTCTTTCTCACTGCGACTATTTTCCAAATGGTTTAATACATGCTCCACTTCATCACGAGAAGCCGCTTCCGCTCGATAGCGTGTCACAACCTCAATGACTTCATCAAAGCTTTTTTCAGAAATCGATCCGTTATCACCGCCGTTGTAGTCAGAACCAGCATTGCCCATTAACAGCGGGCGCAAACCTGCCCAGCTGGCTTCGATGTCATTCAAGGTAAGCTTTGCTTCTGGATAGCGATGATTGATAACATCCAGCAAATAATCAACATCTTCTTGAGTTACCTTTGGATCTTCAAAGTCGCCATTATAATCGGTATCTGTAGTGCCAAAGTACGTTTTGTTTTCTCTTGGAATGGCAAAAACCATCCGTCCATCATGCTTGCCTGTATCAAAATAAGTTGGCTGTGGAACAGGCAGCTTCTTACGATCCACCACTAAATGAACACCTTTTGTCGGGCGCATTTTGGGAACCACTGCCCGGGTAAAGTTTAGATTGCGAACCTTATCCACCCAAGGACCGCTGGTATTGATAACTAATTTTGCTCGAATTTCAATGGTTTCGCCGGTTAATAAATCGCGAGCTTTTACGCCGACAATTTTTTGATCTTCGTATAAAAATCCAACCGCTTTCATCTTGCTGACCATGTAGCCCCCGTCATCCGCTGCTTGTTTGATGTTTTCAATCACCAAACGCGCATCATTATTACGGAAGTCCAGATACACACCGGCTCCTTGGAGCCCTTCTTTTTTCAAGTAGGGTTCTCTTTTTAAAACTTCCTCTGGATCAATTACATAATTCTCAAAGGAGGTGCCTGTGACGTTGGCTAATTTGTCATAAAGATCCATCGCTATTTTGACTGAAAACATCGTATACGTTGTTGGGCCTTCATCGTTATAAATCGGCAGCAGCATCGGATCAGGTTTTGGAATATGGGGGGCAATGCTTTGAATAACCGCCCGTTCAGTAACGGTATCAGCAACTACCTCCACATCGAAATTTTTCAAATAGCGGATGCCGCCATGAACCAACTTAGTAGAGCGTGAAGAGGTTCCTTCTGCAAAATCCTGCATCTCGATTAAACCCGTTTTTACTCCAGAGGCAGCAGCTTGTAAAGCCACTCCGGCACCAGTAATCCCTCCGCCGATAATCAGCAAGTCCAGCTCTTCCTGCTGCATTGCTTGAATCGTTTCTTTACGTGTATGAATAGAAAATGTCATCGTCTAACGCTTCCTTCCTTATTTGAACGCCTGTGTTGCTGCTACTGCTTTTTTCCAGCCGCTGTATAATTTTTCTCGTTCTTCTTCCTTCATTTTGCTTTCGTAGATTTTTCCTGCTTCATAAAATTCACGAATTTCATCGGTATCCTTCCAATAGCCGACTGCCAAGCCTGCTAAGAAAGCTGCGCCTAATGCAGTTGTTTCCAGGTTTTTCGCCCGTTGAATTGGCGTATCCAAAATATCTGATTGGAACTGCATCAGATACTCGTTCTTCGCTGCTCCGCCATCCACCTTTAATACTGGAATTTTGATTCCTGTGTCTTCTTGCATAGTATCGACAATGTCGCGAACTTGATAAGCAATTGATTGCAGCGTTGCTTTAATTAAATCATCACGAGTGGTCCCACGCGTTAAGCCAAACATGGCACCTCGAGCTTCTTGATCCCAGTATGGAGCACCCAAACCAACAAAAGCAGGCACGACATAGACCTCATTTTTATTTTTCGAGCGTTTCGCTGCATCCTCGGAATCACTAGCTTTTTTCATCATCTTCAAGCCATCTCGCAGCCATTGAATAGATGAACCGGCAACAAAAATACTTCCCTCCAAAGCATAGTAGACCTTGTCATTAATGCCGTAGCCAATCGTTGTCAACAGGTTGTTTTTCGACAGCTGAGGTTCTTCTCCCGTATTCATTACAATAAAGGCACCTGTACCATAGGTATTCTTCACCATTCCCGGTTCAAAGGCCATTTGTCCGAATAAGGCAGCCTGCTGGTCACCAGCCATACCACTGATAGGAACCTCTGCTCCAAAGAAATGATAGCTTTGCGTGTGGCCATAGATTTCTGAATTAGAGCAAGCCTTTGGCAGCATCGAACGAGGAATAGTTAATAAGTCCAAAATTTCTTGATCCCAGTCCAGGTCATTGATATTAAACAGCATTGTCCGGCTTGCATTCGAATAGTCAGTTACGTGGGCCCCGCCATCTGTCAGCTTCCAGGTTAACCAAGTGTCAATGGTTCCGAATAGCAGCTCACCTTTTTCCGCCCGTTCTTGCGCTCCTTCTACATGATCTAAAATCCAGCGAATCTTAGTGGCTGAGAAGTAAGCATCAATGATTAAGCCCGTTTTCTTATGAATAAATTCACTGTGCCCTTCTTCCTTCAGCTTGTTGGCCAGAGGTGCTGACTGACGGGATTGCCAAACTACCGCATTGTAAATCGGACGACCGGTGTCTTTTTCCCAAATTACGGTGGTTTCCCGTTGATTAGTAATCCCAATTCCCTCTACTTGATCCGGCTTAATTCCTGATTCAATAAAGGCACCGGCGATCACCGATTGAACAGAATTCCAAATTTCATTTGCATTGTGCTCAACCCAGCCGTCGTTTGGGAAATACTGGGCAAACTCTTTTTGCGAGCTGCCGATTTGGCGCCCCTTTTTGTCGTAAATTACCGCCCGTGAGCTGGTTGTTCCTTGGTCTATTGCCATGATATAAGTTTTTGCTGTCATGATGTTTCTCCTCTCTATTCGATGCAAACGTTTTCCTTAACTGTGTTTATCATACAACGCTTTCAAAAAAACAAACTGTCAAAAACCAGCGAATTTTTACTTTCTGTGATAGTTTCTTTAAAAATAGCTGCTGCATCAAGGATTTTGATCCAGCAGTCTTTTTTAAACTTTTGTCTTTTTTAAACGGTAAATACAGGTTTTTATTTCCTTTAAATCATAAGCAGAAGCAAACTCCGAGAGACGATAAACAAGCGGCTGTTCCAAATAATCCAGCTGATGGGTTTTCGTTGTGAGGATTAAATCGTAGCTGCGGTTGGCTTGATACACCTCAATTTGAATTCCAATAATCGGCCGCAAATCGCTGATTAGCAATTGGTACAGCGGCTCCTTCCAGGAACCAGTCAAATCAAGACCAATTTGAAGATTGTCCAGCAAATAGAAATCAATCATAGACAGCACACTGGCATAATTTTGTGCAAGGTACAAATGCAAGGTGTTTTCGCTATCGAAAGTCTGGTTCAGCTGTTGTAACGCCAAGTCTGTCAGCTGATCTAACAGCTGGCTCAAGGCCGAGCCTAACAAATGCTTTTCTTTGTTTAGCATTTGGTCCCGTTGGTAGTGCTCGATTTTCCCTTGAAAAAAATAGATTTCATTGTGTATCTGAGCTAAATGGTACCCAATCTTCTTTTCCATATCAATTGGCAGTCGGCGCGGGCGATAATGCAAGAGCAAAGTCTCTCTTACATAAACATCCACTACTGCAGTCGGCAGCTTTTTACTCCGAAATAATTCAAACCGATAGGCTTCATCTTCATCCAGCATATAATTAGAAACAAAGAACTCATAAAAGATCAGACTTTCACTCTTGGTGACTTCCAAAGAGGTTCGGCTAAAATACAGTGTCACGACATGATCAATTTTTTGGTACAGCACATTTTCTAAATAAGGGGTCATCAGCTTTTGAGTTTTCTTGGTTTTTGTTTTTTTAGCAGTCAATCGTTTACGAGTAATCCCCATCCATCGACAAATTTTATAGGCTGCTTCCCAAGAAAAGTGCGTTTCCAGCACCTGCTCCAGCGCGCGAATAAAGTTTTGATTTTCTGGTGTAATTTGCATGTATTCTGGCATTCGCTTGGGTAAAAAAGAATAAACCTGATTATAAAAATAGCGAATTTGTGCTTCCTCTCCCAAGAACTGACCATTTTTTATTTGCAGACCAAACTCGGCCAATAAACGATTTAACTCTTTAATTTTACGAAAAACTGAGGACTCGCTAATCATCAGTTCATTCACCAATTGAACGATGGTAAATTCTTTATGCCGCAGTAAAAAATCCAAAATTTGATAGTTGATGCTGTCCGCTACAAATAGTTCCACAATATCATTCAGATTATGTTCTGGCGGAATATGGAGAACTAAATCCGTCCCCTCATAAAAGAGCCGTAAAGGAATCTTAGAAATTTGGCAAACATATTCCAAATCACTGACATATTGCTCAAAAGCATTCCGTGACAATCCCACTTCTTTTCGTAATTCGGTTGCAGAAAACTGCCCTCCCTGCAGAATTAACTGGCGTAAAATCAGCAACTGCAGCTGTTCCTTCTTGTCTAGAAGCTGCTCAATCCTCATGGCGGTCCTCAATTCTGGCAAAGAGCGTTTGTGGGGTGTTCAAAGCCGGATGAAAATATTCTTCGCTTTGCAGCAGCTGTTCTTTTGTCTCCTTTAGCCGAATGGCCGCTGCCAACCGATTAAGGGCCTCCAATACAGGCATTCTGCTTAACAGCTGAGCACCTAGCAGCTCCTTTGTCTCTTGATCAAAAATCATTTTGATTCGCTGTGTCTCCGTAGTAAACAGATGAACCGGCAGTTCTAAAGTCTGAGTCTCCAAGGTACCGGGATAAAAAATTCCTTCACTTTCAGTCAAACCAGTACTCCCTACATAATAACCAAATAAATAATTGCCAATTGTTCGCAAGGTTCCTGGATCAGCTTTTTTCGGGCCATTCAAATTCGCTGCAGCCAGCTTGGCTGTGCGAATCGCATTGTTTACTAACGAAATATACATCGCTTCACCCGTCGGTTGGAAGCTCACTTGAATGGCATCCCCCACCGCAAAAACATTGGTCCGGCTCGTCTGCATCCAGCTATCGACCTGAATGGTCCCATCATCGTTCAAAATCAGCGCTTTTTCCCATAGACTGTTATCGGGACGAGTGTTAGTCGCTACTAACACCAGATCGAAGGCAGTCTGTTCACCAGCAGCTGTCAGCAATACCTGCTCGTTTTTTTCCAACAAGTCTTCCACATAAGCATTCAAATGAAGCTGTACTCCAGCAGCTTGCACAGCCTCAACTAGCGGTTGGGTCATCTCACTATCTAAATAACGAAAGAGCAATTGGGGATTGCTTTCAAATAGATGGACTTCTTTGTTTATAGTCTGTAATCCTTCTGCTATCTCTAACCCAACTTGCCCAGCCCCGATCACTGCTACTTTTTGAGCTTCCGGCAGCTGGTTTAATAGCTGCTGCGCTTCGCCTTTTGTTTTAAAGCGCAAAATTCTAGCGCCAGGTCTTTCGTCTGTTGAACCGTAGCGAGAGAATTGTCCCGAGCCGGTGGCAATAATCAATCGATCAAAGGAAACGATTTCATTTGCTGCTACTTGCAATCTGCCTTCGTCTGTCAATCCGACCACGGTTTGGTTGCACTGCACATCTATTTGATAATCAACGGTTAATTTCTGAAGAGTTACCCAATGCAGCTGATTCAAGTCAGCGATCTTATCTTGCAGCAGCAAAGAGAGGCTTCCAGGGATATACCCTATCTCCGGTTGTTTTTCCAATAGAATAATGTCGGCAAAGGGATAATATTCACGGCTGGTTATTGCGGCCTGAATCCCCGCAAAGGACCCTCCTATAATCACAATTCTCATAAAAATTTCCTCATTTCTACTTCTACGAATATGATACCATGGGAACAAAAATCCCCCACACAAAATGCCCTAACAGCTGATTTGTAACCTAAAAAACCGCTGCCTGTAAAAGACAGCGGTAAAAACTATTCATTCGATTTTAATGCGTCAATCATGTTGATATGCTTCAGCTTCACATGCGTAACTGCCATGACAATCAGCGTGAAAACAATCGTTAATCCACCAGAAATTACATAGGCTGTCCAGTGAATCACTAAAGGAAAAATGACATTCTCCATGGAAGCCTGCCGCAGAATAAAGGCTGTCAGCACGATGCCAACACCATAGCCCACCACAATTCCCAGCAGTGTAAAAATGACGTTTTCTCGGAAGATATACATAGTTACTTCTTTGTCGAAGAAGCCCAGCACCTTAATCGTCGACAGTTCACGAATCCGCTCTGAAACATTGATATTGGTTAGGTTATACAATACAACAAAGGCTAACAAACCAGACAACACCACGAAAATCAGTACAATGGCATCCAGATTCGCCATGGAATCTTCTTGCGTCTGAATTTGTTGCGAAACAAACGAGGTATTTACAACTTTCTCACTTGCCAATAACTCCTCAGACAGCTGGTTTTCCTGTTTCTCACTCATGCTTTTTGTTTGCAGGAAAAAAGCATTGGGTTGATAACTGTCATCGGTAATCGTCTGATAGTAATCCTTGGACATATATAAGAAATTACCAAGATAGTTTTCTACGACGTGGCTAATCTTCAGCTTGATCGGCTGCTGTTCACTGTCATAGATAGTCAGACTGTCTCCTTCTTTTAAATCAAAAAGCTCCGCCAGCTTCTCAGTGATAGCCGCACCATGATCATCCAACCTGACTGTTTTCTCTTCCCTATCCTTCAAATGGACATAGTCAGCAAAATCCTTGCTGCTCTGAGGAACCATCATGGTTAGCTGCTGCGTGCCTTGTCCGCTTTGTCGAATTTCAATTGCTTCATTGAAGCTTGGCAGAGAGGCAGTTACCTGTCCTTCTTGATCAAATACCGTTTCAACTGTTTGCCGATCTGCTGGATTATCTGCATCATCGGAGAGCGTAACGATTCCTTGATAATCAATGATTGGGCCAAATTGTTTAGCCGTAACTGAGCTTAATGAATCCTTCAAGCCTACCCCAGCAACCATCAACCCGGCACAACCGGAAATACCAATAATTGCCATGACCATGCGTGATTTATAGCGCAGCAGATTGCGATAGCTGACCTTTTGATTGAAGCTCAGTCGGGACCAGAGTGGTTTGATATACTCTAAGAAAATCCGCTTGCCTGGTTTCGGTGCTTTCGGCTGCAGCAGCTGCGCTGGTTTTTCTCGCAAGTCCTTCATTAAAACTAGTAAGGCTGAGCCCAGACTGGCTAGCACAAAAGCAATTGACGCCTGAATAATCGGGCGAGGCAAATAGTAAATATGGACCTGATCGAAGTTGTATCGTTCACTGGACAAAGCAAAAATAATTCGTGGTAAAGCCTCTGTTCCAATAACACTTCCCAATAAAATCCCAATCGCCGCAGCAGATAATGCATAGATAAAATACTTTTTTGATATTTCAAACTTGCTGTAGCCTAATGCTTTTAAAGTGCCAATCTCCCGGCGGTTTTCTTCGACCATCCGGGTCATGGTGGTGAAGGTAATTAATGCCGCGATGAAGAAAAAGAAGACGGGGAAAACATTGGCAATCGCCGCAATTCGTTCGGACAGATCGCCATATTCCTGAAAGCCAGGATTATCTGAGCGTTGGTGGAAGGAGTAGCTGGGTTCCTTCATATCTGCCAAGGTTTGTTCCTGTTCCTCAATTTTGGATTGAGCCTCCGTCAACTGCTGGCGGTTTTCTGTCAGTTGTGTTTGAGCTGCTGATAATTGCGCCCGTTGTTCAGCTGGCAGTTGTGATGCAAAGGCCTGCTGCTGGTCAAGCTGTGCTTGAGCTTGGTCCAGCTCCGTTAATCCATCACTTACTTTGGTTTTTTCTGGGTCTATTTCAGTCTGCGCGTTGGAACGGATTTCTGCCAGCCGTTCTTGCGGTCGATCAGCAAACAGTGTCTCCAGCTGTTCACTCTTTTCTTTCACCTTATCTTCGTAGTCGCTGCCATAGGTTTCTAAATCCTTCGTTTGCTCAAAGGTGAGATAGAAAATACCGTATACTTCTGATTTAAACTGCTTTTTTGGTATATATGCAAAATAATCAACTTGACCATTGCCAACATTGGAAAGTCCCCGCTCCCCTGTGCTGATGAAGATTGGCGAGTTCGCAAAGCCGACAATTTTATAGCTGGCTTCCTTCAATTGATCCGCATCATTGATTTTATACGTGTCACCAATCTTATAGCCATTGTCTTTAGCTTTAGTATCTAGAATGACTTCGTTGTCTGTCTTGGGCAATCGGCCCTCGGTTACTACTAATTGATTCTGCTTTTGCTGCGGATCGTAGGAGAAGACTTGAACCACTTCGTTTTTATCTGGATCAGCATAAAAGAATTGGTACCCTGGTTCTACATTAGCATCTTTCACTTTTTTAGTTGCAGCTAAATCGTCCTCGGTTAATCCGCCGGTGGAAACTACCTGCAAATCAGATAAGTCGTGACTATCGACATAGCGGCTGGCTGAAGAATTCAGAATGGGACCCGCGGCCTTGATCCCCACAAACAGCATCGTTCCCAGCAAAATAATTAAAATGATCGCGATAAAGCGGCCCTTGGAGTAAGCAATTTCCCGCAGGCTGGCTTTTAAGTAGGTTTTATTTTTCATCGGCAGCACCTACCACGTAATCTCATCAATTGAAATAGGATTTTTGTTCACCTCAACCGAACGAACCTTGGCGTCATTAATCCGGATGACCCGATCGGCCATCGGCGCCAAAGCTGAATTGTGCGTAATAATTAAGACCGTATTGCCTTGCACTCGACTGGCATTCTGCAAAAGCTTTAGAATCTGCTTTCCAGTCTCAAAATCTAGTGCCCCGGTTGGCTCATCACACAAAAGCAGCTTCGGATTCTTGGCTAGTGCTCGAGCGATCGACACCCGCTGCTGTTCCCCGCCGGATAATTGTGCGGGGAAGTTGTTTAGGCGATGATCCAATCCCACCTGCTTTAAGACTTCCTCTGGATCGAGCGCTTTCGGTGAAACCTCCGTGGCCAATTCAACATTTTCTTTCGTTGTTAAGTTCGGTACCAAATTATAAAACTGGAAAACAAAACCCACGTCTTCCCGACGATAGGCGGTCAATTGTTTATCGTTGTACTGAGCAATATCCGTACCGTCGATTAAAATTTTTCCTTCATCTGGTGCATCCATTCCACCTAAAATATTCAGAACAGTTGATTTTCCGGCACCACTGGGACCTAATATGACTGCCAGTTCTCCCTTTTCTATGTTAAAGGATAGGTCGTCATTCGCTGTGATGACCGATTCTCCCATTTGATAACGTTTTGATACATGCTGGACTTCTACATAATTCACCTTATGACCTCCATTAATTGAACAGCTGTTGCTTTTTTAGTCTGTTGTTAGTATACTAGGCAACATTCCAAAGAACAAGAAACAAAACTGAAATGCCTGTCATTAAAGCGACAGTTTTACTTGAAATGTTGAAAGAAAGCAGGAGAAAAGATGGTAGGAATAGCTAATAATCGTCGAACCATTTACACGAAAAATTCCATTCGCGAAGCCTTTTTAACACTATTAACTCAAAAAGATTTAGAAAAAATTACTGTAAAGGAAATTACTCAGCTGGCCGATATTAATCGGGGAACCTTTTATAAATATTACAAGGATGCTTTTGATCTGCTGCAGAAGATTGAAGAAGAAACCACGGAGGATTTGTTGGCGGATATTCAGTTAAATAGTCAGCCGATTGAAAATTGGTTAACCACTTTGCTGCAAAAAATTCAGCAACGGCCAGAGGTACGTATTCTGGTGCTGGGCAATCATCAAAGTAATTTCTTATCGCCCTTGCTGGAGCGAATTAAGCCGGAAGCCTTTCAGCATTTTTCCCAGTATTTTCCAGAGGCTTCAACAGTAGAAAAGGAGCTCTATTTGTCTTACTTTGTCGAAGGCTCAGTAGGTTTAATTGTTCGCTGGTTAAGAGATTATGAAAGTATGAGTGCTGCCGCAATCAGCAAGCTGCTATTGAATGTTTTCAAAACTGAGATCTACTAAAAAACGGCTCCCACTTTGATTGTGGAAAGCCGTTTTTAATTTAACAATTCTTTTAATTTCGCCTGGGCATCAGCATCTTCAGAAACAGCGAAGGTTTTGGTAGGTCCGTATTGTCCTTTAGTCCCGTCATCTTCCAATTCGCCAAATAAGCCAATTGCTTTTTCTTCGACCGGAACGTGAGTATACTCATACACTTTGCCGTTATCACCCAACAAATAGACATGAACGGGCTGACTTTGATCCAGATTAATATAATAGTTCTCAGCAGTACTGCTTCCTTCAGCTTTTTGGTCCAACCCGATTGTGCCATCTAAAGAAGTATAGAACACACAGCCGCCAATAATGTGAATCTTAAAGGCTGCTGCACCGGGATTCCCGTTATCCTGCATTTGCACCTCACCATCCGGTGTCTGGGCATACCAATCTCCCCTGCCAGCTGCTCCGTGAGTAAAGTACCGACTAGAAACCGCCATGCCGCCCATTTCTCCCCGCTGAATCGCCCAGTCTAAAAAGGTTTGATTGATTTCATTCGTTGACAGCTGCTTCTTAGCTTGTCCTGCGGATTGATAACCCTTGGTATTGGCAACAATCGCTGCAAAGCCATTTTTCACATCCTGGTTCTCTGTTTCATCAAAGTACAGCAGATTTTCACTGTTCCCTTGGTTTTGCATTGTTACATAGACCTTAGGCTGCCCATTGTCAATGACAAACAGATAGAGGTGCTTATCCATATAGCCGCTATAAGCAGCATCAGAATAGATTGCTACCAAATATCGTCCCTTTTGACTAGTAACCTCTTTGCTTAAGTTTAGGTTCGCTTTCTTTCCACCGATTGCAGCATGGGCTACAACATCATTTGGAATACTCATTCCATAAAAATCACCGACTACGCCATCAGAATAATTCTCATACTTCTGATCCATGGCAGAACCCCATTGTGCCATGAAGCCTTGCAAGGCTTTGCCTTTTTCAGCATTCCAAAGGCTGCTGCTGACAGCTTGATTAGTCGAGGGCTTGGCAGCTGTAGATTCCTCGGTTGACTCTTCTTCACTGCCCCACTGCTCTCGTTGCTTCGAGCGGGCAGCTTGATAGACCTCTTCCAGCTGCTTATGCACGATAACATCTTTGCTTTTGCGCAAATCTGAAGAGCCTAATTGCTCAATTACCTTGCGATAGTCCTTTTCGTCAATTAATTTATTAACAGCGATCAGTAAATTCACACCAGCCTTGTCATCCTCCACTGGCTGCTTCTCCTGCTTGGTATCTACTGCTAACGCTTTATCATATTCCTTAACTGCATCAGGATACTCTTTTTCCTTTACCAGCTTCTCTGCCTGCTGGATATATTTATCAAATGTTGGATTCTCCTCTGACTCAGCCGGCTTGGCACTGCAGCCAGTCAGGAAAAATACTATTCCCATTAATACAACCATTGTTCGTTTCATCATTATCGCCTCCTCCTCTATTCTCTCAGAAAAGCTGAAGCTTGTCACCGTTCAAATTAGTTGGTTGTTTTAAAGGTACAAAGCATTCGCAACTTGCTAATATTTGGCGGTGAATTAAGTTATGCGGAGGGACTTGCGGGCTTTTATTAGCAATTTTTCTCCATCTTACAAATAAAACAAAAAAAGAAAGCCGCAGAGGGCCTTCTTCGTAAAATTAATTTTTAAAAGAATGGATCGGTGCTGGAATCCGTCCACCACGAGCAACGAAGTCAGCCGAATCAGCTGGATTTACTTTCATTACTGGTGCACGACCTAATAGGCCGCCAAATTCAACCGTGTCACCAATTTTACTGCCGGCTGCTGGAATAATCCGAACTGCAGTTGTTTTATGGTTGATAACACCGATCGCTGCTTCATCCGCAATCATAGCAGAAATGCTGGCAGCTGGTGTATCGCCAGGAATAGCAATCATATCTAAACCAACGGAACAAATAGCCGTCATGGCTTCTAATTTTTCAATATTTAGTGAGCCGTTATTTACCGCATCAATCATGCCGGCATCTTCAGAAACCGGAATGAACGCACCGGATAGTCCGCCAACATGGTTGCAGGCCATCACGCCGCCTTTTTTCACTGCATCATTTAACAATGCCAAAGCAGCAGTAGTCCCATGAGTTCCTACCGTTTCTAAGCCCATTTCTTCTAATACGTGCGCCACAGAATCTCCTACAGCTGGTGTTGGTGCTAAGGATAAGTCAACAATTCCGAATGGAACATCTAAGCGCTCTGACGCCGCACGACCAACTAATTGGCCCATACGAGTAATCTTAAAGGCCGTTTGTTTCACTACTTCAGCAACCACATCAAAGGGTTCACCCTTCACTTTTTCCAATGCACGTTTTACTACACCCGGTCCACTGACACCCACGTTAATTACACAGTCTGCTTCTCCAACACCGTGGAAAGCACCTGCCATAAATGGATTGTCTTCTACCGCATTAGCAAAGACGACTAATTTGGCACAGCCTAGTTCAGAAGCGGCTGCGGTTTCTTTAATGATTTCACCCATGTGTCTGACAGCATCCATGTTGATTCCGGCTTTAGTCGAACCGATGTTAACGGATGAGCAGACAAAGTCTGTTTCAGCCAGCGCTTGAGGAATGGAATCAATCAAAATTTTGTCGCCTTTTTGATAGCCTTTTTCAACTAAGGCTGAGAATCCGCCGATAAAATCAACGCCGACTTCCTTCGCTGCCCGGTCTAACGTTTTCGCATACTTCACATAATCCGTGTCATCACTAGCTGCTGCAATGATAGCGATTGGTGTAACTGAAATTCGTTTATTGATAATCGGAATCCCGTACTCAGACTCAATTGCCTGACCGACCTGTACTAAATTTTTCGCTTTAGTGGTAATTTTTTGATAGATTTTTTCGCAGGCTTTTTCACTGTCGCTATCGATACAATCCAACAATGAAATACCCATCGTAATCGTACGAATGTCTAGATTTTCTTCTTCAATCATTCGGATGGTTTCTAGTATTTGATTGGTTTCCATGTCGCCCTCCTGTTTTGGTTAAAAAATTTCCTATAACTTGTGCATGGTGTCGAAAATTTCTTGGTTTTGCACGCTGATTTTTACCCCTAGCTCTTTGCCTAATTGATTAAGCTCTTCACGAATATCATCAAATTCTTTGTTGGCATTCGTTAAATTAGTCAACATCATCATAGTAAAATAGTCATCCATGATCGTTTGAGACACATCTAAAATATTCACTTCAAGCTCAGCCAATTTTTGGCTGACACCTGCAATAATTCCTACTTTGTCTTTTCCAATAACGGTTACGATGCCGCGCATAATAATCCCTCCAAATTGATTTTTCTCATTATAGCACAATCTTTAGAAAGAGATGAGGGAATCGTGAATCTTTTTTCATATAATTTACAGGAATGTTCGCCTTTTACATTTTCATTCAGCTGTTTTATCATGAAGAAAAGAATGGAGGTCCTACAATGGATTTACTCGATCAATTAATGAACCATACATCGGTTCGCAAGTTCACCAAAGAGAAACTATCATCAGCAATTAAGAAGCAATTGGTATTGTCTGCTCAAAGCGGCAGCAGCTCCAATTTTATTCAGTCTTATTCCATTATTGAAGTAACTGATCCGCAAAAACTGGAAATCATTGAAGGCCTATCTAACTGCTTTGGCTATGTTAAGGATGCAGGTGCCTTTTATGTTTTTATAGCTGATTTAAATAAGCATGCTCAGATCTTAACCCAGCAGGATCATTCTTTAGCAGCCTTAAAAAATGAGGAAGCCTTCACCGTTTCGGTTGTAGATACAACGATTGCTGCTCAAACATTGAGTGTTTATGCTGAATCTCTAGGCTTAGGAATTTGCTACATCGGTGGGATTCGCAACGATTTGTTTAAAATGGCCGAGCTACTTGAGCTGCCTGAATATACTTTCCCATTGTTTGGCCTGTCAGTAGGCTATCCGGCTGAAAAAAATGAAGTGAAGCCGCGTTTGCCGCTGCAGGATATTCAGCACGTTGATCGTTATCAGCCGATGACTGAGGAACGTATTTCAGCCTACGACCACCTCATGCAAGACTATTATGGGCAACGGTCATCTAACTCAGCAGATGCTGACTGGTCAAGAAAAATGTTGGCTCACTTTTATGAACCACGCCGTCCACAAACAAAAGAATTCCTAAAAAAACAAGGCTTTTTATTCTAAGCCTTGTTTTTTTACGCTGTATTTCATGGGAATAAAGCGAATCCCATTTACTACTTGTTCTTCTGAAGTTTCCTCAAAGCCTAACCGCTGATATACGGAAAGCGCATAGGGGGAGGAATTGACAGTAACTGCTGGCTCGCCTATGGTTGAAAGCGCCGTCTGAGATAACTTTCTGGCAATTCCTTGTCGATGATAGGCCGATTCCACAAATAACAATGAAATATGAGCTGGCAGCCGCACACCAATGACGCCCACTATTTTCTCATCCTGGTGATAGCCCCACAATTTCAATTCTTTTGCTTTTATCCGCTGCTGCATTGCATCAAAAGCCACGTATTCTTTGAACTCCTGAACACCTTCTATCGAATATTCTGGGGCCTCAAATTGAGTAAATACCTGCCATACAACTGCTAAAGCTTCCTTCAATTCATGATCAGTCGTCAGTACCTTAATCATCTTTCACCTATTCCGCAGGTACAATTGCAAAGGCACGAATTGTGAAGCCAGGCGCTCCCTTAATTTTAGGAACACCTAGAAAAATCGCTCCACCTATTGCCGGAACATCAGTTAAATTGGTTAAGACCTCCACCTGGAATTTATTTTGCGATAACCAATAGAATTCACCGATCAAGCCACCATTTTTGGTGCAATCCATCGAAGTATCGGTATCCAATGTTTCATGTCCAATCGCCGTTACGTTACGCTCTTCGTGTAAAAACTTCAAAGCTTCCAATGACCAGCCCGGCGTATGGGCTTGACCGTTCTCATCAACATTGTAATAAGAAGCATGCTCGTTCCATCGTTTTGACCATCCACTAGCAAAGGCTACAAAGCTGCCTGCTGGAATCTCCCCATGCTCCTGCTCAAACGCTTCGATATCAGCAACTGTTAGACAATAATCTGGATTCTTTGCTACGGCTGCTTCTTTGTGCAAAACAACCAACGGCAGAATAAATTCCTGCATATCCAATTGCTCTAAATGATCCTTGCCTGCTGCAAAGTGAATCGGGGCGTCAATATGCGTCCCATATTGTGTGACCACATGGTATTCTTTGGCGTAAAAGCCATCATTTTCCAACGTACATAACGTCTCTTCACTTAGTGGCTTAAAGGCTTGGAAATAAGGAATTTCAGCTGAAACAGTATGGGTTAAGTCAATCCATTTTTGCTGCTGCAAAAAGGCAATACTTTCGGTAATCTTACTCATGGCACAACCTCCAACATTTTATTTTAACGATACAAACAAAAGCTGAAGCTGTCAATAGCGATAAAAAAAGAAGACCATTTTAACATGATCTTCTCAACAGCCACTTTTATTATACAAATTAATTGGCATTGCTAGTATTTGTCAGAACAATTTTCCCTTGTGCATGATGTGTTTCACTTAATTGATGGGCTTCTTTTACACCTTCAGCTGTTAATGGGAAGGTTTCTCCCATGACACTTTTCACTTCTCCAGATTGCAGCCATTCAGCCAGCTGCTGTAATTGGCCGCCGTCAGGATTTAACCAAATGCTTTTGGCCAATAAGATATTGTATTCTTTGGCTAATTCCAAAACCGGCGTGCCCACAATGGAAATCAAACGGCCGCTTTCTGGTTTCAAAACCTTAAAACTCTTCGCTTGAATTTCACCGCCCATTGTATCAAAGACTAAATCAATATCCGTTAACACGTCTGAAAAGTCAGTGGTGTGGTAATCAATTACCTGATCCGCACCTAATTCCTTCAGCCATTCATGATTTTTCGCACTAGCCGTAGTAATAACCTCAGCTCCTGCATTTTTAGCCAACTGAATAGCAAACATGCCGACTCCACCAGCCCCAGCATGGATTAAGACCTTTTCACCAGCCTTTAAATGACCATGAGTGAATAACGCTTGGTAAGCAGTCAAGCCTGCTAAAGGAACTGCCGCTGCAGCTTCAAAGGAGATATTCTCAGGTTTTTTAGCCAATAAATGATCGTCAACGATCGTGTAGTCCGCATAGGTTCCAAAACGGGTCGTTTCTGGTCGGGCGAAGACTTGATCGCCGACCTGCCAGTTAGTTACTTGGTCGCCGACTTCCACGATTTCTCCAGCAACATCCCAACCTAAAATAATCGGGAAATCCCAAGGCATCATTTGACTTAAATAACCTTCTCGCAGCTTCCAATCAATTGGATTCACTGAAGTGGCTTTAACCTTCACGACTACTTGATTTACTTCTAACTCTGGCAGTTCCACTGTTTCCTCCACTAATTGGTCGGCCCCGCCGTATTGATTTATCACAATTGCTCTAGTTTTCATACATTTATCCCTCCGTCGCTCTCATTATAGAAGGTTTGTAGGAAAGAAGAAAACAATCTGCTTTAGTTGAATAATTTAGAGTCAGCAAGGTATTGATTGGGATATTTTTCGTTTAAATAGATTAAATAAGGCAATGCATCATCCTGTGTTTCATTGATTGCGACCAGCTTCTGGTAAAAAGCTACTCGTTCATCTGGGGTAGCTTGCTTCTTAAAATAGCCCCACACATGTTCATAGGCATTGCGCATCGCCTTCGGGTTAGTGGGAAACTCCTGGACTTTTTGCAGACTGGTGAGGAAGACTTTTTCTTTCTCTTCATTCCATTGGTTTCCTGAGAAAAGCTGCCGTAAATTTAAATATTCCGCCTGCGAGCGCGCCATCACATAGTATTTCCAGCGCGCCCATTCCTTTTGCGCTTCCCTCTGGTTCATCTCTTCACCTGCTTGGCAAAATAATGTTTGCAGGCATAAATATAATTCTCAATGAAGAAATCAAAGGCCTCTTCAGAGATCGCCGTATCAGGTTTCACCTGTGAAAAGCCATGATAAGCACCTGAAAAAATCTTCAAAGCAACTGGAATACTGGCCGCCTTCAACTGATTGACATACTGCAACGTTTCATCATAAAAAGGCTCGATATCCCCTACATAGGTAACCGCTGGTGGCAGTCCTGTGTAGTCCTTGGCTCGCGCAGGTGCAGCATAACTAGGAATTTCAGGGGATTTTTTCAGGTTACCTAAGTATAAATCCCAAGCAATTCGGTTGGCGCGACTGTTCCAGACTGGCGCATGATTATCCTTAGCAGAAGCGGTCTGCATACGATCATCCAGCATGGGATACAACGGCATCTGATAAGCAATGCTTACCTCCTGCTTGTCGCGAGCCAGCATGGTTAGTGCAACTGTCAATCCACCGCCTGCACTGTTGCCGCCTACCATCAACTGATCTAAACGGCAGCCAAGACTCTCGCCATTTTCCTTTAACCATTTTAAAGCTAAATAGCAGTCATCAATTGCAGCTGGATACGGAGCATCTACACTTCTTCGATAATCTGGTGCAACAATAACACAAGGATTTGCAGCTATCAAAGCTTCATAGGTTCGTTCATCTAATTCTGGGATTCCCATGGAATAACCACCCCCATGCAGCCAAACAATACCCGGAATATTTTCGGAAACTTGCTTAGATCGGTAGATGCAGATACGCAGCTGGCTGCCATCCGCTCGCGGAATAAAGCGCTCCTCATAGCGAAGCGTGGGACTTTTCACTTGGCTGCCAATGGACGAATAAAGAAAGCGATTCGCCATTTTTGACAGGTTTTTACTATATAAGTAGGGGAACAACTTGAACAAAACGTTCCCTCGTAATTCTGCGGCAATTTCATTTGAACGGGTCATATTTCCCCTCCTCTTTTTTCTTAGAGTAGCATATTTCGTTTAACCGCAAAAGCCAAAGCTGGCAGATATTAAAATTGAAATAAGGAGCAAGAGATCCCTTGCCCCTCAGTTATCGATTAATGATGCCCGTTCAAATAGCTCATAAAATACGGCAGCGATACAAAACCAACACCACCGACAATATTGCCGAGATAAACTGGAAGAATATTGCCAAAAAAATCGCCCAAGCTTGCATAGCCTTCAAGCATTGCATCTGTTAAAACAAACATGTTCGCCACACTATGCTGAAAGCCCAACAAGACAAAAACCATAATCGGGAACCAAATTCCTAAAATTTTGCCGGCGGAATCCTTGCAGCCATAGCTTAGCCAGACTCCTAAACCAACGAACCAGTTACAGCCAATCCCTGATACAAAAGCCTGCAATGGTGTTGCGGCTAACTTAGCTTCGGCAACCACCTTAATTTCATGCAAATAGGCACCACTGCTGGTTAAGCCTACTAGATGTCCAAAGAAATAGGCGACAAACACTGCTCCTAAAAAGTTAGCAAAAGTAATAATCGCCCAATTCTTAATGACTGCCCGTCCGCTAACTTGTTTATTCAGCCATGCAATCGAAACGGCCACCATGTTGCCAGTTACTAATTCGCCGCCCGCTAACAAAATGACTACTAGTCCAATAGGAAAAACCGAAGCCCCTAGAAGCGTTCCTAAAAAAAGCAGCTCCTCCGGGGTGATTGCTACTATCTTCATGTAGCCTAAATACCCTAACGAAATCATTGCTCCGCCAATAAAACCTAAAATGAGCTGTGGGATCAATGATTTTCTGGTTTTTTCTACTCCTTTTGCTACACAAATCTCTGCTGTTTCTGTCGGTGAATACATGCGTCTACTCCTTCGTTTGTCGAATTAATTTTCACACTTGCATAGTCAAAGAGCTGGCTATCCAGGTCTTTGTGAATTATTTATCATAACTTCTCTTATTTTATAAGAAAACAGACCATATTGAAAGTTTTTCTTTTGTCTTTCTGAAAAAGGAAAACCGGGTTTGATTGCGCTTGGCAGGTATTTATGATACGCTTTAGCGGGGTTTTCCCCGAATAATAATCAGAGTAGAGAATAAAGCGTTAAGTGCCGGAAGGATGGGATGTTGCCTGCTGGACGAAAGACTTCGGTCTGCGGTTTTATTTTCGCATTCGCTGCATGAAGATGTAGCAGCTCTTAAAGGAGATGCTAGAAATGAAGAAAAAACTGGATGCTAGAAGCATCACCACCATGGCATTACTGATTGCCCTGATGGTTACACTGTCTCGCGTATTAGGTATTGAGACACAATTTTTGAAGGTGAGCTTCACCTTTGTCCCAGAGATCATTATGGGAATGCTTTTTGGTCCTCTCTGGACAGGAGTGGGATCGGTTGTTGCTGATTTTATCGGCATGGCTTTACTGCCAAAAGCACCTTTTTTCATCGGCTTTACGATTAATGCCTTTGTATCAGGTGCCATCTACGGCTTTTTCTTTTATAAAAAAGAGATTACCTGGAAGAATTCTATCCAGTCCGTCGTAGTTAACACGATTGTGATCAATCTAATTTTAACCCCACTATGGCTGGCGATTATGTACAATGTTCCGTTAAACAGCTGGATCATTTGGGCGCCGCGCCTAATAAAAACCATTATTTGGGTTCCAATCCAAAGCATCCTGACTTACTTCTTAGGGAGTGTCTTGCCTTACAAACGTTGGGTTGCCCAATTTAATACACATTAAAATGAAGGATCAGCCATCCAATCCCGGTGGCTGATCCTTTTACCTTATAAAAGGAGGACTCAACTGCACACAGCATTCGAGTCCCCCTTTTTTTATTATTTGCCTGCGCGTTTTGCGTAAGTACCTTCTTGTGTATTGATTTCTAATAATTCTCCTGCTTCAACAAAGTCAGGAACGTTGACTACTAAGCCAGTTTCCATCGTTGCTGGTTTGCCAGAGCCGGTAACCGTTGCTCCTTTGATTGAAGGTTGGGTTTCAACCACTCGCAGGATAACTGAAGTAGGCAAGGTTACACCAATCACTTCGGAACCAAAGAATTGGATTTTCACTTCCATGTTTTCCAACAAATATTTCATTTCCTCTTCAATTGAAGAAACTGGTAATTCGTATTGTTCGTAAGTTTCCAAATCCATAAAGACTGCCATGTCGTCTTGACTGTAAAGATACTGAACTGGTTTTGTTTCCATCATTGCTTTTTCGAACTTTTCATCGGGACGCAATGTAGTATCATACGTAGCACCTGTACGAACATCGCGCAATTTCATGCGCATAACAGTATTTCCTTTACCAGGTTTATGATGGCTGGCTTCTAATACTTTAATTAATTTGCCGTCTTGAACAAAGGTCATACCGGCACGTAAATCGCTTGCTGAGATCATTAAAAAACACTCCTTCTTCGATAATTACACCTCGTTTATTGTAGCAAATATGTCCCTGACTTACTAGGCATAAATCCGTTTTCTTTTTAAAAGAACCTTTAAGTCTGAAAGAGCAAGAAATAATTTCCATACATTTACATTTGGTCCTTTAAAATTTTCATAAAAAACGATTGTTTCACCTTATTTCCTCAATCTGCCTTTTTATTTTATGCTATCTTGAATGCTGTATGAGATTTTTACGGAAAGCGGGAAATGTTGTGAAGCAAACGGGACTAACTGAAAACGAAGTACAGCAGCGTAAATCGCAGGGGCTGCAAAACAACTATGAGGAAAACGCCACAAAATCGACTAAGGCGATCCTCTACGATAATATCGTCACCCTTTTTAACTTTTTAAACTTGATTATTGGTATCTGCCTGTTTCTAGTAGGTGCCTACACCAACATGTTCTATTTAGTCATTATTTTAACCAATATTTGTATCGGGATTTATCAAGAAATTCATGCTCGGAATTTGGTGCAGAAGCTGTCGATTGTTAACCAACAAAAGGTTAAGGTCCTTCGTGATGGCAAGGAGCAGGCGATCAACCCTACAGAGCTCGTAATGGATGATACTGTGATTATGCATGCCGGCGAACAAATCGCTGCTGATATGAATGTTCTATCTGGCTTTGCTGAAGTAAATGAAGCCATGCTAACTGGTGAATCTGATTTGATCAGCAAAACGGCCGGCAATGAGTTACTATCTGGCAGCTTTTTAACCAGTGGAGAGGTCGTTGCAAAAGTTGTCCGCGTTGGTGCTGATAATTACGCAACGAAACTAGCCAGCGAAGCGAAAGTGCACAAGCCCTTCAACTCAGAATTGGTTCGAGCAATACGCAAGGTGTCTAAATTTACCAGTTTCATTATTATTCCGTTTGGGATTTTACTATTTCTGGAAGCTTTCTTTTTCCGCACAAGCGGTATCAAAACATCTGTAGTCGTTTCAGCAGCTGCTGTTTTAGGTATGCTGCCAAAGGGATTAGTCCTTTTAATCAGCATCGCCTTAACAACGGGTGTAACAAAGCTGGCGAAAAAACGCATTTTAGTTCAAGATATGTACTCAATTGAAACGCTCGCTCATGTCGATACACTTTGTTTAGACAAAACCGGAACAATCACTGAAGGAAACATGCGGGTAACAAATATTCACCCAATTTCCAATGATATCGATGTTCAGTCGCTATTAGGCAGCTACTTAGCACAAAGTACCGACAACAACGTAACCATGCAAGCTTTGCGGGATTACTTCCCAGAGACTGACCGTTACGCTAGTTTAGATGTCTTGCCCTTCTCTTCCGATCGTAAGTGGGGTGCAATGGCTTTAGAAGACTTCGGTGTGGTTTATCTTGGAGCTCCTGAAAAGTTAATTGCTGCTGAGGCTTTACCAGCCCAAGTCGCTCTTGCTCAGGAAGAAGGCTTGCGCGTGTTGCTGCTGGCCGTTGGACCTGGCAGCAAGGTACCTGAAGAAAAAGAAAACTTAACAGCCTTAGCTGTGATTGAAATTGAAGATGTCATTCGTCGGAATGCTGAAGAAACGTTGGCGTACTTGTATAACGAGGGTGTGGAACTGAAGGTAATCTCTGGGGATAATCCAATCACCGTTTCCAACATTGCTCGTCGGGCTGGTCTGCCCAACTTTGAACGTTACATTGATTTAGCAACCTGTGAAACTGACCAACAAGTGATTGATGCTGCACAGCAGTATACCGTTTTTGGTCGAGTAGCACCTCATCAGAAAAAATTGCTGGTTCAATCGTTGAAAAATGCGGGTCGGACAGTTGCCATGACTGGTGATGGCGTAAATGATATTTTGGCTCTTCGTGAAGCAGATGTCAGTATTGCTATGGCGGACGGCGACGATGCCACTCGTCAAATTGCTAACTTAGTTTTACTTGATTCTGACTTTACCTCATTGCCAGAAGTTGTCTTTGAAGGTCGTCGCGTAGTAAATAATGTTACCAAAGTATCAGGCATCTTTTTTATCAAAACAATTTATTCGTTCTTATTGTCAGTCATTTGCTTGCTAACAGCTACTGCATTTCCCTTCATTCCAATTCAGATTACCTTGATTGACTTGGCAATTGAAGGCTACCCTTCCTTCTTCTTATCCTTTGAAGGAAACAAGGAACGGATCAAAGGAAAATTCCTGCCAACAGCATTACGGGCGGCCGTTCCCAATGCTTTACTAGTTGTTGTGAATGTATTGGTTGTCTCATTACTTGCTCGGAATAACAACTGGGCTCACATGGACACAACCACTTTAATGTATTATCTATTGATTGGTATTAGCTGTCTAGCAGTGATCAAAGCTTGCCTGCCGCTGAATCCTTTACGTATCTTTTTGATCGTAACAACTGTTGGAGGGATTTATGTAGCTGCGATGCTTTTCCATTCTATTTTAGAAATCGGGCTGTTAAATGCCGGTTCATTTGCTATCTTTATCGGCATGATGATTCTAAATGCTGTCGGATATATTTTCCTATCAAAAACCTTGCCCCATCCTGCGGCTAATAAACAAGCTGGCGCAAAATTCTTTCATTAGAATTTTGCACCAGCTTTTTAATTGACTTTTCGCGTACGAAAAATTCGCCATTTAGGCAAATAATTCAAGGTCAGCTCCAGCGATGGTCCCATCAAAACTAAAACAATCACTGTCCCAAAACCAATTGTACCGCCTAGCAGAAAACCTGCTAGAAAGAAGCTGCCATCCAGAATGATCCTAGCGGTTTTCACTGACACCTTAAGTATCCGCTGCAGAACAATCATTAAGCTCTCATAAGCAGCTGACCCTGCATTTGCCAAAAGATAAATCCCCGTTCCCACACCAAACACGACAGTTCCTACCACCACTGAGGGATAGTTTAATACTTCGGGGATTGTGTGCAGCAAACCGAGTGAATCTATTAAATTCAAACACAAGCCTACTCCAAAACCATTGATAACGCTACCAATACCAACCATGCTGCGATCATAGAAAAAGATGATGACTAACACGATGGCGTTAAATAGCAAGCTGATTGTACCAAAGCGTAGTGGGATATGCTGCAGGAGTCCTAACACCAAAGTGCTGATTGCATCTGCCCCTAATCCGCTGACTACAATCAAGCGAATACCTAGTGCCGCGATAAAGGTACCAAATAAAGCTAACGTAAACTGTTTTACTAAATTGTCTTTTCCAATCAAATTTATCTTCCTCGCTCACATCTATTGTGGGGATAAGGTGTCGTTTACTTATAACTCACCTCTTTTATTGTAGCCGGAAGCTTTACTCTCCGTCAACTTTTACACTTGAAAAGTAAGAAACTATTTTTATGTAGTTATCGTTCTTTTGGATACTGCGAAGAGCAGAACCAACAAAAAAAGAGCCTAGTTGCTAGGCTCTTAGATAACTTCTTTTTTCACACGTCTTTTGTTCAAACGTGCAGTAAGTGGTGCTGCTGCTTCTTTGATCGCGCAATATTTGTCGACCATTGTCACAATGTAGCCCTCTTTGTATTTAGGTGGTGTAATAGTTGCACCCCACATATGTTTGATAATAATGTCACGCTCTAGTGCAGATAATTCAGTAATCTTTTCTGCATTCTTTACTGCAATACGTGGATGCATGTAAGCGTGAGACCCTTCATCAAACTTAGTTGTGTGCCAATCGTAATAAAACAAATCGTGTAATAGTCCCGCGCGAGCTGTTGCCTTCGCGTTGCCATTCAAACGTTTTGCTAATTTATAGCTATTATAAGAGACACTAATTGAGTGCTCCAAGCGTGTTGAATTCATGTGTTGGGTGTAATTTGCCAATCTTTGTACTTCTTTGGTAGCTAGCAGATCTTCAACATAGGACATATACTCTTTATCATCTTGCCAATTCATCTGATGCAAAGCCCCTTTTCTTTCGTATCTGTTTAGTAGTATAACACGCTTTCAGATAAGAAAAAAGGTGAGTTACTTTACTTATACCGAACTTTAAAGGAACCTTAATAAGCCTGAATTTTTCTTCACAATCACTTAATTAACTTAAACATTAAGATGCCCGCAGCCACCGCAACGTTCAAAGACTCTGCCTGACCCTTGATAGGAATATAAAGATTAGCATCTGTCATGGCTAACAAATCCGGACGCATTCCTTGCCCCTCATTGCCCATCACTAAAGCAAAATCAACCTGTACATCCACTGTCTGATAATTTTTGGCGTTTTTGTCTAAGGCGGTTCCGAAGATGGTGAATTTCTGCGATTGCAACTCAGAAATCAGTTCTGGCAGCTTTCTGGAAACTACTGCCAAATGAAAATGACTGCCTTGCATGCTGCGCAAGGTTTTGGGATTATATAAATCAACCGTGCCTTCACCTAAGACAACTCCGCTAAAGCCGGCAGCATCTGCAGTTCTAATCATTGTTCCGACATTCCCTGGGTCTTGTACCTGATCCAACAACAGCCATGCCCCAGTAAACTGTTCGATCGTATCCTCAGTCATGGAAACAACAGCTGCCATCCCCTGAGGTGTCGGTTGATCCGCTAGCATTTTCAGTATTTCATCGCTAACTAAATAATACTCAGGAAAACGTTCAGCCAGCCAATCGGCCCATTCCTTTTGCCCTCGCGGATTGACAAAAACCTCTTGAATTTCCGCCCCCGCATTAAAAGCTTCCTGCACTAGGTGAAAGCCTTCCAGAATATAGGAATTGGTTTGCTGACGATATTTTTTTTGCTGCAATTTTTTGATTTCTTTGATAAATGGATTTTTGTTTGATTGAATTTCTTTCAACTTGCGTCACCTCTTTGGCATTATAGCACGCGATTTCTTGTCTCAGCCAGCAAAACTCGTTATGATAGTAAAAAAGGAGGAATCAGATCATGAAAATGCATATTAATGTAACTGGACGTGTCCAAGGTGTCGGCTTTCGCTATACTACACAACTACTGGCTCAGGAAATTGGTATTTCCGGAACTGTAAAAAATGAAGACAATGGCAGCGTAACGATCAAAGCTATCGGCTCAAGTGAACAAGTGGATACCTTCTTAGAAAAGATTAAGCAACCGCCCCATTCCTTTGCTCGAGTAGACCACATGGAAAAGTATGAGGACTCCTCCATTAAAGATCGGGATAAATTCTCTGTAATCTATTAAGAAAACGTTGAATCCATCGGCTTTTTTTGAAATACAATTGAAAAGGGGTCCGATCTTTAGTATAGTATTCCCTGTGTGAAATTTTATTAGCAGAGGAAGAATTAAATGAATAAAATGAAAAAATGGCTTCTTGGAACGGGTCTCCTAAGTCTTGTGGTATTTCTATCTGGCTGTGTTCGTATGGGCAGTGACGGAAAACCAGATACATCAGGTATTGTTTATCGTTTCCTAGTTGTTCCTTTAGAGAGTTTTTTGGAGTGGATGGTTCAAAACTTTAATTGGTCTTACGGCTTGGCAATCATTGTTTTAACCATTATCGTGCGATTGATTATTATGCCTTTAGGAATCAACCAATCGAAAAAATCACTAATTCAAACAGAAAAAATGCAATCGATTAAGCCTCAAGTGGACGCCGCTCAAGCAAAATTAAAAGAAGCTTCAACACCTGAAGAGCAAGCACAGGCCCAAAGAGAAATGCAGGCTGTCTACAAAGAAAACAATGTTAGCATGATGGGCGGCATTGGTTGTCTACCGTTGCTGATCCAAATGCCTATTTTCTCAGCTTTGTATTATACTGCCCGTTTTTCTACCGGGATTCAGAGCTCTGTGTTTTTAGGTATTGATTTAGCAAAACCAAGTTATGTATTGGTTGTTGTTGTTGGGATTGCCTATTTGCTGCAAAGCTACATTTCTTTGATTGGCGTTCCTGAAGAACAGAAAAAGACGATGCGCAGCATGATGATTGCTTCACCATTAATGATTGTCTTCATGACCTTCAGTTCACCAGCTGGTGTGGGACTATACTGGGTAGTCGGGGGTATTTTTAGCTGTATCCAAACCTTCATCACCAATGTATTGATGCGTCCAAAGATCAAGGCAAAAATTAAAGAAGAATTGGCGAAGAATCCACCGAAGCAAGTTGTAACACCACAAACCATGAAAAAGGCTGAGCCGATTAAGCCTAAAGCGGTCAATCAGCCGAAGAAATCTGCTAATGGTCGTAATTCTGGTAAACAAAAACGTAAATAATTCATTGAACCTAGCTCACTGCAGCTAGGTTTTTTTGTCGCAAAAAAAGCTTTGCCGACTCGAATAATCACGAATCAGCAAAGCTTCTAACTTATCTCAGTAAAGGCAAACTGCCGGTTAATTGATTCACTTGTTTTTTAGGACCAAAAAAGGTTAAACCAAAATACTGCAGCGCTGATTCAGGAATATTCTTCATCTTCTCAATATATTCCTCATAGGTCTTACAGCTCTGAGCAGCATCAAAGAAATCAACCACTGTTACCTGTTCAAACTTCGAGTCTTGCATTTTCTCTTTCAATTCTCTCAGAAACGCTTTATTACCTTTTAAAATCGGAATCGGAAATTCAATCACTCCTTGATGCTCGTAACCGGTTTGATCATAGACATTTCGACCCACCACCTCTGGGAATAGTTTGCCAATCGTAACGCCCATTACTGCTGTACTGTTCGCAATAATCCCGATAGGCATCTTCTCATCTACTACCATGACACATTTTCGTTCATTCGTCATACAGATCCTCTTTTTCCTTCATTTTTAAAAAGACAGACTGGTACTGGCTCGGGGTTAGTCCAATTAAACGATTAAAATAATTTGCAAAGTGACTTTGGTCGTAAAAACCCGTTTGCTGAGCCGCTTCTAACAAGCTTTTTCCTTGCTCCAACAGCTTCTTCGCTTTATCAATGCGCAACGTTTCTAAATAGCGATAAGGCGTAATCCCCTTGTAACGAGTAAAATTGCGAACCAAAGAATGCTTATTCAGATGAGCAATTTCACTTAATTGATCCAGAGTAATTTTCTCACCATAATGCTGTTCTAAATAGTCGCACACTCGCTCTACCTCTTGCTTGGCAAAAAGTGGTTCGGTTTGTTCCATGGAAGTAAAATTTTGCAGAAATTCCTCCATCAATAAATAAAAGAGTAATTCCTTTTCACCTTCCTCTTGTTCAGCCATCACCAGTTGATGTACTCTGGTAAAATCATCAACCGTGCTAGGTTGCTTTTGAACAGGCTGAAGAAAATGAGGCAATTCTTCCACGGCTCCAATCTCCTGCATGATGTGACTCATCTTTCCCTTTTTAATGTTAAAACAGCGATAGGTCAAGCATCCGGCAGAAATTTCTTCGCAGCTATGCCTATCGTAAGGATTGAAGGTCAAGAGATCGCCTGGTCCAATCATATATTCCTGTTGATTCACCACCAAACGACGATCCCCTGCTTCGATTAGACCAATTACATAATAGTCATGAAAGTGATTAGGGAAATTTTGCGAAACGCCAGTAAAAGTATACGCCTCCAGCTGTAATTGCTTGTCGTAACAAATCACCTTTTTGGCTTGTGCCATCGCCCGGCCTCCTGTCTTTTACCTAGTATACAAAAGAGTATACACTGCCGGCTTGGAAAATATTGACTTTTTTCGTGAGCTGCACACCTCAACTAGTTTTTGTTTCAAAAAAAGCTGCCGCAATCGTTAATAAAAAACGACTGCCGCAGCACTGTATAACCTGTACGGGATTTGAACCCGTGATTCCGCGCTGAGAACGCAGCGTCTTGACCCCTTGACCAACAGGCTATTTAACCAAAAATAGTATAACGCTTATCGCCTTTTTCGTAAAAGATTTTGTTTTATCGATACAAAATAAATATGCGTTTATTCATCTGTTTATGTTGTTTATATAGCGAATAAGTGTATAATATTTGATGTACGAATGAATCACTGTACTATAGGAGGAACTTATGAAGCTATCAGAACGGCAAGAGAAAATCATCGAAATAGTAAAAAAAGAGCAGCCGTTAAGCGGAGAAAAGATTGCTGAAAATCTAGGTATCTCACACGCAACTTTGCGTACAGACCTTTCTTTTCTAACTATGGCCGGTATGCTGGAGGCCAGCCCCAAAGTTGGGTATACCTATACCGGTGTCGGCATCGAACAATTCTTGTTCGATAAGATCTTTTCAGTGAAAGTTGGTGATATTATGCTCTCACCACTGCTGACTCCGCAAGACACCTCAATCCACGATGCAATTACTAATATGTTCATGTATGATGTCGGTTCTATTTATGTGACAGATAAGGAACAGCATCTCGTTGGACTATTGTCGCGAAAAGATTTATTGCGGGCAGCCTTGAACAGCAATCTGCAGAATACACCGGTTGCGGTGGTTATGACCCGTGCACCACATATCCGGACCTGTACAAAAGAATATACCGTCTTAGAAGCTGGCGCAGTTTTGCTGGATTACCAAGTGGATTCTTTGCCGGTGGTCAGCGATGACGATCCGAAAAAAATCATTGGAAAAATTACAAAATCACGCATCTTCAATTATATTATGCAGCAAGCGAAACAAACAGAAACTAATCGATAGGAGAAAATAATAATGAAAAAAAGTGTACCGTTGTATATGATCTCTGATGCCGTTGGCGAAACTTCTTTAAAATTGGTGAATGCTGTTACTGCACAATTTCCTGATGTTGAGTTTGATACTTCTTATCGTTTCCCGTTCATGAAGGACGAAGAAGAGCTGAAAGAAATTTTAAGTGATGCTCTAAAGGACGGGGCGATTGTTGTTACAACTTTGGTTAGCAGCAATTTAACGAAGATTGTTGCTGATTTTTGCGATCGAACTGGCTTACAATATATGGATTTAATGTGTCCTTTTATGGAAATCATTCATCAAAAAACCGGTATTGCTCCTTTACAAGAGGCAGGTACCGTCCACAAACTGAACCAAGAATATTTTAACCGAGTGGAAGCCATTGAATTTGCAGTGAAATATGATGACGGAAAAGATCCAAAAGGCTTTATGGAAGCCGATATCGTTTTGCTGGGAATCTCTCGCACTTCGAAAACACCGTTAAGTATGTATTTGGCTAATAACCGCTATAAAGTGGCTAATCTACCTTTAATCCCAGAGGTTCCCTTACCTGAACAAATTAAGGATGTTCCAAAGGAAAAACTGGTAGGCTTAATTATTGAACCCGAAACACAACAAAAAATCCGTACCAGCCGTTTGCATTCATTAGGTCTGCAGGAAAATTCTCGTTATGCCGACATTAAACGAATCAAAGACGAGCTTGATTATGCTTTAGGTGTCTTTGATGATTTAGGGGCATTCTCACTTGATGTAACCAACAAATCCATTGAAGAGGCAGCTACCCTGATTGCTGAACACATGGATAGCCATTTGCCAAATTAATTGGAGGTTTTTATGCTGTCTACCCGTGAAAAATATTACCAAATGCTGGAAAAAGAATTCACTACCAAGGAAGCAATCTTGACTGAATTAATTAATCTGGAAGCAATCATGCACTTGCCTAAAGGAACCGAATTGTATATCAGCGATATTCACGGTGAGTACGATGCCTTTAACCATATTCTGCGTACCGGAGCTGGTAACATCAAGGAGAAAATCAGCGGCCTGTTTCAGGACCGTTTGACTTCCCATGAAAAAGACAAACTGACTATTTTAGTAGCTTACCCACGAGAAGCATTAGCAAGCAATACCTTCTTCGATCATAAGGATTGTTCCTGGTATCGCAAAAAAATACGCCAATTGTTAGAATTGCTGAGCTATTCTTCAACCAAATATACTCGTTCAAAGGTAAGAAAGGCTTTGCCAAAACAATATGCTTATATTATTGAAGAGTTAATGTATACTGACACTAATTATCAGGATAAAGCTGATTACTTTGACCAAATCATGTCTCATCTTTTGGAGCTGGATCAGGGTGAACCTTTCATTATAGCTTTATGCAACAGTATTCAGCGCTTAGTCTTAGACCATCTGCATGTCGTTGGCGATATTTACGACCGTGGACCGGCCGCCGACAAGATTATGGACCGTTTATGCCAGCAGCCCTCCGTCGACGTTCAGTGGGGCAACCACGATATTTTATGGATGGGTGCTTACGGCGGCTCTCGCGCCTGCCTAATAACCCTGCTGCGAATTGCTGCCCGTTACAATTATCTTTATGAAATTGAACAGGCTTATGCCTTAAATCTGCGTCCTTTGTTTATGTACGCTGAAGAGCACTATGAAAAAAATCCGGTCTTCACACCCAAAGAAAAAAATTGCAGCGCAGACTATTCCATCGAAAGTTTAGATACGCTGGAAAAGGTTCACCAAGCTTTATCTATTTTACAATTTAAACTGGAAGGACAGCTGATTCAACGTCATCCCGAATTTGAGATGGAAGATCGTTTAATGTTTAATCAGATCAATTTCAAGTCCAATACAATCAAACTGGGCAAAGATACTTACCCTTTGCAGGGCAGCTGTTTCAAAACAGTGCAAAAGGACCCTTATGCCCTTACTCAGCAGGAATATTATGTAGTGGATATGCTGATGGCCTCTTTCCAAATGTCGGTCAAAATGCAAGAACATATGAATTTCTTACTGGACAAAGGCTCCATGTACTTGGTTTACAATCAACACTTGCTGTTCCATGGTTGTATTCCATTGGATGAAAAGGGGAACTTCCTACCCCTAAAAGTTGGCAAGGATCTTTATGAAGGCAAAGGCCTGCTGGAGTTTTTCGAAAACCAAATCCGGTTAGGTTGCAATGATCAAAGTACAGATAATCCACATGCTGATTGGATCTGGTATTGCTGGACTGGTAAAATCTCACCCCAATTTGGAAAGAGTGCCATGACAACCTTTGAGCGCTACTTCATCAATGATAAAAAGACGCATTTGGAAGTAAAAAACAGCTACTACTCTTTCCGGGATAAAAAAGAAATCTGCGAAATGATTTTAGAAGAGTTTGGTCTTTATTCACCCGCCTCTCGTATCATCAACGGTCATACACCGGTGAAGGTGAAGGGCGGCGAATCACCCATTAAAGGTGAAGGAATGCTGTTTGTGATTGATGGCGGTCTTTCTAAGGCTTATCAGAAGACTACTGGCATTGCTGGGTACTCGCTATTGAACAATTCCTATGGCTTCCAATTGGTTACTCATGAACCCTTTACCTCGGTTGAGAATCTGCTAGAGAAGCAATCTGATCAAACCTCTTTGAAAAAAGTAATTGATCATGAACTGACCCGTATTCTGATTAAGGACACGACAGTTGGTTTAAGCATTGAGGAGCAGATCGAAAATTTGACGGGTTTGTTATTGTATCAAAAAAACTAAGAAAATTTTCACTCCTCTTCCAATTCATCTTGTTGGGAGAGGGGTTTTTCGGTATAGTTGAAGCGAGGTGTTGTTCATGCTATCTGCATATATCAATATATTTTTAATTTTTGCTTTAATGTTTATCGGCTATTTTTTGACCTATAAACAGTGGTTTACCAACCAAGTGGGGGATGTTTTCTCCAAATTGGTGCTGCAAATTGCCCTTCCCTGCAATATGTTTTTGAATATTACCAAGAACTTTTCCCGTGAAGAATTTTTGCAATTATTCAGTGGAATGATTATTCCGCTTATTTCCATGCTGCTGACCTTTGCCTTCAGCTACCTATATGTCAAACTATTCAAGGTTTCAGAAGGTCGCCAAGGAGCCTTCGCCACAATGTTTACTTGCTCCAATACGATTTTTATTGGCTTACCGATTAATTTAGCTATCTTTGGTGAGAAATCAGTGCCCTATGTCCTGCTCTATTACATTGTGAATACTACCTTATTTTGGACCATCGGGATCTATTTGATAGCCAAAGACCATCCGCAAATTGAACAAGCAACGGTTCATTTTCATCCGTTGCAGGTTCTAAAAAAAATATTCTCACCTGCTCTGTTAGGATTTTTAGTGGGCGTTGGCTGGGTACTGCTTAGCCTGCCTATGCCGAATGAAGCTGCGACCTTTTTTGCTTACTTAGGTAATTTAACTACACCCTTGTCAATGTTTGTCATCGGAATCATCGTGTACAATGTAGGAATTCGAAACCTTAAGCTGAATAAGGACATTCTTGGCGTTTTAGTAGGCCGTTATTTGCTGTCCCCGTTAATTGTTTGGTTATTGGGGCAATGGATTCATGTCCCTGAGCTGATGCTGTCTGTCTTTATCATTCAATCAGCCATGCCGGTACAAAACTCCGTACCGATCCTCGCTCGATCTTACGGCGGTGATCAGGAATACGCTGCTTCTTCATTAGGCTATTCGGTTCTATTGTATCTTGTGTATATCCCAGTGCTATTAAAACTCATTTTATAATGCAAAAAAACCTTCAGACGCGTTTGTCTGAAGGTTTCTTTCTGCTTATTTTGTAATGATTTTATCGATACTTGCTAGAGCTTCCGCCATATCAGCAATCTGTGCTAATTGAGTTAATCGGTTATTGCGGACTTTTTCGTCTTCTGCCATAACCATCGTTTCGTTAAAGTAGCGCTCAATCACCGGACGCAGGTTTGCTAGCATTTCATAATTATCTGCCATGGATTGATCGCCAAACTGATCACAAGCAGATTTTACCGCAGCAAATAATTCTTTTTCACTCTCATTTTCAAAGAGTTTTGGATCAACCTTTTGACCAACCGCTTCAGTATTTACTTTCTTAGCTAAGTTGATTACCCGAGTTAAAGCTTCCATCGATTCCTTGAAATCAACATCCTTAACATGTTGACCAAAAATACGAGCCGTTTCAAAAATTTGGGTTAAGTCATCCTGCTTCGATGCCAATACTGCATCAATCAAGTCATGACGGATATTTTGCAGCTGCAGACGTTGGCGTAAACGGCCTTTGAAGAAGTCCACTAATGCTTGTTGATCTTGATTGAAATGAATGCCAAAGCTGGCTTCATCTGCATTAATTGCTTCAGCCACTACTTGCTGAACTTTTCGGAATGGGAAACTCCAGCCTTTGTTTTCAATAATACGTACAATTCCATAAGTTTGACGACGCAAAGCATATGGGTCGTTTGAACCACTTGGAATCATTTCTACCGCAAAGAAGGCTAAAATACTGTCCAGCTTGTCAGCTACTGCTAAAACTGCTCCGATACTCGATTCAGGCAAATCACCTTCAGCTGAAATCGGCAGGTAATGCTCTCGAACAGCCTGAGCAACTGCTGGTTTTTCCCCTTGCAGCAACGCATATTTCTCACCCATGATCCCTTGTAATTCAGGGAATTCACCCACCATGTTAGTGACTAGGTCAAACTTATAAATCTCGGAAGCTCGCTGCAAATCAGTTAATTCGTCCTCTGTTAAGCCTACTTGCTTACCAATCAGCTGACTAATTTTGCCAACCCGCTGCATTTTTTCATAGATGCTGCCGATTTTTTCATGGAAGGTTACGTTTTTCAGTTTTTCAACACAAGCATCAATAGAGAGCTTTTTGTCCTCTTCGTAGAAAAAGTCCGCATCCTCCAAGCGAGCGGTTAGTACTTTTTGATTTCCTTTAATGACATTGTCCAGCTTAACATTATTCCCGTTACGTACAGAAATAAAGTGAGGAAGCAAGATTCCTTTTTGATTACGAACATCAAAATAGCGTTGATGTTCCTTCATGGAAGTGACTAAAACTTCTTCAGGAACGGATAAGAAGCGCTCTTCGTAGTCGCCCACAAAAACAGTTGGATATTCAACCAAATTACTTACTTCTTCTAAAAGATCCGCATCCAGATCAATTTGCCATTTATTCTCGGCAGCCAATTGATTGATTTGATCAATAATCATTTGTTGGCGCTCTTGGGCATTCGCAATGACAAATTGTTCCTTCAATTTTTCTTCGTATTCTTTTGGCTCATTGATTACCGCGTTGTCACCTAAGAAACGATGTCCGCGGGTTTCACGACCCGTTTTCACATCTAAAATTTCAAAAGGGATCACTTCTTCATCCAATAAAGCGACAATCCAGTGAATTGGACGAATGTATTCAAAAGTAGTATCGCCCCAATGCATAGTTACTGGGAAGGTCATACTAGTGATAACTTTATCTAATTGCGTTAACACTTCGTTGCTTTCTTTTCCATGAATATACTTCGTTACATAAACATATTCGACACCATTCACTTCACGGAAAGTAATCGCATCCGTGGTCAAACCTTGCCCACGAACAAACCCTTCTGCTGCCTTGCTCCAATTCCCCTCTGTGTCCTGAGCAATCTTCTTAGCTGGCCCTTTAACTTCTTCTTGAACATCTTCTTGACGATCAGGAATATTGGTTACTCGAATCCCCAAACGACGAGGGGTCGAAAAGCTTTCCACTGAATCAAAGGTTAAACTATTTTCTTCTAAAAATTTCACTACACGTTCTTCCAGCTGTTTACTGCTGGGCCAAACCACATGGGCAGGCATTTCTTCTAAACCGATTTCTAATAATAGATCTTTTGCCATTTTTATTTGCCCTCCTCATGATTTAACAATGGGAATCCTAATTTTTCACGTTCTGCCACAAAGATTTTCGCAACAGCTCGTGCCATATTACGAATACGTGCCAAGTAGCCTGCCCGTTCAGTGACTGAAACGGCTCCGCGCGCATCTAGTAGGTTAAAGGTATGACTGCATTTTAAAATGTAATCATAGGCCGGATGCACTAAATCTTCATCAATGCATCGTTGTGCTTCCTTTTCGAATTTATCAAAGTTATCCAGCAGCATCTTTTGGTCACTAACTTCAAAGGAATATTTTGAATGTTCATATTCTGGCTGCTTGAAGATTTCGCCATATTTTACATCATCTGACCATTGCAGATCGTAGACACTTTCCACTTCTTGAATATAAGAAGCCAAACGTTCCAAACCATAAGTTAATTCAGCTGTTACAGGATGACAAGGTAGTCCGCCAACTTGTTGGAAATAAGTAAATTGGGTGATTTCCATTCCATCTAGCCAAACTTCCCAGCCTAGTCCTGCACAGCCCATTGATGGGTTTTCCCAGTTGTCCTCTACAAAGCGAATATCATGCTCCAGTGGATCAATTCCCAGTAAGCGCAAGCTGTCTAAGTACAGCTCTTGAATATTCTCTGGTGAAGGCTTCATCACTACCTGAAACTGATGGTGCTGATACAAACGGTTGGGATTTTCTCCGTAGCGTCCATCCGCTGGCCGACGTGATGGCTCCACGTAAGCTGCCCGCCAAGGTTCTGGTCCAATTGCCCGTAAAAAGGTATAAGGACTCATCGTTCCGGCACCCTTTTCTGTGTCATAGGCCTGCATCAGCATACAACCATTGTCGGACCAAAATTTTTGCAATGTCAAAATAATGTCTTGCATGGATCGTTTACTCATTTATTTTCCTCCTTGAATGTTCTAAAAACATGAAAAAGCCCTATGTCTGCAATAGACATAGGGACGTATTAACGCGGTTCCACCCTACTTCCAAGTCAAAAAAACTTGGCAGCTTTCAACTACTGTGCTCACAAACGCCGGGAAAATTCATATCACATTCGGCTTCCACTGACCCGAACTCGCTTCACTGAGGGATGAACTTCTTTTTTTGCTCAACGCACCTATTCAACTTGCTACTATAATATCGACTTTTCCTATGGTTTGTCAAATCGTATTTAGCTTAAAACGAAATTTTTTGAAATTCGCCATCCTTTAATTGAACCGTCGAGGTAAAACCTAAGGACTTCAATAGTTCACCAGTCTCTTTAAAATGAAAATTTAACGTATTTGTTTCATGACTGTCACTAGTGACAATCACCGGGCATTCTCTTAACTGCAGCTGCTGCAGCAAGAAACAATCCGGATAAGGCTGTGTTCGCCAATTACGAGAAATGGCTCCAGTATTCACTTCTACCAAACCGCCATAGGATTGAACCAAATCAATTACGTTATCTAATGCCTTCAAAGCAATCTTCTGGTATGCGCTGCTTTTATCATCAAACCAAGAGGCCTTCTCATTGAACTTTGTAATCAGATCAAAGTGCCCGACGATTTTCGGCTGATGCTGTTGAATATGACTCACTACGGTGTCGTAGTAGTCCTGAATCATTAACAGATTGTCGCCGCCATACCAGTCCCGCAAAGTTTCCATCAGCGTTTCTGGACTTTCATCAACTGAACGATAGACGCCATTTCTTGGTGGTAAGTAATGCACCGACCCCACAAAATAGTCATAGCCAATCTGTGGATCTGGACTATAGTAGTCCCATTCCAAACCTAAACGAATCGTCAAATAATCCTTGAATTGCTCCTGCAGTCCATGGGCCTCCTTTTGGTACCCTGATTCATCAGCAACGCCAGGACAAGAAGGATCAAAGGGTGCTGAAGAATGGCTGGTAAAGCCTAAGTCAGTAAAACCTAATTGAATAGCTGCCTCAGCCATCGATTGCATCGTATCCTTACCATCACACCAGGTGCTGTGGGTATGTGCGTTTGAATAGAACATGAAACTTCCCCCTATTTTAACGTTTCTTGCTTCACCTTATGATCGACGACATGCCGTTTGGCTAATTCCTGCTGAACCTCTTCTACCGTAATGCCCATTTCCACTAAAAGCACTAGCATATGATAAGTTAAATCCGCTGCTTCAAAAACAGTTTCCTGACGATCTGCCTTCATTGCTCCAATAACAACTTCGGTAGATTCTTCACCAATTTTTTTCAAAATCTTTTCTAACCCCTTATCGAACAAGTAGCTGGTATAACTACCTTCCTTTGGTGACGTCTTGCGCTCCTTAATTAATTGATAAAGATCAGTTAGTTGAACTTTCTCCTGCTCCTGCTCACCAAAAAGCTGTTCAGTAAAGCAGCTTTCTGAACCAATATGGCAGGCAGGCCCATCCTTGGTCACCTTAGCAACTAAGGCATCTTGATCGCAATCAGCGGTCAAAGAGACTAAATGCTGGTAGTTCCCACTAGTTTCTCCTTTGCGCCATAACTCTTGACGGCTGCGAGAATAAAAGGTCATTAAACGATCCTTCAACGTTAAGGTTAAACTTTCTTGATTCATATAAGCCAAGGTCAAGACTTGATTGGTTTGGGCATCCTGTACAATAACTGGGATTAAGCCTTGTTCATCAAATTTCAGTTCCATCTGCTTCCTCCTCTAAACAATTCGCATTGGAATTGCTTTTTCTGTTAATTGACGCTTTAAATCAGGAATTTTTACTTCGCCATAATGGAAAATCGAAGCTGCTAAGCCTGCTTCAATATTGGGCAGCTGGAACAAGCGATAAAAATCTTCACTGTTTCCGGCTCCTCCAGAGGCAACAATCGGTAATGCGCTGATTTCACTAACCGCTGTTAACAAAGGTAAATCAAATCCCTGCTTCACGCCATCCGTATCCATGCTGTTAATTACCAGCTCGCCGGCACCTAATGCTTCGCCTTTTTTGATCCATTCTAACGCGTCCAAACCAGTATCTTCGCGACCACCCTTAGCAAAAACCCGCCACTGATCGCCTACCTTTCGAATATCAACCGAAAGAACCACACATTGACTGCCGTAACGCTTGGCCCCATCCTCAATCAGTTGAGGATTTCGCAAAGCCCCAGAATTAACACTGACTTTATCGGCACCACAATTTAATACCCGTTCAAAATCAGCTACTTCATTAATTCCGCCGCCCACAGTTAAAGGAATAAATACCTCTGAGGCAACAGCCTCTAAAATATCAGTAAACAGCTCACGATCTTCGGCTGAAGCTGTAATATCGTAGAAAACTAATTCATCCGCTCCCTGCTCATTGTAAAACCGTGCCAAAGTAACTGGATCATTCACATCCTTCAGCCCAGCAAAGTTTACCCCCTTGACTACTCGGCCATCCCGGACATCCAAACAAGGAATAATTCGTTTTGCGAGCATTAGTTCTCCTCCTTGCCGGCTGCCAAGACATCCTCTAGCTTCAAGCTACCATTATAAAGGGATTTGCCGACAATTGCTCCACCAATCTGAATCGCCTTTAATTGTTCAATATCCGCTAAACTGGCTACTCCGCCAGAAGCCACAATTTCCAAATCTAATTCATTCAGTTTTTGGTACAAAGGAATATTAATTCCTTGACCTGTCCCATCCCGGGAAATCTCCGTGAAAATAATGGTCTTTGCTCCCCAGCGTTGCAGCTGCTGACAGAATTCAAAAGCATCGGTTTCGGTTTTTTCCAACCAGCCCTCTACTGCTACTTTCCCCTCTTTAGCATCTACTCCAATGGCAATTTTCTCGCTATACTTTGCCAGCATAGCTTGTGTAAACTCAGGATCTTTTTGCGCAATTGTTCCTAAAATTACTCGATCCACTCCAGCATCCAGACAATGTTGAATCGTTGCTTCATCGCGAATGCCACCGCCAACTTCGACAAACAAGTTGGTTTGTTCAACAATTTGCTTCGCAATTTCGAAATAGTGCAGCTTCCCAGCCTTAGCACCATCCAAATCGACCAAATGCAGATATTTTGCTCCCGCCTCCTCAAAGGACTTGGCAAAAGCTGCTGGATCATCACCAAAGATTTCCTGCTGATCGTAGTCTCCTTGATACAAACGAACGACCTTTTGATTTAATAAATCGATTGCTGGAAAGATTTTCATTTTCCCACCTCCGCAAATGCTTTAAGAATTTTCAATCCGACATCGCCGCTTTTTTCTGGATGAAACTGAGTCCCCATGACATTTTCCTTTTGGACAATCCCGGGAATTTTGACACCATAATCGCTAACTGCAACCAGTGAGTCTTCGCAATCCGCTCCATAGAAGCTATGCACATAATAAACATAATCGCCTTGTTGGATAGCGCGAACCAGCGGGCAATCCTCTTGCAAAATTTCCAATTGGTTCCAGCCAATTTGCGGTACCTTCAAATCAATCGCCTGTTTTCGAAAGGCCTCTGTCATAGAAACAATCTTTCCAGGAATCAATCCTAGCCCTCGATAATTGCCGAATTCTTCACTCGTTTCGAATAGCAACTGCATCCCTAAACAAATCCCTAAGAAGGGTTTTCCGCTGGCTGCTAATTGCTGAATTGGCGCAATTAATTCCAGCTGCTCTAATTTTTCAATTGCATCCCCAAAAGCTCCAACACCAGGTAGAATAATGTGATCAGCCGCTTCTAGGATACTTAAGTCTCTTGTTACAATACTCTTCTCGCCAATATATTCCAACGAGCGGGTTAAACTGAATAAATTGCCGACACCATAATCAATAATCGCTATCATCAGATTCTCCCTTTCTAGATAATCGTTCCTTTAGTTGAAGGAATTTCATCTGGCGCCGCCTGATTGATGGTGACTGCTTCGCCTAATGCTCGACCAAATCCTTTAAAGCAGGCTTCAACAATATGATGACTATTTTTGCCAGCAATTTGATGTAAGTGAATGGTTGCTCCTAATTCACGAGCAAAAGCAATGAAGAACTCCTCAACCAGCTCCGTATCAAACTGTTGGCCAATTTTTTCGGTAGGAATATCCAGCTCAACGACGGCCATTCCACGTCCACTGATATCTAAAGCAGTCATCACCAAGGCTTCATCCATCGGAAGCATCATACTGCCATAGCGCTTAATTCCGCGACGTTCGCCCAAAGCTTCAGAAAAGGCACGACCAATCGCAATCCCTACATCCTCCGTTGTATGATGGGCATCCACTTCGATATCGCCGTCACAGACCAGCTCTAAGTCAAAACGGCCATGACGAGTAAACAATTCCAGCATGTGGTCTAGAAAACCAATACCTGTTTTAATATTTTGTTGGCCAGTTCCGTCCACAGCTAATTGGAGTTGAATCTTCGTTTCCGAGGTATTGCGCGTCACTTCTGCTTTTCTCATTAGTTGGCTCCTTCCAAAATTCGATCCACGGCATCCATCAAGCGTTCCATTTGTTCTTTGGTTCCAATTGAAATACGTAAATAGTCCTTTGTACGCGGTTGATTAAACCAGCGGACTAAGATTTTTTGTTCTCGCAACGCCTCAAATAACGTTTCGCCAGCAAATTCAGAATGTTTGGCAAACAGGAAATTGCAATAGCTGTCTGTCATTTCAAAGCCTCGTTTTTTCAATTCCTGTGTACTCCACTTTCTTACTTCAATCGTCTTCTTGATACATTGGTCCACATAATCCTGCTTGGCTAACACTGCAGCCCCCGCAGCCTGGGTCATTGCATTGATATTGTAGGGATTCACACTGTATTTGATCTGATTCAGATTCCCAATCAATTGACTGTTCCCTACAGCATAACCTAAACGTGCTCCCGCCAACTGACGTGATTTCGAAAAGGTACCTACCACCAACAGATTATCAAACTCTTCAATGTGGGCAATCATTGATTGACCACCGAAATCAATATACGCTTCATCCACCACCAACAAACGATCCGGATGTCGTTTCAAGAAGTCGCATATTTCCTCACAGGAAAGCAGCAAACCCGTTGGTGCATTGGGATTAGCAATAATTACAGTTCCTGCCAATGCATCATAAGCCGATAAATCTAAGGTAAAATCTTCCATCAAAGGTACCACATTGGCCTGCGCTTGATACATATCACAATAGATAGCATAAAAGCCATAGGTTACATCTGGAAAAGACATCCCTTTTTCGGTGAACGCTTGGAAAATAAAGGATAAAATTTCATCGCTGCCATTCCCTAAAATAACTTGGTCCGCTTTGACTCCTAACTGCTTTGCTAAGGGGTCAACAACAATTCTTACAGCAGTATCGGAGTAACGGTTTAACGTATGAGCTGCTGCCTTAACTGCCTCCATAACTGATGGTGCTGGCTCATAAGGACTTTCATTCGTATTCAGCTTAATAAAGTTAGATTCTTTTGGTTGCTCTCCAGGTGTATAAGGAACTAAATGAGCATATTTTGAATGTAAGAAATTCATTCCTTTTCCCCCCTTAATCGAATCGCCATTGAACGGGCATGGCCATCTAAGTGTTCCGTTTTAGCAAATAATTCAACGGAAGGGCCTGCCTCTGCCAATGCTTCTGGTGTATAGTAAAGATAGCTGCTTTTCTTCACATAATCGTCTACCGACAAAGGGGAATAAAAGCGAGCGGTTCCTTCCGTTGGCAAAGTATGGTTTGGTCCAGCAAAATAATCACCTAAAACCTCAGGCGTGTAATGGCCTAAAAAGACACTGCCGGCATTTCTTACTTTTCCTAATAGTCCAAAAGGTTGATCAACTGCTAACTCCAAATGTTCTGGTGCCACCTGATTTGCTAAGGAAATGGCCTCGTCTAAATCCCGAGTTAAAATCAGTTTCCCATTATTGTCCAATGATTGCTGAGCAATTGCTTGTCTCGGCAGGTCAACTAATTGCTGTTGTACTGCTTGATCCACTGCTTTTATCATTGACTCTGAGGTTGTAATCAAAATGGCCTGCGCCAAGGGATCATGCTCGGCCTGAGCAATTAAATCCGCGGCTAACCATTCAGGATTGGCACTGTCATCCGCCACAATCAAGACATCACTTGGACCTGCGATCATATCAATATCAACCAAGCCGTAAACCATACGTTTCGCTGTTGCAACATAAATATTTCCCGGTCCAACAATTTTGTCAACTGCCGGAATCGTTTCCGTTCCATAGGCTAGTGCAGCCACACCTTGCGCTCCACCGACTTGATAAATTTCATCCACACCAGCAACGTGTGCAGCCGCGAGAATAGCTGGTGCTAATTTTCCTTCTTTGCTTGGAGGAGTGATCATAACGATTCGCTTCACCCCAGCAATTTTAGCTGGCAATACATCCATTAATACCGTACTGGGATAAGCTGCTGTTCCGCCGGGCACATAAACGCCCACCGTTTCTAAGGGTAATACACGTTGTCCCATGACAATTCCTTGTTCCGAGGTTGAGACAAATCCCTGGCGAACCTGCTTTTCGTGGTAAGCCGTAATATTTTCTTTGGCTTTTTTCAAAACAGCGAGCAACTCACTAGAAATCTCATTCACACTAGCTTCAATATCCGCAGCTACTACCCGCAAATCAGCGAGTTCAACACCATCGATTTCTTTTGTCAGTTGTTTTATCGCCTGATCTCCGCCAGTTTTAACCTTCGTTACTATTTCAGATACAGTAGCCGAAACATCGACGGATTCAGACATTTTTCGCGCCAAAATTTCTTCCTGCGTTTGTTTTACAGTTGAAAAGATTCTCAAATTTCCTGCCTCACTTTCTCAATAACCTCCTGAATGCGTGCTTGCTTAAAACGCCAAGTAGCATGGTTAATAATTAACCGTGCAGAAGAGGGTGCGATATCCTGAATCACCTTTAAATTGTTCTCCTTCAAAGTAGTACCTGTTTCCACGATATCGACAATTACGTCTGATAAATCTAATAATGGCGCTAATTCAATCGAACCATGCAATCCAATCAACTCAATCGAACGGCCTAAGCTGTCATAATAATCTCGTGTAATGTTGGAGTACTTCGTTGAAACTCTCAACGGTCTACTTTCATCCTCTACGAAATCATTGCAGGCCGCCACTGCAATTCGACATTCTCCTAGGTGTAGATCTAAAAACTCAATAACATGTGCGTAATTCTCCATCAATATATCTTTGCCAACAACCCCTATATCAGCGGCACCATGCTCCACATAGATCGCTACATCACTAGGTTTCACTAAGAAAAAGCGTAATTTATTTGTTTCATCAACAAAAATCAGCTTGCGATTGTCTTCGAAAACTCCCTCGCTGGCAATTCCGGCTTTGGTAAATAATTGATAGACCGTATCTCCCATCCGTCCTTTTGGTAAGGCGATGTTTAAATACTCGGAGTCCTTCGGTGCTTTTTTTTCACCCACATGATTCAGCTTCATACCAAACCCAATCGCACCTTGACTTTTTCCCTGGCGTTTTAGCAGGAGGTCATAACGTCCGCCATGAAGAATGGTTTCCTTTGATTCCTTAATAAATCCTTGGAACAATAATCCGCTGTAATAATCCGCATCGTTCATAATTGAAAAGTCTAGTCGCAAACGAATCAACGAAGACAACTCAGAGTCACTTGTCAACTGATCGTGTAATTCCTTCAACTCATCTAGTGCAGCTTGTGCTTTAGGCAATGTAGATAGCAACCCACGTGCTTTTTCGTAAAACTGTTCAAACTTACCAGAAAGTCGCAGTAATTTTCCTAAGTTCTCACTTTCTTCTTTTGGCAAATTGTATTTCTGAGTCAATTCATCCATGGCATGCGAGCTTTTATGCTGTAAAGCTTTCAGAACCTGATCCCGCTCCTCTTCAGGGAATTGTTCGCAAATTGCATTGATTATCCCCATGTGAGAAAGGTCTAAGGTTCCTTCGCCTACTAAGGCTAGACTCTGCCAAGCCAAACGCAGAACCTCAAGTTCATCTTTTTGTCCGATGTTGTCAATAATCTCAATTCCCACTTGACGAATCTTTTGATATTCCCCCTCTTGACGATCTTGACGATAAACATCTTCTACGTAATAAACTTTACGACGCTCCCCTGAGGGTGTATTTTTTACAATCGAAATCGTTACATCCGGCTTCAAAGCCATCGTTCGACCATCATTTCCGGTAAAGGTAATAATCGTACTATCTTTAAAAAAATTCCGCTGTTGCTGATAGCCTTCAAATTCCTCAAAGCTGTTTAATTGGTATAGATGAAAATGATGCTCTTGATACAACCTTCTTATTTGTAATTCGATCTGTTCTTCTGGGCGTAGCACATCCCAAAGTTCCTTCATCTATACCACTCCTTTTCCAAAATGAAATTCTCATAAGTTTATGTTTAAAGTATATTAATCATTTTATCATTAAAGGTCAAGGAAAGCTGGAAAATTTGTTAAACAAACGAGGGATTTTTTCAAGAAAGAATCTGAAAAAGCAGATTTTGACTCTATTAAAGTTTTTACCAGTCAAAGATCTATAAAAAAAAATCTGCACCGTCTTTAAGACAGCGCAGACTATTCAGCATCATTTTTTGGATCTAACGGCTTCAGCATATTTTGCCACTCACCCATTTGATCAATGAATCGTTTGCTTTTCAGATGCAATCCAACATATTCTTCATAAAGCTGATCAATCGTTTTACGGATAGCCTGCTTAGTTTCCGGCTTCAAATTTACACTACTGATTTTATCGTAAGAAATCGTCGAAAACATGCGAATGAAATAAATTGCCCGCGGATCTGCATGGTAACGGTGTTCATCCATGTGCCAATGATCCTGACACAAAACCCCACTGTATTTCGAAGAAAAATCAAAGGCTCCAGTAGTCTTTCCACAAATACTGCAGGCTCTCCAGTTTAAAGCTACCCCAAATCGTTGCATAATTTGCAATTCAAAAATATTCAAGATTGTTTCGCCATCGTACCCTTGATCCATCAACTCTAGTGCCTGTTTAGTAAAGCCATACAAAGCCGGATCATAGACATGATCATCAATAGCGGCATCCACTAAACCTAAGATATAGGAACCGTAAGCATTTAGAAAAATGTCCTCCTGCAGCTTGCGCAACGGGTGAATCTCTTTGGCACTATTTAAAAAGGATAAGCCGTCTTCCTTCAAATTACCAATATAGACTGCCTCGGTAAAAGGCATAACTGCAGACCGCAGCGGATTATTCGGTCGGTGAATCCCCTTGGCAAAAAACATAACTTTCCCGGCCGACTCGGTAAAAATCTTAATCAGCTTATCCTTTTCCTTGTAATCCCGACTAAAAAGGATCAAGCCTTTGGTTTCACTTACTTGTGCCATCACGTCACCTCTGCTCTTTCTTTCTATTATAAAGGGATTTCTATCTAATAGGCTAACAAATAGAGGTAAAGCCTCGCTTCACCTCTGCTCATCTTAATAATCATCGTTACGGTAGCCGTAATCCTGCAAATAGGTTTTCTTGTCGCGCCAGTCCTTTTGAACCTTTACCCACAATTCCAGAAACACTTTGTCTCCCAACAAGCGCTCAATATCTTTACGTGCTTGCGTTCCGACATTTTTCAGCATTTTCCCGCCTTTGCCAATAATAATTCCCTTTTGACTCGTACGCTCTACTATAATCGTCGCTTGGATATGAATCTTCTCGTTCTCATCCCGCTTCATTGAGTCAGTTACTACTGCTACTGAGTGGGGAACCTCATCACGGGTCAGTTGCAATACCTTTTCTCGGATTAACTCCGAAACAATAAAATATTCTGGATGATCGGTCACTTGATCTTCTGGAAAATATTGCGGACCTTCCGGCATCTGATCCACTAAAGTTTCCATCATGTGTTCTACATTATTGCCTTCAGTTGCTGAAATAGGAATAACTTCCTTAAATTCCATCACCTGACGATAATCATCAATGATTGCCAGTAATTCATCTGGATGAATCTTATCAATCTTATTGATAATTAAATAAACAGGAACGTTTTGGTTTTTCAATCGTTCCAAAATGAAGTTGTCTCCTGGCCCGCGCTTTTGATCAGCACTAATCATGAACATGATCGCATCGACTTCCCGCAATGCACTATAGGCAGCCTCCACCATATAATCACCTAAACGATGTTTGGGTTTATGAATTCCAGGAGTATCAATGAAAACCAATTGAGCTTCATCCGTCGTATACACTCCTTGAATTTTGTTACGGGTAGTTTGAGCTTTGTCGCTCATAATGGCAATCTTTTGCCCAACAATCCGGTTCAGCAAGGTTGATTTTCCAACGTTAGGACGACCAACAATTGCAACAAATCCTGATTTATGTTCTGTCATAGTTTTTATTCCTTTCCTGAAAAAAACTGGGCGAACCTTTTCAGCTTACAAAAGCTCGTTCGTCCCAGCTAAACAACATTCTCTCAATTTCATGCGTCTAAAAATTCCAGAATTTTTGGCAAGAAAATAATCAAGCCAACAATTACAGCAAAAATAGATGTCAGCAATACCGCACCAGCGGCCATATCCTTGATCTTTTTGCCAATGGCATTGTAGTGACATTCCGTACACATATCTACCACATTTTCAAACACAGTATTAATGATTTCAACTATCCAAACCAAAAAAACTGCCAGAAAAATCCATAGCCATTCTAAACGGTCTAACCCAAGAATGACTCCAGCTAGCATTGCTAGCCCACCTAGAAGAACATGTTTACGCATGTTGCGTTCTTCTTCAAAGACTGTTTGTATTCCTTTAAAAGCAAATTCTAAAGAAGTGATAAAATGCTTGTTCTTCCCCCGATTTTCCATCTTTTTAGGTTCTTCTATTTTATCCACTCTAACTGCTTTTTCTGTCTCATCTATTTTTTCAGTTTTATCCATTTCATCTGTCTTAGCTACTTTTTCTTTTTTATCTTTTGAGTCCATAGGCATCCAAAATCTCTTTCTGTAGTCCGAACATTTCTTTCTCATCTTCCGGGGTCATATGATCATAGCCATTGATATGCAAAAAACCATGAACAGCTAAAAAGCCTAATTCCCGATCGAAACTATGTCCGTACTCTTCCGCCTGTTCTGCTGCACGTTCTGTAGAAATCATTATATCGCCTAGATTTCTTGGCATTGCCATCTCCTCGTCAAAAATTATCGGACCCTCATCTTCACCGTCTTCTTCTAGAGCAAAACTGATCACATCCGTTGGTGCATCCTTATCGCGATAATCCCGATTAATAATCTGAATGGCCGCATTGTCCATAAAAGTGACCGACATCTCCGTGTCTTCTGGCAGCTTCAAATAGTCGGCTGCAAATTGCAGCAAGTCGTCAACTTCAGTGATTCTATCTTGAGAAACTTCGCCGGTTTCATCAATAAAGGTAATATCCACTACCGTTCGCCTCTTTCTTGCTCTTCTTTCATTTTCTCAGCTTCTGATTTCATCTTCGGATATTTAATCCGTGAATGGAAGGTCGAACTCAAACTGCTGATTAACGATTTTTCGACAATTCGAATTTCTTTCAACGTCAAGCCGGAATCGTCCAATTGCCCATCAGAGATACGTTCTTCAATCAACTCATGAACAAATCTGCTGATTTTTTCCATTGATGGATGATCCATTGCGCGTACTGCTGCTTCACAGCTGTCGGCGATACTTACTACACCCGCTTCTCTTGTCTGTGGCTTCGGACCAGGATAACGGAATTCTGCCTCAGTTATTTCCGGATTCCGCTCTTTAGCTTTCACATAGAAGAATTTCATTAAAGTCGTTCCATGATGCTGATAACAAATATCGATCACCATTTGCGGCATTTTGTATTCCTCTAGAATCTTAGCCCCTTCAATCACATGTCCAAAAATAATTTGCTTGCTGTCTTCTGGCAGCAGGAAATTATGTGGATTCTCCGCACCCGGCGGCAGATTTTCCACAAAGAAGTTCGCATGACGAATCTTACCAATATCATGGTAGTAGCAAGCTACACGGGTTAGCAGCGACCGTCCGCCAATCTCAGCTACGGCATTGGCACTCAGATTAGCCACCATCATGGAATGATGATAAGTTCCCGGTGCTTCTTCCAGCAGCTGTTTAAGCAATGGATGGTTGGGATTGCTTAATTCATTTAGCGTAATAACCCCGCTATCTGTTACTAGCAATTCAATATACGGCTGCAGACCAGTTCCTAACAAGAAGGATAATAACGATCCAGCTACCGCACAAATCAACGTGCCCCAAGTTGCACTATTGGTAAAGGACAAGCCTTGATAAATATTCAAAATAATCGCCCAAATCAAGGGGAAGATAACGATCCAAAGCAGCGCCTGCTTGGCTTGATCAGATACTCGTTTTTGTTTTACCATCACTGCCAAAACACCTGAAAACAAATAGGTCATCAAAATAATCGTCAGCATGTTGGTTCCAATGGAATCATAGTAAACAAATAAAGCAAAAATAGTTTGGAAAACAGCCGCTAAACTTCCAGCTCTGCGATTCACAAAAACGGTCAACAACAATGGTACAAAAGCAGCTGGGAAAAATAGCGCCAAGTTATTGCTGCTGGTACTTTGGAAAATTTGAAGAAACTTCATGACTAGAACACTGAAAATCATTGAAGCCGAATAGAATAAGATAAATCGGATTCGCTGAAACTCAACTTCAAATTGTCGGCTGTAGAACCACAAGACAAAGCCTTGAAGAATAGTTGACAAAATCATGGCTATCAGTGGGAAGGTTGACCCGCCCGAGCTAGTCAGCCCCAATAATTTCAATTTATTGAAGGCACTGGCATCAATTTGGCTGCCTTCGCGAACAATGATTTCTCCTTGATAGATCATAACCGGTTGAACAGAGCTCTTCGCCTGTTCCCGTAAATCTTCTGTTCTTTTCTCATTCAGAATATCATTGACTACAATACCGTTTTCCAACAAGTATTGAATCACCTGGTTTTGGTTGTCTGTTAGTCCAAGGTCAGGAATTTGATCGATCGCCTGCTGCCTATAGGCCTCTAAGTCGCTCTCTCGAATTCGTTTGCTCATCTGCTCATCGTTCAACTTTAAAGTCGACGTTTTTACTTGATCTAACTGCTGACTCGTCAGTTGAACAACTAACCGGAAAAAGTTTTCCGGCAGCTTTTGGTAAAAGCTGACTGTATCTTGGTCGATACTTTCAAAGTTCTTTTTTACCGCGGCAACACGTTCCTCCACCGTTGGTTGAGGAACAGTCTCACCTTCTTTAGCTTGTGATACTTTGGTTTGATTAGCCTTATCAATATCACTATTGGTTTTTTGAACCAAATCAATCAATTGACTGATGCGATCGTGCTGAGTTTCTGCCAGTTCAGGCTGGAACGTGTACTCCGGAGTGACAGCTTCAGCTGCCAGTTGACGTTTCTGATCCGTCTCAGCAATATTTTCAAGCGTCTTATTGGCGCGAATACTCTCAGAAGCGACTTGACCCTCCCGGTAATCCACTCGTTTTTGACGCACGCTGGTAAACATCGTAACAATCAAAAGAAATGCAAAAAAGACTAGAGTTAGCGGAATAAATCGTGAACCGAGTTTTTTTCGCAAATTATTGATTGGTTGATTCAACATGTTGTTTCCTCCAATCTACTCATTTGAATGGCGTAGATTCTCTTTCTCGTAAGCTTCAATAATTTCAGCTACTACAGGGTGACGAACCACATCAGCAGATTCAAAATTCGCAAAGCGAATATGTTTGATATTACGCAGCGTTCGTTCCGCATGCATCAAGCCACTCATCTGACCTTTTGGCAAGTCAATCTGACTGGTGTCACCGTTAACCACCATTTTAGAATTAAATCCCAGCCGAGTCAAAAACATTTTCATTTGGGCAATCGTCGTATTTTGTGCTTCGTCCAAGATGACAAAAGCATCATCTAGAGTACGGCCTCGCATATAAGCCAATGGTGCAATTTCTATGACACCACGATCCAATAGACGGTTCGTATGCTCAACACCAAAGATTTGGTGCAGCGCATCATACATTGGGCGCAGGTAAGGATCTACTTTTTCCTTCAAGTCACCAGGTAAGAATCCTAAGCTTTCGCCTGCCTCAACAGCCGGTCGAGTCAAAATAATCCGTTGTACCTCACCTTTTTTTAACGCGGCAATTGCCATAACAATCGCCAAATAGGTCTTACCAGTACCGGCAGGACCGATTCCAAATACTACATCTGATTTACGGATAGCGGAGATATAGCGGCTTTGACCAATATTTTTAGGACGAATAGGCTTTCCGTTGCGATCCTTTAATAATTCTTCTTCATACATCATCACAAACTCATCTAAATGATTATCCTTAGCCAAGCGAAGAGCGGTCATCACATCAGGTGTCGCAACCTTTATTCCCCGATCAATTAACATCTGCAATGCTCGAATAACATCTGCGACCAGTTTGGTCTCTTCTTTTTCACCAATAATTTGGATGGTTTCGCCTCGTGTATTAATTGTTGTTTCTGTATTATCTTCTAAAAACTTGATATGTTTGTCATGGGAACCTAACAACATACTAATATCATCTTTGGCGTTAAGTTTTATTTCCAACGACTCAAAATCGTTTTTTGTCAAAAATACTTCATCCCCTTATTTTAATCAGTCACCCTATCATACCACACTCTAAATAAAAGAAAAATTGCGAGGGATCTCACCTTAAGAAAGACCTAAAAAGACAGCAATCCTCGAAGTCTCGTTGACGAGCCGCTTCAAAAAATCACTGTCTTTCTTATTTTTCCTGACAAATCGTTAAAAATTTTTCAAAATCTATTTGCTTCGCTAACCGTTTGACACGAGCAGGTTCGTTTAAAATCATTACCAACTCCTCAAACAATTGTTCAAAGGAATTGTCACGTTCTCCTTTTAACGCCAGCAGCAGAACCAGTCTTACTTTTTTTCCTTGCCATTGAATCGGTTTTTCAAAGGAAGCAATCGCTACTGCATTTTTCTTAGCCTCTCGTTTAATCGCATGGGGAATCGCATAATAATTGCCAAATGCTGTGCTGGACAACGCCTCACGTTCTAATACTTTTTCCACATAGTCAGCTTCGCAATATCCTTTATCACACAACTGCTGACAAAGAAAACGAATCGCTTCATCAGGTGTCCTTTGTCCCTCGTGAGGAAAAAATAATTCTTCCTTCAAAAAGCGGGTCAGTACCGACGGCGTTTGACTGACTGCAGCAAAGAGTTGGGTAATCTTGGCTAAATCTTGTTCTGTTAAAAAAGACTGGTAGTGATAAATAGGAATAGTCGTCTCTATTTGCAACGCTTCAGTTGTCAAAATCAAATCCTTGTCCTTTATCAGCTCATCATTGATATCGAAAATAGACTGTGCTACAGACAACTCTATTTCGAAGTCCGTAATTCGATTTAAATAAGATCGAACAATCCGCTGATTTCCTACTCCGTAAGGTGAAACTAGCAGCACCTGCTTCTTTTTTTTCCTGCGGATATTTTCTAAAGCGGAAAGAAAATGCAAGGATAAATAGGCAATTTCATCCTCTGGAAATTGTATGTATAATGTCCGTTGTAAAAAAGCGGAAGCATATACACTAACATTGTAAACAAAAGAAAACTTACTTTTAATTTCCTCTAACAAAGGATTGGTTAAATATTGATGATTGATTGCCCGCTTATATAAAGCTGAAACATGAGTCAGCAAATAATCAACAATCTTTTCGTCTTGAGTAAAATCTAAATAAAAAATCCCCGAAATACTATCAAGTAAATTTTCGATCACTTCTTTTAACTGCAGTTCTTCCAAGCTCTCATTGGAAACAATTACACCAGAATACAGACGATAAATATATGGCAGCTCTTCCTCTGGAATTTCTACCTGAAAGTTTTCTTCTAATAAAGCAGCTATTTCAAGGGTTAGCCGACGTCCCTCTTGATCCTCCATTGCAGTCTTAGTAGTATTTAAAAAGCTCGCTTTGCTCACTCGCTCTAACAATACAGCTACATGTAAAATAAAAGAAATCGTGGAAAAGTCGTTGATCGAAAAGTTCTCCTGCTGGTGGAAACGAATTACCAACTGCGACAACTTAGCTAAATCAATTTGTCCAAAATAGTCTGAATACTTCTCCAAGCTTAATTTATTGGCCTCAATTTCTTGATTCAAGAACAGCGTAAAAACGCGCCGTTTCTCAGCTTCTTCACCATTAATAAATAATTGGTTGTTTTTCCGCTGAATAATCAATGATTGATCCTGTCGAGAAATCAAGTCATTTAACTCCTTGATAATCCGATTAAGTGCAGACTCGCTGATAAAGAAATCATCGGCTAATTCGTAAAAATCGCACCTGGCTTGATCAATAATTTGAACCAGCAATTCAAAGCGCAGGTTTGATCGATCAATTTTCTTCTCATTATCCAATAATGAAAGAGTTTCTGGATTAAGATAAAATCCAGCACCCGCTTTCGATAAAATGACCGCTTGTAAAACCTGTCCATTTAACTGTTGGATATCATTACGAATTGTTTTAGACGATACGCCTAACTCTTTAGAGAGCATCTGGGCTGTAAGAGGGAGATTACTAAAAGTTAATTTCTCGATAATCTGTTCTTGTCTTTGAGAAATTTGCATATGTTCGATCCTCCTGAAGGCATTTTAGCTTTTAGATTATATCACAATAAGAGCATAGGATTACCTATGCTCTAAACTATTAAGCAGTCGTTGTATCATTGGAAACATCTACGGCTGTTTTTTCTGCTGAATCAGCCTCTGTCTCAGATTCTTTTTCCAGATTAATTAGGTTTTTCTCATATACCTTAAAGAATGGGTAGTACAGCACTCCATCTAGAGCCGTCAATGCAAGAACCAATACAACCGCACGCCAGTCCATAGTAGAAAGGAAAGCTCCAATTGGTGCGGGCATCTGCCACGAGAACACCGCAAACGTCTTGCCAACAATCCCCCACGACATACACAAGTAAGTAACAATTCCGTTAAACACAGAAGTAAAAATAAATGGTACAAAGAAAATCGGATTCAACATCAACGGTGTCCCGAAAATCATCGGCTCTGAAATTCCGAAAACGGAAGGCAGAAAACCAACTTTCCCCACTGTACTTAACTGTTTTGATTTGGAACGCATCATTAAGAAAGCTAATGCCAAGACTGAACCTGAACCACCAATAATAACAAAGTAAGTCCAAAATGGAGTAGTAAAGACGTTACTTAAATCTGTACCCGCCATTTTTTCCGCCGCGTTAATTGACAAATTTCCGTCACGAATTGGTCCTAAAATTCCAGCTAATGCCGCATCATGAATGCCAAAGAACCAAAACAAGTGAATCAAGAAAATACTCAAAATGGTAAATGGCAGACTATCCGCTGCTTGGAAGCTCGGTGCCATAATATTGTATAGGAATTGTACAGCGGTCGTATCAAAGGCATGAAAGATAATAAAGACAATCGAAAAGAATGTCATCAAAATCAGGCCAGGTACGAGCGCTGCAAAGGTTTCTGACAATGAAGCTGGTACACTATCCGGCATTGAAATTCGTCCAATGTTTTTCTTACGCATCCAATGATAGCCTTCCACCGTAACAATAGAAACAAAAAGTGCCAACAAAATTCCACGACCATCCAAGAAACTAATCTCCACTTCTTTACCATCCCAGCCTAGCTTCAACGGTGTCAAAACTAGCATCAAGAATCCAACGACTGCAAACATCAAAGGTCTTAATACATCTTCCTTGTAATGACGACATAAGAAATAAGTTACTCCGATACAAATGAATAATGACATGGCACTTAAGGTGATACCACTGATCCAGTTTAAAATCATACTGTTCTGTTCAGCAAAGCTCGCCCAAGCCAGCAAAAAGCGGTTTGTTGTATTTTCTGTCACTGGTGCAGCATTCAAAATGATCGGAATTGAACCAAACAAAGTAATTGGCAGCATTGACATAAAGGCATCGCGTGTTGCTTTCAAGTGCCGCTGCTGACTTAACTTGTTAGCAAGCGGCGAGATATATTGATCCATTTTTTCGCTTAATGTATTAAATCCCATGATCTTTTATCCCCCGATCAATTTTTTGATATCTTCGTAGACACCTTTACCATCCATAATGCCGTACTTCATTGGTGAAATTGCTTCAACGGGTACCTCTACCGCCGCCGAAATTTGCGGTTTTAAGAAACGAATTTGTGGCCCAATTAAAACTAAATCTACCCCCTCCAAATAATCTTTATATTCAGATTCACTGTAAGCATTCACTTCCAGCGTATTGCCGGAAGCTGCTTCAATTTTTTTTGCTAACATTCCTGTTGACATCCCCGCATTACAAACTAGCATTACTTTTTTCATTATTATCGTTCCTCTCAATGGAGCCATTTTTTTAAATGCAAATCGGATTGTTACTCAAACGCTCTTCGTTGGATTTTTTCTCCGTGACTTTCAATGACCTCCTTAAACCAATAGTAAGAGGCTTTAGGCTTACGTTCTTGTTCATTATTAAAATCAACAGCAACTAGGCCGTAACGCTTTTCAACACCATTTTTCCAAGAATATAAATCAAAGGATGCCCAAGCGTAGTAGCCGCGAATATCTACTCCTTGATCCATCGCGTTCATGATGGCATTAATGTGGTCATTCATAAATGAAATACGGTAATCATCATTCACCTGATCAACAGTCACGTCTTCTCTGACGCCTACCCCATTTTCGGTAACGTAAATGGGTAAATGATAGCGATCCCAAGCTTCAATCAACCCATCCTGCAAGCCTTTTGGATAGATTTCAGTATCCCAGGCAGTAAATTCACTATTCGGATCCTTCACCTGTTCAAACCAACCTTTGATTACCACTTTACTCTGACCTTTTTTACCCGAATGGTTGAAGACTACTTGTGTTTCACCATCGGTATACGGTTTCACTAAAGTACGAGCATAATAGTTTAGCCCGATGAAATCAACTGTATTTTCCTTAATGATGCGTAATTCATCTACCTTCATAAAATCTACGTCATAATCTAAAGCCAGTTTTGCCACTAGATCAATTGGAAATTCTCCTAAAGCTGCTGTATCTAAAATCCAGTTATTGCAATAGTTATCTGCATAGCGCATCGCAATCTTCGTTTCAATTGTATCATCTACACCATTAACTGGTGTATAGCTGTGAACAATACCAATCTGTCCCTGATAACCGCCTTCATGGAAAGCCCGCACCCCTAGAGCACTCGCCAACATTACATGATAAGCTCCTATCATCGTTTTTTGAACGTCCTGCAAGCCTGGTGGATAATTTCCGATAAAATAGCCGTTAGCAATAAACCATTTGGGTTCATTGAAGGTTGTCCAGTAACGAACTTTATCTCCAAACTGTTCAAAGCAAATCTTTGCTAAATGTTCAAATGCATAAGCTACGTCTCGATTTAGCCAACCGCCATCTGCTTCCCAATATTGCGGTAAATCCCAGTGATAGATTGTCACAAAAGGTTCGATATCAAATTTGTGGCAAGCATCTAATAAGCGATGATAAAACTCAATTCCTTTAGAATTAATTTCACCAGCTTGATTTTTAATAATGCGTGGCCATGATAGTGAAAAGCGATAAGAAGTTTGACCTCCTTCTTTCATCATACGAATATCTTCTTCAAAGCGATGATAATGGTCACTGGCAATGTCTCCATTCTCCATATCGTTTTCATGCAGGTAATGATCCCACATTGATTCGGCCTTGTCATCGACATCCCAAGCACCTTCACATTGATAAGAGGCAGTTGCCCCACCCCAAAAAAAGTTTTTATCCATTAAATAGTCTCCTTCCATTTATACAATTCTCCAAACTCAGCGATCATGTCTACAGCAATCTCTGTTGAAGTTAAATGTCCCTCTGCATGCACTAATAGCAGATCCACCTCGTTCATTCGGTCCTCTGAAGAAAGCTTTCTAAGCATTTCTGCATGCGCTCGATGAGCAAGTTTCATTTCACTTTTCGCTGTCTTATGCTTTTCATCAAATGTTTTGAAATCTCCTTGCTTCACTGCGAGCAGGGCTTCATACGCATCACTCTTTGCATTGCCTGCATGTAAGATGATGGCCATTGAGTCCATCTCGGTTCCGACTCTGACTTCTTCCATTAAAAAGTTCCTCCTCCTTCTTTCTGACCTAACTATAGAACGTTTTCAAATGAGTTTAAATTTTTTATTTTCCACTTCAATGTGGAAATTGTGGCAATCCTCAATTATAAAGCAAAAAAAAACCACCGAGAATATTCTTCTCGATGGTAAAAATTCCTATTGTAACAACTCTTTTACGATGGCATTTACCTGATTACCGTCAGCCTTACCTTTGACCTTTGGCATCACAGCGCCCATCACTTTTCCAAATTCCTTTGGTGAAGTTGCTCCAGTTTTAGCAATTGCATCACTTACTATGCTGCGGATTTCATCTTCTGAAAGCTGCGCTGGCATGTACTTTTCTACAATTACAATTTCCTTTTTGACTTTATCCGCTAAATCAGTCCGATCAGCTTTTTCGAATTCCATCAATGATTCACGTCGCTGCTTCATCTCACGAGATAGAACAGTTAGTTCATCATCTTCTGATAATTCCTGACCTGTATTGATTTGTTCATTTTGAACAGCGGCTTTCAGCATGCGAATTACCTGCAAAGATTCTTTGTCCTTGCTGCGCATCGCTTGCTTCATGTCTTCGTTTAGCCGAGTAAGCAGTGACATCATATCACTCCATTCACACTAGAATTTTTTACGTTTTCTAGCTGCTTCTGATTTTTTCTTGCGTTTCACACTTGGCTTTTCATAAAATTCACGTTTACGAGATTCTTGTAGAGTCCCCGCTTTTGAAACGGAACGTTTGAAGCGACGAAGAGCATCGTCAAGAGATTCATTTTTACGAACCACTGTTTTTGACATATAAATTCCCTCCCTCCGAGCTTAAAAAGTAACCGTTTTTGTTATTGAAATATACTCTCAAAAAACAAGACCGTCCATAGGTTATTATATCGAATGGATAAATATGAGTCAAGGTACTGGGGAGTTTTATTTTACCGATTGGTTAAGCAATCGTTTTACAATCTGAACAACGTCCATATAATTCGAAACGATGCCCCTCAATTTGGCAATCATCTAACTGCTCCTTGAAAAAATCCATTGGACACATGTGAATCTCTTTCGTTTTGCCACAAACCGTACAAATAAAGTGATGATGGTGCCCAAAATCTTCGCTGCAGCTGAAGCGGAACTTCATTTCTCCCTGATAATCGGTCTCTTCCACAATGCCGATTTCACAAAATTCCCTTAAGTTTCTATAAACAGTATCATAACTAAGTCCAGGAAACTGAGCATTCAAATAGTCATATATTTCTTTAGCAGCCACATAACGATTCTTTTTAATCAAATAGTCCAATAAGGTTTCACGCTTTTTCGTGTATTTGAAGCCCTTTTCCTTCACTTTTATTAACGCTTTTTCTAATAATGTTGGTTGGGTCATGACGATTCCTCCTAATTAAATCGTAATGATTATGAATAAACAATATGGTATAATAAATTATCTTAAAATACAAGGGAGAATTTTATGGAGAAGGAAAATCAAACCGATCTTGTAACGATCTTTATCATTTCCGATTCGGCAGGTGAAACGGCTTCTAAATTGGCGCAGGCTTCTATGGCGCAATACCCGACTGTAGAATTTTGCTTGTTCCGTCGAACCTTTATCAGCTCAGCGGAGTTACTGTTAAAGGCGCTGAAAGATGCTAAAAATGAAAATGCCATGATCATTCATACATTAATTGATCCGAAGTTATCACGAATCGCCGAAGAATTTTGCGAACAAGCAGGCTTGTTCCATATGGATCTGTTGAATCCGGTGGTTAATGAAATCGAACGACGTGCAAGTATTGAACCAACTTATGAACCCGGTGCACTGCATCATTTAAATGACAATTATTTTAAACGAATCAAAGCGTTGGAATTTGCTGTGAAATACGACGATGGAAAAGATGCAAAAGGTTTCCTTGACGCTGACATTGTTTTATTAGGTGTCTCACGAACATCGAAAACACCTTTAAGCCTGTTTTTAGCCAACAAAAATTTAAAGGTAGCCAATTTGCCGTTGATTCCACAAGCGCATATTCCTAAGCAATTGTTCCAGATTGATCCTAAAAAGATTGTTGGTTTAACCAATGACCCTGAAGTATTAATCAGTATTCGAAAAGAACGGATGCGCGCTTATGGCCTCAATCCTGAAACAGCATATTCGGATCGCGACAAAATTCAAGCAGAATTAGAATTTGCTAATGAATTGTATCAAAAACTTGGTTGCTATGTAGTAAACGTCGCAAACTATTCCATAGAGGAAACTGCAGCTAAGATTATGAATGCCCTAGATTTAGAAGACCACAGCTACTATTTTATGGAAGACGCTGAAGACGACTAACTAAACGGAATTTTAACAAAAAATATCCGAACTATAGTTAATGAACACGCCAATAATTACAGGGGTGCAGTTGCTAAAGTTCGGATATTTTCTATTTTAAAAATCTTATTTTGTCTTTTTCGTTTGGATCTCGACTATTTGCTCTAATACATAGGGAGTTGTCTGATAGACATCATTAATCCAATTATGGAAAAACAAATACGCATGCGCTCGCCAACGATTTGTAATCTTCTCCGAAGACAAATAGTAATTTTCAGGCTTTTGAGTATCTAATCCTTTATCCAAGTCCCGCAGATACTCACCTTCTAAGGTACCAGAATCATATTCAAAATGTCCCAGTAAAAATACGTTGTGCCCATCATCTGAAAGAAGAATCGTGGCTGCGCCATCAGCTCCCCGAGCGATTACCTCTAGCGAACTGTCTGAGACTTGTGTTTCATTAATTCCAGTATAACGAGATTGCGGCATCCAAAAAACATCATCAAAACCACGGAACAAACGATGCTGCGTCAAAAGCTTTTGTGAGAAAATGCCGAACAGCTTTTCCTCAAACAGCACTTTATCTATTCCATAATGGTAATACATCCCCGCCTGAGCTCCCCAACAAATGTGGATGACCGAAGTCACGTGGGTTTTGCTCCAGGTCATAATTGCAGTCAGTTCCTCCCAATAATCTACCTCTTCAAAAGACAGTTTTTCAATGGGGGCACCCGTAATAATCAATCCGTCATAATAAGTTTCTTTAATAGAAGAAAATTCTAAATAGTATTTCTCCAAATGGGTCTTGCTAGTATTACGATGCTCATGGGAAGCCACCTTCATAAAATCCACATCAATTTGCAATGGGCTTTGACTGATTAACCGCAGCAGTTGAATTTCAGTTGCGATTTTATTAGGCATTAAATTTAGAATCAATAATTTTAATGGTCGAATATCTTGTTGATTAGCTCGCAAATTATCAATGGCAAAGATATCTTCATTCTCCAAGATCCTTTTTGCTGGAAAGTCAGGTTCTAAACGAATCGGCATGACTTATCCCTCCAGTTGTTCAAAAGCTTGCTGCAAGTCTGCTAGAATATCTGATACATTCTCAATTCCGCATGATAAGCGCACCAAACCTGGTGAAATTCCCGCCTGCGTTAATTCTTCATCGGTTAGCTGACGATGGGTAGATGTTGCTGGATGTAGTGCGCATGTTCGAATATCTGCTACATGAACTTCCAACGAAACCAATTGCAAAGCATCCAGCCATTTCGCTGCTTCCTCTTTGCCTGCTCCAATTTCAAAGGAAATCACACCGCATAATCCATTTGGAACATATTTTTGTGCTAAATCATAATTTTCATCTTGCTTTAAACCAGGGTACTTTATTTTTTTGACCGCAGGTTGTTTAGTTAGAAACTCTGCAACAGCCAAAGCATTTTGATAATGACGTTCCATTCTTACTGCTAAAGTTTCGATTCCCAAATTCAGTAAGAAAGAATTTTGCGGAGAAGGGGTCGCTCCTAAATCGCGCATTAGTTGAACCCTAGCTTTAGTAATATATGCTGCAGCACCAAAGGTTTCAGTATAGACAATCCCGTGATAAGTGTCATCTGGTTCAGACAATTGTGGGAATTTACCATTATTCCAGTTAAATTTCCCACCATCAATGATAACTCCGCCGGTTTGAACCGCATGACCATCCAAGTATTTAGTTGTACTATGAATAACAATATCTGCTCCAAATTCAATTGGTCTGCAATAATAGGGGGTCGCAAAAGTATTATCAATTAAAAACGGTACGTCCAAAGCTTGCGCTAACTGTGCGAATTTTTCGATGTCTAATACACATAAGGCTGGGTTAGCAATTGTTTCAGCAAAAACCGCTTTGGTATTTGATTTTGCTGCTTGCTTCAATTCCTCTAAAGAAGCATTTTGATCTACAAAAGTTACTTCAATTCCCATTTTTCGTAAAGTATGGGCAAATAAATTGTACGTACCCCCATAAATATAAGAAGAAGAGATAAAATGATCCCCTGCTTCTAAAATATTCAAGATAGCATAGAAAGTCGCCGCCTGACCAGAAGCAGTGCATAATGCTCCTACGCCATTTTCCAGTGCAGCTAGCTTTTCCTCTACCGCACCCGTCGTTGGATTTGCCAATCGAGTATAGAAATAACCACTTTCCTTCAAATCAAATAGTTTTCCAATTTCCTCTGTTGAATCATAAGTGTACGTGGTACTTTGAGTAATGGGTAATACCCGAGGTTCTCCATTTCCTGGCGTGTACCCCGCATGCAGACATTTTGTTTCGAATTCCATATTCATTTCCTCCTTTGATTGTGATTGGTTGTTCGATCTGTTTGTTCTTCTGTTCAACATTTTCTTATCAAAAAATCTTTTATCCTACTATCGTGTACCATCCAACTAGTCTTCTTAATTTTGAATTTGAGCAACCCCTTTAAATCTAACTCTCTCACAATAGCAAACTGCAAAAAGCGAGACTAACAAAAAAACTTCCGTCCTCCTGTAATAGGAAAGGACGGAAGTTTTCCGTGGTACCACCTTTGTTTATTGATCTAGGATCAATCTCACTCAACAGCGGACTGTTGAAAAGCTGTACCGGGCCGACCCGCAAATGATTACTCTATTCATCATTTTATGCTCCAAGACCATCTTCTAAAAGATCAGGAATACTTCTTTTCAGCTACCGAAGCTTTCTGTAAAACCTAGTTCTTCTATACTCTTCTTTTCATCACATACTATTTAATTAATAAACTTGCAGTCCTTCTTGATCAACTGCCAAGATTTCCACCCGAGCTGTGTCATCTAACTCCTTCAATCGCTCAGCAACCTGCTGAGATTTATCTGGGGCCACTAAAGTCAATACAGTAGGGCCTGCTCCACTTAGATAGCTGCCATATCCACCCATTTTTTGAGTAATTTCTCGGATTTCAGTTAAATGAGGCACTAAATCTTTACGATGCTTCTCATGGAATAAATCTTTTTCCATCATTTTTCCAGCCAAAGGTAAATTGCCATTCAATACTGCGGCAATCATTACATTCGCAATCGAACTGGCCTTTACTGCCTCCTTATAAGAAAATTCATCAGGTAAGACACTTCGGCTGGCTGAGGTTAACAATTCCTTGTCTGGAATGAATACGACTACATCGCATTCTGGAAAATGATGTTTTACATACTCTACCTGCTCATCTGCATAGCTAGCCACAACAAAACTACCACAAATTGCTGGTGCAACATTGTCGGGATGACCTTCGATCTCTGTAGCAATCTCTAATTTTTCTCGAACAGACAAGTTTAGATTACCCAAACGATTAGCCAATTCAATTCCGGCCACAATGACAGAGGAACTGCTGCCCAATCCTCTAGCGACTGGAATATCAGTTGACATCTTTATGCTGTGAGGTGTCAACTTAGGCGCTATTTTCAACGCTATTTGAATCAGCAGATTTTTCTCATCGCGAGGAATGGAATTGGACAACTCATGCTCCACTGCCCATTTTTGTGTTGCTGGACCAATCTCGATCACTAAATACTGCGAAAGCGCGATCCCGCAAGAGTCAAAGCCTGGACCTAGGTTGGCACTTGTGGCAGGAACGCGGATTTTCATAGTTTCGCCACTCCTTCTTTCAAGTGTTGACGCATATCTTCTAAATCGCTCATTTTACTAATTTTTACATCAGTTGCATTAATTGCTGTATCTGGATCTTTCAAACCATTACCAGTGAAAACTGTTACTACAGTTTCACCTTGTTTGATTTTTCCACTCTTCACATGCTGAATTACTCCGGCTAACGATGCTGCTGAACCAGGTTCTACAAAGACGCCATCTTGTGCTGCAACTTTCCGGTATGCATTTAAAATTTCTTCATCAGTTACTGCATCGATGTGTCCACCTGATTCGTCTCTTGCTGCCTCAGCTAATTTCCAGCTGGCTGGATTTCCAATTCGAATCGCAGTCGCCACTGTTTCCGGCTGTTCGATCACTTCTCCCCTAACAATTGCTGCAGCGCCTTCCGCTTCAAAACCGTGCATGCGCGGTAGAGCTGTGCCTTTCACTTCATGCCACTCTTTGAAACCTTTCCAATAGGCCGAAATATTTCCAGCATTGCCGACAGGAATAGCTAAAACATCAGGTGCTTTTTCTAGTTGTTCACATATTTCGAAAGCAGCAGTTTTTTGACCTTCTAAACGATAAGGATTAACTGAGTTTACCAAAGCAACTGCTTCTGTTTCTGCAATATCACGCACTGCTTTCAACGCTTCATCAAAATTTCCTGGAATTGAAATGATATCCGCTCCATAAATAATCGCTTGAGCCAGTTTACCCATAGCAATTTTTCCATCTGGAATTACTACATAGGCTTTAATACCTGCACGAGTCGCATATGCCGCTGCTGCTGCACTAGTGTTTCCAGTTGATGCACAGATAATTGCTTTCGCTCCGTCTTCAACGGCTTTAGCTACAGCCATAACCATCCCACGATCTTTAAATGAACCAGTTGGATTCAAGCCTTCATATTTACCATACAAAGTAATTCCTAGTTCTTTAGATAAATTATGCAATGGAATTAACGGTGTATTTCCTTCCGCTAATGACAGCATTGGTGTTTTATCAGTGATTGGTAAATATTCTTGATATTGCTTTAATAATCCTTCGTACATGTTAACTATTCCCCCATTACTTTCATTGTTGATAATAGTTCAAAATCTGTTTTTTCATCGATGTCTTTTTGAATTTGGCTCATGGTTGTTTCCGACATTTTGTGAGTAATTACCACAACTCGAGCATTTTCTACTTGAGCTTTCTCTTGAACTACCTGTTCAAGTCCTGCACCAGCTTGTGCCATGATCTCAGCTAATTGTAAAAATTGACCTGTTTTATCAGGCATTTTTAATGACAAGAAGTATTTGCTGACGATTTCTTCAGGCGATGTCAACTTGGTTGGTTGAGTATACTCACTGAAACGATGACCAATCGTGCCTAGTTGAATCTTATTAACGATCGTCATCAAATCCGCTACAATACTAGTTGCTGTTGGTCGTGAACCAGCGCCAGGTCCGTAATACATGGATTCACCAATTCCTGAGCTCTTCACAAATACCGCATTAAATTCATTATGAATGGAAGCTAATGGATGATTACTCGGAACCAATACTGGTCCTACCTCGGCTGCAATACTGTCGCCTTGCTTAACAGTCGAACCAATCAATTTAACGGTGTAGCCTAACTGGTCAGCAACCGTCACATCATTACCGGATAATCCTCGAATTCCTTTTACCTTTACTTGGTCCATATTAATCGTCATACCAAAAGCAAATTTGCTTAAAATTACCATTTTATACGCTGCATCAATGCCATCTACGTCATTTGTTGGGTCACTTTCAGCAAAGCCTAATTCTTGAGCCTGCTTCAAGGCAGTTTCGTAGTCTAACTGTTCAGTGACCATTTTAGTCAACATATAATTAGTTGTTCCATTAACAATCCCTAATACTTCCTGAATATCATCCGCTGCTAAACTGTTAGCGATGGTCCGTAAGATTGGAATACCACCAGCTACACTTGCTTCATAGTATAAGTTGCGTTTTTGCTCATGAGCTAAAGAAGCTAATTCACTGCCATGTTGAGCGAGTAAATCTTTATTCGCCGTAACAACGTGCTTGCCAGCTTTCAGCGATTCTGCAATGAAAGTCTTAGCTGGTTCAATACGTCCCATTACTTCTACTACAATATCAATTTCTGGATCCTCTGTAATATCAGTTAACTCATGCACCAATTGAAGATTGTATTTTTTCGCCGTTTCTTCTTTGTCCTCAGTCGGGCGAATCAACGCTTTTGTTACGGTTAAGGGACAGCCAATACTCTTTTCGATTTTCTCCTGATGATCTGCCAGAATTTCCAGCACACCAGTTCCTACAACACCTAAACCTAATAGACCTACTTTAACTGGTTTTTTCATAATTCGCCTCCAAATGATTGCACAAAGATTAAACGTGTTTCATCATATTTTAATATAGTTTGTGTCTTAGTATAACTAAAATACCCAAAAAAAACTAGTGATTTTCCAATAAAAATAGAAAATCACTAGTTGTCTTAATGATGAGACACATGGCGGAAGGTTTGATCCAAAATATCTAAGACATGATGGTCATCCAAACTATACAACATTGCCTTGCCATCGCGTCGTGCTTTGACCAAACGGTTGTCCCGCAACAGCTTCAATTGATGGGAAACCGCTGACTGTTCCATTGCCAAATTTTCACTGATGGAAGAAACATTGCGTTCACCTTGCTTCAAATACAATAAAATTCTTAAACGAGTGGGGTCACTCAACACTTTAAACAACTGACTAACGGCTAGAATTTCAGTCTTTTGTGTACTCATTCTAAGCCCCTCTTCTACTCTGTAATTTTGCGGATTGCTGCTTCATAAGCCGCTAGCTTATTCTCCGCATCTTTTTCAGATGACCCTTTTACTCCAATGTAAAATTTAATTTTTGGTTCTGTTCCAGATGGTCGGATAGCTAACCAAGTATCATCCTCTAACGTATATTTTAATACATTTGAAGAAGGCATAGCAATGGCCCTGCTTGTACCTTGGCTATCTGTGGCTTGTTGGATTAGATAATCTTCAGTTAGTGCCACTGAAACCCCTGCAAATTCCGTTGGTGCTTGAGTCCGCAGCCCTTCCAAGATCTCTTTGATCTTAGCAGCACCTTCTGCACCACTCAACGTCACAGAAATAGTTTTCTCTGCAAAGTAGCCGTATTCTTCAAAAATTTCTTGCAAACCATCATAAAGGGTTTTGTCTTGCTTCTTATAATAAGCGGCAACCTCTGCTAATAGAAGCAACGCTTGAATTGCATCTTTGTCCCGAACAAATGGCTTGATTAGGTAACCATAGCTTTCTTCAAAGCCAAACATAAAGGTATGAGAGCCATCTTCTTCGTATTGTTGAATCTTTTCAGCAATAAATTTGAAGCCGGTCAATACATCAACCATTTCAGTATTATAGGCTTTAGCAATGGCCGTTGGCAATTCACTTGAAACAATGGACTTCAATACCGCTGCATTTTCTGGTAGATCCCCCGCTTGCTTATGAGCTTCTAAAATGTAGCGAATCAGCAACGCACCGATTTGATTTCCAGTTAATACTTGGTATTCACCACTAGGCAAACGTACTGCTGCTCCTAAACGGTCAGCATCTGGATCCGTGGCGATTAATAAATCCGCACCTTCTTTTTCACCTAACTTAATTGCATATTCAAAAGCTGAATGCTCTTCAGGATTTGGTGATTTAACAGTAGAAAAATCAGGATCAGCCACTGCTTGTTCAGGAACCAGCATATATTCTTCAAACCCTGCTTGCTTCAAGGCTTTCTCCCCAAGCATTGTTCCAGTACCATGTAATGGTGTATAAACAAGTTTCAAGTTTTTGCCCATTTCGTTAATCAATTCCTGATCAATTGTCACAGCTTTGATTTCTTCCAAATAAGCAGCATCAACTTCTTCACCAATAATCGTAATTAGACTGCTGGTTTCGTCTTGCAAAACTGCCACTTCTAAAGGATTCTCAACTGAGCGCACAAATTTAGTCAATGCATCCGCATCTTCTGGCGGCATTTGGCCTCCATCTTCACCATAGACTTTGTACCCATTGTATTCAGCGGGGTTATGTGAAGCAGTAATCATTATCCCTGTAAATGCATTCAAGTGACGTACTGCAAAAGAAAGCTCTGGAGTTGGTCGCAGACTTTCAAAAACATAAGAAGGAATGCCATGAGCAGCCAACGTTCTAGCTGCTTCCATTGAAAACTCAGGCGACATGTGGCGAGAATCATAGGCAATTGCTACGCCGCGCTTTTTAGTTTCAGAATCTTGGGTATCCATGAAACGGGCCAAACCTTCTGTAGCCTGACGAATCGTAAAAATGTTCATACGATTGGTTCCTGGTCCTAAAATCCCCCGCATTCCTGCTGTACCGAATTCTAAAGATGTATAGAAAGCATCTTGCTTTAATTCAGCATTATCATTAAGCGCTTTTAATTCCTTTTGCATTTTTTCATCCAGTTTATCGGAATTCATCCATTGTTCATACACTTGTTTCCAAGACATGAAGGACACCTCTTTCATTTTTCTTACCTTTCAAGTATACCATCCTTGTTATATTCAGCAAACAAAAACATTAAAATGGAGCAAAAAAAGAAGAGTGTCAAAAAAGACACTCATTATTTATTACTCTCGATATATTTATAAACTTGTTGACCTGCAATACCACCTTCGCCTACTGCAGTTGTGATTTGACGCAGATCTTTTTCTCTGGCATCACCAATTGCAAAGACACCAGGAATACTGGTTTTCATCTCATTATCTGTTTCAATCCAACCTGCTTCATTGGTAATACCACTATTTTTAAATGGTTCTGTTAGTGGATCAAGTCCAACATAAATGAACATGCCATCAGCTGGTTCTTCATGGATTTCATCAGTCTTAACATTACGAATTTTTGCTCCAGTTACCACCATATCATTGCCAACTATTTCTTCTACGACACTGTCCCAGATAAAAGAAATCTTTTCGTTTGCAAATGCCCGGTCTTGAATAATCTTTTGTGCTCGTAACTCGTCACGGCGGTGAACAATGACTACTTCAGCGGCAAAACGAGTTAAGTAAATCGCTTCTTCTACTGCTGAATCGCCGCCTCCAACTACTAACAAACGTTTGTTGCGGAAAAAGGCACCGTCACATACCGCACAATAAGATACACCGCGACCAGCAAATGATTCTTCTCCAGCTACGCCCAGCTTACGATGAACACAGCCCGTTGCAATAATGATTGTTTTGGCTTGATAAGTTTGATCCTCGGTAATGACTTCTTTATAGTCCCCGCGATCCTTAATATCCAGCACAATTCCATAAGCATTTTTAGTTCCAAATTTTTCTACATTTTCATACATCTTTTGTGCTAGCTCAGGTCCCATAATTGAGTCAAATCCTGGATAATTTTCTACCTCAGCTGTATTGTTCATTTGTCCGCCAGGCGCACCGCGCTCGATCATTAATACAGACAAATTTGAACGGGATGCATACAAAGCTGCGGTCATACCTGCAGGACCAGCACCAATAATAATTACGTCGTACATTCAAATCCCCCCATTTGGCTTAACTTTACTGCTACAATTGAATTCTGTCGAGTAATTTGCTTACAAAAGGTTTGTAATTTCCCAAACAAATTATTCTTTTAAATTAGCTTATTTACTTACGAAGATTGTCTTTCCGTTTTTGTCGATCCGTATAAAGTAGGTTTTTTTATTTCAAAAAAGAAGGGCAACCATCAAAGAATGGTTGTCCTTGCTTATGCTTACTCTTGATTTTTCATTTGCTGCATCATTTGACGAATTTTTTTCTCAGAAGGTTTTTGACCCATCGACATCATCATCTGACGCAACATATCCTCATTAATTGGAGGGTTCTTTTTTAAATAATCTTTCATCCAGTTTCTAGCTAAGAAGAAACCACCTACAGCACCCAATATTGCGGCAATGACTGCAATCAACACAACAATTCCTGTTGATACCATTTTATCGCTCCTCTCTTTTGACATTCGCTACATATTTTACTAGAACTTCCCACAAAAGAAAAGGTATTTCCCAAATCTTGATAATCTCCTTAAAATATCTAACAGTTCCCATCACTCAAAGCCGTTATTTGCAATAATCATTTGTTCAGCTAATTCAACATCTTTATCTACCAATGCCTGGTAAAGCTGATTATGAAAGCGAGTATTATCTTGATAGTTCGCTACTTTCAGCATCTGACCACTTAGATATAGTCGAATGGCCTCTTCGATTTCATGGTACCATTTGACTAAAAAAGGATTACCTGTCAGATCAATAATTTTTTTATGAAAAGCCATATCCTGAATTACGTATTCAGAAAACTTGCCCGCCTCTAATAACTGATTTCGTTGAAATAGTAATTCCTTCAGCTGAAGCATAGTATCAACCTTATGATCCTTTTGAATAACTAAACGAACGGCTTGTAGTTCTAACATTTGCCGAGCGGCCAGCAGTTCTTCCGTTGAGAAATCTTCTTTAAAACTGGTATTTTTCAAATAAGTACCAGAACCTTGCCGTACATCTAGCACATCCGAGAAAGACAATATTTTTACCGCTTCTCGTAACGTTGAACGTCCTACCCCTAGTAGTTCGGCTAAATCGGCTTCTTTAGGTAGTTTTTGTCCCACTCTATAGTTTTTTGCCTTGATAAAGGTCAAGAGTTCAGTGATTGTTTGATTGACTAACCCGCGTTTGTTTCCCATCTGTTTCCTCACTTTCCAATGAATGGCCTACTACCAACAACAAAATTGCCCCTATTAGTAGAAACCAATACAAGCTGGCTGTACTGTTTGTTAAATCAATAAAACTGCCAATTAAAACAGGAGTAATCCCACCAATCATATAACCAAAGGCCTGAACAATACTAGCATAGATACTAGCTTGCGAAGCATCTTGGCTTTCTCGAATCGGCAATAGCATGGCAATTGGGAAAAATCCGCCTGTTGCTATTGCAGCCAATAGAATACTTATCACTAGAATAAAGAGTCTATTGGCGAAAATCAATAACAGAGCAGACCCTAATAGGCAGCAGCAGCAACAGATAATCCATTGCTTAGTAGTTCCAATTTTATCCATCAATGTAGGAATTAAAAAGCTGCTAATCATTTGAACAGCTGTAAAAGTAGTTAGTAAAGTGATGCTCCAAATTGGCGACACCCCCTTACTCAACAAAGCAGAAGTAATCCAAGTAGTAAAACTGTAAAATACTCCGGACTGAATTCCAAAAAATAAAGCCAATTTCCATAATTTTTTATCTGCAAAGAAAGAAGTTCCAAACTGCTTACTTGCAGCTGGCGAAGTCGTTTTATCTGCCAACAGCTTCCAAATGAACCCGCTGATTATTGCTAATACCCCCCAAACAGCTAAAGCTGTAGACCATTGCCCATTAAAATATCGCGTTAATGGTCCCATCAAACTAGAAGCACTAACGGAACCTAATCCCATACTTAGTGAATAAATACCAATCAAAAGGCCTGCTTTTTCTGGAAAAATTTCTTTAATAAATCCTGATAACAATGGACCAATTAATGCTATCGAACAACCAATTAACAAGGTGCTAACTACCAATCCCAAAAAGCTGTTGAACACGCCTCTACTCAACGTCGCGACGCCTAAAATGAGTAAAAATAAAAATATGCCCTTGTTACGTCCAAGTTTCTTTTGTACAAATGCGACCAAAAAAGCTAAAACCCCCATGCAAATTACCGGAATACTTGTCAAAAGGCTGACTGAAAAATTAGATAAATGCAAACTACGTTGAATTGTCGCCAAAATGGGAGCTACGCTAGAAATTCCCAGTCGTAAATTGAAGGCTACTAAAAAGATTAGCAGCACAGTCTTTTTCTTTGTCATAAATCCCTCACCCTTAATCATCTGATGACTTTTAAATCATCAGATCATTTTACCAGCAATTTACCAACAAAAAATTGACAGTCATTTTCAATAAAAAAACCGAACCGATCGGCTTTCCTAAAGTTAATTGTTAAGGTGCAATCAACTAAAGATGAAAACTAATCGTTCGGATTTGTAGTCAGATAATAATTTTGATTTTCTTAACTGCTTCTATTCAGCTAATTCTGGAAAGGCTGCTTTATCAAATTTTTGCTCCTTGAACATGGCAATCTCTTTTCCATAAGGTGCATAAGCCGTCTTCTTATCTTTTCCAACGTAAGGTGTTTCTAAAATTTTAGATACTTTAGAAAAGCGTTCATCATGGACAATTTGATTCAAGGTATCAAAACCAATTGTTCCATAACCGATATTGGCATGACGGTCTTTTCTAGCACCCATCGGATTTTTTGAATCATTTATATGGAGAACCTTTAGTCGATCTAAACCAATGATCCGATCAAAATCCTCCATTACACCATCAAAATTGTTTTTCACATCATAACCAGCATCATTTGTATGGCAAGTATCGAAGGTAACTGACAGCTTCTCATTGAGCGTCACACCATTAATGATATATGCCAATTCTTCAAATGTCTTCCCGACTTCAGTCCCTTTACCTGCCATCGTTTCTAAGGCAATTTGAGCTTTTTGGTCCTCAGTCAGCACTTCATTTAGCCCTCTAATAATTTGATCCAACGCAGCTTCTTCACCAGCACCCACGTGTGCCCCGGGGTGAAGCGTAATTTGCGTAGCTCCTAACGCTTCTGCCCGCATAATTTCTTCCCGTAAAAACTGCACTGCAAAGCCAAACATTTCTGGTTTGGTTGTATTGCCTAAATTAATAATATATGGCGCATGCATCACAATATTGGATAGTCCATGCTCCTCCATAAAAGCTTCTCCAGCAGGAATATTCATTTCCTCCACTGATTTACGTTTGGTATTTTGCGGCGCACCGCTATAAATCATAAAAGTAGATGCTTCATAGCTGGCTGCTTCTTTAGCAGCGCCCAGCAACATCTCTTTTCCTTTCATACTGACATGAGAACCAATTAACATATCTTTCTTCACTCCTTACAAGGATTTTCATTCATTACAATACCAACAGTAAAATTGCTGTCATTAACGGCAGACTTACCAAAAAGCTGATAGAGGAAGTAAATCCCACAACTTCTGGACGAGCACCTGCTTGAACACTATTTACCACCCCAAATGTGGTCAAAGGTCCTAACGAAACTAAACATAATACCATTTTGATAATAGACGGTAAAGGCAACAATGCCACAAATAAAGCTATTACACCGCCAAAAATATATTTAACAGCTAATGTTCGAACAACTAGCACTATATCGCTTCTTGGCAACCGTAATTCTAAAAACAATCCAATCATAAACATCGATAAGAAGGTATTGGCATTCGCAATTGGTTGAATCATGGTAACTAAGCGCATCGGAATTTCAATGGAGAAGCTGCGCAAAAATAGCATAATCAAATAACATAAAAAGGGGACTGATCGGGCTAGCCGCTTACCAATTTGAAAAATACTGGGAATTTCTTTACTCGATCCGCTAACTGCCTCAATCATAACTGTCGAACCACCAGCCAGCATAATACTGTTTCCAATATCAAAAATTGATAAGGCAGGGATTGCTTGCGGTAAAAAGCTTTGAAGAAAAGGCAAAGCAAAATTTCCAATATTGTACCCTGAAGCACTATACATTAACAGCTCTCGTTCCACTGTCTGCTGCTTTTTAGAAAAGAATGCACCAAAACCAATCATTACTATGTTCATTACAACACCAGCCACGATCAGTAAAAGTAAATTAGAAGCAATATCCAACTTAGCTAAATTAACGATGATTGCTCCTGGAAGTGTTATATTTATGATGATCATCGATAATGTTGAACCATCCGCTTTGCTCAATATATTAAAACGTTTTGTCAGGTACCCTAAACAGACAATTAGAAACAGTCCTAATGAATTCCATAAGATGTTTGTCATTTCTACTCCTTATAAAAGAGTTGGCTAAATCCGAAGATTTAGCCAACTTCTCAATTAAAACTGCAACACGAAATATTTTTTCTTCCCACGACGAATAACTATAAAGGATTCTGCCAATTTATCTTCGTCACTCAATACATAAGACAAGTCTTGTACACGGTCGCCATTCACATAAATTGCTCCGTTAGTAATATCTTCCCGGGCTTGACGCTTAGATGCTTCAATTTTTGCAGTAATTAAAATTTCTACTAAATTTAAGTCATCTTCCGCTTTCACTTGGTAGCTTGGTACGTTTTTAAAGCCTTGTTTGATTTCATCAGCAGTTAAATTTTTCACTGCGCCGCTGAACAATGCTTCTGAGATATGGACCGCTTGTTCATAGGCTTTTTCACCATGAACCAAAGTGGTTACTTCTTTAGCCAACGTCCGTTGAGCTAAACGCTTTTCAGGAGCTTGATTGAACTCTTTTTCAAGGGCATCAATTTCTTCTAATGGTAAGAAGGTGAAATATTTCAAGAATTTCACTGCATCGCGATCATCTGTATTGATCCAAAATTGGTAAAACTCATAAGTAGAGGTCTTCTCAGAATCAAGCCAAACTGCATTGCCTTCAGTTTTACCAAACTTAGTCCCGTCTGCTTTCGTAATTAACGGCATAGTTAACCCAAATGCTTGCGCCTCTTTTTCACGACGGATTAATTCAATTCCTGAAGTAATATTTCCCCACTGATCGCTGCCGCCTAACTGCAGGTGACAACCGTAACGATCAAATAATTGAAGAAAATCATAAGCCTGCAATAATTGGTACGCAAACTCTGTATAAGAAATTCCAGTTTCAATCCGACGTTTTACGCTTTCTTTGCTCATCATATAGTTAATAGTAAAGTTTTTACCAACATCACGTAAGAAATCGATTAATGATACCTCGCCTAACCATTCATAGTTATTGGCAACAATAGCCGGGTTTTCTTGACTTTCAAAATCAATAATACCAGATAACTGATCTTTGATACTTTGAGACCAAGCTTTAACAGTATCTAAGGTGTTTAACTGACGTTCAGCATCTTTAAACGATGGATCACCGATCATTCCGGTTCCGCCACCTACTAATGCAATTGGCACGTGACCGTTTTGCTGGAAACGACGCAAAGTCAAAATTGGCAGCAAATGTCCAATGTGCAGGCTGTCAGCAGTTGGATCAAATCCAATATATAATTTGACAGACTCTTCATTTAATTGTTTTTTTAGGGCTTCTTCATCCGTCACTTGGAAGACCAAGCCACGGTCTTTTAGCTCCTGAAAAAAGTCTGAACTCATTTTTTTTCCTCCTCAAAGTTGTATACTTCCCCATATTAACTGAAAAAATGTCGAATTAAAAGACGTAAGATTCAAAATGACTACGATTATTTGAAGTTTTGATTACAATATCGCCAAGTGCTTGTTATGACAGCTCATTCTTTGCTATAATTCAACAGAATTATATAGATAATCGATGAGGTGAACTTTTTGGCTCACAAGAAAAAAGAAAAAAAGAAGCAACCCCGCTCCACGAAGCATTTGGTGGGTACTTCTTTTTATATTAACGTCACACTAAGAGTGGTAAAATCGTTATTCGTCGGTCTTGTCCTCGTTCTATTCTTAGGAGGGATGCTGGCTTTAGGTATTGGCGCAGGCTACTTTGCCTACTTGGTAGAAGGTACCGCTACACCGACAAAAGAAGAAGTAAAGCAAACGGTCGGCGATATTACCGAGTCTTCCAAACTCCTTTATGCGGACAATAAAGAGATAGCCACGATTAGTGCTGATCCTATTCGACAAAAAGTCAACTCTGATGAAATATCGCCGTGGATCAAAAAAGCCATTGTTGCTACAGAGGATGAGTACTTTTTCGAACACCATGGTGTTGTCCCTAAAGCAGTAGTTCGAGCGTTAATCAGCGAAGTAACTGGTTTGGGAGGAAGCTCTGGGGGATCTACTTTAACTCAGCAGCTGATAAAGCAACAGGTATTAACCAGCGAGACTTCTTTCAAACGGAAAGCCAATGAAATTGTTTTAGCTTTAGATGTTGAAAAATATTTAAGCAAAGATGAAATTTTGACCGCTTATTTGAATATTTCACCGTTTGGTCGTAATAATAAAGGGCAGAACATTGCCGGCGTGGAGGAAGCTGCCACCGGTATTTTTGGTGTTCAGGCCAAGGATCTAAATTTACCGCAGGCTGCCTTTATTGCTGGATTGCCGCAAAGTCCTATCGTTTATAGTCCTTATACAAACACTGGAGATCTCAAAGAAGATTACTCAATTGGAATGGATCGTAAGGATAATGTACTTTTTAATATGTATCGTGAAAAGGTAATCTCCAAACAGGAATACGAAGAAGCTAAAAATTATGATTTAGCCAAAGATTTCAAAGCACGAGAAGATGTGGTAGAAGACCAACGAGGGTTCTTATATTACACCATATATAATGAAGCAGTCAGCATATTAGCTAGACAGCAGGCAGCGCAAGATGGTGTCAGCGAAACTGATTATAATAAAGATGATGTACGAACTCGTTATGTTGAACAGGCTAAAGTAAAAATCCAAAACCAAGGATTAAATGTTCAATCAACAATTGATAAAAATATTTATGATGCGATGCAGCTTTCAGCAACCGAATACGGGCAGTATCTTGACAATGGATCGGGAACGCCTATCGAAACAGGTAATATTTTGATGGATAACCGGACAGGTCGGATTTATGGCTTCGTCGGCAGTCGTGATTACAATACTAACCAGAATAATCATGCGTTCGATACCATTCGGCAGCCTGGTTCTTCGATCAAACCACTTTTGGTTTACGGACCAGCCGTTGACCAAGGGTTGATCGGCAGCGGAACCCGCATAGCTGATTTCCCAATGAAGTATCAACAAGGTGCCAATGCTGGAAAAGAATTGAAAAACGCGACCGGAGATGGTTCACGAACCTTCCAAACAACTCGTGAAGCGTTAGTAGAGTCTACCAATATTCCTGCTTATCATGTTTATCAAGATTTATTAACTGAAAAAGGCTCTGATCAATATGTCTACAACGATTATTTGAAGAAAATGAATTTTCCAAGCTCCGACAACTGGGGAGTTGAATCAGCACCTTTGGGAACTATTGAGACCACTACATTAAATCAAGTAAATGGTTTTCAAGCATTAGCCAACGGTGGTGTTTATCAAGAGGGGTATTTAATTGAATCCATTACAGACAGTACAGGCAAAGAAATCTACAAACACCAAGAAAATCCTGTACAGGTTTACTCTAAAGCAACAGCAAGCATCATGAATGATATGATGCGTAGTGTAATCACCGAGCAGCAGACTACTCCATTTAAATCATTACTAAGCGGAGTAAACTATACCTTAAGTACAGCTGACTGGGTAGGTAAAACGGGAACAACCGATAATTATACAGATAACTGGTTGATTGTTTCTACACCTTCTGTTACTTTAGGCAGTTGGACAGGCCGCGATGATAATCAGCCGATGGATAGCAATGCTGGAAACCGTACTGCTACTTATATGGCGTATCTAGCTGGTCGAATCTATGGCGTGAATCCTAACGTATTTGAGGTAAATGAGGAGTTTAAGTTGTCTGACGATGTCAAGAAAGAGAAGGTTTCAACCTTTACGGGACTGAAACCTGGAAAAGTTAGTCATGATGGAACTACCTATCAAGTACCAAGTGGTGAATCTGAATCCTTCTGGGCTAAAGATGGACCTGGAAGCAATACTTACAAATTTGGTATCGGCGGTACAGACGCTAACTATGAAGATTACTGGAATACTCGCAATCGTTCGAACCGTACTAACAATGTGACAAACAATAATAATGACAATGATGATGAAGACTAACTGCAAACAAGCAGGCCGGGAGATTTTTCCCGGTCTTTTTTGTGGAGCAAAAAAGCCCTCAGAAGCTGAGAGCTTTTCATCAATTATTTAGTTGAACCTTTTTCATCGACACCATGAGGTAAAATGATTGTTTTTTGTTCGATATCTTCCTTGTTCATCATTTTAGTCAATAGACGCATTGCTACCGCACCGATATCATATAATGGTTGAGTAACACTCGTTAAACGTGGACGGGCAACATCTGTCAACAATGAATCGTTGCTGGTGATAATTTCGAAGTCTTCCGGAATTTTAACACCTTTATCCAACAAACCGTCTAATAAACCAATTGCTAACTGATCATCGGTAACGTAAGCTGATGTTGCTCCACTGTTCAATACACGATCAGTTAAAGCCAATCCATCTTTAAAGCTGTAAGTCGCTTCAAAAACTAATCCTTCATTATATGAAAGACCATGATCAGATAAAGCTTCTTTATAGCCCTTCATACGTGCTTGCCCATTGATTGGATCAATTAGTGCACCACTAATGAAAGCAATTTTTTTATTGTCATGCTGTGCTAGGATTTCTACTGCATCTTTCGCAGCAGTTGTGTAATCAATATTTACACTGCCGACTTGTTCATCTGGATCGATTGAACCAGCTAAAACAATTGGCGTTTTTGAACGTGAGAACTCGGCACGAATTTCATCAGTAATATGATGACCCATGAAAATGACACCATCAACTTGCTTAGCTAACAGATTGTTTAACACATTCACTTCTTTTAAAGTTTCACCATCTGAGTTAGCTAAAATGATGTTGTATTTGTACATTGTCGCAATATCATCAATTCCTCGTGCTAATGACGCGAAAAACATGTTGCTGACATCAGGAATAATTACCCCTACTGTTGTTGTCTTTTTACTTGCAAGTCCTCGAGCAACTGCGTTTGGACGGTAATCTAAACGATCAATAACCTCTAATACCTTTTTACGTGTGGTTGGTTTTACATTGGGATTGCCGTTTACTACACGAGAAACGGTTGCCATCGAAACATTCGCTTCCCGGGCAACATCGTAAATTGTAATTGTTTGTTTTTCCATTTGATTTTTCTCCTATCTCTTTTCGTTTTCAGAAAATCTCATTTACATTTCCTAAAGATAATAGCACGTCTTTTCTCTGATTGCAACCGTTTTACTCTAATTTATTAAAAGATTTGCAAGCGTTTTCTAATATTATTTTGCAGAAAAGGGCTCAAGTGATACAATATTTGTATGCTTAACAGAAAGAAGGATAATCATGAATCAAGAAAAAGTTGCAGAACTACGTAAATGGATGTCATCAAACAATGTGGATTTGACTTATGTATCTGATCCTAGCCACATCGCTTATTTCTCAGGTTTCGACAGCAATCCGATGGAACGAATTTTAGCACTTTTCATTCCTTTAGACAAAGAGCCCTTTTTATTCGCTCCCGGTTTAGAAGTCGAAGATGCTAAAGCAAGTAACTGGGAATATGATGTAATCGGCTACTTAGACAGTGAAGATCCATGGGCAATTATTATAGCCGAAATTAAAAAACGCTATGGCGCACCAAAGAAAATGGCTGTAGAGATGGGGCAATTGGTTTTAGATCGTTATCAACGTCTGGCAGACACTTTTACTGACACTGACTTCTCTGCTGACCTGACACCTCTAGTGCAACAATTACAGCTTTATAAAACAGAAGAAGAATGCCAGCGTTTAGTTGAAGCCGGTTCAACGGCGGATCTAGCCTTTGAAATTGGTTTTAAGTTGGTTAAGGCTGGTACTACTGAAGAATCTATTGTAGCAGAAATCGAATACGAATTGAAGAAACAAGGGATTAAACAAATGTCCTTCCCAACTGAAGTGTTGGCTGGACCAAACGCAGCAAGCCCTCACGGCTCACCAGGAAAAAATACTGTGAAAGAAAATGAATTAGTTCTATTTGACCTTGGAACAATTGTTAATGGTTATTGCAGTGATGCCACTAGAACAGTGTCTTGCGGCAAGCCAACTGATCATCAAAAGAAGATCTACGACATTGTACTAGAAGCTCAATTGAAAGCCCAAGAAGCTGTTAAGCCTGGGATTACAGCAGCTGAGTTAGACAAAATTGCTCGTGACGTGATTGAAGGTCACGGTTACGGTGAGTACTTCAACCATCGTTTAGGTCATGGTATTGGAACAACGATTCATGAATATCCTTCGATCGTTGGTGGTAATGATATGGAGATTAAAGAAGGCATGTGCTTCTCAATTGAACCAGGAATTTACTTACCGAATGATGTCGGTGTTCGAATCGAAGACTGCATTTTTGTAACTAAAGACGGTTGTGTTCCATTTACCAAAACATCAAAAGAATTGATAATTTTATAGAAACAAAAAAAGTTGTCCCCTTTTTTGAAGGGACAACTTTTTTTGAAATTTATTGTTCAGGATTGTTCTTCTCGACTTCTTCTTTAATTTCTTCTTTGATTTCTTCAAAGCTGTCAGAATTCTTTAAATCCTCTGCCTTCACATCTAATTCTGAAGCACCCTCTGATACTGTTTGTTTAGCGCCAGTTTTCATTTCATCTGCATCAATCACAATATCATCAGCGGTGTCTTCAACGACGTCTTGTGCTTCATCAGCTGCTTTCCGGAAACGATCAGATAAGTCCGAGCTTTGTTGCTTCAAATCATCAAACAAATCAGCATGAATATCTCCCAAGTCATCTACTGCATCCTCTGATTTTCCTTTCACTGAAGATGCAAAATCAGTCGCTTGATTGGTCAAATCAGCTGCCTTTTCCTTAACTACTGCACTCATCTCACTAGTTTTGCCAACGATTTCTTCAGTATAATCAGAGGCTAGATCTCGCCAATCATCAGTTTTGCTTGCCAGTTCGTCACGTAATTCTTTGCCTGATTTAGGTGCTAATAATAAAGCTGTTGCTGCTGCTGCAACTCCACCAATAACTACTCCTAGTAAAAATCCGCCTTTTTTTCTTCCCATCGTAATTCCTCCTATTATAAATTAGTTTGTTTGCGATTTCTGAAAAACTTCATGGTTGACTCTCCAACCTTACCTGCAACCTTTACCTTAGCAGTAGTTTTTCCAACACTAGCGACCTTACCAGTTAAGTTACGGCTAGCATGGTTTAAGTTCGAAACACTTTCACTTAAATCTGCTACGGCAGTAAACAATGGGTCAATCGTTGCTACCTTCCCATTGACGTCATTTAATAAATGATTGCTTTTTACCAGCAATCCTTCCACTTGCTGCATCAACAAATCAACATCCTTTGTTAATACACTAATCGTTGTATTTGCTTCTTTGACTGTAGTATCGACCTTTTCCACCGTTTTGGCGACTTGACTCAATACCCTTACCAGAAAAATTACCAATACAACAAATGCTAAGGCTGCAATGAGGGCAGCAATACCTCCTAGACTCATCCGAACACTCCCTTGCTCATTTTCTGTCAAAAAACCTTTATTTGCTAACTTTTATTATACCATTCATCCCATATTAAACAAAAGTTTATCCTTCAGTACAAAAGGTATCTTGGTTTGAAGAACGGCGAATCGATTGAATACCTCTTATTATTTCTAACGCATTGCTATTATATATTCCTCAGAGGAATACCTCATCTTCTGAGAAATGTAACCATTGAAGCATCTACATTATCTGATTTTTTCTAAAAAAAAAACAGCAACAATTAGCTGCTGTTTTTTGGCTTTGATTATTCCTTTGGAGCTTTAGGTTTTTTCCCTTCAATTTCTTTACCTAACTTCACAATATAGTCAGCTAATTTATCTTTAATCTCAGGATGAGTCAACCCGTATTCAATACTAGTTGTCATGAAACCAAACTTATCACCGACGTCTGAACGTTTGCCAGTAAATTCTTGTGCAAATACTCGTTGTGTCTTATTCAAAGTATCAATCGCATCCGTCAGCTGAATCTCTCCGCCAGCACCTGGTTTTTGGTTATCCAAAATAGAAAAGATTTCCGGAGTCAGCAAATAGCGTCCGATAATTGCCAAATCGCTAGGTGCCTCTTTAGGATTTGGTTTCTCTACAAAGTTTTTAACATTGAATAAGCCTTTTTCAACTTCTTCACCCGGATTAATAATTCCGTATTTTGATGTTTCTTCATGAGGGACCCGCATCACGGCAATGGTTGATGCATGAGTTTTCTCATAATCATTCACCAACTGCTTCGTCAATGGCACTGTATCTTCCATTAAATCATCACCCAGCATAACCACAAATGGCTCATTGCCAACAAATGCTTTGGCCTGTAGTACTGCGTGCCCCAGCCCTTTTGGATGAGACTGACGAATAAAATGCAAATTAACATCCGTTGTTTCTTCTACTAGCGCTAACAGATCTGTTTTGCCTTTTTCTTTTAAATTCATTTCCAATTCGATATTTGCATCAAAGTGATCTTCGATTGGACGCTTTGCTTTGCCGGTAACGATCAGAATATCTTCGATCCCCGAATTCAAAGCCTCCTCAACAATAAATTGAATTGTTGGCTTATCAACAATTGGCAGCATTTCTTTTGCCATCGCTTTGGTAGCTGGCAAAAAACGAGTTCCTAACCCTGCTGCTGGTATCACAGCTTTTTTTACACGCATGGTACTTCCTCCAACTTTTTGATTATAGTGTAAATTCATTCTCAAATGTCCCTGCCCGTAACATCAAATCAGTACAAGCTTGACGAACGTCCTTTCCTTCATATAAAACAGAGTAGATAGTTTCGGTTATCGGCATTTGAACCGCCATTTTTTCAGAAAGTTCTTTTGCTGCCTTAGTTGTCGCTACGCCTTCAACAATCATCCCCATATTATCTAGTACTTCATCTAAATTATGTCCTTTGCCTAGCAAATTGCCAGCACGCCAATTACGTGAATGAACCGAGGTACAGGTGACAATCAAATCCCCAACACCGCTCAAGCCAATAAACGTTAATGGGTTGGCTCCCATTGCCACACCTAAACGACTAATTTCAGCTAATCCTCGGGTCATAATAGCTGCCTTGGCATCATCACCATAAGAAAGTCCGTGCAAAGCTCCTGCTCCAATAGCGATAATATTCTTTAGGGCAGCTCCCATTTCAACTCCGACAACATCAGTGTTAGTGTAAATACGCAAATACTCATTCATAAACAATTTTTGTACATATTTTGCCAGCTCTTCAATATCACTAGCTGCTGTAATTGTCGTAATGTCATGAACCGCAACTTCTTCAGCATGACTTGGACCAGACAAAACGACAATCCCCCGACGTTTTTCTGCCGGAATTTCTTCTGCCAATATTTCTGAAATCCGTTTATGACTTTCCTGCTCCAGCCCTTTACTTGCATGGATAATCACAGGCTTACCAGTTACTGCTTGGCTAAATTCCTTAGCAACGATTCGCATTGCTTTAGTTGGTACAACAAAAAGAACAGCATCTACCTCATCGATCGCTTCTTTTAAGTCCTTGCAGCCCTGAATACTTTCAGGGATCTTTAGATCTGGCAAATAATGACGATTGGTATGATAGGTATTAATTTCATCAATTTGTGCTGGGTTGTTCCCCCAAATTCTTACGTCATGACCATTTTCTGCTAATACTTTTGCTAAGGCGGTTCCCCAAGAACCTGGCCCTAGAACGGCAACTTTTTGTTTCAAAGTTCGTTCCTCCTGTCTTTAATCCTAACATAATTTTATTTTAATGTCGTAAACTATACTATATACTGATTAGTGCCCTGATCCCGTCGATAAGCTGGAATCGGTGGTTGCTTTTTCCGTCGTAGATAGATTACTAACCAAGCACTCACAAATAGTACTAAAGATAAAGCTTGAGATACTCTTAGCTCACCAAATAAATATAAGCTGTCTGTCCGCATTCCCTCAATAAAGAATCGAGCAAAACTGTACCAAACTACATAGCTCAAGAAGATTTCTCCTTGCTTGAAAAGGCTGGTTTTCTTTCTTAGAAGTATCAGTATGACAAAACCAAGCAGGCACCAAAGCGACTCATACAAGAAAGTTGGTTGCCGATAAGCGCCATCAATATACATATTTTCGATTATGAACTGTGGCAAATGCAAGCTCTCTAGAAAACCTCTAGTAGTTTCCCCACCAAATGCCTCATGGTTCATAAAGTTGCCCCAACGACCCATTCCTTGTGCCAGAATTACACCAGGTGCGCAAACATCTAAAAACAACCAAGGATCAATAAAATGATACCGCGTATAAATGATCAACACAATCACTGCTGCAATCAAACCGCCATAGATCGCCAGACCACCGCTCCGAGTATTAAATATCTGGATTGGGTCAGCTAAATAAGGTTCTAAATCAAATAAAATAAAATACAGTCGGGCCCCAATAATAGCGATCGGCAGTGCCCATATTAAATAATTAGTCATATCATCTTCTTTCAACCCCACGCGAACAGCTTCACGACTTGCTAGCCACAACGCAATAGCAATCCCAGAAACAATAATAATCGCATACCAATAGATTTCAAGACCAAATATTTCAAAGGCTGTCCGATTTACTTGAGCAATCATTTATTTTGCCCCGAATTCTCATCAATTAAAGCAGTTAATCGGTTTTCAAATGTCTTTGTCGCATCGTAGCCCATGCTCTTCGCTCGGAAATTCATGGCAGCAACTTCAATAATAATTGCAACATTTCGTCCCGTTTTAACTGGAATTTTTATTTGTGGAATATTCACTTCTGCAATTTCAACTTCTGTATTATCGCTACCCAAGCGATCATATTTCTTATCTTTGGCCCAATTTTCCAAATAGACAACTAACTGGACAGGCATAGATCCGCGAACCGCACTTGCGCCAAACAAATCCATGACATCGATAATCCCAACTCCACGAATTTCAATCAGGTGCTGTAAAATTCTTGGCGGTTCACCAACCAAAGTTAACTCATCCTGCTGATAAACATCCACACGATCATCGGCAATTAAACGGTGCCCTCGCTTTACAAGTTCGAGAGCCGTTTCACTTTTCCCGATGCCGCTGTCTCCTTGGATCAGAACTCCTAAACCATATACATCCACCAAAACACCATGCACACTAGTACGTGGTGCCAGGCTGCCATTCAAGAAGCTGGATATCTCTCCTAATAAACGTGAAGTCGCTATCGGTGATCGCAAGACTGCAATACCGTGCTCTTTTGCTGCATCTACCATTTCTTTCGGCGGTGTTAACCCACGAGACACAATAAATGCTGGCGTATCTTCACTGCACATTCTCCGCATTACCATCAATCTTTCTTCCGGAATCATACGCTCCGCAAAGGTTATTTCTTTATTTCCAAATAGCTGTAAACGATCATGAGAGTAGTAATTAAAATACCCAGTCAATTCCAGACCTGGTCGTGAGATGTCGCCAGTCACAATCACTCGTTCTAAACTGTTTTCATCTCCGGTCACTACTTCCAAAGAAAGTGCTTCAACTAATTCTTTCACTTTAACTGTTTCAGACATTTGAGCCCCTCTTTCTATCAGTTTCCGTTCTATTTTATCATTTATTGGAGAGGGTTACTAGGTTATAGAACCTTTCTGAGACAAAACTAAAAAACCAGAAGACAAAAGCGTCTTCTGGTTAACGTTCGTTATATTTATCAAGATAGTGTTCCGAGACAATTACATTGACAATTGCCATCACGATAGCTACCAAGATGGCTGTTCCAAAGCTTGCAAAGCCGAAGCGGTAACTTCCTACAATACTGGAAGTCATTTGTAACATACCAGCGCTGATCACAAAGCTGAATAGTCCGAAGGTCAATAGATTCAATGGTAAAGATAGGATCGTTAAGATCGGTTTTACCAGTGTATTGAGAATAGACAAGATAAAGCTTGCGAGAATAGCTACCCAGATATTTGCGACAAATACATGTGCTGGAAATATCACGGACAATGAGATGAAAATCAATGTATTAGCTACTACGCGCTGCAAGTAAGTCATTAAAAGTCGCTCCAGTCATCGTCATCAACGGGTTCAGCTTGCTTACGTTCCTTTGTCTTCTTTTGACTTGTGTTATTACGTCCATAATAAGGATTATCGTGGCCATAAGAATTGGTCCGTGGTCCTGCGGGAATTACTAATGCCAACAAGACATATAAAACAACTGGTGCACCAATCAAGCCAAAACTCAAGAAGACATAAATGACACGAACAATGGTAGGATCAATGCCGAAGTATTCCGCAATTCCAGCTAAGGTACCAGTTAGTACCACATTGCTCCTTGATTTTGTAAGTCTCTTTTGCATATATAATCTTCCTTCCTATTATTCCTTATTTGTCAAAATCTTTCAAGAAAATACTTCCTGTTGTCGTAGAAACATCAATTTGTGCCATTTGATCATTGGTTCTTCTGAATTGAAGCAAGCGATTGGTTTTTTCTTTTTTCTCACGAACCACCTCGTAGTCTGATAAGCGATGGTTGATATTTCCCAAGCTTGTTTTCGCCATTCCTTCTAAACCTAATGCTTTAGGAAACGATACTTTAACGTTCCCATTGACAGAACTTGCTTTAATTTTTTTCAACGTATCATGACCAACAGTTAGTTTTACATCACCATTGATTAATGAAACGCCATAATTTTGAACTGATGCTCTTGAAGAAATCGTTCCATTGACTGTTTCAATGATCGAATCTAGAATTTCTCCTTCGCGAATTTCAATATTGCCGTTTACACCTTGAATTTCCAACATGGTGGCATTAATTTGTTTGAATACGATATTGCCGTTAGTTGATTTCGCATACACATCTTTAGCATCCAATTCTTCAACGATTAAGTTACCATTCAATAGTTTCACTGCAACATGATCGTAAGTCCGTTTTGGTAAGTAGAAGACTAATTCCGCATTTACCCGTTTATTAGGTACTTGGAAAGTAATATGTTCGTCATTAACTTCAACTTGACTGCGTTCCATAAAGGATTGCAAGGGTGTTGCTTCATTCATTTTACCGTAAAGCTTAACTTTAGCATCCACTTTGATGTCTTCTTCATCCCAAGACTTGAAGGTTACTTTACCATTTGCTAATTTTACATCAATCAAGGTTGGTTCAACACCATTGTATAAAAACTGATGTTCAAATTTAGTAGTAGCCACGCCAGGAACTTTTACATTAATATCTTTCCAATCGACGTTTTCTTCAACTGTTTCCGAAACTGTTTTTATTGCTTTCTTCATGAACTTGCCAAACTGGACACCAGCTTCGCCTAACTTTTCGCCTACTTGATTGAAGGTCTCACTTGCTTGTTCCTTCAACTCTTCAGGAATTTCAAAATTCATGTAAAGGCGTTTGCCTTTAGCTTCTTGATCCTCACGAATGGATTCTAATGCTTCTTGCTGTTCCAGTTCTTGGTTTTCTAAACGGATTAACTGTTCTTCCCAATCTTTGATCTCAGCTTCCACACGTTCACGAATCGCTTCATCTTCATCTGATAAAGCATCTAATTCTTCCTTCGTGTTTAGTTCCATCAGTACTTCTTGTTTTTCCCGAATGTCATCCTTAAGCTCTTGCTTTTCACAATTAATTTCATCAATACGAGCAGAAATCTGATTGGCTTCGGTAGCTAACTCATCGAAGTAAGCTTCTAAATCTTCCAGCTCATCTTCTTTTGCTTTACGTTCTTCTCCATCGGTTTCCCAATCATCAGCCAGGTTAGCGGCTTGGTCGCGATGGTAAGAGTCTACCTTATCTGCGTCCTGCTCAATTTGTGCTTCGTCTTTGGCTTTCGCCATGCTTTCCAATAAATCTAAACCTTCTTCAGTTGAGATGATTCCTTTTTTAACTAGTTCTAAAACTCTTTGTCTTTCATTCATAAAAAATTGCCTCCTTCAGCAATCAAACGTTTGGGTTACTTAACTTATGTACTTATTATGCAATGTTTTTCTTCATTTGTCATAGGACTAAAGGCTTATCTTTTTCTCCAACCATCGAAACCTTTCAAAAGAAAAAAGCCTGAATTCACTTCTAACTACTGAAAGTGTACCGAATTCAAGGCTTTTTGTCATGAGCAGAGATTAGATAAAACATTTTGTTTAGCAAAAAGTCACAAAATCTTCTAGCATTTTTTTGCTGTTAGTTGAATTTACTGGTTGCAGTTGCTTCGATTTCTTTGTTCAACACTCTATCACGTGTAATCAACCGCTTGAAAAGAGCTATAGAAACTAAGGCGGCTATAGTTTCCGCAATAATAAAGGAAAGCCAAATTCCGTTAAGTCCCCATATTTTGCTCAGTAGTAACGCTAAAGGCATCGTAATACAAAACTGACGTAATAAGAACACGAGCAGCGATTCTTTCCCTTTGCCCATTGACTGAAATAGCGTGGGCAAGATAAAACCAAACGCTGCGGGAATAAAACTAATGGAAATAATGCGTAAAGCTGGAATACCGATCACTTGCATTTCATCAGAAGCATTAAATAAATCCAGCAACTGAGCAGGAAAAATTTGAAATAACAGGACGCCCACCAGCATAATTCCTAATGCTGCAACTAAACAGATTTTCAAACAGTGCACTAACCGATTAGCATCCTTTCTACCATAGTTATAACCCATAATTGGCATTGCACCTTGAGTTAAGCCGCTGACCGGCATAAAGACAAAGGTTTGAAGCTTATAGTAGACTCCGTATAAGGAAACTGCGGTTGTTGAAAAGGAGATTAAAATGGCATTTAACCCCATCACTAAAAATGATCCTAATGCATTCATACAAGTATTGGGAATCCCTATGAACAAAATCTGCTTAATCGTCTCAACATTGTATTTAAACTCTCGCAGCTTTAGAGTAACCTCCTGATTCTTCTTTAATAAGAAGTAGAAGGACAGCAGCATACAAATGAATTGCGCGGTGACTGTTGCAATAGCCGCTCCTGCCACGCCCAAAGCTGGAAAACCAAACCAACCAAAAATTATGATTGGATCCAAAACGATATTAATTACGGCACCAATGACTTGGATCATCATCGGAATGCTCATTTGACCCGTCGATTGAAAAATTTTTTCTATTAAAATATAGTAGAAACTCGTAAAACTAAAGTAAACAACGATATACATATAACTGGAGGCATCAGCAACAATCGCCGCATCCTGGGTGAACATTTGTAAAAACTGCTCGGTGCCTACTAACCCAAATAAACAAAAAATTCCTGAAGCAATAGTGGCCAACATCATGCCATGAGCCACTGTACTATTGGCCTCTTTGTGTTCCTGCTCCCCAAGTTTGCGTGAGATGTAAGAGTTCACCCCAACTCCAATTCCCACCGATACAGAAATAATCAAACTTTGAATTGGAAAAACTATTGATACCGCAGTTAGTGCTCCCTCACTGATTTGAGCCACATACATACTGTCGACAATATTATAAAGCGACTGAATCAGCATTGAAACCATCGGCGGCAATGCCATACCGAACAACAATGATGGCATGGGTTTCTCAGCCATTTTATTCATTTTCATTTTTCTCCTCTTTCTCGCAGAAAAAGCCCGCTCTTACTATTTTAAGTCGTGAAAATAGCAAAATACGGGCTTTAATAAGCAATATTCTATTATCGTCATTTTACAAAATTAACGCTGAGTTTTCAAGCTGAACTTAAAAAACTTAGTATAAACCAATATATATTTTGAAAGAAGCAAAAAAAGACACGTACAATAACGTGTCCTCAAGCCTAAAACTGCTCATCGCGATTGCTGTTTAATTCAGTAATTTTACCCGAAGCAAGGTAAACAATCCACTCACAAATATTCGTCACGTAATCGCCAATTCTTTCTAAATAGCTGGCTACGTTCAAATAATCTGTTCCGCTGATAATCGTATCAGACTGCTGTTCCATGGTATCAGTAGTCATTTTGTAAATCTTTTTGAAATACTCGTTTACACGATCATCCATCTTAGCAATCATACGAGCATCTTTTTCATCCGTTTTAACGTAGGCAATTAGGACATTGTCTACCATTTTTTTCACATAGTCTGACATTTCAGAAATGACTTGTTCCACTTCGAGAATACGGGGCATCCCTTTTAAACGGATCGTTGATTTAGCTACAGAAACTGCGTGATCTCCCATCCGCTCCAAATCAGAGCTGGCTTTCATAATAGTAATGATTGTCCGCAGATCCGTCGTAACAGGTTGCTGCAATGCGATCATTTCAAAGCTTTTCTTTTCCAGTTTCACTTCCATGTTGTTAATTTCATTGTCATTGTCGATGACTTCCTGAGCTAAATGTTTATCATGCTCAATATATGAACGTACGGATTTGTGAACAGCACTGGAAACTGACATCCCCATTTCATAAAATTGATTATGCAGATTTAATAAATCTTCTTCAAACTGTGTACGTAGCATTGTTTCCCTCCTTAATTCTATTTTCTAACCGAATTTACCAGAGATATAATCTTCAGTTTCTTGCTTAGCAGGATCCAGAAAGATTTTCTTTGTCTTATCAAACTCGATTAGCTCACCTTGTAAAAAGAAAGCTGTTTTATCAGAAATCCGTGAAGCTTGAGACATGTTATGAGTAACGATAATAATTGTATACCGTTCCTTCAACTCTAAAAGCATATTTTCGATTTTCCCGGTAGAAACAGGATCCAATGCACTAGTTGGCTCATCCATCAAAATAATTTCTGGATTTACTGCTAAAACCCGAGCAATACAAACTCTTTGTTGTTGACCGCCCGATAAAGATAGTGCACTTTCATGCAATTTATCTTTGACATCATTCCAAACAGAAGCAGCCTTCAAGCTTTCTTCCACAACTTGGTCTAGTTTCACTTTATCTTTTTCACCTTTTAATTTTAACCCATAAACAATATTCTCGTAAATGGAAAAAGGAAAAGGATTGGGTTGTTGAAAAACCATACCGATTTGTTTGCGCAAATCAACTGTATCTGTTTTAGGACTGTAAATATCCTTATCTTTATACACAACGCTTCCAGTAATTGTTACATCAGGAATCAAATCATTCATTCGATTCAAGCATCGCAGATAAGTAGATTTCCCACAACCGGAAGGTCCAATCATTGCAGTAATTTCATTTTCGTTAAAAGATAAATCAATTCCTTTTAAGGCCTCTTTCTTTCCATAATAAAGGTGAAGGTCTTTGGAAGTAATAATCTCAGACATTTGTTTTCCTCCGTCTCTTAACCAAAGTGCCCAGAAACATAATCTTCGGTTGCTTGAATTTTTGGTCGTGTGAAGATTTTACGCGTTTCATCGTATTCGATCACATGCCCAAGATAAAAGAATGCTGTGTAATCACTAATACGAGCAGCCTGCTGCATATTGTGAGTAACAATAATAATTGTATAATCATCCTTCAATTGAGTTAATGTTTCTTCCACCGTACCGGTCGAAATCGGGTCTAATGCACTCGCTGGCTCATCAAGCAGTAAAATATCTGGCTTCATAGCAATTGCACGAGCAATGCATAAACGTTGTTGCTGTCCACCTGATAAAGCTAACGCACTTTTGTCCAGATTATCTTTCACCTGATCCCATAAAGCAGCCTGCTTCAAGCTGGTTTCAACCATTTCTTCTAATTTGTGTTTATCCTTTTCTCCATGCTGCTTCAAGGCAAACGTAATATTTTCACGAATAGATTTACTAAAAGGATTCGGACGCTGAAATACCATGCCAATTCGTTTGCGCATTTCGTACACGTCAATATTATCTGCGTTAATATCTACGCCTTTGTACATAATTTTCCCAGTCACACTGGCAGTGCTGATCCCATCATTCATACGATTTAAGGAACGCAGATACGTAGATTTCCCACAACCTGAAGGTCCAATTAAAGCGGTAATTTTATTTTTTTCAAATTCTAAATCGACACCTTTTATCGCTTCGTTTTCTCCGTAAAAAACGTGCAAATCTTCTGTATGGAGGACAACATCTCCAGGCATATGGATGATATTGCGTTCTTCCCAATTATATTCTTTCATCGAATTCTCCTTATGCTGAAGTCATCTTTTTGTGCAGACGTTTACCAATCGCCCGTGCACCAAAATTAAATAGCAATACTGCAATGATCAGAACTGCAGAAGCACCAGCTGAAACACTGGCTCCATCCGGCATGGTTCCTTCTGTGTTAATTTTCCAAATGTGTACCGCCAACGTTTCCGCTTGTCGAAAAATGCTAATTGGACTTGAAACACTCAGCGGGTTCCAGTTGGTAAAATCTAAAGCCGGCGCACTCTGACCAGCTGTGTAAATCAGTGCAGCAGCTTCACCAAAGATACGACCAGAGCTCAAAATAATCCCTGTCAAAATTCCTGGCGAAGCATCAGGAACAACAATTTTAGTGACTGTTTCCCAACGTGATAAGCCTAGTGCTAGACCCGCTTCTCGCTGTGTATAATGAATTGCTCGCAAGGATTCCTCAATGTTACGTGTCAGCAATGGCAGATTAAACAAGGTTAGCGCCAAAGCTCCTGACAAAATCGAGAAACCATAACCAAACTGAATAACAAATACTAAGAATCCAAACAAACCCACTACAACTGAAGGCAGTGAACTCAAAATTTCAATTGAAGTACGAATTAGTCCAGTCAACCAGTTGTCTTTCGCATACTCTGATAGGTAAATACCAGCTCCTAAAGAGATCGGAAAACTAATCAACATCGTAATAAATAATAAGAAAATCGAGTTAAATAATTGAATTCCAATACCACCGCCTGCTTGGTAAGCTTTGGACGGGGAGGTTAAAAAGTTCAATGAAATATGCGGAACTCCGCGAACTAATATATAAAGCAATAGAAAAGCTAGAATACAAACAATTAATCCAGAGATCACGTATAGAACCCCAGTGGCAATCTTATCGGCACGTTTTGCTTTATCCATTATTTAATCGCTCCTTTTTTACCAATATAGCGAATCACAATATTGAAGACTAACGACATAAACAATAGGATCAATGCTAGTGACCACAGAACATTGTTTTCTACCGTGCCCATAATCGTGTTACCAATGCCCATTGTTAAGATTGAAGTTAAGGTTGAGGCTGGCGTCGTCAAACTAGTTGGCATTAAGGCAGCATTACCGATAACCATTTGAATCGCCAAGGCTTCCCCAAACGCACGAGCCATCCCAAATACTACTGCTGTTAAAATTCCCGGAATAGCTGCTCGCAGCACAACTTTGTAAATCGTCTGCCATCGTGTCCCACCTAAAGCCAATGATGCTTCCCGGTAGTAACGTGGTACAGATTTCAACGTATCAACAGTCATTGTCGTTACTGTCGGTAGAATCATTACGAACAGAACAAACGTTCCAGATAAAATCCCGAACCCAGTTCCCCCAAACACAGAACGGACCATCGGAACAATCACAGACAAACCAATAAATCCATAAACTACAGATGGAATACCTACCAATAATTCAATAACTGGCTGTAAAAATTTCTGTCCTTTGTTTGGCGAAATCTCTGTCATAAAGACTGCTGCGCCAATCGCAAACGGTGTAGCGACGATCGCTGATAAAAAGGTGACTACAAATGATCCAACAATCATTGGCAGGGCACCTACTAGCGGCTGTCCATCTGGACCTGTTGCACTAGGATTCCAAGTTGTCCCAAATAGAAAGTCAAAGACATTGATTTTATCTACAAAAAATGTAGCCAACCCTTTGCTGGCGACAAAATAGAAGATAGCACCTACTACAAATACAATCAAGGCGATGCAGATGAAACTGATGAATCGTCCTCGTTGCTCGATACGTGCTCTTTTTGATTTAGTGGTCAGAGCTTTTTTTACTTCTTCATTCTCCAAAGGATATTCCTCCTAAACGATAATCTAACGGATTCATTTTACAAGTTGAACGTCAATTTCTTTTTAACCTTGTGTAAAGCTTGGATGACAATTGTAAAGATTGTGTAAATCAGACTGAAAAAGTGTGATTTATCTCAATTCTAGCCTACTTTTTTAGATACTCAAAGCGATCCTACTTTTCCCAAGAAATTCAAATTTTTACTAAGGAAAAAGTATAGAGTCTTAGTATTTCCAGTTTTTGACGAATTTTCTATAAAAAAAACTGAGGAGCATTTCCTCAGTTTACGATATTACCTTGCCAATCACGTTCAACTTTCATGGAAGAAATTGGAATGTACCCTAATTTTGGTACAATCCGTTTTTGTATTTTCTCAGATTGTATATATGCCAAAAATTCAGCGCTCAGCTCACTTGGTTTGCCTTTGGTATACATGTGCTCATACGCCCAAATTTGCCATTTATTTTCAGCAACGTTCTCATCTGTTGGTTCAATACCATCGATGCTTAATGTTTGTACATCGTCACTTACATACGAAAATGCAGTGTAGCTGATAGCACCTGGAGTATCCGCAACAATTTGGCGGACCATGCCACTAGAATCCTGCTCCTGTGCTCGAACAGCCGTTTGGCCATCCAGCACCCATTTTTCAAAGGTAGCACGTGTGCCACTGCCAGTTGCCCGGTTTAGAATGACGATATCTTCATCTGTACCACCAATTTCTTTCCAGTTGGTGATTTCACCTAAAAAGATTTTGCGTAGATTTTCTAAAGAAATATCTTTTACACCGATATCTTTATTTACAATAGGGGTAATACCTACAACCGCAACTTTGTGATCCGTTAGCTGATCAGCATTGATCCCACTTTTTTCTTCCGCAAACACATCCGAATTACCGATTTCAACCGCACCAGATTGCACTTGGCTTAATCCAGTACCACTTCCGCCGCCTTGGACGTTAACAAATTTGCCGGGGTTCTCATTTTGGTATTCCTCAGCAACTGTTTCTACCAGAGGCTGCAGTGCGGATGAACCAACTGCGGTAATTGATTCACCACGATCAATCCATTTAGAACAGCCTGATAATAAAAGTACAGTCCCTAAGAGGGGCAGTAACCATTTTTTCATTGGAATTCTCCTTTTAATAGAAATAAGCTAATTTATTGTACCATTTCATTTTTAAAGAGCAAGAGTTATTTACAGTAGTGGAGAGATCAAGCGGGCAATTCCTTCCTTAAATTTAATTACCAGCCCTCTCTGGTCATAACGTTCTTGGGTTAATACTTGTGATTTTTCGGAATCGTTGAAAAAAGCATTCCGAACTTCTGTAGCAAAATGACTGTCATAAATAACCGTGTTCACTTCAAAATCCAGTTGGAAAGAGCGAACATCAATATTTGCCGAACCGACTGAAGCAATTCCTTCATCAATAATCATGGTTTTTGCATGAATAAAACCATTCTCATAGGTCTCAATAATAGCTCCATATTCCAAAAGTTCAGCAGCAAAAGAATAGGTAGCCCAATAAACTAAAATGTGATCTGGCTTATTAGGAATTTGAATACGAACCTTTACACCTGAAAGTAAGGCAGATTTTAACGCTTCATGAATAGAATCATCTGGAATATAATAAGGTGTTTGAATCAGAATTTCTTTCTTTGCTAAATTAATCATTTTCAAATAAGTCATCTTAATTTGTTCGTGCTCACTATCTGGTCCACTGGTTACAATTTGCAAAGCACAATGACCTCCAGATTCAATTTCTGGAAAATAGATCGGCTCATACAGTACTTCGTTTTTATGTTGAGAATTCCAATCCATTAAAAAACGATTCTGCAAGGAATAAACCACATCGCCACATACACGAATATGATTGTCGCGCCAATACCCAAATTTTTCGACAAGACCCAAGTATTCATCACCGACGTTAAAACCACCGGTATATCCAATGTTACCATCGATGACAACAATTTTACGATGATTGCGATAATTCATACGGGGATTTAAATAAGGTACAAACAACGGGAAAAAAAATTCTACTTCGCCATCAGCCTCTAGCAACGAAGCAAAAAATTTGCGATTTACTTGAGTAGATCCCCAAGCATCCAATAAAAGTCGAACTTTTACTCCACGTTTAGCTGCATCAACCAAAGCATCTCTCACTTCTATTCCTAAGGCATCACTGCGGTAAATATAATATTCCATATGAATATGCAAGGTTGCCTCTTGAATGTCTGCTAACAGCGCATCAAATTTCTCTCTGCCATCAGTATACAGGGTAACCTCGTTATTCGTCGTGTAAAGTGAACTTTCAAACATAGTTAACATATAAATTAACTGCTTAGGGTTCACTTGATTTGTAGAAGGTCTAGGGAATAACCCTCGATTCAGTGCTCTCTGCTGCTGTTCAATCTCAACATTCATTCCGACCTTCGTTTGCATCTTCAGGTCAAAAATTCGTTCCTTCGAAATTCCCTTACCTAAAAATATGTACATAATGAAACCGACCACCGGTAAAAATGTCAAAATTAGCAGCCATGCCCAAGTCGTAACCGTATCTTTCCGCTCTCGAAAGACAATAATTAATGATAATATCGTGTTCACGATTAGGAAAACTAGCCCCATATGTCCCAACAAAAAACTCACCATGCTCCACTCCTTCCTTTAAAGAATAGCGAAGAAGGTCCCGATTGTAAACAAAAAACATAGTTATTTTAGCGGTTCCCTTAACCCGAAACAAATAAAAAGTGTTGGCGAAATGAATCACCAACACTTTCCTTTGTTTTAAATTTTTAAGAAACGACGCATTGAAATGATCGAGCCTAATGCTCCAATCAAATACCCGCCAACAGCCATCAGAATATCAAGCTTCCAAACAATGCTGTTTGGAGCGAGCAAGTTTAAATTAGACTGCAACAAGTACGGTGCAGCCAACTCATAAATTTGCTGGTAGCCATACGTCAAAATTAGAATAGGAACAATCGAACCAATTAATCCAATCCAACCACCTTCCAAGAAGAATGGCCAACGGATATAACCATTTTTAGCTCCTACTAAACGCATAATTTGAATTTCACGTTTACGGGAAATGATTGTGATACGAATAGTATTGGAAATTAGGAATATTGCCACAAAAATTAGTAAGGCCGCTGCAGCTAATCCCCAGGTCCTAACAACTCCTGCAATTGTAATAATACGATCAGCTGAACTACCACCGTAATCAGCGCGATTGACATTTGGTAATTCTTTGGCTTGATTAGCAACCGGTTTAATGTATTGTGAATCTGTCGCGCTGACAATATACACATCATACAAAGGATTGTTGTCGCCTTCAAATAAATCCCAAGCATCACCTAATGCTGTTTGAATCTTTTTAAGCTGATCTTCTTTACTAGAGAATTGTACCTTTTCTACATGGGAAATGTCAGCCAAATCGGTTTTTAACTCTTTTAAGTCCTTCTCACTAGTACCGATGTCTACAAAGACTGTCACATCAACATTGCCCTCAACATCTTGTGCCAATTTTGTTGCGTTCATAATAATTGCCAGAAAGACACCAGCTAATGTTAAAGTAATGGTTACTGCACTGACAGACGCCAAAGTCATCCAGCCATTACGTTTTAAGCTTTTGATACTTTCCAACAAATGTCGGAAGAAATTTCTAATCATCGAATTCGTATTCTCCTCCCGCTTCATCTCGAACAATCAAGCCATTTTCAATCGCAATCAACCGGTGACGCATGGTATCCACGATTGTCTTATTGTGAGTCGCCATTACAATGGTTGTTCCCTGCGCATTGATGCGCTCCAACAATTTCATAATTTCCCATGAAGTTTCAGGGTCAAGATTCCCAGTTGGTTCATCGGCAATCAACACTTTAGGTGTATTAACGATCGCCCGGGCAATAGATACCCGCTGTTGTTCGCCCCCAGATAATTCACCTGGGAAGACACGAACCTTATGCTTCAAGCCGACTAAATCTAGCACTTCCATTACTCGTTTTTTAATATCGCGAGGTTTACGTCCGATTACTTGCATTGCATAAGCAACATTTTCATAGACCGTTTTCCGTGGAAGTAATTTGAAATCTTGGAAAACCACACCAACATCCCGGCGCAGGTAAGGTACATCTCGGTTCTTAATTTTTAGCAAATCATGTCCGGCAACTTCTAATTTCTTTCCTGAAGTTGCTTTTTCTTCCCGGTACATCAATTTGATAAAGGTTGATTTCCCACTTCCAGAGGGTCCTACAACGTATACAAACTCCCCTTGATCAATATTGACCGTAAGACCGCGAACCGCCGTAGTCTTATTGGGATACTTTTTCACCACATCTTGCATTTCAATCATGGTTATCTCTCCATATCCTCTTAAATTCTTAGCTATTATAGCACGGAAACATTGCAACAGGCTTTCAGTAGTTTACAATTTGATTTCATTTGACTTAGTTGCTTTGACCCAAATGCCATTTTAAGTAAGCGTCAATAAAGGGATCTAGATCACCATCCATGACTGCTTGCACATTTCCAGTTTCATAATTTGTTCGATGATCCTTAACCATAGAATATGGATGAAAAACATAAGAACGAATTTGTGAGCCCCAACTGATATCCATTTGTTCCCCACGCAAGGCAGCAGCTTCCTGTTCTTTTTTATCCAATTCCATTTGATAGAGTTTCGCTTTCAACATGGTCATAGCCGTTTCCCGGTTATGAAATTGTGAGCGTTGCGCTTGACTAGCAACCACTGTACCCGTAGGTAAATGCGTAATACGAACAGCTGAGGAAGTTTTATTAATATGCTGACCACCAGCACCACTAGCCCGGTAAACGTCCACCTTCAAATCATCAGGATTTACTTCTACTTCAATTGTACCATCCAGTTCTGGCATAACATCCATTGAACAAAAAGAAGTATGTCGGCGATTTGCGGAATCAAATGGCGAAATACGCACTAACCGATGAACGCCCTTTTCTGATTTTAAATAGCCATAAGCATTTAATCCCTTGATCATCAAAGTAACACTTTTAATTCCGGCTTCATCACCAGCTTGATAATCAATAGTTTCCACACTAAAACCATGCTGTTCCGCCCAGCGAGTATACATCCTTAACAACATAGAACCCCAGTCCTGTGACTCAGTTCCACCAGCCCCTGGATGAAGTTCTACAATCGCATTGTTTTTGTCATAAGGAGCATCTAAGAGTAAGGACAGTTCAAAACCAGCTACCTGTTCCTTTAGTTGCTGCAGCCGATTCACCAGCTCTGTTTGCAATTCTGGATCATATTCTTCCTGCTGCATTTCAACCATTAAATTCAGCTCTTCGGCTTCTTCTTTGATATCGTTAAATTTAGTAAAGGTTTCCTTTTCTAAATTATTTTTGTTAATTAGCTCTTGAGCCTTTTCGGAATCATCCCAAAAGCCCGGATCTGCCATTTGATGCTCAGCTTCAGCAATATCCTCCTCTAACCGATCAAGGTCAAAGAGACCCCCTAAAGCTGGCCACTTGCTCTTGGATTGTATCTAACAAGTTTCTGATCTCTGCGTTTTCCAAAGTCATTCCTTCTTTCATCTTGGATCAATTTACATAGAAAGACGAGACATAGCTGTTAAGCTACTATGTCCCGTCCGATAGTTAGGATATTATTCTCCCTTACCGTGGCAGTTCTTGTATTTTTTCCCACTGCCGCATGGACACGGATCATTTCGTCCTACTTTTTGAACCTTTTTCGGCATTCTCTTTGTACTAGTTAAATTTTTCGGATCGCCATCTGCTTCAACTGGATGAGTTTCTTGTGGTTCTGCTACTTGCTCCCGCTGAACGTTCTGGCGAATCTCAGCTTTCATGAACAGACGAGTAACTTCATACTCAATGGCCCCAACCATATCCTCAAACATTGTATAACCTTCAGTTTGGTATTCTACTAATGGGTTGTTTTGTCCATAAGCACGAAGACCAATTGATTGACGTAATTGATCCATTGCGTCAATGTGATCCGTCCATTTAGTATCTACTACTCGCAAAATAACTACTTTTTCAAATTCTAACAGTTGTTCTGGACTATGAAGCTGAGAAGCTTTAGCCTCAAATACTTCTTTCGCCCGATCAAACAACAGATCTTTCATTTCTTCTGGCGTTTTACCTTCTAAATCAGACACAGAAATAGAATCTTCATGGACCAAAGCATTACCAGCAAAATCTATGATACTTTCTAATGTCCAGTTATCTTTTTCAAGTTGAGTATGACTATCAACTACACGAGAAACTGTCCGGCGAACCATGTTCAATAATTGTGAAGAAAGATCCTTTTCTTCCATAATTACATCTTGCCGCTGTTTATAGATAACTTCCCGCTGCTCCCGCATAACATCATCATATTGCAGGACATTTTTACGAGTATCGTAGTTGTTACCCTCCACCCGTTTTTGAGCGGATTCAACTTGTTTCGTCAACATTTTACTTTGAATAACTGCATCTTCTTCTTCCACTTTCATGCGGTCCAAGAAGGCTTTGATTCGTTCCGATCCGAAACGCTTCATTAAATCATCTTCTAGAGATAGATAAAATTGTGAAACACCTGGATCTCCTTGACGTCCTGAACGTCCCCGCAACTGGTTATCAATACGACGTGATTCATGACGTTCGGTACCAATAACCGCTAATCCACCTAATTCAACAACGCCTAAGCCCAATTTAATATCTGTACCTCGACCAGCCATGTTAGTCGCGATAGTTACAGCACCCTTTTGGCCGGCGTTCATAATAATTTCAGCTTCCTTGAAGTGGTTCTTAGCATTCAACACCTCATGAGGAATCTTTTCGCTATTCAACATATCTGATAATAGTTCAGAAGTTTCAACTGCTACGGTACCTACCAGAATCGGCTGTCCTTTGCGGTGACGCTCTTTGATGTCCTGTACTACTGCTTTAAATTTACTTTCCAAAGTTGGGTACAGTAGATCCGCGTGATCTTCACGAATAACCGGCTGATTCGTCGGAATTTGAATAACTTCGATGTTGTAGATTTCACGAAATTCTTCTTCCTCGGTCTTCGCAGTACCAGTCATTCCAGACAGTTTCTTATACATACGGAAATAGTTTTGGAATGTGATGGTAGCCATAGTTTTCGTTTCGTCTTCGATTTCCACGCTTTCTTTGGCTTCGATCGCTTGGTGCAGACCATCTGAATAACGACGGCCGTCCATAATCCGACCAGTAAATTGGTCGACGATTAGAACTTTACCTTCTTGAACCACATAATCAATATCACGAATCATAATATAATTTGCACGCAATGCTTGATCTAAATGGTGTGTCAATGCAGTATTTTCTAAATCATACAAGTTCTCCAAGCCGAAGTTATCTTCTGCCTTTTCGATTCCTTGTTCGGTTAAACCAATTGTTTTTGATTGAACATCGATCTTATAATCATCATCTTCCCGCAATCGCTTAATAAAATTATCTGTACGAGTATAAAGAGCGGTTGATTTCTCAGCAGCTCCTGAAATGATCAATGGAGTTCTAGCTTCGTCAATTAAGATAGAGTCAACCTCATCAACAATTGCATAATTTAATGGTCGCTGAACCATTTGACTACGATAAACTACCATGTTGTCTCTTAAATAATCGAAACCAAGTTCGTTATTCGTGCTATAGGTAATATCACAGGCATACGCTTCACGTTTTTCATCAGCCGTTTTTGAGTTAATATTTAAGCCAACACTCAAGCCTAAGAAATTATACAGTTCTCCCATCTCAGTAGAGTCCCGTGTTGCCAAATATTCATTAACTGTAACTACGTGAACGCCTTCCCCAGTTAGAGCATTCAAATAAACCGGCATGGTAGCGGTCAAGGTCTTACCTTCACCAGTTTTCATTTCTGGAATATTCCCGTCGTGTAGTACGACCCCACCCATTAATTGTACATGGTAAGGATACAAACCTAATACTCTTTTAGCAGCTTCTCGAACTACCGCAAAAGCTTCAGGTAATAGTTCATCCAAGGTTTCACCGTTTTTGTAGCGGGTTCTAAACTCATCTGTTTTTGCTCGAAGTTGTTCATCGGAGAGTTTCTCCATATCTTCAGCATGGCGCTCGACTTGATTCGCGATACCGTCTAAACGCTTCAGTTCTTTTTTATCGTTTTCGATCATCTTTCTTAGAAAGTTTGCCATTCGTTTTTCTTACTCCTTTGTGCTCTCTTTGATTTGTCTACAAATCTGCTAGTCTATTTTATCATTAGTGCCATGGAAAAGAAACTTATCCCAGGAATAAAAAGAATATCTTTACAAAAAGTACCACCTACTTTTACTATTTTGGTAAAAAAACGCCCGATTTACTCCTTTTAGTAAAAAACTAGCGGTTTCTAGTGATAGATTTAATCATTCGAATTTTTTCATAAGAAAATTATGACCCTAATTATAAACAAGAAATTATCCCAAAATAAAAAAACCTCAGCCTAAGCTGAGGTTAATAAGATTAATCTGTTTCAATTAAACCGTATTTGCCATCTTTACGACGATAAACAATACTAGTTCCGTTAGTTTCAGCATCTTCAAAAATGAAGAAATTGTGTCCTAACATATTCATTTGTAATACCGCTTCCTCGCTGCCCATTGGTTTTAAAGAAAGACGTTTTGTACGCACGATTTCTAATTCTGAAGTTTCTTCTGCTTCATCATTCAACTCTACTGCTACCTCACGGGTTGGCAAAGAAGTTTCACGTGCTTTACGGTTGATTTTTGTTTTGAATTTACGAATTTGACGTTCTAATTTATCCACAACCAAATCAATACTTGCATATAAATCTGGTGAAGTTTCCTCGGCACGTAGCACTAAGTAAGGAAGTGGAATCGTTACTTCAACTTTGGCAGTTTTTTCAGTATAAACTTTCAAGTTCACGTGTGCAGTTGCATCGGGCACATCAGTGAAGTAGCGTTCTAATTTCCCCACTTTCTTCTCTACATAATCACGAATTGCTTCAGTAACTTCGATATTTTCTCCTCGAACGTTATATCTAAACATACAAATTGCCCCTTTCGTCTACCAACTGAAGATAAGGGGAAGGACCACTCTTCGCCCCACTTCTTACCTCTATTATAACCAACTCTAATCGGTTTGCAAAGTAAATCGCTATCATTTTTTTGTTCAAAACCAGAAATCCTTACCTTGCAAAAGTCAAGCTTTGCACTGCTTTAGCGCCATTTTTATATAGAATTTCTGATGCGTGAAACAAAGTTCTTCCTGTAGTATAAACGTCATCAATTATAAGAATCTTTTTGTCTTTAATTTTACTTTCGTCTCCTTTTAATTTGTATGGCTGCGGCATTTGCAAGCGCTCGAAACGATTTTTCATCGACTGTGGACGGTCATCTTTTTTTCTTTCCAAAAGAATTTTGTAGGAACAATCATCTGCCTCTAAACAGGCAATCACCTGATTAAATCCTCGCTGGCTGAATCGTTCCTTTGATAAAGGAATCGGACAAAACAAAAAATCTGAATAATTCCTTAGCTCTTGCTTCAACTCCCTGGCAAAAGCTTTTCGTAAACGATAATCTCCCTTGAATTTATAGGCCTCCACCCATTGCTGGAAGCCCTCATCATATGCAAACAATGCCTGATTTTGTAAAGTATACCCTTGAATTTTCTGCCATCTTTGACAATCTGCACAAAGCTCTCCGTCATTTATTCTCCCACAGCCTGGACAAGTTATTTTACCTTTCAAACGAGAAAATTGTTGCTCGCAACGAAAACACAATACCTCAGGTGTTTTAAACCATTCGATAAGTGTTAAATTTTCAATAATATCCGTTTGGCAGTTCCTGCATTTCATCCAATCAACCCCGCTTTCTTCGCTAATTGATTGTTTTCTTCAATCTCTTTTACAGCCTGCTTAATGGTTCGAGTCCATTCACTTGTTACAAAACAAACTTCTGCTTTGCGAAACAATCCCTTGCGATCGGCTCTTCCTGCAATCTGAACTAAAGCTGCCTTGTTGAAGACTTGATGGGCAGCATCTAAAATCATAACTGAGACACCTTCAAAAGTGACTCCTCGTTCTAAAATGGTAGTGGTAATCAAAATTTGATACTGGCTATCCCGCATATTTTCTACTTTGACTAAACGTTCTTCATCATTAGCAAAAACTGTAGTTACGGCTAAATTAGGTTCCTTGCCCAGCAATTGATTTTTAACAACTTCCAACAAAGGAATGCTGGGACAAAAAAACAGCACATCATTTTTTTCCAATAAACGCATTAACTCGTTAGTAACAGCTTTAGGTAGTTTACCTTGATCCAGCTTTTTATTTAAAAATAAGGATAAAAGTACTTTGGGTACGGGCAACTGTCTTCTATGGTATCGTCCAGGCAGCCGGTAGCAGTAATCTACTGAACGCAGCAGCAGTTTAGAAGGTGTTGCGCTTAAATAAACAATGCTTCCTTGCGATTGTTTGCTGCGGGCAATTGCTTGCTCTAAAAACGGATTATTGGCATAAGGAAATGCATCCACTTCATCTAAAATAATTAGATCAAATGTGTGATGATAGCGAAACAACTGATGAATAGTACAAAAAATCCACTGATTTCCAGCGTCAATTCGTTTACTACCGTGATAGAGACTAATTTTTTCCTGTTGGAAGGACTGGGTAAAGCGCAGATGCAGTTCGTTGCAAACGTCTACTCGTGGAGATGTAACAGCGATTCGTTTACCTTGTGACAAATAATCCTGAATCAAAGGAAACAACATTTCAGTTTTCCCCGCCCCAGTGACCGCCCAAATTAGAAATGTATTAGCCTGTGATTGATCCCTCACCAACTGTTGCGCTATCTCATTTTGGGCTTGCGACAATGTTCCTGTCCATTGACAAGATACACTTCGCTTCGTCAAGGGGGTTGCTGGGAAAGTATATAGAAATTGATTACTGCTAATACGGCCTAAACTAATACAAAATGGACAATAGTAAAATCCGGCTGGAACTTGCTCACTAGAAGTGCTGCCACAGCGTTGACAGCATCTGCCTTCTTTATCAGCCTCATTCATAGCTGGGATCTTTTGCGCCTTAGCTATATTGACGGTTGGATAAAAGGTTTCCCACTCACTTTTTAATAATCGTTGGCCTTCATATGCATTCATTTCATTCACCTCAAAGTAATGTACGCAAAAAAAGTGAACAAAATTTTATTTTCGCTCACTTTTTGAATAACCAGTTAGATTTAACTAATCGATTGAAGACCACATATTCTTTTTTTAAGCTCACATGTACTACTTCATAACCGGCATTCAACCAACCATATGCACCTTTTTCAGGATGACGATAATCATTTGCCCACCAATCCAAATCCTCCCGAGCTGTTTTGGGCAGTCCACTGCTGGGAAACAACAATTCGTCGTATTGAGTAAAAGTTAATGTTACTTGTGAACCACCATTACTTTTTAAGTAATGAGTAATTCCATCATATTTTTTGGCTCGGACCATTATCTGTTCCTCCTTTTCGACGATTCATTTCTTTTTTAGGATGGTTCCACTATACTATACTTTGAGGTGATAAAATGTTGCAAAATTATCGAACTATTCAGCAAGATAGTATTCATGAAACCGAGATCAAAAAATCCCAGTTTATTTGTTCCTTAAAACGTGTAACAACCGAAGAAGTAGCAAAGGCTTTCATTCAATCCGTAAAAAAGGAGCATTGGAAAGCCAATCATAATTGCAGTGCTTACGTGTTAGGTGATCATCAGGAAATTCAACGAACTAGTGATGATGGAGAACCCAGTGGCACTGCCGGTATTCCCATGTTGGAGGTTCTAAAGAAAAATGAACTGATCAACGTGGTTGCCGTTGTCACTCGTTACTTTGGTGGAACTAAACTAGGTGCTGGCGGATTGATCCGTGCATATTCTGGTTCAGTTGCCAACGCAATTCGGGAAACCGGCATCGTCGAAGGTCGACTGCAACAAGAAGTCTTAGTCACTCTTAGCTATGCCAACTGGAGTAAAATGGAAAATTTTATTGAAAGCCAACAGATTGCTGTAAAAGATACTCAATTCACTGATCAGGTAGTGGTGACCTGTATGATTGATGAACCTGGCATCACTGAATTTGAAGCTCAAGTAATTGATCTGATGAGCGGTCAAGCAGATTTTACAACCGGAGAAATCGCATATTTCGAACAATTGGTAAAGGAAGCAGACTAGCAGCTTCCTTTATTTTTCAAGATAAAACTCAAAACGGCTGCCGACATATTGTGTTCGAACATATTCAAAAGGCTGATCATCAGCTAAATAAGATATTTGACGCAAGCGCAAGATGGCCTCTCCTCGTTTGATTTGCAAATAATCGGCGATTTGTTCAGAAGCTAGAATAGCAGAAACTGTCTGATTTGCACGACCGATTTCCATGCCTTTCTGCTTCAATGTATGATAAAAGGAGTCCGTAATTTCTTCTTTACTGAATCCTTTGACAATTTTAGCCGGGATGCTGGCAACTTCAAAACAGATAGGAACATTATCCGCATAACGAATACGCTCCATCCGCAGAATCTGATCACCTTTTGTTAAACCTAAATTTTCAGCTTCACTTGAACTGGCTGGTGAATGGAAAAAGGAAATCGTTTTACTAGAAGGAATACGATTTTGTGATTCCATAATATCGGTGAAACTAGTGGTCCCGCTCATTTTTTCCTGAACTTTTTCATTTGCTACATAAGTTCCTGAACCAATTTTTCGTTCCAAAATCCCTTCGTCTGCCAATGTTTGGATAGCCTGCCGCAAAGTCATTCGGCTGACTTTAAATTTCACTGATAATTCCCGTTCGGACGGCAAACGATCTCCGACTTTCCAAACACCTTTTTCAATTTCATCTTTTAATTGATCATGTATTTGAATATAAACCGGTACTTGATTAGCCATTTCGATCGCTCCTCTTTTTTTCTCTATTATAACTGGTATATACCTCATTCTCAATAAGAAAAGGTAGACCATTTCCGAAAAAAATGATCTACCCCTATATTTATCAGTGTTTTTAAAGTTCTACCTTTTCTTCTTTTAGCATTTTGTTGGCTGTAGCCATCATCAAACGAATCCGATTCAGCTGGTTGACAATCGAAACTCCAGGGTCATAATCAATCGCTGCAATGTTAGATTTGGGATATTGGTGACGCAGCTCTTTAATGACACCTTTACCCACTACATGATTTGGCAAACATCCAAACGGCTGCATGCAGACGATATTATTAACACCTGTTTTCAACAGATCAATCATTTCTCCGGTTAAGAACCAGCCTTCACCAGTATGGTTGCCGATAGAAAGAATTTTGCTAGCATCCTCAGCCAACTGATAAATCGAGTGAATTCCAGTAAAACGCTGAGAACTTCGCAGAGCTTTATCCATTGGCTTTTCAACTACCTCAATTAGTTTAATGACAAATTCCGCTATATTTTTACTCTTCTTCGGCATTCCCATATTGTCATGCTTCCAAATTTGGTTATATAAGGAATAGTTCATGAAACCTACTAGATCAGGTACGACGGCTTCTGCTCCTTCTTCTTCCAGCAAGCGAACGATGTCGTTATTCGCAGTAGGTGAGTATTTGACTAATATCTCTCCCACTACTCCAACTTTTGGTTTGACCTCATCAGAAATTGGTATCGTATCAAAGTCCTTAATGATTTTTTTCATGTTGCGATTAAATTGCGTTAGTGAGCCATTTCTAACATTGCTCTCTACTTTCTTCAACCACTCTTCATGTAAGGCATCAATCTGACCCTTTTCCAACTCATATGGTCGGGTTCGGTAAACCACCCGCTCGAAAAGATCGCCGTAAAGGATTGCTACAACCGCTCGTTTGATCATAGGCAGCGTAAACTTGAAGCCTGGATTGGACTCCACACCCTTATTCCCCAATGATACGGAAACAACGGGGACTTGACCAAATCCAGCATCTGCCAGCGCCTTACGCAGCAACGGAATATAGTTAGTTGCGCGACAGCCGCCGCCGGTTTGACTCATCATCACGCTGACATTATCCAAATCATATTTGCCGCTTTGTAAAGCTTCGACTAATTGCCCAATTGAGATAATCGCTGGATAACAAGCGTCATTATTTACATATTTCAACCCAACATTGACAGCTTCGCGATCCATAGCCGGCAAACAAACAACATTGTACCCGGAAGCCTCTAAGGCGACATCGAACAAGCCGCTTTGATGAATGGGGCTTAGCATTGGTAATAGCAATGTATGTTTTTTACGCATATTTTTTGTAAAAGTAATTTTAGCTGGCTCTTCAAAACGCTGAACAGGCTCAAAATTAGACTTGTCTCTTTCATTAACCGCGGCTTTTAGTGAGCGTAACCGAATCCGAATTGCTCCTAGGTTTGAACCTTCATCAATTTTCAAGACCGTATAAATTTTTCCATATTGATCCATAATTTCCTCTACCTGGTCTGTAGTAACAGCATCTAAGCCACAGCCAAAGGAGTTCAATTGGACCAGTTCAAGATTTTTACTTTTGGCTACTACCCGTGCCGCAGCATATAAGCGAGAATGATAGACCCATTGATTAACAACCCGCAGATTACCTACATCACTCAAGTGTGAAACACTGTCTTCGGTCAAGACGTGGAACCCTTCTTGCGTGATGACCTCAGCAATTCCATGATTGATTTCAGGATCTAAATGATAAGGGCGGCCTGATAAGACAATCCCTCTTTCTCCCTTTTGATTCAGCATCAGCAGAGTTTCTTCACCCTTCGTACGAATGTCCTGCTTGAAGGCTTCCAACTCCTGGTAACCGTGATGCAGCGCCTGAGTAATTTCAGCTTCGGTAATTCCCAAATCTTGGAAGGTACGACTCAATACTTTAGCAACAGCAGCTTCATTGCCTAAATTCAAATACGGATTGCGATAATCCACTTTTCCTTCACGAATGTCATCCACATTATTACGAATAACATCAGGATAGCTTTGTACGATCGGACAGTTAAAATGATTGTCCGCATTCTTTGATTCTTCCCGTTCGAAAACTACTCCGGGATAAAAAATCATGGGAATCCCTTTGTCGATTAAAGCCTGAATATGACCATGGGCGATTTTAGCTGGGTAACAAGCCGTATCACTTGGGATAGTTTCCATTCCTTGTTCATACAATTCTTTGTTTGAACGTGGTGACAGCTCTACTTTGAACCCTAACTCTGTAAAGAAAGTATGCCACAGTGGATAATTCTCATACATGTTCAGAACCCGAGGAATCCCTACTGTGCCGCGAGTAACTTCTTTTTTACGTAACGGACGGTACTTAAACAGTCGACGGTATTTATAGTCGATCAAGTTTACTTTACGATCCTCACGTTTGATTTTAATCCGTGCTCCTCGTTCACAACGATTTCCTGTAATGAATTCTCGTCCATCAGAAAAAATTGTCACAGTCATCATACAATTATTTTCACATAATCCGCAGTGAGTAAATTCTTTCTCCGCAGTAAATTCATCCAATTCAGTTAATGAAAGTGTCTGACTGACTACCCCAACTTCGTAATTTTCCAAAGCGATCAGAGCTGCTCCATAAGCACCCATCAAACCAGCGATTGATGGACGAACTACTTCTCGCTCAGTCACTAACTCGAAAGCCCGTAAAACCGCTTCATTGTAAAAGGTCCCACCTTGACAGACAATTTTAGCGCCCAGTTCTTCTGGTCGACGTACTTTGATTACTTTGTAGATAGCATTTTTTATAACTGAATAAGAAAGTCCTGCAGAAATATCCCCCACAGAAGCACCTTCTTTTTGAACCTGTTTTACTTTAGAATTCATAAACACTGTACAGCGAGAACCCAGATCAACTGGTGCTTGTGATTTCACAGCCGCCTGAGCAAAATCTTCTACCTTATAGTTTAACGACTTGGCAAAAGTTTCGATAAAAGATCCACACCCTGAGGAGCACGCTTCATTCAGCTGAATCGAAGACAACGCACCATCCTTTATAGTCATTGCCTTCATGTCCTGACCACCGATATCTAAAATGAAATCCACACCAGGCTGAAAATGATTGGCCGCTTTGTAATGGGCCATTGTTTCTACTTCCCCAATATCTACTTTTAAAGCATTTTTAATTAACTGCTCACCATAGCCAGTAACCGCTGCTTTTCCGATAAAAACATCTTTTGGAAGTTTCTTATATAGATCCTTCAGCACTGTCATCGTTGTTTCTAAAGGTTGGCCTTGATTATTTCCATAAAAGGAATACATCAAACGACCACTGTCATCAATCAAGGTAACCTTTGTTGTCGTTGATCCGGCATCAATCCCTAAAAAGGCCACTCCATGGTGCTTTTGCAAATCCTTCTCTTCAACCAGCGCTTGACTGTGACGAGTACGAAATTCTTCTAATTCTTTTTCATCCTTGAATAGAGGAGTCAATCGATCTGAAGGTGACAAGTGTCCTTCGTCAGCCGTAGTCAAATAATTAATCAATTGTTCAAGTGTCGTAGCTTCAGCATCCTCTGAATAAAAAGCTGCGCCCATCGCCACAAATAATTGTGGATTTTCTGGGAATACAATATTTTCAGGTGCGATATCCAGCGTTTCAATGAATCGTTTACGCAATTCTGACATAAAATACAAAGGGCCGCCTAAGAATGCAATGTTCCCTTTAATTTTACGTCCAGCAGCTAATCCCGCAATTGTCTGGTTGACCACTGCTTGGAAAATACTCGCTGCAAGGTCTTCTTTAGCAGCACCTTCATTAATTAAAGGTTGTACGTCTGTCTTGGCAAACACACCACAACGCGAAGCGATTGGGTAAAGGGTTTTATAATTCTTGGCTAATTCATTTACACCATTCGCATCGGTCTTCAAAAGAACAGCCATCTGATCAATAAAGGCCCCTGTTCCTCCCGCACAGCTTCCATTCATCCGCTGTTCCAAGGAACCTTCAAAGAAAGTAATTTTTGCATCTTCCCCGCCTAATTCAATTGCTACATCTGTTTGAGGAATTACCTCTTCCACTGTTCGAGTACAGGCGATTACTTCTTGTACAAAGGGAATCTGTAGCACGTCAGCTAGGCCCATACCACCAGATCCAGTAATATTCATCGTTAACGAACGCTTCTGTACCACTGTCTGTGCTTCTCTCAGAACCCTTTCTGTGGCAGCTTTCACATCTGAAAAATGACGTTCATATTTTGAAAACAGGCTCCGATTCTCTTCATCTAGAATGACTAGTTTGACTGTGGTTGAGCCAACATCGATTCCGGCACGTAATGTCATTTTATTTCCTACCTTCTATTTTTTGCGACACATGTTGATTATCTTACATCGTGTTTGTTATACTACTCACGTATATTCTAAAAAGATTTTGATTAGAAAGCAACAAGCAAAACGCCTACATCTGTGAGATAAGCAACATTTCACAACTACCTGTCGTTAAAAAGAAAGGAAATTACATGGCAAAAAAATTAGATTTACGTGTAAAGCGCACTCATAAAATGATTGTCGAAGCATTTGTTCACCTTGTGGAGCAAAAAGGATACGAAAATATTACAGTCCAAGAAATTGCAGATGAAGCAATGATTAACCGTGCTACCTTCTATGCTCATTTTAGAGATAAACAAGATTTGTATGACTATATTTTTCACAATGCTGTTGAAGCCTTTGCTTCTGTGCTGGATCCCGATCAAATTGTTCAAGGCAATCGATTAAAAGTCAAACAGATTCAAATTGTCTTGACCAATATCTATAAAAGAATTCAAGAAAATCGTAAATTCTTTCTTACAATCATGGATAGTTCTGCGAATGAAATGCTGCGAAAACAAATTGAGGATATTTTAGATGAAAAATATGCTCATATCTTTAATCGATTAAAAATTACAGAAAATGATATTGAAGTACCTATGGATTTCATCTTAGAATATATGACCTCTATTTTTGTAGGTACTCTGCACTGGTGGATTACTAGCGATACTGAAATGCCTGCCGATCATTTAGCCAAACTAGTTATCAAGCTTGTAGGTAATGGTCATCTAACTATTCTAGGAATTGAAATTGAACATTAAAAAGCGGCTGAACAAAAATTTTTTGTTCGCCGCTTTTTTAACTAATGGTTTTTAGCTCTCCACTTAATCGTATGTTGTGTAGGACGTATTTTTCGTACCTTCACACCTTTTCTATCTTTAGTATCTAACGTTACCTCCACTTGGTTGTCCCTTAACAGTTCATATACGTGCTCTGCTGTTTCAGTAACTATTTCCTTAATTCTCTTTGCTCGTTCCATCTTAATCGCCCCCGACATAAAATATAGATTTTTCTTTCCTTACCATTATTTTACTATATTTTGTTTTTTAGCGCTTAGGTAACGGCTGATTAAGGAAAATTATGTGTAACAGAGGGAGCTTGCTTAAGTATTCATTTCATATCAATTTCTCGTTTACTATTTTTTATTGTTGCATTTTTGATTGAACTTTCTAAACTAGTACTACTTTTGTAAACTGAGAAAAGCAAAAAATGGTAAAAAAATAGCCAGACCATTGTCTGACTGAAAGTACTGGGGTAGCTGGATTCGAACCAACGCATGAGGGAGTCAAAGTCCCTTGCCTTACCGCTTGGCTATACCCCAATGATGGAGGAGAGTGGATTCGAACCACTGAACCCTAAGGAACGGATTTACAGTCCGTCGCGTTTAGCCACTTCGCTACTCCTCCATATTTAAAACAAATCCCAAAGCTAGAACTTGCATTCTCAGAAAGGTTTCTTAAAAACCCGACTCAGTTATAATACCGAATTTCAAAATAAAATGCAAGTACTTTTCTTCATTTTTTTAATCGTGAAGATTCCAATTGCGAATAACAGCTTCAATCCCGTCATCAAGGGACTTTGCACTACCTAAAGAATTACCGTCAGCAAAAATTTGGAAATTTTTTCCATCTGGAACCAGCTCACCAATTACTTTTTTACCAATCACCAACTGAACTATCTCGATAATTTTTCCGTTCACTTGCTTTTGAGCATCTTGAATCTGTACTTGGATGTCTTTGTTTTTTTTTGCCATTTCTTTCACCTCGCGAAATCCATTGTAGCATAACCTGCATTTGAAAACAAAACTGACTGCTGAAGGCAGTCAGTTAGTTTAATGGTTTAAGGGTTAGTTAATACGGCTTCGGTTACTTCAAAGCCTGCTTGTTCCAGTAGAGCTTTAATTTTCTCAGGCTCTTTCGCCTGCATTTGTAATTCAACAATCGCTGCACCTTCGACGTGATCAATAATTACGGTTAGAATACTGTAATCATTATCGGCTAAAACCTTAGCAATTTCTGCCAAGACACCCTTCTTGTCTTCTTGAATCCGTACTTGAATACGGCTGCCACCCTCATAATAGCCAGCTAGCTTCAAGAAAGCATCAAAAATATCATTATTGGTGATAATCCCTACCAATTTTTCCTCGTCTAAAACGGGCAACACAGCAATATTATTTTGACGCATCGCATAGACTGCATCCTCCAGCTGAGCTTTAGGTTGGATCGTTTTTACCTCTTTAATCATTACATCAGCAACAACTGTTTTGTTTAGCAAATAATTTGCTTCATAAACACTTAAGGAAGTTGCTTTAGAAGGTAAAGCCTCTTGAATGGTACCTTCAGTAATCAAACCTACCAATTTACCGTTGTTTACAACTGGTAAACGATGAATATCATGCTTTTTCATCAAATCCACCGCATCAAAGATCTTGGTTTGCGGATCAACCACAATTAAATCAGCGGACATAAAATCTTTTACGCTCATTTTTATCCTCCTAAGTATGCTTTCTTCACTTCATCACTAGCCAAGAGCTCTTCGCCAGTCCCCTCTAAAACAACTTTGCCGGTTTCCAACACATATCCACGATTAGCAATTGATAGAGCCATTTTTGCATTTTGTTCAATCAGCAGAACCGTTGTTCCTTGTTGCTGGATTTCTTGGATAATATTAAATATTTCTTTAATGAAGATTGGTGCCAAGCCCATAGAAGGCTCATCTAAAAGTAACAAACGCGGTTTAGACATTAGTGCCCGACCCATTGCCAGCATTTGCTGCTCCCCACCAGACAAAGTAGAAGCATCCTGTGTACGACGTTCCTTCAAGATTGGGAATTTTTGGAAAATCGCCTCATATTCAGCACTTAAATTGCCATCTTTACGTAAGAAGGCTCCCATCTCCAAGTTTTCTTGTACCGTTAGCCCTGAAAAAACATGTCGGCCCTCAGGAACTTGAGAAATTCCTTTGGCAACAATTTTTTGCGGCTGACGCTTCTGAATTTCTTCTCCTTCAAAAGTAATTTTACCATTTGAAGGTTGGATCAAGCCGGAAATTGTCCGCAAAATAGTTGTTTTACCTGCACCATTGGCTCCGATTAATGAAACAATTTCACCTTCATTTACTTCAAAATTCACGTCACGAACTGCTTGAATTACACCATAATGTACAGAAAGTTTTTCAATTTTCAGCATTATAGGTCACCTCCCAGATAGGCTTTGATTACCTCTGGATTGGATTTAATTTCATCCGGTGTTCCTTCAGCCAGTACTCGCCCATATTCTAAAACATAAATACGTTCGCATACTTCCATAACTAAGCTCATATCGTGTTCAATCAAAAGAATTGTAATTTGAAACTCTTTTTGAACTTTACGAATTAATTCAGTTAGTTCAGCTGTTTCCTGAGGATTCATACCAGCTGCCGGCTCATCCAAAAAAAGAATTTTAGGATGGGTAGCTAAGGCACGAACAATCTCCAAACGCCGCTGCTCCCCATAAGGCAAATTCTTAGCTAAGTTATCTGCTTTGCCCTGCAGATCGAAAATTGCTAACAATTTCATAGCTTCTTGTTTTAAGCTGTCTTCTTTTTTGTAGAAGCTGGGTAAACGGAAGATGCTAGAAACAAAACCTTCTGGATTTTTACTGTTCATGGCAATTAATACATTATCTAATACCGTTAAATCTTTGAAAAGACGAATATTCTGAAAGGTACGGCCCAATCCTAAATCGGCAATTTTGTATGGTTTCTTGCCATTCAAGCGCACAGCCTGGCCGTTATCTTCTAACAGCACATCACCTTCACTTGGTTCATAAACGCCCGTGATCAAGTTGAACAGCGTGGTTTTTCCTGCACCATTTGGTCCAATCAAGCCGATCAGCTGATTATTGTCCAATTGCATATTTACATTAGAGACAGCCGCCAGCCCGCCGAAATTTTTTGTCAAATCTTTAATTTCCAATAGAGGCATTTTGGTCATCTCCTTTTTTAAACTTGTTGAAAATTTTCTTCACCGACAACTCTTTTGTACCTAATAAGCCACCAGGTTTGAAGATCATCAGAATAATCAGAGCCAATGCGTAAATAATCATACGAAGTGCACCAAAATCCTGCAAGTACATATTGATAACTCCAAGTAAAATCGCTGCGATAAAACTGCCGGTAACACTACCAATACCACCTAATACAACCATAATGAGAATATCGATGGATTTCGTAAAGGCGAAATCTTTGGGCGCAATTGACTGCAAGTACCCAGCATAAAGCGCTCCAGCTACGCTGGCCGTCATTGCACCAATCGCAAAAGCAATTACTTTATATTTAGTGGTGTTTACCCCCATTGATTCTGCCGCAATTTCATCCTCACGAATGGCCGTAGTTGCTCGACCAGCACCAGAATGAATGTAGTTGACGACAATCAATGTTGTTACTGCCATAAAACCGTAAACCATCTGCCAGTCAACAAATGGTAAGATACCAAAGATACCTGAAGGCCCATTAGTGATGTCTTTCATATTAATAATCAAAATACGGATAATTTCCGCAACACCTAATGTAGCAATCGCCAAATAATCTCCGCTTAGACGCAAGGTTGGAATTCCCACAACGACCGCTACGACACCAGCTAAGACAACCCCTACAGCCATTCCCAAAAAGAATCCAGCATAGGTTGGATTACTCATTGATATTAAAGCAGCAGCATAAGCGCCGATTGCCATAAATCCAGCATGACCTAAAGAAAACTGTCCAGCAAAACCGATGATTAAATTTAATCCTACAGCTAAAATAACATTAATTCCAATTTGAACAATGATATTATCTAAAAACAAATTGATCATTCCAGCCGAATAACTAATGTATAAAGCTAAGTAGCCAATAATGATCAAAGCGAGCCAAATCAAATTGTATTTTAAATTCTTTTTCATTTTGATTCACCTACACTTTCTCTTTGATGTTCTTGCCTAAAATTCCGGCAGGACGTACCAACAAAATCAAAATCAATACTGCGTATACAACAGCATCTTTAAAATCAGAAAAACCAAGTGCTGTTGTTAAGGTTTCAATCAAACCGATCACAAACCCTCCGATTGCTGCACCAGGGATCAGTCCAATACCACCTAATACTGCAGCTATAAATGATTTAAGACCTGGAATGTAGCCCATCATTGGGTCAATTGAGTTATAGTAAAGACCGATCATCATCCCGCCAGCAGCTGCTAAAGCTGAACCTAAGGCAAAAGTAAATGAGATCGTCCGGTTAACATTAATCCCCATTAATTGTGCTGCATCAGCATCAACGCTCACAGCCCGCATTGCTTTACCCATTTTGGTCTTTTGTACAATTAAATTCAATAAGATCATTAACAATAAGGAAATGCCCAAAATTAATAATTGAATATTCGATACCTGCAAAAATCCGATATGATAAGTCTGCAACGGAATAACTTGCGGGAAAGGTCTCGTTGTTGAACTAAAGAAATAAATCATGGTGTTCTGCAGTAAATAAGACACCCCAATTGCCGTAATCAATGCGGCAATACGCGTTGAATTTCTTAATGGTCGATAAGCTAGAAATTCAATTACGATTCCCAGTACTGCACTTCCAAGCATAGATAAAATCAGTGCTGGAAAGAATCCCATATTAAATTGGTTAATCAAAAAATAGCCGATAAACGACCCAATCATATAAATATCCCCATGGGCGAAATTAATCAGTTTGATAATTCCATAAACCATGGTATATCCTAAAGCCATCAGTGCATAAATACTGCCTAGGAACAGGCCGTTTACTAATTGCTGGATGAATATTTCCATCTAATCACTCTCTTTTCAAATAATAAAGGCAAGACAAGCATGCTTGTCTTGCCTTGCCTGCTTAAACAATTAAGGATTTACAGTTTCAGCAGAAGATTCTTTTCCATCTGTTAGACCAAGAACTACGGCTGATTTCACAGGATTATGTTCTTTATCCATTGTGATTTTTCCCGTTACTCCTTCAAAGTCTTTCAAGTTTGCCAATCCTTCAGTAATTGCAGCTGGTGAAGCTTCATTTTGATCTTCAATTGCTTGTTTGATCATGTAAACAGCATCATAACCTAAAGCATTGAATGAAGATGGCTGACGTCCATATTTTTTATTGAAGGCTTCAATAAATGGTTGAACCTTGTCAGTCGCTGGAGCTTCAGTTGAGAAGTGTCCAGTGTAGTAAACGTTAGATACGTTGCTGGCACCGGCTGTTTCAACTAATTTCTCATCACCAAATCCATCTGCACCAATAATTGGTTTGTCAATTCCCATTTCACGTGCTTGCTTGATAATCAAACCAGCTTCTGTGTAATAACCGGGAATGAAGATGACATCAAAATCTTTGTCCTTAACTTTTGTCAACATTGCTTGGTAATCTTTGTCGCCAGCTGAGAATTTTTCTTCAGCAACAATTTCACCTTTATAAGTTTTCTTGAAAGCTTTAGTTAAACCATCAGCATAATCACTAGCGTTGTCACCAAAGATAACTGCTTTTTGTGCATTCATATTTTCCTGTGCATATTTCGCTAATACAACCCCTTGGAAGCTGTCTTGGAAGCAGGCACGGAAGATATATGGCTGTACTTTGTCTCCTTGCACAGTAATCGCATCATCGGTTCCAGAAGGTGTTACTGCTGGAATTTCAGATTTTGTTAAGTTTGGTAGGGTTGCTTTTACTGCACCAGAAGTAGCGGGTCCTACAACTGCTACTACGTTATCCTTAGTTGTTAAGTTTGCTGCAACCGAAGCTGCTTCATTGTTGTCTGATTTATTGTCTTTAGAAACAAATTCAACTTCTTTGCCTAAAATTCCGCCATCCGCATTAATTTGTTCGATTGCTAATTCAACCGCTTCTTTTTCAGCTTCGCCGTAAGCTGCTGTCGCGCCTGATAATTCGAAATTTCCACCAATCTTAATTGTATCGCTGTCAGCACTACTGCCGCCACCGCTGTCTCCATTAGAATTTGCTGAAGGTGAGCCGCATGCGCCAAACAAGAACAATCCTGCTGCTAACGCAACAAATACACTTTTTTTCATCCTATTTCCCCCTAATAAAATAATGATAGAACGGTAAGATAAGTATCAATATATCGGATTTCTTTCTCACTGTCAATTAAATTTTCTGAATATTTTAATAATTCGCGAATATTGAATAATTCATACCGCTTACAAATGTCCAAGAATAAAAAAAGAAACCTGTACACGTGATTTTCAAATGTACAGATTTTTCTAAAATTATTTAGTTCGCTTTCTCGTTTATCACTTCAAAAACCAGTTCCTGCTGCTGCCTTATAAAATGATCTGACTTGCAATCCACTTTTGTGACCTTCAACCTTTACTAATGCTCCGATGTCTCACCTGTCCTAATCAATATCCTTCAAATTTCTAAAGTTGTTTTACTTACATGAAAAGTTGGGCAAACAAAGTTTGTATACTATCTTTATTCCGATAAACTACCGCAACTACAATTTTTTCTTCTATCTAATATACTGATGATTTTTTTGTAGAAAAGTATTGCTGATTAGATATTGGATACTTTAAGCAACAAAAATGAAACTGTCCGTCATACAAGGATCGCCAACCTTTCTTTTCGTGGTCAGTCAGCAGTAATCCTTTAGAACATTCCTCAAGTTAACTTAGAAAACGAATCATTTCTTTTTCTCGTCATAATTGGGCGGCTCTTCATCTAATAAATTTTTACGTAGAGAAAAATTTACTGGTACATAATCAATTCCACCCCGGGCAAATGGATTGCATCTTAGAATACGAGAAATCCCCATTAAAAGCCCCTTAATCGCTCCATGAACCTTCAAGGCTTGAATCATGTAACTGGAGCACGAAGGGTAATAGCGGCAGGATGGTTGAAATAAAGGTGATATAAAGCGCTGATAGCCTCGTACAAGCAAAATCAATCCATTCTTAATCATTCTGAAGTTTCCTTTCAAAAAGTAAAAAAGGGCCTATGCTAGGCCCTTTATTGAACAAAATCTAAAATGTGACGCCAAACACCTGGAAGTAATACACCAAAAGGGTTTCCACCGCCCATGACTCCATAGCCGATCATACTGCCGACAATAAACAGGATAACACCTGCCAACAAAATACCGACAATCTTTATTAGACTACGTAAAATATGATCACTTGAACTCATAAGTCTTCACTCCTTAAGAAAAAACAGCAGATTGTACTACAGTTTCACCAGTTTCGCTATCTACTCGGTCAACGTCTGCACCAAGTAATTGTAATTTTTGATGGAATTTATAGTAGCCACGATCCAAGTATTTCAAATTGCGCACACGTGTGATACCTTCAGAACGCAAGCCAGCTAAAATTAAGGCTGCTGCTGCGCGCAAATCAGTCGCGTACACTTCCGCTCCCTGTAGTTTGGTATTGCCTTTAATAATTGCTACGTTATTATCGATTTTTACATCGACATTCATTCGACGCATTTCTTCTAAATGCTGGAACCGATTTTCGAATACTGTTTCAACCGTTGTACTGATGCCGTCAGCGACTGTTTGAATAGCAGTCATTTGTGCTTGCATATCTGTAGGGAAGCCAGGATGAGGCATTGTCTTCACATCAGTAGCTTTGATGTTCTTAGGTCCAACAATACGCAAGCCATTTTCTTCCTCTGTGATTACTGCACCCATCTCCATTAATTTTGAGATTAACGGACGATTGTGTTCAGAGATGGCTTCTTCAATGAGAATATTCCCTTCAGTCATAGCTGCAGCTACCATGAACGTACCCGCTTCGATTCGATCTTGTACAATTGGGTGTGTTACTGCATGCAAATGAGTCACACCTTCGATACGCATTGTTTCTGTACCCGCACCATAGACACGAGCACCCATTTTATTTAAAAAGTTCGCTAAATCAACAATTTCAGGTTCGCGAGCCACGTTCTCGATGACAGTCGTTCCTTTAGCCTTAACAGCAGCCATCATGATGTTTTGTGTTGCACCAACACTTGGAAAATCCAAATAAATATTGCTGCCTGTTAACTCATCAGCAATTGCTTCAATATAACCATTTTTTTGAATAATCTTCGCACCTAAAGCTTGAAATCCTTTCAAATGCAAGTCAATCGGACGTTTGCCAATAGCGCAACCACCTGGCAGAGCAACCTTGGCATGTCCATTACGGGCTAATAAAGGACCCATAACAACAATCGAAGCTCGCATTTTACTTACATATTCATAGGGAGCTTCAACTTCCAATTGTTTTGTTGCATTTATTGTAATTTCTTTTGCTGTTTCGTCTAATTCTACTTCTGTATTTAAGTAACTAATCACTTGATTCATCGTAAATACATCAGATAATATCGGTACATTGCTTAATTTTGTTATTCCTTCTTCAGCCAATAAGCTTGCAGCTAAGATAGGCAATACCGCATTTTTCGCACCTTCGATCTCTACTGTACCGTTTAATTTTCTGCCACCTCGAACGATGATCTCTTCCATTACGTTCCCTCCAAAAAAATCGCTATAACCGATTCACACATTTGTATGTACTTAGTTAGTATTATTGATAACTTAAAAAGATATTTTTACATAAGATGATAATTTCTAAAAAGAAAGTGCTGAATATAAAACCCAGTGCTACAGATGCCATCATGATGACCATTCGGATCTGTGTTTCATGGAATGCTTTAAACAGCTTTTCTGTCCTTATCGAACGCAATGCCCAAAAGGCCAAGTAAATAAAAGCAAAATGTGAAACAATTCGAATGATTGCATCCATACCATATACTTGCATCTTTTTCTTCCTTTCAAAAAAATCAACAAACGGATTATATCATAGTTTTTAAGAAAGTAGAATGGTTTAAAGCTCTATAAGACTTTAAAAAAACTTTTAGAAAATAGAAATTCATTCTTCTCATTTTTTGTCATATCTATGTAACGCAACCAAAATCAAAAAAGCGCAGATTCCAACTTTAGAATCTGCACTTTTTTTACGTATGCTTTGATACTTTAATTCGATTCATTGCTCTGTGCAAAGCAACCTCAGCTCGACTAAGCTGATCACTGTCTTGCTGTGCTTTTGCTTCCTGTATACGTTGTTCAGCACGCTGTCTAGCACGTTCGGCACGTGAGACATCAATATCACGTTCACGCTCTGCCGAATCGGCAATAATGGTTACCTGGTTGTCCCGAACTTCTAAAATACCACCATTGACCGCAATCCAGTCCACATGAGTGTCTGCGTCTGTTCTACGAATACGTACTTCATCAATCGACAATGGCGCAATAATCGGTGCATGTTTTGGTAAAATTCCCAGTTCACCTGAGACAGTCTTAGCCACTACAATTGTTGCATGGTGGTCGTAAATAAGCCCGTTAGGCGTCACTACGTTTACATTAAGCACTTCTTTATTTTCCATAGGGCACCTCTTTCTAGTAGCCTAAAGATTTTGCTTTTTCGACTACTTCTTCGATTTTCCCTACGTTACGAAAGGCATCTTCTGGAAGATCATCGTACTTGCCTTCCAAAATCTCCTTAAATCCCTTAACAGTTTCTTCAACTGGAACGTATGATCCTGGTTGTCCCGTAAACTGTTCAGCAACATTAAAGTTTTGTGACAAGAAGAATTGAATTCGACGTGCGCGAGAAACAATTACTTTTTCTTGGTCTGACAATTCATCCATCCCTAAAATCGCAATAATATCCTGTAATTCACGATAACGCTGTAAGACACGTTGGACTTCAGTCGCCACTTGATAGTGAACATCGCCAACAATTTCAGGTGCTAAAGCACTAGAAGATGATGCCAATGGATCCACCGCAGGATAGATCCCTTGCTCGGTTAGTTTACGTTCCAAGTTGGTTGTCGCATCCAAATGGGCAAAGGCAGTAGCTGGAGCTGGATCCGTATAGTCATCCGCTGGAACATAAATTGCTTGGATAGATGTAATTGATCCTTTTTTAGTCGAGGTAATCCGTTCTTGCAATTGTCCCATTTCAGTCGCTAAGGTTGGCTGATAACCAACAGCGGATGGCATCCGCCCCAATAAGGCAGATACTTCTGAACCAGCTTGAGTAAAGCGGAAAATATTGTCAATGAACAATAGAACATCTTGTCCTTGCTCATCACGGAAATATTCAGCTAAGGTTAAACCAGTTAATGCAACTCTCATCCGAGCACCTGGTGGCTCATTCATTTGACCAAAAACCATGGCTGTTTTCTCTATAACGCCTGATTCCTTCATTTCAAAGTATAAGTCGTTACCTTCACGAGTTCGTTCACCAACTCCGGTAAACACAGAAATTCCGCCGTGTTCTTGCGCAATGTTGTGGATCAGCTCTTGAATTAACACTGTTTTTCCTACACCGGCACCACCAAAAAGACCCACTTTACCACCCTTAAGGTAGGGTGCCAGTAAATCAATAACCTTGATCCCTGTTTCTAGGATTTCATTGCTAGTGCTTAATTCATCAAAAGCTGGCGCCTTTTTATGGATACCGCTTTTTTCAGTATTTTCAGGAAATGGTGTTCCGTTGTCGATTGTTTCCCCTAAGACATTGAATACCCGTCCTAATGTTTCGGTTCCAACTGGGACTGAGATTGGCTTTTCTGTATCCACAACTTCCATGCCTCGTTGCAAACCATCTGTAGATTCCATTGCAATGGTCCGAATTACACCATCGCCGAGTTCTAATGCCGCTTCAAGTACGACTTTACTTTTGTCATTTTTGTATACGATCAACGCATTGTTGATATCTGGTAAGGATTGGTCTAAAGAAAACTCCACGTCAACAACGGGACCAATTACTTGAACAATCTTGCCTGAACTCATGTTTTTTCCTCCAATCTCGAAATTATTCTAACGCGGAAGCCCCGCCAACAATTTCCGTTATTTCTTGAGTGATCGCCGCTTGACGTGCACGGTTGTATGAAATAGTCAAATCACCAATAATTGATTTGGCATTATCAGTCGCCGTCTTCATCGCTGTCATACCTGCAGCATGTTCCGCTGTCTTGGCATCGACAATCGCTCCATAAATCAAACTTTCAGCATATTGTGGCAATAATTGATCCAATATCGCTTCTTTAGAAGGTTCGAAAATATATTCTTGTGTATAAGTTTCTGCTTCATCCGGATCTAAATCGGATATTGGCAGCATTTTTTCTACTCGAAATTGACTAGACAACGAATTCACATGATGGTTATAACAAACATATAACTCATCAAACACTTCATTCTCATACATGCTAGTTGTCATAGAAACAATCTTACGAACTTCGTCAAAGCTGGGTTGGTCAGATAAGTTTCTCAATTCGTAGGCCAGTTTCACCCCACGAGTCTTGAAAAAGTCCGCACCTGTACCACCGATTGCTAACAAGACATACTCATCTTGTGAATCGTGGTCATCTTCCAGCATAGTCATGGTCTGTTTCAAAATAGAACTGTTATAGCCGCCTACAAGACCGCCATCAGAAGTGATTACAATATAGCCAGTCTTCTTAACAGGACGGTTAATCAACATACTATGGTAATTGATACCATTGATTTCATGGTCGGCTGTTGCAATTTCTTCCAATTCGCTAGCTGTTAAGTGAGTCAGTACTTCCCGCACTTTTGAGGCATAAATCTGAAAACGGGCAGAATAGGCTTCCGATTTAGTTAATTTTGCAGCTGATACCATTTGCATCGCATTAGTGATCTGGCTGGTCTTTTTAGTTGACGCTATTCGCGTTTTGATTTCATTTAAGGATGCCATATAGCTATTTCACCTCGATTATGCTGGGTTTTGTTTAGTATTTGCTGCATCAAAAATATCTTTAAATGCTTGAATTGCTTGATCCAACTGATCTGTATCAGGCAAATCTTTCGTTGTACGAATAGTATCAAATAAGTCTTGATGATTCGCATCCATGTATTCAAACAATTGTGCTTCAAAATCTAAAATATTGTTCACTGGAATACTGTCTAAGAAACCATGAGTCAGTGCATAAAGAATCACCACTTGTTTTTCCACTGGCAGCGGATCATGCAAACGTTGTTTTAGTACTTCAACAGTCCGACGTCCGCGATTCAATTTAGCTTGTGTTGCAGCATCCAAGTCTGATCCAAACTGAGTAAAGGCTTCTAATTCACGGAAACTGGCCAAATCTAAACGTAATGTACCAGCAACTTTTTTCATTGCCTTGATTTGTGCAGAACCACCCACCCGGGAAACAGATAAACCAGCATCTACAGCTGGACGAATTCCTGAATAAAACAAATCGTTTTCCAAGAAAATCTGTCCGTCAGTAATTGAGATAACGTTAGTTGGAATATAGGCGGAAATATCTCCCGCTTGTGTTTCAACAAATGGTAAAGCAGTTAAAGAACCGCCGCCCAATTCATCAGATAATTTTGCTGCACGCTCTAATAGGCGTGAATGCAAATAGAAAACATCCCCTGGATAAGCTTCACGACCTGGAGGACGACGCAATAGTAAAGACAATTCACGATAAGCTACTGCTTGTTTTGACAGATCGTCAAAAACAACTAATACGTGCTTACCGTTATACATGAATTCTTCGCCCATTGCCGTTCCAGCGTAAGGAGCAATATATAGTAATGGTGCTGGTTGAGAAGCCCCTGCCGTTACTACAATTGTATAATCCAATGCGCCAAATTTACGCAACGTTTCAACTTGTGAACGGACAGTTGATTCTTTTTGACCAATTGCTACGTAAATACAAATTAGGTCTTGTCCCTTTTGATTAATAATTGTGTCAATTGCAATAGAAGTTTTACCAGTTTTACGGTCACCGATAATCAGTTCTCGTTGACCACGGCCAATTGGAACTAATGCATCAATTGCTTTTAAACCGGTTTGCATTGGTTCACTAACTGATTTACGTTGCATAACGCCTGGCGCTAATGTTTCAACTGGACGTGTTTTACTTGTTTCGATTGGACCTAGCCCATCGACTGGTTGGCCTAAAGGATTTACTACTCGGCCGATCATATTATCCCCAACAGGGACTTCCATGATTTTTCCGGTACGTTTTACCTTGTCGCCTTCACGAATGGTTTCAAACTCTCCTAAAACAATAATACCGACATCATTGCTTTCTAAGTTTTGGGCCATTCCGTAAGAGCCGTTAGAGAATTCTAACAACTCGCCGCTCATTGCATTTTCTAGTCCGTGGGCACGAGCGATCCCGTCCCCTACGTATGTGACTGTGCCAATTTCTTCCACAGACAGTTTGTTATCATAGTTCTCGATCTGTTCTTTGATCAATGCACTGATTTCTTCTGCTTTGATGGCCATTCATTTCACCTCTTCTTACTTTTTGCTAAGTGCTGCTCGTAGGCCATTTAATTGGCTGGCGAGGCTGCCGTCGATCACTCGATGATCGGCTTCCACAATGACACCGCCCATAATCGTTGAATCAATTAAGGGGGTTAGATTGGCCTTCTTGTAGCCAAAAATATCAGCGACTTTTGCTTCAATTTCTCGTTGTTTCTCTTCAGAGAGCGGCACTGCTGTGGTAATCGTTCCTAAAGCAACTTGATTTAAACTGTCGTAGCGACGCTCATATTCGTCGATCATAAACAAAAGATCATCGATTCGATTATAGTCATAAACAACCCATAAGAAGTTATTAATAATTCCTTCAAAACCTTGGGCAAATTTTTGCATAATCGCTTCTTTTTCATCACCAGTTAAGCGTACATCGGATAGGATGTTACCTAAATCCGGTACTTCTTTAAAAATTTGACGAATCGTCAATAAATCGTTGTAAATGTCATTGGTAGCCTGTTTTTCGACCGCCAGCTCAAACAAAGCTTTGCCATAACGTTTACCAACTGTGTATTTATCAAGCTTCATGCTTAGTTGTTCCTAGTCTATCAATGTACTCATTGATTAACTTTTGATGCGCATCGCCAGATAATTCTTTATTCAAAAGTTTCTCAGCGATTTGCAAGGAAAGGTCTGCCACATCATCTTTAACAGACGTTAAGGCATTTTCGCGTTCCTCTTGAATCTCGACTTTTGTGCGATCCTTCAAAAGAGTTACTTCTTCTTTCGCATCCTTGATGATGTTTTGACGGCTTAATTCACCGTTTTCTTTGGCATTCTTGATGATGTCTGCTGCGTCACTGCGAGAGCTTTGCAATTGTGTTTCACGTTCTTCCGCTAATTGCGCTGCTTTAATGCGTGATTGTTCAGCAGAATCTAAATCATTGGCGATCTTTTCTTCCCGTTTCTTTAAAATCTCGATAACGCTCTTCCAAGCAAATTTCTTTAATAGAAGTAAAAGGATCAAAAATGATCCTGTAACGACAATTAAGTTACCGAGCGTAGTGTTGGGAGCTTCAGCGATAACTAGATTCAGCATACTCGGTCTTCCTTTCTGGTAAGTAACATCTTGCTTTTAGACAAAAAATAGCAACGAAATTCGTTACTATTAGCTGTTGAAGACCATTAGCATAGCTAATACGACACCCAAGATAGGCACAGCTTCGATCAAACCAACACCAATAAACATAGTTGAGCGAATTTGACCTGACATTTCTGGTTGACGTGCCATAGACTCGATTGCTTTTGAAATAACTTTTCCGTTACCATAACCAGCACCAATTGCTGCTCCTAAAATTGCGATTCCCGCACCGATAAAGTTCATAATTAAAAATCCTCCTAAAATGTTTGTTTTCTTGATTATTCTTCTACTTCTATCTGGTGACTAATGTACACCATAGATAGAGTGGTAAAGACAAATGCTTGGATACTGCCAATAAATAATGAGAATGCAATCCAGATCATTTCCAATGGAATAGCAATTGGAATAGCGATCCAGCCTAGACTTGTTATCATGCTGGCAATCAATGTCAGTAATACTTCGCCGGCATAAATGTTTCCGTAAAGACGTAGTCCCAACGTAATTACATTCGTGAACTCTTCCATAATTTTGATCGGCAACAGCATTGGCATCGGCGATAAGAACGAATTCTTAACATACCCGCGAAGGCCAAAGCGTTCTGATGCTAGGAGGTTCGATAATACTAATACCATCATTGCCAATCCCATTGTTACAAAGGGGTCAGCCGTTGGACTCTTCCATAAAGATACCTCATTTGGTGTAACGATCTTTGTAACCAAACCAATCTGGTTGGCAACAAAAATGAATAGAAATAGTGTAAAAGATAAAAGACTGAAATTATTCACTTCTTTTCGCGGCATATTGTCGCCAACTATTCCTGAGGTAAAATCGACCAACCACTCAATAGCATTTTGTTTGCCTGTTGGCTTCATTGAAAGCTTTCTCGTAAAAAAGAACACTAGAAGAAAAACAATCAAGCAAGTCAACAGAATCATTGTTGTTACAGTCCCGTCAAACCATATTGGACCAATATGAAAAACCCAAGATTTTTCATCCAATCCATTTCACCTCTTTTCCCAGTAACCTGATGCTCGTATTCGTCGTATTTGGCATACCAGGCAAAATACTACCGTATGTTACCACCATCGTCCGTAAATTTCAAAGGATTTTCATGAAAAAAAACGAATAAAATCTATTTCTTTTTTTAATAGAAAGAGACTCACGAAAAAAAGTGATAACACCAAGCATTTTAGCCCGTAATAGAGCTATTATGATAATTACTAATCGTATCAAAATTCATAATTAAGTAAAGAAATTCTTATCAAATATGCGAAAAAGGATATTTATTTAGCGGCTATAATTTTTCAGTGTACGGCTAATCTGTCGGTCTACATCTTTTCGTTTCAACGCTTCTCGTTTGTCATACTGATGCTTTCCTTTTGCTAAGCCTAATAACACCTTAGCATAGCCATCCTTTAAATACACTTTTAATGGCACGATGGTTACCCCAGTATTCTTCGTTTCGCCTACTAGCCGATCAATTTGTTTCTTATGCAAAAGTAGCTTTCTAGTTCTCAGAGGATCATGGTTAAAGATATTGCCTTGTTCGTAAGGGCTAATATGCACGTTGTATAGATACATCTCCCCATTACGCACACGAGCAAACCCATCCTTTAAATTGATTCGACTATTACGAATTGATTTAATCTCAGTTCCTTGTAAAACGATACCTGCTTCAACGGTATCAATGATCGTATAATCATGACGAGCTTTCTTGTTTTGTGCAATTAATTTTCCTTCACCTTTTGGCATACTACCCCTTCTTTCTGCCGCCTTTTTTCTTCTTAGCTACGGTTTTGTAAAAAGGCTTTTTCCCTTTTGGTTTTTTCTTATTCTTGCGTGGTTGGTTTTTCTCTCTATTATTTTTCTTATTAGAAGTCTTTTCTTTACGTTCACGGCGACGATTCCGGGTTGGTGGCTCCAAAGCAGGAATTTCTTCCGCTTCTAGAAGTTCAAAGTCAATCTCCCGTGTTTCTGGTTCAGCCTTCGTTACTTTAATTTTTACCTTTTGACCAATTTTAAAGGTTTGGCGAGTTCGTTCCCCAACCAATGCTAATTGATTCTCAATAAAATGGAAATAGTCCTGTTTTAACTCATTTAAGTGAATTAATCCTTCAATCGTATTCGGTAATTCAACAAAAATACCGAATTTAGTAATAGAGCTGATGATTCCATCGAATTCTTCCCCAACTTTATCAGCCATATATTCTGCTTTCTTCAAGCTATCTACTTCCCGCTCGGCATCAACTGCACGACGCTCCATGTCTGAGCTGTGTTTAGCAATTTCCGGCAAGGCGTCTGCCCATTTTTCCTTAACCTGTTCGCTTTGATTCTTCTCATAGGTACGAATTAGCCGATGGACGATTAAGTCTGGATAACGGCGAATCGGAGAGGTAAAATGCGTGTAATATTCTGCAGCCAGTCCATAATGTCCATAATTATCCTCAGAATAACGTGCCTGTTGCATACTTCTTAACAACATTGTATTGATAACTGCTGACTCTGGTTTTTCCTCTACATCTGAAATTACCTGCTGCAAGTCTTTAGGGGTAATACTCTCCTTCGTACCTTTAACTAAAATACCCAGTGCTGCAGCAAAGTCAAAGAAACGCTGCATTTTTTCTTCCTTCGGCTGTTCGTGAATCCGATAAATAAATGGTAGCTTCAATTGATTGTAGTGTTCCGCAATAGTTTCATTGGCTGCTAGCATAAATGATTCAATCAGCCTTTCACCTACGCCACGAGAACGTATCTCAATTGCTAATGGCGCGCCTTCTTCGTTCACTAAAATTTTGGCTTCGCGATCTTCAAAATTTATTGCCCCACGATTAACACGGCGAGCTTCTAAAATTCCGTGCAATTCCTTCATTAGAGTAAACATAGGTACCAAAGGTTCATAGCGTTTAATTAACTCCGCATCTTCCTCTTCCAGTATTCCATTTACAGCAGAATAGGTCATTCTTTCCGCTGTTTGAATGACACTTGGAAAAATCTCGTGAGAGACAATCTTACCGTTTCTATCAATTTCCATTTCGCAGCTCATCGCCAGCCTGGGCACTTGCGGATTCAAGGAACAAATACCATTAGATAAGCGCTGAGGAATCATAGGAATCACTCGATCTGTTAAATAGACACTGGTTCCACGCTCAAAAGCCTCACGATCCAATTGGCTGTCTTCAGTGACATAATATGAAACATCCGCAATATGAACGCCTAAGAAGTAATTTCCATTGGTTAGTTTGCGAACCGTTACTGCATCATCCAAATCTTTAGCATCAGCTCCATCAATCGTTACAATCGTTTGATTCCTCAAATCACGACGGCCAGTAAGATCTTCATCCCTAATTTGGTCAGGTACTTGGTCAGTTTCTTCCAGAACTTCGTCAGGAAAACTGGTAGGTATACCTTGAGCAACTACTACTGATAAAATATCCATTCCAGGATCATTTTTATGTCCAACTACTTTCTTTACTAATCCTTCCAAACTGGAGGCATAACCTTTTTCAGGATAATGAGTTACTTCTACAACGACGATGCTTCCATCCACAGGCTGAATCCCTTCAGCGGCTACAAATACCTTGAATGGCGCATTTTTCTTATCTTTCGGTGTTACGACACCATAAAGATCAGTTTCCTCTCTCTCAGCTGGTGTGTAAGCGGTAAATTCACCCACCACTTGCTGGATGGCCCTCTTCTTAATTGAGACCACTCGACCTTCTGCACCACGATCACCAAATGGATCAGCGTTCTTCACGATATCAATCATAACCGTATCGCCATTCATCGCATAATTAGTCGCATCGCTGGAAATATACACGTCGGGCTCTTCCGGATCAATGGTTACAAAACCAAAGCCTCGTTCATTCATCCGAAAAGTCCCCTCAACCATTGCAGGTACAAATGGCAGTTTAATTTTCCCCTTGTTATTAAATTCGATACTTTTTTCTCGCTCCATTTGCGCAATTGTTTGAACAAGTAATTTATAGTCACTACTTTTTTGCATGCCCATGTGTTGAGCTAGCTCTTCCACTGAGAAGCTCTTTTTCTTTGCTTCATGCAAAAAGTTCATAATTTCTTCCTTAATTGTTTTTCTTGTCATTTCATTCTCTCCAATCAAGAACGGCCAAAAAATCAGCCACATCTTGCTCTAATTGTCTTCGTTCTGGACCAACAGTGATTACATGACCGCTCTCAGGGTACCAATTTAATTGAAAACGGGCTTGTTTCAATTCTTCAGCTGTTTTAAATACCCCTTCTGGCTCAATCATTTGATCCTGTCCAGCTTGGGCCATAAAAAATGGCTGTTGAACCTCTGATAGTCTTTGATATGCTAGACTCCCCTGTTCTTCGATTTTTGCCAACTGTCTTGTTACTAACGGTTGATATTCTCTTAAACGTTCCGCTGTATCTGCAGGTTCATTATCCTCTAGAAGTTGCTCAGCATAAGCTAAAAAGCTCTCTACTACTGTGGTTTTTACTGGTGCAATGGGTGAGCAGAAAAAGCCACCACCGATTATCCCAGCCTGATTTTCAGTTAGCAACCGAGAGGCAAACACTCCACCCATCGAAAGACCAAAAACAGCAATCTTAGCATAGCCCTTATCTTGTAGAAAAGCTGTTGCCGCTTTGGTTTCCTGCCACCAGATTTCAGGGGGTTGTTGTAAAATATCTAATGGATCTGTCGTTCCATGTCCCGCATACATAGGTGCATAAACCGTATAGTCCAGCTTTTCCAATGCGCGAGCCAACATACGAACATCATTGGGGCTTCCAGAATACGCATGCAGTAAGAGAACAGCTTTGGATCCGTGGGGCAAAAAAATAGTTTTTGGCGCTCTCATTTGGATCATATCACTCAACTCCTCGATTCATTCTAACACACCTTTGATGATACTTTATTTTTACGATTCAGTGAATAAAAACGCTATATTACTGAAAAATTTCTCCCTATATTAAAAGATATATTATTGTAAATTTGAAATCTTTTCTCGTATAATTGACTAATCTTAAAGAGAGATTTGGAGGAGCACTATATGAAACACCTTATCCTTCTGCTTGCTTTGCTTTCATTAACAGCTTGCAGCAATAAGCAATCTGAACAGAAACATACTCAAGCAACGGAGCAAACATCATCATCCACGGAGGCGATTGCTATGAAAACAGTGTTTACAGGTGAAATTACTTCTTCATTTACAACAGAGTCCGATCCTTCTATGGTGAGTGTTGTTCTTCGCTCAGTCGAAGCGGTCAGTGATCCTGATTCCATCGTTCCCGCCTTTGAAAATGATGGAGTGATTATACATGTGTCTACTGACAACCTCGGAGAATTGACCCCTGAACAACTGTCAGAAGGGAGCCGCATTCAGTGCACTCTGAAGGGACTGCCTATTATGACAATGTCTATCCCGCCACAATTACCGGGAAATTCGATTGAAAAAATCGAACTTGTTTCAACAAATGAGTAACTATTTGGGTTCCATCAAATAAAAAAACCTCTCCTTAGCGAGAGGTTTTTGCTTTATTTGCTTGATAAAAACATCAAAACGAATAAAAGTATCATCCAAACTGCACCTAAAACAGCTGTAGTCCGCTGCATTACTGCTTCAAAACCACGTGCCTTTTGTTTACCGAATAACTGATCGGCTCCTCCAGTAAATGCACTTGCCGCACTATTTTGTTTGCTTGGTTGCATCATGATCGTAATGATAATAATGACTGATAATACCAAAATCACACCTAAAATAATATTGTACAAAAAAGCTCCTCCTTTATCCCAAACTATCTCAGAATTACTTTAGCACAATTCTGAGCGTTTGACTAGGGGGAGTCGCTTTTTGTTTATTTTCTTAATACATCACTGTATTCGCTTTTCAGCTCAAATTCACGTTTAGCAAATGGGCATAAAGGGATAATTTCCTTATGCTCACGACGCGCAATTTCAACACCTTTGCGTACTAAACTCTCAGCTAATTTTTGACCACGATAGGCAGGATCAACAAAGGTATGATCAATAATCATAATCTCTTCTCCTGCATCAGACCAAGTCATTTCGCCTGCTTCTTGACCTTCTTCATTTAGTAAAACTAAGCGATTTTTTTCTTCTTTTATTTCCATGCTTAAGCTTCCTTTCGAATAAACTTTAATGCACCACTTGGACAAGTTTCCACCACGTAAGCGGCATTCTCTGCACTACCATTATCAGGAATGATCCAAGGTCGTCGGCCAACCTCAAATACGTCTGGATTACCTCGTACACAATTGCCAATATGTGCGCAAATATCTTTGTTGTAGTAGATATCAATATCTTCACCATGATACTTCTTATAACCATCAGCTTCTAGCATTTCTGCCGTAACGGCTTCCCCGTTTATTTGATTGCCCTTCATAGTCAGCTCTCTCCTTTTTTTTAATTATATCAATTATTCAAAAAAAGATACATTAAAGTGTCCATCAGATCATAATTTCCATTAAGGCAATCATTACCTGATAAGCTTTAGACTGCTCTTCAAATAGGAGTTTAAATGTATGTCCGCCAATTGTCTCGATGACCAATTGAAAGCTCCCCCCGCAGGAATAGACACTGCAAGGCTTCAACAAACTAGTTGGATAATAGCGAAAAGGTTTTTTGACTGTATTCTCTAATACATACATGCCCTTCTCATGGAAAACTAAAAAACGTTGCTGATCATCAGGATAGATTAATAACTCCTGCAAATCTTCTTCAGAAAAGATTTTTTGCAGTTCGCAGTACAATTGAAGAAATCCATCCTCATTCATTACATGTCACCTGAATAAGCAGAGAACTGTCGTGCTAAATAAGCATTTCCCTGTTCTTGATAGTGCAGAGCATTTTGACGATTTTTATCAATTTCCTCAGGTGTTAGCTCACGAACTACACGCGCTGGTGAACCAAAAGCTAAGGAATTTGGTGGAATTATTGTGTGTTCAGTAACTAATGATCCGGCACCAATTAGACTATTTTCCCCAATTTCTGCGTAATTTAGGACGGTACTTCCCATACCGATCAAGGCTCCTGAATGAATTGTGCATCCATGTATAATACAGCCATGTCCCACGGTCACGTAATCCCCAATAACAACTGATGCATCATGGTCCACATGGACAACTGTACCATCTTGAATGTTAGTGATCTCGCCAATTTTTATCGAGTTGCTGTCTCCTCTAATCACTGACTGAAACCAGATTGTTGAACCTTTGCCAATCGTAACATCCCCGTATATATCAGCACTGCCTGCTATAAATTGTGTCATTTTTTATACCTCTTTCTTATCCAACAGTATTTCTTAATTGTCCGATGCCTTCAACTTCACAAATTACTTCATCTCTAGCCTTTAAAAATCTAGGCGGAATAAAGCCCATCCCAACTCCCGCTGGTGTTCCGGTCATTAAAATATCCCCTGTCTCTAGGGTCATACCCTGTGATAATTCACTGATCATATAAGGTAAATCAAATATTAAATCAGAGGTATTGCTATCTTGTCGCAACTCTCCATTAACGTACGTTTTCAAATTCAAATGAGGTGGCTCAGGAAATTCATCTTTGGTAGCAATCCAGGGACCCATTGGTGCAAAACCGTCTAATCCTTTTCCAAACGTATATTGACCGTAAGCCATTTGAATATCTCTAGCAGAGACATCATTGGCGATAGTATAGCCAAAAATTGCATCAAACACTTCTTCTGGTGCTAATTTGGAACATGTTTTGCCCATAATTACTGCCAATTCTACTTCATAATCCAATTTTTCTGTAATGTTTGCATGAGCAGGAATCCTACCATTTGGGCCTACCGCTTGATTCACACGTTTAGAAAAATATACCGGATGCTCTGGTTTTTGATATTCTCTACCAGCAAATTTAGCAGACTCCAAGGCATGCAGCTGATAATTTAAGCCGACACAAAGTACATCATGCTTTGGATGAGGAATTGGTGCGAGTAACTCCACTTGGTCTAAAGGAATTGGTGTCAATTGATCACGATTTGTTAAAATTTCTTCTTTTAAAGCCGTATAGTTTTCAATCAATTCTTCCATTTTATTGATAGTGGTGTTTAATTCCTTTAACGCATAAACAGCCCGATTGTCTGACGAAACTATGCCGACTTGCTCTACATCTTTCTGGCGAAACGTGCAAAATTTCATATACAAACCCTCTTCCTAGAATAAGTTCAGTGTATTCGCTTACGAAACACCTGTCAAATGCTCTTCTATATAAGATAAACATAAAAAAGGGTCGAGTTCAAATCCGTTTTCTATTATTGGCAAAATTTCTCCCTGGTTTACTTGATAGAGCTATAAAAAAGTGACTCGAAACGCCAATTGACATTTCGAGCCACTTTTTTATTTATTCAGCATCTTCAGCAAATTGACTATTGTACAACTGCTCATAAAAGCCGCCTTTTTCTAGTAAACTATTATGTGTTCCGTGTTCGATAATCGAGCCGTTTTTCATAACTAAAATCAAATCTGCATCGCGGATTGTTGACAATCGGTGAGCAATTACGAAGCTGGTTCTGCCCTGCATCACGCGATCCATTGCCTTTTGAATCAAGCCTTCCAATCGAGTGTCCACTGAACTGGTTGCCTCATCAAGAATCAAGATTTTCGGATCAGAGATAACCGCCCGAGCAATGGTTAGTAATTGCTTCTGTCCTAAGGAGACATTGTCACCTTCAGAGTTAATAGTCATTTCATATCCACCAGGCATTGTACGAATAAAGTGATCTACATTCGCCGTTTTAGCAGCATCGACCACTTCATAATCAGTAGCTTCTAAACGTCCAAAACGAATATTATCAGCAATTGATCCTTCATACAGCCAAGCATCTTGCAGTACCATGCCAAAAAGTGACCGAACATCTGAACGATTCATATCTTGGGTGTTTACTCCATCAATCAGAATCCCTCCGCTGTCAATATCGTAAAAGCGCATTAAAAGATTGATTAGCGTCGTCTTGCCGGCACCTGTAGGCCCAACAATTGCTACAGTCTCCCCAGCTTTGACTTCAAAGCTCAAGTCTTCAATCAATGGTTTTTTCGAATCATAACTGAACTTCACGTGGTCAAAGACAACATTGCCATGAACTGGTTCAGGAAGTTGCTCATCTACTTTGTTTTCTCTTTCTTCTGCTTCATCCAAAATCTCAAATACTCGTTTTGCTGAAGCTGAGGCACTTTGAATCATTGATGACAGCTGGGTAATTTCACCCATTGGCTGACTTACTTGCCAAATATATTGGATAAAAGCTTGCAGTTGACCTACCAAAATCACACCTGCAATAACATTCCAGCTTCCTAATACGGCAATAACAATATAAGTCGCATAAGCAGTTAATTGAACTAACGGCTGCATCAAACTAGAAACAAAGGCCGCCCGGAAACCATAACGCCGTAAAGTATGATTGACTTTTTTAAACCCTTCCAAGGTTTCTTCTTCACGGCCATACAATTTCAATACACTAAAGCCTGTCATGTTTTCTTGCACATAACCATTCATATCCCCCAAAGCATTTTGCATCGACTGGAAGTCCTTTTGAGAGATATGAACAATTTTTTTTGAAATCCACAATGAGGCAGGAATCATAACCATCGAGATAACCGCCATCATTGGGTTAATATAAAACATCATACTAACTGCAAAGATAATACCCAATACTGCATTGACCAATTTGATGATCGCCTGCTGCATTGCATTACTGACAGCATCTACATCGTTAGTGATACGAGAGAGGATATTCCCCTGCTGATTACGATCAAAATAAGAAACTGGCAAACGATTAATTTTCGTTTCAATGTCTTCCCGTAAATCTCGCATAGCTGATTGGACAACGTTAGCCATCAGCCAGCCGCTGCCCAATTGCGCACCGCTGTAGACTACCCCTACAATTAAAATAGCAACTAAACATTTAAGAACATAATCAAAGTTAATTGCTTCATTTTGTTGGATATTCCGAGTAATTTCAGTTGTCGGCAGTCCTGATATATAAGGCATTAAGGTATTCATGACTAAAGTAACTATTGTTAAAATCAGTGTTAATACGAAAGTTCCTTTGTAAGGATTTACATAGTGCATCAGTCGTTTTAAAGAAGAGAGGGTTTTTTTCATGCTAATTCCTCCTCTGATAATTGTGATGCTGCAATATCATAATAAATTGGACAAGTTTCAAGTAATTCACGGTGTGTGCCAATACCGACTACGTCACCTTCATTTAAAACAATAATTTTGTCAGCATGCATAATTGTTCCTACACGTTGGGCTACAATCATCACTGTTGATTTCGTCGTTTCTTTTTTCAGACGAGCACGTAGTTTAGCATCTGTTTGATAATCCAAAGCTGAAAAGCTGTCATCAAAAATATAAATTTCTGGACGACGAATTACCGCACGAGCAATAGCTAAACGTTGTTTTTGACCACCAGAGAAGTTGCTTCCGCCTTCGGATAATATTTCATCATAGCCATCTGGCTTTTGTGAAATAAAATCTGTTGCTTGAGCAATGTCCGCCGCTTCGCGCATTTCAGCTGGAGTAGCATCTTCCTTACCGTAGCGCATATTTTCAGCAATCGTTCCGGTAAATAGTTGGGCTTTTTGAGGGATATAACCGATTTTTTCACGTAAATCCTTCAATTTGTATGCCCGAACATCTTCGCCGTCTACCAATACCTGTCCTTCAGTTACATCATAAAATCGTGGGATCAACTGAATCAAGGTTGATTTCCCAGAACCGGTACTACCAATAAATGCGACTGTTTCTCCTGGACTTGCAGTAAAACTGACGTTACGAATAACTGGACTTTCAGAGTGTCCTGGATAAGCAAAGGTCACGTTTTTAAATTCTACGTAGCCCTTTTGTTCTGGCATTTCAATGCCTTCGGGATTATCTTTTATTTCAGGGTCGCGGTCAAAAACTTCTTGAATCCGCAACGCAGAAACGTTAGCCCTTGGATACATCATAAACACAGTCGCAAACATCATGAATGAAAACAAGGCATGAAAAATATATTCGATAAAGGCAATCAACGTTCCCACTTCCAATTGTCCACTATCAATCTGAATAGTTCCATTCCAAATAATCAAAACCATCACTACATTAAATAGGAAGAAAAATCCTGGCTGAGCAACCGCCATTAAATGAAATAGGCTCTTAGAGCTATCAGTATATGCATTATTTACCTTACGAAAACGCATTTCTTCAAATTTTTCGTTTACGAAAGCTCGGATAACTCGTAAACCTGAAAGATTTTCCCGCAAAATACTGTTAATATTATCCAAATTCTTTTGCTGCTTGCTGGATAAAGGCTCCGAATATTTGGCAATCAATATAACTGCCAACAATAAGACCGGTAGTGATCCCAGCACATAAATTCCCAAACTAGGACTTGTCCGAATAATCAAGTACAAGCTCATGCCAAACATCATCGGTGTCATAAACCCAGCCGTTAAAATATTCTGCATAAAGAGCATGATTTGATAGGCGTCATTGGTGGTTCTAGTAATTAAAGAGGAGACTCCAATGCTTTCATACTCAGTATGAGAAAATGTCTGCACCTTCGCATACAAGTCATCACGAATAGCTGCTACCATGCGCGAAGTGATCTGCGAGCTAAAGTAGCGCAGTGATATGCTCATGATGATCCCAATTACCGTAATTACAACCATCAATATTCCCATTCTTTTGATATAATCAAAATCTTGATTGCTTATTCCCTGATCAATCATCATTGCCAAAATGGTAGGCAATCCTAACTCAATTAGAATAAACCCAAAAACACTAATAAAATCAAAGAATAAAAGCTTTTTATAGCGTAGTGTGTAACGCCACATTAACTTCATTTCATCTCGCCTCTTTCTATACCGTAATGTCTCCAATATAGCATAAATTAAAATGGTTTGCCCGTACTTCTCATGAATTTCTTTTCTCTTTTTCTTTAGTTTTCTGAAATTTTTCAACTACAAGAGATTTCCGCTACCTAGTTTCTATACTTCTCTCTTATTCTATGATAAACTACATATAATTGTTGTACTCACAACACAACGTACGGTGAAAATGCTTGTAAGCTCAGGAAGCAAAGTCGAGGCTTCCTCTCGCAATGTTAGATTGACTAACATTCGAGCATAAATTTTCAGGTGGCTCAGCCCCCTCATTTTGTTGTGGAAAAAACTGCGAGAGCAGATAAAGGAGATTATGTAATGATTTATAAAGTTTATTACCAAGAAAACAAAGAGCGTAACCCAAAACGTGAGCAAACTCTTTCTCTTTATGTAGAGGCGGAGAGTGAAGAAGCTGTTCATAACTTGATGCGTGACAATACCCCATATAACGTTGAATATATTCAAGCTTTGGACGGCAATCACTTAAATTATGAAAAAGAAAATGCCGACTTTAAGCTAACGGAGTTTTAATATGAAACTCTCGCTGAAAAACAACGAAACTGGCGTTTTTGCCATTGGCGGACTAGGCGAGATCGGGAAAAATATGTATGGGGTTCAGTTCCAAGATGAAATTATCATCATCGACGCTGGGATCAAGTTCCCAGAAGATGATCTTTTAGGAATTGATTACGTGATTCCCGATTACAGTTACGTCATTCAAAATATCAATAAGGTAAAAGCAGTTGTTATTACCCACGGTCACGAAGACCACATTGGGGGCGTACCCTATTTACTGAAGCAAGCCAATATACCAGTCTATGCAGGTGCATTAGCTCTTGCACTAATTAAAAACAAATTAGATGAGCATGGCCTGTTGCGGGATGCTGAACTTCACGAAATTGATGAAGATACAGTTATTCGTTTCCGTAAGACATCGGTCAGTTTCTTCCGTACAACCCATAGTATTCCTGATCCTTTAGGTGTGGTAGTTAAAACACCTTCTGGCAATATCGTAGAAACAGGCGATTTCAAATTTGACTTCACACCTGTAGGGCAACCTGCCGATTTGCACAAAATGGCAAAATTAGGTGAAGAAGGCGTTCTTTGTTTATTGTCTGACAGTACAAATGCAGAAGTTCCCACCTTCACTAAATCAGAAAAAACAATTGGCATGTCCATCCAGCGAATTGTAGAAAAAGTGGATGGCCGCATCATTTTTGCTACCTTTGCTTCCAATATTTCTCGACTGCAGCAAGCAGCTGAAGCAGCTGTTGCAACTGGACGTAAAATTGCTGTCTTTGGCCGCAGTATGGAGAACGCGATTGTTAATGGCCGCAACTTAGGCTATATCACTGTTCCTGATGAAACTTTTGTTGATGCACATGAGATCAATCGAATTCCTGCCAACGAATTAATGATTCTGTGTACCGGGTCTCAAGGTGAACCAATGGCAGCTTTGTCACGCATTGCCAACGGAACTCACCGTCAAATTCAAATTCAGCCAGATGATACGGTGATTTTTTCCAGCTCACCTATCCCTGGTAATACTACCAGTGTAAATCATTTGATTAACCTGCTGTCTGAAGCAGGTGCAAATGTCATCCATGGTAAAGTGAATAATATTCATACTTCCGGACACGGAAGTCAGCAAGAACAAAAATTAATGTTGCGCTTAATGAAGCCTAAATATTTTGTTCCAATTCACGGAGAATTTCGCATGCTGAAAATTCATGCTGGTTTAGCCCAAGACACTGGCGTTCCAGAGGAAAATTGCTTCATCATGGAAAATGGTGATATGCTGGCACTGACTGCTGACAGCGCCCGTCCAGCTGGTCATTTTAATGCCCATGATGTTTACGTAGATGGAAGCGGCATCGGTGATATAGGAAATGTTGTATTACGTGATCGCCGTATTCTTTCAGAAGAAGGTTTGGTCTTAGCAGTTGCTACTATCGATATTGCAAAAAAAGAAGTCCTAGCTGGTCCGGATATCTTGTCACGAGGTTTTGTATACATGCGTGAATCTGGTGACATGATTAGTGAAGGCCAACGCATTTTATTCCATGCTTTGCGGGAAGCTTTAAATGACAAAGCCTGCAATGAATCTAAACTCAAAGATGCAATGGTTTCAGCTTTGCAGCCATTCCTGTTTGACCAAACAGAGCGTCACCCAATGATCATTCCAATGATTATGACCCCAGACCAATAAATCTAAAGCATCTGCTCTTTTTAAGGGCAGATGTTTTTTTTGGTTTTTATCCTTTTTGAGTATTTTTCTTTCAAAAAAATAAAATATTTGGTAAATTAGTCTAAATACTTAATTCTAACGATATTCTTACGATATTTTGAATACTTTATTTAGGTATTTCAATTGACAAATGTATGAATAATTTGCACAATAAGGATTAGAAAAACTATAATTTAAATACTTTCGTTATTTTAAAAGAGTAGCGAGTCTTTAAATCAATTTAGGGGAAGATAATTATGGTGAGAACACCAAAAATAAAACGTGAAAAAATAATTGAAGAGACCTACAACTTAATTATTGATGAAGGATTTGGAAAATTTCGCGTTGGCAACATCGCTGAAAGACTGCAGTGTTCCCCACAGCCAATCTATCGTGAATTTGAGAACCTTTCCAGTTTGAGGGCTTTCATGGTTAGACGCACATTGAATAAATATCAAGATTTTCTTGAAGATCAAGAACCGCATACACTTAGTCAACTGACTAGATCAATTATCAGCTACTCTACTGATTATCCTGAAGAGTTTCATCGATTTTTTCTACAAGACAACACAACTCTTCAGTTGTCTAAAGAGATCACACTGAAAAGTTTCAACCAGCTCCAACAGCCATACGCTGAACATCTGTTTAATGTTTACTGGCAATATGTTCTCGGAAAAGCTGTATTGGCTATCGCTACTCCTGAAAATCATCAAGTAACCGATGATTTTCAAGCCTTGTTAAATGAATAAATAGTTGAACTATCAAAAAGAGGCTGTGACATAAATAGTCTCTAAACGAATAAAAAAATGACCACCTCCCGAAAATCTATCAATGATTTTCAGTGAGGGGGTCATTTTTTCTATGTAAGAAGTCCTGAAGTTCGTCCTGCAACTGCCAACTTCATCATATTGAGGGCCAACACGAGGAGGCCAGTTTCTCTCTTCACTTTTTCCATACCTCGAACATGGTAACGAGTGAAACCTAAACAAGCTTTCATCCGACCAAAAACAGGTTCTACGTCGATTTTTCTTCGTGCATAGATTTTTCCTGTTTCAGGAGTTGAAAGCAGTGTGACTTGTTTCGCTTTAAAATATTCCCAGGAAGGGTTGACACTTATTTTTCTGGTATATCCTTTTTTTGTTAATGCGGCTGGAATAATTTGCTTATTCTGATCGTATTTCTCCGCTTGATATTCTTTAAAATCTTTTACGAACCCTTCATCATCTATTCGTTGACGGTAGGCATGAAAATTGAAACGAACACCCTTTGGATCCACGTAATAATCGGCTTCTTCATAATAGGTCCAGTTCATGACTTTTCGCTCATCCGTTTTCCATTTCTTACTTTGTTCCTTGAGCATTGTTGCATAAGGAATCAATGCAGTATACTGTGCGTACTCATCCTCTAATTGTCGATAATTTTTTTCTGACCCATATCCTGCATCAGCAACAATCACGGTTTCTTCAACCAAATCCATTTTGTCTAAAAATGGAAGTAACGTTTTTGTGTCTGTCGGATTTTGATAAACATCATAACCTACTATATATTGATTACAAGTGGCCAGCTGTAGATTATAGGCCGGCTTCAACTGGCCATTATGCATGGGATCTTCTTTAACCCGCATGAAAGTAGCATCTACATCCGTCTTTGAATAACTGTTGCGAGTTCCACAAAGAGTGAGACGAAGGTGATGTTCAGCCATTTTTTCGCGACGTTCCGTTAGTTTTCGTTTTTGTGATTTCACTGTTCGACGTTGTTGTTTTGCAGGATTAGGAGAGACCTTTTTGGTCTCTTGTATTTCCTGTTCTACCTCTTCTAAACGCAGCTCTAACCGTGTTAAAACTTCATCCAATCGGTCCAAGGTAAGGTCTGAACCTTCAGGAATATGTTTTACTTGATAGGCTTCTTTTAACTCGGTCATCAAGGTCAAGATCGTTTCACGATTCATTTGATCATACCGAAGTGTGCTCTTTTTCCAAACAAAACTGTATTTATTCGCATCGGCTAGAATCTTTGTGCCATCAATAAAGAGGGCGTCATCAATTAATTGACGTTCCCGTAAATAGCTGGTTAATGATTCCAGACTTTGATTGACTAACGTTTCTACATCGTTGGAAATACGGAAACGTGCAATAGTGCGATAAGAAGGCACACGTTCCTGCGTCAACCAGCGTGCTGGCAAACTTTCTTCCGCAAGTTGTTCAATTTTACGGCTAGTAAATACGCTGCGAGTATAAGCAAATAAAACGAGTTTTAGCATTAAACTAAGATCGTACTCCCGAGGTCTACCAAAAAGATAAGGTTCCTTGAACTGAAGAGCCTCAACTAATTCATGAATAAACCAGGCAGTATTCTCTTTTTTTGGAACATAGGAAGTAGATATATTCAAAGTAAGCTGAGCCATGTTATAATTAGTCATGTGTTTTGGTCCTTTCGAGGATTAAAGTTTGAGTATAGGCGGCCACCTATACTCTTTTATTTTACCCAAAAATGCCAGTAAAATGAACGATAATCGTCATTTCACCGGCATTTTTTTAAGACTTATGTCACAGCCTCTTTCGGATTCAGAATTATTGTTTAACTACATTTGTTGCTTGAGGTCCGCGATCACTTTCTTCAACATCAAAAGTTACTGCTTGACCTTCTTCTAGAGTTTTAAATCCATCACCTTGGATAGCTGAGAAATGTACGAATACATCGCTACCATCTTCGCGAGTGACGAAGCCAAACCCTTTTTCTGCGTTAAACCATTTTACTGTTCCATTTTCCATGAATCTTATCCTCCTCGTGCGAAAAGCACCTAATGAATTGTAACATTGCTCGTACGACAGAGGTGAGACGAGTGTTCAACTCCAACAAACAAAATTACATAAATAGTTTACCACTTGTTCTGCAAAATATGCAAGGGTTCCCATTTGACTACTCCCAGTAATTTTCTTCTCGCAAGCTGATGTACTCATTTTCGCCAACGATGATATGGTCCAATACTTCAATTCCCATCATCTCTCCACATTTTCTCACTCGTGCAGTAAAATCTAGATCATTTCGGGAGGGTTGAGGATTTCCACTAGGATGATTATGAGCCAAAGCAATCCGAGCAGCACTTACTCGAACAGCTTCACGGAAAATTTCCCTTGGATGTGCAATCGATTGGTTTAACGATCCGACAAAAATCGTTTTCTGCTGAATGATTTCATTTTTCGTATTCAAAAACATCGCAATCAAATGCTCCTGTTGTAATCCTTTCAATTCTTCGACTAAATGATTGCCTAAAGCAAAACTAGAACTTACCCGTCCTAGTTTTGGTTGAGTGGACCGATGAATACGTGCACCAAACTCAATTACCGCTTTTAATTCAATCGCTTTAGTTTTACCAATTCCTTTGAAGCTCATCAACTCTTCAATGGATAATTGTTTAAGGTCGTATAAATTAGGAACCTCCATCAAAATCAAACCGGCCAAATCCATGACATGCTGAGAACGTGAACCATTTCTTAGAATAATCGCCAGCAGCTCCTGATCTGTCAAATGCTTTTCACCTTCCTTCAACAAACGCTCCCGCGGCCAAGAACTGGCCGGTAATTCTTTCAATAATAATGATTTCTCCATGTAAAAACTCCTTTGCATCTTTTATATAAGATACGCAAAGGAGTCAAATTTATTTTTGTATATAGTCGATTACTTCATGTAAACTTGATAAAACTGCTGCTGTTTGCTTCGATAATTCCTCTGCTGGTTGGATCATATCCGGGACCATAATTACAGGAATACCTGCACTGATTGCCGCTTGTACGCCGTGCTGTGCATCTTCCAACACCAATGTTTCCTCAGCAATAGTTCCTAAATGCTGACGAGCGATATTAAAAATCTCTGGATTTGGCTTAGCTAGCTTCACATCTTCTGCCGAAACAATTTCTTGAAACTGATTTCGAATTCCGGCATGCTCCAGTAAAATTTCAATTACAGGACGTACATTACTAGAAGCCACTATCTTGGGGATTTCCTGATCTTCCAAAAATTGCAACAGTTCCAATACTCCTGGCTTTAAATCAACTTCCCCGGAATGAAAAATTTTATGCGCATCCCCCCAGCTGTCATCGATAAACTTTTGCACAGTTTCCCTACCATGTTCCGCAAAACGCTGATGCAGACTTTCCCAAGCCTCCTCATCCGCAATCCCAATGTATTCCCGATACAAATCCTTGTCAAAAGGAATCCCGTAATGATCTGCCGCCTGCTGTTGTGCTTGATAATAGATCGCTTCCGTATCAAAAATCAAGCCATCCATATCAAAAATTACTCCCTTAATTTCTTTCATCGCTTCCTCCCACATTTAATAATAATTGACGTACCTCAGAAACAAAGTACAAAGAACCGGTAACTAATAGTAAATCTTCAGCATCCATTGATTCCAAAATCTCCGCTAGGCCAAATTGCCATAAAGATACAATCGAAAACTGTTCGGTCTCCTGATCATCATACTGACTAAGATTCAGAGCTTTAGGATAATCAAAGGTGGTTATATACATATGTGCATGCGGGATTTTATGTAAATCCTTCAGCATACTGTCTACATCTTTCGTTTCTAAGGCTGAAAATAGAATATGGATAGTATATTGGCTAAATTCGCGCCTCATATTATCCACCAAACGTTTGACGGCATGATCGTTATGAGCGCCATCTAAGATAATCAACGGTTCATCACTGATTTTCTCCATTCGTGCTGGCCATTGAGCAGCCAGTAATCCACTGCGTATTGCTTTTTCTTCAACGGGCAAGTGCTTTTTCTGACAATATAATTGGTAAAGCATGATGGCAATTCCAGCATTTTCAATTTGATGGCGGCCTAGTAGGCTGATCTTTAATTTACTTAAGCGGCCGCTCTCTGAGGTAAAGTCAAAACGCTCACCCCAATTGCCATCTGGCTGCAAATATTTCACCTGGTAATCTTTGTCATATTGATAGATCGCTGCCTGCTCAGATTCAGCCTTGTCCTTGATTACAGTCAAAGCTTCTGTTGGAATATTCCCAGTAACAACTGGAATTTTATTTTTTATAATCCCAGCTTTCTGATGAGCAATTTCCGGTAAGGTTTCTCCTAAAATATCGGTATGATCATAGCCAATAGTGGTAATAGCCGTTAAGATTGGTTCAACAACATTGGTCGAATCCAGCAGCCCACCTAAGCCAACCTCAACAATTGCCACATCTACCTGCTGATCAAGAAAATAATCTAAGGCCATAGCTGTCAAAACCTCAAATTCAGTAATACCGTTGATTTCAGGCTGTTCATCCAGATTTGCTACTAAAGGCTGAAAACGCTCCACCCAAGTAATCAGCTCATCATCGGCGATCGGTTCACCATTGATGGCAATTCGCTCATTAAATTCTTCGATGTATGGCGAAGTGAAACTTCCAACTGTCAATCCTGCCGCTGCCAACATACTTCGCAAGTATGCAACAGTAGAGCCTTTACCATTAGTACCAGCTATGTGAATGACCGGAACCTGCTTTTCAGGATTCCCGGCTTTATCTAATAATGCTTGAACTCGTTCCAATCCAGGGCGAGAACCAAATTTCTTGCGACTGTGAATCCAGTCGATTGTCTCTTCAATTGTCACTGATGATCACCTCGATACTAGTATAACAGAGTTTTATATTGGTTAATAAGAAAGGCTTCGCAAACTCGTTCAGTTTTGAAGCTGGTCACCACATATACTGTAACACTAAGATAGATACTTATAAAATACTTGCAGTTTCTTTCCATTGAAAAAATGACTAGTCCTTCGACTAGTCATTTAATCCTATTGAATGGTTCGCAAGCTTTCAATTCGCTCACTAACGGCTGTTTGCTTTTCTAGATAATCTTTTTCTTTAGCACGTTCTTCTTCAACAACTTTTTCTGGTGCGTTGGCAACGAAACGTTCGTTCGCAAGTTTTCCTTGAACTCGTTTCACTTCGCCAGTCCATTTAGCCAATTCTTTTTCCAATCGTTGAATTTCTTCTTCAATATTGATTAGGCCAGCCAATGGCAAATAAATTTCAGCACCAGTTAATACTGCGGACATCGCCAAATCTGGTGCAGTGATCTCACTATCAATCACCAATTCATCGGGATTACAGAAGCGCTCAATATAGCTAGTATTTTCCAATAAGAAAGCATTTACTGCCAGATCACTTGTTTTGATTAACAAAGTGATTGGCTTAGATAGTGGTGTGTTCACTTCCGCTCGAATGTTTCGAACTGAGCGAATCAATTCCTTCAACACTTCCATGCCTTTGGCTGCATTTTCGTCGTTGTACTCCGCCTCAACCGTTGGGTAGGCAGCAACTACTATCGAATCACCTTCATGAGGTAATTTCTCCCAAATAGTTTCTGTTACAAACGGCATAATTGGATGTAATAGACGCAATGTTTGATCCAATACATGAATCAAAATACTCTTTGTAGTCTTCTTAGCAGCTTCGTCTTCACCATATAAAATTTCCTTACTCATCTCAATGTACCAGTCACAGAAATCATCCCACATAAAGTTATACAACTGACGACCAGCTTCACCAAATTCAAATTGATCAAACAACTTAGTTACTTTTTCAATGGTTTCGTTTAGACGCGTTAAAATCCAGCGATCAGCTACGGTCTTTTCACCAGTCAAATCAATATTATCAATAGTAAAGTCTTCAATGTTCATGATGACAAAACGAGAAGCATTCCAAATTTTGTTAATAAAATTCCAAGCTGCATCCATTTTCTCATAACTAAAACGAACATCTTGGCCGGGAGCAGAGCCAGTTGATAAGAACCAGCGTAACGCATCAGCACCATATTGATCAATCACATCCATCGGGTCAATTCCGTTACCAAGTGATTTACTCATCTTACGGCCTTGTTCGTCTCGAATCAGTCCGTGAATCAAGACATTTTCAAATGGTCGTTCATTCGTAAATTCCAGACTTTGGAAAATCATCCGGCTTACCCAGAAGAAAATAATGTCATATCCAGTTACCAGTGTATTCGTTGGGAAATAACGTTTGAAATCTGCACTATCCGTATCCGGCCAACCCATAGTTGAAAACGGCCATAATGCAGAGCTAAACCAAGTATCCAAAACATCTGGATCTTGTTCCCAATTTTCAGCATCGGCAGGGGCTTCCATCCCAACATACATTTCACCCGTTTGCTTGTTATACCAAGCTGGTATACGATGCCCCCACCACAATTGACGAGAAATTACCCAATCATGAACATTATCCATCCAGCTTAGGAAGGTTTGATTAAAACGTGGTGGAAAGAAATTCACCGCATCATCGGTATTTTGATTTTGAATCGCCTGATCAGCCAATGGTTTCATCTTGACAAACCATTGAGTAGATAAACGAGGTTCAACTACGACGCCGGTCCGTTCAGAGTGACCCACGCTGTGAACCATTTTTTCGATTTTGATCAATCGACCCATTTCTTTCAGATCACTGACAATCGCTTTACGTGCTGTGAAACGATCCATGCCCGTGTATTTGCCAGCCAAGTCATTCATACTGCCATCTTCATTCATAACATTTACTCGTGGCAAGTCATGACGATTTCCTACTTCAAAGTCATTAGGATCATGGGCGGGGGTAATCTTTACCACACCAGTTCCAAACTCACGATCTACGTACTCATCGGCAATAACTGGTATTTCTTTATCCATCAAAGGTAGAATAACAGTTTTACCAATGAAATCCTGATAACGTTCATCCTCTGGGTGAACTGCCACTGCCGTATCTCCCAACATGGTTTCAGGACGAGTAGTTGCTAACTCAAGTGCACCGCTGCCATCAGCCAATGGATAAGATAAATGATAGAAGGCTCCCTCAACATCTTTGTGGATTACTTCGATATCTGACAAGGCCGTTTTCGCTTGCGGGTCCCAATTGATAATGTATTCCCCACGGTAAATCAGCTCTTTTTCGTATAGAGAAACAAATACTTTACGAACCGCATCGGAGAGTCCTTCATCTAAAGTAAATCGTTCCCGTTTATAGTCTAAGGACAAACCTAATTTGCTCCATTGCTCACGGATGTGTCCAGCATATTCTTCTTTCCATTCCCAAACCTGATCCACAAATTTCTCACGGCCTAAGTCATAGCGGGAAATCCCTTGCTCACGCAACTTTTCTTCTACTTTAGCTTGCGTAGCAATTCCGGCGTGATCCATTCCTGGCAACCATAGCGTATCGTAACCTTGCATTCGTTTTTGACGAATAATCATATCTTGCAAGGTAGTATCCCAAGCATGACCCAAATGTAGTTTTCCGGTTACATTGGGAGGTGGGATGACGATTGAATACGGTTTAGCCGATTGGTCTTCTGATGGTTTGAACAAATCTTCGTCTAGCCATTTTTGATAACGCCCTGCTTCAACTTCTTGCGGGTTAAATTTTGTTGCTAAATTTTCAGACATGTTGTTTCCTCCTTAATGGTATGTATATAAGCAGTAAAACGAAAAAAAGTCCTAAAACACGTGTGTGTTTTAGGACGTAATCTACGCGGTACCACCTAAATTGCAGAAATTTTTCTGCCGCTCAAACATGAACTAACGGTCATGACTCGTGCTTTCCTACTTTTTCAAAAAGCAATACTCCCAAGCTACCTTCCGATTTCTGCTGTAAGAATGTTCCACCAATCATTCTCTCTCTATAACAGGAAAAAATCGTACTCCTCTTGATCTTTGTATGAGTCATTGTACAATGAAGCCGCCTAGTTGTAAAGCCCTACCCCATTGTTATTGAGCCAACTCGTCAAAATAAATTAAAGTCTGCAGCTCAGTTGTTAGATCAATATAGTGAACAGTAACTCCCTCTGGCACTTTAATTGGATCTGGAGCAAAGCTTAAAATCGCTGTGACTCCATTGTTTACAATTTTTTCCACAGCTGCCTGAGATTGATGACTAGGCACAGTTGAAATTGCTACCGTTACTTTTTTCTTTTTCAAAACGTCATCTAAGCGATCCATAGAATAAACCTCGACACCATTAAAGATTAAACCAATTTTCTCAGGATCGTTATCAAATGCGCAAACAATATTCAGATTATCATTACGGCGAAAGTTGTTGTTTACTAAAGCCTGACCTAGATTTCCACAACCAATTAACGCAATTCTTTTTTCTTCAATCGTATCAAGTATGCTGCTGAAGACGCTGATCAAATAATTTACGTCATAGCCATACCCACTTCGCCCTAATTCTCCTAGCTGCGAAAAATCCCGACGGATCGTTGCGGAGCCTACATGGGTCAATTGGCTAAATTCCGAGGATTTGATTCGCTGTACGCCTTCTTTTTGTAATTCCTTTAAGCTGCGTAAATACAAAGACAAGCGTTTTGTCGTAGCCTTTGACAGTTTGGGTTTTTCAATTAAATGATCCATGGAAGGTCTCCTTTGTTAATTTTTTCACATATTTATTCTAACATGAATATTGCTTCGTTACAATGCAAAAAGCAAGAAAGAACAGAATCTTTCTTGCTTAACAGGATAATTAGGAATCATCTCCCTATAATTCTTAGCCTTTTTTATCGTTGAAAAAATTTGATCTAAAATTCATTCCATCTATGCACATCTTGCATAAATCCAGCCTTTTCTCTATTTCACTAACCTCAAATCTGCACATATACTTAACGAAGATATTCCTTTAGCCAACTGATGAACAAATCCAGGCTGAGGTTTTCATTATCCTCACGATAGCCAAGTACCATTTGAATTGTTGGTACATTTCCAATTGGAATCAATCGGATATTTGAAGGTGCTGAGCTTCGGCAGCCTTCTGTAAGGACACTGATTCCTTTACCTAAAGCAATTTGCATCAACAACGTTTTGACACTGGAACAGCTGTCATTGACTAGCGGATAGTACCCTTGGCTAAGAAATAGACTAATGATGTAATCATACCAAGCTTTAGTCTGCTGCTTTTGTACACACAAATAGGATTCTTCGGCAAAATCAGCAAAGGTCACCGTTTCATGCTGAGCCAAAAAATGATCGTCTGGCACCACCAACACCAGTGCTAAGTCACCTACCTTATGCAGCTTAATTTTTTCGATACCGATCAGGGTAGTTGCCATAGTCATACACAAATCCAACTTGCCTGCTCTAAGCTCTGTCACCAGTTCATCATGTGTACCAGCCTGGAGTTGCAGTTCGAATCCTGGATAATCGTTGATAAAAGCCTGAAGCATTGGTAGCAGATAATGGTCTGTTCCACCTCGCAAGAAGCCAATTGTCAATTGATGTTCAGGTTGATAACGAAGTTCCTTTAATTGCCGAGTGGCGCGGTTGTAATCAAAGATCATGTTCGTTGCATAGTTCAAAAAGATACGACCTTCTTCAGTTAATTGAACTTGTCGTGTATTACGAGCAACCAATGAACAACCAAGCTCTGTTTCTAACAATTGGATGTGACGGCTCAAGGTTGGTTGAGTAATATACAGACTTCCAGCAGCCTTCGTATAATTTAACGTATTGGACAAGGTTACAAATGATTGAAGGTATTCTATTTTCATTCTGCTTTTTCACCTCTTAGTTTGATTATAGCGTAAATTCAAGAACGGTTTTCATAAATTAAAAAGGAGAGATGGACAAATGATTTTAGTAACAGGAGCAGCAGGAGGCGTAGGACGCCAAGTCGTCACCGAATTAGCGAAAAGAGGATTAACTATTCGGGCTTTCGATATTAATCCTAAAGTAGAAGAGCTCAAAGAAATTGGTGCCACAGAAACTTTTGTTGGTGACGGTCGATTATTAGCAGACGTGGAAAAGGCTTTATCAGGTTGCGATAAAGTACTTTATATTCCGCCAATGTTCATTTATGACGAAGCAGAAATTGCCAATCGCTTTGTAGATGCGTCAGTTCAAGCTGGTATACAGCAATTCGTGATGATGACAGTTACCCATCCTAACATGTCGACTTTGCCGCAGCATACTCAAAAACTAAAGGCCGAAGAACATTTAGTTTACAAAGGATTGTCGGACAATCTCAATTATACAATTTTACAGCCCATGCATTACATGCATAATTTTTCTATTCCTATGGTTTGGGCCTCAAACGCTTATCAATGCTTCTACACTAAGACTACCAAACTAGGTTATGTTGACATTGTGGATGTGGCAGAAGTTGCTGCAAAAGTTTTATCAGAACCTGGCCATGCCAATGCCACCTATGAATTAGTTGGAACCGACTTTTTGTCTCCAAACGATATGGTGGAAAAATTCAACCAACTAACTGGTCGTTCGGCTGATTGCCAGCAAGTCCCAGTTGAAACGATTGTTAACTATTTCTCAACTGCCAAATACGACAGCTATTTTGTTAAGACCTTCCAAGAATTAGCTAAAACCTACAGCGATTATGGTATTGCTGGCAATGCTAATGTCTTGTCATGGTTGTTAGGTCGACAGCCCACTACATTTGATGAATACATCCAACGAGAAATTGAAGTCCATCAATTAAACTAAAAAAAAAGCAGATGATTTTTTCTAAAGAGAAAAACCATCTGCTTTTTCGTTTATAGTAAATCAGCAAATTCCTCAACTTGTATTTCACTTTGAGCTGCCGAAATGACTTCGATTTTTAACCCCTCCAAACAGCGAGCCATCATCCCATCAATATCCAAGCGTTTTTCCAATTCTAAAACCTTAACCATTTTAGGACGAGTTTTTGGTTGTGGTGGAGCGAAAATTGTGCAGCAATCTTCAAAGGGTTGAATCGCTAATTCGAAAGTGTCAATTTTTTCAGCCAATTCAATAATTTCCGTTTTGTCCATTGTTGCTACTGGACGAATAATTGGGGTACTGGTTACTTCGTTAATTGCTACCATGCTGTGCAATGTTTGTGAAGCCACCTGTCCTAATGATTCCCCATTAATAATTACCAAACCGTTGCGCAGTTCACGAATCGCATCGGTGATCCGCAACATCATCCGGCGAGTTAAAGTCATCCAATATCCCTGCGGTGTATGCTGCTTGATCTCTTCTTGAATCTCAGTAAAGGGAACCTCGATAAATTCGATGCTGCCGCCATAAGGAGTCAGTTTTTCGGTTAATTCTTTGGCTTTTTGCAAAGCTTGATCACTGGTATAGGGGGGACTAGCGAAATGGACTGCTTCTATCTCTACGCCTCGCTTCATAGATAAGTACCCAGCAACTGGTGAATCAATCCCTCCAGAAAGCATCAACATGCCTTTGCCGCTGCTTCCTACCGGTAAACCACCCGCGCCCTTAATCGTTTCATAGGATAAATAAGCGCCATCTCGACGAATTTCTACCCGCAGGTTGATATCAGGGTGTTTCATTTGAACCTTAATATTCGGAAAACGGTCCACCACAACTTTACCCAAAAATTGCTGAATACCATGACTATCTAATTCAAAGAAATGATCACTGCGTTTAGCAGTTACTTTAAAGGTTTCCTTACCCGTATAGATAGTTTCCATAATTTCCTCTGTGGTCGCCTTTAAAGCAACCGTGTCTTTTTCTACTCGGATACTTGGTGAAAAGGTCTGGATACCAAAAACCTTTGTCAATTTAGGAATTATCTGTGTGCTGTCTTCCCCATTTAAAATCAAATGCATCCGATCACGATCAGCATGAATCTTAATTGCTGGAAAATCAACTAACGCACCCCGAACATTTTGAGCCAATTGCATAATAAAACTACGACGGTTTTTTCCTTTAGTGGAAAGTTCGCCATAACGAACCATAATTTCTGTATATTGCACGATCATTCTCCTCGTTATTCTAATTTTTAAGCAGTACCTCTTAACTCATTTTTGCAAATTTCTCATATAAATGATTGAATACAATCATAAACTGTTCTGCTTCAGCCATGGTATTGGCCTCATCCAAGCTTACCCGTACAGCTGTAGTTGCTTGGTATTCGGGGACTCGCATAGCATGCAACGTTGAGCTTTCTACTTTTTTTCGACTGGAACAGGCACTGGTAGTCGAAAGGTAGATCTGCTTTTCCTCAAAGGCATGAACCATTACCTCTCCACGAATTTCCTTTACACCAAAGCAAAGAATATGTGGAGCGAACTGGTCATCACCAGAAAAAATTGTCACCTTTTCATAACTAGCTAAAGCTTCTAATAAATACTTGCGAATAGTTCCCGTGTGTGTGGGACGTTGCGCAATTTTTTCCAAGTATAAACGCAGTGCTTTGCTCATAGCCACAATTCCTGGAACATTTTCCGTAGTACTTCGCTGGTCACTTTCTTGTCCACCACCGACTAACAACGGCTCAAGTTTTCTACCATTTTTCCAATAAATGAAACCTACTCCCCGCGGGCCGTGAAATTTATGAGCAGAGAAAGTCGCAAAATCTACTCGCGGAGTTAGCCAGATCGAATGATCAACCTTGCCAATTGCTTGGACGGCATCCACATGGAAATGGATTGTCGGATACAAATCCAACAACTCACTGATAGCTCCAATCGGCTGGATAGCCCCCATTTCATTGTTCACCGCCATTACTGAAACAAGAATCGTATCAGGACGAATTAAAGCTGACAGCTGATCAACCTCAACGAAACCTTGTTTGTTCACTGGCGCAACACTCACTTCAAAACCTAATGTTTCCAATTGATGAGCTGCTCGACTAACAGCAGGATGTTCCACACCGGAGATAATCAGATGCTTGCCAAATTCCTTTTTAGCTAAAGCAGTACCCTTAATAACCCAATTGTTTCCCTCCGTACCGCCGCTGGTAAAATAAATCTCATTCGTCTGAACAGACAACAGTTCAGCAGTTTGCTTTCGTGCCTGCTGCAATAGGCGTTGCGCCTGTGTACCCAGATCATGCAGACTGGAAGGATTCCCTATAATCCGTTGACTGGTTTTTACATATGTATCAAGTGCTTCTGGAAAAATATTCGTGGTCGCACTATTATCAAAATAAATCATTTTACAACTTCCCTTCAAAAATTCCTACTTATTATAACGGGAATCGTGATGCGCTTCAAGCGACTTTACCAATTTAAAAAGATTCTAACCCCTTTTAATCCAGATATTTCAAGTATTTTGCCTCTGATTACTGACAGCGTACAACTCTTTTCACTAAATAGTTTACTTGTTTTAGAAATTATCAAAAAAAGTTGCGGCAACTTATGCTAAAATAGAAAAAAACAGAATTAAGGGAATGGAGCAAATCTGTGATAAAAAAAGTTTTAGCATTACTCGTTTTAGTTGGTTTAGCCAGTTTGGCGTCACCAGCCTTTGCTGAAGAAGATATTTTTACTATTACACAGCAGGCTGGATATACAGAAGCCTTAGAAATTAATAAACCTAAAGCTTCGATTGTGATTGATGGTACACATGGACAAATTTTATGGAATGAAAACCCTGATATGGCCAGAGAACCTGCCAGTATCTCAAAAATGATGACCGTTTTTCTTGTTTTTGATGCAATAAAAGAAGGTAAATTAACGTTGGATACTACTATTAAGGCCACGGAAAATGATCAGGCTATCAGCCAGCTCTATGCTATTAGTAATAGTAAAATTGTCGCAGGTGTTGATTATCCGGTCAAAGAATTATTAAAGATGGTCACCGTTCCATCTTCGAATGTAGCCACTGTAATGTTAGCAAATGCCATATCTGAAAATGATGCCGGGGCCTTTGTTCGCAGCATGAATGCAAAAGCTCAAAAAATCGGAATGAAACAAACGTCCTTCTATAATTGCAGCGGCGCTTCAGCTGCCAGCTTTGATGGTCTTTACAATCCAGCAGGATTTGATCCTTATGGCAGCAATATTTCTACAGCCCGTGATTTGGCTACTATGGTCTTTTACTTGGTGAATGACCATCCTGAGGTATTGGAATTTACTAATAAACCGAACGTTACCACGATGACTGGCACCCCATATGAAGAAAGTTTTGAGACCTATAATTATTCTTTACCCGGTGCTAAATATGGGATTGAAGGCGTCGATGGCTTGAAAACCGGTTCAGGTCCAAGCAGTGCTTTCAATTATATTGCAACAGCTAAGCGTGGAAATACTCGTTTAATTGAAGTTATTTTAGGAGTCGGCGATTGGTCTGATCAAGATGGTGAATATTACCGTCACCCATTTGGTAATGCCCTCCTTGAAAAGGCCTTTAAAGAATACGAATATCAGCTAGTTTTACCTAAGGGAAGCCACACAATTGATGGCAAAGATATTCAGTTGGCAGAAGATTTTTATGCTGTGACTAAAAAGGATGCTCAGCCAGTGGTGTCGATTCAAGACGATCAACTGGTGTTAGATCAAGGCTTAGATCAAGCAGCCGATACTATGCCAAAGTTGGCAACGAGTTATAAGGCTATTGAACGAACCCAACCCTTGAAGGAAGCTAAACGTCCTAGTCTGCCAGAAACTTTAGGAAAAACTGCCTCCACTATGAACGAGCCTTTCCATTTAATTGCTATTGTGGTGATAGGATTGGTCTCATTGCTTATTTCACTGCTACTGCCAGCTAAAAAATCCATAGTCAGTACTCGAAGGAAACAGAGTTCTTCTTTAGTATTACTCTTACGCATTATCGGTATGTTATGCCTATTTTCGGCCGCTGGATTGTTCCTGCTTAACATTTTTAAATAGCACAATACGACCTTTTATCAGGTCGTATTTTTTTGTTTATTTTTCAAAAAGACACCTTTTTACACATCTTAATTTGCGCTAACTTTTTTTAAGAACAAAAAAACCAGACGACAAGCGTCTGGCTAAGCAAGTTCACGGTTATTAAAGTAGAAATCTTCGATACGTTTGAACGCACCTGGCTCAACACGTTCTAATGCTGTACCAATTTCATCTAGCGCATCTTGATAACGATAATCTTTGTTAAACAGTTCTAGACTGTTTTCAATAGCAGTTTTTATCTCAGGATGAGTATGACGGTATCGATTCGCGTACTGCATCATTTGTTCAGTTAATGCAGCGGCGTCAACTAAGTCATTGGTTTTTTGGTCCAATAACTCCATGTCTTCATCACAAAGACTAACCAACTTATTGATTTCTTGCATATTGATTCGAATACGGTTCAATGACTTACTCAATTCTTCCACTCGATCGGTTGCGATAAAGAAAAACTCTAAATAGTCACCAGGAAGTCCGGGCAGCCGTTGCTGCTCTACGTAACGTTTCAGGTTACGTAACTGGAATTCATACGTATCAATTCGTTCAAGAGCAATACGTTCGCCCTTGCGCAAATCTTGCAAGTCGTTATCAATTTCTACCTGTTTGGTTTCAATGTCATCTAGAACTTTGAAAGCATCCTGGTAGAAATTTTGAATCTCAGAATAAGGAACGTCATGCTTGTCAATCAAGGGTTCCATGTTGCGATTGCGGCGTTCTAATTCTTCAATTTCTGTTTGGAAGCCACGGGCCCGCCCCAACTCGTTGTTGTTCAACGTATAACTTTGGGATGTGTGGTCCAATTCGATCATTAGTTGATGATTATTGCGTGATGCATGCTGAATGTATTCACTGACTGTTTTGCGATTAGTAATAACGTATTGTTTCGCTTCGAACTCTTTTTCTAACGTGTCGTACAAGGCGTCAATTAAATTGGCGGTTTCTTTGTTCGCCGCTTCAACTGTATCTAATTCTACTTTTTCCAAATCTTCTGCAGAAAGCTTCATGCGTTTTTTTACTTGTTCAATCCGTGCTTCAAAGTTTTCTTCGGGCAAGACATAATTATCATCCAGCATTTTATTGTAGGTTTTTTCAACTTCTTCAACTTGTGCCGGGAAGGTTTTTTCCAAGTCTTCGTAAAGAGCTGGAACTTTTTGCATGATGGCTTGAACATCGTAAACGTGTTTTTCCGCATCGTCGAGTACTTCTCGTGCTTCTACAGGATCACCGGAGGTATTTAATGTAACAAATTGAGTGAATTCAATTTCTACATTTTTCACTTGCTTTTCAATCTCTGGTAAAGCATGACCAAAGTTTTCGCGATTGTCCTTTAAGTCCTTTTTCAATTCCTCAAAGACATCCAGTGCTTGCTGTACGGCTAAAGAATTGCGCTCTTCAGTTTCACGCAGCTCTTTTAGTCCTTCGCGGATTTCCGCAACTTCCTCCTCCATTTCTTTCATGGTTCGTTCAGCACTTTCGATAGCTGATTTGCCCTTCATGAAACGAAACGTTTCATTCTGGCTCTCAACTTCAAAAATCTGACTTTCCAATTCAGCAAATGATTTAGTCGAAACATCCGTCCATTTCTGGTTCCATTCACGAAAAGTATTTTGGCTTTGACCTACGAGATGCATTTTCTTCACTTCATCAACTTCCTCAACTACTGGAAGATCAAACAGTGATTCCTTGCGTTTCTCTAGTTCTTTTAACCGTTCTTGATTCTTCTTTCTCATTAAATAGCCAATCAAACATAGTATTGCCACTAAAATAATGATCCCAATGACGATACCAATGATAACGTTACTTCCCATGTATGATTTTCCTTTCGACGTTTAGAATAAGTTCGTTCACTATTTACAGTTCGATTATTCATCCGTTTTTTCGCAAAAACATCTAACCTAGATTATAGCACAAACTATTCGTTCCATCACTAAATAGTTCGTAAAACTTGGATTTTCTTACAGAAAAAAAGCCTTCCTTCCTGTGACTATTCCAACTGAAGAAATTAACTAAGTTTTTTGCAAAAAAAATGATTTCCAGCGATTCTCTTGGAGACAGCTCTTGAAGTTCGTGTCAATTTCAGCTATTATTAGATTCACATTAAAATAAGAGGTGATCAGAGTGAAAGTAATCAAATTCGGAGGGAGTTCAGTAGCTTCTGCCGAGCAATTAAAAAAAGTCTTAACTATCGTTAAAGACGATCCCAAAAGACGCTTTGTCGTGGTGTCTGCTCCTGGTAAGCGTCACGATGAGGATAAGAAGGTCACCGACTTATTAATTGCTTATTATGAAAAAGTATCCACTAAGCAAGATACTACTTCACTCATTGAGGAAATTGCAGCTCGCTATGGCAGCAACGCCCAGGAACTAGGGTTAGACGCAAGCGTCTGTGAAGCTTTCGCGACAGAATTAATCGCATTGCAGAAAAACTTCAATGAAGAAAATCCGTATGATTTAGACAGATTCCTGGCAACTGGTGAAAACTTAAATGCTCAGCTAATTGCAGCATATTTCCAAAATGAAGGATTGAAAGCTCGCTATGTCAATCCAAAAGAATTAGGGATTATCGTCACCGACGAACCCCACAATGCACGTATTTTGGACGAGTCTTATGATAAGATTTATCAATGGCATGATACAGATGAAATTTTGGTGATTCCTGGCTTTTTTGGTTACACCAAAGATGGCAAACTATGCACCTTCTCAAGAGGCGGTTCTGACATTACTGGTTCGATTGTCGCCGCAGGTGTAAAAGCAGAAATCTATGAGAACTTTACCGATGTTGATGGTATTTTTGCAGCAACTCCTAAGTATATTCATGAACCAGCTTTAATTGAGCAACTAACTTATCGAGAAATGCGGGAGTTGTCTTATGCCGGTTTTACGGTCTTCCATGATGAAGCCTTGATGCCATCATTTAAAGCGAAAATTCCTGTTGTCATTAAAAATACCAACAACCCATCGTGTGTTGGCACCTTAATCAAAGAATCTTATGATCGAGAAAATCCTAATCGAGTTGTCGGTGTTGCCAGTGACCGCGGATTTTGCAGTATCACAATCAATAAATATTTGTTGAACCGCGAAGTTGGTTTTGTCCGTCGTGTTTTACAAATTTTAGAAGAACTGAACATCAGCTTTGAACACATGCCTTCAGGAATTGATACTGTTTCAATCATCTTTAGAGAATCTCAGTTAAATTCTGAGCTGGAAAAACTACTAATTCAGGAGATTACAGAAAAAATTCAGCCTGATGACCTTGAAATTGAACATGGCATTTCCGTTATTGCCTTAGTAGGGGAAGGAATGAAATTTCATACCGGTATCACAGCAGAAAGCTCTGCAGCGTTAGCTCGTAAAAATATTAATCTCCGCATGATCAGCCAAGGCGCCGATGAGCGAAGTATTATCTTTGCTATTCAGGGAGAACAAGAGCGGTTAGCAGTTCGTTCCCTATACTATACTTTCTTTGATTAAATTAAAAAAACGCCAGATTTTTAAAAATCTTGGCGTTTTTGTTTATCTAATTCAGCTTGAATCAATTTTTCAGGAGCATAATCCTGCTCCCAATTTTCTGGTTTCAATACCTTGTGAGTATCTGGATGATAGTGAGGTTTGCCATCAGGGAATAGTTTCCCCATGTTGGCCTGATGAACAATCTCAAAAATCGGCTGTGGATCTACCCCAATCAGAGCAAAGGATCCATAAGTAAAATACAGCAAATCTGTCAAAGCATCAACCTCAGCGGTCAACTGATCTGTTACTGGTTCCTGCTTATCCAATATCTTTGTCTTAGCTTGCTCAATATTCTCGTGCAACTGACCTATCATTTGATCAAACAATACTTGATCGCCTTTGGCTGCACCGTATACAAATTCGACGATTTCTTCGATTTTAAAGCCAGCTCGGAAAGCGGCCCGCTCAGATGAAAAAGGCGTTGGCTTTTCAGGCGGTTGCGGTTCAAACACATGATGAAAATTTTTCGTCATTTCGTAAGGATCAAATTGATTCTCCATATTGCCTCCTAAATAATTTCAAAATATTTCAATGCTTTATAAATGCCATCGTTCTCATTAGTATCGGTAACGTAATCAGCATGAGCTTTGGTTTCTTCTTCTGCGTTCCCCATAGCCACCCCTATTCCTACGCCCTTCAACATTTCCAAATCATTCAGATTATCCCCAAATGCCATTACTTCACTAAAAGCAATATTGTTGGCTTCCAAAAATTTTTGAATCCCTAACAGCTTAGAGCCGCCTTTAGGAATAATATCAACAGAATAGGGGTTCGAACGCTGGAAGGTTACATTCGGTAAGCGTCGTTCCAGTTTTTCTGTTTCTGATTCAGCACTAAATAATACACATTGATAAATTGGCTCCTGCAAAATACTTAGTCGAGCATAACGTTCTTTACTGCGGTTAGGACTGAAGGATTGCAACAATCCTTTAGTCGTTCGAACCGGAAACCAACTTGGCATCATAGTTGCCACACGTTTTACCCAACCAACCTGAGATAAACGCATGATATAACTCCCATCCACCCGATGGCGACCGCCAAAAATAATTTGGCGGTGCTCCTGATCAGCAAAGGTCACAATTTCCTTTAACACATCTGGTTCAAAGGCATGCTGGTAGATATCTTCTTCTCCCTGATAGACCAGCTGTCCATTATAGGTCACAAACATATCCATCGTCAGACAGTCTATCCGTTCAGCTAAATGAACGGGACCTCTGCCAGTGGCAACCCCCACCATTATTCCCTTTTTGCGGGCTTGTTGGATAGCCAGGCGAGTACTGTACAAGGCTTTAGATTGTTTAGTAACTAATGTTCCATCAATATCAAAAAAAATCGCTTTGATCATGGCCGCTCCTTTTTTAAAATAACCCTAATTGACTAGGATTGAGTCCTTCATCTTGAATATCTAGTAGTTCTCTTAATCTTAAAGCATTTTCTGCTGCATCGCCACCTGAATTATTATTAAAAATGACGGCAACCTGCTCACTATGGTCCGCTACCTTCCTAACAGCATCAGCTAACTCCGAAAGCTCGGCTTCACTATAACGGTACAAAGTCCGCTTTTTACGCCATTGGGGATCACGACTTTTCCAGTAGGCTTGATTTCTTCCATGAAAGCGAAACAAACTAAAAGCTGTATTGGTAACTGTTAAATCTAAGGGAATTGTATCGGGAAGCTCAGGTTCATCCACCATCGTTAAGCTGAAATTCAGCTTTTTCATAAACTGATAGGTTTTTTCTTTGAATTCCGGACTGTACCAGCTGTAGTCTCGTAATTCTACAGCAATCGGTAAATCTGGAAACAGCTGACGCAAGGTTTGCAAATAAGCAATATTTTCCTTGGTACATTTAAATTGTGCGGGAAATTGTGCTAAAAAACAATATAGTTTTGAACTTTCAATTAGCGGACTCATGACTTCCAGGAAATGCTGCTGCATCTCATCGATTGAACCATAATGATCCTGCCATTTTTCTTGGCAAGTAAAACCAGAATAAAATTTCACCACAAATCGAAAGGAATCTGGTACCTGAGACAGCCAATTTTCGACAGTTTTACGACTAGGTAACCCATAATAAGCCGTGTCCAACTCAACCAATGGTAAAAATCCTGCATATTCAAACAGCGTTGTTCTGGGTTTCCCAGTCAACGTTTGATGTTCATTAAAAGAAGTTAATCCAATTCGAATCATAAAGACCTCCAAACTCTTTTCTACATAGTATACAATAATCGTAGTAAAAAAAGAGAGAAAATAGTATTCTAATGAAAAAGGCTTTTCTTATACTAAGATACATTTAGTGGCAAGTGGCTTTCTCCTACAGTTAATATACAATAAAAAAAGCAGGTGAATGAAATGAAACGTATTCTAATTTTACATACCGGCGGAACAATTTCCATGAGTGAAGATGAACATGGTGCTGTTCGCCCTGATGAAAAGAACCCCCTGCTGGCAGCCGGCCAGAAGCTGGATGTTCCTAAAGATGTGGAATTGGTAGTCGAAGATTTTTCCAATCTTCCTTCTCCTCATATCACGGTTGAAATCATGTTTGATTTGAAGGAACGCATCAAAAAAGCTGTCAACGAAGAAATTGATTGCGTAGTTATTACTCATGGAACCGACACCTTAGAGGAAACCGCTTATTTTCTAGACGTAACAATTGGAAATCTGATGCCTATCGTACTTACTGGTGCGATGCGCTCTATTAATGAATTAGGTAGTGACGGTCTTTACAATTTTCAAAGTGCCATTCGGGTTGCATCCTGCGAAGATGCAGTTAATCAAGGCGTGCTAGTGGTTATGAACGATGAGATCCACAGTGCCCGTTATGTAACGAAAACCCATACTACCAATGTTGCCACCTTTCGTACCCCGACTTTAGGGCCCGTTGGTCTGGTAACTAAATCAAAAATCCTCTTTATGCAAGAATTGCCGACAGCGACTCGATACGATGTCGCTTCAATTGATGCCATGATTCCAATCATTAAGGCTTTTGCCGGTATGCAGGGAACCTTCTTTGAACTGCTAGACCATGCAATGGGAGTTGATGGCGTTGTAGTGGAGGCTTTGGGCGCAGGAAATTTGCCACCTGCTACGCTACCTTCACTGCAAAATCTATTAAATAAGGATATGCCGATTGTTTTGGTTTCTCGTTGTTTTAACGGAATTGCTGAACCAGTCTACGATTATCGTGGCGGTGGCATTGAGCTGGCAGAAAAAGGCGTCATCTTCTGCCGAGGTATCAATAGTCAAAAAGCACGAATCAAGCTGCTGATTGCCATGAATGCTAACTTATCTCAGGAGCAACTGAAGCAATTTATGGAGGAATAATCAAATAGACCTGAAGGATCACTTCGCTTCACACAGCGGAGCATCCCATCAGGTCTATTTTACTTCGTTTTCCATTGAATATTGGCTTCGCAAGCCAGTTGATCTCCTACTCGAATTTCATGCAAGGTTTTGCCGTTCTCTTCATCCACCTGATAAACACTAGTAATATCGTTGCCATATAAAATTTCCTTATCAAATTTAACCTTGGCTGCCACTGGTATATGGTTCACCATAAAATCGTAGCCCAATACATCAATCATCCAGTTAAAATACATAGCATTGTTTACATGATGATTGCTGTCTAAATCGTAAAAACGAACATGGTACAATCGACTTTCACCATCTGACACTGGTTCAATTTTCTCCCAACGCTGGATTTTTTTTACCTGTGGTGCTTCATAAGGAGCCATTAGATCTGGAGAAACACTGCTCATTTTTCGCTCCTTGATCTTCATCAAAACAAAAGCCATATCTATTTTTACCAACTGTGTACCGACTTCATCATAAATCCAAAAGCTGCGGTAGCAAAAAAACTTGTTGAAAGCTGTCGGTTCGGTAACAACCGTTATTTTTTCTCCTACACGAGGCAGCTGTTCAATGGAAATTTCTGTCTGAGTAATTACCCAGGTTAAGCCCAATTGATTGATTGCCTCAGTCCCTCTTTCCAGTTCATCGCTTTGATCAGAAGAAGATTTGATAACCACGCTCAGCATAGCTGGAAAGGTCATTGTCTGATTGATATCACATTCATAATAGGTAACTTCATGTTGCATTGAATATTTTTTACCCAATTACTTTCCTCCTAAAATCCGGTCCACCGCACCGCCATAGCTTTCGCCGAACAGATTTAAGTGGACTAATAAATAATATAATTGATAGATGGGAATCCGTTCCTGCCATCCTTGCTCCAATGGATACACTTCCTGATAGGCATCAAATAATGTTTGACGAAATCCGCCAAACAGCTGCCCCATTGCAATATCCAATTCACGATGACCGTAAGAAACTGCCGGATCAACAAAGATTGCCTGGCCTTGAATATCAAAAAGGGTGTTGCCGCTCCAAAAATCTCCATGCAATAACGAGGGTTTGAATTGCAGATTACTCCACTGAGTAAGCACCCGTTCCTTTAATGCATAATAAGTCTTCTCCCGTTGACTTGTCCAATGATTTCGTTGCTTGGCGATTTCAATTTGAACTTCCAGTCGGTTAGTAAAATAGAAGGACCACCAATTCGTGCTTTGAGTATTAATCTGAGGCAGCAGCCCTAGATAATTGTCTTTTACATAGCCAAAGGTTTCCTGCTTTTTTCCATGTATAGCAGTTAATGCTTTACCGATGTCACTTTGGTCTCCTTGTCCAGGTTCGATCCATTCCATCAACAAATAAGCTGTTTGATTATGAACACCCGTTGCAAAGGTTTCCGGAACACGAACTACTTCTCCCAGTTCTTTTAAGCCCTCTACTTCAGCCTGAAAAAAAGCTTCTGTCATATTGGGATGCACTTTTAAGAAATAATCCTTGGTACCATCTGTTACCCGATACGCTTGGTTGATGTCCCCGCCACCAATGGGCAACGGGCGATTCTTCAGCTGTAAATAATTCAGTAAGCTTTCCATCACTCCTCAACTCCTAAACAAGATATAGTTGCTGCAAATCTTTTAAGTCTTGTTTTCCTAGTCCGATACCATTCTTTAAATAGCCATCCATATCGCCATAGTGTTCAGCGATCAACTGGTAACTGGTCTTCAAGTATTCGGATTTGGCCTTCATCATATCGTCGATTCCGTACATCATTTCTTCTGAAACTCCAGCTTTTTTAGCCTGCTGTTTAATTTCCTCGACTTTTTTTTCTAAAAATCGGTTGGTTTTTAAATAGTCGGCAAAAATAGTTTCCTGATCTACACCTAGAGCACTTAGCATCATCGCAGCACCAAACCCAGTCCGATCTTTACCAGCTGTACAATGGAACAGCACACTTTCATCCGCCTTTTCATTCTTTAACAAAATTTCGAAAAATTGATTGTACTGCTTGTGGATATGCGGCATAGTTACAAAATTACGATAAACCTCCAGCATTTGATCGTGAGCAGAATAGCCCTGCTGCATCTTCATCATCACTTCATACGGGGAAGCTGAAACTGCCTTCTCCTTAACCGGAAAAATAGGCAAAGCAATATTTTCAGCCGTTGGAATTGGCTGATCCGGTTGTTCCTCCCGTTCTGTTGGTGAACGGAAATCAACTACTTTTCGGATACCATAGTCAGCCAAGTAAACCTTGTCTTCATCAGTTAATAAATTGATCGTAGCTGAACGAACCAATTTTTGCCTGGCAACGGTCCGACCATCTTTGGTTTGATACCCACCTAATTCACGCATGTTCTCAGCACGCTTCACTGCTAGTTTCTCTCCCATTTTACGTCCTCCTTTTTTTATTAATAACAAGCGAAATTCGCTTGTTGAATGTTTTAATAAGCCAAACTCTAAACAGCAAGAATCCTATCCGAGCCGTTTTCTTGCTTTAAAGTATAGCACAGAAAGTAAAGTAGAGAGTTTGCTTCATTAGATCCAATCCACCTACACTTCTCTATTTCTCTGAACCAGCAGCTGTTTTTTTAAAATTTCTAGAAAGGCAGTGCCGTACTTATCCAACTTACTTTGACCTACTCCCTTAATTTGCAGCATTTCCAAAGAGGTTTGCGGTTGTTGCTCTGCCAACTCCTGTAGGGTTTTGTCGGAAAATATAATGTAAGGAGGCAGATTTTGTTCTTGAGCCAACTGGGTCCGTAAACTCCGCAGCTCTTCGAAAAGCTCATCATCTACCTGTAAAGTTTTCACCGCATTTTGCTTGCGGGTGACTTGCTTTTTCCCTAGCAGTACATTAATCCCCAAGGGTGAAATTGTTAATAGCGGAAACTGACCTTCTGTTAAAGTGAAGCAGCCTTCTGCAGTCAAATAATCAATCAATTGCGTAACTTCCTTTTGGCTCCAGTCCCGCATTAAACCATAAGTGGACAATTGCTCGAACTGCCATTGAGTAATTTTCTGATCCTTCGAGCCCGTCAGAACCTTAGCTACTAACCCTTTACCAAAGCGTTCACCCATACGCTTTACACACGACAGCACTTTTTGTGCATCCGTTGTAATATCAATCACTTCTCGTGAATCTGTACAGTTGCTGCAGCGTCCGCAATCTTCACTGTCCTCACCAAAGTAACGTAAAATGTAACGCTGCAAACACATTTGCGTATGAGCATACTGATCCATCTCTCGTAATTTATTGTATTCATTTTTTTTATATTCTTCATTACCCTCTGACTGATCAATGAAAAACTTTTGCACCTGCAGATCCTTTGGGGCATAAAATAAGATCGCTTCACTTGGTAAACCATCGCGTCCCGCCCGACCAGCTTCCTGATAATAGGATTCCAAATTGCCAGGAATTTGCCCATGAATGACAAAGCGAACATTACTCTTGTTAATTCCCATGCCAAAAGCATTGGTAGCCACCATTACCTGCACCCGGTCAAACAGAAAATCCTCCTGGTTTTTCGACCGATCACGTTCGCTCATTCCACCATGATAGCTGGCCACTGCGATGTTTTGATTTCGCAACAGATGATAAAATCGCTCTACTTCTTTACGAGTGCTAGCATAAATAATTCCTGCCTGGCCTTTGTTTAGCTTTAAGTATTCCATCAAATAGCTTTCCTTAGCATCCTTAACTACCTGAAAAGTTAGATTTTCCCTAGCAAAACCAGTATTGATTTGATTGTCTGTCGGAATCTGCAACAACTGAAGGATATCATCAGCAACATGCTCAGTAGCTGTAGCAGTCAAGGCTATAATCGTTGGTCGTTGAGACAATTCTTCGATTGTTTCTGCTAACCGCAAATAGCTTGGACGAAAATCATGCCCCCACTGGGAAATACAGTGAGCTTCATCGACAGCCAACAGTTCGATTGGTACATAGTGAAGCAATTGTCGAAAAGAAGCTGATTCCAATCGTTCTGGCGCTACATACAGCAATTTTATTTTGCCATCCACGGCCAAACGAATGCGCTGTTGAATCTCTGGATTCGACAATGAGCTGTTAATAAAAGCCGCTGGAATACCCATTTCATTTAAGCTGTCTACTTGATCCTTCATTAACGAGATCAAAGGTGAGATAACAAGGGTCAAGCCTTCCAAAACTAACGCTGGCAGTTGATAACAAACTGACTTCCCTCCACCTGTAGGCATAATTCCTAGTACGTTCTCATGATTTAAAATTTTTGATATGATTTCTGCCTGACCCGTTCGGAAACTGTCATAGCCAAATTTTTCTTTTAGTAATTCCGTTACTCTATTCATCTTTTTTCCTCACATTCCTATGCTTTATTATACGCGATGAATAGTCATTTTTGTTTAAAAAAATAGACTCACCCTAACGGAATGAGTCTATTACAAAGAATTGCTTTAAGCAAGAGCTCCCATTGGATCCCAAGGCGCTAAAACAATCGGCTCAGCCTCAAAAGCCGCCAATTGTTCAGTTGTTAAATATTCTTTACGAATAACAATTTGGTAAGTGTACTCATCCATCCAGTCATCACTCATGACGAAAAAGCCCTTTTCCCCTACTTTTTCTCCCCAACTGTTTTCTACTTTCCATTTTGTACTTTTGCCATCTAGCATATCCACACCGGTTAACACCATGGCATGAGTCATCAAGCTATCACCAGAATCTAAGCGTTCTGCTTTAGTCATGGTAAAATCAGCTTCAAACAAATCATCTACGTCAAAGGCATTTAAAGCCATAATCCCAGAATCCCGAGTAGAAGACTGCCCAACATCACAACCAAACCAAACCGATTCACCGTTCGCCAACTGTTTTACAGCTAATTGTTTAAACGTATTCATATCAAGATTTAGATATTTTACTGTTGAACCTCCAACAACATTCCCCAGCATCGATACCGTGTAACTGCGATTGTAAGGCTTGTCAGCTGTCGGTGCATTGATAATGCTGACATAGTCATCTAAATTCACTCCGATATATTTATCGTAAAAGCTTTGAGGTGTCAACTTTTGATCAATATGGTAGTTTTTCTCCTCATCCCGATATTCAAAATCAAATACTTCAGGTGGTGTACCTAGAGCGGTTGCTAGCAAAACATATACTTCCTGCAACATTTCTCCACGTTTTGCTTCAATAGTCGCTTTATCTTTTTCAGCAGCTAATTTGCGCAGCTCTACTGCATGCTTGCGCAACAATTTATTCAAATATTTGTTTAAATCTCTTGAATTGGAGCTGTTGCTGCTTTCTGGCATAATTGTCTTAGGAACTACCCCATATTTTTTAAACAACGAAACAATCATATCCCATTGTCCACCATCTTGTTGTGGTGTTTGTAGTAAAAAAGCCACTTCTCGACTGGATGTTTTCTGATCAGCAGTAGCTAAAATATTTTCATAAAAAAAGTTGGCTTTTTCATACTTGTCCCAGAAAAAGGTATAATTTTGTGATAATTCAAAATCCTTCAATTTAAATTGCTGCAGCATCTTATGCCGAAAAGTATTCAACGCTGCAAACATCCAACAGCGACCAGATTGTTTTTGATTGGCAACCTTACCAGTAGCTAGATCAATTGAGAAAACTGGCGTATTTTCTACATGGGCAACCACGTTTTCAGCTGAAGCACTAATGCCGTTTTTAACAACACTTCGCTGCAATGCTACCTGTTTTTGATTAGCTAAAAAGTTATCACGATAATGTTTAGTCTGTTCTTGCGTAATTTTTGTCATAAAAAAAGCCCCCTCCACGCTCATTTTACGCTTAAGAGACTTGCTTGACAATTAATTTAAAACCGGACGTAAAACTTTCTGCTTCCCCTTTTCAATCCACTTTCCAAATCGTTCGCTGGATAACGCTGCTGTTAGCAAAACGCTGGAAGCAAACAGAATTGCTAATCCCCAGATACCCATCTCCACATCATCGGCACCAATAGCACGCAATCCTTTGACCAAAAAGCCATGAAGCAGGTATACTGTCAACGTATTTTTCCCCCACTTAGAGAAGAAATACTGACCTTTTGGCACTAGCATGAAGAATGCCGTAATACCAATTAGGCCTAAAAGAAAGAACAGCATGCGCTGCGGTCCTCCTAAAAGAGGATGATTCAAATAATCTTCATAAGGCTTTGATCCAAAAACCCAATACTTATTAATAAAATCATTGGTTTCGATCAAAACAAAAATTCCTGCAAATAGAGCAATTGCTACCCATTTTTTTGGTGCCGTCTTAATTCTTGCGATCCAGTTGGTAGGTAACGCATATCCTACCATGAAATAAGGAAAGAAGGTCAAGGTACGCTGTACAGCCAAGAAGCGACCAAAGAAAGGTATATAACCTACAACCAAGGCGACAAGGATACTGCCGATCAGAACTTGCTTAACCGAAAATCGCTGACATAAATACAGCATGCAATTCCAGCAGAATAGGCTTAGTAAAAACCACAGAGACCATTGTGGCGTTGTTATGCTGAAGCTAAAGGACTCCTGCAATCCAATCAGTGTATAATAAGCCGAATACAATAGCTGAAAAAAGATATACGGCAACAATAATTTTTTTACCAGCTTTTTCAACGGCTTCGGTTGCCCTTTGGCAAAATAGCCTGAAATTAAAATGAATGCGGGCATGTGAAAGGTAAAGATAAAATAATACAAATCGCTATAGATTCCTTTATCCTCGATAAATGGTTGAAACAGATGTCCAAAAACCACTAAGATCATTAAGAATAATTTCGCATTGTCAAAATAGGCGTCGCGTTTTGCCATCTATTCGCCTCCCTCACATTTAGTATAAAAGGTTTATCTTTCTTTTGAAAGAAATCTTGAAAACAATCTAAGAAACTTCTTATTTTCGTCACAAAAAAAAGAGACAATCTTTACGAATTGTCTCAAGCAACTCCGGCAGTAGGACTCGAACCTACGACATCATGATTAACAGTCATGCGCTACTACCAACTGAGCTATGCCGGAAAAAGAATACCTGTTCATGATACCAATTTTTATTTTGAATGGCAATAGATTTAATCCAATTTCTTTCTATGTTTATTACTCATTTTATTTGTCAGGAGCGTGTCAAAATGTATCGTCATAGTCGAAAAAGAAAAAAATATCCCATTTACATTGCTGGTGCCATCCTGGTTCTTGCTGTGGGCTTTCTTAGTGGAGAATATTTATCTGCTCGCCAAGCGGCAGTCGCCCCAGTACCGCAAGCAGCAAATCCACCGATTACCAAACCAACAACTACTTTAGCAGTGGAAACCCAGCAAACGATCGAACCTCATGACAAATTGGCCGATTCCTTGCAGGAGCAGTTAGTTCAAAGAAATTTCAGTGGAACAGTTCTAGTCTATCATGATGGACATTTAATTTTAAACAAGGCCTATGGTTGGAAAAATCAAGAGCAACAGCTTCAAAATCAAGTTTCAACCCAATATTGTATTGGTTCAGTTGAAAAGGGACAAACTGCTTATTTATTAATGGAAGCAGTCAAAGCTGGAAAGGTGCAGCTGACGGATAAATTAAGTCAATATTACCCTCAAATCAAAAATAGCGAGACAATTACTTTGCGCGATATGCTAAATATGAGCTCTGGTTTGAAGCTCAACGATAAAATCAAAGCTGAGCCTACTACAGACGAAAAAGATATATTGGCTCATGCAATACTGCAAGCCGAGGTCGGTGAAAAGGTCTATTCCTATCAACCGATCAATTACGTTTTACTGACCGGGATCATCGAACAAGTAACTGGTAAAGATTATTACGACCTATTTAATCAGCAGATTACCAAATCTTTTCAACTAAGCCATACTAGCTTTGCTCAGGATCATTCAGAAGAACAAGCACGTTCCTATCAAGAAACTAACGGAACAGACACTTTTACGAATGAATCAGCAGCCAGCTATGCTTCTGAATTGGGAACGGGTAATGTGTTTATGTCTGCCGGCGATTTATTTTTGTATTTCCACAGTCTTCTTTCTGGCGAAAAGCTGGCTACACAGGACCGGGAGACATTGTGGGAAAATTATCCAAATGAACAATATGCTGCTGGAATTTATAACATGTCCAATCATTACCATAGCCGGGGGGTAAAGGCCAATTTTGAAACAATTGTTAATTACTCTAAGGATGGACAAAACGCTATAATCCTTTTATCAAATAAGCATATCGAAAATACTTCTTTTAATGAATTAGGCGATCAATTGTTTAATCAGCTGGTCCAAGCAGACGAAACAACCGCCAGCAATAAATTGTCAACCTCCGCTAGTTCCTAATGGATGCACATGATAGGATAAAGATAATTAAAAATTATTAGGAGGAGTTTTATGTTAGACAAATCAGTTCCCTACATTCCTTTTACCATGACTCGAGAATTTGATGCCCTACCCTTGCCCAGCTATCAGCTACCTGAAAATTATCGTTTTGTTTTCTACAAACCTGGCGATGAGCAAGCTTGGGCAGTCATTGAAACCGCAGTAGCCGAATTTGATTCTACAGAAAAGGCTCTGAACTATTTCCACAGCTCCTTTGCGCCTTTCTCCAGTGAACTGCCGCATCGGATGCTGTTCATCGAAAATTCTACAGGAAAAAAAGTAGCCACCTTTACCGCCTGGCGATCAAATGATACTCACAAGCCGCGACTTCATTGGTTAGCTGTACTGCCTGAGGAACAAGGAAAAGGCTTAGCCAAAGCACTGGCAATTCGTGTAACAGAGCTACTCTACGAACTGCATCCAAACCAAAAGCCATACTTAACCACCCAAACTTGGAGCCATCCAGCTGTTAGACTGTATCAAAAATTAGGCTACGAGATTTTGCAAGATGAAAATTATCCACAAATCACAGAAATTCTAAACAACCTATAACTAAAAAAATGATACGAACTATACAGATTAGACCTTGTCACAAGGATCTTTCTTTATAGTTCGTATCATTTATTATTCCTTTCCAGTAGAATCAACCTATCAAAAATCTCCTCTGCCTTTTGCCGTTTCACAAGATCTACCCGCAAAGCAATTCTATCGCCGCTTTCCACCAAATTTTTCCTGTCCCAACAGCTAATTCCATTAAGTTCATCTAATTCTGTATAAGCATACATTATCTCACCATTTTCATAGAGAGATCGATGCTGTAACGAATCACCAAAGATCTTTGTATATCTCGAGAGTGCTTCCTCACACTTTCCAATAAATCTCACATATAGGTATTCACATCTCATCACTTGCTTCTAAACATAGTTTGACAGATAAGGCTTTAGCACAGAATGTGAAGACATTCCCGCTTCCTTTCTATTTAAAAAGCAGCCTCACACCTGATAGTGTCAAATTATTCCCAAATTAGCCACTTTCTATCTTCACTTTCATTTAAAAAAGAAGAGAAAAAATATTGACAACCTACCATATATTCGGTATTCTATATCTTGTGTTCAATAAGATGCCGCCTTAGCTCAGCTGGTAGAGCGCCACCATGGTAAGGTGGAGGTCGTCGGTTCAAGCCCGACAGGTGGCTCTTCTAAGAACCTTGAGAGATCAAGGTTCTTTTTTTACTTTCAAAATATGATCTGTAAAGAATCTTGACTTCTCAAGATTCTTTTTTTCACTCTCTTTTCTAAACAAACACCATGATTATCTTCACTCATTAAAATAGAGTTTCGTATACTAGAAACTTTTTGGGCAATGCCTAAATATTCTTCTTACCATTTGATCTTCCTTAGAACTCATCAAAGCAAAAGCAACTATCCTTTCTGCCAATAATTTTCTTTAAATACGACGTGTATCGTCCACGCTTCAAAATTATCTGCTGTCAAAGTGTTGATACTAACTTAAAACGACAAATCCCCATCACTTACTCTAAAGAATGTATAACAAGTTGCCTGACTAAAAGATCCTATCCTCCCAAAACTAATTCGGAAACTTTTCTATTCGATAAAAATTTTTATAGTTAAAAAATTTATTTAGGATCAAATGAAATACAGTACAGAGCAGATAAATTCCATTAAACAATCTAAAATACAACGTGTTTACCAGATCATCTCCTAACAATAGATTTGTCTTTTATAAGTAAAGTTATTGTTGTTCTACCATTTGCTATCTCCAATAAAAAATAAACGCTTTCTTTTTTCAGCCACATTATGAAGTACTAATTATTTCCTACTATCCTTAAGTAAACTACTTAAATAATTTAACGTTTAAAGCTTTACCGGATGAACTTTGATAAAAGCCCGTTACTTAAACTTTTCTTATACACTAAAAGCCTAAAATTTCTTGTGATTTCCTTTAGATACCTTTACAGAATGATGTCAATGTATCAGTGACATGACTAAAAAACGAACGTATATTCCCTATAAAAATAGTCACATAGTCTGATACAATACTGTTTAAAACGCTTTCTGCTATTTGTTAAAAATTTCAAAAAAACCATTACATTAGTTATTTTGTTACATAATTACACCACCCTGTAACCTCTTGTCATCGGTCTTTCACCTATGAAATACAAAAGGATGTTAAAGTATGAATCGTAGTCGAAAGTATCAACTCGACAAAAACTTTTTGGAGGAATTTACTAGATGAAATTCGGAAAAGCATTATTACTTAGTACAATTATGGCAGCAGGTGCTGCATTGGCAATCGGAACAAATGACGCTCACGCAGCAGAAACTTACACTGTTCAATCAGGCGACACTTTATCAAAAATCTCAGCTAAGTTTACTGGCGACAACAGCTTGGTAAACTCAATTGCGACCAACAACAACATCACAAATGTTGACTTGATTTTTGAAGGACAACAATTAAGCATTGATACTACTGCACAAAATGCAGCGGCTCCTGTCCAAGAACAAGCAGCTCCTGTTGAGCAAACGCAAACAACAGCAGTGGCACCCGTTCAAGAAACAGCTCCTGTTCAAGAGCAAGCAGCACCAGCAGTACAAGCGGCTCCTGCAACTACTTCGTCTGCCAAAGAATGGATTGCTCAAAAAGAATCTAGCGGTTCTTATGATGCGACGAATGGCCAATATATTGGACGTTACCAATTAAGCTCTTCATACTTGAATGGCGACTATTCTCCTGCAAACCAAGAACGTGTAGCAGATCAATACGTTGCACAACGTTATGGTTCATGGGAAGGCGCTCAAGCTTTCTGGTTAGCGAACGGTTGGTATTAAAATAGATTAATCAAAAAGTCGAAGAATTCATTATTCTTCGACTTTTTTTTAGTTAAATTGCTTAGCTGCTTCAGGAATTTCTAATGCCTTTTTGACAATTTTATCCGCACCAGCCTGCTCTAGTTCTTCACGGTTTCCAAACCCATAAAGAACACCGATACTAGCTAAACCGTTCTCTTTAGCACCTTTGATGTCAAACTCACGATCTCCCACCATGATTGCCTCTTTAGGTTCAACTGACAAGTGAGTTAATGCATCCTTTATAATAGCTGCCTTTCCTTCCCGCTTTCCATCCAAATCTGCACCAAATATCCCAGTAAAATAAGATGTAAAATTCAGATTTCTGATAATCTGCTCAGCATAAGGTGTCGGTTTAGAAGTAGCCAAGCCCAAGCTATAATGCTGTGAAAGCTCTACTAATGTCTCGAGGATACCTGGATAAACCTCCAATTGCAAAATACCATAAACAGCATAATAATCTCGATAAATCATGACAGCCTTTTGAGCAGCCTCTTTGTCCATACCGTATATATTATTTAAAGACAAGCTCAAAGGCGGGCCAATAAACGTACGTAATACCTCTTTATCAGGAATTTCAAGCTTTAGCTCCTTCAGCATATAAATAATTGAAGCCAAAATACCCTTACTTGAGTCCGTTAATGTACCATCCAAATCGAATAGAATAACTTTTTTCATCGAATTCCTCCTCTTTTTCTTTCATCCTAGCTTTCTTTCTAGTAATTAGCAATAGAAAGCTGATTATTTGCTTTAATCAGTAATTACTCTTATACTTACTTTTAGTAAGATAAATTATCAAGGAGGAATTACTTATGGACACACAAATTCGCGGATTACACCATGTTACAGCAATGACTTCAAGCGCCAAAAAAAATTATCGATTCTTTACAGATATATTGGGCTTACGGATGATCAAAAAAACCGTCAATCAAGACGATATTGAAACTTATCACCTATACTTTACAGATGACAAAGGTGCACCTGGTACAGATATGACCTTTTTTGATTTCCCAGGTATTCCTCAAGGAAAAAAAGGAACCAATACCATTTCACGTACTGGCTTCCGAGTACCTAGCGATGCTTCATTGGACTATTGGGCAAATCGTTTCAACCAATTGAACATTGAACATGGTGAAATCAACGTACGATTTGGAAAAAAATATTTGGTTTTCAATGACTATGACAATCAATTGTTCCAACTAGTTTCTGATGAAAAAAATCAAGGAGTCACCGCTGGTACACCTTGGAAAAATTCAAACGTTCCTGCTGAACATTCAATTGTTGGCTTAGGACCCACTATTGTAACAGTATCAAACTTTGATCACATGAAACTTGTTTTAGAAAATGTTCTAGGTTTTAAAGAAACCGCTGAAGAAGGTAGCCTACATCAATTTGAAGTTGGTGAAGGAGGAAATGGCGCAACAATTATAGTCGACTTCAGAGACGATCTACCACCTGCTCAGGAAGGTTTCGGAAATGTTCATCATTTAGCTCTGCGAGTGGCTGACGATGATGCCCTAAAATATTGGATCAAAAAAATCAATGACTTAGAGTTCCCAAATTCTGGTTTTGTTGATCGCTTCTATTTCCAATCAGAATACTTCATGGCTGCACCAAACGTTTTATTTGAACTAGCAACAGATGGCCCTGGTTTCTTAGAAGATGAATCTTATGAAACTGCTGGAGAAATTTTATCGTTGCCGCCATT
>NZ_JBIPAS010000001.1:1995000-2862500 GCF_050499065.1 Enterococcus sp. AZ071
ACGAATAAAAACAAGCCTGTGTAGTCTTCCGTAACGCTAGGCTGCATTGCTGCATCCTAGCTTATCCTTAGAAAGGAGGTGATCCAGCCGCACCTTCCGATACGGCTACCTTGTTACGACTTCACCCCAATCATCTATCCCACCTTAGGCGGCTGGCTCCAAAAGGTTACCTCACCGACTTCGGGTGTTACAAACTCTCGTGGTGTGACGGGCGGTGTGTACAAGGCCCGGGAACGTATTCACCGCGGCGTGCTGATCCGCGATTACTAGCGATTCCGGCTTCATGTAGGCGAGTTGCAGCCTACAATCCGAACTGAGAGAAGCTTTAAGAGATTAGCTTAGCCTCGCGACTTCGCGACTCGTTGTACTTCCCATTGTAGCACGTGTGTAGCCCAGGTCATAAGGGGCATGATGATTTGACGTCATCCCCACCTTCCTCCGGTTTGTCACCGGCAGTCTCGCTAGAGTGCCCAACTAAATGATGGCAACTAACAATAAGGGTTGCGCTCGTTGCGGGACTTAACCCAACATCTCACGACACGAGCTGACGACAACCATGCACCACCTGTCACTTTGCCCCCGAAGGGGAAGCTCTATCTCTAGAGTGGTCAAAGGATGTCAAGACCTGGTAAGGTTCTTCGCGTTGCTTCGAATTAAACCACATGCTCCACCGCTTGTGCGGGCCCCCGTCAATTCCTTTGAGTTTCAACCTTGCGGTCGTACTCCCCAGGCGGAGTGCTTAATGCGTTAGCTGCAGCACTGAAGGGCGGAAACCCTCCAACACTTAGCACTCATCGTTTACGGCGTGGACTACCAGGGTATCTAATCCTGTTTGCTCCCCACGCTTTCGAGCCTCAGCGTCAGTTACAGACCAGAGAGCCGCCTTCGCCACTGGTGTTCCTCCATATATCTACGCATTTCACCGCTACACATGGAATTCCACTCTCCTCTTCTGCACTCAAGTTTCCCAGTTTCCAATGACCCTCCCCGGTTGAGCCGGGGGCTTTCACATCAGACTTAAGAAACCGCCTGCGCTCGCTTTACGCCCAATAAATCCGGACAACGCTTGCCACCTACGTATTACCGCGGCTGCTGGCACGTAGTTAGCCGTGGCTTTCTGGTTAGATACCGTCAAGGGGTGAACTTTTTACTCTCACCCTTGTTCTTCTCTAACAACAGAGTTTTACGATCCGAAAACCTTCTTCACTCACGCGGCGTTGCTCGGTCAGACTTTCGTCCATTGCCGAAGATTCCCTACTGCTGCCTCCCGTAGGAGTTTGGGCCGTGTCTCAGTCCCAATGTGGCCGATCACCCTCTCAGGTCGGCTATGCATCGTTGCCTTGGTGAGCCGTTACCTCACCAACTAGCTAATGCACCGCGGGTCCATCCTCGAGTGACGCAAAAGCGCCTTTCAAAAGAAAACCATGCGGTTTTCTTTGTTATGCGGTATTAGCACCTGTTTCCAAGTGTTATCCCCCGCTCGAGGGTAGGTTACCCACGTGTTACTCACCCGTTCGCCACTCCTTTTCTTCCGGTGGAGCAAGCTCCGGTGGAAGAAAAAGCGTTCGACTTGCATGTATTAGGCACGCCGCCAGCGTTCGTCCTGAGCCAGGATCAAACTCTCATAAAAAGTGTTTGAAACAGTCTTGCGACTGTTAAGCTCAATTTAAAAATTGATTCGCTAGCAATTGCTTGCTATGTTGTTTGCTTCTATAATAATAGAAGCGCCCTACACATTTGGTTTGTTTTATTCGTTCAGTTTTCAAAGGTCTACTTGATAAAATCGACTGTTTCTTGTTGCATCAGCAACTCTTAAATCTTATCAGATCACCAGCTGCTTGTCAATAACTTTTTTGAAACTTTTTTCGAAAAAGTTGTGTTTGTTTCTCGGCACGAATTGGCAACTCCAATAATTTACCATTTATCCAAGCACACGTCAACTACTTATTTTTATTTTCTCAAAAAAACACAGTGAATGAAAATATTCACTGTGCTCTTTGTATGTACTTCTTTTAAAAAAGTGGTACACCTTCAATTTCAAATGTATGCAAAATTTCACGTACACTATCCGGTGTTTCCCAAACAAAACCTTCAGGAAGCTCTGTTACCTCTTCTTGATTCATTTCGAAGACATATAACGGTAAACTAATACCGTTTGCTTGTGTATTTGTCAATTCAACTAAACTTATCTCATTGATGTTGATTTGAACCACACTCTTCAAAAAATTTAGGAAGCTTGCTAAAACAGTATTTTCCTTTTTGATTTCAGTACGAGCAAATTCATTTGCAGTACCTTCGTGACGAACTAAAAAGCGTTTTGATCCATCTGCTAGATTCAACATTACCGTTCCAGATACTTCTTTTGTCAAACTGATTCACTCCTATGGTAGCTACTTAGTCTCAACTGGATTCTATCATATCATATTTTCAGAAACAAAGATATTGGCTCGTGAAAATAAATTGTCAATTTTCACTCTTTGTACTGCTTAAATACCGCAAAGTATCTTCAATCCAACGAGGCATCTCATCTTGTATGGAACGAAACCCGATATTCTTGTTACGATTAGTGAAATATCGTTTTCGTTGATACGGTGATGCCGGTGGATGATTTGCTAATGTGCGTAATGATAAACTTATTTTCTGAGTATATTCATCAATATCAATGATCTGTACTTGTACCTTTTGTCCAATTTCTAAGTACTGATGAATGTTTTTAGTGAAGCCTGCTTGAATTTCAGAAACATGGATCAACCCTTGCGTATGATTATCCAGAGAAACAAAAGCACCGTATGGTTGAATACCGGTAATGTCTCCTTTTATAATTTGTCCAATTTTATATCCCATTTAGTTCCCTCTTTCCGCAAGTTTTATTATACTGTATTTACAACAAAAAAAGAAGTTTGCAAAATTAGGAGGAAAAACATGGTCAATTTTGATGAACAATTCAATCGAAAAGGTACAAACAGCGTTAAGTGGGATCAGATTTGCCATACGTATCAAGAAGAAGAGTTATTACCTCTATGGGTAGCTGACATGGATTTTAAAGCTCCCATTGGTATCATCCAAGCTTACCAAGAAATGATCGAACATGGTATTTTCGGCTACACTACAACACCAGATTCACTTTATGAAGCAATCATTGATTGGGAAAAGCATAAGCATCATTTATCAATAACCAAAGATGAGATTTTCTTTTTCAGCGGTGTACTAGCTGGATTAGCTACTGCCATTCAGGCATTCACTGAACCAAACGATGCGGTCTTGATTCACGATCCTGTTTACCCCCCATTTGCTGGGATCCTTAATGAAAACAAAAGAAAAATTGTTCGCAGCAGATTGCTTGAAAAAGACGGACACTTTGTAATGGACTACGCAGATATGGAAGAAAAAATTAAACAGAACCATATTAAACTAGCAATTTTGTGCAATCCTCATAACCCGGGCGGACGTGTTTGGACGAAAGAAGAATTAAATCAGTTTGGTGAGTTATGTCGAAAATATCAAGTCTTAGTTTTAAGTGATGAAATTCATCAAGATCTTGTTTTCTTACCAAATCAAATGACTAGTTTTTCAAATGCTGGAGATAAATTTGAAGACTTTACCATACAATTTACTTCCATGACTAAAACATTTAATTTAGCTGGGGTCAAGAATTCTGTTGCTTTTGTCAAAAACCCTAAATTGCATAAGCAATTAGAGCACAAACAAACCGAAAACTTTCAGCAAGAAATTAATACCTTTGGTTTAGTTGGTATGGAGGCAGCTTATCGTACTGGTGAAGAGTGGCTCAATGAGTTATTGGTGTATTTGCAAAAAAATATTGATGATACATTCACCTTCTTCGACAAGTATCTGCCAAAAGCAAAAATTATGAAACCTGAAGGAACTTACCTACTGTGGATCGATTTTTCGGATTATGGACTATCGGATGAGCAATTGGAGAATCAGCTTGTTCATGAAGGAAAAGTCGTGTTGAATACGGGGATTAGTTACGGACCAGGTGGAAAACAACATATGCGCTTAAATGTTGCCTGTCCTAACGCTACCCTACTAGAAGGGCTCAAACGAATCGCAACTGCCTTAAACTAAAAATAAAAAATAGACTGACCCTAAAAAAGATAGCTTTTTTAGGGTCAGATCATTAAAGAGGCTTCTTTATTCACTTATTTCAATGGTTTCAATTATGATATCATTAACTGGACGATCCTGAGGTCCACGCTTGGTAGCACCAATTGCATCAACAACATCCATTCCTTCAACAACATGTCCGAAGACAGTATGACGGAAATCCAACCAAGGAGTCCCCCCTTGTTTATAAGTTTCAACAACTTCACCAGGAAATCCAGCTTCTTCTAATTGAGTCATCATATTAGCTGGAACATTTTGGTTATTAACAATGAAGAACTGACTGCCATTTGTATTTGGACCAGCATTAGCCATTGACAACGCGCCACGTAAATTGTACACATTACGAGAAAATTCATCTTCGAATTTGTCCCCATAAATACTTTCTCCACCCATACCAGTACCTGTTGGGTCGCCCCCTTGAATCATAAAATCAGGAATAACACGATGGAAAATTACACCGTCATAGTAGCCTTTTTTAGATAATTCAACAAAGTTTTTTACTGTTTTTGGTGCTTCCTCAGGAAATAGTTGAACTACAATATCTCCCATATTTGTTTTGATTGTCGCTTTTGGACCTTTTTGATCCGCTAAATTTAATTGTGGAAATTGAGTCACAGGTATATCCTCCTTTAATTTATCTCGTTCCATCATAACAAACTTTCTGTTTTTTTCCACGTAAATTCGATTGATTGACTAGTCTTTTTTTATTTCCTTGAAACTCAAACCGGTTTAGTTGATTTTATTTCTCTGTTTTTTAGAAGGTATCGTTTCTTATCCATCCACGTTTACATTTTGGAAGGTTTCAAGAAAGTTTGATACAATCAATACCACGATAGTAAAGAAAGAAGGAAAAATACAATGGACATTTTTGATATAACGATTGTAGGAGCGGGCCCGGTAGGAATGTTCGCTGCTTTCTACGCTGGAATCCGCCAAAGAAAGACGAAACTGATTGATAGCTTGCCACAACTAGGTGGTCAGCTGACAGCTCTTTATCCTGAAAAAAATATTTACGATATTCCTGGTTTTCCAGTGGTCAAAGCTGCGGACTTGATCGGGAATTTAGAGAAGCAATTGCAAACATTCCCGCATACCTACTGCTTAGAAGAAGAAGTAATTGATCTAAAGCAGCATGATGGATACCTTGAGCTCACCACTAACAAAGGAGCTCATTATACGAAAGCCGTCATCTTAGCAATTGGGAATGGCTCATTTCAACCAAGACGTTTGCAAGTTGATAATAGCGATGTATTTGAAAATAGAGGTATTGATTACTATGTTAATGACTTGATGAAATATGCCGGCAAAAAAGTTGTCATTGCTGGCGGTGGAGACTCCGCGATTGATTGGGCTCTGATGCTGGAACCCATTGCCGAAAAAGTATCCATTGTTCATCGGCGGGATCAATTTCGTGGACATGAGCATAGTGTCGAAAAACTGAAGGACTCCACCATTGATATTCTGACGCCTTACATCGTCACTGGAGTATCTGGTGATCGCGAATTGACGACTGTGACTTTGCAAAAAGTTCGATCAGATGAGACAATGAAATTGGCTGCGGATCATCTAATTGTTAATTACGGCTTTACTTCATCATTAGACCATTTAAAAAATTGGGGGGTCGAATGCACTCGCCAGGCAGTGCTTGTGAATTCTGATATGAGTACTTCTATCCCTGGGGTCTATGCTTGTGGAGACATTACTACCTATGATGGAAAAGTAAAACTAATTGCTACCGGATCAGGAGAAGCTCCCACAGCAGTTAACAACGCTTTGCATTATATTGATCCAGAGGCTCGGAGACAACCGGGGCACAGCACTAGCTTTTTTCCAAAAATTCAAGGATAACGGAGGAATATTATGGTTTTTGAAACAACCGCACTGGAGGAGAAGGCGCGCGCGCTATTGATTGAACGGGGTGTGACCATCAAAGATATTGCAGAACTTGTTTTTTTTCTTCAAAAAGACTACATCGATAAACTAACAATGGACATGTGTACTCATAGTGTTAATCGCGTGTTAACAAAGCGAGAAGTTCACAATGCAATTATCACGGGAATTCAATTGGATAAATTAGCAGAGCAAAAATTGCTGGATTCTCCACTTCAAGAAATTCTCGAAGAAGACGAAGGGTTATATGGTGTCGATGAAATCATGGCTTTATCAATTGTTAATGTTTATGGTTCAATCGGTTTTACAAACTATGGTTATATTGATAAAGTAAAACCAGGTATTTTGAAGAAACTGAATTCCCATGATGGCAAATCAGTGCATACCTTTTTGGATGATCTTGTAGGGGCAATTGCTGCTTCTGCTGCCAGTCGTTTGGCTCATGAGGATCCCGAAACTTTGGATGACCTGATTAATTGATTTTACTAGATAGTAAAATCAGTATCCTACTCACGCAAGAGCAATCGTTTTACTTTCTATGATCAATCTTGCTGTGTATCAACAAAAGGCTCCCGTACAAAACACTCGGTATGAAAAGTGTTTTGTACGGGAGCTTTATTGGTATGAATAATTTTACTCTTTAGACTTCATTAATTCACTATAGTTTTCTAAACGTTTTTCGGCATCATCTACCGTTTGATTCAGCATTTCCTCTACCTCTGCTGTATCTTGTTTAATGTTATGCAGGGCAGAGAAACGTGTTTGACCTTCTAAGAAGTCATTCATTTTACTGAAATCAGCTTTCTTGAAGTCAATACGTAACGGATCTTTGCCTTTATCTGCTTGACGAGGATCGAAACGATACAACTGCCAATAACCAGATTCAACAGCTTCGATTGATTCTTCAATTGATTTGCTCATACCGCCACGGATTCCGTGATTGATACAAGGTGTGTAACCGATAATAATTGAAGGACCTGGATACGTTTCGGCTTCTCGAATCGCTTTCAAGGTCTGAGCAGGGTTTGCTTCGATTGCTACTTGTGCTACATAGACATCCCGATAAGTCATTGCAATCATGCCCAAATCTTTTTTCTTAGTCTTCTTACCACCAGCCGCAAATTTTGCAATTGCTGCTGTTGGTGTTGCTTTTGACATTTGACCGCCAGTGTTCGCATATAATTCATTATCCATTACAAAGATATTTACATCTTCGCCAGAAGCTAACACATGATCAATCCCGCTAAATCCGATATCATATGCCCAACCATCACCACCAATAATCCATTGGCTAGGTTTCGCAAACATATCTTTATCTTTCAAAATTGACTGCAAGGCCGGATCGTTTTCTTCAGAAAGAGTCGCTGCTAACTTGGCCGCCCGCTGTTGTGAGCCTTCACCCTCCAGCATATGATCGATCCAATTTTGCATTAAGGCTTTTGTATCTTCAGAACCTAAATCTTGAGCCAGAGCTTCATGCATTTTGTTTGCTACTCGATTTCGTTTAGTTTCATTGGCAATATGCATGCCTAAACCATATTCGGCGTTGTCCTCGAACAATGAATTACTCCATGCTGGCCCACGACCATCTACATTAACTGTATAAGGTGTCGCTGGAGATGAACCACCCCAGATTGATGAACACCCCGTCGTATTCGCAATCATCATACGATCACCGTATAATTGCGTCAATAACTTAATATAAGGTGTTTCACCACAACCTGCACACGCCCCTGAGAATTCAAGTAATGGTTGCTCAAATTGAGAACCTTTGACTGAAAACTTTTTCGCTGGGTTTTCTTTTTGTTGAAGGGTCATCGCAAAAGCCCAATTGATCGCTTGTTCTTTTTGCTCTTCATAAGACTTCATAACCAGCGCTTTTTCCTTAGCTGGACAAACCTCAGCACAAAGCCCACAACCTGTACAATCCTCCAAAGAAACTTGGATTCGGTACTTCAATCCATCTTTACCACGCATATCACGAGTGATGAAGCCTTCTGGTGCTTGCTCCATCTCTTCTTCATTCGCTAAGAATGGACGAATCGCTGCATGAGGACAAATAAACGCACACTCGTTACACATGGTACATGCTTCCGGAATCCACTCTGGAACCTCTAAAGCAATTCCGCGTTTTTCATATGCCGCAGTTCCTAATGGCATTACACCACCCAGCATACCATTTTCGATCAGGTCATTGACTGACAACTGATTGCCTTCTTGACGATTGATTGGTTCTAAAATGTTACGAACGTACGCAGGTTTACTTTGATCAGCTTTTGGCGCTGGACGAACTTCTAATTCAGCCCATTCAACCGGAATCTCAACTTTTTTCAGAGCAGCAAAGGTTTCATCAATCGCCTGCCAATTCCGCTCCACTACAACTTTCGATTTTTTCCCATAAGCAGCTTCCACTTCTCCTTTTAGTAAAGGCAGGAAGGTTTCACGATCCATGATATCTGTTAATTCAAAGAATGAGGTAGACATCACCGTGTTGATACGACCGCCTAAACCAATCTTTTGCGCAATATCCATCGCATTGATGATATAAAAATTAATTTGATGCTCTGCTAAATAGCGCTTAATCCGATTTGGTAAGGCTTGTTTAACTTTTGCTTCATCCCAAACTGTGTTAAGCAAGAATGTTCCGCCGTCTTTCAGTCCACGCAATAAATCATATTGGTGAATATAGGCATTGTTGTGACAACCAACAAAATCGGCGCCCTCTACATTGTAGGTTGACAGGATTGGATCTTTCCCAAAACGCAAATGAGAAATGGTTACCCCTCCTGATTTTTTCGAATCATAAGAAAAGTAAGCCTGCGCAAAATAGTCAGTATTGTTTCCGATTATTTTAATTGCTTGTTTGTTGGCACCCACTGTTCCATCTGAACCAAGTCCCCAGAATTTTGCTTGGAAAGTTGTTTTAGGTGTTAAATCCAATACTTCTCTCTGAGGTAAAGACATATGAGTTACATCATCATTGATTCCGATCGTAAAACGCTGCTTCATATCCTCAACTGGCAATAATAAATGATCGTAAACAGCTACAATTTGATCTGGTGTCACGTCTTTTGAAGCAATTCCATAGCGACCGCCAATAACGATCGGACGATTAGAATGGCGATAAAGCACACTTTGTACATCCAATAGTAAAGGCTCACCATCTGAACCCGGCTCTTTTGTGCGGTCTAGAACCGCTACTTTTTCTACCGTGGACGGTAATTTTTCCAACATATTTTCAGCTGGGAACGGGCGATACAAATGCATATCAATAAAGCCGACTTTACGGCCCTGAGCATTCAAATAGTCCACCGTTTGCTGAATCGCTGGTGAAGCTGATCCCATGGCTACAATAACTTCCGTTGCTTCCGGATGACCATAATAGTTAGTTAAGTCATAATCTGTACCACGAAGATCATTAATTTTCTGCATGTATTTTTGAACAATCATCGGCATTTCATCATAATAGCGATTGACCGTTTCTCTTTGTTGAAAATGAATATCCGGATTTTGCGCAGTACCTGAAACATTTGGATGATTCGGGTTCATGCCTAGCGCACGAAACTCTTCCAAAGCTTCCCAGTTCACCATATTTTTCAAATCTTCATAATCAATGACTTCAATTTTTTGAAGCTCATGACTCGTTCTAAACCCGTCGAAAAAGTTCATAAAAGGCAACTTGCCTTCAAGACTTGCTAAATGCGCAACTGCCGAAAGATCCATTACCTCCTGAACACTGCCCTCAGCCAGCATACAAAATCCGGTTTGACGTGCAGCCATAACATCGCTGTGATCACCGAAAATACTTAATGCATTAGTAGAGACTGCCCGAGCCGCCACATGGAAAACTGTCGGCAGCAGTTCCCCCGCAATTTTAAACATATTAGGAATCATTAAAAGCAACCCTTGAGAAGCTGTATAAGTCGTTGTTAAGACCCCTGTTTTTAACGAGCCGTGTACGGTCCCAGCAGCTCCTGCCTCTGACTGCATTTCAACTACCTTAACTGGCTCGTTAAAGATATTCTTACGGCCTTGTTCTGACCATTCATCTACGATTTCCGCCATGGTCGAACTTGGTGTGATCGGATAGATTCCTGCAACTTCGGTAAACGCATAAGAAATATGAGCAGCTGCCGTATTTCCATCCATCGTTTTCATCGTTTTCATCAATTTGTCCTCCGCTCAGACCGGTTGCTCCTGCAACTTTTTATTTTGAACATAGTTATCAATTTCGTTTGCTGCAATCTTACCAGCACCCATTGCCAAAATAACGGTTGCGGCTCCGGTTACAATATCTCCACCGGCATAAACACCTGGAATAGAGGTAGCACAAGTTTCTTCGCTGGCATCAATATAGCCCCATTTATTTAAAGAAAGCTCTGGGAAGGTATCTAGCAAGACTTTATTGGCCCCTTGACCAATCGCTTCAATCGCAGTATCCGCTTCAATAATAAATTCGCTGCCAGGGATTACAACTGGACGTCTTCGACCAGAGTCATCAGGCTCACCAAGCTCCATTTGCACACATTTAACGGCTACTAAGTTACCGTTCTCATCACCCATATATTCAACAGGATTTGTCAACCAGTGATAGTTTATACCTTCTTCAACCGAATGATGGTACTCTTCTTCTCGGGCTGGTAATTCTGCTAATGAGCGTCGATAAACGATGGATACATTTTCTGCACCCAGCCGTTTAGCTGAACGCGCAGCGTCCATGGCAACGTTCCCGCCACCGATAACTACAACATTTTTAGATTCCTGAACAGGTGTATCATATTTAGGAAATTGATAGCCATGCATCAAATTAATCCGCGTCAAATACTCACTAGACGAATAAACACCCTTTAAAGAAGTGCCCTTAATCCCTTGGAAATTCGGTGCACCTGCTCCAACTGACAAGTAGCACGCATCAAATTCGTCCATAATCTCGTCCATCGTAATTGTTTTTCCCACAACAACATTGGTTTCAACGGCAACACCTTGTGCTTTGATTCGTTCAATTTCGTTGTTCACAATATTTTTAGGTAGACGGAATTCAGGGATCCCATAAGTCAACACACCACCCGGTGCATGCAATGCTTCATAAACGATGACTTCATAACCCAATTTCGCCAAATCGCCGGCCGCAGTCAAACCTGAAGGTCCGGAGCCAATGACGGCAACTTTGCCTTTCTCCCCAGTGACCTCTTTGTATTCAATTGGTTGATCCAAGGCCCAATCGGCAACTAAACGTTCAAGCTTACCAATTGCAACTGGTTCAAATTTTTTCGAACGACCTAAGCGACAGACCATCTCACATTGCTTTTCTTGAGGACATACTCGTCCACAGATGGCTGGTAGATTGGTATAGCGGCCCAAAACTTCATAAGCCTTTGGCATATCGCCTTCTTCAATCGCTTTAATGAATCCTGGGATATCAATCATTACCGGACAATTTTCAATACAAGGCGCGTTTTTACATTGTAAACAGCGGCTTGCTTCCAACTGACCTTCTTCAAGTGTGTAGCCTAAAGCAACCTCATCGAAATTATGACAACGAATCTCAGGCGCTTGCTCTTTCATCGGTGTTTTTGTATAACTTCTTTTAGCCTTAGCCATTTTGACTCACCTGCTTTTCATAAATTTCATTGGCACGAAGCTCTTCTGGACGATATTGCTGCATCCGACTGATAAATTCATCCCAGTCTACCTCTTCACCAAGAAACTCCGGTCCATCAACACAAGCAAACTTAATGTTGTCTGCAACGGTTACTCGGCAGCCTCCACACATTCCTGTTCCGTCAATCATAATTGGGTTTAATGAAACATAAATCGGCACTTGATATTTTTGCGCCGTAATAGTACAAAACTTCATCATGATACTTGGCCCAATTGCCCATGCATTGTTAACAGTTTCCCTAGCAAAAACCTCTTCCATCGCTTGAGTAACCAGACCTTTTTGTCCAACTGATCCATCGTCGGTCATTAGAATCAATTCGTCCGAGTATTTTTCGCACTCTTCAGTTAGGATCAAAAGCTCCGCATTTTTCGCTCCTAGAACAGTAATTACGCGATTGCCCGCTTCCTTTAGGCCTTTTACAATTGGGAATAGAGCAGCAATCCCCACTCCACCACCGACTAAAAGAACTGTTCCATAGTTTTCGATGTCTGTTGGTTTTCCTAAAGGACCCACAACATCACTCAAGGATTCACCTTCCATTACAGTTGCTAATTGCGCCGTTGATTTTCCAATCACTTGAAAAATCAGGCGAACTAAGCCTGTTTCTGAATCAGTATCCACGATCGTCAAAGGAATCCGTTCCCCCTGATTATCGATCCGTAAAATGACGAATTGTCCTGGTTTTGCTTTACTGGCGATTCTTGGAGCATCGACATAAATTTCAAATTCTGTCGGTGCCAATTCTTTTCGTTTCACTACTTTAAACAAATTATCACCCCAACCTTTTCCTGAATCCCCTACGCTTCAGCTAAAGACTTAACAAGTGCTTTTAAAACTTCCTCATCTTCATCATCCGCATCGTTTTCGATCATCACTGTTTCACCAATCTTTTTAGCACCTGTTTTTGCAAAAGCTTCGTCAAAATCGATAGCAGCTTGACAGAAATAATCAGGATACAACTCGCTATCTCCACTTCCAACAACTGCATATACTTTTCCAGACAAATCTTGATCCGGTAATTCTTCATAAAAATCTTCTAAATCAAAAGGTCGTTCGCCATCACCATCAGTATAAGTAGCTAATATACAAATATCTGCATCTTCATAAAAATCTGCTTCTGCATCGTCTGCTTCAACACGTTCTACTTCTACTCCAGATTCTTTTAAAACATCCTCCAAAATTTCTGAGATTCCTTCTGTGTTTCCAGTATTGCTTGCGTAAACAATTTTCGCTAATGCCATGTTTGTCATCCTTCCTTTTGTGTATGATTTTGTATCAATAATCTTTATTGAGTATTGACAAGTCTTAAAAGCGCTTTATTTAAAAAGCTAGATAACCGATAATACTGCCAGAGCAAACTTCTATTCTTGCGCATCTAGTCTTCATTTTAAGACTAAATAGGTGAAGTTAAACAGTTGAAAAAAATGATTAAGCTAGCAGTAAGTAATTCGTATCAAGATAATTATAACAAAAAAAAGCAGAGATTGTGGCAAAACTAGCAAATGATAATGAGAACTGTTCTCAAAGAAGTTTTTCCGTTTTATCATCATTCTGTAATGTATATGAACAGTGGTTTTATTGAATGTATTGCATTTTTCTCGATTTTTATAAATAAGAATAGTTCTAACTCTTATGCTGTTTTATATTAAAAAAACGAATCTGTTATATATCAGAAACAGAAAAATATCTACTGTTATATAACATAGTATTTTTAACTCCGTAGGTTTACTCTATTCGCATTCAGATTAAATTGAACTAGAAATTAGAAAAGGTTTCGTTCCGATCTTCTTATCTATAAAAAAATGATCCTGTGACTATAAGAATGTCACAGGATCTAAAAAAAATAAGCGGTGTAACCGAAGCAATCTTACGTTCCGATTCGATTTTCTCAAATGTTACGCTCCAATGGGCGAGTCTTCGAAGGTTTTCAGAAATAAAACGGATGATCGCCAAAATAGGAAAACCTGTCTTCGGAGTACTATTCTTAATGCGTTACAGCAAAACGACTGCGTGCGCCGACATACCTGCTTAATTCCCGTAGCTGAACGCCTAGGCACATCATCATTCAATTCAACTATTTTTTCTAATTTGGAATCAGCCTTGGAAAATCAGCTTCCGACTGTTTCCTTCAGAGGCATCTCCAAAATACAGTTCTGCGGACAGACTTCTCGACACTCACCACAGTTGGTACATAATTCTGGATCAATTACTGCCACATTATTCTCCATTTGAATCGCTTCCTGCGGACAGGCCTTCACACATCGATTGCAGGTGATACACCCCACACTACAGATTTTCCTTACGCCCCCGCCTTTTTCTTGATTTGAGCAAGCAACAATCGACGTGTCTTCTGCCGGCAGCATGTTTATTAAACTTTTTGGACAGGCAGTGATACATTTTAAGCAACCGACACATTTATTGGGGTTGATTTGAGCAACTCCATCAATTATATCAATCGCATCGTAATCACATACGACTTTACAATCGCCAAAGCCCATACAACCAAAGCGGCAGGCTTGTGGTCCCCCAAAGATTTGATTAGCGGCATAGCACGTTTCGGTACCAGCATAGTCCATTTTTTTATTCGTAACTTCACAGGTCCCATTACAGCGTACAAATGCGGCAATCTTTTGAACCTCTCCAACTTCCACACCTAAGATTTCTGACAAAACCTGACGAGTAGACAATCCGCCAGGAGTACAGTTCGTTACGCCCGCTTTACCTTCCGCCATAGCTTTAGCATATCCATCACAGCCAGAAAATCCGCAGGCACCGCAATTAATTCCCGGCAATACGTCTCGCAGAGCCTCTTCTTTTTCATCTACTGGTTTATGGAAAATGATGGTCGCTACTGAGAGAATGACTCCTGCGATTAACCCCATTCCACTGACAATGCTAATAGGTATTATGATTTCAGCCATTTATTTACACCCCCTATTGGAATAGCCCTTCTGCTAAACCAGCAAATCCTAAAAACGATAAAGCAACAAGTGCTGCAGCAACCAACGTGATCGGTAGTCCTTGTAATGATTTAGGAATATCATTTCCTTCCAAACGTCCACGGACCCCTGCAAAAATCACCATAGCTACTAAAAATCCCACCCCAGCAGCAAATGCGTTAACGATTGATTGAATGTAGGTATAGTTTTTTGAGAAGTTCAAAATAGTCACACCCAGCACCGCACAGTTGGTAGTGATCAATGGCAGATAAATTCCCAATGCATTATATAAGGGAGTCATGTACCGTTTCATTATGACCTCAACTAACTGAACTAGTGCAGCAATCGTTAAAATGAAGACGATCGTTTGCAAATAGTCTAATCCTAAAGGGACTAACAAGGAGCTGTAAATTGGATAAGTAACCAAGGTCGCTAAAACCATAACAAAAGTGACCGCTAAAGACATTCCAATTGCAGTATCCAATTTTTTTGATACGCCCAGAAAGGGACAGATTCCCAAAAATTGTGACAAAACAAAATTATCTGTTAAAATTCCCGCTACTAAAATAGTTACGAAAGTCTGCATTACCTGTCACCCTCCTCCCCTTCACAAACTGTTGTACAGGCTTCAGAAATTGGGCAGGATGAACAGTCTACTTCCTTAGTGGTACGGTCTCCCAATTTATTCGCTACCATAACTAGCATGCCAAATACGAAAAATCCTCCTGGAGGCAGCAGCATGATTGTCATTGGTGGAACAAAGCCAGCTGTAATTGAAAATCCCAATAACGTACCGCTTCCAATTAATTCACGAATTCCCCCCATACAAAGAAGAGCCATTGTGAAACCAACACCCATTCCTAAACCATCTAAAGCTGAATGAACGACCGGATGATTTTTAGCATAAGCTTCTGCACGACCCAGAATAATACAATTTACTACGATCAAAGGTAAATAGATCCCCAGTGTCGCATCTAACGCAGGTGCCAATGCTTTAACCATTAATTGGACCACAGTCACAAAACCAGCAATAATCGTGATAAACGCAGGAATTCTTACCCGATCAGGAATCACTTTACGCAGAAGGGAGATCACGATATTTGAGCTAAAAAGTACAATTGTCGCTGCCACTCCCATCCCTAATCCATTCATAGCAGAGGTAGTTACTGCCAAAGTCGGACAAGTACCTAACACGAGACGCAAAACTGGATTTTCAACAATTAACCCTTTTGTAAAAATAGCAGATAGCTTTTCTTTTTCCATGGAATCTCCCCCCTTTATTTTTCTGAAGCTATTACTTGCTCAAAAAGAGCAAGAGCCTCTTCGACCGATTTTGCTACAGCCTTTGAAGATTTCGTTGCTCCAGTAACTGCTTCGACCTGATTTTCTCCCGTTGGCGTGCTTTTCACAACTTCCGGCAAACCAATCAGTCCAGAAAACTGATCAACAAATCCCTTTTTCGTTACATTTTGCCCCAAACCCGGGGTTTCATTTGAAGCATCTAAAATATCAATTCCCACAACTTTACCTTCTGAAATAGCACTCATGACACTCACCTCGCTGCCATATCCATAAGCATTGGTTATAAAAAGATAACCCAGAGTTTCTCCCGATGAGTCGAGAGCCTTGAAGGCCTGATTTTCCCCGGAAACTTTCACTTTCTTAAAATTATCTGCTTTAATCAGCTTGTTCATGACCTTTTGTGTTTGGGCCCATTCTTGCTCTGCGATGCGATCTTTGAATGCAGCACGTGTTCCTGCAACTGCAAAGGTAACTACCAGACAAATGATAAAGAGACAGAGTGTGTCTGAAAAGATCACGTTTGATTTTTTCATTTTGCTTTTGCCTCCTCACCAAAGACTTTCGGAATTGTAAGATTCTCAATATGAGGAACCAGGATATTCATTAATAAGATGGCATAAGAAACTCCTTCTGGAAGAGCAGCAAAAAAGCGAATCAAAATCGTGATGATACCGCAACCTATTCCAAAAATAATCTTGCCATTCCTAGTGACAGGAGACGTGGTATAATCCGTTGCCATGAAAAAGGCTCCTAATAATAACCCGCCTGACATTATTTGATACAACAGGTTGTCACCTAGCAAAACTGAAAGGATCGCAACAGTTCCAATAAAACAAAGCGGGATAATTGGCGATATTACTTTTCGAGCAATTAGATACCCCCCACCTATCAGCAGAGCTAATACACAGGTCTCTCCCAAACTTCCGGCCCGTATCCCTAAAAACATATCCATTAACGATGGAATTTCTTGTCCGGTCTGACGAGCAGAAAAATAGGTAGCTGAAGAAATCACATCTACCCCTGCTGCCATTCGATAATCAAATGGCGGCTGCCAAGTACTCATTTGAGAAGCAAAAGACATTAAAAGGATAATCCGTGCTGTAATTGCTGGATTAACAAAGTTTTGTCCTACCCCACCAAAGAATTCTTTTACAACTACGATCGCAATGGCTCCCCCTAAAGCAGCCATCCAAAAGGGCAACGTTACTGGCAAGTTCAACGCTAATAAAATCCCGGTAACTACTGCAGTTAGATTATGAATGGTATCTGGTCGTTTAAAAATTTTTCTAGTGACATATTCACTTAAGACACAGGCAGCCACCGTTACTAGAATCAACATAAGTGCACGAAAGCCAAAAATTATGGTTGAGGCAATGATAGCGGGAGTCAAGGCAATAATCACATCTAGCATAATGCTGCGGCTGCTGCGGCCACAATGCAGGTGAGGTGAAATGGATACAGGTAGCTTGTTCATTTGACTGCCTCTCTTTCCAATAATTTGGCTTGCTTCATTGACTGAACCAATTTTCGTCCCGCGGGGCAAACGTATGCACAGCACCCGCATTCCATACAGGCCGATACATTTAGCTTTTTCAAATTTTCTAGATCTTTATTCCGCGCACAACGTTCGATTTGAACCGGCAATAACGACATAGGACAAGCAGTCACACAGCGCCCACAACGAATGCACGGAGACTCTTCCGGCAGTGCTTGTGTCTCCGACAAAATAGTGATTGCATTCGTTTGCTTTGTAATGGGCAGATCAAGCGAATATTGAGCAATCCCCATCATAGGGCCTCCTAAAATCACTTTGCTGGGTTCATCAATAAACCCATTACAAAATTTTACAATTTCACTGATAGGTGTTCCGATTGGGGCAACAACATTCTTAGGTGTTGCAACATTGCCATCCACTGTAACCCTCTTTTGAATCAATGGAAGACCAGTTTCAAGGTATTCCTGTAAACGAGAAATCGTGGAAATGTTCATGATTAAACAGCCCACTTCAGATGGAAGTTTGCCTGGTGGGATTTTGCGGCCTGTTGTTGCATAGACCAACATTTTTTCTGCTCCTTGAGGATATAGAGAAGGAATTTCCATTATATCAATGGCTGGATCAAGATCTGCCAATTCATTCAACCGATCTCTTAAAATTTGTAATCCTTTTGGTTTGTTACTCTCAATCCCCACTACCCCGTGGGAAATATTCAACTGCTTCATGACTACCTGCATCCCTGCAATGATCCGTTCCGGATACTCTAAACTTTCTCGATAATCAGAAGTAATAAAGGGCTCGCATTCCGCGCCGTTAATAACCAGTATATCGATCGGTGTCTCTTCCTTAATCGCAAGCTTTACATGCAAAGGAAAACCAGCCCCGCCGATTCCTACCAAACCGCTATCTCTTGCAGCATTCAATAGGTCATCTTTAGAATCGATTTGAATAGGTGCTGGTTCTTGTGCTCGCGTATACAACTCATCATTTTCGATGTGGATGGCGTCACAGGTTTGACCATTTGCTAATAAAACCGGCTTGATTCCTTTTACCTTTCCAGAAACAGAGGCATGAATTGGAGCAGACACGTACGCTTTTGAGTCACCAATTACTTGGCCGACCGTAACAATCTCTCGCGACTTAACAGTAGGCTCACACGGACCGCCAATATGCTGCTGCAAGGGAATGATAACTATTTTGGGCGGTTCTATTATAACGCTTTCATTTTCTGCTGTATTTTTATTATGAGGAACCTTCACACCTCCTTTAAATTTTGCCATTGCTTTCACTAATGTTTTCATACACAATCCTCCCTGTAATAAGAAGAGTCTCTATAGCTCTTGTCCAGCTCGTGAAACTAGTCGTTACTATCGCTGACAGATTAATAACTCTGCTTGTGAAATCATTATCAATAAACCGACTAAAAAGTTCTTTACCACGATTCTTATTTGTTATTATTATACCCTTATATAAAGCCTTTTCACAATCGATTCCAGTGAGAATCGTTCTTAGTAATGCTAAAAAAAACGATATCCTATTCATATTTTTCAACAAAAAAGAACAACTATCCTATTAAAATACTTAATAAAGAAATTAGTCAGCTTCCCCTGTGTCAGTGTAAACTTTCAACAATTACCCTTGTTTACCACTTTTGTAACAAACTAAAAAAAAACGATGTACTCAACTAGAAAGTTAAGTACACCGCTTTAAATTTTTTCTCAAAAATTATTCGTTTTAAACCTTTTTTAAAGCATATTTTCCAATCAGTATTTGTAAAATGAAAAAAACCTCTAATAAAACGAAAAACAGAACGAAGCTATGCAGGAAAAATTCCTCTGGCAATACGTTGATGATGGGATCGGTTGCTGGATTAAATATCCAAGCATCATTGTTAAAGAAGATTCCATGGAAGGCCACAAAGAATCGATCAAAACCCATTGCCATCACAACAGCCACAATTAAGGGGATCCCCACCGCAATTTTAAAAGGCTGAACCAACGTCCACAAGCGTTTCTGCTTAATCAAGTGCCGCAAATAGAGAATGCTGGGAATCAAGGTAAACACAAGTACGCCATAATTTAACAGAAACAAACGCTTAACTTCATAGAAATGTAGCGCACCACTCGCTGAGACCGGAAAGTCTGGTAAAGCCAATTCCGTGATCCAGGGTGTATTCAAATAACGCATTAAGTGATAGAAATTCGTTAGTAATTCCTTTTCGGATACCGTTGTATAATTCAACAGATCTAACTGCTGGATATCCCACTGATAGAGCCAGCGGGCATTAATAGTCAACGTAATCGCCAAGGTCAACAGGGTTAACGACCAAAAAACTAATCCCACTCTTTCCCAACGCTGCCAGCTATGCATCAAAATTCCACTCATCTAAAGATTCAACAACATAAGTTGGCGGAACGGGTAGATTGGGAACGTCTTTCTTTTGGGTAAATCCCGAAAGAACCAGTAAGGAATCAATCCCGTTGTCAATTCCAGCTCGAATATCTGTCAAGTAATTATCTCCTACCATGACCACATCCGATTTTGCCAAACCTAAAAGTTCAACAGCTTTATCCATGATAATCACTTCAGGTTTTCCAATGTAGATTGCTTTTTGTTGAGTAGCAGTTTCTAAAAAAGCAATGACAGAGCCTGCACCAGGAAGCAGTCCCCGTTCAGTCGGGATGTTTTTATCGGAATTCGTCCCAATAAACAGTGCACCCTTTTGAATTGCTAATGTGGCCACGACAAATTTTTCATAAGTTACTTCATTATCTAACCCAACCACCACATAATCTGGTGCAGTTTCGTCCCATTCAAAGCCAGCAGCTAAAATAGGATCTCGCAAGCCTAATTCGCCAATAATGTAAACTTTGTTTCCTCTATTGGCCTCCTTCATGAAATCAATGGTTGCCAACGTCGCAGTATAGACCGTTTCTGCTGTAACGTGAATATCAAATTCATTCACTAAGCGAGCCGCAACTGTTTCAGGTTCCTTGGTCGTATTATTAGTTAAAAAGCGAAATGGGATTCCACGCTGCTGAAGTTGTTCAACAAAACGCCGGCCAGCAGGAATCGGTTCTTTTCCACGATAAATCGTACCATCTAAATCAATCAAATAACCTTTGTATTTCATAGTTTTATTGCTCTTCTCTTTGGCGAATGACAAAACGTCCATCGTTTTCTTTTGTTTTCATCGCCGCTTCTTTTTTTGGTTTACGGTTCTTGATTACTGGTTTTTTCTTAGTATTTTCTTTGACAGGAGTCTTCTTTTCTTCAATGTGGGCTTGGTTCGTGCTGCGGCGTTTTTTCCGTTTTTTACGATTGTTGTTTTGTCGCTTGACGCCCATTCGTTCAATGACGAAATATGCACAGCCAAAGTTGCAATATTCGTATAAGTAATCTTCTAATGTATCAATACGTTGTTCAGCATTGCTTTTTCGATCATCTACTCGGAAAAATCCTTTTAAACGTAGTTGATCGTAACCCCAATCGCCGACAATATAATCATAACGAGAGAGCACCTCGCTAAAGCGTTCACCTAATCGTTCTGCATCAAAGCCTTCGCGATAGTCTACCGCTATCCGGTATTGGCGTTCACCGATTAATAGGTTTGTCTCATCCACTCTTACGACAAGCTCACCTTTTTTCTTCTCTTCAGCGGGGGCTTCGACGATTTCTTCCAACGCTTCTGCCACTTCATCGGTCACAGTTTTATTTTCTTTAGTTGTCATCGTTTCACCACCTGTTTGCTATTATACCTTGTTTTCATTGGATTGGGTAGTGAGCTTTTAGATAGTCCCCCAATACGCTGCGAATAAATTCAGGGAATAAAAACTCAGCAGTCCCAGCTATTTCAATTGTCGGAAAGAATGGTAGGAACATATAATGATCCACCGTTGCAATAGTGTAGTTTGCCGTTGGATCGATTGGCTCACCTAGCCAGCAGACTTGATGGTTAACCGCATCGAAGGATACACCTTCATACACCAAATGTCCAAAAACCTTCCCTCGGAAACCCATACCGATTACTGGGAAATTAATTAGAAAATGACGGTTCTTTTCCATTTCCAAAATTAAGCGGACCAGTTCATTCCCCGTCAGAGTCACTCGAATCAAATGCATCGGATGTGGCAACGTAGTATGAAGCTGATCTTGATTCACAACTCCGGCGGGAATATCGCTTAAAAAGAGACCCGAATTCAAAATAGCAACGTCAGTCTCAGCCTTTTCTTTTACTGCATGCAAAGTATACTCAATCATCGGATGTTTCCCATGAATATCCACACTCATGGAAAATGGCAGATCGGCTACCACCTTCTCAGAAAGCAATTGATGGCCTTCCGTTAAATACCCGGTAATTTCTACTTGATCCTCTGGCAGCTCCAACATTTTATCAGTCGCATAAGTGTGAGCAGAGGTTCGCAGGATCTGATGTTCATCATCCAGATAGATGTGCACCTCTCCAACATAATAACCATACTTACCTGCTGCAGCCACCTGAACATTGCCAATCTTTTCGCCCTGCTCAAATAAATGATGCGTATGGGATCCTAAGATCACATCAATCTCAGGATGTGCCCGAGCAATGGAACGATCCGCACTTATACCCAAATGACTCATCAATACTAGTACATCCACCTGCGACCGCAGCTGTGCAATCAAATCCGGCATCATATCCTCCACCTGGCGAATATCCCATCCATTCGGATTGTAAGTTAATGGAAAGGGAGCGGTAAAGGCAATCAGCCCTATCTTTGTTCCATTTTCTGTCGTAATGATCTTGTAAACCTTTGACCACTCTGGGGCTTGCAGCGTAAGTTTATCAAATAAATTATCTAGAATCACATCAAAATTGGCATCATCGTACAAATGATTCAAGTCGTCTTTGGAATTCCCAACTCCTTCATTATTACCGATTGTTGCCGCATCATAGCCGATTTGATTCATTAATTCAACATTGGCTTGTCCATTGGTAGCCTCCGTCAAGGGGTGCCAGCGATCAACAAAATCCCCAAGATCAACTGTAATAACCGCCTGATTGTTATGCTGATCCTCTTGTTGACGCGCTTGCAAAAAACGTCGAATCTTAGGCCAATTTTCCAGGTGAGAATGTAAATCGTTCGTATGTAAAAGAATAATTTTTTCCATAATTTCGCTTCTCTCTTACCGCTTTTTATTGGTTCTATAGTACCATAATCGTACGATAATTATTGAACAGGAGGCACTTATTCCATGAAATTTGATACTTCTTTAGGCACTCTGTGGTTAGATGCTAACGAACATGCGTTAACTACTGTTTCCTACACTAAGATTTCTGAATCAAAGACGGCAAATCCAGTCATACTTGAACAAGCAAAAGAAGAAATTCTGCAGTTTCTTGATGGCCAACTAACCGCCTTCACTGTACCTTATGAATTTATTTACGGTACTTCCTTTCAACAAGAAGTTTGGCATGCCCTTGCCCAAATTCCTTATGGCAAAACATGTTGCTATCAGGATATCGCGGAACAAATCCAACGACCGAAAGCGGTTCGTGCAATCGGCCAAGCCAATCGAAAAAATCCCTTACCGATTATTATTCCCTGCCATCGAGTCATCGGAAAGGGTGGCCAACTCACTGGCTACTCCGGATCAAGTGCAGAAGGCCTAGCTATTAAGCAGCAGCTGTTAACAGTTGAGCAGAATGAATAAAAAAACGAATTACATTAGGACAGCTTTTCATCCATAGGTAGGATGAAGCGAGCTGGTACTAATTGTAATTCGTTTTTTCTATCAAGATACTGTGTAAAATAAAGTCTTTTTATTCAATGCGGCCGAGAAGACTCGAACTTCCACGGTATTTCTACCACTAGCGCCTGAAGCTAGCGCGTCTGCCAATTCCGCCACGACCGCATGAATCTAGAGTAAATCAAAGACAGACATTTTGCAATGATTTTTATCCTAAAACTAGTCAAAATCTGAAATATTTAGTCGTTAATATATTCATCCTGTGAAAATTCAGTGTCTTCATATTCGCCATCATCCTTGCCATAATATCGATTATACCGCTGTTTGAATTTGCGAAATAAGAATACGCCGAAAGCTTTGATAATTGCATATGTCGGCACTCCAAAAACTAAACCGAATAGACCAAACAGATTCCCCATCACCAATAAAACCAATACTATTGTCACTGGATGAACCCTTAGCTGTTCGCCTAATACCTTAGGCTCAATTACATTACCGTTGAGCACCTGTTCAATAATCCAGACAACAATTAATGCCAACAACAATTGAAAAGATTCCAGCAACGCAATCACCGCACAGGGAATAAATGCAATGAAAGGTCCTATATATGGGATAAAAGAAGTGATGGTCACTAATAATGACAAGGGTAACGCGTAAGGCATGCCAATAATTAGAAAACCAATAAAGACGATTAAACCGTTCGCTAAAGCTACAATAAACTGCCCTTTCAAATAGTTGCCTACCTGAATATCAAGAATTCCCCCCAGTTCATTGGCATCTTCTCGGAATTTTGGCGGCATCAGCTTGAGAAAGTAATGCTTAAACTTCTTTGCATCCTTTAATAGGAAGAAGGCAATAATTGGTGCTGTCAGCAAGATGATAAAAAAGCCGCTGACGGTTGAAAAAAGATCACCAACAAATTGTTGAATGTCACCTAGAGAATCAGATAAAATATTAATAACCTGTCCCACTACATCTTCTAACGAGCCAAAAAATTCTTGCGCTGGTTCTTCAAACATCGTTCCAGCAACAAAATTCTGAACCGTATTATTGAAGTTATCAACATGCTGTGGAAAATCGTTTACCAAGCTAAGCGTTTGACTATAGATTCTAGGAACTGCCCAGATTCCGAAGGCGACAAGTAGTAGAACCAGAGTTAAGCCAATACCAATAATCGTATAAATTCGCTTAACACCTTTCACCTCAAAGTAGTTAACAATTGGGTCCAGTAAATAGTACAAGATCAATGCCAATAACACGGGAGCAAACAACGTTCCTAGAATAATTCCTACTGGCTCAAAAATGAAGCGCACCAAGTAGAAAATGAAGATTAAGGCCCCTAACAGTACACCAGCTATTAAAGTAAAAATTAAGTTGCGGCCACCGATAAATTGGATCCAGCGGGTCGCTTTTGTCGAAGGTCGTTCCATTTTTTATCAAATCCTTTTTCTTTCATTGTAACGAAACAATTACCATCCCACAAAAAAAAGGCCTATAACCGGCCTTAACTATTGTTAGATGCTCGTTCATCCTCTTTCACTCGATCAATTGCAATCACTAAAGAGATGATTAGATGTTCATACGATTCATCTAAAATAGTCACCTCATAAGTATCTCCCCAAGAAATCCAGCGTTTATTAATGTCCGCAATTCGACGCCCATTTTTCTCCACAATGAAATCCATATCCCACCAGTTTCCTTCCACCGACATTCCTTCTGCCTCAATAGAATACTGCGCCTTGAGAAATGTTAGGTGTTTAGAGATTTCAATCATGTCTTGACCATCAATTTCTACAAAGAATTTTGGTAACAAACTAATAGTTTTTTTAGTAATTTTACTGATTTCTCTCCCCTGTTCATCTTCAATTCGGAAAGTCTTCGGAATTCTCAAGAAACTTCCTTCTACGTAATAGCGAGGATTTTGCTGATCATCCATAATGGTGAATTTTTCACTGATGCTAAAAACCTTTTGCTTAATATACAGCTTCTTCATTTGTTGCCTCCTGTCTTAGACTTATCGCTCATGTCCCCAGTATTGATGACCGGCTGTGTCCCTTTATCGGTAATAATTGAAACCAGCAGATTATTGATTAATTGGACTTTGCGATCATCTGTAAAATGGATATCCTGCCCATCCTCAATTTGCTCAAGAGCCATCTGAGTCATCGTTACCGCTCCTTCAACGATCGTTTGGCGAGCTGAAAGAATGGCCCGGGCTTGCTGACGCTGCAGCATTGCATTCGCAATTTCAGTTGCATAGGCTAAGTGATTTAAGCGTGTTTCAATCACTTCTACGCCGGCAATCGCCAAACGTTCCTGTAATTCCTTGGCTAATTCCTCAGAAACCTTGGTGGTGTTGCCTCGTAAAGTCAAATCGTCATCATTAAAGGTATCGTAAGGGTATTGAGAGGCAATGTGGCGAATCGCCGTTTCGCTTTGAATCTCAACAAAATCTAAGTAATAATCGACATCAAACAATGCTTTGGCCGTATCAACAACCTTATAAACAACCACTGCGGAAATTTCAATAGGATTTCCATCTGAATCATTTACTTTCAATAGAGAACTGTTAAAGTTGCGCACCTTCATAGAGACTTTAATTTTCTGCGTCAAAGGAGTGGTTACAAACAGACCGTTGCCTTTGATCGTTCCTACATATTTTCCAAAAAACAGTACGGCTTTGGCTTGATTTGGACTGACAATAGTTAGGGAGCTAATGAATAAGAAGGAGATTATCCATAAAGCTATTGCTAAAATAATTAAACCGATTTGATTCCGGCTGCTTCCCAAATAGATAAACCAAACTCCAGCGATCATAATCAAAATTAAAACAAACAACGCTGCATACCCGTTAACGTGAAAGGCTTTTTTTTCTCTCACCTGCAACACCTCCAACTAATTTCTTTCAGTGTACTCCTAACCTTAACCAGATTCAATGAAATAACTGTTCTCAAACTTATTGAAAAAAGAATAGAAAGCTTCCCGAACTTTCTCTTTAATTTCTTAAAAAAGATTTTTTCATTGCATAATAAATGATAAGATGAAGCTATCATATAAAAGGAGGCTATTATGCTCTCACGTTTCAAACAGTCTAAATTGTTCTTCTGGACAGCCGAAATCGTCTTGACGATTATCGGAATTTACTTTATTTTGCAAATGCCTAATATCTTTGAACCTGTTTTAGGCATGCTTTCAGCAGTGGTACTGCCCTTATTGGTAGCTGGATTTCTCTATTATATGTTCGATCCCATCGTCGTATTCTTAGAAAAGCGTGGTATTCCTCGTGTCTTCGGCTTTTTAATTTCTTTTGTGGTAATTGCGATTATTATTGTTTTGGCAGCAATGAACGTAATTCCGCAGTTAATTGAGCAAACGGTTCAGTTAACTCAAAACTTACCGGTATATGCTGAAGAAACTGGAAAATGGATGACTGAGCTGGCCCAGCGGGAGGAGTTCAAGAACTTCAATTTGGAAGAACAGCTGGCTTCTGCTAACCTGACGATTAATAACTTGATTAATTTAGCAATCGTTAGTGTGACCTCCAGTCTGTCACGAATTGTTAGTGTAGCCATGCAGTTTTTCGTGCTGCTATTTACCGTTCCATTCATTTTGATCTTTATGTTCAAGGATGGTCACAAGTTTCTTGATGCGATATCACAATTTTTCCCTTTAACCATTCGGAAAGAGTTACGTCAGACGGTCCGGGAATTAAATGAAACTCTGTCTGCTTATATCAGCAGTACGGTGTTAGATGCGTTTATTATTGGGATTTTGAGCTTCATTGCTATGACTATTTTTAAACAACCTTATAGTTTATTATTGGCGATCTTCTGTGGTGTGACCAATATTATTCCTTATGTTGGACCATTTATTGGTGCGGTACCAGCAGTTATTGTAGGATTTTTTGTCTCACCTTTGCAGGCTTTGTACATGGGGCTTTCTGTTTTAGTGATTCAGCAGTTGGATGGAAACTTAATCAAACCATTGTTGTTTGGTAAATCTTTGAATATTCACCCCCTTACTATTATCTTAGTGTTAATCGGTGCGGGAAGTGTGGCCGGAATCCTTGGTATGCTGATATGTATTCCAGTTTATGCGGTAATCAAAACCTTGATTATTAATATCCATAAGATTTATCATATTCGTCGAGAAAGTCAGCTGCTTAAAGATGATACGAATTCTTCAAATACTTTACAGTAATAAATAAGAAACCCGTGAAATCCAAGTAGATTTCACGGGTTTCTTTGTTTAAAAGCTGCCATAGCAGTCTTTCGAAATAATCTGTCCTGTATCTTTTTCATAGCGAATATTGATCGAAATGTAGCCGCCATCCTCAAAATCTTTCTCCCAGTCAGCGTCCACAATCGACGGACGGGTAGCATCTCCTTTGTTGGTAAAGGTTCTAGTTGGTGGTCCTACAGCTTCCACAAGCTCTTCATAAGAATCACCATGAGAATAGGTTTCAATCGATGTTTCGTCATCCTCGTCGTACTCCACATTGGTGGTTGCTACTTGGATGTTTTCATAAGTACCGCGGTCCCAGTTTTTCACTTCATCGATGTAATCCAACGCTTCGTCTTCTTCCCAATACTCCTCGTTTGCATAGTCATTGGATGCTATTGAGCTGGAGGAGTTAAGCAGATCACTGTCAGAAACAGCTATCCCCAAAATAATAAGCGCAATTCCGGCTGCTATACTTAAACGCGGATATTTCCCCGACCATGTTTGTTTTTTAGGCGTTGCTTTTTTCATTGTATTAGTCGCCCCTTCACTTTTTCATTTCTAATTGCTGCCAATACCCTTCAACTTCATAATAGTATAAGAAAAGCAGGTAACGCAATCTTTTTTCGAAAAAAAAAACAGGCCTCAGCCTGTTGGATGATTGTCTATTTAATTTCAGACACATGCCGGATCCTGCTTAGTGCTGCTTCCTTCCAGATCTGACACAATTCACAAGCCCGACATTGTCCTAGCCTTTCGGCAAAAATTAGTATAACAAATTCTAGTCTTCTTGGCTAGTCTTTTTCATTTGTTTTTTCTTTTCTCGTAAATGCTGAAAAAAATTAGTTAGTAATTTTCCGCAGGTTTCTTCTAAAATACCGCCTTCTACGTAGGCTCGATGATTAAATCTTTCATCTGTTAATAAATTCATTAAGGTCCCAGCTGTTCCGCCTTTTGGATCAAATGCACCAAAATAGACTTCCTCTATCCTCGACAAGATCATTGCACCGCTGCACATAGGACAGGGCTCCAGGGTGACAAACAGTTGGCATTCTTCTAAGCGCCAGCTGTCCAAACCTTTGCAAGCTTCACGGATCGCGAACATTTCAGCATGACTAGTCGCATCCTGACTGTGCTCCCGCAGATTATGGCCACGACCAATGATTTCTTTATTATGTACAATAATCGCTCCAATTGGTACCTCCGCAATCCTCTCAGCCTTCTGAGCTTCCTTAATTGCTTCTTGCATGTACTCATTTTTTTCTTCTTCAGTAAATGAACTGATTCGTTCCACACGCTTCACCTCGTTTTTAACTTTAGCATATTTTACGCAAAAGTCAGTAAAAATTTTACGATATTCAGACTTATGACTGATTTTAAAAAAACTTCTTGGTTGTATGATAAAGGTAGAGTGTTTTAGCAAGGAGGGGCGAGCATGAGAAAATATAAATACGGACTTCTTTTCCTTCTATTTGTAGTAAGCTTCTTATTGATACAGCCTCACTTAACCAAGGACTGTGTCCATCGCTGGGCCTCAACCGCTGACCACCTCAATCCTTTCGTCAAAGAAGAGAAGGTTTATATCAGAACGGCTCACAGCTCTGATTCGGTTATCGCACGTACTACCCAGGAAGAACCAGTCTACGTTACCACCAGCTATGACAATTATGGGCAAGCTAGAAAAATCAGCTACCAGAAATTTAATAAACATGTTGCTTCCGGACGTTATCTAGAAGTGGTCACCAAAGGACAAAACGTTCGCAGTTGGCGAGAGATTTTACCAGCTCAAGTTCCCGTAAAGGCACGTGATCAGTTGCGTTAGCTTTAAACATAAAGACACCTGTTGCCAGCTTAGTACTCGCTGGTAACAGGTGTTTATTCATTAATCGATTACGTTTTCCACAAAGCCCATAATCTTATCTTTCAAATCATCCGTGGTTTCTTTGATGGAATCACCGTATACCGAGACACGTTTCTTCCCATCTTTGATCTTACCAAGGATGTTCATCAGGTTGTCTAAATCATCGTCAGATAGCTTGTCGACGATGTCCATTACTTTCTCATTGCCGTCGAATTTATCACTCACAAACTTTTTCACTTTATGGCGATTCGAAACATGACGGGCCTTGTCCAGAATCTTGCCAGAGGCAATCACTGCTGTGGCAACGCTAGCTACCGCAATGACACTTACACCGATCTTAATTTTCGTTGCTCTTTTCATGGGTATCAGCTCCTTTATTTGCTAATTTAATCATACCACACTCTAAAGATGAACAATAATAAGAACTCTCTCTTTTTTACTTTGAAAGTAATAGTAGTTAATTCTCGTTCGGCTTGCTATACTGAATAGAAAAAAAGGAACAATTATGATCATTAACGAATGTCTTGCCTCTCATCCAAAATTCCAACAAGCCAAACAATACAGCTTAAAGCACTTGTCAACAATTGATGGCGAAGGAATTATTGATCACGAAGCCTTCGACCTTTCCCAAAAAGTCTATTTAGCTACCTTAAACGATCAAATTATCGGCTTCCTGTTAATCGCAGAGGAGGGACTGTTGGAAAAATTAGCGAAGGACAATTTATTCGAACCACAACCACTGAAGGGACTGTTAATTCAACAGTTATTTGTTGATCCTGATTTTCGCAAACGTGGCGTCGCCCAGGCACTTCTAGCCGCAGCAGAGCAGTTGGGAGAGGCTCTTTATCTCTATGTCAGCGATAAGAATCAGTTAGCCAAAAATTTCTATGCTCAAAGGGGATTCGTCCCTATCGGCGTATATGAAACGCCACAACACAATGATTTTAGCAATTTCAAAGCATTTTTATTAATGAAGCCTACAAAAAAGCTGTAAACATCCTAATTAGATGCTTACAGCTTTTGTTTAATTTCGATTGCGATTGCCACCAAATAGTAGAATTAGACGCAGCAATTGCAAGAAGGTTGCTAAGGCTGCCGCAACGTAAGTCATTGCAGCGGCTGTCAGTACTTTACGAGCTGCTTGTAATTCATCTGGTTCCAGCATGTTGCCATCTCGCAAAATCGCTAGTGCCCGTCGAGAAGCATCAAATTCCACTGGTAAAGTAACCAATTGGAAAACCAACGCTAACGAAAAGGCTGCGATCCCGATATTAATCAGTGTTGAGTTCCAACTCATGAATACTCCAATCAAAATAATTGGAAAAGCAATCGTTGAACCAAAATTAGCAACTGGCACAATTGCGTGTCGAATTCTCAAGGGAGCATACCCCTTCGCATCTTGTACTGCATGACCACATTCATGGGCAGCAACACCAATTGCAGCAACTGAAGTAGATTGTGCAGTGGCTTCTGACAAGCTTAATATCTTGTTTCCACTGTTATAATTATCCGTTAGATCCCCTGCGATCTGCTGTACACCGACATCGTTGATTCCCTGATTTTGCAAAATATACTGGGCAGCTCGTGTTCCAGTCAGTCCGTTACGACTGCGCACTTCGTCATATTTACGAAATGTGGAATTGACATAAGCTGAAGCAGCACCGCTAATCACCAATCCGAGGATAACTAAAAAGAAAGTCGGATCAAAGAATCCAAATCCATAGCCGTACATATACATTTCCCCTATCTTATCTTTCTATTAATAGTGTAACAGAAAGCAATGAAAAAAGTGTGAAGCTGGCCCTAAGAAACTCTCTAGAGCTTTTTAACAAATTCAGATTTCAATTTCATAGGACCAAAGCCATCCACTTTGCAGTCGATATCATGGTCGCCTTCAACTAAGCGAATATTTTTGACTTTTGTTCCTTGTTTAATCGGATTAGAAGCCCCTTTCACTTTCAAATCCTTAATCACTGTAACGCTGTCGCCATCCTGTAAAAGGTTGCCGTTGCTGTCTTTGACAACGAGTCCTTCTTCAGCAGACGCCTCTGCGTCTTCTTTCCACTCATGTCCACATTCCGGGCATACAAACATATTGCGGTCCTCGTACGTATATTCTGATTGGCATAGCGGGCAATTTGGTAATGACATGTCTTGTCTCCTTTTTTATTTGATGCTTTATTTTAGCGAAAAAAGCCCTCTTTGAAAAGGGCTGCTCTCACTTTCTTTCGGTTTTGCACGAACTCACTCTATTTAACTTATGCAACAAAGCTAGTTTGTCCAGCCGGACATCCTAAAGATTGCCATCATTAGCTAAGCGTCAATATTGGTGAATTCTCTCTATGCTAAAAAAAGACGGCTTCCCTCTAAAGAAAGCCGTCCTTCTCTTATTTACTAACTAATTCGCCAACAATATCATTCGCACTTACTTCTTTTGCTGCTTCAATCGTCAACTGTTCTACTTTTTCACCATTTGTAAAGGCAACAATCATGTCGGTTTTCTTTCCAGCCGCTTTAATTGCTTCCAAATCGGCTTGAGCGATCATTTGACCGCGTCCAACCTGTTGTCCCGCTTTTACATAAACAGTAAACGGTGTTCCGCCAAGATCCACTGTGTCTAATCCCATGTGAAGCAATACTTCAACACCCGTAGGAGTAGTAATTCCTACCGCATGTTTCGTTGGGAATACACTGGAGATCGTACCAGCTACTGGTGAAAAAATTTCGCCAGATACTGGTAAAACTGCATAGCCATCACCCATCATTTTCTCTGAAAAGACATCATCAGAAACTTCAGTAATCGGTAGTAATTTACCATTGGCTACTGCAAATAATTCTTGATTCTTCGACACTGCTTCTACAGCTACTTTCTCAACAGCGGCATTCGCTGTTCCAGCAGCGCCGTGATGCAGACGATTCATTTCGTCGGCTACAAATTGTACTTCCGTTCCGACGATTACTTGAATATTTTTATCATCAATCACCTTCAGACCAGGTACTCCAGTTGCTTTAATCTTGCTTTGGTCAACAGCACCAGTATCTTGTACTTGCATACGAAGACGAGTTGTACAATTGTCAATTGTCGTTACATTGGTAGCCCCACCTAGTGCATCATAAATCTTTTGCGCCATTACAGCATGTTTGCTATCTCCAGTAGTATCAATATCTGGCATTTCTTCTCCATCGCCTTCTTCACGTCCTGGAGTCATTAGGTTGAACTTAGTGATAGCAAAACGGAAACCAAAGTAATAAATGCAGGCAAAAACCAAGCCTTGTAAAATCAACATCAGCGGTTGGTTTGCCACTGGGTTTTTCAAGGATAAGAAATAATCAACAAATCCTGCACTGAAGGCAAAACCAGCTGTCCATTGGAAGAATGCACTTACTGCTAAAGACAATCCAGTGAAAATAGCATGCAGGACATATACAGGCCATGCAACAAACATGAAAGAAAATTCCAGAGGTTCAGTAACACCTGTAAAGAAGGAAGCAAACGCCGCTGCAATCATTAAAGAAGCCGTTACTTTTTTCTTTTCAGGTCTTGCACATTGATAAATCGCTAATGCTCCTGCTGGTAAACCGAACATCATCACTGGGAAAAAGCCAGCCTGATACATACCAGTTTTCCCTACAATTGCTAAACCTTCATCAATAGCTTGCTGACCAGCTAAGAAATTCCCGATATCGTTGATTCCTGCTACATCAAACCAGAAAACAGAGTTTAATGCATGGTGCAGCCCTGTAGGTATGAGCAGCCGATTAAATAGCCCATACAAGCCAGCCCCGATAAATCCTAAACCAGAGATTCCTTCACCTAGTGTTACTAGCACGTTGTAAACTACTGGCCATATGAACAATAGGGCCCCAGAAATCACTAACATTCCTACTGCTGACATGATAGGTACTAGCCGTTTTCCGCTAAAGAACGACAAGGCCATTGGGAGTTTTACTCCACTAAAGCGATTGTACATTTCCGCTGCGGTAAGACCCGCAATAATCCCTACAAATACATTATTCCCCATACTGTTAAATGCAGGATTTACATCTGCGATATCTCCAAGGCCTAGTAATAACTGAACTGAGGCCGAAGCTAAAACTGCTTTAGGTACTAAGTATGCAACCAGCCCTGCTAGAGCAGCAGCTCCATCTTTATCTTTCGACATCCCTAACGCTAATCCGACTGAAAACAGCAATGCCAAATTGTCTAAAATTGCCAATCCACTATTCATCAAGAAAGTGGTAGCTGCATTGGATACACCCATTCCCACAATCCAGTTAGCGATCCCTACTAAAATTGATGCTGCTGGTAAAACAGCCACCGGTAGCATCAATGAACGACCCATTCGCTGCATATAAGCTTTCATTATTTATTCTTCCCCTTTAAAATCATTTTTTGCCCCCCGCAATCGCTCTACATGAATCGCTAGATACCCTAACTCCTCTGTAGTGATTGCCAGCTGATAATTTTTCATTAAAAAAACTCGAATCTTTTTAGCAATTTGGTAGCTTTCCGTATACTTGCTGCGAACCATCTCAATAATATCCATGTCTAGAGAAGCATAGCGCTGTTTTTGATACCGCTGCAAAAGTAAACGCAGGTGGTTAGCTAAACGAGAATAATCTAAGGCCATTTCCTTTGAATAGATATCAACACCCACCTCTTCGGCAATAATGTTGATGACTTCAGAAATGATCGTCACTTCACGAATACTAGAGTAATTATTGCTTTTCCCCATACGAGCACTGTGAATATGAATGGCAATATAACCCGCTTCGTCGTAGCCATAAGGAATGCTTAACGTGCGATTTAGATAATCCACTGCCCATTGTGCGATAGCAAATTCTTCATTGTACAGAACCTCAATTTCACTTAACAACTTATTACGAATGACAATGCCATTGGTGATATTTTGTGCCGCAAAAGCAATGTGATCCGTGAGTGCAACAAAAATATGCTCGTTTAATTTTTCCATTAGGACGGTTTCCGCATGATCGATAATATGCTCAGCCGCAAAGAAATACTTCTCATCAATTTGATTCAATAAGTTCTGTAACTTTTGCTGTCCTTCCGGCTCCATAACGAACAAATGCTCGACATCCTTAGGAAAAATCAAGTCATTCTTTTGCTTGCTGAAGCCTACCCCTTTGCCTATAGCTACCTTCTCTTCCCCATGATCATCTACCAACACTGCATTTTGATTCAAAATCTTTTTAATTTTCATACTCTTCCTCATTCTGCAGAATTTTTCACTATTTCAACTAGTTCTTGGCCAAAGAAAAAGACATGGAAGAAACACAAGGTCGCTTCCTTGTGAGTTCCTTCCATGCCTAGTATGATCTAGTCACATGAAACAGTATTTGTTAACAATTCTAATTGTATAGACCAATAACCATTTTGTCAACCGCTTTCTTGAAAAAAATTTAACGCTTAAATTCTGCACACAAAGCCTGTAATTCTCGATAGATTTCCGCTCGCTCTTTATCATCATGAGCATTGGCACCACTGGCTAAGGGATGTCCGCCGCCGTGATGTTTTTTAGCTAACTCATTGATAACCGGCCCTTTTGAACGCAATCGTACACGGTAGTAGCCTTCTGGTTGTTCAACAAACAACCCCCAAGCAAGCACATGATCAATCACTCCAGGCAAAGGAACCAACGAAGAGGTTTCCGAATCCACAATATCATATTTTTTCATAATTTCTTGGCTCAATACAACTTGTCCCGCACCATTTTCATCTACTTCTAAATTCTGATACAGATAACCTGAAAGTTTTGCGACCTTCAAGGAAATCTGTTCAATTTCACGATTCAGCTTAGTCGCGTCAAAGTCATGATCTACCAATTTAGCTGCTACTCTCAGCGTATGTGATGTAGTAGCTGGATACAAGAACCGTCCTGTATCACCCACAATACCACCATACAAAAGACGAGCTGCATTTTCATTTAATTTCAGATCCTGATCAAAGGCAAAATCTGCAATCATCTCACTGCAGCTGCTCGCTTTAGTGTTCACCCAGACAATATCGCCATAGGGATCATCGTTGGGATGGTGATCAATTTTAATCAGCTTGTCACCTAAAGAAAAGCGTTTATCACTGACTCTTGGTGAGTTGGCAGTGTCAGTTACAATTACTAAAGCATCTTGATACAAACGATCTTCGATAGTTTCCATCTCAGCTAAAAATTCTAGCCCTTCGACTGATCCGCCAACTTGGTAAACTTCCTTTTCAGGAAAATTGTAGCGCAGGATTTCCGCCAGTCCAACCTGAGAACCAAGGGCATCTGGATCTGGACGTTGGTGTCGATGGATAATAATCCGGTCATATTCCTTAATTGCTGCACTAATTGCTTCCATTGTTTTCATAGTATCCTCTTTCTAAGAACGCTCCATTACTTGGCAAACCACTAAGGCCTTAGCCACAATCACATTATCAATGTAGACTTCCAAATCTAATTTCGCTGAACGGCGACCAAATTCAAATATTTTCGTTCGAATTTCAATTTCGCTTTCCAACTGAATGAGACGTAAATAATGCAGGTTCATCTGCTCAATTAAAGTATTCCGTCGTTGATCAATCATCAAAGTACGTTGGGCCACATTGGCTAGCAGCTCACTTAATACCCCAAATGAAATCGTTCCGACACTATTGACCATTTGCGGACTAACCTCGAATTTAAAATAAGGTACATCTAACGGATTACCTTCTCGGTCGCTATCAATCATCACGATATCACCAACAATCTGGTCCGAAATGGTGTTAGACATCTGCGGCTGTCGCTGAACCAGTTGCATTGCCTTCATAACATCCTGGCGGCTAACCATCCCCAATAAGGTTAAATCATCTTTGACTACTGGCATCATTTCCAGTCCATCCCAGATCATGCGATGGCTGACAGAAGCCACACTCATATTCGTTTTAACCACGATCGGTTCTCTGGTCATCACCCGATCAAGCAGCTGATTGTCTGCTTTGCCTAAAATATCCTTGGCAGTCACGATGCCTATTACCCGCATATTTTTGTTTACAACTGGAAAACGTGAATGGCCAGTCTCATCAGATAATGCTTGATAACTAGCAATCGGTTCGCCTGCCTGCAAATAATGAGTCTTTTCTAAAGGCATGTAAATATCGCTGACCTGCATGATATCTTTTTTAATTAGCTGGTCGCTTAACGCACGGTTAATCATTGTAGCTACAGTAAAGGAGTCATAGGTCGTACGTAAAACCGGCAATTCCAATTCATCCGCCAACTGCGAAATTTCTGGTTCTGTGTCAAATCCTCCAGTAATCAAAACAGCTGCGCCGTCTTTTAAAGCCAATCGTTGCGCACCTAACCGGTTTCCTACGATCAATAATGATCCCGGTGTAATATAGCGCTGCATTGCTTCTTCTGTCATTGCCCCAATAACAAATTTATTTAGATCTTTATCTAATCCACTGGCACCGCCTAAAACGTCGCCTTCAATAATTCGAACCACTTCACCAAAGGTTAAGCGTTCAATATTTTTCTTTAATTTGCGTTCGATTCGGATCGTCCCCACCCGCTGAATCGTCGAAACCAATCCGATATTCTCCGCGTCCTTGATGGCCCGATAAGCCGTTCCTTCACTGACACTCAAATTCTTGGCAATGCTGCGGACTGAGATGCGCTCACCCACGGGCAAACTTTCAATGTGTTCTAAAATTAAATCATGTTTAGTTGCCACTGCTACTCCTCCTGTTTTCCTTTTCCATTAGTACAGTTTCATCTTTTTTAGTATAACAGAAGGGGTCAAAAAAAAGAAGTCACCTGCAAGTTTTACAACTAAACAACTGACTTCCACTGATTATTTCACTATATTTTCAATTTCAGGGTGTAACAGTTCCAATAAATCATTCGCAGCTAATTCAACAGCTTTGCCAATTTCACCGCTAGAAACAATCACCTGTTTATACTCCCGAATGCTATCATCAAAAACCATTGAGTATTCAGGATGATTTAAGTGAATGCCAATTGGTGTATTCGCTCCATGTTCGTATCCAGTATGTTCCAATACAAATTCCATTGGCGGCAAGCCGATTTTACGGTTCCCAGTTGCTTTCGCCGCTTTCTTATAATCCACTCGTGCATCCAAGGGAACAACTGCGATTATTACGCCCGTCTTATTCCCTTTCATAACTAGCGTCTTAAAGATTTTGTTGTGATCCGCAGGTTCTTCAGTTAAGACTGCAGTTCCATCCGCTTGCTCGACTGGCAGCTCATGGACAGTAAAATGAATCCCTTTTTGAGTTAAATAGGCTTCTACTTGATTCACTATTTTTTTCTCCTTCCAAAGCACCTCAGGCTAAATGGCTCCCGATTGCTAGTGTCTGCTTTTATATATTTTTTCACGGAATCTGATCATTAAAGCCAAGTCAAACTTTCGAATTCCGCCGCTGTCAATCCAAATTTCTCAAAGGAGTTTGCTAGAATTTCTTTGAAATCGGCATTTTTATCATCCGTTGCTCTTATCAGAACATCGACGCCTGCAGGAGTTACCAAAGAAGCTTCAAAACGAATGACCAGAATTGTTTCGTTCTTGCCTGCCACAGACCAATGACTCCGCAATAATTTCAAAAGACCTTTCCCACGCCATTCAAACCCATTGTTAACAACCGTATCTATCCCAACAATAGATTTACGTTTGCCATTTGGCTTTTGATACTCTACTAAATCCAGCAGGCGCTCAGCTTCATTGCTAATCGCACGATAGGTGATGGAGGGATTGAGTCGTTTACCTGAGAGCCACATAGGAAAATTTGACGCTTGAATCAACCATTTACCTTGAATGTCACTTACTGTATTTTCCATAGAATCCTCCACTGATTAACTGAACCAATTTCTTAATTATCAGCCCTTACCTATCATTAGCTTCAATGCAATTAAAAGCATCTGATACAACTAGGCATTCTTCTTTTTTCTGAATCGAACGGCAGAAATAACTAATGCAATAAAACACAATGCGAAGGAAGCGATAAAGGTAACGCGCATTCCAAAAACAAAAATATCTGGTCGATTGGCAATGTACGTGGTTACCCGTTCCCCATAAGCTACACTCATTCCACCATAGAGAATCGTTGTTGCCAAGGCAATCCCAATCACCATTCCTAAATTCCGAGCAAAAGAATTCATACTACCCGCTACACCTAAATTCTCTTTGGTTACACTGCTCATAACCATCGTGTTGTTTGGTGACTGAAATAGTGCGTTTCCCAAGCCCATGATGGCTGTTGCAATAACAAAATACCAGATAGGTGTTGTTTCATTCATGAAAATATACAAAATCTGAGTTAACGAAAGCATGGCTAAACCTGTAATAACTAGAATTGGTGAACCAATCTTGTCTGTAAGGTATCCACTGATGGGCGAACCCACTACCATTAATAACGGAAATACCATTAGCAAGAGACCGGAATAACTAGCCGAAAGCCCTCGTGCACTTTGTAAATAAAAGGGCATCACTACATTGACAAAAAAGTTCGAGGCAAAGATCAATACCGCTGTAATTAAGCTCATGGTAAACATTTTATTTTTAAAGATGGAGAAGACGATCAACGGATCAGTTTTTCGTTTTTCTACATAGATGAAAAGGAGAAAAGCGATCAGTGCTAAGCCAAACAGCCCTAGAGGCAGCGCATGTAAATAACCAATTTCTTGGCCGATGAAGATGCTGCCGAAAAAGCTTATAATCGTTACCGCAAAGGTTCCGAAGCCTAAGAAATCGATCTTGCGTTTGGACATAGTTAAATCTTTCGGCAGGAATTTTTCACCGATTAAAATGGTGATAATTCCCACTGGAACATTGATCCAGAAAATATAGGACCACGAAAATTGCGACAAAATCAAGCCGCCAATTCCTGGCCCAGCAATCGATCCCAAGGAAACAAATGCACCAATTGCCCCTAATGCCCTTCCGCGTTCCTGCATTGGGAAGACTTCTGTGGCAATTCCTGAATTAGTTGCCATGGTCATGCTGGCGCCAATGCCTTGAATCACGCGGCTAAACAGCAGAAACTCTAGCGAATGATTGAAACCGCAAAGCAATGAGCCCACCGTAAAAATGATGGTACCCATTCGATACACCTTAATCTTTCCAAAGCTGTCACCGATTTTACCAAACAGCAGCAGACAGGCACAAACAACGATTAAATAGATGGAAACCACCCATTCCGCCTCATTCATTGGTACATTTAAATCTCTTGAGATAGTTGGTAAAGCGATGTTCACAATACTAGAATCCAAGGTGGACATGAAAGCAAACAAGGCTACCGAGACTAATATCCACCAGCGATTTTTTTGTACCGATGGATCATCTTGATAAGTCCTCATATAAAACATCCTTCTTTCTAATCATTGTGATTATAACAAGTTTTTCAAAAAAATAGCAGCAATATGTTGCCACAGCTTACTGCAAGAGTTAGAACATGTTCTGATAAAAAAGAAGGAGTGGTTTATGATGGGCGAACTAAAGGTCCGAAAAATAGGCAATCAGCTGGGGTGCTTTTCCCTAAGGAATGTGGCTTGCAGGATGGAGATATCTTAGAATATACCAAAGAAGGGGACAAGTATATTATGGATGTTCAAAATGCTGCCAAAAATCATGATCGTCAGTTAATCGAGGAAAGCTTCGCTGATTTTGCAGCTGGGCACTTTTCAACCGGAGAACATTGGATCATCTTCTACCAAAAAACTGGGTTAAGTTCGATAGAGGACAAAGCATCCTCGTTTGTCCTCTATGGAAAAGGGTCGCTGGTTATACGAGAAAAACTGCTTTATTTATCTAAGGAAAATCCCTTAGAAACCATCAATACATTCTTTAAAACGCATCGCTTAATGGATTATCACCTGATGCGACGAACCTGCCAATCGTTGAAGGCGTTACCATCATTAAAGGTACCCATCGTGAATCAGCATTTTGCTCTATTCCCGATTGTTAAACCGGAAGAATCTAGCTGGTTCAGTCATTTAGCTATTGATTACGTTCGAGAGGAGGCAGGGATCTGCTCTGTGATCCTGACCCACGGATTGACTCTGGGAGCTGCCGATTTCCAAACGTTCATTAATCAATTTAGCCAGCAAAGCTGTCTATTCTTTGGCGACGTATCGGCAAGACTATGCCTCCAGTTTAAAATCAGATGGCTGTCCCTTAGACTACGTTTCTCTTCCTGCTACACCAGTTGGACAGCTGCTAAACACCCAAGACCTGCTTCAACGCTGGCACATGAGTCCCGGCATGTTTTTCAATCATTACAAATTAGAGGAACATCTACTTTGGTATCAACAACTAGCGGATTGCCCAGATATAGAGGCTCGACTGTATTAGCTTAAAACGAAACAATCTACTATTAATTAAAAAGATCGCTGCAGATTCTTGTTTTTAACTAAGGATCTGCAGCGATTTTTTTGGAGAAATTGCCCTTATTATATCCCCAGAATTTTCGATATAGTTATTCTTTTTTTGTTTCTATAGTTATTTTTACACTGTACATCAATTTCCATCAGAAGCCTTTTTAGCCAACAATCCCTATCATAGCAGGATTATTGGCTATTCGTTACTTTCACAAGACTTTTGCAAATCCCCCTAGACTTTTATTTTTAGTAAATTATACTTTGCGATCAAATCAACAGTCTCCAAAAAAATCGTGCAAAAGTCTCTGGTATTTTGCAAAAGTCTCCTTTTGTTTTTTTATTCCTTTAGTTTATTGTTTAGTCACCGGCCGGAACAAAAAAATGATCTCACAGGAGGAACCCAAATGATCCAGCAGTTAGGCACCAAATTACAAGTACAAATCGAACAAGCAGGCAAAGACAAACAAAAGAAAGTGAACTTCAGCAACATCGTCACAAACCCAGCAGAAGCAGACATTACAAAGTTAGGCGAAGTCATGGCTGACTTAGCAGGAGATGGCAGCAGTCTAGACAGCATCATTGTCACCAACCAAACTCGTGTTACTAAATAAACCCAAGGAGGAAGCTATGCCCGAAACAAAACTAATCGCTCGCTTCAAAACCGAAGCGGACAAAACGCACACCTGGAGCTATAACGAACCGGATACTACTAAGACTCCAGCAGAAGTCAAAGCAAGCTTAGAAGAACTAACTGCTCTAAACCTCTTCAAGAAGGATGGCATCCGCCAGTTCTTCTCAGTGTAAAGTGCAGAATTTGTTACTACCAAAGAAACACCACTATTTTAAACACAAGTATGCCCCGCGGCTAGAGCGCCGCGGGAGCTGAAGGAGGAAACCACCGATGACTGAACAGCCTTTCACTCAATACCAACTATTTCATTTAAAAAGCAACAAACTAGAAGAACAAATTGTTCATTACTATCAAGAAACCCAGGATAGTTCTGTGACGATTCAACTATTGTTAGCCATGAAAGTTCGCCATATGCTAGGCGAATCTGATTTTGAATTATTCCTGCAGGATTTAGTTAAGCATCTTTTTGCCAACAATCGGATTACTCGTGCCCTGCGCCGTTACTTCTATTTCTTTAGAGAATATTTTGAAGAGAATGAGTGGGAGATCTTATCAGCTCGGTGTTTTCCACCTGCACATGTCACTACAGAATTAATGGAAGTCATCCCGTCAAGTGTTGAAGGAAATGAACAGGACACTTTAGAAAGTTCCTGAAAAACTACTATATAAAGATAAAAAAATTAAGGAGAGAAAAAAATATGTTTAAACTAGCAGCCGTATTTGAAAATGCCGCAGGAAGAACCCATCGCTGGGGCTACAATGATCCAGATCCAACGAAGAGTCCAGAGGAAATCAAAACAGCCTTAGACACCATAACTACGTTAAATCTATTTCAGAAAGACGGAATCCGACAATTTACTAAGGTCGTTTCTGCGAAATTCGTGGAAACTATTGAAACACCGATTTTTGATCTATCGAAGCCAACACCAGAAGCTTATATCGCTGATCCAAGCAATATCTTTTCAGCTCATATTGTAGCTGAAGAAGCACCGCAAATCTCTGAAGTACCTGTTTTAAATGAAATAAAACCAGAAGAAAATGTACTTGAAGAAATAATTCAAGAAGAGGTTGTTGCACCAAGAACGGCGGAAACCATTGTTCAAGTGCCAGAAACAATGAAGTCAATTGAGAAAAAAGCGGTGGTGTCAACTACTTCTTTGAAGGCTCCTTTATTGAACTCTGATTCACTGGCAGCTGTTGTTGAGAAAGCAGCGCCTAATGAAGTTTCCGTTGTTGTACCAAGTGCTTCATCCCAACAACTGGAAACTGTATCGAATGAAACAGAAAGTAACTCGCCAATAATCGATAATCAGACAATCCAGAAGCCCGTTAACCCAAGAAAGGCCCAAGTTGATCGAGTCCGAGCCTTTCACGAAGCCAAGAAGAAGAAAAAAGGCAAAAAGAAAAAACGCTAGAGTGATTTCCCACCCTGCCCTTGTGGTTTGTAAAGGAGGTGATATCTGACTTAGCAGTGTTTATGGCGGTGGCTGAACTTCTATAAAGGAGGGATGCGAAAAAAATGCTTAACCTAGGAAAGGATTTCCCGCCATGACTGTGTATCAGGCGTTGACCTTGGCAATTGCTTTTGCGACCTTGATCATTACCCTTGATCGACACAACAAGAAATAATACCAACCTCTACTCACAGTCACCGTCTTAAACGGTGCTTTTGAGGTGTTATGCGCGCAGCACCTCTGCTTTGAGTAGAAAAGTTCTACATAATTGAGGTTGGAATTTAGCTTTTTTCTGCCGTTTTGTTGGCAGTCTGCGATCTTTGATAATTGAATGAACCAGTTGTTTTTTTAGTGATGGATTGTAGTCATTGATTCTTTGAAGAGAGTCTTGTGCAGAGTGAGCCTTTAGATTGCGTTTCATTTTTGCTTATTTGTGGCTTTAGTCCGTCAGTAAAGATTGGCGTTACTGTTTGTTCTCGAGACTACTTCTATGGATGGAGTGCTATACTTTTTAAGCAGAAAATGCTACTATAGAGGTGTAAAAGGAGCATGCTGGTAACATGCCCCTAATGCTAACTTGAACACCGTTTCAAGAACGGCAGCTACAGAAATTCTAGTTAAAGAAAATAACCGTATCTTGGTATCGCTGAACGGTTATTTTCTTTTGTCTTTTAGTTCAATTAAAGCTACAACTACGCCGACAAAGGTTAGCACAAAGCCACCAAATGCCAGCATCAGCTGCAAAGCTTCAGCAGTTGACAAAAGGCCTCTCCCTTCTTCAGATTTTGTACTTATCTCCATAAGTACCACCTCCCAAGAGATAGCCACCGTTCACGATTCAGTTATCTGTTAGCTTCTTTATTATAGCAGTAAAAGTAATCGCTATCACTAGGTATTTTCAAGAATGATTAATAAGTTAAAAACGTAAGAAAGCCTAAGAAGAATAGCCCGTTCTCCTTGGTTTTTTTCTAGCGGTCCCTTTTTACTGACCATCATTGATTCTGAATTCAAACCCGAGATCATTCTTGTAATCCTTTATTTTTGACAACTTTCCTGTAGTTATGAGACTATTTAGGAACTATAAATGGAGAGGACTGATTGAACAATGACAACAGCGGTTTTTGTTAATTTTCCAGTGTCCAATCTTCAAGACTCTACTGCTTTTTATCAAGCATTAGGGTTCAAAAAAAATGATGATTTTTCAAATGAAGAATCAAGTGCGATGGTTTGGGACGGAAATTTTTTCGTCATGCTTTTAACTCATAATTTCTATCGCAAGTTTCTAGATCACAAAGAAATTCCCGATACCAAATTGAAAAGTGGTGCCCTGATTTCTTTCAGCATGGAAAATGCAGATGCTGTCAAACAGTTTGCTGAAACAGCAAAAGCAAATGGAGGCAATTTCTATGAACTGGATATGGATATTCCAGAAGAGCACATGTTTCAATTGGAAGTGGTAGATTTAGACGGGAACAACTTAGAGCCTTTTTGGATGGACAGTTTGCCTGCTTTACCTTAATAGATAAGAAAATGTACCGACCCCCAAAAGTTAGACCAAAAATCTAACTTCTGGAGATCGGTATTTTCAAGAGTCAAAAAAAAACAGTCAAACGATTGTTACGTTCGACTGTGTCTTCTAGCTTACTATTTATTTGCGGCGTCCACGGCGTTGATTGGCTTCCATAATGACAGGAAGAATCACCGGACGACGTTTGGTTTGTTCAAATAGGTAGCGGCTTAGCTTGTCACGGATATCTTGTTTCAGTTTGGCCCATTCAAAATCATCCGAATGCAAATGCTTCACAACGATTTCTTCGGTTATTTCGCCGCTTTCTTTAATCAGATCTCGGCTTGCTTTCACATAAACAAAGCCTCGTGACGTAATTTGTGGGGCTGAAACGATCTTTTTGCCTTTACGGTCAATCGTTACGACGATGACAAAGATACCATCCTCAGATAAAACTTTACGATCACGCAGGACAATATTACCGATATCGCCTACTCCAATTCCGTCAATCATGACGTTATCCGCAGGAACACTGCCGGATGAGCTTAGATGGTTGTTCTTGTACTCCAGCACATCGCCTCGTCCTGTGATGAAAATATTCTTGTAAGCCATCCCCAATTCGTGAGCCAAATCAGCATGTGCAGCTAATTGACGGTATTCTCCTTGGACTGGAATAAAGTATTTCGGTGACATAAAATTCAACATCAACTGCAAATCACGGGGATTCGCATGGCCAGAAACGCGCAGATCTTCTGAAATATTCTTCACGATTCCACCAGCACGGTAAATCATGTCTTCAGTCTTTGCCACAGTTGTTTCCATTGCCGTAGTTGGTGTAGTGGTAATGTAGACCAAGTCACCTTCTTCAATGCGAATATTGCGATGAGAACCGTTCGCCATTTTTTGCAACGACTTAATTGGTTCACCCATGCGTCCAGTTTCTAGGATGATTAATTCTTCAGGCTTGTACTTTTTCATTTCCTTCAGAGTAATAAACAAATCCTCAGGAACTTCCAACTTGCCTAAACGCATTGCTGTACGGATAATTCGTTCGAAATCTTGACCGGTTAGTACTACTTTGCGATGGGCTTTTTCAGCGGCATTTAGCACCTGCTGAACCCGTTGCAGGTTGCTCGCAACCGAAGCGACGATAATCCGGCCTTCCCAGTATTTGATGGTATCGAATACTTCGTCGGAAATTTCTCGTTCTGAAGCGACTTGAATCGCATTTTCAGCGTTAGAAGAAGAACTGAATAGCACCAAGACACCTTCCGATCCGATCTCTGCCAAGCGGCGGTAGTCGGTTGCATACATTGGAATAGCCGTCGGATCAAATTTGAAGTCACCAGTATAAACGACGTTTCCTTCATCGGTTTTCAGGCTAATCCCAACGGAATCTGGAATTGTGTGCGTTGTCCGGAAGAAGCTGACACTGGCTGAACCAAAATCAATCTCCGTATGCTCATCAATAACATGAAAATCTTTAAAGTTTTTGCTGTCTTCATTGTCCTTCACACTTAACTTCGCCAATCCGATCGTCAGCTCCGTACCAAAAACTGGAACATTCACTTCAGATACTAAATAAGGCAAAGCACCGATCGCATCTGCGTGCCCGTGAGTTAAGAATACTCCCGCCACTCGATCAGCATTTTCAATTAAATAGGTAAAATCAGGAATCACAATGTCGATTCCCAACAGTTCGTTTTCTGGATACTTTAGTCCGCAATCTAGGACAAAAATATCGTTATCCACTTCAACCACATACATGTTTTTACCATTTTCACGTACTCCGCTGAAGGGGATCATTTTGATTGTACTCAAAAATAGCCACCTCTTATATTTTTTATCTATTGGTTTCAGCTTCCTCAGACCCCGTAACAGTTCGGTCTGTGCTTATACTCACTAGCTATTATACATGATTTTTGCTGAAAAACCATGAACAGAGCTAGAATCTGTTGAAACCCTTAAAAAGATTTAGAAGCTCAAAATCGCAAACTGTTCCGATTGACGATAGATAAAACATCCTTGCTTTCTACTTTGAAGTTTTTAGGTAAAAAACTTTTCTTCATTTTGAAGGTTTGCCCCTTTTTTTAAATTGCTTACAAAAAAAGAAGGCCTTCAGCCTCCTTTACTTAGGGGAATCCCCGTACTTCTTTATCTATTACATCTGCAATATCCATAAATGGCGTCAAACTGGAATGCCCGTTCTCCAAAGCCGTTCCGGTTACCATTATCCGTGAATTCCGGTAATACTCTGGGGTGAATTCTCCCCAGGATTCTTGGGTGGCGTTTTGTTGGCTAAAGACAGAAAAACCTGCGTCCTTTAAATAAAGATACGCTTGATTGTATTCATTATATGGCTGCCATGTACCAATATCTGAACCTGCTGGAAATAAAAGCAACGGTGTCTCACCAATAACCGATTCCACCTCTTCTTGGTATTTAATAGTATCCGCTTGAATCATTGCCAAGCTAGAATGGTCAAAATTGATTGGTGCCCATGAGTAGGAAGCCAGTGTCCAGCCGGTTTCCTTTAAACGATCAGCCACAGCTTTTGCCCGCTGCTTCTCTTTGGTGTTCTTCTTTGCGGAAACATTATAGCCAAAAACACCGTCTGCACCAGTTACTGCCAAAGCTCCTTTTGATCCGCGATAAGAAAAGTCCGGATGCTTCCAGACAAATTGATCCACTAAAGGTACCATATCATAATTTCCAGCCAGTTCATTCTCACCAGCCCGATAACAACTTTTCACCCGATTGTCCTTATCCACTACTAATTTACTGGAAAGTCCTGCTTCAGAGTTTTCTTCGTTGTAAGAAACATTTTCTTGAGACAAAATTAGCGGCTTTTTCCCCTCCGGCAAAGCCACTCCGACAAATTGCCACGTGCCATCGTTCGTTTTTTTCACAATGTCAGACAAGCGCACCAGTACATAGTTTCGTTCATATAATTCGTTAAGCAGACGTTCAAATTCATCCGTCGTTACATGATTGCCCTGATAATCCACCGTTCCAGTTGAGCTGAAGGCTTTTTCCGGCAGAGGAACAAGCGGCTGCATCGATAGGTGTGAAAACAGCGCAGGGTCAGACCACATAATGGTCTCATTCTTTCGCAGCTTGTAATCAAGCAACCGTTCTTCCACTCCTGTGAAATCCTGCCCTTGAAGCAGCTTGATTGCACCATCATAATCGTACTGCATAGCCAAGCTATCGGCCTGTTTCAATTGTTCCTCTTCTTTTTCCGTTAAAGGACTGACAGTGTTCTGAACGGGCGGCTCACTTTGTTCTTCACTGCGATTACTCAATCCCATTTTTATACTAATCCCTGTAGCTAGCAGGATCACTAAAATCAATCCGTAAACAACAACCTTTTGCCTTTTTTTCATCACAATCCTCCAATAAAGAACTTTCATTCACAATTTTAAGGTAAAGTGTATAAAAAATATATAGGAAATAGTGAAAAAGGATAAAAAGTCGTGTCTTTTTAGTCTCGAGCAGCCTATTTTTTTAGAATTATAGCGTATACAGATAAGCGACAAAAAGTAAGATCAGAATTAATGCCGCAAAGGCGATTATTTTACTGTTTCTGATCTCTTTCTCCCAGTCATGCTCACGACCTTTTAACCGATCAATCTTCATTTTTAGATAAAGCCATGGAACAAAGTTTGTGCCCGCCGCAGCTACAATCAAAAATTGACAACCTCGATTCAAGCCACTTGGCAGGATGAACATCAAAATCAGCAGCAAAGTACTAGTCATTATTGGTCCAAAAAATAAGATTCGGCTCAATTGTGCTGCCTGTTCCTTTTTCTTTAAGTCTTCTACCATTTCCGATCCCTCCATTAATAATTCATCCAGAGAAAGTCGATAAAGTCGTGCCAGACGAATCAAGCTTTCAATGTCCGGCATATTTCTTCCATTCTCCCAGTTGGAAATTGAACGAGCAGATACAAACAGCTCTTCAGCTACCTCTGCCTGTGTCCAATTATTTTCCAGTCGTTTTTGTTTTAGTTGTTCACCAATCTTCATGCTCTTCTCCCGTTCTTTTGCTGCTTCTATCGTAAATTCAATCAGACCATTTGTCTATAAAATTTAGGTAGAAAAGTCTTTCCGGTGTTGCTACAACAAGGTTCTGCACAAAAAAATCAAAAAGCTGCTTGGCCTTTTGATTTCATTCACTGGTTATTTGGGTTAATTTTTGGCTTCTATGTTGCCTTTTATTTTCGCCGAGTATCCAAGTAGAACAGTAGAAAAAACAAACTTATACTTACTAATAAACCTACTGGTGTACGCACAAACTGGATTATATACCCGATTAGAGGGAGTGTAACTACCACTTTTCCGAAGATTTGTTCATCCACAATTGGCTGATCCTCAGCATTGTTGGCATCTCCTTGAGTAATAAATTGTTTGGCTTCACGTTCAATAACCCGATGTGTAGTTGTTCGATTATCGCCTTCTTGAATAAAAGTAATGATGTCATCTTTTTCGTAGTCAGTCTCCTCGTGAACAATCACTAGATCTCCCTGTGACAACGTCGGTTCCATACTTCCAGAGGCCACAACAGCATAACCGTATCTAAGTATCATTGGGAAGCGGCTGTCGTTACTCTTACTTTGGTATAAGCTGTAAAGATTGAAGGTTAGAATCAGTAGTAAAAAGACAATCATAAGATTTTTCAGTCCATTAACGATTGTTTTCATCTTGCTGTCCTTTGCGCAAGCGAAAAATAATAAAGACGAAAAAGAGAATCAAAAAACCAATAACGATACTGGCTTTGGCTAATGACTCCCCAGTCTGAGGATACGTCCGCCACTTTTTGTCAGAGAAGAAGCCTGAGCCTTTCCTATCATTTACAGATGTATCAACCGGTTTAGGTTTCCCTTGACCGTCATCCGTTTCTACGAGTACATTTAGCGTTAATTGATAAATCAACTCTCTCGTCTTTGCTATTTCTCCATAATTCGTATCGCCAAGATCACGACTGCGCTCAAAGGGCCACTGCCATTGCAGATTAATTGTCTCACTCATACCAGATTCAAGCTTTCGCGTATAGCTTAAAGGAAAGGTATTTGACCATAAATTCCACCGATCACTTCCTTCGGTAATCCAAGGACCATTAGCTACTCGCAGCTTAAAATCCAAAGGCAATTCGTCGATGTTCTGATCTTTGCCAATCACTGTATAGTCAATCGGATGTTCATATGTATTATGAATCGTAAAAGAATACTCACCGCTCGTTCCAGGAGCAATTAATTTTTCACCGTCAGCTGTCGTTTTGGCAGCTGTATCTACGATAATAGTAGTAAAAATATTGGTACTGGTCATCTCACCAGGACGCCAACGCTCACCATATTGATCTTCCACATAAACAAAATCCTCGGCTGCAGCATAGCTAGCCTGCGTGTGTATGGTCAAACAGAGGAAAAACGCTGCGAAAATCAACAAGAGCTGTTTTACTTTAACTAGCAGATCCTTCTTCATCATTTTCCCCTTCTTTCAATCTCTCAAAAAGCTGTCTAAGGTTAGACAACCTTTTGAGAAGCTGAAAACAGCTTCTTAAATAGGAATTAATCGACTTGCGTTTTTGCAGCAGCGATTTTAATTACAAAATTAGGTACTTCATTTCCAGTTCCGTTGGCATTCAAGCCTAATTGCGTATCTTGATCGTCTTTATTTCGATCGAATTGCCATCTCCACTCGATTTTGACGGATGAATTGTTTAAGATAGTTGAAATATCACTAGGAGTGCTTTGAGGATAAATTACATCAGATTCAACACTCGTTAAGGCTTGTCTTAACCGTTTGGCTTGAGCAGTTCCATCTTCACCACTGGTAAAACCATCATAAAGTATTTTTGAAGCGCCTTGAGTAACTTTAAATTCTAGTGGCAGCCAAGCATCAAAACTATTGCTTGCATTTTTGTCAACATTCCAACCTTTAATAGCTGCAGTTGGTGCTGTGGGAATCTTCTCATTCCCATTACGATAAAACGGAATTACCGCTGAAACAGGATTTGTTCCATCCATATCCTCTGCGTCGATCATAAAGTTATACTTGTAGGCTACTTCACTAGCAGTAATAGTATCATCAACTTTGATTATCGCTTCTCCTTGTGTACCCGGAGCAATAACCTTAGTCGTTCCCTCACCTTTGACTGTTACTGGTTCGTTAGTACCTGGAATATTTCCACCAGCTTTGCTTACATATGAATTGGCAAATAGATCAAATGGTTTCATTTTTTCATCCACATTCCACTTTGCCACTCGTGCGCTATCACTAGCTTCACCAATTGTTCCTGTATACTTTGCTAACGTACCTCCTAAAAGACTTGTCGTCAGCAAAACTGCCCCAAATAATAAAACAGCGGTTTTTATAGACTTATTGCTCTTGCGCTGTGTCATTGTTTTCTTTTCATTACTCATTTCTTTCATCCCTTCTTTTCTTCCCCTTTAATTTATGATCTAACTTCTTTGCGACGCGTAAGACGCTTAGCAACAAAGTCATAACCCAAAAACAGTATTATCGGAATACCGATACAAATCAGCATGCCTAAAGGTGTTCGAGAAAATAAAATAAAATCTCCAACTTTGGGCACACGCTGTGTAAATTTACCAATAATCTTTCCTTTTTCTACCGGATCTAAATCCTCCAAATTATTCGCATCACCCTTGGTAACAAAAGTGTCTGACGCATCATTATATCCAACAATACGGTGAATGATCGCTGTTTGATTATTCTTAAACATGATCACATCTCCCACCTCTAAGGTGTCTGGATCGGTTTGTTTCGTGATCACTAAATCCCCCGCGCGAATTGCGTCTGCTTCTCCTGTGTTCATTGAGTTGGTCACAACCGCCATCGGTGCATACCCCAATACCGTTGGAATCTCATCGGGGTTTAAACTGCCCTTTACAATAATCGCCAGATTGGCTATTAGAATGGGGAGCAACAATAAGCAGATAGCGATTGCTAACCATCCTGTAACTTTTTGTGGTAATGACTTTTGTAATTTCTTTTCATTTCCTTTGCTTCCCGTTGCGTCTCGGTTCTCTTCTTCACGAATGTCCATTTCACTTTCTTCCAACAGAATCGAGCACCTCCTTCTTGTAAAACAAAGACGTAATTACCAGTTAGGTGTTGCTCAACTCAACTTCCCTGGCAAAGTCCTGACTACTTACTCTTATACAATTATAATAATATAACAATTATTAAAAAACAAGGAGTTTATCAATTTTTAAAACATTTAAAGCATTTGTTTTCTATAGCCGGAAGACATTATTGGATTACCTAAAAACTGTATAGGATATTTATACGAAAAACGCTTATATGTCAAGGATCGAGAAGGTATTTTTATCCTTCCAGAATATTTATCAAGCATGTGATGTTAATATACTAACAATACAATTCTTTTATTTTATATTTCATTAACTTTTTAACTATAACACGTAATATAACAGATGTATTTTATACAACAAAACCAATCTTTTATTTATTATCTTCTTCTACTCATTTCAACTTAATCATGATCCTCAAACTTTCCTGTGTTTACAAACTTTTTTCACTCCTTTATTTACTTTCAGAAAAAGAGTGTCCTTTCGAAAGAATTTTATCCTCCTATTTTAAATAACAAAAAAGACGTTCTTTTTTCAAAGAACGTCCTGAATCACGCGTTTATTTACAGTAAATCCATTTCCACCATTTTTTCTGCAATTTGGACGGAGTTCCAAGCGGCACCTTTTAGCAGGTTATCTGAAACTACCCACATGTGCACGCCAGTTTCGACGTCTAAATCTTTACGAATCCGCCCCACAAAGGTTTCTTTTTTGCCAACACTGTTTAATGCTTGTGGATAAATTTGTTGACTAGGATCGTCTTCCACGACCGCTCCAGCTGCATTGGCGATAACCTCTTGAATCTCCTTAACTGTTGCTGGTTTTTCCGTTTCTACATAGATTGATTCAGAGTGACCTGACAAGACCGGAATTCGAACACAGGTTGCTGAAACTTGGATGCTGTCGTCTGACATAATCTTCTTTGTTTCATTAACCATTTTCCATTCTTCATACGTATAGCCTTCTTCTGCAAATACATCGATTTGCGGCAATGCGTTAAAGGCCAACGGATAATGCTTTTTGTCTCCACCGCATGGTAGAATCTCTGCTGTCATAGGTTCATCATTTAAAAAGGCTTGCGTTTGATTCTTCAACTCTTCCATCGCTTGATTTCCCGCACCGGAAACAGCTTGATAGGTTGATACAATGATTCGTTTCAAGCCAAAAGCCTGACGAACAGGTTCTAAAGCAACCATCATTTGAATAGTGGAACAATTAGGATTCGCAATAATCCCTTTGTGGTCTCGTAATGCTTCAGGATTCACTTCAGGTACAATCAAGGGAACCTCTTTGTCCATCCGGAAGTGACTCGTGTTGTCCACCACGACTGCTCCGCGTTTTACTGCTTCTGGAGCAAATTTAGCGGAAATGCCGCCGCCTGCTGAGAACAAAGCTAAATCAACGCCTTCAAAGGATTCAGGCACTAATTCTTCAATGATCTTGGTTTCACCCTTAAAAGTTAATTCTTTGCCTGCAGAACGGAAGGAAGCTAAAAATTTCACTTCGCCTAAAGGCATGGATGTTTCTTCTAACATTTTGATCATTTGTGTGCCGACTGCGCCAGATGCACCTACAACAGCCACGTTGACTTCTCTCATCTTTATCACTCTCTCACTTCATAGTATTTTTATCATTCTATCATATACGGTATAAAAGACAACCATTGTTTTACGAACAAAGGCGAACATTTTTTGATTTTTTTCTAAGTTTCGATTTCTTTCCATGATAAGACTACCCATCTGGTGAAAAAAGTTCATAATAAGCACGAGATCACTAGAAATGAGGGTTATTTATGAAAGCTGTCAAACGGGGTTTTTTGATCCTGCTAGGCGTTATTGTACTCGTAGAAGGCTATTTTGCTTTTTCTTTTATTAACGGCTATGAATCATCTAAAAATAAAACGACTGAGGCATCCATTGAGTTTAACGGGACAAAAGCACCCGACGTTAACGACTTGAATGTGCTGATTATCGGTTCAGATTCCCGCGGAGAAGACCGCGGACGATCGGATTCGTTGATGGTCGCCCACTATGACCAATCCAAAAAGGTCCCCAAATTGGTATCGATCATGCGAGACAGCTATGTAGATATCCCTGGGCACGGGATGGACAAGATCAACGCTGCCTATTCGTACGGTGGAATTGAACTAGTCCGAAAAACACTGGAAGAAAACTTTGATCTGCCGATTCAATATTATGTCGTTATTGACTTTGATCACTTCAAAGATGCCGTAGATACGTTGTTCCCTAAAGGTGTCAGCATTGATGCGGAAAAAGATTTGGATTTAGACGGTGTTTTCATTGAAAAGGGCAAACAAAAAATGGATGGCAATACCTTGCTTCAATATTCGCGCTTCCGTGAAGACGAGGAAGGCGACTTTGGTCGAGTTCGACGCCAGCAGCAAGTAATGGAGGCTATTGCCAGCCAAATTACTAATGTAACTACCTTAACAAAACTGCCTAAAACAACCGGCAAGCTACTGGGATATGTTGAAACTAACGTACCAGAAAGCACTATGTTAAGTGTCGGAAAAGACTTTGCTTTAGGCGAAACCGAAAAAGTAGAAACTTTGGCTGTTCCTGTGGATGGCTCTTGGCAATTCAACGACTATACTGAAAGTGGTAGTGTGATTGAATTGGATGCACAGCAGAATGGTCAAGCAATTGAGAAATTCCTAACAGAATAACATGAAGCGGTCTTTCGAAAAAGACCCTTAGGCAGCAGCTAGAATCTCTTGAAAAAGAGGCTGGCTGCTGTTTTTCTTTACCCACAAAAAAACTGACCATCCGTTAGGATCGTCAGTCAGTAATTTTAATCTTCTTTTTTCTTGCTGAACTTTTCTTTTAACTTGTGGCCTTCTTCTTTGATCTCATCACCTAGGTGGCGAGCATCATTCTTAAGGTCAGCACCAAGGGATTGGCCTTTGCCTTTTAGCTCTTGGCTTTTGTCTCCTCTGACTTTGCCAGCAGTTTCGTTGGCTTTACCCTTTGTTTTGTCTTTTGCATCTTTTATTTCTTTGCTTGTGTCTGTCATAATCATGACCTCCTCTTTAGTTAAGAGTAGGCATTATTAACGCTTTTTGCAACTAATCTGCTTACATCCCTGCTAACCAATTACGGGCAGACTGCAGTTCTTCCATATTAATTTGGTGACCCGCACTTGTTTTTTCAACAGTTACATTTCCATTGCGTTTTTGGAAGGCCGTGACCAGCTCATCAAAGGACTCTTGACTAACAATTGGGTCACGATCGCCGCCGTAAGACAGCCAGACCTGTTTATCGGATAAATCAAAGGTCTTCGTATGGACCTCTAAAGACATTGGATGGAAAAACAGGCCTTTTTTCAAGGGTGTTTCCCGCTCCAATAATAAATGAGCCGCAATATTGGCACCATTGGAATATCCAACAAGTATCCAATCCTCCATGGCTACACCTTTGTCCTTACTCTCATTCTCAATCGCAGATAGCAGCTTGTCCGTTTCTTCTTCCAAACTCTCGAAATCAAATTGATTTAAGCCATTGCGTTTGAAAAAGCGATTCATGCCCTCTTCTTGGATTTCGCCGCGAAAAGAGAGAATACGGCCGCTGCCATCTAAAAAGCGGGCGATATCTACTAATGAACGTTCGTCGCCACCTGTTCCGTGAAGCAACAGTAAATTCTTGCCACCAGCTTGTCCGGCATCGTATAAAGCTTTCATCGTTCATCCTCCTTACTTACTTTTTATAAGTTAAAGGTAGCATGTTCAATAGCTGATAGCAAAGAATCTGTTTGAGACACTTAAAAAGTAACGACCTTATCTGCCCACTCCACCATTTCCACACAATCAAACATTGTAGAAATCGGACAGCTGGTCTGATCCTCCAATTGTCGTGATTTTAGACAAGTACCGCAGGCTAACAGCTCTCCACCGTTTTCTTCCAGCTTTTTCATTTCAGCCGGTACATCATATTCTTCATCAACAATCGCTTCAACTTCCACCGCTTCACCCATTAGAAAGAATTTGACTTCGTGCTGCTTTTTCAAGCTGGCAACCCCAAAGCGGAAGGCGTTCCAAGCTTTCTCGTGTTCTTTCGTTTCTAGAATAATGGCTAGTTTCATCGTTTTTCATTCCTCCAACTCTCATTTACTACTGTCTTGGTAAAGTTTCTCACTAGCTATAGTATAGTAGTTTGTAGAATTTAAACAAGAGCTCTCGGTTCTGAAAAACAATGAGCTGCTTCAATCAACTATCCATTTATTTTGTTTTCTTCCGCCACCAAAGATAGCCAGCGGCAGCTATACAAACAATCCCTAAAGCGTACAACCAGGTTTGACTCTTTTCTCCCGTTTTAGGAAGCGTCTGGCTGTTGGCTGGCGTTACTTTTCGAATTGCTGTATTCGTTGGACCTGCTGTATTTGCTGAACCTACTGAATCTGATGAATCTGTAGAATCTTTATCCTTCGTTCCAGTAGAGTTATCCGTCTTCTCGTCGTCCTTTTTCTTCTCAACTACCTTAATCTTGGCCGTCGCGCTTACTGTTTTTTCGGTAGCTAGGAGTTTTTGCAAAAGATTCTCACTAAATTTACCCGTCTGTGCAATGGTGTACGTTACTTCATACACTCCTACTTTATTGGTATCTACTTCACCTTTTGATCGGACATCTTTGAAATTAATTGCTTTGCCATCACGATCGGCAGCTGACACAAAATTATCGGCTGGTTGCCATCCATCACCAACATAGATCGTTGAATCTGCTACAGAGAGACTTGCTAAATTGTCTTTTACCACAATCGTTGCAACTGCACTAGCTGTTCCATTACTATAGGTAACCTTGTAAGTACCAGCCTTTTCTGGATCAACCGTGCCTGCTACCACCACTTGATTGAATTCAACCGAACTGCCATCTTTAGCAGCTGCTGACACAAAGTTATCAGCTGCCTCCCAGGCATCTCCTACATAAATTGTCGAATCCTTCACTGCAATCGTTTCGTGCTCGTCTACCACCGTTATTGTCGCTGTTGCACTCTTTGCACCATTTTGATAGATCACTTCATAGCTGCCGACTTTGCTGGTATCCACAGCACCCTTGATCGTCAATTGATCCAAGTCAACCGACTCTCCGGCCTGATTCGTGGCACTGACAAAGTTATCAGCAGCCGTCCATTTATCCCCCACATGAATGGTAGAATCTTTTACTTCCACACTTGTCTGATCCGCTATGACTGTTACAATCGCAACCGCTTGTGCAGAGTTGTAGGAATAAGTAATTTCGTACTGCCCCGGTTTATTTGTATCAACTGAACCAGCTGCTGAAACTTGACTAAAAGGAACGGCTGCTCCGGTTTTGTCTTTAGCCGAAACAAAATTATCCTCTGATTTCCACTGACTTCCAGCATAAATCGTCGAATCTTTAGCAGCTATCTGCTCTTGATTGTCTAGCACATGAATCATCGCAACTGCGCTCTTAGTCCCGTTTTTATAAGTCACTGGGTAATCTCCGGCAACTGCAGTATCCACAGTACCTTCAACAGTTAACTGATCCAAGGTCATTTCTTCGCCAGCCGTATTAGTCGCTGACACAAAGTTATCTGAAGCCGTCCAAGAATCCCCAGTATAAAGTGTTGAGTCTTTAGCAGCAACACTGCTAAAATCTGGCACAGGATCTAAATACACCAAAATCGTATTTTTCTCTTTGACCAGCTGAATTTCTTTGCCTTGAAGGTATTCGTCTGGAATTATATAACCAGCCGGTGCATTGGCCACATACAAATCGTATTTACCAGACATAATTTCATCAAACAAATAGCTGCCTGTTTCATCAGTAGTAAAGGTTAACGTCTGACCCGTCACCTTATCCACCAGCTTCAAGTCCACCTCAGAAATTGCTTTTGTTTTCTCATCAGAATCAAATACTTGGAATTCTGCTTGTGTTTTATAAACGATTCCTTCAGAATCACCAGCCGAAAACTTCAAGTTTAAAGTTGCTGTTTCAGCCGTACGAGATGCCTCGTTAAGCCCTTCGGTACTTTCAGAGCTGATTGTCGCTGCCGTCGAAACCTGTCCGGCATTTTGCGAAATCACATTATAGGTTATTTCGATATTTTGCGTTAAGGTATAGTCAGAAAAAATAAGCTTCGCCCCTGTGGCAGTTGCTTCAACCTGATAGCTTTCCTGAGAAACACCCGACACACGAATCGAGTTCAAATCAATCGACGCATTGGTATTGCCTTTGGTAAACAGTTCAATCGTCGGATTAACAACCTTTTTAGTCTTATCATCAATATTTTGCGTTTTAACCGTAGTAGTGGTCAGATTATTGACTTCAGGAACCGCACTTTGCGCTGCTTCAATAATTGTACTAGCTTTATTGGTTACTTGAGCAGTTGCGGTCAATTCTCGATCGTTATAAAGTGGATCCTTATTCCGTCCTTGAACCGCTACTGCTGGTCCATCACTCCAACCATTGGCATACTTCCACTCAATAATGTAACGCTTATTGGTATTACCAAAATCAAAGGTATACGTCTGACTCTCTTTATCATAAGCCACCTCTGGATAGCCTTCATCCTGTTCATTCATAGGATTCTTTAAAAACAATCCATAATACCAATATTGAGGGTAAACGCCTACTTCCTTATCATTGGATATATCGTAAATATTAAAAACGACGTCCGTTTTTTCTGGAGCTTTCGCTTGCACCACAAGATTCTCTCTAGTATCCTGTCGAGGATTCACCAAAAACTGGTTCTCTTTAGCCTGCAGCGTCGCTTCCGAATATTGCTTCCTTCCAGTAGTTACAGTGGTATTTATCGTTTCGTACCCATCAGCCTTAAGAGTTACTGGCAGTTTATCAATCGGAATTGCAACATTTACGGCTAGACTGTCGGGAACGTAGTTAAAGCCTAAATCAATCTGAACTGAATGCGTAATCGGGGTAGTAAATTTAATCACACTACCTTTTTCAGTTGGTGTAATCGTATAATCCTGTCCCAACTTGTAATAGAAGGAAACCTCAGGCACCTGCCGAAGCGTTAAATACTTCGGATGCTCAATGGCAATTTCTAGATTTTTAATTGGTGCACTAGTACTTCCTTCAACACCCACGGTAGTATCTGACATGTAGGCCCCATTTTCAGTGTAGTTCCCCCAGGCTGTTTCTACATTGTTAGGATTTAAAATAGAAATCGGCTGTACAAATGTATCCTCAACAATTTTAAAAGATTTTCCCTTTATTAATGGCGATTCCACATTGATAATGATGTCCTTACCATTGAAGGGAACCTTCACCCGAAACATTCCAATGCGCAACGTACTGTCTTTCTTCGCCGTTACAGTAGCGGTAGCACCATCCTTTTTCACATCAAAATATTCATCCACATTAACCATTTCAAAGGCACCTGTATTGGCTGTCAGTTGAATACTTTCAAACGCTTGACCATTTTGACTCGTTAAAATAATTTGCTCTCCAGCCTTCATTTTCGTAGGAGTCTGGTGAATATAGAGGGAATAATCCCCTTTATTATACATGCTGCCAGACATCACTGAATCGTACGAGCGGTAATACACTTCTTTTTGATTTTTACTGCTTTTAGCAGTTAAGGATAGACCACCATATTGAGCCGTGGTTCGCTTCAATTTAACTGAACCAAAGCCAGTTGTAGGATAGCCCTTATTGTATGAATATGTATAATCTGTGACAGCTTCTAGTCCGGTTGTAAAATTATGCCGCACGCCGTATGCTTTCTGCTGATTCAGCTGATTAATTTCCACTGAGGTATCGTATAAGGTATTGCTGGTTAGCGTATAATCGCTGCCTTCACTTAGCAAATGCTCACTTTCCGGCAAGACATTTCCTTTAATATCAACATCGTATTCGTAAACACTTAAAGGTGCTTGCTCCTCTTTTTCAAATACTGCTCCTGGAGTATCTGTCAAGGAAAGGGTCAAGGTTTCCTGACCAGCTAAAGTCCGATCCAAATTGTAATAAACCGTACCGTTCAGCCCCATTACCGCTTTGGTTTCACTGTAGCGAATCGGATCGACAGTCTCATATAAATCAATCGGATAACTATTTTTTTGCTGACTATCAATTGCTACATCCACTAGCGGCTGGCTATCTGTATATAGGTAGCTTTTCAACTCTAATGAAAAGGTTGCATCCGTGATGCGTTGAGCAAATTGGATCGTCAAGGTCCGCGTCTCAGGTGATACCTGCCAGGTTGCTTCAAGATTCTTAATCGTGCCGCTTCCAGCTGAAAAACCTAAATGCTCCGGCAACGTCAGCTCATAAGTAGATCCTGGCGCATAATCCTGATCTTCAATCACAAAATCCAGCATCAACCGAACCGGTGTATTATTCAAGGTCCTTGTCCGTTCCGTTTGGCTATATTCGGTACCATCCATTGCTAGCAATGTTCCCTTAGCCAATAAAGAATCGGTAATCACACTGGTAGCCTTGGATGCTGCAGCAGATTTTGGAGTTGATGAACTTTCCGTCTCACTGCTGCTTGTTGTTTCTTCAGTCAAAGAAGCAGTAGTGGCAGCTGATTCTGGTACTTTTTCTGTCGTTGTCGCCTCTGGTATCGCAGCTGATGAATCCGTGGTACTAGGTAAAACCGACTCTGACTCTTGGCTCTCAGCTTTTGCTGGAACAGTTTCAGCAAAAACGACGGCCGTATTTATTAGATTGCCACCGATAAGAATAGCCAGCAATCCCGTTGTCAATAATTTTTTCTTCAATATTTCCTCTCCTTAAGAAAAGAGTAACGCAGGCGAATTTTCTAACCTGCGTTACTCTTTGTATTCTCTTATCCGTGACTCTTATTATCCAGCTAATTGACCTTCTGATTTTGCCAGTTGAATCAATTGCCAGAACTTGTCAGTAAAGGCATAGCCTTTTTTCCAATGGTTCTTGATGATTTCATCATGAATACCGACATCTTGGAACTTACCACGAATCTTTTTAACAATGTTAGACAATGAAGAAAGCTGAGAGTTTGTTAGCTCGTCTGACCAAATATGTTCGCAAATCGATTTTCGAGAAATCGTTTTGTTTTCTACGGATACTAAATAGTAGAAAACTTTTCTTTCATTGCTGGAAAGCTTACGCAATGCCCGCAAGAATTGTTCACCTTCTGCCAAATAAAATTGGTTCGGTGTGTTAATGCTGGAAGATCCATTAGTCATCTCTACTTGCGCTGTATTAGCAGATGAAGTGCGCTCCAGTTTCTCACGCAGCACTTCAAAGGTATCAGAAGCTTCGATCCAATCATCAATTTCCAATGATGCATATTGTTCCCGGTCTTGTTTATCCGGCAGGCACTCAACTTTTCTGAAGACTTTGATATCACTTGTATTCAAAACCTTCAAAATTTCTGCCATTTGATGATCCGAGATTGTCTCACTAATTATCACTACTGGGAAAAAATTAACGATATTCATCAAGAAGACTTTATTGTTTAATTGGTCAAAATCACAAAAAGTGCAGTATACTTCATGACTAAGACGTTGAATATTCTCCTGTAGATCTTGTTCATTTAAAACATTTCTAGTTAACACTAAAATTTTTTGCATTAAAAAATCTCCATTCCTTTGAATATATGGATGCTGTTTGCCTCGAACAACCCTTACTTATTCTAAATAAAATGCCAATTATTGGCTTCATTTCATATCTAAATGTATAATGTGAGTTTATTCCAAGAGCAATAAAAACCGAAAAACATTATTTATAACTTTCAGTTAATAAGTGACAGATTGTCAAGACAATCAACATCTAACAACATAAAATTAGTTCTATTCAACTCATTTTTCTTCATTATTTTATTTTTAACAGCAAAAACTAGTTTTTCATATGCTAATGAACCTTTTATTAGCTTATTCTAATACACTGATTCTTTTTGTATCTTCAAAAATTATTTTTTTAACCAATAGATACAAAATACCAAAAAATATTTTTCCTATTCGTTTCCATTATTTTTTTGTTATAATGGAGGTTAAAATTATCACTGATTCTTATATCCTTGTTCTAAATGGATATTCATCAAATACACATATTACTGAAGGAAGTGGACCTATGAAGCAATTATTATCGACAAAACATCAAGCTCAGCTACTCATCATGGAGGCTTTTTTAGAAAAGAATGAGATAACCATTGAAGAATTGGAGTCATTGACCGGCGCTTCTAAACAGACCATTCGCACTTATATTGATGAAGTAAAACAATCAACCGATTTTTTCTATATCCAAAAGGGGAAAGGTACCTATTTTCTTAGACGGAATAACCGTACCAACTATAGTACAATTTATCGCTATTTCTATCAGCAATCGATTCAGCTCCAATTGTTGGAGATCATTTTCCTGAATCCTTTTATTCAAACGAAGGAAATTGTTCAACGTTTTGGTATTAGCCGGTCTCAATGCAACCAATTACGTCACACCCTAAAGCAGGTTTGTGAATCCTATGGTTTTTCCTTGAGTGATTCTCCGTTTAGATTCCAGGGAGACTATCATAAAATTTGTGCTTTTTTCATTGCCTATATGTTCGAAAAGTATGATTTTTTAGATGACTATATTTCACCTAAGGAGAATCAACTATTGGATCAGCTTGTTCTAAGCTTCACCAATTTACCTCTAGTTGGCGGGCTTCAAGACAAGCAACGTCTTAAAACATGGATTTGGGTAATTATTAAGCTAAGCAAACATTTTCCAGAATTCCTAACACAGGAGTTTGATAATGCTGAAGAATTTAACCTTGTATTTAGCTATCAAGATTTCGAGGAGACCTTCTCTGTAAACTTTTCTGGCTATCTCAATGGCATCTTTTCACAACTGTACCAGTTTTTGGAGGAAACGATCACGATGCCCGAATTGGTTAGAAAAAAGAGCTCGATCATTACCTTTTTCGAAACCTTGTATGCCCTATTTGATTGCCCGCATTCTTTTGACGATAACCGTGTCATTGACGTAGCTCTTTTGCTTTATGTAGGACCTAATTATATTTTGAACAAGAAAAAACAGCGCTTTGTCCTAAATTTTTTCGAACAAAACAGCTGTTTCTCAAAAGAACTTTCTGAGAAGCTTTACCAGGAAATTCTGCACTTACGAACGGCCATCGGAAATGATGGATTGTTTTATGAATTAATGTACTCACTATTGATCAATCAAACCACCTTAACACGGTTAATCAATGAGCATCAGGAAAAGAAACGGGTTGGCGTTTTGTATACCTATGATAAAGAACACAGCGAACTATTTTCTTATCAGTTGAACAACTCCTTTACGAATAATCTGGCTTTTGAAGTAATTGATTATGATGAGTTTTGCAATGCACCTGATAATGAGGCCGAATTAAGCGATTTCGACTTTATTATCACCTGCTTAACCACCCTAAAGAAGGAAAATTGCATCGTGACAGATATCTTTCCGACGATTTCTGACATCAAGTATCTAAATGACTTAGTTGATCTTTCTATTCGCCAAAAATTCGAAAATGGATTAAAACGGGCCTTAGTTGACCCAATTCCAACTGTTAAGCTTTGATTATCAGGAGGTAGCTACTAGTGCAACCTCCTGCAAGTCTAGCTAGCTTCTTATTATACATAGACAAAAAAAGGCTACATTTCGGACTGACTCGCTTTCTCAGTCCGAAGAAATCAGCACCAGACTTACTATTCCTCCGCCTTCTTAAATCTCTGGAATTCTCTAACAAAAGCCCTTGATTTTATTACTAATCTCTTCAGGTCTTTATCCAACAGAACTAATTTTTGTTATAGTTGAAAAATTCGAATACCAACTTCGCTTGTATCAATAAATGAAGAACGAGGAGTTTACTCTTAAAGTATAATTATTGCAGTTGTTTTCTACCGGACCTTTCAGGCATGATTGGGTTAGCAAGCTTGCCAAATACCTGAAGGAAAGAAGAGAGAACATGACCCAACCAATTATTTTAGATATCAGCGAATGGCAGGTGCCGTCGCAAATGAACTACCAACAGCTGGCTGAACAGGTTGCTCACGTAATCGTCCGTGTACAATACGGCTCAGCTTATGAAGACAAGCATTACCGAACACACATTGAGAATTTCCAAGCCTTAGGTGTACCAGTCGCCGTCTATGCTTGGGTTCGAGGCGTCAACCACAATGACATGGAGGAAGAAGCTCGGATCTTCTACGAACGTGCTAAACAGTACAATCCAACCTTTTATTGGCTGGATGTTGAAGAACAATCCATGTCGGACATGCGCGGCGGCATAGAATGCTGTCGTCGCAAACTCAAAGATTTATCCGGTAAAAAAGTCGGGGCTTATATTGCCAATCACCTCTACAGCACCTTCAATCTAGTTACCGAGAATTTTGACGGTATTTGGCTGCCAACTTATGGCGCAAATACTGGCAGCTATCAAGGGGCGAATCCCACGGCAACCAATCACTACGATTTGCATCAATATACCTCGGTTGGCCGACTTGCAGGTTATGCAGGCGCTTTGGATTTAAACCGTTTGGCAGGCACGAAGCCGCTTAGCTACTTTACCGATGGCGCATCTACAGCTGCTCCATCACCTGCTCCAAGTTGGGGAACCGCGGAAAAAGGTATCTTTACCTTGAATACCGCGATTCATCTCCGAGCAGAACCTTCTGCTGATGCCCAAAGTTGGGCCGTACTGCCAGCAGGGGCTGAGGTTCATTACGATGCCTTTGCTCATCAAAACAGCTATGTCTGGATTCGGCAGCCGCGAGCAGATGGGAATATGGCCTATTTAGCAACGGGACCCTCGAATGGAACTATCCGAACTGGGGCAAGCTGGGGAAGCTTTCGCTAAACAAAAAAAGAGGGGCGTCTATTTCGACGTCTCCTCTTCTTCCAATAAATTTACCCGGATGAAGCCCCATTGTGTTGGCAAATAATAGCCATCCACTGTTTCATCCTTTAAACGACTTGAAATCAACGAACCCTTAATCTGATACAAAGCCGGTATTTCTGGATCAAGCGGTCCCAGCTTCTCCAGCAGCTCTTCCAAGTCATGCTTAGTCATCATAAAATAGACAAAGCTCGAATCCTTCAAACGTTCATAACTAATCGCACCCTCAAACGTCATCCTTGTCTTTAGCTCTTCTGGACTTAATGCTACCCCAATTGGTATTAAATTCAACCCTCGAAAGGAAAAACCCTCCGTCATCTGTACTCCCCCTATCAACAACTTACGAGTTCATTTTATCATAGTTGACGGAAAGATAGCGGAAGTTTTACCCTCTATTCAAAAGTAAAGCCAAAAGAAAAATCATCAAAGGTACAACGATATTTCTGCAACTGATCCTGTCCGCAGGCATTGCTGCCAAGACCATTTTGCTTATAATCCAAGTATAGGTAAGTCGCCTCGTCCTCTACCAGCTCATTGGTGTGCTTTGCCTTTTCCAAGGTTTTATCAGCAAAATGAGACACACTAAAGTTTAATTTGTCCGCTGCTTGAATTTTTATGGCTTGATTGTCGCCGTTTAACTCCAAATAGTCCATTTCCATTCGATTTCCATGCTCCTGCGGATACACATAAGGTACATACATTCCAGCCACCGTATCTTTAAACACCCCTGGATAAGCCGATTCACGAGAATCGCAATAATTTTCATGAGGGCCCAAGCCACGATACGTCACCGACTCATAGACTTTTGGCAAGACCATTTTAACTCCAATACGTGGAATCATTGCGGGTGCCTGATCTTTTCGACCAGTCGCAATGCCATCGATCATTACAGTCATCTTTCCATCGCCGAAAATAGTATAGCTTTGACGAATATCGAAATACCAAGAGCTGTTTGTCGTTCCCAAATATTTTTGGATTGTGATTACACATCGGTCCGACGTGGACTCATAACTAAAGTCAATTAACGTTTCATGCCATAAATTCATGAAATACTTGTTGTAGTATTCCTCAATCAGATACATGTCGTTATCGATCGGCGCTCGCCAGAAGTTCATCATTGGACCACTCAGCTGCTGATCATTTCGTTTAATAGTAAGCTCACCAAGCACTTTGTCAAAAATAAAGAGCCCATTATTCGTCGCTATCTGCAGGCTAGTTTGTTGCTCTTCAACCGCCACAGGTGCCTCCGTCGTTGATTTTAAAAGCTGAGGCTCTTGTACCTTCACTACTGAACGACTCAATTCAAAACCAGCTTCACACCATTTCGTCGCTTTTTTCGCTTGAGTAATTACATGCAAGGTAACCAGTTGTTCAGATCCTACATTAATTTTAGTCAGACAAGTGAAGGTTCCTCGTTGCTGTGGTTTAATTGCTGGTATAGTTAAAGCACCCACTTCAACTACTTCTCCTTCAACCTGCAGTTCATAATAAAAATCATACGCATCGGTAGCGGTGAATTCTAGATGATTGATCAGCTGATAGACTCCTGCCTGACGATTCACTACATTTAACTCAAACGGTTCGAAAATTTTCTTCAGCTCAATCAAGCTGGTAGAAACGGTCCGATCCGGCTGCAGCAGACCATCAATACAAAAATTACTATTATTCGGCACATCACCAAAGTCACCGCCGTATTTATAGTAGGTCTTTCCGGTATCATCAACCGATTGAATCCCTTGATCAAACCATTCCCAAATAAATCCACCCTGTAATTGATCATGTGTATAAAACAATTCTTGGTATTCCTTCAGATTTCCGGGACCATTGCCCATCGCATGCCCATACTCGCAAAGAATGTGGGGCTTTTGCGTCTTTTCAATCACTTCAGTCATGGTTAATTTTTCATCATGCTCCAGCCAAGTATACATAGTTGAATACACATCAGTAACCTCAGCCTCGAAATCCCCTTCATAGTGAACCAAACGTGTTGGATCGGTCGCCTTGGCAAAGGCTGCCATCGTCCGGAAATTATTCCCAAAACCCGATTCATTTCCCAGCGACCACATAAGAATCGAAGGATGGTTCTTATCGCGATGAATCATCCGTGACAGGCGATTCACATAGGCTGCTTCCCACTGAGGATTATTGGAAATCCAGTCGTAGTCGTTGGTCAACTCAAAACCGTGACACTCCAAATCCGTTTCATCAATCACATACATACCGTATTCATCACACAAGTCATAAAAATAAGGAGCGTTAGGATAATGAGAAGTTCGAACGGCATTGATATTATGCTGCTTCATCAATTGGATATCACTTTCGATACTTTCTCGAGTTACCACTCGTCCATTCTCAGGACTATAATCGTGCCGATTCACCCCTTTTAGAATGATTGGCTGCCCGTTGAATAAGAATTGCTTCCCTTGGACCTCCACTCGACGAAACCCTATGTTCAATGGAATATATTCAACTAAACCTTCCTGCAGCACTTCAATTTCAAGCAAATACAAGGTAGGTGTCTCAGCTGACCAAAACTTCACGGCTTCCAACTCTTCCTGAAGCACTTCACCAGCTGATAATGTTTTCTCCATAACTAGTTCATCAGCCAAGCTTAGCCGATAACGAATCGTTTGTTCCTCAACAGACGAAAGCTGCGGAGTCACCATTAACTGACCTATTTGATACGTATCATCGGTAGTCGCGACTACCGTTAAATCATACACTCCAGCACGAGGAAGCGAATAGAATTCGACATCGCGGAAAATCCCGCTCAGCCACCACATGTCTTGATCCTCCAAATACGTTCCATCTGACCATTGGAAAACTCGAACCGTTAGCTGATTACTTCCAGACTGCACAAAGTCAGAAAGATCAAACTCACTTTGTAGCCGAGCGCCCTTGCTGTAGCCCACAAACGCCCCATTCACGTAAACCTCAAAAGCCGAATCCACGCCATTAAATTTCAGTAAATAGCGTTCATTGGCCTCTACCTCATTCAGCTCAAACGTTCGCCGATAAATCCCCGTAGGATTCTCCGTCGGTACTTTTGGCGGAATAATCGGAAAATTGTACCATAAATCTGAATAGTGCATCTTGCCATAGCCCTGCAGCTGCCAATTACTCGGAACCAGAATCGTATCCCACTGCTCCTCTTGGCAGTCCACTTGGTAGAAATCAACGGGGGAATACTCCGGAGCTGCTAAGAACAGAAAGCGCCAATCCCCATTCAAGCTTTGATAGTTTCGTGCCTGAGTGTAGCCCTGTTGCCCATCCTCTTGACTAAAATAACTATAATAATGCGCCCTTTCCGGCAAACGGTTGATATGATTCAGCTGATGATTTTCCCAGCGTTTTAAATTATGCATGCTCATTGGCTCCTTTTAATGCTTTATTCTTTTTTTCATAGCGTTGGTAACAAACCCAGGCAAAGCCCAAGAAGATGACAATTCCCAAGACATTGTAGGTTAAAACAAACAGTGGATTAGCTGAACCTTCAGCTACAACGCCCGTTTGCAAATAAGCCATAATTTCAAAAGGAGACGGGAAAGTCGAAATGAAGAAGGCCACCAAGAAAAAGCCCAAAATCAAACTACCTACAACAATCCCTGTTTTCCGACTTCCCATTTTAAAGCTTCTAGGCATGTCCTCTTTTTTCAAGCGCAGCACAATGTATGCAATCAACAAGAACAATACCGGAATCAATGAAGTCGCCGCTGTCATATTGATTAGCGTCTGCAGCAACGTATCCACCGAACCAATTCCTAAAGCCGGAATAATCAACAATACCGTTACAACAATCGCTTGAACCAGTAACGCATTGGTTGGATTCCCTTCCTCATTGGTTTTAGTCATCCATTTCCCGAAGATCCCTTCAGGAATTTCCGAAAACAAAACCTTCACTGGAGCCGCTGTCCACAACACCAAAGAACCCAAGGCACTAAACAGCATAATCAACCCCACAATATTTGTCACAATGTTGCCAATCCCAAAGTGATGGCCTAAAATTGTGAAAGCTTCAAACAACCCATTCGAATAGTTATTAGCTAAGGTTTCCTGCGGTACCACTAATCCTACTGCCACACAACCTAAGCAATATATTAAACCGATAGATAAAGTCGTAATTAACATCGTCCGCACAAATACTTTGTTTCCACCACGGACATCCTTAATGTAGACACCCACGCTTTCTGCACCGCCTACTGCCTGAAGAATCCAAGCCATCGTCATGAAAAAAGTCCAGTTAAATTTCGGTGCCACAGACTGAGCAGTGAAGGTTTGGGCAGCCGGCTCCCCTAAAAAGGTCACCACAATAAAGGCTAAGACAATAAAACCAATTCCCAATAATAACCGCGCCACTCCCGACACACTGGTAATAATCGAAATCCAGCTAACCCCTTTAATCGATACATAAGTCGCCAACCAGAAAAGGACGATCGATACTAACGAAATGATCAATGTCGCCTGGTTTCCCGCAAAAACATTCCGCCCCAAGAAAGTATAGGAAGCATAAATCAAAATTTGCGGCAGCAACGAAGTAAAGTAAAATAAATTAACAAAAAAGTACGACCAAGCACCTAAAAAGGCCCATTTCTCCCCTAAAGATGATTTAATCCAGCTGTGTACGCCTGATTCAGACTCACTATTGGCTGAAGCAAACTCCCCAATCATCAAACCAAATGGGAAAAAGTAACAAAGGGTCGCAAAGATATAAGCTGGAATCGAAGCCAGTCCAATGCTGATACTGTTGTTAATAATGTTGTTAAACGCAAACACTGCCGTAAACGTCATTAACAACAACGCAGCCGGACTTATTTTCTTCCGTGTCTCCATAATCATTCTCCTAACTGTAATTCGATAATCGGGGTCCGGACCCATTGATTACGCTTTCATAATAAATTATAATAAGACTACTTCCAAGGGGATTTTGTTGCTACTATATGTCATCATGTTGAATAAGGGGAGAAAATATGTTTAATTCTGTAGGAACCTTTCAAACGCAAGAACTACTTAGCCAAGAGCTGACTCTTTTTGAATGCGGATTTGAAGATGTCAAACCACGCGAACCATATCAATACGAAAAAATTGATTACTACCTGATTCACTTTATCTTAGAAGGCGAGGGCCTGTTTTTTATTAACGACGAAGTTCACCGACTTTCCGCTGGCGAAGGCTTTGTCATTCCCCCCGATACCAAAAACAATTACTACCCGCTCTCAGGCAACCCCTGGAGCTACCGCTGGATCGGCATCCGCGGCAGCCAATGCGAAACCATCTTAAAAAAAGCCGGACTATTAGAAGGCAGCTTCACGTATAAATACAACCACCTCGAAACTATTGACACGTTGTTTAAAGCCATTTACGACTTTGCCGAAAGCAATCAGCTCTACGGAGCCCACGCAAAAATTTACGAATTTTTCAATTGCCTGATTGCCCAAAACGAAGAACTCCTGCGCTTCTCCACCAGTGAAGGAGAGAAATATGTTCTCAACGCCATGGACATTATTAAGCAACATTACGCCAATAACGAATTACAAATTACCGACATCTGTGACCAAATCAAAATCGAACGCAGCTACCTTTTCAAACTGTTCAAACGATATATTACCACCAGCCCGCAGCAATACCTGATCCAATTCCGCTTAAACAAAGCAAGCGAGCTGCTGCGAAAAACCAATTATTCAATCGAAGAAGTCGCCCAGCTTACCGGCTTCTCCAGCTATTCCCACTTCTCAAAAATCTTCAGCAAATACAAAGGCTACTCTCCCCATAAGTTTCGCTTACGCTATCGCGTCCATTAAAAAGAAAAGGTTAAGCCACGACGGACTTAACCTTTTTTAAACTGCCTCTTTAACCGACAACATAACCCATACCCAATCATACAGCCAGCAAAATTGGTCAGAACATCCCAAACATCGAACGTCCCCAAATAGAAAACATATTGCAGCGTCTCAATACCAAGAATCGTAACCAAAGACAAAACAATTGCCTCAACCAATCGTGCCCGCATCCCATACAAAATCCCCAACGGAATAAAGTATCCAATATTCAACACAAACTCAATCACAGCCGCATCCGACTGCAACGGCACCTGCCGAATATCCAGATTCAATGCATGATAATGCTCCGCCTTCGTAAACAACACAATAAACATCAACAACGCATACACACTATAAAACAAATACAAATAAACCGTCCACAGTTGCCGCCGCTCCCACTGAATATAGAACAACCACAAGCTCAAAAACAAAAACGCCCACAACGCCTCATCCGTATAAACAAAACGATGCATCATCCCCGCCAAGCGCGGATAATGCATCAATGTCGGCATAACTAAATAGTATATAACGCCATAACTAGCGATTAATGATAGAATTCCTGCGATGATTTTTTTCATGGTGGAGGTGAAACCTTTCTGGTTTTGGTTATTATAGCAGAAAAGTATTGCTCGTGGTATAGAGACTACTACAAGCAATACTTTCTTATTGATAATCTAAAAGATATTAATCTCTTCCGAAGATATCACGCGTGTAAACTTTATCTTCTACATCTTGTAATTCTTCTTCATAGCGATTCGAGACAATTACATCAGAAATCTCTTTGAATTTGTCTAAATCATCAATTACTCGAGAATTATAGAAAGTTTCATCTTCTAAAGTAGGCTCGTAAACCACAACCTCAATTCCTTTAGCTTTGATACGTTTCATCACTCCTTGAATAGAAGAGTACCTAAAGTTATCAGAGTTGGATTTCATAGTGAGACGATACACACCAACAATCTTAGGTTTTCTCTCTAAGATTTGATTAGCAATAAAATCTTTTCGAGTTGTGTTCGCATCAACAATTGCCCCAATGATATTACTTGGAACTTCATCATAATTTGCTCTTAGCTGTTTGGTGTCTTTAGGTAGGCAATAACCACCATAACCAAAAGATGGATTATTATAATGAGTACCTATCCGTGGATCAAGACCTACACCTTCAATAATTTGTTTAGTATTAAGTCCGCGTGATTCAGCATATGTATCAAGCTCGTTGAAATAAGCAACACGTAAAGCCAAATACGTATTAGAGAATAGCTTAATTGCCTCAGCTTCTGTTGAATGAGTCAACAACACTGGAATATCCTTATCTTCAGCATTGCGGCTAAACATATCTGCAATCTGTTGACCACGCTCAGAACACTCCCCAACAATAATACGAGATGGATGTAAATTGTCATATAACGCACGACCCTCACGTAAAAATTCAGGTGAAAAAATAATATTATCGGTTTGATATTTTTCTTTTAGCTCTTCAGTATATCCTACTGGAACAGTTGACTTAATAATAAACGTTGCATCTGGGCGAATGACTAAAGCTTTTTCGATAACGTCTTCAACAGTTGATGTATTAAAATAGTTTTTCTTTTCGTCATAATCAGTTGGTGTTGCGATTATTAAGTAGTCTCCGAAGAGAACTGTTTCTTCAAAACTTGTTGTGAAAGTCACAGTCAAATTTTTACGTATCAAAAAATCATGGATCTCTTTATCATCTAAAGGTGATTTTTTTTGTTGAAGCAACTCAGTCTTTTGTTTCAAAATATCATAAGCTACAACAGAATCCTTTTGCGAAAGTAATAGGGCATTAGCTATTCCCACATATCCTAGACCAAATATAGATACTTTTTTCATTATAAAACTTCCTTTACCGTATTCTTTGAAACTATTAAGACCTAGAAAAATCATCTTAGGTTTTAATAACCAATTATTAATTTTTCGCAAATCGATTTTCGCTATTTGTATATTATTTTCACTCTGAGAGATTTTGTTTACTGCTTCATTAATACCAATATCTTTCTTATCGGATAAAACTGAGAGGCATTTTATGTTACCTTCACTTAACTCTAAAAGAGCATCTAAACAAGATCAAAGTCTGTATTTGGCTTTTTGTCACATTTATACTATTTTTAATATATTACTCTAATGGCTACTCAAATTGCATTTTATATATACTTTGTAATTTCATCTACATCAAAACGAAAAGATTTGGGAACACTATTCTTAGTTTTAAAATTACCTGTTGAAATATACATAACTAAATTTTCAGAATCCGGGATACTAAGAAGCTTTTTTGTCTCTTTTGTCTTTTTTTCATCAAACATAGTGTTTAGAGCACAAGCAGCCAATCCTACAAATTCAAGTCCATAAAGAAGGGACATAGAAAAAATTCCTCCATCAGTATATCCTTGTTTTCTTTCATAAACACTAACAAAATAACTGTTATCGACAGTTACTAAAATCAGTGCCGGAGGTAATTCATAGCCGTTAAATCCTCCTTGTAATTTCAATGCGTCTTCTATAATTTCTTTATTGGTAATTACATATATTCTAGAACTTTGTCTATTACAAACAGAGGGAGATTTTGTTGCTATTTTTATCGCATGATTTATTTTTCTTATGTCAACTTCTTCATTGGCATAATCTCTTATGCTAACTCTATTATTTGCCAAAAGTTCAAAATTTAAGTTTTGATTTCTCATTTTAGCACTATTATCTACAAATTTCACTCCACCAATGTTGTCTTCACTATTTAAAGCCACTTTAACTAATTCCGTATGTTTATCAAGAAAGGCACTGATATCAAAATTATTTTTTTTATGAATTCCAATATATTCTTTCACTACACTTAATCCATTTAGATAGGCTGAGTTATTTAGACTATAGTCTTTCTTTAAGTATAACTCCAACATTTCGGCTAAAGAATTTATTACCTCCTTACCAAAACCAAGTCTTGTATCTTCTCTTGACAAACCTTTTTCAATTGCATGACTATAAAGAATAATTCTACCCTTAAGTTGCTCTTCTGTTTTAGTATCGTACTTTGCATAATTATCAAGGAATTGCCTTCGATCTTCCTTAAATAAATATAATTCCATTCTATAGTTCTTGTATTTAGAAATTTTTCTTGCAATCCTCTTAGGAATCATTTTTTTTAAAATAGTAGTATTACTAGACATTTACACTTCTCCTCAAATGTGTTTTCACACTTTATTTTATTGGTTTGAAATAACTAGCGTATTTCTTTTAACTTTATGAAAGTCAAAAAATTATTGGTATGTTGCTTTGACCAAACAAACAATCAGAATTCTATTATACTGACTCCCATTTACAAGAATCGAAATCATACTTCTTTAAAACTCTAGCAGGATTCCCGCCAACTACTGAATAGTCTGGGACATCTTTTGTGACTACAGCATTAGCAGCTACAACGGAGCATTCTCCGACTGTTACTCCAGAAAGAATATGACAACCAAAAGAAAGCCAAGCTCCTCTTTTTATTGTTACTGGACCTTTACTATAAACTCCTTGATTGGATATTGGAGTACCAACCTCTTGATATTCATGTGAATGATCAGTAATATGGACAAAAGCAGCAAACAGAACATCATCTTCGATTAAAATTTGATTCATGGAAGCAATTCTATTCGAGTTACCTATATGTACATTGTTTCCAATTTTTATTAATGATGGATATCTTTGCTTATGGTGATTTACTAAAGGTGCAAGTACAACATTATCAGCAATATCACAGTTATTTCCAAAGCTAATTTTATCAGGATACATTATATTGGTATTTTTCCCCACACGAAACCTTTTTCCACATTCTTTCAGTCTCTTTTTTATCCAAAAACCACGAATTCTATCTATTAATTGGCTAACATGCAGGTTATTACGAAAAAAAATTATTGGTGTTGATGAATAAAGCGTTAACACAGCAAACTTCGTAAGAAGAGCATTTGAATCTAATCTAATACCAATTATGATTGCAATTATATATATTATATAAATTATTACAATTATCAATGTCTTCTTTTTCATTAACTTAAACTTCCTTTCTAAAAATTACCGACACAAGCTTCAAGATAGATGCACGATCTAAAATTAAATTTGCAACTAAATAGACTAGTGATGTTAGCATTAAAGTAACACCCGCGTGTAAGAAAAATGGTATTAATCCTTCTGTAGATAATGGATTAACTATTGACCATAATGAAATCACACAATAAATTACTAAATTTACAAATATTTTGATTGTACTTTTATTCACACTCCGCTTCATAATCTTAACATTACCCAAATATATTAAGTATACTAATTTTATTATTAATGCTAAAACTGTTGCAATCAGAATGCCATATATACCGAATATCAACGATAGCACTATCGATAAAATAAGGTTTATCAGTGCTTCTATAGCAGACACTTTCCACACATTCTCTGCGTATCCGGCTATTCCACTCAAATTACCTACAATATATCTGGACCATGAAAAGATTTGAATTAGACCAAATAACAGAGGAAAATACGGATAGATATAGTCTATATCATAAATTCCAGAAGTATAAATTTGAACAAAGGGGAGCATCATTACTGAACAACAGCTCATCAGAATTCCAATTGCCATAACAAATAATGATTCGAAAGCATCATGAACTATCCTATATTTATCAATACTTACATGAAAAGATTGTCCTAGTATATAAATTAAACCAGTATATACTACATTTAGCACTAAGGATAAATTCGAATATACCATATTGTAGATTCCATAAACACTAGTCATTGCCGTACCAATAACAATACCTATGACTATAACATCCGTAGAAGAAAAAACTGTCCAAGCAATTTCTGTCAAAACAAAAGCATTTCTATCTGGTAGCTTTTCATTCGCTACTTTACCTTTTTCTAATTTAATCCAACTATAATTTTTAGTAATATATTTTTTATAGACAAAAAGTTGTACCAATGACACGCAGAAAAATGCGAATTGCATTAGAGCTATGTTTATACCTAAACAAGCAAATACTATTTTTATTGAATATGTTAGGACCATATTTAACAATGTGATATTGGACTGTACGTATTGTTTTCCTTCAGCCATCAATAATTGAATCCAGCTTTCAACATAAAGAAATTTTACAACACCTGACATCCCCTGAAAAAGAACTACCAAAAAAATCATCCAAAAATCAATATTAGTTTTTAAAACAAAAGGTAATAAGAAAGATAAGATGATAACTCCAATAGCATAGTAAACCGTAACCCTCCAAAAGTAAGCATTGGATATTGACATAACTTTGGATATTTGCTTTTTATTGCTTTTGGCAATAGGATCATAAAGCATATTTCTTGTAGCTTGGCCAATACCCGCTTCTAACAAAGCCATGTAACTAAAAATCTGAGTGATAGTTGTAATTAGTCCATTAACATCAGAGCCATAATTTACGAGCATTATGCGAGGGATCACGAATCCTAACACTAATATTACCATCTGTGTCAAAAATCCTGTCTTTGCATTTTTTAGCGCAGTATTTCTCATAAATATTTTCTCCCTTTTTAAAATCAGTTCAATTTATACTGGACATATTTCAGTTTAAACTCTTGTTTAACTGTCTCGATTGCACAAAATGGTAGTGCAATTAATATCCAAAGTAGTGGAAAGGTTGCTCCATCAAGGGTCAAGGAAATACCTAGAAAAACTGTCAACATACCCATCAAATTGGTAAATAATGTTCTATTCAAAAATTTTTTAGCTTTTAATAAAGAATTCCCAATCAATAGCCCAAAAGCTATTAAACCAGGAACTCCATACGCTATAGCTATTTCTAAAGGCATATTCATTACTGTTAGGTTTTCTATGAATCGACCACCATATTGACTATAAAAAAGTGGTTGCGCATAATTATAAAATTGGTACAATCCTACACCTCTCCAAAAATTATCCGTAAATAGATTTATACCGTAGCGAATCGTTATGTTTCTTGTAAAATTACTTGATAGAAGTCTTGAATTTTCAGTACTAAAAAAAATAGATAGAAGCATGACCAGTAAAGTGGCGACTACACAAACAGCTACAAAATTCATAAATATCCTTTGCCCATATTTTAATCTATCAAAATAGTAACAACGAACAATTAAGTATATCGTAAACAGCAATCCTAAAATTCCTATTCTTGACATTGTTAAAAAACAAAGGAATAAATAGGCTACAAAGTATACACTATACTTTTTTTCTCTGTGGATTTTAAATAGATAGAAACATAATAAAGCAATAGGTATTAATGTAAGACAAATATAGTTAGGGTCAGATACTGTACTTCCTACACGTAAGACTCCATATCTGTATCTTTCTTCACCTGTCCAAGCAGAATAAAAGAAGGTTTTTTGCAATAAAAGTTCAACCATTCCAAATAGAAATACTTGATTTGCAGATACAATAATTGCACTAAAAATAGTTTTCATATCTCCAGTTATTGCAACTGTACTAACAATTGTCAATACAAGTATAGATAAATAAAAGAAAATGGTAAGTCCGCTACCTGTTCGTAAACAACAAATAAGTAACAAAGTTATTGCAAATAAAAAAAAGGGATTATTTATACACCACTTCACTATATACCCAGCGACGTTAGGTTTTCTTAGTAGAACAGCAATTAGAGTAATACTAATTAAAAGCTGGAGATGTGATATTCCTTGGAAGGCGACAGTTCCTCCTAAAGCTGAATTTATTGCTAAATAAACCATCGGTATCAACATGTACAGCGTTTTTCCTAGAACAAAAACAAAAAACAAGTAACAAAGCAAGAAAAAAAAGCCAATAATCGGCGAAAAAATATACACAATTGTAACTAAAAAAAGAAAAAAGTTTGCAAAAATATCCGTTCCTAACCCTAGTCTCATAAAAATTCTCCTTGATTTAATCCAACATTTAACAGTCTATTTGAGGCATATTTCCTCATATCAGTAATTTTTTTACCTATATTTTCATTTCCTTGAACAATAATCTCATTTTCATTAATACAATTTTCTAATCCAACATTTAATAAGAGGTTTTTAGCTCGCATACTCCTCGTTTCACTTGAAATATTTATTATATTTTTTGAAAATATTAGTCCAAATGCTGTAGCATGGAAGGAGTCTGTTATTACATAAGCTGCATTTCGCATCAGATAAAGAAATTCTTCAGGACCTATATTGTCCATCCTTATTCCATCAGATATCTTCGAAATACGCTCACAAGTGGAATGAACAATTACAATTTTAGCCTTCTCTTGTTGACTCAATTCTATTGCTTTTCTATCCAAATCCGCATTGTATTCAAGAGCATAATAAAATATAAAATGTTTTGGGATATCTACAGGATTTTCTAGTAGCTCCCAATCATCTTTATCCAGTAAAAATACTGGATCCGATATAAGTTCTGCATTAATATCAACATTGTTTACAATATCAACACCACTTTTTTCTCTGATTGATATCCAATCAAATTGTTTCAAATTCTCTTTTGATTTTTCGAAATTTTCAGGTGATAGTTTGTTAACGCCGAAACTTGCTGCATATGCAATCTTTCGTCTGTCAGAAGTAACAAAATCTAAATAATAAGGAGCCGAGTCTGTCAAGATTTTGGGATTCCATATTTGATCGCTTCCAACAATAAATACATCAAAAATATTATTCAAATTGCTTAACTTATCCCTATCAATCTTATCCGTACACAAATCGTTTTTTTCTAAAAAATTATCAAATTTTTTGAATTGCTTTTTACAATGAAAGTATTTTTTGAGTTTACTAAATATCTCCTTTTTTCTACTAACACAAAATGGATTAAGTGTATATAAATGCTCTAACTCTTTTGGCATATAATCAATTATCATAGCATCATAACCGTTTTTCCTAAGAAAAGTACACAATCCGTAAGCTTGCAGTGCAGCACCATAGTTGTATGCAAAATGAAAAGTCATAATTCCTATTTTCATGTGTTTACTCCTTTGTAAGTATTTTGGCTTTTCATTAATATTTCTTTTACTGATTCAGAACATTTACCTTCTGTAAACCTTAATGCTGTTAAAAAGCCTTGTTGCCTAATTTCGTTTACTAAACTAGGAGAACAATACAACTTATGTACTATTTCTGCGAGTTGAATATAATTGCCATTTTCATACAGTAGTCCAGTACTCTCATTTTCAATCAGTTCTTTAGTTCCCCCTACATTGGCTCCAATCATGCACATCTCACTTAACATTCCTTCAATTGTCACTCTTCCGAATGCTTCAGATGAGGATGCTATTATACCAAATTTCATTTTCCTTCTTAGTCCATTTATATCCTCTACCATTCCCATAAATTGGACTTCAGATTCCAAATTATTATCTGAAACGAATTTTTCTAACAAATTTTTATATTGATTATTGACGAAGCTCCCTGCTAAAAACAACTTAACGGGCACACTTTTAGATTTTAGAATCTTTACAGCTTTTAATGCTTGTATTTGTCCTTTACCTTCACAAATTAATCCAGCCATTAATATATTCATAGTTTCGCCTTCTACATATTTTTTTCCTGCAGGCTGAATATAGTTTCCAGAAACATCGTCATAGATAATTGAAATGTTAGGAACAACTATGTGCTGTTCAAATTTTTTATTTAATGCTTTTGAAATTAAAATTACTTCATCAGTATACTTGTTAAGTAAGTAATAGTAGATTTTTCTACCAAAAAGGATTCCGTAATGATGATCTTCTTCACCAAATTCACGTAAATGCCACAAATGGGTAACGTTAGGAATATATTTTTTTATTAATAGTCCTGTAATTATGAAACCTGTATTACTGTAGACACTATCGATGTTGTAAGCCTCTAATTTTCTTGATAACTTTCTTCCATTTATCAAAGTTATTACTAGTCTTTTTAGTCTTTTAGGGAGTCTAAATAAATATTTTAACACTCCTTCGTCCGTAAGATAATTTATTTGATAGTAGCGTGAATAAATTATACTGATACATTGTTTTCTTAAATAGCTAACAGCCGTTCCCGTTTTATCTGGGACAATCGCAATACATTCAAACCTATTGTCTTGAATGAAAGAATCTAGTAAATCTAATAAGGAGCGAGTACCACCACTAAAATAGTCTGTATCATGGAAGACAAAAACAGCTTTATTTTTATACATAATTTCATTCCTTGCTCAAAGCTTTTACTGCTTTCAAATATTGATCTCCGTTGTCCTCATCCTCTTCAAGATAGGTCCCTTCCCCCCATTCATTCCAAGCATTAATAAATATATATTCACTATTTATCTCTTTAGCCTTATCTAGCTGCATTTTTATATATTTTTTAAATTTTAGAGGCGAGGCTCCATCTATTACTAAACCTTTTTCTCCTTTTCTAGGCGTGTTATCCCAGTCTACGAAAGCTCCAAGATATAAAGTTTTTCCAAATTTCAAATTAGAATATCTTTTGACAATATTTCTCCATACTATGTCATAGTTATAAACAAGTAATCTATTGTTATATATCTTGTTGTGGATCATTGTTCGCAATTTATCTTGAACACGCCTTAACTTTGAGCGTCCGTATTTTAATGTGTACATTGGCTCAAATTCCAATAATGCCTCTGAATTTTTGCATATGGGTTCTGTTTGAAAAGAATTCAACTCTTCAACAATTGAAATTCCATCAAACCCCTGTTCTTTACACCTTTTGTTCCAGTATAGGATCATTTCATTGCAATTAGGTATATTATTCGTACGATATATTACAAATAGCGGCTTCCCATCTTTTTTTATATAGTGTTTATCCTCAAAAAAAGGGAGCAAATATTGAAAGTGCTCCTCCCAAGCTTTTTCTTCACCATACTTTTGGGGCATAAGTACATCGCTTGTATTACCGTCCCATGCTCTCGTCCAAGGCTCGTTCGCCCAGCAAAAGCAGTAATCAATTTTTGTTTTCATTTGTAACATCAATTCTAATGGTCTTTCAAGTAGAAGTTTTCCGTCAAACCAATAATGGTAATAACAAAATCCATCTATTTCATTCGCCTTTGCAATATTCATTTGCTTTGTAATTACCTTTGGATCTAAAAGGTCATAATAATCTTCAGATTTAGGAATACGAGGTTGTCTGTGTTTCCTAAATAATGGTATTGCTTTCTTGACATTCTTCCATTCTGTAAAACCCTCTCCCCACCATTCATCATTTTCTGGAAATCTATGATATTGTGGTAAGTAAAAAGCCAATATTTTAACACTTCTCTTCATTTCATTACCTCATATTCGTAAGATTCTATTACTAATTTTCTGAAGTATAGTTCTTATCATAGTAAAATTTATTTTTATAAATCTGAATAAAAATCTAAATAAGACTGCTTAAAGACCTTCATACTAAACTTTTCATGATATTGTTTATATGAGTTAATATTCAGATCATTCAACAATTTCCTGTCTTTGTATAAGCATTCAATTTTTTCAGCAATTGAAATAGGATTTTTTGTCTCCGCTAATAATCCACTAACATTATTCTCAACTACTTCCCTATTTCCTGGTATATCAGTTGCAATAACGGCCTTTTTTACTGAGAAAGCTTCCATTGGGGTCAATGGCAATCCTTCATAAATTGATGTTAGAACCAACAAATCACATTGAGAAATAGTATTCTTTATATCATTTCTAAAACCCAAGAAAAAAAAGTGTTTTTTTAAGGATTTTTGTTCTACTAGTCTTTTCATTTCTTCCATTAAAGGACCATCTCCAACCATAAAAAAGGAAATATCATAACCTCTTTTTACTAAAATACAAGCTGCTTCAATGAAGTAATTTATCCCTTTTTGAGGATGTAGTCTGGCAGAATTCATTACAATAAACTTATTTTTTTTGCGTTCTCTAGAAATTTCTTCAATCTCAACATATTCTTCTTGGTATTCTTCTACAGAATTATTAATTGTTGTGATATTAAACTCTGATATCCCGAAATATTCAGCAACATTTTTTGCAGCTTGTTCACCATCAGCAATTATTTCAACATTACGTAATATCGCGTGTGTCAATTTAGGCTTATCCGAGTATATTGTGTGATTATTATATACAATTCTAGTATGAGGACTCGCCAATTTAGCAAACAAAACTCCCATCCGATGATGGCAATGAATAACATTGATATCATTTTTTTTTATTGTCTTTTTCAATATCTGAATAATACTCAATATCTCTTTTATATTTTTGGTACTTAAGTCAGGAATTGTGACATGTTCAATTCCCAATTTGTTTATTCTATCAACATATACTCCTCCACTTGAAACAGTTATAATTTCAGAAAAATGTTTTTTTGTTATATTACAAAGTTGGTAAATAATTTTTTGCACACCTCCAATTTCAAAATTATTAGTTATGTGCATTATACGAATATCAGATAGTTTCATGACTGAACTCCTAGACTTTTTTAAATAATACCTAATAATACCCTTATCCTAAATGATCGCAAGCCTCTTTTATTTGTTGTTATTACCAATGGATGTCGAATAATCCAAATTTTTTGAATAAGCTTTTTTTTTCTATTTCCTAATGAAAGAAGTAAGTTTGCCACCTCATCTTCTAACATTTGTTTCTCATTTCGAACAAATTCTTTTGAATAATTTGAAATTGAATTTTTCGTCTGTTTCCCAAACCAGTTTTGCAATGTTATTTTTATTTGTTTTACAATCCCTTTACCACTTTTTGCAACCACATTATTTTTATGTAAACGATATTTAAACATAGGCCTCTCCTCAAAAATAACTTCTCCCTCTGCTAATGTATATGTAAGAAAGACAATGTCATGCATTGGTATCTCCGAGATAGACTTTTTCTTGACTGCCTTCATAGTAGCTTTGTTAAATATCATTGAACATCCTTGGATCGAACCGCAAACAATCTGAGAAATTACTGTTAACTCAGGTCTTTTTACATGCATTTTTTCCTTAATCACATTACCATCAGAATCGATCAGACTACAATTTGAACACCACAACTGCGGAAAATTATTATTTCCTAATGCTTTAACAGCAGTATCTATCTTATCTGGCTCCCAAATGTCATCTTGATCTACAAAAGCATAATAATCGGCATCATTGACCAAATTAATTAATTTCCAAAAACTTTTGGCCGCTCCCAATTGATCATTATCTTCAATAAACTTGATATCAAGGTTTTTACTCCATCTATTTAAGATTTTTAGTGTGCTATCTTCACTACCATCATCTCTAACTAATAAATTAATTTTACAATCAGTTTTTTGCATGTATATACTTTGTAATTGTTGGTCAAGATATTTGCTACCATTGTATGTCGACAGTATTATTAAAATTTTTTTCAAAATTCCCCTCCAACACTACTTTTTGCTTCTCTAAAATCATTGAATTACATTTCTTTTATTCATAAATTCTGCGGTTTTTCTTATACCATTCTCAAGCGACAATGGTGTGAATTTCCCAAAGTCTTTTTCATACCTGGAAATATCTAAGTAGTTGACAGGAACATCAGCTTCTCTGCTCTCTAGATAAGTAATATCCAAATCAATATTAAGAGTTTCACTAATAATACTTAATAGTTTATTCAAATCTATACCAACTCCACTTCCTAAATTGTAGGTGCTGTACTTAGAATGACCATTTGCGATTCTCAAAATCCCTTCAATAGCATCATCAATGTAAATAAAATCACGTACTACAGTCCCATCTCCAAAGACACGTATCTCTTCTTTTTTTATAGCTTTATATATAAAAGTAGTTACTGCTCCTAAAACTCCGTTAGGCCGCTGAAAAGGACCATAAGGGTTGGCCAATCTAATTACTTTATATTCAATTCCATGTAAGTAATTATATAGATATAGCAATTTTTCAATAGTTATCTTTTGAATTCCATATGAACTTATTGGATAAGTTGAAGTTTCTTCATTTAGAGGACATTCTACTTCTTTCCCGTAAACTGTTCCACCTGAAGAAAGAAAAATAATTTTTTTAACACCGCATCGCACGCAAGCATCCAGCATTCGAGTGGTAACGATAATATTAGCCTGTAATTCTTCAGATATTCTTTGATTCGACGTACTAGGTGCAGTTGTACTAACCAAGTGATAAAGAACATCTTGTCCTTTTAATATCTCATCAAAATCAGTTTCATTATTAAAACCACACTCAAAGATACGATAATTACTATACTCTAACTTTTCCTTTGTGAGTTCTGAAAAATATTTTTTTGATTTATCCACTAATAATAAGTCATTCTTTTCATCATTAAGAAGCTTGATTGAAAGATTTGTTCCAATAAAACCTGCAGCACCTAATATGGTAATTTTCAATTTTTCACCACCAGAATATTTTATTCATAACTTTTTATTTCTTATATAAAATAGAATATGATATACTCTTTAATCACTAGTGTATATCATAGCAACTCATGCCTGAGTGAAATGAAATTGGGAATCAACATTCTCATCAATTCTATCCAAAATACAAAAAATAGTTTTTAACAAAAAAATTATATTTGGCTTTTCTTTATCTAATAAAATATTTCTTGTCTATTTTTTAAAATTGATTGTTTCTCGACATCAGAAAAAACCATTACCCCTGCTCCAATAATAGCTCCTTTACCTATTATCACTGGTCCGAACAATTGTGCACCAGAGTATATAGTGACTTCACTATAAATAACAGGAAAATTTTGCATCTTGTTTTCAATTTCTCTAACCTTGCTTCTTCCTCCAATAGTCATTCCTTGGTAAATAGTAACTTCATCCTTAATTAAAACCCCAGAGCCTATCACCAACCCAATTCCATGACAGATAAAGAATTTTTCACCAATTGTAGCACGCCAATCAATGTCAATGGAAAACAGTATGCGAGAATATACCCACACTATCTTTGAAAAAAATGAAAGATGAAATTTGGAAAGAAAACTAGCCAGTCTGTAACAAACCAGAGCATGGAAATTAGGATTTAGCAAAACAGCAACAACCGATTTCGATGGGGTTTTACTTTTCCAGTACTTCAAATCTCTAAATATGATCATATTATTGTCCCATGTCTTCTATAAATTCGGTTATAAATTTTATGTAATCTTCATTTTTACTTTCAAATGTGTCGAATTTCTTATTTGAAACTTTTTTTATGGAACTTCTCAATTCTGGAAAACTATTTACATACATAATTAAGTTCATTCGTTCAAAAATTTCAGCTATTTCCTTCTGATGATTGTCAATGTGTTCACCATGCTCAGCCAACCTTGGCACAGCTATAACTTTCTTTCCTAATTTCAAAGCATTTATTATTGCTCCAGTGCCAGCATGAGTTATTACTAAATTAGAAAGGTTCATATAGTGCTGAAACTCAGATCTTTTAAGATATGTTTGCGATGAATAGTTTCTTGATACATAATTACTACTACCAGTTTGGGCAAAAACTTCTTCATCAATTATTCCATCTTCAAGAAGTTTGTCCGTATATTCTAAAAGTCTATTGAATTGAAATTTTTGAGAACCTAATGTTACAAATATCATAGACAGCCCTCCTAATAGATGCTTCCTAAAAAGACAGCCCTCGGGTAGATTTCTTTCAACTCTTCCCATTGAACAATAAATAGGTCTGAGAATTTATAAATCATTTTTCCAGTGAGTGTCGGAGTAGTAACTTTAGCAAAAGATTCGATAAAAATAAGTTTGCAACGAAATAATTTTGCTATAATACAAGTTGGAACTACACATAATGCCCCAGTAGATATTACGACATCTGGCTTTTCCTTAATAAAAATTTTTAAAGACTGAAAAAACACAAAAATGAGATTCAATAAAATTATTTTTTCTTGGCGGTTCACCTGTTTTATATAATATACAGCATTTTCTTTTTCAGTGTACTTAGTTCTTTCTGTTACAAAATATATGTCAAACTTATTCTCTAGTTTTTTTAGCATTAATATTTGTTCAAAATGTCCCCCGGATGAAGCTATCAAGCAAATTTTTTTTTTCACACTCTGATATCTCCTATCATATATCCTTCATTTTATAATTTTGAATGATAATTTGTTGAAAGTTTTTTTATTTCACAGCATAATTTTTACTATCAATATGCTCCGTTTGGACGGAGCATTACTTGAATTGTTTTCCAAATAAGCCTAATATCATTTATCAAACTCTGCTCTCGGATATACTGGACATCTAATTCCACCATCTCCGCAAAATTCATATCGTTTCTTCCACTAATTTGCCATAAACCAGAACAACCAGGCTTAACCAATAAACGCTGCATGTCATACCGACTATACTCTCTAACTTCTCTCGGCAAAGGCGGACGAGGACCTATCAAACTCATATCTCCTTTAAGTACGTTAAGTAACTGTGGCAACTCATCAATACTATTTCGTCTAATTGCTTTTCCAATCTTTGTCACTCTTGGGTCATCCTTTATCTTGAACATTGCACCCTTAATTTCATTTTCAGCTAGTAAATCAGCCAACTTCTCTTCCGCATCAATGCACATTGAACGGAATTTGTACATGGTGAATTCTTTACCGTTCTTGCCTACCCGTGTCTGCTTAAAAAAGACTGGTCCTCTAGGCTCTTCCTTCTTCATCAAAATAGCCACAACAATGAAGACTGGGATTAGAAAAACTAGTCCTACTGCACTTAATGTAATATCTATTATTCGTTTCACGCATTGGAATCCAATACGGTTATTAATCTTATCTTTATCCAACCAAACCGTCTCTACTTTCCCAACAGGTGGAACGTCGTCTTTTACTACGTGCTTGTCCATCTTCCCCGCTCCTTCACATTAACTCCTGATAATTAAAAGGTGCTACTGGATCGCCATTGATAATATCACGGCACACTTGATCCATTTGTTCCCAACGTGTTTCCCCGAAATGTTTTACTATGTACTCCGAAGCTTCTTTTAAATAGAAGTCCCTTTGCTTCAGGCGGTGAGCATCTGATGCCACCATTTGTACTAGTCCGTTTTCGACTAATTGATGACTCAATTTCTGAACTGTTTTCCCAAATATACCAACAATACTTGGTGCAGTTAGTTGAGCTAAACAGCCCATATTTAGAAAGATTAATAACTGATTCGGCTCTTCTTGAAAGCCAAGGTTTCTTTCTGGATGGACAATAATCGGAACCTTATCCATCTGACGTAAATCATAAAGCACCGTTTCTGCATAATGTGGAATCTCTGCTGTCGGAAACTCGATTAATACGTATTGATCATATACATCTGCAAAAAGGATACGATCCTCTTTTATCTCTTGAACTAGTTGATCATGTATCCGTACTTCTTGTCCTTCAAATAATGTTAAAGGAATTCCTTTATCATCAAAGACTGCTTGCAATTCTTCAACCGCAGGAATCACTTCATCCTTGGGATTTTGATAATGTCTGTTATGGTGCGGAGTACAAAGGATGTGGGTGATACCTTGCTTCACGGCTTTCTTCGCCATTTTTATACTATCGTCAATTGTTTGGGCGCCATCATCGACTCCTGGTAAAATATGACAATGTAAATCCAACATCCTTGTTCCTCCTAGCCGTAATAATAATAACCAGCGGCATCGCCTTTTTTCTTACCGTTGTATACAACCCCTAAGATATTGGCTTTCGCTAGCGTTAATAATTCTTTTGCCTTAATGACATCTTGCTTCTTTGTTTTTCGCTCACGGATAACCAATAGTGTTCCATCGGTATGTGCTGCTAAAATTTGTGCATCTGTAACAGTTGCCACTGGTGGCATATCAAAAATAATCACATCAAATTCTTCTCGCATCACACTCATAATATCCAGCATTCTTTGTGAACCCAATAATTCTGATGGATTCGGTGGTTTGGGTCCACTAGTCATTACATATAAATTATCCACTGAGCTTGCCTGGTAATACCGATCAATAGATGCTTCACGGTTTGTCAGTAAATTGCTTAATCCGGTTGCATTTGGTAAACGGAAGCTAATAGCTACACTTGGTTTTCTTAAATCAGCATCGACTAATAAGACCTTACTTCCGGCATTGGCGAAAACAATAGCAAGATTCGCTGAAGTTGTCGATTTTCCTTCTGAAGGACCAGATGAAGTAATGACCAAGGTTTTAATGTCTTTGTCAGCAGATGAAAAACTGATGTTTGTTCGAATGGTCCGATATTGCTCGGTAGTAGTTGAGAAGTTATCGGTTGCGGCCACTAAGGCAACTGGTAATATTTCATTCTTTTTCTTTGCCATAACTTCCTCCTACACACGTTTCCTGGATTGGCGGCTGCCAGCAGCCGTGGCTGCTTTAGTCGGCGTTTTGTGAGTCGTTTTTGGACTTTGTGCATTCCGACTATAACTTAATTCTTTTTTGTTCATTTCAGTTACTTGTCCTAGAATAGGTAAATCTAAAGTTTCTATCACAAAACGTTCGTCCTTAACTGTCTTATCTACTAGTTCTAACAAGAAAGCAATACCTACACCCAACATAATTCCTAAAGCTGCACCAATTGCTAAGTTCAGCTTATTGTTCGGCGAAACGGGCTTTGTAGGTGTTTGAGCGTTTGAAGTAATGGTCACCTTATTAACAGCTAATACTTCTTGTGCTTTTTCTTGAAAAATTTGTGATACTTTGTTTGCGATAACGGCTGCTTCTTGTGGATGCTCAGCAGTCGCAATCACCTGAAACATTTGAGAATTTTGTGATTGTTCAACTTCCACCATCGCTCTCAAGTTTTCACTCGTCAAATTGTAATTGTTTTCTGCCTGCAATTGATCACGAGCAGTATCGATAACTAAATCCCCGGTAATCATATCTTTATATGTATTAATCAGCAGAACATTACCATTGATATCATTTTGTAGATTAGTATTTGGATTTTCAGCTGCACTCGACTGGACAATCATTTGTGTTGAGGCACTGTATTTAGGGGTAATGATGAAAAAGGTAACAGCACCCGCGATTAAGATACTTGCTAGTGTAGTAACAAGTATCATGCCGATGCGTTTCTTTAAGATGTCAAAGATTTCCCCTAAGCTAATTGTTTCTTCCATTTTATTCTCCCTTTACCCGACTAACATTTTTGCGACGTAAAACTTCACTAATCAGCACTAAGATCACTGCTAAGACTAAACTAATAATTCCTGCCTTAACAAAGGTTAAATCAAAAGCCTTTAAGTAATTAGTGATGAAGTGATACATTCCTTCAGATGTGATCCCTAAACGGTCAATCACTCCGCTGAAATAAATGTATAATGGTAAAGCTGTTAACATTAGACCCGCACCACCAATAACAGCTCCGGCAAAACGGAGACGACGATGCAGCCATTTAGTGGTAATCATTAAGCCAATAAAGACAAGTAAAAAGGCCACCCCAACAATGATCATTAACAGCGTCAATGTTTGATTGTAGGCCATCACTTTTTGTCCATATTCTAATAGGTAAGGAATTGCGATGTAGGATTCGAATGCTCCAGCAGCGGTATCGTTCAACTGATCAATATTCGCTTGAGTTGCTTCGTCAATATCGATTCCTTTTTCCGCTGCATAACGATCAACGGCTGTTTGAATGTTCTTACTAAGTTTATCTTTACCAACTATATTAAAAGGAACACCTGTGTAGATACCGCGAATGTAGTTATCAACATTTTCTTCGACAACTTCTCTTGGCACCACTTCAGCTAACTCTTCCGGTGGAATATTACTTCCTCGCCCAAAGTCTTGAATGCGTTGGGTAACGTCTTTTTGTACTCTTGTTACATAATCTGCTTGATGAATCTGATCAACCATGAATTCTTGATTGAACAAGGTGGACTTAACACAGGTCAGGGCCAGCAACGAGAATAGTAACAGAGAACTGATGAAGGCTAACAGCCAACGGGCAAATTTTTTCGATGTGCTCATGCTTCTCTCCTATTCATTCTCATTAATCATTGGTCCTGATGTGTAATCAGCAGTGACAAATAACCGCTCATCAGTCATCCCTAAGCTATCAATTGGATAGCAGGTATATAAAAGTGCAATCCGTTTATCTCGTTGATAGATCAAATCGTTGATTGCTTTATCGTCTTTATTTGCGACTTCTTTATTGGAAACAGTAAATATATAATTGCCATAGGTTGTCTGAATTTGGATCTCATCACCGATATTGATCATCGCTAATTTCCCAAAACCATCAACATTGTGTCCGCCAATTAAGCTTGTTCCCTGTTCACCAGGGTAAACTGAGCCCATAAATTGTCCAGCACCTAAACGTAACATTTCATCAGTATCTCCAAAATACAACGGAACATCCAATCCGATTGGTGAAACAAGAATCTTTCCATACTGTTGTCCGCCAACTGGATAAGTTAGTTCGCTAGATGGAAGCTCGTTGTTTTCATTAACCTTCTCTTGAACTTCTTCTTCCTTTATAGCAGTGAAATCCTCCGCTGCTTGCGCATCAAATGTCGGTGCATCTGTTAGTAAGAATAATTCTATCGTTGATGTCACGAATTGAATGACAGGTTTTCCGATTACGTACATGAGAGAGTATCCGATTACTAAAAAAACAACTGGGGCAACAATTGCCGCCCCAAGTCTCTTTAGCCAAGAAGTTTTCTTAGGCAACACGCTTTTTAGCTACGACAAACGCACCTGCTGCGAGTACCAATAAACTTCCGAATGATGCAAAACTAACCGCGTAATTAGCACCAGTTTGTTTTACTGCGCCACCAGATGCAAAAACAGTATTTTTGCCTGGAGTTGCAGTTTTAACTGTTGCTGAACCGTTATTTCCAGTTTTTTCAGAAATAGTAACAGTTCCTGGCCCATAAGTTACAGATAGACCCAACACGTTTGCTGCTGAAGTAACAATGTTCTTCAACTCATTGATCACGTTACTTGGGAATGCTTTGATCAATTCAGGTAATGAATTGATGTTTGAAACATCCACTTTTTGAGCAGCTGCAATCGCGCGTGCTTGTTGGATGTATCCAACAACCGCATCAACCTGTGCAGTAGAGACATCGTGTTGTTTCAAGTAGTTTTCTGCTTGTGCACGATCTGAACTTGCAAAAGCAAAATTCTTGCCACTTACAGTAACGCCTTTGTCCATCTCTGTTAAAATACGTTGCTCGTCTGCTGTGATCGCGCCATCCGCGTGTGCAGAAGGAGCAGCTAATAAGAACACTGCCATTACTGCTAAAACAACACTAACAAGTTTTTTCATTCGACAGACCTCCTTTTTTAGTTTTATTTGGAAAAGAGTTAGACTCTGAATCCCGTGATTTAATGAGCAACCAACTAAAAATAACCGCATGACCAAAATGAACACAGGCCAAACTACGCCATTTTAATTAATCACTGTTCACATTATACTTTCATCTACACAAAAATACAACAACACTATTATAACTTTCAGATTAAAAAACATCGCAAAAAGCTATCCTGTTCGGGTTAATTCAGTTGTATTTATTATTTTATATATTATTTATATAATTCTGTTTCCGAAACATTATTAGGTTCATTCTAATAAGAAAAAATATTTCTTTTTCGCTTGGCCAATCTTGGAAATAACAACAATTTCAAGTAGATAACTTTTTTTGTTTTTCTGAAAGAATCGGTGCTTTTTCATAAAAAAACAAAAAGCTGGAAAATAGTTCTCATTGATCTACTGTTTTGTAATATCTGTCATCTAATCTAGCTCTCATATTTATCTTACATTTGTACCGCTAACTGCTTATCTATACTCAAAATGAAGAAAAATGGTTCATTTTGAATGCTAAACTATTTAGAAACTAAATAAGCGGTATACTTTTCTGAGAATGTTTATGCTAGTTGATATATTTTTGCCAAGTAAACAATCACATCAGCTCCCGTAATAAAGATTCTTTGTTATCTAATTTCTGATCTGGAAGCCAAAATCAAACTCTCCCAAGCCTCTTTTACTAGCCATTCACTAACAAAAACAGCTTGTTATCAAGCAATCAAAGAGCTTTATTCACAAAGTACTCAGGTCATTTTGGGACATGGGAAAATTTTTCTATATGTCCCAAAACGGTGGTTTTTTTAGCTTGAATAGGGATAAAAATTAGTAAAACCCTATCAAATTAGGATTCTTCAAAAATATGTCTGTCAATTTGGGACATGCCCAACCACTTTCGTCGTTTTTCAAATCCGTGTTATTCAAGTATGGTTAAGTCACCAGCTGGTAAACAACTCCAAACAGAAAAAGAATGGACGCTCTTAAAATTAGTTACAAACTACAAACAGGATACGAGCATTAAGAATAGCGGCTTCTTAGACAACAATGAAGAAATGAGGAATCCATTATGTCAGAACAACCCTTCACGCACCAACAACTGTTTACTCTCAAACTTGAAACGATCGAGCAAAGGCTCATGGAATATTATCAGGAGACCCAAAATAGCACTATGACTATTAAGCTATTGCTTGCTTTACGTGTCCGCTACCAACTTGGAGCGAAGGAGTTCGCTCTGGTATTGCAAGACTTAGTTCGTTACTTATTTATGAATACAAAAGCGACGAAAACCATGAAACGCTTCTTTTGGTATTTTGCAGATTATTTTGAAACCCGTGAATTACGATTATTGGGTTTAAAATTGAAACCTGTCCGCAATTTTATTGAAGGTGCCAAGTCTTTTATCAAGTTGCAGATAGCTAAAATTTTTCCAATTGAGTCCGAAACTGAAATTACCTGAGAATAACTAAAACGATTGTCCGTCTCTCTTATGCAAATAAAAGCCGAAAGGAGTTATAAACATGATCAAACTAGTCTCCACCTTCCTAAACAGCGAAGGTAAGCAACACAATTTTACTTTTAAAGATCCTGACACTACGAAAAGTCCAGAAGAAATCAAAGCATCATTGGAATTACTAAGCAGTCTAGAGTTGTTTGAAAAAGATGGTGTCGGCCTATTCCAAGAAGTCGTGAAAGCCAACTATGTAGAAACTATCGAACGACCAATTTTTGAGGGGAATGAATTGTTCGGTGAGCCAGCGCCGATTGAAGAAAAGTCTGAAGGAGGAACAACCTTACCAGAAAAGGTTGGTATCGCTAGTCTTGAAGAGTTGAAAGCCAAAAGCTCTTGGCGCGAGTTACCACAAGTCCCAAAAGTGTCCTTATCTTCCTTCATTAAAGAGGAAGTTCATATAAATGTACCAACTGAAACATTTAACCACCATGATCTATCTGTTGAAATAGCTACAAAAAGCGAGAAAGAAAATCCTGATCCATCAGAGAAACCCTACAACATAGTCAAAGAAATGTTCAGACGGAAGCTGCGTAGAAAGGCCAAAGAGCAACGACGGGATATTCCGCCAGATTCCTCAAGTTAATCTGGAATATAATTATTCTGGTTATGTACAGCTGTACATGACGTCCTTGTTTCCTTGAAAACTAAATAATTGTTTCACTAAACTATCAATGCCGCTTTGAACTCTTAGATTTTTAAAACGTTCTTGCCTATTTCACAGCTTTTTTTTATCCAGTTGCATTCGCTACCTTTCAGAGGTCCACTGTAGCTCTTACTTTTAAGGAACAAAAAAAGACTGAAGAGAATACACTCTTCAGTCTTCGATCATTTTAGCTAATGATGGTTAAGGTTACAGACCGACGTCCCCATTGAATACATTGTTCAACAGTTGGGAAGTGGACATCTACAATATTTCCTTTAATTGCTCCGCCAGTATCACCGGCAATCGCAATTCCATAACCGGAAACTTCTACCATTGATCCTAGTGGAACTACGGAAGGATCCACTGCGACTACCTGCGGATTTTGACGAAGGTCAATTCCTAGTGCAGTGTAAAAGGTGTTTACTGACTCAGCACAAGAGTACGCTGTTGACTGCATCTGAATTGTACGTCCAGATGTTGTCGGTGTACTTGGTGCCGGTGCTGCTGGTTGTTCCGGAGCAGCCGGTTGTTGTACTGATTCTTGCGTTTGTGTTTCTGAAGTTGCGCTGGACGATGCACTTTGTTGTGCTTGTGAAGCAGCTGCTTGCTCTTGCTGCGCTTTTGCTTCAGCAGCTTTTTGCACTTCAGCTTTCTCCGCCGCTTGTTTCGCTTCTTTTTCCGCTTTTTCTTTTTGAGCTTTTTCTGCGGTTAGACGCGCTTGCTCTACTTCTTTGGCTTGACTGATTTCTTCAAGGCTTGATTTCTTATCTGCCAGCTCAGTCTTCAGATTTTCCATTTTATTATCTAGCTGAGAAGACTCTGTCTTCAAATTATCTTCGTTAGCTACCAGCTTTGCTTGGGTAGTCTCTTGAGTTGTCTTCAATTCATCTAACTTAGCTTTCGCCTCATTTAAACTAGTCACTTTTTCTTTTTCGGCCTTTTGAATCACTGACATTGCGTAAGCCCGATTCAAAAAGTCATTGAAGTCTTTTGCCTCAAGCAGAGCTGTAATGGTTCGATCGGTTGTGCTGTTAAGCTGCACTTCCTTCATTCGTTCTGCTATGACTTCTTTACGTTGTGCTATATTCTTTTCCGTTTCCGCAATCTCTGACTTAGTCTTTTCGATTGTTTGCTGATTGGCTTCAATCTCGCTGCGGATTCCGTTTACCTCTTGATAGGTTTTGTTCACATCGTTTAATGCGAGCTGTAGTTCTGCACTGATTTTGTCACTTTGGCGTGCGATAGTCGTTGCTTTTTCATCTAGCTTATCCATTGATTCGGCTTGAGCGAACACTGGTGTAAGCATATTTGTGCTTAATAAAACTGTCGCAAAAATACCAAACATCTTCCCCTTCACTGCATTTCCACCTTTCTGTCTTCCCTGTGGCTATTATACGCAAAAAAAAGGACAACGATGTTGCATGAAGGTTACAGTTTATTACAAAATGTATCATATTTGACAAAATACGGCTGTTTCTTTTTCGCTTGCTCCGTTATTTGGCTAGCTGTTTCTTCAGCAGCACTTGAATTCTCGCTAATTCGTCTGGTAAAAGCCGCTGGTAAGAAATGTTATCCTGCATGAATCCTTCTCCTTTAGCCTGTTCAGATTCTACTTTACTAAAAGCCCCACGATAGTTTCTGATTATTGATTCCGCATCCTTAAAACGGATGTCTGTCTTAATATTGTCACCTAAACTCGCAAGTATTTCTTGATAACCGGTTAACCCTCTAATGCTGACCGCTTGCTTCATGATTCCTTCGATGACCTGTCGTTGTCTTGCCTGTCGGCCATAATCTCCTTCTGGATCATCATAGCGCATGCGTACGTATTTTAATGCGTTGCTTCCATTTAAATGCTGCAAGCCGATTGGAAACTCGGTTTCTTCATACGTGAAAGCAAAGGGATTGGATACTTCAATACCTCCTACTGCATCAACAAGAGACTCGATTCCTTCCATATTAATCGTTACGTAATAATTGATCGGTATGTCCAGTAATTTTTCAACGGTAGCAATGGTCATAGCTGTTCCGCCAAAGGCATAGGCGTGATTAATTTTATCAAATGAACCCTGCCCAACAATTTCAGCATACGTATCTCGAGGCAAACTGACTAACGTTGTTTGTTCTGTTATTGGGTTAACTGATGCCACCATAATCGTATCTGAACGTCCCTGTTCAGTACGACCTAATGCACCGGTATCTACACCAAGCAGTAAAACACTAAAGGGCTCCTTGCGTTTCAAGTCAATTGGTTTTGCTTTCTGCGTTCGTTCAACAGATTCGTAAGCAGCGTCTGTTGTTCCTTTTACGTCATATAGTACCTTTCCGCCGACTGCAATGATTAGTAATAAACTCATCAATAAACTGGTAACTGATATCCGCAATATTTTTTTAAGTTTTCTCGTTCGCCGAAAAGCTCTTTGTTTTTTTCCCATTTGTCCACTCCATTTTTATTCTCTTGCAGTCGTCTATTGGCAACTATGTAAAACTAATTTCTTGATGTGTGGCTAAAATATCAACAATCCGTTGACTAGCATGGCCATCACCATAGGGATTCACAGCATTGGCCATCTTAGAATAGACTGCTTCATCCGTTAGAAGTCTGATCGTTTCTTGGTAAACAGTTTCCTCGTCAGTACCAACTAACTTCAAGGTTCCCGCCTTCACTCCCTCTGGTCGTTCTGTGGTATCACGTAGAACAAGTACAGGAACACCTAAGGAAGGGGCTTCTTCTTGAACACCACCAGAATCGGTCAAAATGATGTCACAGCGCTGGGCAAAATTATGGAAATCAAAGATATCTAGCGGTTCAATTAAGTTGATATTAGTGAAATTTCCTAATTCCTTTCGTGCCAGCTCTCGAACTAAGGGGTTTTTATGCATAGGAAAAATGATTTCAATTGCTGGTTTTTCGGCTGCGATTCGAGCGAGCGCTTGAAAGACCTCTCTCATAGGCTCTCCAAGATTTTCTCTGCGGTGCATGGTTACCAATAGTCTTTGTTTGCCATTATCAGGTAGATAGTTATGTGTATACTCGGGGCTGATGGTATAGCTCATCGCATCAATAGCCGTATTGCCTGTCACAAAAATTTTATCTGCCGCTTGATTCTCCTTGACTAGATTTTCAGCACTCTCCTTGGTAGGGGCAAAGCAAAGGTCTGCCAGGTTATCAACTAGCTGACGATTCATTTCTTCGGGGAAGGGCGAATATTTATTCCAGGTTCGCAAACCTGCCTCGACATGTCCAATGGTAATCTTTTGGTAAAATGCGGCTAACGCTGCCGCCATAGTAGTTGTAGTATCGCCGTGCACCAGCACAATATCGGGTCTTTCCGTCTCTAGAACCGGAGTTAACCGACTAATAATTCGAGTGGTCACATCCGTTAAATTTTGCTTTTCCTTCATGATAGCTAAATCAATATCAGGAATGATTTCAAAGAACGCCAGAACCTGATCCAGCATAGCTCGATGCTGTCCAGAAACTACTACCTGTGATTGAAAACGAGCATCTGCTTCCAATGCTTTTACTACTGGTGCCATTTTGATTGCTTCCGGTCGGGTTCCGAAAACAGACATTACTTTTATCGGCATTATGTATCTCCTTTTCATTTCTTATAGCAAAGAATCTTGGAAGAGCAGTTGGATACTTCTCTTCCAAGATTCTCAAATTGTTCGCAGAAGCTGCGAAAGATGGAGCTAAGCAATAAAAGATCAATGATTATTTGCGAAAGTAAGAGGATGAAAAAATCGATTATTGCAGGTCCCAAGTTTTCAAGGCTTTGTCTGCGGGTGCGTATTCCAATTTTGTTGGTTTTTCATCGGGTTCAATCAGATAATAAAGCTTGCCTTTTGCAGATTCGTCTGGCTTCAGCACACCGCCAAATGCCTCCATTTCTTCCGTCACAGGATAGGTTTTATCCTTTTTATCTGTAACTAATCGAAAATCGATGGCGCCAATTCCTTTATCCTCAGTTCCAATATTTTTGTTTTCTACTGTAAAGGTAATCAACTGTTTAGGCTTATCTGCCTGATCAACTGACTCACTGCTGGATACTTCTGTAAGCTTCATCTCAATACCATCAGCTGTAAAAGGTGTATTCAACCCATCTTTTACTGCAACCTCTGCTACTGGCGCAGCTCCGTCTCCATCACTGTTGGCTGTTTTTTTATCGCTTGCCGTACTGCATCCAGCCAGAAGAAAGCAAATTGCAAGAATGCTCAATACTAATTTTTTCATTCAAAATCTCCGTTCGCTAGTTTACTAAAATTGTTTTACGATCTAATTCCTTGCCGTCTGGAGCATAGGCAATCAAATACGCTGTATCGCCCTTCTTAATTGAACTCCCTACGTAATAGGTGAATGAACCGCTCTTGAAATTTCCGCCAATTGAAATCAATCCGCCATTTACGTATAGTCGTGCTTGTTTCACATCTCCTTGATAACTGCCAGTAAGTTCAGCAGAACCTACAGTATAGCTATTGGGAGAAATGCTGCCAGTATACGAAGCATCCGCGAATGGTACTTTGACATTTTCCTGCAAGAGAACATCATTTGTTCCATAAGCATTTAAGGTAACAACATCACCCTTTTTAATTGAGTCTCCAACGTAATAAGTGAAACGACCGTTTTTGAAGCTTCCGCCCCAAGAAATAACATTTCCGTTAATACTTAAACGTGCTTTACGTACATCGCCTGTATACTTACCAGAAATTTCACCATTGCCTACTGTATAAGAATCTGGTGTAATTGTTCCTTTTAAAGAAGGCGCTGGTTTAATCGTTACTTTATTGTTTTGTGTTAGTAAAACATTGTTTTGATCGTAGCCGTTGATTAACACGCTCTCTCCAGCTTTAATCTTATTGGCACCTACCCAGTAAGAGAAACGTCCATTAGTGAATGAACCGCCTAATGAAAGAACAGTGCCATTTACTATAACTTTAGCTTTTTTCACATCACCACTATATGATCCAGTAATGTATTCATCACCAACTGTGTAAGCTTCCGCTAACAATGCTCCTGAAGTTGTGGATTCTACTTGTACCACTTTGCTGTCTAATTCTTTATTATCCGCTGAAAGAGCCACCAAACGTACTTTTGAATTTTTAGACAACGCATTTTTACCTACATAATAAGTAAAAGTACCGTTTTTAAAGCTTCCGCCTTGTGAGATGAGTTGATCATTGACATATAAACGAGCTTTTTTCACATCACCGGTATAAGTTCCTGTAATTTGTTCTGAACCCAATGGGAAAGGATTCGGTGAAATTGTACCTGTTGCGGCTGGAGCAGCAATAATATTGACTTTGTTATTTTGGGTTAAGACATCACCATCTACGTCATAGCCGTTGATTAAGACACTATCGCCCTTTTTGATTGCATTTTTACCAACCCAATAGCTGAATTCACCATCTCTAAATGAGCCGCCTAAAGCTAAGGCTTTTCCATTCACGATCACTTTGGCTTTCTTCACATCGCCAGTATAAGTACCGCGAATATATTCATCATTAACTGTATAATCGTATGCTGAAACAGTACCAGTATAGTTTGACAATACCTTAACTGGTCTCTCGTCTAATTTCTTTTTATTTTTATCATAGGCAACCAAAGTAACTTTTGAATTTTTCTTGATTAAACCAGTGTTTACTTCATAAGTAAATTTACCGTCTTTCAAGGTACCGCCACTAGAAACAAGGTTATCGTCTACATAAAATTCAAGGTAAGAGACATCCCCTTCATACGTACCAGTAATTAAGCCTTGGCCAACTGTATAATCTTTAGGAGTAATACTGTTAATTGTACTCTTCACTTCTACTTCAATATCTTTAGTCGTAACACCTTTGTGGCTATCTGTTACTGCATAAGTAATGTAATACTTTCCAGCAACATTGGTATTTACTGAGTTAGAACGAATGGTTATACTAGAAGTCAAATCGCCATCTTCTTCATCACTAGCCGTAACACCTTCTAATGGATTAAACGGTGCACCCTTTTCAATCACTTTATTTTCTGCATGGATAACCGGCAGCGAGTTAGCTGCGACGGTTACGTTGATTGTTTTAGTCGCGGTTAGACCGTCACTATCCGTGATTTTATAAGTGACAGGATACGTACCAGGAACATTTGACTGAACTTGATTATCAAGTAATACGACATCCTTAGTAAGATCACCGTCTTCTTTATCTACAGCAGAAACGCCCTTCATTGCAAAGGCTCCGCTAAAATTATCACCTAAAACAATTTTACGATCAGAGGCTGTTAAAACAGGTTTTTCTGTTCCATAAGCAGGATCCAATTTAGCATATTCTAAGAATCCACTCGATTCTTTCGCGCCACCGACAGTCCAGTCGATTACGTTATTGTCCTGAGCTAAGGCTGTGCTGAAGTGGTATTTACCGTCTAATGAGTTAGGTATACGAATTTCAGTATCTGAAACAAATCCACCTAAGTCGATATTTACTGTACAGTAAACAGTTGGAACAATCCCAATTATCGTTGAAACTTTTGGATTTTGAATAATTAACGAGCCACTGTCAGGATCAACTTTAATATCAGTCGATTTGTAATTATAAGATTTTATTGGAATCCCCATATTCCAGGCCTTCATTTGACCAGAAAGATAGTTGATAAAACGTGGATCCTGCAATAAAGGTTTGAACTCATTTGGTAATTTGACTTGATAAAAAGTTTTGTCAGAAACACCTAAATTGGCTAATTGCTTAACAGTTAAGTCGACAGTTAAAATACCTTCTGTTTTTTTATTGTTAATCACTAATTCTTTGCCCGTTGAGGTCTTTAAGCCAATTTCTCCCCACGCAACTAAACCAATATCACGAGTTTGTCTACCAGGCGCTGCCTGCTCTTCTTGCTCTGGTGTATCAGCGGTCGGTACTTCAGCACTTTCTTCTGGTGCCGGTGCAACCTCTTCACTGGTATCTATCGGCACCTCTAATGTAGGCGCTTCTGAAGTTGACTCGCTAGTAGCAGCAGTAGATTCTTCCGGAAGTTTTCCTTCTGGTAAAGGTGCTGCCTCCTCAGTTGTTGGTGCGGTATTCTCTTCTGCTAATGACACTACAGGCAATAGCCCGGCGTTTAGCAGCATCAAGCCGCTGGCCCCAATAGTTAATAATTTCTTTTTCTTCACTTCTTTTTCCCCTTTCTTCTTCCCTTTTATTTGAGATAAAACCTCGTCCTATTCATCAACCACCTCCTAATACTTATAGTATTTATAGTGCCCATCATTCATTGACTTAGCTCCGTTATATACAACCCCGATCAGGCGAGCATTTGAGCGTTCTAATAAATTTTTGCATTTGACTAAATTATTTCTTTTAGTACGATTTTCTCTTACTACTAGAACCACACCATCCACCTTCGAAGAAAACAGCTGAGCATCCGTTACTACCAGCAACGGCGGTGAATCAATAATGATTAAGTCGTATTGCTCCTCCAGCATAACGAAGAGTTGATTTAATCGATTCGAATTCAACAGCTCTGACGGATTCGGCGGTATCGGCCCCGCCGGAAGAAAATCTAAATTTTTAATTGGGGTCTTTTGAATAACCTCTTCTGGTAATTGTCGATAATTGCTTAGCAGTGTGCTAAATCCCTGTGTTGGTGAAGACAATACATTAAAATACTTTCCAGCAGTGGCTCGTCGTAAATCCCCATCAATCAGCAAAACCTTTTTATTGGTTTCAGCCATTACAACTGCTAAGTTAGCAGCCAAGGTTGTTTTTCCCTCTTCTTGTTCTGTCGAAGTAATCAGCAGCAGCTTCAATGGATTGCCAGAAGTTGCGGCAAATTGAATACTGGTACGGACATTGCGATACTGTTCCGTAATGGGAGAGAATCGGTTTTCAATCGAAATTAAACGTGTTTCGGTTTCTTTCATGTTGGTTTTTCTTCCTTATTTAGATTCTTTTTCTTTGACGCCGTGAAACAGTGATTGATTTATCAGAAAGATTTCTGCTCAATAGTTCTTTATCTTTAGAAGTCATTTTCATATCCGTATTGCTGGTAAAAGGAATAATCCCCAATGAATTGCAGCCAAAGATATCGTAAATGACCTGTTCAGACTTAATTGTCTGATCCAGACTGGCACGCAGCAGTACAAAAATAAAGCCGAGCATTCCACCCACAAACAAGCTTAAGACCAAATTCAATTTGTGATTTGGTGAAACTGGTGACTGACTAGCAGTTGCTTCAGTCGTAATCGATATTTCACCCGGAATTTGACTTTCAGCTAAAGCCTCCTGAAAAACTTCAGAGGTGGTATTCGCTAGATATGCAGATAACCTTGGTCTGTCACTTATTGCTCGAATCGAGAAAAAAAGTGATTCTTGTTGCTGTTCCAAGGTGATCGCTGCTCTTAATTCCCCTAAAGACATAGAAGTATTTTCTTCAGCCTTTAGTTTCGCTTGGACTCTGCCTAGCACTAGATCACTTAACACCAATTCCTTGTAGGTCTTAACCAATTGCAAATTAGCCGTGATTTCACTCGATAAATCCTCCTCATTTGCTTTAGTAGCAGCAATCATTTGCGTTTGAGAGCTATATTGCGGGGTAATCCAAAAAAAAGAAATGTAGCCGCCAATTAACAGGCCTGCGATACTACAAAATATAATTGTTGCTAATTTTTCTCTTACTATTCTGAATAGGAAAGAGAAATTCAACGATTCATCCATAATGATTTACAGCTCCCGATTATTTATGTACTTGCTCAATATGCGCCGTCATGTGTAAGTATTACCCACAATGTTTTAGCGATGATTTTCAAATCAAAAAACAAATCTCCTTTATTTATATAGGCTAGATCTAATCTGATCATTTCTTCAAAATGCAATTTGTTGCGTCCGCTGACTTGCCACAGTCCGGTACAGCCTGGCTTGATTCGTAATCTTAACCGATGATAATTGGAGTACTTGTCTACTTCACACGGTAAAGCTGGTCTAGGCCCAACAAGTGACATGTCTCCTTTTAAAACATTAAATAGCTGAGGAAATTCATCAATACTAAATTTTCTCAAAAACCGGCCCGTACGGGTGATCCGCGGATCATATTTCATTTTGAACATATATCCTTGAATCTCATTTTTATCCAATAGTTCATTCAGTCTTTCTTCAGCATCCACCGACATCGTACGAAATTTGTACAAAATAAAAGGCTGCCCCTTTGCTCCCACACGAGTCTGGCTGAAGAAAACCGACCCTTTCGGATCTTCTAGTTTTATTAAAACGGCAACCAGCACAAAGGGAATGAACAAGACAACCAACCCCAAAAGGCTCACCATAACATCCACTGTGCGTTTCGTTTTGCCAAAGAAATAAGCCGAATCATCAGAAACAGACTGCTGTACTAATTCAACTCGTTCTGCTGTGGAGTTCTTTTCATAAATATTATTCATTCTTTCACTTCCAACAGATCGACAACCTGAGCCGATTTATTTTTTACTCCCAAAATACTGACTATTGTTTTTTCAACTGATTCAAAGCAACAATCCAATAGTAGAACACTTTCGTTTTTTTGAACCATCAATTAATTACTCGTTTTTTACTATTTTTTATTAAAAATCGCTTTAAATCTGAATGAAAGCAGAAATATCGTGCGGATCCATTCATTTTTTGTTCAATTACGAACTTTTTATTTATAAGCCGTTGTCAAATGGACTATACGTTTATACCTTAATCAATTGATAGAATTCATCTGAAATCTGGTATCCCTTGCCCCAAGCTGTTTCAATCGGTTCACATGGAATGCCAATCTTGCGTACCTTAGACTTAATATTTCGTACGCAAGTCGACAATGCTGAACGCTGCGAATTTGAAACCAGCTTTTCCTTCCAAATTTTCCCGCACAATTCTTCACGAGAAAGATAGGATCCTCGGCATTCGTATAAAGACAGCAGCAAAGCACTTTCACGTTTAGAAAAACCAATATCGTAAAAATGATACTGCCCTTTATTAAATACACCCTTCCCATTAGAGAATAAAATCTCTACTTGGTTGTCACTTTCTCTTTGAGTAATAGCCTGACAAAGCTCTCTCACTTCTTCTAATGAAGCGTCTTTTCTTATCCATTGATCAATAACATATTCCGTTTGCTCTTCCTCGAAGTCTTTAGTATAGTCACTTTCAAACTTTCGAACGATTGCCGTCGCATGTTTTCGAATGATTGGAACGACTGCCTTTATTTCCTGATAAGAGATAGTCTCACTCAAAATAACTAAGCTAAAATAGGAAAGAATCGCTTCTGTCTTTCCTGGCGTCATGTAACTATCCTTCACTAAACTGGTACTGCACAGCACCTCATTATTTAATTGCTGGAGCTTGTTTTGACATTCAGTTTCGGCCAATAAATTCTTGGTTAAAATTAAAATTTTCATTGAATAGTCCTCATTTCCTTTATAATTGAGATTTCTTTTGTACTAATCCGCGAGTAAGGCTTCGACACTTGCAACAAATTCCTGATAGTAACGCTCCTTCGAGTGGCGATTCCGTTGCTTAATCGCTTGCTCCTGTAATTGATGTCTGAACTCAGGATGATGAATCAGCTGATCAAGACCCTTAGCAAAATTTTCGACAAAGTTTTTATCGTAATCAATTAGTAGAGCACTGTTCTGACTGATGTATTCAGGAATACCGCCAATTTTTGTCGCGATAACCGGAATCCCCATCGCTTGCGCTTCTACAGCAGATAGACAGCAAGTCTCATGAAAAATTGATGGAACTGCACAAATATCCGCAGCTTTCAAATAGTTGGGAATTTGTTCCTTGTCAACATACCCAGTAAAGACAACATCGATAGGAAGTCTCTCAGCTTGCATCTTGACCTTTTTGACATAGCTATCCTGCTGAGCCGAACTGTAGGTATTTCCTCCTATAATCAACACCTTGACCTTGGTTTTATATTCAATTTGGCTCAACGCGTTCAATAAAAGGTGAACCCCCTTCGTTTCCGTGATCCTGCCGAAAAAAACAATTACACAATCTTTCTCCTCTATATTGAATTTCTCGCGCCAGCTTTTGCGCTCCTCCATTTCAGGCGGGCGGTAGCTAGCTAGATCAATGCCATTGTTTACTCGAAAGAATTGTGGTTCAGTTCCAGTAACAGGAATCGTTTTGGCTTGCTGATTTAAAAAGTCGCAAACTGAAATTATGCCATCCAACTGTTGGAATATGCTTTTCCCATGTGATGTCCGTTGATTCAAATAGTCATTATGCAAATAAACAGCTAATTTGCCGGGATAAAACTCTCTCAGGCTTAGAACTCGTTCTGGACAATTTAGATCAATTACACAATCCATTGGTTGTTCCTGCAAAACATCCTTGGCCTCGGCTATAAGAACCGGATAGGGGATTAACGTACGCTTTTTTCCATCAAACGCAGCAAGAACCTTATTCATGCACTTTTGAAAAAACCACCATATCGGATGTTCTTTCGTCTTTGCTGAAATAATTTGAGTAGCTTGATGTTTCTGATTGAAAGACTCAATCGCTGAATCCTCTCGAGAAATCACGAATAGTTCCACTAATTGGTGCCGCTCATTTTCTTCAATTAATGTTTCTATCAAAGTTTCAATTGCGCCGCCACGGACAGCTGGAACAGGCAATTTACCGTAAGTCAGCAGCAACACACGCTTTTTCTTCATTTCGCCTTCTCCCGTAGTGTTAAATAAACGAAGTACAAATTTTCAAAAATGTAGCGTTTGTATAGGCGCAGCGGTTCTTTCATAAACCGGTGAAGCCACTCTAATCCGCTGCGCTGCATCCATCTTGGCGCTCGTGAAATCTCTCCGGCTAAAACATCAAAGCTTCCGCCAACCCCCATGATCAAATTGGCTTTCAACTGATACTTGTATTTATTGACGAATTCTTCTTTATAAGGAGAAGTAATACCAACAAACAATAGTTGCGGCTGACAGGCCGCAATCTCCTCGACCACCTGTTCCGCGTCTTTGAAATAGCCATGATGCGCACCTGCAATTCGTAATTTTGGGTACTGCTTTTGCACTGCCGTCAATAGCTTTTCCAATGTACTTTCCTTTGTTCCTAAAAAATACACGCTAAACGCTTCTTCCTCTGCTCGTTTTAAGAGCGCCTGCATCGTATCAATTCCGGTCACTCGCTCAATTTTTGTCTTATTAATCCAGTGACAGGCTCTGACAACTGAATAACCGTCGGCACTCACCATATCCGCTTGCTGAATGATTTGTTTAATATGTGCATTTCGTTGACTTAACACGACTTTATTTGAATTAACTCCAACGTGCTCTATTACTTCATTTCGTCGAATCCGGGTGACAATCTCCTCAACCGTTTCTGTCAGAGTGCCATCGTCAATCGGTAAGCCAAACAGTTCTATTTTATTCATTGGATTATTCCTTTCTAACAGGCTGATGCACGATCCCTATCAACCCCATAAAAATTAGCAACAAGACTTGCAGCAGGACTGTTGCTCCCTTTGACACAGGGGACCAGTAAAGCAGTCCGATCTGAAGGAGCAGCAAGATCACCTGCCCATTCATTCGCTTGGTAGACAACTGACTTTTCGTTAGCTGACGAGTTTGACGCTTTCTAAGATAAAAAATTACAAAGAAACCTAACGCAGAAGCCAAGGAAGCTCCATTAATTCCGATAAACGGGATAAGCAACCAGCTGGCAATCAAACTAATTCCTGCTCCCACCAAAGAAGTAGTTAAAACGCCGCGTGTTTTTTTTACTACTATATAAGTAGTGCCGAAAAAGCCTGAGATACAGGAGAAAAAGTTACTAATCAACAGCAACGGTATATATGCTTTTGCATAATAAAAATCTTTCGACAGCAGAATAGAAGCTAACGGATCCAAGAACAACAGAATGCAGCTGGAAAATACAATCAGCAAGGTGCTGTAGTAATTAAAAACTCTTTGAGCAAAGACGGAAGCATTCTTTTTTCGATGGTTTTCCACCGCTGACAGCTGCCAAGCCTGCAAAAAAATAGAACCGACTACTGATAATAGGTTGGGAACTTTGCTGGCAGCTGCATACATTCCGTTACTGGCTACTCCTAAAAAGAAGGTCATTATGAAACGGCTGGAGGTCGTCAATACCCACCACATAGCAGAATTAGGAATTAAAGGCAGGCTATATTTAATCAGCTGTCTAGTTTGATCTCTATTCAAGCAATTCGCTTTCGTCGGCCAGGTATGCAACGAAGCATTTCCCATTAAAAAGATCAGTGATAGTCCATTAGCCAATGCTAAGGAACAAAAGTAGGCAGTCAACTTATCCTGCATTCGACGAAAAAGCAGAAATCCAAACAACAACGTTAATAGGGACAATAAGATACCATTTGCAGCATAAACCTTTAATTTCCCCATTCCTTTGATGTATTGCATAAGGATAAGCTGAAAGGATTGCAAAACCAGTAAACTAAAGCTGAACAGCCAGATTGCCGACGAAAGTCCACCAGATCCAATAAGAAAATAGCTGCCAAACAAGATGAATCCAATCATTCCAATTCCCCAGCTATTAATCTTTAAAGCAGTATGTAATAGTTTTTCCTTTTCCTGCTGCTGGTTGCTGTCTAAGGTAAAACGCAGCACCCCCTCTGATATACTGAGGCTGACAATTGGCAGAGCTAGATTTATGCTGTTAAGGAGCAGATCAGCCATTCCATACTCAGCGGTTGTTAAATAGTAGGTATAAAACCCTACTAAGAAAAACGTAATCAACTTGCTGCCAAAGCTGCCGATAGCCAGAATGAGCGAATCATTGACTAACTTTTTATATTGATTCATCATTCCTGGAAACGCTGTTCTAGCGTGTGCATAATCTGATGATTGATCGCAAATTTTCCCTGCATGGCTTCTTTACACTCTTTCATTTTCATCAGTTCCTGTGGATTATTTGTCAGCTTCGTTTGAACCTTCTCAATTAGCAAATCCAGATTCGGGGCCAGTTCTTCAATTGGCAGCACGTCATCCTCCAAATTGAGATTTCGAAACATTTCCTTCACCTTTTGCTGCCAAGATAAACCAATAATCGGTATATATTGAGACACTGCAACAATCATTGAGTGCATTCGCGTTCCAATCACTAAGTTCAACCCTTCGTACAACTTCAGCAAGGCTTCCTTGTCTTTGATTAAGACAGAAGTGACCTGCGAATAGTTTTCAAAACTGGCGTAAATCGCTTCGAGCGTTTCATAATCTTGAATTTCAGATGAAAACAAAATAATTTCACTGTTCATTTGAGCCAACCGCTGAATCAATTGCTTCATTTGGGTTAAGTAGCTTAGATACTCTTTGTGAGAACATCCGGTAATCCGATAATCAATCACACAAATACCTATTCGCTGATTCAGCCGCTTTTTAGCCTTTAATTGTTCAAAAGGCAAAGTAGCTGGCAGTAAAAAAACTGGGTCTACTGAACCATAAGCTGCAGAGTGCTGATCCTCTGGTAAATAATTCAGTGATCGTTGATCCCGAAACGTGACATACTCACATTTTTTTAGTGTTTCAACTGCTGCAGCTTCTTGCTTGTTTGTACAAAATGGCCCAATTCCAATTGAGCTGACAAAAATGGGGACCTGATGTTTTTTAGCTAGTGAAACCACCTGATCAAATCTTTGAGCAGACAAGGTAGCCGATGATAAATCAAAAATGGCATTTCCACCGCCTATTACTAACAGATCCGCTTGAGTCAACGCTTGCTCAAAATTTGCGATGTCCTTCAAGTCATACATTCTATGTCTGCCGCGAAGCCATTTCCCCTTTGTCACAACATTGCCTAAAAACGGAATACTTCGAAAATACTTGTAATAAATTTCATGAAGCTTTGAACGAGGAACAACTGTCTGTTTTATAACTACTTGCGATTCTTCAATCAATTTGTAACTATATTTTTTCGTTTCACAGTCAGTTAACAGCTGCTTATCCAAGGTTTCTGCAATTAGGCGATCTCCAATATTTGAACTGTCAATAAAACTAACTAGTAGTGCCTTCATTGCCCTACCTCCTCTCTTATATTTCGTACCTGTTCACTACACCGAGTACGTCCACTTCAACTAAACTGGAAACAGCTTCTGGACTTCGCAAAAACTTCCGTTCACGCAAGGAGACCCAGATAAAACAGCTGGTCGTACTTAAAAATAGACTGAAAAGAACCGTGCACGTCAGAACCTTTACTATGCTTGGCGAACGATAAAAATCGTTTGCTTCAGCCGTTAGTGGAAAAACTTCTCTTGGTAATTGACTGTCTTTTACGACTTGCGGATAAATCTTACTTAAATCAGCGGCCAGCTTTTGACTGATTTTGGGATTATCTGTTGTAATGACAACCGTAAAGATTTGAGAATTGATACTACTGGTTACAGTCAGTGCGTTTGTCAGGTCTGATTTTGATTGATTCGGAAATTTTTTCTGTAATTCCTCCATTACTTGGTCACTTTTCACCATTTCTTTGTAAGTTTCGACTAGCTTAATGTTGCTGGCGATGATTCGATTCTCCAATTCTTGTTCATTCTCGACATTTTTTTGCAGTTTGGACTTCTGTCACTGGTAATAAAAATGAAACCTTTTTTGAATAATCAAATCCTTTTAGTAAGACTAGGCTGCTGAAAACAACTGCGATAGCTGCCAACGTTGCGATACTCAACCACTTTTTACGGAGCCACAAAAAAAGCAAAAAATCTTTAAATGAATACACCATGCCGTTCTCCTCTTATTTAGTTAAAGATTGATACACCCTATTCCAGCTCTGAAGATAGTTTGGAATAGAAAAATGCTCGTCGATCATCATTCTTGCCTGATTTGAAAAACGACAACGCATTTCAGGATCACTGAAGAACGCCAATAGATAGTGTTCCATCTCATCAATACTTCCAGGAGAAACTAGATACCCATTTATTTGATGCTTAACCACCTGGTTTATTCCTCCTACTTCGGTTGCCAGATTGGGGACACCATTTGCCATAGTTTCCAAAATTGCCATGGGGACTCCTTCATGATAAGAAGGCAGCAAATGCAAAGCACAATCCTTTAATAACTCTTCTTGTTGATCGGTCCAACCATGTAGTTCAACATTGCGACAATCTAAATCCTTGATTTGCTGAATAATCTTGACTGTTGTCTCATCAGTATCCCCATATAAACTGAAACGTAAATCCGGCAGTTTTTTCTCAATTCTCTTAGCAAGCGTCACGATATCTTGGCTTCCTTTTCGTTCACATATACGTCCGAAGGTTAATACATTCTTCGAGTGCACCTGATAGTGAAAGACTTCAGGTACATTTACTGCGTTCTCAATCACCTGCACCTTAGTAGTCGTAAGCTGCTGATAAAATTGGGCCCATTCTTCACTAAGAGCAACTACCAAATCTACACGATTAAAAATTTTTTCAATTCTGTTCTGACCTCTGGTACTCTTCCTTTGATAAAAAAGATCAAATTGAGGCGCGTGCATATGAAAAATCACCTTGGCATTCTTTTTAATCGCTGTCAGAAGTATGGCCTTTCGATAGAAACTGGCATCTTGAGAAACATGGATATGAACAATCTCAATTTGCTGTGTATGGGTAAGAAAAAACAGCTGACACCAGGCGCGCAAACAGTAAAGAAGTTTAGCACTCGCTTTCCAGGAGCATACATACGAAACCTGCCATTCCTCTTGCTTGAAGGAATGGATAAAATTGTGAATAACGGTTGAGATGCCCCCTTTTCCCTTACTGTCTGGTCCAACCATAATAATTTTTTTCATATTCAGCCTAGCTGCTCCTTCTTTATTTCTTGAATAAACATGGCCATAACGCCAAATACCGTCGCCGATAGTGCCGAAAAGAATACATGGCCTACTAAGAAACTGTAAATAATTGTGAAGAGTAACAGGAACAACCCAAATTTACTGGTGCCTTTATTAAGAATAATGAACCAGAAATAGCTCACTACTAGAACAAGCACAACTAAACCAATCATTCCATAAGAGAAAAACATATCGAAGAAATCCATTTCGATAAGCCCGCCCTTTCGTCCATACCAGTCCCACCGATTCTCAAAGCCGCTGCCAAACCAAAAGATGGCCTGATTATTGGGTGTTTGTAAAAATTGTTCATCAGCATCCCTCAAATAAACATTTCTAGAACTCAGAAGCAGGCGCAGCCAATCGTCCTGATACAACGTTTTGAAATAAACAAATCGGGTAATTACACTAGACAAAGACTTCAGTATAAATTCTTTCCCTTTCACTACTAGCAATAAAAACAGCAGCAGTAAAAACTCAAACACAAAGAATTGTTCGTAGAGGGTTCGGCTCCGATAGTGAGAAATAAAATAAATGACCAAATAAAGAGAATACAAAACACCTGCCAGCAAGCCTGATTTCGTTCCCAAAATCACTAGACAATACAGATTAGAAAAATAAAGAACCAATAATACTATGGTTTGGAAGGGTTTCTCCCGGCGGATTAAAAACCAGCCAATTAAAAACAACAGAATCAAGAAGGCATAGGCAATATCGTTTGTTGCAAAGTAGAAGCCTTTAAATCCAGCTGTTTCGTCATAGGTATTATTGCCAATCCCCAAGAGATAAGGGATGACTAAACCGCCAACCAAGAAACTATCTAATACAATGGTTAACCAAGCCATTTTTTTCAGCGAAAACTGTTCTTGATATTGTTCAGCAAAAAAAGGAATCAATAAACATAAGGAAAAACGGATAATGTATGAAAGCTCCTTGATCAAAGCTGGTATCCCCGTTCTAAAGTAAAAGGACTGAATGACACAAACCAAAATCAGTGAGACCAATGAAAGAAGTAACAGAAAAAAGATTCCTGATCGCCTGATTCCTTGAAACAGCACGCTATATAGAATAAAGCAGATAAATAATAGTCTATATGCAATCCCCAGAGGAACTTCATGCCCATATGTGATAAAAACGCCATTGAAAATATCTACCAATGGAAAAATCATTAGTAATATCAAAAAAAAATAACTTCTTATACGATCACCCAAACTATTTCCCCTCTTTTGTAAACTGAACACCTCACTAACCCTCGATGTTCCCTTAAGCACGGTTAATAATAAGCTAACTATTAACCAATTAAACGTCTAATTTTGTTCGTTTAGCGTCTTTTTTTGACCGATCAAACAGGATTTTAAAGTATAAAATAATATTTAAATAGTCCAAAACAGATTTTTTTGTTTCTATTAAGTTAAAAATCCTGCAATCACACAGAAAATCATGTTTTCATTTTTTAATTAATTATTTTATGAGTTAAACATTTATTAGGAGATTTTACTGCATGTCTGGTTTGTTAGGTAGGAAAGGGGTTAGTCTATAAGGATGTTTTCAATTGATTATTTAGCTTCACTGTTTGATAAGGAAACGATTACTAAGATTAAAATTGTTTATTTACTAAAGGAGAAGAAAACCTGGTTGTCCATTGATGAATTGTCTTCACAATTGGGCATCAACCAGCGAACTATTTTAAAATATCTTGCTTTTATTGAAGAAGATATCTCCGCCTTTTCCATGAACGCGGACATTTGTTTAGAGAAGCATGAACGCAAAGGATTTTTCTTATCTTATGACTTTGATCCAACGTTAAGTGATTTAGTCTTCTTCATGATCGAGCAAACGATTAACTACAAGTTGTTGATGGATATTTTTTTCGGAAAGATACATTCAATTATTCAGTTTTCCCATAATTTCTACGTTAGTGAATCTTCCTTATGGCGAATGATTAACAAATTCCGCAAAAAACTTCTGCCGATGGGCATTGCTATCGAGCGACGATCCCTAAATTTATTAGGAAATGAAATTCAAATTCGGAAATTAAGCTATTTTCTGTTAGTCAACTCTTATGCAAAAGGGTACTGGCCTTATACGAGTACAACAAAGCTGTTAACTGAAAGACTGGTCAAAAAGATCATCGACTTTTTTCATCTATGTCTGTCTGATTATGAATATATGAAAGTATTTTGCATGGTTGCGGTTTGTATTGAACGAACGAAGCAGGAGAAGTATGTCATTTTAACCAAGGAATTATCGGAGAACATCGACAACAATGAGCTGTTCACTCGCTTTGCCAATGAGTTAAGAGATGTTTTGCCTAAACAAGCACATCGAAGAGACGAAGTCGGTTTTCTATTTCTATATATTTTCACTAGAGATGAAGCTTTCAATGATACCTATATTCGTAAGCTTTTTCTCAACTTTCATCAAGAAAAAAATACGCAATTATCTCAATCCGTGCATACATTAAAAGATCATTTATCGCTGAATCATAACTTTATTGTCCCGAAAGACGAGCTCCAGCTGATTAATAAGTGCTTGTACAGTGCTCACTTATATTGCCAGCTTTTTCAAAACAGAGAACAATCTGCTTCTGCCGAATCTATGTTTCAGTTCAATACGATGGTTTCACCGCATCTAATAATGAAAACCAAAGAATTGATTCACCTGCTCTATCACGAAACGGGGTTTTCCCTTTTTAAAGAAACGGATTATTTATTGAGTATTTATCCATTATTATTTGAAGTAATTACTCCTATCCCTAAAATGGAGGAGCCTTTACGTATTTTTTTTGTGTCAGATTTATCAAATCTGGAAGAACATCGGCTGATTAATCGGATTAAAACTGAATTTTTAGGACATATAAATTTGGAAATCTATACTCATCACGATTGTTTAATTGATTTTCAAACGATTGATTTAGTTCTTTCCACTAAACGAACGATTACAAATGGGTATTCAAAAATTCCAAACGTGGCTATTCCAAAGGAACCCTCGAAACTTGATTTTTACAATCTGGAAACTAAATTACATAAAATGTATGTGCAAAGGGAACAGCCAAAAGAGCTTATTTCCCTCTAACTTCGACGGAAATAAGCTCTTCTTGTGCATCGCATTTTTTAGAAAAAGCGACTTCGTTTTATCTTTTGAAAGCCCGGCCGCTGAACCGGATCCCCATTCAGCAAATCTTTTGCCATCTGTTCCATGGCCTGCGCATAATCGATTCCAACATTCTTCTCAATTTCTTGATAGGCCTCTTTTAAATAAAAACCACGATGCTGAATACTGTGGGCATCGGAAGCAACCATGTAAACGAGTTTGTTCTCCAGCATCGTTTTAGCCGTTTTTTGAATCTTTCTGCCAAAGAAGCCCGTAATACTGGGCGCTGTTAACTGAGTCAACGCGCCCATTTCTAAATAAGGCAGTAGACGATTCGGATCTTGACCAAAGAAGGCATTTCGCTCTGGATGTACAATCACTGGCGTATAGCCTTGCCCAATCAACTGGAAAAAGAGCTGCTCAGCATATGCAGGTACTTCCAATGTTGGAAATTCTACTAACAAGTAGTGATTGTCCAAGTCAGTAAACAAGATCTCTTGCTGTTGGATTGCCTCCATCAGTTCCCCCGTTATCCGTACTTCTTGTCCTTCAAACAGCGTCAATTCAATTCCTCGCCGGTCTAATTCCTGCTGCAGATTTTGAACAGCAGGAATTATTTTTGAAGCTGGATTATCGTAACGACCGTTGTTATGATGGGGCGTACATAGAATATGTGTAATCCCTTGCCGAATTGCTTCGTGGGCCATGGCTATACTTTCATCGAGGGTTTGCGGACCATCATCCATCCCAGGAAGAATATGACAATGTAAATCAATCATACGTATCACTCCTAACTATTTGCTGTCTTTGCGCAGTTCCTTCACCAATTTTCGAATTTCTTCGATTGAACTGCTAAAATCCTTGGACTGCATATTAGGAAAGCCCGACAGGAAGCGGCGCTCCTGCAAATTCAAACGAGGCAAGCGTCGGCTGCCTTCTTTTGGCTGACGCAGCTCTGCTAGCCAATCGTAGTGATCGGAAACTTGCTGCTTGATTTCTGATAGCCGCAAACTGGAAAGGTCCTTGTTTTCCTCCACTGTCTGCTGCAGCTGGCCCTTCTTTTCTTGGATGGCTTCATTTAACTCATTTAATCCGCGACGGAAAGCTGGCACACTACTTAAGGTAAAGCCTAAATCAAAGCTGATCAGCATCAGTAATCCAATAGGCAGAAAAATGCCAAAACGGTCACTCCAGTTAGCTGCCAGCAGCATTAACCGCGGGTTTACTACTTCAACAATTAGTAAACAGCAGATCCCCCAGAAAATCGAAACCGGTACAGCCACTCGACCATTAATGTTAAGGGGGACTTGGTTATAATCCCAAAGACTGGCATGGAATAGTCTCTCCAATAAAAAGCTGGTAACGTATTCTAATGCGGTTATTAGAATGAAAGCCAGACAAAAAACCACAAGCTCATTGTTCTGATAAGGTGCAATAAAGTATAAAACCCCCAGTACACCAAAGCCGTAAATAGGTGTGATTGGTCCTAACAGAAAGCCTCGATACACAAATTTCTTGGCTTTAATCGAACAATAAATGGTTTCCCACACCCAGCCAATCAAGGAATAACAAAAAAATAAAAGCACAACAATTGAAAATTCTCGTTCCATCGTTCCCCTCCTTCTGTTTGATTCTACCAGATTTCTGCAAAATCTCGTATCAAATTTCGTCCGTTTTCTAACAAAATGAGCTACAATGGGAGAGAACCCTATTTTTAAGGAGGGAATTTTACTATGGTTCGGCTATTACGTTATGCCAAAGAATATCGAAAACAAATGATTCTTGGCCCCTTTTTTAAATTTTTAGAGGCTGTCTTCGAACTGGTTTTGCCTTTGTTTATGGCTCGCTTAGTTGATGAAGGAATTGCCAAAAACAATCAAGGAAAGGTCATTGAAATGGCTTTGTGGATGTTCGGATTGTCTATTCTTGGCCTGCTTTGTGCTCTGGTTTGTCAATATTATGCCTCGATTGCTTCGCAGGGCTTCGGCACTGTACTGAGAAATCAACTGATGACCCACATCAACCGCTTTGCTCATAAAGAATTGAACCGTTTTGGGACAGATACTTTAATTACTCGAATGACCAACGATATCAATCAAATGCAGCAGGCTTTGGCTATGTTGATTCGCTTGGTAGTACGTGCGCCTTTCTTAAGCATTGGTTCAGTCATTATGGCCTTCTATATTGATTGGCAAATGGGGCTTATTTTTTTGATTCTATTGCCTTTTTTCTGTTTAATTTTGTATTTCATTATTTACTATTCTGTTCCTTTGTATCGAAAAGTTCAGCATCAGCTGGATCAATTGAACCAATTAGTTACGCAAAATTTAAGCGGAGTAAGAGTCATTCGTGCCTTTGCTCGTACCAAGACAGAAACTGATCATTTCAGCGAGAAGACCGTTGAATTATCGGATCTAAACCAGAAAGTTGCGAATATTTCGGCTTTACTGTCTCCTAGCACTACCTTGATTATGAATATTGGTGTCGTTGCACTGCTTTATTTTGGCGGCTTTAAAGTAAATATTGGAAACTTAGAACAAGGGCAGGTTTTAGCATTAATCAATTACATGAATCAAATGCTCCTAGCATTGATTGTTGTCTCCAACCTAGTAGTGCTATTTACTCGAGCAGCTGCCTCAGCCAACCGGATCAATGAAGTCTTTGATACCGAGCCTTCTTTAGTTGAGGAATCCAAAGCCGTAGAGCCGGATACCTCTGCTCCACTGGTTCGTTTTGACCATGTAGATTTTCGTTATACAGAAGATTCAGGCTTGGCTCTGGAGGATATTACCTTTGATTTGCCGGAAAATGAAATCTTGGGAATTACTGGCGCCACTGGTAGCGGAAAATCGACATTGATTCAATTGATTCCACGCTTTTATGACGCTTCTAATGGACAGGTATTCGTTGAAGGCAATGATGTAAAGGATTGGCCTTTGAAGCAATTGCGTTACGAAATCGCCATGGTTCCACAAACGGCTGTCTTGTTTACTGGAACAATTCGGGAAAACTTGCAGTGGGGAAAACCGGATGCCACTGACGAAGAATGTTGGCAGGCGCTGGATACTGCTCAGGCAACGGAATTTGTTAAAGGCTTGCCAGAAGGATTAGACACGCCGATTTTCGAAAACGGAAAAAACTTTTCTGGCGGTCAACGACAACGTTTAACGATTGCTAGAGCGCTAATTCGTAAACCTAAGCTGCTAATTTTGGATGATTCTCTCTCTGCTTTGGATTATCAAACCGATTTGGATTTGCGAACTGCCTTGAAAAAAGAGTTGAATGCTTCTGTCATTATCATTTCTCAGCGTTTACGGTCAATTCAGGATGCACCGACTATTCTGCTGCTAGACAATGGCAAGCTGGTAGCAAAGGGCAGCCATATGCAATTGATGCAGGATTCCGAAATGTATCAAGAATTGGCGGACTCACAGGCTGAAGGAGGCGAATCTCATGAATAAAAAGAAAAGCTTCTTTCGTTCGCTTAAGTTATTTGGTCCTTATCTAGCCGCTTATCCGAAAGAATTAACTGCTGCGGTTATCCTAGGATTTGCCAACGGTATTACTTCAGTTATGATGACTTACTATATTGGTGTAGGTATTAATCAAATGGTGAGTGCTGGACAAGTCGATTTTAACCATCTTTTCTATATTTTGCGTCTATTTATCGGTCTATTCTTAGTTACTGTGGTCAGTCAATATTTGATTCAACGAATTGGAAATAAGGTAGCCTTTGATTCAGTTGCCAGCTTGCGGGATAGAACCTTCCGCCATTTGAATCAGTTGCCGCTAAGCTATTACGACCAGTCCTCTCAGGGAGACATCGTAAGTCGCTTTACGAATGACATGGATAATATATCCATAGCTGTTTCGGCAGTATTTAACCAAGTCTTTTCGGGCATGTCAGTCGTGCTGGTTGCACTGGTTTTCATGTTGTATCTCAGCCCATTACTCACTTTAGTCGTATTGGTAGCAACTCCGATTATATTCTTAATTACTTATATTGTAGCTCGGACTTCGCAAAAATACTTTACGAGTCAACAACGAATCGTTGGACAAATTTCCGGTTTCATTACCGAAATGGTGGGCAATCAAAAGATCGTGAAGTCCTTCCAACGTGAAGAGGTTAACCAGCAAAATTTTGAGCGGATCAATCAAGAGTTGTATGTACGTGGGCAAAAGGCGCAATTCGCCTCTTCCCTCACCAATCCGTCTTCACGTTTTGTCGATCACTTAGGCTATCTAATGGTCGGCTTAGTCGGCGGTTTGTTGGCATTGCAGGGCTCTTATGGCAATACCATTGGCATGATCTCCAGTTTCACGATTTATTCCAGTCAGTTTACCAAACCATTCATTGAGCTGTCAGGAATTACCATTCAGCTGCAAACCGCGATCGCTGGTTTGGATCGTTCCTTTGATTTATTGAATCAGCCGGTTGAAAAACCGGATCTTGTTGAGGCAATCACTTTGGATCAAGTAAAGGGTGAAGTAACATTTGATCATGTATACTTCAGTTACCGTCCTGGTCAAAAACTAATCGAAGACTTTAACTTGAAGGTAAAACCGGGTGAAACGATCGCGATTGTTGGCAAAACTGGGGCTGGCAAGTCTACCTTAGTAAATTTGCTGATGCGTTTTTATGAGGTTGATCAGGGAAGTATCAAAATTGATGATACCGACATTCGCGAAATCCAGCGAGAAAGTCTACGAAAACATTTCGGAATGGTCTTACAGGAAACTTGGTTGATGGACAGCAGTCTAAGAGCCAATTTGCGTTACGGTCGAAAAGAAGCAACGGATGAAGAAATTTATGCCGCATTGAAAGATGCTTATATGTATGAATTTGTTATGCGTCTGCCGAAGAAATTGGATACCGTAATTGGCGAAGCTGGTCTAAAACTTTCAGATGGGCAACGGCAACTGTTGACGATTGCTCGGACAATGATTAGTCGTCCTCCCATGCTGATCTTAGATGAAGCAACTAGTTCAGTTGATACTTTAACTGAGAAAAATATTCAAAATGCTTTCTTAAAAATGATGTCTGGACACACTAGCTTTGTCATTGCTCATCGGTTATCCACCATTCAAAATGCTGATCAAATCTTAGTTTTAGATCAAGGTCAGATTGTGGAAGTTGGAACACATGATGAACTGCTGCAGGCTGGCGGTTACTATAAACGTCTGTACCAAGCACAATTTTCTAATCAAGGAGTATGATCAAAGAGGTGTTGATGGCCTACTATCAACACCTCTTTTTATATGAGCTCTTTAGCGTTCTCTGCGCATTCCGTACTTCAATAAAACTTCTCTCTTTCTAACCGAGGAGACCTCAGTATAAATTTCAGTTGTTGAAATACTCGAATGGCCTAGTAATTCTTGAATATCTCTCAGATTCGCACCATTATTTAGTAATTCTGTAGCAAAGCTGTGTCTCAAGTAATGAGGCGTAGATTGCTCGTTAATCTGAGAAATATTTCTATATTTAAAAAATATATTTTCTATACCAAATATAGACATACGATATCCATATTTATTTAAAAAAAATGCTTCCTCGTCTTTAGGTTTGTACTGATCTCTAACCGACAAATAGTTATCAACTATTTCTCTTGTTTTCTTATTGATGAGAAACAGCACTCTTTCTTTTCTATTTTTACCATGAATTACAACTTTCCCATCTGCAGTATTATAGTCTCGTAAATCCATATTGCTTACTTCACTTATTCTTAGACCCAAGTTAATCATCACTTCAAGTATCGCGGCATCTCTTAACTGATCTCTTTTCTTTTTTATAGATTCACGAGAAACAGATACCGCTTCAAGTAATTTATCAACTTCAGAAAGAGTCAAAGTTTTAGGTAGATTTCTCTCCTTCCTCACTAAAGCGTTGGGGATTCTCATTTCTTCTATATGCTGATTATCTATAAGAAACTCAGTAAACATCTTCAGAGTAATTAGTTTACGTCGCTTCGTATTCACTTTGTATATCTCAGTAGTAACTAAAAATTTCATGTATTCTATAACTCCATCTGCTAACTCTAAATTTCGATCCATACAAAAAGAAGTAAATTTTGTTAAATCAAAACTATATGCTTGTAATGATTTTAGTGACAAGTTCTCTAACGACTTCTTCCGTAAAAAAATTTCTATTAAATCCTTCATGATTTTCCTCCGTATTTAAATTTAATCAATATTTTTAAAAATACTGATCAAATCATATGGTATACTAAACCATAAAATAATATCGAATTATTTGGAGGTTTCAGCTTCATGCGACGAAAGATTAAATCAGTTTACCACTCTTTTTCGAGATCTTTGAGATACATCATTAATCTAGTTATAGTAGTTTCCATAATCTACTTTGTTATAACGATAATAAATAACGGACTCGGAGTATCTTTTTTTAAAAATATATATAACAATATTATGTTTTTGGGGACAGGTGCCATAACTTTTTTTGGGATATATGATGGGATCATTTCTTTTATAGAAAATAATCGTATTAAGATAACACCAGATTCACCCGAAATATTAACATTTGTTGATCGTAAAGAGGAATTAATGATGCTCAGAGACCAGTTGGTAAATCATAAAAATATAAATGTTTATGGCCAAAGTGGAATTGGAAAATCCTACTTAGCTAAACAGTTATCTTTAATACTTAACAACTCTCAGAGTTTATCTAAAGAATACTTATATTTAGTACCGAATACTGAGGTCTTTGCTTTTTATTTTTCTTTGAAGACTAATGAGTCTATAGAACAATCGATAGTTGAAACCATTTCCTTGTCTAGCAATTTAGAAATAAAAACGCTCCCTGATGTTTTAAAAAGTTTAGAAAAAAATGGATCTGAGAACATATGTTTCATTTTTGATGGAGTAAAGAGAGATCCGATACAAAGAACAGAAATAGAACTTTTGATAAAGAAAATGAGTAGTGATAAAATTTCATTCTTAATTGTCTCCGAGGAACCTATTAGGCCTATTCAGATCAAAACTGAAGAGTTCAATATAGGAGAGAAAACTTTTACTGATATAGAAATTAAAGAATTAATTACTAAATTCTATCCTTCACAAAGTAATATTGATCTCAAGTCAATTCTCACGATCAGTTCGGGTTTACCTGTTCTAATTGACTTGATATTACGAAACAATCACTCTAATCAAAAAGATTCTCCAGATAAAAATTCCTATCTATTTGGTATATTAGAGTCTTTGTGGTATGAAGAAGAATCATACTTTTTATTTAGAAAGCTAATTGTGTTATGTATATTTAATTACTCAGCTAATATTCATAATCTATCTTATGATAAAAAAAAATTGACCTCACTATGTGATAAACATCTTGTCCGTTATGATTTTACAAATGATACTGTAAATATTCATAAATTGATAGAGTTGGAGTTTCATAAAATTTTCACCCATCGTGATAATAAGGAGTATCAGAAGCTCCACCATACTGAGTTTGTTAAATTAAAAAGTTCAGATGATAAGAAAGCAATGGCTCACTTACTTTGCTCCAAGAACGAAAAAATTAACAGTGAATATTGTTTTATTGTTAACTTATATGAAAAACTATTTGTTAGTGATTCTTACGACGATTTGTATAACTATTTTGATTTGTTTGAAATGATTGAAAATAAATCTAGTATCAACCGGCAATTAGCAACTTATTTTACTTACGGGAAACTCTACAGCTTAATGGGAATTGGCAAATATTCTGAAGCTGATACCTTTTTCAAAAATTTGTCTATCGAATACGGAACATTACTGGCAACAGGAAATTTAACAGATATGGATTTTCGATTTTTGTTTAAAAAAGCTGATTTGTCACATTTAGTTACTAATTACCAAGTAGCGTTAGAAGACCTAGAATTAATCCTGTTAAGTCTTGATAAAAGTGAATTTTCGAAAGAGACTAAACAGATATATGAATTAGATTGTCAATTGTTAATTGCTCATATTCACGCACATGAAGGAATATCGATCGACTTAATAATACAGGACTATTCTCTACTATTGAAAAAAGTAAGGGCATTGTATTTGAATGACACAGAGAATTATGGAACTATATATGTTAAAACGCTTTATGGATTAATTTGTTCTTATTTAGTTAAACATGATCACAAGAGAACGACAAAATATCAAGACTACTTTGAGGAAATTACTCAAGTAATCAACAGGAATCCTGTTAAATTGGAACATCTTCAATACAGGGCTAATAGACACCTTTCAATGTATTTAAGACAATGTCACAATATCGATGAAAGCAAAAATATCCTACAAGAGTCAATTCTTTACTTTAAAAGTCGAAGTCATCGGATTATATATGATTTTTACTTTTCGTTAGCTGATTTATTAAGAGAAGAAGAGGATTTTGAAGCTGCCATTAAATACTATTTAATGGCAGAAGAATATGCATCCGATATATCAGATATAAACTTATACATATATTGCAGATTGGGAATAATATTGTCTGAGTTGAACATGGATACTAATACTAGCAAAGAGCAATACATTAATAAATTGAAGAAGCTTCTAACTAAATCTCAGGAAGCGAAGTTAAATATCCACAGCTTACACATACAATTAGTTTTATATGCACTTTCTAACCAACAAGATAATCAAGAACAATTTTTGAATAAATTGGTGAATACTGGATTAGACTTTGAAGCAAACTTAATTAAGAAAGATTGGACTATTGATAGCCTCAATAAATTGCAACTTATTGTTAGATGATGTCATTCTCTTTTCCGTTGTATGATCTCATCTAAAACAGTAATTAACGGTTTTCTTTTCTGTAAGAATTCTTAAAATGTCAGATATTCTTTTGTTAACTAGTTTAGTTTGATTTTCTTGTAATAGATTTAAAACTTCAGAAACTAAGCGTAAATCGTCGGCCTCATAACCATATCGAGTTATTTCTTGTGTTCCAATTCGAACTCCACTATAATTATAAATTTTTTTTGTTCTCTTATTTAAAGTTACAGAATGAAAACTCGCATTTTGGTAAAAATTGTCGATTTTACCAGGATCTAAATAAAAATGAATTTGGTGTGTTAATGAATAAGTGTCCTCCTTTTTTATCAAATTAAAATTTGGTTCTATTAACTTGGAAAGTGTCTTAGTATTATCAATTATTTTTTCTATATATTGCTTACCGTAAACTTGAAATTCTACTAGTGTATAAATAAGACTTAGGAGTTGATGCATTTGAACATTTCGTATATATACTGGATTAATTTTGGAATCAATCTCTTCCGCAAAACTAATATTTCTCGCCATAATTAATCCACAACTCGGACCTGGTATCGTTTTATGTGTTGCCCCCAAAAGTAGAATTTTGTTTTCTTCAGGCATTGTAAGCAATGGATTTGCCTTAGGATTATACGCAATTAATCCTAGTGTCTGTGTGGCATCATATACTAGAATTGTATTTTGCAAATCAATTTTTTCAATTTGAGGTGTATATTGTATGTCCGATAATCCAATAACTATTCCGGATATTTTTTCTTTTTTCAACATTTCGTTAATTTGATCATAATCAAAATCAAAAGCTTCAAAATCATAAGGAAGAAAATCATAATCTAATCCCAATCTTTTGCATATTAAAGGGATGGACCCATGTCCTCCAACATCCTCCGAGCTTAACAGTACTTTATCGCCAATTTTAAAAGCACTCATCAAAACGGTTGTTAGAGCGTTCATTCCAGTTAAGGTCCTGCCATCAGTATAATTAGCTCCATAAAGCTCTTTGCCAAGTTTAGTAAGAAGTTGATAATATTCAAAGAGTATTCCGCTTTCCATAAAATTATGATCTACTTGCAAACTCAAAGTACCACCCATAATGTACTTTTCTTGAATTGAAGATGCTAAAGGCAGTTTAGAAAAATCTGACATTGCATTTTCAGCTGCACATAGTGGTAAAGTTTTGCTCTCAAAATTTGCATATTTATCATTTATGCTTTTAAGCAATTCTAAATTATTATCCATAAAAACCTCCAAATAATTCGATATTATTTGGAGGTTTCCTGCGATATTAAATTGTTTCTGTTCACTGCTTTAGAATACCCAACTCAGCTTTCCAATGCAGCACTCGTTCAACTGATTGATTCAGCTGCTCTTCGCTATAGTCGCCTTTTTGAATTGCCTGCAGAATGTAAGGTATTTGACTGCTATAGCTGGAGGATAGAATCAAGTCATTACCAGCCTGTAAGGCTTGAAGCCCGGCTTCTTCTTGAGAGGTGAAGGCCGCTAATCCTGCCATATCCATATCGTCGGTCATTACCACACCATCAAAGCCTAATTCTTGGCGAATCACTTCATGAACTTTGGGTGAAATAGACGCTGGTCGTTCTGAATCAAGGGCATTCACAATATTATGAGAAACCATGATACTGTCTGCGCCAGCCTGAATCCCTGCCTTGAAAGGTATGAAATCATTACCGCGCAATTCTTCCAATGAACGATCATCAGTGACAATTTCCACATGGGAATCCCGATTATTACCATATCCAGGGAAGTGTTTTAACGTTGAACCTATTTGAGCCTGCTTCATTGCTTCTACGCTTTTTGTCACATATTCACTGGTACCAGCAGCATCCATACCAATAGTACGGTCATAGATGAATGATTCTGGATCAGTAGAAACATCAGCATCTGGGGCCATCCCTACTTGAATGCCTAATTCGTGAAAAATGGTGCCCTTACGAGTAATATCATCTACGATTGCCTGCCAGCCACCAGCCTGATAGAGTTCCTGTGGGCTAGGAAATGGCGGGTCGATTAATTGGTTGCGGCTCAGCCGAGTAACTAGCCCGCCTTCCTCATCAGAACCAATCAGCATAGGGTATTTGCTCGTTTCCTGATAGCTTTTGATTTTCTGTTGCAGAGAATCAGTTGTTTCCCCCTGCATATCCCGATCAAACAGCAAATAGCCGCCTAAATGATAGGTTTGAATATCTTCCAACTGGTTTTCTGGCGGAACCCGGACAAGGAACAGCTGACCTACCTTTTCCTCGATTGTCATTTGATCCAACATGTCCTTTACCTGTCCTTTTTCTGATACACTTGGTGCTTCAGTTGTTGCTGCAGTAGATGACTGCTGATTTTCTTTGGTATTGTCAGTTCCAGAATTGGTACTGCATGCACTTAAAACAAGTCCCAACAATGCAGCGAATACTAAATAAACTCTATTTTTTGCCATGAGTGCCTCCTTCAACCGTTTCATTTTAACACGAAGTTTTTAACTTTTACGAAAAAAAGACTTACTTCATGGCTGCAGGAATTCTAAGAGCTGTTTCTACCAAAAAAGGTTCGGCTGTTGGGAGCCGAACCTTTCTGCTTATTGTTTTAAAATATAGCCCTTGCGCCAGACAGTTTGGATGATTTCACCATCAATATCATTAGCTTTGAATTTTACCCGCATATTTTTTATTAATGAGGACAATTGAACCATTCTTGATTGAGTTGATTCTGTCCACAATAATTGACACAGTTCTTCTCGAGCGACAGTATGCCCTCGTTCCTGCTTTAACTTTTGGAAAATCTTGAATTCACTGGCTGATAAAGAAGCCAATACATTTTCCATTTGCTTATTGTCAACTTTTGAGAATTGATCTTGCGTAAAAGTATGGGTTGCTGCATTCTCTGCCCCCATAATGTAAAAAGGGGAAGCAATCAATTCTCGTATTTCTTCTGTAGAGGCTTCAGAATACATCCAGTCAGTAATTTGTTCCTGACTTAAGATAGACTTCTCTTCCTCAACAAATGAACGGTCAGTTTTACGGAAAATTAGGCGGCCTTCTTTTACTAATCGCGGCAAAACGGTTTGGACTTCTCGACAGGAGATGGTTTCACTTAGAATCACAACGGAAAAATAATCGGCTAAATCAGCCCCGGGATCCCCAGCAATCAACGAGTGCAGCGTACTTGAAGATGTAAACACTTCGAAGTTCAAACGTTGCAGCTTCTGTAACAGTTCTTGCTCAGACAAGACATTTTTGCTTAGTAGTAGTATTCTAATCATGCTTTCCCTCTTTTTTATTAATTTTGTAAAAATTAAACTTTCTATTACTATACAATAAAATAATATTATAGTCTTGCTTTTTTAGAAAATTCTTTTTGTTCAATGTTTGTTATTAAAGTGCTCTAACCCCTTTAAACACGCGATTTTTGTCTTCTTTTTTCATTTTTTTTATAAAACAAAAAATATTTAGTTGTTTTTACGACCCCTAAAACGCAAAAAATCGCAGTAAAAACTGCGATTACGCGATTACTTTCTTCAATTCTTTCTCATGCTTGATTGCTTTATCAAAGATTGGTAAGTTGAAATGCTTGTATAACGTGCCGGAAATAAAGTAGGCAATATTGTAATCCACCAAGCTGTGGACCACACCACCAATTCCCATCAGTACAAAAACGGTATAGATGTATCCTTGTGAGTAGTAAGTATCCGGCATGTTCCCCATAAAGTAGAAGACACTGACCACAACCATTTCAACCGCAGAATGAATAATAGCGATAATTAAATTAAATAGTTGAAATTTGCCGTTGGCTAAAGTGAATTGGCCTTTTTTGAATACAATCTCAGGATGCTTTTGTAAATAGTATGCGCCTATTACTGCGAATACTACATGGGACAGTGCGCGTAAAGCAATAATTGGTGAAGTCGAAATGAAGAAACCAAATGCCGTTCCTAAGACCACCGCCACTGCCATCCCTGGTGAAAAGAACATCGCAATAAAGACGGGTACATGACTGGCTAAGGTGAAAGAGGCCGGCGGAATTACCACCTTCGGCATAATCATTGGAATCAGCACTCCTAACCCAATTAGTAAAGCTGAAATTGTTAAATGTTTAACAGAATTATTTTTCATTGTTTCCTCCAAGTGTCTTGACATAGATGACTGTGTTCTAGTTTAGTTGAAACTACCGAATGTGTCAAGACACAAAAAAAGAAGCATGATGCTCATGCTTCTAACGATTCATTATTTTTTCCAAACGGCTTTGTTTTTCAGCCTCAGATAATCCGTGCTCCGCTGCATATCGATTATGCTCATGGCGTGCACAGTCATAGCAACAAGCGCCTAAATAGCGTGCTTCATTTTCTTCGGAAACTAAAATTTGGCGATTGCATTCGGGGTTGCTGCAGTTAATATACCGTTCACAAGGAGTTCCATCAAACCACTCTTTGCCTACAATTTGCTTATCGACCTGATTGATTTCTACACTGATTCGTTCATCAAAGACATACATTTGACCATCCCAAAGTTCACCCTTGGTAGCCGGATCTTTTCCGTAGTTAGCAATTCCGCCATGGAGCTGGGCCACATCTTCAAATCCTTCCCGCAGCATCCAACCAGAAAATTTCTCACAACGAATCCCGCCAGTACAGTAGGTCACTACTTTTTTGTCCATAAACTGTTCTTTATTTGCACGAATCCATTCAGGCAACTCGCGAAAGGCACGAATATCTGGTCGAACGGCTCCACGAAAATGTCCCAAATCATATTCGTAATCGTTTCTCGCATCAATAACTATAGTATTTTCATCTAATAATGCTGCTTTAAAATCTTTCGGCTCTAAATACTTTCCGGTTAACATCTTAGGATTGATATCCTCTTCTAGGTTTAAAGAAACCAATTCCTTGCGAGGTCGAACAAACATCTTTTTGAAGGCATGTTCTTCGCTTTCATCCATCTTGAAAAAGGTATCCTTGAAGCGTTCATCTTGATGCATGAAATCCATGTATCGGTCGGTTGCTTCCTTGGTTCCTGACAAGGTTCCGTTAATGCCTTCTTCGGCCACTAAGATACGTCCTTTTAAATCCAACGCGCGACAAAAAGCCAAGTGCTCCTTAGCAAACTGCTCAGGATCTGCAATTGGTGTGTATTGGTAATAAAGTAAAACACGATAATCCATACTAATTCCCCACTTTCTCCATTTACTATACGAAAAGTTTAGAAAATTGACGACTCCTTTGCTTGTTTAGTGATGTACAAACTCATCAAAAAAAGAACTAATCTAAGCGGCAATAAAGCGGCGTTAGATTAGTTCTAATCAATTATTGGACTGGCTCGCCAGTCGTTTCTGTGGGGACAGACTCTTCAGCAGCTGGCGCTTGCGGATGAGCAGCTAAATATTGAGCCACTCGATTTTCAGCATTTTGCTGCAGATTGTAGTAATAAAAGCTAATATCATTGTTGTGGAAGGAGCCTTCCGGGAATATTTTCCGTGTACTCTCTGGCATCGCATAACGAGAAACGTCAGCAGTTGAGCAAATGACTAGCCCTCGAGCCGTATCTACTCGTGCATCTGCAATCCCCATTGCTTTTTCATAGTTACCTTCATCGTTACGTACATAAGAGCCTAAATTCGCCTCTACTGGTGCGGGTGTTTCATCTCTGGTCCAAGTGATTGGATTAATGGCAATCGCTCCAGGAGCGCTGGTAGACAGCTCTCCTGTGAAGTTCTCAGAGACGGTATTGTAAGAAACAATTACGCCAGTATCATCCGGACCGCTGGCAAATTTCGCTTGCGGATTGGCGTCCAGCTCTGCTTGTGTAACAGATTGTCCTAGAACATAAGCTGCCACCATACGATCATTTACTTCAGGATTCTTTTTCAAATAGTCAAACAAAATTTCTTTGACCATCGCCGCCCCTTGAGAGTGTCCGACTAAAATGAATGGCCGGCCATTGTTGTAATTCTCAATATAGTAGTGAAAAGCTGCCAAAACATCTGCTTTAGGCACCCCGTTGACATATTCTTCTTGTTTTTCTTTTGATTGAGTTAATAACCAATTCGCGTCTAGCTGACGGTAATAGGGTGCAAAGACATTCCCGCTGCTTTCAAAAGCTGATCCTTGGTTGGCCAAAAAAACCTGTGCTCCTGCTCTCATGCTTAAGTTGTCTATTTTTGAAACGGGTGATTGATTCCCCTGCTTTTGATAAGCAGTCGGATATAAAATGAATACATCAGCTGGATCAGTAGGATCTGTTGTTTTAGCTAACCAGTTATCCACATCATTGTAGTCCGATGCTTCAATGGTGTCCCCTTTTTTTGCAGGTGTTTCCACTGCCGCTGATTGTTTGGTTTCTTCTTTTTTCTCTTTTTGACTGCAGGCCGACAGCAATCCCAAGGCCAACAGCCCGACCATAGAGCCGTAAATTAATTTCTTCATGTGATGCCTCCTTGCAAACAGTATAATTAATTTCTAGATAAGATAGCAGAGCTGCTTCTCGTTTTTAATAAAAAATACGAAAAGAATTATTCTTCTCGTATCGGTTTATTGGCTTCTAGTGCGTTAGAAAGATTCGCGAACTCTTCTAAAGACAAGGTTTCGCCTCTTCGTTTTGGATCAATCCCCGCTTGCTCTAAACTTTTTTCCAACCAGGCACGGCTGATTTCATCTTTACCGTAGCTGTGCAGTAAATTGTTCCAAAGTGTTTTTCGACGCAACGCAAAGGCTGCCTTCGTTAAACGGAAAAATTCTTTTTCATTGGTTACCGTTACTGCTGGCTGTTCCCGACGGACTAAACGCAGAATGGCTGAATCCACATTGGGCTGCGGAATAAAAACCGTTTTAGGAACGATAAAGGCAGTTGTTGCTTCCATATAATATTGCACAGCAATTGTTAAGGAACCGTAAGCCTTGGTTCCTGGTTCAGCTGAAATACGATCTGCCACCTCTCGCTGCATCATTACGACCATTTCATCAACTGGCAATTCTGAATCCAAGAAATGCATCATAATGGGTGTCGTAATGTAGTAAGGCAGATTTGCTACTACTTTAAGCGGTCCAGCCTGATCAAAGTATTTGGCTTCTTGTACTAAGTTTGCTTTCAGGACATCCTGATGAACCACTTTGATATTCTCATACGGGCTTAAGGTATCCGCTAGTACAGAAATCAGGCGATCATCAATTTCAAAGGCTAAAACCTGATGCGCAGCTCTAGCTAAATGTTCGGTGAGCGCTCCAATACCAGGACCGACTTCAATCACGTTGGTTTGCGCATCAATTCCTGCTGTCGTTACAATTTTTTGTAAAATATTCGGCTCAGTCAAAAAATTTTGACCTAAGCTTTTCTTAAATGAAAAGCCGTGCTTTTTTAAAATTTCTTTCGTTCTTGAGGGTGTCGCTATATCTTTATTCACAGAGTCTCCTCGACTTTCTTCATCGCCGCGTGCAATTCTTCTTCCGTAATCCGAAACATGGCTAAACGCTTCTCCAGTTGCTTTGCGTTTGTATAACCGATACGCAGTTCTTCTCCCAAACGTTCTCGTTTATCTCGGGCTTGAGCTCCCGCTATTAAACCATATTCCATCAGGGTTTGTCTAGGTATAATCGTACCTTTTGTTTCGATCGGTGTAACAACCTGCCTCAAAGCCTCAAGGATCGCCTCATCACTGGCATGTTCAACCCCTAAGCTTGCCCCTCGTTTAGCAGGAGCTGCCATTCTGCGCGACAAAAAGGCATGCTTGGCATCGGGGATTTCCGCCATGATCGTTTTTCGAATTTTTTCCCCTGAAAAATCAGGGTCGGTAAAGACAATCACACCACGAGTATCTTGCGCGTGTTCAATTTGTTCCAAAATATCTTGATTAATCGCTGAGCCTCGTGTTTCGATGGTATCTACTTCTCCAAAGACTTCTTTTAATCGTTTGGTATCATCCTTGCCTTCAACGACAATAATTTCTTCAAATGCTGTCTCAGTCATGGGCACCAATCCTAAATAAGCGACGGGCATTTTCGGTTGTCTGCTGCGCAACGTCTGCTAACGATAATTCCCGCAGTTCAGCTATCTTCTCTGCTACGTAACGAGTATACCCAGGTTCATTGCGTTTGCCTCGGTAAGGCATCGGTGCCAAATACGGCGCATCTGTTTCTACTAACAGCTTATCTAAAGGCACTGCCTTGGCAGCCGCTTGAACTTCTGGCGCATTCTTAAAGGTAACAACACCAGAAAATGAAATGTGCATTCCTAAATCTAGGAAACGCTTGGCCCATTCATCATCGCCACTGAAGCTGTGCATAATCCCGCCGATAGAACGGATGTCTTCTTCCTTCAATACGTTGTAAGTATCCTCCAAAGCTTCCCGCGTGTGGATGCTGATAGGCAGGTTCATTTCTTTTGCAATAGCAATTTGACGACGAAAAACCTTGTCTTGTACTTCTTTTGGGTCCTCCATCCAATGATAGTCCAAACCGATTTCACCTAAAGCAACTACCTTTGGCAAGGTTAATTGCTGGATCAGCTTTTCCTCTATCGCTTTTGTATAGCTGCCCGCTTCAGTAGGATGCCAGCCAATAATCGAGTAGATGCCTTCATAGGTTTGGCTAAGCTCTAAGCTTTTTTCAATCGTTGGTGTTTCAAAGCCTACAACAGCCATCTCTGTAACACCAAGCTCTTTAGCTCGCTCTACAGTTTCAGGAATTTCATCTTTAAATTGTTCCGCATTTAAATGTGTGTGTGAATCAAAAAGCATACATACTCGCTCCTTACATTTTATCTATGTCTTGTTATCCAAGTAGTAGTTTCTTGTCCGTTTACCATTTTACTACAATCTTCTAGTAAATGCAGAAATGGCCGATTTCTATAGGTAGTTTTAACTTATGGTGGATAAATCAGTACTCGTGAAGATGATTAACTGGTGCTCAGTCTTTAGTCGGATGTAAGTTGAGCAGAAAGTTTCTATAATGATATAGAATGTCAGTTCGTTCGTTTAGAAACTGGCCATTTATTTCAACTATCTGAATTGGAGGCTTTTTATGCATAATTTTCAACGAGATTATCCAAATGCGGCCAAAGCTTTGAAGCAAAAATTCCCGAAAAAAGCGCCGTTGAGCAGTATCTGGCATTGGGTGGTTTTAGCGATTTTTAGTTTCCTAAGTGTCGCCACGATCCAGAATCAATTATGGACAATCGGCTTATTGATATTAGTCACAGCTTTAATCAAGGGCCCGGGATTAATCATTTGGGGCATCGTTTATTCTTTTCTGGTAAGTCTTTTCCCGCCATTAGGGATTGTTTTGTCAGCAATCTTTTTCTTGTTAAACATTCGTTTGTTAACTAGAAGCTGGCGCGTAAATATGATTACCACACTTTTTTATCTGTATCCGTTAGGTCTTAGTATTTTGCAGCACTTCACTGGATGGAATGAGCATTGGCAAACCGCCTTGCTGCTGGTTCCAGGTCTAATTATTCTGCATGTCAGTCTTACGAAAGTCTACAGGTATCATCCAAATGCTCGACAGGTTGCTTGGACTATTCTGGCTACCCCTTTTGAGCTATTGGCTTTGTTACTGCCAAAACGCTTCAAAAATCGTTTTAAGGGTCCTGACTATCAAAAGAAACCCACTATCCATAAAACGACTCGCTTTTAGATATAGATACACAAAGATCCGCAAGCTTTTTGAGCTTGCGGATCTTTTGTATACTATTCAAAATCCAACTGATCATTCAGCCGGATTTCATGTCTTAATTTTCGCATTGCTAGGACATACAAACTGCCTGTCAGTAAAACAGATACCGCATCAGAAAACGGAGCAGCGTACAAAATTCCTTCTAATCCCCAAACATTAGAGAAAATAAAGATTGCTGGCAGCAGCAGTAAAAATTGACGAGTAAGTGTCAAAATAATTGCGATTGTGGTTTTTCCAGTCGCCTGAAAATAATTTGACGCTACGATTTGAAAACCAATAACTGGCAAACAAGAGAACCAAGCCTGTAGGGCAAAAGAGCTAAAGGACATCAATTCTGGGTCCCGATTAAACATCGAAACCAGCAGCTCAGGAGCTATTCGAGTAACAATCCAGCCAAGAACCACGATCGCTGTAGCAGAAGTAATCGCGATCTTTTGCGCCTGCCAAACTCGCTGAAATTTCTTCGCGCCATGGTTAAAGCTGATAATTGGTTGTGTGCCTTGTACTAAGCCAGTAATAGGCATTAAAAGAATCGTTTGGATGCTGTTGACAATTCCCATACCAGAAACAGCAATATCACCACCATAAGCCGTAAGATTTACGTTTAAAACAACGTTTAACAAACTGTTAGCTAATTGGATAAAGAATGACGGCAATCCCAGTGCAGTTAAGCGAGAGGAGGTTGCCCATTTTAAACGCATATTCCTAACATGAATTTTATGATGACTGCGTTTGCCTAAAAAGTATGCTAAAATCCAAACCATTGAAATAAATTGGGACAAAATTGTTGCAAAAGCTGCACCTGCCATTCCCATATCAAATACATAAATAAACACAGGGTCCAAAACAATATTGACGCCGGCCCCCATAAACATTGTGATCATTGCCAGTTTAGGCTGGCCATCCGCTCGCATAAAATTATTCATGCCTAAACTAACAATTTGGAAAATTGCACCAAAGAAAATGATGCGCATATACTCAATTGAATACGGCAGAACAGTAGCACTCGCACCAAAAAGTGTCAGTACCCGAGTTAAAAACAACTGCCCCAGTAGCATAAACAGCAATCCGCTGATTATTAACAAGCTAAAGGCATTCCCCATCGCCTCTTCCGCTTCTCGCACCTTCTTTTCACCCAAACGAATGGAAAACAAGGTCGCCCCACCTACACCAAACAGCAAACCAATCGCAATCAAAATAATCATAATCGGAAAACCAATGGTAATTCCAGCCAGACCGTTTTGTCCCAGGCTGGGCGCATTACCGATATAAATTCGATCGACCACATTATACAGCGCATTGACAATCATTCCGATAATCGCTGGAATGGAAAACTGAATAATTAATTTTGATACCTTTTCTGTCCCTAACGGATTTTTACTTTCGTCCATTTTTTTCACCCTCGTGTTTTTCTACTTTTTCAACGATCTCCAGCAGGCTGTCATAAATAAACTGCTGCTGCTCTTCGTCAAAATCTTCCAGCAGGAATTGATTCCAAGCCTGCAGCTTTTCGGCAATTGTTTGCTTGATGGCTTCACCTTTAGTGGTAATTGAGACCACATTGCACCGCTTGTCCAGTGTATCTTTTTTCTTGGTGACAAACTCTTTGTTAATTAATGATTGCAGTGTGCGTGTGATCGATGCCTTATCCAGCTGCAGATAGTGGGCAATTTCTTCTTGCGAAATTTCGTTATGTTTATATAAATACATTAAGACTGCTTGTTCACTGGCCGTCAGATCATGCGGTGCCAGTGCGTCATTCAAATAGCCTTGATTTTTTCGGTATAAAATAGAAATTAGACGCCCTAAGCTTTGTACCATGACTTCCCCTCCCTCTTCATACTAGAAATAATTAGTTGCGTTGTCAACTATTTTTTCGTCCATGCAAGCATTAATTTTGTCGCTAAATTGACTATTTGTTACTATAAGGCTGAAGAAGTTCTAATTTATAACTATTATAGGAAGGAAGTGAGTCAAATGATGGCAACCAGAACCCCTTTTTTCAAAACAATCAGTCCCTACAAAGCACCAGAAGAATTATCTTTTTATTGTGCTTCAACGATGGTTAGTACCCATTTAATTACTTCCTATCAAAATACAAATGGTTCTTTGTTTTACATAGCAGAATACTTGTATGGCACTCCTGCCACGATGTGGACGAAACAGGACCTTAAAATCGCCGCAGCTTATTTGAATGCAAAAAATCTCGAACTATACTATCAATTAGATGACAATCACTTTGAAAAAATTACCTTGGACCGCTAACTTTCACCATTGTAAGATTGCGTGGCTATTCCGTAAGTAGTTTCGTCCTGATTCTCTTGGTATAATAAATACAACAAATGAGAACAACAAGTAGGAAATAAAAAATGGATCAAGTCATGGTAACAGTACTAGCAATGGGTGCAATGTTGTTTGTCATTACTCTACGAAAAAAAAGAAGTACAAATAAATAGTGTTAAGACTGGCGAAGCCGGTCTTTTTTGTTATAATAGCCTGTAAAAGATTTTTTGGGAGGCTGACATGAAGCACACGTATTCTTGGAATGAGCATGAACTGACAACGAACAGGCAATTGCCAACCAAACCAAAGATTAAGCTGGCAGATGATCCTGAATTGCGCATGCAGCTGGAAATGACTTTGGAACAACTTCCTCATGCTTTAGTGGCTGAGTGGGCTCTGGAACAAGCATTAGCTTATTTACAATACCTAGATCCTCCACTTCAAAAGGACCCTAGAATTCCTCAGAGTATAAACGTGCTGCAGCAACGAATTAATGGAGAATGCTCTGCTCACGTATTGAGACAAGCAGGTTTTACTGCAAATGAATTAGCACAGGAATCTTCTACTGAACTTAGTAAATATGCTGCCCGTGTCTTTGCCCAAGCAATCGCCAGCGGTCACATGCGAGGACATGCCTTAGTTTCAGCTGATTATGGTATCAAAGTTATGAATATCCTTTTTCCTAAGGATTTGTTGCAGGTTAGGCAGCAAAGAGAAACTCAATTGGCTTTGGCACGTCATTATTTAGCTAGTAAAAAAGAATAGCCTGAGCGCGACAACGGGGGCTGCCGTACTCAGACTATTCGAGCAAACTAGTTGCTTAAATCTTCACCATTTGTTTCAATGACTTTTTTATACCAGTCGAAGGATTTTTTCTTGCTGCGTTTCAACGTGCCGTTTCCTTCATTGTCGCGATCCACATAGATGAAGCCATAGCGTTTCTTCATTTCACCAGTTCCAGCAGAAACTAGATCAATACAACCCCAAGTAGTGTAGCCTAACAAATCTACACCATCTTCGTCTACTGCATCCCGCATCGCTTGAACATGTGCTGCTAAATAGTCAATCCGGTAATCATCTTCCACGTAGCCATTTTCATCTGGAGTATCCACTGCGCCTAATCCATTTTCCACAATAAATAATGGTTTTTGGTAACGATCGTAAATGTCATTCATTGTTATACGCAAGCCAAGCGGATCAATTTGCCAGCCCCATTCACTTGCTTCCAAGTAAGGATTTTTTACTGAAGCAAAGATGTTGCCCTCTGTTTGTTCCAACAACTCTGGATCGGTGGTTGATACCCGAGAAGAATAATAAGAGAAAGAAATAAAGTCGACAGTGTGTGCTTTTAGTAATTCTTTGTCGCCTTCCTCCATTTTGATCTCGATCCCTTTACGTTCCATTTCTTTTAAAGCATACGCTGGGTATTCCCCTCGTGATTGTACATCGATAAAGAAGTAGTTTTCACGATCATCTGAACGAGAAGCCCAAACATCTTCTGGTTTTGGTGAATACGGATAATAGGCACCCGCTGCTAGCATACAACCCACTTGGTTTTCAGGGTCGACTTCATGAGCAATTTTAGTAGCGATTGCTGAGGCTACCAATTCATGATGGGCTGCTTGAAACTTGATTTGTTCAACATCGTCGCCTTCTTCAAAGTAAAGACCTGCGCCCATAAATGGGGCATGCAGAATCATATTGATTTCATTGAAGGTCAACCAGTATTTTACTAAGCCTTTGTAACGCTTGAAGATGACATTACATAGATTCTCATAGAAACCAACTAGCTCACGGCTGCGCCATGCGCCATATTTTTCAACTAGGTGCATCGGGCAATCAAAGTGAGTAATCGTTACTAAAGGTTCAATACCATACTTTTTGCATTCCTTGAACATATTTTCATAGAATTTTAAACCCTCTTCATTTGGCTCTGTTTCATCACCCTTAGGGAAGATCCGACTCCAGGCAATCGATAGACGATAGGTTTTGAAGCCCATTTCTGCAAATAGAGCAATATCCTCTTTGTAATGTGTGTACATATCAATCGATTCTTTTGCTGGATAAAAGTGCTCATCATCAAATTCAAACATTTTCTTTTGACCAGCGATGACTGGAAAACGATCCTTGCCAATTGGCACAACATCTACGTTTGCTAACCCGCGTCCGTCTTTATCATAGCCGCCTTCACATTGATTGGCAGCTGTTGCGCCGCCCCATAAAAAGTCTTTTCTAAATCCCATTAATCAATTCCTGCTTTCTATACTTTTTCTAAGTCTAATTCACGTGCCACTTCATCCTGAACCTCGATGCCTTCTTTTTCCAGGCGTTCGATGGTTTCTTTAAAGTTTGGCAGATGTTCTTTGTGCGCAATAAATAATTCATCCATGATGCGTTGAGCTGTTTTACCCGAGCGAACCATTGGATTGATGGTAAATGCTTGTAAGGCTGTGTTGTAATCACCGGTTACCGCTGCTTCAATGGTTAACAATTCCATTGCTTTCATAACCTGCAGCCAGCCGCGTTCGGCTGTTGGTAATTCGCCAAAGGCAACATTACGGGCCCCTTGTCCACCGATATACGCTGAAACTTCAACCACGCAGTCTGCCGGAAGATCTGGCACTGCACCATCGTTTTTCGTTGAAACGACCAATTGCGTATTTTTGTTCGCGTAGATCGAAGCGATTGATTCACAAGCTGCGTCAGAATAGTAAGCACCGCCGCGTTGACTTAATTGTTCTGGTTTGTAATCTAAGTTTGGATCTTTGTATAATTCAAACAATTCGGTTTCTGTTTTCTTCACCTGTTGGGCACGTGTACCGATCGTCTGGTACTCTTCTAATGCATGAGCAAGAGTTTCTTCTTCTTGGTAATAATAATGATGGTAACCACAAGGAATCATTTGCATTTGTTCTAGAATCTCTCTCGGGAATGGAATATCATGAATATTTTTCGGCATTCCTGTTTCGTCGCCTTCATACATTTTATTGATGATGTCCTGTGTTACATCTTTCCCGTGAGCATCTGTTACCTTATGCCAATGGAAATGATTCAAGCCAGCAAACTTGTAAATCAATTCATCCAGTTGTTTGCCCAACATTTCAGGTTCGATCATCTGTGCCATTACTGGAACATTACATAAACCGATCACTTTATCCCATTTTCCATAACGAACGACCGCTTCAGTCACCATGCCACTTGGGTTAGCGAAGTTAATCAACCACGCATCCGGACATAAGCGTTTCATATCTTCAACAATTTCTAAGATGATTGGCACTGTTCGAAAGGCTTTGAACATCCCGCCTGCTCCATTGGTCTCTTGACCAAGCATGCCATAGTAGGCTGGAATACGTTCGTCCTTAATGCGGGCTTCTAGTAACCCAACCCGAAATTGAGTGGTTACAAAATCGGCATCCTTCAACGCTTCTTCACGATTCAAGGTCATATAAATTTTTACATCGTAAGGTGAAGCATCCCACATCCGTTGCGCCATTTTGCCAACAATGTCCAATTTTTCTTTTCCAGCTTCAATATCAACTAACCAAATCTCACGAATGGGTAATTCATCATAGCGTTTGATAAAACCTTCCATTAATTCCGGAGTATAGCTGCTTCCTCCACCGATAGTCGCAATTTTAACACCTTGAGTCATTGAATCGTCTCCCTTGTTTTTATTTACAATATCATTATCAGATATGTAAACCTGTTGTTCAATAGTAAACGCTTTGATTGCATCTGCGTTTACAAAAATTCACGAATTAGTCGATACATTTGTAAATATCGTTTCTGTTTCAAGGGATGAAAATCCATAACCCTATTCAAACGATTTTTTTTCATTTACAATAAGACTAATTATATTGTAAAAAGAGGTGTCTTCCATGTTAATTAGTGAAAAAATGAAGCAAACTGACTTTTCAGCTGCTGAATCAGCTTTGGTCGCTTATATCTTAGATAAAGGAATTGCCATTGATGAATTGACGATTAAAGAAATCGCTCAGGCAACATTCGTTCATCCTTCAACCTTAATTCGTGTGTCAAAAAAACTTGGCTTCGCCGGTTGGGTGGAGCTGAAGACTGCTCTTCTAGAGGAACAAACCTATCTGCAAACCTATTTTGATACAGTCGATGCCAATCTGCCGTTTGATTCAATGGATGGCGTAATGACCATTGCCAACAAAATTGCTACGTTGGAGCGAACGACCCTTGATGATACCTTGAGTCTATTGAATCACGATAATTTGCAGGCAGCGAAACAGTTGGTGTTAAAGGCCAACCAGATCAAAGTTTTTGGCAGCAATGCTAATACTTTAATTTCACAAGACTTCGCTTTAAAAATGCGTCGTATCGGTAAGAACGTTACTCCTTGCCAAACCCTTTATGAGACTGCCTATGAGGCGTATAACTGCCAGCCGAATGATTGCTGTATTCTTATCTCCTATACGGGAGAAAATGAAATGATTCTACAAACTGCTGAAATTTTAAAACAGGGCAACATTCCATTTATCGGACTAACCAGTATTGGAGATAATACGTTGGCGAAACTAAGTAATACCACGCTGCGTTTAACGACACGCGAACGACTCTATTCAAAAATCGGCAACTTTACCATCAATACCTCAATTTCCTATTTGCTGGATGTTTTGTACAGCTGTATTTTTGCTGAAGAGTATTCTCACAACCTTAACCATTTAATTGCTATTGGAGAAACCGTCGATACACGAAAGACAAGTTCTGAAATCATGGAGGAATCGCCGGAATTCCGTTTGCAATTTTCGGAATCATTTCGTCCGAATTAAAAAAGGAGGAAAACTTCCTCCTTTTTTATTTATTTTAAGCTAATGCTGTAAGAATCTCGTCTTCTCCAGATACCTCTTTTTGCTCACAATCCAAAATATCTAAATAGTCTGCTGCATTGGTCACAATAATCGGTGTTTCTACACTGTAACCAGCTGAGATGATTGCCTCTAGGTCAAAGCTTACCAACTTGTCGCCACGTTTAACTTTGTCACCTTGAGCAACATGTGCTGTAAAATATTTTCCATCTAATTGAACCGTGTCTAAGCCAATGTGGATCAACAATTCCAATCCATTATCCGAAACTAACCCGATTGCATGTTTTGTTGGAAATAGAGTCATGACTGTTCCGTCAAATGGTGCAACAACTTCACCTTTTGTTGGATGGATTACTACCCCTTTACCTAATACACCTTGAGCAAAAGCTTGGTCTTTAGCCGTTGATAAAGGCATAACTGATCCTTCAATCGGTGAAGAAACATTTTCTTTACGAGTGGTCATCATTGGTTGTTCTTCTTTAATTTCTTCTACGGCAGTATCGTCTTTCCAGAAGAAGAAGGTCAATGCAAAGCCAGCTACTGAAGCAATAACAATTGCGATCAACGAATAATACATACCACTCATACTTCCTGTTTGAGCATCAATAAACGTTGGAATTGCGAAAACCCCTAATGGCCCAACCGTATTTTGTGTAGATCCCATCGCTGCTAGGAAAGCACCACTCAGTGCACCACCAACCATTGAATAAATGAATGGACGTTTTTTCGGAAGAGACAAGCCATAGATTGCAGGTTCAGTTACACCGCAGATTCCTGAAACAACGGCTGGAATACAAAGCTCTTTTAATTTTTTATCTTTTAGTTTGAAATACATTGCAAACACAACAGCTGTTTGCGCGAAGCTCGCACCAAATGTTGCCACCAAAGCAGTCGCATAGCCCATGTCTCCTAATTGGATAATGGCGATTGGAACAACACTCCAGTGCAAACCGAAAATAACTAATACTTGCCAGAATGCACCTAGAACTAAACCAAACAATATTGGTGAGAAATTCATTAATGCATCGAAACTTGTACTCAAAATACCTGTTAGTGAGCTGATGATTGGACCAACTACTAAAAAGCCTAATGGCAGTGCGATCACTAATACGAAAAACGGAACGAAGAAACTCTGAATCACTTCTGGTAAAACTTTTTTAGCAACCTTTTGAACTTTGCTTCCCACCCAAACGATCAAGATTGCTGGAACGACCGAACTTGTATAGTTGTTTGCAATCAATGGAAGCCCCAAAAACGTTGTATATACTGGACTAGCAAACATTGTTCCTTCAAACAGTATACGGATCGGCTCTCCAGCTTCGCTTAATGTAGCCAGCTGCAAAGCAGGGTAACACATAGCTGCACCGATTGCCATTCCCACATATTGATTCATATTGAATTTTTTTGCGGCTGCTGCAGCTACTGCCACAGGCATCAAATAAAACAAGCCATCTCCGACTGCATTCAGGACCATATGGGTTCCTCCCAATGGGTCCAAGACGTTCATTGCTAGAAGTAAAGAAACAAGTCCTTTTAACATCCCACATGCTGCTAATGCGCCTAGGAAAGGCTGAAATACAGAACTAATGATGTCAATCAAGCGATTAAAAATGTTTTGCTTTTCGCCGTCTTCAGTGACTGTTGCTTGGCTTAAGTTTGCTACCTCTGAGACATCTGCGTATACCTCTGGCACATGGTTTCCGATAACCACTTGATACTGACCGCCACTTTTCATGACTGTAACTACGCCGTCCATGTTTTTTAGAATCTCATCATTTGCCTTACTTTCATCCTTTAATTTAAAACGCAACCGTGTAATACAATGGGTCAAGCTGTTGATATTTTCTTTTCCGCCAACATTTGCGACGATCTTCTCTGCTAAATCATGGTATTTTCCCATGAGGTATTCCTCCCTTATGTTGTGTCGACCTTCTGAACGAGTCGAGCAATATGAATCGTTAAGTATAATTTCTCATCATTTGACATTGGATAATGGTATTTTTTCTGAATAAATTCTGCGATTTTTTCGACACATTGATAGGCGTTCTTATATTTCTTTTGAATGATCAACAGCAATTCATCATCGGTCTCATCACTCAACTGATTGTTGCTCATGATACGAGAAGCAAAGAATCGTAGATGGGTTGTGAATCGATAAAAGTAGACCGAGTCTTCTTCAAACTGAACTTTAAAATAATAGCTGGTAATCTGGATAATCTCTTGCATCAATTCGGTTAGTTCATATACGTTCTCATTGTCAGCTTCGGTTTGAGCATTGACGAGGTGTAAAGCAATGTTTCCGGCTTCATCTTCTCCTAAATCAATCCGATATTTCTTTTCAATCTCAGCAACCGCTTTCTTCCCAATAGCAAACTCTTCCGGGAAAAAACGTTTGATATCCCATAAAAGTAAATTGCGAATGCGGACGCCAGATTTTACTCGTTGAATCGCTGAATACAAGTGATCAGTAATTGAAACATAGAGTAGATCGCTCAATGGATCTTTTAAAACTTTTTTTGCTTCTTCAATAATGTCATTGGCCAATTCTAAATAAGTTACCGGAACGTCTTCCAATAATTCTTGCAGCTTTTGAGATAATTCATGGTTTGCTAAACGGTATTTCTTATCAATACATTCTTCTGAAATCTCATCCCCCACTTTTTTTTGAAAGGCTAGACCCCGGCCCATTACCACACTTTCGTTATTTTTAGAATCTGTGGCAATTACAACGTTGTTATTCAAGATCTTCTGGATCTGCATGTAAAGCTTCCCCCGTTCTACGCTGTACGTTGCAGAGAAATTTAGTAGCTTTTAAATTTTTCTCTCACTAAAATGATAGAGTTTTAAGTAATTGATGTCAATCTGATTTCCGATAATCAGTGTTCTTTTTTCACCTCCTGGAGAACAACAAAAAAACCCAATGAGCGTACGACAAATAAACTTTGTCTTACGTCATCAGGTTTAGCTTGTATTTAAACAATCACTATCCATCAGTGGTCTATTTAATTCATATTCATCTTAGCAAAGAGAGAAAACGCTGTCAACATTTTTTTGAAATTTTTTTCCGGTTGATTATCCATGGAAAGCATTGCCTTAGGTTTGACTTGTTTTTCAACAGAAAGAAAAAGGCTTGAAATCTTGGAGATTTCAAGCCTTTTTGACTGTATTATCCAACAATAGAGCCATTCGGCATATCTTTCGGCGCCTCAACCACTTTCAAGCTGCCGTCAGGTGTTTCTGCTGACAAAATCATCCCTTGACTGATTTCGCCACGCATTTTACGAGGCTTCAGATTAGCAACGATAACCAGTTTTTTACCAATTAACGAAGCAGGGTCAGCATAGAATTCAGCAATCCCTGAAAGAATCTGGCGGTCTTGTTTATCACCCGCATCTAAACGGAATTGAAGCAGCTTATCAGCTCCCTCGACCTTCTTACAGTCGATGACTTCAGCAACCTTCAATTCAACTTTATCAAAGACATCAAACTTAATTTCCTTGTCTTTGACTGAAACCAATTCAGTCTCTTCTGGGTTCCATTTGATAGCTTCTTCTTCCGGCTGACTGCCTTCAGACATTTTTTGTTTAATATAGGCAACTTCTTCTTCCATATCTAACCGTGGGAAGATTGGTTTGCCCTTAGGAATGACTTTGGTGTCTTCAGGGAATTCGCCAAAGTGAATTTTCTCTAACTGCATACTGTCAGGGTTTAACCCTAACTGTTCAAAAATTTTCTTCGGTGTTTGTGTCATAATTGGCTGTAACAAAATGGCAACAATTCGTAAGCTTTCAGCTAAATGAACCATCACACTGTCCAGCTCTTCTTTTTTCTCTTCGTCTTTGGCTAAAATCCAAGGCTCAGTTTCGTCAATGTACTTGTTGGCACGAGAGATTAATACCCAAATCTCAGCCAAGGCAGTATTGAATTCCATTTTTTCCATGGATTCACGATAGCGACTAACAACATTCGCAGCAGTTGTTGATAATTCACTGTCAAATGGCGTCACTAAGGATTTGTATTTCGGTACAACACCCTCACAATACTTATTAATCATCGCAACCGTTCGGTTCAATAGGTTGCCAAGATCATTGGCTAGATCGTAATTTACCCGTGAGACAAAATCTTCTGGGGTAAAGACGCCGTCCGAACCAAATGGTACCGCCCGCAGCAAATAGTAACGCAAAGCATCTAAGCCGTAGCGTTCTACCAACATTTCTGGATAAACAACGTTGCCTTTAGATTTAGACATTTTACCGTCCTTCATCATTAACCAACCATGACCAAAAATTTTCTTAGGTAATGGCAAGTCTAAGGCCATCAGCATAATTGGCCAATAAATCGTGTGGAAACGAACAATTTCTTTTCCTACCATGTGAACATCTGCCGGCCAATATTTCTGGAAGAGGCTGTCATCTTCTGAACCATAGCCTAGAGCAGTAATATAGTTCGATAATGCATCAATCCACACGTAAACCACATGCTCTGGATTGGCATTTACCGGAATCCCCCATGAGAAGGTTGTCCGCGAAACCGCTAAATCCTCCAAGCCTGGCTTGATGAAATTGTTAATCATTTCGTTTTTACGAGACTCCGGCTGAATAAATTCAGGATGCTCTTCGTAATAATTCAGCAGGCGATCCGCATATTTGCTCATCCGGAAGAAATAAGACTCCTCACGAACCAATTCAACTTCGTGTCCGCTTGGCGCTTTCCCGCCAATGACTTTGCCTTCTTCATCACGATAAGCTTCATCTAATTGTGTTTCAGTGAAGTATTCTTCATCCGAGACTGAATACCAGCCTTCGTACTCACCAAGATAAATGTCTCCTTGATCTAACAGCTGATCAAAAATCTTTTTAACCCCTGCTTGATGATAGTCATCCGTTGTACGAATGAATTTATCGTAACTAATATCTAGGGTTTTCCATAGTTTAGTAATGTCTCCGGCCATTTTATCTACGTACTCTTTCGGTTCAACGCCTAATTCTTCGGCTTTTTTCTCGATTTTTTGACCGTGCTCATCTACACCCGTCAAATAGAATACGTCGTAGCCCATCAAACGCTTGTATCGAGCTACTGCGTCACAGGCAATCGTCGTATACGAATTTCCAATGTGCAACTTACCGCTTGGATAATAGATCGGCGTTGTGATATAAAATGTTTCTTTTTCTGCCATGAGGCTCCTCCTTTGATCACAAATCGTTCCTTGCTAGTATACCACAATTTCTATTTACAGTAGGAGGTTTTTACTGTTACTACCGTATTACACCATCTTTAACAGCCGCCTCAGCCACCTTAAGAGTGATCGCTTCAACTACCTGTTTATCAAAAACTGATGGAATGATGAAATCGCTGGTCAAGCGTTCTTCATCAATGGAATCAGCAATGGCATGAGCCGCTGCTAATTGCATGTTCGGGGTGATCTTTTTCGCTTCAGCAGTAAACGCTCCTCTGAAAATCCCTGGAAAGGCTAGGACATTATTGATTTGGTTCGGAAAGTCCGAACGGCCAGTTCCTACAATCGCTGCCCCTCCAGCAATAGCCTCATCATAAGTAATTTCGGGATCAGGATTAGCCATCGAAAAGATAATACTGCCTTGATTCATGGAGGCGACCATTTCCTTAGTCACCAAATTAGGTGCCGACACCCCAATAAAGACATCTGCTCCCTCAAAGGCTTCAGCCATCGTTCCGGTAAAATTCTTCGGCTGAATCAAAGCTAAAATCTCTTCTTCTACAAAGGTAGCATCCTTCATTCCTTCATGTAAGGCACCAAATTTATTGAAGGCAGTGATCTGCTTAATCCCAAAATGAACCAGCATATGGATAATCGCACTACCTGCAGCACCAGTTCCAGAAACAACCACCTTCAAGTCTTCCGGCTGTTTCTTCACCAGCTTCAAGGAATTAATTAGAGCAGCAGTAACAGTTACTGCTGTTCCATGCTGGTCATCATGAAAGACAGGAATATCCAAGGCTTCAATTAGCGCCCGTTCAATTTCGACACAGCGAGGGGCGCTGATATCCTCTAAATTGATTCCCCCAAAGGTGGGTGCCATCGCTTTAACAATTTGGATGATCTCTTGTGGATCCTTGGTATCCAAACAAATGGGCACGGCATCAATATCAGCGAATTCCTTAAACAGCAAAGCCTTGCCTTCCATTACCGGCAAAGCAGCCTCTGGTCCGATATCTCCTAAACCTAAAACAGCAGTTCCATCGGTAACAACAGCCACTGTATTGCCCTTCCAAGTATAGTCATACGCTTTGCTAACATCCTTTTGAATTTCGCGGCAAGGCTCAGCCACGCCAGGTGTGTACGCTAAGGATAAATCATGACGATCTACTACTTTCGCCTTTGCTGCAACCCCAATTTTTCCCCGCCATTTTTTATGGACTTCTAAAGCCTCTTCATAAATGTTCATCTGTTTTCTCCAATCATTTTTTTGGGAAGTACCCACTGATCATATTCTTCTTCAGTAACATAGCCGAGTGCCAGCGCAGCCTCCTTCAAGGTAGTTCCTTCATTGAAAGCCTTCTTGGCAATTTCTGCCCCTTTATCATAACCAATGTGGCTGTTTAAAGCCGTTACCAGCATTAACGAATTGGAAAGCAATTCTGCCATCCGTTCTTTATTCACGGTGATTCCGACTAAGCAGTGTTCGGTAAAAGATTCTAGCGCATCACTTAATAAGCGAATACTCTGCAAAAGATCAAAGACTATTACCGGTAAATAAACGTTCAATTCAAAATTCCCCTGTGAAGCAGCAATCCCAATAACGGCGTCATTCCCCATCACTTGTATAGCAACCATTGACAAAGCTTCACATTGGGTTGGATTCACTTTACCGGGCATAATTGAACTGCCAGGTTCGTTAGCAGGAATCGAGATTTCTCCCAAGCCACTGCGAGGACCGCTAGCCAGCCACCGAACATCGTTGGCCATTTTCATGCAATTTGCTGCGAGTGCCTTCAAAGCACCACTGACAAATACAACTGCATCACGATTCGCTAAGGCATGGAATTTATTTTCTTCACCAATAAAATAAATCCCAGTTTCCACATGCAACGCTTCTAAGAAGGCTTCCTCATAAGCTGGTGAAGCATTTAGACCCGTTCCAACAGCGGTTCCGCCAATTGCCAGCTGCTTTAATTCAGCTAGACTTTCAATCAACATTTTGCGGTTACGTTCCAAACCAACCCGCCAGCCGCTGATTTCCTGAGCGAAAGTAACCGGCGTCGCATCCTGCAAATGCGTGCGACCGATCTTAATAACTTCACGATTCGCCTCTTCTAGCTCCTTTAGCGCAGCTACGGTCTTTTCAATCATTGGCAGCAGTTTTTTTTCAATTGATAAGGTACCTGCCACATGAATAGCGGTAGGAAAGACATCATTGGAGCTTTGTGACATGTTTACATCATCATTCGGATGGATCTGTAATGTGCTGTCACTAGCTAAATGAGCAATCACCTCATTCGCGTTCATATTGCTTTGCGTTCCACTGCCTGTTTGCCAAACAACTAAAGGAAACGCATCCCAGCGTTGTTCTTTCAACAATTGATCCGCTGCTGTTTTAATCGCTTCTGCTTTTTCATTGGATAATTTACCGGTGACCTGATTAGCAGCAGCCGCAGTTTTTTTGACTAATACGAGGGCCTCCAGCAATTCAGGCGGCATTTTTTCGCCTCCGATTTTGAAATTTTGACGGCTGCGTTCAGTCTGTGCTCCCCATAACGCATCCACCGGTACGTCAATTTCTCCCATTGAATCTCGTTCTATTCGTGTTCGCATTAATTCCATTGCTCCTTTGACTTTTTTTCAATTATCACCTATTTCTGGTATTTTTGATAGTTTTCCTTGCAAAAAAGACCCAAAACCTTTGGGAAAGTTCGGGTCTAGGAACATTGAAAAACAACTGAAGACTATTCTTCAAAATTCATTTGCTGCTTTTACTTCATTAGTGATCAAAAAAGAGAAGAACTCTCTATAACGAGTATTTTCTTCTCTTAGACGAACCGCTTACGACGCTTTTCTCTTATTGTACCAAATCCAGGTACCTGCGGATCCAGCAACAACCAGTAATCCTGCAAAACCATATGCAGCAACTTTTTCACCCGTACTAGGGTATTGCTTTTTAGTGCTGACTGGCTGTGCAGTTTGAGTAATCACACCTGTTTGGTTTGCTTTACCGTCAGTCCCCGTTTTCCCATCAGTTCCAACGCCAGCTTTTCCTGGATCTCCCTGGTCGCCTTTATCCCCCTTTTGGCCATTCTGACCGTTCTGTCCATTTTCGCCATCTTTTCCATCTTCGCCGTCTTTGCCCGGCTCTGGTGCTGGTTTGTTCAGTTCATTAAACTTGGCTTCTGACATTGGGATAATCCGATCCTGAGACAGCTCAACTTGATAATCATTTAGGTCAACATTGTTTTCATCCAATATTCTTAATTTAGTTGCACTTTGCAAGTAATTAATTAGAATACTATCTAAGGAAGGACCCTCTTCTCTCGATCCACCTAACATATCATAGCCGTCTCCACCTGCGGCAAGGAAATCATTCGTTGCCATGTTGTAGGTTTTCTTACTGTCGAGTTTCTCAAATTCTTGCGTTTTGCGATTGTAAATCTCAATTTGAAGAACTCGCTCTCCCGCTGAGGCATCGGTGGAAGCTTTTTTATTGGAATCATAATAGAATTTCACTGATTTAGAAATATGCAGGAATCCGCCATTGGCACCTAGTAATGGCTGCCCTGCTTCATCTGTAATAACATTTCCATCAGCATCCTTTTGTGCCTCTGAACGAACAGAGTATTCAAACATTTCTTTTATTTGCGAACCTTCGACCTTAATTTGAGAAATACTATTTCCAAAAGGTAGGACTGCAATAATATCTCCTCTAGTAATCGGCCCTGCTTCAATATTTTCACGAATTCCGCCACCATTCATCATGGCAAAATCCGTTGGTTCGCTAAAGCCTTCTTGTCCATAAGCCCACATGGCATCCCCGATTAAATTGCCTAAGTTGGTTTCGCGAGTACGAACATTTTCCCGTTGTCCATTGAAGAAAATCGTATTATTTGGAATCAGTACTTCACTGTTTGCGACATCGAATTCATCTTTAGCAGCTTGAACTAAAGCAGCAACTGCCGCATTCGGTTCATAACTGCTTAAGCTAGCGTATGAATGTAAAACAGCCGTACTTTTTTCGGGATCTGCTACGTCCACTGTTACTTCTCCTACATTGTTCAAATAATTCCCGGTTTGAGCATAAAGAACCTTGCCAAAACGTTGTTCACTTTCGGTGTGAGAGTGTCCATCTAAAAAGACAATATTTTTATCCGTGTAGGCCTTGTCTAACTCTTTTGCTACATAATCACCACGCCATTTTGTTGGAGTCGTTTCATCAATTCCTAAATGACCTGCTACAACAAAGACATCAATTCCTTGACTATCCAAGCGGTCGATCTCTGCCATCGCTGTTTTTAGTGGATCATCAAAGGTTACTCCTTCTACATTTTTCGGATGAGTTTTCACTGCTGTTTCAGGCGTGGTTAACCCGATAATAGCAAATTTTTGACCATTTCTTTCAACCACTGTCGAAGCTTCAAAGGCTGGCTTTCCATCCTTATAAGTATTGGCTGAAAGGATTGGGAAATTCAACAAATCCTTGTATTCCATTGCTACGTCATAGCCAAAATCAAATTCGTGGTTTCCTACCACCATCGCATCATAGCCAACTTCATTCAGAACCTTAGCCATTTGACGACCCTCAGAATAATTAGAAATCGGCAACCCTTGGAAAACATCGCCGACATCAATCATCAAGGTCGGTGCAAGCGACTCTTTGGCTGTTTTCAGCTTAGCCATTCCTAAAGTTTTGTTTCCAGCATTTTCTTCCAAACGGCCATGAACATCATTGGTGTGCATGATCGTTACCGGCTGAGAAGCCCCCTCTGCTGCCAATGCCTCACGAATATCTGCTTTAGTAATCGGAACGACATTCGGTGTACGTCCGTCTGCGGATGATTTGATTGTAAGTTTGCCTTCATCTACCAACCGCTTGGCCAGATCTCGCCAGTTTTGTTCAAAGTTGGTTCCTACAACTTCCCAGTTATCCTCTAATTCTTTGGCTGGATCAATCGTTCCTTTGTCTTTGATATATTCAACAATTAGGCCTCGCAAGGTTTGAGGATCGGTATTCAGGAGTAAACTATCTGGAGCCAAAATACCTGAGCCAACTAACCCTTCATAGCGATAGTTATTAATGGCAATCGTAAATTCTTTGGCTGGATCCACAGGTTGACCGCCGATGGTTGCTGTCACTCGCTCACCCACGGGCTTTGAAACATCAATCACGTAATCAACACCTGAAAATATATCGTAATTGTACACACGAATTTCTGGATTAAAGCTTAATGTAACATCTCCCGGCTTTGGTGCATTGTAATAAGCCGCTTGATTTTCCATGTATTTCAGCAGGTTTTCGCCAGTAATTTTGGCCTTAACCAAGGTGTTGGGATACTTGTAGATATCAAAAACATTGGAATAGGTCAAGTCACCTGCAGGCAGCTTGCTGTCTGCTTTAAACAAGGCTGAGGCTGATAAATCAGCACCAGTAACAGAACGCTGAACATTATTAATTAAGGAAATCATTGCTGTTGGCTGCAGCTGTGCCTCTGGAATGCCTTTGATCTCTTCTTTTGGCAAGAAATCACCCGTAGCTTTACCGATAACAGCATCAATAAATTCTTTGGTCTTGTTATGATATTCATCCGTTTCTGCCTTCAGCTGAGTGTCTGCTGGGTATTTGGTGGTATCAACAATTTGTGAAGCTGAGTTTTTGACGACCCACTGCTCGTCTTCCTTTGCCACATCCAAATCAATTCGCATCATTTGTGTGCCAGTATCCTTAGGTCCAGCAATTGGAATTTGCTTACCATCTACGCCAGTGACGGTCTCTGCAAATGAGCGATGATCGTGTCCCAGCAAATAAGCATCAATCCCACGAACATTGTTAATTACGGTATCAGCAGCTGCAGCTGGATCGTCGTCCTGTCTTCCCGCATGGATTGAAGCTACGATGACATCGGCACCTTTTCCTTCCAGTTCTCGAACTGCCTTCTCAGCTCCGTCCTTTAGCGCGGCGAATTCTAGACTAGCAACCTTATCTCCATCCCACTGAGGAATATGCGGAGTAGTTAACCCAATAACCCCTACCTTTATATCCGGTGTGCTATCGCCATCTAAATCTAATTCCTTTACGATTGTACTGCCAACAAAATTGCTGCCGTCAGCCTTCTTATAGGTATTCGCCGATAAAATTGGGAAGCTTGCTTCCGACTTAATTTTTTCAATTAATGGCAGGCCAAAGTTGAATTCATGATTTCCTAAAACCATTGCATCGTATTTCATGTAATTCATGGCCTTAATCATCGGGTGTGCCTTGTCTTTATAACCTTCCCTGGTGTTATACAGGTCATCCGTTAAAATCGTTCCCTGAATCATGTCTCCGTTATCAATCAGGACCGTTCCATTTTCGTTTTGGCTGCGGGCGGCTTGCACTGCGCTGCTCACTTGAGCCAGACCTACTGGCGTCTCCTTATTATCCTCATAAGAATAATTCCACAGCTGTCCATGGACATCACTCGTACCTAAAATAGTTAATTTTTTAGTGCCTGTATCAGCAGCTGCTCGCGAAGTGATTTCTTTTTCGCTAGAGGCTGTTGTTTGCTCCGGCGCATTGCCGACTGTTTGACTCGTTTTTGTTGCTGACTCTGCTGTTCCTTTTTCCTTAGAAGAGCTAGCCGTCGTTTGCTTTATTTCAGACGAAGCCTGCGAAGACGTCTCTTCTGCCAAGCCTATTATTGGTGCAGCTGTCCCCATCAGCAGCCCCGTTACTAAAGCAATATGCCACACCTTTATAAACCGCTTCCATTTTTGCTTTTTCATTTTTTTCCTCCTTCAAAGAAATGTACTTTTAGTTTATCAGGTGACGTATGGCAGGACTAGTTTTTTTGTTGATTTTCTTAGCAAAAACTCATTTTTTCTTTCTTGTTTCGTTCTTTTTTACAACATTTTTACATTAATGATATTTCTTACTAAGAAAACAAGTTTCCAAAAACTGATAATCAAGCATCCGGCCTGAAAGAAGTCTTCTTCTGATTGTAAACTTAACAAAAAGACAAAGCACTCAAATTTGGTATATGATTAGATGAACTTTACTTGAAAAGGAGCGCTGATTCGATGAAGGGCAAATATCAAATCCATCACATGAAAAAAAATTATCCCGTTAAAGTTATTCCACATAACATCTTTTTGGAAAAAGGACGAACCCATGATTCGCTTTCGCTGCACTGGCACCGGAGCTTGGAGTTTGTTTTAATCTTGGGTGATCCTATGATCATATGGAAGGAAGGAACAAAACATCAATTAAAGCATGGGGATTTGTTGATGATTAACAGTGAAGAAAGCCATGAATTTTTGCTGGAAAACAATGGCAACTACCAAGGAGTCACCTTGATTGTTTCCTACGAATTCTTGAAAAAGCAGATTCCCCAGCTGGATCACTATATGTTTTCTTTGGAAAAGGCTGATGAACAGACGAATCAATTTACAGAATTATTGGTTTCACTGCGCGACATTTATCTGTCAGAGGACCCTTGGGCTACCTTTTTGCTGCAAAGCAAAGCCAGTGAAATTATGTATCTACTCTTTTCTCACTGCCTGCAGGAGCATCAGATTTCCACTCAACAATCTAAATACGCTCAACGGTACAAGACTGTTATCGGATACATCAATGCTCATTTTACTGAACCAATTACCTTAGCTGAAGCGGCTGCTACGGTTCATTTGAATCCAGAATTCTTTTCCCGCAACTTTAAATCCTATATCGGTATTTCCTTTAAGGATTATTTGAAAAAGGTTCGTTTGAATAAAGCGATACGAGAATTGCTGACCACTGAAAAAAATTTAACTGAGATCGCTTATACTAGCGGATTTGCTGACCACAAGGCCTTTATCAATGCTTTTAAAACAGCCTATGCTGCAACTCCCAGCCAATATCGAAGACAATTCAAATTAACAAAATCAAAAAAAGAAGATTAGTATTGTGTTTATCGAACAAAATACCTTAAAAAAGTCAATAATTGCCAAAAATCTACTCAATAATCGGAAAGCATCTTCCGCTAATTCTCCTTATAATGAGAACGTATTCATACAAAGGAGGAACAAACCATGGCAGATAATAAAAATCTTGCAAAAATGATTATTCAGCATGTTGGTGGTAAAGATAACGTTCGTTCGCTGACGCATTGCTTCACACGGTTGCGATTTGTGTTAAAGGATGAGGAAAAAGCCAATACTGACTTGTTAAAGCAATCGGAAGATGTGGTCGATGTAATTCAACAGGGTGGTCAATATCAGGTCGTTATTGGCATGAAGGTAGAAGCCGTGTATTTGGAAGTCATGAAACGATTGGATTTAGCAGCTGAGCAGGAAGAAGAGCCTGAGGAATCTGCGGAGGACAAGTCTTTATTTAATCGTTTCGTGGATACGATTTCTGGAATTTTTATGCCGCTTTTAGGCTTGTTGACAGCCTGTGGGATTATTAAAGGAATTTTGGCAATCTTGTCTGTTTCGGGATTGTTAGCGGTAACTGACGGTACCTATGTCATTTTGAATGCGGTCGGCGATTCTCTATTTTACTTTTTACCGATCTTCTTAGCGTATACTGCTGCTAAGAAATTCAAGGTGAATGAGTTCACCGGAATGGCCATCGGAGCCACAATGATTTATCCAGCTATCATTAATTCAATTACTGAAACACCACTTGAAACCTTATTTTCGGGAACCATTGTTGAATCCAATGTATTTTTAACCTTTCTCAAAATACCTGTTTTATTAACCAACTATTCTTCAACGGTTATTCCCGCCATTTTAGCTGTTTGGTTTGCTTCCATCATTGAAAAGCAGATAAAAAGAATTGCTCCAGCACCCGTTAAAAATTTCTTTGTGCCACTGGTTACCTTGTTGATTGCCGTACCGATTATCTTTATTGTCATTGGACCTTTGGCAACCTGGGCTTCTACTATTATCGGCGCTTTTGTACAGGTACTTTATAATTTCAGTCCTGTACTATTTGGTGCTTTTGTTGGCGGCTTCTGGCAAATTTTCGTTATGTTCGGAATCCATCAAGGTATGATCCCGATTGTCATCAACAACTTGGCAACGCTTGGTTACGATACGATTTTTGCGGCTACCTGTACGGCGTCATTTACTCAATTAGCGATTTTGATCGCAATTGTTATTCGTACCAAAAATAAACGAATCAAAAATACTGCTACTGCTGCCATTTTCCCAGCTATTTTTGGAATCACTGAGCCGGCAATTTATGGTGTAACCCTGCCATTGAAAAAACCATTTATTATCAGCTGTGTCTCTTCTGGGATTGGCGGAGCCTTAGCAATGGTACTGGGAGTAAAATTCTACCAAATGGGCGGTCAGGGAATTTTTGCCTTTCCCTGCTACTTGAATCCAGCTTCTGGTGACTTTACTGGTATTTGGATGAGTGTGATCGCAATAGGTATAGCGATGATTATTTCTTTTGCAGCAACCCTGTTCTTGTACCGCGATGTTACTGAGGAAAAACAAGAGGAGAAAGTGGCCTTAGAAGAAGCTTTAACTGAAAAATAAATAGATAAAGAGGAATAGTATGATTGATTTGACAACAAAGCCATTTAACCTGACAGATAAACAAATTGCTACAGTAAAACAAATTGCTGCTCAGCTTTCTTTAACAGAAAAAATTGGCCAGCTGTTCTGTCTTCATGGCGATTACCGCAACACTGATGAAATTAAGCAAGTGATTGCTGATTATTCGCCAGGAGCCATGATGTATCGACCAGGCGAAAGCCAGCAAATTCAAGGAATCCATCGCCTCATTCAGCAAACCAGCTCCGTTCCCCTGCTGTTGGCTGCTAATTTAGAAGCTGGCGGTGACGGCATCGGCAACGATGGTACTTTTTTTGGCCGAGCCATTCAAGTAGCTGCTGCTAAGGATGAAAAGCATGCCTACCGGCTGGGTAAAGTTGCCGGTTCAGAAGGAGCAGCAGTTGGCTGTAATTGGGCCTTTGCTCCAGTAGTGGATATTAATTACAACTTTGCGAATCCGATAACCAACGTTCGTACCTTTGGCTCTAATGCTGCCCGAGTGAAAGATTTAGCGCTGCAATACATCAAAGGTTGTCAGGAAGAAGGCGTTGCGGTATCGATCAAGCACTTCCCTGGTGATGGTGTGGATGATCGTGACCAGCATTTGCTTACTTCAGTAAACAGTCTTTCTGTTGAAGAATGGGACCAAACCTATGGTGTCATTTATCGGGAATTAATCGCGGCTGGAGCAAAAACTGTAATGGCGGGGCATATTATGCAGCCAGCTTATAGTCGAAAAATAAATCCTGAGATCACCGATCAAGATATTTTACCGGCCTCTCTCTCGCCGGAGTTATTGCAGGGATTGCTCCGAGAAAAAATGAATTTTAACGGATTAATTGTTACAGACGCTACCAACATGGCTGGCTTTTCAAGCTGTGGTAAACGCAGAGAACTGTTGCCTCAAGCGATTGCTGCAGGCTGTGACATGCTTTTATTCACACGGAATCTCGCTGAAGATTACACATCAGTGATGGCTGGCTATCAAACGGGAATCATCTCTGAGGAACGTTTAGAGGAAGCAGTGCTGCGGATTTTAGCTACTAAAGCAGCCTTAGGTCTATTCGATAAAGAAGAAGTCGTTCCTGATACTCAGGCTTTACAGGTTTTACGCAGTGCTGAGCACCAAAAGTGGGCTTATGAATTAGCGGATGAATCGATTACTTTAGTCAAGGATACACAACAGCTCCTGCCAATTTCCGCAGCAGACACGCCCAAGGTACTAGTCATTGTCTTAGGGGATGTTGTCAGTGCCAGCGGCAAGCCGCCAGTCAGTCAAGACTTCCTTCAACACTTAGCCCAAGAAGGCTTTGAAACGACTCTTTTCCAAAAAGAGCTCCATGGTGACTTGTTATCCCGAGGAACTGTTGAGGATCTAACTGGTGCCTTTGATTTGGTGATCTACTTTGCCAATATTAAGACAGCTAGCAATCAGACAACCGTTCGTATCAATTGGCTGCCACCAATGGGCTTGGATGTGCCTTGGTTCGTTGAGGAATTACCCACATTATTTGCTTCGATAGCTAATCCCTATCATTTGCAAGATGTGCCCATGATAAAAACCTACATCAATGCCTATACAGCCAATGAATTTAACCCTAAAGTATTAGTGGAAAAACTGGTAGGCAAGTCAGCATTCAAGGGCATTAACCCGATTGATCCATTTTGCGGCTATTGGGATGCAAAACGATAATGAAAAATGATGGTCAGGGAGCTTTTTGTTTCCTGACTTTTTAAAGGAGCAGACAAATGATTAAGGGATTTATTTTTGATTTGGATGGTGTATTGACGGATACTGCCCCGTTGCATTTTACGGCTTGGCAGAAGCTGGCAGCTGAGTTGAACATCTCAATTGATTTAGCCTTCAATGAACGCTTAAAGGGCATTAGCAGAAGAGATTCATTAGAATTGATTTTGGACCATGGAGGGCAAGCAGCTCACTTTACTGAAGAGGAGAAACAGCAGCTGGCGGACAGAAAGAATCGCCACTACTGCCAGTTATTGGAGCAGTTGACTGCTGAAGATTTATTACCTGGCGTACACCCCTTTTTGCAAGCGGCTAAAGAAAAAGAAATACTTTGTGCTGTGGCTTCAGCCTCTCATAATGCCACACACATTTTAAAACAACTGATGGTTACGGACTTTTTTGCAGCCGTAGTCGATCCAGCAAGCTTAAGTAAAGGAAAGCCAGACCCAGAAATTTTCTTGAAGGCTGCAGCAGCTCTCAATTTAGGGGTTCAAGAAGTCGTGGGCTTTGAGGATGCACAAGCTGGAATTGAAGGGTTACGGACAGCAGGCATATTTGCAGTCGGTATAGATCCAAAGGGGCAGCTGAAAAAAACTGATTTATTGGTACCTTCCTTTAATGAATTATCGCCCGACTTATTCAATAAATACAAAAAGACTTGAGAAACCCATTTCTGAGTTTCTCAAGTCTTTTATTTATCTCTCGTATCAAAAATGATAGTTACAGGTCCATCATTAACCAGTGCCACATCCATGTCGCCGCCAAATTCGCCAGTTTCTACAATCAACCCCTGCTGACGCAATCCCTCATTGAAATATTCATAAAGAGGAATCGCCGTTTCTGGTCGAGCCGCCTTAATAAAGCTGGGGCGGTTGCCTTTTTTCGTATCAGCATACAGGGTGAATTGAGAAACACTCAAAATACTGCCTGCTACGTCTTGAATATTCTGATTCATTTTTCCTTCTGCATCTTCAAAAACCCGCAGCAAAGGAATCTTTCGAATTAAATAATCTGCATCTTCTTGGGTATCCTCTTCATGAATGCCTAATAGAATCATAAAACCTTTATCGATCTTACCGATTATCTGTTCGTCAATGGCAACTGACGCCTGACTTACTCGTTGAATGACTGCTCGCATCAGGGGCCTCCTTATCCTTTTGTACGTTTCACACTATATACATCGGGAACTGTTTTAATTTTATCTACTATAGAATAGAGATGATTCAGGTTTTGAATCTTGATGGTTAAGCGGATCATTGCCATCTTGTCTTTTGAAGGCTTGGCTTCTACGCTAACCAGCTGCTTAGTCATTCCACTAACAATATTCAATATATCGTTTAGTAAACCATCCCGATTAAAGCCGTAAATTTCCAGGTCAGCATTGTAGTCCTGCTTAATATTAGACGTATCTTCCCATTCTACTTCGATCAATCGTTCTTGAATGTCCTTTTGCTTAGTGATGTTTGGACAATCGGCACGGTGAATCGATATTCCCCGACCTTTCGTAATATAGCCGACAATATCATCACCTGGTACTGGGTTACAGCAGTGACTAATACGAATCAGCAGATTATCAATTCCTTGAATGACAATTCCGCCTTCATGGCGAACCTTGATTTTTTCTGGTTCTTTTTTGGCTGGCTGATTAACCAGCTCGTCCACCGCTTCTTGCTTCTTCTGTTTCATTTGTTCCCGGCGTTCTTTTTCCGTCAAGCGATTAGAAAAAGTTAACGCACTCAATTCTCCAAAACCAATCGAGGCATATAGATCATCTTCGCTATGGAAATTGAATTTATCCAGCGCCTTTTGCAGCTTGTCTTTTGTTAAGACTTCTTTTGGAACAAAGCCCATATCGTTTAGACATTTAATTACGGCTTCATGACCTTTCGTAATATTTTCTTCGCGGTCCTGAGTTTTGAAGAATCGTTTGATTTTATTTCGAGCCTTGCTGGTTTTCACCATACTTAGCCAATCACGACTTGGTCCAAAGGAATTTGGCGAGGTCATAATTTCAATGATATCCCCGTTTTTCAGCTTGTAATCCAGCTGAACCATCTTGCCATTTACCTTGGCACCAGTCGTCTTGTTTCCAACGTCGGTATGAATGCTAAAAGCAAAGTCCAATGGTCCTGAACCTTTTGGCAGCTCAGTCACATCACCTTTAGGGGTAAACACGTACACTTTATCGCTGAAGATATCGCCCTTAACACTTTCCATAAACTCAGAAGCATCGTAGCTTTCATCCTGCAGCTCCAAAATCTCCCGGAACCAATCCAGCTGCTTGTTATCATTGCCTTCTTCTAATTTCTCTGTCTTGCCTTCTTTATAGGCCCAGTGAGCCGCAACCCCGAACTCGGCAATTTGATGCATATCATGGGTTCGAATCTGCACCTCTACCGGATTCCCGCTTGGGCCAATAATCGTGGTATGCAGCGACTGATACATGTTGGCCTTTGGCATAGCAATATAATCCTTGAAACGGCCAGGCATTGGCTTCCATTTTGTATGGATGGCCCCTAATACAGCGTAACAATCCTTGATGGAATCAACTATTACTCGAATAGCCAGCAGGTCATAAATTTCATCGAACTGTTTCTTTTGATCCCGCATTTTCCGGTAAATGGAATAGATATGCTTCGGTCGACCATAAATATCGCCTTCAATTTCCAGTTCATGGGTAGCTTTCTTAATTTCTTCCACCGTTTCCTTAACGTAGCTTTCCCGTTCCTCACGTTTGCTTTGCATCAGGTGAACGATTCGGTAATACTGCTTTGGATTCAAATAGCGCAGTGCCGTATCTTCCAGCTCCCACTTGATCCGGCTCATCCCTAAGCGATCAGCCAACGGTGCGTAGATTTCCAAGGTTTCACGGGCAATTCGCCGCTGTTTGTCATCCCGCAGGTAACGCAAAGTGCGCATATTATGCAGTCTATCCGCCAGCTTAACCATGATTACTCGTAAATCTTGCGCCATAGCCAGCAGCATTTTTCGGTGATTTTCTGCTAATTGTTCTTCATGGGATTTATATTTAATCTTCCCTAATTTAGTTACCCCATCAACCAATGAAGCAACATCAGAACCAAATTCTTTCTGCAGATCCTCCAAGGTAACCTCGGTATCTTCCACTACATCATGTAAAAAACCTGTTGCAACGGTATGAGGGTCCATATGTAAGTCTGCTAGAATCCCAGCCACCTGAATCGGATGAATAATGTAAGGTTCTCCAGATTTTCTGATTTGTTCTTTATGTGCTTCAAGAGCATATTCATAGGCCTTCTTTACAAACGCCACATGCTCTTTACTCATATAGCCTGCGACCAGCTCAATCACGTCTGGTCCAGTTAGTTCTACATCTTTTGCCATCAGACATCCTCCTCGGGACGTATTTTTTCTTCGTGTCTGGCATTATATGAATCCCATTAAAGAACCTGATTTCCTTTGTTGATGGTCCTGGTAAAGGCCACTTTTCGTGCAGGGAATCTTTAATGTGATTCATATAGTTATTTTGAAATAATTGTTTTTATTATACAGACATGTCTTAGTCATTTCAATCAATCATTAAGTAAATCGTAATAAAAGCCCACCGCACTCATCACGTACAACGGAGCGGTTTCCGTGCGTAAAATTCTAGGGCCTAACCCGCAAAGTTTTGCGCCTGCTTGTTGGAAGCTTTCTATTTCTTTGGGTGAAAAACCGCCCTCTGGACCAAAGATCACTAGAAGCCTGCTGCCATGGGCTGCACTTTGCAAAGTTTGCACCAGCTGCGCCTGTTCTCCCTGCTTAGCCGATTCTTCATAAGCAATCAACACTTCATCATACTTTGCAAAAGTTGAAATCAGCTCTTTTTCACTGGCTAAAAATGCTAGATGAGGTAAAAACTGACGATGCGATTGTTCAGCAGCTTCTTGAATAATCTTGTTTAAGCGCTGCTGTTTCTTTTGCTGCTTTTTGTTGTCCCATTTGACTACTGAAGTGTCAGCCGGAAAAGCTAAAAATTCATGGGCACCCAACTCCGTTGCTTTTTGGACAATCAGTTCTAATTTCTCTCCCTTGGGCAGACCACTAGCAAGAGTAACTTTAACTGGCAGCTCACGGATGAAGCTCTCCTTTTCGATTTCTTTCAATTGGACACTTTCAGAATCAATGGCAGTAATTTCAGCCTTGATAGCGGTCTGATCGTTAAACACTAAGAAAACGGCAGCTCCAGCAGTCATTCGCATCACTCGCAGCATGTGATGGTGAGGTTCACCAGTCAGCTGAACGCTGGGTTGATACGCTTCATCAATAAAATAGCGCTGCATGTTAATCTTCCTCTGGTTTCTTCAAAATCATTGCGTACCAATCCTTTTGTTGGAAAATCCGATCCACTTCAAAGCCTTGGCTGTAAATTTCTTCTAGAATCATGTCTTTTTTGTCCTCAATGATCCCGGAAATAATAAAGGTTCCATCGGCTTTCAGCAAACGCCACGCATCAGGAACCATTAACGTGATGATATCCGCTAAAATATTGGCTACAATAATATCGGCTGATTTTTCGACACCCGTTAATAGATCGTTAGCTGCTACTTTGATATTTTCTGTTCCCTTATTCATATCTACATTTTCTTGCGCAGAGCGTACAGCAACTTCATCTAAATCGTAAGCATGAATTTCTTTAGCCCCCATCAATGAGCAAGCAATACTTAACACTCCTGAGCCAGTCCCTACATCTAAGACAGTTTCGCCACCGCGAATCACTGTTTCCAAGGCCTGAAGTGTTAGATTAGTGGTTGGATGAGTTCCTGTTCCAAAGGCCATTCCCGGATCAAGGGTGATAATCTTTTCCTCAGCAGACTGTGCTTCATAAGTTTCCCAGCTCGGTACAATCGTTAAGTAGCGGGTCACTCGCACGGGATGATAATATTTTTTCCAAGCAGTCGCCCAATCGCTTTCTTCCACTTCGCTGACCGTAATTTCATTTTTACCAATCGCTAAGCCAAATTCCGGCAGCAAATTAATCCGGTCCTTAATAAATGGCATGATTTCTGGTAAAAAGATCGTTTCTGGAAAATAGGCACTAACTGCCGCACCTTCTTCTAAATTCGTGAAGGTATCACGATCCAGTAATTCCCCGTACTGATCCTCTTTGTAATTAGCAATATCTAAAGCATCTTCAATGGCCACTCCACTAGCGCCAGCTTCCATTAAAATATTCGCTACTGCTTCAACCGCCTCACTAGCCGTTGTCACTTTTACTTCATTCCACTTCATGTTCAGTCTCCTTGTTTTTAATATTTAGGATAAGGCAGATACACATCATCGCCTTTTACATGCTTACGAAATTCTTCGTCAGACCAAGTTAATTCAAAGACTGCTTCTTCACTGTCATCAGCTAAAAAGTCCAGCAAATCACTTTGTCCGTCTTCCATCACTTCTCGCAGATAATCAACTATTGCCTTTAGTTCGGCTTTTTTCATGCCTTTTTTTCCTTCATATGGAATTACTGCCAAATAGTCCTCTGGGTCAACTTTGGATTTTTCAGGATCGACCAGAATTACGGCATCCTCAAACTCGATCACTTCTTCTTCAGAAGCAACCCCATCCACATCGTCTAATTCCAGCTGCTGCTTGTTTTCAGCATACAAACGAAAAGCTATCTCAAAGGTACGATTACGGGTATCCCAATCTAAATTTAATTCATAATCGGGAATTTTTTTGCCTAAGTAGGCATCTAAATAGGTGATGATTGTTTCTTTTGCCATGTATAAGTCTCCATTCGTTCTTCCATTTTATTCGTTTTTTATTGCCAGCCATGATCCGCCATGACTTGACTTTTTCTTTGTTTGGATAGGTAAGGGTTGCCCTTCACCGTAAAGCGCAACGGTAAATCGGTCCAAATTCCTTTATTCGGAATGCCAATCCGCGGCACACGTTCTACTTCTCGCGGGTAGCGACGTTTTTCTGGAACTAAATGCAAAGCACTGGTAAAAATTGATTCACCATACAGCTCGCGATTAATTCCCATCGCCTGCACCAGCTTACCTGGTCCATCACTAATGGCGGCGCCCGTTTGACCTCCACGATTGCGGCTCATTATTTCCAGTCCCTCGGCCGGTTCGATTCCCCGAATCATTACTCCCTGCGGGGTGCCCTTTGGTTGGGTAATCATATTTAAAATTAAATGTGTGTGCATCGTGTAAAGATAAATAGTTCCTGGTTCTTGGTACATGGCATGAACTCTTGGTGTATCCCGCATGCCATAGCTGTGGGCCGCCTCGTCATCCGGTCCTAAGTAAGCCTCGCAATCGACAATGTAGCCACCTAAATTTCCTTGCGGCGTCTCATGCTCCACGTACATTCCCAACAAAAATTCGGCCACTTCTTCCGTCGTATGTGTGTTAAAAAATTCGATTGTTTTTTTCATCTAATTCACCTCTTCCATCATACACAATAATAAGGCTAGATACCACGTTCACCCTTTCAGATTCCTATAATTTATCAGAAAAAAATGGTATAATAGAACATACATTCCCAATCCATGAGCAATCGTGGATTGATTCTTAAAAAAGGAGGGACACCATGCAGCAACCATTAGCTTATCGCATGCGCCCCCGCAACCTAGATGAAGTCGTCGGCCAGCAGCAGCTGGTTGGTCCGGGAAAAATTATTCGCCGGATGGTAGAAGCTCGAATGCTTTCCTCAATGATCTTGTATGGACCACCGGGTACTGGAAAAACCAGTATTGCCAGCGCGATTGCCGGTTCCACCAACTATGCCTTTCGCATGCTGAATGCCGCTACAGACACGAAAAAGGATTTGCAGATTGTCGCAGAAGAAGCCAAAATGAGCGGCACTGTCATTTTACTATTAGATGAAGTCCATCGTTTAGATAAAACGAAGCAGGATTTTTTGCTGCCTCATTTGGAAAGCGGCCGAATTATCATGATCGGTGCTACCACCGAGAATCCTTATATTACAATTAACCCGGCGATCCGCAGCCGGACACAAATTTTTGAAGTAAAACCTCTATCCGAAGAAGACATCCAGCTGGCTGTCAAAGCGGCCTTAACGGATGAAGAACGTGGTTTAGGTTCTTATCCAGTCGAATTAGATGAAGAAGCTTTACGCTTTTTGTCGCAAGCTACCAATGGCGATTTGCGAAGTGCCTTGAATGGACTGGAACTAGCTACCAAATCAACACCAGAAAACGCTGAAGGTCAGATTCATTTAACCTTGCCCATCATCGAAGAATGTGTGCAACGCAAAGCACTGACTCACGACAAGGATGGCGATGCTCATTATGATGTAATCTCCGCCTTTCAAAAATCGGTTCGCGGCAGTGATGTAGATGCCGCCCTGCACTATTTGGGTCGACTTGTCGAAGCTGGTGATTTGCCAATTATTTGCCGGCGTTTGATGGTGATGGGGTATGAAGACATTGGATTAGCCAATCCACCTGCAGCCGCACGAACGGTTCAAGCAGTTCAAGCCGCTGAAAAACTGGGCTTTCCGGAAGCCCGAATTCCTTTAGCCAATGCAGTTGTTGATCTATGTTTGTCGCCTAAGTCCAATTCCGCCTACGTAGCGCTGGATGCCGCGATTTCTGATATTCAAACTGGTAAGGCCGGCGACGTGCCCGATCATTTACGGGACAGTCATTACAAGGGTGCTAAAGACTTGGGTCGAGGAATTGATTACCAATACCCTCACAGCTTTGAAAATGCTTGGGTAGATCAGCAGTACTTGCCAGATAAGTTGAAAAACGCTCATTATTATGAGCCCAAAACCACGGGCAAATACGAACAAGCCTTGGGGCAGCAATACCATCGAATTCAGGAATGGAAAAAGAAAAAATAGGAACAATTATTTTGACAATTCTATTACTTATCGACTACAATAAGAACATAAAGAAAGACGCATTGAAAAACATGAAGATTTCAAATTCCAGATTTGTTTGATTGCGTCTTACGAATGACTATGCTATGATTGAGTTGAAAATTCTGTGATGTGCGCGTTGCCCATTTCAGTGTTGACCGAACATTTTTATTGATATATTGGGATCTGTCTTGTGTCAAAGCTGGTAACAAGCCTTATCATTTGGTAGTTCGAGGCTTAGACCATGGAACCCACCTGCTTGAATTTGCGGGATCAATACTATCGGGTAAATAACGGCATCGACGGAGTTTTCCATTCTTTTGGATGAAAGCAATTTGCATATGCAAATTGCTTTTTATTGTATTTAGGAGGAAAAAATGATGATTCGTTTACTGATGATAGCAATGTCGATTTTATTACTGATTTGCAGCTATTATTTAATTCAAAAATCTGACGGCTTGCTGATGCTATTGTCAAAAAAAGAAGCCAGCAAACGTTTTTTGCGCCACTATGGACTTCTATATGCCGCATTAGGGATTATTGGTTTTTTTATTGCTATTATTAATCACTCCACCCCTTCAATGATTTACCTGATTGCAGTCATTTTATTTGCTGCATTATTCAGTATTCAGTTGGCTCAAAAAACGAAATCCTCTTAAAGATATGATTTTACGCCAAAATGTTTTAAAATATAGGTAGAAAAGGAGCTGAGGAAAATGGAACAACAATATACAAAAATTATGACCGCTGTCGATGGCTCATCTGAAGCAGAGCTTGCCTTCAAAAAAGCTGTCAATGTTGCCAAAAGAAACGATGCGGAGCTTTTGCTGGCTCATGTAATTGACACCCGCGCTTTCCAAACGGTTTCTTCCTTTGACAATGTCTTGGCCGAACAAGCAACTGAAATGGCCAAACAAACCTTAAACGATTACGAGAAGTATGCCAAAAATGCTGGCTGTGAAAATATTTCTAAGGTAATCGAATACGGAGCACCAAAATTGATGATTGCTACTCAAATCCCTGAAGAAAATGATATTGATTTGATCATGCTGGGTGCAACTGGACTAAATGCCGTAGAACGGTTGTTTATCGGTTCAGTTTCTGAATACGTCATCCGCAACGCCAGCTGCGATGTCTTAATTGTACGTACGGACCTAAACAATCAGCTGCCTGATGACGACAAAAAGTAAAAGGCTGTGACGTCAGTAATCTAAAAAAATGACTAAAGATTCTTTTCAAGGATTAGAAATAGAGTAAAAACTGCTACCTTTACTCTATTATTTCACCTAAAAAGCCATTGGAATGAACAGGGGATTCCCGTCATTCCAATGGCTTTTTCTAGAGAGTTATGTCACGGCCTCCTAGCATCACAGTTAAATCGCTGTATCAGCTTTAACTTCAACATTGCTTTGCTCTAAGTAATCCTCAAGTTGATTTTTTCTAGTTTTAGTAACGAACAACAGTCCCAGATATACGGCAACAGAAAGGCCAATCAATAGCGGACTTTGCGAATTAAAGGCAAAAAACAAGAGAGCAAAGATCGGATTGCTCATATTTGCAAAGGAACAGATCAGCATTGCACCTGCCGGAATTGAAACACCCGTTTGGATAGCGACTTGGGTAAATGTTGGAGCTACCGCAGTGATTGTCAAAAGGCCGATTGAGAAATAGATCGCTCCTGAAATCAGTCCTTTGGCAATATTGCCTTTGGAAACGGACATGATCATTTGAATCACGTAAGGAATCGCAATTAAATCTACCATTGGTAAAACCTGATTTCCCGGTAAAAAGATCGCAATTACCAGCATGATTGGGATCAATAGCATCCCAGTTAGCAGTGTAGAAGGCTCACCGTATCCGACAGCATCATTGACTCCCAAATACCAGATACGACCTTTATTACCAGATTTCGTTGCTTTTCGTGACGCATCGGTGATTGCTGAGAAGGCTCCTGCGAAAATTCCTGCGATTTTTGGAAAAATTGACATCACAGCTGCCATGGATATCCCTAAGATTAACATTTCACCCCAAGCATTTAACTCCCCTAATCGGGTAAGATTTCCAAAAAAGCCTAAAATTGTGCCTAAAATAAAACCTAATGAAGCCGGTTCTCCCAAGAAACCTAACTTACTCTCAAGATATTCTGGATTCAATTTTACTTTATCCAGCTTAAGCAAGTTCAATAACTTATCCATGACGATTGCATAGGGAACAGTACACGCCATCAAGGGTGCAACGATCACTGTCCGAGGATAACCGTAGAATTTCGACCATCGTTTGGCAATCGTTTCACAAAAGACTAAAACATATAAATTCTGTAAAATCATTAAGCCCATCGCTAGCCAAAGATTTCTTGTTGTCAAATAGACCATCGAACCCCACAACATAAATTGCCAATTATTCCATAAATCTGATGGCATAAAAATATTGGTAAACTTCGTCAAAAATAGGATTGTTTGAAGTGCTAATCCAATAATTAAAAAGAGCATCCCAACTTCTGTTGAGTAGGCAACTACGCTGGCCGCTTGCCAACCTACGTCTAAAATTCGTAAATTGATCCCCGTGTCTTCTACCATTCGTGTTACCACTGGAGTCACAATCGGCGTGAACGCCGTAATAATCATATTAAACCCGGTCAATCCGATTCCAGCACTTAACGCGGAATTGAATGCTTTCTTCACAGGAACCTTCAGAGCCAATGCAATAAAGAACAGGACAAAAGGAACAACCACTGATGGGCCGAACGCTTCCATAATTTTTGTTAATACCCCTAACACATTATCCAAAGTGGACTCCTCCTTTTAAAGATTTGCTACAAATGCATCCAACTCTTCTTCAAACTCTTCTTCACCCATACCAGTAATCAAAGCAATCGCATTAATAACAGGTATCCCATAGTCCTTTTTCTTCAGTGGGCTAGTAAAAACGATTAAGTCAAATCCACCTGTATCTAAGTTAGTCTCTACACTACCAGGATTTGATTCCACGGTTGTCGAAGAATAGCCACGTTCTTTTAGCATGTCCTTCACTTTATTAGCTACCATTGAGCTTGTTACTGTTCCCGAACCACATACTGATAAAACTTTTACAGCTTTCATTTTTTTATACCTCCCTATAGTTGTTGTTTCAACACTTCTTTGAATATTTTTGGGGAATCCACTTGTTTGAATTGATTAGAGATAGTTTCATTATTCAATGTCTGCATCATTTTTGTCAATAACACCAATTGATCCTCACTTTTCGTAAAACCAAGGACAAATAGTAATTTTACTGGAATTGCTATCTCTGGCTGATCCATCCGATACGTCTCTACATCTTCTATTAAGCGGATTGCATAAATGAAAGGCTTTTTTACATATTTTGCATCTGTATGAGGAATTGCTACATTCCCGAATTTTGTAACTAAACCCGTGGGGAAATCTTTTTCTCGCATGCATAGTTGTTTGCCATAGTCTGCTGTCACGAATCCTCTTTCAAATAACTCCTGTCCAACATCTTGATAGAGTTCGATCAAATTCTTTTTAGTGACATCCAAGGAAATAAAAATTTCCGAAACAAATTTTTTTGAATCCACATCCATCTCTTTCCTCCTTAATCTATCCCCTTCAACAAATTTATCGGAAGAAATACCTTTATCACATCAATATCTCCTTCGCCGTTACGGTATCTGTAAACAAATAATCAATATAGCCACCCCTTAAAGCAGCTCTCAGGATGTCTTTCTTCTCCGCACCGATCGCTACACAAACTTTGCTCTTAATTTCGCGTAATTGCTGTGCGCTGATTCCGATATGTCGTTTCGACAGGCCAAGCTCAAGGACATTCCCGTTACTATCTAGGAAGGTTCCAACGATATCACCGACTACCCCTTTTTCTAATAAATCGAGGTAATCCGCTTCTCCAAAATAGCCAGCTTCTACAGCAATCGCATTCTTGTGGATTTCACCGACACTGAACAAAGCGACATCAATTTCTTTAAACGTATCCAACACATTCTTGATTTGACTATCTTTCTTTAATGCTAACGCGATTTCTTCCGAATCAACAAATGCAGGAACCGGCAGCTGGAACCACTCCGAGCCATAACACTTTGAAAAATTGATGACGATCGCCTCACTATTCGTCACCAAACTATTCCTTGCGGCAGCCCCTGTAATTTGAATGACCTTCGTTTGCTGCTTCTCGCTTCCTTTGATGTTTTCCGAGAGCTCGTGCAGTGTACGCCCCCAAGCCAACCCAATTGTTTGCCCAGCCTGGATTAATCCATCAAGAAACAAAGAAACTTGATCAGACATCTCTTCGATAATCAAATTCTTATTCGTCAATTGCGTATCATAAACATAGGCTTTTCGAAGATTAAAGGTATCGGCTAATTGATCTCCAAGGCTTTGCTGGTACGTCGTAGGAAAATTCAATTCTACTTTGATGTACCCATCTTTTTTTGCCTTTTTCAACAATCGAGAAACGGTCGGCTTAGATAAATTCAATTCTGTCGCGATTTGTGCCTGATTAATGTTTTGATAATAGTATTTTTCTGTTACGACCTTCATTAGTTCCAACTGATCTTGTTCCATTTTTTATTTCCTCCCATGAAATTAATTTCAATTCATTTTACCCTGTGCATGGAAGTTTTACAAATGTCTTTTAACTTACAGGTTGTACCTGTCCATAGGTTTTGAATTTTTCGATCATTAATTCCATCTCTTGATCATCTAATACCATCGGTTTCCCTAGTGTACACGCCATGTAATGTAAGCCCGCCAAGCGCTCAACTTCTTCAGCAACGGCAAATGTTTGTTCAATGGAAGGACCACAAGCTAATAATCCATGGTTGGCTAAGAAACAGGCATAACGGTCTTTCATTGCTTCAAAAGATACTTCAGCTAATTCTGGTGTACCAAAAGTCGCATAGTTTGCACAACGAACATTGTTGCCACCAGCAATTGCTACCTGATAATCTGTTGCTGGCAAGTCCATTCCACAAATGGCTAGTACAGTACTGTAGGTCGAGTGAGAATGTACCACAGCTCGAATTTCTTCTCCTCGCTTTTGATAATAAATCATATGCATGGACCATTCGCTGGAAGGTTTACACGTACCTTCTACTATATTTCCATCCAGATCCATGATTACGACATTTTCAACTTTCGTTTCAAAATAGTCGATTCCGCTTGGACTGATCGCCATCAAGTTTTCTTCAGGATTGTAGATACTGATATTCCCTCCAGTTCCTGCCGTCAAACCACTTGTAATCAGTTTTTTTCCATACTCAACAATTTGCTCTTTTTCTTTTTCCATCATTTTTTTTCAGCTCTCCTTTTTAATAGCAACTTTCTAAAGTTATTTGGATATCTTTTGGATCAAATTCATAGGCTTCATTGTTGTTCATGATCTCTTCGATAATTTTAGGGATCATTGCTTTCGTTACACCTAGCTCTCTTAAAGTGGAAGGCAAACCCCAATCATCATAGATTTTTCTCAAATAATTAATGCCGGCTTCCGCATATTCTTCATCACTCATCGCGTCTCGGCGTTCTAGATGCAGGACGTTTTGATTGAAACGAAGAAATTTTTTCGGATCTTTCCTAAGCTCATTTTTCAACCAGGCTGGTTCAATTACGGCAAGACCTTCACCATGAGAGGAGTTGGTCATTGCTCCTACCGCATGCTGAATCCAATGGCAAGGAAATCCTTTCATATCTCGTCCGCAATCAACGATCCCATTCATCGCCAAGGTTGCTGCCCAGCTGATATTCTCGCGGGCATCGATATCATCTAATTTTTCTAAAACGCTATCATTTTCTAAAATCGTACATACCACACTCTCAGCTAAATAATCGCCCAAGTCATTATTCGTCACTTGATCGTCGAAATAGCCTTCTAGAACGTGAGAATTAATATCTGCCATTCCCGCTGCCGTTAGACGTTTAGGAACGGTCTTCACCAGTTCAGCGTCTACGATCGCAATTTCTGGAAATAATAGTTCATCATGCAGCGCCCACTTTTTCCAATCCGCTTTGTTCGCGCTGCGATCATTCGTCAAAATACAATGGCAGCTCATTTCAGATCCCGAAGCAGCAATTGTCGAAACTGCTATGACCGGCTTTTTTTCTCTCGCTTGCTTGCTCGCTGTGAAATAGTCCCAAATATCTGTCTTACTTGCTGCACCAAGACTAATCGCCTTTGCCGTATCAATTGAACTTCCTCCGCCAACCGCTACAATCACATCCACCTTTTTTTCTTTGGCTAACTTGATTCCTTCATCAACCACAGTCAAATGAGGGTTCGCTGTTACACCGCCTAGCTCAAAAACTGTCATGCCTTTTGCTTTCATCGAATCAATTGCTTGTTGGAAAACACCTAGCTCCTTTAGTGGCCCTTCGATCTCGACTAATAACGCTCGTTGGCCGAACTGACGAGCATTTTCCCCTAAGCAAGAATACTGTCCTCTGCCAAAAATTACTTTCGTTGGACTGTAATACTGGAAATTTCTCATGTTCTCCTCCTACTATTTATATTCATAAAGAAGTGGCTCTTCTTTTTTAAACCGATCTAATTCTTGGATGATCATCTTCGTATGGTTCGTTAAGACATCAGTAGTTGCTCCAGCAATATGCGGCGTAATCACCACATTATCCAGTTCCTGAATAAATGGATGCTTCTCTGGAATCGGCTCTGTCGAAAAAACATCCAAACCAGCACCAGCAATTTGCTTCATTCTCAATGCCTCGATTAAATCCATTTCATTCACCACCGCTGCTCTTGAGCAGTTGATAAAATAGGCTGACTCTTTCATTTTTGCAAAAGCAGACTTATCAATGAAATTTTCCGTCTCCTTTGAAACCTTCAAATGAACTGAGATAAAATCTGATTCCGTCAATAATTCATCGATCCCGACCTTTTCTGTAAGCAAGGTGTCCACATCTATGTTTGAAACATAAGGATCAAAAACCAGAATCCGCATCCCGAAGCCACGTGCAATGGAAGCTACTCTTCGACCGATACTTCCATAACCGATAATCCCTAAAGTTCTGCCCTTCAGCTCTCCCCCTTTAAAGACAACATAAGGACTTTGAGGCCCAACACCCCAGACTACATCTCGTTTCAAACCTTCTTTTGCTTGATTATCTGTATCGCTGCTTCTGGTGTAATTTCCTTTTTTGAGCTGTTCATGGGCAAAAGGAATGTTTCGGGCAATTGATAACATCAGACCAATTGTCAGTTCTGCAGTAGAATCAGAATTCCTTCCCGGTGTGAATAGAACTTTGATTTCTTTCTCTCGTGCATATGCAACATCCACATTGACCGGTGTTGCTCTGGTACAAAAGATGAGTTTTAAGTTTGGGGCCGCATCGATAATTGCTTTAGTAATATCATCGTAGCTAGTTACAATCACCTCCACATTGCCAACCAATGGAAGTAATTCTTCCTCGGAGAGTTTCCCAATCCCCTTAGCCCATCCCTGGATATTCACGTTCCCCAACTCTTTCACTTCTTCGATAAGGAATTCATCATATTCGGCTGTAAATAGAATATTCATTTTTTACTCCTTTCATTGAAATTTATTTCTCAATCAGAAATTTATTTCTTAAATAAAGCATAATGCCCTTCCTGAAAAAAGTCAACACTTTTTTGTTTTTATTTCTTACGATGAAATAAATTTCATCTCATTCTAAAAAAATCTTCCTTATAGAGATTTTTGCCTTCTCTGTACTCATGAAATCCAACAGAAAAAAGACAGGATCTGAATTTTACATCAGATCCTGTCTTTCTTATCGTTCAATCTCCAATTGATAGCTGTCGTCAATCAGCAGAAAGTTGCATTTGTGTTGCTGACACATCGCCAAATAATACGCATTCTCTTCAAGTACCGAAGTTTTTGTCAAAGCAGAATCGTCCAGCCGCTGCTCAATAGCATTGGCATATTGCTTTATATCATCAAAATGCTGCTCAATATAGGCTTCACTCATAATTAAACAATAAAATTCTATCTCAGTTAAATAATCTGCAGCAAAATCCTGCTCCCAGTCAAAGGGAATATACAGGCCTTCAACAATTAGATGCTGCTGATTCTCAATTGCGGTCTTGATCATTTCACAAGCAATCGGCCAAAGATAATCCTTCAGTTCCTCATCATCTTCTGGTGTTAATTCTGTATTTCCACTGCGAATTAGTCCCATCTTGAGTAAATCCAGCGACAAATAAGGATAGTGGTATTTCTCCAGTAATTGCTGGGCCAAGAGCGTTTTTCCTGTATGAGAAGCTCCGGTAATTAAAACAATCATCGTTTTTCTCCCTTTTTAAAGCATGCTTCCAACCATTAAGCCTAGAAAACTGCATAATAGTCCTAGTCCATAAGAACCTAACAAGTAGCGATAAAACATCGACCGATCATTTTTCCATAAAACCAACACCTCAAAATTGAAGGTAGAGAAGGTTGTGTACCCCCCCATCACACCGGTTCCTAAAAAAAGATACCAAGAAGACGAAAGATGTATACCAAAAAAAATTCCCAGCAAAAAGCTGCCGGTTAAATTGATAAAAAAGGTAGAGCGAGGCAAACGCTTCGTTTGGGCTTCAAAATAATTGTTCAAGGTAAAGCGCAGCATCGCCCCTAAAGCTGCCCCGCTTCCAACTAATAGTGAATTAATCATAAGTCTGCCTGCCCTCCTTTACGATAGATCACTTCGCCAATATAGGTCACTGCAATCCCACCAACAAAGGACAATACGAGATATAAAAAGGCTAAGCCCCAGCTTCCGGCCTGTATTAGCTGCATCGTATCTAAGGCAAAAGACGAAAAGGTCGTTAATGCGCCACAAAAACCAACTCCTAGGCCTAAAATTAGACGGGCAGAAACATCCATATCATCTAAAATATGCTTCACCAGCCAGCTAAATATAAAACAACCAATCAGATTAGCCGCTAAAGTGCCTAATGGAAAACCATCTACCTTTGGCAAAATGAGGCCGATCCAATACCGCAGCGATCCGCCAAAAAAGGCAAACACCGCAATCACTAAATAATCCAACATAACGTGTTCATCTCCATAATAAAGTCTTTTTCACTATAAGCCTTGAATCAAATTTATGCAAATGATGCAGGCAAAGTTATCCCGCTCCTTATTACCGGAGATCCCGAAGAGCTAGTTATTCTTTTCTCACGCTCCAAAATTTTCTCATTTTAGAGGACCCAGCAAACCGCATAACATAGGCTTTTATCTACTTATCCAAACAAAATTCTCATCAAACGTATGCAAAGAAAACTTTCCTAATCCCCCTCTAATTTGCAAGAACATTTTTGAGAAGCTTGATTTTATAGCATTCCTGATCAAAAGCTTGCAAAGTAGAGGGGGTTTTTACAAAGTAGCCCATTTGCATCGGCTTTGTTATTCTACTATTCTTCAGTCAGCGGGGAGCAGTAAAAACTGAAACGAAGAATTTTGTAAAAAGGAACAGCAGCTGTTTGTTCGTTTAGCCGGCGAAAAAACAAACAGCCCCATCCAGTAATTTGTTATTTTAAAACGGAAAAATCAGTTGTTTTGAATTTATTCCAAATCAAACGTATCACATTTCAACAAACGAAAATCCTTTAATAGCGCTCTTTATACCTATATTTCCCACAAAAAATACTGGTTATTTGGTCATTTTATTAAAAATTTTTTTTAGTACTTATACGCCATAAAATCGCAAAAAGAAAAGAATTCAAAAAATGAAAACCTTATTAAGCCGGGATTTATAAAAATGAACATGGTCTATAAGTACAATTTATGGCGTATAACTGCTCTTTACATTTTTTTGTTATTCATTTAACTTCTAGTCATCGGCCGAATCGAACAAAAAAGTTCAAATTCCCATAGATTTTAAGAAAGCTATAACTGAAAAAATCAGCGAAATAATTAATAATCAAAACGGAGGAAATCAACATGACAGAACAACCCTTTACTCATCATCAGCTTTTTAATTTAAAGCTTGAAACCTTAGAAACTCGAATTTTGGATCACTATCAAGAGACGCAAGACGGAACAACAACGGTGAAGCTGATACTTGCTTTACAGGTACGTCATCAGCTGGGAGCAAAAGAATTTGCTTTAGTGCTAAAAGATCTCGTTCGTCACTTATTTTTGCGAACAAAAGCTACCCGTACCATGAAGCACTTCTTCTACTATTCAAGGATTATTTTGAAACTAGTGAACTGCGCAAGCTAGGGTTGAAGCTATTTCCAATTAAGAAGTTTGTCGAAAAAGCTACAGCCTTGCTTAGCTCACAAATTGCCAAATTCCGTCCAAACGAGGAAGCCATTCCTTGAAAATAGACACCTTGTCCGTCCCTTTAGTCGAAAAAAATGAAAGGAAAAATACTATGATCAGCTTAGTCACCACCTTCCTGAACAGTGAAGGCAACAAGCACATCTGGTCTTTTAAAGAGCCAGATACTACTAAATCAGCAGAAGAAATAAAAGAATCGCTAGAGCTGCTAGCCAGCTTAGGGTTGTTTGAAAAAGATGGCGTCGGCTTGTTCCAAAAAGTTGTCAAAGCCAAATACGTAGAAACAATTGAAACTCCTATTTTTGAAGGAGGGAAGTTGTTTGGTGAGCCAGCTGCGGTCATTGATCTACCAGCTCCTACGTACGTTCACAGTCAAGCACAAACAGCACTTAATCAACATTTGCAATCAGTGGAAAATGAACCAGAAGTTCAAACATCCCCTCGCCCTGCAAACAGTAACGGCTCAAAACAAAAAAACATTGCTCCGACAATCGCTAGTGCTTATACACTAACCAAAGAAAAATTCTCATGGCGAATACGTCGCAAAAATAGAGCCAAAGGTCGTGAGGCACCACCTGATCCGCCAAACGTTTAATTTGCTTGCGTTCCTTGAAAATCGAATAGTCAAAAAAGCAGCCAAAAGAGCTTGATATCACCCTTTTGACTACTCCTATTTTTCTAGCTGCTTAAATTATGGTTGCTCCTAGGGTATTTTTGAAGTGGCTTAACGCCCATTCATGCCCTACAGGATCAAAGCTTGCGACTGCTTTTTCAGGAACGATCAGCTTGTACCCTAAGTTGTAGGCATCAACTGCGGTATGCAACACACAAATGTCGGTACATACACCTGCTAAACACAGCTCAGTAATTCCTCGTTCTCGCAAGCGAATGTCTAAATCTGTCCCGCTAAAAGCAGAGTAATGACGTTTGTCAATCCAGTAAACATTTTTTGCTGCTTGATTGGCCTGATAAAAATCAGCCAAGGAACCATATAATGCTCGACCTTCTGTGCCGATAACATTATGAGGTGGGAACAATTTATTTTCCGGATGAAACTGATCGTTAGGATCATGTCCATCGATCGCAAAGACTATAAAATCACCACGATTAAAATAATTTTTGGTTAAAGAAACCAATTCTGGTTCAACTGCTTGGCCTGCTTCACCAGTGGTCAATTTTCCATCTGTTGCAACAAAATCATAGGTATAATCAATCGAAAGCAGTGCGCGCATAAAAGAGCCTCCCTATTTTAAAATACGAACAAACTCAACCACCATTTCAGCGGAACGTTTACCCGCTTCATCAATAAAATCATCAAAGCTTTGGGTCGCTTGATGGTCAGCAGTATCACTAATTGCTCGAACCACTAAGAAAGGAATCTCAAACTGCTGTGCTGTTTGAGCAATCGCTGCCCCTTCCATCTCGCAAGCTAAAGCATCTGGGAAGTTGGCTAGGATTCCGATAATTTTCGCTGGATCATCCACAAACGTGTCACCAGTTACAATCAGGCCCTTCTTCACATGATGAGCAGTATTTTCTGCTGCCTTAGTCATGTTGTCTAATAAATAGCGGCTAGCTTCGAAATACAACGGCATTCCGCCAGGTAGTTGGCCTGGTTTATAGCCAAAGCCTGTAGCATCCACATCAAAGTAGGCTAGTTTTTCAGAAATAACTAAATCTCCGACTTGCAAGCCTGCACCAATTCCGCCAGCTGAACCGGTATTGATTACCATATTGACGCCATACTGCTGAATCAACAGGCTAGTTGTCAATGATGCAGCTACTTTACCGATTCCTGAACGGACTACAATCACTTCATGCTTGCCGATTGTACCAGAAATAAACAGTGCTCCCGCACGTTCCCAGGACAATGGCGCTTCCAGTTGTTCCCGTAAAATTTTTACTTCTTGATCCATGGCACCAATGATACCGATTTTCATTTGAATTCCTCCTGCTACTTCGTATTAAGGTTGGTAATTTTCTATGAAAATACCTTTGATCCTCTGTTCGCATACCATTCTACTAAGTGGTTCTTTCTTTAATTTCCCTTAGCTGTTTTCGTGTGCCTTACTACTGGAAAAAGTAGAACTGGCAGCTACTTCGTATTAAGGTTAGGTAGTTTTCTACGAAAATACCTTTTATTCTGCGTTCGCATACCATTCTACTAGGTAATCGTAGCTTTATTTCTCGTAGTTTCTTGACTGCTCTTCGTACGTTGAACTACTGGAAAAAGTAGAACTGGCATACTTCGTTATTTAAGTAGAATCCTAGATGAAGAAAACTGCTAGCATTACAATTACTAATAATACCACAACTATCAAAATAGCTTTATTCAAAAAGGTGCTGCGCTCTCGTTGGCGTTCCTTTTCACCGCTGCGAGTTTTCTCCAAAGGTTTGTTTTTCTTTATCTCTTTGCGATACACGCTGCTGATTTCTTTCTGCTTTTTCGCATAAGCCTTTTCTGCTTCCGCTTTTTGCTGCTCAGCCAAGCGTTCCTGAGCTTCTTTGCGTTTTCGCAATTCTGTTCGCGTCACCAGAGGCGATTGACTCATTTCTGATCCTCTCCTTGTTTAACTTGCACTAATTCCCAATACTGAACGGCGTAGATGGTTTTAGCGTCACAAATTAATCCATCTGTAATAGCTTGATGTGCTTCTTCTAAGGTCAATTCATACAATTCCAGTACTTCATCATCATCCTGTGGACGAGGATTTTCGACTTTTTCCAGCTGTTGTCCTAAGTATATGTAGAGCTTTTCATTTGAAAAACCAGGTGACAGATACATTTCTGCTACATAGTCCAGCTTTTCAGCCCGGTAGCCGGTCTCTTCTTCCAATTCGCGGCGGGCCGTTTTTCCCGGCTGCTGTCCTTCACCAGGGTCAATCTTACCCGCAGGAATTTCCAGAACTACTTTTTCTAATGGTTTACGGAATTGTTTTACCATGATCATTTTATTCTCTTTCGTGATAGGAATGATTCCTACCCCGCCATGATGAAAGACTAATTCACGTTTTGCCTCGCCACCCATTGGCAGAGTAACATCGTCTACTACGACCTCAATGATTTTGCCTTTAAAAATCTCTTTGCGTTGAATGGTCTTTTCTTCAAAATCTTTATATTCTAACATGTCTTCACCTTTCTTCTTTAAGGATACTTCGTTGGTTTGAATGACACAACGGACTTTGGACTTATTGTATCATAGATAATTATTATGTTTTTTCTAAATCTAAAAAATCCATCTTTGGTCCGATACTAATTCTATAGAATTTCGTGCTATGATGTCCGTGTAAGGTAATACGTGAAAAATTAATGCATTAGATACCCGCTTTACTTACTAGATTAGGAGGATCATTATGCGAAAGAAAATATTCCCGATAATTATTATAATCATTGGGGTCATCTGCTTTTTAGAAGGTGATTTTGGCGATTTCGTCACATTAGTACTGCTTATCACTGGTATCCGTTTAATTTACCGGGGAATTAAGGGCCGAACTGTTCAGAAGAAGGAAGAAATGCCGATACTCAGCTCAGAGAAGGAAGACTATTACCGCGAACTTGGCATGACGGATAGTGAAATCGATCTTTTCCGTGAAACCATGAATCAATCAAAAAACCAGATTGTTCGTCTGCAAAACAACATTAAGGACAATGCGAAGTTAAAAGCGATTGATTTGCGCCACGATATGCTGAAGGCAGCCAAGGCTTTGTTTAAAGAATTGGTAAAGGAACCCACTCGCTTACCCGAAGCCAGCCAATTTCTTTACACTCATTTGCCAAACATTTGTGATTTGACCGATAATTATATCGAAATTAACAATCATGAGGTCAAGTCGAAAGAAGTTTATGGTAAACTAGAAGAAAGCGCACAGATCATTGATCAAATGGCTGCTTTGGTAGTTAAAGATTATCAGCAATTCGTTGCCAACGACTTAGAAGACATGGATGTCGAAATCTCAATTGCCAAACAAAACATCGAAAAAGATCCTGATCTGTCAAAACAATTTAGCGAATAAAAAATCTAGCCTAGCTAGATTTTTTTCGAACAGGAGGAACCACGGTGGAACCGGAAAACAAACCAGCAGTAAATGACACATTAGATGATTTGTTAAGCAATCCATTTGGCACTGACAGCTTAACACCCGTCCAGCAGCAAGAAATTTCAAATCTGCAGGAACAACAACAAGCAGACCGCTTAGTCGATAAGCTGCCAGAAGAACGCCAAGCCCAAGCTCGTGAATTAGCCAAGAAAATTGATGTAAATGATTCTCAAGCCGTCATCACCTATGGCGCAACAGCCCAGACTAAATTGAGCGAATTTTCTCAATCTATGTTAAACACTGTATCCGCACAAGACATTGGACCGATTGGTGATTCATTGAATCAGTTGATGTACCGACTGCAAGAAGCCAATCCAGATGAATTACGTGTCGGTGAAGGCAATCTTTTCCAACGCGTTTTCGGAAAAGTAAAACAGTCTATTTATGAAATCACTACCAAATACCAAAAGATCGGTGCTCAAATCGATAAAATCGCGATGAAGCTGAATACTGAAAAAGATGGTCTATTAAAAGATAATCAAATGTTGGAGCAGCTTTATACGAAAAATAAGGATTATTTTGATGCCTTGAACATTTATATCGCGGCAGCTGAATTGAAAATCGAGGAATTGAAGCTCGAAACCATTCCTGAAGCTAGCGAAAAAGCACAAGCCAGCGGCGACCAAATGGATGTCCAAATCGTGAACGACTATACGCAATTCTTGGATCGTTTAGACAAGCGGACCTATGACTTGAAATTGGCTCGTCAAATTACGATCCAACAAGCACCACAGATTCGTTTAATTCAAAATACGAACCAAGCATTGGCTGAAAAAATTCAAGCATCCATCAATACGGCCATTCCACTATGGAAAAACCAAGTGGCAATTGCTCTAACATTATTACGTCAAAAAGATGCTGCCATGGCACAACGTCAGGTATCAGAAACAACCAATGACCTGTTGAAGAAAAATTCAGAAATGCTGAAAATTTCTACAATCGAAACAGCCAAGGAAAATGAACGAGGAATCGTTGATATCGAAACCCTGCAGCAAACCCAAAATGATTTGGTTGAAACACTTGAAGAAACACTTCGTATCCAAAAAGAAGGCAAAGAACGTCGTCAAGCCGCTGAGTTGGAAATCAACCATATGGAAAACGAACTAAAAAGCAAATTGTTGGAATTAACCACAAAACCTAAATAAACATTGAACTAGCAGAAAGCTACTTTCTGCTAGTTTTTTTGCCAGTTCTACTTTTCGCAGTAATATAATTTCAGAAACCGAAAAAGGAATCTTATTCCAAATAACCTTTAGAACTGTTTAGCAGAATGGTACGCGTACGAAAATCTACTTCCTTTTTCCTGCACTCGGAAAAAGGAACCCCTTACTAATGAGTTAGCTGTCAGTCCAGCTTTTCGCAGTTTATTTAGCTATAAAACCTATCCTCTCATACTTCAACTAATCATAGCTTCATGCTATTTAGTACCTATACCACTAACGTATTTCATTTTTAACTACTTAAATCATCGAATCCCCCTCTTGACTCTACCCTTGGAGCAGACATTATGCTTATTTCAAGGAGGCGAAGAAATGAGCATAATCACTGTAAATCACTTATCCAAACAGTTTGGAAACAAACAAGTACTGAAGGACGTTAGTCTGGAGGTCAAGAAAGGAACAGTCTTTGGGCTGCTCGGGCCAAATGGAGCCGGCAAGACAACCTTAATTGAATGTATTTTAGGCTTAAAGAAGCCAGAAAGCGGTGAAGCTCTAATTCTGGGACAAACTGCTTGCAAGCAACGAAAAACAGTCTTTGAACAGGTTGGTGTCCAGCTGCAGGCCTCGAACTTTCAAAACAATATCCGGGTAGATGAACTCTGTCAGGAGATGTCATCCCTCTATCGAGAACCGCTGGCTTACCGGGATCTTCTGGAACAATTTGATTTGAGTGAATTTCAGAAGCAACGAGCAGATAGCTTATCAGGAGGACAAAAACAACGACTGTCGTTAGTTTTGGCGTTGCTGCCGAATCCCGAGATTGTTTTCTTGGATGAATTGACCACTGGGTTGGATACTGAAGCCAGACGGGAGGTTTGGCGCATCTTACACAGCTTGAAGAAGCAAGGCTTAACTATATTTTTAACCACCCACTATTTAGAAGAGGCCGAGCAGCTTTGCGATGAATTGGTCTTTTTGAAAAAAGGGCAGATTATCGAACGTCAGAACTTAGAGCAATTGCAGCAGCAGGAAAACTACTTGAATTTAGAAGACTACTACTTACAGAAGATGGAGGAAAGTGCATGAGAAAATACTTAACAGTTTTGCGAGTAGAAGGAAAATTATCTCTGCGAACACCTGATGGACTCTTTTTCGGAATTGGCATGCCCATGGCAGTCCTACTGCTTATCAGTATGCTAGTTGGTAATCAGCAGGTACGGGGTGGAGGTTATACCTTTATGCAAAGCAGCTATCCAGCACTGGCAACAGTCGGTATTTGTGCCACTGCTTTCATGGGTCTGCCTCTAACTATCTCCGATTACCGCGACAAAAAAATTCTGAAGCACTTTTTTACCACACCCACTAGTCCGCTTCTGTTATTAGGAGTCCACGTAACCGTCTGTGTCTTAACTGCACTCGCTTCTGCTTTAGGTGTTACGCTAGTAGCCATGCTGGTTTTAGATTATCGCATGACTGGTTCTTGGCTGGGCTTCATTGGCAGCTACTTTTTAGTTATGCTTTCTATGTACAGCATTGGTATGATGATGGCTAGTCTATGCAAAACCATCAAACAAGCAAACCTGGTGTGTAACCTCGTCTATTTCCCGATGCTTTTCTTGTCAGGAGCAGTGATTCCCTATGAGATTTTTCCAAACGGGATGCAAAAACTTGCTAGCATCCTGCCACTCACACAAGGAATTCAGCTTCTGAAGCTTGTTTCTTTAGAAGGAGTCGACAGTCTGCCTCTATTCTCGCTGCTCTATCTGCTAATCTTCGGAATTCTTGGTATACTAGTTTCAGCTAAAACATTCAGATGGGAGTAAAGAAATGTTTGTTGAATCAAAGGAAAATCTGTATCGCGTCGGAATATTTTCGCAAATGAATCAAGTGACCATCAAAGCTCTCCGTCACTATGACGAAAAAGGGCTGCTGGTTCCTCGTTATGTTGATCCTGAAAACGGCTACCGCTACTACAGTGCTAGTCAGTTGCCGGACCTTCATCAAATTATCGCCCTGCGGAAAATCGGTTTTTCCTTGGAAGAGATCCGGAAAGTCCAGCAAGGAGTGGGCAAAGACAAACTGCTGCGAATGAAAAAGAAGCGAATTTTAGAAGAAATAGCTGAACGTACTCGCGAGCTATCTGTGATTGAAAGCTACCTGTCAGACGAGGAAGAGCTGGTAGAGTACGATATTATTGAAAAATCCTTGCCAGAAATTACCATCGCCTCCATGACCTTAACAATTGCGAGCTATGGGGAATTAATCCATTACATGCCGCAAATGGATCGGGAGCTGGAACGCTTGGGGTGCAGCTACACAAATCCGCAATACTGCTTCAACCGCTATTTAGACGGCGAGTATAAAGAAGAGGATGTTCGGGTAGAAATTTGCGAAGCGGTGACAGCCGCTAAAGCTGAGGATACCTTCCTCGAATTTTCCGTTATTCCCAAGGTTGAAAATGCAGTCTGCACCTTGCACAAAGGGTCCTATGAGCAGCTGCCCTTAAGCTATCAGGCGATTCTTTCCTTCATCGATCAGAACGATTATGAAATTGCTGATCTTCCGAGAGAATCCTACATTGATGGTATTTGGAATAAAGACTCCATGGAAGAGTGGCTGACAGAGATTCAAATTCCCGTTCGCAGAAAATAATAAACCTGCTGCAAAAGTTCCAACTGGAATCTTGCAGCAGGTTTTGCTTATGCTTTCATATAACCTAGTACTAAACCACCAGTAATAATCAGCAGACAGCCGATCACTACGTAGATCATTTCTTTCTTAGTCTTGTGTTCACCTAAAAAGAAAATTCCACCTAACGTAGAAATGATAATGCCCATTTGAGAAAGTGAAAAACCAATTGCCAGCCCCACTGATCGTACTGTCAGCAGCATGCATACATTGCCGGCTCCCCATAACAGGCCTGTGAGTATATTGCGCCAAACATATTTATTAATAGTAGTCTTACCAACAGCAAACACCCCTGCTCCAACCAGCATCCCGATACTCTGCGGAAAAATGACCGTTAAAGGGTCAAGCCCTGCCCAAGTAATAAGAATGGTATAAGAACCATAGCCGATAGTCGAAAGAAGCAACATTCGCAAGCCTTTGCCAAAATCTAAAACCATATGATCGGTTTTAATTCCAGAATCGCTGTCCTGTCGAGCAGTAAGATACGCCCCGAAAACCAAAAGCGCCAAGGCAGTAAAACCTAAAAAGAAATCCCGAGTCTTGGTCCACTCATGGAAAAAAACCGCACCAGCAATTGTATTTAAAATCAACTGAAAGCCGGTAGACAGCGGCAAACCCACTGATACTCCGATGTATTTCATTCCGTGAAACTGTTTGTTTTGCCCGATGCACCAAAAGACACCTGATAGGAAGCCAATCAACAAGGTCTTCCACTCAACGGCTGGCCGTACAATCATAAACGTTACAAGGGCAAAGACAAACGCCCCCATCGTCATTCCTAAGGTTTGCTGATTCGCATCCCCGCCCAATTTTCCGCTGACCAAGGCTATGCTTCCCCAAGCAAACATCGGAACAAGCGCAAATAAAATTGTCATATCTTCTCCTAGTTCATTTTAATGGATTCAATTACATGTTTCTTTTCTATTTGTAGGGGAAGATTTTATATAGCTTTCTGAGTGCCAAAAGTTGGATTGGCAGCACGATTCATGTGACAGCTTATCAGAAATTACCGAGGTTTGACAAGTCTATTAGCGACCTTCCTGATAGTAATTCAAGCGAGGGAAAAACAAGGTCATTGTGGTTCCTTTGCCCCATTCCGACTTCACCGTTAATTCAACGCCCAATTTTTCAGCCAATTTCTTGGCCAGATAAAGGCCTAAACCAGTCGAATGCTGTTCAGCACTGCGTCCGTTTTCTCCTGTAAAGCCTTTGTCGAATATTCGTCCCATATCCTCCGACTGAATACCAATCCCCTCATCCCTCAGCTGCAAATAAGCTCCTTCATTTTTCTGGGTAATCACTACTTCAATTTTCCCGTTTTCTGGAGTATATTTGAGGGCATTGCTTAACAACTGGCGGAAAATAAAGGCAATCCATTTCCCATCGGTTAAAACCTGAGCATCCTCATCCGGCATAACCAGCTGCAAGTTCTTTTGAATGAAGTAGTTGGCTTGGGTGCGAATCACCGGCTGAATAAGCTTCTTTAAAGAATATTCCTGAATCAAATAGTCATTAATGAATTCATCCAGACGAGAATAATACAAAACCTGCTCCACATACTCATCAATTTTCTGCACTTCATTTTGCAGCAGAGTATATTTCTTATCATCAATATCATACTCAATCGACTGCAGAATCAACCCGACCGCTGCCAGAGGAACCTTAATCTCATGTATCCACGAATCCACATAGTCCTTTTGATCTTTTTGATTACTAATGATCTGCTGCATCAATTGGTGGTGTTCATGAACCTGCTGGTTGATGTATTCCTGCACCAGTTTTTCCTCTTCTGTATCAGCTTCATCGAGGAACTGCTGCAGGGAGTCTTCCTTTTTACCTAATTGCTGAAACCAATCCTTCTTGCGGTAGTAGTCAATCACAAAGAACAGCAGCAGCAAAAACAATTGGAGCAATAGTAAATACCCTAAATTATCCATAAAACCATGTAAATCTGGGGTTAACCAAACCATAAAGACCAGCAAGGCACTCAAAAGAATCCAGACTAAAAAAATCGGCAGCTTATCTTTTAAAAAGCGTAAAAATGTCATTCCCTGCTCCTTTACGGCACAATGTAGCCTTGGCCAACTTTAGTTTGAATATACTCATGAATCCCCGCCTGTTCAATTTTGCGACGCAGACGATTAATGTTCACAGTCAAGGTATTATCATCCACGAAACGTTCATCATCCCACAGGGCCCGCAGCAGTTTTTCCCGGCTTAAAATTTTCCCATGCTGCTTCATCAATATGTAAAGCAAACGGTATTCATTTTTGCTTAAATCAATTACCTCTTCACCAATTTCCATGCTGCTGTTGTCTAGGTTAAGAGTGATCCCATTGTGAGTCATGGTCTCGCCGCCTTCTGCGTAATTGTACGAACGGCGCAGCAAGGCATTAATCTTCGCTACTAAAACATCCACTTCAAAGGGCTTGGTAATATAATCGTCAGCACCCATATTCATCGCCATAATCTGATCCATGTTAGTATTCCGAGAGGAGATAAAGACGATCGGTACTTTCGAAACCTCGCGAATTTTTTGACACCAATAATAACCATCGTAGACCGGCAGATTAATATCTAATAAAATCAACTGAGGGACTTCTCGTTCGAAATCTGCAAATACTTCATTAAAGTCAGTTGTCGCAAACACATCAAAATTCCATTTCGTTAATTCTTCGCCGATCAACTGACGAATGACTGCTTCATCCTCAACGATCATAATCTTTGCCATTCATACCTCCACCTTTCTCCTCTATACTAACAAACAAATCTAAAAAAAAGAAAAAAGACGTCAGTTAAGACCTCTTTTTTGTAAAATCAATAAAGCCCAAATTATCATCAATCGTACCGCCATCACCGGTTAAAGTAAAGGTGCTTAACCGAGAGTTCAAGGTAATTCGCATATTCTCCTGCAAGTCCTCCTTTGAATAACCCTTAATCCAAAAATCGACTAAATTTGTCGGAATCGTTTCATCGTATCCTTCTTTAGGCATGGTGTCGCTAATAATATTGATAGAAAATTGGGTCTGCATATGAATCATGGCATGCTGGGAATATGCGCCTACGCCATCTTCAAAGGTTAATAGCACCAATTTGTGTTGATCCAATTGCTGAGCAATTCGTTCTTTGGCATCCTCGCTTAAGGTAATTTTCATCAAAAAACCTCCTTCTGGCACCATCATCGGCCGAAGGAGGAAAAAATGCAAGTCAAACTACTTACTGTATTTGTTGATCCAATTTGGTTAAATTAAACTGCGCTTCCTGAGCCAACAGTTCGCGATAAATCGGTAACTGCTTCTGAATTTGATCGGGCAGATCATTTTCAATCTGCATCACCAATAATGGTTCATGCAAGCTTAAACGCAACAGCATCCAGCCTTTGCCATGAGGATCGGTGATTGAAAAACGAACGCCTTCATCGTTTTCCGGATTTTCGGTGAAACCGTCTTTTTCTGGTAAGTGTTGACGGAAGTTCTCGATCATCTTGCGGCCCGTTTCTTTATACTCATCGCCAGCAATCTCATAACGAATCTCCAAGGTTTCGACCGGCTGCTCCAGCTCAGCCATCAAGTCAGTTAACTTGCGGCCTTCCTGCTGCAGCTTCGGCAGCAGCATTAAGACCTTAGCAATCACATAGGCACCATCATCCAAGAAATAATTCTCCTTGAAGGCAGCATGACTGCTGGTTTCAATGGCTAATGGACAATCAATGCCCTCTTCATTTAATTCAATCGCTTTATTGATAACATTTCGATAGCCAGAAATATAGCGGTATTGCTTTCCGCCTTTTTCCTCAATAAAACGTTTCAGATGATCAGAGGTTGGCGAATTAGTCACAATGGTACTGCCAGGCTGCTCTGCTAAAACAATCACTGCCAATACAGCAATTAAATTGTTGCGGTTGATGATTTGACCATCTTTGGAAACAATGGCTGAGCGATCTACATCCGTGTCGAAGATTACCCCTAAATCAGCCTGATTATCTAGTACAGCCTGCTTGATACTAGCCATGGCCTCTTTGTTGTCTGGATTTGGAATATGGTTCGGAAAGCTGCCATCTGGTTCTAAAAACTGTGAACCAGCTGTGTCAGCACCTAATACATCCAGGACTTTACTAGCAAAATAACCACCAGCACCATTCCCAGCATCTACTACAATCTTCATGCCAGCTAATGGTTTTTTGTTGTCTGACCCGATTCCTTTACGTATCTTTTCCACCATGTCTGCTGCATAAGCCGAAATCAAGTCGGCCTTTTTAATGCTGCCTTCTGCGGCTGGCTGCGCTTCAGTGTGTTCTAAAATATACGCAATATCTGCTTTTTCAGCACCGCCGGATTTACTGAAGATCTTAATTCCGTTGAAGTAATAAGGCAAATGGCTCGCTGTCAGCATAATTCCTGCATCACAATCAAATTCAGCAAATTGCGTCGCCATAAATAAAGCCGGTGTAGTGGCCAATTCAAAGTCTAAAACATTCACTCCAGCAGCTTGGAAGGTATCCATCATCGCCTGCTTTAATTCTGGTCCAGTCAGACGGCTATCATACCCTAAGCCGATCGTGAAGGGTCTTTCAACACCTTGATTGTCCAACCAATTCATGATACCGTTTGCAATCAATACAACTTCTTCTGTTCCTAAATTTTTCGTTTTACCCTCTGCGGAAATAGCGATACCGCGAATATCTGAACCATTTTGTAATGCTGTTAATGCCATAGAGAAAAGCCTCCTTCGATTACTTTTAGTCTATTATACCAAAAATCACGGAAAAGAAAGCCTTTTCCGTGATTTTTCTTTATTCAGCTTGAAATTTCTTGGCCGCAGCCACATATTTTTGAGTAATAACTTGGGGACGTGTGATAATTGAACCTACAACTACCGCAAAGCTTCCAAGTTCTAACGCCTTAGTCACTTGCTCGGGCCGATCAGTATGTCCTTCCATTATAACCGGTGCTTTCACCTGTTGAACGATTTCCGCCAACAGTTCAAAATCTGGTGTTTCTGTTTTACGGGAATACGCTGTATAGCCAGCCAATGTGGTAGAAACAAGATCAAAGCCCATTTTATCAGCAGACACTGCCTCCTCCAAAGTAGAAACATCCGCCATAGCCAAACGATCAGCTTCATGAATCCGAGCCAATAAGTCCGACAGCTGCTCTCGATTGGGCCGCTCCTGCTTGGTAGCATCCAGCGCAACAATTTCGACTGAGGTTGTTAGTAATTCCTCTACCTCCCGAATGGTTGGTGTAATATACACTGCTGAATCCGAATAATCTCGTTTAATGAGACCGATTACTGGTAAATCCACTTCCTGCTTAATAGCGGTAATGTCCGCCACTGAATTGGCTCGAATACCGACTGCACCGCCTTCCTTGGCAGCCAGCGCCATTTTACTCATAATGAACGAACTGTACAACGGTTCATTCTCCAACGCTTGACAGGAAACAATTACCTGTCCCCTTAACTTTTCCAATTCCATCTGGCTCCTCCTTATATTACCCGCGACCGTTTTTTCTTCCGGCGATAAGCCTGCCAACGCACCCGTAATTCAACTAACTTATTCATCGCGGCCGCTAACCCTCTAAATAACCAATAGACACCCAAGGTTAATGGCAGGACAAAGAATAGATTTCGGTTGTAGAGCACGTCGAAATCGAAGAACTGACGAAAAATAATAAAACAACTGAAATAGGCTGCTGCCAAAACAATAATCAACGCAATTTTCTTCTTGTCCAAAGGGAATGAAACCAAATACAGCACCAGTAGTCCCACACAGCCGGTCAAGAACACTGACATGGTGGAAGTCGCACTAAAGGGCAGCTGGAACAAATGGCCTGCCAGCTGAATCAGCATGACTGCTGAAACTACTGTTACCGCCCCAGGGACTGAAACCCGCAAAATATTGTTCAAAAAATCTCCCTTGATACGCTCGTAACTTGGCTTCAATGCCAAGAAGAAGGAAGGTATCCCCACCGTCAAAGCATTGATTGGTGTCAATTGAATGGGTGCAAAAGGATACGGACTCGCTAAGAACATGAAAATCACGGCTAAGATCAACGAATAAATCGTCTTGACCAGATACATCGAAGCAACCCGTTCAATGTTGTTAATCACTCGGCGGCCTTCATTCAAAACATCCTGCATCCGTTTAAAATCCGATTCTAAAAGAATTACATCCGCTGCTGCACGCGCTGCGCTGCTTCCATTAGCCATTGCGACACCAATATCCGCCTGACGCAACGCCAGTACATCATTTACACCGTCACCTGTCATACAGACCGTATGCTCTTCATCCTGCAAAGCCTGAATCAAACGCTGCTTCTGATACGGCGAAACCCGACCGAAAACAGTGTTAGCCTTCACCAGCACTCGATAATTGGTCCAATCGTCTATTTCAGACATATCCACATAATGTTCAGCATGTTGAATCCCAGCCTTTTGAGCAATTTTGGACACCGTCAATGGGTGGTCGCCAGAGATTACCTTCAGCTGGACATCCTGCTTAACAAAGTAACCAAAAGTCTCTTGGGCATTTTCCCGTAAATTATCAGAGATAATCAAGGTAGCCAGCCATTGCGGCTCCTTTTCAAAAGTTTCACCCAAAACATCTGGATAGGAAGCCAGTGCCAACACTCGATGACCTTGAGCCATATAGGGTTCAATTTCCCGTTGAAACTTCTCTGGCACTGTTGAAAAAATAAATTCCGGTGCACCTACAACGTAACTGCCTTCATGCTTGAAAGTCACGCCACTCCACTTACGAGCGGAAGAAAAAGGAATCATCTTTTCCATCTGCCAGTCATTCTCCGCTTGAAATGCTTGCCGCAGCGCTTGAGCTGTTGCATTATCATCGGTCAAATTCTTCATCAAAGCAGCCATGATAACTTTAAATCGCTCTTCTGTTACTTGACCTAAAATACTTTCTTCAAAACGCAAGGTGCCATCGGTAATGGTCCCCGTTTTATCTAGACAAATGACATCCACCCGAGCCAGCGTTTCAATTGACGGCAAAGCCTGTACCAGCACCTTTTTCCGCGCCAGATTAGCAGCTCCAACCGCAAATGCTACACTAGTCAATAGCATTAGTCCTTCTGGTATCATACTCACTAATGCTGCTACAGTTCCTAAAACAGCCTGACGAATGGAGGAAGAGGCTTGGTATTGCGAATAAAGCATCGCTAAGCCCACTGGAACAATGACCACTGTCAATACCGTAATCATCCGACTCAATACCTTAGTTAGTTGAGAACTATTTCCCGTTTCGCTCTTCGCTTCACTAGACAACCGTTGGGCAAAATTATCCGCCCCCACAGCCGTTGCCTGATAGAAGGCTTGACCCGCAGTCACAAAGCTTCCGCTATATAACCGATCCTCCGGCTGCTTCAAAATACGATCAGCTTCACCAGTCAGTAGAGATTCATCCACTTCGATCCCATCACCGGTCAACACTTGACCATCCACTGGCACCTGATCCCCATTTTTCAAGAAAATCGTATCCCCTAAAACGACGGCTTCCTGATCTATCCGTTCCAGCTTTCCATTGCGTAGAACTGTTACCTGATCTTTCGCCAATACCGACAGCTTGTCAATCGTATGCTTCGCTCGCAGCTCTTGAACGACTCCGATCAGCGTATTAATTATTACAACACCAAAGAACAACGTATTTTTCGGCGAACCTACCAACAAAACAAAAAGAGCTAACACCAAATTCAACAGGTTAAAGACATTAACCGTATTCTCTTTAATAATCTGGCCATCTGTCTTCAATAAATCCTCTTCACTTTGATTCACCTGACCCTTTTCTGTACGTTCTTTAACCTCTGCTTCAGTTAACCCGTGAAGCTTCTTAGGAATCTTCACCTGTTCAGTTACTAACGTTTGGTCAGGTGTTGCTTGATTTGTTTTTTTCACACGACTCACCTCTGTTTCTATCTTACCACGACCTAGATTTTTCAGCATACCCTGAACATTTTCGATTTAAGCAAAAAAAAACGTCCAAGCAATTTTTGCCTGGACGCTTTCGGTTAGAAAGTCTTGTAGTCTAATTTTCTGTTTTAAAACAATTTAGGAGACAGAGAAGAAAGCTACACGTCAAACACTCCTGGGGATAATTTTGTTCGTTTGAATAGTTTGAATGTCATTATACGAATCTGGGGAAGTTGTTCTTTATAATGAGAGCGCCAAACACTGACTATACCCATTAACAGACGCCACTTCCTCTTGTCTCCTAAGTACAATTTATTTTATACCATTTTGATAGAAAATTAACAAAAAAGTCAGAATTGGCCCTTTTTTAATCAGAATCATCGCTTTTCTTAGTTTTTGGCAGTTATTAATCAAAAAAAGAACCGCTTATCTTCTTTTTATAACCTAAAATGAAAAGTGACGGCTCAACACTCAACAAAAACTTTTCGATATTGTAAAACGATATTAAAATATCGTTTTACATAAAAAGATTTCTGTTTTATACTATAATAAAGGGGATGGATTAAAATGAACAAGAATTCTACAGCTGTCGTCGGTCTGTTAAGTCTTTTTACGCTAATGGTTCAAGCAAGTCTCGTTTTGTTCTCCTTGATCATTCTTTGGTCGTTGCTCTCTTCTGCCGATAGCCGTCAAGAATTCATTCAGGTTGTTTTGAGAGCCGTTGACCTAAGCCGCAGCTCCTTAGACGAACGTACCTATGCTACTACTTTAATCATTTTTGGATCAATAAGCGGCCTATTCATGTTCCTGTATCTTAATTGCATTCGTCACCTGCTGCAAAACATTAATGAAAAGTTTTATTTCGAAGAAAAGAATCTCAAGCTAATTAAATATACGTTGATCTTTTTCACACTTTATACTCTAACAAATTTCAGTGTAGTATTCGTCGATCAACTATTTCAGATTGTTCAGATTCCCGGCGCTTATTATTTAGAGTCCCTTGACTGGCTGCAAATTGTTGACAGCTTATTAACTCTTATGGGAATTTATGTTATCTACATGGTATTTAGACAAGGTATTCTGCTGAAAAGAGAAAACCAATCAATTATTTAATTGATTATCACAAGGAGGAAAAATATGAAAAAGTACGAACGATTTATTTTAGGCTTGTTGGCCTCCGTTTGCTTGATTCTACAGATTGTTTTTGGAATCATCCTAACGTTTACGTTTATTGCTATCGCGTTCACTGATTCACGACAGGAACTTTCTCAACTCTTAACATCAAACATGGAGATCGCTCATAGCTCGTTGTCTCCTACCTTCATCATTTTCTACTTAATAGTCTTTTGTGTTGTTAGTATAATTTTGATGATCAGTTACCTGAATTGTATTCGCAACCTGTTGCAAAACTTAAATGAGGAACTTTATTTTGACGAACGCAATCTCAAGCTAATAAAAAAGACCTTCATTTACTATGGCTCAGCAACCTTGGCTGAGATTTTAGTATCCATAGTTAACAATCTCTACCATATAAATCTGCTTAGCCAAGATTCTTCTAATAATGTCCTTTATCTATTTAAAGGTGCCTTGATGGTTCTAGGGATTTATGTAATCTCTATGGTATTCCAGCAAGGAATGCGTCTAAAAAAAGAAAGTGATGCTTTTATATAAAGCAAAGGGGGTGTTGCCAATGATAAAAATTAATTTAGACCGAGTAATGCTAGATCGAAAAATGTCCTCCAACGAACTAGCTAAAAAAATAGGCATCGCCCCAGCAAATCTCTCAATTCTAAAAACAGGTAAAGCTAAGGGGATTCGTTTTAACACACTGGAGAAAATCTGTACTGTACTGGATTGCCAACCTGGGGATATATTGGAGTATGCGGGGGAGGAATAGATCCGAAAAAACAAAAAGCTTGAAAGGTATAATGGTCAAAACCATAGAAAACCTTTCAAGCTTTTTATTTTATTGCGTAATGGTTACGCTCTTTTTCTGTGCTATAATTGGACTGTCTAGAAACATAATCATAGTAATAAATCTATTGATAGTATCCAATATAAATTTTATCTTTTGAAATGTACTCATAGTATATACGAGTTCTGCCATTGAATGTCTTAGGTGGTACGTAAGAAAAGACATACGTGTAAACACCCCTAGGACTAATTTGTAGCTTTTCTGAAACTTTAACATCTTCATTATCTGACAAAGTAGCGGCTTCACTGATCACTGGAGAAATAAGAAATAGAATTGCACCTACTAATACTAATATTTTTTTCACAAAATCGCCCCCTTGTCCTTCATTCTATAAAATTTTCCAAGTGAAACGCCTTGAAAAGTCAAAATCGACCATTATTCGATCATAATCGACACTAAAGAAAGAGTGATTCATATTGTTAGGAAACCTTTTAATTACTTTGGGTACTTTACCTATGCTGTTCTCTTTATTCATATTCAAATCGAAATATATATATACCGATATAATTCTAATAACCACACTGACTGTAGTTATCAGAATGTTCATACCTTTTTCTAGTGTGACTTTAAAGCTAATTGTCTTGTTTTTCTGTTTTTTAGTTTCATTTTATTATTCTGAACGAGATCCCCTCTTAGCTGGTATATATAGCTCCATGATTTTCGTAAATGATGACTTGACCACATTCTTGACAAATACTATTTATAAGACTAATCCTGAATCTTTGTTGATATCCTTCTCCATAGGAAGTCTTATTTCTATACTCATTACTGTAATACTTGCTGTTCTAGAAAAAAAGACTATAGTTATTGTTCAAAAAAAGTATCCCAAAGTAAAACTTATGTTACTAATGATCTTTTTGTTTTTTTTCTTTGAAATATTGAAGAACGAGTACTTAGTTGAGCTGACTATACCTAATAACGAAACTGTTATTACTAAGATACTTGAAGATGTTCTTCTTGCTTTATTTTTATTCTTGGCTGCTATTGTCCTTTTAGCCCAACGCAGCGAGTCAATGCGTCTCGAAGCTGAAAGCAAGAAAGCGATCTTTGAGAATCAACTTGCTTATTTAAAAACTATTGAAAAGAATGCAGAAGAGGTTCGCAAGTTTAAGCATGATTACCAAAATATTTTGCTGAGTATGGACACCTATTTTCAGGAAAATAAATTTGAAGAACTGAAAAACTACTATTATACTCAAATCAAGCATAGTTCTGAAAGTCTTAACAGCACAAATACTCAGCTTAGTAAGCTGACAAAAATTCAAAATTTGGCTTTACGCAGTATTTTTTATGTAAAATTGAGTATAATTGAAAGTGAGAAAGTAAACCTGATACTGGAAATTGACAAGAATTTCTATGTTGAAGAGAAAAATGAAATTCCATTGGTTCGTGCCTTGGGAATCATTTTAGATAATGCCATTGATGCTCTAAGCGAGCTTGACCGCGGTGAATTGCAGATTGCCGTGTTCGAAAACGATGGCAGCAACGTAGTTATTGTTAAGAATAGCTGTTCAGAAGATATACCACCGCTGTACCAGCTGGAAGAAAAGGGCTATTCAACCAAAGGGCAAAATCGCGGCATTGGATTAAGCAATTTGCAGGAGATCATGGAAGAAGCCGACTTTTTGTTGGAAACTGAAATTGTCGATCATTACTTTATTCAAAAAATTGTTTTTTAAGGGGGCGTTAGTATGATGAAGATTTTCATTTGTGAAGACGAAGCACCATTACGGGAATTTTACCACGAATACATTGACAAGCAGATTATGATCAAAGAGTTAGATGCGCACATTGCGTTATCGACTGACAAGCCTGCTGCTGTCTTAGACTACCTCAAAGAAAACCCTGATACCACTGGAATTTATTTTCTGGATATTGATCTGGGTGAGAACGAGATGGACGGCGTTACTTTAGCCAAAAAGATTCGAGAATACGATACCTTAGGAAAAATTGTCTTCGTTACCACACATGATGAAACGGTTCCTTTGATCTTTAAATACAAGGTTGAAGCCCTAGATTTCATCGTAAAGGACGATCCTGGACAACTAATGGAATCAATTACCGAATGCTTGGATTCTATCTTTGTTAAGCAGCAAATCCAGCCAGAAAAACGTGAACAGTTTCTAATTCGAAATGGTAAAAGTGAACGATACGTCAACTACAAAGATATTCTATATTTCGAAACTTCTCACAAACCACATGTTCTCTATATCCACACAATGACTGGCAGAATTCATTTCTATGGTGCAATCAAGGAAATGGTCGATCTTGGTAAAAACTTTGAACGGATTCATAAGTCTTATGTGGTTAATTTAGACAATGTCCGCTCCCTCGATAAAGAAATGCTGGAGGTCACCATGAACAATGGACAGCGCTGTGCGGTTTCGCGGAAAAAGATGCGGATCGTCCGTGATTTCTTAGATAAAAAACAATTCAGTTAAATCACTGAACTGTCTGCCATTTTCGGCAGGCAGTTTTTTCGCTAAAAAACCACCTAAGCCTCCGCGCTTAAGTGGTTCACTCCTCTATTAACCTTGCCCGTAATAGGCCTTTTCTCCGTGTTTTCTAAAATAATGCTTATCCAGCAAATATTGTGGGATTGCCTTTATTTTAGGATTAATCTGCTCATTTTCTTTCGCCATTAGGCAAATTTCATCCAAAATCAAGCTGTTCTCCACTGCCTTCATGGGCGAGTCTCCCCAAGTAAACGGCCCATGCCCATAGACTAGAACCCCCGGAACTTCCTTGGCTTTTACGCTTCGTTCATTAAAGGTTTCTACAATCACATGACCCGTATTGATTTCATAGGCCTCCTGAACTTCTTTCTCTGTTAACTGCCGAGTACAAGGAATCGTACCATAAAAAGCATCAGCGTGAGTAGTTCCGTAAGCAGGTAAATCTCTTCCTGCCTGAGCCCACATCACTGAATGAGTAGAATGGGTATGAACAATCGCATTCACCTCTTCAAAAGCCTGATACAGTACCACATGGGTAGGTAAGTCGGAAGAAGGGTTCATACTGTCAGCTTCCAGACTATTTCCAGCTAAATCGGTTACTACCATCTGATCCACCTGCATCTTTTCATACTTCACACCGCTTGGCTTAATGACAATTACCCCAAGGTCTCGATTAATCTCACTGACATTTCCCCAAGTTAGCTTCACCAATCCGTATTGAGGCAGTTCTAGATTCGCTTCAAATACTCGCTGCTTCATTTCTTGAATGATTTCTTCACGCGACATCGTATCCCGCCTCTCTTAATTTAGGGTAAAGATAGTTTTTGGCTGCTTCAATTTCTTCTTTGAAATTTGAACTTTTCTCGCTCCACATTTCAATTAGGAAGGTTCCATCATAATCCAGACGCTTCAAATTCTTCAACAAGCCAAGGAAATCCACACAGCCCTCTCCGAAAGGAACATCCCGAAATTGTCCAGCAGAATCCTCTGTCACCGGATAGGTATCTTTTAAGTGGATGGAAGTGATACAGTCAATGCCTTCCTCCAGTTCAACGGCTGGGTTGTTTTCCGGCCAGGCAGAGAGATTGCCTAAATCTGGATAGACCTGTAAATACGGTGATCGAATCTGTCGTTTGATTTCCAAAAATTTCCCAATCGAGTTCATAAAAGGATCGTCCATAATCTCAATCGAAAGAATAACACCATAATTAGCAGCCTGCTTTACACTTTCCTTCATGCCCTCAATAAAGGCTTCCCGGCTAGTCACAGATTTTTCTTCATAATAGACATCGTAGCCAGCTACTTGAATGACCTTGATACTCAGCTTATGAGCAAAACGAACGGCTTTATCCATTATTTCCTTGGCTTTTTGCTGCTTCTCAAGATCTGAGGAGCCAAAGGGAAAGCGGCGATGGCCACTTAAGCAAATCGAATTAATTCTCACACCAGATTGAAACATGTCCTCTCGCAGCTGAGCAAGTTGTTCGTCTGACCAGTCTAACCGTGCCAAGCGTTCATCGGTTTCATCAATCGACATTTCGATAAAATCAAACTCCAATTCTTTTGCCAAAGCAAAACGTTCCTGCCAAGTGATTCCTTTTGGTAAAGCTTTTTCATAAATTCCGATCTGAGCCATGCTTACTGCCCCCAAATACGAGTAATTTCATCCTTAAAGTCTTGTGCTGCTTTCACCGGATCTGGTGCCGCGGTGATTCCTCGCCCTGTAATAAAGGTGTACACAGCCATCCCTTCAAACAGTTTCAAGGTATCGACATCCAAGCCTCCGGTTACAGAAACATTAAAGCCCATTTCAATCAATTTTTTCACTTTGGTTAAATCTTTTTCGCCCCAGGTTTCTCCTGATAAAAGGGCATCGCGGCTTTGATGATAGATGGCTTGCTTAATGCCGATTTCTCGCCAAGCAGCAGCCTGTTCATAGGTCCAATCACCATAAAGCTCAACCTGCAATTCCTTTACTTCTTTTTGCGCGGCCTGCATCGTGGGTATCGTAGCACAGCAAATGACCGTCATAAAATCAGCACCGGCATCTGCGACATTTTTAGCCACTGTTCCACCCGCATCGGCACATTTCGTATCAGCAACTAACGTTTTCTCAGGAAACATGCTGCGGATACAGCTGATCGCTTTGTGCCCTTCCTGCAGACAAAGAATCGTCCCTACTTCAATAATATCGACAATTTCTCCTACCTTAACAATATCTGCTAAGGCATGCTCTAAATCATTATGGTCCAATGCAATTTGCAACTTTGGTTTACTCATTCTAAACTCCTCTTATTTACCCATTTTTTGATATAGTTCTGATTCAGCGAACTTCTCACTAATTTCTTTTGGCGACATCACATTTTTAATCCCAATGACCGTAACGCCTTTCTTCACTGCTTGGTCAAACATATTTAAGAAGTTAACTGGTGTAAAAACAACATCGTATTGTGCCGCCGAACTTTTACCTTCTGAAAGAGCACAATGGTGAATTTTGGTAATTGGCACACTTAATTCCTTCATCGCTTTCTCCACACTCTTCATCATCATTAAGCTGGTTCCTGATCCATTGGCACAAGATACTAAGATTCTCATTTTAAAATCCCCCTAGGTTAGTTTTTATTTTATGCGGCCCAGGCAAAGCTGGGCCGACAAGTTTCCTACATTAGTCATTCAAGAATTTTTCTGCGTATTGCTCATAGTCATCAACAATCATGAAGTAGCCTTCTGGATTTTTACGGTATTGCAGCTGTGGAATAATCAGTAAACCAATTACAACTACAGCGACACCGATATAGCCTAAGAACTTCATAATGACTGCAAACAATGGCCAAGCGGTTGCCCAGTCAAACATGCCCAGGTACCCACCGTATTGTGATAATCCAATCCAGGTTGCAAATAGAGCGGAGCCGCCAATTTGAATAATCCCTGAAATGAACGGGAAGATACAGGCTGCTTTAAAGCCGCCACGATTGTTAGCAAAGACAGCAATTACCGCATTATCAAAGAACAATGGAACGAAACCGGCAATAACGATCGTTGGTGATTTCAATAAAATTAATAGTCCAATCATTAAGAATTGGCCTAAAGCACCAAACAAGAAGCCGATGGTTACAGCATTTGGTGAACCAAAGCCGAACGTTGCTGCCACGTCGATCCCAGGTACCGCACCTGGTAAAATCGTATTGGAAATTCCTTGGAAGGACTGAGTCAACTCATCGACGAAGGTCCGTACACCCAATTGTAAAATCGCTAGATAAACCGCAAAATTCAGTGAAGTTGTCAGAATATAGAATAAGAAGCTCTGACCTTCTGCCATAAATTCAGCTTCAACCAAATAATCTTGACCTAATACCACTAAAATAATCCCAAAGAAAAACAGCATTAACAATGAAGTCGCTACCATATTCTCGTTAAAAATGGATAGGAAGCCTGGCAGCTCGATGTCTTCCAATTTCTTATCTACATTCGCAGCTTTATTTTTCCTTTGATCCCGTTTGCGCATCCATTCAGCCAGCTTCGCAAAGATAAAAATACCAAACATTTGCTGGTGAGCGATCCCAAAGCCCGCACCTTCTGTCAATTCCTGTGTTACACCAACTGTTAAATTAGAAGCAACTGCCCAGTAGCAACCCAGAACTAATCCCATGAAAATTAATACTTCCACTCTGCCTAAATTCGGGAAACAGAACAATAGAATCCAGAAAGCTGTAGCAGCCTGTTGAATTTGTACATTCCCGGTCGTAAAGACCGAACGTAATTTGGTGTATTTTTGGAAACGAACCAATAAAATATTCATGATAAAAGCAATTAATAGCAAAATCATTACATCACCGAAGGTTCGACCAAAAGTTTCCATTAATCCCGCATCTACCGCATTTTGACCAAAATATGGGTCTGTCACCATTGCATCTAGATTAAACCGTTCCTTCAACCCGACTAGAATCGGCCGAAAGTTCCCAACCAGTCCGCCTGAACCAACCGTCAAAATAAAATACCCAACTGTCGCCTTCAAAAAGCCGGCGATACATTCATAAATCGGTCGTTTCAGCAGTAAGTACCCCAACAATACAATAAATCCAATCAAGTAGGCTGGCTGTGTCAAAATGTTCTCAGCAAAATACGTCCAAATACTTAACAAAAAATCCCCCATTTATTTCTCCCCCTATAGATGGTATTGTTCCATGACCGCTTGATAGTCTTCAATCGAATGAGTAGCCGCCAGACTGTCGATCAAACCGTCTGTCATCAGCATTTCAGATAGATTTTGGATATTTTCCATATGTTCCTCTGCGTTTTTTGCCGCCAAAGTGAAGAAGAGGAGTGCCTCTTTTTCTTCTCCATCCGTGCTTTCAAAGGTCACTGGCTGCTTCATTTTAGTAAAGGAAATGGCGGTTCCAAACACCCCCTCACTCTTCTCAGAAGAATGAGGCATGGCAACCTGAGGAACAATCACGATATAAGGGCCGTGCTCCTCAACGCAGCGGATAATTTCATCTACATAGTGCTGATCAATAATTTCCTTGTCCATCAGCAGCTGACAGCTTTCAGCAATGGCTTCTTTCCAATCAGTAATTTCTTTATCAGAGTAACGAATCAGTTCATTGTCGTAAAAATACGTTAACATGGTTCTACCTCTTTTCTATAGGAATGATGGAAACGGTGTATCATTTTCAACGCTGAAGGCATCTTCAAATCCGCGATAGAAATTGAATTCTAAGTCGTCCTTGTTGGTTGGATAAGTAAATTTACCGCCAACCTGCCAAATATACGGTTTGAATTCGTAACGTAACCGATCCTTTTTGAATTTCCAAATTTCTGTGATTTCTTTCGGATCAGCCATGAAATTCGCCCAAATGTCATAATGAACAGGAATGACCACCTTCGTATTTAAAGACTCTGCCATTCGCAGCATGTCAACTGACGTGACTTTATCCGTGATTCCTCGTGGATTTTCGCCGTAAGCACCTAAACAGACATCAATTTTATGCTCATTGCCATGCTTGGCAAACATATTGGAATAATGAGAGTCGCCTGCATGATATAAATTACCGCCAGAAGTTTCAAATAGGTAGTTCACCGCAATTTGATCCATATCCTGCGGCATTTTCCCCTTCAAAGTAACTTCTGGGTCTTCACAGGTAACTAAGGCTGTTCGGTCAAAGGCTTCTAAAGCAACCACGTTGATATCCTTAATTTTTACCTCGTCTCCTGGCTTCACAACAATTGTTTTTTCCTCTGGAATTCCCCAGCCTAGCCACGTTGCGACAACTTCCTTCGGCCCTACAAATTTTGCCTCAGGACAATTTTGGTGTACTGCCGCTGCTGTGTTGATGTCTAAATGATCGGAGTGAATATGAGTAACTACTAAAGCATCCACATTTTTTACTGCAAAAGGATCAATGACAAATGGCTGTGTGCGCAAATTCGGCTGCATTTTTTGAACACCGCTCATCCGCATCATTTGATGGCCTTTTTTCATCATGCCGTTTCCATGACTACGCTTGCCGGTGCCACACCACAAGTCGCATAAGATGTTTGTCCCTTCATGACTCTTCAACCAAATTCCGGTACAGCCCAGCCACCACATAGAAAAAGTACCGGCTTCGACGACTTCACTTTCAATTTCTTCATTCAAATAGGTGCCCCATTCGGGAAAAGTTGAAAGAATCCAATTCTCTTTTGTAACCTCGTTAACATGCTTGCTCATCTGTAAATCTCTCCTGACGTGATTTTGTTATGATCCATGTATAAATCATAAATCGTAAAACGCGTCGTGAAAACCCTTTTATATGATTGTTTGAATTTTATATGACTTTTTATAACGCGAGTGCTGATTTTCTTGTATAATAGAATCAAATAAAACGTTTTCTTCTATAAGAGATAATTTTGCAGGAAAAGGTGGGACATGTATGAAAAATTCGATAGTTGCGATCGATAAACGCCATGCCGAGATTCTGGAGATTCTAGAGGCCAATCATCAGATGACAACCCAGGAGTTAGCAGAGGCTTTGGACGTTTCATTAAGTACGATTCGCCGAGATCTAAATCTGTTAGAAGAAAAGAATGATATTATTCGTAAATATGGCTACTGCATTTTTAATTACGACAACAAACGTGATTTCGATCAGTCCGGTCCGGAGCGAATCAAACAGGCGATCGCTCGCGAGGCCAGCAAGCATGTGCAGGATTACGATACAATCTTTATTAACTCCAGCTCTACTGCCTTAAAGACGATTGACTATTTGAACTCGGAACATTTAACAATTGTCACGAATAATCTGAAAGTTAACTATTCGCCTCATAATGCCAACTACAATTACATATTGACTGGTGGAGAAATGCGGTTTCCTAAAGAAGCCTTGGTGGGGGATATCGCCATGAATACCATCTCATCCATGAACGCAGATGTCTGTATTATCGGCTGTAGCGGTGTCAGCCTGGAAAGCGGCGTTACCACTAAAATTATTAATGAGGCGAAAATCAATGAGCTGATGATCAATCACACCATTAAACGAAAAGTATTAGTAGCTGACCATCGCAAAATTGGCTTAACCTCCCAATTCAAAATTGCTGACATTTCTGTCTTTGACTATTTGATCACCGATCAATTCAGTTCACCAGAGACCTTGAAGGAAATTCAAAAAATGGGTGTAAAAGTTATTCAAATTGATTAGATAGAAAGGATGAGGACGACTGGAGAAAAAAGAGTTCGCACGATCACAGCAGGTAATTTTTAACTTTCTGCTGCTGTATGGCCTGCTGCTAACTTGTGTACCGATTTTGCTCTATCCCGCAGAAACAATTATACGAGGAATGAGCCAAATTATTCACTCACCCAGCAATCTGATTAGCGATTATGTCGAGATTGCTGGGGCTGGAGCAGCCTTAACCAACAGCGGCCTGCTTACTCTGCTGAGCCTGTTTATTTTGAGAAAATACCGTCACAGCTTTTGTCCCTTAACGATTCCCATTGTCATGATGCTTTCCGGGTTCTCTTTTTTTGGCAAAAATTTAGCCAATTCAGCCCCCATTCTTCTAGGAAGTCTTCTATATCTGCATCACAAACCCGCAGCCAGACAAGAATCCTTGGTCATGGGCTTGTTGAGCACCTGCCTGTCTCCAATGGTCAGCATTATCTATCTAGCGCCTAGCCAATTTCTTCTCCAAAACAAATTCATCGCCCTGGTAGCTGGTCTGGTGATTGGCTATATCAGTATTCCGGTTTTTCACTATTTAAAGGCACATACCAAAGAAATGAACCTTTACAATATGGGCTTTTCCGCCGGCTGTATCGGATTCGTAGGGAATTTTGCCACCCGCAACCTATTAAACATCCGAATTCTTCCCCATCGCTTGAATGCTGCTCACAGCTCGGCACTATTGATCTTCTTACTGATCCTTTTCACTGCTCCACTGATGTATTCTCTCTATGTCCTGAAGTTTGATAAAGCACTGCATAAAGGAGTTCGACTGAGTCTGTTAAAACTAGTTCGTTTTTCAATCTATGGCTTAATCGGCTTGATGGTCCCTTTAATTTTACAGGTTCCATTGAATGGTTTGCTGGTAGGTACCCTTTTAACCTTTGCTGGTTTCGGTATGTACAACTTTGGTTTCCGTTATTATTTCTTCCCAGCTTGCGGCGTCCTGCTGTCCTCATTGTTTGTTTTTCATGATGTAACTTCGACAACCACTATTGTTATCTTGTTCTTTGCAGCCACCTTGTCACCTTTTTCTAGAAAGTATGGTCTGCTGACCGGTATTCTATCAGGTGCTGTATTTGCAATGATTTCCCGTCATGCTCATGTTCTAACCGCCGGCATTAATCTTTACAACTGTGGATTTTCAGGCGGTGTCACCGTTCTCTTGTTGGACTTTCTACGCCACCTTCTTTTTCGTCACGCTTTGCTTAAGCGCACCTGCAGCGCTGCTTATCAAAAATTAATTTTAAGCGAACAAAAGATATTGTGGCAATTAAGCCGATGCAAAGATTGGATCAAGCAGCGGCTGTTTCCACTCAACTACGAATAAAAGTCTGGAAGATCATTTGGTGTATGATCTTCCAGACTTTTAACTTACAGCCAACCATTTTCTCTAGCCTTTGCTGCAGCATCGACTCGATTTTTGGCGCCTAATTTACTAATAATTTCCGAGATATAGTTGCGAATGGTTCCATCCGTTAAATACAGCTGAGCAGAAACCTCCTTTGAGGTGGCTCCCTTGGCGATCAATGTCAAAATCTCCTGCTCTTTTGGGGTCAAAGGATTTCGTTGATTGTTCATGTAGCCAGTGATCAGAGAAGGTTCGTAATACACCTTGCCTTTTATCGCCGAACGAATATGCTCAATTAATTCATCGCTGGGGGTATCTTTCAGCAAGTATGCCGACACTTTAGCCTCTACTGATTTTTCGAAATAGCCATCCCGAGCGAAAGTGGTTAAAATAATTACCTTGATTGAGCTTTCCTTCAATTCTTCTGCCAGCTCCAGGCCTGATTTGTGAGGCATTTCAATATCGGTTAATAAAATATCCGGCTGCATCTGTTTCAGCAGAGTTGCTGCTTCCGCCCCATCCTTGGCTGTTCCAACAACCTCTAGATCATCCTCTAAATTCAAAATCATTGCTAAAGCCGATGACAGCAGTCCTTGATCCTCGGCAATCAGTAATCTAATCATTTAAAGCCTCCTCCAAAGGAACCGATATACGAATCCAGGTTCCTCGATCCTCCTGTATGTAAAGTGTGCCTTGTATCTTTTCAATCCGTTCGGTCATTCCAGTTAGCCCGTTTCCAGCGATTAGTTCCTTTACACCTACCCCATTATCCTTAATCGAAAGCTTAAGCCAGTCTGCATCAATTGAAAAAACAATCGTACAAAAAGTCGCTTTACTGTGACGAATGATATTGGTTACGGCTTCCCGGAGAACACTGCTGATTTCATTTTGCTGCATGGCTGACAGATCGTTTGCCAGCTCCTCATTCTCAGTAGTCAAAATAATTTTTGCTGTAGTTAAGGCCTGATTTATTTCAATTAGCTCTTCCCGAACTGTACGTTTTCGCATATCTGAAACAATTTCCCGAACGGTTTTTAAGGTAGAGCGAGAAAGCTGTTCGATTTCCTGAAGCTCATTCGAAACCATTTGCGGATTTTTTGTCAAAATCTTTTGAGCTAAATCAAGCTTGAGTGTCATCACCGACAATGATTGCCCTAAAGAATCATGCAATTCTCTCGCAATCCGATTGCGTTCCTCTCCCTTAATCACAGCCTCCAATCGTTGATTAGCTTGATACAATTGTTTGCGTTGCTCAATAGATTTCTGAACCTCTCTGCCTGGCAAAGGGGCAATAATAGTAAACAAGCCGAAAGGTAGCGACATCGCCATCTGATTGCCTCCAAAAACTGGATGCTCCATCGGCCCAAAAAACAATCCCAGTAAAATGATTCCCAGCTGACCAAAGAACAACAACCAAAAAGACGATTTTTTTATCTTGGAAAAACCAAAGCCCAATTGCCAAGCGGGAAACATGAATAGATAAATATATCCCAGTTCTAAAGCATAAAACGCAGCAATTAGATATTGCCCTATCAACCAATAAATAAAATACCTTCCTTGAAAAAGGGCATTCCGGTAAAACCAGCAGAACAGCAGCATTAGTGCTCCTAAAAACATTTTTTCAAACGTATCAAAAGGAACTAGGGATAAAATGGGAATTAATAGAAATAACATCCAGATAATGGAGCTAAGCACCTCTCCCTTAGGAAATAAGCTGATTTTATTCATGGCTGCTCCTTTCTGCACAATTTCGACTAATACTTACGTATAATACCATATTAATTAGATCTTTTTTCGGCTAAACACTACATCAGCAACCAAGAGAAAGCCTAAAATATACACAATATTGCCAATTAATAATTCGTTCGTTGCTAGCTGCGTCAGCTTTTCCATGCTGTTGTTGATTAACTGATTACTCAAATTCAACATGTTTAGCGGATTCCAACGCAGCCAGCTGAACTTATCCAACAGCATAAATTGCATGCCTGCCAGCATTGAAGACAAGAAATAAGTCGCAATTCCCAACATACTTGCCAGCGATTCATTGGTAACGATCAAAGAAATCATTAATGACAAACTAGCAAACAGCCACATCCCAACAAAATTTCCCAGCAAATTAGCAAACAATGTACGAATTACTTCTGTTTGCTTTAGTGAAACTTCTGGAAACAAAATCATGCTGAGACTGATTGTCACAACTAACGCTACTAGATTCAAATAAATTGAGTAACCTACCAAAGTAATTAGTTTACTAAAGAAAATTGTCCGACGTTGCTGATTTTTTTGCAACAGATTTTTAATTGTTCCAAATCGAAATTCCATTGAGAAAGTCTGACTGGTCTGATAGACCATGAAAAAAACAATTAACCACCCACTATTAAAACAAGTTTTCACTAATTTATTCGGCGATAGAATGTCAAAATTCCCAAATTTGGTTACTACTGCAAAGAGCAAAATTAGCCCACTCACTTTCAAGGTTTGTTTCAAGATCACATGTTGCTTCGTTAGTTTAAATAGCTCCTGCTTCACTGCACGTTTCATTTTCATCATTCTCCTTAGGCTAATTTGGCTAATAGATCGTCCTCAAAATTTTCTAATAACTCCGGATGCTCTATATTTTCCACTAATCTCCCTGCCTTTAACAGCAAGACACGATCCACTAATTGCTCCAATTCACTAAGTATGTGGCTGGAAATTAGGAAAGTTGTTCCGGCTTCCTTGTAGGTCAAAATAGCTTTCTTCAATAGCTTAACTGAATAAGGATCTAAACCATTCATCGGCTCATCTAAAATAACCACCTGCGGCTGATTCAAGAAAGCTAACGCAATTCCCAACCGCTGTTTCATTCCCAATGAATAGCCCTTAGTCTTTTTACCAATAAATTCATTCATGTCCAATAACGAAATTAGCCCATCAATTGCTGCTATATTTTGCTGATCCTCAACAAACAGCTGCAAGTGATCCCAGCCTGACAAAAAAGGATAAAGTCCCGGCTGTTCAATCAAGGCGTCAATCGTGGTTCCTCTTGCTTGTTGAATCTCCCCCTTGCTTATAGGAACAAACCCGACTAAGGCCTTCATTAACGTCGTTTTCCCGGCACCGTTTGGACCAACCAAACCGACCACTTCTCCTTGAACCAATTCACAATTAACTTTTTCAAGTGCTTGTTTTCGTTTAAAAGTGATACTCATATTTTTTACATTGATCAGTTTATCCATCTAAGTGACTCCCTCGCTTCGTTTTTATAGGCTTAGTTTATCGAAATCCCCCCTAGCAATTAAGTCGTATTCGTCATGACTATCCATGACATTTGTCATCCAAGTAAAAATGAGGACCCCAGACAAATTATCTCGGGTCCTCATTACATATTCTAAAATCCTAACTACTCACTAAAACTGTTTTCTTCAAAACTGATTGTTTCTTCGTCCTTCTTATCTGGTGTTTCTTTAAAATGGGTCTGAACGGTAGTCTTTACCGCTTCTTCATCAATGGTTCGTTCCACTACCTGAGACACCATTCCTAAACTCACTACTGCTGCAATTGCGATAATTATTTTTTTCATCTTTTTCTTCCTCCTATTTTTTCGTCTGCTAGGATCTCACTTAGGTGTTTGACTAAAAATTATTTTCCGACTTCCTGATTAATTATAGGTTCAATTATTTGGACGATCATTCTTAAAACTACGATGACTGTCATCCTTTCATTTTCTTCCTTGCCGATTGAAAAATGGGATAGATTGGATTCTTTCAGCAAATAGATCAAAAAATTGAGTTAAAATATTTTCACATGTCCGAGTTTCCAATCCTGTGTTCTCAGCAATAGCTTGAGCAACTTCCTCTAAATTGTTTCGTCGGGCTTTTTTTAAATGATTCTCGGCATATAATTCATAGCCTTTCATGACTGCTTCACATGTCTCTAGTGATTCACCACTGCGATAAGATAATTCTTCGATTGTTTTTTGATGATTCATCTACAATTCCTCCTTCATAGACCGACCGTCAGTCTATTCTTTTCTATTTTTTAAACTCAACCGTAAGGATTGAGTTTAATTTGTAAACATTTTTAGAAATTGTTGGGTAACTTTTTCCTTGTCTAAATCAGCTTCGTTTATACCTAAGATGCGAAAGATAAACTCCACAAAAGAAAATAGCTTGCGCTGCATTATTTCCAGATCTTCACCAATGACTCGTTCGTCAGATAATGATTGGATACCAGCAATTAAAAATTGAACACTTTCCAGTGGATAAACAGCTGAAAACTCACCACGCTGGTTGCCTTCTTCAAGAATTTCCGCAAGTACCGGACAAACATAACGCAGCGTCCCTTCTAGAGCCCGCTGTTTCATTAGAGCATTTTCGGTGTGCTGAAATTGATCCAGCAAATCACTTTTTTGTTCATTATTAGCTGCTGACTGTTTTTGCAGAAATAATAAAAGTTTATCTATACTTCGACCGTCTGCCTTCAAAACCTCTTGGGCAATCAGCCGATCGGTGTCTACTACTCGCATAATTACCGCATCCAGAACCTCTTCCTTCGATTTAAAGTAATGGTAAAAGGTTCCTTTGGCAATTCCGATTTGTTTTAGAATGTCATTGATTGTCGCTTTTTCATAGCCTTTGGTTAGAAAAAGCTGTTCGGCAGTATCAATAATTTCTGTTCGCCGTGTCTCATGTTCCTTTACGATTCTCATAGGTTCCCTCCTCTCGACCGACCGCCGGTCTATTTACGTTTATACTATAATGTCTTTCCAACTCTTTGTCAATACCTTTCAAAAGTCTTTTGAATTTTCTGTTAAAATAAAAGAAGTCGAACAACAGAGGGGGATACAAATGAAACGATTCAAAGCTACCGTAACCATTGATCGACCGTTAGGCTATCTTGATTCTTATGGTACCACCTATCCGGTAAATTATGGCTTTGTGGAAGGCATTATTGCAGGAGATGGGGAAGCTCAAGATGTATATGTTTTATTGGAAACAGAAAAACTTGTATCCTTTATAGGGGAAGTAATTGCCGTGGTTGTTCGAAAAGACGACGTAGAGGACAAATGGGTGGCAGCACCAACGGGAACAATTCTGTCAAAAGAAGAAATCGCTAAGCAGATTGCGTTTATTGAACAGTACTTTGATTCAGATCTCATCTTGTTAAAATAAAAAGTCCCTCAAAGTTGGATACTCACTTTGAGAGACTTTCATTCCTGCTTTTTACATAAACGAACGCAGCATTGATAGAATGTAGCGCAATAAGCGAAAAACAATAAAGAGAATAAAAATATTCCCGAAAATGAAACCAAACAGATTGCCGATGCTGGCTTTGATATTGCCTAAGCTGAAGCGGCGTAAAAATCTTGGTGTACTATTATAGCCATTGCGTTTGAGGCGAAATTTTTCTTCGTATGTAATATCCAGCATATCATAGTAAATAATCTGCAGTGGCTGTCTAGCAAAGAATGTCTTTTCAAAGCCCACCATCATGGTGTATTGCTTATTTTTGGAAGGCAAATTACGTACCCCATTTTTATTGATGCGCACCTTCTCGTTTTGATTGTCATTGATGTTATAGCTGTATTCATCTTCCTCAATTTGATCAATCTTGGCATTCGGTTGATTCACCTGCAGGAATTCTTCATAAACTTCGGAAAAATTCCCTCTTTGTCCCATTAGAAAAACCAGAGCACCAATTAAGACTAGGATCATCAGTCCATTCAGAAGCATAAACTCTTGAAAGAAAGCCGTATAGGCACCAATAATCACTAAGGCTGCCACAACCAAAATAATTCGTTTGTTGTAGTATTTTTGATACATAATTTCGATCGTGCGTTTATAGTAATCAAAATCTTCTGCAACAAAATTCTCCATTCGGTGTTCCTCCTTTGTTTTTTGTGTAAAAAGAAAGGCGATGCATCTCCTAGGAGAATTCTCGCCTATTTTCGATTAAATATCCTTTGGTACATAGAAACTGCGGTTATCCATACCAAAAATACGTTCAGTGTATGTTCCTGGTTCCGTATTTTTCACTGCACTGGACAGCATTTGCATAGAAGCATCGATGTTGTCAATTTGATGCAAAATTTCGGCTTCCATAATACGCGGGCGTACTGGAGAACCATACTCCAGCAAACCGTGATGAGATAAAACCATGTGGCGCAATACTACTACATCTTCATCGGCATCATTGATTTTTAGCGCCGCACAAGCTTTATTGATCTCTTCATCAACTAAAACCAAGTGTCCCACTAAATTTCCAACGACGGTATATTCTGTCGAAGAAGGACCTGACAATTCCAATACCTTGCCTAAATCATGCAAAATAATCCCAGCATACAACAGCGAAGCATTTAATTGCGGATATTCCTTAACCAGTGATTTTCCGATGCGCAGCATGGTCAGCGTATGATAGGCCAATCCACCAGCAAAAGCATGGTGATTGCGTTTAGCTGCAGGGTATTCAAAAAATTCCTTTTGATAGTTGTTTAATAGGAAACGAACAATCCGGTTCCAGTGAGCATTGGTAATCTCAAACAACGTCTGGTTGATTTCTTCTTCCATCTCTTCCCGACGAATCGGTGCGCGCTCCATGTATAAGCTTGGATCGCTAGGTTCTTCAGGCTTCGTTACTCGGAGGTGCAGAATTTTCACCTGCGGATTTCCCTGATAGATTTCGCGTTTCCCAGTTAGGGCAACGACTTGTCCCGCTTTAAATTTTTTAATTTCGTCCTCTGAAGCATCCCAAAACTTGCCGTCTACTGTGCCAGAAGTATCCTGGAAGGTAAAGGCGATAAATTTCTTGCCGTTTTTCGCCAAGCGAACATCGGCATTCTTAATCAATACGTACATTTCAAATTGCTCATCAACAGTCAATTCTTTAATTTTCTTCATCGTGAAACTCCCTTCAATTCCCAAACAGGTTGGTGAAGCTCTTGATAATAGCTTACCATTTCTTGGTCAGATGACAAACAGATGATTTGATAATCTTTACTAAATTCGGCAAATAGCTTGGCCAATTGCCGTTTTCGCTGATGATCATAATGCAGCCAGCCATCATCAATAATGATCGGACACCAAGGATGGTTCTTTTGTAATGCCAAGTAGGCAAAACGAATTGCCATAATTACCTGATCCTTGGTCCCAGTGGATAAGCTATATACCGGCCGATGATTCACCGTCACGATTCCATCTAGAAAATCTAAACGGGCCTGCTCATAATCCGTTAAAACTTGAAAGTAACGGCTAGCCTGCTTCATTAATTCGGGAAGCTGCTGCTCCGATAACTCTGTGGCAATATCCTGCAGCAACTGACTTTCCAGTTTAGCTGCTGTATATTCCTTTAGCAGCTGGTTAACGACCGCTTTTTGTTGACTGGCTTGCTGATACCAGGCATCCAAGGTTCCGTCGGCTTGCATTTGATCAATCTGCAAACGCAAGCGCTGTTCTTGTTCCTGCAATTGGCGTAAGTGTTCTTGATTCGTTTGCTGCCGACCTCTTAAGATACGCAAATTATCCTCAATTGTTTCCAACGAACTGGCTTTTGGAAATAAAGGTGCCACGGTTCTCGTTAAATCTTGCAACCGCTGCTTCTTTTGTCTTAATTCCTGCTGCTGTTGCAAAAAGGCTGGAACTTCAGATGGGTAATGCAATCCCAGCTGCCGCAATAAAGCTTGATGCTGACTAATTAATAGCTGCTGCTGTTTTTTAGTTTCATTCATCCGCTGCTGCAGCATGGTATTTTCCTGATAGGTCTGGGCAAAACGAATCTGCTCCATTTCTTTAGCATACTGCTCCAACGCTGCAAATTTTCCACTTATATTTTTTCCCTGCAGCGGTAGCCATTCTTGCAAGAAATTAAATTCTTGTTCCTGCTTCAACAGCTCCTGATGGATGGCTTGCTGTGCTTTTATCCACTCCGTTTGCTGCTCCTGCTGAGCTAAAAATTGCTGTGCAGCTTGATTCACTTGCTGGATCTCCAGCTCAGACTCCCGCAGCGGTAGTCGACGGCGGCTCAGCTCTTGCTGCAATTGCTGCTGAAGTGTTTGCTGCTGTTGTTCCTGCTGTGACAGCTTTCCTTCTAACTCTGCCAACTGTCCTTCGTAAATATCCAGCTGCCCCAGCTTTTCCTGCCAGGTTTCTTTGCTGACAGTCAAATTAGGCTTGCGCAATCCCCACAGGATACTTAATGCCGAAAGTACAACTAAACCATAACGCCAAGGTGGCGGCAGTAGAAAAGCTGCTATAAGGGAGGCACCTGCTGCTAACCAGCCCCATGGTTTGCGTCTTGGCTGATTGAACAGCTCAGGGTGTTGTTTCTCATACTGATTCAAAACAGCTTCTGTCTGATCTCGTTGTTCTTTGACAATTTGCAGACGAATCAATTGCTCTTCGACTTGCTTTTGGCCTTGCTGGATTGGACCAAATAATTTAGTGATGACCTGATTATCAGGAAAAGGCAGAGGTGGCTGTTCAGCCGTCCAACCGAAGTTTGCTGCCTGTTGTTGCGCTAACTGAACTGCTAAGCGCTGCTCTTCATCCAGTAGGCGGAGAACCGCAACCTTTTGTTCTAATAACTGCTGAATTTTTTCTTCATGCTCTAAATAGAAATAATACTTCGCAGAGTGCTGATCCATCCCACTGTGTCGCTGCAATGCTTGCTGCAGCTTCTCCAGCTCTTTGTTCAGCTGCTGATACTCTTGATAAAATTCCTGCAGCTGCTGATGGTCCTCTTCACTGCCTCGCTGGGTCAGATCTAACTCCTGTAAAGCCAAGTATTCTGCATAATTGTTCCAGTTTAAACGCTGCTGCTCCAACTGCAATTGCTCCTGCTGGGCTTTTTGATGCATACTTTCCTGCTGACTCACCTGCATTTGCAATTCATCAGCCTGACGCACCAAGGACTGGAAATCTGCCTCCTGAGCTTCCTTTTGCTGAATTTTCTGTTGTAAAACCTGCCAGTTTTGCACTGCCTGATTTAAGGTTTGCTTACGCCCACGGGGTTTATAGATCGCTTCATATCGTTTTTGCAAACTGCCTTTTCGTTCAAACAATTGGTTGCTGCCGGATAATCCTAATGAAACTAAAGCCTCATGCAGAGCATCCTCCTGTAGATATTCCAGCTGCTGCAGCTGCTCCTGCTGAAAGGTAAATACCTGTTGAAAAAGCTCCTGATTTAAGGGATACAGAATCGTTTCCAACAACTCTTCAGTTCCCTGCTGCCCCTCTTCCAACTGAACAATAGCTTTGCCCTTGTTCTTATTTTTATAGCGCTCGATAGTAATCTGACCATATTTAGGAGTAAGGATCGTTAAACGTCCGCCATAACCGCTACCATCCTCTGGAGTGTAATCCTGACCCTTTTTCCGCTTGTTAGGAAAGCCAAACAGCATGGCCTGAATAAATTGATAGAGAGTTGATTTGCCCGCTTCATTTAACCCATACACAAGCTGGTTTTTCGCCTCAAACAAGAATGTCTGCTGCCGCCACTTGCCAAAGCCGGTAATTTCTGCTTTTTTTATCCACATGAGCCTCTCTCCCCCTTATCTATTCGTCTCATCTGAAGAAACAGGTTTTCTAAAACGATATGATTCCTTCAATGTTTGAGCTAGTTCTTCAATAACCTCTTGTTTAAACTGATTGGTTAACAACGGATGAATCGCAGGATTTTGATCTAACTCCTGCAGCAGCGCTTGAAAAACTTGCGGCTCTTCATAGGTTGTCAAGAGCTGATCCACTAGCACTTCATCCACTGCTAAATACGGTCGCTCTTCTGAGGTATCTGTCATTGTCAGCTGCCACAAAAAAATCTGTTCAGGTAATTCTTCCTGCAAAATCATTCGCAGTTCACCGGATGCCACCTGATACCTCAATTCTGATCCGAGCGTTTCACCATCGGTTAGCTCGATTTGCAATAAAGTCGGCTGAGAAAACTGCACCTGTTCCTTCACCGCTTGAAAAAGTTGAGGATTATTGCGGACATGAGCCAAAGAGACCCGTTGTTTTTCCCATTGAACCTCTGCAATAGGGATAGAACGTACTTTTACGAACCCATCACTTTTCTCCACTAATTGAATACCAGACAACTGCGTTTCCTTCTGGGTATGCCCCTGTGGTGTTCCTGGATAAACAATCCATGGATGCTCCGATAGGATCTGTGGTACATGAATATGCCCCAAAGCCCAGTAGTCATACCCTTTTTCAATGAGCTTGGCTACAGTAAACGGGGCATAGGGCATTTGTCCACCATGATACATTCCTATATGAAAGGTGCCGCTATTTTTCACTGGAAACTGTGGAAGCATCTCCTGTTCAATCGTCGGATGTTGAAAGCTGAAGCTGCTGACAGCTACATCCTCTCCCGCTTTAGTAGTAAAGCGTTTGGTTTCCACTGTTTCTTTTGTAAATAAAACGATATTGTCTGGAAAGGTAAACCAGTAACGCTCTGCTTGATAATAATCATGATTGCCAAAATTCATAAAAACTGGAATCTCTGCTTGCTGCAGACGTTCCATCTCAGAAAAGAAATAGCGCTGTGTTTTTAATGTTGGCCGATTCTGATGAAATGTATCACCAGCCAATAAGACAAAATCAACCGTCTCTTTAATTGCTGTATCGACTAAATTTGTCAGCATTTGCTGATTTGCCTGCAATAAATAAGGTTGAAAGCTATCTGCTACGTCGATCAGTCCCTCAAAAGAACGGTCCAAGTGCAAATCTGCTGCGTGTAAAAATTTCATTGCTTTCGCCTCCAATCCTATCTATTTTACCACAACAAAGCGAAAGTTTGTTCGTATAATTATTGGGACATGTGTTTCTTTTTGATTTGTTAAAAAAACAGCACCTACTTCTCTAATTAGGACCTGCGACGTATTTTTCTCTGCTTTTGTCCATGCTATACTAAAAAGGTAACTAGTTACTCAAGAGGAGGCTATTATGGATATCCATCATTTGATTGAAACCTTTAGTAAAAATCGAAATTCCCAACAGCGAGCAATTTTTTCCAGCCTGTTTATCTTAGGCAATCGTCTGCAAACTTCCTTTGACAAACTTGATCCAGCTGTTACTTTAAAGCAATTTATGCTGCTGACCATGGTGAAAAATGCACCCGAAGAGGGCTTGACCTTGACTCAAATCGGGGAGCTATTAGGCAGCTCTCGCCAAACCGCAAAAAAACTAGCCTTGTCTTTAGAGAAGAAACAGCTAGTAAAGATCAAGCAGAGTACCCAGGATAAACGGAAGTCACTTCTGACTATTACGCCTGAAGGGGTAGACTATTTTGCCAAGGTAGCTGCCCTGCACAGTACAGCTCTAGGACGACTATTTGAAGGCTATTCCGATGAAGAAGTCGAACAATTTTTTATTATTTTTATGAAGCTGTATGAAGGGGTAGAAGAACTAGAACAATTGGCATTTGAATAAGGAGAGGTGGAAGTTAAATGGAAAAAGTCGCAGTAATTTATGGTTCACATTATGGAACCACACAGCAATATGCTCAATGGATTGCCGAAAGCTTGCAGGCTCCTTTATTGGATGCAGCTAAAACTACTAAAGAACAGCTGCAAAATTATGAATGGTTGATCTTCGGTGGTGGGTTGTATGCTAGTGGAATTAAAGGATTTAAGCTGTTGAAGGAACATTCAGGAGAAAAGTTAATTTTGTTCACTGTGGGGTTAGCCGATCCTAAAGTCACGGATTATAGTCCAATATTGAACAACAACTTAAGTAAAGAGCAATTACAGAATACTAAAATTTTTCATCTACGTGGTGGAATTGACTATGGTCAATTATCAAAAATGCACCGACTAATGATGGCATTCAAGAAAAAAGATGCTGAGAAAAAAATAAGTGTGCAGCCTAATGAGGAAGATCGAGAATTTTTGGCTACTTATAATCAGCAAATTGACTTTACTGCTGAAGAAACGATTGCTCCACTTATTGATTACGTAAAAAAGGAGCTTGAGGCCTATGTCTAAATTAGTAACCGGGCTGATTATTGTACTTGCTGCCGGATGCCTCATTTTCTTTGGAGCAATTATTTATTCAAAAAGTATGCTGAAGAATGTAGCAATCACTAAAGTTGACCCTCGAGAATTGCCTGATGGCACCTATTCTGGTGAAGCAAGCCTTAAACCAGTGATTGCTAAAGTCAACGTAACCATTGCTGATGGAAAGATTTCTGCGGTTCAAATTACGGAACATCAAACTGGCTTAGGCAAAAAAGCCGAGACAATTGCTTCGGAAATCGTTGACAAGCAATCCTTGCAGGTAGATGCCATCAGCGGAGCAACCATGAGCAGCCAAGCAATTCTCAAGGCTTGCGAAAATGCATTGACTAAATAGCCTTTGAGCTGTTGTTAAGAATCTTCTTAATAACAGCTTTTTTAAGCAAATACCAGACAATTATTAGGCTCCTCACGATTTTTCAAAATCGTCGAAAAGAGGTCACTGTATTCCTGCTGCATTTCTGGCTGCTGCAAAATTCGAAAAATAGAAAGTGCTTGGTCACATTTTTGCTTGCCCATCTCAACGGAGCCAGAAGCAATTTTCAGCCAGCCTTGATAAAACAGCAGCTTACTGCTATTCAGCAAATCCCCCTGATCATACAACAATTCCTCGGCTTCCTTCAGCACTTCTTGTGCCCAAGTAAGCTTTTGGAAATTAATAAAAGTGGTACAGGTACCGAAAAGCAGTTCAAAACGCATACCTTGCATCGCCTGCAATCCCTCTTGCTTTTTCGTTCGAGCAACTGCCGTTCGCAGCAACTGCCTAGTAGTTTCTACTGGAAAGCTAAACTGAAAAAAACGAAACAGCATCACTTCAAAAACACTCCAATTATCTATCTTGTACAAATAGCTGACAATCGGCGCTGAAAGCGTGTGGGATTGCTTAAACAAATGATCCAAATCAACTGTTTTCCTCGCTTTTCCCTCTTCATTCACTTGATAGTTCAATACCAGCAGTTGACAGAGAATTCCTAAAAATTTGCCCCAATTGGTCTCCTGGCCAATTGCCTTCTCCAGCTGTCTCATCTCTTCTTGGCCTTTGGCAAAATCCCCAGATTTATTCGCTAGATGGTTGCAGTGAAAAATCTGATCCAGATAAGCAACAAACTTTCCGGATAAATAAAAGGGATGGTCAGACAGATAATTGTACACCGACTGTTCTTCCGCTTGAGAACGCAAATACAAAAATTCTTCCATCGTCACATTAATGCCATTGAGCAGCTGTTCAAAACGCTTAAAGCTGATATTTGTATTTCCTTTTTCAAATTTGCTGATAAAAGCCACACTGTTCCACTCATTGGCAAGCTCCTGCATACTTAAGCCGCGCTCTTTACGGAGCTGCCGAAAAAGCTTTCCCTCCATTTAATCACCCTTTTCTATTTGGAAATTCCACTATAGTAGAATTATCCTTCTCCTCTAGTTTAGGTCAGATAAGATTAAAGAACAAGCTGAGAAATGAGGAGATCACTTATGAGAAGAGCACAAATGGAAGATTTACAAGTCATTACTGATTTTATAGTTGACCGTTTTTGGGGTCTGGAACACTTTAATTTTTTGTCACAAGATTTAGCTACCCCCAAAGAAACATTGACTGCTTTAGTGACTGCCCAAACCGCTATATTTTTAAAGTATGGCGATATTTATCTTTATCAAGATCCTTTACTTGGAGCAATAGCCGGCATTCCTTTGAAAAAATTTTCACTGCCCCACCAACTATTTTATAGCTTAGCTACCCCAAACCCATTTAGAAAAATGCCTAGGCTGGAACAGAAGCTTCTTCTAGAAAAAAATAAATTAATTACTGAAATTCACACTCGTTGGCATAAAAAATATACTAAAAATGCTTACTACCTCTGCCAAGTCGCTGTTGCTAAAGAAGCCAAAGGAACCGGTGTCTTGCGGAAAATGCTGACACCTATTCTTATAGAATGCCAAACCAAGGGACAAGATATCGTTTTAGAGACTATGACTGAAAGCAATATCCCCATTTATCAGCATTTCGGCTTTGAACTGGTGGAAACTCATCACAGCCCCAATGTTCCCTATGACGAATATTGTTTTATTAGACGACATAAATAAAGTAAAGCTAAGCTGAAGATACTACTCAGCCTGGCTTTACTTTTCATTAGCTTAAATCAACTTCTATTCTTTTATCGGCACAAGAATCTTGGTCTGATAACTTTCAGGATTTCCCTTAAACAGCTTGCCAGGTCCCTTTAGATACAGTTCTCGCCAAGGAGTGTCCAGTGTCAACTGATGTTCTTTCGCATAGTCGATCAACGCTTTATACGCTTCATGCAGGCGGTCGTATTCACCAATATGCATCGTAGACAATACCTTCCTGGCTGGGAAAGTAGTAATTGTTACTTTATCAGAAGCAAAAGCCTTTTTAATCGGAACGCCGAGCGCCATTTTTCCAATCTCATTCACTTCTTCGTCAAAGTATAAACAAAATGGGGCTCCGTTTGCTCGGCCTTTGACCTCCTGAAACAGCTTGCCAGTGTAGCTGCCAATCTCTCGAAAGGTCCCTTCGAAATACCATAAAGCAACTTGTTCAGCTGGTAATTGTTCCACCATCATTTCATAGTTCATTTGTCTTCGCTCCCTCATTTTAGTTGTTGTCAGGAGGTTATCGAGTTGGCGAATTAATTCTTTTTGTTGGGTTACTCTTTGCTCTAGCATTTGCCGTTTTTCGAATAAATAGCCGGCTAAATCCGCTTCTTCCAAATCATAGGCCAACACTTCCTGCATTTCGGCAATAGTGAAGTCGAACTGCTTTAACAAAAGAATCAGTTCAGCCTTGTCTAAATCAGCAACAGAATAATATCGGTATCCGTTGGTGCCGCGAGCAGAGGGCTTCAACAATCCTTCTTGATCATAATAGCGCAGCGCTTTAGCTGTCAGTTTAGAAATTTTAGAAAATTCACCGATTGTATACATGTATTCTCCTCCTACCCCAACTATAAACCTTCCTGTATAGAGGAAGGTCAAGAGGTATTGTCTTCGTCATGCAAAAAGTCGAAAATCTCCCCAGCTGAATTGGCAGATTTCCGACGATTGCTATGCTTTAATTTCTTCAATTGAATCCGTAATGACCCAATCATCCATATTTTTGCCGCGATTATAAGCAAACGGCTCAAGCTCTTCAATAAGATCTATTTCAAAAACAGCAAGATATTTCTTACCAGCCCAGCGATCATGCTGCTTCTTCGACAAATTCAATTCCTTTTCAAACTGTTGGATAAAAGCAGCAGATTCTTCTTTAGTCATTTTTTCACTTTCGATTACCTGAGTAATTACACCGCGATGAGTAACTAACAAGTTCCCGCCTGTTTCAACAAAATAGGCGATATCCCCAACCTTTGCTCGTCCACCTAAAGGCAGCTTTTTGCCGGCAGCTCCACGAATGATCATAGTTTTCTCATGCGTCAACAGCTTCTCTAATTCCTTGCCTTCTTTATTCAAATAAACCAAATGCTCGGCTTGGCCTTCTCTTTTCTGATACCATTTACTAACAGTCATGCTAGACACTCCTTTATTTATGGACAGGCAACCAAATTTCTAAACACGCTTGCTCACCTAACGTGATGTACGTCTCCAGCTCAGGCCCCTCAATTTTTTGATAATGGGTTTGCGGCAGCCACGTATTGAATATCTGCTGCTGCAATTGATTATAGGTGCTAGACACATTCTCAGTTATGCGATAATCATAACGCTCACTGGTAAAAACCGCATAACTTTGCTTAGGTATTGAGAACGTGGGATACTCGCTAGTTTGTCCCTCAGTCAGGACAAATCCTGTGAAGTAGTTTAGCATCCCGCTGTCCGCAATTTGCGGATTCGCTACTGCAAAATAAGGTGCCCGATTTATTCCAAAGAAACGTTTATTGGTGGCCTCAGTCTCCGCAAACGTTCGTAAGCTTTGATCCGTGAAAAACTGCTCCCACTGTTGACCTGTTTGTTGAAACAATTGCTCGTCCAGCAAATAGCTAGCCATTTTACCAACAATTTGAAAGGCTGGCAGCTGTTCAATCCGATAATTTAACGTTTTTCCACCATCGATTTGAATGGTTAAACGCATCGGCGGAAAATAATTAACCGCAGCAAATTCTTCTTTGGCTTGAGCAGGTGTTAAGCCATGGAATTTCACAAAGGCACGATGAAAAGCAGAACGGTTTGCATAGCCGCACTGCTCTGCAATCGTATCAACCAGCTCCCCTTGACGCAAGCAACCAACCGCTTCAGACAAGCGGCGATTGCGAACGTAATTAGAAAAGGAGTAGCCCGTTAAATAAGTAAAAAAACGATGAAATGTATATTCTGACAGCAAAGCTTGTTTTGCCAGCGTCTTCAACGAAATTTCTCCAAATAAGTGATCCTCTATATAAGCTAGAGTCGCTGTAAATCGTTGGATGTCTGTGGTCATATTGTTTAGCTCCTGTTTTAGTCTTCTATTAAGCATAGCACACTAAAACAGAGATTTCTTCAGCTATTTTTTCTTCACTGGTACCCAAATTTCAATGTCGTCACCACTTCCGTAAACCTCCATATCTGGTCCTCCTGAAGCCATCTCTCCTGTCATATAGCCAGTATTCAATAATTCATACTCTTCTGACTGGGGACCCCATTTTGAGACAATTTCAACTTGTGTCTGTCCAGAGGCTTCCTTGGTCGTTGGAAAAACTGCCCAAGTATTGGCTGGCACTTCTATTTCTTCCAACTCATCCGGTGTTTCCTCTGTAGTAGCCACACTGATATAGTAGTCGAATCGTTTCGCATCACTAGAATCAACATTATAGAAGCTAGCACCAATCAAACCGAATGGCTCCCGATTAATCAACGGCAGCAGTGCCTCCTGTTTCCCAGCAGATAAAATCTCACCCCAATGAGCGGGGCAATCTTGCATCCCCTGTTGATTTTCATTAGTTGACTCCTTTTTGTAGCCAACTATCTTAAACGCGTCTAATTCTACAATTCTGTGTTCCATTTTTCATTCCTCCTCTTTTTTCCACTATACCAAAAGCTAAACTAAATCTATGTATCCTTTTCTAAGCAAGAAAAGTGATAGCCTTCTTACTATCTAGAATAGCATGGCTTCTTAGCTGGAACCTCTCATTTTTGGAGCAAAATTTGTTTGATCGCAAAAAATCTGCAAATCCTTTGTCATCAGGATTCACAGATGTACTTAATAAATCTACTTTACAAATCTACTTTTTCAAATCGATTAACCGATACGTGGTAAGCAACAATTGTTGCTGAAACATAAACCAAAAATCCAATAATCAGAATAGGCAACTGTCGAAGCAGCTCCGGCTGCTTGACGCTATCCAACCAATAGAAATTAGGAAAATGAACGATAATTTCCATTAAAGTCATTATGATTATTGCAGGAATCATCGCTAATACAAAAGCTTTCCCTGCCTTATAAGCTGTCTTGAAAAAGACAGTCAAAAAAATCACATTGAAAACAGCATAAATGAAAAACCCCATGCCATAAAAAGCTACATTTGCTTCAATTCCAACTGGGTTTCCGTTAGACAAAATAGCCAATCGTAAAAAAATAAAAGGTAAAGATATCAGCATCTGAATCAACTCTGCCAGCACTACCAGCAAACATTTGGCTTTTACCGTGTCACGTTTCCGAACCGGTAATAAAGCTGTATAGTAAATGTCATTTGTTTCACGTCCGTACATAAAACTGATATATATGCCCAGCCCGCTAAATAAGAATATGATCCCATATGGATAAGCCGGGACTAAAACTAGTACCCCCATACAGGTAAAAATGAATAAATTAGGATGAGCTGCTAAACGAATTTCCTTGTACAATAAATTAAACATCGTAACTCTTCCTTTCCGTACGAATCATAATTTCCTCAAGCGAGAGTGCGTGCTCGTCTGGCTTCTTCAAATAGTCAAAGGAGTGTAAAAAAACCTCTTTTGGTGCATTGGCAACCATTTTTCCTTCTTTGATGTACGTAATTGAATCTGCACATTTCTCTAAATCTGATGTGATATGGGTAGAAAAGAGAATGCTGCGTTCGCCTCCTTGAACCAAATGCTGAAACAATTCCAGCAAATCATCTCTAGAGACTGGATCTAAACCACTGGTAGGCTCATCTAAAATCAACAATTTGGCATCATGGGACAAGGCCAAAGCAATCATATATTTCACCTTCATTCCAGCCGATAAATCCTTCACCTTTTTCTGAGGATCCAAAGAAAATACTGACAAGTATTTTTCATAGGCTGATTCATCCCAAGTTGGGTAAAATCGTTTTGTCACTTTAGTAATTAAGGACACCCTTTTTTGCTCATAAAAATCAATTCCGCCTAATACAATTCCCATTTGCTGCTTACAGGCTTTTTCATTGTCTAAGAAATCCTTCCCAAACATTTCGATTTTGCCAGAATCTGGATGCACTAGGTTCAACAATGATTTTAATGTCGTACTTTTCCCTGCCCCATTTTTTCCAATCAGGCCCATGATCTGTCCTTTGGGCAATGCAAAGGAAATATCTTCTAATGTAAAACTGGAATAATGCTTAGTTAATCCTTCAATTTTTAATAAGTCCATGGTTCTCCCTCTTCTTCCTTTTCTCAATTATTTGATAGCTGTTTATCCTCAGACAAGCGAACTTTCGATTGACCAGTCAGACGGAAAAATACTTCACTGCTTAACAAAACAATTCCCGCGGTTAACGGATTACAATCCCCCAACACAACTAAAACATCTCCTGTCTTGTATTCCATGGTTTCCTTAGCTTTCTTTGACAGAACAATTTGACCATGGTCATTCATCGTCACTGTTCTCAACTAATGCCTACTCTTTGATGGAATTGGTATTCCCGTTTGTTTTGAATCGTAATTGACAAAATCATTCAATGAAACATCAAACAATTCTGCCAATAAAATACAATTAACAATACAAGGAAGAGCGTTACCCTTTTCCCATTTGGCAACCGCCTGACGAGTTACCCCAATTCTTTCAGCAATTTCTTCTTGCGACATGCGACTTTGCCTTCTTAAACAATTCAGATTAGCAGAAATATTACTTTTTACCCGCTTCATATTTTTCACACCTCTTGTAATTATCATAGGCAACCACTGAAGAAATGAACACCAACCATAGTTAACCAAATATGTTCGTTTTCGTTACCTATTTTTTTCTGTAAAATGAACCAGCCAAATTCTCTTTTTTATTTTTAAAATTACATAGCTATTTTGTTTGAGTTGTGTATACAATAGGAGGAACGATAACCATTGTTTCTTAATAATGAGTTATTGACTATTTTGGAGTGACAATAAAGGAGTTAAAATGAATGAAGGTTATTAATCAGGTTCCAGGAGAAGTAGGCTTTAAACAAGCCATTAAGGATTTTTTTGTCGGATATGTAGAGTTTAAAGGGCGGACAACCCGTGCAGGGTATTGGTGGGTTCAACTTATTTTGATGTCTATTCGCCTTTTGTTTGGACTCATTTTATTTACAACGCTATTTTCAGCAATTATTAATACCGGCATGATGTATGGATACTATGACTATTATATGTCTGATGATGAGATTGCTTGGGAAGTATTCAGTGCATTATTTCGTATTTTGCCAATTTTAATTTTCTATTTTGTTTATTCGTTGGCCATCTTACTGCCAAACTTGTCATTAATGACTCGTAGGATGCGAGATGCGGGACTTCGAGGACGGGGACTACTGGTTCACTACATTGCACTATTTTTATTAGGCATGTTCCAATTTACTTTTCAAGTAGCTAGTACGTGGTCACCAGGGTATTATGTAGCATCTATGCTGTGTCTGTTTCTTAATCTAATTATCTCCATTGAATTGTTTGTGTTCACCTTAATGCCAACAGATGAGATAACTGTCCGCAGCAACAGCAGCTTTTTACGCTTCTTCTTTAGAGAAAAAGAACTGCCAAATGTACAACCTTTAACAGAAATTCTTCCTCAAGAAACTTCAGAAAAACCAGTGGAAGAAATCATTGAAGAGTTAAAAAATGAACCTGCCGTTTCTTCTAGCAACGAGACTAGCAACGAGACTAGCAACGAGACTAGCAACGAGACTAGCAACGAGACTAGCAACGAGACTAGCAACGAGACTAGCAACGAGACTAGCAACGAGACTAGCAACGAGACTAAAAATGAGCCACCGCTATAAAGCGGGGCTCATTTTCTATTTGTATTTACCAGCCGCCAGAAGCACCACCGCCACCGGAAGATCCTCCACCAAAGGAACCCCAAGAGCCGCCGCCACTGTTGCCGCTTGAACCGCTGTCTGAATGATTGGACGGATTGTAGTGGGAAGCTAAGTAAGCAGTAGTGATCACATCGCCATTATAGCCATACAGAGTATCCCCTACTAGAATACGACCCAAAGACTGTTTCTTAGCCTTTGGATATTTTGCTAGGATTCTTCCACGCTTTACTGCATTTTTAACTTGTCCAGCTGACCAAATAGTTCCTATCTCAGCCATCATCAAATAGTAAAAGGATGTTTTCTTTATTTTGATTATTCGAGCAGCTTTCTCCTGCGTACTTCTTCCTCGTTGGAAAGTCTCCAAGTCAGTTTGAAATCCCTGATAGTACTGCTTCATCAACCTTCTACCTCGAAAACTGCTAATTAAAACCCCTGCTAATAAGAGGATTCCAATCAATAAAATGATTATCTGCAGCCAGTAAAGCAATTGGTTATTGCGTTTTGTCCGAGTGATAGCAGCAATTTGCGAATCTACTAAAGCCGTCTTTGAATTCATGATATTAAACACGTCGTCCACTACTTGGCTAACTGCCACATCATATTTTTTATCTTCAAAAGCTTCCACTACATCATCGTCACTAATAATGTCATCAGCAGTCGAATCTGTAATCAAACCTTCCAATCCATAACCAACTTCTAGACGAAATTCCTGATCTCCCAAGGCGATTAAATACAAAACACCGTTATCCTCATCCTTGTTACCAATTCCCAGCTGATTGAAAATCTTTTCAGCATAAGATTCAATACTCTCACCCGAAGGTAATGCTGGTACGGTAACGACCTGCAGCTGTGCACCATTTGTACTGGCTGCCAATTGTTTGTTTAAATCATATATTTTCTTTTTAGTCTCTTTATTCATCATATTGGCATTGTCCGAGATAAAAAGGTTATTACGATTTAAGCGAATGGATGCATTCGTACCTTTTATATCCACTGTATAAAGATCATTCTGTTCTGGATAGTCCTTTAAATTAGCCAGATTCTCATCCAATGTTTCTTTAAAATTTCCGGTCGCTGCTTCCTTCTCCCCAGAGAGAATCGCTGATTTTTCCAACTCCAATTGCTCAATCTGAGCGGTATATTTTTGATTATTTTCAGCGTAACTTTGATAGTTGCCTGGTAAAAGTCTTATCGCAAATAATCCTAAAAAAACCATCATCACCAGCAACAAACAAAGCTGCTGGATTCTATTCTTTCTGTTCAACCTTTGAAAATTTTCCTGCGCTCGCTTGTTCACCTTGTCAAAATTTCGCTTTTGTTTTGCATCCTCAGTTTCTTTTTTCATCTTAATTCCCTACTTTTTCATCTTTTCATCTATTATACGCAAACTTTCTTTTTCAAAAAAGAGACTTTGGACGGATGTTTTAGTCGGAAAGCTCTTCTAGAAAACAGACCATAATATATTCTTGTTCATTCTCGTCAACAATCGTAAAGCCGACATTTTGATACATTTGAAGCGCATAGTTATCCTTTTGTACTGCTAAAGACGTTTTCGAGTACTCCGCCTGCTTGAGATATGCCAACATCTGCTTCATCAGTGCTGTTCCAATCCCCTGCCCTCGATATTCTGGTAAAAGAGAAATTGAAAATTCCGGTGTCTGATCATCAATTGAACCAAAGCCTTCAATATTTCTCACCCAAACTGCGCCAACAATTTTCCCTGCTGTTTCGGCACATAAACAATAATCTTCAATTTGTTGGCCAAAATCTTCAATGTAAACATGTACTTCCGGCTTATATATTTCCGTTCGCGGAATCAAATTCTCCAAGTCGCGTTGAAAAATTGCTTGATACAAAAACTCTTCCAGCAACGGATATTCCGTCGGCTGCATTGTTCGAATGATTACTTCCATTATTACAAATCCTCCTGATTATTAATTTGAATAATCAGCCGTTCGTCCACACATAAGTCATCCCCCTTTTTGAATTAAGCGTACCATCAAACCCTAAGTAAAGACTAGTAAAATTTCTATCTCACAAACAAGCAACCTTAAAAACGAAGGGATTTCCATCGTTTCACCTTATTTTTTAAGGTCTTCACTGGGGTTACCCTTTGATTCTACGGAAAAAAAACAGCGAATAGTTTTCTATCCACTGCTTACCCTATTTAAATTTACTTCAACAGCCGTTCAATCATTTTAGGTGTTAAACCTGTTTTTTCAGCAAGCTCTTCAATAGTCAGGCCAGTTGCTTGAAGGCGTTTCATCATTACTGACAAATCCTCACCGACTTCCACAATGTGCTTGTCTGGATCATACAAGCGAATTACTTTTTGTCCCCATGGCATTTCAATCTCTTCACCAAGCTGCTCAACCCCCAGCTTAGCTAGCTTTTCACGAAAGCTGTCAAAATCATCTTCTTCAAAATACATTTCGGCATCATTGCCTTGATACTTGAAAAAGTCAGGCGTACAATGGGTAAACTCTACCCATGAGCTTTCGGTTTGCAGCGACAAACCTCCTGTCAGAGTTACATTTTCACCTAAATCTGCAATCACTCGAACACCGATTACCTTAGTATAAAATGCTTTTGATTTTTCCATATCCTTCACTACCAGCATAGGTCCTTTGAACTTCATGATCTACCTCCTTTTATTTCAGTTTAGCATAAAGCAAACAAAGAAGACTCTTGAATCTTGCCAAAAACTGCGAGTGTATTTAGCCTTACACAGAAAAGATCTTAAAATCCAAAACAAGTGCTCTATCTTCGCTTAGCTTTTATGGGAATGGGTCATTTTACCTAAAAAATGAGGCAAATTGTATTTAGGAATGAAACAGTTTATTCTCGCTCTTGGAAATAGACAGTGATCTCCTCAGCTGTCAGATGGCGAATTTCAGCTAGAGCAAACTCTTCAAAATGATCCACCTGGTAAACAGGCATCATTTGGATCGTTAACTTATTGTGTTTGTTTAAGTAACGTTCAAAATCTGACTGCTGAGGGAAAATTTTGTAAGATTTGCGACCGCTGATGCTAATTATTTCATAAATACCACAATTGGTCTCAGCCGTCACATCAGCTGTACGTAAAAACAATCGTGCAATTTCCGCCGTTTTGAAGGGAAAGTTCCAACGCCGTAATCCACGTTTTTCGTCTGCTTGAATACAAATGCAACGTCCACAGGTACCGCAAATATATTGTTGATGATTTTCTAGACAATCTCTAGGGTTCAATAATGGTGTTATACGAAAATGCTCGCTGTAACACTCGGGACAAGTCATGATCATTCCTCCTGTTGTCAAAGAGCGTCCCCAATACTTAGAGGACGCCCCTTTCGCTTATTTACTGACAACGAACCCCGATTCTGTTACCCAATTTTCAGGATTAGGATCTTCGGCTGGTGAAACATGACCAATATTAATCATCGGTCCTACCACCTTGTATTCATTGGCTTCAATCCATTCCCCTAATGCTTGAGTAACCTGCGGCATTTGCTCAAAAGGACCATTGAAGGTTACAGAAGCCATAATGAAACTTGGCGCTTTTTCAAATTTGACTGATTTTATGTCTGGATATTCGCCGATTACAGTTGTTTGAACCTCAACATCCGGATTTTTTTCGACGAATTCCTTGTCATGAAAGATGGTCATATTCATTGACGGTTGAGTCATTTTAGCTTTCGTTTCCTGCATGCCTTGTTGCAGTTTCATCCAAAGTTCGCCCTCCATAGTATAATCAGCAATTCGTTCCCGTACACTTAATACATTTCTTTCAGCTACTTCTTTTACTACTACATTATATTTAGTCATTTCTATTCCTTCTTTCACGTTTTGTTGGAGCAAGGAGATCATCCGCTGCTTCTTCATAACTTCATCCAGATCTTCTTGCAGTTTTTGTTCTTGCATGGTGTAATGTCGTTCTAAGAATTCTAAATCGTTCGTTTCAATGATTTCCTTAATCGTCTTCAACGGCAGACCTGTTTGCTGCAACATTTTGATTTGGTTTAGCAATCCTAGCTGACTCGCTGAATAATACCGATAGTTAGATTGTGTATCTATTTTTTCTGGAATTAATAAACCTAATGCTGCATAGTGATCCAATGTTCGAACAGTGGTATTAGATAGTTTTGAGAATTCTCCAATTTTAAACATGTTTGTTCTCTCCTTATAAATATGTTTTACTTCGTCCTCGCTAGCTTACTTATAGTATAGAGTCACACGTAACGTGGGAGTCAACACAAAATAAAAAACTTTTTTGATCAAGGACCAAAAAAGTTTTCTGCTAGCAATTATTCATCGCTTTTTTCATTTTGATCGGGTAACCCCATCCCTGTAAGATTGCTGGTGAAAAGCGCTGATGCTTGTAATCAACAAAGCCAATCTGTTCATAGAGTCGTTTGGCATTTGCGTTCTTTGATAGAACCTCAAGGTGGCAAATTTGAAAGTCTGGTAATTCTAAACAGTAATGAATAAGCTTACTCGCCACGCCTTTGCCCCGAGCTGCCTTAGCTGTAGCAAGTACATCAATGTACAGATCGGTTTCTTCTTCTACCACTTTGCTTTGAAAAATAGCGTTCATTTGCCTACAGATCATACTACCCTTCACATTCCCAAATAGTTTTTGACACTGACTTTTCTCAAATTTAATCGGTCGTACTTTGTTCGTCGCAATCCCGACAATTCCCAGTACTTGATCTGCTTCCCTATAAAGTAAAATGTAACTTGGATTAAAGGAGTCCAGAAACAACGCCTCCAATTTTTCAATCTCTTTAGTAAAAGTCATCATGTGACCAAAGCCCTCAAGAAAAACATCAACTGCCTGCTGCTTTTGTCCATTGGTTAATTCTGAAAATTTGATTATTTGGTAGTCAGCCATACCATACCTCCAAGATTTATTAAATTCCTGCAAGATAAGCTTACCAAATTGACAATCCTTTGTATTCCGCCCCAAGCATGATTTATTTAAAAACTAACTAATCACGCCTTCACTAAACATTTCCACGGCTTGGAAAATAAACGCTTTGTTTTCCTTCTCAAATTGCTGATTATCGGAATAAGCATGCAGAAAAGCAAAACCAATTAGACTTGAGAAAAGAACCTCTGCTGTTTTTTGAGGATCAGCCACCTTAATTTTCTTTTGCCTCACCATCTCTACCAAATACTCTTCAATTAACTGGGTAAAAGCGGCTGGTATCTTTTGAACATAGGGCAATGTTTCCTGATAAATATCTTGAGCTCGTAGTCCTAATGAAAAACGAACAATATCCGGTGGTACTTGTTGAAAATAATTCTCCATAATCAAGCGCAGATCGTTTTTCAAGTCCCATTGAAACTGATCAACCAAGTTCTCATCTGTATCTGGAATCCACTCAGCTTCTTTTAAGGTTGCCAGCAGCAGTTCTTTTTTTGACCCGAATTGTCTGAACAACGTAGTTTCATTGACCTGCGCTGCTTTCGCGATATCTTTAGTGGTCATGGAATGATAACCTTTTTCGATAATCATCTTTTTCGTGGCTTCCATGATATTGCTTCGCGTATTTTTCACTGTACTCTCCTTTGTTACCGACTATGCAGACGGGTTAAGGCGACACTGCCGCCTCGGACAACCTCCATTCCCTCCGGAAAAAGCTGCTGCAACTTTTGCATCAGTCGATCATTTGTTTGCTCATTGGCTAGACTCTCGATTATTAATGCCTGTGGGCTGCTATCAACAATCGAAAAAGTAAATTCATTCTCCACTAACAGCAACGGTTCCATTTCCGAATAATTAGTAATTTTCACATACATGACTTCTTTGGCATGAAATGGCTGTTGAGTATAATCAACCACCTGAATGACTTCTACCATATTATTCAGCTGATGCTTCACCTGTTCAAACGTACGGTCATCACTGAATAGACTAATCGTCATGCGAGAAGTATCTGACTGTTCAGTCTCACCTACCGTTAAGCTATTTAAATTATACAATTTTCCTGAGAACAATCCAGCAACTCTTGCAAGTACTCCTACTTCATTTTCAACATATACACTCAGCCATCTTTTTTCTGTTTTATTCTCCATAGCTAATCATTTCCTTTAAGCTTTGACCTGGGGGGACGATCGGCAGTACATTATGTTCTCTGGCTAACATAAATTCGATTATTAACGATTTATCAGCATTCGCTATTCCTTGAGTAAACGCTTCTTCAATCTGCTCCTCACTGGTAACTCGTATTCCATCCATCCCATAACTACGAGCTAAAGCAATAAAATCAGGTACATAAGATGTTTTTTGAAAGGACAAATCGGTATAGGAATACCGTTTATCATAAAACATTTCCTGCCACTGACGAACATTTCCTAAACAACCATTATTGAAGATACAAATGATCACTGGGATATTTTCCATTACAGCGGTAGCAAGCTCCTGCAAATTCATCTGAAATCCACCGTCTCCGGTTATAACAACTACCTTTTTCTCAGGATTTCCCAACTTTGCTCCTAAAGCAGCTGGAAAACCAAACCCCATCGTACCTAACCCACCAGAAGTAAGCAATTGAATATTTTTGCTTACTTGTAAAAACTGTGTTGTCCACAATTGATTTTGTCCAACATCTGTCACGACAATTGTATTAGAAAAACAGTCATTTATTTTTCGAATAATTTTTTCTGGTGTTATACCTGCTTCTGCCATTTCAATTGGTTGAGCTGCTTTCTTTTCTTGCAATTCCTTCAGCCAGTTTTCATAAGTTCTAGACGCAACCTGCTTAGTCAATTGTGGCAAAATCCGTTGAACATCACCCACAATAGCCAGCTCAGCGTTCACATTTTTTCTGATAACCGCTGGATCAATATCTAGATGAATCAGCTTCGTAGTTGGACAGAAGGTCTCACTTTTCCCTGTTACTCGGTCACTTAAGCGTGTACCAATCGCTAAAAGGACATCGCTGTTCATGATGGCATAATTCGCAACAAAGCTACCATGAATTCCAATATTACCTATATAAAGTTCATGATTGCTGGATAATGCACCTTTTCCCATAATTGTTGTTACAACCGGTATGCGGCTCTTTTCAAGCAGCGCCAGCAATACTTTATGTGCTTTACCACGATGAACACCTCCACCCACTAAAACAACAGGATGTTTTGCTGTATTCAATAAATTTGCGGCAGCTTGAACCTTTTCAACTGATGCTTCTAATTGCGGCTGATATCCGCGAATCGTTACCTCTTCTGGATAATTGTCACTCCCCAGGGCTTGTTGAATATCCTTAGGTATATCTACCACAACCACTCCTTGTTTCCTAGTTTGTGCAATGACAAAAGCCTTCTTGAGAATCGCGCCTAAGTCTTCACGTCGTTTAACTGTAACCGCATATTTAGCAATTGGCCGGCATAATCCGACCATATCAATCTCTTGAAAAGCGTCCTTTCCAATTAAATGAGTCGCTACCTGTCCAGTAATACAAACTAACGGTGCCGAATCGTACCCCGCTGTTGCAATACCAGTGATTAGGTTAGTCGCTCCCGGCCCACTAGTTACTATACAAACTCCTACTTTGCCAGTTGAGCGCGCATACCCATCTGCCGCGTGAACTAATCCCTGCTCATGCCTAGGCAGCACTACCCGAAATTCTTCTCGTTGATACAATGCATCAAACAAATCAATCGCTTGGCCCCCTGGATAAGCAAAACAAATCTCGACCGCCTCTTGGATGAGTGCCTTAACTACTAATTCAGCTCCCGAAATCATATAATCAACCTCCAATCTTAAAATGCAAGTATTTACTTGCATTTTATCACATGAGCTTTTTCTGTCAATAAAAGTTTGCTTGTTCGAAAAGCAAAAAAAGTCGTTAACAAAAATTGCAGTGAATTTCTGTTAACGACTTTAGACTTATTGAATTAAAAAGCGAATACCAACGAGAAGTAGCAGATGCAACGGATAAAAACCATAAAATCCCCATTTTACCCAGGTAGGAGAGTACCCGCGCTCGCCATTATAGGCCAATAAAATCGGAATAACCAATAAAATTCCCAATCCAGTAAACACTTCATAAAGTGGAACTACCGCTGGGGCGCTGACATGCATTAATGCCATAATTACGAATAAAAATACTGCCCCATAAATAACAGGAAGAATGATGCCTATTTTACGACCCCGTAATTTGTAAAAACCAAATATTATCAGTACACCAATTAAAGTCCAGTCTGACAGGATAGTCGTAAATGAGAAAAGAAAGGCTAAAACGACCTGACCACTCGTACTTTTAACCTTTTCACAAGTCATCAACAAAAGTAGTCCCATCAAGAGTGTGAAGAAAATGTTGTTAACCAGTTCAATCGCACTAAATGGATGATTCGGATGAAACAATAAATGAAAAGGGTAGGCAGAAACCAGGCAAAAAATCGCTAATCTTCCCGCATACTTCGTTCGATTCTTCGTATAATAGAACCCTTCAACCAGCAGATACGCCATAATCGGGAAAGTCAGCTTTCCAATAAATTCAGTGAAGAAATATATTGGTGGAGAATAATCCCCCAGGCTAAAGCCGCTCCCAATATGGTTTAGTGCCATCGCAATAATTGCAATTAATTTTAATTTGAAACCGTCAATTGATCTAGTCATAGTGTCACTCCTTCTAATAAAAGTATGACACAACTCCATCATGCCGACCTCCTACTTTAGTCGGAAAATGATTATTTCTTTGAATATCTCTCTTCACCGGTAACAGTTATCCAAGTTGTAAGACTGTCTTTTAACGTCCATGTACGGTAGCGCCAACGGCTTATTAGCAGACAAATTGCAAATACGCCAAGATCAACTTCAAAAAATTCCAAATGAGCTCTTTTCACATCCAAGTTACTTATGTATAACCCAGACGAGACTAAAAAATGATAATCATTACCGGTGTTGATAAAAACCAGCAATCGAGTAAGCATCTGACCAAAGTGCAGCAACAAAATAATCACAAAGCTCATCGCCATCGCATGAACTAAAATTCTTCTCACCAGCTCATCATTCTTTCTACTTACTTCTTTGATGAGGTAAACAAGCGAAGAAAAGAAACCATAGATCGACAGAAAACTAAATATCCATACCACAATTCTTGTACCTATCCCTAAACCAGCTAGGTAAAAAGAACTAACTGTCCTCAATTCCATCACTTTTTCTTCCCTTCCAAATAACCTATTTTCTCAAACGGCAATAAAAGTACTCCACCTAATACCTGCTATTTCTTCTTCAACTGTCGATTTTCTTTAAAAGCAGCAACTCCCGCCGCGAAACTTTCTTTCAAACTCCAAGTCCGATAGCGCAAACGGCTTGTTACTAGACAAATCCCCAAGATAACTAAGTCTACTCCAAAAGATTCAAAATGATTTCTAGGTGGGCCGTCTAAACCATAAATCAACAACCCAGGTTTAACCAACAAATTGATATCCGTCCCAGTCTTCTCATAATGAACCACTCGTACAACCATTTGGACAAAATGAAGAAGTAGAATAATCACAAAGCTCTTGGCTAAGGCGTTAATAAAGCCCCTGTTCTCTACCTCATAATTGGTTTTGTCTTGCGCTCGAAGAATAAAAAGAAAACTTTCTCCAATTGCATAGATCTCTAAAAAGAGTAAGACTATGAAAAAAATAACCCAAAAAATATTAACCTCAAAAGTTCCCCGAAAAAAAGCATACCCAGATCTTCCCATCACTTCTTCTTCCCTTCCAAATAAAATATTTCCTCAAACGGCAGTTCAAAATACTCCGCAATCTTCAAAGACAGCTCCAGGCTAGGATTGTACTTACCTTTTTCAATTGCCGTCATGGTCTGACGTGAAACTCCCACAGCATCAGCCATCGTATATTGCGGAATTCCTCTGGCTTCCCGAATCTCCTTGATATGATTAATGACTTTCATCTGCTTCCCCTTCGTAAAGATATCTTTACCTAATTATAACTTATCTTCAAAAAATGTAAAGATACTTTTACCTTGGATTTTTCTTACCCTAGTAGACTACTTCATTTCTACTTCATTTGAGTAATCCTAACAAATACTTATCCTCACTAATTTATTCAATTAGTTGATTAGGCATACACTAAACACAACAAAGATAAAGGAGTGGAAAAAATGGCACGATCAATCAAAGACAGTACACCAAAAAAAGACGGCTACCGGATGCCGGGAGAATTTGAAGAGCATGAATGCTCCTGGATTATTTGGCCAGAGCGCACCGATACTTGGCGTGATGGCGGTAAACCAGCGCAAAAAGTTTTTGTGGATGTAGTTGAGAAGATGATTCCGTATGAAGAGGTCCGTGTAATTTGTTCGGCGGCGCAGTATGAAAATGCTCGGGCGCGTTTACCAGAGGAAGTTCGGCTCATTGAGATGTCCACCGATGATTCTTGGGCACAGGACAAAGGTCCGTTTTACGTAATCAATGATACAGGCGATATTCGCGGCGTTGACTGGGGCTTCAATGCCTACGGCGGATTAGATGAAGGGCTGTATTTCCCTTGGAAACTGGATTCGCAGTTTGCGCAAAAGCTGTTAGAATTAGAAAATATCGACCGCTACGATGCGACTGCTAAAATGATTCTGGAAGGCGGAGCAACACAGGTAGATGGTGAGGGTACCCTGATAATCTCTGAGAACAGTGTCTTCAATGACAATCGTAATCCGGGAATGACTCGTGATGAGATCGAGGATTTACTGAAGGAATACATGAATTTAGAAAAGGTTATTTGGCTTAAGGATGGAATGGCTTTTGATGAAACCGATGGACACATTGATGATGTCTGCTTCTTCATTAAACCTGGAGTAATCGCTCTTTCTTGGACGGATGATGAAGAAAACCCACAATACAAACCATTAAAAGAAGCCTATGATATTCTGAGTCAAGAAACAGATGCTAAGGGACGTAAATTAGAAATCCATAAAGTACCGATTCCTGAAATTCTTTACATTAGCGAGGAAGAAAATGCGGGTATTGATATTAGTGATACCGCAGCAACTCGTGAAAGCGGCTTGCCGCTGGCTGTTACTTATATTAACAGCTATATGATTAATGGTGCATTAGTGGTACCGCAGTTTGATGATCCGATGGATGAGGTTGCTTGCAAAATGTTCAAGGAATTAATGCCTGATCGTGAAATCGTCCGTATCTGGAGTCGCGAATGGTCCTTGTGCGGCGGCAACATTCATTGTATGACCCTGCAAAAACCTAAACCTTAATAACCTGAGGTTGCTGAGAGTGCTGCCTGATTCTCAGCGACCTTCTTATGTGTTCAAAGCTTTGTTCATGAAGGCAATCAACTGATTGCGATTTTTACAGCTAGTTTTGCGGTAAATATTGGCCGCATGTTTGCGAACGGTATGGACACTAATGTACATTTGCTGGCTGATTTCTTCCATGCTGGCTTCAGAACACAACCAACGAACCACTTCTTGTTCCCGCTCCGTTAAATGAAATTTATCCAATGGTTGCTCAACGGTTTTGTCAGATAAAATTGGCAGACCATGGGGATACAGCTGCGTCAGCTTCAGGGTAAAATGCGGCTCTAAAATCGTTAAAATGGCTAAATCTTGCTGAGTAAAATCGCCACGTTTACGAGAATTGAATAGATTAAGCGAGCCATAAGGGGTATTTTCCCGTACAAAATTTATTCCGCAGCTATAATACAAATTCATTGGCTCCAGCCATTGATTATACAAAGGAGTTTGTTCCCGTACTTCTTCCGTAACAATTTTTGAATCACAATAAACGACAGAATTTTTATGAAGGGAAAACATCCAGGAAACATAATCACCATAAATAAACGATTCAAAGTATTCATTCAGTTTTTCTTGACTGATCGTTAAAGATAGCGGGTTGAAGTAACGTGTCTGGCCTTTTTCAATCCGAGCCATATCAAAAAAAGAACAGTCTGATATGACTAATTCAGGAAGCTTTTCTAGTGTGGTCACACGTAAAGCATCCATTGTGTCTGTCTGGTAAATGGAATAGATGAAGGTATTGATTTTCTGCCACACACTATCAGTAAGCGGTATCATTCCTTTGCCTCCGATCATTTTTCTTGATTATAACACTCCGTAGGTGCCATGTTAGCTAGTTCTTTTGAAAATCACAAAAAATGCGAAGGTTTTGCTTGAGCCATTTGCAGTGCCCTAGTATATGAAAGGAATGCGTAGAACCATGGAAGAAAAAAAAGTAAGCTTGGTAAAAAGTATCTTATTTACGATTTGCAGTGTTTTAGTATTAGATTCCTTCGTCGCCTCCTCAGCAATTGGCGTTTCTTCGATTACAATTTGGCTGATTACTACCGTACTTTTCTTTTTGCCCTATGGCTTAGTAACTGCTGAGTTAGGAAGTAATTATCCAGGGGATGGCGGAATTTATTTATGGATCAAACGATCCTTTGGTGATAAGATCGGGGTACTAAATGGTTGGTTTTACTGGGTGAATGTCGCCTTCTGGATGCCCGCTGTATTTGTCGCCTTCTCCAGTTGGTTTTCTTATGCATTCATGCCAAAGGCCAGTCCGTTCTTTTTAGCCGGTTTGGCTTTAGTCATGTGCTGGTTAATTGTTTATATTGGTATCCGTGGAGTGGATCTGTCTGTCACCGTAACGAATATCGCCGCAATTTTCAAAATAGCTGTCCTGCTGATTTTCGGCTTTATGGGCATTGTTTATGCCCTTCAACACGGAACTGCAAATGATTTTTCCGCAGCTTCGTTTATTCCTACTCCTGGAAATACCGTGCGCTATATTTCAGTCATAATTTATAATCTGCTGGGTTTCGAATTGATTGGCTCAATTGGCAATCAAATTGCGAATCCTGGAAAAACGATTCCTAAAATGACAGTAGTTGCTGGGGTAATTATTTCAGCCCTTTATATCTTCGGGACCTACGGAGTATTAGTTGCCATTCCAGCAAATCAAATTGATACAGTAGATGGTTTTTACTATGCTTTGCTGGAACTATGCAAAGTATTTGGCAGTTTTCAAATGCCTGTTTTTTACGTGATCATTTTGGTATCGATGAGCACTCTCATTTCCAACATGGTCTCTTGGACCTTAGGCGCCAATGAAGTTTTTATTGCTGCAAAATTAGATCAGCGAAACCGTTTCTTGAAGCATCGCAATAAAAAATATGGAACACCTGATGGCTTGTATTATTTCATGGGTATTGTGGCTACTTTCTTGATTATTGTCAATTACGCAACGACTGGTGATGCCAATGCCATCTTTTGGACGATCTTCTCTTTTAGTGTGATTATTTTGATGATTCCATACCTGTTTATGTTTCCAGCAGCCATTATTTTACGAAAAAGGGATGCCACAATGCAACGTGTCTACCAAGTACCTGGTGGCATGACTGGTTTAGTCATTTGCTCCATTTTAGGTGAAGCTTGTTTGATTCTCAGTATGGTTTTAATGTTTGTTACCGCCGAATCCAGCTTTGTAATCGGTACTTATGTTGTAGGAACAATTATTACACTGCTGTTGGGCATCTGGCTCTATCATTCTAAAGGACAAGTTTCAAATGATGAATCCCCACATTTACCGGATGAAACACGTTGAAGATATGAGGCTGTGACATAAGTCTTAAAAAAATGCCGGTGAAATGACGATTATCGTTCTTTTTACTGGCATTTTTGGGTAAAATAAAAGAGTATAGGTGGCCGCCTATACTCAAACTTTAATCCTCGAAAGGACCAAAACACATGACTAATTATAACATGGCTCAGCTTACTTTGAATATATCTACTTCCTATGTTCCAAAAAAAGAGAATACTGCCTGGTTTATTCATGAATTAGTTGAGGCTCTTCAGTTCAAGGAACCTTATCTTTTTGGTAGACCTCGGGAGTACGATCTTAGTTTAATGCTAAAACTCGTTTTATTTGCTTATACTCGCAGCGTATTTACTAGCCGTAAAATTGAACAACTTGCGGAAGAAAGTTTGCCAGCACGCTGGTTGACGCAGGAACGTGTGCCTTCTTATCGCACTATTGCACGTTTCCATATTTCCAACGATGTAGAAACGTTAGTCAATCAAAGTCTGGAATCATTAACCAGCTATTTACGGGAACGTCAATTAATTGATGACGCCCTCTTTATTGATGGTACAAAGATTCTAGCCGATGCGAATAAATACAGTTTTGTTTGGAAAAAGAGCACACTTCGGTATGATCAAATGAATCGTGAAACGATCTTGACCTTGATGACCGAGTTAAAAGAAGCCTATCAAGTAAAACATATTCCTGAAGGTTCAGACCTTACCTTGGACCGATTGGATGAAGTTCTAACACGGTTAGAGCTGCGTTTAGAAGAGGTGGAACAGGAAATACAAGAGACCAAAAAGGTCTCTCCTAATCCTGCAAAACAACAACGTCGAACAGTGAAATCACAAAAACGAAAACTAACGGAACGTCGCGAAAAAATGGCTGAACATCACCTTCGTCTCACTCTTTGTGGAACTCGCAACAGTTATTCAAAGACGGATGTAGATGCTACTTTCATGCGGGTTAAAGAAGATCCCATGCATAATGGCCAGTTGAAGCCGGCCTATAATCTACAGCTTGCCACTTGTAATCAATATATAGTAGGTTATGATGTTTATCAAAATCCGACAGACACAAAAACGTTACTTCCATTTTTAGACAAAATGGATTTGGTTGAAGAAACCGTGATTGTTGCTGATGCAGGATATGGGTCAGAAAAAAATTATCGACAATTAGAGGATGAGTACGCACAGTATACTGCATTGATTCCTTATGCAACAATGCTCAAGGAACAAAGTAAGAAATGGAAAACGGATGAGCGAAAAGTCATGAACTGGACCTATTATGAAGAAGCCGATTATTACGTGGATCCAAAGGGTGTTCGTTGCAATTTTCATGCCTACCGTCAACGAATAGATGATGAAGGGTTCGTAAAAGATTTTAAAGAATATCAAGCGGAGAAATACGATCAGAATAAACAAGTTATTCCAGCCGCATTAACACAAAAAGGATACACCAGAAAAATAAGCGTCAACCCTTCCTGGGAATATTTTAAAGCGAAACAAGTCACTCTGCTTTCAACTCCTGAAACAGGAAAAATCTATGCACGAAGAAAAATCGACGTAGAACCTGTTTTTGGTCGGATGAAAGCTTGTTTAGGTTTCACTCGTTACCATGTTCGAGGTATGGAAAAAGTGAAGAGAGAAACCGGCCTCCTCGTGTTGGCCCTCAATATGATGAAGTTGGCAGTTGCAGGACGAACTTCAGGACTTCTTACATAGACAAAATGACCCCCTCACTGAAAATCATTGATAGATTTTCGGGAGGTGGGTATTTTTTTTATTCGTTTAGAGACTACTTATGTCACAGCCTCTTTTTTATGTTTTACACACCTCAGCAAACAAATACCCAATCCATTCGGAAGCTTTACGTCGGGTTTCAAAGGCCTTGTACCCCTTGTGCCCATAAATATAATCTAGTTTCCATTGCTGTGGAGCTATTTCTTTTTCTCGTAATAAATCCTTTAGCGGTTGACTTTGCTTGTCTTCCCATAAATGAGCTTTATTAGCAATGAAAACTAAATCAGTTAACGAAAGCATGTAGGCTTGCGGAAACATGATATCGGTAATATGCGCGCTAATCGGCTGCTGGTTAGAAAGTCGTTGGAAAAGCTGATGCTTCAGCATATAGTCTGTTCCTTGCTTTATTAGTACTTCCACTTCTTCATCTCTGTGGCTAGTGTACTCTGCGTAAGTAATTAATCCTCGCACCGTTTTTCCAATTCCAATATAGCAGGGAGTTTTGAGCATACAGCCACCATGCTTACAAATTCCTTTGTGAGGCCAACTGGTGGTATGATTGCGTTCAAATACTTGGTACCTTTTAATCCAATTTAAGGCTGCTTGAACCTCTGGTGACTTTGCTTGTCCCAAACGAGTAAAAGCTTCCAACAGCATCACGTTGTAGCAAGGGACAATTCCCTCAACTTTTCCGGTATAAGAAAAGCCCTCCTCTGTGGCAGTAGTTGCTATTACATACGCCATCAGATTTTGAGTATAAGGAAGTCGTTGGCTATAAGGAATTTCTGCTAAACAAAGCAAACGAAAGATAGCGAAGAATGGCTGCTCAACCCAGTCTTTAGTTAGCTTTTTTACGATTGGAGATGCAGCAAGATACTGTTCAATTTCCTGATCGGTGAGTGACTGTTTTTTATCATAAGCTTTTCGAAGCTGTAAGGCTGTATCCATCTTAATCCCCTCCTACTTTACTATAAATCAGCAGCATAAAAAAACAAACCTCCTTTTTAGCAATTCCTTCACATACTTACTCATCTTATTTTTATTTAATCATAGTTAAATTACAAATAGTATCATTAAAATTTTATCATAAACTGTTATACAGCATATCAATCTGTTGTATAAAATTAGCGGAAAATCTAGTTTTTTTGACTATTTTCGAAAAAACAGTAGCAAAACAGCAACATTATCTGTTATACTCTCGGTATCAAGAAGCGCTTTCTTTCAATCTCAATAAGGATACTTATTCTGCATATTTCCACTCTAATTGATAATTAGAATAATTATCATATATTTTTAGCAGATTAGTATATTGCATGACCCCCCGACTAATATTTGGAAAAAATAATTAGTCACACAACGAATAATAAGGAGAATTTCAATGAAAAACAAATTACAGTTTGAACAATGGGAAGGTTTCACTCCCGGAAAATGGCAACATGAAGTAAACACATTAGACTTTATCAAACGCAATTACACTGAGTACACAGGCGACGACAGCTTTTTAGAAGAAGCAGCACCAAGTACAAATACTTTATGGGACAAATTACAAGAACTATTTGACGTACAGCATAAGAAAAACGGTGTTTATGACATGGACACCAACATTCCAGCAACGATCACTTCTCATGAGCCAGGCTATCTGATTAAAGAAGAAGAAAAAATTGTTGGTTTACAAACAGATGTACCGTTGAAGCAAGCTTTCATGCCTTTTGGTGGCATCAACATGGCGAATAAAGCTTTAGAATCAAATGGCTACGATGTCGATGACCAAATGTCTTTCATCTTCAGCAAATGGCGTAAAACACATAACCAAGGTGTTTTTGATGCTTATACAGATGAAATGCGCTTAGCACGTAAAAACAAAATCATCACTGGTTTGCCAGATGCTTACGGCCGTGGCCGCATCATCGGCGACTACCGTCGCGTTGCTTTATACGGAATTGACTATCTAATGGAACAAAAAATGAAAGACCATAAATTGGTCGGCAACAAAACCATGACCAACGATGTCATTCAATTGCGTGAAGAAGTTGCGGAACAATACCGTGCCTTAAAAGACATGAAAGATATGGCCGCTTCTTACGGCTTTGATATTTCTGCTCCAGCAGCTAACGCTAAAGAAGCAATCCAATGGTTATACTTCGGTTACCTAGCAGCAATCAAATCACAAAATGGAGCAGCTATGTCTATCGGACGTATCTCAGCTTTCTTGGATGTCTATATTCAACGTGACTTGGACCGCGGCTTGATTACTGAATTTGAAGCACAAGAATTAATCGATCACTTAATCATGAAACTACGTATGGTGAAATTTGCCCGTACTCCTGAATACAATCAATTATTCTCTGGTTACCCAATCTGGGCAACTCTGTCAATTGCTGGTATGAACATGGATGGTTCTTCATTAGTAACGAAGAATGACTTCCGCATTCTGCACACATTGACTAACATGGGACCTTCACCAGAGCCCAACTTGACTGTTTTGTATTCTTCAAAATTACCAGAAGGCTTCCGAACTTACGCAGCAAAAGTTGCTAAGCAAAGCTCTTCGATCCAATTGGAAAATGATGATCTATTACGTCAATACTGGGGTTCTGACGATGCAGCAATCGCTTGCTGTGTATCAGCAACTGTTATCGGTAAAGACATGCAGTTCTTTGGTGCTCGTGCTAACTTGGCAAAAGCAGTCTTGTACGCAATCAACGGCGGCGTCGACGAAATGACTCACATGCAGGTGGGACCAAGAATGCGACCAATGGATGGCGACACGTTGGATTACGATACATTTATCCAAAACTACAAAGACATCATGGACTGGTTAGCTGAATTATATGTAAATACATTGAACGTGATTCATTATATGCATGATAAATATGCTTATGAAGCACCTCAATTAGCATTAATGGATACTGACTTGAAACGTACCTTTGCGACTGGTATCGCTGGTATTTCTCACGCAGCAGACTCTTTAATGGCTATCAAACATGGTAACGTTAAAGTCATCCGTGACGAAACCGGACTTGCAGTGGACTACGTTCCACAAAACGAGTTCCCAACTTACGGGAATGACATTGATGAAGCTGATGAAGAAGCAAACTGGATCTTGGAATACTTCATGGCCCAAATCAAGCGTCAGCATACTTACCGCAACTCAACACCAACCTTGTCATTATTGACAATTACTTCAAATGTTGTGTACGGTAAAAACACTGGGAATACACCAGACGGACGTCGTGCAGGTAAACCATTGGCTCCAGGCGCAAACCCAAGTTATCAAGATGGCAAATTCTTAGGTGAGAAAAATGGCCTGTTGGCATCTCTGAACTCAACAGCAAAATTAAACTACTCATGTGCACAGGATGGTATCTCTGATACTCAAACAATCAACCCAGGTGCACTTGGTCGCTCAGATGATGAAGAAATGCAAATTGATAACCTGCGTAACGTCCTTGATGGTTACTTTGACCGTGGCGGTTACCACTTAAATGTCAACGTATTTGGTCGTGAACTGTTGGAAGAAATGGATAAGGACATCGATAATCCTAAATACGCGAACTTTACTATCCGTGTATCTGGCTACGCTGTTAAATTCCGTGACTTAACACCTGAACAACGTCGCGACGTAATCTCAAGAACTGACCACCATTCATTATAAGAAATGCTTTTAACATCGGAAGATTTTTCTTCCGGTGTTTTTTTGCCAGTCCAACTTTTCGCAGTTTCATTCAGAGCGAAAGAAATCTATAAAACCTATCAGCTACTCTTCGTTCGTGTTGTTTAGTTGGATGGTAGGCGGACGAAGTCAATACTCATTTTTCCTGCACTTAGAAAAATGATTCCCTTAGATTTAGTTAACCACCCATACAACTTTCACAGTCTCTATGACTTTAGATACTTTTCGGCTTAATTTAAAAAGTTCTCTCCTATCACTAGCCCTTTCATGATACAGTAAGCATGAAAGGAGTCGTGAATTTGTGAACAAAAAGAGCTATCACTTCTACGCCATGGCAAGTATTTTGTGCTGGTCTATTTCCTATGTGCTGTCTCGCTTTATCATGGGAGAGTTTTCAGCCTATTCCATTTCATTTTTACGCTACATTGTAGCCTCAATTGCCCTAATTTTATTAGCACCTATAATTAAACTTAAAAAAGTTGAAAAACAGGATTTGGGTTGGATTTTCTTAACCGGTGCCGTCGGTTTTTTCATTTACATGATCGCTTTTAATAAGGGATTAGAAACAGTCAATGCCGCTACTGGCAGTGTAATCATTGCAGCAGTTCCGATGATTTCTTCCGTTTTATCCAGCTTTATTTACAAAGAGAAATTAACCAAACTTCAATGGTTTGCCAGCTCCCTCTCTTTTATGGGGGTGCTGTTGATCACTTTACTGCCTGGCGGTTTTACGATTAATTATGGCTTAATCTGGTTTTTTGTAGCAGCTTTTTGTATGAGTTTTTACAATCTGCTTTCCAAGCGCTTAGTAAAAAAATATGCTGCAATTCAGGTGACTACCTATAGTATTTTTGCTGGAACAATTTTACTTTCCATTTTTTCAGTTAGTTCTTTCCAACAGGTACAGCAGGCTTCTTGGCTCGCAATTCTTTGTATTGTCTTAATGGGCGTTTTTTCCAGTGCTGTAGCCTATGTTTGCTGGGCTAAGGCTTTTGAACGAGCAGACAATGTAGCATCGGTTAGTAATTATATGTATTTAACCCCTTTTTTTACTTCTATCTTAGGTTTTCTGCTAATTGATGAGGTACCCGGCTGGTCAACGGTGATTGGTGGTCTATTTATTTTGGGCGGGCTGGTTCTATTTAATAGCAAACTAGCGAAGAAAAGTGAAAGGGTCCAATTCAAACAGCTGACAAAGCAAGACACCGCGGAAGCAGCTGAAGTCATTCGAAGAAGCTTCGCAACGGTTGCCGAAGAATTTCAACTAACCAGAGATAATTGCCCTACCAATGGTGCCTTTACTCAAACAAACCATCTATTGTATGATCTGAAGCTAGGCAAAAATTTATATGGTGTTTTTTACCAAAATACAATGATTGGTTTCTTCCAGTTAGAAAACACACAAAACCAGGAATATTCCTTAGAAAAGGTAGCAATTCTACCCAAATATCGCCATCAAGGATATGGCAGCATGATCATGCAGCAAGTGAAGACTTTAATCAAAGAGAGAGGTGGAAAGTCCATTAAAATTGGTATTATTGAAGAAAACACTCGCTTAAAAAAATGGTACGAAGAACATGGATTTGTTCATTTGGAAACTAAGACCTTTACCAACCTCCCCTTTGAGGTAGGATTCATGAAATTAGACATAGACTAAAAAAAGTCAGCATATCGCTTGCCTTAAAGTTAGGGTTAAGGTTTATGATGATATTATCCTAAGGAAAGAAGGAATAATGATGTTGAATGAACGTTTTATTTTATCTAATGGTGTAACAATTCCCAAAATTGGTTTCGGTACCTGGATGATTGATAATGCAAAAGCAGCCAAGGATGTTCGAGATGCCATTAGTGTGGGGTATCGCCATATTGATACGGCACAAGCTTATACAAATGAAGCTGGAGTTGGTGAAGGAATTCGTACATCGGGTGTAGATCGCAAGGATCTTTTTGTAACGACTAAGCTAGCAGCTGAAATCAAAAATTACAAAGAAGCTTTGACTGCAATTGATGAATCGTTAGAGAAATTAGGATTAGATTATATTGACCTGATGATTATCCACAGTCCTAAACCTTGGGCTGAATTCCAGAACGACGAGGAACATTTCTTTGAGGGGAATTTAGAAGCTTGGCGAGCATTAGAAGAGTCCTATGAAGCTGGAAAACTGCGGGCAATTGGGGTTTCCAACTTTGAACAGGCTGATTTAGAAAACCTTTTAGCCAATGCCAAAGTAAAACCAATGGTGAATCAAATCTTAGCACATATCGGACATACACCACTCGATGTGATTAACTTTTCTCAGCAAAATGATATTTTAGTAGAAGCTTACTCGCCAATTGCTCACGGTGCCATGATGCGTAACGAAGCAATTACTACCATGGCAGACAAGTATCAGGTCTCAATTCCCCAACTAGCCATTCGCTATTGCCTACAGCTGGATCTGCTGCCTTTGCCAAAAACAGAAAATATCGAGCATATGAAAAATAATGCCGATGTTGACTTCACCATTTCTGAAGAAGATATGGATGCTTTGAAAACTATCGGTCGTGTTGATTACGGCGATCATAGTGATATTCCGGTTTTCCGCAGAGCAACCGACAACTAGTCAAGTGAAAGGAGCAGCCGCCAATCTAATGATTTGCTGCTGTTCCTTTTTTTAACTGTTCTTGGTGAACGCCTTTCGCAGATTCCCTTTCAGGTGCTGATAAGATAAAAACTGTTGGCGGGATCGTTTGATTGCTTTGTATCTTTTCGGCTGTTTTTTATAAAACTCCTGATGGTAATTTTCTGCTGGCCAAAAAGTACTAGCCCAGCGAATTTCAGTCACAATCGGTTTTTTATAGTATCCTGAGTCAATGATTTTTTGTTTTGCTGCCTCAGCAATTTGCCTTTGCTCTTCATCCTGAACAAAAATAATTGGACGGTATTGAGTGCCTCGATCTTGAAATTGTCCAAAGTCATCTGTAGGATCCGTGATCTGCCAGTACAAGTCGATTAACTCCTGATAATGGACTATTCGCGTATCAAAAATGATCTCCACTGCTTCCACATGCCCGGTATTTCCAACAAGAACCTGATCGTAGCTGGGATTGTCAAGCTCTCCGCCAGTATAACCAGACAACACCGAAATAATTCCTGGCCGCTCTTCAAAGGGCTCTACCATACACCAGAAACATCCTCCTGCGAAAACAGCACGACTTTGATAGCGAGGATCGGTAACTTGATGCTTGCTGCTGTCGTATTCCAGCTCTGACTGGTATTCCCCCATAAGCTTCTGATAAAAATCAGTCACATCTGGTGTTAAATTGTTCCTGCTTGCCAAAGGTCGCAGGGCTGCCTCCAGCTTAGCAATAGTTTCATTGTAATTAGCTCCCGTTTCTATGGCATCTTTTGCTTCCAGCAGCAAAGAACGTTCCCAGTCCCGGGTTTTGGAATTCAATATCAGGTTGTAAATTTCAGTCATTGTATTCTCTTGTGATAGTTTCATAATAAGATCTCCTTTAGCAAAAACAAAGTAGTTTTATTGCTGGAAATACACTAGAAATTTACCACAAGTAAAGAAAATACACGAATAAACTGTTCTTTACAAAAAGCGCCTTAAGAGATTCTTTTCATCATTCTCAGACATAAAAAAATCCCAGCAGATACATTCTGCTGGGAATAAATTTTATCCTTCGTACAAGTCACGAATCGGTGTCATAATGATCCGATTTAAATCATTAATGATTACGCTGAAAGCTTGTTCCTTGCTCATTAATTCGTTGATTGTTTCTTCTTGTTGTACTTTTGTTGCTAGATCTTGCGCTTTTTCTGCATCTTCGTCAGAAAAATCTTCGCCTGTCATTTGTTTTTCTTGTAGTTCTTGTTGGAAAGCTTGGAATTCTTTAAACGCACTATACGCTTCAGGGTTTTCTTTTAATTTCGCAAAAGCTTCCTCTAACGCTTTAAATTCTGGTAATTGGCGGATTTCGCTTTCTAATCCATTGGCAGTGTCATAAATGTTTGTCATGATTTTCCCTCATTTTCTATTAAAAGTTACTTTCATAGTATAACATGAATGGAAACGGGTTCAAAGTCTAATTTCCCTGATCCTGAAACCATTGGATTCCTTTGTCCTTTAATTGATTAAAACCTTCTTTTGCTTTCTCTCCAAATTGCTGCATTCCTTCTTTTGCTTTCTCGCCAAAACCATTGAGGCCTTCGGTAGCTTTATCCCCGATATTTTTCAGATCTTCCTGCCACTGTTTGTCTTCATTGGATTGGCCGAACTCATCTGCAGGAACGACTTGGCCGCCTGTTGCATAAGCATCAGCTACATTGAAGGATGATTGCTTCGCATATGGCAAGAGTGATTCTGCTTCGGCCTTAAAGACCATCCCCACTTCATCACCACTAGTTCCGCTTAAGTAATGAGTCTCGCTAGTTTTTTCAAAGCCTAACCAAGTAGAAATGACGATATTTGGTGTATAACCGATAATCCATTGGTCATTTACTTTGGTAGCATCAAAGTTGGTTTCAGTCGTACCAGTTTTTCCAGCCATAGTATAACCAGCTGGTGCAGCCTGCACTGCTGTACCATTAGAGAAGGTACCCAGCAGCATGCTGGTCATACTGTCCGCCACTTCTTTTGAAATAACTTGTTCATATTTCGGATCACTATTGTCTTCAATAACTGCTCCGGTAGAATCAATGATTTTCGTAATTAAGTGTGGCTTATAGACTCTTCCTTGATTGGCAAAAGCGCCGTAAGCTGCGGCCATTTGCATCGGGGAAGTCCCATTCTCCAAGCCACCTAAAGCCAATCCATAATATTTATCTGATTTTTCCAACGGAATACCGAACTCTTTTGCCTTGTTGTATCCTTTGTCTAATCCAATTTCATGAAGTGTCCAAACAGCTGGTAAATTTAGACTCTGAGCGATTGCTTGGTACATTGGTACTTCACCTTGATAGGTACCGCTATAGTTTTTCGCATCGTAATATTCTTGTGGGACATCCTGTAAAATACTATCCGGTTTGTAACCTGCTTCTAAAGCTGGTGCATAAACACTTAATGGTTTCATGGTGGAACCAGGTGACCGTTTCATCTGGGTTGCAAAGTTATACCCCCGGAAGACATGTTCACCACGGCGTCCAACTAACGCTTCTACTCCTCCGGTTGTCGGATCTAATGCTACAGAAGCGGATTGTGGCATTGCTCCATCAGCAGCATTCGCTGGAAAATTATAATTATTGGCATAAACAGCTTCCATTTGCTGCTGATAATTTTGATCCAATGCTGTGTAGATCTTATACCCCTTATTCAGTAAATCTTTTTCGTTTAAGCCATAGCGATCCACTGCTTCATCAATTATCGCATCAAAATAGAATGGATACTTGTAACCAGCATCACCAGCAGTATACGTATCATTCAGTAACGAACCTAGATCAACCTGGGCTTCTTGCTGTTCTTGTGCGGCATCCAATTTGCCATTGTCTACCATCACATTCAGTACGGTATTACGCCGATTTGTAGCATTTTCCAAGTTATCAATTGGGTTGTAAATACTTGGTCCTTTCAACATACCGGCAATGGTTGCTGCTTCACCAATCGTCACCTGATTGGCATCGACACCAAAGTATTTGCGCGCGGCATCCTGCACGCCCCATACGCCGTTACCAAAATATGCATTGTTTAGGTACATAGTTAAAATTTCATCTTTACTGTATTTCTTTTCGATTTCGATCGCCATGAACAGCTCTTTCGCCTTCCGTTCAAGGGTTTGGTCTAAGCTGAGATAAGCATTTTTAGCTAACTGCTGGGTAATGGTACTCCCACCGCCAGTAATTCTTCCACGAGTCAGGGTACCAACTGCGGCCCGGGCAATCCCTTTAATATCAAAGCCGTGATGCTCGTAAAAGCTGCGGTCCTCAGTCGAAACCACGGCATCCTTGATATAAGGAGAGATTTGATCTCCCTCTGCATAGGTGCCCTTTTGACCATATAAGGTACCGGCTTGTTCATTTTTTTGATCGTATATTTCGGTTGACTGTTTCAAGCTGGATTGCAGCGTTTCAACATTGACAGATTTAGCTAAATAAAATAAATAAATGCTGGTAACTAAAACCACAACCAACGTCAATAGAAGCAGGATTTTATTCACGTGATATTTTTTCCAAATACGTTTGCGCGCATGGTGGAACCGAATCAAATAAGGCTTGATCCATATCCAAAACGTCTTTAATGCGCTTTTGACTTTTTGCCAAATTTTCTGAAAATCCATTTATCGATCCCCACTCCTTCAAAATCAGACCTAGTGTAACACAATTTTAAGCTTTACGCGTACGTCTACAGACGGATACACATTGGCATTATTCTAGCATGAGAACTCAAGGAAAAGCTGATTTTTTTCTTAAATATCTGTTAATTTGCAGAAAACACAGGGGAAAGAACCATTTAAACAAAATACCTTTTTACCTAATTTATTTTTGCTTTCATCTCAAAGATTGTTACAATTAAGGGCGAGGAGTGAAACCAATGAAATTTACTATCACTTTACCAGCGAATTCACCTACTAAGACAGTCAAAGAGCTCTTAGAAGAAGACTGGCTGGTTCCAAGAAAAGTAAGGCATTTCATCCGTACGCGTAAGGGAATCCTAGTGAATGGAAAATTCTGCCATTTTCAAGAACAGGTTCGGGGAAATGATGAGATTACTTTAGTAATAGAAGATAATGACTATCCCAAACGCGCCATTCAATTAGGCAATAAAAAATTAATTACCGTTCTTTATGAAGATGAACATCTGATTATTGTCAATAAACCCGCCGGAATGAAAACTCATCCTAATCAGCCTGACGAAACGGATACTTTGCTCAATCATCTGGCTGCTTACTTATCACCGGATAATCAGCCTCACGTTGTTCATCGCTTGGACAAGGAGACCAGCGGAGCTATTCTTTTTGCTAAAAATCAGTTTATTTTGCCTATTCTAGGTCGGATGCTGGAAAAAAAAGAGATTTATCGTCGTTATCAAGCCATTGTTCATGGACAACTGACGAAAGACCTGACGATTAATAAAAAAATTGGTCGTGATCGCCATGATCGTCGGAAACGTCGAATTGATCTAAAAACTGGCAAATCGGCTATTACCCATGTATCTATTGCCCAGCCGCTTGGCAAAAATACAGCAATCTATTGTCGATTAGATACTGGTCGTACGCATCAAATTAGAGTCCATTTAGCCAGTCTGGGGCACCCCCTTGTTGGTGACCCATTGTATAGTAAAGATTCAAATAGCCGTTTGATGCTGCATGCGTATGAATTGCATCTCATTCAGCCTTTTACGAAAAAGAAAATTACAGTGAGCGCCTTGCCTGGATTGTGGTAGCATCTTGATGCAACGCCGCGTTGCATCAACTTTTTGCTGCAGCAACGGATTGGTTCATTCAAAACACTAGTTATTTGGAGAGGAAGCTGTAAAGTGAAGATAGAGTTAGGAAAAAGCATCAAGGAAGAACGACAAAAGAAACATTTGACACAACAGGAGTTAGCCGACTATCTGAATATTTCTCGTCAAACCATTTCTAAATGGGAGTTGGATAAAAGCTACCCCGATTTGGAGCTGCTAGTTCAAATGAGTCGCTTGTTTGAGGTAAGTGTCGATCACCTATTGGGAATCGAAAATGCTACTGAAAAACAAAAACGTTCGGTCCTTGATTTCATTTTCCAAACCAATCCGGAAGGGATTTACGAGCCTTCTGCTAAGGAGCGGAATCGCATGAAAACGATTTGTTTTGTTGTTTATGTTAGTCAAGGTATCAATTACCACTTCATCACTGCTTATGGTCATTTTAGTCAAATTCGGTTAATTAATGCTTTGAAAAAGGAGCTGTCCCCGCATTACGATGTACATTTTGATCCTAGTACAATTGAAGAAGAACCCGATTTGTATATTGTTCCCGAACCATTCAAGCTACTTGTCTCCTATTCAGAAGAAAAGACATTGCTGCTTCCAGGGGATCTCTTTGTAACAAAGGACACGGCTGCTATCAAAGAACATATTGACCATTACTTTGCGGAAAAACAAGCAGGGGCATAATCAGCCCCTGTTTATGTTCGTCTATGAACCAACTTTTTCTCCATATTACTAAGCCAGTCAACAAACTGCCGTAACCACCTTACTCTTCTAAGCGAATAATAGCACACACTGCCTACCGCAATTGCTGTTAAAGCCGCCACCAATACATCTGATGGGTAATGTACCCCAACAAAAATTCTTGCTATGCTTGCTAAGAATGCCCAAAAAAGATATAACCATTTGCTTTTTGAACACCCAGCAAGAAACAGTACGAACAAGAAACTAACCATAAGAACTGTATGGTCACTTGGGAAACTATTGTTTACATCCTTTGCAATCAATTGATTGGCTTCTAAAGTAACAAAAGGTTGAACATGATAATAAAACTTCCCCATCAATTTAGCCAAACCCTCTGACACTACAAAACTCAGCGCAGCAATTAGCAATGTCTCCCGCTTCTCCGGATAATTTCTGTTCCTTATCCATGAAAAGATCAAAAAAGCAGCCAAGAGATACGGAGACATTTCAGCGAAAAAAATGCCTACCGCATCCAAGTAACTTGATCGGCTGCCCCAATTATTAATCAGATGGAAAAGTGTTCTATCCAATGTATCCATTCGTTGCCTCCTGGTTATATTTCTGATTACTAAAAATAATCCTACCAAGGAACACCACCAAGAAATACTTACAAGGTGATTTTTTAGCTTACAAATCAGTAAGACAACCAAGCTGACAGTTAAAAATGCAAACAAAAAAAGACTCCCTCAAAAAGGAGTCTCGAATGTTTTATCTTAGTACCAGCCGTTTGCTAACCAGAAAGACTGAGCGCCTTCCCATGAACCATAGCGTGAAGTTACATATTGATCAGCTACGCGTTCTTGGTTTTCTGCTGAGTAATCACCATTTAAGTAAGATGAGCTTAATTGGTAACGTCCAATGTATTGGCCATTTGATGCTGAGTAAGAACCACCAGATTCTTTTTGGGCAATCCATTCTTTTGCTGAAGAAGTTGTTGCAGGTACTGTTTCAGTTACAGGAGCTGCTGCTTGTTCGACTGGTGCTGTTTCTTGAACTGGAGCTGCTGCTTGTTCCACAGGTGCTGCTTCCTCTTGAACTGGAGCCGCTGCTTGTTCAGCAGGTGCTGTTTCTTGTGCTGGAGCTTCTTTAACTGCTTCAGCAGCTGCAGGTGCAGGAGTTGCTTCTGCTTTACCTTCTTTGTCGATTGTCAATTCTTGACCAGCAAAAATCATGTTCACGTTTGAAATTTTGTTCGCTTTAGCAATTGCATCAACTAAGCTGTTGTCGCCAGCAAACTTGTGTGAAATTTTTGATAAAGTATCGCCAGATTCAACAGTATATTTTTCTGCTGCGTGCGCATCTTGCCCACCAAAAGCCATACCAGTTCCTGCTGCTAATAAAGATCCAAATAAGAATGTTTTTCCTAATTTCATTATGTTAAGTTCCTCCATATAGGTTTCTACGTCTTCTTGACTACGAGAGTAACTTTACCACCCTTTCGTATTTCATGGGTGAAAATCCTATGACATTTGGTTACAATCCTGTGTAAAAATGTAACAAAACGCAGTACCTGCACTTTTTTGAAATAGTTGCCTTCCTCTCTTATCGACCAAAAACGGCTTATCTTCAAGGTTTCTTCACGCAAATGTATAATTTTTTACTTATCCTCTTGAAACATTGCAATCTTTCTGTAAAAGTTTGAAACATTTCTTTTGCTTTTCAATACCTCGCATTTATTCAAAATAAGTTAAATTATTTTCAGTTTTTTGACTAATTCAACTTTATTTGATAAATTAACTATATCGGAGGTGATAAAAAAATGGACCCAGACGCCCAGCAGACGTCTTACTATTACGAAGTTCCTTATTTTCAAAAAGAATAGGCTTATTTACGTACGTTGTCATAAGACAAGGTGCTTTTTTCGCGTATTCTAATTTAAAATAAGGAGTGTTTTTTACACATGAAGGAAGATTATCACCAGAAACTGCAACAATTGCAGGAAAGCTATCCACAAAAAGATTTTGAACAAGGTCTGAGCCAACAGGAAGCACAAGCGCGTTTAGCTCAATTTGGCCCTAACAAGCTGGAAACCAAGAAAACCCCGAAATGGAAACTGTTTTTACGTCAATTTCATAACATGATCATTTACATTTTAATCGTCGCGATGCTCTTAACTTTACTGATGGGTCATTCTTCTGATGCCATCATTATCGGTCTGGTAGTTATCATTAATGCTTTTATCGGTTACTACCAGGAAGCAAATGCTTCAGACGCCCTGGAAAAAATCAAACAAATGCTGGCCACCGAAGCTACAGTCTATCGCGATGGTACCCGAATGGATATCCCTACCGAAGATTTAGTTGCTGGCGACGTAGTCTTTTTGGAAGCCGGAGACAGTGTACCTGCCGACCTGCGAATTGTCGATGCTGACAACCTGCGGATTCAAGAAGCCAGCTTGACTGGAGAAGCCGATTCTATCGAAAAGACTGCTGCTGATTTGCCACAGGAAGAAGTTCCTTTGGCTGAACAAATCAACAAGGCCTTTGCTTCTACTTCCATTACAAACGGAAGCGGCTTGGGAGTGGTTATCGCTACAGCAGCCGATACTGAAATTGGGAAAATTTCTACTGAAGTCAGTCAAGTGAAACAGCGCAAGTCTCCATTAATGCAGCAAATCGATGGCTTGGGTAAAGGTGTGTCTTATGTAGTTATTGGAGCAGCGGTTATGCTGTTTTTATTCGGACTATTCTTTGACACCTATTCCCTTTCTGTTCTTTCGCTGGCAGTTGTTACCATGATTGTTGGCTCCATTCCAGAAGGGCTGCCGGCAACCACCTCAGTCATATTAGCAATGGGTGTCAGCGACATGGCTAAAAACAAACACACGATTGTTAAAACGTTGCCTGCTGTTGAAACATTGGGTTCGGTGGATGTGATTGCTACTGATAAAACGGGGACTTTGACCAAAAATGAAATGACTGTCAACGATGTATTGATTGATGAACATCACTATACAGTCAGTGGTTTCGGGTATAAACCAGAGGGAAAACTACTGGAAAATGGTCAAATCGTGGCTCCTGATGAAAAAGTGCAACGCTTTTTAGAAGCAGGTTATGAAGCGAACGATACTTTGCTCTTTGAGGAAGACAATCGCTGGCAAATCAATGGCGAACCAACAGATGGCTCTTTTTTAACCTTATATCAAAAGTTGAAAAAGGCCCCACCAGCTGTTTCCGAAATTGATATGCTGCCCTTTGACTCAGAATATCGCTACATGGCGAAGCTGGTGCAGCAGCCAAACGGTCAGCGCTTAGTTTATATTAAAGGCTCTCCGGATAAGCTGTTTCCGATGGCTCAAACTCAAGAAGCAGCCTTTGATCATGATTTTTGGAGCGAACAGGTGCTGGCACTTTCTGAAGAAGGCAAGCGGGTTGTTGCAGTAGGGTATAAATCGGTCTCGTCAACAACTGAAGAGGTTACTCACGAGCTTTTAGCTGAAGGGATTCACTTCTTAGGTTTAGCCGGCATCATTGATCCACCGCGAGAAGAAGTTATTGGTTCCTTGAAGGACATGCGTCAAGCCGGTGTCGAAGTTAAAATGATCACCGGCGATCACCCAGTAACTGCCAAAACCATTGGTGAACAGCTAGGCTTAGCTCCTGAAATTAAAGCAATTACTGGTCCAGAATGGGATCGTTTATCGCAAGCTGAAAAAGAAGCGGCTGCAATTAGCCACCAAGTATTTGCTCGGACGACACCGAAAAATAAATTAGAGATCATCGAAGCTCTCCAGGCCAATCACAAAGTTACTGCTATGACTGGTGACGGAGTGAATGATGCACCAGCCTTGAAACGAGCCGATATTGGTGTTGCAATGGGGATTAAAGGAACCGACGTTGCTAAAGATTCCGCTGATATGATTTTGGCTAATGATAACTTTGCTACCATGTCAGTTGCCATTCGTGAAGGTCGCCGAATATACGACAATATTAAGAAGAGTATTCTTTTCCTGCTGCCGACTTCCTTTGCTGAAGGTCTAATCATTGCATTTACCATCTTGATGCAGATTGATATGCCTTTACAGGCGACTCAGCTGCTATGGATCAATATGGTTTCGGCAATTACAATTCAGTTTGCGTTCATCTTTGAACCAGCTGAAGAAGGCATCATGGATCGACCACCTCAGAAAACCGGCAGCCGCCTTATGAGCCGTCATGATATTTTTCAGATGGCCTACGTTTCGATTCTGATGGCGTTAACCGCCCTGATGGCTTACGATTGGATTTTAGATCGTGGAATTGATCATACTACTGCAAGTACTATGATGGTAAATATTATTGTTATCAGCAAAATTTTCTATCTATTTAATATCCGTACTTCTCAGTATGCCCTGTCAAAGGAATTCTTTACCAATAAGAAGGCTTTCGTTATCATTGCAATTATGATCGGACTGCAGCTAATCTTGACCTATGTGCCTTTCATGCAGCAAGCCTTCCACACAGCTCCTATGAGTTTAGTTGAATGGGGTGTTTCACTTCTTGCTGGTATGTTGATTCTAATCATTACTGAATTTGACAAATGGCGCAATCGCCGAAACAGCAAGCCAATTCTGGTTACCCACAAATCTTCATAACATAAATAAAACCCGAGTGTGATTGCTCGGGTTTTCTTCTATTTAATTCTCATTTTTTTACGCCAACGTTTCGCTCTTGCGCCCAACAATCTATCACCTAGACGAATTTTAAGGGTAAGATATAGATATAAACCGGTATTGAGCAGGCCTGTAATTAAACAAATCAACAATGCCTGTAAACGGCTGTCTGGGGATAACCAATGGTAGCTAAGCTGTTTGACACCGATTGTAATCACCCCACAAACCAATACCAATAACACAATTAGCAGGATCCGACGAAAGGCCAGCTGATAATTGCTTTTTGTTGCTTTTTTGATTTTTCTAAAAGACAACCCACAGGTAAGAGTCAGCCCTAAGATTGTTGCAATATGAGGACCATAAGCCTCCAGTAATTCAATTAGCGGTGCTTGTAGGATTCCTTTCAAAACTAATCCCGCAATCCAATAATACAAAGCAGGTTTCGCTAGTTCCAGACTTTGCAGCAACAAAGCAGTAAACAGTCCAAAGGCTGCAACGAAACTGCTCAACAAGACTAAGTTCATTACTCGGCTTCCTAAGAGATTGGCACCATAAAATAGAGTATAAACGGGCCGTACATTGATCATCAACCAAAGCACTGCCGGTAAAATAAGATAAACAAAACGCTGCAAATGAATACTGATGAACCGAACAATTTCACGTTTCTGCCGCTTAGCAATTCGCTCCAATAATGAAGGTAAGTAACGAAAGAGCAAGGTTCCGGCTGCTGCAACAGGCAGAACTGCAATCCGATCTGGATTTGCTCGAAACAGTCCATAAAGGTTTAGCAACTGTTCATTGCTGTAATTAGTATGAGCAGCCATCATTGGAATAAACGTCAATTGATCCACTAGTTTATAACCAAGGAGACCTCCCCCTAAAAGAACATAAGGCAAAACCTCTAAAAAGGCTTCCCAAAGAATCATCTGAATGGAGTTTTCCATTTTATCCAAACTGCGCATTCCCTGAATTTTCCAGCGTTCCTGATCCTTTTGCCAACAAAGCAGTAAGACTACCAAAGCTCCTACAGCGCCCACTGAAGCAGCAAATACACTTTGGATGACGGCAGTACGAAAATTACTTTGAACTACCTGTAACAAGAAAAAACTGCTCAGAAGAATAAACAATGCATGCAGTCCGCGATAAACTAGCTGTGATAAACCAATGGAAAACATGTCCTGCATGCCTTGAAAATAGCCCTGTAATACGCGCATCACTGGGAAAAACACCAAGGCGAGACTCATAGAACGATAAATTGCTGTTAAGTCTTCTCCGCCTCTTGAGACGCCGGCTAAAAATGGAGCCAAGAAAAACATTGCTCCTGCTGCCAGCACACCTGAAGCTAAGCTAATCTGCAGGCAGCGAATGAATAACCGCTGACTGGTTCGATATTCACTCATGGCATTGTATTTTTCCACCTGTTGGGCCAAAAGACTGGGAAGTCCACCTGTAGCCACCAATCCAAAAATACCAAACCAAGTATAACTCATATCGAAGTAGCTATTCGCAATATTTCCTTGCCCCTTCATCCATGCGTACCAAGGAATAATCAATACCGCTCCTAATAAGCAGGAATAAAAAGTGCCGCTTGTTAACCAAGAAGCCTGTTGAATCACCTTCTCTTTCGGGTTATAAACGGGTCGATAGGCCGCTTTGCGATTGTCCATAATAACCTGCTTTCTTTTTTCAGCTGGCCCATGCCAACCATTCTTTCTTCTAAAATGAAGCCTTCCTGACTAATAATGACAAGATTCCCAAAAATTAAATTTGATATTCAGAAATTGAATTTAGCTGTATTTCTTTATTTTAAAATTGATACTAACAATCCAAAAACACCAAGCATCCATTTTTGCCATAAATTGATTATAATAATAAGAAAATATGCGGTCAACTAGCAAAAGCTGAAGTTTGCTGATTTTCTCATAAAGCCTTCATGAACTTTGGCCTTTTTTACACTGCATAATAATCGCTGTGCTATAATAACTTAGACAAAATGTAACGGAGGTTGCTGCATGACTTTAACATTGACGCAGATCCAAACAATTTTAGAAAAAGAAAACCTATTACGAGAGTTTATTACACCAGCTAAATGGTGCTTGACGGCTCCCTTTGAAAAAAACTTTCAGCAATTGTCCTACGATTCCCGTCAAGTGGATGAGAACACTTTATTCTTCTGTAAAGGAAATAATTTCAAGCAGGATTACTTGGAGCAAGCATTAGAACAAGGATTGTCCGTTTATATTGCTGAACAAGCTTACGAGGTAGATGCGGAGTTAGCTATCATCGTTCATGACATTCGAAAAGCCTTGGCTGTTTTAAGTATGGCCTTTTATGATCATCCCCAGGAAAAACTGAAAATCATTGGTATTACTGGAACCAAAGGCAAAACAACCACAGCCTATTTCGCCAAAAAAATTCTGGACCGTTCGAATGGGCAAAAAACAGCTTTATTCTCTACATTAAGTACTACCTTAGATGGCATTACTTTCTTCAAGTCACAATTGACAACGCCAGAATCTTTAGAGCTGTACAAGATGATGCATCAAGCAGTGGGAAATGGTATGACTCATCTTGTAATGGAGGTTTCTTCACAAGCTTACAAAGTGGCTCGAGTCTATGGGTTGACGTTTGATGTAGGTATTTTCTTAAATATTTCACCAGATCATATCGGACCGATAGAGCATCCTACCTTTGAGGATTATTTCTACTGCAAACGTCAGCTGATTGCTAATTCAAAAAAAGTTGTTTTGCAAAACGAGACAGACCATAGTGATTTGCTGCTGGAAATGGCTCAACAACGAAATATCCCTGTTATTACCTATGGCGATATGGGAGCTGATTACCATGTTGAACCATTGGAGCATCCCTTATCTTTCGTTTTGCAAGCTGAAGCAGATGATTTAGGTCTTAATGGTGAATACACTATACGTTTAGCGGGAGATTTTAACAAAGAAAATGCTTCGGCCGCTTTAATTGCCAGCCGATTGGTAGGTGCAGATCTTGCCAATGCTAAAAAAGGACTAGCAGAAGCACTAGTTCCTGGTCGGATGAATCTTTTAATTAAAGAAAATGGCGCCCACATTTATGTAGATTATGCTCACAATTATTTGAGCATGAAGACGATCCTATCCTTTGCCAAGGATAACCATCCTAAAGGTAAAATTACCGTCGTCACTGGTTCTACCGGTAACAAAGCCGAATCCCGCCGTGAAGGACTGGGACAAGCGATTGGTGAATTTGCCGATGCAGCCATTCTTACTATGGACGATTCTAACTTTGAAGATCCGAAAAAAATTGCCGATGAAATCCAAGAGGCGATTCAAAACGAGCAAGTTTCTGTTTCTTATATTGAAGATCGTAAACGAGCAATTTTACAAGCTATAGAAGCTGCTGGCCCTAATGATGCCGTTATCTTAGCTGGTAAAGGAACTGACAACTATATGACCTTAAACGGAAAAGACGAGTTTTACGAAGGCGATTATGTCATTGTAGAGAATTACTTAAACAAATAACCTGACACCAGAAGAGGACCTAAAATGTGCCCATTTTAGGTCCTCTTTTTCAACTGGTATTACGCTGTCAGTGCCTTCAAACAAGAAAAAAATACTCCATCTTACAAGACAGAGTACTTTCCTTTTTTATTGGGATAAACCTTCCGAGATCTTATCCAGATTCCATTTCATCATGGCGTAATAGCTGTCGCCATCTTCACCCTTTTCAGCAACGGAGTCAGTGAAAATCTTGGCATAAATTGGGATATTCGTATCCTTGGAAACAGTCTTCATTGGTTTCTCATTTACACTGCTTTCAACAAATAAAGACGGAACATTGCTAGCACGTAAATTTTGAACGAGTTCCTTAATTTGATCAGGGGTTCCCTCTTCTTCTGTATTGATCTCCCAAATATATGCACTTGGAATATTGTAAGCCTTGGAGAAGTATTTGAAACAGCCTTCACTAGTAACGATCATTTTCTTGTCTTCAGGAATTGCGGCGAATTTTTCCTTAGCCTCTTGATCCAATGTGCTTAATTTATCTACATATTTGTTAAGATTCGCTTGATAGAATTCTTGATTGTCAGGATCCTTGGCTGAAAGCTGCTTCTCAATATTCTTGGCGTAGATAATGCCATTTTCCAGATTTAGCCAGGCATGTGGGTCTTCTTTTCCTTTTTCGCTTTGTCCTTCTAAATAAATGACTTCAACACCATCACTAACTGCGAAGTAGTCCTGATCCTTTTTCTTATTGGCATTGTCCACCAGTTTGGTAAACCAGGCATTCCCACCGGTTTCCAGATTAATGCCATTGTAGAAAATGACATCGGCTTTACTGGTCTTTTGCACATCCTCTGGCAAAGGCTCATATTCATGAGGATCCTTCCCCACCGGCACAATACTATGCAAATCAATTCGATCCTGTCCAATTGTTTTAGCCATATCAGCTAAGATCGAATTGGTTACGACCACTTTCAATTTTCCATTATCCTCTTCTTTAGTGGAAGCAGATTCGGAGGAACATGCGGCAAATATCACTAGGCCTAGAATGGCGAATAGACTACTCTTTAAAATTTTTTTCATTCACTTGCTACCTTCTTTCGTAAAAAATTTTGTTTTGGTGACACAAAGAAACTGATGATAAAGAAGCTGGTTGCTGTTAAGACGATGCAGGATCCGACAGCAATATTGAATGTATAACCGATAAACAGCCCCAGCAAAGAAGACAGAGCCCCCAGACAAGCAGAAATCAGCATCATGGTCTTCAAGCTATTTGAATACAAATAAGCGGTTGCTGCTGGTGTAATCAGCATAGCTACGATCAAAATAGTTCCAACACTTTGCATTGCTGTTACTGCTACCAAAGTCAGCAGGATCATCAGTAAATAATGGTAAAAATTTACCTTCATTCCTAATGCTTTGGCCATTAGTGGGTCAAAGGAAGTAATTAGCAGCTCCTTAAAGAATAAAATAATTACGGTCAACACAATGACTGCTACACCAATCGTGATCCATTTATCAATGTCTTGTACCGCTAAAATATTCCCAAATAGGATATGGAATAAGTCTGTCGAACTGTTGGCAACTCCGATTAAGATTACTCCTAATGCTAAAAATGAACTGAAGGTAATCCCAATTGCTGTATCTCCCTTCACTACACTATTGCTTTTGATGAAAGTGATGATAACTGAAGCTAAAATTCCAAAAGTAATGGCCCCTATAAAGAAATTAATTCCTAATATGTAGGAAATCGCCACTCCCGGCAGAACCGCATGAGAAATAGCATCCCCCATTAAAGACATCCCTCGTAAGATAATAAAGCAGCCTACCACCCCGGAAACAACGCCAATAACTAAAGCGGTGATTAAGGCATTTTGCAGAAAATGAAACTCCTGCAATCCTTCAATAAAATTAGCTAGCATGGCGAACTTCCTCTCCGATAAAAATCGTATCGCCATATGCTCGAATCAAATTGGCTTTACGAAACGTTTCCTTTGTTTTTCCCACTGCAATCAATTCCTTATTCAGCAAAATGACCTGATCAAAGTAAGTTTCAACTTTACCCAAATCATGGTGGACAATCAGAATTGTTTTGCCTTGTTTCTTTAGCTGTTGCAATGTTTGCATGATAATGCCTTCGCTGACGGAGTCAATCCCTACAAAGGGCTCATCAAGAAAAATATAATCCGCCTGTTGAACTAAGCAACGTGCAACTAGCACCCGTTGAAATTGTCCCCCTGACAACTCGCTGATTTGGCGATCCGCATATTTTTCCATACCTACCTCTGTTAAAGCTGCTTGAACATCTTGCCACTGTTTAGCACCAAGTCGCTTAAATAAACCTACTGCTGGAAAAGTTCCTAAAGAAACGCACTCCTTAACTGTAATAGGAAAAGTAAAATCAAGCGCGCTTTTTTGTTCCACATAAGCGATAGAACTTAGTCGTTTCGTTGCAGCTTCTCCATCTATCACGGCATTCCCACTATGAGGAACTATATTTAAAATGGCCTTCAGTAACGTTGACTTCCCAGCACCATTGGGTCCGATAACCCCAGTAATGGTTGGTCCCTCCAGCGAAAGATTAATATCCTCCAGAGCTGTTCCTTGATTGTTGTAGCTGACGTTAATATTTTCACAGATAATCATTTTTACCCACCTCGAATGAATTGATAATAATTCTCATTTTCTATAGTTTTAGGTTAGCCTAATTTCGCAGATAAGTCAACTCTAATATTTAATTCAAGCACAACTTATATTTTCTAGAAAATTTCAATGGCGGATTTCAAATTGGGGTGAAAGCATTTTTTTGGATGTCTGTTAATTTCTATGACAAACTAAATGTATTCATTTAAATGGAGGGAAGAACGATGGAAAAAATTTTTGCAAGTCCGTCCCGCTATGTCCAAGGCAAAGGGATGCTGAAAAATGGTATGAAGTACATCAAAGCCTTGGGATCGAATGTATTAATTATTACTGATAAAGATGTCTGGGAAATTGTTGGTGAAGAGTTATTTGAAACAATGAAAAACGAAGACATGAAACCAATCAAAGAAATTTTTGGCGGTGAAGCTTCAGAAGACGAAATTGAACGAATTGGAAAAAAAGCTGAAGAAGAAGATATTGCTGTCATCGTCGCATTAGGCGGTGGGAAGGCTATTGATACTGGCAAGGCAGTGGCTGATAATTTCAATTTGCCAATCGCAGTACTGCCAACCGTTGCTTCAACCGATGCGCCTACCTCATCACTTTCAGTCATTTATTCTGATGAAGGGAAATTTGAAGGCTATCGTTTTTATGAAAAAAATCCGGATTTAGTTTTGATTGATACCGAAGTTGTCGCTAATGCTCCAGCCGAATTATTGGCAGCTGGTATTGCGGATGCTTTAGCTACCTTAGTCGAGGCTCGTGCAGTTGCCCAAAGCCATAGTGAAACGATGGCTGGCGGTGCTCAAACTGCAGCAGCGATGGCAATTGCTGAAAAATGCGAGGAAATCATTTTTGAAAATGCGTTCAAAGCGATGGAAGCAAACCGGGCCAACGTTGTTACTGATGCCTTTGAACAAATTGTAGAAGCCAATACATTATTAAGCGGATTAGGTTTTGAAAGTGCTGGTTTAGCCGCAGCCCATGCCATCCATAACGGCTTTACTGTTTTAGATGGCAAAATTCACGAGTTGTCTCATGGCGAAAAAGTGGCTTATGGAACCTTGACTCAATTGATGCTAGAAAATGCCCCACAGGAAGAATTAGATAAATATATTGATTTATATCAGACACTCGATTTGCCAACAACCTTGGAGGACATGTATTTGGCTGATGCTCCTTACGAGGATTTGATTAAGATTGGCGAACAGGCCACAATTGAAGAGGAAACAATTCACACTATGCCGATGAAAGTCTCGGCTGATGATGTGGCCGCAGCTCTAAAGGCTGTGGATGCCTATGTAACGATGTATCATCCTAAATAAAAAATGAAGCTGTCTCGCATTGAGACAGCTTCATTTTTTTGTTTAATTAGCCACAATGTTGACTAATTTATTTGGTACCACGATCACTTTACGAACAGATTTGCCTTCAATATTGCGCAAAATGTTTTCGTCAGCCATAGCTAGTTTTTCTAGTTCTTCTTTCTCCAGATCAACCGCTACGGTCAGCTTACTGCGGACTTTACCGTTCACCTGAAGGATTACTTCAATTTCATTTTCCACCAAAGCTTCTTCATCATGAATTGGCCAAGGAACATAAGAAATTCCTTCTTCATGTCCTAGAATTTGCCATAGTTCTTCACTAATGTGCGGTGCAATTGGTGCCAACAACTGAACAAAACCTTCTACGTATTCGTAGGTTAAGGCATCTACTTTATAAGCTTCGTTAACAAAGACCATCAATTGAGAAATAGCCGTATTGAAATGCAGATTCTCGATATCTTCCGTCACTTTTTTAACGGTTTGATTGTAGACTTTCGTCAATTTTCCGTCATTAATCTTAGTAATGTGATCTCGCATCTTCCCTTGATCGTCAACAATCAAGCGCCATACTCGATCCAAGAATTTGCGGCTGCCTTCTAATCCATTTTCGCTCCATGGAATGGCCGCATCTAATGGTCCCATGAACATTTCATAGGTACGCAACGTATCGGCACCATATTTTTGAATGACATCATCTGGGTTGACGACGTTTTTCAATGATTTACTCATTTTCGCTGGAGCTTCTTCCAGCTCTTCACCAGTTTCCACGTTGAACCAGCCACCGTCACCTTTTTCAACCAGATTGGTCGGAACTAATGCCCCACGTTCATCACGGAAACTTTGTCCCAAAATCATTCCTTGATTGTACAGTTTTTGGAATGGTTCTTCTGTTGGAACCACACCGATATCGTACAAGAATTTGTGCCAGAAACGAGCATATAACAAATGCAATACTGCGTGCTCAGCCCCGCCAATATAAAGATCAACTGGCATCCAACGTTCCAGCTTTTCAAAATCCGCTAAGGTTTCTTTGTTATGAGGGTCAATAAAACGCAAGAAATACCAAGAGCTGCCCGCCCATTGCGGCATCGTATTGGTTTCTCGGCGACCCTTCATTCCTGTCTCAGGATCAACAACATTGACCCATTCCTCGATATTAGCCAGCGGCGATTCACCAGTTCCGCTTGGTTGAATATTCTCCGTTTTAGGCAGGATCAATGGCAGCTCATAATCAGGAACTAATCCTGTAGTGCCATCCTCCCAATGAATTACAGGAATTGGTTCACCCCAGTAGCGCTGACGGGAGAACAACCAATCCCGCAAACGATAGCTGACCTCTTTTTTACCGCAGTTATGTTCTTCCAGCCAAGCAACCATTTTGTCAATTGCTTCCTGTTTATCCAACCCATTAAGGAAATCAGAATTGATATGTTCCCCATCGCCAGTGTAGGCTTCTTGTTCAATGTCACCACCTGCTAAAACAGGAACAATCTCTAAGCCAAATGTTCTAGCAAATTCATAGTCACGTTCATCATGAGCAGGAACCGCCATGATCGCACCAGTACCATAAGAAGCTAATACATAGTCTGCAATCCAAATCGGAATTTCCTTGCCATTAACTGGATTGATAGCATAAGCTCCGGTAAAGACACCTGTTTTTTCTTTAGCCAAATCCGTTCGATTCAGCTCCGATTTTTTCGCTGCTTCGACTTTATAAGCTTCTACTGCTTCTTGATGCTCAGGTGTTGTAATTTTTCCAACTAAATCCAACTCTGGTGCTAACACTGCATAAGTAGCTCCAAATAAAGTATCAGGACGAGTTGTGAAAACGGTGAATTCTTCTTCTGAATTCGCAACTTTAAAGGTCACATTGGCGCCAATTGAGCGTCCAATCCAATTGCGCTGCATTTCTTTAATGTTTTCTGGCCAGTCAACCAATTCTAAATCATCTAATAGACGATCAGCATAAGCCGTGATCTTAAGCATCCATTGACGCATTGGCTTACGAACAACATCGTATCCGCCACGTTCACTTTTACCATCAATTACTTCTTCATTAGAAATAACTGTTCCCAATTCAGGTACCCAGTTCACGGGAACTTCCGCCTCATAAGCCAAGCCCTTTTCATACATTTGCTCAAAAATCCATTGTGTCCATTTATAATATTCTGGATCAGTCGTATTAAGTTCGCGGTTCCAGTCATAACTAAAGCCTAATGAGTTAATCTGACGCTTGAAAGTTTCAATATTTTTCTTAGTAAATTCAGCCGGATCATTGCCGGTATCTAATGCATATTGTTCTGCTGGCAAACCAAAGGCATCCCACCCCATTGGATGAAGCACATTAAAGCCTTGTGCTCGTTTCATGCGTGAAATAATATCCGTTGCCGTATAGCCTTCAGGATGGCCTACATGCAAGCCTTGTCCTGATGGATAGGGAAACATGTCTAATGCATAGAAATTGGGACTCTCTGGATCATCATGGGTATTAAAGACATTGTGCTTAGCCCAGTATTTCTGCCATTTCTTTTCAATCTCTTTATGATTGTAACTCACTGCTCTTCCTCCTAATTTGTATTAAAAAAAGTCCTATAGAAGCCAATCTTCTATAGGACGTTGAAAACGTGGTACCACCTATGTTTATCTGGCTTACGCCAAACCTCAAAGAGATAACGGTCACTTTACCGGATCCTATTGATCATGCTCAAAGGTAAGTTCAAAGGCCTTGCATGTACACTCACAGCAACCGCGTACTCTCTGAAATGCCAAAACTTCTACTACTCCTTGTCAACGCATCAGTATTCAAGTAGTTTCATCTTAGCAGATTCCCTTGATAAATTCAATTTAATTCCTTTTTAAGAATCAGAAAAATCGCTAAAGCCTCTTTAGGCTCATGGTATAATAAATGGCGTTTAGTATAGAAAGGAATTATCATGAAAAATAAACCTTATTATCATTTAGCTGGCAGCTTCACGTTGCTGCTGTTTGCTGCACTTTGCTACATTGTGCGTTTTTATCCAACAACCTTGAAGGGCTTTGATGAGACTATTATCCAAGGTGTTCACAGTCTGGCACCTGCCATGGATACATTTTTTCTATGGGTAACAAAATTTGCCAACCCTTTGACTATTGTTATCTTGGCCGCTGTATTTTTAGGATTATTCTGGTTTAGCCAAGAAAGGATCACAGCAATTTGGTTAGGTGCTAACTTAGTAATTATCAGTGGTGTCGTTAATCAGCTGTTAAAGTTATTCTTTCAACGTGCACGCCCGACCATTCTACCTCATATGGTCACTGAACATAGCTACAGCTTTCCAAGTGGTCATTCAGTAACTAGTATGATTTTGTACGGAACACTAATTTTTACAACAGGACTATTTATCAAAAATAAATTTTGGCAGTATGCTCTGCAAATTTTATTGGGTTTATTGATCCTTGGTATCGGAGTAAGTCGGATTTATTTGGGTGTTCATTTCCCAACCGACGTATTAGGTGGTTTTTTACTAGGAATTAGCTGGCTGCTGTTCACCTATCCTTATTACCGCCAACAAAAATTAGTTTACGATTTAAAAACCATTGGGAGGAAATAATTGTGTTTACCTATACGGATGATCCCACCAAACGTTATCACTCTTGGAATTATGCCCTGCGTCAAGAATTCGGTGGAAAAATTTTTAAGGTTCCAGTAGATGGCGGATTTGATTGCCCAAACCGTGATGGTACTGCTGCTCATGGTGGTTGCACCTTTTGCAGTGTCTCTGGATCTGGTGACATGATTGTTGCTCCCAGTGACCCTTTGCCACTACAGTTTCAAAAAGAAATTGATATGATGCATTTGAAATGGCCAAGCGTCAATCAATACATTGTCTATTTTCAAAATTTTACTAATACACATGCCCCTGTCGAAGTCATTCGCGAACGTTTTGAGCAGGTCGTTAATTTACCTGGTGTCGTGGGTCTTTCAGTAGGGACCCGTCCTGATTGTTTGCCAAACGAGGTAGTGGAATATTTAGCTGAGTTGAACCAACGAATGTATTTATGGGTCGAACTGGGCCTGCAAACAACTTTTGAGGAAACTAGCAATGCAATCAATCGTGCCCATGATTATTCTACTTATACCGATGCAGTTGCTCGATTACGCAAGCATAACATCAATGTATGCACTCACTTAATTAATGGATTGCCGGGAGAGTCGCTGGAAATGATGCGAGAAAATGTAAAGCGGACCATTTTAGATTCCGATATTCAAGGAATTAAACTTCACCTGTTGCATCTGATGCGTAACACTCGTATGTTGCGCGATTATGCTGAAGGCAAGCTGCAACTGATGACTCGAGAAGATTACGTTTCTGTTATCTGTGATCAGTTGGAAATGATACCTGAGGAGATTATCATCCATCGCTTAACAGGGGATGCACCCTGGGATTCCTTAGTGGGACCTATGTGGAGTCTCAAAAAATGGGAAGTTCTAAATGCTATCGATCAAGAAATGCTTTGGCGAAATTCTTATCAAGGAAAGTTCAATGCTAGACAGGAGAATAGCCATGCTGCAAACAGCCTTACGCTATAGTCATACCCTACTCAAAGAAATTATTAAACCTGGTGATCACGTCATTGATGCCACCATGGGAAACGGCAATGATACACTTTTTTTGGCTGAATTAGTAGGAAACGATGGACAGGTTTATGCTTTTGATATTCAAGAGCAAGCCTTAACTAAAACCGAAGAAAAGTTAGGTGCATTGATTACCCGTTCTTCGCTTTTCTTAGCTGGACACGAAACCATTGAAACCACAATCGCTGAAAGTCAGCCAATTCAAGCAGCCATTTTCAATCTCGGTTATTTACCTAGCAGTGACAAGAAAATTATCACTTTACCTGATACAACTAAGCAAGCGATGAAAGCCATTTTGAAACGTCTATCTTCTGGTGGTCGAATGATTTTAGTCATTTACTACGGCCATGATGGAGGGAATCAGGAAAAGAATGCCGTACTCGATTATTGCACAAACTTGCCGCAAGAAAACTATAGCGTTCTTACCTATCAATTCATCAATCAAAAAAATAATCCCCCTATTTTGGTTTGTGTAGAAAAAAAAAGGCAGCTAGGAAATTCCTAGTTGCCTTTTAGCATCCATTCTAATACTCGTTGAATCCAATGATCCCAAAATATCCAATTATGTTCTCCTGGACCATCTTCAAAGGTAACAGCCCAATCCTTTTCCGCTAACTTTGCCGCCATAAACTGACTAGCAGGATATAAGAAATCCTCTGTACCACAAGCTAAAAAGAAGTGAGGTGCTTCATCTTTGCTTGCTGCCAACTCTTCAACCATAGTCATTGGATCATTAGCTGAACCCTTGATTTGATCTAACGGACCAAAAATTCCTTCCCAGTAAGCAGCTTTGCGGGTTGTTAATAGAGCATCAACGTTATTCAAAATCAATGCTCCAGATAAAGAAGCCACTGCTGCGAACATTTCTGGTTTACGCAGACCTAACTTTAATGCACCATAGCCACCCATAGATAAACCAGCAGCATAAGTCTTTTCCCGTTTATAAGTGATCTGAGGAAACAGCTCATGTACGATCTTTGGCAACTCCTCAGATAAAAAAGTCCAATAATTCATATCATAAGTTGTATCCGTATAAAAACCTAAATCAGTCGATGGCATAACCACCGCCAATTGATAAATAGATGCATAACGTTCAATGGAGGTTCGGCGTTCCCAAACACTATGATTGCCGCCCATCCCATGAAGCAAGTACAAAACCGGTACATCTTCAGTTACTCCCTGCGTTACGGTTCCGATTTTTTTATGGGTAGTTTGCGGCAACAGTACATTCATTGATACTTCCATTTCCAATACGTTGGAATAAACATTTACTTGCAAGAAAGCCATTCCTTTTCCTCCTTGTTCAGCTCGCTCTTTCATCGAACAGGGCTAAAATCCTTTTTTATAGTGTATCACTTTCTCGCTTTTTGCCAACCGATAATGTAAAAACAAACGCTAAAATGATCAAAATCAACCCTGCCAGATAAACGAGATGCAAACCATTAAACAAAACTCCTCTTAATTTCTCACGCAGCATGGGTTCAATTTGCATTGCCGTATGAGGATTAATCAACTTATTCATAATATCAGGATCACCGATCACACCAACGGTCGGTAGTCTGTGAGCGATTTGAATATTCATAATAATTCCAAAAATTGAAACCATGACTGTTTGTCCAATCGTTCGCGACAAGGTATTGAATGAAGTAGCCACTCCAACCTCATTTTGCGGAACGCTATTTTGTGCCTCAACGGTTGTTGTAGTTAACGACAAACCATAACCCAAGCCCAACACACCCGAAATAATGAAGAATAACCAAAACGGACTATGAATCGGTAAAATCAGCAAGGTTGCTGCCCCTAGCATGATGACCATCAAACCGATAGCCAATACTCGTTTTGCAGCCATACGAACCAACAAGCGACCAGATAAAAAGGAACCCACCATCCAAATGATTGATAACGGGGCCATGACCAATCCACCAATTGCAGCAGATTTACCCAAAACACCTTGCATCCACATCGGAATGTAGACATCCAAACCCATCAAAAACCCACTAATTAAGAAAGCTACACCATTCACTAGCATAAAAGCCGTATTCCTAAACAAACTCAAATCAATCACGGGGTCCTCTGCACGTTTCTCTGCAAAAACGAACGTCCCTCCAAAAACTAGTGTTAGTAAAAACAGAATTATTACCTGTGAACTTATGCCCTTATCACCTAAAAACTGAAACCCAAGCAATAAGCTTACCAACGTCAACATCAACGAAATACTGCCGAAAAAGTCCATTTCTTTGGTGCTCTTTTCCCTTTTCTCTTCCACTAAAAAGTATTGCATCAAGAAAATCAGACCAATCCCTATTGGCACATTAATAAAGAAAATCCAATGCCAGCCAATTGTATCAACAATAAATCCTCCCGCTAAAGGTCCCAGTACACTAGAAATTCCCCATGCAGCATTATTTAAACCCAAAATTTTTGTTCGCTGCTCAAACTCATACATATCCGCAATGATGGTTAAGGCTACTGGCATAATCGCTCCAGCACCAATTCCCTGAATTGCTCGGGAAATAATTAAGGTCATCATGCTATTCGAAAATCCGCATAAAGCCGATCCTAAAACAAAAATAATAATCCCTGCAATAAAAATAGGCTTACGACCTATTTTATCCGCAAGCTTACCATAAATCGGTGTCATCATCGCATTGGTTAATAAATAAATTGAAAATACCCAGTTCATAATCTCCATGCCATGAAGCAAACCGACAATCGTTGGCATTGCAGTAGTAACAATCGTTCCTTCAATTGCAGTCATAAAAGTAGCTATAAAAATTCCAGTAGTTACTAATTTTTTATTCGTTTTTCTTTCCATTTTCCCCTCCTATTAACAGAAAAAAGACGGTCCTACTGATCAAGATGATCAACAGAAACCGCCTCTTTACTCCATAGATTTATTTTCTACGTCTGTACGATTTTATTTTATGTTTAAGCTTTTCTTTAATGCATCAACTTTATCTGTTTGCTCCCAAGGAAGCTCTATATCTGTTCGGCCAAAATGCCCGTAAGCAGCTGTTTGACTATAGATCGGACGCTGCAAATCTAACATTTCAATAATGCCCGCAGGACGCAAATCAAAGTTCTCACGAATCGCTTCAATCAGTTTCTCTTCAGAAACTGAAGCTGTGTCAAAAGTATTGACTGAAATAGAAACAGGTTGCGCGACACCAATCGCATAAGCCAATTGAACTTCTACTTTTTCAGCTAAACCAGCTGCAACTATATTTTTCGCGATATAACGTGCTGCGTAAGAAGCTGAACGATCAACCTTTGTTGCATCTTTACCAGAAAATGCACCACCACCATGACGAGAATAACCGCCATACGTATCAACAATGATTTTACGGCCAGTTAATCCAGCATCTCCTTGAGGCCCGCCGATTACAAAGCGACCTGTTGGATTAATGAAGTAACGTGTTTTTTTATCCAGTAAACTGGCAGGAATGACATGATTGATTACTTTTTCCATGACATCCTTTTGAATGGTAGCATTATCAACCTCTTCAGTATGTTGAGTGCTAATAACAACTGTATCCACACGTAATGGTTTTCCTTCTTCATCGTACTCAACCGTTACTTGCGATTTAGCATCTGGACCTAAATAAGCCACTTCTTCAGACTTACGCAAATCAGCCAATCGTTTCACCAAATGATGACTCAATGAAATAGGTAAAGGCATCAATTCAGGTGTTTCATCAACTGCAAAACCAAACATTAACCCTTGATCTCCAGCACCGATTTCATCTAAATTCTGATCTTTTCCACGTATCTCCAACGCTTCATCAACACCTTGAGCAATGTCTGGAGACTGCTCATCAATTGCTACCAAGACTGCTACCGTGTCTCCGTCAAAACCATATTTAGATTGGGTATATCCAATTCGCTTGATTGTTTCACGAACAACCTTTTGAATATCAACATAGGCAGTAGTTGATATTTCACCAAATACTAAAACCAATCCAGTAGTAACAGACGTCTCGCAAGCTACACGAGCTTTTGGATCCTTTGTTAAAATTGCATCTAGAATTGCGTCACTAATTTGATCAGCAACCTTATCCGGATGTCCTTCTGAAACAGATTCAGAAGTAAATAAACGACGTTCTTTCATTTTTCTATTCCCCCTAATTATTATTCGGTTACAAGGCACCTCTATCAATTACTAGAGCCTATCGGGAACTTGCAACGACCTGATTATAACAGAAAAACGACAAGTTACACCACTTTTTTGATAATTCTCCAAAAAGATTCAAAAATTGGGAACAAAAACGCAATTCAAATTCCAAAAGCACAAAAAAAAGATGCTTTTCAGCATCTTATGACCCGTACGGGAATCGAACCCGTGTTACCGCCGTGAAAGGGCGGTGTCTTAACCGCTTGACCAACGGGCCACTATAAAGAACGGAGAAGGAGGGATTTGAACCCTCGCGCCGGTTTCCCGACCTACACCCTTAGCAGGGGCGCCTCTTCAGCCACTTGAGTACTTCCCCAAAAACCAAAATGATGATTTTTAATGGGCCTAAATGGACTCGAACCATCGACCTCACGCTTATCAGGCGTGCGCTCTAACCAGCTGAGCTATAGGCCCTTAATAAAAACTAAAGCGGGTGACGAGAATCGAACTCGCGACAACAGCTTGGAAGGCTGTGGTTTTACCACTAAACTACACCCGCATGGCGGTCCCGACGGGATTTGAACCCGCGATCTCCTGCGTGACAGGCAGGCATGTTAACCCCTACACCACGGAACCAGTTTTTAGTTTTTAAATTGCGGGGGCAGGATTTGAACCTACGACCTTCGGGTTATGAGCCCGACGAGCTACCAGACTGCTCCACCCCGCGATAATATTATTAAAAAGGAGGATAAGGGATTCGAACCCTTGCACGGTTTTACCCGCCTGACGGTTTTCAAGACCGTTCCCTTCAGCCGGACTTGGGTAATCCTCCAATTGATAAAATGACCCGTACGGGAATCGAACCCGTGTTACCGCCGTGAAAGGGCGGTGTCTTAACCGCTTGACCAACGGGCCAGAATGATTATAAAAGGGAATGGGCCTAAATGGACTCGAACCATCGACCTCACGCTTATCAGGCGTGCGCTCTAACCAGCTGAGCTATAGGCCCTTAATAAAAACTAAAGCGGGTGACGAGAATCGAACTCGCGACAACAGCTTGGAAGGCTGTGGTTTTACCACTAAACTACACCCGCAATCAAATGGCGCGGGACAGAATCGAACTGCCGACACATGGAGCTTCAATCCATTGCTCTACCAACTGAGCTACCGAGCCAAACGGTCCCGACGGGATTTGAACCCGCGATCTCCTGCGTGACAGGCAGGCATGTTAACCCCTACACCACGGAACCAGTTTTTAGTTTTTAAATTGCGGGGGCAGGATTTGAACCTACGACCTTCGGGTTATGAGCCCGACGAGCTACCAGACTGCTCCACCCCGCGGTAATATTATTAAAAAGGAGGATAAGGGATTCGAACCCTTGCACGGTTTTACCCGCCTGACGGTTTTCAAGACCGTTCCCTTCAGCCGGACTTGGGTAATCCTCCATGAGAAAGCCGCAATGGACCTTGTAGGACTCGAACCTACGACCGGACGGTTATGAGCCGTCTGCTCTAACCAACTGAGCTAAAGGTCCAGGCTCGATAAAATCGCGGCGGAGGGGATCGAACCCCCGACCTCCCGGGTATGAACCGGACGCTCTAGCCAGCTGAGCTACACCGCGAAAATGACTAATATAAAAATTGAAATGGAGCCTAGCGGGATCGAACCGCTGACCTCCTGCGTGCAAAGCAGGCGCTCTCCCAGCTGAGCTAAGGCCCCATCAATTAATCGGGAAGACAGGATTCGAACCTGCGACCCCTTGGTCCCAAACCAAGTGCTCTACCAAGCTGAGCTACTTCCCGTAACGCGCCCAAGAGGAGTCGAACCCCTAACCTTTTGATCCGTAGTCAAACACTCTATCCAGTTGAGCTATGGGCGCAAAATTCTATTTAAATGCCGAGGACCGGAATCGAACCGGTACGGTAATCACTTACCGCAGGATTTTAAGTCCTGTGCGTCTGCCAGTTCCGCCACCCCGGCGTCTTTTCCCCTGGTCTTTAGGAAAGCGGAAAACGGGGTTCGAACCCGCGACCCCCACCTTGGCAAGGTGGTGCTCTACCACTGAGCTATTTCCGCATTTGATGCCGGCTAAAGGACTTGAACCCTCGACCCTCTGATTACAAATCAGATGCTCTACCAACTGAGCTAAGCCGGCTTTCTCTAAGTGCGGGTGAAGGGACTTGAACCCCCACGCCCGAAGGCGCCAGATCCTAAATCTGGTGCGTCTGCCAATTCCGCCACACCCGCATACACTTATGAGCCGTACAGGGCTCGAACCTGTGACCCTCTGATTAAAAGTCAGATGCTCTACCAACTGAGCTAACGGCTCATATGGGGGTTAACGGGTTCGAACCGCTGACCCTCTGCTTGTAAGGCAGATGCTCTCCCAGCTGAGCTAAACCCCCATGGGTTGCGTGGCGGCGTCCTACTCTCACAAAGGGAAACCCTTCACTACAATCGGCGCTAAGAAGCTTAACTTCTGTGTTCGGCATGGGAACAGGTGTATCCTTCTTGCCATCGCCACCACACTATTTACTTGAGTAAACTTCGCTCACTCAAAACTGGATCAGAAAATAAACTCTCCCGAGTTTTTTTGGTTAAGTCCTCGATCGATTAGTATCAGTCCGCTCCATACATCACTGCACTTCCACTTCTGACCTATCTACCTGATCTTCTCTCAGGGATCTTACTTTCTTAAAGAAATGGGAAATCTCATCTTGAGGTGGGCTTCACACTTAGATGCTTTCAGCGTTTATCCCTTCCCTACATAGCTACCCAGCGATGCCTCTGGCGAGACAACTGGTACACCAGCGGTAAGTCCATCCCGGTCCTCTCGTACTAAGGACAGATCCTCTCAAATTTCCAACGCCCGCGACGGATAGGGACCGAACTGTCTCACGACGTTCTGAACCCAGCTCGCGTGCCGCTTTAATGGGCGAACAGCCCAACCCTTGGGACCGACTACAGCCCCAGGATGCGACGAGCCGACATCGAGGTGCCAAACCTCCCCGTCGATGTGGACTCTTGGGGGAGATAAGCCTGTTATCCCCAGGGTAGCTTTTATCCGTTGAGCGATGGCCCTTCCATGCGGAACCACCGGATCACTAAGCCCGACTTTCGTCCCTGCTCGAGTTGTAGCTCTCGCAGTCAAGCTCCCTTGTGCCTTTACACTCTGCGAATGATTTCCAACCATTCTGAGGGAACCTTTGGGCGCCTCCGTTACTCTTTAGGAGGCGACCGCCCCAGTCAAACTGCCCATCTGACACTGTCTCCCAGCCCGTTTAGGGCTGTGGGTTAGAGTGGCCATAACACAGGGGTAGTATCCCACCATTGCCTCAGCCGAAACTGGCGTCCCGGCATCTAAGGCTCCTACCTATCCTGTACATGTGGTACAGACACTCAATATCAAACTGCAGTAAAGCTCCATGGGGTCTTTCCGTCCTGTCGCGGGTAACCTGCATCTTCACAGGTACTAAAATTTCACCGAGTCTCTCGTTGAGACAGTGCCCAAATCGTTACGCCTTTCGTGCGGGTCGGAACTTACCCGACAAGGAATTTCGCTACCTTAGGACCGTTATAGTTACGGCCGCCGTTTACTGGGGCTTCAATTCGTACCTTCGCTTACGCTAAGCACTCCTCTTAACCTTCCAGCACCGGGCAGGCGTCAGCCCCTATACGTCATCTTTCGATTTTGCAGAGACCTGTGTTTTTGATAAACAGTCGCTTGGGCCTATTCACTGCGGCTGATCGTTAGATCAGCACCCCTTCTCCCGAAGTTACGGGGTCATTTTGCCGAGTTCCTTAACGAGAGTTCGCTCGCTCACCTTAGGATGCTCTCCTCGACTACCTGTGTCGGTTTACGGTACGGGCCGTTGTTTTCTCACTAGAAGCTTTTCTTGGCAGTGTGACATCAGGAACTTCGGTACTGTTATTTCCCTCCCCGTCACAACTTGTCCTTAAAGAAGTAAGCATTTGACTCACCTCAAGACTCATTGCTTGGACAGACATTTCCGATCGTCTGATTCCTTAGCCTACTGCGTCCCTCCATTGCTCAAACAAAAACAACGGGTACAGGAATATCAACCTGTTATCCATCGCCTACGCCTTTCGGCCTCGGCTTAGGTCCCGACTAACCCTGGGCGGACGAGCCTTCCCCAGGAAACCTTAGTCATACGGTGGACAGGATTCTCACCTGTCTTTCGCTACTCATACCGGCATTCTCACTTCTAAGCGCTCCAGCAGTCCTCACGATCTGCCTTCAACGCCCTTAGAACGCTCTCCTACCATCGTACCATTGGTACGATCCACAGCTTCGGTAGTATGTTTAGCCCCGGTACATTTTCGGCGCAGGGTCACTCGACTAGTGAGCTATTACGCACTCTTTAAATGGTGGCTGCTTCTAAGCCAACATCCTAGTTGTCTGTGCAACCCCACATCCTTTTCCACTTAACATACATTTTGGGACCTTAGCTGGTGGTCTGGGCTGTTTCCCTTTCGACTATGGATCTTATCACTCACAGTCTGACTCCCAGAGATGAATGAATGGCATTCGGAGTTTATCTGAATTCGGTAACCCGAGATGGGCCCCTAGTCCAAACAGTGCTCTACCTCCATCATTCTCACTCTGAGGCTAGCCCTAAAGCTATTTCGGAGAGAACCAGCTATCTCCAAGTTCGTTTGGAATTTCTCCGCTACCCACACCTCATCCCCGCACTTTTCAACGTACGTGGGTTCGGTCCTCCAGTGCGTTTTACCGCACCTTCAACCTGGACATGGGTAGATCACATGGTTTCGGGTCTACGACCACTTACTCATTCGCCCATTTCAGACTCGCTTTCGCTGCGGCTCCGTCTTTTCGACTTAACCTCGCAAGTAATCGTAACTCGCCGGTTCATTCTACAAAAGGCACGCCATCACCCATTAACGGGCTTTGACTTGTTGTAGGCACACGGTTTCAGGATCTATTTCACTCCCCTTCCGGGGTGCTTTTCACCTTTCCCTCACGGTACTGGTTCACTATCGGTCACTAGGGAGTATTTAGCCTTGGGAGATGGTCCTCCCGGATTCCGACGGAATTCCTCGTGTTCCGCCGTACTCAGGATCCTCCTAGGTGCTATCCAAATTTCATCTACGGGGCTTTTACCCTCTCTCGCAGACTTTTCCAAGTCCTTCGATTATTTGAATAAACTACCATATCGGAGTCCTACAACCCCAAGATGCAAGCATCTTGGTTTGGGCTTTTCCCGTTTCGCTCGCCGCTACTCAGGGAATCGAATTTTCTTTCTCTTCCTGCAGGTACTTAGATGTTTCAGTTCTCTGCGTCTACCTCTAATCAGCTATGTATTCACTGAAAAGTAACATCCTATCAAAGATGTTGGGTTTCCCCATTCGGAAATCTCCGGATCAAAGCTTACTTACAGCTCCCCGAAGCATATCGGTGTTAGTCCCGTCCTTCATCGGCTCCTAGTGCCAAGGCATCCACCGTGCGCCCTTATTCACTTAACCTTATCAACCTTACGGTTGGTTCTTGATCTTCTCTTCTAGCGATAGAAGTCCGATCAATAAAAAAGCAATTGAACGATTAAAAACTCATTCAACGCGGTGTTTTTTCTCGGTTTGTTTGTTTATTTTCTGTATCCAGTTTTCAATGAACGAAATGTTTTGAGAGTAAACCTCTCAAAACTGAACGAATAAAAACAAGCCTGTGTAGTCTTCCGTAACGCTAGGCTGCATTGCTGCATCCTAGCTTATCCTTAGAAAGGAGGTGATCCAGCCGCACCTTCCGATACGGCTACCTTGTTACGACTTCACCCCAATCATCTATCCCACCTTAGGCGGCTGGCTCCAAAAGGTTACCTCACCGACTTCGGGTGTTACAAACTCTCGTGGTGTGACGGGCGGTGTGTACAAGGCCCGGGAACGTATTCACCGCGGCGTGCTGATCCGCGATTACTAGCGATTCCGGCTTCATGTAGGCGAGTTGCAGCCTACAATCCGAACTGAGAGAAGCTTTAAGAGATTAGCTTAGCCTCGCGACTTCGCGACTCGTTGTACTTCCCATTGTAGCACGTGTGTAGCCCAGGTCATAAGGGGCATGATGATTTGACGTCATCCCCACCTTCCTCCGGTTTGTCACCGGCAGTCTCGCTAGAGTGCCCAACTAAATGATGGCAACTAACAATAAGGGTTGCGCTCGTTGCGGGACTTAACCCAACATCTCACGACACGAGCTGACGACAACCATGCACCACCTGTCACTTTGCCCCCGAAGGGGAAGCTCTATTTCTAGAGTGGTCAAAGGATGTCAAGACCTGGTAAGGTTCTTCGCGTTGCTTCGAATTAAACCACATGCTCCACCGCTTGTGCGGGCCCCCGTCAATTCCTTTGAGTTTCAACCTTGCGGTCGTACTCCCCAGGCGGAGTGCTTAATGCGTTAGCTGCAGCACTGAAGGGCGGAAACCCTCCAACACTTAGCACTCATCGTTTACGGCGTGGACTACCAGGGTATCTAATCCTGTTTGCTCCCCACGCTTTCGAGCCTCAGCGTCAGTTACAGACCAGAGAGCCGCCTTCGCCACTGGTGTTCCTCCATATATCTACGCATTTCACCGCTACACATGGAATTCCACTCTCCTCTTCTGCACTCAAGTTTCCCAGTTTCCAATGACCCTCCCCGGTTGAGCCGGGGGCTTTCACATCAGACTTAAGAAACCGCCTGCGCTCGCTTTACGCCCAATAAATCCGGACAACGCTTGCCACCTACGTATTACCGCGGCTGCTGGCACGTAGTTAGCCGTGGCTTTCTGGTTAGATACCGTCAAGGGGTGAACTTTTTACTCTCACCCTTGTTCTTCTCTAACAACAGAGTTTTACGATCCGAAAACCTTCTTCACTCACGCGGCGTTGCTCGGTCAGACTTTCGTCCATTGCCGAAGATTCCCTACTGCTGCCTCCCGTAGGAGTTTGGGCCGTGTCTCAGTCCCAATGTGGCCGATCACCCTCTCAGGTCGGCTATGCATCGTTGCCTTGGTGAGCCGTTACCTCACCAACTAGCTAATGCACCGCGGGTCCATCCTCGAGTGACGCAAAAGCGCCTTTCAAAAGAAAACCATGCGGTTTTCTTTGTTATGCGGTATTAGCACCTGTTTCCAAGTGTTATCCCCCGCTCGAGGGTAGGTTACCCACGTGTTACTCACCCGTTCGCCACTCCTTTTCTTCCGGTGGAGCAAGCTCCGGTGGAAGAAAAAGCGTTCGACTTGCATGTATTAGGCACGCCGCCAGCGTTCGTCCTGAGCCAGGATCAAACTCTCATAAAAAGTGTTTGAAACAGTCTTGCGACTGTTAAGCTCAATTTAAAAATTGATTCGCTAGCAATTGCTTGCTATGTTGTTTGCTTCTATAATAATAGAAGCGCCCTACACATTTGGTTTGTTTTATTCGTTCAGTTTTCAAAGGTCTACTTGATAAAATCAACTGTTTCTTGTTGCATCAGCAACTCTTAAATCTTATCAGGTTGCCAACTCAATGTCAACAACTTTCTAAACTTTTTTCGATGAAGTTTTTTAGATTTGTTTGAGTCATTCAGATGCGACTTTGATAGAATAACTGATTTACAGTCATCTGTCAACGACTTTTTTATTTTTTTTTTGAACGTATATTGTTCGTTTTGGAACAATACATAATATACCAACATAATTGGCTCTGGTCAACGAAAAACGCAACTTTTTTTAACTTTTTTTCATAAACGACCGTTACTACTATTTAACTTGATATTCGTTCGTAAATAACAAAAAAATAACTGATCTACTCGCTTACAAGTAAATCAGTTAAATTTTTTAGCGCATTGTAGGAAATAGTAAAACGTCACGAATTGATTGCACATCTGTTAAAAGCATAACTAGGCGATCAATTCCAATTCCCAAACCTCCAGTAGGTGGCATTCCATATTCTAAAGCTTCAAGAAAGTCTTCATCTACACCGTGAGCCTCGTCATTCCCCTGCTCTTTTTCTTTTTCTTGTGCTTCAAAACGTTTTCTTTGATCAATTGGATCATTTAACTCTGTAAAAGCATTAGCAAACTCGCGCCCCACAATAAACAATTCAAAACGATCAGTGAAACGTGGATCTTCGTCATTTTTCTTAGCCAGTGGTGAGACTTCTACCGGATGACCATACACAAAAGTCGGTTGTTCCAAAGTCTCTTCAACAAAGGTTTCAAAAAATTCATTGAGGATATGTCCAACTTCCATATTTTCATTGATTTCGACGTTATGCTCTTTCGCTGCAGCTCGTGCCTCATCAATTGACATCTCTTTCCAAAAATCTACACCTGTTCGCTCCTTAACCGCATCTACCATGTGAATCCGTTTGAACTCACTACCCAAATCAATTGATGCTCCGTCATAGGTAATTGTTGTTTCATTTAAAACATTTTTGGCTGCATCACGAATAATGCCTTCAGTCAGGTTCATAATATCTTGATAATCAGTGTAAGCAGTATATACTTCCATCATCGTAAACTCTGGATTGTGAGTAGTATCAATCCCCTCATTACGGAAAACACGCCCAATTTCATAAACTTTTTCCATACCGCCGACAATCAGTCTTTTCAGATGTAATTCTAAAGCGATACGCAAATAAAGATCTATATCTAATGCATTATGGTGTGTAATAAATGGACGCGCAGTAGCTCCACCAGCTTCATTGTGCAAAACTGGAGTTTCTACTTCAATATAACCTAGACCATCTAAATAGCGTCGAATTTGGCTAATAATTTGACTCCGTCTCATAAAACGATCAAAACTTTCACGGTTGCTAATCAAATCTAAATAGCGTTGGCGATACCGCTGTTCTACATTCGTCAATCCATGATATTTTTCAGGCATTGGACGTAAAGACTTTGTGAGTAATGTAATTTCTTTTGCTTTGATTGAGACCTCACCTGTGTTTGTCTTCATTACTTCACCGCTAACACCAAAAAAATCACCTAAATCTGCACGTTTAAATACTTCGTAATTTTCATCTCCAACTTCGTCTTTACGAACATAAATTTGAATCTGACCCTCACGATCTTGCAAATGTGCAAATCCTGCTTTTCCTTTACCCCGTTTGGTCATCATTCGACCTGCAACACTAGCAGTTAATGCCAACTCATGCAATTCTTCTTTTGTGTTGCTGTCATATTTTTCATGTAATTCTTGTGAATTTGCTGTACGCTCATAGCGTTTCCCAAATGGATCCATGCCTTCTTCGCGAATAGCCTCCATTTTTTCGCGGCGGACACGCATTTGATCATTCATTTCCGCTAAGCTGTTTTGTTCATCAGTCACGAATTTTCCTCCTTTAATGTAGGTACTCTTCCTTATAATGCCAATCTATCCATAAAAAATCAAGCCGAATAGAGAATTCGGCTTGAAAGATTAACTAATTTTTTGCTTTGCTTCTAGCGATTCCACTAATTGGTCTAAAATATTCACAATCACTTGTTTCTCTTCTGTTTGATTAATCGCCACTTTTACTTTAGCTGCACGTGAAATTCCTTTTAGATAGTAGCTCGCATGTTGACGGAACTCACGGCAGGCAATTTTCTCACCTTTCAAATCTGCTAAACGTGCTAAATGTAATTTCGCAGTATTAATTTTTTCCCTTGGTGTTGGTTCATCAATTAATTCACCAGTTTCTAGATAATGTTGCGTGCGATGAATCATCCATGGATTCCCTAGCGCAGCACGTCCGATCATTACGCCATCTGCACCCACCTCTTCAATCATGCGTTTTGCATCCTCAGGTGTTCGAACATCCCCATTCCCAATAAAGGGAATGGTCAATTGATTTGCAACATTTGTCAATATATCCCAATCAGCACGACCTTCATACATTTGAACCCTTGTACGACCATGCATCGCTATCGCTGAAGCCCCTGCACTTTGCGCAGCGAGGGCGTTCTCAGTAGCGAAAACATGTTTACTATCCCAACCGATGCGCATTTTGACAGTAACCGGAATATCAACAGCTGAAGAAACCGCGTGCACCATTTCATAGACTTTGTCCGGATCTAGCAACCATTTGGCTCCAGCTTCGGCTTTAATAACCTTATTAACAGGGCATCCCATATTGATATCAATTATATCTGCTTTCGTATTCTCTTGTACAAAAAGCGCCGCTTCAACCAATGATTCTTTACTTCCACCAAAGATTTGTATACTCAAGGGATGCTCTCTTTCATCGATGTACAGCATATCTAACGTTTTTTTATTGCGAAAATGAATACCTTGATCGCTGATCATTTCACAAACAACTAAACCAGCTCCAAACTCTTTAACAGTCACACGAAATGCAGCATTTGTAATACCAGCCATTGGCGCTACTACAATTCGATTGGGTATTTCTACGTTACCGATTTTCCAGGTTCCGTTTAACGGCTTCACTCTATTTTTCCCCCATTGCTTCTCGTTTTAATTCCATGAGATCTGCTTCACTGTATTCATATTTATTATTACAGAAAGCACAAACTGCTTCAGCACCATGATCTTCATCAACCATTGCTTGAATTTCATCAGGCCCTAAGCTAATTATCGCTGCTCCAAATTTTTCTTTTGAACAATCGCATTTAAACCGGACAGGCATCTTTTCCAGAAACTCTATATCATTAGTCCCCAAAAGTCCTTGCAGAATTTCTTCTGGCGTTTGACCTTGATCTAACAGAGAGGAAATTCGAGCAGTTTCTTTTAATTGTTCTTCAATTTGATCGATCACTTCATCATTAGCACCAGGCATAATCTGAATCATAAATCCACCAGCCGTTTTAATCGAATCATCTGTATCAACTAATACTGACACCCCAACAGCAGAAGGTGTTTGTTCAGAGACAGCTAAATAGTAGGTGAAATCTTCACCAATTTCTCCAGAAACAATTGGCGTCTGACCAGAGAAAGGTTCCTTTAAACCCAAATCCTTAATAACAGTAAACATCCCTTCGTTTCCTACCGCTCCACGAACATCAATCTTGCCAACTTCATTTAATGGCAAACTAAGATGCGGATTTTTAATATAACCTTTCACATCTCCCTTGCCATTACTGTCAACAATAATTCCACCAGCAGGTCCATTACCATTTATCTTTACCGTTAATTTGTCATCACCTTTTAAGGTAGCACCCAACATTAGTGCTCCAATCATTGTACGACCTAGCGCTGCTGACGCAGTATTCCAAGTATCATGACGGCGCTGCATCTCAGCAACTGTCTCCGTTGCATCTACTGCGTAAGCCCGCACAAAGCCTCCATAAGCTAACGCTTTTACTAAATAATCAGTCATTTCTTTTTCTCCTTATCCTTGTTGCTGCCTTTCCTATAGACAATCTTACTCGTGATTGCATCATACTAGGACTTACACTTTTTTTCAACTTCCCAGTACCACTTTAAAAGAAATACAAAAAAGCATGCCAGCTAAGGCATGCTTCTCTCAAAAATTATTGTTCATTGTCGCTTGTATCGTCAGGTGATTCGATTGGTTCATCATCGCCATTTGGATCATTATGTTTCTTTTCATCCAGAGCTTGCTTTTCAGCATCTTTTTCTTCTAACGCACGTTTTGCTTCCTCAAAAGTTTGGGCTTGAGTTCTTTCGCTAGGATAAAGGCTACCTTGTCCTTCTGGCATTTGACCAGTTTCAAACAATGACTTAATTGCTTTAGCATCTAAAGTTTCAAATTCTAATAGTTTTTCAGCAATTAATTTGTGTTGTTCACGATGTTCTTCAATAATCTGACGAGCCTTATCGTGAGCCTCCATCAAAATCTTACGAACTTCCTGATCAATTTCAAAAGCTACTTGTTCAGAATAGGCCTTAGTTTGACCGTAATCCCGACCAACGAACACTTGGTGATTGCCTTCATATTGAACTGGTCCAAGCTTATCACTCATTCCATATTCCGTCACCATACTTCGAGCCAAAGCAGTAGCTTGTTCAAAGTCATTAGAAGCACCCGTTGTTTGAGCATCAAACACGATTTCTTCGGCAGTACGTCCACCTAGTAAACCAACAATTTGTTCAAACATATCTTCTTTAGACATCAACATTTGATCCTCTTTTGGCAAGGCGATCATGTAACCGCCGGCGCGTCCTCGAGGAATAATGGTTACTTTGTGAACAACACGAGCGCGATTCAAGACCATACCAATAATGGTGTGTCCTGCTTCATGATAAGCCACCATTTCACGTTCATGCTTACTAATAACTCGGTCTTTCTTAGCAGGTCCTGCAATTACGCGATCTTCTGCTTCGTCCACGTCTGAAGCATCAATTTTCTTCTTATTACGACGAGCAGCAACTAATGCTGCTTCATTCAAGACATTCTCTAAATCTGCACCAGCAAAACCTGGCGTTTGTTGTGCAACAACCTTCAAATCAACGTCATCTGCCAATGGTTTGTTACGAGAATGCACTCGTAGAATGGCTTCACGCCCTTTGACGTCAGGTCGACCAACTAAAATTTGACGGTCAAAACGCCCTGGGCGCAACAGTGCTGGGTCTAATACATCTGAACGGTTCGTTGCAGCAACAACAATAACACCTTCATTGCCATCAAATCCATCCATTTCAACTAATAATTGATTCAAAGTTTGTTCACGTTCATCGTGACCGCCGCCCATGCCAGCTCCACGTTGACGACCGACAGCATCAATTTCATCAATAAAGATGATCGCAGGTGCATTTTTCTTCGCAGTTTCAAACAAGTCACGGACACGGCTTGCACCGACCCCAACAAACATCTCCACAAAATCAGAACCAGAGATTGAATAGAATGGGACCCCTGCTTCACCAGCTACTGCTTTTGCAAGTAAGGTTTTACCTGTTCCGGGAGGTCCTTCCAACAGTACACCTGCTGGAATACGAGCGCCCAATTCAACGAAGCGTCGTGGATCTTTTAGGAATTCTACTACTTCTACTAATTCTTGTTTCTCTTCTTCTGCACCGGCTACATCGGAGAAGCGTACACGATTGGCTTTCTTGTCAGCTTCTTTAGCTTTTGACTTGCCAAAGTTCATGACACGGCCATTGCCGCCACCGCCGCCACCTTGTTGACCCATGATCATGTAAAAGAAGAAAACCATCAGTAAGATCGGTAAGAAGCTCACAAGTAAGGTTACCCACATGCCACTGCTGGATTCCTCTTGCACTTCTGTTTTGATTCCATTTTCGCTAGCAAGTTTAGTCACTTCACTTAATGTAGAATCATTTGGCAATACAATAGTACTAAAATGTGTAGTTGAACTTTCAGTTGAACCAATGATGTTCAAACCACCAGTATTAGCTACTTCTTGCTGTTCATTGTATTCCCCAGTGATTTTATAAACCCCACTCGCTGGCTGAATTCTGAATTCTTTGATTTTTCCTTCTTTTAGCTGTTCAGTGAAAGTGGAATACTCGATATCTGGCGATTGGGTACGATTGTCTCCAAAAAGGAAATACACAACCATGACCATAGCCAAGATGACGAGGATATAATAGAGAGCATTTTTAGCCCCCTTTGGGTTTTTATTCATACGTTTCCTCCTCGTATTGTTGCTTTCTTAAAATTTTATCAATCCTGACCTTTATAGTATATCATAATGTGAATTGTTCCTGTCACTAATTTGATTGATAAACTTCAGGTTTCAAAATACCGACATATGGCAAATTACGATAAATTTCAGCATAATCCAAGCCATATCCTACTACAAATTCATTTGGCACATTAAAACCAATATAGTCAGCTTCAATATCAACAATACGACCTTCCGGTTTATCTAACAGTGTAACAATTTTTACTGATTTGGCTTTGCGGTATTTAAACAATTCAACCAAATAATGAAGTGTACGGCCGCTGTCGATGATGTCTTCTACAATCAACAAATCGCGTCCTTCAACATTCGTATCCAAATCTTTGATGATCTTTACCTCACCTGAGGAAACTGTTTGATTTCCATAGCTCGATACATCCATGAAATCTAATTCCAAATAAGTGTCGATCTCACGAACAATGTCCGCCATGAACGGAACAGCCCCTTTTAAAATACCAACCACTAATGGATTTTTGTCTACATAATCCTTCGTTAATTCTTTGCCTAATTCAGCACAACGTTGTTGAATTTCAGCCCGATCTATTAAGACTCTTTCAATATCCTTTCCTTGCATGAGAGGCTCCTTTCAATGATACAAATAATAGTCCAGTATGTAGTGTATTCTATCAGTTTCATTCCCAATACTCAAATAGGAATTAACAAAGGGGATGACGCTTAGAACTTCTCCTCCAGCGTCCGTGACGACCCACGCTTGCTCTCTTTTATTTCGAGGGATTTTTTCATCGATAAAATAACGACTAACCTTTTTTCTTAAATTTTCAGCAAGCTGAATTCGATCACCCGGTTCTCTTCTTCTTACAATCAAAGGCAATCGAACCATTGTTGGGAGAACTGCAGAATAGTCCCCATTTCGTTCAATACTTCCATCCTTTTTTAAGACTAACTGCTCATTGGGAGATAATTCTATAGTTTCGTTACTATTCAATGAATAGATTTCTTGAATAGTAACGTTCTCTTTGGCTATCGTATATGTTTGATAACTGGCGGAGAACTGCCACTTCTCTCCTAAATCCATACTCCATTGAGCTTCTCCATTACTGAATAAATGGACCAATTGGAAAAGCTGTCGTTGTGAGACCACCAATTGAGTCTCCTGGTAAATTTCTTCAAATAAGAAAGCCAAAAAATAATAACGTAAACCCTCTTCAGATGGTAAATCCTTTTGTATAAAACGCCATCGTTGTTTTTGGTAAACAACATTGTTTAAATTTTCTTTTAGAGCGCCTCGCAGTCCATCTTCTGCCCACGTTAACTGCTGCTGAAATTGTTGACTATGTTCTAAAAGTTTTGGATTTTCCTCTTTCAATACAGGCAACACTTGATGTCTAATACGATTTCTAGCATACCGTAAAGTAGCGTTACTTGAATCCTCAAAATAGGGAACTTCTTCTTTTAAAGCATAATTAACTAGCATTTGCTTTGAAAAAGATAATAACGGCCTAAATAATGTTCCATCACCAAATGAACGTCTCCGCTGCATCCCTGCGTGGCTTAATAAACTTCCACCTCGAGTAAAACGCATCAACATCGTTTCAATTTGATCGTCTCCATGATGAGCCGTTAAAAGCAATGGAAAACCCGCTTCTTTCATCACTTCGGCAAAAAAGGTGTAGCGAAAATCACGAGCTTTAACTTCAATACCTGATTCAGGTAGCGTCTCCCATTTTTTTTCATAAAATTCGTGGTGATGCTCGTAGCAATAGTTTTTCAAAAAAATCGCTTCTTTAGCAGATTCCTTTCTTAATTGATGATTCACGTGAGCTACACCAATCTTCAAACCAGTACGTGTGCTCAATTTTTCTAACAATCGTAAAAGAACCATAGAATCTACCCCAGTAGAAACTGCCACTAAAATTCGTTCTACCGTTTGAAGTTCAGGATTACGTTGCAAAAACTTCTGTTCCATTTCGTCTCTCCTATTGAAAAAAGCTGAAATTCACGATGAATTTCAGCTAATCACTTAATTTAGTTGCGTCGACCGCCTCGGCCGCCACGTTTGCCTTCTGTATTACGCTTTAAGGATGATAAACGATCATCGCTATCCTTTAAAAAGGAACTCATCAATGTATCGAAGTCTTCTTTTTTGTTCTTTGAAAAATTCCCCTTTGGTTGCGGACGAGTTGGACGACTTTCACGTTTTTCTCGGACAAAGGGTTTCTTTTCAGGTTGCGGTTGATCTTGGGCTTTACGAATAGACAAACCAACTTTTCCATCATTACCTACAGAGGTAACTTTTACTGTCACTTCATCGCCTACAGATAATACATCATGGATGTCTTTAACAAATCCATTGGAAATTTCACTGATATGGACTAAGCCTGTTTTCCCTTCCCCTAAATCGATAAACGCACCAAAATTGGTGATACCGGACACTTTTCCTTGCAGCTTAGCTCCTACTTCGATTGACATAAAAAGATTGTTCCTCCTATTTTTTTACCTATTTATTAAAACCGCTTATTCCGCAGTTTCTGACTTTACAATTTCGTCGGATGACGATTTTTGTGCAGTTTTGTCTTGGTCAGGCAAAACAAACACTAATTCACCATCTTTGGAATAATAATAGCGGCTACGCGCTAATTTAGCAACATAATCGTCATCTTGCAACAAAGAAACATCCTGTTTCAAGGTTGATACCTGTTGATCAAGCTTTGCAGATTCTGCTTCTGTTTTAGCTTGAATCGCTTTTAGCTCAGTTAAATGCTGATGCTCACCAAATAATTGAACGCCCATAATAATGAAAACAAACGCAGCTATCAAAAAAAGTGCAGTTAAACGACGACGTTTGAAAATCAATTGGCGCTGTTGCTTTTGAAACTTTTTATATTGTTCTTTAGCATAAGGCGTATCTAGTGCGGCTACCTTCAGCTTTTTTTCACCCATTTCGTCAAGCTCCTCTTTTCTTGAGTTTCTTTCCTATTATAGCAATTTCAAATTCTAATGTCTATTTGAAATAACCTTAATTAAGGTTATTTTCAACTCTTGTTTCTTGAATAATCTCATACATTCCAGCAGCGTCTTCTTTTTTAGTCGACTCATGCAACGCAGCTACCTTTGCTTCCATAATTTTATTCCCAAATTGAACACGTATGACATCACCAATTTTGACATCAGTTGAAGATTTAGCTAGCTTTCCATTTACTTGAATCCGTCCTTTGTCAGCTACTTCTTTCGCTACCGAACGTCGTTTAATAATTCTTGAGATTTTCAAAAATTTGTCTAAGCGCATAAATTTATTTTCCTCTCCACTTTAATCGTAATATTTTCGAACCCATTGGAAGCATTAACCATTCTCTAGTTGTTAGCAGTTTCAAACGAATTGATAAAAATAAGAACATGCTAGCACCAATTAATACCCCCAGTAAGGCAACAAACAAGGCTTGACTGCGATGTTGAACTGGATTACCTAATACTGATAACACTGTGTAATAACCAAATAAACTGATTACCATACCGCCCAAACAAACAGTTAACTTCTTTCCAAATTTTCTTTCCTTTAAATAGTTGGTTATTGCCGAATCACTGCCACGGTGCAAAACAATTAAAGCGACAGTCAATCCCGCTAAAGTAGCAATACTTGCTCCCACCGTTCCCCACACTCGAGTGAATAAATTGGTTGTTAAAACTTTCAATAATAGGCCCCAGCCTGCAGCCTGTAGTGAAATTTGATACCGGTTCTGACTCTGTGCGATACTTTGATAGCTTTGGATCATCGCCATCAAGAAAATGGAAAAAACAAACAAAACTAGTGTGAGATTCCCTGAATAATCTTTAAATAAGGCAAAGTTTACATATGGGAGCAACAATACTAGGCCTAATGATGCAGCGGCAGCCACCCCACAAGTCAACCTTAGGAATATTTGGCTAGATTTGATGAACAAGCGACGGTCATGTTTAGCTAAATAGCGGGTTAAAACCGGTAAGAAACTAGAACTCAGAGCTAACGCTGCAACCAATCCTAATTGAACCAGAGGCTGTCCACGATCGTAAACTCCTTTAGCAACCTTGGCTCCGTATTCAGTAAGCCCCGAGTCAACCAGCGCTTTTTTTATTGTAAAAGAATCAATTAGCTGAAACAAGATAAGATAGCCACTGTAAACAGTCATTAAACCGCCCTCTAAAATGAGTCTCTTTATGAGAGTCTTAGACCGATCAGTAATTTTAAGAAAAACGATTGGGGTACTAGTCCCTAATACTTTACGACGATAATACTGCAAAATTAAAACAGCCGCTGCTCCACCAGCTAAAGCGCCTGCCATAGCAACGGTTCCGGTATGGTAAACATTCCAATGAAACTGTTGAAAAGACCAGGCTGCTATTAAAATAACCCCCACTCGAATTAATTGCTCAACTACTTGCGAAACAGCAGTAGGAACCATCATTAATTTCCCTTGGAATTCACCACGGGTTATTGACAATAGAGGCATTAATACAAAAGTAAAGGATACGACTTGGATGAGCGAGGCTAACCTTGCGTCACCCATTCCATTAGCAATTTGACGACTTCCAAAAAAAGTAATTGCCCATAATATTAATCCTAAACCGGTAACTAATGGAAATAGCTCAGTAAGGGCGGCCCGCTGCTCTCTAGGTCCATTTTTCTCAGCTACATATTTTGAAATAAACTGCGGCAATCCTGAAAGTGCCAAGGTCATGGCAATCCCATAAATAGGATACACCTGCTGATAAACGTAAAAGCCTTCATCTCCAGCCAGATTTTGATAAGGTACGCGATAAATGGCACTTAAAATTTTTGCAACAAAGGAAGCTGCAGTCAGCACAAAAGCACCACGCATCATGACTTTCATTTCTTTGTTAGCCAGTGCCATCAGCTCCTAATCCTTGTATTTTTGTTCACGCAGCGCCTTAACAAATTTCGTTAATTCTCGCAACCAAACTGCCTGATCCATTTTAGGTTGTATGACCAGCTTAATGACCATCTTCTCTTTCTCAACACCTAAAGTAGCTTTCAATTTCGTAGCACTCAAGGCTTCAAACAATTGTTCTACTGCATAAGCTTTGGTTCCCACCTTACTTAATGTGATAATTAATTGTTGATCACGTTTAGCAATACTTTCAATGAGTGCGCGATCACCATCCATTTTCACTTGTCCAACGTTCAGTAAATTGGCTACTTCATCTGGGTAATCACCAAAGCGGTCAACCAAGTCAGCCTCCACCTCATCCAGCATTTCCCGACTTTCCAACTCGCGAATTCGTTTGTAAATCTCAATTTTTTGTCGCTCATCTTCAATGTAAGTTCCCGGAATATATGCATCGATACCTATATTGATTTCAACTGAAGTTCGTTCAGTCTGCGTATTCTTTCCTTGCTTACGATCAACAGCCTCTGTCAACATTTGAGAATACATATCAAACCCAACCGCATCGATAAAGCCATGTTGCTGTGCCCCCAATAGATTTCCGGCACCTCGAATAGATAAATCACGCATCGCAATTTTAAAGCCAGAACCTAGTTCGGTAAAATCCTTAATGGCTTGCAATCGTTTTTCGCTAACTTCGTTTAATATTTTCTGTGGTTCATACATAAAATACGAATAGGCAATTCGATTGCTCCGACCAACCCGTCCTCTTAGTTGATATAAGGTAGACAAGCCCATATAATCAGCATTTTCTACAAATAATGTATTTACATTGGGGATATCTACCCCTGTTTCAATAATCGTAGTAGTCACTAAAACATCATATTGACCCTCAATGAAATCCAGCAAAGTATTTTCCAGTTGAACCTCCGTCATTTGTCCATGAGCAAACCCTATCCGAGCGTCCGGCACAAGCATTTGCAATTCTTCAACTTTGCGTTCAATTGTTTCGACTCGATTATATAGATAAAAAACTTGCCCACCACGAGCCATTTCGCGCTCAATTGCCTCACGAATAGCTCCTGGATTAGTTTCCATGACATAAGTTTGAATAGGATAACGATTTTCTGGGGGTGTTTCAATTACTGATAGATCACGAACGCCTAGCATAGACATGTGCAAGGTACGAGGAATCGGCGTTGCAGTCAGTGTCAATACATCTACTTGAGAGCGCAATTGTTTCAGTCGCTCCTTGTGTTTTACACCGAAACGTTGTTCTTCATCTATTATCAACAAACCTAAATCAGCAAATTTCAAATCCTGTGAAAGAATACGGTGGGTTCCTACTACTATATCTACTTGACCTGTGCGTAATTGTTCAATCGTTTCCTGCTGCTGCTTTTTCGTTCTAAAGCGGCTGAGCATAGCAACTTTAACAGGGAAATTTTCAAACCGTTCAATCATTGTATCATAATGCTGTTGAGCTAAAATCGTAGTTGGAACTAAAAAGGCAACTTGTTTATTTTCCTTAATTGCTTTAAAAGCTGCTCGTAGTGCTACTTCAGTTTTCCCAAATCCAACATCTCCGACTAGCAGACGATCCATTGGCCGCGGCTTTTCCATATCATGCTTGATTTCAGCTGAGCTGCGCAATTGGTCATCTGTTTCAGTATACGGAAATGCATCTTCAAATTCTTTTTGATACTCATCATCTGGCCCAAAAGCATACCCACGTTCGGCTTCCCGTTTAGCATATAACTCAATTAAATCATCTGCAATATCTTCAATCTTTTGTGAAACTTTACGTTTTGTTTTACTCCACTCACTGCCACCTAATTTATTGATTTTAGGTGGTTTTGCTTCTGATGCAACATATTTTTGGATTAGATTTAATTGCGTAACCGGAATAAACAATTTATCATCTTTTTGATAGAGAATAGTCATGTAATCTTGATGGACACCATCAATTTCTATAGTTTCCATACCAATGTATTTACCAATACCATGATTTGCATGAACTACATAATCGCCAGCTTTTAATTCGTTATAACTCTTTAATCGTTCCGCATTGGAAATAGTTTGACGACGAGCGCGCTTTTTAGTGACTTTCTGGAAAATTTCGCGTTCAGTTACAACAACGACATGATCTTGCGGCAATTCAAAACCAGAGGATAAATTTCCTTCAATAATTTGTGTTTTTCCAATTAATAATTGATCACTCTTCGATTGAACAGCTTGGATTTCCGCATCTTGAAATTCCTGTATCAGTTTTTCTTGACGTTCTTGATCTGAAACAACAAATATGACCGTTTGCTGCTGCTTTTGCCAACGATCCACTTCTGTTTTCAACAAAGGAATCTGACCAAAAAATTGCTGCATCGAACGATACTGAAACGCATGAATAGCTTCAAATCTTAAATTACCCATGCCTTTTTGGAAAAGTGAAAAGAAAGACGAAACCAAACTTGTCTTTTTAAGTAGACTGTTCAGATCAAGTCCAAAGCGCTGCTCGGAAAAGACTCGAAGCTCAGCTAATTTTTGTGTATGCCACTCAGCTTCCTCCCACTCCATTTCACGATTGGTCTCCATAATTCGACCGTAGTCATCGATAAATAGCCAAGCACTGCTATCTACATATTGCAGTAGAGAAGTTTCTCCCCCATACATCAAATCGGTATAATAGCGTGCTTCTTCTGTTGGAATTCCATCTTTCCATGAAGCCATTAATTGGCCATAGTAATCCTTTAAAAACGTTTGATCCGCTTTTTCTTTGGTAACAGCTAAGCGATTTTCTAATAACTGACTTACCTTCTCAATCCCACGGTCCAAATCAGTTTGATCAAATACTAATTCGGTCGTCGGGCCAATCCATATCTCTTCTAAATTGATAACTGAACGTTGCGTATCAGCCTCAAAGTAGCGGATAGAATCAACTTCTATATCAAATAATTCCACTCGAATCGGATAACTCGTAGTAAGAGGGTAAATATCGACGATGCTTCCACGCATACTAAATTCACCTGGTTTGCCTACCATCGATTGACGTTCGTACCCCATCAAAACCAACTGTTGAGCTAAATTCTGTAAATCAATTTCACTTCCGATTTGCCAGTGCAGCTGGTTGTTTTGCCAAGTTGTTGGTGCTGGTAGATATTTGCGTAAAGCTGCTGAGGGCACAACATAAATACCTTTTTTTCCTTGACTTAAGGCTGTTAAAGTTTCGACACGCTCTGCTCGTGCCTCGGGTGAAGAAAAAGCCATCTCAGCAGATAGCACCTCATCAACTGGAAAAAGATACACATCATCCATAACTTGACGCAATTCTTCTGCCAACTGGTTGCTATAATAGAGATTTGGAACGACTATAATAATCTGTCGCTGATATTTCTCATAGGCTCCAGCCATTACCAAAGCCTTTGCAGAACCAGATAACCCAACTAACAATTGGCGCTTTGCTTGTTGTTCTAACTGCTCATGCCACTGTTTGATTAGTGGTGTATGATTAATTATTTCAATTAAATTCATGGCTGAACCACCTCCTTAATTAAATCGATTCATGGTTTGAATGAAATCATTACTTTCAATAAAGAACTCTGCAGCCTCCGCTGCTCGATCCACACAAGCCAAAATTTCTGGTTGCTCCTCTTTTGAGAACGTACTTAAAACATGATTAACAACCGTTTTTCCATTTGGTCGACCGATACCAATTTTGATCCGGTTGAATTCTTGACTATTCAAATGAGAAATAATACTCTTTATTCCATTATGCCCACCAGCGCTTCCTTTTTGACGCAAGCGCAGTTTGCCAAACGCTAAATCCAAATCATCCTGAATAACCACTAGTTCTTCTGGATAAACACCAAAATAAGTCATTAAAGGCCCCACAGCCCTTCCTGACTCATTCATAAATGTTAATGGTTTCACTAAAAGAATTTTTTCGCCATTTACGAAAAAATCCGCCACCTCTGCCTCAAATGTATGTTTCCTAAATGTTGCTCCATGTTGCTTTGCTAATAAATCAACGGCCATAAAGCCAACATTATGTTTTGTACTTTCGTATTTTTTCCCTGGATTTCCCAGGCCTACTATCATTTTCATTCTTTTTCCTTTCACCTTAAGCATGACAAAATGCTGGACTGCCATAAGGCGGTCCAGTGTTCCTACATAGTATAACACAAAATAAACTGTAATGGTCAATTCCTACTTTTAAGACTTGTTAAAAGTTAGGCATTTCATTAAGAACTCTCATTTTACTGTTCCCTTTCGTCTCATCCTTTAAACCGTTTTCCACTATAACAACGATTAGAACTGTATTAGTTTTGAGCGAAATACGTGACAAAATTTACAAATCAATGGTATGATATCAACGATAAAACAAATAAAGGAAGGGACTGGTACACAATGACTGCAGCTGCAGGAAATGTTAAAACCCATCAAAAAGTAATTTTAGTCGGAGACGGTGCCGTAGGATCAAGTTACGCGTTCGCTTTAGTTAACCAAAATATCGCCCAAGAAATCGGTATTATCGATATCGATAAAAATAGAACTGAAGGAGATGCAATTGATTTATCTCATGCATTAGCTTTCACTTCACCCAAGAAAATTTACTCAGCTTCTTATGACGATGCCCATGATGCTGATCTAGTGGTTATCACAGCTGGAGCTCCACAAAAACCAGGCGAAACTCGTTTGGATCTGGTAAACAAAAATTTACGGATCAATAAGAGTATTGTTGAACAAATAGTGGCTTCTGGTTTCAACGGAATTTTCTTAGTTGCCGCTAATCCAGTAGATATTTTGACTTATTCTACTTGGAAGTTTTCGGGCTTCCCTAAAGAACGTGTTATCGGTTCAGGGACTTCATTAGATACAGCCCGATTCCGTCAAGCAATTTCTGAATTAGTTAATGTTGACCCTCGTAACGTTCATGCTTACATTTTAGGCGAACATGGAGATTCAGAATTCCCGGTATGGTCACATGCTAATGTAGCCGGTTTACAAATTTACGAGTGGGTTAAGGATAATCCCGAAGTAGATGAAGAAGCATTAGTGAACCTCTTCTTCGGTGTACGCGACGCAGCTTATGAAATTATCGAGAAAAAAGGAGCAACATTTTATGGTATTGCTGTTGCCTTAGCTCGTATCACTCGTGCTATTTTAAATGACGAAAGTGCTGTTTTCCCATTGTCTGTCTATTTAGAAGGACAATACGGACAAAGTGATATCTATATTGGTGCACCAGCAGTTGTTAATGCAAAAGGCGTCCAAAATATCATTGAAATTCCATTGACTGACGCAGAAAAAGATAAAATGAATGCTTCTGCTAGTCAATTAAAAGAAGTTATGGATAAAGCCTTTGCCGAATTAGATAGCGAAAGTAAATAGAAGCATTAAAAATACCGTGAGAGAATTTCTCATGGTATTTTTAAATATTTTTTATAAAGTGTACGAGAAAGCTCGCTTTTTGCTTGTTCTGTGGTATATTTGTTATCGATATACCATCTATTCTGTGAATTTAAGGAGTTATTTCGATGCGAAGATCTGATAGAAAGCGTTCCCGTTCCAAAGCAGGCTTAATTATCGTACTTGGTATTCTTGTACTACTAGTTGCGGGTTATGCCTTCCGTAGTACATATTTTAGTAGTCGATTTTTACCTAATACGGTAGTCAATGGTGTTGAGATTGAAAATCTCACCGTAGTGGACGCGAACAAAAAAATGGAAAAAGCTTTGTCTGACTCACCATTCGTCATTCAAATCGACGGTAAAAATTGGAAAGAAATCAATCGGCAAGACCTAGGATGGACAACAGATTATGCGGATGAATTAACTTCTATTAAAGAATCGCAAAATCCGTTTAGTTGGGGTATGCAATTGGTATCAGCTGCTGAAACAAAAGATGTAGCTGGCAATACATTAGATGAAAATGAATTGAATGCTATCAAGGAACAGGTGAAGGTCGAACTAGCTCAAGTAAACGGACCACGCACACCAACGGAAAATGCAACGATTAAACAAACGGATTCTGGTTTTGAGATTGTTGCTGAAAAACAAGGTTCTGTTATTGATGTTGATGCTGCCGCTAATGCATTTGCAGAAGCTGTTTCAACTGGCAAACATACAATCAGCATGAATGAATATTTAGCAAAACCAACGATTAAAAAAGATGATTCGCAATTGAAGAAATCATTGGAAGAAATGAATAAAGTTGCTAAAGTAAAAGCGACGTATGCTATTAATGGCAATACGTTTGATATTCCTTCTGATAAAATTCAAGACTGGCTAACGGTTGATCAAGAAGGTAAGCTTACTTTAGACCCAGAGAAAGTGACCGCCTATGTGACTGAACTTGGCCAAACTTACAACACAAAAACACAACCAACTAAATTTAATAGTACCCGTCGTGGTGAAGTGGAAGTTCCTGCTGGCAGTTACAGTTGGTCAATTAATACTGCTGATGAAACTGCAGCATTGTCTGAACAAATCCTTCAAGGAAAAGATTTTACACGTTCTCCAATTGTTGAAGGTGCTACAACAGATTCAGGTAAAGCTCTGATTGGCAACACTTATGTGGAGGTTGATTTACAAAACCAACACATGTGGGTTTACAAAGATGGCAACGTTGCATTAGAAACTGATATCGTCAGCGGGAAACCTTCTTCACCTACTCCTCCAGGGGTAAACTATGTATGGAGCAAGGAAACCAATACTACTTTACGTGGCTTCAACGATGATGGCAGTAAATATGCCAGTCCTGTAAAATACTGGATGCCAATTGATTGGACTGGAGTTGGAATTCATGATTCTGATTGGCAGCCTGCTTATGGTGGAAACTTATGGCAAACAGTTGGATCACATGGTTGTATCAATACTCCACCAGGGGTAATGGGACAAGTATTTGAACTAGTTGATTTAGGAACACCTGTATTAGTCTTTTAATTCAAAAACCGTTTGGAAAATTTCCAAACGGTTTTTTTACGTTATTCAGCAGAAGTAAATACTTCTGAAACATCCTCATCATCCTCTAATTTATCCACTAGATGTTCCAACTGTTGCTTTTGCTGTTCGTCTAATTTTATAGTTATTTGAGGAATCATTGTCAGCTCTGCTTGAGCTAGCGTGAACCCCTCTGCTTCTAATTGGTCGCGAACATTAGTGAAATCTTCAGGTGATGTATAGATTTCAAAAAATTCTGGCGAGGTTACCATATCTTCCGCTCCAGAATCTATTACCTTTTCTAACATTTCCTCCTCGTTTATTAAAATAGTTTTGCGTTCGATTACAATATAGCCTTGTCTATCAAACATATAGTTAACTGAACCCGTCTCACCCAAATTCCCACCATTTCGAGTAAACGCTACTCGCACATTAGTTGCTGTTCGATTACGATTATCTGTTAAAGCACGTACTAAAATCGCTACACCACCCGGACCATAACCTTCATAAGTGATCTCATCATAGTGTTCCCCTTCACCTAAAGCAGTAGCCTTTTTTATTGCCCGCATCATATTGTCGTTGGGCATATTTGCACTTTTTGCTTTATCCATTACTAAGCGTAGTGCAGGATTTATGTTCGAGTCGGGACCACCGGCTTTGGCAGCCATATAAATTTCACGAGAAATTTTTTGGAATATTTTCCCCCGCTTTGCATCCTGTGCATTTTTTCGACCTTGAATGTTGTTCCATTTGCTGTGTCCTGACATGGTATCTCCCCCTAGCTATTTTGTTGAAGCGCTACTATCATTTTTATCTTTAAAAAATCGTTCGTCAAGGAAAAGAAGGGCTATCGTTTTTTCAGTACTTTAGTGTAAAGAATAATCAATAAGCAAGCTGTTAATGCTCCAGTTGAATCCAACATTACATCTTGAAACAATGGAGTTCTTCCGCCAGTCAGCATTTGATGAAACTCATCCATAGCTGCATAACCTGTCGCTGAAAACCAAGCAAAAAATCCCGCAAGTAAAACTTGCTTTTGCTTCATTTTTGGTTGTAATCCCAGAAACAAGCTTCCTCCCAAAATAAAGTAGCTTCCAAAATGAGCTTCTTTGCGGATGAAGAATTCAACAAACTTTGAATAACCTAACGCTGGAATGCTTACTTTACTCCCTGCATAGGTAAAAGAAATAGAAGATAATATTCCTCTTAATGGCTCTCCACCCAATAGTCGATCCAACAATGATACTTGACTTTGCTGCTCATACGTCATAGAAGAACTAATAAATAAAATAAGGATCATAGCAAAGGCTATTCCTAAGTACAAATTTCCATTTTTACTATGTTTCTTCATTTCACTGCCTCCAAAATAAAAACCGATACGAATTTCTTCGTACCGGTCAACAAATTTTAATTGATTACATACGAACCGCAAAACTTGGTGCGAAGTATGCATATGAAGAAGTTGTAACTGTTTGTCCTGGTGCAGGAGCATGTACGTATTGACCGCCACCTAAAGCAATCGCAACATGATACGTTCCACCATGACCACCCCAGAATAACAAGTCACCTGGTTGCGCTTGATCGATTGAAATTGTTGTTCCAGCAGATTCTTGAGGAACAGTCCATCCACCAATTTCACGTCCAGCAGCTACACGATATACGTAGCTGGTAAATCCTGAGCAATCGAATGATTCAGGCCCTTTAGCCCCCCATACATATGGTTTACCAATGTGTTTCATTGCTTCAGCTACTATTGCCGAACCATTACCAGATGGTGCTAGTGTTGGAGTCGGTGTTGGAACTACTGGTGCTGGCGTTGGATCAGGAGTTGGTGCTGGTGTAGGTGTTCCTGTACCGCCATTGTTTCCATTTTCATTAGGAGCTGGTGCTGGTGTTTCTGAACTATTTGGTGTTTCTTGTGTACTTGATTGTGTTGTTTGTTCTTCAGTCGAAGGAGTAGTTGTTGTTGATTCTACTGTGCTTGATTCTGAACTTGCAACTTCACTTGAAGCAACTGTTTTTGCAGCTTGTTTAGCAGCTTCTTCATCAGCTTTACGTTGTGCTTCAGCCTCAGCTTGGGCAGCAGCCTGAGCTTCTGCAGCTTTACGTGCTTCTTCTTGAATACGAGCTTGTTCAGCTTCTGCTTCTGCTTTTTGCTGTTGCAAAGCAGATTTTTCGCTTTCAGCAGTTGCTTGTTCAGCGGCTAATGAAACTTTTTGAACATTTAGGTCAGCCTGTTTAGCAATTAGTTCACCTTTTTGGCCTTCTAATTGTGATTGGTTAGCAGCAATTTGTTCAATTTGTTTTTGGTTTTCAGCCTCTTTTTGTTCAACTTCTTGTTTATCAGCTTTTTGTTGTTCAACTAAGTCATTGTTAGCTTTCACGATAGTACTCATTGCTTGTACTCGACCTACAGCATCGCTAAATGATTCAGCGTTCAAAACAACATCAATTACATTTGAAGTGCTTTGTTTTACTTGAACGTCACGTGCTTGCTCTTGAATTGCTTTTGAACGTTTTTCAATTCGCTCTTGCAATGCACTGATTTGTTTTTGTAGATCTTCTGATTTTTGACGTAATGTCGTTTGTTCATTTAATAGGTCTTGTGCCTTTGTATTGATTGCAGCAACTTCATTTTCTAAAGAACCGATTTGAGATTCTGCAGTTACTTGTTGGTCTTGTAAATTAGAAATTTTCGCATCTTGATCAGCAATTTTATTATCGAATTCATCGGCTGAAGCTGCGGCTGGAGCTGCTAGTGCGCTTAATGTTACTGAACATACCATTAATGCTGATAACAAACTTTTTTTCACTCTTATATCCTCCGACTACTTTTACGTTTTTAGTTTATGAATTTTATTAGACTTTTTTTCTAACACATTGATGAGTTTACCATAGCTGTATGTCATGCGTATAATAGCATTGTTACAAAACCATTTCATTTTCGTTCTAATTAAAATAGTTTCTGTCACAATAAAAAAACAGGAGCCTCAGACTCCTGTTTTCAGTAAAATTTCATTTATTCTAAGCTAGCATTTTTTTGGATTAAGACTTTCCTTAAGGGGAAAATCAAGAGGATGAACAGCAAAATATTCATTCCTAGTGTTGGCCCCAAGAAACGCGTGACAAATAACTGGTTGTTGACATGAGCAAGTTGAAAGGCCATTTGCAGCAATGTACTACCCAACTCAAAAAAAGTTACAAAGATGATCATTGAAAAAAATAGAGTTAGCATACTCTGATGGATAACCCTACCAAACAGATAGATTAATGCCGCTGTCAAAGGTAAAATAACCGCATAGATACCTATTACACCGATATAATATAAGTCATACAAAACGCCTATGACTAACATCGTACCAATCGCGAATCGTTTATCTAAAACTTCAGAAACAACTAACAAAACCAAAATCATGATGTGAGCATTCATTTGGTAGTCGTCGCTGAAAAAAAGTGTAAATAAACGATTAACATGCGCATCCAGCAACATAAAGATAAATAATAACAGCGGGGCAACATACTTTAAATAACCCTTCTCAATCATTCACCCGCCTCCACCATCCGTTGCACAATCGTCACAACAGAGATATCGTACATTTGAGCATATGGCTTGATATAAACTTCTCTTTCTACACCAAAGCTGTTTGTTTTAACTTCTGCAACTGTACCTACTGGTAAATTTGCTGGTGAATTCCCACCTAACCCAGAAGTTTGGACAACATCGCCTTCTTTGATGTCTTTTTCTTTGGTAACTTTAGTGGCAACTAACTGTTGTTTCTTTTCATCATAGCTGGTCAAAATACCAAAGGAATTACCAGAATCAGAAGTGATCTTTAAAGGAAAATGATTGGTACTTTTGTTATCAGACGTAAGCAACTCTACTTTAGACGTATGCGTATTTACCTCAACGACGCGACCAATTAAGCCCTTTTGTGACATTACAGCCATATTTCCTTCTATACCATCTGCACTTCCCTTATCAACTATAAGCATATCTTGCCAAGTATCTGGCGAACGAGTAATCACATTGGCAGTTACTTTTTGAAAGCTGGTTAACGTTTGATTCAACGACAGCTCCTCTTTCAATTGTTCAATTTCTCTTTCATGATTTTCATTTTCTAACGCTACTTCGTCATATTGATCAATTTTGCTTTTCAATTGCTCATTTTCTTCATAGGCATTGATCAAATTAGATACTGCTGACGTTCCGCCAGTTATCCAGCGACCTGGCGCAGTAATGGCTTTGTCCACTACTCCTACAGTATCATTAATCATGGATTGTACAATATTAGTTTTTCCTTCACGAGCACGATTTGCTGCGGTAATCGAAATTGTCGCGATAACAATAATAACTAAAATCAGTAGGATAATGATATTTTTATTTGGATTAAACTTTCTCACAAAGGCACCTCGGGACATAATAAGATACTCTAAATTCTACCACTAACCGTCAGCTTAAAAAAGCAACGAGGCGCGATTTTAGAGAATTTTAGCAACTAAAAAAGTCAGCAGCGCAAATTGTAATTTTTTTGCTTTCTGCTGACTCAGTATTTACTTAATCTTTACTTTGTACTACTGCAACAACACCCGTTTTAAAGCTTATTATTGCTTCGCTTTGTAAAAACTCATTACTGGCTAAACTAGTAGGCTGTAAAATTTCAACATGATCCAGTGGGTACTTTACATCCTGCAATGTCAAAGCTGAAATAGGTGTTAAACAACAATAACCCAGATATTTCATACCCGATTCCTTAATTACTACATGCTCACCAGCTGTCAGATAACTAACTGTATTTGTTTGGTCCTTCAATTGAAATTGTTGAAGGAAAGGCTGAAATCTAGGTTCTACACCTAACCATATATTGGCTAATAGGTGATCTAATCGCCCACCCGTAGCACCAATGATTGTTACTTTAGCAGAGGGATAGCGTTCAAAAGTCTTAACTAGTGCTAATTGCGTATCTGTGTCATCTTTTTCAGCAGGTGATTCAGCTATTTCCCCAACTGAATCAAAAACAAGTTTACGCTCTTGAGCGGACAAAGAATCGAAATCACCTACTGCTAAATCAGGATGAATGCCTTCGTCCAATAAATAGAGAGTTCCACGATCTATACCAACGAAAAAATCAAAATCTGACACTTGAAAATCCGGCCATTTCTGGGGATTCCCACCCGCAACCAATAGAATATTCATTAATTTAAAACTTCCCGCAATGCCTCAATTCGTGCTTCCGGATCTTCGGATCCATAGATATACGAACCTGCTACAAATACATCTGCACCAGCTTCACGACACTTAGCAGCTGTTTCTGGTACAATACCTCCATCAACCTCAATTTCATAGTGATAACCATTATCTTTTCGCAACTGATCCAGCTCCGCAATTTTTTCAACAGTTTCTTCGATAAACGATTGACCACCAAATCCTGGATTTACTGTCATCACCAAGATTTGATCAATTTGAGGTAACACATATTTAATTGATTCTACTGGCGTTCCTGGGTTCAATACTACTCCCGCTTTTACTCCTGCTTGTTTGATCATTTGAACGGCACGATGAATGTGCGGAGTTGCTTCAACGTGGGCCATAATAATATCTGATCCAGCTTTAGCAAAATCTTCAATATACTTTTCTGGTGCATCAATCATTAAATGAACGTCCAACGGCAGTTTAGTAATTGGGCGCAATGAGGCTACTACACTAGGTCCAAAGGTAATGTTCGGTACAAAGTTTCCATCCATTACATCAATATGAATATAATCGACACCTGCTGCTTCAACCATCTTTACTTCTTCACCTAGACGTGCAAAGTCCGCACTTAAAATTGATGGGGCAATTTTCATTTTATTCTACTCCTTTTTCTTAGTACTAAATTAGTTTTTCTTTTTATAAATAGGTCGTCGGTTTTCAATTTCTTGTAGAAACTGCAGATAATTATCATATCTTGATTGAGTGATTTCGCCAGATTCTACTCTTCTTTTTACTTCACAACCCGGCTCTTTTACATGGCGGCACTCCCGAAAGCGACAGTATGGTGCAGCTGCTAGAAATTCTGGGAAGTCTTTCGGTAGCTCATCTACTGATAATTCCAAAAAGTCAATTGAACTAAACCCAGGGGTATCGGCGACTAATCCATCAAATAGTTCCAATAATTCAACATGGCGGGTTGTATGTTTTCCTCTTCCTAACGCTTCAGAAATTTCACCTGTTGCTAATTGTAATTCTGGTGCTAACTCATTCAACAATGTCGACTTTCCTGCACCTGATTGACCCATAAATACAGTTAATTTATCACTGAATAAGTCCGTCAGGCGATCTTTTTCTGCTAGCCCTGCAATTACAGGATATCCTAGAGATTCATAAACAGCCTTAATTTCAGCAACCTGTACTTCATCTTTCATCAAATCAGTTTTAGAAAGATAGATGACTGGATCAATTAATTTACTTTCCAATGTAACCAAAAATCGATCCAATAAATTATAAGAAAACTTTGGTTCAACTAAGCTGGTTACAACGACGCCTAAATCAACATTTGCTACTGGTGGACGGATTAGTTCATTTTTTCGCGACAACAGTTCCAAAACATATCCCTCACTGTTTTCTTCGCTGCTAAAAACTACATCATCCCCAACTAGCGGGGTCAGTCCGCGTTTACGAAAGTTTCCTCTGGCTCGGGTCTGGTGCATTTTTCCATCGCTGAATACATAATAGAAACCACTTAATGCTTTACGAATTTGTCCTTCGATGGTCCTCACTCCCTTCGATACATTCTCTCGCAACCATTGTACCATATTCAATAAACAAATATCAGTAAAAAAAACCTAAAAAAGATACCTTCCTCCAATCGGAAAAAGATATCTTCTAAATCATGGAACATTAATGCTTGTTTCACCATTTACGTTCCTAGTCACCACAGTCACACCATCTCTTTGAACCTGGATGGTCGCTTCTGATCCATCTTTGATTGTAACAGGTACGGCTTGACTATTGGAGGTCGTACTGGAATCTAAAGTGAAGGTTGCCTTATTTGTCAGACTGCTATTATTCGCATCTTTTACTAGAACAGTAATTGTTTCAGTTTGCTCATTATTCCCTTTATAACTGGCATTAATTGTTACGTTGAAATTCTGTTGCTTCACTTCTGTACCTTTTGAAACTCTCAAGGTAACAGTACTTCCGCTATCTACAGATTCACCATTTGCTGGACTGGTTGCAATAACTTTTCCAGCTTCAATACTATCAGAGAATTCTTCAGTAACAGTCGCTTTTAATCCCAGATTTTCTAATTCAATTTGTGCCTCAGCTTGTGTTTTACCATTTAGATTAGGCACAGTCACTTTGGCAGGACCTTTGCTGACTTGTAATTTGATTAATTTGTCAGCTGTCACATTAGTCCCCGGAATAGGATCTTGGCCTATTACCATTCCAGCAGCTACACTTTCGTTATCTTCATTAATTCGCTGAATTTGTTCACCATCGATTCCCAAATTTAACAAAGCAGCTTCAGCAGCTTCATAAGTCATACCTGAATAATCTCCCAAAGTAAAGGTTTGAGGACCTTTAGATACTTCAAAGGTAATCGTGTCCTTTGAAGGGTCAACTTCATTGCCTTCGGTTGGATCTTGACTAATAATGGTCCCTTTATTAACCTCGTCATTATAATCTTCATTTATCTTGATTTGACTAGAAGAGAAGCCTAAATCCCTTAAAGTCTTTCGAACATCACTAATCTGTTCACCGGTGTAATTATCTAGCTCAACTTTTCCTACACCACTGCTGACATATAAGCGAACAGTTCGATTACGGCGAATCATACTGCCAGCTTCCGGATCAGTTCGAACAACATGTCCTTCTTCAACATCGCTATCAGGAATTGACTCAGCACGCTCTACTACCTTTAACTTTGCCTCTTGCAAAGTTTGTCGTGCTTCTGCCTCGGTCATATTTTTAACATCTGGAACAGCTAACTCTTGATTAGAACTTGCAAACATGTACGCTGCAAATCCTCCTATCGCTAAAACTAAAAGTGCCAATAAAATCCATGGCCACTTCTTCCGTTTTTTCTTGGGAGGTTCAACTGGCTTATTTACCATCTTCGGAATCTCCGGTTGTTTTTCTTCCAATGGCAGTTCCTCTGTTATTGGCGTCAGAACTTTTGTTTCATCATGCATAACTGTTGGCTCCCACGGCCGTTCATCTAAGCGCCCTGGAGATAAAGCAGTCGCTAAATCTTCTGACATTTCTTCTGCAGTTTTATAGCGATCAGCCGGATCTTTCGCTGTTGCATTCATAACAATATTTTCAAGTGACTGTGGCGCTTGCGGATCAAATACTTTCACCGAAGGAATCGGATCTTGAAAATGTTTTAGTGCTATCGTTACCGCTGATTCACCATCAAAAGGAACATTTCCTGTCATCATTTCATACAAAATAATTCCTAAAGCATAAATATCTGATTGTTTCGTTGCCATGCTTCCTCGTGCTTGTTCTGGAGAAAGATAGTGAACTGAGCCTAGTAAAGAGTTCGTTTGTGTAAGGGAAGTTTCCGATAAGGCAATTGCAATCCCGAAATCAGTAATCTTCACCACACCTTCTTGATCAATCAGTACATTTTGTGGTTTTAAGTCACGATGAATAATCCCATGGGCATGTGCCAGACTAACGGCAGAAAGAATTTGCTGCATGATATCGACAATTTTAGTATAAGGGATTGGGTAATGAGTCTGAATGTATCGCTTCAAATCCATACCACGTACATATTCCATTACTAAATATTGCATATCCTCTTCTTCGCCTACGTCATATACGCTAACAATATTAGGGTGAACTAACTCAGTGGCCGCTAAGGCTTCTCTTTGAAAACGACGTATTGCTGTTTGATCATTTTGGAAGTTAAAACGCAACACTTTGATAGCAACATCGCGATCCAAAATTAAATCGTGGGCTAAAAAGACATTGGCCATCCCACCACTTCCGATACTAGCGATGATTTTATATCGGCCATTAATTATTTTCCCGATATCTATCATTCCGGTACCTCCTCCCCAAAGTGGATTAATAGTACGGTAATGTTATCGGCTCCACCAGCTTCATTGGCTTTAGCGATTAATTGACTTGTCTTATCAGCTAAAGGTTGATCATCCTCGATGATGGTCATAATTTTTTCTTCGCTTACCATGTTAGTTAAACCATCAGAACACAAAAGCAAATAGCCATCAGCATGACACGTATGATGAGAAACATCTACTTCTACAGTACCGTATACCCCAACTGACCGAGTCAATACATTTTTTTGTGGATGAACTGCGGCCATTTCCTCAGTGATTTCGCCAGATTTCACCAATTCGTTCACTAGTGAATGATCATCAGTCAACTGACGTATCGTATGGTCGTGAATATAATAGGCACGGCTATCACCAACATGAGCTAACGTAAAATTATCATCAAATAAGGCAGCACCGACAATGGTTGTCCCCATTCCCTGCATCTCGGAGTGTTCAATGCCTTCTTGATAAATTTTTTGATTTTCTTTTTGAATTTGATGGATGAACCACTGCGCAACTTTTTCACTGTCTGAAATGTCTGAAGCTTCCCAAGCGGCACCAAGTCCATTGACAGCCATTTTACTGGCCACATCTCCTGCCAAATGGCCACCCATACCGTCAGCTAAGATTGCTAATGACTTTTGTGTTTGATTCACAAAAACATTCGCATAATCCTGATTCATTTGGCGACGTCTACCGATATCAGATTGAAATTGAATTTCCAATTTTGTTCCACCTCATTTGTCATTTTTGCGCATCGCGCAGATGAAAAAGCCGTCAGTCATCAGCATTTCTGGGTATAATACCAACATCTTATCCTGAATAGCTGGTTGTAAAACATTATTTACAGCTAAATCGATCTTTTCAAATTCTGGATGAGCCTTTAGAAAAGCTGCTGTGACTTCTTGGTTTTCTTCAGAAGTTATTGTACATGTACTATAGACCAATATGCCACCTTTTTTTAACGTCGGTGCACAACTTTCTAAAATTTCTCGTTGAATTTTCGGCAATTGTTTAAAATCTTCCGGTCTTTTTTGATATTTAATGTCAGGTTTCCGACGCATTAATCCTAAACCTGAACAAGGTGCATCAATCAAAATTCGGTCAAAAAATTCTTGAGCAAAATGCTTATCTACCGTTCGAGCGTCCAGCTCTTTGGTTTCAACTACCTCAGATACATGGAGCCGTTCAGCATTTTCACGAACTAGCTTCAATTTGTGTTCATGGATGTCCAAAGCGGTAATTTTGCCTTTACCTTCAAGTAATGCTGCCATATGTGTCGTTTTTCCGCCTGGTGCTGAGCAAGCATCTAAAATTTTTTCACCTGGGTTAATTCTCATTACTTGTGCTACCAGCATGGAACTTTCATCTTGTATAGTTAGCAGTCCTGCTTTATAAAGCTTGCTTCCAGCTAAAAATCCTTTGTCAGCAATAATACCATAGGGAGATACATCACTAAGTCTTGCTTCAATTCCCTCTTCTTGTAACTGCTCAATGGCGGATTCACGACTAATCCTTTGTATGTCTACTCGTGCACTTACATGACTGGGTTCTAGCAATGAAAGACCTAATTTGCGAGTTTCTTCTACTCCTAGTTCTTGTAAAAGTTTTTCAGTCAGGTAATCTGGTAAACTAATCTCAGTTGCCAATCTTTCTATTGGGTTGGCAATATCCGTTAAAGATGGAACGCCATTTCTTTGCAAAGAGCGCAGAACGCCATTAACAAATTTACCAATTCCCGGATTGCCCTTTGCTTTAGCAATTTCCACCGCTTCATTTAAAATTGCATGATCTGGCACGCGGTCTAAAAAAATCAATTGATACACTGAAAGTTCTAAAAGACTTTGTACCCAGTTATCGATTCGTTTCGCCCGAGTTGTAAAAGGAGCCAAATAGAATGCTAGAAGTCGTTTGCGACTGACAGTACCATAAACAAGCTCGGTTAACAGTCCTGTATCTTTGTCAGCTACTTGATTTTTCTTAATCAATTCATTAAGAAGCAGATTAGAATAAGCACCGCCATGATTAATCCGTTCCACAGCCTCCAAAGCTGTATAACGTACAGAATGCAATAATTTCTTCGATATTTTTTTCGCCATTATTTCACCTTTTGACCTTCTGAAACTTGCTGACCACTGCCATTAAGGAATGCTTGAACAGCCTGTTTGCCTTTTCCGGCTGGCTGAAGTTCATGAATAGCTAAGACACTTCCTTGACCACAAGCAATGTGCAAATCCTTTTTAGTCCTTAAAATAATAGTACCTGGTTCAGCTGTGGTTGTTTCTGCTGTTGGCTCAGATTTGAAAATTTTCCAACGCGCATCTTCATAAGTTGTAAAAGCAATTGGCCATGGATGCATCCCCCGCACTTGATTGTCGACCTCTTCAGCAGTTTTGTTCCAGTCAATAGCTTCTTGTTCTCTTGTTATATTTGGTGAGAAGGTAACCTCGGCCTCATTTTGTGGAGCCGGACTTACTTCACCGTTAATAATTTTGGGCAAGGTTTCTAAAAGCAGTTCTTTACCCACAAGACTTAATTTTTCGAACATCGTTCCTACATCATCTTGTTTAGTAATGGAAATACTGCGTTGGCTGTAAATGCCGCCCGCATCCATTTTTTTAATCATTTCCATGATTGTTACCCCAGTCTCTTTTTCACCATTCATAATGGCATAGTGGACAGGTGCCCCACCCCGATATTTTGGTAACAAGGAGGCATGAACATTAATTGCCCCCAATCGTGGAATTTGCAACAGCTTTTCAGGTAAAAATTGTCCAAAAGCAGCAGTAACAATTAAATCTGGAGCCAATTCAGCAATTTTTTCCATTTCCGGTGAGCCACTGATTTTTTCAGGTTGTAAAACTAATAAACCGTGCTCAACAGCTGCGGCTTTAACCGGAGGTGGTGTAATCGTCTTTTTTCGCCCAACTGGACGGTCTGGCTGAGTAACTACAGCCGCAATTTCATAATTCTCAGTTAATAAGCCTTCCAAAATAGGGACTGAAAAAGCAGGAGTTCCCATAAATACAATTTTAGTCATCGGCATGTTCCTCCATATAACGTTCTAAATCTTCAGGTGCGATTGGATCAATTACTTGATCGATAAACAGGTTACCATCGAGATGATCGATTTCATGTTGAAACGCCCGGGATAAATAGCCATAAGCTGTTACTTCCATTTCATCACCTTCACGATCATAATAACGTACAGTTATTTCATCTGCTCGCTCAACTGTTCCATAGGTTTCAGGAATGGATAGACAACCTTCAACATCAATGGTTGTACCTTTCTTCTCAATGATCTCTGGATTAATCAAGTCAAAGCGGTCACCCTTATCAACTTCTACAACAGCCATTCGCAAATTTTTACCAATTTGAGGCGCAGCTAATCCGATACCATCATGAGCTACCATCGTCTCATACATATCATCCAGTAGTTGGACAAGTTCATCTGTTACATATTCAATTGACTGAGCCGATTGGGTCAAGCGGTGGTCAGGGTGAAGCAAAATTGGATAGTGCATGGTTTCCTCCTAAATAAAATACATGGGTTCGCTGTCAATAGCAATCAAAAGTCCATTTCGTTGTTCCTTTTGGCTTTGCTGCAAAATAGTTTCTAATGTTGGATAAAGCTGGTTTTCTTTTTTATATTTAATTATCAATTGGTAATAGTAACGGTTTTTAACTCGCAGAATAGCTCCAGGAGTTGGTCCTAATAAAATACTTTGCGGACTTAGAGCCTGTTTCAGCTGTTCACCCAGCTGATACGCTTTTTGAGCAGCCCTCATCTCTTCTTGATGAGAAACTGTCAGCTTCACCGTGTAATAATACGGCGGATAATCCGTTTGATGACGAATCCCCATTTCCATCCGGTAAAATCCTTCGTAATCATGTTCTTTAGCCAATTGAATCGCATAATGTTCAGGATTAAACGTCTGAATCAGAACTTCACCTTTTTTCTCACCGCGACCGGCACGCCCGCTTACCTGAGTCAGCAGCTGAAACGTTCGCTCACTGGAACGAAAATCAGGTAAATTTAGCGCTGTATCCGCATTAAGAACTCCCACTAAAGTTACATTAGCAAAATCTAGTCCTTTAGCAATCATCTGAGTGCCTAAAAGAATATCTGCTTCATGATTGCCAAAAGCATTCAAAATTTTCTCATGAGCTCCTTTGCGTCTAGTCGTATCAACATCCATTCGCAGAACTCTAGCTTCTGGAATTAATTGCGCTAACTCTTCCTGTACCTTCTCAGTCCCGGTTCCGTAATAACGGATTTTATCTTTACCGCAATTTGGACATCGTCGAGGAATATTTTCCTCATGACCACAATAGTGACAACGCATGGTTTTGGTATCCATATGTAAGGTCAATGAAATATCACAATTAGGACAAGGCAAAACAAAGCCACAATCCCGACACATCACGAAAGACGAATACCCACGCCGGTTCAACAGCAAAACACTCTGTTCCCCTTGTACTAAACGGTCTCGCAATTTTGTCTCCAGTTTTTCTGAAAAGGAAGAACTCAAACGACGCTGCATTTCGTCACGCATGTCAACAATTTCTACTGGAGGTAGGGCAGCATTTGGGTTGGCTCGTTCTGTCAGTGTCAGTAATTGATATACGCCTTTTTGAGCTCTTGCTCTAGATTCTAAAGAGGGAGTTGCACTGCCTAAAACAACAGGACAGTGATGATACCGACCTCGCCAAATAGCCAAATCTCTAGCATGATAACGAGGAGTTTCCTCTTGTTTATACGTAGTCTCATGCTCTTCATCAATAATAATAACCCCCAGATCCTCTAAAGGAGCAAAAACTGCTGAACGGGCTCCTACTACTACTCGAGCTTCTTTTCGTTCTAGCTTGCGCCACTCATCATATTTCTCACCTTGAGACAAGCCGCTATGCAAAACAGCGACTTCATTGCCAAAACGAGACTTAAAACGAGTAGCCATTTGCGGTGTCAGCGAAATTTCAGGTACCAACATCATAGCAGTTTGTCCTTTTTCCAAAACATCCGAGATAACTTGCAAATAAACCTCTGTTTTGCCGCTACCCGTGATACCTTCTAATAAGAAAACATCATGGTCTTTGGATTCTGCTTTGTCATGAATCGCTTGGTAAGCGATTTTTTGCTGCGAATTAAGATTCAAAGCCGTTGTCTGTTCAAATTCTCTTTCAGCAAAAGGATCTCGATATTTTTCCACTTCTTCAAAGGTTAACCACCCTTTTTCTTGACCCAGATTCAGATTGGCTAAAGTGAAGCCTTCCGCCTTCATCTGTTTAACCGAGATCAATTGGTCATTTGCTAAGTTTGCCAAATAGTCGACTAATTGAATTTGCTTAGAGGAGTTCTTACGTATCCCACTTTTGATTGATTCAACATCCTTTTGGGCAAATGTTCGTTTGACATATCGCTCTGTTTTAACTTTATTTTTCGTATGTACTTCATAGCGTAATTCTACTAAATTCTGCTCTCTTAGCTGAGCCATTTTTTTCAACAATCCGCGTTCCTCAGCTTCATCCCAAGTCATTTCAGTTTTCCGGTCAAAAACTTGTTCCTTTAGTTGGCTGTCTTCAGACAATAGATACAGCTTTTTTTGATAATTGGCCTTCATAACACTAGGCAACATGGTTTGCAAACAGGTAATCTTAAATGCAAAGGTCGTATCCTTCATGTAATCTGCCAACTGCAAAAGCTCCTGATTTAAAACAGGCGTTAAATCGAGAACACGAATAATTTCCTTTAAGTTGTCGGCAGGCAGCTCAGAAGTTTCAGCTATATTTACTACAAACCCTTGGACATGGCGACTTCCAAAACTGACCTCTACGCGCATTCCAGTATCAACAGCCATTTGGGGCGGAATCAAATAGGTAAAGGGCTGATCCGTTTGCATCGACGGTACATCTACGATTACTTGTGCTAGTTTCATCCATCTCCGCCTCCTTAATGTCTGTATTGTACTAAATAAATCCTAATAATGAATTAAATTCAACATAAAAAAGGAAACAGGTGTAAATACACCTGTTCCTAGTTGTTTTGTTCGTTGCGAATACGTGCTTCCAATTCACGCTGTTCTCGTTCTTTTTGCATTTTGCGTTCTTCTTCTTCCAGTTTCAATCGTTCCCGTTTAATTTCCGGGTGAGGATCATTGATCACCGTTCCAGAATCAATTTCTTCCAAAGCTTGACCCACACTTTTTACTGAATCAAAAGTGTTTAATGTTGGTTTTGCACCAGAATCTAGTTCATGCGCGCGTTTGCTTGCCAAAATTACCAAAGAATATTTAGAATTGACATGATCCAATAAAGTATCAATTGAAGGTTTTAACATCATAAGCTTATATCTCCTTTAACATTTTTATATATTTTCCTATTACACGGTCGACCCGATAATGTTCACTTACAATAATATCCTTAATTCGATCTACTGCCAAGTGAACTTTGTCATTAACCACAGCATAATCATAAAGAGCCATCATTTCAATTTCTTCACGAGCTACTTTCATTCGTTCATCAATCACTTCAGGCGTATCTGTACCACGTCCAACAATCCGCGCTTTCAATTCAGCCAGATCTGGCGGTGTTAGAAAGATGAAAACGCCATCGGGTACTTTGTCTTTGACTTGACGTGCCCCTTGAACCTCAATCTCTAGGAATACATCTTTCCCACGATCTAAAGTCTCGTTTACATACGTTAATGGTGTACCATAATAATTGCCTACATACTCCGCGTACTCCAGCATTTCACCAGACTCAATCATCGCTTCAAATTCTTCGCGAGTTCGGAAATAATAATCAACACTATCTACTTCCCCTTCACGTTTTTGACGGGTAGTCATGGAAATTGAATATTCAAATTCATTGTCATCTCGTTCAAAAATCGCTTTACGAACAGTCCCCTTACCAACACCCGACGGTCCAGACAACACAATCAACAGTCCTCGTTCAGACATACTAACGCCCTTTCATGGTCTTTTTTCGCTAACGCTTATTGTGCACTTTTTTTGCGAAGATTTCAAGAGGTATTCGTCTACAGCCTGCTATTTCTTAAAAACCCATATTAGATAATGTGTTAATAACATCTCGTAACTCACCATGCTGTTTAATTTCTTTATCCACTGGATCAGACACTTCCTCAGCCGTAGTTGACACTAAAAATGCTCTATTTAGTGCAACATAGGTCCCATCATTCACTAAAATGTGCAGCTCCTTTTCATCGTAAGAAACAACTGCATCTTGCCAAACTTCAAATCCCTTTTTATCAGAAGGCACTGCACGTTTAACGATGCTATGCCCATTACTTTGGTGGAAAGTTATGTCGTAATACTTCATTTTGCTATGCTCCTATTCTATATTTTGAATTTGTTCACGTATTTTTTCTAAGATCGTCTTCAATTGTACCACGATATCCTTAATTTGAATGGGGCTAGACTTAGAGCCAATGGTATTCACTTCCCGATTCATCTCTTGCAAAAGAAAATCGAGTTCCCGTCCGACCGGTCCAACGGTCTGCAAAAGATGATCCATTTTTTCCAAATGGATGCTTAAGCGATCTAACTCTTCGTGAACATCTCCTCGTTCCAGCAAGATCGCCATCTCAGTTAATAAACGATCTTGATCAATTGTGTTCCCAAGGTATTCCTGAAGTTTTTCTTCATATCGCTTCTGATAGTCTGCTTCATAAATATCGACAAATTGTTTTAACTCTTCAAGCAACGCAAAAATATTATTTCGATATTCCGACAAGACCGCCTGAATTCCTACTCCTTCAAATTCCCGACTTTGAACCAGCTGTACAAAGGCTTTCTGAGCGGCTTCATGCACTAATAATTCTAATGTCTCATCGGATTCTTTATGATCTACTAGAATTACATAATCATCTTGTTCTAAACTCTTTAATAAGATCTCTTTTACCGGAAAATCAATTACACCATAACGTTCCTGTGCACCAGTTTTTAGACTCTCAATTAATTGATCCAGTAACTCCCATCGAATAGAAACTTCTTTATTTCCCGTCTTTAAAGGCATTAAATTGATGTACATATCTACTCGACCACGTTGAACCTGTTCCTTCGCAATTTTACGTAGTATTGTCTCATAGGCATTAAGTTCTTTGGGCATCCGGATTTGCAAATCTAAAAATCGATTGTTTACACTTTTCAACTCAATACTCAGCTCATATGCTTCGTTCAAAGCCGTTCCTTGCCCATAACCAGTCATACTTTTCATATTTACCCTCTACATTTCTTTAATAATTTTCTGTAACACTTCAAATTCTTCATTTGTTAAAGTCACACCTTTGCCCATCTTCTCATGCTCTGGTGACCAATCTCGCAAATCAAATTTTGGGGGACGTCCATTCCAACTAACCAAGTTTAACTCCTTGCGCCAACCTTTTGCATTTTCCGACAATACTGCAATTTCTTCTACAATTTCGTAACTGAATTCTCCTGCCATGTAAATTCCTCCTGAATAAATTCTATAAACATAACCAGCAAAGTGGGTAGGGGCCAGATATAAAAGGCCCGTTCCCAATTATTAATCTTTTGCCGGTACAATCTCACGGTTCGATTATAATTAGATAAACGATTCATTTCCAACCAACGCTGGGATAAATGCTCCTTAACTGACAGAATATAAGTCAACTCTGGATCCTCCTCAACATTATGACAAACGATAGCTGCTAATTCGTCGATTCTATAAGTGCTTAGCGGAGAAATATGCAACCATTCGCTCCACTGTTCTAGTAACGAAAGACTCAATTTCTCTAAGGGCTGGTGGTAATTTTTCTGTTGAATCTCGGCCAACTCTTTTAGTGGAACTGACAATTTTCTTCGCATAAAAACCACAAACTTACGGGTCATTCGAGGAAAATCTTCTGTGTTTTCAAAAAAATATCGCTGTCCCTGATTCTCTTTCAGACATCGCTTCATTTCCAAATAACCTAATTTAATATTGGCCTTTGCACGATTGGCTTCGAATAACATCATCTCGCCCAAATTCCAGCTCGTAGCTAACTGAATTTCAGCAACATCACTAGGTATCGTTACGGTTTTATCTATTCCTGGACCGTGAACATCAATTACAATTAATTCAGTTGCTCCCTGTTTTAGTGCAACATCTATAGGTATATTATTACGATATCCTCCATCAACATAAAAATGCTCATCAATTTGTTCAATAGACATTAACGGAAAAAAGGCTGATGAAGCTAGCAACCAAGACAGCATTTCCTTTTGCGAGCAGTCATTTAATTTTACCACGACTTCCTGAAATGTGGGAACACGAGTAGCTACAATATACAGAGGCATGCTCTTGGTCATCTTTTCTACATCCAGATGCTCTTGCAGTAATTTGTACAATGGTGCTGTTGACAAGCCTTTTTGTCTAATAGCCTCAAAAATAAATTGTCGCAGTTGCTGAACATGATCCACAAAATCAGCTTGTTCAAGCGCTTCAAAGCTTACCTCCAAAACTTTATCTGTTGCAATTTCCTGCCAAAGCGTTTGTGCAGCAGTTAAATCACCTTGTACCATCAAAGCTCCATTTAGAGCACCTACGGAACAGCCGACGACACACTGGAAATCAATTTTTTTCTCTAACAGTGCTTGCCAAACACCAATTTGATAAGCACCTCGCGCACCTCCACCACCTAATACTAAACCAGTCTTATAATTTAGGTTTTTAAGCCAGCCATTTTGTTGTTCCGTGTAACCTTGTCGCCGCAGCCAGTGTGCTAACGGATCTGACGCAGAAAACATTAAGATTATTTCTTGAACAAATTCTTGGCGGGCGGCGGTCTCCACTAAGGAAATCCCTTCTTGCCAAGTCATTTCTTTCGTTGTTAGCAAATTATGAACCTGCCAATTTCCGTCAGTCTTATGAACTTCGATAAATACTTGGATTTTTTGAGTAGTGAGGGAATAAACTTGGTATTTTTTTATCGCTTGCACCATTCGTTTAGAAGCACATTGATGAGAACTATCAAATGGAAAAAGCAATCGTGCTTGCTGGATTGCCTCTTTATAATTTAATTGTTCTGATGGATATAAGTGATGTACCTTCATTAGCATCCTCTCCTAAAAGAAAAGCCACAAAGCTGATAGCTTTGTGGTTTTTGATTAATACGTTCGTTGTTCCATGTTGAAAGCATCGCGCATCGGTTGTGTTGCTTTTCCGACTGGTGTAACTGCCTCTAGTTCCCCTTGTACAACAATCCTAGTAATTCCATCGATTTCCCCACATGTTACCAAAGTAACTTGACGCCTATCAGGAAGCACATCCAAATACTTAACTTCCGTAGGCTGTACTCGAACTTTAAGAGCCGTCCGGTAAGTGTAAATATTGTTCAGATCTGTCAGATAGATCTTATCACCTTCTTGGATGTTATCTAATGGTGTAAACAATAATCCTGCTTCTGCTGCCCGATGACTCGCTAAACCATAATTTCCTTCGCCCATTTTTTGATCAGGTTCTAATGTACCAGCACCGTATAACAAGGCTTCATTGGATAGACCCTTGAAAATAGGTAAATTAATAGCTACAGAAGGGATCGCAATACCACCAATAACTGGTAAACGTTTATTACTTAATTGAGCGCGCATAACTGCTTCGGTACTAGCGGGAACTACCGCATCAAAATCAAAAGGCATGTCCTCCTGCAAGTTTCGATCAATGTCTTCTTTAGATAATTTTGCAACAGAATAACGGTCGCCATTATACTGAATAAGAAAGTTTTTTATTTGATTATTAAAAATTAATGCTAAACCGACTAATAATAATAAAAGTAAAAAAAAATTAATCAGCCAATTGTGTTTTTTTCTTTTCCTTTTCATGAACAGTCCTCCAGATTATACTCGATTTTATCATACCATAATGAAGGCGTAAATCATTCCGTTCAAAGTACTAGTTTTAAGATATTTTAAGGAAAATAATCCACTCATATTTTTCCGATTCAGAAATCTTATTATACTGAAAGTTTCTTGTGAAAATTATTGCAAAAGCGTTTTCAGTTGTAATGTAATTTTAAAATAAAAGAAACGAGCTTTTTTTTAATTGATAGGTTAAAATGATGATGATGACGATTTGAGAGGGTGAACAGTTTGCCAGATATGCTTTTTGTATACATTGATACAACCAGTAATGCCGTTTTTTCAAAAGGACTTTCTCCATCAGATTTTGTGGAGGGCATTGTTCATCAACCAGATCACTTGCTGTTACTGGATCCAGCAGTTGAAATTGGTGAATTTGATACACACAGTGGCTTAAAAATTATCAGTGGAACACAGGCCGTTCACCATTTTTTTACTAATAAACACTTTATTCAATCCACTGCAAATAAATGGATTGACTTTACAAATCCAGCTTTATTAAAAGAATTAACACCTTTAGAAATCTCTGAATTATTATATTTTGGTCATATGCGGACCCATTTGCACTCACCATTCTTTTATAAATTGCAAAATAATTTTGTTTACTTCAATTTGGGCAGCGAAACTTTGCGAGTATATTACCGTTACTTAGATGAATTTTACCGAATTCTAGCCAATAAAATTACTCGTATCGCACTAGAAAAAGTCAATGACAAACGTTCTTTCTTCCGCAAAGGCGCCTCTGTTGCTCACTTAGATGGAGAAATCTTGAAAGATTTGTATCCGATCTTTCAAGAAGGAGCTGTTTTCTGTTTTTCACAAGCTAAGCTTGAAAATAAACTTTATCGCGTACCAATTTATTTATCTGACGAAAAAGGTTGGCGCAAACACCAACCTACTTATAAACAAGATCAAAAAATGGGGACATTAACTTATGACCTTGGTCGCCAAAAATGGAGCTTGTCGTTGGAGAAAGATGATTTAGCCTTTGCCTTTCGCTAAAAAACCACTTTTATCATAACTGACAAAAGTGGTTTTTTCGTTTATCTACTTTTTATTTCCAATTTAGCGGCATCACGAGGTAAAAATAGCTGTGGTACCTTTTTTACAGCAATTATTGTAATTGTCGCTGTAAAAATTCCGGTGGCTATCCCACTGGCACCATTCATGATAAGAGAAAACATCCACGGGTTCATTCCCCATAATGCATAGCTACCCCAAAAGACTACGCCGGCAATAAAGTGCCAAAAGAATCGAGCCCCAGTCCCGGCCAAACTGCCTAAAATAATATTTTTTGTTACTTCTCGAGAGTTATTGTTCAGTAAAGCTTGTTGAACTTTGGTTGCATAAATCCCGGCAAAACCAGCAAAGGTAAATGCTATCGGGTATTCAATTAATACTTGTGAGAGACTTAAATAGTAAACATCTCCTGCTGGAAAATGTAGGATTCCCCAAATGAATGCTGATAACAGAGCGGGTCTTAATCCCCGTCTCAGAGCAAAAATTGTTAATGGGATCATTCCTAATGAGATTGTGAAACTGCTGCCGATGTTAGTGGGAATCAGCGAAAGCATAAAAGCTAATGCAGCTACAATTGTTCCTTCCACCATAATTCTCGTTTTGTTGTGCATAAAAAAACTCCTCCTTTTGAACATACAGTTCACAAAGGAGAAGTAAATATATTTACTTCATCACAATTCCTACGCTCGCATGACCGATACAGGTACTAGGGTTTAGAGTGTCCTCATTCTCAGCCCGAAGGCTCCCCTTTGTGACAGTATTATTCTTTTAGTATTTTTTACTCTTATAGTATAGCACACTATTTACCTAATACAAACAATTAACGTGATACTCGCTCCTGATCGCCGTTAGGTGCCAACGTAGTCACCTTCTTTATACGATCTACCGTCAGCATTTGCAATTGATTATCTTGCGTACGAACAACTAAAGAATCATTGCCAATCGCTTTAGGCAGCCAACCTGAGACGGTTTCATATTTTTCCGAATCTTTTTCATTCTGTACTTGCAAAACAACTAAACTATTGTGTAAGGCAGCTGTTTTGAGTTGACTCATTATCGTTTGATTCGCCTGCTCTTGTGCACGTTTATCAGCAGAATCATTTAGAAAATCAGACAAAAAACGGAAGGATGAACTAGAAAAGGCCTTAATTAAATTTTTTTTAGCTTTTTCAGGTATCTTCTTCATGTCAGTTTCCTCCTTGGCTGTACTCTGATTTTACTTAAAATTGAGCAAAATTACAATAAAAACTACTCTCCAAAAAAAGTTAACCAGTATGGCAAACCTTCTTCAATTAAACTATAGGTTTCGTCAAAATCACCAGTATACCAAGGATCAGGAATTCCTTGGCCTTTTTTTTCAGGGACTAAGTCTAAATACAAATGAATTTTCCTATGTGTCCCTTCCGGTGCTAAGAGCATTAAATCCTCCACATTTTCACGATCCATTCCAATGATATAATCCGCGCGGTAGAAATCATCCGTTGTTATTTGACGTGCCCTTATACCTTTCGAGCTGATACCGTGCGCTTTTAAGATTTTTTGCGTACCGTGATGAGGAGAATTACCAACTTCCCAACGACTAGTTGCTGCTGAATCTACAGTAAATTCTGCCGATTCGCTCCGTTGTTCAAATTGATTCCGAAACATAGCTTCCGCCATTGGTGAGCGACAAATATTACCCATACATACAAAAAGAATTGATTTCATTAAATTGCCTCCTTCAAGCTAAAAAAATAATTTCGTGCTATATTCTATACATAGAAATGAGGTTGATACTATGAGTCGTATTTTTCTTTCTGCCAAAATTCCAACAAGGGGCACTAAGTTACTGGATGAAGCAGACTTAGATTACGAAATTTTTGAAAATGAAGGCGTGATTCCAAAAAAAGAACTCTTAGAAAAAGTTCAAGATTGCCAAGTATTGATTTGTCCGTTATCAACAACTGTAGACCGAGACATCATCGATCAAGCACCACATTTGCGTTTAATTGCCAATTTTGGCGCTGGTTTTAATAATATCGATACCGCTTATGCTAAGGAAAAGGGAATCTATGTAACCAATACTCCGGTTGTTTCGACTAATGCCACTGCTGAACTCACCGCTGGACTGATTATTTCCTTGTCCCGGAGAATTGCTGAAGGTGATCGCTTAATGCATGGCATCGGATTTGATGGCTGGGCTCCCCTTTTCTTCTTGGGACATGAGTTAAAAGACAAAACTTTAGGCATCATAGGCATGGGAAAAATTGGTCAGTCACTTGCAGAGAAAATGAACGCTTTTGGCATGAAAATTATTTACAGCCAACGGCATCAATTACCCGCTGAACAAGAACAAGCTCTTAATGCACAATTTCGCACCCAAGAAGAGGTCATCCAACAAGCAGATGTTCTCACTTTGCACGCACCTTTAACAGATGAAACACATCACTTATTAAATTATCAGACCTTTGAAAAAATGAAAAACTCGGCCTTTGTCATTAATGCTGCTCGCGGCCCTTTAATTGACGAAGAAGAACTGGTTCAAGCCTTAACTGAAAATAAAATTGCTGGTGCCGCACTGGACGTTTATGAGTTTGAACCCGAAGTAACAGAGGCTTTAAAACAATTTGATAACGTATTATTAACTCCTCATATCGGTAATGCTAGTGTGGAGGCGCGGGATCAAATGGCTGAAATCGTAGTAAAAAATGCCATTGCCAATATCCAAGGTAAAACTTTAAAATATATTGTTAATGACCTACCTCAGGATTGATCCTGTTCATACAAACGATACGCAAAAAACTCAATATCTTTAGCAAATCGGAACAGTTGAGCCGCAATGGCGATCGGCTGTTCTTTTGCGTTAGTCAACAACCAATCAGTTAAAATCCCGCCACAACCATACGCCAAAAATCGCGCATAAAAATCTTTGTCTGTATTAGACAGCACACCATCTTGATCTACATCTTCAAACAGTCGAATAAATAAACTTTTGGCTAATCCGATAAATTCTTTTGACAGAATCTCCGGATCAGCTTGCACTGTATTTAAATAGAATTGATGAAATTGCTGCATTTCCTTCAACATCTTTAGTACTGCTTCTTCCCAATTTTCAATAGTTACCCCTGAAGACATTAAATAATTGAGTCCACATTGATAGTAAGCATAGCGCAGCAGTGCTCGTTTATCTTTGAAATGATAATAGAAGTTTTGACGGTTCACATTAGCCGCCTGACTAATCTCTTGCACAGTGAGCTTTTCAAAAGGACGCGTTAAACATAGCTGAACTAAAGCATTGACTAACTGTTCTTTGGCTCGATTGTTTACCGCCATATCTTTACCTCTGTTCTATCGGATCGACTGGATAATTAAAATGTTCATAAGCCATCGGTGTAACCACGCGCCCACGCGGCGTACGCTTCATGAAACCTTTTTGAATTAAATACGGTTCATACATATCCTCTACTGTTTCACGTTCTTCACCAATGTTCACCGCCAAGGTGCTCAATCCTACTGGGCCACCACCATATAATTCAATCATGGTTCGCAATAATTTCTGATCTACATGGTCCAAGCCTGCCTGATCTACTTGAAGTAGACGCAAGGCCTGATCTGCAATCGAACGATCAATTGTACCGTTAGACTGAACTTGAGCAAAATCACGGATTCGTTTTAACAAACGATTGGCAATTCGCGGGGTTCCTCGTGAACGGCGGGCAATCTCGATCGCTCCTTCTTCAACGATTTCTGTCGCGAAAATATCGGCTGAACGCAGTACAATTTCCCGCAAATCATCTTGCTCATAATATTCCATATGTGAAATGATACCAAATCGATCCCGTAATGGAGCCGAAAGCATCCCTGCTCGTGTTGTCGCTCCGACCAAAGTAAATGGCGGTAGAGGAAAATGAACTGGGTGGGCAGTGGCTCCTTGTCCCACCATAATATCAACATAATAATCCTCCATCGCTGAATATAAGGTTTCTTCAGCCACCCTTGGTAAGCGATGAATTTCATCAATAAATAGAACATCACCTGGTTCCAATTCGTTAAGAATCGCTACTAAATCTCCTGGTCGTTCTATCGCCGGACCGCTAGTTGTCCGGATCTTTACATTCATTTCATTAGCGATAACCATAGCCATGGTAGTTTTCCCTAATCCGGGAGGACCATAAAGCAACACATGGTCTAATGCTTCTTCACGATTTTTCGCCGCCTCAATATAGATTTTTAGTTCCATTTTTACTTTATCTTGACCAATATATTGCGAGAGGAACTGTGGACGCAGCGATTTTTCAATACTTTTTTCTACTTCGTCTGTTTCTGGCGATAAAATACGCTCTTCTTCCAAAATACCGTCCTCCTTGTAAAAGATTTCTTGTCAATCTCGAAATTATTTTTTCATCATGAGTTTTAAAGCCGCGCGTAAGTATTCGTCGGTACTTTGATATGTTTCTTTTGCTAAAGCCTTTTCCACCCGCTTGGTCTCTTTAGGACTGTAACCTAATGCTTGTAATGCTTCGATTGCCTCTTCTAGTGCATTCTCATTATCACCTTGATTGAATAAGGACATAGGATTTTCAACCAGCTCTGCCAATTTACCTTTCAAATCCAGCACCATTTGCTGAGCGGTCTTCTTGCCCACTCCTGGAAATTTCGTTAAATAAGTAACATCTCCTGCTTCAATAGCCTGAATCAAGCCTTGATGGTCTTCATTAGCCATAATGGCTAAACCGCTTTTAGGTCCGATACCTGAAACCGACAACAATCGTAAAAATAATTGTTTTTCTGCCAGGGTTTCAAACCCATAAAAGGCATGGGAATCCTCTCGAATGATTTGCTGAACATAAATAGTAATTATTTGCTCCAATTTGCTGCTGTAACGATATGGATTGCCAACTGCGATTTGATAGCCAATTCCTTGCACATCTAAGACCACATAGGCTGGACTGATGTATGTAAGTTTTCCCGTAATATATTCGTACATGTTTTTTCCTTTCTGCACATATGTTCTCATTATTTTAGCACAAATGAGCGAGACAAAAAAGACCGGGTACACTTAACCCAGTCTTTTATTCTACATCATTTTTATATTCGCCATAACCCTGTGTATCCATTTCCTCAAAAGGAATAAATCGCAAAGCGGCGGAATTAATACAGTAGCGCAAGCCGCCTTTATCTTCAGGACCATCAGTAAAAACGTGGCCCAAATGTGAATCAGCTTCTTTACTACGAACTTCTACCCTATGCATTCCGTGGGAAAAGTCAGCATTTTCTTTAACGCCGCGTTTTTCTAATGGTTTAGAAAAAGCTGGCCAGCCGCAGCCCGCATCGTATTTATCGCTTGATGAAAAAAGTGGTTCACCACTAACAATATCGACGTAAATTCCTTTTTTATAGAAATTGTCATACTTTCCAGTGAAAGGTCGTTCAGTAGCATTTTCCTGTGTAACAGCATATTCTACCTGCGAAAGTTTTTTCTTGATATCTTCTTGTTCCATCTTTCATCACGCTCCTCTACATACATAATAAGAGCAATAGCTGAAAAAGACGAACTCTTTGCTTAAAAAGAGAAGCTTTTTAACATTTGGTTTACTTTTCCCACTGGGAAACCAACAATGCTGTAGTAGTCATCTTCAATTTTTTCAACAAATACCCCTGCTTGGTGTTGAATACCATAAGCCCCAGCTTTATCCTTATAATCACCAGTATTCAAATAGTTCTCGATTTCTTCAACGCTTAAAGAATAGAATGTAACTGTCGCAGAGGTCAAGGCTTCCTCCACGTGATTACCTTGCCTTAAAACCACAGCCGTATAAACCTTGTGACTACTACCATTCATAGATTCCAGCATTTCATATGCTTCCTGACGATTCTTAGGCTTACCCAAAATTTTGTCCTCTAATACAACAATAGTATCAGAAGCAATGATCAAATCTTGGGGATTGCATCCAGCAATGGCTGCTGCTTTTTGTCGAGCCATTTCCTGCACATATTCCTTAGGTGTATGCCCTGATTTGATTTCCTCATCAACATTAGCGGGCTGTACAGTAAACTCCGGGATCAACCAAGCCAGCAATTCTTTTCGTCGAGGTGATTGCGAAGCCAATATAACTGCCATGTCAGTTCCTCCTATTAATGCGGATCTTGAATTCGTTTAAATAAATGCTCCATATCACTGTTACTGAAGTGAATCAATACAGGTCGACCATGAGGACAATTAAAAGGATTTTCGCATTTAGCTAAATCAGTCAGTAGCACTCGAGCCTGCGCTTCATTCAAATGATGATTCGCTTTAATAGATCGCTTGCAGCTCATCATAATAGCCGTTGCTTCACGAAACTTCTTCACGCTAACCGAACCAGTAACTAAAAGCATATCGATCATTTCACGGATAATGCTCTCTTCTTGTCCTGCTGGATACCAGGTTGGGTGAGCTCGTACGATAAAGCTGTTTGGTCCAAATTCTTCTAAATAAATACCAACCTCTTCAAGCAAAGTCTTTTGTTCCTTCAGCTTGATACCATCGTTGCTAGGATAATCTAAAACAAAAGGTACAAGCATCTCTTGTAAATCATTGGAAACATCTCCGATTTTCTCCCTGAAATATTCATACTTAATTCGCTCCTGAGCCGCATGCTGGTCAACAATGTACAATCCATCTTTGCTTTGAGCAAACAAATAGGTCCCATGCATTTGGCCGAAATATTCCAGCATTGGAAATCGTTCCTTGGGCTTTTCATGCGTCAATTTATTTATTGCTTTCTCAACTTCACGTTCGCCAGTCAGGGTACTTAAATCAAATTCTGGATGCTCCATTGTTTCGTGTAACTCTTCTGCTTCATCGTCAGCCACTAACTCTGCTGGAGCCCCCAAAGCTTCATTAGTAACGGAATCCTCTAGAATCATTTCGCTCTCAGCTTCAGGTGTTGAAGAACTTGCTAAGGATTCCTCAATAATTGAAATTGGGGGTCTATCGGCTGGTTCAATTATTTTTTTTCCATTTACTGAGGCAGTTTCATTTTCTTCTCGCGGATCAATATAGAAACGACCAGTTTCTGGATTAAAAGTCAATCCGCTATTTTTACCAGTCGGTTGCTCCAAAGCCAGATCCAATTGTTCGGTCTTAGCTGTTTCTACTTTGCGTTTAAAGCTGGGCGATTCGCTAGCATCAGGAATCAAATTCACTTGACGTAAGCTGTCGGCAATAGTTTGACTGATTAATGCCATCAGTTCTTTTTCTTTTGATAAACGAACTTCTTGCTTAGTAGGATGGACATTCACATCCACTAACAAAGGGTCCATTTCAATTTCGATTATCGCGATGGGAAAACGTCCTACCATCAATTTTGATTGATAGCCATTCACAATAGCTTTGTTCAAGGCAAAGTTTTTAATATAGCGTCCATTAATAATAATTGAAAGGTAGTTTCGACTGGCACGCGTGACCTCTGGAAGAGAGATGTAACCCTTTAAAGCAAAGTCTAAATCCTGGGCTGTAATTTCCAACATTTTTTTTGCCATTACAATTCCGTAAATACCTGCAATCGCCTGCTTTAAATCACCGTTACCACTGGTAGCCAGCATTTTATGTCCATCATGAACAAGGCGAAAGGCAACTTTCGGATGGCTTAAAGCCATGCGATTTACAATGTCACCAACATTCGCTAATTCTGTTTGCAAACTCTTGACATATTTCAGACGAGCTGGAGTATTAAAGAACAAATTTTCAACAGTAATTTTTGTTCCAACTCGTAAAGCAGTTGGACGATTTTCTTCAATCTTGCCACCTTTTAGATGCAAGTACGAACCTTGACTTTCTTCAGAAGTAGCCGTTTCAATGGTTAATTCTGAGACAGACGCGATTGAAGGTAAGGCCTCACCACGGAACCCTAACGTACGAATACGAAAAAGGTCATCCCGATTATGAATCTTACTGGTTGCATGGCGCTTAAAGGCATTCTCAACATCGTCTTGGGCGATCCCTTCACCATTATCAACCACTTGAATTTTTTTCAAACCAGCTTCTTCAATTAATATATCGATTTGAGTTGCATGGGCATCGATGGCATTTTCCACTAACTCTTTTACCACTGACGCCGGCCGCTCAACTACTTCACCAGCGGCGATCTGATTGGCTAGACGCTCGGATAATTCTTGGATTTTCCCCATCGTATCTCTCCTCGTTAATTAAATATATTTTTGCAACTCATATAACAAGTTTAGTGCATCCATTGGAGTCATTTCTAGTAAATTGATTTTCTTCAAACGATCAATTACTCCTAACTCGGCTGTTGAAACTTCATTAAACAAGGACAATTGCTCATTATCTTCTTTGACTATTTCAGCCTGAGGTGCCGGACTATCTGATTCTAGTGCGGTTAGAATAGTAGCTGCTCGTGAAAGTAAATCCGTTGGCATACCCGCAATCTTCGCTACATGAATCCCATAACTTTTATCTGCTGGACCGTCCATTAATTTATGCAAAAAGACCACTTCGCCATTTTGCTCAACAGCACCAACATGAACATTTTTAAGTTCTGGCAACTGTTCTTCCAACACTGTTAACTCATGATAGTGAGTGGAGAATAGAGTTTTAGCTTTTACGGTTTTATGAATGTATTCAATAATCGCTTGAGCTAAGGCCATTCCATCATAAGTAGCTGTTCCTCGTCCTAATTCATCAAAGAGAATTAAGCTGTTTGGTGTCGCGTGGCGCAGGGCTTGGTTGGCTTCCATCATTTCTACCATAAAAGTAGATTGTCCCGCAATTAAATCATCACTAGCACCTATCCGGGTAAAGATTTGATCAAAAACCGGCATTTCAGCACTTTCAGCCGGCACAAAGCATCCCATTTGAGTCATAATAACCATTAAAGCTAATTGACGCATGTAAGTGCTTTTTCCTGACATATTAGGCCCAGTAATTAACAAAATCATTTCATCTGAATTCATGTGAACACTATTAGGAATATATTCCTGATGTCCTAAAACCTTCTCCACAACTGGATGTCGACCTTCTTTGATTTGCAGATCATGACTATTAGCTTTAATCTCGGGTTGGATGTATTGATAGCGTTCACTGACTGTGGCAAAACTCTGCAGTACATCTGTGGAACTTAAGCTTTTTGCCAGCTTCTGCAATCGAGTGATAGCTTTCTTCACTTCATCCCGTACAGAAAGAAATAGGTTGTACTCTAGAGCGACCGATTTTTCTTCTGCCTCCAAAATCAAAGTTTCTAATTTTTTTAATTCTGGAGTGACAAAGCGTTCCGCATTAGTTAAGGTTTGTTTACGCTCGTACTTGCCTTCTTCCAAATTCGCCAAGTTCGCTTTAGTAATTTCTATATAATATCCAAATACACGATTATAGCCAACCTTCAAAGTCTTAATGCCGGTTGCTGCTCGTTCTCTTGCTTCTAACTCTGCCAGCCAAGTCTTCCCGTTCCTCATCGCTTCGCGGTATTCATCCAGCTGTTCATTGTAACCATCTTTAATAACGTTACCTTCTGTTATTTGCAGCGGAGCATCTTCATTAATTGCTAAATCAATTAATTCAACAAGGTCGTTCATGGGTTCCATGTCAACTAATAGATCGTTCCATTCCCCTTGATTGATTCCTTGCAGCAGTTCCCGAATGCGCGGAACCTGAGCCAGTGACGTTTTCAGTTGGATTAAGTCACGACCGTTGACATTCCCAAAGGCAACTCGGCCAGCCAAACGCTCCAGATCATAGACTCTCGTCAAAGTTTCATTCAAATCCATTCGCTCAAAGTAGGCGTTCAGCAAAGAAGAAACCATTCTTTGGCGAGCCTGGATTTGTCGCTTTTGGATCAGTGGACGATCAATCCATTGCTTTAATAACCGGCCACCCATTGCGGTTTTAGTTTCATCCAGCAACCATAGTAAAGTTCCTTGTTTTTTTCCGGTTCGAATAGAACGAGTCAGCTCCAAGTTGGTTTTCGAAAAATAATCCAGCTTTAAGAAATGCTCCGGCTGGTATTCTTCAGCCTTTTGAATATGTCCTAAGCTACGTTTTTGCGTGACTGCTAAATAAGTTAACAGTTTACCTGTTGCTTCTCTTTCTAAAGGGTGCTCAATGTCAGTTGTTAAAAAACTAAACTCCGCATTGTCTTCAATTGTTTCTTGGATTGAGAAGACTAACCCTAAACGTTCACCTAAATTCTTTTGCAGTTCGGAAGGAATTTCACTTCCTAAAATCAATTCTTTGGTTTGCAAAGCTGTAGCTTCATTCATCACTGCCTCTTCATCCTGAAGCAGAGCAGTTTTTAACTCCCCGGTTGAAAGATCGGCGTAGGCAAAACCAAATTGTTGTCCGGATTGAACAACAGCTGTTAAGAAGTTATTGGCCTTAGCATCAATTCCCTTGCCTTCCATCAAAGTTCCTGGTGTAATTAGTTGAACTACTTCTCGTTTCACCATACCTTTGGCTTCTTTAGGATCTTCCATCTGTTCACAAATCGCAACCTTGTAGCCTTGTTCCACCAGAGTATCGATATAGCCTTGAGCCGAGTGATGCGGAACCCCACACATTGGGATTGGATCATCCGCATTGCGATTACGACTTGTTAAGGTCAGCTCTAATAACTGAGCTACCTGAACCGCGTCTTCGTAAAACAATTCATAAAAATCGCCTAAGCGATAAAATAAGAAAGCATCTTTATATTGATTCTTGATGGCTAAATATTGCTCCATCATAGGGGTGTTTTTGGTTTTCTGAGGCATCATTGTTCCTCCTCTAGTGCTTGATTAATTTCGGTTTGAATCATTGATGTTAGATGATGCAATAGATCATTTGCTTCTCCTAATTGTTCACGATAAGCTGTTACTAACGGATGCTGATTTAACTGATTAGTTAAGGTATCTGCCTTTTTCAACGCTTCTTTTTCAGCAAGTGGTTTGCCATAATGAGCAAACTGCACAGCATCCTTTTGTGCTTGCTGAATTTCTTCTTGTAACGTATGTAAAGACGTATTCTCGTCTATCCGACCTTTAATCGTCTGATAGCGTTGAATCACGTCGTTTTCAGCTAAGAGCTCTGTTACATTGTTTAATTCTTTTTTAATTTCAGTTTCGTTTTCTAAAATGGTGAATCACTCCTTATTCACGAAACGGACGATCCTCACTAATCTGAACTGCTTCAATCTTTTGGGCTAATCCTTGTTTGTCCAGATCGATTACACAAGCAGACAGCAGTGAACGTCCACTTTCTATTACTTCAAAACGCTGCGGCAAAGCTGTTAAGAATTTCTCCATCACAGGCTCTTTTCTCATTCCTAAGATACCATCGTAGGGGCCGGTCATACCTACATCAGTCAAATAAGCAGTCCCCTTAGGCAAAATGCGCGAGTCATTGGTTTGAACATGAGTGTGAGTCCCCACAACCGCTGATACCCGACCATCTAAATACCACCCCATGGCTTGTTTTTCACTGGTTGTTTCCCCATGAAAATCAACAAAAATAAACGGTGTACGTAATCGAGCCTCAGCAATCAGCTGGTCAGCCTTGCGGAATGGATCATCCAAATCTACCATAAATGAACGAGCCTGCAAATTAATGATCGCAATTTCTTCATTATTTATTTTGACGAAGACCATTCCTTGTCCTGCAGTTCCTTCTGGAAAATTCGCTGGCCGCACCATTTTTTTTGCATCTTGAATAAAATCAAAGATTGCTTTATTGTCCCAGGTATGATTGCCCATCGTGACAATGTCTACACCATCTTGCAAAAAGCCTTTATAAATCTTCTCAGTAATCCCGCGACCAGCAGCTGCATTTTCACCGTTAACAATGGTCAATTGCGGATGATATTTCTTTTTTAACCGCGGCAAATAATCACTGATCATCTTTCGACCTAACGAGCCAACAACATCCCCTACAAATAATAACCGCACACTTTTTCCCCTTCTCTAGTTAACATCTTGTACTATTATAGTAGTTTTTTTGCAGAATTGCGAATCTATCTTGACATACAGAACCGATATTTTATTTCTAATTTTCGAAAGATAGTTCAGTCTTAAAAAAGAAGAACTAGAACCCTATAATAGAATTCTAGCTCCTTCACTTATTCTACATTTGTTTCTGTTAAAGTAATTCGTTCATCGATTTTCCGGTTGGTTGTGTGCTTTTTATTGGATTGTACCGTAACGGATACTACAAAATGCAGAACTAAGAGTAATACAGGCCATAGAACAAAAGTGCATAACGTTGGAAATAAATTGCTTGCAAGGTCTGCAAAAAACGGTGAAGTATAAAGTTGACTCATACATTTTGCACCAAATCCGTAAATAGCTGTGTGGAACTCACCTACTGCATACATTGCTCCGTAGAATGTTATCCAGATCAATTTGAAAAATGATAAAGTGTATTCGAAATTTCTAGTAATGTTACTTTTCAAAAGCATTTGATACGTTTTCTTATCCAAAAATAAAACGACTAGAGTAATGATCAATGAAAATGTCGCGTTACCAATATACATGGATACTAAGCCTAGACAAGCGCAAAATAAAACAATCTGCTCTGTCGAAATTTGAAAAGACCGGAAACTACCTACAATATTTAACACTAATTGCAGCAGAAACAGCAGTAAAGCACTCGCATAGGTTATCAAGGCTACGAAAAAACAGATATCCGCACTGATATCATCCATTCCTCCAAAACCAATTCCTAAAAAAATAGCACTCAAACAAAAGAAAATAGCATAAAATGCTGCATTTAAATAGCGCCCCATTTCCAATCTCCTTGATATTTCAACTAGTACTCCCGATTTCTTTTTAGTTCGAATACCCGAACCTTCCGCCGTTTTTTTCTTTTGGGCAGAATGAAATTGAGTTTTCGGTTTTACTTTTTTTTCTAACTCCATTTTTTTCAATGACTCTTCTGGTTTTATTGGTTCCACCTGCTTTACTGATTTTTTTTTTGCTATTTTCTCCAAACTGATATTATCCGGTTTAGCACGCTTTTCCCTAAAGAAAAAGCGTGCTGCTGAGTTGTTGCTAGCAGTTGCTAACTGATTGGTTGGTAGTAATGTAAAGACAATCAAAATTAAAGTTAAACAGCCGTTAAGTAGCATACAAAGACCGATAATCAGTTCTCCTTGTGAGGACATTCCAATGATTGTTTTTTGAAGATGCAGTGCGTATTGCAAAACCAATAACAAAACAATCGTTATATAATAGGCAGCAAATCCTCGTCCCCTCAGTCCCACATCTCGCATCCTGCGGCACAACAATGCCATCGAGGGCAGGAATAACCCCAGCCAGATTAAACAGTAAAATACAATAATCGGCAGTACACGTAAAAGCGAGGTTAGGATTTCTTTGTTAAGTGTCCTTTGATCGAGATAGCCGTATCTAAAAAGCATTGCTGCATCCCACATGACTGGAATATCAGCTTGAAATAGAATCGCGAAAAAAATCAGATGGAAAAATCCGATTACTAGCTTCACCCACCAATACCCTGCTCTGGTAGAATGCCCTTTAAAATCAGCATATCCCTGGAAATAATCCATTAGCGCTCGGATAAAATTCACTTGACCTGGTTTTTGGTTTATTTTACGCATTTTTCTCACCCTTTCTTGATTGCACTCGTTTAACTTGCTCTTTATCCGTATAACAAAAATAGCTGCTTTAGTTAAAAATGGTAGCACTGCAACTGTTTAGCCATCTTCTAAGTAGCAAAAGAGGCTTTTATCGTTCCATAGCAACTATCGTTTGTAATCTTTTTCTCATTATTCTAATCAAAATTAAGAAATCGTTTTTGCTGCCCAAAACCAAAAACACATTTTTAATCTATTGTATATAATAACAATAAAATTAAACTCAGATAGATTAAAAAGAATAAAGACATTATTAGAAAAACCTTTTATAAACACACTTAATATGCTATCAGCTATGAGTTTTTTTTACAAGCTTTTATAGACAAAGAACGTTTTAAATAACACTTATTTAAATAAAATGCAAAAAAAAAACCGGCCATCAGCCGGTCTAACCTATTTTTTTTAGTGTACCAATTCTAATTTTCGTAAAGCGTTGTAAATACCATCATGATCATTTGTATCTGTTACAAGATTCGCTGCTTTCTGTACGTGAGCAGCTGCATTCCCCATTGCAACACCGGTACCTGCTAAACGCAACATTTCAACATCGTTATTCCCGTCACCAAAAGTGATTACATTTTCAGCTTTAATACCTACTTTTTGAGCTAAGGCTGAAATAGTTTGTGCTTTAGACCCGTAACGTGGAACGATATCTACACTGTTTGAGTGCCAACGAACAAAGCGAAATTCTGGAAAAGCTGTTGAAAATTCCTCATCCATTGTAGTGTCAAAAAAGGCACAGCCTTGATAAACTTCATGGCGACTCAAAAAATTTGGTGAGAAATTAGGCATCATACCACCGAAAGAACTCATAGCGTCTGCAACTAATGGGACATCAAAATCTGTCACTCGACCAATTGAATCTAAACTAAACAAAGAAATATCTTTCTTGCGTTCTTTAGCAAATTCGATTAATCGAACTAATGCTTCACGATCCAAAAGGTGCCTGTAAATCTGCTCATGATCTAAAAATGCAGCTGATCCATTGCATACGATGTAGTTGGTACAGCCCAGCTGATGAATTACCTCTCCAGCCAATAAACGTGAACGCCCAGTTGCTATAATAACCAAGTGTCCTGCTTTACGAAGAGTTTTTAACGCCCTCATCGTGCTTTCCAACGGTTTTCTTTGACTGTTTAACAATGTACCATCAATGTCTAGTGCAATTAGTTTTCTTTCCATTCCACTTCTCCATATTATGTATTTGCCTTCTATTAGTAACTACGCATGTATGCCTATTCTAGTGAAAGTTTGTGAAATATGCAAAGTAATTTGGTGAAAAAGCAATGAAAACCTAAAATTGTTACGGAATTTTAAAAAGATACTTAGGGATAACGCCTTAATTCTGACTTGACTTACCTTATTAAAATCAGTTATACTGAATTTTGTGTAAAATAATGCAGCAGAAAAATAATAGCCCGTCACCAGTTCGTTGCCTTAAATAGGTTCAATTGCGTAACCGCGGCTGCAAAGGTGAAGATTGAAGAACGAACTACACGGATGTGAATTTTTCAACGGATTATTTTACTCCAAATATAATTTATTGGAGGAATTTTTAAATGTCTCGTTATACAGGACCATCATGGAAACAATCTCGTCGTCTTGGTATTTCTCTATCAGGAACAGGCAAAGAATTAGCACGTCGCCCATATGCACCAGGTCAACATGGACCAAACAGCCGTGGAAAAAAATCTGAATACGGCTTGCAAATGGCTGAAAAACAAAAACTACGTTTCACTTATGGGTTAAATGAACGTCAATTCCGTAACATGTTCGTACGCGCTAGCAAAATCAAAGAAGGTAAACACGGTGTTAACTTCATGATCTTACTAGAACGTCGTTTGGACAATGTTGTTTATCGTTTAGGTTTGGCTTCAACTCGTCGCCAAGCTCGTCAATTAGTTAACCACGGCCACGTAATGGTTGATGGCAAACGTGTTGACATCCCTTCATACGAAGTAGAAGTTGGTCAAGTAATCTCTATCCGTGAAAAATCTCGCAACATGGTTACTGTTAAGGCTGCTGTTGAATCAGCTTTAGGCCGTCCATCTTTCGTAAGCTTTGATGATGAAAAATTAGAAGGTTCATTAACTCGTTTACCAGAACGTGACGAATTGAACCCAGATATCGACGAAGCTCTAGTCGTTGAATACTACAACAAATTACTGTAAGATTTTTACAGTTTGCTCAAAACTCTTTGTGGGTTTTGAGCTTTTTTATTTTCTAAAAAAATCAACTCTTTTCTGTTAATGCTATTTCTTCATTGTGATTTGCTGTGTAGCGGTCTACGGTACCCCTAGATAAATACTGACTAACTCTATCTGTTCTGCTAAAGCCTCGTTATGAATTAATCCATATACCATTGTACTCATCATTTTAACTTTCTCCAACATCGCAAAGTTTTGAAAGAGATTATCCCTCATTGCATGTTCTCAGCTTTTACCAGTGAGTTTATTTAAAATATTTTCAAGCACAATTTTCTGATAATTGTTCCTTCAGTTTTGAACATACATTACACCAATTGTGTTTAAATACTTACTGATTTTAACCGGTTGATTTTCCACGACAATTCTTTTTTTCAATTGTACCAAATTTTTCCTTTACATTTTGCCGAACCCTCGGTATACTTTCGTTAACCATAATAAGATTACAAGTTAACGAAAGAAGGTATATAATGAAATTATCTAGTCGTGAAATGGTTTTAGCTGGAATGTTCGCTGCTGCCATTGGAGTATTATCACAATTTACCATTCCGTTTGGTCCGATCCCCTTAACCTTGCAAACTTTTGCAGTCGGTTTTGTAGTCACAATATTGGGGAAGAAAACAGGAACCTTAGCTATTCTAATTTATTTGTTGATGGGTTTCATTGGGCTGCCGGTTTTTGCTGGGGGCAGCGCTGGAATTGGGGTAGTTTTTGGTCCTACTGGCGGCTTTTTAGTTGGATTCATTTTTAATGGATTGATTACTGGATGGATGATTGAAAAGACTTCTTCCAATTATTTCTGGTCAATTTTAGCGAATATTTTAGGAGCTTTCGTCACCTTATTTTTCGGGGCCTTATGGCTAAAATTTGGTGCCAGCATGTCTTGGCCTAGTGCTTTCTCTGTAGGAATGATTCCTTTCTTGATTCCAGGATTAATTAAGGCTGTGGCAGCCGGATACTTAGGCCACCTGATTTCTCAACGGCTACCTCGCTCATTTTCTTACTCCAAATAAATAGGATACGGCTATAATAGGCCGTATCCCATTTTTCTACTCTGCCTGCAGCAGCCATGTAGCTCCTACGACATCTGTTGCAATATCTTCTGTTTCATTCTCCTGACTTTGGACATAGGACATGAAAAGTTTTCGCTTCTCAGGTAATTTCCAGCTCAGTTCTTCGGCACGTTTTCGAATGGACCGATTGTTGCGATCATTCATTTCTTTTTCATTATCTGTATCAACAACCTGCATGGCTACCACCTTGAATCCTGCCTGTCGGAATGTCTCTTTCCATTGGACTAAAGTCAGGTATTCGTAGTTTTGGTAACGAATATTTTCAGCATTTCCAACTGAATATCCGTCGTCAATCAAAAGAAAGCCTTGATCCTTAATCACTCTTTTTAATTGTTGAAGCATGACTAATGGTTCACCGAGTACATCACCAACAGCACCAAAGACAGCTATGTCGTAGTCTCGCTCATTCTTCACTACTTCATTTAAATCGCCCACAGTGAATTCACAGCGGTCAGCTACTTGATACTCTGCTGCTTTCTCTTTCGCATCCTTAACAAACTCCGGCAACAAGTCAATCCCCTTTACCTGAAGATTCAAGGCCTCAGCTAAAGTAATCGCTACTGCACCTTTGCCACAGCCGAGGTCAATAACTTTTGTTTGAGGTGTGGTTCTAATATTCTCTTCGATTAAGGCTTGCATGATGCCCGGAACACTGCCCAACTCCCATAAATCCTGCAATAAATAGCCTAGATAAGGCAAGAGATCAGTTGTTTCAGCAGTTAACGAGCTGGCTAATTTTTCGTCTACATCCTGTTCTTTCATTTGTTTTTCCTCCAATTTTTTATTTTTTTGAAATTATTGCTGGAGGATCACGAGCTGCTGGTTAGTTGGGGGCTCGACAAAACATCCACTTCACCTTCCTTTTTTATTTTTAGTACAGCTTATCGGTTTCTTACATTTAACGCAACAAGGAAACAATATCTTTGCTGGCAGCGCTTTTCGCTGGAAGCCAACTGAAAATAATCCCAATTATCACTGACAAACCAAAGGCCAATAAAACAGTAAATAAATCTGGCTGAACACTTAACGGCGTGAACAAGCTGATTAAGTAAGAAAATACCATTCCTAATAGATACCCAATCGTTCCGCCAATTAAAGTTAAAGAAATCCCTTCTAATAAAAATTGCATCATAATATTGCCTTTTGTGCTCCCCATCGCTCGTCGAACGCCAATTTCTTTGGTCCGTTCTGAAACGGAGATATAAATCATGTTCATCACTCCGATACCGGAAATGAAGAGCGATATCCCGCCGACCACTGAAATTAGTAAAGTGATACTCGTTAGCAACGTACGCAATGTGTCTACCTGTCCGGCTAAATCCTGACTAGTATAGCTGCCTAAATCCTTTTGTGATCCGTACTTTTTCAACATTGTTTCTGTCTCTTTGGTCACCGTTTCTACATTAGCAGCAGGGGTCATTTTAACCTGTACCATCGATCGATCTTCTATATCAAAGTATTTTTGATACACATTTTCTGGTATTTCTGCCACCACGTTGTCTTCTTCAGTTGAGATAATACCATTGCTCTCTCGTTCCGGCATGATTCCTACTACTTCAAATAGATGTCCACCAATTTGAACAGACTGACCAATTAAGGCAGCTGGCTCTTCTTGATTAATCGCTTCAGCAGCTACTTCATCAATTACTACTACGGAATTTTCATTAATGTCGTCGCTAGCTTGAATCGCTCGCCCATAGAGAACCGCTGTTCCTTGATCCTTCAACAACTTGAAACAGCTCCAGCGTTTGTCATTCACTGCATCATCAATTGTCTGTTCACCATATTTCACTCCATTTCGCTGCCCCGTGTAATATGTTGCATTCTCTACACCGGGTAACGCTTCAATACGAGTGATATCTTCCTCTGTGAATCCGTCTAGATGATTTGCGGCAAAAGCTTCATCAGTTGGACTAAAGGTTAGCCCCACACTGCCGTCAAATTGATCCAATCCAATAAATTCAGAAGCATAATTTTCAAAAGCTCGCCCAATTGAAAAGACAGTAATTACAGCTGAGACGCCGATGACCAAACCGATCATTGTTAAAAAGCTGCGACGTTTATTTTTACCAATGGCTTTCAATGAGGTTTTCCATACTTCGCTAAACCGCATGGGCCACACCCTCTTCCAAAATTTCGCCGTCTTTTACAGTAATCACTCGCTGACAGTAAGCTGCGGCATCTGGATCGTGAGTTACCATTAAGATTGTTACTTTTTCCTCTTCATTCAGATGTTTAAATAAGTGCATAATTTCTTCAGAAGTATGGCTGTCTAAAGCACCCGTCGGTTCGTCCGCAACAATAAATTTCGGATTGCCGACAATCGCACGGGCAATCGCTACTCGCTGCTGTTGACCTCCTGAAAGCTGCTTTGGTAATTTATTGTATTTATCCGCAATCCCGACTTTTTTCAACGCCTCCATTACCAGTGGCTTAGTTTGTCGTGATTTCATCCCACCGTATAATAGAGGCAAGGCGACATTTTCCATAACTGTATTGTTTTCAATTAGTTGAAAAGCCTGAAAAACGAAACCTACCGACTTATTTCGTAAGGCTGATAATCGTTCATCTTTGTAGCGATAGGCATTTTCGTCATTAAAAGTATAACTTCCTTCAAAATCACCATCTAAAAAGCTGATAGTGTTAATCAAAGTGGACTTACCTGAGCCAGATGGACCCATAACAGCGACAAATTCGTGTTCATCAATCGTTAAAGAGATGTTTTTTAATACGTGGATTTTTTCTTGGTCAGCCGTGTAAAATTTGTTGATATCCTTCATGACAATCATTGAACAGTCACATCCATCCCATCCTTGATGTTGGTTGCATCCTTAACAATTTTTTCGTCGACATTGATCCCTGATTGCAAAATATAATAACCATTTCCCTTGACCGCTGTAATTGATTTCTCTACTGCCTTACCATCTTTCACACTATAAACACGGTAACTACCATCTTTTTCAACAACACTTTTTATTGGTAAATGCAATTCATTTCTCGGAATCAGCAATTCTACTGAATAACCCACTGGAATCGTTTCATCGGGAACTGCCGAGAAGTTATAAGTTACAATTGAAGTAGTCGTTTCATCAGAAGGTTCATTGTTAATTTCAGCAATATTCGTCACGCGTCCAGTTACAATACGATCATTGTTAGTACATTGAATTTCAATTGGCTCATTCAAAGCAACTTTTTCCTTATCGTATTCGGTAACTGTTCCCTTGATAGCTGATTCTTCGCTTTTTAAAACCATCAAAGATTGCTGAGGATCATTTTTAGCATCTTCATTAATAGAAGTGACAACAGAATCATATGCTGCTCGGATTTGTTCGCCCCATTCGTAAGTCACCAAAATTGTTCCTTTCAAGACGTGATCCCCTTCATTGACGTGAATAGTACGAACTTTCCCTTTATCTTCCGCAATCAGCACTGTTTGTTTTTTTGTTGGCTGAACTTGACCTTTTAAATGTAGAGGTGTTTGTTTTTCTACCTTGTACAGTTCAACATATTTAGTATCTTCATTGGCCTTTGCTTGCGTACTTTGATACAAAAAGAAACTGCTCCCTGCTAATAAAACAACACCTAATCCAATCAATAGTTTCTTCATTCTTATCCTCCTCTAATTTTCTGTTAAGAAAATTGTAAGATGAAATGTGATTCCATGCGTCATGCGCAAGTATAAGATTTTTGTAGGACTTTAGGAGGAGGCATTTATTTTGCTTAACTATCTAGCTAAAAAACATTTTTGCTGAATATTCTCTTGATCGTTGATCTCGAATTTCATGAATCTTTGCGGCGATTACTGTATCGCCAGCATGATAGTCTCGGTGGACCTCTGCCGAAAGAGTCAACAAATTCTGTTCATAATCCGTTCCGTTTTCTGACACAAATATTAAATGATGAATCGCCAAATTTCCGTTACTAGCTGGAATGCGCTGGTTATAGCGATTATTTTGTGCAAGATCTTCACCACTAATCTGACAATAAAAGCGGTCACGACAGGCAATTCTATAGGGGAGGCTAGCCATATGCCGCTTGGTGAACGTGGTCTTAGAATAATTACGGGAACAGCTGTCTTTGCAGAAAGAACGACGTCCCTTAGGCAAATCCGATCCACACCATTTGCAGCTATTAGAAGATTTCCGCAAATCACAATGGTTGTAGCCTAACGGTTCGCCAAATTGCTGCTCATAAGCTGCTAAGCTGAGCCAGCTCCGTTGAAATCCTGCATCCGTTTTTCGTAACTGACTACCTTGGCCTTTATACTGATATTTTTCTGGTAAAGTTTGTATCACGTTCATAAGCTGCTGTTTTTCAGATTTCGAAACTTGTTTGCTGACTATTAATTTTTGCAAAGTAGAGTCATTTATTTCGTAAACTGTCTGGCAACGAAAACAGAGACAGAGATTGCTTTGTCTGTTATTGCTCAAGAGAATGTCTAATCGACGTTGACAGTTTGGACAGTAGGCTCCAATCGGTTTGATTCGTTTATAGGTCATAATAGCTCCTTTACAATACAATTGATTCACGCTATTCTAGCATAAAATAAGATGGGAATGATTGATTTAACCTATGAAAAGTGACTACCATTTTTGTAATTCTTACCCCCCTTGCTGTAGAAAAGCTTGCAAACTAGTAAAAAGCATCGGATTTAGCTTTTTTCTATAAGACAGTCAATAACTGCTTCAGCTGTTGAGAAAATCCAGATTCAACTTTATTGCCGAGGCAATCGCGAAGCTTGTGATAAAAACAAAAAAATCATTACCTTTCTGCAAAATTACAAAATAGGAGAAACAATTATAGCTAGAGGAAATCAATAGCGAATTGCATCGTTAGCTGAACTTTTTAACCGAGAAATGTTTTACTATCTAGGGAAAACAGGTCCCTAATTTCTACTATCGAATTTCATAATAAAAACCCGCAGAAATCTTATCTGCGAGCCGGTTTGATGTTTTCCTTTACATTGCTGGTTGAAAATATTTCAGCTTGTTGGCTCTTTGAGCATAGCCTAACAGCAACAGGCTCAAAAGCGTTAAAATAATCGTACAAGAAAGTGATCCTTCTGCTCCAAATACACCACCGGTTATTAAGGTATTATTGCTAACAATGTTTGTTACGAAATACCCATCACTGGTAGTCCCGCTGACTGGAATTCCCATGATGGCTCCTTGTACCCAGTTCCACGTAATATGAACACCTACAGCCGTATAGATGCTGTTAGTCGCAAACATCGTTGCCCCCATAAAAATACCTGCCAGAAAAATATTAAGCAATGACAATACGGTAACTCCTGGATTAGCTAAATGCAACAAAGAAAAAATCGCAGCTGATAAAGCCAGTGCCTTAAAAGGACCAAATCGCAGGAAACGGTGCAGTAGAAAGCCCCGACACAAAAATTCTTCTGAAAAGCCAACCGCGATAAACATCAGAAAATCCAAAGCAATATCTTTAGTGGAGTAACTGCCAGTTTTCAATGAATAGGCGCCGGTTAAATATAGCGGAGCACATACAATCAGAAAAGCGATAATCCCAATTGCTAAACCTAGTAACAACTTAGGCATATCACTTTTTCTCCACTCAATCCCATAATCACTTAGCGATTCTCGTTAGATTTTGCTTGCTAGAAAAATACCTAAAATACAGATAGTAATCTGTACAAGCAAGCCAATCGTGTAGCGAATAAACACGTTAAAGTCTCCCAAAACACTTGTAACAAGACTGCTAAAAACCATGCCTCCAATAAAAAATATGAAAACGCTAAGGATAGCACCGATAGATTTTAAAATTTTCATTCGTACACTCCTTCATTTTTTACTATTTCTCATTGTAGCATGTTTTTAAGTCTACATCTTTTGTATTTTCAGGAAAAACATGAGAACAGCAGTGTTAATCTAGCTCTTGTTTCACCAGCTGCAATGCCCCATTCATCCCCTCATTTCAAGTATGCCCCACTTTACAATATATTCTTCAACTTTCCTAATTATCACGTATCCATTCAATATCTCAAAAATTGTTGATTAATTTTTGTCAGTAAGTATCTTCCGCATATCTTTTAGCAAAAAAAGGACTCATTTCTAGATGACTCTTGCCTTTAAAAACTTTTTGCTCAATTCTTACATTGCCACCAGTCCCTACCGTTAATATAGATACAACTTTAATTCACTTAACCTGCTCCTTACTCGATTCATCATAGACTGCATTACGGTAGTCAGCCAGGCTACTATGATTTCATAACGTCACTTCAAAACACCTAAACTTGTTAGGTTAAATACTGCCATTCATCATTTTTTATCCCCTCAAAAAAACCAAGGACTGCTCCTTGGCTTTGTTTTTTATGCTTGGCCTTGTCTCCAAGGTTGAATATTTTTATCTCGGTACACCTTGGCTTGTCCAATTGAATTAAACAATTCCATTTTTTGTTTAACGACTGCTTTCGCTGCATCAATGCATTCTGGATAAATTGCATTTGCATCCCATAATTCCGTAGTCGAAAGAATTTCACGACATTTTTTGTAGAAGGCATATTTATAATCAGAAGAGATATTGACCTTTTGTATGCCAATTTGCACTGCTTTGGCAATCTCTTCATCTGGGTTGGCTGAGCCACCGTGCAATACTAAGGGAATATCTACACGATTTTTGATGTCTTCTAAAACATCCATTTTCAACTTAGGCTTAATATCTTTCGGATAAATTCCATGAGCTGTTCCGATTGCTACAGCCAAAGTATCAATCCCGGTTTTTTCAATAAATTCTTCCGCATCTTCTGGTTTAGTGTAAATGACTTCAGACACGCCGCCTTCGATAGTTGTTCCAGTATTACCAATTGTTCCTAGTTCACCCTCTACGGACACACCAATCTTGTGACAAACCTCTACAACTTCTTTTGTAATAGTAATATTTTCTTCAAATGGCAGCAACGAACCGTCAATCATAACCGAGCTGAAACCACAGTGAATAGCTCGCATAATACTTGCTAAACTATCGCCATGATCCATATGGATGACAAAAGGTACGGAACTATTTTTTGCTCGTGATACGGCATACTGGAAAAACTCATCTTTGGTAAAATCCAACTCAGTAGGATGCACCGCAATGATTGCTGGCGCATCATTTTCTTCAGCGGCTTCGATTACAACTCTCAAAAAGTTGCTGTCCGCAACGTTGAAGGCACCGACGGCAAATTTTTCCTCTTTAGCAATTTCCAGCATTTGATTCATATTGATTAACATTTGGCATAGACTCCTCTATAGTGATTTATTTTTAGAACCCGAAAGTTCTATATACTGTTTAACTACTGCTTGTCCGGCAGCCATCGTATGATGGACTAAGGTTGGATAATCGATTTCTGGGTTATTAGCCAGCTGCTCTCTAACATCCTGCAGTTGTCCCTTCATAAAGTCGGAACCAACATTGATTTTATTAATACCCAGTTCGATCGATTTCAAAATATTTTCGGTGCCGGCACCCGAACCACCATGAAGAACCAGCGGCAGATTAGTCGCAGATTTGATCTTATCAACAATGTCAAAACGGAATTCTGGAACGTAGCCTTCCGGATAATTTCCGTGGCTGGAGCCATAAGATAGTGCAAGGCAATCCACTCCCGTTTCCTTAATAAAACGAATGGCCTCGTCAGGATTGGTATACATTTCATCATTGGTAAAATGGTCGCCGGCCACAGCTCCCATATCGCCGACCTCTGCTTCAACACTAGCATTGTATACCTCGGCCAATTCTACTATCGCTTTGGTAATGCGAATATTTTCATCTAATGGATACATGGAAGCGTCCATCATGACACTGGAAAAACCTTCATGAAGACATTGCTTCACAAATGCAACATCCTGTCCATGATCCAAATTGATCGCTACCTCTACTTTGGCATTATTAGCCATACGAATGATCGGCTGTGTCAAATAGCGCTGATCCAGATGCTCCTTCAAATGGTCCTGTAGCAGGTCAATAATGATTGGTGCATGCAGCTCTTCGGCGGCTTCAATCACCGCTTTGGCTGTTTCTAGATTGAAGCAATTAATAGCCAAAACAGCATATTTCTCTCGATTGGCTTTTTGCAGCATTTCCTTCATTGAGACATACATAGGTTTTGATCCCCTTTTTTAGCTTAATTTAATAGAAGAAAAATCAACATCTTCCTCTTCTTCATCAACTACACGTGTTTCGACTGGCTCTTTCTTTAAGACAAACAGCAGGATACCGGTAACCGCCGAACCGATTAATAACGCTAAGGTAAATTTTAATGGATCAGTCATAGCTGGAATAATGAATACCCCACCAGATGGAACGGGTGAGCCAACACCCCAGCTCATACTTAGTCCGCCGCCGATGGCTGCCCCAGCGACACAGGATACAATTACTCGAATTGGATCAACCGCTGCAATAGGAATAACCCCTTCAGTGATCATACATAAGCCCATTGGGAAGGCAATTTTTATATTGTCTTGTTCTTCTTTAGAATATTTTGGTTTGCGGAACACTCGAGATAAGACCCAAGAAATCGTTACACCAAATGGCGGTACCATCGAAGCTAACACCTTCACCGCTTCCGGCTCTTGAATACCTTCCAGCAACATACCGTCCGCAAATAAAGAAGCTACTTTATTTACTGGACCCCCAAAGTCAAAGGCAGCCATTCCACCGACAATAGAACCAAACAAAAATTTACCAGAGCCTTGTAACCCAACTAAGAATTCAGTCAATGCTTCTGTTGCCCAAACAATTGGTACACCAATGACAAAGAACATTAATAATCCGATAATTAAGGTAGATAATAGCGGAACAATCATCATTGGCATCAAACCTTGTGCCCAAACTGGAACCTTTAGATTTTTGACCAAAAACAGTACGAAGAAACCAACTAGGTAACCGCCTAACATTCCACCCAAGAAGCCAGCACCAATGGAATTAGCAATTAATCCCATAAACAATCCAGGTCCAATTCCTGGACGATCGGCGATGGAGTAAGCAATCGCTCCTGAGATAACCGGAGCCAGCAGACCCATGCCTAAAACCCCCAGTGAAACTAGTGCATCAGGTACAGAATAAGCAGTCTTGTAGTTTTCAATCACCGCTCCACCGGTTAAATTCCCGATAGCAATCAACAACCCCGCTGTGACAACGACAGGCAACATGTAGGAAATTGCCGTTAACGCATGTTTCTTTAGTTGAAGCTTTTTCATCATTTTTTTGTCCCCCTTATTTTTATGCCTTCATTACTTCCTCTTCAATCTTGTTAATCAAACCTTTTGGTGCTTTGATTACCATGCTGGTAGGTATGTCAACAATCGTTTTACCGGTAAAACGATCTCTTCCTCCAATCTTGATATCAGCGGCAATAATTACAACATCAGCTTCTCTGATTTCCTGAGCAGTCAGTTCATCCTCCGTTCCAATTGTTCCTTGCGTTTCGATGTGTATTTGGTGTCCTAAACTCTTAGCGGCCGTTTCCAATTTCTTCTTAGCAATGTACGTATGGGCAATCCCCGAAGTACAAGCAGCTACTCCAACAATTTTCATAATAAAAATTCCTCCTTTTTATTAGCGACTTGCAGAACCAAAGATAATAATCAGATTTCCCTATTGACTATTCGAGTTTTTCCTATTTCCTCTTTGATGCTACAAGTAAGATGACTGTTCTTTTGTTTCTATTCTTCTGGTTCTTTGGACAGCAACTCCAGCATCTTATCCTTAGTTTCTGTGGAGATCATATTTTCAATAAATTCTTCATCTGCTAACAACATTGCTACCTTTTGCAACAATTTTATGTGCATCGTGTTAGCATCGGTATTCCTCACTGCAAATAGGATAATCACCTGAACTGGCTCTTCATCCAAAGATTCCCATTCAATCGGTTGTTTGGTTTTGCCTACCACCAATGAGGTTTGACGAACACTGTCTGACTTACCATGAGGGATGGCAATTCCATTTCCAATACCGGTCATACCTTCAGTTTCACGTTTGAATACATCTTCAGAAAATCCTGCCACATCGGTAACAATTCCTTTTTCAGCTAATAGTTCAGTCAGCTCGATAATCGCCTCTCTTTTATCCTTCGCTGCCATTTCTAAAGTAATTAAATCTTCAGTAATTACATCTGCGATACTGAAATCTTCCATCATGTTTTTTGTCATTAGTCAATCTCTCCTAACATTTCCTTCACTCGTTTTTCGTCCTGCTTGGTAAATACAGAATTCACTAAAATAGTTGGTACCTGTATGTCTGCATTTAAATGGACCGTGGTTAATACTAAATCAATGTTCTGGTATTCATGGGCCTTCTTTTGATACTGTCGTAATGACAATACATCGACAATTTCCAATTCAGGAAAGGCTTTGCGGACCTTTACCTTTAAAAGCTCAGATGTTCCTACACCACTGCTGCACATGATCAGCACTCGTTTCTTAGCATGGATCATTTCTTTGTATTTCACAAAATAAAGAGTTAGAAAGCCAATCTCGTCTCCCGATATTTCATTAACCTGAAAAATCTCTTGAACTTCTTGGCTAACCTGCTTCACCTGGTTAAAAACTTCGCTGTATTCCAGCTTAATATCATTCAACAAATCATTTTTGACAATAATCTCGTTCTTTAAGCGATACAGCATTGGCTCTACATGTTCGTAGAGGTCTTGCTGATTAGGCTGCTGGTCGATACGAATCCCCATCAGCTCACTCATTCGCTTGGAAAAATAATCCGTCATTTTCAGTGCTGTTTGCGATTTATACGTAACCTTAACTACTTCATTTTCAATACGCGACGAAATTAAATATTGAAAGAGATAAAAAGTCTCACTTTCAGGTAGAACTAAATTCAAGTAGTCATTCATTTTACTAATAACTTTTTCTGATAAACGATACAATTCATGGTGACGTTCAATCAGTTTCTCTTCTTCTTTATCCAATAGTTCAAAGGATTGATCGCCACGAATCTCACCTTCTCGCACCCGTTTGATCAGAATATAAATATGAGAAAAAATGTTCATGTTATAGGGATAAACAATGCCGCTTTTCAACTCACTCTCAATAAATTCTAGCAGCGAGGTGATAAAATTGATGTCGTAAGCGCTGATTTTATGCTTTTGAGTTGTAAAATCAGCATCCCATAAGGTGTTGGTACTCAGCAATCCATTGACCACTTTGCGGATATTTTTCTCATTTCCTTCAATCGCAATCCGTTGCCCTTTCTTAACTAGTTTCAGTTGGTATTCTCTGAGAAACTCTGTGATACGAGTTAGATCGCTGCTTATGACCGTATCGCTTACGTAGTAGGGAAAAAATATTTCTTGAATTAGCACTTTGCGGGGTGATTTAAACAGCAGTGTTAATAAAATTGCATTTCGCCGTTCTCTGGGTCCCTGAGCCTGATTATCATTGCGCTTTTGGACGCTTTCGTTTAAATATTTTTCATAATCTAAACGAAATCCTTTACCAACTTCTGAAACAATAATTTCACCAATTTCTGAAGCTTCATTGATTTTTTTGATGGTACGATAAATCGTTTTGGTCGAAACATTGGCAAACTCAGCTAATTCTTGACCGGTTAATGTCATTCCATATTTGATAAACAACTCAATCAATTGTGTTTCTCGTTTACTTAGCTGCATATTGTCAACCTCCTTGTCTTTTACTATAAGTTTTTTTTGGAACCGCAAACATTTTCTTATGTCCATTTAAGTGGACACAAGAAAGCAATCGCTTACAAATGTGATTAGAGTTGTGTGTTTAAAATAACCATGGTTAACAAGGGATGTCAATGTTGCTATGAGGAAATTTCAAATTACAGAACAAAAAAAGACTTGTCTTAGACAAAGAAAATTTCTTTGTTAAGACAAGTCTTTTAGGGAATAATTTTTATTCATTTACACCACATGTCGTTCAAACGCATCATCACTGATACCCTCAGCTAACACCAGCTTCGCGTATTCCTTTGCGCCAAACAGTGAATGGTCGCGATAATTGCCACAGCTCTCGATATCCACACCTTGGACATCTTCCCATTTAGTTTCATCGGCAATAGTTGTTAGTACATCCGTTAAGGCTTTCGCTACTTCAGTGGAACTTGGCACGCCCCAAGTAATTAGATGGAAGCCAGTACGGCAACCAAATGGTGAAATATCAATAATGCCGTCTAAGCGGTCTCGCAATAAATCAGCCAATAGATGTTCCAAGGTATGAATGGCTCCAGTTGGTATTTCTTTTTCATTTGGCTGCAAAAATCGCAGGTCATAATTGGCGATCACATCGCCCTTTGCCCCAGATTCCTCTGCAATTAATCGAACATAGGGTGCCTTTACCTTCGTGTGATCCAGGGTAAAACTTTCTACTTCTGCCATGTTGATTCCTCCTATTTTCTTAAATAAAAAAGTCCTTTTACCAGTTACGACTGATAAAAGGACGATTGCACGTGGTACCACCTTTTTTTCGAGAGCCAAGCTCTCCTTTCGCCAACAACAAATAGTCATTGGCAGTCAAAATACCGATTGACTAAACCGAAGACGCCTATCTATCGGCGACTTTTCCTCAGAGACCATCTTCATCTTGTTTCCGTGGTTCTTTTCACCAGTCAGAACCTCTCTACAACGTTTTCCAAGACTACTCTTCTCTTCAATGGAAGGATTATTTCTCTTGAAGAATACTTTACGGCAAACTTGATAGACTGTCAACGGCATCTGTTATAGCTTTTTTTGATAAGCTACCAACGAAAAAAAGCAACTTACTTAAGTGTCCATCCGCCATCCACAGGTAAAACAATCCCCTGTAGATAACTTGCTCCTTCACTAGCCAAAAATAATGCGGCATTTGCTACTTCTTGCGGTTCAGCCCAGCGTTTCATCGGCGTTTCCTTCGCCACCCATTCAGCCATTGCGCCATCCCCTGCAAAATCAGCCGCATTCATCGGAGTCTTGATTGCGCCTGGCGCCAGCGCATTTACCCGGATACCCTCCTGTGCATAATCCAAGGCCAGCTGCTTCGTGTATCCTACAACTGCGTGCTTAGCCATTGTATAAGCCGCACCACCACCTCCGGCAATCAGTCCGGCAATCGAAGCCATATTCACAATGACTCCAGATTTACGTTCCAACATTTGTGGTAAAAACAAATTGGTTAGCCGATAGATACTAGTGACATTGGTTTGAAACACCTTCATCCACAATTCTTCTGGTGTGGATAACGTCGGTAAATAGTCATCTAAAATCCCCGCTGTATTAATCAGAATATCCACATGGGGATATCTTTTTAAAATTTTCTTGGCGGTGTTTTCCACCTGTGCTTTCTCACTAAGGTCTACTTGATAAGGAAAAAAATCGGCAGTTTCCTCCATTGGCTGTCGATCTAAACCGACAACTGTTGCTCCCTGTGCTAGAAAAGCCTTGGCTTGGGCTTGCCCAATCCCTGAAGCAGCCCCAGAAATTACTACGACCTTGCCGGCGAATTCTGAATAGCGAATCATTCCACAGTCTCCCAGTCCTCAGCCAAAATGTCGCATACAGTTGGAGCAAAGCTGGAAAAGCCCTCATCGGCTGTTTTGATCAAAAAATATGGGGTTACCGGTGCCTCTTCATACCTTTCGCCTTCGACCAAGGTCACATACAACTCAAACCCGCCCCAGCCTTTGCGAATAATTTTCTTGCCCTTTTTCAACTGCGGTAAAATTTCTTCAAATGTCATTCTGCTGCCTCCTGAATAATTGCCTGATAGATTGGCATTACTTGTTGATAAGTTTCTAACATGTAGCTTTTTGCTTTAGCGGGATTTTTCCACAATGAACTGTCTTTTGAAATAATTCGGCCAATTTGGAATTCTCCCTTTTTCACATCACGGAATCTTATTAACAGCTTTTCCACTGTTTCTGTTGACAGATCTTGAACTTCGACTTTCGTATGATCCCCTGATACTTTAAAATCTGAGGATAACTCGCTGAATAGTTGCAGATTATCCAACATTTTTTCAGCAATCGCTTGTTCATTCTTCGGCTGATCAATACACGACAGCCACATAAATACATACTCAGGCCAAATCCCCAGCTGAAAATGAGGTTCCATTTTATAGCCGCGCTTTTTGCAACTTAAAGCAGACCAAGTGTTTTCTGGAGCATTGGTCGTTCGTCGACGGTGCTGAGCAATGTGGATAAAGAATTCTTCCCCAGCGATTGGGGATAACTTCTCCTGAAAATATTCGTTCAGCTCCTGAAAAACGGGTTGAATCTCAGAGCGAATCGCCGTCATCCGATTCTCTAAGCCATCTATTTCAAATACCTTGAAGCTCTCTTCACTAAACATGCTTTTTCCTCCTGCTAAAATTCAGTACACAACTAGTGTACCTGTTTTGTGGACAAAGAAAAAGACTAGGCTTCTAGTAATTGAACCCTAGTCTGGTTATCACTTAATACGTATCCAAATATTCCTGCAATGCCTTGGCGAATTTCCCCATATGCAGACCATCCACAAAGGAATGATGCGCCTGAATTGAAAATGGCAGCAGAATTCTGTCCTGCCGTTCAAAATATTTTCCCCAATCGATCAGCGGTGTAGCATTATCTTTTTTGCCAGAGTTTGTGTGGGAAATATGGGTAAAGCTGATCCAAGGTAAAGGCGAAAACTGAAAAATATCATTACCTAAAGGTCCAGTGAAATAATCTTTTTGTTCCTCAGCTGTTTTTTTAGCTAAGGTTACATATTTCTCCATTGATTCAGTCATCGGTACGTTTACGACCTTGAACAATTCTGTCTCAGGATTCAAACAAGTAAAAGCGGTATGGATTTGATCGTATAAAACAACTTTTTCACCCAGAAAACGATAGCGAAATTCTTCAATTTGATTTCCACATTTTGTTGCTGCATAAATTAAAGCAAAAGTGAAAGACAGTTGCTGCTGCTTCGTTTTCTGTAAAAAATTAGTAATATCCAACTCAAAAGATACACAAAATGACGGCTCCACACTATCACGAAATACAGCACAATGAATCCTGCGTTTCCATTTTTCTTCATCGATGACTTGATACCCCATACTTCCAGCTCCCTTTTTAAAGCTAGTATAGCAAATTTTTCATTTGACCTATAGATGACTGATCAACATTTTGAAATTGGAGGGTAAAAGGAGGTTGCTTCCAACTTATTGAGCATCTATCGTTTATTTTTCACCCTAAATACTTTCAATAATAGGAGAAAAAACACCTTATTTTGACCACTCTTCTTTTTACAAGGGTTATCATTTGTCACAGACAAAAAAAGGGATTAACATATAGAATGGATTTTTTACTGAATTCTTTTACAAAAATTTCATAGGAGGTTATCATGGATTATTCATTAGTTCAGCGTTTAGCTGCTGAATTTATCGGTACGGCATTATTGATTATGTTAGGTAATGGTGCAGTTGCCAATGTTGATTTGAAAGGAACCAAAGGATACGGTAGCGACTGGATGCTGATTGCTGTCGGTTATGGTTGTGGGGTTATGATTCCCGCAATGATGTTTGGTTCTATCAGCGGAAACCATATTAACCCAGCATTTACAATTGGTTTAGCCATGAACGGGATGTTCCCTTGGACGGAAGTAGTTCCTTATATCGTAGTACAGATTTTAGGAGCAATGGTTGGTCAATTAATTGTCGTAGCATGTTACAAACCGTATTACGATCAAACCGAAGACACTGCTCACGTATTAGGAACCTTTTCAACAATTAACAGCGTAGGTTCAAAATTCAACGGTTTTGTTAATGAATTCTTTGGTTCATTTATTTTATTCCTAGGAGCAATTGGGATCACCAAAGCCCCTTTCTTTCAAGATAATTTAGGAACTGCTCACTTTGCATTGGGCTTCTTAGTCTGGACCTTAGTGGCTTCTCTGGGTGGACCAACCGGACCAGGTTTGAATCCTGCTCGAGATTTTGGGCCAAGAGTTGTACACGCATTGTTGCCCTTAAAATATAAAGGCAGCTCTCAATGGAGCTATGCTTGGGTCCCTGTCTTGGCACCAATTACCGCTTCGATTGTTGCGATTGCTTTGTACAAATTCTTGTTTATCGTTTAAAAAATACCTTTGATGACTGCTACTTCGTAAGGATGAGTCATCAAAGGTATTTTTTATTCAGAAATTTTTACAACTGCCTTAGTGATTTTTTCCTGATTTTCTCCTGAGAGAACGGCTTCGACTTCCTCCAAAGTTAGTTCATGGGTAATCAATTTTTCTACGTTAATTACTTGATGATCTAAAATACTAATTGCATCCTCCATGACATGAGGATTGATGAAGGCGCCCTTAATAATTAATTCCTTGAAGTAAATATCATAGGCATTGACTTTAATTTCAGTTTTCGGATCTCCTACGCCAAACATAAGAATTTGCCCCCCACGGGCAGCCATTTGGATAGCCTGCTCTTGCGTGTTAGAACGACCAACACACTCGATAATTACATCAAAAGTCTCGTTAAGTTGTTCCTTTTCGGGATCGAAGACCACATCTGCTCCGATTTCCTTCAATAAAGGAATTTTTTTCTCATTGTGACCACTGACATAGATTTCACCTACATTACGGGCTTTTAGCAGACTAATAAACAATTGTCCTACAAAACCATCACCAATAACTAAGGTTTTGTAGTGCTGCTTTATCTCCAATTCTTGGAAGCCATGAACCACACAGCTGACCGGTTCAGTCATAGCAGCTGCTTTGTAAGATAAAGTATCTGGAATTTTATAGACACAGCGTTCCGGAACGGTTACAAATTCTTCCATCCCGCCATTGCGTGTGACTCCTACAGCCTCTAAATTTTTACATAAATGAATTCTGCCTTCATGACAATAGCGACAATGCAGACAAGGAATATTAGGGTCAATCGTTACCCGATCCCCACTCTCAAGCTATCGACTAAATGACCTGCCTCAACAACAATACCTGAATTTTCATGACCTAAAACAATAGGTGGTGTCGCAGTGGCTGATCCCGGCAACCCCTGATACAAATGTTTATCAGTACCGCAAATTCCTACATATTTCATTTGGATTTTCACTTCTTTAGGCAAAGGCTTTGGTTCTTTAATATCCTGAACTTCCATCTTTTCAATCTCCGTTAGTACCAATGCTTTCATACAAGCACCTCCTTATTTTCTCAATTGTAACAAGGAGGGTAGTGTGATGGAAATAGAACGACTTGGTTTTAAAACATCGAAAAATCAGTGATCGCTGTTTTCTATTTAATGATTGGTTCTAATTGTGGAAATTTTTCGTTAATCCAAGCAAAGATTGCCTGAATTTTTGCTTTTTCAAGTGATGCTAATGACTCAGAAGAAATCCCCATGTCAGTCTCTCCTCGTAAGTTCACTAGAAACAAAATAATTTAGATATAATTGTTCAACTTTCCATTGAACAGATTGATTGCTCGATAATATGAGATAAGTAGCTATGACATCAAGCTTCTCGCTTGCATCCTCGTTAGTCTACTAGTTGTTTTGAATGGCATCTATAAAAAAATATTGAATTTCCCAGAAAACAAAAAAAGCCTTGAATATCCCGAAAGATATCCAAGACTTCCCAGTATCGCCGAAACGATAGAAAGAGTCTTCGTCCACTAAGCTTCTTTCCGACACCCTGTAAAATCCGACAGGTGAGAAAACTCATGTGCCTCTGGATCGAAGGATCAGTAATTGATCCACTCGACTCGTCGCATAAGACAGACTATAGCATACAATTTAGTCTGTTGCCAATCATTTTTGGTAGTGCTGATACATTTCTTCAATGATTCTTACTGTTTGCACGGTCATTTCCTTTGTAACTACTGGACTGGTCAACCTCTTTTGCTTAAGGCATTCATTTACATGCTCTACTTCAAAAACAAATTCACTTTGGAAAGGTGCAATAATTTTTTCTATCCGTCCATCGGGATAAGTAACTTCGGCTTCTTTCGTTTTCCAAAAATTTGGTATGTAAATCTGACCTTTTTCTCCATATAAAGTAATCCCGGCTGGCAGATCCAGGTCCACCGTCATAAATAAAGAACCGATGGTGTTATCGGAGAAGGTTACCGAAAGACTAGCTTGTGTATCAGATTTTTCTGGCGGAAAAACCATTGTACCCGTCACTTCATTAGGGGCTTGCTGCATTAAAAACTGCATGTACTCCAAAGGATATGTCCCAGCTCCTCGTAAAATACCACCGCCAGAATCCAAAGAACTAAACCAGTTAATATGGTAAATATTAGGATAAGCCATGACAGCCTTCATCCAATGTACTTTGCCGATTGTATCTTTCGCCAACAGCTCTACTACTTGCTCAGTAATCGGCAGGAAAACAGACTTCTGTGCTTCCATTAAAAACAGATGCTTTTCTTCAGCCATCGCGAATAATTCTTCCGCCTGGCGACGGGTCATCGTAAAAGGCTTTTCCAACAAAACATGCTTGTCATGCTCCAATGCCAGCTTGGCTGCATCAAAATGCCCTTTGTTGTAAACTGCCACATAGACAATATCAACCTCGTCGCTTTGACAGAGTTCTTCATAGCTGCCATAGGCGTTAGGGATCACCAATTCCTGTGCCATTTTTTCTGCTTTAGCTAGCTGCCGGGAAGCAATCGCTGTTACCTCTCCATCCATACTTTCCTTTACCCCTGCCACAAAGCGTGGAACCACTTGAGCTGTACTAATAATCCCATAGCGTATCGTCATGATCGTCCTCCTAAAAAAGAATCGTTTTATCTAATACAAATACAATTAAATATCCATAGCTTGCGACTGACCATAGTTTGAACACTAGAACAATTTTGGCATATTCCCTAAAGGTTAAATCCGTCATACCAGCAACTAGACAAACAATGTCATCTGGTAAGAATGGAAAAATAAAACAGACAATCAACAGCCATCGAATTTTCTTGGTGTGGCTCTGCAAAGCATTTTCAAAGGTTTGATAATTTTTTACTGATAAGATTAACCGGGCAAAGCGTGGCCCATAGCGGCGAGACAATAGAAACAAACCAAACTCGCCAATTACTAGACCGACATAACTGTATAGGATGCCAGGGATATTACCAAACATCAGCATGCCCACAACCGTAGCAATGCCTCCAGGTATAAAAGGAATAATCGGCTGAATCCCTTGAACAATAATAAACACAACGACCGCAAAGCTGCCGAACTGTTTAATGAAGGCCTGCAAATCCTGAGGAGAAGCAAAGACACCCATGCGCCGCAAGTGGATTGTCAGCAAAATCAAAGCTGCCAAACCAAAAACTGGTGCCAGCTGAATCAGTTTTTGACGGAAAACAAATTTACATCTGTCTCTCACTTTTGGTTCAATAACTCCTTCCTATCCTATTGAAAAAATTCGCCCATTTGATCAATATAACGCAGCGATTCCTTCAAAGGGTAAACAACAAAATCATGCATCATCCCCGGAACAATTTCCAGAGTCATCGTTGTATTCTTACTTTGAGCTACTCGATCCTGCAAACGCAAGACATCCGGATATAAAATTTCATCGGTACCAGCAATCACCAGCAGCTCACCAAGATTATCAAACCGACCATAAATCGGTGAAACGATCGGATCATCCAAAGGCAGTTCACCAGCGTAGTTCTCACCAGCTTCGCTTAACAAATCTTTCTCTAAAACCACGTCTTTTTCCTGCAGTGCATCGGTGCGTGGATCACTCAAGGTAGCGTCCAACCAAGGTGAAGCCAACGCCACCTTCTTAGGACGCTTTTCATACTTCACATCCCGCAGGCGTTGCGCTAGGCTCATTGCCAAACCGCCTCCGGCAGAATCACCGAACAACCGAAAGTGATCATCCGGATAAAGATTCGCCAAATGACGTAAAGCGGCTTCTGTGATTGGCAAAGTTTTCTCTGCTGTATTCTCAGGTGCCAGCGGATAGTCAAAGTAGCTAACCTTCAAATTGTAGCGTTTAACAAAACGCTCTTGTATATCTTTATGAAAAGGAGAAGCCTCTAAGGCATATCCTCCACCATGCAGATAGAAAACATGCAAATTAGTAGGATGAGCTGGAAACAGCGTCACTACTTCATGACCGTCCACCTGATTAATAACCTGTGGAATATCAGTACGGCTTAATTGTCTCGCATTCAAATTTCGACGTTTTGGCGGGTCCACCATCGTGAAGCCCACTAGCTTTTTCATATTAATCACTTTAAAGACTGTCTTCACAAATTTCGCTGAATAGCGCATCGGCTTTCTCCTTTTCGATCCTTCAATAAAGAAGATTTTTTTCTTGGTAGGTGCTACAATAGTTAAAAATAGTCTTTGCTTCATTTTAGCATAAACAAAGGAGGTGTCCACGATCACAAAACCGAATCGCGAATTTCTTTTCGACAACATTCGGGGTATTTTAATTTTATTAGTGGTTTTGGGGCACGCATTAGAATATTTTCGACTGGAAAACAAAGTAGGGCAATTTTTGTACGTCTTTATTTACTTATTCCACATGCCGGTCTTTATTTTTATTTCCGGCTATTTCTCAAAAAACTTAGAAAAAGGACGACGAACAGCGGTAGAGACCTTCTTGATTCCCTATTTGCTACTGAATCTATTTTTAAGTGTGATTATGCTGGCCTTAGGGAAAATTGAAGAGATTTCCATTCTTTCCCCCGGTTGGACGCTGTGGTTTTTATATTGTATGTTCATTTGGCGTTTGATGCTGCCGGATTTAGTAAAAATTCGTTATGTACTGCTGCTTAGTTTTATTGTCGGAATTTTTTCGGGTTTTCTAACCGAATTTGGAACCTATATGGCCATGGCCCGTACGCTAGGTTTTTTCCCCTTCTTCCTAGTTGGCTATTATACGGATCAAAAGCTGATTAAAAACCTGCGGCGGATCCCTTATAGTAAGGCGATTAGTATAGGTATCATCGTCTTTGCTGTCCTAACTGCCTACCTATGGACTCGTAATAACTTGCCGCCGGAACTGCTTTGGCGGGACCGAGCGTATAATGCCTTTTCAGTGCCGCTGCTGCAGAATCTGTTGACGATTATTTTCCTTTACGGGATGGGCTTTGCCTTCGTCTTCGTCTTTATTACCTTGGCTAATAACAAACCACATCTCTTTTCCACTTGGGGACAACGTACCTTAGCCATCTACCTACTGCATATTTACTTGGTGGCCCCTTTAGTTCAAGGAACCGAATATATTGAAAATCCAGTTATTCAGCTGATGGTTTTAATCGGTGGTTCTCTGCTGATTTTGTATCTGCTGTCTCGTCCAAAAGTTGCTACAACTTTGCAAAAAACGTTGGCGAGGATTCTCCATTTTATTATGCCCGAAAAAAAAGACGACTCCTCGTGAGTCGTCTTTTAAGATACATCCTTAGCCTTAGGTCTTTTGCCCAGTTTCGTGATAAAATATTGTTACTACAAGGAGGAATATACTATGAAAAAAGGTGTAAGCGGCGGCATAATCGTCTTAGTCATTGTGGGACTTTTAGCCGTTTTTGGCATCACACAATATAACAGTCTTGCCAAAGAAGAACAAGCGGTAGAAGCGCAACTAAGTCAAGTGGATAATGTCATGCAACGACGGGCAGATTTGATCCCAAACCTAGTAAATTCAGTTAAGGGCAGCATGGGTCAAGAACAGAAAGTTTTTGGCGACATCGCCGAAGCTCGCAAGGCTTACGGCAATGCGTCAACGGATAAAGAAAAAATTGAAACTAGTCAAGCCTTAGATCAATCCGTTGGAACTTTAGTCAACGTCATAAATGAAAATTATCCAGAACTAAAATCAAATGACAATGTTCAAACGTTAATGACGCAATTGGAAGGTTCTGAAAACCGAATCTCAGTCGAACGCAAACGGTATAACGAGGCTGTTCAAACCTATAACCAAAAAGTGGTTTCTTTCCCCAAAAATATTTTTGCTAATATAATGGGGTTAGGTAAAAAGCCTTATTTTGAAGCGCAACCAGGCGCTGAAAATGTACCCGAAGTTGATTTCGGAAATTCTGGTGAATAACCATGAAAAAATGGCTTTTATGGCTGTTGCCTTTGTTAGCATTGCTGCTGTTTTGGCTTCCAATATCAAGTGAAGCTGAAACATTGCCAGCTGCCCCTACTCATTTTTATTATGATCAGCTAAATATTTTATCCAATCAAACCAAGGACTTAGTTGAGAATAAAGGGTTGGTTTATAAAGAAAAAAAGGAACAACCACAGGTAGTATTGGCAACAATCAAGTCAACTGGTGGTGACGATATTGACAGCTATGCCCCCGACCTGTTTGAGAAATGGAAGATCGGAAATGCTAAGGAAGACAATGGAATTCTAATTCTTTATGCCTTAAACGATGGCGCCCGCAATGTGCGGATTGAAGTCGGCTACGGTTTAGAAGGTGTCATTACTGACAGTATTTCTGGAAATATTTTGCAGCAGGCGAAGGATGATTTAAAATCTGACGATTCTGTCCGCATCAATCGTGGACTGCAGAAAGTGTTTAACAGTGTTACTACGCTAATTGATAAAAACTATGATTATCCCGCGGATGAACATGCTTTAAGTGACAACGAATTGGCAGCAATTGAAGAGGATGACTCAGGTGGTCTGCTCGAGATTATTGGACCGATTATCTTTATCGCAGTTATCTTCATCTTATTCGGCGGTGGTGGTCGTGGTGGAAGAAATGGCCGTTATCGCGGTGGTCCTCCATTCATTGGCTGGGGTGGCGGCGGTTTTGGCGGCGGCTCTAGTGGCGGTGGCTTCGGTGGAGGCGGCGGTTTCTCTGGCGGAGGCGGTTCTTCCGGTGGCGGTGGCTCAAGCATCTAACCCAAGCTGCACAAACAAACCAGCGGATACTTTATAAGGTATCTACTGGTTTGTTTTTTGTTCACTTGAAAAACCTATTCTTCAATCACTGTGCATTAACTGACTAAGCACCCACTATGAAAGCCTAGATAATAGTTTGTGAAGATGATTTTATGAGCCAAAATTTTGTTTCTCGATTCTTCATAAATTTCATCCATAATTTTTGTGAAAAAACAGTCATTTTATCCTTATTCAGATAAAATAACTGTTCTCAATTAAACGAAGCTGCTTTCAGTCAAGCACGCCTCAAAAATATTTTCCACATCTTTCACATCCAATGGAACATAGGCGCTTGTTTTGATCGCATTATGATCAACTGCCTGTTGTGCCATAATCGCAAACTTGTCATCAGTGATTCCCACTTCTGGCAAGGTCATAGGAATACCGCAAGACTTGAAATAGTCATAGGTCTTTTGAATACCTATTCGAGCTGCCAGCATTGGTACTCGTTCTTCCACACCCCAGACATTCCAGGCGAACTGGGCAAACTTAGCAACAGTTTCATCATTTAGTACATATTCCATCCAGCGAGGAGTTAAAATCGCTAACCCAATTCCATGCGTAATATCGTAGAAAGCACTTAACTCATGTTCCATCGGATGACATGACCAAGAGCCAGTTTTTCCGTTGCCAGTTAAGCCATTCAAAGCCAGCGTGCTAGCCCACATTAGATTGGCGCGTGCGTCATAATCCTCTGGATACTGCAATGCAATCGGACAGTTTTTGATTACTGAGCGCATTAACCCTTCAGAAACTGAGTCTTGAACATCCGTTCCTTCTGTCCGTTTGAAATAGTTCTCAATTAAATGACTGAAAATATCAGCAGAACCTGCCGCTGTTTGGTATTTGTTTACTGTAAAGGTATTGGTCGGGTCTAAGAAAGAAACCTTCGGCAACATCGCTGGACTACCTAAACCTAATTTCTGATTGGTGTTTATATTGGAGATCACAGCACCACTATTCATTTCACTGCCGGTTGCCGACAGCGTCAAAATCGTCACCAATGGTAAAGCTGGACCACTAAACTTACGGCGCTGCAGCACCATATCCCACGCGTCACCCTCATACAAGGTCGCAGCAGCAACTACTTTTGCACAATCAATTGTCGAACCCCCACCAACTGCCAACAATACGTCGATGTTTTCCTCACGACAAATTTCAGCACCCTTGCGGACTGTTTCTACTCGAGGGTTAGGTTCAACCCCAGCTAATTCAAATACACGATTGCCATTGGCAGTCAACTGTTCCATTACTTTGTCATACAGACCAACTTTCTTGATACTGCCGCCACCGTATACTAAAAGTACATTTTTACCAAAATGATTCATGACTTCTGGCAACTCTGCTAAGCGATCTTTTCCGAAGCGAATATCTGTGGTTACATGAAAATTAAAGTTATCCATAAAATCCCTCCCTGTTGTCTATGATAATCCAAAAAATCAAAAAGCTAAAGCCACTCTGCTTATTCCCCATAAAACTGTTCAGCAAAAAAATCACTGATCATTTCCATCGTCGGAACTTTAACTAAATGACGTTCCTCTTCACTAATAAACGTAATATTTAATGAATCTGACTGAGACCTAACAAAGTCTGACACATGCTGATAAGGGATCTTCTCATCCTGCATCCCATGCCAAAACAGTAATGGCCGGCCAGTTGTTTTATCAGGATGAAGCGATAAATCATACGCCGCCAGCCATGAAGTTAACTGCTCATAATCCCTAGGCAAAAAATAACCGGCAGCAGTAGCATGCTGCATGATTCGATCCCGATATTTTATTGGTGAGGGCGACCCCATTACACAGGCCGCCACATCAATTTCTGGATGGGCCGTTAGCAGCATACAGGTAGTAATCCCCCCCATTGAAACCCCACCCACACCAATTTTGCCGGTAGTTAAGCCTAGGTTTTCAAAATAATCGACCAAATAACCAAACTCAAACAGATTGGTTTGGATACTATCCCAAAAAGTTAACGAAGGAATTTCCGACACGCGAACCTTTCGTTCACCGTGGTTCGCAGCATCCGGCAATAATACCCGAAATCCTTTGGCAGCTAACTTACGCCCTTGAGTCAACACTAGTTCCTTCGCTGTTTGCCAGCCATGATAATATATGATTAATGGCAACGGCTCATAAATTTGTTCTTCAGCCACAACCTCCAATAATGGAATATTGCCAACTGAACGTTTGCGAATTGTCATTTTCACAAGCATCCTCCTATGCACAAAGAACCACCTCTGCATTCAGAAGTGGCTCGTTGAATTATTTTGCGATGGCTGTTTCTAGTCCAACATGAATCATATCTTTGAAAGTATTTTGTCGTTCCTCAGCAGTAGTTTCTTCCCCTGTGATCATATGATCACTTACAGTCATGATTGCCAAGGCTTGAACATGGAATTTTGCACCTAAGTAATAAAGGATCGCCGCTTCCATTTCTACACCCATCACACCATACTCTGCCAAGCGGAATGTTGGTGACATATCATCTTTATAGAAAGTATCTTCCGATAAAACATTTCCTACATGAGTTGTGAAGCCTTTCTCTGCCGCAACTTCATAAGCTTTTTTCAACATAGCAAAGTCCGCAATTGGTGGGAAATGAAAATCTGGGAAGTGCTTCGCTACCATTGAAGAGCTGGTTACTGCTCCTTGAGCCAAAACCAAGTCACGAACATGAACATCTTCTGATAAAGCACCGCAAGTCCCCACGCGAATTAATTTCTTCACACCATAGGATTGAATCAGCTCTTGGGCATAGATACCAGCAGATGGCATTCCCATACCCGTTCCCTGAACTGATACACGTTCACCTTTATACGTACCAGTAAATCCTAACATGCCGCGAACATTATTGTAGCATTTTGCATCTTCTAAAAAATTTTCCGCGATGAACTTCGCTCGCAATGGATCTCCTGGTAATAAAATCTTGTCAGCAACTTCGCCTTCTTTGGCCTCGATATGGACGCTCATTCTTTTCTTCACTCCTGTTTTTTAGTCTCTGTTAATTTTACTATAAAACGGCTAAAGTTTCTTTTACCAATTTTTTGAAGTCTTCCTTGACGCGTTCAGTTGTTTCCACGACCTCCGCATGATTCAAGTTAGCCTGCATACCAGCTGCTAAGTTGGTGATACAAGAAATTCCTAATACCTTCAAACCATTATGAACTGCTACAATAACCTCTGGAACAGTGGACATCCCAACAGCATCTGCCCCCATTGCGCGAGCCATACGGATCTCTGCTGGTGTTTCATAAGTTGGTCCAGTGAAGCCCATATAGACGCCTTCTTTTAAATCTAGTGAAAGCTTCTCAGCAGTTTCACGTGCTTTTTCTTGATACTCTTTGTTATAAGCCGAACTCATATCCGGGAAACGTGGACCCATATTTTCATCATTTGGCCCGATTAATGGATTGGTTCCCATAAAGTTAATATGATCCGTGATCAGCATCAAATTGCCTGGAGTAAATTGTTCATTCACTCCACCAGCAGCATTGGTTACTATTACTGAATGAATACCTAAAGCGGCCATTACACGAACCGGATAGGTAACAGTTTCCATTGGATTGCCTTCATAAAAATGGAAGCGGCCTTGCATAGCTAAGACTTTTTTTCCCGCCAGTGTGCCGTAAACCAATTGACCTGCATGTCCCACTACAGTTGAAATTGGAAAATGTGGAATTTCGTTGTAAGAAATAATCACTGGATCCTCAATCTCTTCTGCCAGTTCACCTAAACCTGAACCTAAGATCAAACCAAACTCGACCTCTTCAACACCTCGTTCTTGGATAAATGCTGCTGTTTGCTGAATCTTTTCTTGTAACTCAATCATAATATCCTCCTATAATTACCTATGCTTATCTTTTGAAGACAGTAATTCTGACCTTTTAACTGACTCGTGTTTACTTTAATAATTTTAAGAAGCTTTCACCATTTTCAGTTGCTGGTACATCAAAATTTTCGGCAATCGTTGCCGCGATATCTGAATAATATCCTTGTGGTAATTTGCCTTTTCCTTTTAATTGCTTGCTATAAACCAACAAAGGAACATATTCCCGGGTATGATCTGTTCCTGGATAAGTTGGATCATTCCCGTGATCAGCGGTGATCAGTAATAAATCATCTTCCTCCATGGCATCTAAAATTTCTGGCATGCGCAAATCGAAATCTTCAATCGCATGAGCATAGCCTACAACATCACGACGATGACCGTACAAGGCATCAAAATCAACTAGGTTAGTAAAACTTAAACCGGTAAAGTCTTTTTTCATGACGTTCAGCAGTTGATTAACACCGTCCATATTGCTCTTGGTACGAACTGAATCAGTAATTCCTTGTCCGTTGAAAATATCGTTGATTTTTCCAACTGCAATCACATCTTTGCCGTTTTCTTTTAAAGAATCTAAAACAGTCTTACCAAAAGGATCTAATGCATAGTCGTGACGGTTGCTCGTCCGAGTAAAGTTCCCAGGTTCGCCTAAGTAAGGTCGAGCAATAATCCGACCAATCATGTAAGGATCGTCTTTAGTAATTTCACGTGTGTATTCGCAAATACGGTACAATTCTTCTAGTGGAATGATTTCTTCATGTGCAGCAATTTGCAGAACCGGATCAGCTGACGTGTAGATAATTAAATCACCCGTCTTCATTTGCTCTTCCCCAAAATCAGCAATAACCTCGGTCCCGCTGTATGGTTTATTTGCGCCCATAATAATTCCTCGGCCAGAAAACTCAGTAATCTTATCTAGTAATTCTTGCGGGAAGCCTTCTGGAAACACACGAAATGGCGTTTGAATATTCAAACCGGCAATTTCCCAATGTCCAGTCATGGTATCTTTGCCTACAGAAATTTCTTCCAATTTAGTTGCATAACCATCATGATTTTCTACGTCTTTTACCCCTTTTAACGGACGAATACTGCCAAGACCCAGCTGTTCCAAGTGGGGAATAGTCAATCCTGCTTCTTCTGCGATATGTCCCAAGGTATCTGAACCTACATCATTAAATTTATCTGCATCTGGTGCTTCACCAATCCCGACTGAATCCATTACAACTAAATGTATGCGTTTAAACATTTTCTAATTCCTTCTTTCTGATTGATTTGTTCCAATGATAAAACGAAAGACTTTTGTTAGAAGTCTTCGAAATTAAACCTTAACTCATCATTCACTTTCCAATCTTAGACAAAATTCGTTATTCATCTAAGAATCGAAGGTCAACTTTTGTTGTTACAGTATATTTTGTTTCTCAGACTAAGTAAAGTGAGGGTGATTACCAACTAAATAAGAACTACGAAAAGTTGGACTGAGAACTAACTCACTAGTAAAGTGGTAATTTTTCTGAGAAAAAAAACTGCTATTTTTGTACGTATCTCATCCAACTAAACAGCTTAGTTTATTTGATAGTCATGAATATGATTATCAACTATGTCCAAACTGCGAAAAGTTGGACTGAGAAACTAACTCACTAGTAAGGTAACAATTTTCTTAGGAAAATTGTCTCATCTTCATACGTATACTATTCCACTAAGAACTTTTGCTTTATACAGTCTATACTTCATGTAAAACTACTTTAGCTAAATAAACTGCAAAAAGTGGAACTAGCAAAGGGCGCGACTAAGAAACGTGTCCCATAGTCCCACCCTTTGATACAAAAAGTTTTTATTTTGACTTGATGTAGTTAACACCATCTGCTTTTGGTGCAGCGGCTTTTCCTAGGAATAACACTAGAACTACAATTGTTAATACATATGGTGCTGCTTGCAGATAGACATCTGGAATTTCAGAGATCAATGGTAAATTAGCTCCAGCAATACTTAGGTTTTGGGCAAATCCGAAGAAAATTGCCGCACCCATTGCACCTAATGGATTCCATTTACCAAAAATCATCGCTGCCATTGAGATAAAACCTTGTCCGGCGATGGTAGTTGAAGCGAAACGTCCAGCGATTGACTGAGCAAAAATCGCACCACCCATCCCACCAAGGAAGCCTGAAATTAGAACTCCTGAGTAGCGTAAAGCATACACATTAATTCCTAGCGTATCTGCAGCCAATGGATTTTCACCCACTGAACGCAGGCGCAAACCAAACTTTGTCTTGAAGATAATGAACCAAGAGATAACTGCTACCAAGATAGCAAAGTAAGCCGGTAAACTTGTATTGTTAAAGAACAGATCGCCAATTACCGGAATTTTGCTAAGACCAGGAAAACTGAAATACCCAAATTGTTGTTGAATGGTATCCGTTTGACCCTTCCCATAAATAACCTTGATTAAAAAGATCGTTAAAGGAGGTGCCAGTAAATTCATTACCGTCCCACTGATAATATGATCGGCTCGAAAATGAACAGTTGCTACTGCGTGCAACAGGGAGAAGATTACTCCGGCTATCCCACCTGCCAGCACTCCAAACCACGGGGTCATAGCTCCAAGCTGATCCGCGAAGCTTAAATTGAATACCACAGAAGTGAAGGCACCCATTACCATGATTCCTTCCAAACCAACGTTTACAATCCCGCTTCGTTCAGAAAATACGCCACCAAGAGCCGTTAAGATCAGAGGCGCTGAATACACTAACGTTTGGGTAATTAATGAACTTAGTAATTGCATATTCATTACAACTCGCCCCCTTCTTGATTTTCCTCATTTGGCTTACTTTTTTCCTCAACAACTTCCACCTGTTTTTTACTTCCAGAAACCTTTGCCAAACCTAAACGAACAACATAGTTAATGGCAACAAAGAAGATAATTAATGGAATAACACTGTTTGCTAGTTCGCTTGGAATTCCGGCAAACTGCATCCCTTGTCCACCAAGCTTCAGTACGCTGAATAGCAAGGCCGACAATAATATTCCGATAGAGCTGCCGTTTCCTAGCAAGGAGACGGCCATTCCGTCAAACCCAATACTGATTGATGCTCCCTGCACAAAGTAATTATTGAAGGTACCAATCCCTTGAACAACACCACCCAGACCTGCCAAAAGTCCTGAAATAATCATAGAAACAATAATTGTACGTTTGCTGCTCATCCCTGCATATTCAGAAGCAAATGGATTCAAACCAACCGAACGAATTTCAAAACCTAATGTTGTTTTCTTCATTAAGAACCAAACAACTACTAAAAAGATCAATGCCAAAAAGATACCCAAATTGATTCGGGAGCCGCCAAAAATTTGTGTGAGCCATGGTGCCCGGAGTGTTCCGTTCATGCCAACGATTTTGGTTACCCCTTTGTTTGAGATAATATCCTCAGACATGACATTGTTGACAATATGATTGGCTACATAGAGTAGTACGTAGTTCATCATAATTGTTACAATAACTTCACTTGTTCCAAAAAATGCTCGTAAAACCCCAGGAATTGCAGCAGCTGCCGCTCCGGCTAAGGCGCCAGCAATAATTGCCAGCCCTACAACTACAATTTTAGGAGAATCTGGCATGCTTAAAGCAACCCAAACACTAGCAACCCAGCCGCACAATGCTTGTCCAGAAAGCCCGATATTAAAGAATCCTGCTGAGTTCGCTACCGAGAATCCTAACGCAGTGAATATTAAAGGTGCTGCACCAACTAGGATTTCTCCTACGGACATCGTACTTTGAAAGGCCGCACTAAACATCGCATTGTATCCAACAATCGGATTATAACCGGTTATCAGCATCAATAACGCGCCCAAAACGAAGCCTAAAACAACTGAAATAATTGGTACTAGTATATTTCTGATCCTCTCTGCACGATCATTCATTTGCCTCACCTGCCTTCTGTAATTCTGCCCTTGCTTCTTCCAAGCTATAACCAGCCATTAACAGACCTAATTCATTTTCAGAGGTTTCTTTTGGATCAACGATCCCAGTGATTTCTCCTGCATGAATTACGGCAATTCGATCAGAGACATTCAAAATTTCATCTAATTCAAAACTTACTAAAAGAACCCCTTTATTTTTATCTCTTTGTTCTACTAGACGTTTGTGAATATATTCGATCGCCCCTACGTCCAGCCCACGAGTTGGCTGAGAGACAATCAACAAATCTGGATCGCGGTCAACTTCACGAGCGATGATCGCCTTTTGCTGGTTACCACCTGATAGTGAACCAGCAGGAGCTTTTTCACTTGTTGTACGTACATCGTATTCTTCAATTAACCGAGTTGCATATTTGTCCATTTCGCTGTAATTCAAGACACCCGACTTGCTTAAAGGTGTACGATAATAAGTTTGTAAAGCGATGTTTTCTGATAAAGATAATTGCAAAATCAATCCGTACTTGTGACGGTCTTCTGGCACATGCCCCACTCCAGATTCAGTGATCTGACGAGGCTTCTTACCTGTGATGTCCGCACCGTTAAGTGTAACGGAACCACTTTCCACCTTACGCAAACCCGTTAATGCCTGAATTAATTCCGATTGTCCATTGCCATCAATTCCGGCGATTCCCAGAACTTCCCCGCGATGCACATCTAAACTAAGTTTTTTAACAGCTTCCAGTCCACGACTTTCTTTAACGACTAACTCCTTGACTGATAAAACTACTTCTCCTGGAGTTGCCGGTTTCTTGTCAGTTTTAAAGGAAACCGAACGACCTACCATCATATCAGCTAATTGCTGTGAGCTGACATCTGCTACGTCAACAGTTCCGATGTATTGCCCGCGTCGGATAACAGAACAACGATCAGCTACCTTCTTAATTTCATCCAATTTGTGAGTAATCAAGATAATTGATTTGCCTTCCTTAACCAGCCCGTCCATGATTTCAATTAATTCATCAATTTCCTGTGGTGTTAATACGGCTGTTGGTTCATCAAAGATCAGTACGTTTGCGCCACGGTATAAGGTTTTCAAGATCTCGACCCGCTGCTGCATCCCTACTGAAATATCCCGGACATATGCACTTGGATCAACCTGCAGCTTATATTCCTGCGACAATCGCTGGATTTCTTCAGCAGCTTTCTTCTTGTCCAATGTAATTCCGCTGGTAGGCTCACTGCCTAAAATGATGTTCTCGGTAACGGTAAATGCATCTACCAACATGAAATGCTGATGGACCATTCCAATTCCCAGTTGGTTGGCTCTAGTGGGACTGGAGATATCGACCTTTTGTCCGTCCATTAAAATCTCACCAGAAGTGGGTTGCAATAACCCTGACAAAACATTCATCAGTGTCGATTTTCCGGCACCGTTTTCCCCTAAAAGCGCGTGAATCTCGCCTTTGCGGATCTGCAGATTGATATTGTCATTGGCTTTAAAGGTGCCAAATTGTTTGGTGATGTTGCGCATTTCAATGACATATTGTTCTTCTGCCACTCTTTTTTCACATCCTATCACTTTTTAAGACCTAGACATCCATTAACTATCAAAGGGGTTCTTCCCTTAATTAAACCGCGCACTCTGTGCAGCTTAATTAAACAAAGAAGGATACCATAACCTCTAAAAAGAGGTTATGGTAAAACTATTTATTTATGGTTTTTCTGGAACTTTTACATCGCCATCGCTGACTTTTTCTTTAGCTTCGTTCACTGCAGTTTTTGCTTCATCAGATAAGAAACCATCTGTTAATGAAACGCCGCCGTCTTTCAAACCAAATACTAAGTGTTCGCCACTAGGGAATTTGTCGTTCAACGCACGAGTGGAGATATCTTGTACTGCTGCACCCACACCTTTAAGTGTTGAAGTTAAACAGAAGTTGCTTTCTTTATCATCTTTGTCCTTGTATTTACCTTCATTTTGTTGGTCGCTATCTACACCGATAACCCAAACTTTGTCATCTGCTGCAACTTTTTCGTTACGAGCTTTTGCTTCTGAGAATACACCATTACCAGTACCGCCTGAAGCATGGTAAATTACGTCAATATCATTATCAAACATGTTTGCTGCCAAAGCTTTCCCTTTTGCAGGGTCACCAAATGATGCTGCGTATTGAACATCTACAGGAATTTCTTTGCCCATTTCTTTAGCAGTGTCTTCTACACCTTTAACGAAACCAGCTTCGAAACGGTCAATAACGACGCCTTCTTCTCCACCGATGAAACCAACTTTGTCAGTCTTAGTTGTATGAGCTGCTGCTACACCTGCAAGGTAAGCTGCTTCATTGTCTTTAAAGGTTGCTGAAACAACGTTATCTTTGTCTTCAATAACAGAGTCAATAATTACGAAGTTTGTGTCTGGATTTGTGTCTGCTGCTGCTGAAATTGGATCAGCCAATAGGTAACCTACACCAAAAATTGTTTTGAATCCGTTAGAAACTGCTGAATCAATGTTGGTCGTGTATTGTGATGCATTGTCTGATTGGATATAATCATATCCGCCAGTACCGCGTTCAATTTTGTGTTCTTTACCCCAGGCTTGTAAACCTTCCCAAGCTGATTGGTTAAATGAACGGTCATCTACCCCGCCGATGTCTGTTACGATTGCAACACTGTGATCTGCATCGCCGCCTGAAGCTGAACCGCCGCCTGATGAGTCAGTTGTGCCGCCACCGCCGCCACATGCACCTAGTAATAGCACTGAAGCCAACGCCACTGCGCCTAGACCAAATAATTTTGCTTTTTTCATTTCTGTAAAGCCCCCTAAAGTATGGTATTTTTTCAACAGTCAGATGACTGAATGAACAAGTTTATAAATCTTTGTCGGTAAACATATATGGCAGTAATCCTTCAACGGTTATTTCTTTTTGAACACCGTTGTCACCGACTAAGGTTACTGGCATGCTTGGTTCACAAAATTCTGCCATGACTTGACGACAAGCTCCGCAGGGAGAAATTGGTTGGGGCGTATGCCCCGCAATCACTAAATGGCTGAATTCCCTTTCCCCTTCAGATACAGCCTTGAAAAAAGCTGTTCTTTCTGCACAATTGCTTAAGCCGTAAGAAGCATTTTCAATATTTAAACCTTGATAAATTTTACCATCTTTTGTAACTAGACAAGCACCTACTGGAAAATGTGAGTAAGGTACATAAGCCTTGTTTAAAGCGTCGACTGCTACATCGATCCATTCCTTTTTTGCTGTCATGTTGTCTCCTAATTGCTGAATTTGAAATTAGTAGCCTGTTCCAGATAAACCGTTCATGATCGCTACGCCCGAGCTGGCACCCAAACGAGTCGCACCGGCTTCGATCATTGCCATTGCTTCTTTTGCGTTGTGAATACCACCAGAAGCTTTCACACCCATTTCTGGACCCACAGTTTCCCGCATCAGCTTCACATCTTCAATAGTTGCTCCTCCAGTTGAAAAACCAGTCGATGTTTTAACAAAATCTGCACCTGCTGCTTTTGCTAATTCACAGGCTTTGATTTTTTCATCGCGGTCTAACAGAGAAGTTTCAATAATCACTTTTACTAAAGCTTGATCCTTCGCAGCATTTACAACGGCTTCGATATCTTTTTGCACCTTACCGTAATTACCATCTTTCAATTCGCCGATGTTGATCACCATGTCTACTTCATCTGCACCATTTTCAATTGCATTTTTGACTTCAAAAGCCTTCACTTCAGAAGTGTTAGCCCCTAGAGGGAAACCAATAACGGTACAGACTGCAACCGGTGCACCTTTTAGTTCCTTAGCTGCCATGCTTACCCAAGTAGGATTAATGCAGACTGAATAAAAATGATATTTTTTTGCTTCTTCGATAATTTTCATCACATCATCCTTCGTTGCATCTGCCTTTAAGATCGTGTGATCAATCATTCGATTTAATTCCATGTGTTCCATCCTCTCATTCGGTAACAATACCGTGTATTAATGTTGGTTCAACCGCTTGGCTGCCAATTTCAATATTTTCGTAAAGTAGTTTTTCTACCTCTTGAATATCTTCAGTGTTAGCATAAATAGTTAACAGCGATTCACCGGCCACTACCTCTTCACCGATCTTTTTGTGAAGCTTGATACCAACTGCATGATCAACAGCATCTTCCTTAGTTTTGCGTCCGGCACCTAGCAGCATTGCTGCAATTCCAATTTCATTTGCCACCAGTTTGGTTACATAGCCAGTTTCTTTGGCTGGCAGCTCGCTTTGATAACGGGCTGTCAACAATTTTTCAGGATGATCCACTACTGAGCTATCACCGCCTTGGTCTTCAATCATTTCGCGGAATTTTTCTAGTGCCTTACCAGAATCCAGTGCTTTCTTCAACAGTTGTCGTGCCTCATCTAATGTTTCTGCTTTGCCTGCTAATACTACCATTTGACTGCCCAAAACATAACACATTTCAGTTAAGTCCTCTGGGCCCTCACCTTTAAGTGTATCAATTGCTTCAACAATTTCCAAACTATTCCCTACTGCCTCACCTAAAGGCTCCGACATATCAGAAATAACAGCCATTGTTTGCCGACCTGCCAGTTTGCCGATACGCACCATCGTCTGCGCCAATCGTTTTGCGTCATCCAAGTTCTTCATGAATGCACCTTCGCCAGTAGTCACATCCAACACAATAGCATCCGCGCCAGCAGCGATCTTCTTACTCATGATAGAACTGGCAATCAATGGAATAGATCCAACTGTTCCAGTTACATCCCGCAGTGCATACAGCATTTTGTCAGCCGGTGCTAAGTTCCCCGATTGACCAATCACAGCAACCTTACTCTTGTTGACAATGTCAATGAATTCTTGATCGGATAACTCGATACGAAAACCAGGAATGGATTCAAATTTGTCTAATGTACCACCGGTAAAGCCAAGGCCTCGTCCAGACATTTTAGCAACAGGTACACCCACACTAGCTACTAAAGGTGCTAAAACCAATGTCGTTGTATCTCCTACACCGCCGGTAGAATGTTTATCCACCTTAATTCCCTCAATGGAGGAAAGATCAATAATTTCTCCAGAGTTTGCCATTGCTAAGGTTAAGTTGGAAATTTCTTCATCTGTCATATCCTGATAAAAAATGGCCATCAATAAGGCACTCATCTGATAATCAGGGATTTCTTTGGCTGTGTAGCCGTTAACAATAAATTCAATTTCATCTTTCGTTAAGGTTTTTCCATCACGTTTCTTCTCGATCAAGTCCACCATTCTCATAGCATTGCCTCCAAACTTCAAACTAATTATACATTAAAAAACCAAAAGGTAAACCACTTTAGTAAAACAGTTTACTCAAAACGGAAACGCTTTTAGGAAACGCTACCATCGTTACTATAACGAGAAGAAGCTAAATTGTCAAGCCTCAACTATTCTTTCCACACTCTCACGAATAATTAATTTAGTTTGGAAGATTTTATTCGGGATTCTCTGAGAAGGAAAATTGATTGCGTCCACTAGAAATTTAGCTGCTGAAAATCCTATTTCAAAACTCGGCTGGAACACTGTTGTCAACGGCGGTACCATGTATTGACTGACTTCTAATCCATCAAACCCCACAACCGAAATATCGTCGGGAATTTTACGTCCGCTTTCGTAAATTGCCTGATAACAGCCAATCGCCATTTCGTCATTTCCACAAAAAATAGCAGTAATTTTATCATTTTTTAGCAATTCTTTCGCGGCTTTATAGCCTCCAGCAATTGTCATATCTCCTTTACTAATGTAGTTCTCATCAAAGGGAAGCTGATATTCAAAGATAACCTGCCGATAAGCATTTACTCGTTCAGACAATTGATAGTAACCTTCTGTTTCCTTAAGCATCCCAATATGACGATGGCCATTATTCACCAGCATCCGAACAACTTCTTGTGCTCCCGCATACTCCTCTACCAAAAGCTGGCCCCAGTCACGTTCGTTTAGTCCACGGTCAATCAACACGATCGGACGATCACAATAAAAATCACTTTCCAATGACTGTTCGGGGGATAGATGGCTTGGCGTTGCTAGCAAAATACCATCTACTGAACGGTGAGACAATTCATTTAGATAACGAATTTCTTGCTCCTTATCATGTCTTGAATTGCATAGGATAATCATATAGCCTAGCGGATTTAGGTAGCTTTCCACCCCTTCAATAATCTTAGAGAAAAAGAAATCTGTTACATCTGGAACAATCATTCCGATAGTTTTGGAATGTCTGTTAATTAAATTTGCTGCAAAAAAGTCCGGTTTGTATTGGTATTCCTCTACAATCGATAAGACTTTCTTTCGCGTCTGCTCACTGAAGCGACTGCCTTTATTATTCAAAATTTGTGAAACTGTCGTTACTGAAACACCAGCCATCTCTGCAATCTCTTTTATTGTGATTTTCATCCAGCATTTCCTTTCACCTGTTTTCCCTCAGTTTAGCAAAGAGATATTTAGAAAGAAAGCATTTTTCAAAAAATCCTATATTTAAAGAAATCAGAAACTCAGAATCCTAATCTTTACTTTTATTAAAGACTATCCTTAACAGGTAAAAATGTTTTATAAAAAAAGAAAATAGGCGTAAGTTAGATAATAGAAATTGGTAACATTTAAAACAAACAATACTCTAGGCACTCACAGAAAGTAGGCAGAAAAATGTTAGATGTTTTAGGAGCTATTAAAAACTTAAGTTGGAATACGGAACATCATTTCCTGCATATCAAAAATCAGCATGAATTCATACGGATTTGGGCTGTTCAATTTGAACTAGGCTACACGGATTTCCGGACCATCCAATTAACTTTACAACTGGATCAGCAAACCGATTTACTGAAGCAATTTACTCAGGCATATGACGCTGTTTATCAATATGAATACTCTTTTGTAAAAGGTGGTTTGGATGGATTCAACCAAGAATTTGGTGATCAAATTGATTCATACGATCATGCTCATCAAGAGTTATTGGCAATTTTACAAAAAATAGCAGAATTGCAACCAGAAAGAACACCTGAGAACGATCTAATTTAGGGAGGGCATTGGAATGAAGAAAGATGTTGTTTATGATCAAAAGAATCAACTAACTTTAGATATTTATGAGCCTGATAAAATCGATTCAGCGATTATTTTAATCCACGGTGGCGGCTGGTTCCGAGGCGATAAAAGCAAGGAAACAACTTTGGCAGAAAGACTGGCTGCTGACAATTTTCTAGTAATTGTATCTAATTATCGTCTAGCACCAGATCATCTTTTCCCGGCTGCTCGAAAGGACCTTCTGGCAGTCTATGATTGGTTGGCTGGAAGTGACTATCATATTGCAAATAAAATAACTGCATTGGGTTCATCAGCTGGTGGCAATTTGGCGATTGAATTAGCTTTATCTAAAGGTATTCCAGCAGCATCTTGGTCAGGAATTATTGACTTGTATGATTGGGTAGTTGAACACCCTGAAGTGGTTGCCTCCCAAAATCAGAAGCCTCATTTTGATCAACAGGATAGTTCCAAAATCGATCAGGACGGCTCTAACGATCCATTCTACAAATGGTTCATTCTAAACTATGTTAATCAGGATCTGGACTTACTGAAGCAGGCCGATCCTTTATCACGAGTTTCCGCCAATAGTGGGCCGCTTTTCTTGGCCAACTCCTTGAGTGAGCTGGTACCATTATCAGGAGTTTACAAGCTGCAGAAATCTTTGGCAGAACAAGGTGTTCCCTCTGAAATTAAACTAATCAAAGGAACTGTCCACGGCGAAGGTTATGCTGAGGAAGCGTACACTAATACGGTACAATTTCTTAAAAGCTCTTTATAAACAAAAAAAGAAGACTGGCCGATCCCTTATGAAATTGATCGGCTAGTCTTTCATGTTTATATTTCAGGATAACTTTTCAGTAAATACTCTTCTGCTTTCTTACTCCAAATTCCGTCAGTTTCAGCTAGAATTTCTCCTAACTCAGAGTCTGGATCAATTTCCGACAGTTTGGTTAAGTCACTTTGTTTATGAGTGTAAACCAATTTTTTACCACCACCAATTGCTGGTTGATTCAATGTCGTTTCAGCCACTGCATCCAGCCCTAAAATGTGGGTAACCACGTTCGCTACCTTAACCTGTTTATCTTCAATCAACTTCACCGCTTTACGCATGTCTTCAGTATTACCGCCTGAAGTTCCTACAAAATGAGTAAATGAATAATGTACATCGTAGAAATTCACTTTGGCTGAAAATTCTTTATTTTGTGGACCAGCAAAGAAATTCAAACAACCATCTGGATTTAGCATATCTGCCGCATCAGTTACAACCTGTTCCGCTGGTACCATTACAAAGATATCATCAAAGCCACCGTCAATTTTTTCTTTAAGTAAAGCTACCTGATCTTCTACTGCACCAACATTTACGTATTGAACTGTAATACCGTCTTGACTTGGGTATAGTTTTTCCGCCCGAGCCAATTTTTCAGGATCGCGGTCGGTAACAATCAATTGCTTCGGACGAATCGGTCCATGCAAAGCATAATCAATAGCCAACAGACCCATTGGACCAGTACCGCCCATGATTAACAAATTCCCATCTGGTTTAATCCCCATTTGGTGTTCATAGCTGCCGTCTTTTAAATGATAATTTGCTTCAAAAGCACCAATCACACAAGACAAGGGTTCAATCAGTGATCCTTCAAAATACGTCTCCCCCTTGTAAGGAATCAAGCAATCCTGATTCATTACATCTTCTGAAATAATAATGTAGGTAGCATCGCCACCGGTATAAGCATACGAGTACCCTGGGCAATCAGGACGATCTGTTAATTGCAGGTTGGCCTGTACAACATACCGTTCGCCTTTTTTGTATTTGTGGGCCCATTTGCCGCCGACTTCCAGCAGTTCACCACAAAATTCATGACCGACAATGATCGGATTATCTGCTACATTGTCTGGTGCTTTCTTGTGATCGCCGCCCTGATTGGCCAGCTTCCAGGTAGACATGCAGATACTGTCAGTAATAACTGATGCTAAAATTTCATTGTCTTTGATTTCTGGTAATTCAAATTCTTCCAAACGCAAATCTTTTTTGCCATACAATCGAACTGCTTTCGTTTTCATCATTATCCTCCAATATTTACGCTAAAATTCCTAATCCGTAGCCGATAATCCCCACCGCAAACAAGACAAAGATCAATACAATGGGGCTGACTTTTTTCTTCAATAAGCGCATCATTAATAGTGTTAAGCCTAGTGCTAAAAGACCTGGAACTAAATCATCCAATACATTTTGCACCGTTGTAATAACTTCTTGACCATCGGCACCCGCAGTTCTGGAAACAACCAGCGGTATATTAATAGTGGTCCACTTGGTAACCAGTACGCCCATAATGAATAAGCCTAAGATTGTGGCACCCTCGGTTAATTTTTGCAGCAAGTTGCCTGACAGATCCGAAACAATATCCATTCCTTTTCTGAAGCCGTAAGTTAATCCAAACCATTTCATGGAGATCCGCACCGCATTAAAAGCAAAGAAAAACAATAGTGGTCCAAGAATATTGCCACTTAATGCCAGGGACGCACCCATCGCTGCGGTTATCGGACGTAAGGTTCCCCAAACTAGTGGATCACCTACGCCACAAAGTGGTCCCATTAATCCGATCTTTAAGCTGTTGATGGTTCCTTCGTCAATATCTGCCCCAGAGGCTTTTGCTTCCTCCATCGCCATGGTCACACCAATAACCGGTCCACAAACCGCTGGTGTTACATTGAAGAATGTCATGTTGCGTTTCAGTGCTTCAGCTTGTTCTTCTTTTGTATGATAAACTCTTTTAATTGTTGGAATCATGTCCACACAAAATGCTAAGGCATGAATTCGTTCGTAATTAAAGGATGCCTGTTGAAAGTTTGAAAAAAAGAACGTACGCATTAAGTCCTGCTTAGTAATTTTTGACTGCACGGGCGCTTTAGTTTCTGTTACCGTAGTTTCCATATCGTTAACTCCTCCTAGTCCTCTAGTTCATCGTCTGCTAAATCGCCGCCGGCTACTGCTGCTACCATTCCGCCAGCAGCTTCCTGCTTTTTAAAATTCGGATTCAATTGTACATAGATTAACGCAATGATTAATCCGACAATCCCGAAGGATAATAAACTGAAATCCAAGTATCCGCCTAAAACAAAGCCTAAGAAGAAAAATGGCATCAGATATTTTACGCTCATCATGTTCAAGACCATCGCATAACCGACTACTACGATAAAGCCACCCGCCACTGCCAAACCACCAGTTACAACGTCTGGAATCATATTCAACATGTTTGTTACCATTTCAGCACTAACAAAAGCTGCGACAATTGTTGCCGGAATAGCTACCCGCAAAGCCTGAACGAACAAGGCACTAAAGTGTATAAAGATAATCTTGTTAAAGTTCGCTTTCTCAGCCTCACGATCCGCTGCATGCTGGAAGGCCACCGTAATCGTTCGAGCAAAGACCGTCAAAACTTGTCCGGCTGCCGCAACTGGCAAGGCAATCGCAATCCCTGCTTGGATATCCTGATGACCAACTATAACGAGAATCGTTGAAATGACGCTGGCCAAAGCTGAGTCTGGAGATTGAGCTGCCCCAATGTTCATCCAGCCTAATGCAATCAGTTCTAAGGTTCCGCCTAGAATAATTCCTGTAGTTACGTCGCCTAAGATTAACCCTACTACGGTACAGGCAATCAATGGACGATGGGTTTGAAATTCATCTAATACACTGCCCATCCCGCAAATACATGAAAAAAGAAAAATAAGAACAATTTGAATCATTGATAATTCCATTGGTACTTAACCCCTCTCTTTAAAAACCAGCTTCTTTTAATTTCGCTTCAAAGTCACCTTTTGCATCGGTCGCTACGACGCGTAAATCCAACTCCACACCCATTTCAGTCAGCTTTCTAAACGCCACTGCATCCTTTTGATCGATTGAGACAGCCTTCGTTACCTGAGTCCGGCCATTCTTAAAGTGCATACCGCCAATGTTAATTGATTGAATAGGCACGCCACTCTCCACCATTGCCTGTACTTCTCCTGGATTGGTAAACAGATAAAAGACTGTTTCATCGGCATATTTAGGATTGTTGTAAACCTTGACTGCTTTTTCGACATTGACGATATTGGCTTTGATTCCTGGAGGTGCCGCTTGTTTTACCAGTGTACGACGTACCTCATCATTGGCTACCTCTTCACTAACTACGATGATTCGTTCCGCACCAGCCTCTTTGGCCCAAACAGTTGCCACCTGTCCATGAATCAATCGGTCATCAATACGTGCTAACTTGATTTGCATTTAGAAATCCTCCTCTTCTTCAATTAATTGTTCGCTAAAAGATTTGACTGTATCGCCAGCAACACTTGTAATATGTTTCACAATGCTAGATAAATTATTTCCTTGAAGCATACTAGCTGCCTCTAATACTAATGGCAGAGACATTCCTGAAACAACTTCAATAGTCTGTTGCGTATTTTTCATGGCAACTGCACAACTTGCATTGTAAGGAGTCCCACAAAATAAATCAGCTAAAACTAAATAATCGGCTGTTTCATCTGTCATAGCTTGGCTGATTTTCTGCTGGATTGAGTCCAAGCCTTCCTCCTTCAAAAATTCCACTGACTGGAAATCCGAGAGCTCACCGAAAATCATTTCGGCCGAGCGTTTCATCTCATGAGCTAGTTGGCCATGAGCCACTAAAATTACTTTGTTCATCTTCTTCACCTAGCCTCTCGTTTTGCCGCCAGCTACATTTACGGTTACACCATCTACATAGCCTGAGCGATCAGAAAGGAAATAGGCCACTAAGTCAGCCACTTCAGTTAATTTTCCATCGCGTCCCAAGGGAATTGTTTTGGTGTTGGTATACCCTGCTCGAAGTTGTTCAACAGTAATGCCCCGCGTATAAGCCAACGCTGTTTCATATTCAATCGTTCGCAGTCCCGTTTCTTCCATGATTCCTGGAGCGATTCCCACCACACGAACTCCTTTTTTACCTAGCTCTTTGGCCCATGATCGTGTAAAGCTGTTCACAGCGGCTTTCGTTGCTGCATAAACGCTTTGACCTTCGGAACCTTCTAAGCCGCACTCGGAGGACATATTGATTATTACACCTGTGCCTTGTTTGACCAGTTCTCGTCCAACAGCCTGTCCCATTAAATAAACACCTTTTTGATTGATGTCGATCATTTTGCTGAAGATCGCCTCGTTGATTTCAAATTTTCCAGCTTCGGTTTGTTTCTCATCTACTAACAATGCTGGAATGTTAATACCGGCATTATTAACCAAGCCATCGATTTTACCAAAGGTTGCTACTGTCTTTTCAACAGTTTGCTGGACGGATTCAGGATCTGTCACATTTGTGGTGCTAAACAGAAGATTTTCGTGCTGGAAGCTGCCTTCTCGCAGATCGGCATTAACCACCTGTACACCTAACTCACACAACGTCTTGACAATTGCTGCCCCAATCCCTGAAGATCCGCCTGTTACAATCACTGTTTTACCTTCTATTTCTAGCCAATCCATTTTCGCACCTCTTTTACACATTTGTGATTTACATTTAACGTTTGTTACACTTTGTATTCTAGCCTCTTAAGAAAACGTTGTCAACAACTTTTTGCAATTTATTTAATTGTAATTCACATTTGTGCTGAAAGAAGCTAAAAAAATGACCAAGCTATTTGCTTAGTCATCGGCTTTTTTATGCGGTTAAATACAGGTTTTTCAATGCTTGAACTTCTTCTGAAGTAATTCCCAGTGCTGATTTTACGTAGTCTTCCACTGAATCATACTTCTCATCAATTGTTGCGAAGCTAGATTCTAAATAATCTCTTCGAGTATCGATCATCGCTTCTAAATAATCTAAGACATCCTGATTATCTGTATACTTGGCATATTGTGCCATCTTGAATTTGGTACGTTCTTCTCGAACATCTTGAGTAATCAAATAATCCTTGATAATCTCTTCACGTTCAACACCAATAATGGCTAAAATTAACGCAGCACCAAAACCAGTTCGATCCTTACCACCGCGACAATGCATAAAGGCTGGCAAATTTTCTTCCTTCAGCAATGCCTTCAGCATCTCCCGAAAAGACTCCTTAGCATGATCAGAAGTCACAAATTCACGATAATTTTTATGGAAAATAATGCCAGAACCATTTAATTCCTCTGGTGGTACCGCGCCATTCTCTAAATTCTTAACAATCAATTTATTTTCTTCTTCAAAGCTGACGACTGCCCCAGCCGCTTCGGAAACAGTTGAATTAGGATCACACTTGTAATAGTTTTTGACACTGGCAAAGGAATAATTAGGATTCAACTCCCTTTCCTGGTCGTTGCGGAAATCAATAATACTATGGAAATTTATTCGTTTCAGGTAAGTAATGTCGGCTTCCGTCAATTGACTCAGCTGATCGCCACGGTACAACAGCCCCCATTTCACCTGTTGGCCATCTTTAGTACGGTAACCACCCATGTCTCGAACATTAATTGCACCCGTTAAAGGCAGCAATCGTTCACCAAAGATCGGACTATTCACGGCTCCTTCTATTTGGTAATAATAAGGCCCCTGTTCCTTCTTTAATTCAAAAGAAAATGAAGCTGACGATGTTTCCGTTAATACTTGCGTTACTTCTTCGGGTGATTTACCCACTAGCAGCTGACAAGCTTGCTGGTCAGGATTCAAAAAGGTTACTTCACACTGGTCGCCTTCCCGATAAAAATCAATATCTGGTAAGGTATATGGTTGTTTTATCACTGATCGTCCTCCAATTTTATGCAAGAATTCCTAATACTGAAAGCAGCACACCAAAGACCAAGGTGCCAACGATGAAAGAAACGGCATGTTTCCCTTTAGTCTTTTTCAAGGCTAGGATAAAGCCCACTGTTAAAAGCATTGGTAAAAGGTTCGGCATGATTTTATCCAGCATTTCCTGAACAACAATTTCATTTTCACCAATTTTATAACTGATACCGACACTCATTTTAACTGTATTCACCAGCAAACCGCCTACGACAGTACAACCTAAAACATTTGCCATCGTAGAAATTCGTTGAATCATAGCACTACCGCCCGTAGTCAGCAAGTCAATACCTTTTTTATAACCATAGTGAACACCATAATAGCGCATCAAAATGTTGACTGAGGCAAACATTACCAGCATCAAAATCGGACCTAAAGCATTTTTCTCCAAGGCTAAGGAAGCACCGATACTGCCACAGATTGGCAGCCAAGTGAACTTCATTAAACTGTCCCCTAAACCGGCTAATGGTCCCATCATTCCTGTTTTCAAGGCAATAACTGATTCCTTCTCATCCTCACTGGTTTTCTCTTCCATGGCAATTACTACACCTGCGATTAAGCCATTCATAGTAGTCATGCCGTTGAAGAATTCCAAATGCCGTTTCATTGCCCGTTTTCTACCTTCACTATCCTCTTCAGGATAGAGCTTTTCTAAGCTGGGAAGAATGCTGTAAAGCATCCCTAATGTCTGCATACGCTCATAGCCAAAAGAAATCGAACCAACATTTGTTCGCCAAAAGGCTTTATTCAATTCTCTTTTAGTAATTTTACTTTCTTCCATCATTAGAGATCATAGCTCCCTTCCTCATCCTCTGATACTTGATTAACCGTTTGTTCTTCTGGAGCACTATTTTTCTGATTGGCTGCCAAATCATAGACCGCAGCTGCCGCAATTCCGATGAAAGAAACAGCTAAAAGTGGTAGATCCAAATAAGCAACTAGCGTAAAGCCTAGCAAAACGAAAACCCACATCCGGCCTTTTAACATCATAGTCAACAGCATAGCAATCCCAACTGCTGGAATCATGCTGGAGGCGGTACTCAATCCATTAATAATTGATTCTGGTAAAGCATTCAAAATATTTTCGACTGTGTCTGATCCTAAATAGATTGCCATAAATACTGGCACTGCACGGATCAAGAAGAGAAATGGTACTCCTTCATATTGAATAAACTTGATTTTACCGAAGTCGCCATTTTCAGCTGCTCGATCGGCTTGGTGAATAATAAAGCTGGCAGCGGTATTCCATAAAACTAATAATTGCTGACAAAGAATTGAGGCTGGAACCGCGATGGTGACTCCGGCAGCTACGCCCCCGCCAGTCAGGATTCCCATAGCTGTTCCTACAACTGCACCCGACACTACATCCGGTGAACTGTATGCCCCAACGTTTCCGACGCCCATCCACATTAACTCAAGTGTTGCACCAATTACTAAGCCTTGGCCTAAATCTCCTAATAATAACCCTACAACTGCCCCACATGGCAACGGTCTGCGCAACCCAAACTGTGGCCCCTTATCATCCAAGGAACAAATCCCAGCCCAGATTGCAACAAGAATAGCCGATTGTAACATCCCATTTCCCCCTTAGCTTAATGTTTCTTTTTTGTCTTTTGGTACCATTTGAATAAATACATCTACCCCATCTGCAATCATCGCATCCAAAGCAGCTTTTTCCTGATCTGTCACTGATACTGCTTTTGACAGGCGGTTGTTGCGTTCTTCGTTGTATCGAATACCACCGACGTTGACTGATTCTAATGACAAGCCGTTTTGGTGAACATCCTGAACATCAATCGGATTGCTGAACAGCAGCATGGTTTTCTTTTTGATTGGATTTTTCTTAACAATGGTATTGAATTGGCTTACTCCAAATACATGAACCTTTACATTGGCTGGTGCGGTCATCATCAAAACGGATTTTTGAACCGAGTCGTTTACTAACTTATCATTCACAATAATAATCTGTTCAATTCCATATTCATTCACCCAACCTGTCACTACCTGACCATGAATCAAGCGATCATCAATTCTAACTAATTGTATACTCATCTTCTTCGTCTTCCTTTCGTGATAAAATATCGTTCAATACGTTGAAGCTGTTTTGATGCGACTGACAAAGAATCTCCTTGATTTCTTCCAATGTCTTTTGTCGATTCACAAATAATTCCAGCAGCATTGGCAGATTGAAGCCGGTAATGCCTAAAACATTTTCCTTTGTCATAACGATTGTTCCAGCAACATTGCTTGGGGTTCCACCTAAAATATCAGAAAGCAACAGCACCCCATTTGAATCATCCACCGTTTCTAATACTTCCTGTAATTCACTTACTACAGCATCCAAATCTTTCTCCGGTGTCACCGCGATAGTGGCGACATTATCTAATTCTCCAATAATCATTTCAGCGCTTTTTAGTGCCTCCTGCGCATAATAACCATGACTCATTAATACGACTGCAACTTCCTTCACAGCTGATCCCTCCTCTTCGCTTTACTATAAAGCAAGTGCCGTGCCAATACGGATTAAGAACCGTATTCCCTCGACTCAGATGATAAAAAAAGCCGGTAGCTGATTGATAATCAATACGCTTTCCGTTAGAATGAAAAAAATAAGACGGATAACACGATTTATGAATACGGATAGGAGGAAATAATGAAACGGATCAATAAAATTCATACGCTTGTAAAAGAATATACGAAAAACATTCAGCGCAGTGATTTATCGGATAAAAAAGTCGGAATTACTTCGGTGGATCTGGCGGAGCAAACAGATATCTTGCGGAACAACGTTTCTCAGGATTTAAATCAGCTTCATAGGGAATTGAAACTGATCAAAATTAAAGGCAAGCCCGTACGCTATTTGGATGCGGAACAAATCGCTGTCCTGCTGGGTGGAAAAATCCAGTCCAAGGATCTATTGTTCCAGTCGGCGGCCGAATTACTGGAGGCTCCAGTCCAAGCAAACGATCAAGGCGACCCCTTCCGTTCATTGATTGGGGCCGCTGGCAGCTTATCCCCAATTATTCAGTCAGCGAAGGCCTCGATTCTGTATCCACCTTTTGGGCTGCATACCCTTTTGCTGGGAGAATCTGGTACCGGTAAGAGCCTATTTGCGGAAGTGATGTATCACTATGGACAAACCGAGGGCGTGTTTAAAGAGGATAGTGCCTTCATTCGTTTCAATTGTGCCGATTATGCTACCAATCCTCAGTTTTTAATGAGTATGCTATTTGGTACCCGCAAAGGTGCTTACACCGGTGCGGATGAGGAACGGGCGGGATTGATTGAGGCTGCAGATGGCGGGGTGTTGTTTTTAGACGAGATTCATCGGTTGCCTCCAGAGGGACAGGAGATGCTGTTTCATTTCATGGATCAGCACACCTATCGCCGGATGGGAGAAACGACCAATGAACGAACCTCCAAGGTATTGATCATTGGTGCAACCACCGAAACCGTCAGCAACCACTTGTTAACTACCTTTTTAAGACGAATTCCCGCGACAATTTGGTTGCCGAATCTGGAAGAACGGGGAGCCAAGGAACGTTTGGAATTGCTTGAATTTTACAGTCGACAGGAAGCGGAAAAGCTGCATTCTCCGGTGGAATTTTCTCGCAATGCTTTGTTCCTGCTGAGCTGTTACCCAGCAAAGGGCAACTTAGGCCAGCTGCGCAGCGATCTGCAATTGACAATTGCCCGGGCTTATTTAGAAACTCGGCAAAATAATTCTTCCCGGGTTCATGTCACTAGTAAAATGCTGCCAACGTACATTGTGCAGCGCAAGGAAGCCTTATCCCAAGAAAAAAGAAACCTAGTAGAAAAGCTGCTGCCAACGGATAAGCTGGTGATTTATCCTACTCCGAAGGAAAAACCTTCTGACCAACTAGTCATTGAACATGATTTTGTTAATTACTATTTGAATCAGCTACTGACCTCTAAAGGCAGTGTTGATTTAGAGCAGTTGTTCCATGAATATACCTTGGAAATTAGTAAAAACACCTTATACGAAGACAGCTACTCAGTATTGTTCGATCCTCTGACCCAAGAGATATCAGCAGTGCTGGCAGAGCTTTTAGTCGAGGAATATAAGCTGAATTTTGAGGAAAATATTTATTTGTCTTTGGCGTTGTTTATCCGAAATATTCAGCAGTCCAATGGTAAACGAGTGAATACAGTGTTCCCTGAGGATGAAATTCATTTATCCGATCAGGCAGTTAAAACCGCCAAAAAAATGGTTGAAATCATTGAGAAACGCTTCAATATCGTCTGTGATACCAATGAGCTGACCGTTTTAGCTACCATCATTCATACGTTGATTGAAGGACGGCAAAACCAGGAGATTCGTTTTTTAGTGGTGGCCCATGGTGAAGCTACCGCTACTAGCTTGGCCAATACGATCAACCATTTGTTGAATACGGATATTGTTTTAGGATTAGATATGCCTTTGACAATGAGTCCAACTGAAACAGTGGTAGAGATTGAAAAGGTGGTCAAAAGCTTCCCTTCCACTCACTCGTGGATTCTCTTTGTGGATATGGGTTCCTTGATTCAGCTGGACAAGCAAATCAAGCAATCAGAGGATCAGAATTTCTATGTAATGGAAACAACAGATATTTTGATTATTCTGGAAAGTGTCCGAAAGGTCCTGTTCACTTCGCGAACTGCAGAACACATTGTCGCAGATATCGCCAAAATGTCCGAACTGCAAAACGACAAGCTGCAGCGGAAAATCAAGGAGTACCTGTCGATTCGGATGAATCGGGTCATTTATACGGTCTGCTCTTCTGGCGAAGGGGTAGCCCTGTTTCTGGAAAAAATCATCGGCGACTTTTTGCGTGAGAACCACATTTATGATGTACAGATCATTCCATTGAACGGAACCCAGCAGGAAGTTGGTCAATTAATTCGTTCCACTTCTCAGGACAAAGAAGTGGTTAGTGTCATCGGCAGTATTGAACCCAAGAATCTAACCTCGCCGTTCCTCTCCTTGAATGATATTTTAATGGGACAAGGGCTGAATCAGCTGCTGTATCTTTTAGGAGAAGAACGAGCCCCAGCACAGAAGGAACATTCCATCGAGAAAGCGACTCAAAGTTTAGTTCTGCAGCTGTGTCAAGAAACCTTAGATAAATATCTGATGTACTTGTCAGCCAACAAGATTACACCTATGCTGATGCATTTTATCGAAGAGCTGGAAAAACAGCTGGAGGAAAACTTCAGCAACAATCTTCTGACTAAGCTGTTTATTCATACAGGGTGTTTACTGGAACGAATTCTTTTCAAGGAGCAGCCGCTGGCCATTACGCCAGAGGATGAGGACTGGGTAAAAACGCAAGGACGTGCTCTGGATGTCTTGCTGCAGGAAGCATTGAAACCGATGGAGGATTTGCTGCAGCTTTCAGTCAATCTACAGGAGCGGTATTATCTAATTCAACTGCTGTTAGAAAATTTTCCTCATTTAGTAGCAAAAAATGTGCTAACTGATTAATCCTGACGCTTTTTTGGGGGACTTGATTGAAGCAGAGCTACAGTTGTATAAGCGTAGAATAACTAGCCTTCGCAGCTATAGCTGCACTTTGTATCGCTCTCATTAGTAAGAAACTTTCGAATGAAGCTGGATCATCGTAAAAACAGGCATTGTCCTTTTATGATGATCCAGCTTATTTTTCGGAGAATGATCGCTTCCTTCGCAACCTATCGCTCCACAAATCTTACTCCATGAATTCCCTCTGGCTGAAGCTTGGATATATTCTCTAAAATAAATTCTGCGAATCGGCGTGAAGCCAGAGACATCGTTTGCCAGTTGCGCCAGCCAAGAGCAACCGTTCGCTCTGGTTGTTCTGTGATCTCAAGAATCGCTACCTTATCCTGCAAGCCAGCCAATGTCAAACTATACATAATTGACACCCCCATACGCCGCTGGATCATCTCCAGAATTGCAGAGTCATCATAGATTGTGTACTGAATGTTGGGTTCAAGCTGTTTTTGAGAAAAGGACTTCAATGCAACGCTAAACTCTCCTTCGTCTAAAAGGATAAAGGTCTCCTGTGCCAGCTGCTTTAAACTAATTTTATTTTCAGCAGATAATGGGTGATCCTTAGGCAAAACCGCCAACATCTCATCGTGATAAATCGGCTGTGTCTCTACCCCTTCGACACTATGGTGATTTAAAAACCCGAAATCAACCTGATCATTCTTGATCCAGCTGCCAATACTGGAGGACTCTCCTTGAAAAAGCTCAAAGCTGACCTGCGGATACTCCTGCTTGAACATTCCCATCAGCTGTGGCAGGAAATTTTTACTGACACTGTTAAATGCACCAATACGGATTGTACTGGCTTCTAAGCCATGCAGCTCCCGCTGCTTTTTTGCCAACTGTTTTTCAGCAACTTCGATCGCTTGCAAATAGGGAAAAAATTGTTCTCCGTCGCTCGTCAAGAGGATACCGTCTTTTCCTCGATTAACCAGAAGGGTGCCTAATTCCCGTTCCAACGATTTGATAATCTGACTGACCGCACTTTGAGAATAGCCTAATTTTTGCGCGGCCTTTGTAAAACTCCCAGTTTCGATCACTTGGCAAAACACACTGTATTTTGAGATCATTTTTTATCCTCCATTAGAATTGCTTATGGATGTATTATAATCATTCGTTTTACTATGGTAAAGAGGCTATTTATAATGGTGGTTAAATGAAAGGAGCCCTTGTATTAAAAAAGAGAATTTGATTCATCATGCCTATTCTATTAAGGTTTTTAGGATTGACCCTAGGCACGGCTACACTGAGGGCTCATCCACACATCACAGATCCAGAAAGGAAGTAATTATGAGTAAAGACAACGTAGTTTTAGCAAGAAACACAAAAAATGCACCAATGGATGAGTTAAGTTCACAGACTGTCGCTTTTTCCCATTACAATAATTTTTCAGCACAATTGCCGATTGACCCGCAAACTGGAAAATTAGTTGATGGCGGCTTCAAAGCACAAGCTGAGCAAGCTTTTAAAAATGTGGCAGCCATCGTCGAAAGTATCGATCATGTTATGAACGATGTCGTACGATTGACGATCTTTATCAAGGATTTTCGCGATTTAGATGCTGCGGACGAAGTATACCAAACGTATTTTACAAACTATTTTCCAACAAAAACAGTCGTTGCAGTCGACTCTTTGCCGATGGATGCACTGATTCAAGTAGAAGCCTTGCTCTCAAATGGTGAAGGAACGATTCCAGAAGCACCACAGGCAGGTGATTTAATTAAGCTGACCAATCACACTGAGACAGCACCTCATTGTGCTTTATCTAGTCAAATTGTCGCTTTTTCTCACTACACAAACCTGTCCGCACAATTACCGATTGATCCACAAACTGGTCGAATGGTAGCCGGTGATATCAAGGTACAGACTGTACAATGCTTAAAAAATATCAAAGCAATTTTAACAAGTGTTGATGTTCCATTGGATGATATCGTTAAAACAACTATTTTTGTTAAAAATTTGAGCGAAATGAAAGCGGTTAACGATGCCTATCGTACGTTTTTCCCTGACTCTGGAATCGCAAGAACGGTGGGTTATCTTCCGGCACGGACTGTCGTGGCAGTTAAAGATTTGCCGCTAGGGGCAGATGTGCAGATTGAAGCCGTGGTGTCTTATGGCGACGGCACGCCGCCGCAAGCCGTAGAGGATCGTCACGGATTAATCCTTGAAGCGAACAATACTTCTGCTGCTTGGAAATGTTCATTGGGCACACAAACCGTCGCCTTTTCTCATTATAATAATCTTTCGGCGCAATTACCGATTGCACCAGCTACTAATGAGATCGTTGCTGATGATGTAAAAGCACAAGCAGAGCAATGTTTAAAGAATATCAAAGCCGTAATCGAGAGCGTCGACCATGTAATGGAAGATGTAGTGAAGGTCAATATTTTTGTGAAAAACATGTCAGATATGACTGCGGTAGACGAAGTATATCGGACATTTTTCCCAGAAGGTACGCCTGCCCGTCGCGTCGTCGGTGTCAGCGAGCTGCCAAAAGGCGCGTTGATTCAAATGGATGCGATTGTTGGCAATGCCGAAGGAACTCCACCAATGGTTAACTAGAAATCCTAAACACGGAAGAACAAATTTAAAGACAAGAAATTTTGCTGTAAAACCAAAATTTCTTGTCTTTATTGTTAACCAACGAAAGTTGTCACTGTTCTATTTTTACTTAGATTCATACACTAATTCTAAAATTGTTTCCTGTTTTTCCGGCGGAATCTCTTCATCGCTCAAATAATATTCGTAGGAAATCCCTAAAAATTTCCCGCCGATGTTTTTGATTTCCTGAAGCATCTCCAAGTAGATCCCAGTCATATCTTCATAGCGGCCAACATACAGTGCAGATAAAGCTTGATAAGATGGCAAGTAATAGCAATCTACTTCACTAGGAACTTCTACTTTTTCCGCAATTGGAAACCCAACCTCCATCTCAATCGCATTTTCATCAAGCTTTCCTTCGTCCTCCATATTCTTATAAGAGACAAATGGTGTACTTAGAATTCTTATTTCTTCTTCCTGCAACAAACCACCTAATTTCATGAAGGTGGGGCCGATAATTTTGGGGATTTCCTCAACTCGTACCGTAAAGGTTTGTGAGACAATCCATTGATCCGGTTTAGCAATTTGTTCAAATGTCATAGCTAGCGCCTCCTTTTGCTTAATCATAACGGATCAAAGTGCCAGAACCTGTCATATTAAAGTTGATTTTCTAAAAAAGACTGTGTATATGCTACGACCTTCTCCTTTACCCATTGCGGCTCTAGAATCTGGACATTTTTACCCAGTGGCAGCAAAAAGCGGTATAAATCATCGAAAATGGCAAAATCCATCGTTGTTTCGAAGCTGCTATCAGGATTATCCACCAACACAAGCTCGGAAAATTCATCATAACGTTTGTAGGAAATCCGTTTACTGAAGCGCAGCTTAACCGTAATTTTGGGAAAGTCTAATTCTTCCGGCGGTAGTGGAGATACGAGCCTAGGCCCAAAAACCACTTGTTTTACCCTTCGTAAAGGATAAACCTCCCAAGCGTCTTTAGAAAAATGATAGGCTAACAAATACCAAGTTTGATATTTATACAAAATACGTTTTGGCGCTGCCCGAATCAAGCGGGTCTGACCATATTCAGTGTAATAGGTAAATTGAATTTCCTGCTCATTAAATAAGGCGTGCTTCAATTTCGCAAAGGTCTCACTGTGAATCGAGCCTTCTTGACTCAAGTCCACCGAAAGCCAATTGCTCCAATCGTAAACACTTCCCAGCTTCTCCATTAGCTCTTCGGTATCAGCCAAACCGATCGATTGCAGTAAATGCAAGGCTAAAAGCAGGTCATCCTGTTCCTCTTCCATCAACGTATTATCTACATGAAAAGATTCATCCAAAAAAATCCCGCCGTTGCGTCCCTTGATCGAATAGACCGGCACACCCGCCAAGCTCAAGGCATCAATATCTCGATAGACTGTCCGCGGAGTCACTTGGAATCGTTCTGCCAGCTCGTTAGCAGTAACTTTTTTGCGATTAAGCAAAATTAACGTTGTTTGCAGCAGCCGAATCACCTGCATCGCCGTTCCTCCTTAAAAAGAAAGGGTAGGATTTTCCTACCCCTCAAGTACTTTCCTCGCTGTTTCCTCCGTCGTTACTAAAACATTAATGTATTCACCCTTCAAGGCACTGGCGATTGCTGGCGCTTTGTCCACCATCGAAGCAATCCCAATGCGGTAAGGCGTCCGTTTCAGATCACTGATGTCAATACCAATTAAGCGATCATCCAATTCGTTTTCAATGTGCTGGCCTTCTGAATTGTAGAAGCGGGAAACCACGTCCCCAATAACTTTTTTACCTTCCAAATAAGCCAAAACATCTTCACCATAGAATTGTTTCCAGCTTTCGCTGGCCTTCAAGTTAGGACTGCCAATGCCTAAAATAGCAATATCCAGCTTGCGCCAATAATCAATCAACTCTTGGTTGAACTCATTTTCCATTAGAGCCTTTTTCAAGGCGATCGTTTCTGGAAAGGCAGGCGAATCAATCAGCAGGGCTCGACCATTCATTTTTTTCGACGCTTCGTAAGAAATGGTGTTCACATGATAGTCACTGATTAGCCGACCTGATGGCCCACCAATCATTGGAATACAAGTAATATTTTTCACTGTGTAACTTCCTAAGCCTTCGGGAATTGCTGACATGGTTTCTCCCCAGGAAAAACCAATTATCATGTCATCCGCTAAAATCTCTGTTAAGTACTCCCCAACACCACTGGCTAAGAGCTTGTCCTTTTGGGTCCGATTTAACTCCGGTGCAGAGGGTACAATGACTGCTTTTTTTAACCCGTACTTCTCCTGCAGCTGCTTTTCTAAATCATAGGTGCCTGCTTTATCATAATTAATGGAAATCGTAACGATCCCTTCATTTCTGGAGCGCTTTAGCAGACGGCTGATGGTACTGCGGTGAATATTCAATTCCTTGGAAATCTGACTTTGATTCTTGTCCTCCTGGTAGTACATCTCGGCAATTCGAACCAGCAGTTTATCTTCATCTTTATACATCGTTCGTTTCCCCCAAATCTAAACAGCCTAACAATCACATTTGTGAAATAGTTTGATTTAATGTGATTATACCGTTATTACTTCTAATCCTGCAAGCCTTTCTCACTAATTGGTAAAAAGAAATTTGCCTGCTGTGTGCTTGAGAGCAGCTAGATCCTCTCACGCATATCATCGTACTAAACTTCTCTATTAGATTATCTGCTCTTAATCGACAGTCCATTTTTGTTTTAACGTAACTGCGAAAAGTACGACTGATAGCTAGTTCCTCTTTAAGAGACCGTTTTTCCAAAGAGCGGAAAAATGGGTCTGATCCTCTCACGCATATCATCGTACTAAACTTCTCTATTGGATTATCTGTTCTTAATCGACAACCCTTTTCTGTCTTAACGTAACTACGAAAAGTACGACTGATAACTAGTTCCTCTTTAAGGGACCATTTTTCCAAAGAACGGAAAAATGGGTCTGATCCTCTCACGCATATCATCGTACTAAACTTCTCTATTGGATTATCTGTTCTTAATCGACAACCCTTTTCTGTCTTAACGTAACTGCGAAAAGTACGACTGATAAAAAAAGCTGCCGTAAATTTTCTCCATTTACGGCAACTCTGGTTATTCTTTCCTACTTCTTAAGATATAATACCCTTTATCCTTGGAAACAATCTCGGCATTACCGAAAATCTCTTCCATTTTCTTCTTGGCACTTGGCGCACCCTGTTTCTTTTGGATCACGGCTGTTAAAGTACCACCGATTTTCAGCAATGGTTCTGCATCAGCCAAAATCTGATGCACCACCTTTTTACCTGCACGAATCGGTGGATTGGTGACGATCGCTGCATAAGCATCCTGATGCAGTTCTTCATAAATGTTGGACTGATGAATGTCCGTTTGCTCTTCTAGCCCGTTGCGCTTGGCGTTATCCTGAGCCAAAGCTACTGCACGATTATTAACATCAATCATTTCCACCTTGCGGCCTGTTCCATAGGCCAAAGCCAGACCAATTGGACCATAGCCGCAGCCAACATCTAGAATCGATCCTTCCGGCAACTCGTTATTGTCGAATTGCTCAATTAATACTCGCGAACCGTAATCAACTGTTTGACGGGAAAACACACCACTGTCTGTTACAAAGTGAAAGTTCCTGCCCATCAGCTCAAAGGACCACTGCTCTAGATCGTGAGCGGTCTCAGGATTTTCTGAATAATAGTGATTGCTCATTGTTTCTCCTTAATGATTAAAATTTTTACTCGTTTGATGTCCGACCATTCTGGCTGATCCACATTAACATCAACGTTCAGCATTTATATAGTCAATAATTTATTTTTGATATCTCTGGCAATTAAGGCACCTAAGAAGTGGTACCCTTCATCAGATGGATGCAAGCCGTCATCCTGAAGGAATTCCTTCGGTGCGGGATAAATTGTCATGTGATGATACAAATCAATCACATTAACACCCATATCTTTCGCTACTTGCTTTGCCATTTCAGCATATTCCTGCTGGCGATCATTGCTAGCTTCGATGCGGATTTCTGTGTTCACATAGCCAGGAGTTAACACGATCACCTTCTCTGTGGAAAAAGCACCAATCAATTTACGTAGATTGTCGCCATAAACGTCAATCGGGTCTTTGTATTTAACCGAATCATTCGTGCCAAAACAAATCACAACAAAGTCAGCATTGGCTGCCACTACTTCGTCTAAGCGTTCCAACCCCTCAGCGGAGCCTTCTCCTCGTTTGCCAAACTCCAAAATCTCATAACCAGGAAATCCCATGTCTGCCAGTTCGTTGACCACGTACTGATTGAGAATATCACTAGTTTCACCATTCATCAAGCCTGTCATTAAGCTGTCGCCATATAAAGCAATTGTTTTCATCACGTGTGCCTCCTCTTTTCTACTATGATAGCACGAAGTCGCCAATCATACTCTTCTGGTGACCAATTCTAAAAAATAGATGAAACTCCCTGATTTCCCATAGCTTTTCGGTGTTTTTTTCCGTTAAAATGACGTATACATCCTTTTATAGAAGAAAAAAAGGCGGTTTTCCTGTAAAACCCACCAGAAAACCGCCTTTTTGTGATAAAATTAAGCGCAGTTATCAAAGGAGGCCGTCATGAAGGACAAGATCAATTACTATCGTATTCCGCGGGAACAGTGGCAAGATTTTTATACCAGCGGACATACCCCTTTGACCGAAGAAGAATTGGAAAGTATTCGAAGCTTAAATGACCGCATCTCCATGCAGGATGTGGAAGATGTCTATATTCCATTGTGCCATTTAATTCATTTATACAAAAAAGAGGCGGAATCCTTGAGTTTGAGTAAAGGACTTTTCCTGCATAAATACGTGAAAATGCCGCCATTTATCATCGGCATCGCTGGAAGTGTTGCCGTCGGAAAAAGTACCACTGCTCGACTGCTACAAACCCTTCTAGGTCGTTTGTTCAAGCATCAACGAGTCCAGCTGATCACTACGGATGGCTTTCTTTACCCCAACAAAGTCTTAGAGGACCGGGGAATTATGGATCGCAAAGGCTTTCCTGAAAGCTATGATATGGAAAAGCTGATTACTTTCTTGAACGAAGTTAAATCAGGGCAGGAAAACATTCAAATTCCGATTTACTCCCATAATGTTTACGATATTGTTGAGGGGTCATACGAAACCATTCATCAGCCGGATATTCTAATTGTTGAAGGAATCAATACCTTGCAGCTGCCGGCTAACCAGCAAATTTATATCAGCGACTTTTTTGACTTTTCAGTCTTTGTCGATGCTGATTCCAATTTGATTGAGAAATGGTATTTGGAACGTTTTGAGGCTTTGTTGGACACGGCCTTCCAGGACCCAGACAATTACTATTATCAATATGCCATCGGTGATCGCAAAGCCGCTCTCGAAATGGCAGAAGATGTATGGCAAAAAGTGAATTTGGTTAATTTAGAAGAGTATATCTTGCCAACACGCGGCCGAGCTGATATTATCATGCACAAGGCCAAGCATCATAAAATTGATGAAGTCTATTTACGCAAGTATTAGACCACCTTATTAATTCATGCAAAAAAAGCCGAGCTTGCTCTGCTTTTGAAATAAAACTATAAGAATAGAGGGAATAATTGTGACAAACGTTGCCAACGAAATGACTGACGTTGAAAAAATCATTGTGCTGGACTACGGTAGCCAGTACAACCAATTGATCACTCGTCGTATCCGTGAATTCGGTGTTTTCTCAGAACTAATGAGCCACCGCATCACTGCTGAAGAAGTAAAAGCTATGAAGCCAAAAGGAATTATCCTTTCCGGTGGACCGAACAGTGTCTATGATGAAGGTGCCTTCTCGATTGATCCAGCAATTTTTGAACTGGGTATTCCAATCTTGGGAATCTGTTACGGCATGCAGTTGATTACTTACAACCTAGGCGGAAAAGTTGAACCAGCTCAAAACCGTGAATACGGAAAAGCATTACTGGAGGTTACTTCTGATGATGCTGTCTTATTCGAAGGCACCCCTAAAGAGCAAACGGTTTGGATGAGCCACGGCGACCTTGTTACTCAAGTACCCGAAGGCTTTGAAACAGTTGCAACCTCTGCTGACTGTCCAATTGCTTCAATTCAAGATACATCTCGCAACTTCTATGGTATCCAGTATCATGCAGAAGTGCGTCATTCCGAATACGGAAACGATTTGCTGCGCCACTTTGCTTACGAAGTTTGTCATTGTAAAGGCGACTGGAGCATGGACAACTTTATCGAAATGCAAGTCGCAAAAATCCGCGAACAAGTCGGCGATAAGAAAGTTTTACTTGGCTTATCCGGCGGCGTAGACTCATCTGTTGTTGGTGTGCTGCTGCAAAAAGCCATTGGTGACCAATTAACATCTATTTTCGTTGACCACGGTTTATTACGTAAAAACGAAGGCGAACAGGTAATGGAAGCTTTAGGCGGAAAATTCGGCCTGAACATTATCCGTGTCGATGCCAAAGACCGTTTCTTAAACAAACTAGCTGGCGTTTCTGACCCAGAACAAAAACGTAAAATCATTGGAAATGAATTTGTTTACCTATTTGATGATGAGGCAACTAAACTAGCTGGTAAAGAAGGCATTTCCTTCTTAGCTCAAGGAACCCTTTATACCGACGTAATCGAATCCGGTACCGAAACAGCTCAAACCATCAAATCTCACCACAACGTAGGTGGATTACCAGAAGATATGCAATTTGAGCTGATCGAACCATTAAACACTTTATTCAAGGATGAAGTCCGCGAACTAGGAACTCAGCTTGGCATGCCAGACTCAATCGTATGGCGCCAGCCTTTCCCAGGACCAGGCTTAGGTATCCGTGTCCTTGGCGAAATCACTGAAGAAAAACTAGAAATCGTCCGCGAATCAGATGCCATCCTGCGTGAAGAAATCGCCAATGCCGGCTTAGACCGCGACATCTGGCAATACTTCACTGTCTTGCCAGGCATCCGTTCAGTTGGCGTTATGGGTGATGGCCGTACCTACGATTACACAATCGGTATCCGTGCAGTAACCTCAATCGACGGCATGACTGCCGACTTCGCTCGTATCCCATGGGATGTCTTGCAAAAGATTTCTGTGCGGATCGTCAATGAAGTGGATCATGTGAATCGGATTGTGTATGATATTACGAGTAAGCCGCCTGCTACGGTTGAGTGGGAATAAAAGAGTAAGTGAAGTTGAAGCCATAACATTGATTTAACAGCATTTCTGTTGTTGTATAATGGATAAAATAGAGCTAAATTTACTATGTTCCCCACCAGAATCCCCACCAACTAAATCAATAACTAGCTGTATATTTAGCTTAAAGAGTCGGAATACTAAAGTATTCCGGCTTTTTTTAATTATTTTTAGATTGAAATATTCAGCTTTAAAAAAATTAAAAAGTGAACATAAGTTCTTTTAGTGATATAATAGAATAGAATTTTAATTTTTATCAGGAGGTCTCTATGCAAGCTTTATTAAAGAAAACTGATTGTAGACTGCTTAATTACAGCACTGCCGTAAAGAATGATGCTAACTTCCACTTTCTATTACCATTACTCGAAAAAGATAGAAAAATCATGCCGGATGAGAAGTCTCTATCCTCTAAACAGTTGGATATTCTCAAAATGCAAAAAGAAGAATTAATCAAAGTCTGTACCAATGAATGGGAAGCAATAAATAATATTCCAAAAATCAATAGTGAAAAAAAAATAAAGTGCAGTTTGTGTGGTAGACCTGATTTAGTAGAATTATTTGATATCAAAAATATATATACAGAGCAAGTTATTACTATAGGTGGAACCTGTATAAATAACTTCAGTGCATTAAAAAAGGCCAATCGTTTGGTAAATAATGCTAAAGAATTAGCGCGTTATAATGAACTTTTAAAATCTATCCCAAATATTCGAGAAATTTATTACCAAGGAGATTTTATCAACTCAACAAAATATATTTTGCCTCAGAATTACATTGATGAGTTTAAATCTATTGAAAAAAAGCTAAAGACCTATGTAAGAAGATATGTAAAATTCGGTTCTAACAAAGCCAATAGTTATCTTGAAGCTAGCGACTTAGAAGAACAACTTAAGGCTTTTTCTTTATTACGCAAAGAAATCAATGAATTTCCTAACAATGACAAGGGCGAGCTTATTTTTCTACCACGTTCTTTGGCTATTAAAATCGAAAACGAGCAGCCTAATGCAAAAGAAATTATAACCGCAACACAAAGAAACAACGGTGTCATTTCACCCCAAATTGCTCAAAACATTGAAACTATAAACTTCTTAAAGAGTTACACTAATCAACTGAATAATAAATTGGCCCCAGAAGCTTTTGTTGATTCTGTTGATCAGGGTGTTTTCATAATTTCCATTACTTATAATAAGAAACCTGTTTTGATGTCAATTTCTTCGAAATTATGTATGAGAGACATAATTTATAGTAATGAAAGAATTTTTGATTTCAAATTATTCTTTACAAAAAATTCAGATAAATTCACTTTGTACAACTACGTGTCAGAGCAAATTTTAAGAGACATAGCCAATGATGTGTTTATCAAGCATTTCAAATACAGAACTTACTACCCAACTCCAAACGAAATCGTAAATAGTATTAAAACATATTCGAATAAAGTTTATAATTCTTCTAAAAAAGAAATACAACAGACCCTTAATCAATTAGTGAATGATGGTTATATGTTTGCTAACGATGAAGAAACTTTCATTCGAAGAACTGTTAAAGAGATCAATCAAATGAACTCAAAAAGCTTATACTACAATAAAACACGAAAAATAATGCAAACGTTCTCTCCTATAGATATTGCCCGAGGAGACTGGAAAGTCCTTAAACTTAAACCGATACAACTTACAAAGGAAGAAAGCGAAAAACTCTTGAAAAAGGTAAATAAAGTTCTATCTGAAGTAAATCTTTATAAAGGCTTGAATACTGACAATATACTAGACATTGCTACTAATGATTTAATCTACATTGCAAAGTATAATCTATTCTTTGATAATACTAAGATAGCTGAAAAAAAAATCCAATGCTATGAAACAAAAAGTATGCCTATCAAAGAATATCTTGCTCATATAATTTCGGCTATTATGGAAAAATAACGTATTATTGGTATTCAATTGAAAAATTCTATCACAAAAATGTAGCCGGTCTTGTAGTACTGAATTATCTAAGTATTTTGGACTTTAAGTGGTTTTATACAGCAAAAATTCAATTTCCATACACTTTATTTTAATCCTTATTACACTAAAAAAGCCTATAACGCTCTGTGTATAGGCTTTCTTAGTAACACTACTACTAAAATCTAAAGATCGGTTCTTGTAGTTTTTCCATTTGTATAGAAAAGGGGAGTATCATATTTGGCAGATATTACTTGCAATCTTCCAGAAATTAAACCAATCATCTCCCTATCAAATTGTTCTTCTATATCTTCTGAGTTTCCTGGATCAATTCGACCCGTATATAACTCTAGCTTATCTATTTCTTCCAGTTTATTATCCAAACTATTATTCTTTACAGTTAAAATTCTATATAGCCTCCAAAATAATATAAAATCTGCATCATCTAAATCCGATACCCTACTCTTGATAGTTTCGTCCCAATCCTTAAATTCAATCCAATGGTTCTCCTCATTGAGAACTAACATGGATAAAAGATAGGCTTTTTTCTTCTGTTCTTGATATTTTACTTTATCTACTACGATTTCTATTATTTGTTCTTTGAATAATTCAAGCACCTGTTTGTGTTTTAAAATCTGATAGAAATTATAAAGATGTATTTTTTGAGATAAATCAAAGTTCTCCAAATATTTTTCTACAAAATATTTATTTATATAGACCGCTTGTTCGTAATTAGTATCAAATGTCAAATAAGATAGATCTCTATTGACAATTTCATCAATAAACCAATTGGTTAAATCAGACATTTTTCCCTCTCTTAAGAGCTGAAATACCAGTTCTTCTATCCATTTGATTTCATCATTTACAAACAGTTTTTCTCCTCGTATTAAACTACTCGCTACTTGATCATGCCGAGTATGTGGCCACCACTTTTTATATTTTGCAATCATGAAACCATAAAAATCATCTGTTCTCGCTCCATGATCTATAAAGCTTTTTCTAATTTGTGTATCGTCATTCAAAATATCTAATGCCTCTTTCATTGACAAATTCGAAATGCTTTCAAGTACAAAATAACCTTGTTCGTTGCTTCTGTATCCCTTGGGATATTCTTCGTTGTCATCTAGAATTTCATAAATTATTTTCTCAAACTCACTTTTGAATATTTTATTGTTGGTGTGTGAATAATACAACCAATTTGTATTGTTATCACCATCTGTTTCTTTAACAGTATAATCTGGAAGCCAACCAGCAAGCATCTTTTTGTAATAACGTTTGTGAAAGAGGTACAGATAAATCAACAGTAATTGTTGGTTTACTTGGACATGACCGAGCTTCTCACGTTCGAAAAATTCAAGATTTACATAATCATTGAAATGGACTTGTTCACGGATATTTCTATTTCCATGAATAAATAGACTTTTCAAATCATCCTTTATCTCAAAATCAAGCATCCCTTCTAACTCACTAAAATAGGAATCCCAAATTCTTTTTGGATGTAAAGAATAAGGTAGCTCAATATACCGATCAATAATTTTTTGCAAATAGTTATCTTCATTCATAGAAACTTTTGTAAAATCTCCTAAAAAAACTATCGGTAATTTACCATTCAAAGTATTGAATAACTTATATGCCTCTTGTTGCTTATCAAAAGATACTCTATCGAAATCATCAATTATCAAAACTTTATTTTTTATTGCCTTTCTTTCCCAAAAGATCAATTGCCTTTTAAAACCATAATTAAAGAACAGATCAGACTTAACTTTAAAAAATTGCCACACTGCAACAACCCCACCTATTTTGAGAACCCACCATAATTGACTATCACGAAATATTGATTCAAATCCCAAATTAACGAAATCGGTCATCAAAATAGAAATCACAACGCAAAGTATTACGAGTATTTTAAAAAAGAATGATCTAAATCTATAAAAATTATTGAAAGCAATATTCGTAACGGTTCGTTCATCTTTTACGTTCCATAAATCAAGATATACAAATTTTAACTTTGTTTTAACACTAGCTAAATTTTCTACTTGCTTTATAAAATCGGTCTTGCCGCTACCCCAAACCCCATTTAGAAAATAAGTTTTATTTTCAGATAGAAGCTTCAAAAAATTATTAGCTGCCTCTTCTGTGTCTATCGTTTTAATTTCTTTCAATTTAAGCCCCCATTGCAGCGTCTCAACTAGACATCATGCTTTTCCTATATTTCCTTTTCTTATCTAGCTCTAATATTCTCAACACACACAATATATCCCGCGAAATCCCCTCAGCGTTTTCGTTCGTACGATGACCTAAGTTTTTCCATCCAATCTCCATTTAACTCCAATTCAAAATATTTCATAGCTGTCTTTATTGACTTGAATAACTCTTTATTTCCCTCAATTTTCTTCCACGTTTTTTATCTGTCCTCTCTAAATTTAATTTATATGAAGGATTACCATTCACATAAATTAAACCTAATATTTTTTTCAGTGCACAACTAACTTAATACCCTCTAACAATTCGGTTGTCTTTAATCCGTCAATTCTTGTATCTCTCCATTTTGGAGCTAAAAAATTGTCTTGCCAAAAAATACATATTTTTTCGTTCTCATCTACAATCTCTACAACATTTGGATATTTTTCTCTTTGAGTAGTAATCTTAGTAACTGTGTTTAGTCCTAAGATAGCATCAGTAGCAATAGCTATTAATTCCTCGTTAGATAAACCATTCCTATTTAGCTTAATGTAAATTCTATTCCCACCAATAGCAGATAATTCCTTTGCTTCCTGAATATATTTAGATAGATGGTAATTGATATTTTTATATTTCCTAAACATCCACTTTCTTCTTAAGAGTACCCTGCAATAATATATATATGACCTTAGCCTGTTCTTCCGATCACTAAATAATATTTTTCTCTCAATTTTTATCATCTCTCTAGCTAAGATAATTATTGGTATATTTATTATCCAAACCAATGGTTCTAATCCAAATGACAACCAAAAATCTAGCGTGAAAATGTCATCAATATTCTTAACAAATTGAGCAAATGAACTAAGAAGCATATACAAAGAAATACTCACTAAAAAGAAATTGAAAAAATTAGAAACAATCTTCGCATCGTCCATATGATCTGCAATGGTTTTAAGCAATGCGAGAACTATTAAGACAAATACTAATATCATTTCTAAAATAACAGGTAAGGTGTATGAAGAGTTAATAAATAAGGGCACTACAGCAATACCGAATAATTCTGTCTTTTTATTACGTGCCAACTGTTTAAGGTCTGTTTCTTTTAAATACTCAACAATTGGATATACCGAAAAAAGTAGAACAATCGAATAGTCTTTTATATACCATAGAGATATCCCTAGCTTATTTGTATACACGAAATAGTAAGCTAGTACTAAATAAATAAGATTAGCTACTAATATTACAATTGAAATCGGATTTAGAAGAAGTTCTATTGTATACTTGATAACATCTCTTAAAGAATCTAAAATACCATTTTTTCTTCCAAATAAGACGATTAACAATATAGCAATTAGAATCCAATATAAGATTGCTTGCTCTCTAGTACTCAATTATTTTACTCCTTCATTGCTGATGAAAAATATTAGTCTTTTAAAAAACGAATTATTTTACTTTTAAACGGACTCAATAAAATCCACATAAACATTACGGCATACCCCAACATCTCGAAAATCTTTCTGCTCGCTTGCTTTTAACCGGAAGCGAACCTTGTCTCCTTCTTCAAATTCTCCCTGTGTTGTCCAAATGAACAAGAATTGCTTTTTCTCAGTTGTCTCAATATCATCTAATGGTTTTAAATATTCAGGTAGGATATTCTTAGGAAGTTTGTAACAGTAAACTTTTCCTTTATTTGCTCCCATAACATCTCTTTTTTCTCCTAGTACAGTCTCAAAGAGGTCATCATCTTCTACAGGACGTAAAGACTCACTCTCCAATAAAGCTTCATTCATCTGCTCTTGAATTGGCTTAATATACATAATGGGTTGTAATTTAACAGACCCCGGCCAAGAAACATCGGCACTTGAGCTGATTTCTTCTACTAAATAAAATAGATCTTCAGCCTTGAACTGATCTCCCGCAATCAAACTTAACTGATCTGAACCAAGCGCTCCAACTATTTTTCCCACGTCAAAATGAGGCAGCGCCACGGGATAATGTTTTTCACTCATCATCCAGGATGCTCCCATCTCATTCAAACAAACCACACTTTCGTAATAATTTTGCGACAGCAAATAAAGCATGATTGGTCCATCTGTTAATTCGTCTTTTAGGCGTTCAAAAATTTTTTCACCATACTTAACACCAGTAGCATACATCGAACTACAGAAAATATCTTTTTCTCGGAAACCAAAATTTTTAAGTAGTTCTACAAAAATTGTTGCATACGCTTGATCCTTGCTTGAATGACTGATAAATACTTTCTTACCCATCTCCTATACCTCGCTTTGACTTCCCCATATAACAAGTGTTATTCAACTTGGTTTATTTGTCAACCTGATTCTTATTCACATGCTTATAAATGGTTCTATTTTTTATTAAATAATCAGTTGAAAAAAAAGAAAAATTAGCAGTATAGTATGGAATAACCCAGATTTGCATTACCCTAATCATTTACTACCCCTAATATGGGATCTATTCAATGCAACCTTGGTGAGATATAATCATATTATTAAATAAACTTACATGTTAATCATAAGTAGGAGGACTAAAATGAGAAGGAAAATTTTTGCTGCAACTCTATTAGCAACCATATTTTTACTGGGTGCTTGTCAACAATCCCATACAAATACAACAGCGACCTCTACTAAACAAACTAGCAGTATTGGAAAAAAATCTATTAGTAGTTCAACAACTGATAGTAGAATTATCAATAGTAGTTCGGAAAAACAGAGCAACGATACCGCTGATTCGTTTGATAATGCATCCGATACTATAAGTAACGCACGAAAACTGCTAGTGGGGCAAAGATTCTCTATGGCGCCAGTCCTATATGATGGTGAAGATGCCACTAAAGCAATGGAAGAGAATAAGGCTCCTCAAAACTTAATACATGATGGAGTAGCTGGATTTTACTTTATTGATGATTCTACTGTCCATGTAGAGCTAGCAGGTACTTATAGACCAGATCACGATACCTCATACACATTGACCGATGATACGCTAGCTATTGGAGAACGAAATATTCCTTACACTTTAACTGATGGGCTTATTTCATTTGATTCTTGGACAACTGATGATAATGGACACACTATTACTTGGTCTCTCAGCCCAGAAGAGAACCCCACAGAAAACACTTCTAGCACAACTGTCGATACAAAGAATTTAACTTCTGATCAATTAAAAGAGTGGGTTAGTGCTGTGCTAGATAAACAATTCAGCTCGGGAAGAACCTCATTTCCCTACAAATTATCTGTAGAAAATCATGACGGTTATGCCTATGTTCGAGTAGAACACAGCGAGCAACAGATCGATACGCTTGATATGTTTCGGATAAATAGTTCGGGACAATTAGAGCAACAGGATCTTTCTAATGGCTATCCAGCTACCTACAAAGTTGTATCCTCAAAATTCATGGACACTTCAGCAGTTAGTGCCAATAAACCTTGAAATTGCGTAAAAAGCTTTAGACATAGAGGAGTTGAACAATTATGACTACTACAATCCGCATACCTGAAGAAGATTATAAAAAAGTGAAATCTCTGGCTACATTTGAAGGAGTCAGTGTTTCCGAATTTATGCGTAACGCAATTTTGGAACAGGTTGCAGAGGCTCTTGATTACGAAGCTGGTATCAATGTTCTAACTGAAAAAAAATGAGCGTGTTGCTCGGGAAGACGTATTGAAAGAGGTATTTATCGAAGGAGGATTCGGAAAAGGAGCGCCTTTCGGCTAAGCCAATTGTTTTCTCCTCCCACGACTGAAGTTAGGGGTATCCGAAAACAAAAATGTGACGAAAGTGTTAAAGTTAATTTTCCCTTCTTCCATATCATCTAAATAATTGCAAAAAAACCGAACAAACTATCATCTTATCCATCATGGTAAGAATCAGTTGTTCGGCTTACTCAAGCGGGAGTGATTTTTTATAATGACACAAAGTTGTTATTAAATTGATGTTTGCGGATAAGATGCTGAATTCATTGTCTTACTAGCAATAAAAATAATTAATTAAGGAGGCTTCACCTATGGACGTTTGGGAAAATTTCGACTTTCAATCCTTTTGGGAAGAATCAACTTATGCAAAAGAACATTATGAAGGAGCTGACTTCACTGTATCTGATAGACAAATTATTGAGGAGCAGTTAGGTTATAAATTGTCAGATTCCTATGTTTCTTTCATGGAAAAACATAATGGGGGAATCCCAACTAGGACAGAATTTGAAACAAAGACACCGACAAGCTGGTCCGAGACAGGAATTGCGATTAATGGTTTTCTGAATATTGGATTGGCTGGGGAAAATGCCTTGCTGGGAGAATTTGGCAGTCGATTTTGGATTGAGGAATGGGGTTATCCAGATATTGGTATTGCTATCTGTGACTGTCCTTCTGCTGGTCATGACATGGTTTTCTTAGATTATAAAAAATATGGCACTCAGGAAGAGCCTGCGGTCGTTCATATTGATCAAGAATTTGATTATACGATTACTTTTCTAGCCAAGGATTTTGAAAACTTTGTATTCGGTCTGAAGGAAGAAGAATATTAGCTCACCAAAAATTACCAGCGGAATGTTGAGCGGACATTCCGCTGGTAATTTCATTTTCTAGCCTGACATCGAAAAAAGCAGCTGCAATGAATCTGCAACCACTTCTTCTTTTAGCACTCTTCTCATAGCTATCCGTCAGCTTTCTGCCTGTTCTAGCTTTCAAACTTCATGGTAATGCCATTGGGATCGACGACTGTTAAATTGCCGTTTTCGTCTTTAGTATAATCGATCTGATTCTTCCAGTGATTCTCCAGACGATCCAACTCTGCTTGGTCTGGTACTACGAAGCTGAAATAATCCAATCCCAGATCCTTCTCTGTCATGGCTGGAATATCTTTTCCTAACCAGACATTAGACCCGATATGGTGATGATAATCCCCTGCCGCAAAGAATTTCGCTTGATCGCCAAAATTATTTTTCAAGGACAATCCCAGAACTTCAGTAAAATAGTTTTCTGTCTCTATCAGATCTGCTACTTTCAAATGAACATGACCAATCGTCGTTCCGGCTGGAAAACCATCTCGGCTACCATCCTTGGCAGCAATGACCCCTTCAGCATCCATCTCAAGTGTCACACCTACGATCTCACCGTCGTCACGAATATCCCATTGGCTTTGCGGTTTATCATGATAGACTTCGATGCCATTGCCTTCAGGATCATTTAAATAAAGGGATTCGCTGTAGCCATGATCGCTGGCACCGATTAAAGGCGCTTTGATCGTTAAATAGTGCAGCAGCGCATTCCCTAAATCCTTTCGAGTTGGTAATAAAAAGGCCACATGATACAACCCTGTTTTAGGCGTCACAGGCAACGGTTCCTGCACCTCATATAATTCTAGTAATGTCGTATTGTCAACACCCAAGGTACTTTTGACTGGGGTTTGTTCTAAGATTTGCAGTCCAATCACTTCTTGATAAAAACGAGTCATCTGTTTTAAATTAGCTACCTTCAAAGCCACACTACCAATACGTGCAGTGGCACTTAGTTGAAAGGCTGGAATAATAACTGTCATGGTGAAAACCTCCTGTATGGAATAACGCCCTCGAATGTTCGTTACTCGTTTCTTAAGTTCACCATAGCATCTTACTATTAGTAAGTAAAATTTCGTACTCAGATTTGTACTAGTCTTATTTCAAACATTCCGATAAAAACAAGTCTAAGCCTAAACAATTAAAAAAAGTCAGTGAAACGAACGAGTTGCGCCATTTCACTGACTTCTATCGACTATTTTCTACCCTGCCAATTCATCAAACTGTGAATTGTACAACGCAGCGTAATAACCATCTTTGGCTAGTAGTTCTTCGTGTGTTCCTTGATATCGCCGCCTTGCATGTAAAGAATCTTATCTGCATCTTTAATCGTAGATAGACAGTGCGCGATAACGAAGGATGTCCGACCAGCCATTAAGTTGTTCATGGTTTGTTGGATTAACAGCTCGGTTCTGGTATCGACAGAAGAGGTTGCTTCATCCAAGATCAGGATTGGTTTGTCTGCTAAGATAGCACGAGCGATCGTCAGCAGTTGTTTTTGTCCTTGAGAGATGTTGGATGATTATTCCTCGCCAAGAATTCTAAAACACGCTCAACAGCAGCCGCCATGGATTGCAGCATGTTGGATACTTGTGCCAGCTGTGCAATTGGTTGATTCCGGTTACAGACGTATAAGAAAACACTTTGGTGTTATAGGGTGGGGAGTTTCTACAGTTCTATTGCATGTGTAAGTTCTGTATCCGAGTACGTTTTACTAAATGAAGCAAGCTAGTCTGACGAAAAAGCAGACTAGCCTATTTTTGCTCATTAATCATTCTCTCTCAAGCAACGTTGGCAATTCGAGCATGGCAACTCGAGGTTCCTTTTAAGTTTTTTGATGCCCTAAGCTCATCATGTAAAAAGCAGAAGGAAAATCGATAATGATTTCTCTTCTGCTCTTATTTTATCTTGCTAATCACTCTCAAAATCTGTTTCTTTTATAACTCAACCAAACGAGGCGTAGCTGCTTCTATTCCTGCTGAAAGGATACGCATATTTGTCAGTGCTTCTTCATCACTGACTAGCTTCTCCTGACCATTTTTGATTGATTCATACATTGCATCGTAAACCTTACCATAATCACCAATTGGCGTTGACTTTTCTTGAATTTCTATCTCTTCTCCGTGAGCGATAGACAAGATGATCTGATTTTTATCCTCACCAAATCCTTCTTGATCAGGCATAATAGTCTCTTTTAGGTACGTCTCCTGCATATCCATTCCATATTTAACAAAGCTTCCCAGTTTTCCATTCATTCTCAATGAAGGATACTCAGCAGCAATCAGTTGATTCACTTTTAGAATAATTTTCCGATCTGGATAAAAAAGTTGCATCTCAAAGGTATCGTCTGGGTTCTCTTTTTTGCGAAGTGTGCGAATGTCATAAAATACTTTGTCAGGAATACCGAATAAAGAGATTCCTTTATCTAACAGATGAATGCCCAACCCATAAAATTCACCGTCATAAACAGTTCCTTCTGGGCGTTCGTCTTCTGGACGATAGCGATCAAAATGAAATTCAACTTCAAATATATCACCCAGTACACCCGATTCGATCACCTCTCTAGCAGCAATCATTTCACTATCATACCGTCGATTCTGATAAGGCATCGCAATCAACTTATGTTCTTTGGCATAAGTAAAAATTTCTTCTGCTTCTGCTACCGTTGCACAAAAAGGTTTCTCGACTAACACATGCTTGCCTGATTTTAATACTTTCATCGCTAGTTCATAGTGAGTGGTGGGTGGGGTACAAATAGTAATCATTTCAACATCTGTACTTGTCAATAACTCCTCCAATGTTTCGCAAAACCTAGTCCTTTCTAATCCTAATGGTTCGATCAGTTCTTTATTCACTATAGGCGAATAAATTTTTTTGACTCTGATTTTATCCTTGCGTGTTAACAAATAGGGAATGTGGTACCTAGTGGCACTTTTTCCAAATCCAATATAGCCAATGTTTAACATAATTGCATCTATCCTTCATTTAAAATTTGTAGTAGCTCCTCAAAAGAGTCCATTTGATCTATGCGTTTTCTAAACTCTTCTTTTTGAAATTTTTTAACCAAGTAAGGAAAGATTTTTTTGCTTTCTCTTTCTTGAACATTTATACCTCCAAAAAGAATATAAGAAACGTTTTCTGTTGACCACAGAATTGGTTGCTCTAATTTTACAAAGAAAAAAAAGGTTTTTTCTTTCGTTACATAATGCGGGATTGCCACTCCTGGAAGAATGTCTGTCGCTGCATAATTCTCTCTTTCAATAATCTGATCTCTTTCGTTTTCTTTCAACAGATTTTTTTCGATCAAGATATCACTGATAAAACCAAGGACGTCTCCACGATTTTTCAGCTTGGCATGACTGAAAAACAGTTCTTCATGAAAAAGTGATTTTAAATAGCTGGTACTCATGGATGAACGCAAGAAGTTATTGATTGTTTTAAAATCTTGGTCGGTCAGAACTGCATTTACATAAATAACTTCCTTCGGCAAAACAGCGTCCAGATGGTGAGTAGAAATAATAAAATCAATATCCTCGTAATTCTGTTGTTCTGCAAGATACCTTGGAATTACTTTTTTTATTTTCAAGTTATAAAATCTTGCTTCCAACTGCATTCTTACAAGAGAAGACGTCCCCACACCATTTTCACAAACAACGATCGCTCGATAAACTTCTTCTTCCTTCATCTCCTCAAGATATGTTTGAAAATGGAGAGCAAAGTAACTAATTTCTTCATCGGAAAAAGTGATCTTCAAAAGCTTAGACAATTCATTCGAAAAAAATGTAGCATATTCATATGCCAAAAAATATTTTTTCTTGATCATATCTTTTAAAGGATTTTGAAGAAATATACCAAAAGTAAGATGTTGTATACTGATCATCACATGTTTCCATAGATTGTTTGTAATCCGACTATTATCCAAAAAAACTTCATTGTATTGCTTATCCAATTTTTCTAAAGCATAAAAAAATGACATGCGTATTTCGCGTTCTTTTTCTTCTGTAAACATGATATTTCCAAATAAGACAGACAAATAAAATAAATCTGATTGGTTCGGATGCAGTTTAAATTTTTCTTGGATTTTACGATCCAGATTCATTACGACAATATAGTTTTTATAGATCAGAACATCCTCTTCTTGATATTGTTCTTCACTAACGAAAGGGATTCTAATCAAAGCAATTAGAATATTTCTAAAAATCAAGTGTATTTGTTCTTGAGAGAATGAGATATCAGCGGCAATCAATTCATCAATTAATAACTGATAGATTTGCCCTGTGAAATCTTTCTCCTGGAAATAGTCGTCAATTAACTGCTGACATTCTGGATCTTCCAATCTTAAGAAAATCAAGATCGCTCTACGGATATTTGACTCACTACCTGCTAATACCAGCCCTCTGTTTGAACGAGTTATTTCAATTTTATATTCAGAAAGCTCTTGTCTCAATAATTCTATTTTTTTAACTATGGTATTTTTGGAATAAAAGAAGTGATCTGCCATATTATCGATCGTTGCTTCTCCTTTTAAAACTAAATACATGAATAGATTCGCTTCTTCTTCGATTCGATCTTGTGTTTCATCTGTATTTACTAAACGTTCTGATAATTTTATCCGATCAGCCTGTCCAATATTTAATTGATAACCATTTTTATCTGATTGAATATTAAATGAAACATCCAGAAGAGAATCGGGAATTTCTTTCATATATCGTTTGATAGTTCGTTGACTGACTCCTACGCTTTCGGCTAACCGAGCACTGGATACTGGTTGATTGCTTTGCAGGAGAAGGTCTATTATTCTATTCAATGTTTGATTCATCCTTACCCTCTTTTCCCAGAATTCAGTCCATCTTGGTTAAACCACTGCTTCTTTTTCTTTCTCTTTCCTTCTTGCTAGTTGGCTGCCTCTAATCAAAGCACCTGCACAAACTATCATAGATCCCACCGTTACTGCAACTACCCAACCTAATGGATTCGTTGCTAACGGCCAACCCCAAATGGCCGCAGGCACACCTGTTACAGCTTTCGTTCCAAAAAGGGCTGCCAATGCGCCGCCAGTAGCAGATGCGATAACATTTAAGGGCATCATAAACAACGGATCTTTGATTGCAAATGGAATAGCTCCTTCTGATATTCCCATAAAACCCAATATGAAACAAGCAATTCCATCGGTTTTCATTTGATCATTGTAGACTGCTTTCTTCAAAATTAGTTTATCTAATAATGTAGCCAGGCCAATTCCAATGGCTGGAATAACTGCGCCAATCATTGCTGGTACCCAAGCATTAGCTCCTGTATCAGTATTCAGTTGCATGGACAGCGCCAGTGCAGTCTTATTTACTGGTCCGCCTAAATCAAATGCCATTGAACCTGCAATCACTGAAGCCAGTGCCACTTCTCCAGTTTCCCCAACTGCGTTAATAAATTTTGTGATCAAGTCCACCAGAATCAATCCAATTGGACCAATGACAAAATAGCTGCATATAATGACAAAAATAGTAGAGAAAACGGGAATGATAAACATCGTTTTCACTGGTCTGAAGGTACGACTAAATTTTAAATGGTCATTTAAAAACTGAACTACTATACCAGCAAACAAACCAACAGCCACTGCTCCCAAAAATCCAGATCCCATAACATTTGCTAGATAGCCTCCGATGAACCCTGGAGCTAAACCTGGTTTATCCGAAATACTATAAGAAACAAATGCCGAAAATACTGGGAACATTAAACCCATCATACCCGCACCTGCTACTTGAGTTAACCAACCAACCAATTTTCGGACACTGTCATTACCATCTAACAACGTCGCATCCCAAGCATCAAAACCGGCTAGCTGACCAAACATAATTCCGATTCCCATGATAATTCCAGCAGGAACGATGATAGGAATCATGTATGAAATTCCTGTCATTAAATGCTGTTGCAAATCCTGTAATTTTTGCTTATTCATTATTCATTCTCCTTTGCGATATTGTCTGAGATGATCCTCTCACTTTCATTAATAGCTTCTTTTAATGTCACGCGAACGATTTTTTCTTCATATTCTTCAAAACGCTCAATCTGACTGACTTTCACTGCAGTTGCAAAAATGATCATATCTGCCTCTGAAATATCTGCTGGTTTTAGCTTATCTTCGATTCCGCCAGCTCCTTGAGTTTCTACTTTTACACTCATTTTTAATTTTTTTGCTGCTTCCTCGATTGCATCAGCAGCCATATAAGTATGAGCAACTCCCATTGGACAAGCACAAACTGCTACGATTTTTTTCATAATCTCCACTCCTAATCTAAAATACTAGTGATTTTTTCAAAAACTTCTTCGGAAGTTTTTGCTTCTTTAATCTGATTCAAAAAAGTATCTTTTAGCAAATTTCTAGAAAGTTTCGCCAAGATGGACAAATGATCGGAACTATCATTATTAGTTATAATAGCAAATGCTAGTTTAATATTCTCTTCGTCATCCCAAGCTATTTCTTCCTTCAAACGATATAAAAATACTTTTGAATTTTTGACGATGTTTGATTTACAGTGAGGAATTGCAATTCCCTTTCCCACTGAAGTAGACAGTGTATTTTCTCGATCATTTAGTTCCTTAAAAATCTCTGATGCTTGATCAGTAATTTGAAGTTCAACTGCAGTGTCTGCAATATCTTGTAGTAAACTTTGCTTATCGGCAAAAATACTGTCTAAAAATATTGTTCTCTTATCAATAATCCCACTCATATATATCCTCCTCGTGTTGTTAAGCACATTGTATAACGCTTACAAATACATCGCATTACATACTTTGTCACCACAAAGTGACAAAGTACTATTCATTAGCTCTATGAAATTACTCTCAAACTTCTTATCGAACGTTTGACCGAGTCCTTTATATATGTAAAGATACTTGGCTAATCTTTGTTTCAGCAACATTTCTAATTGGCAGACGTTTGATAATTCAATTTACGATTATGCCCTCTGTTTATGGAGGAGTTTTTTGAAATCTAAACAAAAAATATAATATCTGGACAATTAAAAGTGTGGATTATTGCTGTGCTAGATAAATCATTCAGCTTCAGCAGAACCTCATTTTCCTACAACTTATCTGTAGAAAATCAGAACGCCTATCCAGCGAACTCATCAAATTGTGAATTGTAAAGTGTAGTGTAATAACCGCATTTGGTTGGTAGTTCTTCGTGTATTCTTTTAGTTTATTTTTGGGAAGGGAAATGTTTTAATTAAAAAATCGTTAACGAGTATCAGATAAAAAATGGATCACTACTTTAATGTATTAGGAAATGACCAAACATCAGCAACCTCTTTATGTGCTTAAATCCCCCGCAACAAATCCGTCCTCTCTTCCTCTACAAACACAAAAATACCCATCTGCCAAAAAACGGCAGATAGGCTTTAATCATTTATCTCAAGCTAACACTACTTACTATTTAACTTGACCATACTCTTTAAATACTTCAACAGCAGTCTGAATCTGTTCTTCGTTCAGTTTAGCGATATCGCCTCCGTAAGAGTGCGCTACATATAATGTCTTAGCAGCTTCTTCTAGATATACGGCAGCGTATAAGGCTTCTTTCAGGTTTTTACCCACAGTTACGACCCCGTGATTCTTCAGCACTACGGCCAATTGATCTCCGATATGGTCAACCACTGCATAACCCATATCAATATTGGCTGCTGAACTATAAGGAGCCACATTTACTGGACCTTTTGCTGTATTCGCAAGTGTTGTAACGTCGCAATCGATCTGATCCACCACCAAACCAATTCCCGTAGCATAGGGTTGATGGGTGTGAATGACGGCGTCAACTGTAGGCATCTGTTGGAAAATGTAGCGAATAGCGACCGTATCAACACTCGGACGGTGTTCTCCTTCAATTACCTTGCCATCCATAGTCATTACTAAGACATCTTCGGGAACCATCTCTTCGTACATCATTCCGCTAGGCGTAACTAGTAACGTCTCTGGGTTCACTCGTACACTTACGTTTCCTCCCGATAAGGAGATCAAGCCGTAGCGATCCAATTTTATTCCTGCAGCGATCATTTCTGCTTTTTCTTTTTCTAACATCATCTAGCCTCTTTTTTTTTGGCAAGAGCAATATACTCCGTATTTACTCTTCTAGCACGAGCTTTCAATGACTCTGGATGTTTTTCATACTCCATATCCAGTAATAATCGAAACAGCTCTTGACCCTCACTATAATTTTTCGTATTCAACCAATAACGTCCTTTTAGCACTCCGCCGCCATCCATTCGCAGAAACATTTTTCCTGCCGTTGGGAACTCACGAATTTTAAAGCTTTTCAACAGGGTTAAATCGTAGGCATCTACTCGGTTAAATGAACGCAAAGTTAGCATTTCTCCATCAACGTTTATCTCTCTTGGCGTAACTTTTGCCACAAGTGCGTTCCAAAAGCTGTAAAAAGCAACGATTCCAATTAGGAACATTAGCTCTGGTATGTGATTGGTGATGATTGAGCCAACTGCGATGAGAAAAACAATTAATGAGACTACTCCTGTAACAGGGACATCGATAAAGTACAATGTTTTATCATACTCGAATCGTTTCATATGTTCTTTCCCCTTTTCCATACAAAAGAATTATGCAGCTTCTCCTCCATCGTGGAACTGCGAAGCTTCTTTTTTGATTCGGTTACGGTTCCAGATAGCCATTGCCAAAGCAACAAAGGCCCCAACTCCCGTACCAATATAGCCGAGACCATTTAAGCGGACCAACGCCCAAGTCAATGGATTCGCACCGTCACAAATAGATGAAATTTGCGATGCGCCTTCTGGCATTTGGAAATTCACGTTGTTCGCAGCAGTCGTAATCATTGGCGCTAAGTCTGTAGCGATCCACAACCCGAAAATCAAGACAATCAAACCGACGATTAATCCTCTAAATCCGTTTTCCTTTACGATAGGTGTGATTAATACGAACATCCATGGTATAACAGCTAAATCAGCAAATGGCATGACCGTATTTCCTGGCAAGACAACTGCTAAGAAAATCAACAAGGGGACTAAAATAAATGAGATTGCTAATGTTACCGGATGTCCTACACCAACTGCAGAATCTAAGCCAATATAAATTTTTCCGCGGTTTTGGAATCGATTTTGGATGAATTCGCTGGCAGCGTCACTAATCGGCATCAAACCCTCCATCAACAAAGCAGCCATTTTAGGGATCAAAACCAGAACGGCTCCTAATGAAACTCCTAATGTCAATACTTGTGTCACATCGTACCCTGCAATGATCCCGATAATTATTCCTAAAAAGGTACCTACTAAGATTGGTTCACCAAATACACCGAATCTTCTTTGCACTGTATCCATGTTGATATTGATATTTCTTACGCCTGGAATCATATCGATCAATTTATTAATCACCATCGCGATCGGAGCATAGGCGGTGGTAAATCCGTGAGGCAGTGAAACCCCCGGCAGATCTAGCGATTTTTCCACCTCTGAAGCGGTAACATCTCCCAAAACCATAATGATGACCATGTTGACAACTGCCGCAAAAATTCCCAACCACAAAGTATCAGTGATAATGGCTACCAAAGCACCAGTAAAAGCAAAATGCCAGTAATCCCAAATATCTACATCCACTGTTTGCGTTGTATTTGTCAGCAGCATCACAATATTTACCAACAAGCCTAATGGAATGATGATCAATCCTACCGTTGAGCCCATTGCAATCGCCGCAGAGGCCGGCCATCCCACATCAATCGTCGATAAACTTAATCCATAACGATCCACCATCGCCTGCACCGCTGGCGAAAGACTGGTTCCTAATAACGAGTTGATGACCAAGTTCAAACCAATGAAGCCTACCCCTACCGTCAAACCTGCGCGAAGACTCTGACCCACACCTGTTCTGAAGGCACAACCAATGATAAAGATCACAATTGGCATTACAACGGATACACCCAAGCCCTGAATAAATTGAAACACATTGATAATAGCATCCATGACTATTCCCCTTTTCTACTCGTATTCTTAACTACTGATTACATTTCCATCAATTCAATAATTCTGTCAATCGTTGGTTTCGTATTGACCCCCGTTAAAAAGCACACACCCGAAACAGATTCACAGTCCAAGCCTTTAGGTATCACGGTTGTAGAAATCAAAAAATCATAATTTACTGCTTTATTTGGTGCCTCTGAAATTTTGCATTGGGTAATTTTATACTTTCCTTTATACCCATTTTCATCCAAAATTTTTGAAATTTTTCCGTTTACTGCTGTTGATGTTGCAATACCTGAACCACAAGCTAATAGAATGTTTTTCATCTTTTCCACGTCCTCATTTTAAATTCTGCTTCATTTTTTTGACGGCTTCCGTTGCCGTTTTGGCTTGAACAATTGCTAAGACTTTTTCATCTTTTTGAAACATCTCGATCAATGCCTGTAAAAATTCCAGTTGTTTCTTAGGCTCTTTGATCGCCAGCATAAAAATGATTTTTACTGGAACTAAGACTTCTGGTGAGCCCATCATTTCAAACATCACTGGATTCTTCAGAATACCAATGGCCATCGACTGCTTAAAAACATACTCCGAATCAGTATGAGGAATCGCAACCCCGACATTTTCTAAGGGCAAGCCCGTCGAAAATTCTTTTTCCCGGTCCTGAATTGCTCGACTAAACTCTCCATTCACACACTGATTTTTTTCAAGACGATTGGCTAATGCCGCCAATGAAGAAAAATTGTCTACTTCGTTTATTTCTAAATCTACTAAATGTTCATCTAAGTACATTTCATCCCAAAAGTCAGCCACCTAGATTGCACTCCCTTCACCCATCACTAATTCTAAAAGAGTCTGCTTATCCGTTACTTGAATCAGCTTTTCAACATTTTCCTCCTTCTCGATAAATTCAAGCAAACCGGTGATTTTACTCTTCGCCGTATCAATGTCCGTATCTGAAATAGCGAAAAACAGAATCACATTAACATTGTTGATTCCCCAATTTATTTTCTTATCTAGCGTCATGATTCCAATCGATGTTTGATTGACTTCACTAGGATCTGCATGGGGAATGGCAACGCTGACAGAAAAACTGGTATCTCCTAATTTTTCTCGAACCCAAACGGATTCACCAAAATTTTCTTTTGCAATTCCCAGCTCTTGATATTTTTCAATCATAAAGTTCAAACACTTTTCCTTATTCTCCACATGCTGTTGAAGGAAAATAAGCTCTGGATTGATCCATTGGTGCTGAACGTGAGAATTTTCTTTTGCGGTTGCGTTGTAACGTTTATAGTAAGTATGAACGATTCGACTGATCTCTTCGTCCTTGATCATTGGAGAGATGTATACGATGTTCCTTGCTTTTAAGGTATTATCCGTAGTAACGACAACATCATGAAAATTCAATGTCACCTGCTCAAATTCTTTCGTAGTTAGTTGAATCACTTTGTCGGTATGAGGAATGATTCGACGAATTTTCGTGTAAATCAAATCACTTGTGATCAATCCTCGCGAAAGAATCACATAGATATTGCGAAAACTCACTCCATACTTTCGTTCCAAGGAAACTTGAAAATAAATTACTAAAAAAGAAATCTCATCACCTGTAATTTCAATCGAAAAGCGCTGAGCTAGACTACTCGTGGCATAACACATCATGGAATATAATAGTAGGTACCGATTTTTTATTTCCTCCATAAAAGGATTTTTGATCAATATGTTGCGACGCAAACGATAAATCATCGGAACAATATGACTCATCAATGAATCATGTAATTCTTGGTCGCCAGAAAAATCGATATTTAATAAATTGCCCAAGTCAGACGTCAATTCTTCTACCACTTCCTGGTAGCAGCTGTTATAACTTTTCGTTGATTTATGGTACGGCTTGACGTTCATGGCATACAACGTTTCAGACAAATGATAAATATCAGGATACCAAAGCTCAATTGAACGCTTCGCTGAAATGAAGGAACAAATTTCATAGGATTGAGTATAAAGTGCCAAATCCTCCAGTTCATTCTTCTTCTTCTCTTCAATCGTCATGTGGCAGCCCTTTTCTGCGCGAGTAAGCAAACATAAAAGTGTAAGAAAAATTGCTGAAAAATATTTATTTGAAATGTCGCTGTAAAAGATATCCGAAAATTTTTCTAACGTATCTTTGACTAACTGAATCAAGGTCTTCGAGAAATAATTGCTTAATTGAACGATCAACTCATCGTTGTTTACCAGCAAGGTATCGGGGAATTTCGTCATCAAAAAATTCTGGTAAGACTGTTGGATATTGGCTTCGGGCCCTTTAAGGAACGCTTTTCCTTTGTTTTGGCAAATTTTTACCTCAAAGTGGCGCAGATAATGTTGTAAATAATCCAAATCTTTTTTTAGTGTCGAATCAGAGATAAAGAAATGCCTTTCCATCACTTCGAGAAATTGACCTGTCGGACGCATAAATAATTGCCGCAGAATCGCTTCTCTCCTGCCTAAAACATCATAAACATCTCCCTCGTTTTCTAAAGAAATGTCCCAGATATGGCTGATATTTCCATCAATCCCAACTAACTTGATTCCATGCCGAGGGACTTTGACGATCTCGATCTCTTTTTTGGCTAATTCCTTATTCAAAAAATTGACATCATTCAAAATTGTCCGAGTTGAAACTTCCAGCTTATCACTAAAATAATCGGTTGCTCTATATTCGCTTTCTGAAAGCAATAAGGAGAGTAATTGATTTCGTCGTCGCATACTTTTTTCCATTTTTTCACCTCCTCGACTTAACGTAATAATTTTCCTTAAGAGAAAAAAATCGTTTGATTCGAATGTTAAACTGACATTCTCACTATCTCTTATATTTATCATAGTAGATTTCCATCTTTGATAAAAGACCGCCTTTTTTCATCATTAATCATGAAAGTGTTAAGGCAGTTTATAAAGTTTGGTAATAGGGCTGACTGCTCGAGTTTTTCTATTTGGTTATGTAGTTTTGAATAGCTGCTCGATTTCTTATCAAAGCAAAAAATCGAAGAGTGTAATTTCTCTTCGATTTAGGCTGTCGACAAACAAGGAACATGGAGTGTTCGACATTCTTTTTTACTTATTTTCTAAGGAAACGAGTCGATTGATTATCTTCTGATAATTTTTACTTTTCGTACATTCATTAGCAGTTGTCACAAGCAATATGTGTCGAGTAAGCAAATTATTCGTTTAGTATTAGCAGCTACATTTAAAAAGATCCTCATTATTTTTTGCCTGTATGACAATACGCTATCTCTTTTTGGACTTGTTATACTTTGCATTATTCACTTCACTATTAGTTCGCAAAAAGAATATTAAAAAATAATAATCATAGATCCCTTACAAATCCCTGGTTCAGACAAAAAAAAGCCAATCATTATCAATAAAATGATTGGCCTGCATATTAAAAATCTGAAATGAAAAATATAACCACATAACTTTAAACCGATAATTTCTCACTTTCTCGTTTTTCCAAATCCAACATTACCTTGTCATACTCTTTGTCTAAATTGTATTTCAGCATACAAATAGCTACTGCTACCCATGCAATAATAGTTCCATAAATATACAGATTTTGTACCATAGATATTGCAGAAGGGACTTCTCTGACAGAACCAGTAAAACCAGAGACTTCTAATAGTTGGCCGATAGCCCAACCAGTAATTCCTCCTCCAAACTTTTGTCCTACTGTGAAAGTTGAAAAGATCAATGCATGTACACGAATCCCCGTTTTCCAATGACCGTAATTAATCACATCAGCAATCATAGTAAATGTTAACCCATTTATTGGGGCTTCGCCAAGTCCTCTTAACACTGCAGAAAAAAGAATTAAATTCAAATTCTTAGGGCTGAATATAATTAGTACTTGTGCTGCTACACATAAGATTGCTCCCCAAAGAACTAAGTTTCGTTTACCAAACCGTTTAATTAACGGAGCCATAAACATGATTCCCAAAATCCATGGAATTTTTTCGAATGTTTGCATCAAGCCCATCAATTCAGCATTTCCCAAAATATATTGAGCATAGTATGTAGATACTGTCCCATTAACGTTTTGATAGATTGATAAACAAATGACAGTCATAAACATGATGATGAAATACTTATTTTGTCCGGCTGCTTTTAGCCTTTGTGTAAATGGAAGTGCCTCGGCCTCGGCCGCTGCGGTTGTATGAAATCTTTCTTTGGTACCAAGAAAAGTCCAAATCAACATACCAAATGCAACAACACCGTAGACAGCTGTCACAGTAATCCAAGCTTTTTGATCACCACCCAGCCTATTGATAAATGGAAGAGTTAATGCTGTCACAATCATGTTACTGATTGGTGACATTGACATTCTAAATAAATTGAGTTTGGCCAAATCATCATCATCATTTGTCATCAGTGGCGCCATCGCTGAATACGGTAAATTCAATCCAGTATATACAATTGTTGTGCATAAATTGTAAGAAATAAAAATATAGATCGTTTGGACTGTTAATGTCGCATTAGCCGGTACCACAAAAAGTGCAACAGCTGTTAGCGCGTAAGGAACAGACATCCATAGAATCCAAGCCCTAGCTTTTCCATGTTTCGAATTAATTTTGTCCATTAATTGTGCGATCGCTAAATCTGAAATACCATCGAATATTCTCGACACCAGTAAGATCGTTCCTACCACCCCAGCAGGAACACCGATAACATTCGTATAAAAATAGACTAACAACCCTGAAGTCAGCGCATAGACTACATTACAAGCAACGTCCCCCATACCATAAGCGATTTTTTCTGAAAGAGATGTCTTAAAGCCCTTACGCTGCCTTTTGTCTTCCTTATATTCTTGGTCGTCTTCAACAGTTACTGATTTCATTAGTGCCCTCCTTTTGAAGCGCTTTCTTTCAACTGATAATTTTTTGCAAACAATTTATACTTTGTCTGCAAAAATTATTTCCAACTAAGAATTTGTAGCTACACTATTCCTTACGTTTAAATCCTCAATGATTTTAGGGTACATTTTATCCAACTTATAAAACTTAAGTAAGATAACATTTAGAATCCCTACGATAAATGGCATTGCAATAAACAATATCTTGATTGCAGAAACTGCAGAGCCTGGCTGTTCTTGACCGAAACTAAGTGTTCCATCATACTTACTAAAATCAAGTACTCCTCCGATGAATGCCGTTACCAAACCAGCAGCAATTGTCCCAACAAAACCTTGCATACTAAAAGTTAAACCTTCAACACGTACATGCGTTTTCCATTCACCATATTCAACCGCATCGCTAACCATTGCAGATGAAACAGCCAATAAGAAACAATACCCTACACCACGTAACCCTGAAGTAATAATTAATGCTAGATGGTTTTCTGTAAACGGCAATAATACAACATAACTAGCACAGATGATAATCCAACCAAACATTGTAGTATACCCCTTACCAAATTTCTTCACAATTAAATGAACAAAAAAGAATGTGATAATGGCTGGAACTATATAAGCTGTGTTCAAAATTCCAATCATATTGCTGTTATGTAAAACAGCTTTACAATAGTACGTGTTTACAGTGCTGATTGCTTGAAAAAAGATATTGATACTGATAGAGATTACCATTAGCATCACCCAATAATTGTTCTTCAGTACCGATTTCATTCCTTTAGCAATATTGATTTTTTCTTCCTTGACTACTTCGTTTTCATGGATACGCTCTTTAGTCCCTAAGAAACAAAGAATGAATAATATACCCGCCGCAGCGCCAAAAATACCATAAACAATACTCCAAGCTGTTTTTTCACCAGCAAAAGAGCTAAAAACTTTTACTAACGGTAACGTAAATGCTGTAACCAGCAAACTAGCGATTTGAGCAAATAATTGTCTAAAAATATTCAACAGTGTTCTTTGGTACTGATCTTTCGTCATCATTGTTGCCATTGATCCATAAGGAATATTAATTAGCGAGTAAACACTCATCATGGCATTGTAAGCAATGAATATATAAATGATTTGATACAGTTTCGCAACATCTGGAACAGAGAAAATCGCAAAAGTAACAATTGCAAATGGTACTGCAAACCATAATAACCATGGTCTTGCTTTACCATATTTTGATTTTGTATTATCAATTAGCCAACCTGTTGTCAGTGCTACAATCGCATTAATCACTCGAGAGATTAAAAAGATAGTACCAATGGTTGCTGCACTGATGTTTACAACATCAGTATAGTAGAACATCATGAAAGCACCCATTGAAGCCCAAATGATATTACTCGCCGCATCCCCACACCCATAAGCCATTTTTTCCTTAATACTTAGGCTTTTACCTATTGTATCCATTATATTCAAAACCTTTCTTCGTCTATTGATAAACACAAAATGAATAATGTCTTTTTATTGATATCAGTAGCCAGCATATTATTCAGGAAGGTTAGTTAATCTGAAAAAACTAACCTTCCAACGTAAATTAGTATGTGTATACGACTAGCTTTTTTTTAGACCTAATTACAGTTTAAAGATTGCACAGCCGTGACTCTCAAGTTTGTTATCAAACATTTCTTTCGTATCTCCTGACCATAATTCAATTGCTTGATCCATCGAAATATATTCGTTCATCAAGTCCAAAGGGATAGCCTGATCGGTGTTTGAAACATTGAAAATAGCTATATAGTTGTTTTGATCATTTTCTCCAGACCAAACGATCCATTCTTCATTTCTAAATTCTTGCTTCTGCTTGTTGAGTGTTGTGTGCATAGCATTAATTTCTTCATTTGTTAAAAGTCCCAATGTCCATTCATCCAAGTCTGCCAATTCTCCACCAAACATCAATGGCGATTGGAATATTGACCATAATGTAATCATGGTTTTTTGCTCTGGCTTCGTGAAATTTGTCATTCGATCTGGCATTCCTCGTTCTCCAGACCGAATACCAATGTGTCCTAAAGGCAGCATGTCACAATCCGGCCAATTTCCTGGTTTGATGAACGGTGACCAATAATTACAGCGATCAAACATATCATATAATAATTCCCAATCATCCCAGAAATCGTCTGTTAGTCGCCACATATTTGCATTTTCTTGTAAGAAACTCCCGTCTTGCAAACGTGCTGGTCCTGGCGATAAGGATAAAACAATTTCTCTTCCAGTTTTATCAATGGCTTTTCTGATAGCGGTAATTTCGGCAAGGTGTGCTTCACGATAGATAGTAGAGTAAGCAATATCATCCACTTTGATAAAGTCAACTCCCCATTCCGCATACATTTCTAGTAGTGAATCATAATAAAGCTGTCCTTCAGGCATACTTACATCTACACCATACATATCCGAGTTCCAAGGACAAATGCTATTAACTGCGATTTGATCGGCTGTTTTATCTGACCCTTTAATATTCATCCGTTTATGGACAGCTTCACGAGGTATCCCTCTCAAAATATGAATTCCAAATTTCAATCCTAAACTATGGATATAATCACCTAAAGATTTGAATCCGTTTCCATCTTTAACACTAGGGAAACGATTTTCAGCAGGCATTACTCGGCTAAATTCGTCAATGTTTAATGGCGCAAACACATGATATGCAGCAGAATCAGCACCTGGTTCATACCATTGAATATCTACTACTACATAATCCCATCCATGTTGTTTTAATTTAGTCGCCATTACAACTGCATTGCGGCGTACTTCCTCTTCAGTAACTGATGCGCCATATACATCCCAACTATTCCATCCCTTTGGTGGCGTTTTTGCAAAATTCCTCAAATTTCTCATCCTTTCGAAAATATAATCTATATATCGTTGATTTTGTAATCAATTGATATCGTTTAACTATTCTAAAACCTTTGTCTTTCTAAAAAATATAGTCATGAATTGAAACATAGAGTATCAGTCTCATTCAGCAAACCTTTTCATTTTTTAAGGAAAATCTTATTTGTTGGCTATAAGATACTGTTCACAAGATCTGGTTTTCAACTCTATCACAGACTAACACTTTTGTTTTCTCCCTCCATCACGATAATACCATTAAAATAACATGCATATAAAACATCGATCAAAATATTTTTTTTGTAAGCGCAGCAAAACCATTATTTGCAAGACTATTTCAAATCATGTATTGCTAATGACTATATAATATAATAGACTTGTCTCATATCGTTAGCTATATTTGTTGGCTACTCTATAACTTTTGTTGGTTAAATTTTACACTTGGGAGGTTTGTTAAATGGAAATAGAAAATTTAAATCTCTATCGTGACTCTGCTTGGAATGATCTAAAAATAAGGTTCTGTGGCCATTCAGAGTGTCTAGCACTTCATTCATACGGTCCTGGTTCAAGACCCTATTATCTTTTACATTTTGTTCTTTCTGGAAAGGGAAAGTTAATTGTAAATAGGACAGAATATTTGATTGAAGCTGGTCAGCTTTTTCTTGTTGAACCGGATCAAATGATTTTTTATCAAGCGGATGAAGTTGATCCTTGGACCTATTCGTGGGTAGGATTTCATGGAGGCTTGGCTAGTCACTTCATGAGTAGATTGGGATTAAGCTACCCGACACTCACTAGAGAAATAGACAACAAAAAATTTGAAGAAATCAAAAATTTACTTGAAAGCATTATTGAAGTCAATATAGGCACTACCATTAATGACTTATATATAAATGGGTTGTTTTTAATTCTCTTGTCAAAAATTGGTAATGAGGAGTATACGAAGGAAGAAGTATTCAACTCTGATAATTTTTCTGCAGAGAATTATGTTCGGAAAGCTATTGCTATCGTTGAAGATTTTTATGGAACAGAGCTAACTGTAAACGATATTGCAAACAGATTAAACATTAATCGATCCTATCTTTCTAGCATTTTTGTAAAGCACGTCGGAACACCTTTAAAAAAATATCTTGTTGAATTTAGAATCTCTCAAAGCGAGGAATTTCTTTTTACAACAAATTGGTCTGTCGATTATATTAGTAAAGTTTGCGGTTTTAGCAGTCCTTCTTATTTCTCAAAGATTTTCAAAAAGTACCATGATCAATCACCTACTGCGTATAGGGCTCAAAGGCATCATAGAAGAAGCCATGCTGTTTTAGTCCAATAGAGTGATCGACCACCTGTAAGAATAGTTTGATTGATTCTCGCAGATGGTTAATCATTTCCATTTATTTTGAAGACTTTCAAAAAAGGCTATATGAGATTCCTTATCCAAAAAATTGTTCACAGAAATGTTTCTAAGAATTTTAAGACAATCCTTCACACTACAAAAAAACTACCAGCAAAATGTCTCATCAACATTTCACTGGTAGTTTTATTATCTAACTTCCTACCCTGCCAACTCATCAAACTGTGAATTGTACAACGCAGCGTAATAACCATCTTTGGCTAATAGTTCTTCGTGTGTTCCTTGTTCCTTGATATCGCCGTCTTGCATGTAAAGGATCTTATCTGCATCCTTAATCGTAGATAGACGGTGAGCGATAACGAAGGAAGTCCGGCCGGTCATTAGGTTGTTCATGGCGTTTTGGATTAATACTTCGGTTCTAGTATCGACTGAAGAGGTTGCTTCATCCAAGATCAGGATTGGTTTATCTGCTAAGATAGCACGTGCAATCGTCAGCAATTGTTTTTGTCCTTGAGAAATATTGGATGATTCTTCGTTCAATTCCATGTTGTAGCCGCCAGGCAAGGTTTCGATGAAGTGGTTTACGTGAGCGGCTTTGGCTGCTGCGTATACTTCTTCGTCCGTCGCATCAAGTCTTCCGTAGCGCAGGTTGTCCATGATAGTTCCTTTGAATAACCAAGTATCTTGAAGAACCATCCCGATATTTTCGCGTAGATCTGCACGGTTGAAGTCTCTAATGTCGTGCCCGTCGATTTTGATTGCTCCTGAATTAACATCGTAGAAGCGCATCAGCAGTTTAACCATTGTGGTTTTACCAGCACCGGTTGGTCCAACGATTGCAACGGTTTGTCCTGGATCGACGTGACTGCTGAAATCGTTAATAATAATTTTATCTGGTGTATAACCAAATTTAACGTGATCAAAGTCAACCATGCCTTTAACCTTGCCGATTTTGACTGGGTTTTCGACGGTTTGAGCTTCTTCTTCTTCACCTAAGAATTCAAAAACACGTTCAGCTGCTGCTGCCATGGATTGCAGCATGTTTGATACTTGTGCCAGCTGAGCAATTGGTTGTGTTAGGTTACGTACATATTGGATAAAGGCTTGGATATCACCAACTGTGATAGTTCCATTGTAGGCTAAAATCCCACCGATAATCGCTACGGCTACATACCCTAGGTTACCAACAAAGTTCATGATTGGCTGCATCAATCCAGAAAGAAATTGAGATTTCCAAGCGGATTTAAACAATACTTCATTTTGCTTTTTGAATTCGGCTAGGGCATTTTCTTCTTCATTGAAGAGATGCACAATGTTGTAGCCGCCGACTGTTTCTTCGACTTGTCCATTAATAATCCCCAAGTATTTTTGTTGGGTTTTGAAATGCTTTTGTGAGAACTTAATGACTACTGTAATCAAAAGCAAGGAAATCGGTACGATTAGAATAGAAATCCCGGTCATCTGTACGGAGATCGATAACATCATGACAATGACTCCGACAATGGTGAAGACGGATGTAATCAACTGAGTAACTGATTGGTTCAAGGATTGTCCTAAGGTATCCACATCATTCGTGATACGTGATAAGACTTCACCGGTTGTCCGGCTTTCAAAGTAGTTCATTGGCATGCGGTTGATTTTTTCTGAAATTTCTTTCCGCATACGGTACGTAATTTTTTGTGTAATGGTGGACATAATCCAACCTTGCATGATTCCGAAAACGGAAGCAACTAAGTAAAGTCCCAGCATGAAGAGTAAAATGTGTCCGATCTTATCAAAATTGATACTTCCGGTGCCTTGATATTTTTTAATCAAGCCATTGAATAATTCGGTAATTGCTTTTGATAGGATTTTTGGTCCCCAAATATTGAAAATAGTCGATGCCGCCGCAAAAATCATGACGAAGAAGACGGGGATCTTATAACTTGCTATATAGGAAACTAATTTTTTGATGGTGCCTTTGAAATCCTTGGCTTTTTCGCCAGGAGCGATTCCTCGGCCGCCGCCCATTGGCCCGCGTCCGCCTTGCGGGCGTTGCTGTTTATTTTCTGCCATTTCCTTCCCCTCCTATTCTGCTTCCAAGCCTAATTCGGCATTACTCAACTGTGAAGAAGCGATTTCTTGGTATACAGGTGATGTTTCCATCAGTTCATCGTGGGTTCCTTGCGCCACGATACGCCCTTCATTTAGTACGATAATATTATCCGCGTGAAGGATGGTTGAAATTTTTTGTGCAACGATGATTTGTGTAATGCCTTTGACGTTTTCAGCTAGAGCACGACGCAAAGCAATGTCGGTCTTGTTGTCTAGGGCTGAAAGTGAATCATCGAAGATTAAAATTTTAGGATCTTTTGCTAATGCCCGTGCAATAGACAAACGTTGCTTTTGTCCCCCGGAGACATTGGTTCCTCCTTGAGAGATATGGCGTTCATAGCCAGCTTCATTGTCATTAATAAATTCTTCTGCTTGAGCAATTTGAGCGGCTTTTTTCATTTGTTCATCGGATATACCTTCGATGTTCCCAAACTTAATGTTGGATTCAATATCTCCAGAGAATAGAACCCCTTTTTGCGGAACAAAGCCGATCAGGTCATGCAGCTTATGCAAGCTCATTTGACGAATATCAACACCATCAATAGTGATTCTGCCGCTGCTTACATCAAATAGTCTTGGAATCAAGTTAACCACTGTCGATTTCCCTGAACCAGTGGAACCGATTATGGCCGTGGTTTCTCCCGGTTTAGCAGTAAAATTGATATGATGCAGCACGTCTTCATTAGCATCTGGATAACGGAAGATTACTCCTTCAAATTTCACTTGACCTTTGAAATCATGGTCGTCTTGTGGTTGTTCCGGATTAATGATTGTTGGCTCTGTTGCTAAGACTTCATCCACACGCCCTGCAGAAACGTTGGCACGAGGTAAGATAATTGAAACCATTGAAAGCATCATAAAGGCCATAACAATTTGCATCGTGTAGGTAATGAAAGCCATCATATCCCCAACTTGTAATTGACCAGAATCAATATTGTGACCACCGACCCAGACAATCAATACAGAAATCCCGTTCATCAACAGCATCATAATTGGCATCATGATTGACATGCTGCGGTTCACAAACATTTGAGTTTTCATCAGGTTTGTATTGGCAACGTCGAACCGGTTTTCTTCGTATTTTTCACGAGAAAAGGCCCGAATAACTGGTAAGCCAGTAATGATTTCTCGAGAAACCAAGTTCACTCGGTCGACTAATTTTTGCAAACTCTTGAATTTTGGCATAGTAAAGCCTAATAGAGTTAACACTAAAATCAAAACTAATCCGACAGCTAATGCGATAATCCAACCCATGCCTGTTCCGGTTTTATAGACTTCGTAAACACCGCCGATTCCTAAAATCGGAGCATACAGAACCAGCCGAATCGTCATTACCAGACCCATTTGAATTTGTTGAATATCGTTTGTACTACGTGTAATCAAGGATGCTGGAGAAAATTTCTCCATTTCCGTGTTTGAGAATTGCAGGATTCTGTCAAATTGACCCACCCGCAAGCTCTTACCGACTGAAGAAGAAACCAGCGAAGCGATTAAACCAACCAAAATGGCTGCGACTGCTGAAATCAATGTCAGAATCAGCATTTCTGTTCCTCGTTTGATCATATAATCCATTTGAATTTGTTTGGTGTCCTTGTCGAGTGCTTTGTATTCAGCTAAGGTTACTTGAACCCCAACCGTCTTCAAAGAATCTTGCCCGACATCGCCTAAGCCCTCTTTCGTTTCCTTCCGAGCAGCTTCGACTTTTGCAGGTAATTCCTTTTGTGTTTGGGTGATAGAATCACCAATAGATTTGGCTTGCTCGCCTTTTTCTTGCGCTTGTTCGCCTTTTTGAGTTGCTTCAGCACCCTTTGCCTGTGCGGTTGCCAGATCACCAGAGGCTGCTGCCGTTTGTGCTGCTGCTCCCGCTTCTTGGGCTTCTTGCGCTAACTCTTGGGCTTCTTTTCCCAATTCTTGGGCTTGCTTGCCCTCTGTCCCTAATTGTTTGTATTCGTCTAAAATTTCTTTAGCTTCCTGTCCATCCTTTGACTCTTTTGATTGGGATGTAGCCAGCATAAACATTGGCAATTCAAAAATTTTAGCTAGCTTTTCTTTTGTCATGCCATCTTTTAGATGAAGCTCATAGACAGGAATGTCTTTTCCTTTAACTGTTTCTGTCGTCTTTTTGTAATTTTCTTTAATTGTTTCTTTTTCAGCATCGGTCATGAAGAGCTCGATCGCTGAAAGGGTTGATTCTCGGATGGTATCTGGAGTAGCTGTCTCTAATCCACCTTGTTGAATCCCTACATCCACGATGTCTGATGTAATACCTGGTAATGTCAAATCACTGTGCGCTTGGACAACTAACAGAATCAGCGCCGCGAGGATGGCATACCAGTATTTGCGTAAATAATTAAATAGTTTCACGTTTATTACCTTCCTTATCTATTCGTTCTTTGGTGGCGCCGCTTTTTAACCAGCTTAACTTCAAATTAAATTCCGCCATGACCTCGTCAATGGAGTGGTCATCGTTTTCTTTCATTTGTTTATAACCCTCGGCAATCGTCGAAAAAACCATGTGCATCAGCATCTTAACCAAAAGCTTCAATTCTTTCTGATTGGTTACCTTCAAAAGAGTTATATCTACTCGCTCGTAAAACTCCTGAAACTGTTCTTTATACTGCTGTTCTGGAGAACATGCAGCATGGGGGTTTTTACCAAAATGAGGGGCAACTTTATTAAACGAACGATAATCCATACTCATGAACATGTTTTTATAAAAAGCTGCATGTGTTCCCTGTAAAACCTCTTTAACCATTTTGGAAAAATAAAGCTCATATCCGTCAAATAAATTTCCTTCGGCCTGTTCAACTGCCAAATTCAATTCTTGCTGAAAATTTCGGCGCATACTTTGAAAATAATAGAAATATAAGTCCTCTTTGTCTTCAAAGTATTGATAGAAGCTGCCTCTGGGAATCCCTGCGTCTTTGATAATCTGAGCAATCGAAGCGTCTCCTAATGGTACTCTGGAGAATTCCTTTTTCGCCGAATCCATGATGCGCTGCTGCTTTTTTTCCGACAGATGATAAAAGGTTTCTTTAGGCACGATCTTTCCCTCCTCCCTTTAAAAAAATTCTTTTAAATGACAAATGACACCTTGTCATGTGACAACTTGTCATTATACGCTCTTTCCTTTCGGATGCAAGTGTTTTGTCTGATAATTTTTGAAAAACTTTAGCTATCTGTCGAGGTTTTTTTTGGTAATTCAGACGAGAGCTGATACTTCAACAATGATAAGGCTTGCAATTATTTTGTTTGATTAATCGCATCATAAAAAAACTGAAGAATGATAAAATAATTCATTTAAAAGAATCTAAAAAAGCACCAAAGTCTATTGTCCGAAACAATAAACTTCGATGCTTTCATTTTTTAATCCTTGACCATCAGTTCTTTGGCCAGTCTTTGACCGGTTGGTGTCATTGCTAACCCACCTTCTGCGGTTTCTTTGAAGATACTAGGCATTTGGCGCCCCACACGATACATCGCCTCAACGACTTCATCGGGAGGAATAACGCTTTCGATCCCAGCTAAGGCCATATCGGCTGAAATAAAGGCCTGTGAGGAGCCTAAAGCATTTCGCTTCACACAAGGAACTTCAACGAGGCCCGCGACTGGATCACAGATCAAGCCCATCATATTTTTCAGAGTAATTGCGACAGCTTGGGCCGCTTGGTGGGCTGTACCGCCATTGGCTTGAACCAAGGCTGCTGCAGCCATCGCGCTGGCTGAACCAACTTCTGCCTGACAACCGCCTTCTGCGCCAGAAATTGAGGCATTATTGGCAATGACTAAACCAAATGCACCAGCAGTGAAGAGGAATTCGAGTTGTTGGCTGTGACTCAAGTTTAAACGCTTGCGACAGGCCATCAAAACACCGGGAACTACTCCAGCACTGCCAGCAGTTGGCGTGGCACAGATTAAACCCATCTTTGCATTCACTTCGTTGACAGCAACCGCATTTCTAACCGCAGTCAAGATCGTTTCACCACTTAGAAAATTTCCTGAATCAAGGTAGCTGTTCAATTTAGTCGCATCGCCGCCAGTTAGTCCGGTCACTGACTTAACCCCGGCTACACCTTCGTCAATGGACTGTTCCATGACTATCAGGTTTTTCTCCATCAAACGAATAATTTCTTCCCGTGTACGGCCGCTTAATTGGATTTCGGTAGCAATCATCAGCTCACTGATATTCTCATAGTCCTGACTTTGTTCCACCAGCTCTTCAATACTGTAAAACATCGAAAGCCTCCTTTATTCGAAATAAGAAACACTGAATACTGAATCGATCGCTTTTATTTTATTTTGGACTGCTTCGTTGCGTTCATCGATTTCGATAACTGTGATAGCCTTCTCCCCGACTGCTTCGCGGGAAACGGACATCGTACCGATATTGACCTCGGCATCAAAAAAGAGCTGACTGATATGAGCAATCATCCCTGGTACATCTTGATGCACAATAACAAAGGTCGGCATTCCTAAGGATAAAGACAGCTTAAAGCCGTTCACTTCAGAAATTTGGATATTTCCGCCGCCGATGGAAATACCGGTAACAGTTAAGACGTGAGTCCCTCGAGTGAGCTTTAGCTGCACCATATTAGGGTGTTCGGCTTTTTCCTGCTTCGGTACAAATAGAATTTCCATGCCTTCTTCATGAGCAATTTTTAAGGAATCACTGAGGCGCGGATCTTCGGGCTCCATTCCCAATAAACCACCCACTAGTGCGATATCAGTGCCATGCCCGCGATAGGTTTTGGCGAAGGACTCGTACAAATAAATATCGACCGTATCTGGTCGTTCGCCAAAAATTTTACGTACAACCTTCCCAATACGAGCAGCCCCAGCAGTATGCGAACTGCTGGGACCGATCATGATGGGGCCTATGATATCAAAAATACTTGAATACTTTAATTGTTCCATTGAATAGCCCCTTTTTGTTTATCTTGGTAAAACCTCAGCTGGAATGGCCGATTTGTAAACTTCACCAGCCAATGTTTTTTGATGTTCTTCTTTAGCCTGTTGAACTAATTCCGGTTTGGTCAGCAAGTCATAGGCTGTTGCGGCAATCGTTTTCCCTGCAGCTAATAAGCCCTCATGAGCCACTGAAGATGTGCCATTTGCTACCCATTGCCAGCTGTGAGCAGGTGTTCCTTGCGGTTCGCAGCCGACAAAGATTTGAGCAGTTGGACAGACCCAGCTGACATCCCCCACATCCGTTGATCCGGCGGTCGCGCTAGAAAAAACGAGGGGCTGAATTTGTTCAGCAATTGGTAATGAACCCAAGCGTTGGATTTCCGCCTCATCTGCTTCAGGTGTAAATTGTTTTGCGCGAATGACTAAGGACTGTCTTGCTGCATCGGTTAAGCTGTCGTAATAGCGCTGTGCATAATCCTGGTCTTCTTGGCCTATGTTCATTTTTCCTTCAGTTAAAAGATTTTCGTACATCGCTGTGGTTACTGCATGATTTGGTAAATAGTTGTAGCAGGCAGAATCAAAATCAATCGTTACTTCTGTTTCGGTCATCATCGCTGCGCCTCGCGCAATTTTGTTTACCCGTTGATAAATTTCTTCCACCTGTTCAATCTTAGGTGCCCGAATGAAGTAATACAAGCTTGCCGTTGGCTGCACGACATTCGCTGATTCACCGCCAGCATCTGTAAAGGCATAATGTACACGACCATCATCAATGATATGTTCTCTTAGGAATTGTACACCGACATTCATCAATTCTGCTGCATCTAACGCACTACGGCCCTGTTCTGGTGCAGCTGCTGCGTGAGCTGAAATTCCTTTGAAATGGTAATACACTTGATAAACTGCCAGACTGCTAATGGACCATGCCCCGCTAATATCCCAAGGATGCCAAGATAGAGCCACATCTAATTCATCGAATAAACCTGCTCTAGCCATATAAGCCTTCCCATAGCCGCTTTCTTCTGCTGGACAACCAAACAATTTGATAGTTCCCTCCAGCTGATTGGCCGCAATATAGTCTTTGATGCCGACTGCTCCTGCTAGCGCACCTGTTCCTAATAAGTTATGGCCGCAGCCATGACCATTGCCGCCGGGTACTTCTGCTTTTTGTTCACCCAAATCAGCAACTTGGCTTAAGTTACTAAGTGCATCATATTCAGCCAAAATACCAATAATCGGTTTGCCAGAGCCATATGTTGCCACAAAGGAATGATCCATATCGGCTAAGCCTTTTTCAACTTCGAAGCCTTCTTCTTCCAAAATTTCATAGAAGGGCTGGACTGATTTTTCAGTGGCAAAACGCGTCTCTGGCGTGCTCCAAATACGGTCAGCTGCTGCAATAAATTTGTCACGTTTTGCTTCAATCATTTGGGAAATTTGTTCTTTGGGATTTGTCATTATTCTTGACTCCTATCTTTTAATGTTAATACCGTTAATCCGCACAATATACTTGCCAATGCCATAAAACCGAATGGAATAGTGAACGAACCGCCGCCTAGATTAATCAATTGACCTAGAATCATTGGTGCCAAAAAGCCGCCCAATGTTCCGCCAGTATTAATGATGCCAATGGCCGAGCCGATAATTGAACCATCCATGATTTTATGCGGCAGAGTAAAGATAGCGGTAAAGGCCGAAACTGAGATCATGCTTAACAGAATCAAAGCCACCATCGCTACTATTAAATTACTAGATAAAACAAACACTACGACAAAGATCGCTGAGATAATGGTTGCCCCAAGAATGAAGATTTTTTCTTTGCCTAAGAATAATTTCGACAGCAGGACTCCAGCAAACATAGTAGCGATCGTTTGGAAAATTGCATTAACCGCCAGTAAATAACCCACTTGCGTGATTTCTAAGCTAAATTTTTGGGCTAAGACCGTTGGCAGCCAGGAAATATTTCCGTAAAGCAGGAAGTTCAATAAAAGCATCGCAACAAACAACGTCAACACATTACGATTAGCAATGACTTCTTTAAATGGAATTTTAGCGGCCTGTTCCTTCTTAGATAGCTGAAGATCTTTTGGTACAAAAATGCCGACTAAGATAAACGCTGCTGCAAATAGACTGCCCAGAACGATATAGCCTAAGCGCCAGCTTTGACTAATTAAATTCGCACCTAGAGTAAAGGCTAATATCCCGCCGATCCCTGAAGTTGATAAAATCATGGATTGAATAAATGTCCGTCGTTCCTGCGGAAAATTATTGGCAACGGCTTTAGAAACACTTGGCGGATAGCCGCCATGACCGACACCAGCAAAAAAGCGAATCATCATAAACAGCATCAAGCCGCTGACCATGCCAAAAGCAAAAGAAAAGAAAGAAATAATCGCTAACGACAGCATCAGCACTTTTTTGGCACCTATCTTATCCGCTAGCCAGCCGCCAGGAATTTGCATTAAGGAATAACCTAAGAAGAAGAACGACATAATCAATCCTGTTTGACCAGAATCTAAATTAAACTGTTGTGAAATGGGAATAATTGCTGTGGAAACCATCGACTTATCCATATAAACCATGGAATAACCTGCCATTAATGCAAACACAATGCCTACACTGCTTTTTTTGGAGACGGCGGATACTTCAGTTGTTTCTTGAACCTTTCTGTCCATCTACTACACCTCTTTATTTTTTTAGGGCCCCGTTTGGTATATCTAAAGTATAAAGAAAGCGGATTCACAAAGAGTTGCACATTTTGTCTCATAAATAAGATTTATTTGCTGGAATTTGACAAAAATATTCTCGAAGACAAAAAATGCCGTTACACTTTTAATTGTGCAACGGCTTTATTTGAATAAGGCGACAGGCGTTGAAGCTGAGAAGCTCTTTGAACGTCAACTGTTCCTCCACCTCGATACAAGAAATTTCCAATTGAGGCAGGATTGCTTGTTTTAAATAATCGGTTGCTTCCTGATCCACTAATTCCAGCCCACTGGTTTTTAAAACTTCATTATAAATCCCACCATGATCCTTATCTAACGTATAGGTATTGATTTGATAAGGACCTGACTCCAGGTGCAGCAGCTCTAGCTTGATCAGCTGCGATTGATACATCATGTACGTCTCATCGATACTCATCGCCGGGTTAAAATACGTAGGGTTCAGCAACAATAAATAGCGTGTCTGTCCTTGCTGCGTCAGGTAAATGGATTCCTCCTGATACAAAACCGATCCTTTGATTCGATCAAACATTTGAAGAACGAAAAAGACTGGCCGTTTCAATTGATGGCCCACATATAAGGTTAAGCGATTTTGCCCAGTAAGAGGTTGTTCCGGACTATTTGACTGAATACTATTGTTTAGCCAAAAACCGATCCCCTCAATTTCTGCCGCTAAATAAAGAATATCTTTAAACATGATAGCAGATCGGAAGAAGGTTCCTCTCAGCGTAGTCCCTTTACCAATTAAGGTGTTCCATTCACTGAGGAAAACTTTTCCACCGCAATGGTATTTTTCCAGCAAAGCCTTTAACGTTGTCAAATTGTATTCCTGGTAATCCTTCAATAAATTTTTGGGAAGCTCATCCCATAAATAGTCATCACTAGGGTCACTGCGGTAATCAACAAACGCAATCGTTAGGTGCTGTTCATTCAGATCAGCTAAAAATTCTTCTAACTGATCAACAACTGGTGAACGATACAAAGCCCCTACATTTAAACCAATCGTCGGCTGATCAAAAATACGTTGCATCTGCTGGTAAAAGAATAAGAAATTTTCCTTTAAATTGACTGGCAGCGGATCAAGATCGAATTCCAGATGCCACGTATTCGAACTGTCGCCGAACTCATCCACCAATCGCTGAAGTACCTTCAAACGAGGTTCCAGCCAACTCGAAAATTCAGTCTGATTGTCTTTAGGTATCTTAAAATGGATGATTGGAGTCAAATGATTTTCCATCGCAAAGCTGATTAAACGGCTCATTTGCGCATGGTTCGGTAAAATTTCAAAGGTATCGATGATCAGCTGATTTTCAATCAGTACATCGTTAAAACGCAGGTAGTCAAAACTGATTCCCTGACAGGTTTCTAACAGCGCCTGTTGAGCATCCCCTCGCAACCAATTGCTGCAATGGCCGATATTTAAAATTTTCGGCAGGGTGTTCCGCGGTTTTAATGGTTTAGTTAAGGGAATCTGTCGTTCCAGCTGCTTCGGCTCTAGAAACTCCTCTGGATCCTTTTGTACCATAAAATTGGATAATACCAGCATGGCTGCTTCAATCTCCAACAGCTCAAAATTATCTGCCTTTACTTTCTTTCCATCGCCAACTTCGAGCATCTCAGAAGCTTGCTGATGGCGATAGTCATTGGGAGTGATTCCGTAATAATTTTTGAAAGCTAAATGAAAGGCTTTGCTATTGGTGAAGCCATTTTCCAATGCAATCTTTAAAATCGACTGCTCCGAAATTCGCAAAGCAGTTGCCGATTTTTTTAACCGATAGGTCGTCAGATATTCCTTAAACGAAACACCCACCTCTTCTTTGAACTTGCGAGATAAGTAATGGTAAGACAAGAAAGTCTCCTCGGCGATTTGCTGCAAGGTCAGCGGCTTCATGTAATTTAAATGAATAGTGGTTAAGACCTGTTGAATTTTTTCATCATAAGCTGCCGGAATCTGGAAATCGGACCTCTGGAAATGGCTTTTAAGAAAGCTCAGCATACTGAAGAATTTTTCGTAAACAGCAAACTGATTCTGCTCCTTTAAATCATAAAAGGTGGCGAGACAGGCCAGCAGTTTTTCCCTAAGCTGGCTGAATTCTTTTTCCTGGTAGGCAAACTGTTTCTCGGCCATTGAATTGCAATCAAAAACCGGAGTCCACTGGATATTTAACTGATTTTCTATTTCTTCTCGATAAATTTCGATTAAAAAAAGGGCCGAATCTACGCTGGTTGCCGTAACCTGTGCTGCCTGAAAAGCATTTAAAACCAGCACGTCTTCTGCTGACATCTCATAAACAGACTCTTCGGTTAGAATTTGCCAGCTACCGCGAATGCCAAATAAAATACGCAGATTACTGTCGCTGTTGGAAGTCCAGTGCTGACCAATGATGCCGTGAATGGCAAAGGGAAAATTTCCAGTAGGTGTCATAACGTTCACTCCTCTCAAATCAGGTAGGTTAATAGATTAAACTTTATAGTATATTTCGTTTAAGTCAATCCCCTTGGCTAAATGGCAACAGCGAAAAAGGGTCCTTTCCAAATTTAATCAAGTTAATGAATTTGCTATAATCATCTAGAGTGGGTAACCCACCTGCCGAATGAATAGATAAGGAACTAATGAAATGACGAAGCAAACGAACGAAGCAATTTCTAAACAGACCTACATTCGACTCATCAATAAAACCGAGGATTACATTGAACAGCACTTAAAGGAACCTTTATCCTTAAAGGATTTAGCAAGCAATGCTCATTTGTCTGAATTTCATTTTCATCGGATTTTTAAACTGTATTCCACGGAAACTGTTAACGAATTTGTTACCCGTTTCAAAATAGAGCGGGCTGCAATTTTTTTATGTGTCAGCCCGAAGACTTCCATAACAACTGTTGCGCTGGACTATGGGTACAATGATTCCAGTTCCTTCAGCCGAACGTTTAAAAGACATTTTGGCGTAAGCCCCTTAAATTATCGAAAACAGCAAGAATCGTCAAGAACTGCTCACTGGTTCGTGGAATAATAGTCTTTGTAAGACAGAGTAAATACAAGGAGGGCAATGATTATGCTTGAACCAATCACTATTACTACCGAAGAATTAACCGACCAAAGAATTATCTATGTTCGTTTTAGAGGAAGCTATGCTGAATTTAGAAAGCAGAGTAGAAAGCTATTCAAAGAACTATTTGACTTTGCAACTGCTCAGAACCTAATTATTCCTGACAAAACAAAGGTTTTAACCATTTATGACGACAATCCTTTTATTACAGATGGTAAAAACCTGCGCACAAGTGTCGCAATGACGATTTCAGTTGATGCTGAAGTAACCGAAAGTGGATCAATTTGCGAATCCAGTATTTCTGGTAAATTTGGTGTGGGACACTTTGAGCTGTCGGCTGCTCAGTACGGCGAGGCATGGCAATATATGTATCAAGAATGGCTGTTTAAAGACAAGGCTAAACCACGAGATGCCGTACCCTTTGAAATGTACATTACCGAGCCGCCTAAAAATATGAGGGACAAAAGTCTTACGGACATTTATATTCCAATTTTGTAAAAGTTTTAGAACATAGATTCTTTTGGCAAATTCAAACGAGTAACAACAACCAACAAGCGACCTGCTCTTTTTACGAGTAAGTCGCTTGTTTGTTAGTCTATATTGATTTTCGTTCTTATTTAACTCAAGTATTCTTTGTATTTAAGTCGGTCGTCTTGAAGGTCGCAGCATAAGCAAATTCTGTCGGTTCCTTCTTAGCTAGCAACGTTTCATCTAAAGTAAGCTTGAATACTTCTGGAGATTCATAAGGATTAAAATAGTAGGTTAACTCAGTCACATCAAGCGCCGCTCGATATTGCGTGTAATCACTGGAACCATCGTCCTTAATATCTACACCTTTGGGAATCGTCACGTTGTTAAGTATTTTGAAAATTGCGTTTACTCCTTCTTCGACTGTTTCGCCCGTATCGGTCAACGCTCGCAAAAAGGTTGCTCGAGCAAAACGTTCAGGTGATGTATAGCCTCCTGGCAAGCCAAAAGTCCCTGATCCTTGCCCAAAAGGTTGAATCACATACTCGTCAATTTTTTTGGCTGGAAAATTAGTGGGTTGAATATTCAAGTAATTATTCAAATTTTTCAAATGCCAGCTAAGATCAGGACTGTTGGTCATGACTCCCACTGGATTACTTTTAACCACCATTTCCCCACTATCGGATTCGAGAACCACTGTCTCTCCCGTTTTATCTGTAACAATGAAATGCAGCGGCGGGATAAAGCCCAGCATCGGGATGGCTTCTTCCACTAAATTAATTTCTGTAATTCTTTCTCTTAGTTCAGAGATACTTCCTATCTGACCTAATAACCACATAATAAATTCATGGGGAGCTAAATTTACTTTTTCTTTCTGAGTCGTTGTATTGTACTTCGCTTCATTTGGAAAATACAGCTCTGCCACAGCGAAGCCTTTTTCGTTAACACCCTCTGCTAAAAAGTATTCTTCCAAATTTCTGCCTGTACCAGCGAAGCCATACTTTGTTTTTTGTATTCCCTGCTGAGATTTCCATTCATAATTTCGAGGAATTACAACCGGTCTGCCGTCAAGCTGGAACCCAAAATCCATTGTTCTAGCTAAAAAATGATGTTCTGCATGACTGGTTAAAGTGAGACTTGTGCACATTCTACCACTCCTTATGATGACAAAATTAAGAAAGCAATGCGTTTCTTTGACTATAGAGTACTCTTTTGCCCGCAAAAAGAAAACAAAAAAAGAAGGAACAGAAGATCGTTCCCTCTTTCAAATCATTCTATAAATTCGGAAACTGCTTGCTTGTCAGTATCCGAATGACCCATAAACAAATAGCCTGCTTTACCAAAATTCCATTCTTGATATAAGTCCGGCATCAGTGATAAATCAATGTACCGGATTCTCCTTTTACTGCCAATGGCGCTTTTTCTAGTGAAGCAATGATGGCTTTTCGTCCTGGCGCAGTTTCGACAAATTCGATGGCTGCTTGAATTTTGGGCAGCATGCTGCCTGCTGCAAAATGGCCTGCTTCACAATATTTTTTAGCTTGTGCAACCGACATTTCACCAATATTTTCTTGCTCTGGTTTTCCAAAATTAATAGCTACCTGATCAACTGCGGTAAGAATGATCAAGCAATCAGCAGCTACCAGCTCTGCTAACTTAGCTGACGCAAAATCTTTATCGATTACGGCTGGAATTCCAACCAGCTGATTCTGTTCTTCGATAACTGGAATCCCGCCTCCACCGCAAGCAATGACTATATACTCATTGTTAAGCAAATTTAGAATGGAATCCTTTTCAACAATATCAATGGGCTTAGGAGAGGCGACGACTCTGCGCCACCCTCGTCCAGAGTCTTCAACCAATCGTTGCTGCGGATCTTTGCTCATTATTTTCTCGGCGGTTGCTTGATCGTAAAAACGTCCAATTGGCTTTGTTGGATGTTCAAAAGCAGGATCGTCTTTATAAACTTCGATCTGAGTTACAACCGTTGCTACATTCCAGGGCATCCCTTGGCGCTGCAATTCCATTTTTAGTCCTTGTTGTAAATGATAACCGATGTAGCCTTGACTCATCGCTGTACATTCTGGCAAATCGATGGTTGGAATACTGTCATCTTGCCTACTGGCTAGATCAAAAGCCGAATGGATCATTCCCACCTGAGGACCATTTCCATGGCTGACGATGATCTCATTTTCTGAACCAATCAAGCCAATTAATGCAGCCGCTGCTTTTTTAATTCGCTGTTCCTGCTCCTTAGGGGTGTTTCCTAACGCATTGCCTCCTAAAGCGACAACAATTCTAGACATTGCTTCTCCCTCCAGCTTTAGACTTTAGGCTGTTGCTGGGTCATACAATGGATGTTTCCGCCACCCATAATCAGTTCCCGCGACATCACCCCAACTACTTCTCGACCCGGAAAAACTTCTTCTAACTTTCGTTTGGCCTCTGCATCCTGTTCTTCGTCATTAAAGGTCGGATAAATAATTCCCCCGTTCACAATTAAGAAATTAATGTACGAGGCAGCAATTCGATCCCCTTCTACATAAGAAGTGGTTGTATCTGTGAAATTGTAGCTTTCCGCTTCTTCCTTCGTATAAAAGATTGGATTTGGCTGCGTAATTTTATGAATCTCGAAATTTCTTCCCTTTGCATCTGTCTGTTTGGACAAAAATTCATATACTTCTCGCGAAATGGCATATTGTTCATCTGCTTCATCATCTGTCCAGCTCATCAAGATTACACCAGGCTTTGCAAAACAAGCAATATTGTCTACATGGCCATAAACAGAATCATAAGCAATCCCTTTAGGAATCCAAATTACCTTTTCGGCTCCTAAATAGTCCTTTAAGGCTTCCGTGTATTCTTCTTTTCCCATTTCTGGATTGCTGTTGTGCTCCAGCAAACACTCCTCAGTGGTTAAAATGGTTCCTTCGCCATCACTGTGAATCGAACCGCCTTCTAGAATAAATGGCGCTTTGTATCTATCCTTGTTTTCGATCTCCAACATTTTTTTCGCTACTTTGTCATCTTTGTCCCATGGAAAGTAAAAGCCTTCTTCTAACCCGCCCCATGCATTGAAATCCCAGTCTACACCTCGTAAGGCTCCTTTGTCGTTCACCACAAAGGTAGTTCCGCAATCTCTAAGCCAACAGTCATCATAGGACATTTCTATCAGACGTATGTTTTCATCTTCAGGCAAAGCTGTTCGCGCATAGTCATAATATGCCTCGGTGCAAATAACGGTAACCTGTTCGAATTTTGCGATTGCTTTGATGACCTCCAGCATAGTTTGCTGCGCAGGTCGCGCATTGGCACGCCAGACATCCGGCCGCAGGGGCCAGCCAGTCCAAATTCCTGCTTGCGGCTCGAATTCACCGGGCATTCGGAATCCATCTTTTTTGGGTGTACTACTGATTGTTTTCGCCATTGTATCTTACCTCCTTAAGCATGTCGGTTTGTTTAGTATTCTTTTTAATTTGTCTGTTTACAATATACTCGCCAATCAATACCGTGACAATCAAGCCAATAATAATCGGCAAAGAATAAGCTGTATCAAAGGGTTGTCCAGGTACCCAAACAAACAGGACCATTCCAATAATCAAAACAACTTCGCAAATCACGGCAAGAACCGGACCGGCTGGGGCCGTGAAAGGACGGTCAGCATGGGCATCAATCTTTTTAAGCTTCATATAAGCCGGAAACATGATTGCATAGGGAACAAAAAACAGAATAGAGCTGAACGCCAGAAGTGTAAAGAACAAATCTGCTGCGCTGCTTGCCATAAAGCCATAGATAACAATCACTACCGTTGAGACAATTCCTGTGACAATCAATGCTCCTGTTGGTGCCCCCGTTTTCGGACTATCTTTCCCCATGAAAGCCGGAAGCTCACCTTCCTGTGCAGCCTCCGATGCTCCTCTAGCTCCTCCTTGCGACCAAGTAATAATCTGGACGCTTACACTAAATAGAAGAACTAGTGAACTTAACATGACAATCCAATCTGCCTGAAAAGCAACCCGCAGCACCTGATTCAAACCAGTGACTAGATCCAATTCCCCAACTGGGACTACCTGCAGAATAGACCATGAAGCAAACATATTAAACACAATGGTAAGAATAACCACAAGCATAACAGCTTTAGGCAAATCCTTCCTTGGGTTCTGCATTTCATGCGCATTGGCCGCCAATATCTCCATTCCACAGCAGCAATACAAAATGACCGGCAGATAAACTAGTCCATCGCCGACTGTCGGCATCATCGTTTGTGCAGTAACAACATTTTGACTTGAATTTCCATTAACTAAATAGAAAATCCCAGCAAGAATAACTAATGAGAAAATCAGTATTTTACTAACACCACCCAGATTTACAATCCACTTGCTTTCCGACATCCGTCGTGTTGCCAGCCAGATCACCACCCAAGTGATCACAATACTAATCAACACCTCTACAAAATAGCCGGCATTTGGAAAAAATGTATTGCATAATGCACCGCTAACCCAAATGAAAGCGGAAGGCATCCAAAGAGCACAATTAATCCAATAAAACCAGGAGGTCCGGGCAGCCCATTTCGAGCCGAATGCCTTTTTAATCCAGCCGTAAATTCCTCCCTTGTCTGGATAGGTTCCAGTTAATTCGGCGGTTACCAAGCCATTGGGGATAAAAAATAGAATACCGATAATAAGCCACCAAGCTATTACAGAAGGACCCAGCGATGTATTTGAGACGATAACATCCGCGAAAAGTATTGCGCAAATAATCCCTAAGTACACGTCTACTTTTCCTAACGCTTTTGTACTATTTTCCTGTTCCATTTTTTTAATCCTTTCCGGATCGTTACATGTTTTCGGCGATCCATGTTTCTATTCGTGCAGTTTCTTGCGCCTTCACTTCCGCGGAAGCCTTTTTCTTCAGAGGCTCCAACAAATAAACCAGCAAGCCCATTTCGCCGTACAATCTATTTTCTGCCTGATCCCAAAGTAGTGAGCGTTCATGATCCATGATCGCATCAGTCATTTCATAGCCTCGTTGTGCAGGTAGATAATGCATAAACATTGCGTGATCTGGGGCCTGTGCAGCCAGCTCCTCGTTTATTTGATATTTTGGCAGAAAATCTTTTGTCCGTTTTTCTCGATCCGAATCAAAGCCTTCGTACCACATAACAGAAGAATAGATGTAGTCAGCATTCTTTACTGCTTCAACTGGATCATGCATAATGCTGAAGGTGCCTCCGCCTTCTTCAATTGCTTTTTGCACAGGTGCATAAAAGCTTTCTTCTGCTTCATAACCTTCTGGAACCGCGTAGATAAAATTCGCACCCAATCGCGGCAAAATATGAGAGAGCGCTGTACCCACATTTTCATAAATAGTTGCATCGCCAATAAATGTCAAAGTAATATCAGAAATTTCTTTGCCCTCTGGCAGGTGTTCGCTCATTGTCACCAGATCGCAAAGACATTGGACAGGGTGTAAATACGTTCCCATTCCGTTAATAATCGGAACATCTGCATGCTCAGCCAGCTCAGCAATGTCCTCATCCTCGCAGGTTCTGATTTCTACCGCATCCAGCAATCGCGACATAACCAAAGCTGTATCCTTAACTGTTTCAGATTTGCCCAGATGAATTTCTCCTGGTCGCAGGTACAGTCCATGACCACCAAGCTTTGTCATCGCAACCTCGAAGGATATCCGTGTGCGTGTCGATGATTCAGCAAAAATCATTCCTAAACTCATGTCTTCAAGAATCTTAGGACAAGCACCCAGCTTGTCTGCACGTTTAAGCTTGCGAGAGAGATCAATCATTTTGTAAACTTCCTCATTCGAAAAATCCATTAAATCCAAAAAGTGTCTTACCATTTCTTTTTACCCCTTCCCCATTCATTCCTAATTTTTTAGGTATTTGATCAAAATACCTAATGTCCGAATCGGACATGATATAGATACATATATGTACTTTTGTTAATATATTACGTATTATACATACGTTTGCAAACGCTGTCAATAAGAGTTAGACGTGAGTTGTCAGAAAAATATATAAAATATCCCCATTTCATTATTTAAATAAAAAGGGTAAATAAAAAAAGCTGACGGTATACGCCAGCTCTATTTCCACTCATTAAACTATTTTTGATCCAATTTATTGGTTTGTTTAAAATCTTCTTCATTCGGCATCCAGGAATCAATATTGGATAGAATTTTAGGTACCATAACGTAATGAGACAGCTTCACCCCTTCCAGGTTTGCGACAAATTCATTCAAGAATGAATTCATTTCCTCGCTGCTTTTGAATCGTGATTGAATGATTAGATTGTCGTCTCCCCACCCTTTTGCTACATAAGCAACGGAAGAGTTCGCTTTAAACTGCGTAAGGGTCTGTTCATACTTTTCCTCTTCGACATGCATATACATGTCCACTATGTTTGTATAGCCAAAGTCATTAGGATCTAGTATTGCTGTGATTCGCATAGCCCCTGTTTCAAGCAGACGATCGACCCTTCTTCGTGCTGTTCGTTCATTGATTCCCAGCTTATTCGCAATTTTCGATGAAGACATTCGTGCGTCATCCTTAAGTAGTTTGATGATGTGATAGTCTATGTCATCAAAATACTTCATATGTTCTTTATTCATATCAATTACTCCTACAATTTTTCTTTCCCTAAGGATACAATAAAACCGTTTACATTTCAATATTTTGTATTTGTTGTACTGAATACTGACAACAAACTACAAAAAAAAGAACTTCGTATCTATTTTCGAGCACTCTCTATTCTCCTAATGTAGTTCTGCCATAAAAAAGAGGAAGCATTCGTTCGCTCCCCCTTTGCTGTACATATAACTTGTTTTTCGTTTTTTACAAAACTACCTGAAAGTTCTGGTTGGTCTCAGCCTTAATCACTGGATGCTGCTTCAAATAATCGGCGATAAGTTCTGTCATATCTACTTGAATCTCTCGTACGATCTTCTCAGCATCAAACATGGCATAATTGCCACCACCGATGGCCCGATACTGATTCGTGACTACTTCCAGCTCTTGTTCAGGCGTGATTGGCTGGCCTTGGAATGTCAGATGAGTAATTCGCTGACCAGCCGGTTGTTTCATGTCAATCGTATAGTTAATCCCTTCATACATATCATAGTTATAGTATTGTGGCTTTGGTTTGATAAAAGCTGGATTGAAGACGACTTTTCCATTTTCAACAGCTAAGTAATTGGCAGTTTGCTCCAATGCTGCGCGCAGATCTGCTCCGCTGACCTTAATTACAGCCAAGGTATTAGGATAGATATAGTTCGTAATGACATCTCGCATGGTAATTGTTTGGCCGAAGCCTTTTCCTTCATTGTTGAACAGGGCGGTCCCAGAAATTTGTGCACCACTGGCGGACAGCTGTACCCGATTGATAAATTCGATATAGGGATGCTCCACTAAACGCGCGCCCATTGGATCATTAATTTGCATATTTCCTTCAACTCGTCCTAAGGTTTGATCCAGCCAGTTTTCTAATTCCGCCTCGACTGGCTCTACAGCAGCAAGAATTTGCGGATCTGCTGTGACCTCTTCAAGCGAATGCAAAGCAGTATAACTATTCGTAACGATTACCTTTCCAGCTTTTTTTTCAACAGTTAATTGGATTTCGCCAATCTGACTTCCTCGGTATCCTGGCTGTACTACCGGCACACCCTTAACCGTTGCAGCGATGGTTCGATGCTGATGCCCCGTGAAAAGAGCATCAATACCTGATACTTCCTGCACTAATCGGTACCCTTCGTTTTCTCCAGTCAACGCTTCTGTTGGTTCACCAGTCGACAAATCTCTTTCAAAACCACCGTGATAACTGACTACCACCAGATCTGCTTGCTGCTTTAGCATTGGCACATATTTTTTAGCTGTTTCAACAATGCTTTCGAAGGTAATTCCTTCGAGGGTGGCAGGCTTCTCCCAATGCGGAATGTATTGGGTGACCAATCCTAAAACAGCAATCTTTATTCCGGATTTTTCAATAATAGTATAAGCTTTGCCAAAGTAGGGCTCTCCCGCTTCATTCAAAATATTGGCTGCTAATACCGGTGCTTTGTAGCTGGTAATAGCCGACTGCAAATAGTCTCGACCATAATTGAACTCATGATTACCGATAACTTGAACATCGTAATCCATTAAGTTGATGACTTTGGTCAAAGCACTTACTGAGTGCTCTCCTTGGGCAATGTAATAGCTTAACGGTGAGCCTTGAATAAAGTCGCCGTTCTCAATCGTAATAACGGGTCCCTCAGCTTGTGACCGCAATTCCTTCAATCTCATTGCTGCCTTGGCTGCACCAAAGGCTAGATCACGCTCACCAGCATAATTGGTGGGATAGACATAGCCGTGCATATCACTGGTCTCAAGAAAGGTTATCTTCAATCGTATCGCTCCTATTCATTTTTCATGCTGAAGAGACCGAAGGACAAACGATTCGGTCTCTTGACGTTCATTTCTTATTGACGCATATCGAGAATTTTTAAGACATGGCCGGACAAAAAATTCTCTGAAGTTTGCCGAGTCACTCTGCCCTGCTCCAACTGATAGAGATTGTAGCCATGCCGCTCTTCAAAACGTACAAGCCCTTCCCCTACATCTTCTCCAACAAAGGACATGCTGGCTACAGTAAAATAAGGAATCCCATTAATTTCATCGATAAAAAAATGATGCGTATGTCCGTTTAAAATGCATCGAATATCGTAGGGCTCAATCACGGATAAAAACCGTTCCGCTCCCGGCCATTTAGGCATATTACTTTGCTGCGGCAATAAATGGTGATGCGTCACTAAAATAATCGGCTGATCCTTCCATTCGTCTAAGGTCTTTTCCAGCCATTGAAACTGTTGCTCATCAACAATCCCATCCGCATAACCATAGCTGGAATTATCAAAGGAAATCACCGTGAACTCTGGATACGCCACTACTTCATTGTAGGGCTTGGAAGTTGCGGCTTCCTCAAACCAGCCAACCCAAAAGTTCTCCTTAATATCATGGTTGCCTAAAGTTACAATCATCTTGGTCTCGCCTAGAGCCCCCTGCAGCCATTCCTTCAAATAGCGATAGTCTTCAATCTCGCCATCCTCAGTCAAATCTCCGCTAATGATTACTAAATCAAGGGTTGTGTGCTTTTTCAGGTGCTTCAAACACTCGCCCAGCGGAATAAGCGGACTTTGCATAGTTGCCAGCATCCCCTTATAGCCTTCTTCACTGGTTTCGTATTCTCTGCGAAAATGTATATCTGATATATGCAATATGTTCATAGCTTATCTCAATTTCTTTCTTATAATTCCGGTTATTTGGTCTAAAATAAACACGGTGACAACTACACCGATCAAAATAATACTAACCTTGCTCCAAGACCGGGTTTGAATTGCGAAAATCAACGGGGCCCCAATCCCCCCAGCCCCAACTAAACCAAGAGTCGCTGCACTTCTGACCGCAATTTCAAAATGGTTTAAAGCTAAAGAGCTGTAGATCGGCATTAAATAAGGGACCCGCACAAAGAAAATCGTCTGCCAGAAGTTTGCTCCGACAGCTTCCACCTCTTCGGTTAAACGTTCATCCATCGCTTCCATTTCTTCGGTGAACAGCTTGCCCAGCATCCCAATTTGATGGACGCCGATTGCCATTACACCAGCAAAAGGACCCGGTCCAACCACTTTAACAAAGATAATTGCAAAGACTAATTCAGGAAAAGCCCGCAGTACATTGCAAACAAATTTCCCGATTTTAGTTACTAAAGGATGGGCCTTCCATAAATTCACAGCACTTAGCAACGTCAGTGGAATGGCTAAAACGGTCGCAATCATTGTACCCAAACAGGCAATACCAATCGTCAGCAGCAGCAAACTCACTAAATCCTCCCCACTGCCATCGTATAGAAAATGCCAATCCGGTTGAGCAAGTCCTCGCAACACATCCATCCCCATTGAAAGAGAAAAGGTACTTAAGCCAGAATAGTCTAAATTGAATGCTGACAATACAATCAGGAGCAGCAAAACGGCGAAAGAAAGCAGGGTTTTTCTATTCATCTCGCGAATCATCATAGTAACGACCTCCTTACCCGTTCACTCAATTTGTCCACCAAGGTTACTGTCACTAAGATTGTTAGGATAATGATCGACACTCGTTCATAATTCAACAAGGCTAGCGACGAATTCAAGATCACTCCGATACCGCCAGCTCCTACATAACCCAGCACCGTCGATGCCCGCACGTTCACTTCAAAAGCATAAAATGCATAACTGGCAAATTGACTCAAAACCTGTGGTGCAATTGACCAGACTGCGATTTGCAGTTTAGTCGCTCCTACTGCAGCAGCCGATTCAATTGGGCCAAAGTCGATTGTTTCAATCGCTTGAAACATCAGCTGAGAGACCATCCCAAAGGTAAACACAGCAATTGTTAGTACCCCAGTTGCTTCTCCGATCCCAAAAATCGCCACAAAAAGTGCTGCTAATAATAAGTTCGGAATCGTTCGGATTAACCCTAACAAGAAGCGAAAAACCGTTGACAACCACCGATTTTCAGTCGCTACAGTCGTCGCTAGAAAACTAATCGGGATAGCTAGAACTACTCCGATCACTGTTCCTACTAAAGACATCTGCAAAGTCTTAAGCATCGGACTCACCAGCTTTGGTAAATAACTAAAATCAGGATGAATGAACCGAGCTAAAAAAGCAGTCATTTGGCTGGAATTAGTAACTACCACTGAAAAGTCAGCTGAGGTCAGACGGACACTTGCTGAAAAACAAAGGACTAAAAATAGCAGAACCAGCAGATGCTTGTACCAATTAAAGTGAACGGTCTCTTTCAATCTCATCGCTTTCTCCTGCCTTTTCTTCAAAAATTGCTTTGCCGTAAATTTGCGTTAATTGTTCATCCGTCAAAGCTTCTGGTGAGCCATCAAACACTACCTGTCCTGCTTTTAAAGCAATCACCCGGGTGGAAAACTCACGAGCTAATGGCACCGAATGAAGATTGACAATGACCGTTTTCGCCATCGTTTGATTAATTTTTTTCAAATCCTCCATTACCTTTTGAGTGGTGATAGGATCTAGAGAGGCCACCGGTTCATCCGCTAAAATAATCGGCGCCTGTTGAACCAACGCCCTGGCAATCGATACTCTCTGCTGCTGTCCACCGCTAAGTTCATCACTCCGCGTTTGCAGCTTATCCGATAGACCGACCGTTTCCAGCGCTTCCTTTGTTCGCTGATAGTCCTCTTGCGTAAACAACCCTAAGATACTTTTCCAAGTGGAATAATAGCCCAATCTGCCAGATAGAACATTCTTCTGAACCGTACTGCGTTTCACCAGATTAAAGCTCTGAGAGATCAAACCGATCTGACGACGAATCATTCGCAGCTCACGCTTGTTGGCTTTAGTAATGGATGTTCCATTAATCTGAATATTGCCATCCGTAATCGGGACTAACCGATTAATTGACCGCAGTAAGGTACTCTTTCCTGCACCACTTAGCCCGATGATTGAGACAAACTCGCCGTCTTCAATGGTTAAATGAATATCTTGCAGGCCAATCACCCCATTGGGATAAACCTTTGAAACATTTTCAAAAATAATCATGCTCGTTCTCCATTTTTAAACGAGTGTCGACAGGTTCGTCGACACTCGCTGCTGTTTTATTCTGCCGCTTTTTTAGTGTATTCTCGGATGGTGTCGTAGGCTGAATCAGCAGCCTCTTCATAGCCTTGATGACTCCATAAAGACATCGCTTCTTTTCCTTCTTCGTCATCCTTCATACTCAAGAAAACTTTTTTGATTTCATCTTTTAATTCTTTGTCCATATCCGGTTGAACGGCAATTGCATCGTTCGGAATATCGCCTTCAGTCAAATACAATACTTTCAAATCCTTCATTAGATCATTGTCGGAAAAGCTTGAACCAAAAATATTACGGGCTCCTTCAAATACGAACGCCGCGTCCATTTGTCCATTTAAAACAGCGGTGATTTCACTTGGAATATCATTAACAGTTGTCATTTTGGCATCAGTGGTTGGATCAACTCCAGCATCCTTTAATTCTGCCACGGGATAAATGTAGCCGCTGGCTGAATTCGGGCTCAGTGTGGCAATATTTTTTCCTTTTAGATCCGTCAGCTTGTTCATATCGCTGTCTGCTTTAACCAGTACTTCTCCCTTAAAGGTGTTGGTTAGCTTATCTTTTAACGGCAAGCCCGTTTCTTGGTCATAATCACCTAGCTGTGAAGTCAAAATTGCTTCAGCTGCATCCATATCTTTTGCTTGTACATAGGCCGCTGGCGGCATGATGCCCACATCTACTTGACCTGAGGACATGGCTTCAACAATGGTTGAATAATCCGTCGCCAAAGTTACCTCTACATCACGATCCAACTTTTTCGATAAATATTTAGCAAAGGGTTTTGCTTTTGCCTCCATACTGCCATCATTATTGGTTGGTACGAACTGGACAACCAGTTTTTCTTTGCTTGCATCCTCTGAGCTATCACTTGTATTTCCTGAACCACAACCAGATAAAGCTGCTAGTAACATCACACCCATGAAGCCTTTTGCTAACTGTTTGAACTGCATTTTTTCTCCCCCTGTTGGAAATAATTTCTATTACTTCTAAATCATAGCAAGTTCTCAAAAATAAAGAAGTGACATGCGTCCTATTTTACACGATTTTTACATACAATTTACAAAGGAATAAGAATAATCGTTCGTGTTGAGCCCTTATCTATTCTAAGCTATAATGAGGAAAAGAATGCTTTAGGAGTGGTTTTTCATGAAGAAGATTCGCGACGTTCAGCAGCTGACTGCCTACGTAAAGCTGCATGACCTGCAAAATTATATGGATTCAGACATTTTAGCGATGGCTTCTCTGCAGTCCTTTGAAAAGGATGAGCACTTAATTCAAACAGGAACCACCTCGGACTTTTTATACTTTTTAGTGGAAGGCAGTGTGATGGTCTATTCCTATCCTTCCGACACTCAAAATATTTGTATTGATTTTGCCACACCAGCTACACCCTTGGGAGAAGCGTCTTCTTTATGGGGGCTTTTACCGAAAAGCAGTGTTAAAGCAGTCACTAAGTGTATTTGTGTCTCCATTCCTTTGAATAAGTACCGCAGTGCCTTGCAGCAGGATGTTTGTTTTTTACAAAATATTTGCCAACTGCTGAGCTACCGTCTAAATTCAGGCATTAATCTAGCTAATTCGTTAACTGAGCCAGTCGAAACTCGGCTTGCAAAATTTATCTTAGCCCATCATGACAACGGGAAATTTTCAACCCGCCTGACTACCTGCGCGTCCATTCTAAATGTCAGCTATCGCCACCTTTTACGAACAATCACTAATTTTCGTGATGCACAGATTTTAGAAAAACAAAAAAATTATTACCTTATTCGTGATCGCCAAGCGTTAGAGGAATTAGCGGATAATTTAAGTCATTCAGCACAGTAGAATTTTAAAAACTTTGTACATAAAAAGTCAGCCAAAAGAAAACATTTCTTATGGCTGACTTAGTTTACACTATTTTCGTTTTTGAAAAAGCTTGAAAAAACTGTTTGATTTATAAACTTTTCCCAAGAGCTGTTTGTTCATCCAAAGACCCTTGGTGAAAATTTTCTTCTACTAAAAATCGTTTAGACTCATACAAGTAGGAATACTTGTCCAATAATTTATTAAAGGACTCAACTTGCTTGGCATTAGGCTTTATAACTTGATAATCCGTTGGATAGCTGAAGTCTGGGTATGCTGCTTTCAAAGCCCCAAAGGAAACTGCTTCTTCCATCTTGGTAACACTGATTTCCTTATTCAAGGCATCGGCCTTTAATTGAACCCACAAAGGATTTTTTATTACCGGACCAATGGCGATTACCCGATTAACCTGCTCCATTTGGAAACAAGAAGCGACCTGCTTCATCTCCAGACACAGCCCTAAAATAATCCCCAACAAGACATCTTCTCTGCGGGTCTCCAAACTAATCCCATACATTAACCCACGAGACCGACCATTTTTAAAAGGGGCACCTGACCCATTCAAATGAGGAATTAAGATCACAGGATCCTCCAATGAAATTTGGTCCTGCAAATACTGCTGATACAACTCCTTGCAGTCCTGTTCAAAGTCAGCCTGATTAATGTTGAAAAAGTTTTGATACCATTCAAAGGCATTGCCGCCGGTCGGCATCGAAGAGAACAGCGTATAATAATGCGGATCGGTAAAAATACCATTCGACAACGATTCCTGAAACGATTTTAATTCTAAATATGGTTGGTTGTTGATCAACAGTAATCCCTCAGTCGTTCCAGTGGAATTCAGCAAATCCTTCTCGTGAATATCGATTCCCAAAGCCCCTACCATATGGTCATGGCCCGCAATTCGTACCGATATGCGTTCTTCTTTCAATAAATCAGATTGCCCTGTAGAAGTCCAGCCAACAATCTCTCCTGAACCAATCACCTGCGGAAAACAAATCTGCTCCTGCAGCTGATAAATGGCCAAAATTTCTTGGGACCAACATCGCTGCTGCAAATCAAAGCACATCGTTCGACTAGCCATCGAAAATTCCGTCTTCATTTCTCCTGTCAAATAGAAGCAAAACAAGTCGGGAATGTTTAACCAGGTCAAAGCTTGCTCCTCAGAAAGGGCGAAATGATCCACTAACCACTTGATTTTAGGCAGACTATAATTCGTGTGGGCCGGCAATCCAGTAATTTCATAGATACGCTGCTTTTGCTTTTCGGTCAGGGCATTTACATACTCCGCAGCACGCTTGTCATACCAAGCGATTAGCGGTGTCACTACCTGCCCCTGTGAATTCACCAATACACCAGCTTCACCGACACTGGAGATATTGATCGAATCAATGTCTCCAGTGTTGTTTGCTACAAAAGTCGTCAAGATTTCCAACAATTGATGCCAAATTTTGTCTAAATCAAATAATTCACCAAACTGATCCTGTTGTTTACTTGTTTGAAAGCTTTCACGAGAAACCAATCTACCAGTGGCGATCTCAAAAAGGGAGACTTTAGAATTAGTCGTTCCGATATCAATTGTTATGGAAAACTTTTTAGCCATTTATTGACTTCCCTTCTGCTGCTGAAGGCTCTTCCACCATATGCGTTTGCTTGTAGGTAATTTTGTACAACCAGAACAAAGCAATGCCAACAACCGGAATTAAAATCAGAGCAAGTATGTTGCCATTAAATATCTGCATCAGCCAGAAGCGCAAGGGATTTCCGCCATCCAGGAAACTGGAAACCAAACCACTGGAACCTTCTGGAAAACTGAAATTCACATCTTTAGCCATCCCTGTGATAAATGGTGCGATCGCCGAAGCAATATACAAATCGCCAATCATGATTGGAATAGCAATTAAAACGGCACGGAACACGTTTCCTTTAGTAGAAAGAACCACCATCGAAGCCATAACCGCCAAATTCGCCAAATCACCCAATGGCAACACGGTATTTCCCGGTAAAATGAAGGCCAATACTACTGCAATAGGTGTCAATAACAAAGCTGTTGAAATAATCGCTGGATTTCCTACTGCGACAGCAATATCTAATCCAATATACAAATCGTCACGATCTGGATAGCGACTGTTTAAGAATTTTTTGATAGCTTCAGAAATTGGAAGCAAGCCTTCCATTAAGATACGGACCATCCGCGGTAAAATAAACATAACTGCTCCGATACTGATCCCTGTTGATAAAATATCTTTCAAATCATATCCTGCTGCTACACCCAGTAATAGTCCCAAAATGGTACCAACCATCATCGGTTCGCCAAAAATACCAAAACGCTTTTGGATACTAATCGGATTAATATCAATTTTTCTGATTCCTGGAATCATATCGATGATCCGATTGCCCAGCAAACCGATCGGAAAGAATGTAATAGAAGAAACGGTTGGCATCGAAATGCCCTCCAGTCCAAAATATTCTTCCCCCATAGGAGCTGCCCAGTCAGCCATTTTCAAGACAATAATCGCAATCACTGCTGACGCTAGGATTCCCAACCAGAAACTTCCTGTGCTATAATAGACAAGTGTTCCTGCAAGCGCAAAGTGCCAGTAATTCCACATGTCCACGTCAACAGTTTTCGTTTGGTTAATTGCCAGCATGATAATATTGATCAGCATGGTTAACGGAATAACAAATGGTGCAATAGGAGATCCCCAAGTAATTGCTGATAAAGGCGGCCAACCTAAGTCAACTACTGGAAGATTGATTCCTGTTTGCTCAACCATGGCTTGCGCTGCAGGACCTACATTATTGGTCAAAATATCAAAAATTGCATAAATACCGACAAAACCAATTCCCACAGTTAAGGATGAACGCAATGCCTTCGCTGGTTTTATTTTGAAAACTAGTGCTAAGATAAACAAAACGAGAGGCAGCATTACAGTCGGTCCAAACCCCAGAATGTACTGTACCACATCATATAAAGTTTGCGAGATATTCTCCATACTATTCTCCTTTTAATTGAGCGTAAATTGCGTTTAATACCTTCTCTTCACCCACACCTGTAATTAGCGCCAAACCATTGATCACTGGTGTTTCTAATTCATATGGAATTTTCGTAGTTGAAACAATCAAATCCGCATCATCTGAATTTTGCTGTACAGAAGCTACATTTGTTTGAGAATAGTTCACATCATTCATTCCTTTTTCATTCAAGAACTCCATTACCTTTTCCGTTACCGCGGTTGACGTTGCGATACCTGTTGCACACACAAACAATAAATTTTTAGCCATCTTTTTTCCTCCTAAAGGTTGATTTCTTCTCTTGCTATTTGATAAATTTCTTCTTTTGTTCCTTGTTTAATCCGCTCCAATAATTCAGCTTTTGGTAAAATAGCCATCAGCTTTTGCAAAATATTTAACTGCTTATTTGACTGACCCAACGCCAATAAAAAGACAATTGATACCTCAATCTTTGTGTCATCCATCCCGCCCATAACTTCCATTTGTATTGGGGTTTTTAAGGTAGCAATTGTTACGCGATTGTTATGAACAAATTTGGCATCGGTATGTGGGATTGCCACGCCGATCGGTTCAGTTGGCAAGCCGGTCGGAAAGCCTTCTTCTCGCTTAATTACCTGTTCTGGATACTCTGTCACAACATCTTGATCATCAATCAATGGTTGAGAAATGATGTTGATTAACTCAGGAAAATCCTTCGCTTCAATGTTCACAAAAATATTTTTTACATTAGTTAGTGCTTCACTCATTGGCAAACCTCCACGGCATTCATGCTCAAAATTTTGGCATACACAGTTTCAAATACCGCATCCTCTGCGTTTTGAAGGACTTTGATTAAGTTCGCTTCCTGATTGTTTTCTTCGTACGCTCTTCCAACGCTTTTAATATAACTTTGCCGCAAGTCGCTGGCAATGTTGATCTTGGCAACATTGAAATGAACCATTTGCTGAATATGTTCGTCAGGAATCCCTGATCCACCATGGATGACTAACGGTACTGGTGAAACTTCATTGATTTCTTCTAGTAAAGCGAAATCAATTCGCGGTTCATCTTCCAAACCATGGACATTTCCTACTGAAATAGCCAACATATCACAGCCAGTTCGTTCCACGAACTCTTTGACTTGGGCCGGATCGGTTTTCGAATCCGCCTCGCTGACGTGATCATCTTCTTTTCCAAGAATAGCACCTAACTCAGCTTCTACCGGAATCCCATAGGCTTTGGCAAAATCGACTGCTTTTTTGGTAAATGCAATATTTTCTTCAAAATCATAGGCTGCACCATCAATCATTACCGATGTAAAGCCAGCCCGAGTTGCCCGTTTAACATCTTCAAATTTTTTCCCGTGATCCAAATGCAAGGCCACCGGTGTGTCCATATCTTCAGCATAGCGAGCAACCATATCCACGATATATTCATAACCAGCCAAGCTAATATTGGTCGGTGCCACTTGAATGAAGGTGGGGATGCCACTTTCCTCAACTGCTCTTAAAATTCCTACTGTTGTTTCCAGATTCGTGGTATTAAAAGCACCTGCGATCACTTTTCTTTCTTTGATAATGTCTAATAGTGTATAACCATTTACTAACGGCATGCTTACATTTCCTCCCTTTGAAGTACCGTTCCAAGGTAGTACTTGTTCGCCTTCAGCCATACATTTCCGAATTCTACCGGCAATCCTCCTTCTAAATAGACTAATTGTTCCAGATGTAGGACCGGTGAGTCTGGAGCAACCTCTAGCTCTTTGCCTCTTTTTTCCCCGACCACTCTGGCAGCATATCTACTTTCAGAGTAAGCAATGTGCTTTCCGCTGACCTCTTCCATCACTTTAAACAAACTTTCTTTGTTGTAATCATGGTTTTCCACTCCAGGACACAGCTTGCTGTTGATCCTGTTTTCGATCAGCATTACCTTTTCACCTTCAACAGACCGAATTCGTTTCATGTACAAATACTCTTCTCCGACGGAAAGATTCAACCTTGAAGCGATCTCTTTCGTTGCTTTGCGAAACTCAGAAGTGATGACCTCGGTTTCATAAGCTAATTTTTGACCCTCCAAGGATTCAGCGAATGAGAGCAATCCTTTGCCGAGAGAGTAAGAAATATTGTCCTCGGTTACATACGTGCCCTTTCCTTGAATCTGATACAGCAAACCTTCTTCTACCAGTAAATTCACTGCTTTTTTTACTGTTCCCCTGCTAACCTCTAAAGATTTCATTATTTGATTTTCAGACGGTATTTGTTCTCCCTTCCCCCATTCTTCAGCATAAATATTGTTTCGCAAATAATCTGCTACTTGAAGATAAACTGGCTTTGAAACCTCTCTGTTAATGATCATTTGATCACCTCCGATATTCGTTTTGTTCCCGCTGTAAATGTACAAGCATAATCAACAGTGTACAAGACTATCACAGCATGTACAACCGGGTACAAGTTAATTGTAATCGGTAACATTAGAAAAGTAAAGGATTTTTTTTATAGTTCTGGACTATTCGGTTCATTGAATACTCATCCGCTACCTGGGATTTCCCTCCTAATTCCTTTTAAAAAAACCGCGAAATTATTCTAGAATCTCCAAGCATTAGAGGAATCAGTGGATAATTTACAGTAGAAACCTATTTACATAAACAAAAATCATCGCAGACCAAAAAGGCGTGCGATGACTTTTTCCTATCATTGATGGTTGCAAAATGTGCTGCTAAGCCAGTTCTCTTTGACTCACAACCTGTACCACCTCATCAATGCTGATGGGTTTGTAGCCAATCATATCTACTCCGACATTCATAGCAGTTACTCCTAACATATCTTTGAAGTAAGCCGCACGCGTATTATGAACGTGACCATATAAGTGAATGGCTCCTTGATAAAAGCCATCCCATTCCAAAATAGGATAGTGAAATAAGACGAATCTTCTTTTATTGTATTTAAACGAATAGTAATCCTTCACCCATTCAAACAGCGTAGAATCAAAATCCTCATCCTTTAAATAGTTTTCGTGGTTTCCTTTAATCAGGTATTTTCTGCCACGCAGCTTTTTTAGGATTCGATTCGCTTGTTCACCCGTTCCTCTGTAAACGAAATCGCCCAAAATATAAACTTCATCCTTTGGTGATTTCACCACCTTATTCCAATTAGTAATCAACTGTTTATTCATCTCGGTGACATCCTGAAATGGACGATCGCTAAACGTAATCACAGCTTCATGATAAAAATGAAGATCCGCAATAAAATATTTCATTTTCTCCTTCTTTCTTGCTGCTGAAGCAAAAATCATCTTGGCTTTTAGACGATTTCGTCTAGCAACATCAATACATCACTTCATAAATAAACGTAATAGACGCTTCTCGAAAACCGGAAAAGATTTTTCAAAAAGCATCTATTTCAAAAAATAGTTAATAACTGCTTTCGCTGCTCTTAATTTTCTATCTCAACCAATTTCGTTGCTACAGAGCCTATTCACCAACAGATTTCAAATTTTTTTGCAATCATATCTGTTGGTCAGTCATCCTTTTATCGCCCTTTCTCTACAATCCGTTTAATTTATACTTTCTATCCTAAGGCTGCTGCAATTCAGGATATTTTTTTAGTAAATTGTCTGCAGTTTGAGCAATTTGACTGTTCGTTGCGTTGCCAGCGTTAGCAGCTAGTATTTCTTCATCCGGGATGGCAGCCAAAACATTTTCGTCAAAGCCTTGATTTTGCTGCATTGTTGTTCTGACCATTTCGGCTCTTTCATGATCAGATGGTCCTCCCTGCTGACTAGTCTCTTCAGCCGGTGCTTTCCGCTCCACCATGCTGGTATCTAAATATTTTTTGGATACTACAATCCAATCTTGGTCCGGTTGGCTCAAGTAATATCCTGCTTCTTCCAAAAATCCGTCACTATTCACTCTAAATACATCTAGTGTGTCGATCTGGACATCTGCTGCTTCAACTCTAGCATATAATAGCTGGTCCTCTTTGGTTTCTAAAATAATTTCGTATTTCGAATCCTGTAAAAGATCCACGTTGGTCCTTTTACGCCATATGGCTGCAACCCACTGCTTCATTTGATCAGCAGATAGATTGCTAGTATCCACGACAGACTCCCTTGTCTCCGAGGTGCTGGTAGTGCTAACAGCCGCTGTTTCTTTAGAGCTTGAATGTTGGCTTATTGATGATACTTCTTGAGTAGAGACCAGACTATCCGAACTACTGCTATCCTTTTCACCCACATTTCTACAGCTGGTCAGCAAGAAAATGGATATTAAGACCGAAGATAATAAAGTTATTCTTCTCATATAGAAATCTCCCTTTCAATAAAAAGCAGTGTGCTCTTCCTGTCAAACTAAGTATGATGTTGCGAATCCTTTACTTTTCCATGTCTCTTAAATCTTCTTGCTTTAAATTCGTTTGCTCAACTACATACTTCATCACCGTCTTAAACTCTTCAATCGTTGCATTTTCCGATAACTCAAATATACTTTTATGGTATTTTTCAACAATCCGTTTGACTTCTTTCTTCTCACTCACCTAATACGTCCCTCACCTTTTCACGTGATCTTAAATCAAGCTCCCGAACACCCAACAGCTGTGGTTCCTTAATTGAACCTAATTGTCTGAAGTGCTTTTGCGTTTTTCGCACTTTCTTAGACACCAGTTAAATACGCAGCTTCCTCTACTTTTTCGAACGTTCGGTTCTTGCTCATGCTTAGACCCCTCCAGTTCTTAATTGCAATTATTATATCATTTGTTATTTAAGATCCAAAGTTTGTCTAAATACTTAAATGCGCTCTTGATACCCTCTAGCAAAACCATACTTAATGTCCTCTGCTGTCATGTTGTGTGGCTGCGTCATGAAAACTCCCGATGATGTAGTACCCTTCAGATTTTTCCAGCTGTTCCAGTTGAGAAAATTTGATCAAACTATTCATTGCTGGATAGTTAGCAGACAGATCCTCTGCCACAGACCAAACCAATCGCTCATAAGCTGGCTCAGGAAGTGCCGCCGTCTCAAACCACCGATTTATCTCTGGGACAGAAAGCTCTGATTTGACTAGAACTCCAGCCCAAATTTCCACGTGATTGCCGGTTCCAGTTGTATTCCCGCAAAAGCTGTAGGTTTCAATCCGTTCTGTTTCGGGAGGCAATGCTATTGAGGCATAGCTTTTTTCGAATTTTTTTGCTCTGGCATCGTTTATTGCAGGACAGATCAGTATAAAGCTAACAATATAAAGAAGAATGCTTGTAGTCAGTGCTATCAATAAGCCAGCTGACACTCGTTTGATCCACTTCATAAGTCTCCTCCTCTAAATATTCTTCTTTGATTATAGGTGAAAATAGGCTATCCATTCAGAACATATCTATTTTTTCCTGAAATAAAAATAATTACCTTAACCAAATTATTCTGAAATCGTTATTTTAAAACTACCGAAAACCCTTTATTTCGTGCAAAAGGATATTTGGAAAATCAGTCAATCGTTTTTTATTTTTTTCGTTTAATTTTTTTAAAAATATTTGCTAATTCAGAGACTTTTCATATAGTAAACTTGATAAGAAGCAACTATTCATTTTGACTACTAAAAAATAATTACTTAAAAAGAGGAGCCTTACCTATGAAAACAACTGAACTTCAAAAACGGACGATCTTTAGCACTCGAAAACGGGAAAATCTTGAATTAAAATTTGAACAAGCTTATCAAGCTTCAAAAGAGGAGGCGACGCATCATTCAAAAAATGTGGCGCATCTAATCCAAGCGGCTGTAGTCGTTATGGTTCGCAATGCTTTTTATGTGGGTGATTTTTCTTATTTGGCGAAGAATTTGATTCGTAAGATATTTTTAGAGGGAGAAGTTCCGGCTTCCGTTCGCCATCTATGCATTTATTTTGAGGATTATTTTACACAAGAAGAGTGGCAACTGGTTATCAGCCATTTATATAAAAACCAAAAAGAATACCACCAGCTTACCGAGGAAACTCGTCTACACATAAAACCTCTGCGCCCAGCACTTACTTCTGGTGTACAAACCGGTGAAAGAAAGTTAAACTTGAAGGCCTCTTTCCTGGACGAAAAGAATAAAATGCACACCTGGAGTCTGAGCAATGTCGTCACTTGTCTAACAACCAAAGAACGCATCGATCTTTTAAATATCTTTGGCGAGTTGACCATTTTCCAAAAGGATGGCCTGCGCCAGTTTACCGAAGTCGTTTGGGTGGATTTTGCCATCGATGAACGCTTCCGCGACTTTGACGTTCGAAACGAAGAAGATCCCTTCCATAAACCAAAAGAATCAGTCCAAAACCAACCGAAAGAAGCTCCAGCTAACAAACAATCAACAAAAAAATCCGTGCCGAAGAATGGTGTCAAAGAAAACTCGAATACCGCTCAGTCAACTACGTCCGCTCAACCGCCTGCTGATCAGCTGGAGCAGAGACAACCTTCAGACAAGTCGAAGAAGAAAAAGGCTGGCAAGACCCCGACGGATCGAATGCCCAGCTGGAAAAATTCAACTGCCTATGGTAAAAAAACAAAAGAAGAAAAGGACCTTGAGATAGAAAAGGTGGTACGAAAGAAAACCGGTAAGAAAAAGAATCGCAAACGGAATAAACGGAAATAATCTTTTTGGAAGGCGCCTAAAAAAAGCCAATGAACCCCTTTATATTGGGCATTCATTGACTTTAGGTGATTCTGCGTTTATTTGTGGAACTTCAAGTTCGGGTAGTTTTTGATGATTCGACTCAAGTTATGGTGCTTGAGCTGTTTTGGTCTGCTCTCCAACAGTTTCAACACTTTATTTCGGCCAGCAGAAGATTTGTGATTGGTCACCAAATGCTTCAAGCGGAACTCTTTTATTGCGGCATTTTCAGGATCAGAGGTATCCACCACAGTTTCCACTTCTTTTTTCGTCGTAAGAGTGAAAAAGAGTGTGGAAAGGACATCACTGGCAAACAAAGCAGCCAAAATAATGGGACCTAGATGGTTGGTAGCAGTAATAAAATCATGAATTGCATCTTGAATCATTGGATTGATAATTTTAATCAGCAATAAGCAGCCAACACCCCAAAACAGGGAAACTGGCACAGCTACTCGACCTTCAATATTCAGCGGAACGTGAGTATAATCCCACAATTTCATGTTGAACAGCTTTTCCAAGAGCCAGCTGGTGACAAATTCAATGATGGTTACAATTACTACAATATTGAAATACAGATTAAGCAGTGTCCCTGCATTACTAGGAACTAGCAGCAGCACAGCAGAAACACCAAAGCCATATACAGGACAATAGGGTCCAAGTAAAAAGCCGCGATAGACAAAATGCCGGGCTTTAATCGAACAGTAAATACTTTCCCATAGCCAGCCGATAAAGGCATACACAATAAACGTCATAAATAATTTATCCAAAAAATTGCACCTCTCTTATGCATACAGTATAGCAAAAATGCATCTTTAAGAACAAAATTTTAATAATTTGATGAAATATCTGTACACGGCTGAAAACTGTATGGCGATTTCCTACCTCTTCAGCAGGTTATTTAACCGATGCGCTATTGTTAATCAGTATTTCTAACTTGCTTTAAAAAGGCTCTAATGACTAATCGACACAGCTGCTCGCAAAGCTAGCTGGTAGGTTTCAAAGCCAAAGCCGCAGATGACGCCTGCTGCTTTTTCGGCAAGGACTGAATGATGCCGAAACTCTTCTCGAGCATGCACATTGGACATGTGCATTTCTATGAACGGCACCTCTAATATTTCCAACGCATCGCGAATTGCGTAGCTATAATGAGTCCAAGCTCCTGCATTGATAATCACCGCGTCAACCTTTTCTTGATAGCCTTGGTGGATTCGTTCTACCATCTGGCCTTCATTATTAGTTTGGTAGTGTGCAATGTCAACCTGCAGCTCCTTGGCTAAGCTGGCCATGTTATGGTTAATTTCATCTAGAGTCACGGTTCCATAATGTTTCGGATTACGTTGGCCAAACATGTTGTGATTTACTCCATGCAGCATTAAAATCTTTTTCATGTTCTTTCTCCTTCAATAATTATTGCCAAGGAGCCACCTGCAAGGCTTTTTCTACAGTTCCTGTTTTTGCCTGCAGAATCTCCAGACATAGACCATCTGGCAGCTCTAACCAATTTTCACCTTGAGGCAAGGTTTTCACTTCATAAGTGCGAATTTTTTCCAAGGCAGTCTGCTGATCTTCAGCCATAATACCTAAATGTCCCAGCTTGCCAGCAGTATGATTTTCCGGAACTTCAATTAGTTGAATGCCGCCATACAGCCAAACCTGTCTTGGTTGTCCGGCTTCTTCTTTGCGCATGCGCTCGGTAAAGTTCAAGGTATTTTCAAAAAATTCAAGATACCAGTCAATATCAGTGACATAAACAGCCACATGTTCAATGTATGCTTTATTCACGGAAGCCGCCCTCGTTTATCACTTCAATCCCCTTCACACAAGCAGTTAACGCTTGATTAAACGGAGTTGGAATACTCATTTTTTTACCCCAGCGTACAACGGCACCATTGATAAAATCAATTTCGGATCTTTGTTTCTTTTCAAGACTTTGTAAAATGGACGTCTTGAAGCCATACGGCAAGCCGACTGCTGCCTTTTCCCAAACCGTTCGTGGATTTTCTGATGAAAGAGTAATATTATTAGCTTTAGCCACCGCAATGGCTTCTTCAATTGCGGCAAACGCTGTCTCTTCAATCTCTGGAACTTGATAGAGATCCCCATAGGGCAGACCTGTAATCCCTGCCACAGCCCCAGTAGCAACATTGATCAGCATTTTATCCCAAATCATGCCTTTGATATTCTCACTGATTTTGGTGATGATGCCGCCGTCGTTCAATTCATTGGCAATTTTTTGAATCCGTTCGGTCTGTTGACCATCCATCTCACCGATACAGATTTCTTTACCTACCACCCCTGGAATGACTTTGCCAGGAGCAACTAATACACCTCCAACGTAGGCTTTGCCGCCGATAATCTTTTCGCTGCCTACCTGTTGTTCAATAATTTCCTCATTGCCTAACCCATTTTGCAGCGACAAAACGACCGTTTGCTCTCCAATTAAAGGGATAGCCTGCTTCATTGCCTGTTCAGTTGCAAAGGATTTTACAAGAACAACTACAATGTCCATCTCCTCTAATGTCGAGGGATCAGTGACTGCTTTAATCGGAATGCTGACTTCCTGGTCGTCTTCAAGAAAGATTAAGCCATGCTGATTGATTTGATCCACGTGCTCCTGCCATTGGTCAACCAGATAGACTTCCTTGCCATTTCTAGCGAGGGTTCCGCCAATCGAGCTGCCTAAGGCTCCTGCGCCTAAAAAACAAATTCTCATTGATCCAGCTCCTCTTCAGGAATGAATTTCAAAATGTGCAGTGCAAAGACACATATCTCATCATGCTGGTTAAAGATTTCCACATCAGCATAGGTCTTCATTGCTTCAGTATCGACTTCCTTCACCGTATATTTCGCCGTAACCGTATCACCAAAAAAGACTGGCTTTATGAAGCGTAATTTGTCATAACCATAGGAAACACTTGGTATGTCTGCTTTTGCCTGTTGTTGAATCATCGTTGAAGCGGTGCACCCAAAGGAAAAGGTTAGTACCCCATGAACAATCCTTTCTTTGTAAGGCGTTGTTTTCATAAACTCCGCATTCATGTGCATTTGGCTGAAGTCGCCAGTAATCCCTGCATACATGTAAACATCCGACTCGCTGATCGTTTTAGTGTAAGAATACGAATCGCCGACTTTCAATGGTAGTTCTGTCATTTTATTTTCCTCCTAATTGGTTGTTTAACCATTCTTCTTGGATTCCCATAACACTTGGATTAAATAGGCGCCCGTCCATCACTTGCAGATTTTCCGCAATGTTTGGTCGGAAAGCCATTTGCTGCATAATATCTTTTTCAAGATCCACTCCTGGAGCAATCTCAATCAGCTCTAACCCCTCCTCCGTCAATTTGAAGACTGCTCGTTCAGTCACATAATAGACTTCCTGTCCCCGAGCAATCGCATCGGTTCCGTTAAAGGTAATCTCTGGCACTTCTTCAATAAACTTCTTGAAGCGGCCTTCCTGTTGAATCTCAATTTTTTCTTCATTAATTTCAGTTTTTAAGCCGCCCGCCGTTAAAGTGCCGCAGAAGACCACCTTCTGAGTATTTTGGCAAATATCGACAAAGCCGCCGGTACCGACAATTTTGCCGTTGAAGCGATGCACGTTAACGTTTCCTTTAGCATCTACCTCGGCGAAGCTTAAGAAGCAGGCGTCCAAGCCGCCGCCATCGTAAAAATCGAATTGAGCGGGCATTTCCATCAATGCCCGACTATTCAAAGTCGCTCCAAAGAAGATTCCTTGCGCCGATTCGCCACCAACTGCCCCGGTTTCAACGGTTAAGGTAAATTCATCCTGCAGTCCTTCTTCACGAGCAATAATACCGATCCCGTCCGCAATTCCGACACCGACGTTGCCAACATTGCCAGCAGCGATTTCGAACAGTGCTCGGCGTCCGATAACCTTTCGTTGATTCAAGGTAATCAGCTCGGTTGAATCGGTACAAGCTGTATAATCACCAGACAAAAACCGATTTACACCGCCACTGTACAGTTGCGTTTGATTTTCGTCTACTACCAATGCATCTACATAAAAACCAGGAATCTTCACCTGTCGCGGATGCAATGTCCCAGCCTTCACTACCTTTTGAACCTGAACAATTACTTTTCCTCCATTATTGTGAGCAGCCTGTGCCAAAACTAAGGCATCCGCATAAATGATTTCATCCTCCATCGAAATATAGCCGTCACTGTCGGCTGTGGTTCCACGAATGATTGCAACATCAATCGGCGTTGCTTTATAAAAAAGATACTCTTTGCCATCAATGGTATCTTTTTTTACTAATTCCTCTTGTGTCTTTTCGTTTAGCTTGCCGCCAGCCTGATCTGGATCAATAAAGGTTCCCAAACCTACATGAGTATAAATCCCTGGCTGTTTGGAAACCGCAGCTCTCGTTAACTGGCAAATGACTCCTTGAGGGAAATTGTAAGCCTCGACTTCATTCCTTTCAGCCATTTCAGCTAATCTAGGCGACTGAGCCCAGTGACCGCCAATGATGCGCTTAACCATGCCTGACTGAGCCAATGGTGACATCCCTCGATCATTTCGATCCCCTAACCCCGTTGTGTGGATCAAGGTTAAATCTTGCGGATGCTGTTCTGCTTTAAACCGTTCTGCTAAGGTTGTGATGACTGTGGTTGGTTCAGTAATTCCCCCACCAGCACCACAGAAGCCAACTACGTCACCATCCTTAACCAATTGAGCAGCTGCTTCTGCTGTCATAATCTTTGACTTGCTTGTTTTACCCAATCTGCTTCCTCCTTATTAATCTATTGGTCTTCCTTTTTGAGAAATGATTCTGATTTTAACGCCGTATTCCCTTCTACTTAGTAGCTCATAGGCTTCATTTCATTCCTCGTTAGACGTTTATATACTTCAAAAAATAGAACGGGTATCCTTTTTTATTTATCATAAGCGAGCGTTTTCATATAATCCAATAGCACTTTTTCTGATTTTAATAACTTCAAGTTATCGGTTGAGTTATACTAGAAGCGAGGAGGGATTTGATGAATATCCAACAGTTGCACTATTTTTTGCATTTAGCAGAGACCCAAAATATGCAGCAGACCGCAGAGGATTTATTTATTAGTCAGCCAGCATTAAGCAAATCAATCAATAATTTGGAAAAAGAACTAGAGGTTCAGCTTTTCGATCGAATTGGCAGAAGGGTTCAGCTGAATAAATATGGCGCACTGTTTCAGAAAAGAGCCTATCGATCATTAAACGAGCTGGAGGTGGGAAAGGAAGAAATTTATGCTCTTACTAATGCTTTAAGCGGCCAGATTGATTTAGGTTTTGTGTATTCTTTAGGACCAATCTTTATTACCAATCTGCTGGCGGAGTACTCAAAAATCAGTCCCGTAAAAATTAGAGGAAATCAAAATAATACGGTTAATCTGCTGTATCAGCTGCAGGATGGTAAATACGATGTCGTTTTTTTTGCGGGTAATGACTCTTTTCCTGATATGGAACAATTCCCTGATGTGAAAATTACCCCTTTCCATACACAACCAGTCATTTTTGTTGTCGGGATGGATCACCCTCTTTCAAGCAACCAAAGCTATGCAATTGAGGACTTGATGGCTTATGATTTTATTACTTTTCAAAAACCTAGTACCCTTCGTCCATTAATAAATACTTACTTTGCCTCAAAAAACCTAACACCCAAAATGACTTATGAAGTATTGGATGACTTGACACTGCTCAGCTTTGCCAGCAAGAACCTGGGCATTGGAATTTTTCCTAAATCAAGTATTCTAAATAATTTTGGAATTAAAGAAATCAGCATTAATGAACCTTTTCTTTTCCAAACTATTTATTTGGCGCAAAACCCTTCACGGTACAAATCACCTGCTGTTGAACGTTTTCTTGAATACGTAAATTTGGAAAAACTAACTCTGTTGAAGGATGTTTGAGAGGACTTAGTCTTGCCTTCAAAATAAAAACAGCCTAGTTAGATGATTGCTCTCTAACTAGACTGTTCCTTCTATAAAACCAGCTTCCCCTTCCAAGCTGAGGTTCCGCCCATAACATTGACTACCTGATACCCCTTGCTGCTCAAAAAATCACAAGCCATTTTCGAACGTGCCCCCGATTGACAAATCACGTAGTATTCTTTCGTTGAATCCAACTGCTGAAAATTTTTCCTAAGATCGCTTAACGGTAGGTTAACTGCTTCAGGAACATGGCCCATCTGATATTCATGTGCTTCGCGAACATCAATAATCGGTCCATCGCTACTATAAAACTCATCCATAATTATTGATCTATACATGCACTAACTCCTCTGGCCGAACCGTTTTGTAAAGAGAAAACGCTCCATCGAGATTTTGCACCTTGAAGCCATTTTGCACCAAAATTCTTTCGGCTATATAGCTGCGCAAGCCACTGTGACAGCTGACAATATACTCTTGATTCGAATCTAATTCGCCAATTCGTTCCCGCAATTGATTCAACGGAATATTCACAGATTGCTTGAAACGTCCATTGCTTAATTCTGCTTCATTCCGCACATCCAGCAACATTTTTCCACTAGCCAACTCTTGCTTCAACTCATGCCATTGGATAGAATGACTCAACCCTTCTGCTACATTCATCGCTGCATAGCCTATCATGTTTACTGGGTCCTTGGCCGAACCAAAAGGCGGTGCATAGGTAAATTCCAATTCCGGCAAATCAAAAATGGTTAGCCCGCCCTTGATCGCTGTCGCCAAAATATCAATCCGTTTGTCTACTCCTTTAGCACCAACACCTTGTGCACCATAAATATCACCAGTTACGGCATTGAAAATCATTTTTAAACTAATATCTGTCGCGCCAGGATAATAACCAGCGTGGTCTTTGCCGATAACATGTACAACCGATATATCCAAACCTGCTTGCCTAGCTGCTCGTTCACTTAAGCCGGTCGAAGCTGCCGACAAATCAAACACTCGAACAATTGCTGTACCGATACTGCCTTTATTCTTTCGGTTAAGACCAGCAATAGCATCCGCTGCTTGGCGACCCTGACGATTAGCTGGCGATGCCAACGAAATCAGGGCCTCTTCGCCGGAGATTTGCTGCTTGACTACGATGGCATCTCCAACCGCGTAAACATCCGGATTACTGGTTTGATAGTTTTCATTCACAACGATGCCGCCGCGCAAACCCAATTCCAAACCAGCCTGCTCAGCCAATGTATTTTCCGGCTGCACACCTACTGATAAAATCGTTAAATCCGAGACCAGCTCTGTGCCATCCTCCAGAACAACGTTTTTCCCTTGAGATTCAAAAGCCACAGCTGATTGAGAAGCGATCACCTTTACTCCTTGTTTTAATAATTCATTTTGCACAGCGGCCGCCATTTCTTCATCCAGTGGCGGCAAAACATGCGGCGCCTTTTCAACGATGGTTACTTTTAAGCCACGTTTACTCAAATTTTCCGCCATTTCCAAACCTATAAAACCAGCCCCGATCACTACAGCTTCTTTCGCCTGATCCGTAATGGCCGCCATGATCCGATCCAAATCTGGCAAATTACGCAAACTAAAAACATTCTCCGCTTGATCCATTCCCTTAATTGCTGGGATAAACGGTTTGGCACCAGGTGACAGAATCAGCTTATCGTAACTTTCTTCCAATACCACACTCCCATGCTGCACCTTCACTTTGCGCTCTTGAGGGATAATTTCAATTACCTCGTGCATTGGCCGAACATCTAAATTAAAACGCGCTTGCAAAGCTTCAGGTGTCTGAACCAGCAGCTGATCTCTTTCAGCAATTTCACCGGACACATAATACGGCAGACCGCAGTTAGCAAAAGAAACAAACGGTCCTTTTTCAAATACGACAATTTCAGCATCCTCCATCAAACGACGCAAACGCGTAGCCGCTGACATTCCACCAGCTACACCACCAACGATTACAATCTTCATCCTATTTACCTCCTCTGACCTTTCCACTCCAGTGAGACATACCCCCACGGACATTTGTTACTTCATACCCTTTTTTACTCAAAAGCTTAGCGGCCTTCTTGCTGCGCATCCCCGATTGGCAAATTACATATACTTGCTTTTCTTTACCATTATAGGTATTAATTTTATCAAGCGGTATGTTGACTGCTTTATTTATATGCCCCGACCGGTATTCTGCTGGTGAGCGAACATCTAAAAGCTCAATTTCTCCTGATAAACGCTCTGATAACTCCGTTGTTGAAATAGCTGATACTCCTTTTAAAAATTTGAACATGACTTCTCTCCTATTCTAAAATACCTTACGGGGTATATTAAAAAGCATTAGAACAGGATTGTCAACTAAGTTGGCTTCATTAAGCCAAACATTTTACTTGAACCATAAATACCTCCCGTGGTATATTTTATTCAAAGGAAAGAAAAGAAGGTGTCCCATGGAAGAGGAACAAAAGAAAATTACCAATCGTTTACGACGTGCCGAAGGTCAAATCCGCGGGGTTCAGAAAATGATCGAAGAGGAAAAAGAATGTATTGATGTCATCACCCAGCTAAGCGCCATCCGTTCCAGCATCGACCGAGTAATGGGCATGATTGTTGCCGATAACCTCAAGCATTGCTTAGAGAATCCCATTGATAACCCAACCGAACAGGCCGAAAAAATGGAACAGGCCATCAATATGATCATAAAAAAATAAGCGTAACTGCCCCTTTTTGTAAAAGGCGGTTACGCTTTTGGTCATTTATAATCTTTTTATTTCGGGAAAACATCGTTAGGAATCGCTGATTTATACTTTGCTCCCCCAACTGTTTCCAGATGCTCTTTTTTAGCCTGCCTTACTAATTCTGGCTTCGTTAATAAGTCATAAGCGGTAGCAGCAATTACCTTTCCACCTGAAAGCAGTCCTTTGTGGGCTACAGCAGATTTCCCATTTGCCACCCATTGCCAGGAATGTGCTGGTGTACCTTGAGGTTCGCAGGCGATCATCACCTGAGCGGTTGGACAGACCCAACTAACATCTCCAACATCGGTTGAGCCAGAAGTATCCTCAGAGAATCTTAATGGTTCAACACTATCTAAAATCGGCAGAGAAGCCAGCCGCTGAATCTCTTCTTCACTGGCCTCTGGGTGAGAAAGTCTCGCTCTTTTAGCAAATCCCTCCTTCACCACAGCAGGTAAACTATCATAATACTGTTGGCAATACGCTTGATCCTCTTCAGTTAGATTTAGTGTCCCGTATTCTTTTAGATTTTCATACATAGCTGTCGTGGCAGCTTGATTCGGCAGATAGTTGGCACAAGCTGAATCCAGAACGATTTCTACTTCCGTTTCTGTCATCAAGGCAGCACCTTCCGCAATTTTGTTTACCCGTTTGTAAATTTCTTCCGCCTGTTCAATCTTTAACGCTCGGATAAAATAATAGAGACTGGCTGTTGATTGAACAACATTAGCTGACTCTCCACCCACATCCATAAAAGCGTAATGGACACGCCCTTCATCAACAATATGTTCCCGTAAAAATTGCACACCAATGTTCATCAGCTCCGCAGCATCTAGTGCACTTCGCCCTTTTTCAGGAGCAGCTGCAGCATGGGCAGGGATTCCTTTGAAATTGTAATACACTTGATAAACTGCCAAACTGCTCAAGGCCCAAGCAGAATTGGTATCCATGGGATGCCAGGAAAGAGCTACATCTAGATCGTCGAATACACCATCTCGAGCCATAAATGCTTTGCCATACCCACTTTCTTCTGCTGGACATCCAAATAATTTAATCGTTCCTTGGATATTGTGACGCTCCATATAAGTTTTAATGCCAACTGCCCCAGCTAAGGACCCCATCCCCAACAAATTATGCCCACAGCCATGCCCGTTAGCGCCTTCCACTTCCGCTTGCTGCTTTCCTAAGTCAGCTACCTGGCTCAAATTGCTTAAGGCATCATACTCTGCCAGAATTCCAATCACCGGATTTCCATGGCCATAGGTTGCTGCAAATGCATGCTCCATATTAGCCAAACCTTTTTCAATACAGAAGCCCTCCTCTTCTAAAATAGGATAAAAGTTAGCAACGGATTTTTCTGTGGCAAAGCGGGTTTCTGGCGTCGACCAAATTCGATCTGCAGCACTGATAAATAGTTGTCGTTTTTCTTCAATAATCTTTACGATTTCGTCTTTGGCATTCATTTTTCGTCCTCTTTCCTTTTACCTTTCACTCTCAAACAATTCCTTAACCAGCCGGTGAGCTGTCTTCGTTCCGGCCAGTCCGCCGATTCCAGTTTCTCTAATTTCTATTGGCATTTTTTTGCCAACCTGATACATCGCTTCAACTACCTCATCAGGAGGAATCTCGCTAATTACTCCTGCTAAAGCTAGCTCTGCAGCAGATATCGCATTAGCTGTTCCACCCGCATTCCGCTTAATGCAGGGAATTTCCACCAGCCCAGCCACCGGATCACAGGCTAGCCCTATCATATTGTTCAATGCAATAGCAAAGGCATGACTTGCTTGCAGAGGTGTCCCTCCAACAAGCTCTACTAGTGCAGCAGCAGCCATTCCTGCAGCAGAACCAATCTCAGCCTGACAGCCGCCTTCTGCTCCAGAGATGAAGGCGTTATTGGCTGTTATAAAGCCAAACGCCGCCGCTGTAAACAATGCTTCCAATAGTTCTTGTCTTGATACTGACATTTTTTTGGCAAAGGCCAGTAAAACTCCAGGAACTACACCAGCAGAGCCGGCAGTGGGCGTTGCACAAATCATTCCCATTGCAGCATTCACTTCGTTTGTAGCAATCGAAATGGTTAAGGCCTCCACAAAAGTTGGGTCTGTTAGAATTATTCCTCTTTTTTGATACTCTACTAAACGTTTTGCATCATAGCCTGTTAATCCAGAGTATGACCGAACTCCTTGCATCCCTTTTTCAGCTGCTGTTTCCATCGTAATTAGGTTCAGTTCCATTTGTTGCATGACTTCAGTGTAGCTTCTTTCCGAAAAACGGATCTCCTGATCAATCATAATCGTTGAAATCTTACTGCATTTGGCATCCGTCAAAGCAAGCAGTTCCTCAATTGATTCAAACATAGGTCTCCTCCTAACCTCTAATTGGAACGGCAGCAGCAATGCCGGGAATATTTCGAATCCTTTTTAATATTCGTTGGGTTATTTCCTGCATAGTCTCAATAATGAATAATGTACTTTCTCTTGATTGCTGGGTTGTCACAACATGAAAATCCCTCAATTCTTCTTTTAAACTCTGAATTACCTCTTTGTCATTGCTTAAAATTGCTAATGGATTCAGCCGATCATCCAGCAAGTCCATCGAGCAATGATTCAGTTCTGTAATCTGGATATTTCCACCACCGATAGATACCCCAGTCAAGTTTAGCTGATTGACTTGACCAATTAATTCCAAATTAACAGTATTCGCATGCGGCATCTTTTTTTGACTAGTCAGAAATTCAATCGTCATGCCGTTTTTCTCAGCCAATACAAGAGCTTGTGGAATTCGTTCATCAGATGGTTCATAACCTAAAATCCCTGCAACAATTGCGACCGCCGTTCCATGCCCCTTGTAAGTTTCAGCAAAAGAGCCATAAAAAGTAACAATCAGTTTTTCTACTTGATCTTGTAGCAGTTCCCCAGCTGTCTTGCCTATACGTACAGCCCCAGCAGTATGGGAGCTGGAGGGACCAATCATAATTGGACCGATAATGTCGAAGGCACTTTTATATTTAAGATTTCTTTTTTTCATTAGCTTCCATTCCTTCCTAGGTCTGTTGCAAAAAATGAATAACCGACTATTCCTTTAGTTCCTTTAGCTTTTGATTATTTTTCAACATATTCATTCGTTTTTGCTTCGTCCGTTTGAACCAAATCAATGTTAACCCGATGCCGATTGCTACCACCACCAGCATATAGATGAAGAACAAGCGATAGCCGGTATTTCCAGGAAAATGGTCCAAAAGCTGACCAGCAATGAAATGGTTAGTTACTTCCGGCATATATCCTAAACAGCAAATCAATCCGATCGCTGCACCTTCCCACTCAGGTGGACAATCAAATTCTTCCATGATAGCAAAATGCATACTCACACAAAAATACATACAGACAAAAATGATCAATGAGGCAATCACTACCGGGATAATGCCCATGGAATTACAGACTAGAATTGTTGCTACCCCAATAAAAAGGCCAACCTGTCCAATTAGCATGACTTTTGAACTGTTGATTCGATCTCCTAAAAAACCTGCTCCCATCGAAGCAAAAGGTCGGATGTATTGAGAGGCCGAGGTTAAGATAACCCCTACGACTGCACTTACCGTAAAAGTATTGGTTACATAAGGCGAAATGTAATAATAGCCTTGACTAACGGTAAGGGTTGAAAAAATAATGCCGATCATTAGCCAGACTTCCGGAATTTTGGCTGGTTTTGCAATCAGTTTTAATTGAAAGCTTTTCTTTTCTCCAGAATTTTCTTCCGGCAAATCCCGTAATAAAAAGATAGTCAGAACCCCAAGTAAAGTTGTTACCGTCGCATAAAATAGAATAATTCGACGTATCCCTAAACTTTCACTGCCTGCTGCAACCATTCTGGCAAAAATCACCGCCGCAATGGTTAAATACCCTGCATTAAAAATTCCTCGGCCACCTTCGAAAAACCCAAAGGCTTTTCCTTGTTCAGTGGAACCTGCCAAGGCACGAATACTTTTCATCAATGCTGGATAAAACATCATTAAGGAAGTCAGTCCCCATAAGGCGTGAATCAGTATCACAATAGCAGGCGGCGGTGAAAATAATAAACAAAAGCCTAATGTTCCCGTCAAAATCATCGAAGTCGGAATCAATAATTTAATGGAAAAGCGGTCGGAAATAATCCCCCCAAACAAATAAGAGATTGCCCCGATCCCACCAAAACAAACACTGCAAAGTCCCATTTGAGCATTCGTCAAATTAAACGCTTTCATAAATCCGTCATAATAATAAGAGCGAAAATAAGGCAATGTGTAAATAAATGACCCCGATAGCGTTAAGACCAATAACGTCACTAAATTTTTCTTTAATTTAACCTCTGTTCCCACTGTTTCCATAAAAAAGCTCCTTCCTTTTGTCTGTCTATAATTTAAACCACAAATTTGGTTGAACAAAGTTCCAAAGCTGTTCATTTGATTAGGCCATTTTTTTCGTTTGAGCACAAAAAAAGTCCTTTCTTACCGTTTTAAGGCAAGAAAAGACTGTAATTTTATTTTTATCACGATTTTTTGGCGTATTTTAGGGGCCATTTTAAAATTAAGAAGTGTACCATTTTCTTCGATTTTGTTCAAAACCTACCTTAAGCTGACGGGCCATTTCTGAATTTGAAAGCTGCGATGGCCTTCTTCAGTAAACTAACCCCTTCCACAATTTCTTCATCAGAAGCAGAAGAAAAAGATAATCTCAAGTAATTTTTACCTACATTGCCTTGGGAAAAGAAAAAACTGCCTGGCATTATTTGAAGCCCCATCTTTTCACAAAGTGCTGCAAATTTGGTATCATTCAGCTCTCTTTCCAATTCACCCCAGACGCACAGCCCGCCTTCTGGTATTGTAAAGGTTATCTCAGGTACTTCCTGCAAACAACGACACATCAAGTCCCGTTTTTTCTGATAATACTCTTTTAAAAATACAGCATGCTGTTCATAAAAGCCTTTTTCAAAAAACTTCGCCCATAAATATTGGCTGGTACTGTTTAAGAAAAGCTGATTCTTATTCACAATCCGCTGATAGGTTTTGATGACATTATCTGGCGCAACCAAATAACCTAACCGCGCCCCCGGATAAAAGGATAAGCCGGCAGTATCCAAATAAATCACTGAGTTGCTGTTGTCCATGAAAAAAAGACTAGGAATTCTTGCATCCTTATAATTGAATTCATGCAGCGAGTCATCTTCAATAATGGGAATATTATAACTACGAGCACATTTCAACAGGCGCTTCCTTTTATCGATGTCCATCGTACAAGTCGAGGGATTCTGATAATTAGGCATCGTATAAATCAATTTAGGCTTATATTGACGGACAAGCTTTTCCAGTACATCTATTTGAACCCCATCTTGCTTAATCGGAACAAAAAGCGGTTTGGCCCCAACATGCAAAAAAATGTTTACTATTGCTGGAAGAGCCGGCTCTTCAATAACTACATGATCGCCCGGGTTTAAATACATCAAGGCGATGTTATGGATCGCTTCATAGGTTTCACCGATAACCTGGATATTCCGAGACTTGACATAAATATTACGGGAAAAAAGCATTTCTGCAATGTTTTGGCGCAGCACTTCAGTACCCTGAGAATCACAAAACCAAAACGGTTCCAAATTTTCACCGTCAATAATTTCCTGCATAAGCTCCTTCAGATACTTTACTGGAATGACTTCACGATTAATTAATACACCGCCAAAAGAAATTCCTTCATTTGTATGCGAAGAACGATACAATACCTCAAAGCTGTTCTGCTCATTGGTAAACCGATAATTGAAATTTTTGTCAGCAGAAGAAAAGAAAGTCGGTTCATTATTTTTTGTTCCCTGCTCATTGAAGGGGTTTAGCACAAAGTAACCTCGCGGCTTCTGAGAAGAAGCGACCAGCCCCTCGGAGATTAAGGCTTCATAGGCCTTTACTACAGTATTTCTGTGTATCTGAAGCCGCTGAGCCAGTTGCCGTTCAGAGGGGAGTTTAAACTGCTCCGGCAGTTCACCAGTCAAAATTTTTTCCCGGATAGAAAGCTTCAATTGTATATACAAAGGCGTTGAGCTTGCACTGTTCAACTGAATATTCATAATACTCTCCCTTTCTTCAGCAACCCCTTACTTAGCCAGCAAGGTAGACCTGTTTTCGGAATATCACCCTTGAGCTTATTCTATCATACCGTTTTCTCCTATTAATAGTCCATTTAGCTATAAAATAAGCTGAACAGCCGCTTCTTGCGAAGGGCCGTTCAGCTTTTGCAGCATCTTTAAATTTCACCCATCTCAAAGCCATTCCGCTTGTCTTCCAGCTTTTTAACAAAGCTGCCTTTTTCAGTGACTGCCACTATATTTTGAAGGCATTGACTACATTATGATCTCTTGCGGCAGCGAAGGGGCTTTGTGCAAAAAAAAAAACGGACCTTAACGATCCGAAGTTTTCAAGTTAAAACGAAAAGAGCTTCTCGCTTTTATCTGTTTTGATTATCCGTCTGGTTGTCCTTCGACAAATTGTTTCTCCTTATCATTTGCTCAAATTGGCCCGCTTCTTTTTCTAAAAGCAGTTGTGCTAAATATTCCTCATCCGCCAAGGTTCGAGTAAATTGACTGATCGTTACTTTGATTGCCTGTTCCTCATTTTTTTTCAGGATGATCACAATCGCCAGTTGAACGGGTCCAGTTTGTTCATCCCAGTCAATTTCCTGACGCAGCTTGATAAAGAGAATCTGACTTTCCAGCACCTCTTCACTTTCCAAATGGGGTAGGATGACCTTTTCTGCAATCAGTGTGCTGCCCACAGCTTCACGGTTTTGCAATAATTTGTACAGTTCTGCCTTTTTTTCCGGATTGGCCTGCTCAGCAATCAGTTCAAACAGTTCTGTCTTGCTAGTCAACGAACTATCAAAAAAGACCCGAATTAACTTATCGTTCATCATAAATCTCCTCTATCTTCTTTTGCAATCGATTCTGATCATCGGCTGTGAATATCGCACTCACCAGCAAAAATTGAAGCGGCAACTCTTCTTTTAGCTGAATCGTTGACAAAATCAAATCCACATCAGGATACTTTTTCAGAAATTCCTTGGAATCCCGTGAAGCAATTACGTCAACAATTTCCAGCTCTGGAAATTTTTTCTCTACTTTAACCTTCAAAAGCTCTGAAGTTCCCAAACCAGTGGTACACATAATTACCGTACGAATCGGCAGTTGATTGGTCTCAATAATACGAGCAAAATACAAAGTAATAAAGCCATTTTCATCCTCGTTAATTGGCGATAATTTGTACTCTTGGCAAACATCCTGAGAGACCTCCGTTACAAAGGAAAAAATTTCATCATAGGTCATTTTAATCTGATTTAATAAGCTGTTTTTCACTCGAATTTGATGCTCCAAACGATTCAGCATCGGCTTAATATGATTCGCTAAATCTAGGAAAATTAACTCCCCTTTTATCGGAATGTTCAGTCGCTGACTCATGCCGTCCAAGTATGCTTGGGTAATGGCCGCTACTTCCGGAGAGAATTTAGTGACCTTGCTGATGGCACGCTGTGCTCTTGAGGAGGTCAAATATTGATATAAATAGTAGACTTCTATTTCAGGCAACGGATCATGCAGGTAATTTTCCACATTAGCAATGGCCGCTTTAGCCACTTGATACAACTGTTGGTCCTGCTGCAGCTCACTTTCTTCCTTGGCAGTCAGATGATTCAACTCAGCAGCTGGAATTTTCCCTACTTTACGTAAACGACTAATTAAAATATATAGATGAGAGAAAATATTTACATTGTAGGGATAAGGAATATCACTCTCTAACTGCTTCTCAATGATCTTGATTTGATCTAGGATGAATAGCACATCATAATGATTGAAATTCAATTCCTGATCATGCTTCAAATCATTAATATCCACAATGTCATGCATTTGAATCAGCTCGGCAATGGCTCGCCGAATATTTGACTCCTTACCTTTCACAGCTAAAGTACGTTTTTTTCGCTCCAGCGTCAAATTGTACGTCTGCAGGTATTCGGCTATCAGCTGTTCATCACTAAATATTACCGAATCTCCTACGTAATATTCTTCAAACAGATCATAGACATTTTTGGTATGGGGTGAAGAAAGCAGCAGTTCTTCTACCACACGATTGCGACGTTCCGTAGGTGAATACTGGCTTCTTTGATTAGGCTGGGCCGCCTGCTGACCAATGTATTTTTCATAATTCAGCTTATAGCCTCGCCCCTTCTCAGACTCAATTAAATCCCCTGCAGCATGCTCATCGTTAATTTTTTTTATTAACCGATAGATGGTTTTTTGTGATAAACCCAAAAACTCAGCCAATTCATCCGAGGTTACGTAATCTTGTCTTTTCGATAGAAGCAGCAACAGCCGTTGTTGGCGATCCGCTTTTGAACCCATGGCTATCCCCTCCTTTGTTGATTTTATCATACCTGACATTTCAGAAAACGCTTCACTCGTTTTTGACCGTTGCAACGGACAAAAAATTGAACGGTGTCTCTCAATTATAACCAACAGACAAAAATAAGGAAGTACATCCCCGATAGCTAACCTTTTCGAGAGCTCGTCAATTTTCGTTCGCTTACCACCGTATTAAACTTTTCGGGCTGCTTTATGAACTTTAAGCATTTTTTTATCTTTATAAAACTACAAAAATATACGCCCACCAAAAAGTGAGCGTTTCTGAACTAGTTTATGATTCTTTTATTGAAACAGTTTCCGTTTGTTCCATTGCCAACACTTTATGCAAATGAAGTGCCATCACTAAAGCGATCCCTCCAGAAAGAACATCTGCTGCTGGTTGAGCATAAATAATCCCACTTAAACCGAAAAAAACGGGCAGCAGCAAAATCATCGGAATGAAACAAATTCCCTGACGACAAGCACCTAAAATAAATCCTTCTTGCGCTTTTCCTAAAGCTAGAAACAATGAAGAATAAACTGTATAAAACCCAAACAACAGAAAGGAAAAACCATTCGCCCGCAGCGCCTGTTCACCCATCTGAATCAGCTGATAGTCCCCACTGGTAAATTGACGAATGATCCCCCCAGGAAACAGGATCATCACTAGTCCAAAGAGGGCACAAAAGGATGTTGACCAAAGAATTGAGGTTTTGATTGCCTCCTGCAGCCTCGTATATTTCTTGGCACCATAGCTGTAGCCGGCAATCGGCTGGAATCCTTTGATAAACCCAAAAATCATCATGCTGCCTAAGGAAACAATTCTAGTTACAGCGCCCATACCAGCTATCACCGAGTCGCCGTATCCCCGAGCCTCCATATTAACCAAAGAAATCGAAAGGCTGGTCAATACCTGAAAAATTAACGTAGGAATGCCGATTTTTAGAATTTCTGCCATATTTTCCTTAGACCAGCGGCACAAACGTGGACTGAAGGTAAAAACACTTTTCTTTCGAAGAATATAGATGAAGTAGATACAGGTAGAAACAATTTGTGAAATAGCTGTCGCAATCGCAGCTCCTGCTACGCCCAATCCTAGGGTGTAAATAAAGATTGGGTCCAGAAAGATATTCAGAAATGCCCCAATCAGCAAAGCCCCCATGGTCGTTTTAGCAGCACCTTCACTGGTCACAAGATTGTTCATGGTAACATTGAACACATTGAAGATCGAAAATACCACATAAATACTTGTGTAGCTTAAGGCATAGGGCAAGATGCTTTCCGTTGCGCCAAGAAATATTAACAGCGGTTGTAAGAAAATCACTGCTAAAACAATTACAACCGCTCCCAGTATCACGCTGCTATAGAGGGCTGTACTCGCTACCTGATTCGCTTTCTCCTTGTCGCCATTGCCTAGCAAACGAGAAATATACGAGGCTGCCCCATTACCAAACAACAAACCCAATCCCACAACTACTTGTCCTAGTGGAAAAGCCACCGAAATAGCGCCCATCTGGCTGCTTCCTAAGCCGCCTACAAAGTAAGCATCAACTATATTATACAAGGCATTAATCATCATTCCGATCATCGTCGGAATCCCCATCGCCAACAAGGCCTTAGGCACAGGGACATTCGCTAACAATTCCATCTTTTTATTCATTTCATACACTCCTTACTATTGACACAGCAGACAAACAACTTTACTATAAATTATAGCAACGAGAGAATATTACTATAATTTATAGTAGTTGTCAAACAGCTCAAAGGAGGATTTTATGGCCACCATCGATTTAATTGTCTTAGGCATGGTCAAGCAGCAGCCCTTAAGTGCCTATGATATTCAAAAACTAGTCGAATACCGCAACATTTCCCGCTGGGTAAAAATCAGTACTCCCTCTATTTATAAAAAAGTTATTCAGCTGGAAAACAAAGGCTATATTAAAAGCACTTTGATTAAAGAAGGCAACAAAGCTGAAAAAGCGATTTATGACTTAACCGATGCTGGACAGAGCGAATTCCAGCGGCTAATGCAGGAAATTTCCCAGCAGCCGATTCAAATCTTTTTAGACTTTAATGCCGTCATGGTCAACCTAACCAGCCTAGCTCCTGAAGAACAAAGGAAATGTATCGCTAATATCGAAGAAAATATTGTTAATCTGAAGAATTACCTAGCCGAAAACCAAGCTGCTAAAGAGCATAGCACCGAAATTCCTGAAACTGGGCTGGCCGTTTTGCAGCAGCAGGTTATCCTAGCTGAGGCTATCGAGAAATGGCTGCAGAGTGTGAAGGAAGGATTGGGAGATTAGGGATTAATTTTATATTTACTCCAAAAGAAGAGACAAGAATCCTGATTGATTCTTGTCTCTTCTCGAATACTCTATTCATAACTAGTCGTATCAATCTCACTAACCGCCTTTTCAAACTTGGCTTGGCAAGGCAGTACCTTTTTCTCTTTTTCAGGAAACGTCGCATCGTATTCTGCAAAGGCTGATTCATCGGGATACATAGCGTCAGAAAAATGGATCGTCCCGCTAATCCCATCTAAAGCACCTTCATACAAAGGAAGCACCATAATTCCAGTGTAGAACTTTCCATCAGGCATCGCTAGGTTGTATTTTTTCGAACCGACAAACCCATAAGGATGATAATGATAGGTAAAACCACCTATAATGATTGCCTTATGGCCAAGCTTTTTCGCCTCATTGATCGAATGTTCAATCAGCTTCCGCCCAAAGCCTTGACGATGATACTCCGGCAAAATACTGACAGGACCAAACGATACTAACGGATGCTCGACGCCCTTTGAATCAACAACCTTAGCTTTTGTGTATATAATGCTTCCGATAATTTTACCGTCCAACTCAATCACAAAAGATAATTCAGGAAGATAATCTGGATGCTTTCTAATGCTGTAAGCAATAAAATGTTCCACAGCTCCTGGTGCATATAAATTCCAAAAGGCCTCCCGAGTAATCTCCTCTACAATCCGATAATCTTTTTCTTCTTCATTGCGAATAGTCACCTTCATTTGCCAACCTCCCAGTTTTTATCACTTTCCAGTATAGCATCTAAACACACAAAAAGAACCTGGAGACAGTGATCCATCTCCATGCTCCTTTAATTGATTCGCTTATACAAATCAATAATCTCTTTCGCTAAGTCAATAAATGTCATCGCTGTCATTAAATGATCCTGACTATGCACCGCTAACAAAGTGACCTCCATATGATTCCCATTGGCCTCTTCTGTCAGCTGATCGGTTTGAGTGCGGTGAGCTTGTACTAAAGATTCCTCCGCACGAATAATCTTCTCCTCTGCCTGAGCGAAATCTCCCTTCTTCGCCGCTGCGATAGCTTCCATGGCATCGCTTTTCGCATTTCCACTATAAATAATTAATCCCATAATAGTTTCTAAAGCTTGCTGCTCATTCATCGTTGACCTCCTGTCTTCATCAACATATTGGCTTTATTCAGAGTTTTTACTTCATTTATCATACCACAGTTATTCTGGCAAGGTACCTGTTGAGGGGGTGTTTCAGGTTCATAAAATACTGAGCATACAGTTTACTGAATGACCAAGTATAAGTAATCCAAAAAATGGTATCTTTAGACTAATTTCTAAATCCTCATTTCCACTCAAAGTACTCATTTTAGCTAGGATAATTGTCCATCATTTGCTTTTCGAAATTCATTCTCTAGCTGCTCCAATCCTGTCAAAATTTCAGCAAAGCTGGGAAAATCACCAAACAGCATATCCTGTGTCTTTTGATAATCTTCTTTCAGTAATTCCTTTTGCTCTTGTGAAGGCACGAGTTTCAAACCTCCCGTAAAAACTTCTTCATATCTAGCCGAGTTGTCCGCATAAAACTTCTCCTTAAAGGAAATTACTTGTTGCAATAACTCAAGATCATTGAAAGCTTGATCTTTAATCCCAGTATGGCTCATTTCATATAAATCATAATAATGTCGAGAATATCTTTCCGGCACTCGGCTATTTTTTCGGTTTGCCTCCTTATGAAGAATAGTTGCTTTCTCCCAGAAAGTACGCTTTACTGCCACAGTAGGTATCTCTGTACTTGGACGCTCGAAAAGCTGAGGGAACTGCCCTGCCGTATAAGTTAAAATTTCTTTGTTTTCACATGGTGTCCATGCTGCTAAAGGACCAATCTCTAAACGAATCACTTGCAAGAGACTCTGGTCCTCTTGATATCGCGGATAAAATATTTCAACTGTTTGAGCGTCATCTACAGCAACTTGGAATTCAATAGTGGGAATATTTAATAGTTGAAACTGAAGCTGAAGCTCAGGAATCAATTCATTCTTAATCCATTCAGCAGCCTTTTGATTTGCTTGATCATTAAATTTCCGTTGAGCTGTTTTACTGCGCTGCAACCAAGGTTCATCCTTATTGTACCCTAGCAAACGCCAATCTAAAATCAAATCAATATCCTCAGAAAAACGATAAATCACCTGATATGCTTTCGATAGAGAAGTTCCACCCTTGAATGCCAAATAAGGCCCAAATTTTGAATGATGGAATAAGATATCCAACATTAGCACCACCCAAAAATCCTTTTCAATGACCGCTTCGCTTATACTCATATCTTCCGCCACAATCCGAAACAAGTCCGCTTGTTCATTTTCTGAAAGACTCAAAAATTTGATCATCTATACTCCTCCATTGTATTAACTAAATCTCTGATCCAGCTTCGGGCATTTACGCTGTCTCTTTTTAGTTTTTCATATTGTTTAGCATCCAATCGGCTAGAAATTTTTTTCATTGTTCTATTTGTCACATTTTCTTTTCCTAGCGTTTTCAATGCTTCAATTACGGTTGCGGATACTGGATGCATGTCACTTTCTCGCTGTGTTACGTGGCGAAAAGTAATTTTACGTCCATTTTCAAGTTCAATTTCTTTGCTAGGTCCACTGCTGACATAATGATATTGAACCGGAACTTGAGTTGAAAGGCCTATTTTATTCAATGCTAGATCACCCGCTGGACTAATTTTCCAGCGATTTTTTCGAGCATATGCTGCTGCAATTTCTTCGGCAGAAGCTGGAACAATTCGTTGAACCAATTCGTTATACTTAGGTTTCTGATAAATTCCTCGGTGCAGCTGGCGCAATTCTCCTTCTTGGACCAATAAATTGACTTGTTTTTGAATTGTTTTATAGTTTCCTAGTGTGGCGAAATCAGACAGTACAAAAACTTTTCCTCTAGGAGCAATCCTAACTCGATTTTTTATTTTATCTTTCACAGCCATGTATATACCTCCTAAAACAAAATCATTATAAGCACTATTATACAAGCGTTCATAATGAATTTCAATTCTCCAAAAGTATATATTTTTGGAGAATATAATAAGTGAAAGATTGCTCCATATTTCATGAATTCTCTATTGCTCCATTTAAATCACCCTCTATCTGAAATCTCCTTCCGCCTAATATACGCAAAAAAAGAACGATGTTTCCTCACCCAAAAGAAAATCGTTCCTCTAAATTTTACCTATTCGCTTTTATTAATCCACTCTACGATTTCTCCAGTTCTTCTCTCAACAGCTCCTTCACGTCAATACCACTACGCTTGATTCGGTATTGCAACGTTTGCCGGCTGACGCCCAACGCACGGGCAGTTCTTGAAATATTGCCTTTATTAGCCAGCAATGCATTACGAAACATCTGAAATTCAATGTTTTGCAGCGTATGATTCAGTAAACTGCCGGCCGCTTCTATTTTATGTTCAGCATGCGGCGCTACTTTAGCGGACTGGACAATATGCTCAGGAATATATTCGACCGTGATCAACGATTGATCGTTAGGCAAAATATTCATCGCGGATTCAATAGCATGCTGCAGCTCGCGAATATTTCCCGGCCAATCATAGGCATTGAAATAATCCAGAGTCGCTTGATCAATATTTCGGACATTACGCTCCAATTTCTTATTAAAGCGGTGAATGAAGTTTTTCGATAGCAGCGGAATATCCTCCTTGTGTTCCCGCAGCGGAGGAATACTAATATTGATTACGCCCAAACGATAGAATAAATCCTGACGAATGATATTTTGCTCCACTGCCTGATAAGGCGGAATATTGATATTAGACAGCACTCGCACATCTACGTGAGTCTCCTCAATTCCTCCTACTCGTCTAACCATTCCATCCTGCAGCACTCGCAGCAATTTAGCCTGCAGGATAATACTCATGGAGTTGATCTCATCAAGTAACAACGTTCCGCCATTGGCTTGTTCAAAGAGTCCCGATCGTGATTCAGCCCCTGTATAGGCCCCTTCCTCTGTTCCAAACAGCAATCCCTCCAACAAATTCTCGGGAATTGCCGCACAATTGATTGCCAAAAATGGTCCTTGCGCACGTTTGCTGGCATTATGAATACTCTGGGCCAAAAGTTCTTTCCCTGTTCCAGTTTCACCATAGATCATCACCGAAGAATCCGAATGCGCAATTTGTTTACAGCGCGATACCATCTTATTCATTACATGACTAATATGAATGATGTCCTTAAAATGAAACTTAGCAGTTAAGGTTTGCTTACCTTTGCTCTTAGAAAGCTTTGGCTTGACCAGCAGCTTATCTTGTAAATCAATAATTTGCTTATGAAGCTCATTGGTAGCAGACCAATCTTCCATAACATTGAAGGCACCCAATGTTTGACTATTTTGCACAATCGGTATGACATTCGCAACAATATCCACCTTTTTGCCGAAGCAAGTTTTGTAACGCTGGCGAAAGTTCATGGCTGGCTGCCTTTCCTCAATTACTTGCGGAATCTTGAGATACTGTCCTTCCTCCACCTGATAAATCTCTGTAACATGCTTTCCTAAAACATCCGAAGTGACGATTGAATCCAACTCGACTGCCGCATCATTCAACAGATAAATTCGCCCATCAGCATCAAATAGAATAACTGATTCACTAATACCGTTCAATACTGTAATCAACATATCATGGCAGGCATCATTGGTTGCCACTCGAAAAACAATTAGTTCACTGTCGATTGGCAGGTCTGCCAATATTGGCGTTGTACAGCGGCATAAATACTCGCCAAAAGCAATATTAGCGTAACTCGGTGACTCAGTTTCATCATATAAAATTGCTGCTTTTTCTGGCAGAGTCCGCCCTAAAAGCTTTCCCTCCCCATGCAATAAACGATCCCCCATTTCGTTAATTGCCAGGATTGTTCTGTCTTTAGACACCAGCACCGCACCTAATCCACACTGAGAAATAACACGTAGTGCTTCCTCACAATTCATTCAGATTCCTCCATCCTTTCTTTTTTTATCTAATAGACCAATTTTTTTCAATCGCTCCTGCATCCTGTCTCTTTCACAAACTATATTATAGACATTACATCACAAAGTAAAGCAAATTTTTTTGCACTTTTTCTGTTTAAGCAAAAAAATTGGCACTTCTTTTTTGCACTTTTTGCACCTTATTTCTTATAACTCATTAAATCCACTCACGATAACGTTGATTTAACAGCAAATCGGATCATTTTATAAAACTGGCACGCTACTTGCTTTTAATTAAAGTGAAAAGAAAATTACCAAAACACTTAAACGTTCATTTGTGAAATAGTTTCAAATTAATTATTTACTAGGAACAAGTTCCTTAATCAAGTGAAAAGAAAACAAGTGTGCCAATTTTTCCCATCAACTATTACCACCTGTACTTGTGAAATTGTTTCAAATCTAAGTTACGCAAATTCAGGCAATTTTGTTTTCCTTTTAAATAGGAAAAGAAGTAAACAGCCTGAAAAAATAAAAAAATTAAAAAGGGGCTACAAACAATGAAAGACACAAACAGACCAATCAAATTAGGAATGCACACGTACACACTTCACTTAAGCGGATTAGGTGAAAGCTGGGGCTTCCAAGAAGACCACGCGTTTAAACAATCCATTAACTTATTAGAATTGATGGATTTGGCGGTTGAATGGGGGTTAGACGGCCTGCATATTACCAACGTTGACTTGGTTACTTTGGAACCAGAACGTTTAGCTGAAGTAAAAGCGGCTGCAGAAGATCATGATCTTTACTTAGAATACAACGTTTCCTTTGATGCACCCTGTGATCCTCGTGTTAACTCAACAGTCAAGGATGCATTGCTTAACGCAAAAGCAATGGGTGCTGACTTAGTGAAATTCAGCTTGGATATCGAACGTCCTCGTCCACTTTACGGCACATGTATGCATCCTGATGTAATGCGCCAATTGGCTGTTCGTTACGACGAATTCAAAGAAAACCTACCATTATTAGAAGAACTAGGCTTAACCTTATCGATCGAAAATCACTGTGATGCTTATGCGGATGAAGTAATCTGGCTAGTGAAACAATTGAATCACCCACAGGTTGGTGCTTGTGTAGATACCATGAACGCTATGAACGTTCTTGAAGGACCAGAAGCCTGCATTGAAAAAATGGCTCCGTATGCTAACTGCTGCCACTTCTGTGATATCGAATTGGTTGTCGATCCTGATGGTGTCCATTCTTATGGTACCTCCATTGGTAAAGGTGATTTAGACTGTGCGAAAATCTTGCGTACATTAAGAGAAAATGCACCGCTTGATCGGATCACCTTTGAAGTAGAGTACGAAATCGGCGACGAAACGCTAGAAGTAGCTCGCGAAAAAGAAATGCAAGCGTGTCTAGATAGTATCGATTATCTGCGCAATACCTTAAAAGTTGGTGTGCGTGAAGTAAACCAACCTGTTCACGCAAAAGCGTAACAGCGTTGTTGTCCCAAGCAACAACCGTATATATTTCATCCTTTGTTTCTCACAGATTAGCTGATCTGTGAGAAACCTAAGGAAAAAAACAATAAAAAGGAGTTTTAACCGTGAGTAATTATATGGATCGGATCGATCGACTGCGGGAACGCTATTTAAATACACGAGTGGACATGGATGTCTACAATGCCAAGTACTTAACAGAAGGCTTCAAGGAAACAGAAGGTCAGCCTTGGATTATTCAAAAGGCGACAGGCTACTTACATCAATGCCAGAAGAAAAATATTTATATTTTAGACGACGAGCTATTGGTCGGCGGTGCTGGCTTCAAACCACGGGCCGGAATTTTATGTGCAGACAGTTCATGTTCCATTTTGGATCGGGAACTGGATACCATCAGTACCCGAGAATTTGACCCGTTTTATCTTAGCGAAGAAGGCAAAAAGGTCTTTAAAGAAGAAGTTTCTGATTACTGGAAAAACCGTTGTGTCTTAGATCGTTGGCAAGCGATGGCTCCTGATGACATGAAATTATTGCGAGATAACGGCATGATCTACATCGACCGTAAAGCTGTTCGCGGGTACGGCGAAACAACTCCTGCCTGGGACTTGATTCTCTCTGAAGGAATTGGCGGCATTCGCGAAAAAGCGGTGGCGGCTTTAGCCAAGCTAGACGATGCCAAGGTTGGCGATTTAGAAAAAATGCAATTCTTAAAAGCAGAAATTATTGTCTGCGACGGGATTATCACCTTAGCTAATCGTCATGCAGATTTAGCTGAGTTGATGGCTTCAGATTGTGAAGACCCTATTCGTAAGGCTGAATTAGAAAAAATTGCGGCAGTTTGCCGTCGTGTACCCGAGCATCCAGCATCTTCTTATCATGAAGCTTTGCAAAGCATTTTATTTTATGAATACGCGATTTACATGGAGCAAAATGCTTCATCTTATAACTTAGGACGGATCGATCAATACTTGTACCCTTACTTCAGAGCCGATATCGACAACGGAGTAATAACCAAAGACGAAGCGCAGGAATTATTGGACTGCTTATGGATCAAGATCGCTGAATTAAGCCTATTCCAAGACGAAGTGACTGCACAATTTGCAGCTGGGTATTGCGTGACCATTCAAGTTACTGCTGGTGGTATTGATCAATACGGTAATGATGCGGTAAATGAATTATCTTACATGGTCATTCAAGCAACCATGGATGTGAAGTTAAAAGAACCAAACATGTCTGTCCGTTACAGCATTGCGAAAAATCCAGATTCCTTCCTGCAAAAAGCCTGCGAAGCCAACCGGATGGGTCTTACCATGCCAGCTGTTTATCATGACGACGCTGGTATTCGTATGATGTTGAATAAAGGTGTGCCATTGAGCGAAGCATGGGACTGGAACCCCTGCGGTTGTGTAGAAACTAACCTTTCTGGCCGGATGAAGCAATACACTGACATGGCCGATGTGAATATGGGCGGTATTATCGAAATGGCGTTAAACGACGGAGTTAGTCGTAAAACAGGAGCACGCGTTTCGGTTTCAACGGGGGATGCGAAAAGCTTTAAGACCTTTGATGATTTCTTTGAAGCCGTTAAAGCCCATATTCGCTATTTCGTTGATGTAATTGTTTCAGGAAATCAATTACTGGACTATCTGAGCATGAGCTATCGCCCAGTTCCTGTTCTATCACTAGGATTCCCTGACTGTTTAGAATCAGCAACTGACTACAGCATGGGCGGCGCAAAATACAACTGCGGCGGCGGTGTTATCACGGTTGGTCAAGCTGACATCATCAATTCCTTAGCAGCGGTTCGCAATCTGGTCTTTGATGAAAAGAAAGTTTCCATGGACGAGTTGTGCCAAGCACTAGCAGCAAACTTTGAAGGCTACGAAGAAATTCAAGAGTTGTGCCTAGAAGCTCCTAAGTACGGAAACGACGACGAACGTGCTGACTGGATCGTAGGCGAAGTCTTCACCTATGTTGTCGACGAATTTGAAAAATACGATACAAAATTTGGCAAAATGACCACTGGCATGCTGCCGGTATCAGGAAATACGCCAATTGGGGCTTGGGTGGGTGCCTTACCTTCCGGCCGTAAAGCATGGACACCATTAACGGATGGGATTGGTGCAACTGGCGGAACCGATAAAAACGGTCCTTCCGCTTTGCTGAAATCGGTGAGTCATATTCCACATGCTCGTTACACGCAGGGAACTCAGTTAAACATGAAGCTGGAACCATCGATTTTAGAAGGGCAACGGGGCATTTCACACATGATGAACTTGCTGAAAACGTTGTGTACCTTAGATGTTTACCACGTGCAGTTTAATGTAGTGGACCGAGAAGTTCTAATCGATGCACAAAAGCATCCTGAAAATCACCGGGGATTATTAATCCGTGTAGCAGGCTATACTGCCTTTTACATTGAACTTGGAAAAGAGGTCCAAGACGAAATTATCGGCCGGACAGCTATTGGCGGTTGGGTTAGCTAAATTTATTTTAAGGGGACATCATCATGATTGAACAACTAGCAGGAAAAAGGACTAAAGAACAGGCAAGCACAACCGGAATGGTGTTGCGAATCGAACGCGGATCAGTTTATGACGGCGACGGCTTTCGTACAGTTGTCTTTCTTAAAGGATGTCCGCTGCGTTGTCTCTGGTGCTCTACCCCAGAAAGCCAATCATTTAAAGTTGAGCACGCACAAAATTGTACCTATGGTCAAGTGATGTCCGTTGAAGATGTCATGAAGGAAATCCGCAAAGACTCCTGCTGCTACTTCCATTCCGGTGGCGGCTTGACCATTTCCGGCGGCGAGATACTTTCTCAGCCAGATTTTTCTCGTGAATTGTTAAAAGCAGCCTGGGAAGAATGCATCAACACAGCAATTGAAACCACCTTTTATGCACCTTGGGAGGCTGTCAGCTCCCTTATGCCTTATGTCGATACCGCTTTTGTTGACTTAAAAATGTTCTCAAAAGAAGGACATAAAAAATACATCGGCGGCGACAACAGCCGGATTTTTGATAATCTGCTGAAAACCAATGAGCTGGAACACCAATTTCGCCTGATCGTGCGTATTCCAATTATTCCGGGAATCAACGATTCAGATGAAGAATTGAAAGGTATCGGTAGCTTTTGTACTAAGCTGAAGCATCTTCACCATGTTCAACTGCTTCCGTATCATCGATTGGGGACTGAAACCTACAAACGCTTAGGCCGCACCTATCCCTTAGCTGATTTGATGCCGCCATCTGCTGAGCATATGACGCATTGCCTATCGATCCTGCGAAACTATGTAGATACTGTCTTGTAACAAGCGCTCGTTGGAAAATCAAGTAATCAATAGGAGGACACTATGAACACCAATGAAGTAACAATGGATGCAGTACCTTTTAATAAGTACCATCTCAAATTAATCGCCTACTGTTCGGGCTGCCCGCTGGTAACTGGCTATGTGATTGGATCAGTAACCATCGCTTTATCAGTAATGGGCACACAAATCTCAATGACACCGGTTATGTCTGGCTTGATTGGGATGGGCACACTGCTCGGCATGGTTTTCGGAAGTATCATCGGTGGTTACCTAACCGATTTAATCGGGCGCAAAAAAATCTACATGTATGATTTCATATTTTTAACAGTCGCTGCTCTTTTGCAATTTTTTATCACTAACTCTATGCAGGCCTTTATCCTGCGCCTGGTTTTAGGATTAGGGGTTGGAGCAACCTTCTCCATCGCTGGCCCTTATCTAGCTGAATTCGCACCGCAAAAAAATCGTGGGAATGTTGTCGGCTTCTTAAACGCTTTATGGTTTATCGGCTACGCATTATCAAATGTCGTCTGCTACCTCATGTTACCGCTGGGAGATGGGGCTTGGCGTTGGATGCTGATCAGCAGTGCACTATTAACTTTTGGCTGGTCAGTCGCTATTCGCAATATGCCTGAATCACCTCGTTGGTTGACTAATAAAGGGCGCGGCGATGAAGTACCAGCGATTTTGGCTAAGCTCGGCGATAATGTCATTTTGGACTGCGATCCCACCATCGAACCAGAAAAATCTTCCTTTACAGATATTTTCAAAAACGGCTATGGCAAATGGGTTTTCTTCGTGGCTGCTTTCTGGACAATGCAAATCATTCCCGTCTTCGCGATTGGCACTTACCTGCCGACGATTATGGAACAAATGGGTTTTGCTGACGGTAATCTGCAGTATTTAGGTTCTGCAATTATCAACTGCTTATATTTGATTGGTTTGGTTCCAATTTTCTTGTACATGGATAAAGCCGGCCGACGCCCAACCTTAATTGCTTCATTCTTAATTTGTACAATTGCCTTAACTGTTCTTGGTTTTACAGCTAATACCAATTTGCCGTTCTGGATGGTATTGGGATTGTTCGTCATGTTTGGTGCTTCCAATACAGCAGGCGGCTCTCACGAATTCGTTTATCCTAACGAGCTCTTCCCTACGCAGATCCGAGCGACTGCCGTTGGCTTTGTTACCGGATTGACCCGAATATTATCAGCTGTTTCGACATTCTTTACACCCGTCGTTTTAGAAAACTTAGGACTGCAAACCTCTTTATATATTTGTGCTGGGATTTCAGTGGCAGGATTAATCCTGTCGATTGTGATGGCTCCTGAAACCAAGGACATGAACTTAAGCGACGCAGCCAGCATGAACAATTTATCAAAAAGAAACAAAGAAGTTGTTACACCGATTGTAAAAGATATTACACAATAATTTGGGGATTATTGGGAGCTGGTTCTCCCACTATTTATAAAGAAGGGATGATTTATGTATGGGAACAAAAGTTGGATGTATTGGTGGAGGAAATATTGTCAGAGCCATTCTATCAGGAACAGCTTTGAGTAAAAACTACCAAGCAAATGAAATTGGAATTTTTGATATCAATGCCGATGTTTTAGCAGACTATCGTTCAAAAGGATATCAAACCTATGACTCTATTGAAGAATTAGTGGAGAACTCCGAAGTTGTAGTGGTGGCCGTCTTGCCGCAAATCATTCGTTCCATTATGCCGCAGGTCAAACCCGTTTATTCAGATAAAAACGTGTTTATTACCTTAGCCGCTGGTATTAGTACTGAATGGTTCAGCGAAAACTTAGGAGAAGATGCCAAGGTTGTTCAATGCGTACCAACGCTAACCGCTCAGGTTGGAATGGGGGCTTACGCAGTCGCACGCGGAAAAGCCTTAACTGAGGAAGACTATCAAAAAGCTTACCGCTTCTTAACTAGCAGCGGAATTGTTGAAGAAATGCCCACGGATCTGATTGATGACATCATTCCATTTGGCGGCGCAGCTCCTGCGTACTTCTATCATATTGCTGATGTGATCGTCAAAGAAGCAGTCAGCATGGGGATCGACGGCAACACAGCTTTACAAATCTTTGCTCAAACAATGAAGGGCAGTGCTGAAATGCTGATGACTTCAGAGGAGAGTCCAAAAGATTTAGAGAAAAAATTATTGCTGCCAGGCGCAGCTACCCTTGCTGCCATCAACAAAATGGTTGAACTAGGCTTTGACGATACTTGGTCTGAAGGAATCAAAGCGTGTGTCGCTCAAGCGAAAAACTTGGGTAAATTATAATTCATTTTTTCCACTTTTTTTAAGACAAAATCGGATATACTAATAGGTGCAAGGTTTCGCAAAGCGTTGCCTTGCACTTTTAAGCAATTATCCCTTCTTTAAGCTAGGTTGAAAAGAGCACTGCATATCAAAGTACTGTCCACATCCTCAACTCTGTCTATTCGCTCATGTGAAATAAAATACAAGAAATTGAAATGAGGTACATATGGATAAGAAACCTAAATACACATTATACAAGGTAGCCTTTTTCCCAGCGATGGCCATTTTGCTAGTCGAAATTATTTTCGGCATTTTCTTTCAGGAGCAGTTCGGTTCTCTGCTAAACAATGCCATCTATTTTGTCGGTGACAACTTTGGCTGGTTTATCAACACTTTGTCAGTGGTCTCCATCTTCACTGCATTAGCGTTCATCCTGTTCAAATTTGGCGACATCAAAATTGGCGGGCCAGATGCCAAGCCCGATTTCAAATTTCATAACTGGTGCTTCATGGCTATCTGCGGCGGTATCGGCTGCGGTGTTCTATTTTGGGCACTAGGGGAGCCAATGTTCCACTTTATGACTCCGCCTGTATCTGCTGGAGTGGAAGCCGGTTCAAGAGGAGCGGCAATTTTTGCTGTCAGTCAAGCGATGTTTGATTGGACCTTTGTTCAATATTGTCTCTATGCTTTATGTGGCGTCGTCTTTGCACTGATCTCCTACAATTTAAAAATGAATCTTTCCTTTGGTTCCTTAATTGAGTGTACCTTCAAGCGTCGCATCCCATGGTTAAATGCACTCGTTCACATCATCGCTATCTTTTGTCTTGCTAGTGCTGTTTCCAATTCGATGGGGGCAGGTTTGCTGCAATTAGGAGCTGGCTTTGAAAGTATTTTTAACATTCAGCAAGGACCCTTGATTTGGTTGATTCTAGCTGTTGGAGTAGGTATGTTTTTCATTTTAACTTGTATTGCCGGCATGTCGAAGGGCTTAAAAAACCTATCCAATATCACCATGGCCATTTTTGCCTGCCTGCTGGTTTATATCCTGTTTGCTGGCGATGCTCAGTTTATTGGCAAAATAAGTACTGAATCAGTTGGTTATATGTTTGACAATTTCTTCACCATGATCACCCGCAACAATACCTTAGCACCTCAAGATCAATGGGCCAATGAGTGGAGCATTACTATTTGGAATTCTTTCTTTATCTATGCGCCTGTCATCGGTATGTTTCTGGCGCGCATGGCTAAGGGACGAACGGTTCGTCAATTTTTGCTGGTTAATATCCTAGTGCCATCGATCTTCTGTATTGTTTGGATTGGTGTATTTGGCGGAATGGCCATGCACGTTCAAACCTCTGGACAGCTGGATATTTGGGAAATGATTCATACAAGCGGCATGCAAACCACTGTTTATCAAGTATTGACTACCTTGCCTTTTGGACAGATTGCCATCTTTATTTTTCTGATCGCCGTCATCTGTTCCTTCTGTACTTTAGCGGATCCCATGTGCTCAGTTTTGTCCTCACTGTGTGTCTGCACAATGCAAATTGATGATGAACCACCCAAAAATATTAAGATTTTGATGGGAGTAATTGTTACATCTATCGCTTACCTGCTGGTTTCTTCTGGAGGCATGGACTCAGTGAAGGGGTTGCTGAACATCGGAGGTATTCTCATGACTATTCCAACTGCTTGGTGCTTCATTGAGCTCTTCCGCCAGTCTTCTTACTTGTTGACCTTGAAGGGCAATATGCCTCCTGAAAAACAGAGCAATGAGGAAAAAAAGATAAAAAGCACCCTCGTGGAAAATAAAATAATTAATGAAGAAAGCATCTAATTAAATAGTACGGCTAACAGGCCTAAGCTGAATCAAGAAGACACTTCTCAATTCAGCTTAGGCTTCTTACGATTTTCGTCAACTCTCATGTTTACCATACAGCAAGTCCGGTAAAACTCTGCTGCTACTTTTTTGATCCTATTCCTTTTCCTGAAAAATTCCTCTATAATTGAATCCAGCGACACCTCAGAAAGGAGCCTCCACATGCAGATTCAAATAAACGGCATCTCCCTTTTCTACCAAGTAAGCGGCAGCGGCGAACCGATGCTTTTGCTCCACGGAAATGGTGAAGATCATCAAATATTTACTGAACTAGCCGCAAAGCTTTCCGAACACTATACACTCTATGCGATTGACAGCCGCAATCATGGACAAAGTCAGAAAACCGAGAATTATGCTTATGAAACGATGGTTGAGGATATCTACAGCTTCATTAAGGAGTTGGATTTAGGTCAAGTGAATTTAGTTGGCTTTAGTGATGGAGCAATTATTGGATTGATGTTGGCCATGAAGGACCCAACGATAATTAAGAAGCTGGCCCTGCTGGGAGTTAATCTGAAGCCAGAAGATTTTACTGAAGAAAGCTATCAATTTGTAAAAGAAACCTATGAAGAAACTAAAGACCCGCTCTTCAAATTAATGCTGGAACAGCCCAATATTGAATTAGAGGAGGTTCGTACAGTCCACACGCCAACTCTACTGGTAAGAGCTGATGATGATATTTTCAAACCAGAAACCTATATCAATTTATTGGCAACTTTACCAAATGCGACCTTGAAAATTATGAATGGTCACGACCATGCCAGCTATATTATCAATCAGGATTTGCTTTATCCTCATTTAATAGATTTCTTTGACAACAATTAAGGGTGAAGAGCCTCTCTGCTAGAATTTCAACAGAGAGGCTCTTATTTTTATAGATTTCCAATCACAGCCTTGGTTGCATTTATTCCTGTTTGAACCTTAAAAGGTTGATTTGCCAAATTAGTAAAAATTACCATGGTCGTCGTCGGTTTCTGTTTCTGACGTAAATGCTCCAAATCCACTTTAGCCAATTGCGTATCTGCAGTCACAGCATCCCCCTCTGCTACCAGAATGTCAAAGCCTTCCCCATTTAAAGCAACCGTGTCAATGCCGATATGAATCAATAATTCCAATCCATCATCTGTCACTAAACCAATTGCATGCTTCGTAGGAAAAATAGAAGTTACCTTGCCGGTCATCGGGGCGTAGATAGCGCCATCTAATGGCTCTACTGCAAAACCGTCTCCCATTGCCTTGGAAGCAAAGACTGGATCGCTAACTGCTCCAATTGCAATCACTTCACCATTTACCGGACAATAGATTTCTCTTTTATTTTTCTTGAATCTCTTAAACATAAACCTTCTCCTTGCTTTTAGCTTTGTATTGCTGAATCACTGCTGCGGCTTGATTCACCATCTGGCGAGCTAGCTGGGCAGATAGTCCAGTATAATTACTCGGCTGCAGCAGCTCTTCAATTACTTTCTCAGAAAAGAAACTGCGGATCAACTCATTGCCTAACAACAGCTCTCGATAGCTTGTATTAGTCAGCTCAGCTTCAATCGCCAGCTCGTAAATCAGCTCGTGAGCTTGATCTTTACCAATATGCGGTGCAAGCTGCATCATGATATATTCACTATTGTCTAAGCCTTGATTCAACGCTGCATTGGCCTTCATCCGTTCTTCATTGATAGTCAAAGTACGGGATAATTCTTCGGCTCGCATTAGAATTTCCGTCATCAGCTCTAATGCCTGATCCATTACACCATCAAACAACATATTAGAGGTGCTATCTGCTTCAAAAGGCCGGGCAGACGAACAATAGGCTACGGTAGAAAGAGAATACAGCATTTGTGCATTGGCAATTATCCCCTTCGACAGTTTAGGATTGATTTTGTGAGGCATCGTGCTGCTGCCGACCGTTCCATTAGTAAATCCTTCTGCTACTTCACCGAACTCTTCAATAGAAGTTTGGAAAACCTCTTCGGCAACCTTATGAAGATTATTTGCCAGCAGCTGAAGCGTATTAATATACTCAATTTTTGGTGAACTGATCGTACGTGACGGAATCAGCATTGGCTCAAGGCCCAAAATTTCTGCTACTCGTTTTTGGACAGCAATACCGACCTCACCTGTAGAATTAAAGGCCCCTACTGCTCCTCCCATCATCGCGGTGAAAACACGTTTTTCGACTTCCTGCATCCGTTCCAAAGACATCAGCAATTCAGAAATCCAAACAGATACCTTATAACCATAAGTAATGGGAATCGCATGTTTTCCGTGGGTTCTGCCAGCCATTACCGTATCGGCATGCTTTTCCGCTAAGTTGCTTAGATTTCCCACAATCTCAACCACATAGGCGAGAAATTTTTGATGAATTTTTTTCATTAATACATTCTGTGCAGTCTGCTGGATATTTTGCGTTGTCGCTCCATAATGGATATATTTTCCACTTTCTTCATCACAGGCCATTACGAAAACTTTTAAAAAAGGAACAAAGCCATGTCCAACTCTTTGATAGATTTCATCCATCTTTTCTAGGTCAATATTTTCAATTCGCGCCTTAGAATTAATTTGCTCAGCAGCTTCTTTTGGAATAACCCCTAACTCTCCTTGAGCTTGGGCCAGCGCCGCTTCCACCTGAAGCCACGCCTGATATTTTTCTTCTTGACTAAACAATTGCTTGATTCCCTTATCATCTAGGGTTTTACTTTTTGAATCGTAGAGTGCTCTCATCAACAGTCACCTATCCTTTTTTCAACGCTTCGTCTACAGCATTTCTGACGAATTCAACATACGGTCCAAAAACAACATGAATATGATTTTCCTGTGGGAAGAAAACCCCAGAGGTACCTGAATTTTTCAACTCCTCCACATTCACCTTGGATTGATCAACCAAGTCAATTCGTAAACGAGACACACAATTGTCAACATTTTTAATATTGGTTTTGCCGCCAAGTGCGGGCAGCACAATACCGGCGATTTCATCAAATTTCTTCTCAGCTAACAAGGTGTTGTCCTTCAGTCCTTTTTCTCGACCCAAGGTTTCTAGATTAAATTTCTTAATAGCAAATTTAAAGACAAAGTAGAAGACCACAAAGTTGATGACTCCTAAAATAATCAAATTGATCCAGTTAGTATTCTCATACATCAAGCCAAAAATTCCAAAGTCAAAAATCGTTCCGCGGATATAACCGATTCCGATATTTAAGAAATTCAACGGAATCGCCATCACGCCGCACAACAACGCATAAACTGCGAACAGCTGCGGTGCAATAAATAGGAAGGAGAATTCTAGCGGTTCCGTAATATTCCCTAGAAAAGCCGTCAATACAACGGTCAGAATTGCCCCTTTAGCAATCTTTTTGTTGTCAGCAAACGCTGTGTGATACATAGCCAATCCAATCGCTGGTACGCGGAACAGCGTGGTCAGCATTTGACCTGTGGCTAAATATTTAAACAAATCAGGTGCCAGACTCCACGCCGGATTATCGGGTCCAAGATCAAACAAGACTTTATTGGCAGCATTTAAAATTCCGATGTACTGCTGACCATCAATCATATACACCCCACCTGCTTCAGTAAAACGAACAATCGAGGCTAACACATGATGCAAACCAAAAGGGATCAACGCACGATGCGCTACCCAGTAGGCACCCACCCCAAACACATCATTCATAAAGATTGGTGAGATCATAATCAGGAATTTTGTGAACAACCCCCAAATAACCGGAATAACAAAACCCAACGGAATCATGAAGAAAAACGTCGCAATCGGTACAAATTTCTTGCCGCCGAAAAAGGCAAAAGCCAAAGGCAGCTGGGTTTTATAAAATTTATCGGTACACTTGGCTGCAACCAAGCCGGCAATAATCCCGCCAGCTGCATCCAGCTTCAAGGTTTGAACGCCTAAAACCATTCCCTGACCAACGGCTGCCATATTTTCAGCATCAGCTAACGCGCCTGTTAAAGTCAGATAAACATTTACAACAACCAATAGTGTCACATAGCCTAACACAGCTGAAAAAATTGCAATCCCTTTGTCCACTTTTGACATTCCATACGCGACACCCATCGCAAACAGCAACGGAATATTTTCAAAAACAACACTGGTTATGGTTTTTAAACTATTAATAACGGCTTGTACTGCAGGATCTCCTAAAAAAGCAACCTGCTCAATCATATAACTTTGCGATAAGGCATTGGTTAATCCCATTACCATTCCGATTGGTGCCATTACCGCAATCGGCAGCAGCAAGGATCGGCCAAACTTTTGAATCCCCTTCTTCATCTGATCTTTCATTTTCTTTTCCTCCTCAGGTATTTCCTTTACAAACATAGTGTAAGCGGTAACCGATTATGCAACAAGGTCATCATCTGATTCTAGTTTTTTTCAAGAATTGACCATGCTATACTGGCAGTGACGACAAAGGAGGTCCAACTATGACCATTAACTCATTTGATTTATATTTGGCCAATCGTATCCAAGAAAAGCAGCGTATGACTATTGATCAACTGGTAAAAAAATTAGAACGTTCACCTGCTACTATTCGGCGATCCGTTCAATCTATCAATGAGTATTTACCAAAAGAGGATCAATTTCTGATTACTGATTCGACAGTAGTCAGCCAGCTTAGCTACCATACCTTAATTCAGTTTATTCAATCCCTGGAGCTGATGGACTTTGCTGCCAGTGTCGAAGAACGCTTTGAGTACTTCCTAACCTTGAGTATTTTGTATCCTTCAGTCAATCTTTCCAATCTTTACGAAAAAATCCAGGTTAGTCAGTCCACTAAGAAAAAGGACCGCATCTTTTTTAAAGAGACCTTGGACAAACACGGCTTGCAATTAGAAGCCTTACGGGGAAAAGGAACCACAATTGTTGGTGATGAGCTGGCTTTCCGTATTTTAGTGACCAAAATTTTAAGCAAGACAATTGAAATCAACGCTCAAAGCGAAATTATCCCAAGACAGGCGAATACGCCGCTGCAAAATCTTATTTTCGCAGAAGCTCAAAAACTTTGGCAGGATAACGCTAGTCCCTTAACAACTTTCCTAAAGGAGCAGCAGCTTCAATTTAATTATACAGCAACAAAATTTTTGTTTACTTACACTTACTTGAGCACTGAGCGATTAACTAGAGAGCACACCATTGAAGAAATACACGAATTTATCGTTGCTCCGCCGGTTTATCACTTTTTCCAAACCCAGCTGGAGGATCAAGCCTTCAGCTGGGTGTTAGCCAGCTTGGACAATGATGAGCAAGCGATTTGCCAGACCAATTCCTTTATTCATCAGCTTGCTACTCAATTGGCAGACTATGTAGAAGAACGTATTTTGACTACCTTTTACACAAAAGAAAGTCTGATTCAGGAGCTGGAGCATTATTTATCCAAATGTCTTTTTCGCAACCGCTTGAATTTTGATTTTTATGACAATAAATTAGACGATGTGAAGCTGGAATTCTCTTTTTTGTTTCAATTAGTAGAATACTTTTACGAAACCCAACTGGCTGCCAGCTTCCGTCTGGATGAGCACCAGCTGAGTACACTGACTCTATTGTTTAGGGAACATGTACTAAAAAATAAGATTGCGGGACGCAACCGAAAGAAAATCATGATTGTCACTAATTCGGCCAAAGAAAAAAGTGATTTCTTCGCCCAGCAGCTCAGCTACTATTTTGATACAGAAGTAGTTGGGTATCTAAATTTACATGAAATCCATCGATTAAGTGCATTCAAATTTGATCATTTAATTACCTTTTCTAATCGGATTTCTTCCATTCTCACTGAGAGCAGCTACCCTAATATCAAATTGAATTACTATCTTCACGAAGAGGACCGGAAATATCTAATGAAGCTGAATTTTTCACTGAACTCCCAGCGAAAGCTGATCAGCGAAGATTTTGCCAAAGAAATTAGCACTGTACCTTCTGAAAAGCTGAAAGATTTCTTGCAAAAATACTACTCTGATTTCTTCGTGTAGACTCAACAAGAGCTGCGATCCTTTTTTTGATCGCAGCTCTTGTTTTGCTTGAAACGAAAAAAAACACTCCTGAAAAATTCAGGAATGCTGCCTAGACTATTGTTTTGCTTTCAGCTGTTTTCTAGCAAAAATGGTGAACACCGATAACTAAGACTTCGGCTAGGCATGCTGGGATAAATAATCCAAACCTACAGGATAGACCTCAACCATAAAGAAAGAAAAAGCACCAAGGTATACGCCGATTGTGTAGAGTACAACAGAAAGGCTGTCAGTAAAACAAAGACAAACAATTTATTTTTGAAAAATTCACAGGTTATCATTGCCTCTTTAATTTAGCCGCCAATCCGATACCATAAATAAAAAAATACGATAAAGGCTGCTAAAAAAACTAGATTAATTAACGTGAACAGCTGAAACAGCCGTTTCTTCTCTTTGGGAAAATAGCTCACGAATACTTTGTAACCAATTAAATTGGCTAAAGAAGCCAGCAAAGTACCCAACCCACCAATATTTGTCCCTAAAATCAACGCACTGCCCTGATCCGTAAAAGGAGCCAGCAGCAAGGCTGCCGGAACATTGCTGATGAACTGGCTAAGTACCGCTGAACTAAGCAATACTGATAAAAAATTACCCATCGTTTGTTGGATTACTGCAATAAAAGCAGGGACTTCACTAAGATTCCCAACAATCAAAAAGAAGAACACAAAGGTACCTAACAGGCGATAGTCAATCTCTTTTAATGCACCCTTATCCGCAATAAACGTTAAACCAACTGCAATTACTACAGCTGCTTCGTAAGGAAGAACATGTAAAACCGATAAAATCATCACCAGCATAGCTGCAATTGGCAGCACCAAATTTTTCATATTCAATGATGGATTATTTTCCACTTTAATCATTAATCGTTCAGCTGGAATAAACTGACAGGCCAACACGAGCGCTGCAACCGAAAGACAGAAAAAAGGCAGCATTAAGACACAGAAGTCAATGAAGCTCAGCTGATAATGTTCAAATAAATATAGATTTTGTGGATTGCCAAAAGGCAGACAGCTGCTGCCTAGATTGGCGGCAACAATAAGTAACGTACTCCCAGCAATTTTTGCCTTAAATTGCGGTGTCTTTTGCACAATCTTCAAAAATACCGGCAGCAGAGTCAAAATCGCAATGTCATTAGTTAAAATCATGGAGGAGAAAAAAGCCAAAAAGGTCAAATTTCGGATCAAGCTTCGATTGGTATCAGACATCCGAATCAGTTTTTCAGCAAAATAATCCAATACACCTAGACGTTCAAAAACCTTTATGACCCCCATCAAACCTAGAAGTGTAAAGATTACATGAAAGTCAATAAAACCCGCTGATCCTCTTCCAATTAAACAAGCCGCCAGCGCCAACAAACCCGAAAGCGTGAAAAGCAGATCCTTCTTCAAAAAATTATGTATTCTCGTCATTTATCCACCTAAACATTCTCATTTTAGTTACAGCTCTATCATTAATAATAGTTATCTACTTAAGGCCCTAGTATACTTATACTAAAGAAACCTTTCAAGAAAAAAACTAACCATCCCTATGGTTTTTCTCTCAATCTTACGTCGATACCTCTCAGTAAAGTGATAAGATCAACACCTATTGTAATAATTATAGTTATTTGTATTTTTAAAATCATTGCTATGGCAGTGTTTAACTATGTCAAGCTGTTGAAAGAGATTCGTGAAGAATGAACAGAAAGACTTTTGAAGAGTTAGACGTTTAAATCTTTTTAATTCATCAACGAGACAAAAAACCTGCATCAAGAGCTGTTTTCAAACTCTTGATGCAGGCTTGCTCATCTAAATAGACTCTCTTTTTATCAATACAAAGGCAATTATAACTAAGAAAAATAATCCTAGAACTACCAAACTAGTATTATTAGAACTTCCAGTCTTAGGCAGTCGTCCCCTATTGCTGCTTACTGTATGGCTGTCTAACTTGCTTGAAGCACTACCTTCTGTTGTTGGTAGTCCTACTCGGATATTTCGCTTTTCAACTTCTTGTTTATCCGCTTGACTGTTTATCACTGTAAAACGGATCGGTGTTTCATCCAATTGATATCCTTCAGGAGCTTTGGTTTCAATCAACTGATAGGCTCCATCAGATAAACCAGTAATTAAAACAGTTCCATCTTCTCCTGTAATGATACCCTTTTGGACAATTTTTCCACTATCGTCCATCACCTTAAATTTAGCATTCGCCAATGTTTCCCCTGATTGACTGTCTACTTTTTTCAAAAGAATTTCACCAAGTTTAGCCTTCTCTTTCGGAGTATAAACATTTGTAAAAACTGGAAGCTCTCCTTCAGATATGTTTTTATAGGTTGGGACAGCTTTCAGTTCCCCTGATTTTTCTTCAACTAAAACTGTTACGTCATAAACCGTTGTATCATACATCATGCCGGTAACTTTTCTTGAAGGAACTACTTCAGAAATTGTATACGTATAAACACCTGCTTTGTCGTAACTGATTTCGTCAAAGTGAATCTCTCCATTAGCTTCATTCTTTTGGGTTTGTTCTACCTTGTCTGCTTTCCCCTGAAGCTTAAACTCAAATTCATCAGCCCTCAGTTTACGACCCTTTACTATCTTCTTAGCCGCCAAATCGACTTTTGCCTTAGCTGGCTCTTGTGTTCGAGTGTACGTATTAGTAAATTCAGGAACTTCAGCTGCAGCCACACCTTCATAGGTTGCCTCAGCAATTAACTTCCCATTTTTTTCAGCTACGATCACGGTTGCTTCATAAACTGTCTTATCGTAAGTCATTCCTACTGCCTGATTGAAAGGGATTATTTCAGAAATCTCATACTTATAAATTCCTGCCTTATCATAGCTGATCGGATCAAAGATTATTTCACCATCCGCTGTATTTTTCTTTCTTTGATTAACCCCGTCTTCTCTACCTGTTAACTCAAATTCAAATTCATCAGCTACCAATTCACGGCCAGTTAAGTTTTTCTTCGCTTTTAAGATCACTTCTTCTTTAGGAGTCTGATAGGTATTCTCGAAAGTAGGAATCTCTCCTTTTGCCAATCCCTGATAAACAACACTAGCGGTTAACTTACTATCTTTCTCCTCTACTTTTACAGTTACTTCATAGACGTTTTTATCGTAGGTAATCCCCATTGCTTTTTCTGTTGGAATTACTTCAGAAATTGTGTAAGTATACACTCCCGCCTTATCATAGCTAATCGGATCAAAGGTTATTTCACCATCCGCTGTATTTTTCTTTCTTTGTTCAACATTATCATCCTTGCCTATTAGCCTGAATTCAAACTCATCAACAATTAATTTACGACCACTTAGAATTTTCTCTGCTTTCAGATCGATAGCGGTTATAAGTGTTTCTTTTTTGTTCTTTAAACTGAATACATGTTCAATGGCATTCTTAGAAATAGTAAAATCATGTTGAGCTTCGTCTTTGATATAACCAGCAGGTGCTTTACTTTCAATAATTGTATAGTTGCCATAACGAAGATTAGACAACTGTTCAACCGCTGTACCGTTCTGAATAATTTTATCACCCTTTACTTCGATATCTTGCATCAACAGGGTTAAATTTCCAACAGTATCACGACGATACAAATCAAAGAAGGCAGAAGCTGATGTAATTAGTTCCTCATTCTCATCCAATTTTCTGAATTTCAGGCTTCCATTTTTACCACTAGAGGTTCCTTCACCATCAGTAGATTTAATGATTACTTCGGTTGTCGTTTCATGATATTGGATATCCTTTCCATAAAGTGAAGCATTATTGCTAATTACCTCATTGTTTTGAATTCCCGGATCTAAGAGTGTCTGATATTCAATAATATACGATGTCTCTATTGAATCACCAAGATCAATAGTTAAAGTCTGCGTCCCTTCAACAGAATTTAGACTCACTACTGGCTTATTCTCCTCCGAAAATTCAATGGCTTCTCCATCTTTTATAAACGTTCCCGTTCCATCATCTTTGGCCTTATACACGTCGACCATGACGTTGCCAGCTTCATCATAAATAAACGATTGTTCGTTGATGCTAACCGTATCAGTAACTACCGGATTAACTATTTTTCGTCCATCCGTATTCAAAACAACTGACCAATTAACTAATCGGTAGTCATCACCGGCTCCCTGCTTTCCGTTTTTTGTAATCCAAGAATCCTTAGCGCTCTTCTCAACAGTTCCTTCAACCTTCAAAGGATCCATATTCTCAGCTTTCATAGTTGCTACATTTTTGTACTTAGGCAGCTCATCAGATGCCTCAGCTGAAACAAAAACCGCAAACGTATCGGTCTTATCTTTTAGTAAAGTAATGACTGGAACCCCATCAACTAGTTCGTATTTATAATCAGTATTTTCTACCCATTTGGTTCCCAAGCTAGCAACATCTACTTTGGAGGTTGCTAGCGTCACATCATAGATGACAAGCTCTTTCAATACCTGTCCCTCACCTAAAGCTTCTGTAATTGTCGTATTTTTAGGAATTTTCGTTTTCCACGTATTAAACAGCGCTGTCCAGTAAACACCACTTTCTGAAGCCGAAGATTCCGTAAATGGGTTGTCGTGTGAAAAAGCAGAAGAAATATTTGTTTCCTTGGCGAGATATTTTCCATATTTTATCCCATTATATGCATAATTTGTTTCAACCCACGTTGCTCTCTCAGCACCATCCGTACGTGATTTACCATCTTCTCCCGTATAGGTTACTACTGAACTATTAGTAAATCGTCGCAAAGCGCCCGTAGAAGTTTGCGGCTGCTTATCAACAAAATAATTTGTTGAATATTTTAGAGTAATTTGATTGTCTGTTGCGGCATAGCTTCCAATCAGCTTTATTCTAAAACCAGTTGAATAATCAGAATCCCCTTCTAACTTTTCTAATACATAATCGACACCCTTATTTAGAGTAGTATTCATAATTCCATCATTCGCAGTGACTATCAACGAGGACTCAATTAATTGTAATGCACTCTGGTTATTTCCAGCTAGATTAGTATACGAATCGGTAATGACCGCATCCTTCATTAAGATTCGATTTTTATTAACTCTTACTTGCCAAGTAAAAGTATTCTTTGAAGAATCTTTATTTAAAATATCTTTATCTACCCCTAAGGAGCTATCAATATTGGTTGTTTCTCCTCCAGAAATATTTTCGCTGTTAGTTCCATCTATAATTGTAGCTGTATTTACTAACTCTGATTTGATAGGTACGGGCACTTCGAAAGATTGAGTGGAGTAAGTAATTCGATAAACTCCTGCTTCCTCAAATTTCAAGGTAAAGTGAACATACTTCCCATCTTTTTGCTCAAAGTCTGTATCATTTATCGAAAATGACCATTTAGCTGCTGGAACCAAGGCACCATTTTTATCATAAACCTTAATTGTATCTTTCAAGAGATAATGTTTCGCAGTGTTAGGATTATCATTTTTAGTATACATCCAATCCTTAAACACACCATTTTTATTTTTGTAGGTCGCTTTGATTTCCCAGTTGAAGATACCAGTATTCACATCGTAATCTGTACAATATTTATAATTGTCCTTTTCATTGAAAGATACGCTAGATTCTGAAGAATTTTGTAAAAAATTATTGCCCGTAATAGTTACATTATTTACAAAATCTTTTTTCTCTTTATCCTCTACTTTCATCCTAATAACAATCTTCACTGGTTGATTCATAATGTCTGACGTAAACTTGTAGACATAGGTTCCAGCAGATTCCATCCAGGCACTAACAAATCCACTAGAGGCTGATTCCCATTCTTCTTCGTCATTCATAACGTAGCAAGAAGAATCCAAAAAACTCATCCCTTCCGGAAGGGTATCTCTTACTACTACATTTCGTAAGTTTCGTCTCTCTTCATTTAAAATAATGGTCCAGGTCACTGAATTATCTGCTTCAATTATACCTTTTTTGCTGATATCAGCTTTAACAATTGGTAAAACTATCGTGATTTCATTTCCTGAATCATCTTTGATGTTTGTTGGAATTTCTACTATTTCACTTTCAGTGGTAAGATTCAACTCTGTTTTCAAATCAATTGTTCCCTGACGTTCATTTAAATTCTCAGCTTTGCCATTAAACGTAACTGTCAGAGTGCCATCTAAGTCCAAAGTGAAGGAACCTAAAATATCCCCACCATCGTTTTTCAGCGTATCAGTGACTGTATTATGAATAGAAAAATAATCTGGCAATTGATACGTATAATAATCCCCATTATTAATCACTTCATCATCAGCCAAAACCCAATCAAAATGAATCTTAATATTGGCATCTTTCAATGCAGGATTCGTATCTGTGAATGAATTCCCATCGAAATCAGTAATTGATATGTTTGTGAAAAGATCAATCCCACGAGTATTTAGACTTGGTTCATGAACAACTACTTCATTGTCAATTCTATTTAATGCAGCTTTTGCTGAATCAGCTTGGTTGTCATAGTACAAGGTCTTTACCATGCCGTTGCCAAAATCAACAGTCTCTTTCTCTGCATCTTCACTATTCGTTTGTGCTTCTAAAGAGATCGTTCCTTGATATAGCCTAGCACTATGAAAATCTGGTGCTTGATTGCGTTCATCTAATACATAATTTTGTTTAAAAGTGAAAATTAGTTGATTATTACTTACTTGATAATCTCCTACATCAGGAATTGTCCCAGTTTGATTGTTATAGGAAAGATTGGAGGGTAGTTGAACAATCGCCATCGCTCCTGTTTCTATCAAGGTCGCTTTAGACAACTTCCAATCAATCTTAACTTGAATCAAATCTTTTTCTTTAATACGATTTTCAGCAGTAATCTTTTGACCTTCCATGTTATCAAATTCGATATTCTCGATAGCTATTCCTACTTCATTATTTGTTTCAGCAAACACTTGCAGTGGAATCATTCCTACTAAAATACTGATAATCGCTGCAAGTGACCAAAATTTTTTTAACTCTTTCATTTTTGTTCATCCCCTTAAAAAAATATAAAATCTTCTCTATTAACAGTGTTAATCTTTATTCCATAAACAATGGTGCCAGACATGTTTCCCAGCATTCTGGCCAATTCACTGTCGCTCTTGTTGTTTGTAGATAGATTGGATGGCAAATCAACAAACTTTTGCTCAATGTTAGAAAAGAAACTAGCTTCATGCTTAACGTTTTTAGAAAATTCTTCATTAAGCTTTTCATCCTTTTTTGTTGAAGGCTTCTCGCCTTCTGCCTCGACAGTTGTTTTTTCTGGATCATTTGATTTTCCAGATTCCGTGGTTTCTTCAAAATTGCTAGTCTCTTTAGGCTCATTGAAAACAACTACTTCATTACCAGATTCTCCCAAATCAAATTCAAGGATACTTTGTTCCTCAGTGACTTGATGAATCAATAGAACCTCACTGTATAATATTGGTACATTGGATTGATAAAACAACATAGACGGAAGTGCAAATGCTATTATTAAATGCTTATTCATTGCCTTCTCCTTTAACATCTAATAATAACTGACCAAATTCTGACCAATCTTCTGGAGTTGGAGGGCGTCTCCAAATCATTTGATGACAAGGTAATTTATTAATCAAAAAATCGGATAAATAAATTTGAGTTTTTGCGCTTAATTTTTGTTCGTAACAAATATTCATGCTTTGCAACGAGGAAAGAATTTTTTGTATATACTGGTTGTAATTACTCCCATGAGAAAAATCAATACACACAAAAACAGGATCTTCCAACTCTTCCACAGAAATTTCTCCCATTAAAAAAAACAAATAATCATAATACAATTTATTCTTCTCTAGTTCTGTGTGGAATAACTCTTGTCGATCTACTTTTTCAATAAACTGCTGAATAATTCGATCCAGTTTTGGATTAATCTCTTGAAAATAACGTCGTTGAACCTTGGTTACGAAAGTGGTCTCTCGAAAATGGTAAATCAACCACCTTCGGTTAATTGTCAACAACCCCAAATTTAATTTGTTATTTTGGATTAAATAGGAAAACGTAAACACGGAGTGATTTGCTAAATGCTGCAAAAAGTCATCAGCTAACTTTCGAGCCTGCTGATCTTCCTTCCGCTCAACAAAGCAAATAGGTGGGTCTAAAACTACTTCAATTGTTTGGAGAAATAAAAGTAATCCCGCAATTTCTTTCTGTTGATTTTCTTTAGTTAACTCAGTATGATTGTTTAGCCACTTATATAGATATCTAGTCAATGAATTATCCTGATATTCAATAAAAACCTCATCAATACAATGACCATTCTTTATTCGGATTAGCCATATACTAATAAAAAACAGCAATTTATGTTCCTGGGTTTTGGGTAAAGAAAGATTTAAATAGTGATATAGGTAGTGAATAAGTTCCTTAGTTTGATTCTGAATTATTTCATCAAATGGATTATGTAGTCCGTTGAAAATTTCGTAATAAACATTCAATAAAAAACTACGAATAACAAATTCAGAACCAACCAACTGATTTTTTCTTATTTGTATACCTTCTTCTTTAAGTAATATTTTCAGCTTCTTATATAATCGATAAGTACTAGATCGACTCAAATGAAGTTCTTCGATCTGTAGATCAAGACTTTTTTCTTTCGTTACGTATTGATGAAAGATTTGAAAAGACCGACTTTTTTCAATAAAGAACAAGCGCATTTTTTTTACAATCATATGAGACAATTCACTAATTCGAATTTCACCGCTCTCAATTACTTCAATTTCTCCGGGAAGAGCTTGCTCTCTTAAATCATCTTTCAGTTCATTCAGGTATTTTTCCACCTTATAGCGAGAAAGTTCCAACAAATCACTAATCTGTTCAATTGAACAATAAAAACTTTTATTTAATTCTAGATATTGAAGCAAGTATAATTTATAGCGATCCTCCTCCATTAAAAAATCATTCGATAACATCATTCGTTCCTTTCTCAATCAAATTAACTCCATTATAACTTTTTGTCACCTTTTTTTCATACAATAGTTTTCAAGTTTTGTCCTATTTTTTTTGATTAAAACAAAAAAATAGAGATTATATCTGAATATTATTATTTCTTCTGGATAAATCGACATTAAAAATAAACAAAGATTATTTTTTCGATTTTCAGAAACATATCTCAATAAATCATCAATCAGCATTTTATATCTCCCCATCCTAGCTTTAATAAAAATTCGTATCGCTTAATTTCTTAAGCTAACTATCTCTGACTGGAAATAGAAAAAAACTACTCCAGTACCCTATTAATAGGCCCTAAAGCAGTTTTGATCAATTTATAATTCAGTTGTTAGAAATACATACATAGCCTTGAACTAACTTTTAAACATATAGTTGATTATGTGGACATTCGATGTTATTACGTTAGTCGAATTTTTTCCGCATAGCCGATCCTCCCAACTAAAAAGCTATCAATTACATCTGATACTAAACAACTTATCCTTGAATTTCTAAATTTTTTCAGGAAAAATATGTATCGTAGTATAATCGAACAATGCATTCGGTTTAGCAAGCTTATACCTTGAAATAAGCAATTTTAGTGGTGCTTATTTGACTTTTTGAAGTAGGAAACAATACACACCCAGTATATTTTATTCCGTTTTATCCCCATGTTGATAACTTCCCACAATATGTCCACGAGCCAAAATATTTCGCCTTTCTCCTTTGGCTGTGTCCAGATCGTTGATGATTTCAGGATACGAATTTCTTTTATCTAGCTTTACTGTCACAATATCTGGCTTCTGGCGTAAGGCAAATACTTCAATTCGATAGTTATGTCGATTGCCTAAAAGCGCAGGGGGATAGGGCCCCACGTATTCTTGATTATACGTTCCCAACGGCAACTCGGTTGCAGTTAAATTATCCACATACCAGTGAATCCAACTGGCATCCTCATCCACCATCACTACCACATAATTTTTGGCGCCCATCACCTGATTCCAACTAACTTGAGGACTTTGATTATCCCCAGCTGGATCATTTTTTCTTTTATCTGATCCACAAGTTAACAACAGCTTCCCTTCCTGAGTGATCGAAGTAGATCGCACCTCAATTTCTGGCACACCCAACTCGACATCTTCCATATCCCTAGATCCAAGGAAAATAAGCATGCCTGCAACTAAACAGATTAGTACCACCCCAGCACTAATCAAACCATTTCTCCACTGTCTTTTCATTTGTTCAACTCCCCCTCCAACATACTAATTGCCAGATCTTCCATTTACCCACCTGTGGAAAAACTTCAACCGTTCTCTCTTATCCACAAAAAACATCTGTTATACTTAGTATGAAGAGGGGGATTAAGAATGTCTAGTCAAAAAAAGCAAAAATGGTATTATAAAAAAATAGTTTATGTTCCTATTTCGATTATTTTAGGTATCTTTGGCTTCAGTCCTATGTTTGGATCTTTGTTAGGTGTTAAGTATGATGAAGAATTCAACCCCGATTATTACAAAAGTAAAGATGAACCATTATTTAGAAAAAAGCAGCACTAAGTAATTCCAAAAAAAAGCGATCCTTTGCATAAAAGGATCGCTTTTTCTTTACGTATTCGACTGTTTTAAGATCTGAGCTCTCATTGCAGCTATGAAATGGAAGCTGCCTAAAAATATAAAAACTATCGCTGCCCAATAGTAAATGCGGACATACTCAGAGGAAGTCCCGGCAATTTCAAAAATACCCGTCAAGGCTCGTCCAATTACGATACTAATCACTGCCAATAAATAGCAGCTGCTGCAGTTTCTCATACGGTGCATCTTAATTATCGCCGGTTTTCCTGTTCTAATGACTAACAGGAAAACGATCAAAATCAACGGCCAGCACCAGATACTGTCTAATGCTTCACTGGTTACACCGTGACCAAAGTAATTATAGATCGTTTTGAAACTATAAAGAAACACAGAACCTAACGCTAAGCTAACTAACCATCGGTTGACCTGCATAAAACCACCCTTTTCTAAAAATAAATGATATCACTGACCGAACGTTCGCTGCCCGAATCACCTTTTGCTCCAGCGACCGGAGTATTCACCACTTGCCCGTTAAACACCATGGTGGAAGAACCCCCGCCATCAAGATTATAGGCAACGGTTGCTCCTTTGCTCTCAAAAATCTCAGCTAATTGATATAATGACAAGCCAGCACTTTCAGCTGTCCGACCATCCGACACAATGATCATATAATGGTTTTCACCAATCTGCCCAATTGCTGTTCTGGGATTGCTGGACATCGATTGGGCAACTTCTTCTTCACTGGACACCGCTATTTCACTCTTTTCAACTAAAACAGGTCCAAAAGAAAAAACTTGCGTGGCCCCTTCCTTCAGTAACTCCTCAGCCGATACCTCCGACTGATTAACAATTGAGAAATTCCCATTTGCATCTATGACTAAAGCATCCGTACTTTCCTCCGCTGTATCTCGGTACAAACTCCCATTGCGAATCACATAACCTGTGTCTCGGAAACCATAATAATCACCATTGATTGCTAATATTGCCTGATTCTCAGAGGCCATAGCAGAAGTCGTTTCCTTAATGTTACGGCCATAGGTACCATTGGCAAAGGCGGTTTTCAATTGATCGCTGCTTGTTACCTGAATATCGGCAACATAATAGGTAGTATCTGCTGTTTGTTCCGTCGAGATAGTGATCGTCATGTCGTCGTCTTGATAACTATTTTCTGTAATGACTGCTTCGGAACTTTCATCGGAATCTCTTGTTGCTTCAGTCGTTTCTATTGTCTCATTGGTGGCAATAGCCGAATAAGTTTTAGGAACAACAAACGTATCTAAAAGTATGAAACCAGTAAAGCAGGCTAACAAGAATAACGTTGCAAAAAACCAAGGAAATTTTCTATGTTTGATCAACTTTCGATTCCCCCTCTTTTAAAAACAAAACGTCGCTGAATATAAAAGCTAAGAATGAAGATTCCACAATCAACGACCACTTTAATTAAGACAATATGTTGAAATATTTCTGCCAGACCTTGAACTAGTAAGCTGCTTAATAGCAATTGACTCATAAAAAGTAAAGCATATTTTGCCGCTTCACTGATTTGTTTATGGTCAGTTTTAAAAACAAGATGTCGATTTAGCTGATAATTTAGAAACCCGCTGCTGATTCTAGCTATTGCAGTGGCGGCAAATAAGGCATTAGAGGCCCTTGGAAAAACCAGCTTCAGCAGAATAACAAAAAATAAGATATCAACTACAGCCGATAAAACAGAACTGGCAATAAATTTAAAAAAGGGCATATAAACCAGCATTGAATCGATTACACTTCGAAAATGAGAATGTTCATTGTTACCAAAATAGACTGTCTCGATTGGTACTTCTTCTAGTGAAAGGTTGATGTCCTTAGCCTGAATGAGCATATTCATTTCATAGTCAAATCGTTTTCCAGGAATCTCCAGCATTTGTTCTAAATGACTTTGGGGAATTCCCCGCAAACCAGTCTGAGTATCCGATAAAGGTATCCCAGTGGAAAAGCGAAACATCAACGCAGTCAGCTTATTCCCAAAACGGCTTTTGAAAGGTATCTGGTCTTGATCAAATTGGCGTGTTCCTAAGAAAAGCGTATCCTGATTCTTCTCAACTAAACTGGCAATTTTTAAAATATCATTTACTCGATGCTGCCCATCACTATCAGTAGTCACCAAGCCTTCGATCTCTGGCAGATGCAGCAACTGGAAACGCATGGCGGTTTTTAACGCTGCTCCTTTGCCTAAATTTTGCGAGTGATTCAACAGAATGGCTCCTTTTCGTTTGGCCTCTTGAAAAACAGCTTGATACGCAGCTCCCGATCCATCATCAATCACAATGATTGGTCGATCTGTTTGGCAGAGCAAAGTCGTTAAAAAAGTCAAAAAGCGAGACTCTGGTTCGTAGGCTGGAATTATAATACTTACTGTCATAGAATTGGCTCCTTTCTGAAAAGGTAAAGAAGGAAAATACCTTCCTTACCTGCTATTTCCGACCGTTTTCGTTGCCTCCAGGACTTCCGCCAGGACCTCCGCCGCCCATCATTCCCTGGTTAGCTTCTACGGCGGTACCTGATGAATCAACCGATGTTGCTGCGGAATCAACGGCAATAGTCGTTGAATTTCCACTAGAAAAGTCAACAGTATAGGTTTTACCAGTTTGAATTGCTGGATCGCTAATCACTACGTTAGCAAAAGTTTTACTTGAAGCTGCTTCGCTAATTACATTACCTTGGCTATCTTTTAACGTAACTCCTTCGCCAGCCTGCAGCTCATTGTCCAACCAAATCTGAATACTTGGCTGGGTAGAAGTAGCACTAGTCGACTGTGCCATATCCGAAGAACCAAAGCTGTAAAGAGTTCCACCAGTTATATCGAAGGTGCCATCGTAATCAAGGGCACCATTTCCGCCGTTGACTGGACCATAAACTGTCATCTGGCCACCTGTCATAGTAATGTCGCCATTGGAATCCAATCCATCCCCTTCTGCATCAACCTGAATAGTTCCACCCTCAATGGTGATGGTATAATCACCGCTGCTGTTTTCCTTAAAGGAATCGGAACCAAATGAATTTGGCTCAGCAGCATCAGTTCCTTCATCTGTAGTCGAGCCTCCCGCAGCATTAATGCCGTCATCCGTAGAAACAACGTTTATATTACCGCCTGATAGAACAACGTTTGCTCCTTCAATTCCTTCATAAGAATTTAAAATATTTACTTCTCCAGCAGAAACCGTTGTAGTAGCATCGGCATGAATCCCATCATCCTCAGTCGTTAGATTTAAAGTTCCTCCGGCGATGGTTACATTGCTGTTGGAATGAACACTGTCATCTACTGAATCAATTGTGTAAGTTCCACCATTGATTGTCAGATCACCACCAGACTTCAGCCCTTTATAGCTTTGAGTAGAGTCAGATGTTCCGCTAGCATTCGAGGTGATATCAATGGTTGGATTGTTAGCAATTAAGTATGTCTCGGCCTGAATTCCATCATTCTCACTACTAATCGTATAGGTCCCGCCATCTAAAACAATGTAGCCCTTATCTGACTCTTCAGCATTAGTGGATTGAATCCCATCATTCGCTGCATTGATCGTAAAATCTCCATCTAAAATCTGAACAGAATCCTTTCCTTTGAGCCCTTCATTGCCACTATTAATGGTATACGTCCCACTAGTTATCTTTAAATCATTTTTGCTTTGAATTCCGTGTCCCGCCGTTGCTTGCACATCCAATGTGCCAGAACCGTTTAGGGTTAAGTCATCCTTGCTGTAGATTGCAGCCTGCGCTTCCTCGGTCTCCGCAAAGCTTTCAGCCGTTGCAGCTACCAGATTCGATGTATTTTCTGCCGTGGTTACTACTGTTTTTTCAGCTTGTGCAACTGAAATTGCAGCAGTTGTTTCATTAGTGATTTTTGCATTATTAAGTACGATTCGGACTGTTTCTGAATCGGTGCTGTTAATGGCAATTTGTCCATTGGTCAGTGTGCCAGAAATTACATAGGTGCCCCCCTTAGTTATTGTGACAGTATTGTCTGAAACTTCTGCTCCCTCCCCATTAACAATGGATCCCGCATCTTTTAAGGTGATCTGTGTAGCTGTGCTTTCAGAATAGGTCGTAGCCTTATCCTCTTCATCGTACTCACCGGTTGTTGCCAAAACGGTAGAATTGGTTTTATTACCGGTAGAAGAACCAGTCAAATTGGTGGTAGTACTGGCCTCCTCAGTCTGACTAGCAGTTACTTTGTAGACGATGCCGCCGGTTAATGCTAGCGCTAATAGCAGCGATGCAATGGATAGTCTCTTTTTCATCAGTTTCTTCCTCTCTTTTCTTCAACTTTAAGCATTCAGCATAGATAGTAATTTGTAGTCTGACATTTTTATACCTTCGCTGAAGCTGTGGCATGAGAAGAGCAGCAAATTTCCTGTTTTTTATCTGCTGGCTCTCTTTGCTTTGTGGCAAACTTTAATTTATTGTTTCTCAGGTATTAACATCCATACTAAGCCCAATAAGGCGGTTAAACAGATCAGCATAAGAGCCCCCTTCTTTCTGTGGACTACAAGTCTTTCCCACTTCCTGCTGGCTGGACAACAATAGGTAAATTACTATTTACTAAACGCAGCTCATCTAAGAATTCCTTTTCCTGATAAGGATTTTTCTCATGAACCGTGAAGGATACTTCAAACAAACTGCCTAAGTTGGTCGTCTTGATCTGATCCAGCTGATGATAACTGGTAAATTTTTTCAACACCGGATCAAAATCCTTCATATAATTGGTGTACTCAGGAACTGTAATACGTACTTGGCGAGCATTCTCCGTAGCCTCGCCAAACTTCAAATTGGTATAAACAATCATTGCTAAGCTGACAAATAGGCTGAAGATCGTCGCATAAACGATATACCCCATCCCAATCGCTAACCCAACGGCCATCGAGAAAAAGATAGTGGTAATCTCACGAGCATTTCCCGGAGCAGAGCGAAAACGTACGAGACTAAAGGCGCCGGCTACCGTAATCCCTGCCCCTAAGTTCCCATTGACCATCATAATGACCGAAGAAACCAAAACCGGAAGCAGTGCGATAGTGAACATAAAATTTTTGGAATAGCTGTTATGATATTTATGAACCATCGCAATGATAAAGCCTAAAATAAGACTAGATGAAATAGTTAATAAGATTTGAGTCAACGTAACAGTCATCTCACTGACGTTGTTGCTAAGAATACTATCAAGCATAAATTGATTCCCCTCGCTCAATTGTTTTGATCGTTTGTTTTCTTTGACGAATATGCTGTTGTTCCCATTCAGGGAACAACACCCAATGATAAACATTGCCATATTTCGTGAACTTCCCTTGAAAAATTTGTAATTCAGAGAAGAGTCGGCTGATTTCTAACGGAAAAGCCTCAAAAATTTTGACCTCCATTAAGACAGTCGGTTCAATTGTTAATAGTTTTTGCGGATGTTGATCCACCTGATCCAATTCGAAATGCTCCAAAGAGTAACGAATATTCTGATCAAAGGTGATACGAAAATTTTCGTCCTTCTTAGATTTCAAAGCAATGCGGTCATAACTAATTAGAACTGTTGGTTGAAGCTTTTGTTGCTGGGTGTACCAATTAAGCTCTTTGAAGATTTGCTTTTGTACTTGCGGCTTCACATCATAATTCAGAAAATTTTTCGCCTCCTGATACGTCATAGCCGTTCTGCGTTTGTAGGTCACACCTGCTACCTTCTTTTTTAATTCTAGATAGACAGTGGATTGATTGGTTGCTAAGCCATAGCTGCGCAGCCGCATTTTTTCTTTAAATTTGGGTTGGTCTACCGAATGACGAATGACTGCCAAATCTTCTGTATCGTAATAAATCGTGTGTATGGTATGCAGCCCATACTCATCAATCGTCATATATTCTTGCAAACGAGTTAGCAGCAGATCATACTTCTCTGGTGTCAGTAGATATTTCTTCTCTCGGCGCTCAAATATTTCGCCGCTCTTAACTTTTGCTTTTGCCATACGGGTATTCCTCCTTGCAGGTCCATTTATTAGCGATGTATGTATCATACCCAATGAATCTGAACTCCTTCTGAAGTAAATCTGAACAAATCTGAAGCTTGAAAAAGAACAAAAAAAGAGCAGCCATTCACTGACTGCTCTTACTAGGTAATTAACATTATTCAAATTCCTACTCAGCTAGTTCACCCACTTTACAGGAAGAATGATCTCCGTTTGATAGATTCCCCCGAGTGTTTTACTGGTCATGCGCCCTTGATGCAACTCTACGATCATCGTAGAAATTTTCACCCCTAAGGACTTTCCAATACTTGAATCTGATCCGCCAATGGCATTTCTGATTGTCACCAAAAGCTGTTCATTCTGAACACGAATCTGGATATTGACCTCCTTCTCAAGATCAGCATGCTGGTTAATGTTAGAAATAAGATTGTCGAACAAGCGCTCCAGCAAGCTCATATCTCCCACCAATTTAACCTGTGGGGGAATAGTCAGTTCGTAGCTGACCTCTGCAATCGGCAGCAGCTCCGTAATGAATTGTTCAAACAGCATCCGACTGTCGATCGTTTGCAGCTCTAATGGACGTTGACCGGAAAAAATCGTTGCATACTCCAGCAGATCATTCACTCGAGTATTCATCTGTTGGGTCTTTTTATGAATCAAATTCAAATATTTTCGCTGCTCTTCAGTTAATTCGGTTTCTAGCAGCACCGGCAGATAGCCGCTTAAAATGGTAAGCGGGGTACGTATATCATGACTTAGGTCACTGATCATTTCTCGTGACGCTTGGGTAGCTTTTGCTTCCAGAACGATCTTCTCGCTAAGAGATTCACTCATTCGATTAATGCTGGCCGCAATCTGTGTCAGTTCATCATGCCCTTCTTCGGCAATTCGATAGTCCAGATCACCCGCCTCCAAAATAATTGTTCCCTTTTCGATTTGGTGCATGTATTTCGCCTTATTCAATAATTGGTGATAAAACAAGACGATCGCAAAGAGCAGCCCCAAAACTACTGCTGCTACAATCCCGATATACATCGGCCACCGATTCTCAACTACTAAAAAGGTTGTTTTTGTTTCCCCATCCGAATAAGTAATTGCAGCGGATTTTTCTGTCCCTAATGGCCGCCGTTCCTCCATTGGCCCTGCTGGTTCTTTATGGAATTTCGGTTCATTTCTATTTTCGGAGTCATTGCGTAAGTAAAAGACCGTTCCGTCTGAGGATTGCCAAGTAAACCGGCCTAAGCTGTCCGCCTCTTGCTGACTTACAAATTCTTGAAACTCGGTGGTCGCTTCTGAAAAATCCTTCTTTTCCATTTGTGGTTGAATCACCTGGTGGTACAACGCTTGATTGCCTAAAAACAGCAGCAAGAATAGGATTGCACCGCTCAAGATACTTAGAATCAGATAGCGAAAAATTTCTTTAGGAAAGGTGGTTTTTTTATTGTTCAATCTTATACCCCACTCCCCACACGGTTAAAATATACTGAGGTTTTTTCGGGTCCTTTTCAATTTTTTGCCGCAGTTTTTTTATATGAGTCATAATCGTACTGCTGGAACTGTAAAAATAGGGTTCCTGCCACACAGCCTCATAGATCGCTTCCGCTGAAAAAACATGTGCTGGCGACTCTGCCAGCAGCTGTAGAATATCAAATTCTTTTCCTGTTAAGGTAACTTCCTGATCAGCCAAAATAACCTTGCGTGTTTCCGGATGCAATACCATATCTCGAATATTAATTGACTGATTCGTTTGAGTTTGCGAACTACTATAATTTAAGTAACGCCGCAGCATTGCCTGAACCTTCAACTGCAATTCCTGAGGAGAAAAAGGTTTAACTAAATAATCGTCTGCCCCCGCGGAGTAACCAACAATTTTATCGTATTCTTGACCCTTTGCAGAGATAAAAAGAATTGGAACCGAATAAGTCTTGCGTATTTCCTTTACCGCATCCACACCGTTCATCTTAGGCATCATATAATCCATAATAATCAGAGCCACCTCTTGATCTACCATAGACAAAGCTTCTTGGCCATTTTCCGCCTCAATAATTTCATCTACATAAGATGTCAGCAGCATTCTTTCCAGCTCCCGAATATCTGCCTCATCATCCACAATCAATAGCTTCGTCATCTTTATCCCTCCTCTGCGACATTTTCTGATTAGTATGCCATAAAATCAGCCTATAAAAGCAGTTCATTCAAAAAGATCATAAAAAAATCCCGAATTCTTAATGATTCCTGGCAATTCAAACAAATGAATCAGCTAAGAATTAGTGATTTCCACTTAAAAGTAGAGCTTAATAATTTCATTTCTTTCTTAGTCTTAACTTCTAAATAATCCCAATCCGTTATTTGCTTAGACAAATTCTACTTTATCTTTTATTATTAAATATAGTATTATTTTATTAAGTACGCATTTGGGGAAATGCTGAACTATTTAACGAGAATTTTTGTTCAAAGAAAGGAAAGGAAAGAAGATGAAAAAGAATACGGGGAAAATAGTTGCAGGAGTTATTCTGATTGGATTGTGTTTCGCTTTAGGGAGTGTCTTTATCATCTTAGCAGGTCTAGCTGCTTTTATCGGAGCAGTTGGTGCGATGATTTTATTCCTAATAAAAAAAGATAATCGTAAGGCTAAAAAAGCAATTGTCACCGCAGCTGTTGCCTTTGCGGTAACCATCGCTGGTTTCGCAATGCTTCCTGCCAGCGAGAATTCTGCAACTAAGGAACAGATAGCCGCAGTGGATAAAAGTACAAAAGAAACAAGTGCTTCTTCCACTTCAGAATCAACTAGTCAAACAACCAAAGAAAGCAAAAAGACCACCGCTTCCTCTAGCAAAGCAAAACTGGAAGCAGAAAAACAAGCGGAGGCTAAAAGAAAAGAAGAACAGAAAAAAATAGCCGAGGAACAACGAAAAGCTGAAGAGGCGCAAAAGATTGAAGAACAGCAAAAGGCTGAAGCAGAGCGCGTTGCTTTAGAACAACAACAAGCTCAGGAAGCAGCACAAAAAGCGGAGCAAGAACGAATCGCTCAAGAGGCGGCTGCGGCCCAGCAACAAGCAGCTCTCGCTGCCCAACAGCAGGCCGAAGCAGAAGCCCAACAAGCGGCTGCTCAAGCCCAAGCGCAGCCACAGGTTCAAACGGTTTTCATTGCACCTCAATCAGGAACGAAATACCATTCAAATTCAGGCTGCCGAGGCTTAAGCAATGCCAATTCGGTTGAAGAAGTCTCACTTGATAGCGTAGGCAATCTTACACCTTGCAAGATTTGTTACTAAAAACAGCAACCAGTTACTCTCAATCGAAAGTAACTGGTTGCTGTATTTTTTATCTACTAATCTTCGCACTGTCACTATTCATAAACTGCACTACTTCGTCTTCACTGTATTGGTTGCAGTCTCCTTTGACGAAGTGTTTCAATACAGCGGCAGCAGTCGCAAACTCAATTGTTTCCTGTGGATTCATCTTGGCTAATAGGCCGTGCAGCAGCCCACCAGTAAAGGCATCGCCACCGCCAATTCGGTCAACAATGGGATTGATGTTATAGTTTTTCGATGTGTAGCACTTTCCCTTGATCCATAAGTTTCCCTGTAATTCATTTACACTAGTCGAATGAACTGTCCGCTTAGTCGAAAAGAAGACTTCGATGTTTGGGAAAAGCTTTTGCATCGCTTGATAGTAGTGTGTTACATCAGCTTCTGCTTCCTCTTCAATTCCCAACAAATGAATCGCATCCATGTGGCCAGCTGAGCAATAATCTACATAAGGCAAAGCCTTTTGCAAAAACTCACCTGCTGCTTGTTGTGTCCACAATGTTTGACGATAATTGCTGTCAAAGCTGACCCTGCAGCCTGCTGCTTTAGCTGCTTGCATCAATTGAATTGTCAACTTGCTCCAGTCTTCAGAAAGAGCTGGTGTAATTCCTGAAACATGGAAGACATCCGCATCCGCAAACAAATCATGCACAGCCCATTCAAGTTTATCCATCAAAGCAAAAGCTGAACCTTGACGATCGTACACTACTTTAGTCGCCTTCTGACCAATCCCTTGCTCCACATAATAAGTACCCAGCCGACCAGATCCTTTTAATAAAAAGTCAGTAGCAACACCGGAGCTGTGCAAATGCCTTTCTACAGCTTGTCCGAAGGCATTATCTGCTACCTTGCTGGCATATTGGACGTGATGACCATAGTTTGCCAGAGAAACGGCTACGTTTGCCTCACCACCACCATAGAAAACATCTAGCTGATTGGTTTGATTCAAGCGTGTGCCGACCTCAGCGGATAAGCGCATCATAATTTCCCCTAGACAAACGATTCTAGCCATGAGTAATTCCTCTAATTTCAGCCAGCTTTGCAGCATATTGCTGAGCAATCTCCGTTACCTTGGCAAAGTCACCTTCAGCTGCTGGTGCCAACAAATTGCCGCCAACTCCCACAGCCACTACACCAGCTTCAAACCAGGTAGCCATATTTTCCAGACTAACGCCGCCTGTTGGCATCAGGTTAATATGCGGCAATGGTGCTTTGACTGCTGACACAATACTTGGACCATAAGCACTACCTGGGAACAGCTTAATAATGTCCGCACCGCTCTTTAAAGCTGTTTGCATTTCAGTAATCGTCATACAGCCTGGCAGATATGGAATTTGGTAAAGGTTGCATAGCTCAGCAGTTTCAGCGTTAAAGCTAGGGCTGACAATAAATTCCGCCCCCGCCATGATAGCCAAACGGGCAGTCACAACATCCAATACTGTTCCTGCTCCGATCACAACCTCTTGTCCACGATACGCATCCGCTAACTCCTGAATTGCTGCTTGAGCGTTCGGCACCGTAAATGTTACTTCGATCCCGATTACGCCACCTTCAATAATCGCATGACTAGCTTTTACAGCTTCAGCCTGATCTTTTCCCCGTACGACAGCAATGACTCCAGCTTTTTCTAAACGTGATAAAATTTCTACTCGTTTCATACTCAAACGTCTCCAGTCTATTAATTAAGAACTGCCCGTTCCAACAAAGTTCCTGCTGGATGCTGGCCTTCTAGATCCCGCATACCTGAAAATGACAGGACACGATCCATATTGGTAATCACAACAATGATCATTGTTTCTTTTCCTTGATTGCGGATATAAGCTAAATCCATTTGTGCCAGTTTTGTTTCAATCGATACTTGGTCGCCTTCTTTGACAAATACCTCAAAGCCTTGACCATTTAAAGCAACTGTATCAATTCCCATATGAACTAAAACCTCTACACCATTGCTGGTTTTGATTCCAATTGCATGTTTTGAAGGAAAAACGGTGGTCACTGTACCGGAAACTGGTGAGAACACCGCACCATCAGTTGACTTAATAGCAAAACCTTCACCCATCATTTTAGTTGAAAAAACTTCATCTGGTACATCTTCTAAAGGAACATATGCACCTTTTGAAACGGCATGTAGATCAACTTCATTGGTTAACTCAGCATCTTCATCCATTTCCTTTGGTACCATCATGTAAGTTAGGGCAAAAGACAGAACCAATGCAATGATGATTCCTAACACTGCAAAGATGAAGTATTGCCCAATGTAAGCTGGCAAGCTGAAAATACTTGATAAAATGTAGCCATAAATCCGAACCCCGAAGAAGCTGATAAATGCTGATGCAACTGAGCTTCCGATAGTGGCCGCGATAAAGGCTTTTTTGTATTTTGATAAAATACCGAATAGAGCTGGCTCGGTAATTCCTAAAATTCCTGATACTGCAGAAGATAAAACGATTGATTTTTCTTCTTTGGTTTTTACTTTTGTGTAAATAGCTGCTGTGGCACCAGTAATCGCCATATTTGCCATAAACATCATAGGCATCAACATGTCATAACCTTGGTTCGCAAAATTCTGCAAAGCAATTGGTGTCATGGCATGGTGTAAACCAGTAAAGATGGCAATTGGTCGAATCGCACCTACGACAATCCCTGCTAACACTGGTGAAATCGTGAACAGACCAGCAACACCTGCAGCCAACAGATTTCCTAAATGGATACTAATTGGTCCAATAACTGTTAACGTAACTAAACCAGCCACGAACAAGGAAATTGTTGGGGTAAATACCGTTCGTAAAACTTGCGGCAAGATTTTGTCTACCCAACGATAAATGTAGCTTAAGGCCAACACTGCAAAGATAATCGGAATAACCGTTCCTGCATAGTTAAAGACCGGAACTGGGACTAACCCGAACAATTGGAAAGCTGAAACATTTCCTTCAGCGACCGCATTAGTCATCGTTGGAAACTGTAAGGTTGCTGCAATCGCAATCGCCAAATATTGGTTCGTTTTGAAAATTCGGGCAGCAGAAGCGGCAACGAAAAATGGCAAGAATGTAAATACGCCGCTGGCAATCATATCAATCACTAAATAAGTATCTGTTTGGTTCGAGATGACATTTAACGCAACTAACCCTGCCATCAATCCTTTGATCATTCCAGCACCGGCAATCGCAGGTACGATTGGTCCGAATACCCCTGATACAGTATCCATAAACAAGGAAACTGCGCCTTTTTTCTCAGTATTTTCTTGCTGGCTATTCTCATCCAAGCCTAATTCTTTAGCAAGCGGAGCAAAGTAATCAGCTACGTCCGTTCCAATAACTACCTGTAATTGATCACTTTGATATTTGGTTCCTACTACTTTAGGAATCTTTTCTAAAGCCGCATAATCGACCTTCTTCTCATCCTTTAGGTTAAAGCGTAAGCGGGTCATACAATGCCAAGCATTATTGATGTTATCTGCTCCGCCGACATCTTTTATAATCTGTTTTGCAATATCTTCATGTTTCATTTTTAGTAGCCCTCCTTAGTTCTTACGGAACAAGTGATTCAGGCTCGGACTAGTCAACTTCGCCTGAGAATTGTGATTCCGTTTTCACCCTCACATAGTAGCATGGTATTCCCAACTTGTAAAACCAGTCCTTTTTACTATTTTTATATTAAAAACCGCTATATATCAACGTTTTAAAATATTTTTAAGAAAAATTGGACTGGTTTTATACTGTCAAGCTGGTATTTTTTAGACCAAATTGACACCGCTTGGGTATCCATGTTTCAATGAGTGTGGAAATGATTCGTATTACAAAATTGGAGTGATTAAAATGACACCAACTATTATTACTGATATAAAAAGCTTTGCGATCAAACCAGATCGCCACAATCTATTAGTGGTCAAAGTTGAAACCGACAAAGGGGTATCCGGTCTAGGCTGCGGCACCTTTCAGTTCCGACCGTTGGCCGTTCAAACAGTGGTAGAAGAATACTTGAAGCCGCTGCTAATCGGTCGCGATTCCAATCAAATCGAAGACATCTGGCAAGTAATGAACGTGAATTCTTACTGGCGCAATGGGCCTATCACCAACAATGCAATCTCTGGTGTAGATATGGCTTTGTGGGATATCAAAGGCAAATTGGCTGATATGCCATTGTACCAACTATTAGGTGGAAAAGCTCGTACTGCTATTCCAGCTTATACTCATGCAGTTGCAGACAATTTGGACGACCTTTATGGAGAAATCGATAAATTTCTAGCAGAAGGTTATCGTTATATCCGTTGCCAATTAGGCTTCTACGGCGGTAATCCTGAGAATCTTCAAACACCAGAGCAGCCGATTAAAGGTTCTTACTTCGACCAAGAGGATTATATGCAAACAACCTTAAAAATGTTTAAAGCTGTGAAAGAAAAATATGGCAATCAGTTTCAAATGCTGCATGATGTGCACGAACGTCTACATCCGAATCAAGCGATTCAATTTGCTAAAGCAACTGAGCCATACAATCTATTCTTTTTAGAGGATATTTTACCGCCAAATCAAAATGAATGGTTGGCTCAATTACGCAACCAATCGGCAACGCCAATTGCTACTGGCGAGCTGTTCAACAACCCGATGGAATGGAAAGAACTTGTACGCAACCGTCAAATCGACTTTATGCGGGCACACGTTTCTCAAATTGGCGGGATTACACCCGCATTGAAACTGGCTCATTTCTGTGAGGCAATGGGCGTCCGAATTGCTTGGCATACGCCATCCGATATCAGCCCAGTTGGTCTAGCGGTGAATACTCATTTGAACATTCACCTGCATAATGCTGCGATTCAGGAAAACATTGATATTCCCGAAAATACTCGCAACCTGTTCGGCAATATTCCAGCACCAGAAAAAGGATTCTTCTATCCGATTGAACAAAGCGGAATCGGTGTAACCTTTAATGAAGAATTAGCTGAAGAGCACCCAGTCGTTTACCGTCCTCATGAATGGACACAAAGCCGGACACCCGACGGAACAATTGTAACGCCATAACAAAAAAGAACCTCACGAATCTCAAGACATTTACTTGAGATTCGTGAGGTTTAGTCTATTCGTGAACGATGAATTTCACGGTCAAAAGGTCGGATATAGGTCACTGAGTAATCAATCGCAATAATACTGCTGTATTCGTAGACCTGACCATCTTCTAAGATTGCCCGATTCGTGATCTGCATCGCTGGTGTTCCGCGCTTGCATAAAAGCAGGCGCGATTGTTCCTTATTGGTAGTAATCGGATCATAGCTGGTGATGTAATGAGAGATACGGTATCCCTGTTTTTCCACGTAATTTTGGATCGAATGCTCCACTGCCTCCTGTGAAAACTCAGGAAACATTGAAACCGGTAGCTTAGAGATTTCCAGCTGCTCAATCTTATAATTGACAATTCGAATCCGCTCAAAAGTCCAGATTTCATCTTCTGCACCAATTTGGAAAATTTTTTGCTCCTCCAAGGTTGCTGGTGCCCTTTTCAACTCAATCATTTTAGAGTCAATTCGATCATAGGGTGTCCGAGTCAACGAGTTAAAAATCAACGGATTCTTGACCCATTTCTCATGGACAAAGATCCCCGAGCCTTGAACGACCCGCACAATCCCGATTTCCTCCAAATTTTTTACGGCTTGCTGAATAGTAAAGCGCGACACTCCATAAATCTGTGCTAAATCCCGCTGATTCGGCAGCTTACCGTTTTTAAACTCTTCTTGATATATTTTACTAAGCAAATCTTGCACAATGAATTCGCGTTTTTTCATGGAGGGACTCCTTTGTATCCTTTGATACTGTTACTATACATGGAATCCGCTGAAAAGTTAATAAGCAAACTCAAAAATCGGCAGTTGTTTAGTTTAAGAGTTATTCTTGAGTTTTTGATGATTAAACTATTACTATGTAGTCATACGCCCAATCAAGGCACTTGATTGAGCGGCGCTTCTTTATTTAATTAGATAGTGTGTAAGACAATAAAGAACCTTCTGATTCTGTACACTGCGTCCAATAATCATAAAATTCACTGCTCAACTGATAACCTCTTCCCCATAGAGTCGTGATCGTTCCGCTAGCTATTCCTGCCAACTCGAATTTACGTTTCATCTTATTAATTAACGAAGACAACTGACTCATATTAGATGGCGTGCCACCTTCGTTCCAGAGATAATCACAAAGCTCATGCCGTGAAAGCACCTGCCCCTTCTCATTAGCCCCCAGCAATTGTTCAAATACTTTCTTCTCAGTCTTTGAAAAACTTTTTATCAGTAATTCCTTATTAGGATTCGCAGGAATATCGCTTTTGGCAGGAAAAGAAAGAACCGGGTTCATTGCTGCTGCTTCCTTTTGTGTCCGTGATTGCACTTGGTTAATTTGCTCTCTCAATGTACTAAAGCTGGTTCCTTTTACTAACCAGTCCGTTAAACCCAACTCTTTCCAATAGGCTTGATCCTCCTCTGAGGGATATTTCTCAGCTATCCGTAAGATCACTAATGGATAAGATTTTAATTGCTTAAGAAGTGACTCGACCTCCTCATGACATAAAGTTTCGCTTAAGATAATCCAACGGAAATAGGAAAGAAAGGCATTGTTCTCATACTTTTGAAAACGATAGAATAAATCAGTTGAGCATAGAATCTCAAAATTTAGTCGTTGTAAATAATGAATCGTTTCCTCTTCAATTAAGGTATTTTTCGTTAGAATTAGTGCATGTTGCATGGCATTCACCTTCTCTTTAATTTTTCGGAATTTTTTTCTCTTTGATGGGTGTCTTCGTTTCTATTTCTTCAGTATCCATTAGTACATTCCACAGTATTACCAGTGTTACCACGATACAAATAGCTACCTGTATCCACAATTGATCAAAGTAGGTTTCTGCCAACTTGATACTAAAAATAGCTAACAGGAAACAAATTACTAAAACAATAGCTAGCTGAATTTGTTTCAATTCTTGTTGAATGCGATATGCTGTCTCAATCGGCACGCGTTTTTGCTGGGAAATTTGACGGATCGTTCGCTTTTCAACTAACAACCAAATGATCTCACGATAAAGCTTCCGTGCTTCAGGTTCCTTGCTGAAAAGAGTATAGGCGTCTTTGCTGCGACCACGCTCTTTGCTTGATTTGACCAAAATCGGGTGCAGCAGTCGATCATTGCGCAGCGTCCAAAGAAAAATCTGCCGCCACTCTGTTAAACTTAATTGTGGTAAATTAATCACATCAAGTGTAACCTCTAATACTTCCATTTGATCCAGCCAGGTCAGAAGCTGGCGATAATCACGAGAAATGACTTCCCAGGAAGCAATCACCAGATGATCCCCTGGTTGGGCAAAATTCATTAACGCTTGAAACTCACTAGTAGGTGAATCCAATGCCTCTGCCTCCTGATTGCCATCAGAAAAGAGTTCATCCACTGGGTAATCCTCCAGCATATCCAATTGTTGGGTCAGTTGATACCCGCGTGCATAGCCAAGATTCATCGTGTCCTTCCTCTTTCTCCCTGAGTTTTTCGTTGTATTGCCCCCGGTCGCTGCTTATCTCGCAATAACCGAGCCATCTTTTTTTGCAACTCCTGTTGACCCTTCATCAGCGAGAACAACAAATAGCTTTGAACCAGCACTACTAGGCCTAATAAAAGTAATAACAAGTAGACCATGGTTTGCCTCGCCTCTTTCTCCTATTTGGTTTTAATTTTCCCTAAATCATTTTTCTCGTAATCCCAGCTGTACGGCTGCGGTGTCTTAGTCGTCCCTTTATCATCTGTATTCGGTTTAACATACATGGTTATCCAAAACTCGCCATCGTTATTTAAAGTATTTTTGGCTATCTGAGGGTTCCCTGCCGTATAGGAAGTATTTCCGTTATGGCTTGCGCCCAGCGGATCCCCTTGCTGAGTCGTGCAATAATACCCTACGTACTGATAAAATTCTGGTGTAATTAGTGACAATTGTACTTGATCATTTATACTTGCCAAATGATCCGTTGGAATCGATACTTCAGTGAATGCAGAATGATCTGCAGCTTTTCCAGAATTAGCAGTAAGGTTGGCCTGATAGTTAGGATCGATTGCTGGACTGCCACTATTATCTAAAATATTCTGTATATCAAAATAGCTTTTACTTGGAATAACAATTTCTGCTGAAGAATTTAACACTACCTGACGCACATGCCACAGTGCATGACCCGTTAACGTGATATCCAAATAGCCAGTGGTTGCCGTTCCCGCCGTGTGATTGCCATCGGTGGCTCCATCCCACGTATAACTGACAGATGGCCTGACTACTCCAGGCTCCAGAGCATTTTGAATGGTTGGCAAATCAACTACCAATTTATTTGCATTCTTTCCAGCATCTGCTAATGTTGGCAATTCTGCAGCTGTTTCATGGGTAGAATCAAAATAATCGTACACCCTCACCTTGCCTTTGGTCAGCACTTGATCCCGGTCCTGTGTTCCGCGCAGTCGAAATGGGATTGAATAGTCATCCGCATAGTAGACTACTCCGTTGGTATCCTTTGGTGTAATCGCTGGATTCGTTTCACTATTTGGAATAGTATTCTTTGTCGTTACAAATACCCATACGCGGTTTTTGACTTCTACACCAGCTTTTGGTTTGTATACCACATCCACAGGGTACGGCTTCGCAAACGTTGCCTCTTGTAATGCTTTTAGCTGATTAGCATCCACAGTTACCTTGCTGGATAACTTGCTTGAATCTGTCCCATCCTCATCCAAACCATTTCCATAATCGCCGTCACTGCTGCCATGTTTAGTTAAATTCCAAGCCATTGTTTTGGCAAACTTCTTAAATGTTGCTTCATCTGCCATATCAGTCGCCACGCTGCTCAGTGGAACATGAAAATTCTTTGCATCCAATGCATATTCATCCTTTTCATCAATCACTGTCTCGTCTGTCACATTATTAATGTAAGTAGAGGTCGTTGATGTTTGCTTCTGACTGTCTGAAACAAAATAGGTCAACAGCTGTGGACCAGATTTATTTTTATCGAAGCCTAATTTCGCCCAGTCAATCGGATCTGAGGATTTCAGTGTTGTGCCATCCGCTTCATAAACCAGCGAATTAGGATTTTTATTAATCCTTTCTCTCAACCAGGAAATATCATAAAGAAACAGCCCTTTATCGATATCCATCGTGTCATAAACCTGCGTAGCTTTAGTATCAGTTATCACTCCGTTTTTCGACCCGGTTAACAGCCAGCGATCCAAACTTGCCTGTTGATTCACTGCTGGATCATCTAGATCAACGATAAATGGGTCAGGAGCTTTAATTAAGGGTGACCAATCATCAGTTTTACGCAGAATAGAAACAAAAGCATTTCCCTTACTTGGAGAAAGTGCCTGAGAGGACCACTCTTTATTCGATCCGCTGGCTACCTCACCAGGGAAATTCCCATAAATTACCTCATCGATGAAATTGATTTCTCGTGTAGTAAAAGCCCCCGAAAGAACGAACAAATCCTCATCCCCAACAAAATTATTTATTTCAATCACTGAAGTTGTCTCTGGAAATTCTAATTGAATCGAAGAAGCACTTTTCCAATTAAAGTCTGCGTCCATATAGCCACTGTATATTCCTGGCTGATTTCCAATGTTTTCTAACGCTCCTTCAATATTGCTTACTTGACCAGCATAAAAATAGCCTGAGCCCTGTTTTGAAAAGCGGAATCTAGTTCCCTTAGGAAATATCTTTAAGTTTTTTATTGTTGATGTAGTGACATCTAATTCAATAATCTCTACTTGTGTTTCGCCTACTGCACTATTTCTATAGACTTGAGCAATTATTTTGTTTTTATCAGATATATCTGGTTGAAACCCTACTGTCGAGTTAGGGTAACGAGCAATCTCCGTTCGGCTAGCCTTCTTAGTTGTTGGATTGATTTCCCATCGGCAAATTCTAGTTACGTAACCGCCCATTTCAGTAGAAGTTGTTTCTGTGCCTAGCACAACCGTGTCACTGATCGGATACATATTGTTAATTCCTGCATAATTACGACTATTTGCTCCGTGAAGTTCCGCTGCGACATCTGGTGAAGCCTCAAATTCGATTCTATTCAATAACTGACCATTAAAATGTTCAATGCTAATAAATGCGCTCTTATCAGCAGAAGTTGGATAGATGACTGGTGTACTCACATTGGTACCGGAATTTGAAATCCAACAGCCCTGAATAACCTGACTTTTCATATCAACTGTACTTGTATCAACAGCTCGTTTATTATCTAACGGAGATATAGACAGATGGGTTCCCTCATCCACAAAGGTAGTTGTATTGATGCTGTATGAACTTGTTGTGTATAAAGCCATAAATTCTGTTCCGCTTTTTTGGAAAAACGTATTATAAACCACTTGCTTATTCCCACTGGATTGATTAATATTATTTGGCGTTTCATGCACCCATTTAGTATCTAGAACCTCTCCAGTCCGGGACTGCAAAATGATTCTTGTCTGATTAATATTGCTGTACCCAGCTCCATAGGGATAAGTAGTAAAAATCTGCATAGATATTACATTCCCTTTGCTAGTAATGTAACTCTTTGTTGTATAATTCCGAATCTGACTACTAAATAGCTTAGTTTTTGCCGTTTCCGTCTCTGACAATTGCTTCCCTAGAGAAGGAATATTCATGTCATATTGGCGAAAAAGATCGTAACCAGTTTGATATTCTAATTTTGTTTGACCGTCCACTGGAACCTCAAATTCATTTGTTCCGGCTTCATCCAATTTAATCGTATTGGTTGGATGGGCTGATACCGACTCCTTCTTCTGCCGTAAATGGGCACTTGCAACTACACCAGCAGCGACCAAAACAATCAAACCTACAAATGTCAGCATTCTTTTCCATTGCTTATTTTTCGATAAAAGAAAACGAACCCTGTTTTTCTTCTTCATTCTTCTCGACTCCTTTTCTCAAAACTCATCAAATCAATGTTCCACTTGGTAAAACACTCATCTCATGAGTGTTGATCATTTAATAGTAAGGGATACAGAAAATCTGTACCCCTAGTTGTCCGTCATAGTCTTCAAGGAATCATCGATGGCTTTTAGCGGCTGGTCAGTTGGCACGGCTCCTTGCCACCAAGCCTGGCGATAGGCCGCTTCCTGGCAATTAATTGTTTCAACCTTCAATGATAAGGAAAATGTTGCTTCATGATATTGATTACCTAACTGATCAGATAACTTTATCGAATCAAACAGACTGGTAGTAGATTTTTGCGGCTTCACTGCTTCTTTAACATAGTAGTAATAGCCATCCCCACCATCTTTCCATTCATTTACGTTTAAATTTTCCAACACTAAATCCGTTCCGATGACCAAGGGTAGAACTTGCTTGTTTACTGAATCACCGATTACTTCAGCTCGAACCTCTGGCAGAACCATTACTCGAACAAATTGATTGATCGTTCCCGTATTTTTGATCGTAACCTTCTTTTCAATCGATTGGTTTTTAGGAATTTCGGTTAAGCTGTCGTCAAATACTTCCTCCAGCTTGGTTTCCACTTGTCCAATTAGAAAGTCATTCTCCTTTTTATCCGTCGCTGTCATTGCCGCATACACAAAATAGCTGCCGCCAATTAGCAGGAGGATCAATCCTAACGTGACCACGAGGTAGACAGCACGCCGTTTTTGTTTATTCTGTACCTTCATCTCGCTCCTCCTCGCCTATTTGGGGACATCTAGTTTATTTTGGTACATCTTATAGGCATAATCACCGTTGGAGATACTCCAATCTGAAAGCAGATCTTTGGTTAAATCATGTGCCTGCATTTCAGGAACTAACTTGTATAACGCTCCTTTGTTTTGATTCGCATAAGCTGCACTCAAGGAGACACTATCCAATAGATTTGGTGTAACTTCATTCGGTTGAAGGACCTCCGAATAATAGAAATAGCCTTTTTCGAAGTACCAATAGCTGCTTTCATTAACCGCTGGCGGGCTGTTCTGATCAAAGACTTTTCCCGCTTCAAAATTCATTTCAATCTTAGACAGAGGTTCAGATCTAGTACCTTTATAAGGGTACATCTGATTCAATAGAGCAATATTCGCTTTGTAATAGGTATCTGTATTCACACCATATGTGTTCCCAACAACCCATGTATCAGTTTTCTTCACATCAATCGTTGTAGCACTAGGTAGTCCATATACTTTCAAATTCCCATTGCCGTCACCAGAAACATGATTATCAGCTGTATCAGTCTCAAATCCTACGAAGAATTCTTTTAAGGAAATACGAACAATTGTCGGTACTTCACCCGTGTTGCGAACACGGACATTCTTTTCCTTCGTAGTCCCAGGTGCCCAGTGAAAGACTTGACTAAAATCCTCTTCCACAATCGCCGACAGCTTCCGATGATTTGCATCGGTTCGATTGACTCGCTCATCCGCTGACGTAATCCAAGCATAGGTACTTCCAACTATCAAAAGTAGACTCAAAACGATAGAGAAGCAGGCGAATAAGCCTTTGCTTTTGAGAAATACACGAAACAAATGCTGGCGTTTTTCTTTTTGATTCATTCCTGCTCCTCCTCTTGCCGTTTTTTCCATAAGAACAAGGCAATCAACACCAGCAGCAAACCTGTCAGAAACAGGTAAACAATTTCTTCACCTGTCTGCGGTAAAAGCTTACCGCTGGAACCAGAAGATGCTGGTGTACTTGGTTTTGTCTGCGGTAATTGCCTAGAGCTATCGGCTGAAGCTATCGGTTTCCCTGAAGAAGATGGTTCAGTCGAGGAGCTTGGTTCGGTCGGTTGATCCTTTGTTCCTAGAAACGTCCAGTAAAAGTTCAACGTACTTTTCTCTCGCAAATTCTCATTAGTCAGAGCCGAATCTACTTTAAATTTAGCAACCAGCAATTTATCTGTCCCATACTTGCATACACCTAATTCCAAGGGTATCTTCGTCCAATCTCGGCTGGTATCCCCCAATAGCGGACCCTGATAAATCTCTTTTCCATCTAAGGTTAGGGTCATCGTAATATGATTTTCCCAAGCTATTGAACCACTCGAGTCGATTTTTTCTACTAGCATCCCTAATGAGAAGGGTTCTTCCAAGTCCAAGCTGCGAATCGTAATTTCCTTTTCGTAGACATCACCCGGGAGAATATCCACTAAATCAATGTAATATTCTCCCTCGGATGTAGCATACATGCCATCGGAATCCCCGATCACCATGCCGGGAGGAAGTGCTCTTGCCGCTTGCACGGTGGGCATGCCGCAAAAGAAGAAACAGAAACACAGGATACTGCTTAATACTGTTGTAAGCTTTCTCAATATCTGCCACTTCTCCCTTCATTTCATGGTGTATTCATCAACTAAATGCCGGCTTTAAGTTTGTTCACAATTAGTAAAGTATCGCCAGTTGGTGCTGAGCCATCGCCTAGGTGCCAACCTGCTGAATCAGTCAATGCATCGGCATTAGCTTGAACAGCTTCCATCTTCACAATTAGATCATATGAAGCATTGGTATACTCTGTACCCATTGCACTTTCAAAGACTAGTTTCTCTAATAGATTCTTGGTTGTTTCGCCTGATTTCACCGGTACTGTGTAATAGAACCAGCCATCGTCTTCATTGTAGACCCACTTGCTGTTAGTCAAAGTAGCTGTATCTGTTACATCCGTGCTATAACCTATACGGATATTGTTCTTACCCAAACCATTTGTATCTGCTTGAACGCCTTTATTGCCTGTTGCTGTTGGAATTTGATCTGCTACTGTTGCTGGGGTTACTGCTGGAAGACCAGCGGCACTAGCATAACCTAAACCACCAAAGGTATAGTCATAGTTCACGCTGTAACGAACACCGTCAGTACCAAGCAATGCACGTCCAGTCGCTGCACCGTCTTCATCTGGTAGAGAAGATTTTGCCCAGTTGACTGCCGTATTCTTATAACCATTTTCATAGTAGCCATATTTCACATTAGTTAACGCAAAATTCCAGTCTTTGGCATCAAGGCTGCTGTTTTCATTGCTAACTGTAATATCGAAAGTCATTGATTGATATTTGTTTTTACTTGCATCGTAGCCGACATCGCCAGGGTTTTTCCCAGTGTTATCTGCATGGGTGAAGTATTCGTGCATCAATTTGGCTTCGTAGCTGATCTTTTCAACGTTCGTGATTGGATCAATGGTTTTTCCACCTTTAACCAATAGCTTCACGTTGTCATCAGCTGGTGATACTAAACCGGCAATTTGACCAGCAGGTACTTGGATAAAGCCATCTTTGTAGGTTTGATCTCCATTAAAGTTGATTGGCATATGCTTATTCAAACCTGAATCGTTCGCTACGTAAGTATATTTCGCTCCCGTAACTGAACTTGGGTCATACTTTTCTGCACCTAATTTGTCTAAATGCTTCAACACTTCTTCATAAGAAACCCGGACAAATACACTGGCAGTACCGGTGTTTGAGACTGCTACTTCTTTGGTTGCTTCGGTTCCTGGTACCAATGGTTTTGGTTCCCATGTTTCTTTCACCGTTACGCTGTTGTCATTAACCGCTGCTGATTCCGCCCGGTTAATCCGTTGATCCTGTGCAGTAATCCAGGCAAACGTCCCCGAGATGGCTGCGATTAACGCTAAAGCTGCTGCTGCAGCCATCAGCTTTTTCTTTTTACTATTCTTCTTCATTCCTTTTTCCTCCTATACATCCTTTTTTTACTTTTTATATAAATACTTGTATGAACAAGCAGTTATACCCCTCTTGGATAATTCCTTTGTTTCATTGGTCGTCTCACTGGTTCTGGTTGTAGAAAATAGGCCTTAAGAACCAGGAAGAAACCGAAGGTAGATACGACACACACTAGACACAGCCACAGATTTTCTTGGACAAAATTCAGAACACTGCCCATCTTGGGAATCACAAAGGCTACTTTTCCGTAGATTCTATCCGCAGAAATCGGTGGGTCTTTACTGTTGTTGGCGTCCCCTTTGGTGACAATATAATCACCCTTTTCCCCGTTTAGTTCGTCTAACCGCTCTACCATTCTATGGGTCAGATAGCGATCTCCCTCACCTACTTGGAATGTGACAATATCGCCTTCCTTGACCTGACTGCCATCCGCCATCTTTACCAATACAATATCTCCCGCATAGAAGCCTCTTGAAGGCGAATCTGGTTGTGGCGCCATTGAGTTGGTCAAGACTTGGTAGAAACGATAGCCAAAGATCGCCGCATCAGACTTCTCACTAAAGGCAAACATCAAGGAACTGAGTAAAATTCCAATCGTCAGTGTGTAAAAAAACAAGTTATACACGAACAGGAATATCTTGCGATTTGTAGACTTTTTCGCCTCTTGTAGAGGTGGTGTTCCCTGTTGAGTTGGTCTTGGCCGTTGAGGTCGCTGTCTCGGCGGAGCCATTCGCTCCCATTCAAAGCCGTAACTATTGGGTCGCTTACTCTCAAAATCTTTTGGCGCCCTACGCGGTGGATACGACTCTCGAAACCGACGTGGGTAATCACCCTTTCGTGACCCCTGCGATGAATACCTTCTTCTATCGTCATATTCTTCTTCGTAATAGTCATTTTTTCTAGGCGGTTGACGGTTAGAAGGGGGCCGTTCGCGATACGGTAGTTCGTCAAAATCATAGTCATGATCTCGGTATTCACGTTGTCTCGACATATCTCCCCTTCTTTCATTGGATAATTCGATTACCTGATAACTGTTTAGCTGGTCGTTGCGCAGCTGGTGGGACGACAATTACTGGTTGCTTGGTTTGATTGACAAGAAGTTCCTGTTCGCTGCTTTTGCTAGATGCTTCAGCTGGTTGTTTTTCTTCCGAACTGGCTTCTAATTTGATTGGATACTCCGCCGATTGTTCTTGCACTGCTTCAACGCTTTCGGTCGGTTCCTGATCATAAGAAGTTAAATTGTACGCTTCGATTAACGCAATCAATTTCTTGTCATAAGCTGTATCGGTCGCGTATTTCCCGGTTAAAGCTTTTGCTGCTTCTTGGTGTGTTGCGGCATTTGACTTCCAGGTTCCTTGATAAAAACCAGCATTCCCTGAAATTCCTTTTTTCAAGAGAGCCGCATAGTCTTCTAAGGACTCCTTATAGCTGGGATACTGACGAAAAGCGGATTGAATCGTGTAAAGCTGACCGTCTCCTCTATCCTCCTGTGTGCTAAAGGACACTTGGTGACCTTGATAACTGCCTTTAATCCCAAATAAATTATGATAAGGTGGACGCCCCAACTGACTGTTGCCAGAGCCTGTTTCCAAGATTGCTTGTGCAATCATCACTGAGGCATATAACTCTTCGTTCCAGGCAATCGTTTGAGCATCCTCTCCAATTGTTTGAATGAATTCTTCAGTCGTTTGATTCTTTATCACTGAGAATTGATAATTTTCTTCAACTTTTTCCACTGGCAAAGACGAGCTCATCTGAATCTCCTTCACAGCCGACTGAACTTCCTCACTGCTAGAAGAAACTTCTGGTACAGCCATTTCACTCGTTTCGGTGAAGCTGTCAGTTTCCTTAACTGAACCTCCAAGCATGAAACTTGTTGCTGTATCCGATACTTCTTGACTGTTTATCGTTGGAACGACAGAACTGCTAGTATCGCTTGACGAAGTTGCTTGTTGCACCGTTGACGAATGCTGAACTTCCGCAGACACCGCCTGCTTTTCCTGGATTTGAGAGCCAGTGAATGCTAAACAGCCCAATAGTAATCCAAATACCTTACCTTTCATTGAGTGGGCCGCCTTTCCTGTGGTTTATCCGCCGGCCGTCCTCTCGGTCGTTTAATTCCTTGTGCAGCCAGGCGCTTCAAATCAAGAAGAACGGAATGATAGTGTAACGCAGTCATTCGTAAATAAAGTGCCAGTACCATCAATAACAGCAATAAAAACAATTGGCTGACCGTGACTATCTCTTGAAAATCGGTAAAGTAGAAAAAGATGCCTAATACGACCACACCTAGCAACACCACCAAAGAGAAAAGCCAATAGACCCAGTACCAGAAGGTGTACCATTCAATTTTTTCCTGCAATGTCTTCATTTATCCGTGTTCCCCTCTTTGATGATTCCTAAAATCTGCTTCTCTGGAACTAGCCCAAAAATTCGACTGTCCTTAGAAACCGTGCGATTGTCTCCCAAAACAAAATACCAGCCAGCGGGAATCGCTCGATTACTAAAGCTATTCCATTCAAAATCTTCCGTAATTGACGCAAATCTATCCCCTACCAATTTTTCGTTAACAAATAATTGTCCACCTTGGTAATCGATTTTCTCTTGCGGCAAGCCCACCACCCGTTTCAGATATAGTCCATCCGGATCATCTGGCGGACGCAGTACCACTACATCAAAGCGTTCTGGTTTATGATGGGCCTTAACCTGAACAACTTCCTGCTCCCAAAACGTCGGATTCATGGATTCTCCACTGACTGAGTATTTGGGGTATAACCAGTAATACATGCGAAATGCTCCGAAGAAAAGTAAATAGCAACAGGCGGCAGCTGCTGTGAATTTCGTTAATACCGACCTTTGAATAAATCGACCTCAACCAACCTCCTGAGCATCTTTAACTGGTGCATCCTTGTGCTCTCGTACTATCTTCTCCAGCGTTGCACTTTCTCCCTGCAGCAAATCAAAGTAGGCAGCCTTATTTAACAAATTGTCATAGTCCATTTTCATCAATTTGACATAAGGCTTACGAAACCAAGGTCGCGCGTGGACTTTTGCCCGGGATTCAATGACCTGACACTCGTACAATACAAAGTGAATGTCTCGTGCTGACAAATTAGCTTTTATTTGTTTTACCTGATCCCGCTCATAGACCAGCTTGTCTCCAGTCACCGTCATCTTTTCTGTCTTATTCACCAGCTCACCATTCAAATGCCACATCTGTTCTAAAAAACGAGCCTTTTGCAACAAATAGGTATATTCTCGCAAGCTTATCGTTAACCGTTTGTCCCAATCGCTCTCTTCTTTTGGCTGGCTGCGGTCGAAATATTGGACACCGCTATAAAGCATGGACAGCTCAAGTTTCTCGATGACCATTTCCAGCTTTTGATTCACAGCTCGAAGGCGCGCCTTGCTTTGGCTTTCCTGACGCACATTCTCTTCCTGTACACGAGCTGCTGTGAGCTCAACAGCCGACGATACTTCTTTAGCTGGTGGTGCAGGAGTCTCTGCAATGAGCCCTGCTTCAAAATTCTGACCAGCTAATTCCAGCAATAATTGCTCTGCCCGCTCCAAAACCTCTTCAATCGGCAAAGAAAATTGTTGCATGAGACTTTCCTCCAACTGAATTGCAAAAGGAAAACCAGCTTCGTGAAAAACTAAAGGAACAAAATCAAAGCGATAAACCTGTCGACCATACTTTGGTTCCTCAGTTTGCACCTTCAACCAAGCAAACTGAGGAAAGAACTGGTGCAACGCCTGCCAAAAAGTCGACCATTCAAATTTCCCAGGAACCAACAACAGCTCCATGTGATAGCTGCTGTTCATAAACTGGAATAATTGCTGAAAATGCTGATAAATCTTTTCCCGTTGCTCAGCACTCAAGGTCCCATGCGGAGCATACAAATATTCGCAGGCGCGTTCAATTTCTGTAAGCAGCGGTTGAGTGATTAACTCCTCGGTCATTTCAGGTGCCGGTGTAGGATACAGGGCAACTAAATTATTGGATTGCTTCACTGCGATCCACCCCTCTCCTACTCGTCTTCCAGCAACGCATCACTATTGGCAAGTAAACGAACAAAAGATTGTGTGGTTTCTTCTTGAACAGAGCGCAGCCGCTTACGATAGTTTTTGATTTCCTGCTTCATTACTCGCAACTCCAGAGAAGCATCATGAATCACTTGATGCGCTTCCTGTTCCGCCTGACTGCGAATACCTTTGGCTTCATACTCCGCCCGTTCCAAAATAGCCCGTTCCTGCTTTTTAGTTTCAATCAGAATGGTTGCCAATTCCGCCTTCATCTCTTCGTTTTCTGCTTGAGTTTGCTTTAATTCCTCAATTTCCCTGCGAGATTGTTTTAAGACTTCCGACTGCTCTTGCTGGCTGCTTTGAACTTGATTCCTTAATTGCTTAATCTGCTGTTCAAGCTCTCTCGTTTCAATTTCCTTAGTTGCCTGCTTTTCTTGCTGCTCCTGCAGCAATTGTTCTTTCTTTGTCAGTGTTGTTGCCATTCCGGTCATTTCTGTCTGCTTAACTTCCAGCTGACGTTTTAGTTGGGCAACTGTTTCTTCTAGCCGTTCAATTTCTTGTTGCAAAGGTTCTTCCTGACGAACCGGTTCCCTCTCCTCACGCACCGGAGGCTGAACTGCTTCTGGTTCCTCATCATAACGCCGTTCGTACTGCTCATCGAAACGTTCCTCAGCTAGTGGATTCGGTCTTTTCCGTGATCGGCGCTCTCCACGAGAGTAGTCAGTATAATTGTCATCTGGTCGCTCGTAGCCCTCATCTGGGTACGTTTCATAACCATAGTCCTCCTCATACCCTTCGTCATATTCATCGTAGAAATAATCTTCCTGATGGGGATCTTGATAAGCGTCCCTTTTCTGCTTGCCAAATCCAAACATGTCTGTTTTCCTCCTCAATTGCATCTTTCGTCTATCTCAATTCATAAAAACTTGTTTCAATCGGTGACTGAAACCAATTTTTTTGCTTAAAGCATGCTAAACTAGTAGGTGATTCCCTTTTTCCATCTATCTTTGAATTGCATAAAACAAGACAGGAGCAAGACGGCTTGCTACGGCTGGATTTCACAGTGCGACGGCTTTTTTTGACGGCTTTTGGGACACGTAAAAAAATCATTCCATAACAAAAAGCTGGCTGCTTTATGTCATAAAATGATTTCTAAGTATCGTTCTATCGAGCTTTTAAAAGTAAGCGTTTTCTCGGAATGAGCAAAAAATTCCTTCCCGATCGAAAATGATGAAAATTTTTTTAATATTTGTTATTTATCCTTCGCTTATGCTAGTGCTCGTTCCATCGAAGAAATAGTCGCTATTCGCTGCTCCAGCATTGAGTCAGAATAAATATCTAACGTCATCTGAGTTGACGAATGTCCCAGCAAGGCGCTGACTGAAGGTATGTCCGCTCCACTTTCTAAGCAGCGTGTCGCAAACGTATGGCGAAGCTGATGAAAATGCACCTTTTCCAGCCTTGCACGTTTACGAATGCGGTGAAAATGATAGGTCAACAGACGTGGCTCACAAGGCTTGCCATTAACAGAAAAAACGAATTCCCCCTGCGACTTCATTTTTTGCTCCTGCAGCTCTTTGCGAATTTTACTGGACATCGGAATTACCCGATAAGACGATATACTTTTAACCGTACCATAGTTCAAGACAGTTTGCTGAGTGGCAGTAGATAATACACGTTGGTAGGTATTTTCAACCAGAATCAGATTTTGATCAAACAATACATTTTCCCATTTCAGAGCAGCAATCTCTCCAATTCGCATTCCTGTATGCATTGCCAGTATTGCTGACAGACTCTGATCACTTTGATCTTTAGCTGCTGCATTTTCTAATTTTTTCTGTTCTTGTTTAGATAATGACCGTACTTTTTTTCGTTTGACTTTAGGAAGCTTGACAGTTAAGCAAGAGTTTTTAGCAACCTTTCCATTTTGCTCAGCTGATTTTAGTGAACGGCTTAATAGGCCCATAATTAGCTTGATACTGCTTGCAGACAAGCCTTCTGACACCCATTGTTGCACCATCTCCTGCAAACATTCATCCGTGATTTGATGTAGCGGTACGTCAGCCAAATGAGGGAATAAATAGTGTTCTACTTTGTAGCTATAGCTGGCGAAAGTAGATTCCTTCACTGTGTCCCGAATCTCATCAATCCATTGATTCATCCATTCTTTGTAGGTCATTCCTCCGACTACGTGATAATGAGCTAACAAAGCTATTTTCTTTTTTAACGGTTCAAGTCTTTCCTTCACCTCTCGATAGGTTTTTCCGTATATATATCCATAGCGCAATTTTCCATTTTGTTTACGTCCAATATGGTAGCGTCCTTCCCAACGGTTATCCTTACGCTTATAGATATTATCGCCTCTTCTTGGCATAAAATAACTGTCTCCTTTCAAATTTTTGACGGTCTTAAATGACGGTTTGAAAAAAACAATGACACGCGATGAATCCCCTGTGTTGTATCAAGTTACTTTTCGTTTTTTAGATTTCGATTACTTTCCTAAATATTTTTCCAATTTAAACGTTGCTTTTCCAGTTCTTTTCTTTTATAATTTTTAATGAAATCGATAAAAAGTTTATTTCGCATATCAATTTATTTTTTATTCCTATCTACTTTTCTTGTTTTATGCAATTCAAAGATATCCCTATCATAACTCTTCATAAGAGGTTAAAGGAATAATTTCTAATAATTATTTTCTTTCCTTTGAGGCATAATTTTCACATGTTATTCCTGATTAAAACAATTATAAAATTACATTCACTATTGACAATAGTATACTTATGCAACAAATTAGGAGTACTCTAACAGATTTATTACGAATCCTTAGATTACTCCTACTTTCTATTTATTTGATTGTCTTAAAACAACAGCAGCTATGGCTATTATCTTAGTAGCTGAAGAACTGTTTGCTTTCGAAATTTTAAGTCCTCTCACTAAACATGACTAATTGAAATCTTCTTAACTTGTCCAAATTATCTCAAAATACGCTCCAATTCCCTTTTAGCCAAACACTTCGCTATAATCGAAACCGTTTTAAGTAATATACTCCCACTCCCAGATATTACTTAGTCTTTAAACCTTCTTCCATTTCAAATCACTATAGACTGCTGGATCTGACAATACTTTGTTTATAAGGAGGAGTAACTCTATGTATAAGTTCATGCTGTTCATATTAGAAAAGACGCTCAATCAAATATTGATTGAGCGTCCCCACAGCTTTAAATCGTTGCGTAGCGTAAATTTTCTAGTTGCTGTGATCCTAGCAGCCAATAGTCATAAAAGTCACTACTTAATTTATAACCTCTTCCCCAGAGTGTAGTGATGGTTTCACCAGAAATCCCATGCAATTCAAATTTGCGTTTTAGTTTGTTAATTAGACAAGACAATTGACTCATATTTGATGGGGTGTCGCCATCTCGCCAAAGATGTTCACACAATTCTTTGCGGGAGAGTACTCCACTCCTCGGATAGGCTTCAATCAAGCGTTCAAACACTTTTAGTTCGGTCTTCGAGAAACTCTTCAGCAGCAGCTTCAAATCATTCTGTTCAACTAGTTCGCTCTGGTGAGGAAAAGAAAGAATTTGAGTTCCTACAGACGCTTTTGATTCCAGCTGTTTATTTAATTCATTTACTTTTTCCCGTAAGGTTTCGTAGCTGATGTCTTTGCCCAGCCATTCCGAAATTCCTTGCTCTTGCCAATAAGCTTGTTCTTCTTCATTAGGATAATTCTCCACCATCCGTAAAATCATCAACTGATGGTTTTTCAGCAGACCTAGAATTTGCTCAACCTCTGAATGACAAAGACTTTCACTTAAGATAACCCATTGAAAATAAGATAAAAAAGGGCTAACGGAGCCTTGCTGCAGTCGATAAATCATATCGGTCGAACACAAAATTTCACAATTCATCCGTTGTAATTTACTAATTATAGTTTCCTCTGCCAATGAGTTTTTCGTCAAAATAAGTACATGTTGCATTGGATTCACCTTCTCTTTAGGTTTTTGAAGTTTTTTTCTCTTTAATGGGTGGTTTGGCTTCAATTTCTTCAGTATCGATTAAGACATTCCACAAAATAACCAACGTCACAACTACACAAATAGCAATTTGTATCCATAGCTGCTCAAAATATGATTCTGCTAATTTGATACTAAAAATCGCCAGTAGGAAACAAATAACTAGGATGATCGCTAGTTGAATCTGTTTTAATTCCTGTTGAATACGATAAGCTGTTTCAATCGGTATTCGCTTCTGCTGAGCTACTTTTCGAACAGAGTTCTTTTCCACCAGCAGCCAAATAATCTCACGATACAATTTGCGTGCCTCCGGTTCTTTACTGAACAAAGAATACGCATCCTTGCTGCGTTCGCGTTCCTTACCCGCCTTAACCAGGACCGGATGCAGCAAACGATCATTCCGCAGTGACCAGCGAAAAATCTGTCGCCACTCTTCAATGCTCAACTGCGGTAAGTTCAACACATCTAAGGTCATTTCTAAGGTTTCCAGCTGACCAAGACAGGCTAATAACTGACGGTAATCTCTGGAAATTACTTCCCATGAAGCAACAATCAAATGATCTCCAGGTTGAGCAAAATTCAACAGCGCCTGAAACTCACTTGTTGGCGAATCCAGGGCTTCGACCTCTTGATGCCCGTCAGAAAAAAGTTCGTCCACCGGATAATCTTCCAGCATATCCAGTTGTTGGGTAATCTGGTACCCACGTGCATAGCCAAGATTCATCGTGTCCTTCCTCTTTCTGTTGGAGTTTTCCCCACAGTCGTTGCTGACCGTGGCTGTTTTCTTAATAGTCGATTAACTTTCCCTTGCAAGTCTCGTTGATCTTTCATCAGCGAGAACAATAAATAGCTTTGGACTAATACGATCAGGCCTAAGATAAGTAATAACAGATAGACCATTCTATGCCTCGCCTCTTTCACTTATTTGGTTTTAATTTTTCCTAAGTCATTATGGCTATAATCCCAACTATAGGGCTGAGGCTTCCCTTGATTTTCTTCCGTCGGTTTAAGATACAACGTCAGCCAAAATTCTTTTTGAGCATCAATGGTTCCACGCCCCAACGATACAATTCCAGTCGTTTTTGAACTATTGCTAACATGACTTGCACCATTTGGATCACTGGCCTCATCCGTTAAATAGCAGCCCTCATACTGATAAAACTCCGGAACAGTAACAGATAAATGAACCTCATCTTGAACACTCGTCAGGTGATTCGTAGAAATGGCCCAGTTGCTAAAATTAGGATTGTCGCCCTGTTTTCCTGAAGGAACAGTCATATCTGCTTTATAATTGGCATCCAAGCTAGGTGATCCGCTATTGTACAAATTGTTCTGTACCGTAACATAGCCTTCACTAGGAACAACTAGTTCGTTCAGTGGACCATTAATTACCTGACGAACATGTAAAATAGCTTTGCGCAAGGAGTATATAAGTTTTCCTTCTTGGTATGTTTTAGAAACCGTATAGTTCAACCCTCTAGGTGTATTATCTAGTTCCTGCGCTTCAATAAAACTATAAAATTCTAAGCTTTTTGGTTGAACAGTGACCGCTTGTTCGAGTCTTAATCGCTGATCAAAAATAATATCTCCATCAGTTAAAGCCGTTCCTTGCTCATCATAGGCTTTTAAAGAGATTTTTTGCGGAATTGCTGCATTCCAGCAAACATCTGTAATTTCGTCCCCTTCTGTTTGACTGCCATATTCAGAGAATTCGATATAGAAGCCGGCCACATGGGTAGTTCCATCATGCGGTATGTCATTCCAATACTTTGTCTCGTTTGCTTGAGCAAACTGTAAAACGTATTCTCCTGTTCCCCCACTATTTGGTTCGGTCCTAGGAGTTCCCGGATTATTATCTACATTATTGAATCCATTATACGTACCCACAGGGGACTTCCCACCGTCAATGAATCTTACCTTATCAAAGAAAACCGTTCCTTTTTCCGGCCCATTCGCCCAATACCAGTCACTTGCTGTACCAGCTGCAAAAGTGTAGTGAGCGATATTAGGAGAGAGATAGGATTCATCATCAATCCGTTTAGCTGTAGGTGTGGTCATTCTCAGCCTAGTACCTCCTAACCAGCCAAAGGTTTTTCCGATATTATCATAAACAAAATCATGTTCTTGTTCTGAGGACAAAGTAGCAAGATAACCTGTTAACCCGCGATAAGACATCGTTTTGGCTCGATTATAGGCCTCTATCCAAGTATTCACCTCAGGAATAAATGCATAGTAATGCCGCTTTCCACTAGGATCAATCCAATACGTATAGGTTTCTTCATGGAGAATTATTTTAATATTTCCGGAAGAATTCACCGGACTTTTTATCGTAAATCGTAACCCTTCAAGAAATGTTTGAATAGTTGCGGCACTATTATTTGTTTCCATCGCAAAACTGAAAGAATAGTAGTCAGCCGTTTCACTGTTCTCGAAAGAATACCAATTCGTTGGTAAAGTTAACGAAGAGAAATCTTTAATTTCTGTATTTTTCGGAATTTGAACTTCAATTGATTTCATCTTGTTATCCATTGTAGGATCGACAGCCATCTCCACTAATTTTGCTTCATTACCGGTTCGTTCGATTTCAAAGTCAACTGGTTGAATCATTTCTTTAATTTGCTGGCTGGAAACAGTTCCCACATTGTTGGCACGATCTACTGCAAGTACATGGACATATTTTCCGGAAGTATTTTTCTCTGATAGTGTAAAACTTGTTGCCGTTTCATACTTCACTGAGTCATCATTTGGAGCTACATATAGATCGAAATCACTGGGATCTATTCGGCCAAAAGCATCCTTTTTTGCTTCTACTTGGGCGGCTAAAGTAGAAACAGAAGAGTTTGAAACTTCATAGAAATAGCCTGCAATGTTACTAGTAATCGTTTCTTTTACTTTATCTGAAGTTTTTACTCCACTACTTTTCGTATTCGCTTCAATGTACCATTGATATTCTTTTCCTTTGTCCGTAGCGTCCACTCGAACATTTACGTTTTCTTCGTCTCCACATCGAATGACAAATTTTGGTTTTTCAGGTTTTTCATTATCTAGCACCGTGTAATCGTTGGCCCTTGATTCTAATGTAATTTGTGCCAGATTATAGAGAGTATTAGCGATTATTTTTCGTTCATCAAGTGTAGAACGATCTGTGCTTTCACTACTATGCCCGGTTTGAATCATCCCAGCATTCCCGTTTGTAACTAGATAGAAGTTAGTCGTAGACGTTGGTGTATCATAGATATTACTTAACCCCCAAGTTCCAGGATCTTTAAAATTGAGCCAAATAGTTCCGTTGTGCGCGCTTCCAGCAACTTGACCAAAAGAATGTGTGTAAGGCACAGAAAGTTCTTGATCATTTTCTAATTCGTGAGGATATTTCATCAAATATCCATTATTATTAACAATGACGGTATCTGATCCCGGATACGCCTCACCAAGAGTATGTTGATTTCTAAGTCCAATACCTAGATAAGGAGCTAAACGATTATTTTGGGTCAAATCAGCAGTAACACCTGCCCAATTTCTGGTATTTCCAGATAGTACATCATGCCCTACCAATAGTCCCCTACCTGCATCAATAAATTCAATAAGCCTATCCACAGCATTTTTATTAAAGGAAACATTATTATTGGCATTTGCGGTCCCTACAAAAACGACATCATACTGATATTCTCCTTGAGCATTTTTCAAATAGCCAAGGGGATCATTATTGGAATTGGTGTTAAACTCAGTGAGAGAAATTGGTGTAACATCGATCAATCCTAATCCCACTGTCGGATCACTCATCCAGTCCCGAATATCATTAGGATAAACATCAGGATAAATATTCAACACCTTAATCGCATCCCCATACCTAGTAGAACGCATATCCCAAGTAGTTCCATCCTCTGATTGATATAGGCGATACCCTTCTGAACTCAAATCAGGAACATCATCCCATTTCAACTCCGCATAGCTCTTTTTATCGGTCCCATCCCATCGATTGTCTGCTGTTAACCGGAAATCTCCAGCAGTTACTACTTCAGAAGCTTTGATCGTTTCTTTTTTAGGCGTATCTTTACTAGTAAACAATGCCAATAGTCCAGCAACAGCGATCATTGATACTAAAATCCCTAAAACGATCCGAGAATGATAATTCGTTCTTTTTTTCGCCCTATTTTTCATTTCTTATCAATCCCTTTCCCTTCAACACTTATCAAATCAATGTTCTACTTGATAAAACACTCATCTCATGAGTGCTGCACTTTTGTATGAAGGGACACAGAAAACTGTATCCCTATTTATCAACCTTTGTTTTTAGTGCATCATCTACATCTTTTAGTGAACCTGTGGTGGGTGTGTTTCCTTGCCACCATGAATCACGGTAAGCAAACTCTGCACAATTAATCGTTTCGGCCTTCAAAATGATCATCAATTTGGAACCGTGGTACTGATCTCTTAATTGATCTGAAAGCTTTACTTTCTTGAATAACTCGCTGGTTTCTTTTCCAGGTTTAACGGCTTCCTTAATGTAATAGTAATAACCGTCTCCACCATCTAGCCAATCCGATGCAGTCATTTCTTCTAGAATCAAATCTGTTCCAATTTTCAATGGTAGAATCTGCTTGTTTTGGATATCACCAGCTATTTCTGCTTGTACCTGTGGAGAAACCATTACTCGAATGAACTGATTAATAGTTCCGGTATTTTTGATTGAGACTTCTTTTTTTATCGAAACATCTTTAGGTATTTCCGTTCGGAATTCGAAATCTTCTATGATCTTTGTTTCTACCTGACCAACGCGAAAATCGTTTTCTTCGCGATCCGTTGCTGTCATTGCTGCATACACTAGATAACTTCCACCAATTAGTAGGAGGAGACAGCTGAATGCAATAACAAGGTATAACGTGCGACGAGCTTTTCTTCGCTGCTTCATCTTGCTCCTCCTTTACTTGGCTAATTTATCTTTATAAAGATTGTAGGCATGATCACTTGCAGGATTGATTCCCCAATCAGCAATCAGATCTTTGGAAAGATCATGGGCTTCCATTTCCGGAACCAGCTTATACAATGCCCCTTTGTATTGATTGGCATATCCTGCATTCAGTGAAACACTTTCCATCAGATCAGTAGTGGATTCCTTTGGCTGCAGAATTTCTGAATAGTAAAAATACCCATCTTCGTAATACCAATAGTTGTCTTTCCCACTTGTTGCAGCTGGTGTATCAAAAACCTTATTCGCAGTAAAGTTCAATTTAAATGCGGATAGAGGCAGCGTACGCGCTCCACCATATACATAAGATTGATCGATTAATGCCGTATTTGCCTTGTAGTAAGTATTGGAATTTACTTCATAGGTGTTACCCACTACCCATGTTTCGGTTCTTTTTACATCAATCAGAGTTGTAAAGCTGTCAAAAATTTTCAGATTCCCATTACCATTCAGATTGTTTTGTGGATTGGCATCCAGACGATGATTATCTGAAGTATCTACTTCAAAACTGACAAAGAATTCCGTCAAAGATAAACGAACAATTGTCGGAATCTCTCCATTATTGGTTACCTTTATCTTTTTTGTTTTCGTTACTCCGGGTGCCCAATCGTAAACTCGATTAAAGTCTTCCTCAATCATTGCAGACAAGGTCTTGTGATTTGCGTTGGCGCGGTTCACTCGCTCATCTGCAGATGTAATCCAAGCATACGTACTGCCTACAATCAAAAGTAGACTCAAAGCAAGTGAGAAGCAGGCAAAAAGCAGCTTGCTTTTGAGAAATACACGAAAAAGATGTTGCCGTTTTTCTTTTTGGTTCATTCCTGCTCCTCCTCTTGCCGTTTTTTCCATAAGAACAACGCGATCATTACCAGTAATAAACCACTTAAGAACATATAAACTATTTGCTCACCGGTTTGCGGCAACAGCTTCCGATTAGAAGGTATTCCTTGACCAGTGGATGGTAACTTGCCTGATCCGCTGGGCGAACTTGGAATTGTCGGTTCAGACGGTTGCGTTGGTGTTGTGGGTTCTGTTGGCTTCGTTGGTTCTTTCGGTTGATCCTTAGTTCCAACAAAGGTCCAATAAAACTCCAGTTTGCTTTGTTCTCGCAAGTCTTCATTGGTTAAATGTGCATCCATCGTGAAGCGTGCCAACAATAGTTTATCTGTTCCGTACTTGCATACGCCCAGTTCCAACGGGGTTTTTGACCAATCAAAACTGCCATCGCCCAAAATAGGGCCTTGATAGATTTCTTTTTCATCCAAAATGAGGGTTAAGGTGATATGCTCTTTCCAAAAAATAGATCCGTTAGAGCCCACTTCCTCCACTAACAGGCCTAGAGAAAAGGGGTCTTCCAGGTCTAAGCCACGGATGGTAATTTCCTTTTCATACACCTCTCCTGGGAGAATACCCATTAAATCAATGTAATAGTCTCCCTCAGAAGTAGCATACATGCCTTCAGAATCACCAATCACCAAGCCAGGAGGAAGTGTTTTGGCTGCCTCAGCAGCTGGAGAACCGCTGAACAGAATGAAGAGACTAAGTATTCCAATAAGTATTCTGCGCATGTTCATTCACTCCCTCCTTGCTTAAAAGCTCATCAAGTTAAATACCAGCAACTAGTTTAGTCACGATTGCTGCGGTGTCACCTGTTGGTGCAGCACCATTACCTAAGTTCCAGCCGGCACTGTCTGTTAAGGCATCTTTGGTTGCCTGTACAGCTTCCATTTTCACAACTAAATCGAAGGAAGCATTGGTGTACTCAACACCTAACGCACTTTCGAAAACCAATTTTTTCAATAGGTCTGGAGTTGTTTCACCAGATTTCAACGGAACAGTGTAGTAGAACCAGCCATCTTCTTCGTTGTATACCCATTTGCTGTTTGCTAAAGTCCCAACATCTGTGATGTCTGCACCATAGCCTACACGGATATGATTTTTACCTAAACCAGTCGTATCTGCTTGTAAGCCGTAATTAGTAGTTGAAACAATTGGCTTTTGGTCGGCAACGGTTGCTGGAGTTGGTCCAGGAATCGTAAATCCAGCGCCCAAACCAGCTGCTGTATTCGTGTAGTTGTAGTCTACGCTGTAACGTACACCGTTAGTTCCTAGCAAGGCATTCCCAGAAGCAGCTCCTGCTTCATCTGGTAAAGTAGATTTTGCCCAGTTCGCTACGGTATGTTTGTAGCCATTTTCGTAGTAGCCGTATTTCACGTTTGATACTGTGAAATCCCAATCCATTCCATCATTACTGCCGTTTTCATTGGTTACATTAATATCGCAAGTCATTGCTTGGTATTTATTTTTTGTTGCATCAAAGCCTACATCTCCAGGATTCAAACCAGCGTTGGAAGGATCGGAGTAGTACTCATGAACCATTTTTGTTTCTAAGTTGTTGCTAATAGATCCAGTCAATGGATCAACTACTTTTCCACCTTTGGCTAACAATTTCACATTGCTGTCTTGGGCAGTTAAACCAGTCACTTGTGCGGTTGGAACAATTTTGTACCCATCACTGAACATAGAGGCTGCATTGGCATTCACTGGCATGTGTTTACCTAAACCAGGATCATTAGCCACATGAGTATATTTTGCATTAGCTACAGTTACTGCATCATACTTAACATCCCCTTTTTCAGTTAAATGCTTCAGTACTTCTTCATAAGAAATCCGTACAAATACACTAGCGTTCCCTGTATTAGAAACAGACACTTCTTTCTTCGCTTCCGTCCCTGCAACTAATGGCATTGGTTCCCATTGTTCCTTCAATACCACGCTGTCATCATTGACTGCTGCTGATTCTGCCCGGTTAATCCGTTGATCCTGCGCAGTAATCCAGGCAAACGTCCCTGAGATGGCTGCGATTAACGCCAAAGCTGCCGCTGCAGCCATCAGCTTTTTCTTTTTGCTGTTCTTCTTCATTCCTTTTTCCTCCTATACATCCTTTTTTTCTTTTTATATAAACACTCAAATTTACGAGCGGTTATACCCAGTGGGATACCCAGTTCTTTTCATTGGTCGTTTAGCTGGTTCTGGTTGCAGAAAATAAGCTTTCAGCACTAGAAAGAAGCCAAAGGTCGACAACACACACACAATACATAGCCAGAGATTCTCTTGAATGAAGTTCAAGAAACTACCCATTTTAGGGACAACGAACATCACTTTTCCTCGCACACGTTCAGCGAGAATCGGCGGATCATTGCTTTTATTGGCATCTCCTTTGGTGACAATGTAATCCCCTGCTTGTCCATTCAATTGATCCAACCGTTCCACCATTCTATGGGTAAGGTAACGATCGCCTTCACCAACTTGGAAAGTAACAATATCTCCAGGTTTTGCCTGTGAGCCATCGATCATTTTTACCAATACAATGTCCCCCGCATAAAATCCGCCCGAAGGAGAATCCGGCTGCGGTGCCATGGAATCGGTTAAAACCTGATAAAAACGATGCCCCATTATCGCAGCATCAGATTTCTCACTGAAAGCAAACATCAAAGAGCTAAGCAGGATCCCAATCGTTAACGTGTAGAAAAACAAGTTATAGACAAACAGAAAGATTTTTCGATTGGTCGACTGCTTCGCTTGCTGCAAGGGTTGTGCTCCATAACCGGAAACTGGCCGAGGGGGACGTTGTCGTGGTGGTGGCATCCACTCTCGACTCTCACCACCATAAGATGCTTCCGGTCTTGCCATTCTTTGATTATTAGGTAATGGCCTCTGATACTGACCCTCTCTTGAATCACGCGAACGCTGTGGCGGGTGATCATAGTGCGGATCGTATCCTCGTTGTTGTGGTGGACGATTAGATTCTCGGTACCGAACAGATCGTTCCTCCTCCCAATCGTCGTATCTCTGCGGTGGTCGCCGGTTTGAGGGGGCACGCCCACGATAAGGTGGTTGCTGATCGAAATCATCATTTCGTTGCCGATATTCCCGCGATCTCGTCATGGTTCCCCTCCTTTCATTGTGTGGTTCGATTGCCAGCTAACTGCTTGGCAGGTCGTTGTGCTGCTTCAGGAATTTTTTGCACACTTTGCTTCGTTTTATTTATCTTCACTTGTTTTTCGAGTGCTTCAGAATTGAAAGTAATTGATTGCTTATCTTCACCGAAATCGGTAGTTGAATCGACAGTAGCGGCTTGACCTTCCACAGAGGGTTCAATAGTTTCCTTCTTCGGTTCTTGATCCCAAGCATCCAAGCCATAAGTTTTGATCAATGCATTCAGCTTTTTGTCATAGGAAGTATCTGTGGCATATTTTCCTGTTAATGCTTTAGTTGCTGCTTGATAGGTTGGCGCCTTTTCTTTCCAAGTTGCTTGATAAAAACCAGCATGACTCGAAATACCTTTCTTCAACAAAGCTGCATAATCTTCTAAGGATTCTCTGTAGCCAGGATACTGTCGGAAAGCGGATTGGATCGTATACAACTGACCGTTTCCTTTGTCTTCTTGGGTATTGAATGACACATTTTTTCCTTGATAGCTCCCTTTAATACCAAACAAATTATGATGCGGCGGTTGTGCTAGCTGACTGTTGCCCGACCCCGTTTCCAGAATTGCTTGAGCGATCATTACCGAGGCATAGAGTCCTTCATTCCAGGCAATCGTCTGAGCATCGGCTCCGATTGTTTGTATAAATGCTTCGGTGGTTTGATTCTTTACTACCGAAAACTGATAATTTTCCTCTGCTTTCGCAGCCGGCACAGGGGTTTGGACCTGAGAAACTACTTCCGGCACGGTTGCTTCAAAAACAATAGCTTTTTCTGCGGAACCTTCTGTTGCTTCCTCTGTTGCCTTTATTGGTTCAACGAATTCAGTCACCGACGAAGCCGAATGTCCTGTTTCATTACTCGTGATTTCTTCTAGGAAAGAAGATTCTGAAGGTATAGTTGACTCTTCACTTTCCATGCTGCTACCAGTAGAACTAGCTGCTACACTTGAAGTCATTTCCTGTTGAGAAACTATTGACTCCTTCGTTTCAGCTAAAACAGATGGTTTCACTTGTACTTGATAACTAGTAATTAGACCTCCACCTAGAACCAGACAGCCCAGCAAGAATTTACTTAACATCTTGCTTCCGCCTTTCCTGCGGGCGTCCTCTTGGCCTTTTTGATCGAGCTGCCGCTTGCTTCAACTTCATAAGAACATTGTGATAGTGCAAAGCAGTCATTTTCAGATATATCGCTAATACCATCAGCAACATCAAAAGAAACAATTGACTCACTGTCACAACCTCTTGAAAATCAGTAAAATAGAAAAAAATGCCCAGTATCAGTACTCCCAGTAGTATGACCAAAGAGAAGAGCCAATAAACCCAATACCAAAAGGTGTACCATTCGATTTTTTCTTGCAGTGTCTTCATTTATTTGTGTTCCCCTCTTTGACGATGCCTAAAATTTGTTTTTCCGAAACCAGCCCAAAGCTGCGGCTATCCTTCGAGATCATTCGGTTGTCCCCTAATACGAAGTAATAACCTTTGGGAATTGGCTTGCTAGTAATCTGCGTCCAAACAAAATCTTCGGTCTGATCAGCAAAGGTATCCTTAATCGGTCTCCCATTTACAAACAAACAACCATTCTGATAGTCGATTCGCTCTTCCGGTAATCCAATCACACGCTTAAGGTACAAGCTTTGCGGATCATCTGGTGGATGGAGGACCACGACATCGAAGCGTTTTGGATCGTGATGTGCCTTCACTTGAACAATTTCTTGTTCCCAGAAGGTCGGATTCATGGACTCGCCGCTAACAAAATATTTGGGATAAAGCCAGTAATAGCCGCGAAATAAGCCTAAAAACAATAAGTACGTCAGGATAAAGGCGCCAATTAGTTTTGAAATAACTGGGAATTGATTCCATCGTCTGCGACCTCAACCAACCTCCTGAGCTTCTTTGACCGGTGTGTCCCGTTGTTCCCGCACCATTCTTTCCAACAAGGCGCTTTCCCCCTGCAGTAAATCAAAGTAAGCCGACTTGCTTAATAAGTTGTCATAGTCCATCTTCATCAATTTCACATAAGGCTTTCTGAACCAAGGCCGAGCATGTACTTTCGCTCGAGACTCAATCACCTGGCACTCATACAGTACAAAGTGAATATCACGAGCAGACAAATTGTCCTTAATTTGTTTCACCTGATCTCGCTCATAAACTAACTTATTGCCAGTTACCGTCATCTTTTCAGTTTTATTCACCAACTCACCATTCAAGTGCCACATTTGTTCCAAAAAACGCGCTTTCTGGAGCAGGTAAGTATACTCACGAAGGCTGATTTTGATTCGTCTGTCCCAATCGCTTTCTTCCTTGCTCTCCTGATCAAAATACTGAATGCCGCTATAAAGCATTGAAAGCTCCAGTTTTTCAATCACCAGCTCCAGCTTTTGGTTGACTGCTCGAAGACGTGCTTTGCTTTGACTTTCTTGTTTCACTTCTTCTTTCTGCACTCGATCTACGGATACCGCAGATTCTTGTGCTGGGGTTTTCGTTTCCTCGATCGAAGTTAATCGCGGTTCCTTCACAATACCTTCAGAAAAATGTTGTTCTGCTAACTCAAGCAACAGCTGTTCTGCTCTCTCCAACGCTCCATCATCTGCTGCTGGAAATTGTTGCATCAGACTATCTTCTAAATGAATCGCAAACGGGAAGCCAGATTCTCTAAAAACTAATGGAACAAAGTCAAATCGATAGACCTGTCTTCCGTACTTAGGCTCTTCTGTTTGCCCCTTCAGCCAAGCAAATTGAGGAAAAAACTGATGCAACGACTGCCAAAAAGCAGTTAGATTCAATGTTCCCGGCACCATTAATAATTCAATGTGATAGCTGCTGTTCATCAGACGAAATAATTGTTCAAAATGCTGGTAAATCTTTTTCCGCTGCTCTTCGCTCAACGTTCCATGCGGCGCATACAGATACTCACAAGCTCGTTCGCTTTCCTCTAGCAGAGGCTGTGTCATCAATTCCTCCTGCATGGTAGGAGCTGGTGTAGGGTACAAGGCGAGTTGATTCTGAGATTGCTTCACCAAAAGACACCCCTCTTCTATTCGTCATCCAATAAGTTGTCGCTCGTTGCCAACAAACGTACAAAAAATTGGGTCGTTTCTTCTTGTACCGAACGCAACCGTTTACGATAATTTTTAATTTCCTGCTTCATTACTCGCAGCTCCAACGAAGCATCATGAATGACCTGATGAGCCTCCTGTTCGGCTTGACTGCGAATGCCTTTGGCTTCATACTCTGCTCGTTCTAAAATAGCTCGCTCCTGTTTTTTTGTATCAATCAGGATCGTAGCCAGTTCCGCCTTCATTTCTTCGTTCTCTCTTTTCGTTTGTTTCAATGCCTCAATCTGCCGTTGGGCTTGAGCCAAGGCCTCGCTTTGACTGGTTTGATCTCTTTGTAAGTCACCTTTCAGTTGAGAAGCTTGTTCCTTTAACTCTTTGATTTGTTGATCCTTATCCGCCAGCTGCTCCTGTATTTTCTGTTGATTTTTTGTTTGCAGCACTTGTATTTGTTGCTCTGATTGGGCCTTCTGCTCCTGAAGGCTTTGTTCTTTTTCAGTCAAAGTTGTTGCCATCGTAGTCATTTCCGCTTGCTTCACTTCCAGCTGATGTTTTAGTTGGGCAACTGTTTCCTTCAAACGGTCGACTTCTTGCTGCAACTGGGACTCTTGCTGCTGCCTAGAATCCTCTTCTGTTTTTGATGCCTGGAATGGCTCAGCATCTTCTTCATATCTAGCACGTTCATCCATAGGCGCTGCCATTCGCCGTCTGGATCGGCGATCTCCACGATCATACTCGCTGTAATTCTCCGTCGGACGTTCGTAGCCTTCCTCTTGATACGGCTCATAGCCGTAATTCTTTTCATATCCTTCGTTGTCGTATTCGTCGTAATAATAATCATCTTGGTTTGATTCCTGATATACATCCTTCTTTTGTTTTCCGAACCCGAACATGCCTACTCCTCCTCTATTTGCCTAGTTCATAAGTTTGAATTTTGAATATTTGATTGATTTCATCTATACTTTTAGAAAGCACAAAAAATTCCTCTTTTTTCTTGGTCTAATGAAGACTAAGAAAGCTTTTGAGAAGCCTATTCAGACAATAAAAAAAGACTGTCCTTTGACGGCCTTTGACGGAATAAGCGTTTGTAAGCAGCAAAAGCAACCTCTCGATCACTTGATTCACTACCAAAATAAAGAAAAAAGTGCTGACTAACTTACCGCTCTTCACAGTAAGCGCTTACTATTAAAAAGGCAAAAAAACTCCTCCAAAGCGTGAGAATCGTTTTTTTTGAAAGCGTTTTACACGACTGCTTTCTCCATTTGCGCAACAACATGGAATTGTTGCTCCATCAAAGAACTCGCATAAGTATCTAGGGTCATCTGTGTCGATCCATGCCCCATTATCGCACTAACACTCACAATATCCCCTTTACTTTCCAAGCAGCGCGTCGCAAAGGTATGACGAAGCTGATGAAAATGGGTAGTTTTTAACTTCGCTTTCTCTCTGATCCGATGAAAATGATACGTCAAAAGCCGTGGTTCTAAAGGCTGCTCTCTCTTAGATACAACAAATTCGCCCGTTGCTTTTTTTCTTTGACGTATCAAAACTTGCTTGAGTCTCTTGCTCATCGGGATAGATCGAATCGAGGAAGTTGTTTTAGAACTAGTATAAATCAACTCCGTTTTCTTACCTGCTACAACGCCAAAAACTCGTTGAAACGTCGAATGAACATGGATCAAATTGTTTTCAAAATCAATGTCTTTCCAAGCAAGTGCTGCTATCTCTCCAATCCGTAATCCCGCATAAAGAGCCAACAAAACAGGCAGTCCGTTCCCATTTTCTTCACTTGTCACTGCTGCCTCTAAGCGTTTTTGCTCTTGTCTAGTAAGTGCCTGATTCCTCTTCTTTACCACTTTCGGCAGCTGTATCAACTTAAATGGATTCTCCTTCATCATCTTTTTGCGAATGGCAAAATTTATACACTGAGTTGTAATCCGAAAGATGACCTGAATAGTGGAGGGCTTCAATTTTTTTAGCTGCAAAGATTCCAGCAGCTCTCCTGCAGCTTGCTCATTCAGTTCATTTAACCCATACTCTCCAATCTCTGGTAAAACATAATGAACCAATTTGTGTTCATAATTTGCATAGGTTGATTGCTTAATTGTTGGTTGGACACTGTGAAGCCATCGATAAACCCATTCTCGTAAAGAAATGGCAGATTCTCCCCGATCCTGCTGAATCATCTGATATTTTACTTTCAAGGGATAGAGCTTTTCTCGGACTTCCCGCAGCGATTTGCCATACACCGAACCATACTTTGTAGTTCCATTTGCTTTTTTTCCTTTGGGATATCTCCCCTCCCAGCGTTTGTCTTTACGCCAATAAATATTTTCACCTCTACGCATACTATCAATTCCTTTCTATATAATGACGGAATTTTTGACGGTAAATAGAACTGCCTTTTATTCCGACTTTTTTCAGCACATCATCCAACATCGATCGTTACGAGAACAAAACAAGAAGTCATTTTAATTATTTTTTTAAAATATATTGCGTATTTATTCTTCGTAATCTATAATTAGAATTGTTAATAAACAACAAATTAAAAAATACAGCTATCTTAACAAAAGAATCTCTTAGTCTTCATTAGACTAAGAAATAAAAATAATTTTTCTAACCAGGAACATTTTTCTAACGATTTTCTAAACTTACGAACAATACTAACGTTCCTATACATTATATATTTCTATTGGCCTATAAAAACATATTTTTTATTAGGTATAGCAAAAAAATTGATGAAAGTTATTTTCGACAGAACTAAGTCATTTACTGTTTGACTTTTTTGTCTACATGCAAAAGAGGCATCTGCAAGTTTTTCATTCGCAGATGCCTCTTTTCATTTATTTACTATTCCTTACATTTTAGTCCATTCTTCATCCCATTTTAAACAGAAATTGTCTATAAGCCTCACTGTGCGTCGAAACTTTGAATCGTTCTCCACTGCAATCACTGATATTTCGTTGTTCAATTGACTAAACATTTTTGTGGTTTATTACTTTATACTAAGTTCTTTAAGATCAATCCAATTTGAAGTAGATATGTAAAAAAAGAGCACAGGATAACGTTCTGCGCTCATAATCATTATTACTGATGAAGCATTGGCATCATCAATTGAATCAAAGCAATCGACACTGTCGGAAAAGCAAAGATCATCTGATTCAGCTGTGAAGCAGTCATTCGTTGATTAATCACTAAAGTAAATAAGTTGATCAAATCCGCGGCATCGTTGCTGTAGACATCTGCACCTACTAAATAGTTTTCTTCATCTAAGACAATTGTTGCTTCAGCTTCTGTTTCGTTTTTGGTTTCAAACACAAACATCTTGCCGTATGTCAAGGTTGCAGTATGGTAGCGATCTGATTCTTGTGCTTCTTTTTGACTAACACCTACCTGAGCAATTCGCGGCAAAGTATACACCACCGAAGGAATCACAGGATAGGCGATTTTTTCAGTATGACCTAAAAATTGAGCTGCTAAATAATTTGATTCAAAGGTGGCAGTTGGTGTCAAACGTGGAATGGCTTTATCAATCACGTCTCCGCTAGCACAAATATTCGGTACAGAGGTACGCAAATAGTCATCGACTTCGATCCCTTTTTTATTAAAAGTGACACCAATATCTTCTAAGCCCAGATCTTCCACATTCGGAATTCTGCCGGTCGCATCCAAGACATAATCCGTCTTGATAATTTGACCATTTTTCGTTTTGACACTGTACTCTGTTTCATCCTTCGTCACTTCAACGACTTCCGTATTAAAATGAAATTGTACCTGTTCTTGCTTCAAGCCTTCAACAATTTTTTCAGCATATTTGTCGTAATAAGCCGGCAGTGCCTTGTCTGAAAATTCGACTACATGAATTTCACTGCCCATTTTCGCTGCCATCGAAACAAACTCCAAGGAAATCAGCCCGGCACCGATGAAGACGATTCTCTTTGGCATCTCAGTCAAATCTAAAAAGTCCTGACTCGTATGCAAATAATCCTTTCCAGGAATCGGCAAACGATTGGATCGTTGACCAGTAGCAATCACGATGGTTTCGCCTTTGATTACTTCATCATTGACCTGAACAGCATGGGCATCTATGAATTTTCCGCTGCCTTTGTAAATATCAATTTGTGCTTTTTTGAAGGTTTGTTCCATCAGCTCTGTTAGCGGATTAATGACTCCATGCTTATAATTCATCAGATCCTTCCATTGAACCTGCGGTACTTCGTTAATACCAATGCCCTTGTACAGCTCCAAACGTTCAATCAACTCAAAAGGTGAATCGAGTAAAATCTTGGGATTACATCCAAAGTTGGTACATGTCCCTGCGATCTTTTCTTTTTCAATAATCGCTACTGTTTTGTTTGCTCCTCGCAAGGTCATTGCTGCATGCCAAGCCGCATGACCGCTGCCGATAAACACAACATCGTATTCTTTTTCCATGACCGATCATTCTCCTTTTTCCTGTAATAAAGTCTTTTTTGGTGCAAAAAAATAAGCGTTTCTACGTCGGTTATACGCTGAAAACGCTTATTTTACAAATTTGCTGTTTTGTTCCTTTGTAAACGATTAAGTTATTGGTGCTTCTTCATCTCGCAGAACGAAAGTAACTATTCATCATCCGCCTGCATCCAAGAACTATCTTATAAGTCTTGGCTTAACCTCACCATATCTTGAAGCACCATACCGTTTTCGATAACAATTGCTTCTTCGTAGTGCCGTACAAAAAAATCCCGATCAATCGCAACCATTCGGAATCCACATTTTTGGTAAAGGTACAGTTGCTCAAAGCCGATACTTCCTGTTCCGACTTCAATAGTATGAAAGCCGCTTTGTTTAGCTGTTTGCAGAGCAAATGCAATCATCTCTTGAGCAATCCCCTTGCCTTGATGAACTTCAGCAACAGCAATATTCACCAATTCAATAGTTTCTGGTCGAGTAGGTAATAAGACCATAATACCAACTAACGTTTCATCTTCAGTTGCTTCATAAACTGTTCCTCTTTGAGCGTAATCATCCACTAGAAGTTGATTGGGATCAGCGAGCAATAATAATTGATTGTGAATATCAGTAAGTTGTTCTACTTTATTTATCTCCACACATATTTCTCCTTTTTTATACCTTACAAAATAAACGCAACAGAAATAACCAGAAAGCTGATAAACGAATTTTTTCTAAAAAGAATGGAAATGATTCCCGAGACAATCGAAAAGAACATCGTATAAAACCCACCTGCAATTCCTTTCAAAAGAAAATGCATCAATCCCCAAGTTAACGCCAGGAAAAATCTTCCGTCAGGAACATTAGTACGGATAGAAAACTGCCGCTTACAAAATTCTTGACCAAAAATAATCGTCAATACGATCAACGCTGTTTCAGCAAAATAATAAACGATCCGAGAGAAAAGAGCAAGAATACTCCTATTCAAGCTTCCATTAAATTCCACTAAAGGTTTAAATCCTCCAAATCCTATGGTAGAAACAATAATAATCATGAGACACAAGAGCAGAGAAACATAAAGAGCTCTTTTTTCAATCATTTGCCGATTCGCCCGAGGATCAAAACCAACTGTCTTTTTAGAATAAGTGATTAATAGCCAAACAAAACCAAACCAAAGACAGGCAGTAAGCAGCGCGTTCACTGATACACTCAGCGGAGCAAGTCCTAGCCCCGAAACTAAGAATTAATTCCAAACTAAACCCTGCAAATGCGTACAATCCCATCCACAAAAACTCAAGAGAGGAAACTTTTTTATCCTGAATCAAATCCCGACCTGCTTTCTCCCCTTATAATCCAAGATCAATTCCAAAAATCATATTCAACAATATATACACTGCGGGGATCGTCACGGCACTTAATACCACCGTTAAAAAACACCCCAAAGTCCGTTTGCTTTGCAGCAAGGTTTTCTCAGAATTCACCTGTGCATGTCTCTTCGGTTTATTCTTGTCATAATAGATTTCTATTCTCGTGATAGAAGGATCATCAATGTTGGCATGCTGAGTAAAGGTGTATCGCTTTCCTGCTACGAAATATTCATAGTAATTTTTTGAATAGTATTCTGTAGATCCTGAATCTATATCCCGACTGTACGTCTTGCTTGTGTACCACTTCGCTGTAGTCTTATTTCCTTCTCGTTCCATCTTTTTGTATCTTTTGTATTCCGGTCCTTTTCGGATCACTAAAAGCCACAAATAAAAACCGATAATTGAAACGGATAGGAAAAGTTGAATCACTTTGACCATCGCCGGTCACCTTCTTTCAGATTCGTGGAGCATTCTTTCTTGTTAGGTTGCGCTATTTTTTTAACTAAAGGGTATGACTGATATTTTTTTACTTCCTTATACTTATGCTATCTTAGTTTACAGTATCTGCCAACTCGATTCGCAACCATAAAAAACTGATTCGCTCATTTCTTCTAGCCCTTCGTCTTTTATGGTCACGGCTTTCAAATTTTCACAAAACATAAATGCTTCTTTCCCTATAAAACATGCCGTTTCCCAAATCCCAATACTGGTGATTAGATCGTTCGTTCCAAAGGCATGATTACCGCCAATGACAGGTTTGCCTCCCAACATCTTAGGAATCTTACCATCGTTTACTTCACCATTATAACCGCCGTCTTCCATTTCAGAATAAGTAAAACAACTGTTTTTCCTGCTCTCTAGAAATGCTTGTTGTTTATCCTCTGTCGTCTTTTGAGAAGATTCTTTTGAAATACTGGGCACACTTTAGTTTATTTAATCGTTTTTTATTCCTATCTTATTCCTTCATTTATGATTGTTGCTATTTTGAAACTGTTTTGCTTGAATAGATAGTACCTTTTGTTCCTCAGAGGCAGTTTTCAGAAATTCTTCTACTTGAAATCCAAATAAAACAGCCACCAGATTATTGGGAAACTGCATCACTTGGTTGTTGTAGAGTAATACTGTGTCGTTATAAAATTGGCGAGCTTTTGAAAGTTTGTTCTCCAAGCTTTTCAGTTCCTTCTGTAAGGTTTGAAAGTGCTGGCTAGTTTTTAATTCAGGATACTGCTCACTGACTGCAAAAAAATAGCCCAGCTGTTTTGTTAATTCCGAATTCACAGTCAACGCTTCCTGAGTATTAGCTGTTTGACCTAATTTCCTTCTCTCATTAACAATTGTTTCCAAAGTAGTCTTTTCATACTCGCCATAAGCCTTCGTCGTCTCAAATAAATTTGGGAGAGTATCGTAACGTTGTTTTAGACAAACATCAATCTGAGCTTTTTGATCCTTTACACGATTTCGAAGCACTACCAATGAATTCCGAACCCGAATCAAAAAAGCCGCAATTCCACCTATAATGAATAGTCCTAAAATGACTCCAATCATTGCTTTCATCCTTTTTATTTCATTTTCTTTTGAAAATACAACGCCGTTAATTCATCAACAATCTGCTGATTTTCTTCCAGTACAACCGCATAGATGAGAAATTCTTCCCATAAAATCAACTGTTCCTTTTGTGCATAGGACAATTCTGAAAAATCATGCAAGAAGCGCTTCATCCCGTAAAGCTGCTCGGTTAACGCTTCTCCTTTTAATGTGCGTACATATTTATTTTGGTTCTTCTTTTTGATACTACACTGAATAATCGTTCCTACTGGTAGGAAAAAAGCCAAAAAGGCCATCAAGCCAAGTCCTAATATTAAGCCCAAAAGTCCCAGTTTTTGGGGATCAGAAAAAAACAGCAACATCAATGCCACATTCTCTTCTGGTGCATGCGAGATCAACTCCTGAAATTCAATTAGTTTTGTACTGATAAACGATTCTCTTGCTGCTAATCCAATACTAACTAAAAGAATTGAGGGCAGAAGACAACCAGAAAAAACACCAGAACTCAATTTTTTCTCAACGCTCGGCAGACTCGATTTAATATATCCAGCATCTATTGCCTCTTGGGTCGCCTGTTTTTCCCATCTGTTCAACGTTTCTTTATCGATTTTTCCCTGAACCAATTTCTTTAGCAGGATTCGATCGCTCCCTTGCAGTTGAGGGTGCTCCAAAGTCAATAATCGAATGTTTCCTTGATCATCTATAGTGACAACCTCTAAAAATTGATAAAACAATAACGAAGCCGCAACATCTTTTTCCACTTCCAGTTCCAAATCCGTCAGCAAGCTAATCATTGCAGGTGTCAACTGGGGAAATGTTTCTCTAAAATAGGGCAGATAAGTGAGAACAGGTATAGCAGCATTCTCCAAAGCCTTTTTCTTACCAGTATGGACGAACCACTTAAACAAAATCATGAGCGGAAGTATAAGGACCAAAGAAAGACACAGATAAAAGAGAAAAAGACCGAGTACTATCAGCCAATCTTTCGGCAAAGCTATTGGTTGAATCATTTTTTGTCCTGAAGAAGTAAATAATAAATAAATCAAGAAATAGCAGCCCACTCCAACAGGTAGTAGCCAAATACGTCGCTCTAATCGTTGCCATCGAACAATTTTTGACGTATAAAGTTGGGTAACCGCTGCTTTTCTCACATTGCCCCTCCTAATAACCAACTTAACACCTAGTTAGTTCACTCATTGTTAAACCAAAACGCTGCAGACTCAATGCTCGTGGTTTCTTTATCGTTTCAATATCTTGCACCTATAAATAATTTTTGGTCGTTGCTCTCTTCAATAGCATTTATTTCACGCTTTTTTCTTCTTTCAAAGTCACTAATGATGAGTTCATCAGCACCCCACCTAACACAATCACCTTCAAAGAACTGTGTGACAATGATCGATTAGTTAACTTTCATTCGGCTAAATTTATTTTTTGACCAGCTCAAAGCCATCTGTGAATAGATTTACTGCTTTTTCTACATTGCCATTTGCCATTATCTTCCCATCAATATCCATCACATCGATAAATATTTTAGTTTCCTCATCTATGTCAAAAGTAATATACAACATCGCATCCTTACTATCTTCCTCTATAAAATTGACATACGCATATCTATAAGGAACACCATCTGCCTTGCCTTCTCCACTATCAATATCTTTTACTTCCCAGTTAAACTGATCCTTTAAATTCGGAAGTTTATTACTAATTTCCACATTACCTTTTGTCATGTACAGACCATCGTATTCAGGGAAGTTTTTCTCAAAGTCATTCTCCGCTTTTACATCATACATGTGGATGTATCCCCCAAACCCTTCCTTTTTATCGTTTACTAAAAACATATACGAGGAAGGGATGGCCTCCAGTCTTTCAATTGCTTCTTTTGAGCCAAGCAATCCGCCACTTTTTGAGTATTCTCTTAGCATATTCTCCTCTGTGTCAAAAAAAATCCACCGAGGAGTGCCAACTTCCATATCACTTCCTAAATGAAAATAGGCTCTTGGCTTAAATGTATCCTTGGTAATTTCGTCTTCTTTTAAAAATTCACCCGCATCATTTTGACTTGTACTCAAAGGAAATGAAAGGCGTTCTTCTGTTGTTTTAGCGCTCTTTTTGGCCTGTGTACTTCCCTTTTTTTTAGTTTCTGCAGTCTTAGCTGATTTCTCTTCGTTTTCTTGCTTGTCAGCTGCTGTTCCGCCACATCCGGTAAGTAAAACCATTAGAACCAAGGTCATCCCGATAAACTTCTTCATTTACTTCTCCTTTTTGCTTCTCATTTTTTTCAATTGATTTTTATTCTTTAGTCACTGCGGTTTCCTTCTCTTCGTAGTCATTGAACCAGTCGATAAGACCTTCTGCTCCATCATTGATATGAAATATATCATGATCCAATGTGCACGTAGTAAATAGATTGTTTACATCAACTTTCTTGAGATCTTCCAAGTATTCGCTATCCTTGACAGAAATGTAACCTATAAACTACGATCGCATCACACATATGTATCAACCGCTCCAACTAGATTCGCCTCTCTAAATTTTTCCAGTTTATTGAAGGCTATTGTCTTTTTTAATTCATCGCATACTTCAAATTTTCTTGTTGTTGCGCACCCTTTAACCAGTATTCATACAATTCATCGCTGAATCGGTAGCCTCTTCCCCATAAGGTGGTGATGGTTTCTCCTGTCAGTCCATGCTGCTCAAATTTACGTTTCAGTTTATTGATCAAACAGGACAGTTGACTCATATTAGAAGCGGTATCTCCATCACTCCATAGCTGGTCACACAGCTCTTTTCGGGACAACGCCTCGGTCTTTGTATACGCATTAATGAGACTTTCAAACACTTTTTTTTCGGTTTTAGACAAGCTCTTCCATAACAGCTTCCATTCGGTTGGCTCCATCTGTTCTTCTGCATAAGGGAACGAAAGAATTTGTTGATCGGCGAATTCTTTTTGTTGCTGCTGCTGCGATAATTCATTGACTTTTTCTCGTAAATCTTCGTAGCCTATTTCTTTATGCAGCCAATCTGTAAGACCCAATTCATTCCAGTAATTTTGTTCCTCTTCGTTAGGAAAATTCTCAACAATTCGCAGCACCGTCAGCGGTTGATTCTGCAGTAGGTTTAAGAGTTGTTCTACCTCTGTATGACAAAGACTTTCACTTAATATCACCCAGCGGAAATAAAAAACGAAAGGATTGATCGTACCTTTTTGCAGGTGATTTAATAGATCCGTCGAGCAAAGAATCTCGCAGTTCATTCGTTGTAATTTATTGACAATGGTTTCCTCTGTCAGGGGATTTTTAGTTAAAATAAGTACATGTTGCATAGGGATTCACCTTCTCTTTAGGTTTTTGATACTTTCTTCTCTTTAGTTGACGTTTTCGCCTCGGATTCTTCCGTATCAATCAGCACATTCCATAAAATAATCAATGTCACAACAATACAAATCGCAATTTGAATCCATAACTGATCAAAATAGGATTCTGCCAGCTTGATACTAAAAATCGCCAACAGGAAACAGATCACTAAGATGATTGCCAATTGAAGCTGCCGCAATTCCTGTTGGATACGATAGGCTGTTTCAATTGGTACTCGCTTTTGCTGGGCAACTTGGCGAACGGAATTCTTTTCTACCAACAGCCAGATAATTTCTCTATAGAGTTTGCGGGCCTCTGGCTCTTTACTAAATAAAGAATACGCACCCTTACTGCGGTTCCGTTCTTTGCCAGCTTTGACTAAAAAGGGATGTAGTAAGCGATCATTGCGCAATGACCAGCGAAAAATCTGACGCCACTCTTCAATACTTAATTGAGGCAAATTCAGAACATCCAAAGTAATTTCTGAACTTTCCAATTGATCTAAGCAGACCAACAATTGTCGATAGTCGCGTGAAATGACTTCCCACGATGAAATGACTAGATGATCGCCTGCCTGGGCAAAGTTTAGCAATGCCTGAAATTCACTCGTGGGTGAAGTTAATGCTTCCACTTCTTGATGCCCATCGGAAAAGAGTTCATCCACTGGGTAATCCTCCAGCATATCCAATTGTTGGGTAATTTGATAACCGCGTGCGTAGCCCAAATTCATCGTTTGTGACCTCTTTCTCTTTGAATTTTAGGATGATTGATTGGATATGGTCCTGTCTTTTTCGTGCTTGTCTGATTTTGACTTCGCTTTTTACCGCGAATTATTTGTTTTAACAAACTTGATTGTTCCTTTTGCGTACGGAGGATTGTTACCATCAAATAGCTGTGAACCAACAAAATTAGTCCGAACACGAGAAATAAGAAATAAATCACTAACTATTTCCTTCCTTCCCTTATTTAGGCTGAATCTTTCCTAAATCATTATGTTTGTAGTCCCAACTATACGGTTGTGGAGTTTTGTTGGTACTCTTTCCGCTTTCTTTCACTGGTTTCAGATAAATAGTCAGCCAGAATTCTTCTTTATTATCAATCGTCGACCGATTTAATGAAATTTTTCCAGACGTTGCTGTCGGTGTTCCCGTCTTGTGAGAAGTACCATTTGGATCAGCTGCCTGATCTGTCATACGAAAACCCTCGTATTGATAAAATTCTGGTATCACTGCACTTAAATTAACTTCCTCTGAAGCATTTTTTAGATGATCTGTTTCTACCGCAAACGTAGTAAAGTCTAGCGTACTCTCTGTTTTTCCAGACTTCACAACTGCTTGTGAGTGATAATCTGGATCAACAACGAGACCACCTCTATTCACCGTGTTTCTAATCGTAAGATATCCTTCGTCAGGTACTACAATTTCATCAGATGGGTCTCGAATGATTTGCCGAACATGGAGCAGCACGTCACTGAATAAATTGATATCTAACGAACCTATCGTATTTACCCCTTTGGTATGATGATTATCCGTATTTTTTTCCCAAGCGTAGCTCACTTTGACTGGTGGGGAAATTATTCCAGGCTGCGGTGCATTCCTTACCTGATTGATACTTTGAATTTTCAGCTTTTGACGATCAGCTGGCTTACTCATATCTGCTAAAGTCGGCAGCTCAGCAGCTGTTTCATGCATATAATCATAATAATCATAGACGCGAATATTCCCGCGACTTCTCACATCATCATCCGTGTGTCCGTGACGCAGACGAAACGGCATAGCATAATCATCTGCATAATAAACCACACCATTTGTTTTATCTGGACCCACTGCAGGGGTTGTTTTACTGTTTGGCAAGGTATTTTTCACTGTAGCGAATACCCAAACCCGGTTCGTAATCTTGACTCCAGAAGCTGGTCGATAAATGACATCTACAGGATAGGGCTTCGCAACAGTTGCTTCGCGGAGGGCTTTCAGCTGAGCAGCGTCTACTGTAACCTTCCCCGATAGCTTAGAGCCATCTGTCCCATCTTCATCTACCCCATACCCTTGGTCACCGTCGCCTATTTCATGCTTCTTTAAGTTCCAAGCCATTGTTTTAGCGAATTTTTTGAACGCTGCCTCATCAGGAATGGTACTTCCTATTCCTTCCAAGGGCACATGGAAATTTCGAGCGTCTAGAGCGTACTCGTCTGTTTTTTTGTTTCATCAGTAATTTTATTTATCCATCGCGATCGAGTCGTCGTCTGCCTTTGGGTATCAGAGACGAAATAGGTTAACAGTTGTGGACCCGGATTGCTTTCATTAAGTCCCAACTTTGTCCATTCCATTGCATTAGCCACATTTAAAGGATTACGATTTATACGATTATAATGTAATGAATTCGGTTGTGGACTCAAGCTTAGTTCAGTGTCATAGACATCATAGACTCTGATACTCATCGGACTAGTCAACGCACCGTTTTTAGTTCCCGTGATTAACCAGTTATCTCGTACAGACCACTTGTATTGGGTATTTACAGTACTTGGTTGATTCAAGGTCCGATCTTCAACATTGTAAATAATGTTGTCTGGTGCATACATCGCTGGCTTATGATCTTGTTTCGTCTCCAAAATACCGAAAATATTCTGCTCACCGTGTGTTGCCCCAGGTGATTTATTCGTCCAAGCTGCGTTAGCCCCTAGAGCACTTTGAAAGCCATCAATAAAACTTGTTGCAGGAATACTGCTCACATTCAATTCACTAAAAGTTCCACTAAAAAAGTAACGTGAATTATCTAGAAAAGAAGCAGTCCTTATATTCAAAGTTTTGTTTAATCCGGTCTCCATACCAACGGCAGATTTGATAGCAAAGCTGCTTGAAAGGTTGGCTACAAAAGTTGAATCAACCTTTAGAAACTCATTAAAAGGCGAAAAGACACCTGTAACAGTAGCTAAGTAGCCAATAGCACTATACGATCCATCACCTAGGCGAATAATCTCCATATCTGTATTCGCTGGAAATTCAGCTACTTTTGTAAAGAATCCTGTTGCAGCGGTATACTTGACAATCTCACTTTTTGAATTATCCTTTACCAGAAAATATCTTTCATCGGTAGAAGAAATTTTGTTTAGCGGCTTAATTGTTACTGATCCTACAGCAGGAACATATTGCCTTAGCATATTTCCATCTTTATCCCAAGTAACTAGTTTGCTATAGCTTGTTCCTCCCTTTGACATGTATGTCATTATACCGAGTAACTCTTGGTTATTAGGTGATTTTTTCATACCTGATAGTTGTTCAATTCGCATAAAGTTTGGATCAGCGAAAACAGAAGAACCTTGCGTATATTTCAGTCGTACCCGCCTTTCCTCATTTCCGTTGGTATTTAAAATGCCAATCATTCTTCCGTTGTTTACAGTACTTGGTGTTTCAGCTGTTTGATACCAATGTCCTGAGTAATAAATTTTATTATCAAGACCGATTTGGACACAATTGTAGCTCATTTCATTCGGAGCTGCGCCTAGAAAGGTTAAAGAACCGGGCGTGACTGACGCAATGCTTGTCTCAGCTGCATTCAATTTGACAGTGACAGTTTTATTTCCTGACAAAATAAGGAAGGTTCCATCTGGCTTTTTCTGTAAATACGAAATTTCAGTACCATAACCACCATGGGTTTGATTTATCGAAGTACCTTCCAATTGACGACTATCAAGTAGATTGTTATTTTCATCTAACAAAAAGAGAAAAGTAGTGGAAAAATCGTAGGAAACCCCATTTCCCCACGTTGATACCAGACCAGCCGCCAGAACTCGATCCTTATCTGTTTTCTCAGAGAATTCATAATATTGTCTAGGTTGCACCGTACTGAAAGCCTTGACATTGATCTTTGTTGGATTTAGTAGAAAGCCATCATTTTGTTTATAGCCATTAAAAGCTACATCACTAATTAAACGATCTTCAGTCAGCCTTGTTGCATCTGTTGGTAGCGTATATTCATTAGCGCCACCTTCATCCAGCTTAATTGTATTGGTAGGATGTGCAGCTACTCTGTCTTTTTTTTGAAATGTAGTAAGACTCATGGCAACGCTAATTATCACAAGAAGAGCTAGGAAGCCAATTCCTACAATTTTTAGCCCCTTTTTTTTGAACCATTGTTTCTTCAGATTCTTTTTCATTCTTATCGACTCCTTTTTTCAGCCCTCATCAAATCAATGCTTTAGTCATAAAACACTCATCTCATGAGTGTTGATTCTTTTAAGTAAAGGGACACAGAATACCTGCATCCCTAGTTGTCAGTTATGCCTTTTAAATGATCATCAACATCCTTTAGAGGCGCTTGAACGGGTGTAGTGCCTTGCCACCAGGCATCACGGTAAGCAAATTCTGAACAATTGATTGTTTCGACTTTCAAGGTAATCGACAGATCCGCTTGTTGATACCGTGTAGCCAATTGATCCGAAAGTCTGACAGATTCAAATAACTTGCTCGTTCTTTTGCCTGGTTCTACTGCTTCTTTTTTATAATAGTAATAGCCGTCTTGACCATTAATCCAGTCCGCAGTTGCACCGTTCTCCAAAAACAAGTCCGTCCCAATCAGTAAAGGAAGAATTTGTTGATTGACTGGATCGCCTACAATCGGCGCACGTACTTCTGCCAGTACCATTACACGTACAAATTGGTTGATTGTTCCTGTATTTTTGATTAGAACATCCTTTTGAACCACTTCATCCAGCTTTACTTCTGTGCGGGTATCATCAAATACCTCGATGATTTCCGTTTCCACTTGTCCAATCTGAAAATCATTTTCCTTCCTATCTGTCGCTGTCATCGCCGCGTACACCCAATAACCACCACCAATCAATAGGAGGATTGAGCAGACAGCAACGATAAGATATAAAATTCGTCGCTTTACTTTCTTGTGCCGATTCATCTCATTCCTCCTCGATTAATAAAGTGTGTACATCGTACGAATAGGACTTCCTGCTGGAATACCCCAATCTGAGAACAACGACTGAGATACATCATGCGCATCCATTTCGGGAACCAGCTTATACAACGCACCTTTATAGCGGTTGGCGTATGCTGCATCTAACGAAACACTATCCAGCAGGTTTTCAGTCACATCATTAGGTGTCAATGTTTCAGAATAGTAAAAGTACCCATCCTCGTAATACCAGTAATCTTTCTCACTAGCACTAGGTGGTGCGGTTTGATCAAACACCTTTCCTGCCTGGAAATTCAATACAATCGCTGGTAATGGTTTGGTGCGAGTGCCTTTATACGTATAGCTTTGATCCAAAAGTACCAGATTTGCTTTATAATACGTAGTGGCATTTCTCCCATAGGTATTCCCAACTACCCACGTCGACGTATTTTTTACATCAACTGGTGTTGTACTGGATTGCCCGTAAATTTTCAGATTCCCATTGCCATCACCTGCACCATGATTGTCTGTAACATCCGTTTCAAATCCCAAGAAAAACTCTTTTAAAGATACACGAACAATTGCAGGAAACTCACCATTATTCTTGACACGTATATTCTTTTCTTGTTCCGTTCCTGGTGCCCAATGAAACACTTCTGTGAAGTCTTCTTCAATGACTGCAGAAAGTCTGCGAGTATTCTTTTCTGCCTGATTAATTCGTTCATCCGAAGAGGTAATCCAAGCATACGTACTGCCAACAATCAAAAGCAGACTCAACAACAAGGAAAAGCAGGCAAACAAGCTTTTACTTCGAACAAAGATGCGGAATAAGTGACGCAGCTTCTCTTTTTGACTCATTCCTGCTCCTCCTCTCGTCGGTTTCGCCATAGAAATAAGGCAATCAATACCAGTAATAACCCGGAAAGAAATTGATACACCAATTGTTCGCCTGTTTGCGGAAGACGTTTCCCATTATCCTCAACAGGTGGTACTGTTCCTGTCTTTGGCAGCTCCTCTGAGTTTGATGAACCAGGTGCTGTTGGCTCTTGCGGTTTTGTTGGTTCGGTCGATTTTGTTGGTTCGGTTGGGTCAGTCGGTTTGATCGGCTGATCCTTGGTTCCCACAAACGTCCAATAAAAATACAAATGACTATTATCCTTATAATCCTCGTTGGTTAAACCGGAATCTACAGTAAAGGTAGCCTTTAAGACCTTGTCTGTTCCATAGTCACAAACACCCAGTTCCAATGGCGTTTGTGTCCAATCAAAACGTCCATCACCTAATAAAGGTCCCTGATAAATTTCTTTTCCATCCAATACCAGTCGAACCTCAATGTGCTGCTTCCAATCAATCGAACCTTTACTCTCCACCTCTTCCACCAGCAAGCCTAAAGAAAAAGGCTCCTCTAAGTCCAAGCTGCGGATTGTAATTTCTTTTTCATATTTTTCTCCCGGTAGGAGATCGACTAAGTCAATGTAATATTCGCCATCTGATGTGGCATACAGCCCCTCAGAATCACCAATCACCATGCCGGGAGGGAGTGCATCGGCAGCCGCAGCAGCGGGTGTGCTTGCAAAGAAAAACCACAAGCACAGCCAACTGCAGAGTACTAGTCTAAACTTGCGCAATCGTCTCCACTCCTCCCTTTCTCATGGGTATTCATTCCTACCGATTAGTTGGTTAATTTATCATAAATTGCTTTGGTTTCTGGTTTAAGGGTTGGGTCCAACGTAATGCCCCAGCCAGTACTATCAGTCAATGCTTCTGCAGTTCCTTGAATAGCTTCCATTTTCACCACTAAATCATACGATGCATTGGTATACTCAACACCCATTGCACTGTCAAATATTAGACTGTCTAACAAGTTCACTGTTGTTTGACCTGCCAATAATGGTTGGGTGTAGTAGAACCAGCCATCTTCCTTGTTATAAATCCAGTTATCCGTTGCGGCAGCTAAGCCAGTACCATCGACTACTGAACCGTTGTATTTGATATGAATACTACTTTTTCCTAAACCATTCGTATCTGCTTGAACATTCTTTTCGCCAGCAGCTGTCGGAATTTGAACTGCAACCGTTGCTGGTGTTTCTCCTGGAATAGCTGTCAAGCCTAATGCGGCAAGTCGATAGTCGTAGTCCACACTATAACGTAAACCATTTGTTCCTAATAGGGCATTACCAGTCACTGCGCCTGCTCTATCTGGTAATGAAGATTTCGCCCAGTTCACGACTGTATTTTCATACCCATTTTCATAGTAGCCATATTTTAGACTAGAAACCGTAAAGGTCCAATCCTTCGCATCTAAGCTTGTTTCATTTAGATAATCGTCACTAATAGCAAATTCCATGGATTGGTATTTACCTGGTGCATATTCATGGACCATTTTCGCTTCATAGCTTTTCGTCACTGCACCAGTCGTCGGATGAACAGTTTTTCCTCCTTTAACGACCAACTTCGTGTCAGCTTCTAATCCAGTAATTTGGCCCGCCGGAACTTCCACAAATCCACCTGCAGGACTTAAAAGTTGGGTGCCGTTTACACTCACTGGCATGTTTTTTGCCAAACCAGGATCATCGGCAACATAGGTATATTTCGCACCTGAAACGGATGAAGGATCATACTTTACAGCGCCCTTTTCTGTCAAATGCTTCAACACTTCTTCATAAGAGACCCGAACATACACCTTCGCAGTGCCAGTATTCGTAACTTTTACTTCTTTTGTAGCTTCTGATCCTGGAACCAAAGGTATTGGTTCCCATTTTTCCACGATTGTTACGCTGTTGTCATTCACCGCTGCGGATTCGGCTCTATTGATTCGTTGATCCTGCGCAGTAATCCAGGCAAACGTCCCGGAGATGGCTGCGATTAACGCTAAAGCTGCTGCGGCAGCCATCAGCTTTTTCTTCTTACTATTCTTCTTCATTTCTTTTCCTCCTATACATCCTTTTTTCTTTTTTATATAAACACTTGTATGAACAAGTGGTTATACCCTTTTTGGATAACCATTTCTTTTGCTTGAACTATTGACCGATTCCGGTTGCAAAAAGTACGCTTTGAGCACTAAGAAGAAGCCGAAAGTGGACAACACGCACACCAGACACAGCCACAGATTTTCTTGGACAAAGTTTAAAATACTGCCCATTTTAGGGATCACAAAAGTGACTTTGCCGTAAACACGACTGGCCTCAATCGGTGGATCAGCGGTATTATTGGCATCTCCCTTGGTCACGATGTAATCCCCTGGTTTACCGTTAAGTTCTTCTAGGCGTTCGATCATTCGATGCGTTAAGTAGCGATCTCCTTCGCCTACCTGAAAGGTCACAATATCTCCTTCCTTCACCTGACTGCCATCTGCCATTTTCACCAGGACAATGTCCCCAGAATAGAATCCTTTTGAAGGTGAATCCGGCTGGGGAGCCATGGAATCGGTCAACACTTGATAGAACCGATAGCCAAAAATAGCTGCATCAGACTTCTCACTAAAGGCAAACATCAGCGAACTCAGCAAAATACCAATCGTCAGTGTGTAAAAAAACAAGTTATAAATGAACAGAAAAATTTTACGATTCGTTGATTTTTTGGCTTGTTGCAATGGCTGCGACTCACGATATGACGGAGCGACAGGTCTCATCGGTCGTTGCGAACGAGGTCGCTGCTCTCTGTATTGTGACTCTGGCGAATAGTGTTGTTCATATCGCCCTCTGTTCCCTGACTCACGGTAATGGCGGGAATACTCCCGGTCCTGTCGATTGGATTTTGGCCGAGGAACTGATTCACGAACACTGTCTCGATACCGCTGTTCTTCGTAAGAATCCCTTCTATCTGGTCGCCGATTGGAAGGGGGATGTTCTCGATAAGGTGGTTCTTCATCGAAATGATATTCTCGCTCTCGATAGTCACGTGGTCTCGACATTATTCCCCTTCTTTCATTGCGCGATTCGATTTCCCGCTACCTGTTTTGCTGGACGTTGAGGAATCGGCTGGATTTGTTGTACCTTTTGTGTTGTTTGATAGGTCGTGCTTTCTGATTTTTTTGACTCGTTGGTTGAACTAGTGTCAGCTGAGTTTTCATTGACCGGTTGTACTTCTGGTTGTTTTTCAGAGACATCCGCCAGCTTTTCTTCTTTCAGGTGTTCTTCTTCAAGCTTCTGATCAAAGGAGGTCAACTGATAGGTCTCAATTAGAGCATTTAGTTTCTTATCGTAAGAAGTGTCTGTCGCATATTTACCTGTTAGGGCTTTTGTAGCTTCCTGATAGGTTCCTGCATAGTCTTTCCAAGTTCCTTGATAAAAACTTGGATTGCCGGATAATCCTTTTTTCAATAAAGCTGCATAATCCTCCAATGATTCCTTGTAGCTAGGATATTGACGGAAAGCGGACTGAATCGTATACAACTGACCATTTCCTTTATCCTCTTGCGTGTTAAACGACACTTTTTTCCCTTGATAACTTCCTTTAATTCCAAATAAATTATGATGAGGGGGGCGAGCCAATTGGCTATTGCCCGAACCTGTTTCTAAAATTGCTTGTGCAATCATGACTGAAGCATAAATTCCCTCATTCCAAGCAATTTCTTGAGCATCTTTTCCAATAGATTGGATAAACTCTTCCGTCGTTTGATTTTTTACCACGGAGAACTGATAGTTTTCTTCTACCTTCGCTGCTGGCAAGGTTGTTTGAACCGTAACTGCTGCTGGAATTTCCGAGGCAGGAACAGTAGATTCTGTTGTCGACTCTGCTGTTGTTTCTTCTGATTCACTCTGTTTAGTAGTTGAAACAACAGCTTCACTACTCTTGCTTTCTTCTATAGAAGAAAACGATTCTTTAGTCATTGTGGACTCTGCATCTTCAAGTACCTCACTTGCTTGGTTAGCAGTGGTTGAACTACTTTCTAGCATTGGTGTTGCTTCTTGTTGAGAAGAAATCGGCTCTTTAGTTTCAGCGGATACCGTTTGTTTTCCCTGTGATTGGTAACCAACTATCAATCCTCCAGCAATAAGTACACCTACCATCAGGACTTTAACCTTCATCTTGCTTCCGCCTATTCTGAGGCCGTGGCTGAGGTCGTTCCCTCGGTCTTCTTGGTCTGGCTGCTGACTGCTTCAGCTTCAATAGAATCGTGTGGTAATGCAATGCGGTCACTCGCAAATACAAAGCCAAGACCATCAGCAGCATCAAAAGGAAGAGTTGGCTGACTGTGACTACTTCTTGAAAATCAGTAAAATAGAAAAAAATGCCTAGTATCAACACACCTAGCAGTACTATCAATGAAAAAAGCCAATAGACCCAATACCAGAAGGTGTACCATTCAAGTTTTTCCTGCAATGTCTTCATTCAATTCGTACTCCTTCTTTGACGACGCCTAAAATTTGTTTTTCGGTAATCAAACCGAAATGGCGGCTATCTTTAGAAATGGCGCGATTATCACCTAAAATAAAGTAATAGCCTTCTGGAATCTTGTCTCTGGAGAACTCCTTCCAGTCAAAGTCTTCCGTTTCTTTAGCAAATTCATCCGAAACAAGTTTCTTATTTACGTATAATTGCCCATCCCGATAAGTAATTCGTTCATTGGGCAGTCCAATGATTCGTTTCAAATAAAGACCCTCTGGATTTTCTGGCGGATGCAGCACCACGACATCAAAGCGTTTGGGTTTACGATGTGATATGATCTGAATCACCTCCTGCTCCTTAAATGTTGGATTCATTGATTCGCCACTGACTGAATACTTTGGATACATCCAGTGGTACATACGGAAAGAACTGAAAAAAATCAGATAGCATAGGACAAAGATAACTCCAGCCTTTGCTGGAAGTGTCCAGTGATAAAAAGGAGAGAATCTGCGACCTCAGCCAACCTCCTGAGCTTCTTTGACTGGTGCATCTTTTTGTTCGCGTACCATTCGTTCCAACAAGGCACTTTCTCCTTGCAAAAGATCAAAGTAAGCAGATTTACTCAATAAATTGTCATAATCCATCTTCATCAACTTGACATAAGGTTTTCTAAACCACGGCTGGGCATGTACCTTTGCTCGGGATTCAATTACTTGGCATTCATATAAAACAAAGTGAATGTCTCTGGTTGAAAGATTGGCCTTGATTTGTTTGACTTGATCCCGTTCATACACCAGCTTGTTGCCAGATACAGTCATTTTTTCGGTTTTATTTACTAGTTCGCCATTGAGGTTCCACATCTGCTCCAAAAAGCGTGCCTTCTGAAGCAGGTACGTATATTCCCGCAAACTGATCTTGATTCGTTTATCCCAATCGTTCTCTTCTTTGTTTTCCCGTTCAAAATATTGAATCCCGCTGTAGAGCATGGATAACTCCAATTTTTCAATCACCATCTCTAGTTTTTGATTTACAGCTCGCAAACGGGCTTTGCTTTGACTCTCCTGTTTCACGTCTTCTTGTTGGACTCTTGCAACAGATACTTTCGCTTCCTTGACCTGTTCTTCTGCTTGTTTAACTGGAACGGTCGCGAGCTTTTCTGGTGCTTCCTTCGACTTAGGCGGCACATCTGACAAGTGTTGACCAGCTAATTCCAGTAATAACTGTTCCGCCCGTTCCAAAGCTTCTTCGGCAGACAATGGAAATTGTTGCATCAGACTGTCCTCCAAGTGGATCGCAAATGGAAAACCAACTTCGCGAAAGGTCAACGGAATGAAGTCAAAGCGATAGATCCGTCGTCCATATTTTGGTTCTTCCGTTTGCGCTTTAATCCAAGCAAATTGTGGAAAAAATTGATGCAGCGACTGCCAGAACCCAGACCAGTCAAAATAGCCAGTTGGCAACAACAGCTCCACATGATAGCTGCTGTTCATGAAATGAAATAATTGTTCAAAGTGCTGATAAATTTTCTTTCGCTGGTCTTCGTTTAAGGTGCCGTGGGGCGCATATAGGTACTCACAAGCACGTTCAATTTCTTCCAATACTGGCTGTTTGAGCAACTCCTCCTGCATAAGCGGAGCTGGAGTGGGATATAGGGCAAGTTGATTCTGTGCTTGCTTCACCAAAAATCATCCCCTCTTCTATTCGTCATCCAATAAGTTGTCGCTTGTCGCTAACAAACGTACAAAAAACTGGGTCGTTTCTTCTTGCACCGAACGCAGACGTTTTCGGTAATTTCTTATTTCCTGTTTCATTACGCGTAACTCTAAGGAAGCATCGTGAATCACCTGATGTGCTTCCTGTTCAGCCTGGCTGCGAATCCCTTTGGCTTCGTATTCTGCTCGTTCCAACGTCGCCCGTTCCTGTTTTTTCGTTTCGATCAGGATCGTTGCCAATTCTGCCTTCATTTCTTCGTTTTCTTTTTGTGTTTGTTTCAGTGACTCAATTTGTCGTTGCGCTTGCACTAAGGCTTCGGTTTGATTGGTTCGATCGTCTTGCAGCTCCTTGTTCATCTGGGCCACTTGATCTGTCAATTCTTGAATCTGACGATCTTTTTCTGCCTGCAGTTTCTTCTGCTCATCTTCTTTTTCTTCACGTAAAGCTTCTAATTGTTGATCCGCCTTGGTCTGATACTCCTGAAGTGCTTGATCCTTTTCTGTTAAGGTAGCAGCCATCCCAGTCATTTCAGCTTGTTTGACTTCCAGTTGATGCTTTAACTGAGCAACTGTTTCTTCCAAGCGTTCCACTTCTTGTTGCAGCTGAGTATCTGGTTCTTTCCGAGATTCTTTTTCAGTTTTTTGTGCTGGAAAGGACTCCATGTCCTCTTCGTATCTGGCATCCTGTCGTTCTTCAACAGGTGCCGCCGTTCGGCGTCTAGATCGTCGCTCTTCACGATCGTACTCACTATAGTTATCCATTGGACGCTGTTCATAGCCTTCATTTTGATACGAGTCATACCCGTAGTCTTCTTCATATCCTTCGTTGTCGTATTCATCGTAATAGTAATCATCTTGGGTTGATTCCTGATAGGCGTCCCTCTTTTGCTTGCCAAAACCGAACATATGGCTTTCCTCCTCTATGCTATTCCTCTATCAATTTATCTATACTTTGATAAATATTGTTTATTCCTCTATACTTTTAACAAGCAAATGTGCCGTTTGCTTCATCTTGGTCTTACCTAGACTAGGAAAACGTCTAAAAACCCCGTCATAACAACAAAAAGGAATCATCTTGCGACGGTATAAGACGGTGTATAGGTCTAAAAACAGGTGGAAAATTGGCAGAAATGATTATGTGAAACTTTTTTTATTAAATAACATCTGTAGTGCTTAAAAGAAAAAAAGCTTAAAAATCCTTGGAAATCTTTTAAAACCTTTTAATAACTGAGTAGTTACTCAGTGAACAAAAAAATAAAAAAACCCCTCCAAAAACGTATTTGACATTTTTGAAAACGTTTTACACTATTGTTTTTTCCATTTGTGTGACGACTTGTATCTTTTGTTCAACTAATGCACTGGCATATGTATCCAATGTCATTTGAGTCGAGCTGTGTCCCATTAAAGCACTGACACTCACAATATCACCTTGGCTCTCTAGGCAACGCGTCGCAAAAGTATGTCGTAATTGATGGAAGTGTGTTTGGATTAATCCAGCTTTCTCACGAATTTTATGAAAATGTGCAGTTAAAAGCCTTGGTTCTAATGGTTTACTTTCTCTACAAAGGACAAAATCCCCAGAAGACTGTTCTTTTTGGTACAGTAACAGCTGCTTTAAGGTCTGGCTCATTGGAATTGAACGCATTGAAGAGGTTGTTTTAGAACTGGAATAAATTAACTCTGTTCTCTTCCCATTGTACAAGCCAAGCACACGTTGGAAAGTGGATTTAACATGGATCATATTCGTGTCAAAATCAATATCTTTCCACATCAAAGCCGAAATCTCACCAATTCGCATGCCTGCCCGAAGAGCCAGTATAGTAGGTAATCCCTTGCCATTCTCTTCTTTTAAAGCCACTGTTTCCAACTGTTTTTGCTCTTGCTTAGTTAGTGCCTGATTTTTGTTTTTCAAAACCTTGGGCAATTGAATCAATACAAAAGGATTTTCTTTGATTAATTTTTTTCGGATCGCTTCATTCACACACTGTTTTGTAATGCGAAAGATTACTTGGATCGTCGATGGATTCAAAGTCTGCTCTACTAATGAAACCAATAATTTTTCTGCGACATCTTCATCCAATTCATTCAATCCGTATTTGCCTATAGTCGACAAAACATAATGAACTAATTTATGTTCGTAGTTTGCATAAGTCGATTGTTTAATCCCTGATTGAACCTCCTTTAGCCAACGATACCCCCATTCATTCAATGACATCGCTGATTCTCCTTGGGTAGATTGACAAATTTGATATTTCAATTTCAATGGATATAACTTTTCACGAACTTCTTGTAATGTCTTGCCGTACACTGAACCATACTTAGTTTTACCATTAGCTTTTTTGCCTCTGGGGTATCTCCCCTCCCAGCGTTTGTCTTTCCGGTAATAAATATTTTCGCCTCTGCGCATCTATTCTCGTCCCTTCTGTCTGACGGAAAATTTGACGGTCTCTGGAACCATTCAATTTTCCCACTTTTTTATGCCTAATTCCGGTGAAAATTGCGTCCTATTATAGAAGGAAAATGCAATTTATCATTTTAGTTATTTTTTTAAAAGATATTGCGTATTTATTCTACTTATCTTATAATGAAAATAAATATTGGATGCAACGAAATAAAATATATAACCTCAACCTAAAGGAATCTACCTAGTCTAGGTAAGACCAAGAAAATTACTTTAAATTCACTTTTTAGAATAACACCTGTTATAATACCCATTTCTTTTGACCTTTTTCTGACAAATCCATTAATAAACCTTAATCTTAAGTGGAAAATAGCCTATCTTGGAAAAACAATGATAACATAATTTTTATTAAGAAAAAACATAAAATAATTTGCTCGAAAAATAAATTTTAGTTATATCAGGAAAAATCTTTCCTAATATAGTAAACTGGTATCAGGCCATCATAATAATTATTTCGATATCAGAGTGATTATTAGCTTGGCTGAATGATTTCGTCAATGCTATTGGTATGGAAATACTTCGAAATGAGCAAAAGATACATAGTAAACTTCCCCTACATGTTTATAGTGTTTAGTTATTGAAGAGGGTCCCCCTAATCATTTTTCTGTAGGCTAGGAAGAGCCGCCGCTTTTAAAGGCCTTAAAAGGAGGCAGCCAGTGTGTCATTTTCAGAATATTTCCACAGTGTCTAGGTGGCATTGGCACAAAAAGGAGAACGAAATGAATGAAAAGTGAAAGTAGTATAGTTGCAGAAAGAATTGAAAACGTTATTATGTTAGATTCCGAAATTTTTTCAAGTCAATGGGAAAGGATTTGGAAGAAAGACACCTCCGATTCACCACAGGACAAGCAGCTCCTCTCCATGGTTCTGCCGATTCCAGATCATGATGAGACACTGATTATTTACCGTGATAAAGGCGTTCATTACACCAAAAAAACCTTACCTACTTTGAAGAAACATGTTCAGGAAGAAAAGTTTTTGGATTACGCCTGCCTATCACAAACTCTTAAACGCTTTAACTGCTTTGGTAAAAAATTGTTTCCAATGGTTAGCTCCACGACTTGCTTGTTTCCCTTTGGCGGCTCCACTCAGCATGCCGTTTGGATCAATCCAGTCGAAATTAAAGAAATTCAGACAACGAAAGCCTGTACCGAGATAAAAATGATGAGTGGGATAATCTATTGTACTCAGACCGGGAAACGCACCGTTGAGCATCATGCGACGAATGCATTGGCTATTTTGGCTGCTTATCGTCAGGATCGCTTGCATAGAGAAGGGGCTGGACAGACTCCTTTAGACTATCTGTCTCTACCAGATACACCTTTCATTCGTTCCATCTGTCAGAAGCCGCTCTTACAAGAGTTCACTCTGCCTTTAGGAGCCTTTGAACGCCATTATGATAATGAACGATTCTTGAAAAACGTGTTAAACGTCAGCAAAGTAATACAATCTGGCGCCTTATCCTACGATACCCTCTCTAAATTATTAAAATAAAATGAGAAAAACTTAACTTACTAAAACTGTTTGAACCCTTGTATTCTAGGCATTTCTGCCGAATACAAGGGCTTTTTTTATGTTTTTCTTCTTGCAAAGAAAAATTTCCTAATCCCCCGCTACTTTGCAAGGAGAAATTTGGAAAGGTTGATTTAACAGCCTTCTCTATTTTTCGCTTGCAAAGTAGCGGGTATTTTTACAAATTAGCTCATTTTTCTTTTTGAAAAAAATGCTTTATCTTTTAGTCACCGGCCGGGAAACAAAAGAAACAACAAAAATTACAAACCAAAAACAGAAAACGGAGGAATTTGAAAAATGATTCAGAAATTGGGCACAAAATTACAGGTACAAATCGAACAAGCAGGGGAAGACAAACAGAAGAAAGTGAACTTTTCAAACGTGATTGATAATCCGCCAGAAGCAGATGTGGTGAAATTAGGAGAGATCATGGCAGAGCTATCCCAGCAAGGCAGCTCATTAGATAGTGTGATCATGACTGTCCAATCGCGTATTACGAAGGAGGTTGAATAAGGATGAATCGAGTCGTTAAATTAGTTTCTATTTTTAGAAATGGTGCAGGCAAATCGCAGACGTGGAGCTTGAGTAATCCAGATACTACTAAGACTCCCTCACAGATTAAAGGGCTATTAGGAGATTTGGCTCAATTGAATTTGTTCCAGAAAGATGGCATTCGTTTATTTGAAACGGTTGTTAGTGCAAAATATGTTGAAACGATTGAAACAACGATCTTTGAAGAAGAACCTGTTACACGTTAATCAATTCCTGAGAAGCTGCGGCAGACGTGCCGCTCTTCTCTCGCTACTATACTTAAGCTGGATCTGGGCTAGTTTCTTTAATGAACCTATTCCCGCCTAAAGTAAAAAAACTACTACAAGGAGAGAATCACAATGTCAGAGCAACCCTTTACGCACCAACAACTGTTTCATCTCAAACTCGAAACCATCGAGCAAAGACTCATGGAATACTATCAGGAGACCCAAAATGGCACCATGACCATCAAACTACTACTTGCTTTACGTGTACGTTATCAACTTGGGGCAAAGGAGTTCGCTCTGGTATTGCAGGATTTAGTTCGTTACTTATTTATGAATACCAAAGCAACGAAAACCATGAAGCGTTTCTTTTGGTATTTTGCCGATTATTTTGAAACCAGTGAATTGCGGATATTGGGTTTAAAACTCGATCCTGTCCGCAATTTTCTTAAAGCTGCCAAGTCTTTTATCAAGATACAAATTGCCAAGCTGTTCCATATAGAAGCTGACACTGAAGCCACCTGAAAATGATACTTACAGTCTGTCTCACCTACGCAAATAAATGAATGAAAGGAAGAATAAAATGATCAGACTAGTTTCCACCTTCTTAACTAGTGAAGGCAAGAAGCACAATTTTTCTTTTAAAGATCCTGATACCGCGAAAAGTCCGGAAGAGATCAAAGAAACGCTGGCCTTATTAACCAGCTTGAACCTCTTTGAAAAAGACGGTGTGGGCTTATTTAGAGAACTCGTAAAAGCAAAATATGTCGAAACGATTGAAACGCCGATCTTCGAAGGCGAGGAACTGTTTGGGGAACCTGCTCCAGAAGATAAACCTGAAGGAGGTGAAAAACCGGAGCAGCTGACAGCACTTCGCTGTACCTGGCAGGAAGCACCCAAAGTTCCAGAAGTATCCTTAGATTCACCAATCAGAAGCAAGGTACACGATACTCTGCGTGCTGTCTCTGAAAAGTGTGTGGCTGTGGAGGGCACTGCTACCAACTGTCCTTCTGTTGAATTGAAGGCCAGTTTAGAGAAAGAAACAACTGCTTCTTCTCCTGCTGGAAGTCCTTACGATGTAGTGAAGGAAATGATCCTGCGGAGAAAGCGGAGGAAAGCCAAAGAAAAAGAGCGTCAGAAGCGAAAAGATCCGCCTGACACCCCTTCTTGATTATCTGATCATTTACCAGCGTAGGTAGATAAACTTTGTCTGGGTCATGATCAAGCACTGAAAGGAGGTGATGAATATGCATCCTCTTGTGCAGTATATTTTAGCTCCAATTCTGGTTGGGGTGATTGTCGCTGTGGTTAATCACTGGCTAGACGATCATGATCCATGACGAAGCAATCAAAATTGACACTTGCGAATCGGGCCCATTCGCAGGTTGTCTCCTGTGTCCATTGACAATTAAATATCGGCTTTGCTGCGCCTTTACGCCCAGCTATACATAACGAAAAGTAGATTGGTTCTTGTACAAAGAGTGGCATTTCGCAGAGTGCTTTTTCAACAAGATAAAACACTTTCGTCGTGTCACTACACGGTATGATAAATTGGCAAAGTCGTTTTTATCGTTTGTTTATGTGGCTGCCATCTTCCATTTGATTCAGTAACAAGTTTTCAGACCTGTCCTAGTGATCGTTTATAAAAAAGAAACCCTCTCCAGCATAAAATTCTGTTGGAGAGAGCGATTGTCTATAAAAAATTGGTTTATTACTTAGATTTCTTTCAGTTTACTTAACGTATTTTCAAGATTTTCTTTATGCCAGTTCTTTGATCCAAGGCTTAAAAAACTATCGTTTGCATAACTGCTGCTTATACGAAAATCCGCCAACTCTTTTTGCTGCGTTGTTAGTCGGATATCCCCTTCCTGAGAACGAATGGTGATTTTATAATCTAAACTTTTAGTCTCAACTTCAACTGATGAGATGGTAACTAATGGGATCTCTAATGTCACCTCTTTTTTTAGCAAACCAGTCATCTTACTAAATGGGATTAGTACTAATTCAGTCGCACAAATCTGTAAAACATAATACTCAAAATTGAAAAAATCAACAATTTTTGCACTTAAATTAGGTGCATCGTACTTCACTAAAATCGCTGTATTATTGACTGGTTGAAAACCTAACTCTTTCAAATTTTCTAAAATCTTGATTTCTTTAGCCATCATCATCTTCCTTTTCACATTTTTTATTACTATAACCAATAAAATGAAAAGAATGAGAATTATAAACTATTTGGTACTTTTTCTGTCCTATTCGGTTAATAAAGCTGTTTAAGTTCTTTTATCTTACTGCGAGAAACCAAACAGGTGCTGCCATTTTTTAGCAATACCGTACGATGCCTTTTATCAATAGTTTGTATCTTTGATCGATTAACTAAATAAGATTGATGAGTTCGGATGAAATTGGGAGATAAACGTTTCTCAATTTGAGTCAAGTTCCCATGAAACTCAATATATTGATTAGAAGTGATTAAGGCGACATTATGCTTTTTGTACGTAGTCTCAAAATAGTCAATTGTGTTTACTGGTATATGTAAGATACGCGCGGCACTCTCCACAGTAAATAGTTCTTTCACTTCAGATGACTCATTAATTAATAAACCTTGAATCGTTAACAGCGCCTTTCTGATACGATGCATCAATTGGGCCGGATCATCCTTTAAAATATAATCTAGTGCTTCCAATTGATAAGTAAAAGTTTCCGGTAATAATTCACTATGAGTAGTAACATAAATCAAAAATCCTCTAGAATCTAACTTTCGAATCTCTTTCCCTAATTCAAAGCCATTCATCGATTCTTTGGGAAATTCAATATCTAAAAAATAAATACCTTGAGTTCGTTGTTCTTTCAAACAACGAAGTAACTCTTCAGGAGATGTTGTCACCAATGCGATAGCAAAATCAAATTCTTCGATCATACTAACATTTCGAATATTCTTTTCTAGTTGTTTCAATATTTCCGACTGATCTTCACAAATATAAATTGGAACCACAGACGATCACTCCTTTTTGATCGTTAATGTTTGAATAAATTGATCATTTTGTGTATCTATATCATTTAAAATGTGGGGGTATTTCGCCAATATCTTTCTAACATTTGCAAGTCCAAACCCACGATTTTTTCCTTTCGTTGAAAAATTCGGCTGCATCAACTCATGCAACAAAATCTTAAGTTCATTTGGATTTTTTATACGGATAACAACATATTTATCGTCTTGCATAACCACTATCGATATCTTCTTCATGGATTGGGTAAGATCAGCTACAGCTTCGATAGCATTATCCAAAAAGATACCCAAAATCCTTAACAGATCGCTAACATCCATTGGTAAATTTCTAAAGATATCCGATATCTCTAGCTGTATAGTAATTCCTTGTGACTCTGCTTTTGCTAGTTTGCTAATTAGTAATCCTTTAATCTCTGGGTTCTCAATAAGCAATAACTGATTCTGACATTTTAATTTTTCTTCTATTCGATGATCAAGTTGAAAAAATTTGTCTGTTAAAAATTTTTGAATTTCCTTAGTATTTCCTTCGCTCGCATGCATATAAATACCAGCAAGCATGTTTTTATAATCATGGTGAACGCTTTTGATTTCCTTTTGAACCTCTTCCATTTGTCTCAGATAGTTTTGCTGTTGAATTAGCATAAGCTGGGTATTTTCCCATTTCTTTTTCTGGTCAATTGTGAGATTCCATAGTCCAAAAATAATTAATAGAATCAAATAGGTTAATGATAACAACCATGAATTAACCTGTCGATCATCATTGTTTAAAAAAAAGCGAAAATAGACAATTAGGTCACTAAAGTAAAATGAACCAGCAAATAGCAACATAAATGTGGGATAGTCTAGAATCCCTTTGACTGCCATTAACACCTGACTTCTTCGTGCCATATAACAAAAAAGAGTTGCCGCTCCTACTTGAACGAAAGATATCGGAATACTTGCGAACAGAATCGCTAATCGAGGCAAACTTTGGATATATCCAAGAAAAAGACTTAGTAGTACATACTCGAAAACAGCTAAAATAGCAGCTGAAATTGTTTGAATCATTACATTCTGAGCATAATTTATCATTGGATAAAATGAACGGATCAATAAATAACCACTGATAAATTGTATAGCTAAAATAATACTGTATATTAAAAAGCCAACCTGATTTCGATCACTCAGGTCCAGCAGAGAAACTAAAGAAATTAGTAGAGAGAATAACAGACTGTTACAAAAGAAATGCCACTTATGTTTTTTCCAAAGAAACACTTGCCCTAAAAACATATTGGTTAGAAACAAAGAAAAAAAGTTAATTAGCATTAAGTTAAAGAAATTTCCTAAAAAAATTATTTCAAGCTGCGCCATGCAGTCCCTCCCTAAAAATTAAGTCATTCCATTCAATACGCATTTATTAAGTATATAATATCTCATTAGTATTTCAAAGATTCAAATCGGTATACTTCCTTGTTCTATGACTATTGATGTACAAAAAAGTCTTTTATACTGAATCTAGGACGACTTATCCAAGATAAACAAACCGAACGTGTCTGAAAACTTGTTACTGAGTTAATTTAAAGAGGACAGCCACATAAACAAACGATAAAAACGACTTTGCCAATTTATCATACCGTGTAACGCCATTTAGTAGAGTGTTTTATCTTGTTGAAAAAGCACTCTATTAAATGGGGCTCTTTGTACAAGAACCAATCTACTTTCCACGGATTCTCGACATTTTCTGTTGAGAGGATTGTATAGGCGCCGCCTTGTGCAGAAATCCAGTCACGAATCGTTTCTGATCCGTAGGCTTTATCGCCCAAAATATGGGTTACTACAATTTTAAATTGGTCCAGCATTGGGATCATCGCAACAGCATCGTGAGTTTATCCAACAATCTGATCCCATTGCTCATCATTCAATTCATATCATCGTGGCTGTGTCATTAATTACCCTGCTTCAATCGTTTTTATCAGAGCTTACCCTATCTCTATTGAATTTTCAGACACACCCTAGTTCAAATAAACAATCGGTGTAAATTCAAAGAGAACCACTGCGTTTGTATCCAAGTGGAAGGAATAAGAAAAGGTATCGGTAATTTTGGTATCAAAAACGCGCAAGCTTGGCTTATTTGTCTTGTGAATATAGGCTTCCGTTTCCTCGTCCAACTCCTGGGCTTCTTGAAATTTTGAATAGGCATAAAAGAGTGCTCCATGATTTCGATCCAAGACTAACCGTTTTACTTGAAAGCGGCCGTTCAGCACCTGCCGAAGCTGCACACTGAGATCCAGTGATTGGCTGGCTAAAAACGCTTCTTCTGAAGACAGCTGCGGATCAAAATAGTTAGTATTCCATACTAGCAGCTGGTATTTTCTTCCCTGTTTGGTTAGAAGATGCTCTGGCCCTTCAGACAAAATGGTGCCGGTCACCCGCCGTGTCAGCTGCAAGCAGAAAAAGGACGGTCGGCGATGGCCGTGAAAGTGAAAAAGATCCAATCCAGAGCTGTCGGTCGAACCGAAATTCCGGTTCTGTTCATGGAGATAGAAATCCAACCAAAAGCCATAGCCATCCACTAATTGATCCAGCTGCAGCAATTCCTGCACAATCAGCGCTCCTCGGAAGAACAACCCATTGAAGTTGATTGTCGTACCAGTCAGAGTGTTCCATTCCATTAAATAAAGCGGCACATTCATTTTCGCTTCCTTCAGCAGCTGCAAAACAAATCGGGTTTTGGCCTGAACATACTGATGATAAAAGGCGGTTTCTTCTGAAAAGTCGTGCTTTTGATGCAACACGACATTCGGCTCCACCGTAAAGGTAACGAAATCAGCCTGACCGGCCATCTGTCTTAAAAACACTTGAGCCGTTTGCCGGACAGCCTCTTCTTCGTAAGGATCAGGCAAAGGAAAACAAAAGCCTACTCGAAACTGTGCTGAGAAGCTTTGGATTTTTTTCCGCAGTGCGAAATAGTGGGCTTGTTCCTGTTCGCTATATTTGGCGCTCCATTCGAAATTAACCGACAGCAATGAAAAAATCTGCTGACCAAATTTATTAATCATTCGTTGCATGACCTGCAGATAGATCAGAGGGCCGTATTTGTCATAGCGTTCCTTAGACAGCGTCAGCATCAGCTGCAAATTATTTTGACAAATGAACTCCATTGCCTGATCCAGCTCAGCAAAGGCTGGAAAAGAATTCAGCTTGGCCTGCTTGGCTAAGGTATAGCTAAGCGGCAGCTCAGGGAAAAGATGGAAGCAGCTGATAGAATCCAATGCATGAATCTGCTTTAATTCCAGCAGCTCTGCTTGAATATTCTGTTTAGCCAGATCAGTTAGATTGCCAATTTGAATGATCACCTTGGCAACCGAGCGAGGTCTGATTTCTGAGACCTCCTGAATCAGCAGCTCTTTTGTTTGCCTGAATAAATGAGTAGGTGCATGTTCCGGTGGACTTTCCTGCAGCACACTGTACAGCAGCTGAATAATTTGTCCAGACGTCAGGTCCATCGCAGGATTCAACGCTATTCTTACAGGATGTTCCTCCAGCTCGCCTTTGTTGCGGTAGGCAGTCGGAGTCATCGTATATAATCGCTTAAATTGGTCGCGATAAACCTTCGCGCTTTTAAACCCGTTGTCCAGCGCAATTTGCTCGATACTTTTCTTGGAATGGGTCAAATCATCCATACTTTTGCGCAGCTGGATTTTTTTCAAATATTGAGACAAATACTCGCCGGTTTCTTCCTTAAAGAGCTTCGACAGAGTCGATTCAGCAAAAAAGAAATGGTCCGCGATCTGCTTCACTGTGATTCCCTTAGTACAATTCTCAGCAATAAATTCAATAATTTCTTTTATTTGATGCTTCTCAGAATGAACGGTTCCTTGGTGCTTGCTAGTCATAAAATGCTGCACCAGCAACAACAAGATCATCTCTAATTTGATGGTTTCATAAATCGTGTGTTCCGCTTGGGTATTGAATTCATTGATACACAGCTCGGTCATCGCAGCTTTCAATTCAGCGACTGCCTGCTGCTTCCCCTGCAGATTATGCTCAAAGGGACAAGCAAACAGACTGTTGAAGAAGGCCGGATACTGCGAGGCAAAATAAATCGAGTCAATCCGCAGAAAGAGCACGACATTGTCTTCCTCCGCAGACACAATTGAGAGCAAATGATGCAAATTGACACAATATATTGTGCCCGCATGCAGCTGAACCGGCTGTCCATCGTCTTCGATCATCATTTCCCCTTTTAACGGCATCAGCAGCGTAAAACAGTCAGCGAAATAATGATCCGCCGCTGCCAGTCGTTGATAACGGATAGAATAAGTTGTTTTGGTCTCCATAAGCTCTCCTTTTTCATCTAGTTTATCATTTTATTGAAAATATTGTTCGTTTTACTATCCTTTTCTTTCTTAAATTGACAATTAAAAGAATAGTTTGAATAGTTGAAAAATACTCCCTTGTAAAACTAACGATATCTTCTAAAATTCAAAGTGATCAGAGAAAGGAGCAAGAACAATGACTCAATTAAAAGAAAAAATTTTCCAGCGGATTAATGAACGTAAGGATGAAATGATCCAGCTGCGACGCCATTTCCATCAATACCCAGAGCTCTCTTTCCACGAAACAAAAACAGCACAAACTATTGCTGAATTTTACCAAGGCAAGGATTGTGAGGTCCATACTCAGGTTGGTGGCGGAAATGGGATTTGGGTAGACATTACAGGAGGCAAGCCAGGAAAGCATTTAGCCATTCGGGCCGATTTTGATGCTTTGCCTATTCAAGAAGAAACCAATCTTCCCTTTGCTTCGAAGATACCCGGCGTCATGCATGCTTGCGGCCACGATGGTCACACCGCCTACATGATGATTTTAGCTGATACCTTAATCGAGTTTAAGGATGAACTGCCTGGCACCATCCGGATTCTTCACCAACCAGCTGAAGAAGTACCACCCGGTGGCGCACAAACCATGATTAAAGCCGGCTGTTTGGACGGTATTGACAACGTATTAGGCATTCACGTTATGAGTACGATGGATGTAGGCAAGGTCTTTTACCATGAAGGAGCGGTTCACACAGGTCGGGCCACCTTCTCAATTAAAATGCACGGCAAAGGCGGACACGGCTCAGCACCTCAAGATGCCAACGATGCGATTGTCGCTGCTGCTCAGTTTGTTACTTCGGTTCAAACGATTGTCAGCCGACGGATTAGTCCGTTTGACAATGCTACCGTAACAATTGGTTCCTTTGATGGCAAAGGCTCTGCGAACGTCATTAAGGAAACCGTCGAATTGCAGGGAGACGTCCGCATGATGAATGAAAACTTACGTCCGGTGATCGAAAAAGAATTCAAGCAAATTCTCGATGGCATTTGCCAAGCCTTCAATATTACCTATGAGCTGAATTATTTAAACGATTATCCCGTCTGCATGAATGATCCAAAAATGACTCAATTAGTGAAAAATGCCGTAACTGAAGCGAAGATTCCGGAAGTAGAAGGCGTAGAAGATTCTGGTCCACAAACTGCCTCAGAAGATTTCTCTTATTACGCGCTGGAACGACAAAGCTGCTTTTTCTTTGTCGGTGCTCATGAAAAAGGCACACCGATTTACCCTCACCACAATCCGAACTTTCAAATTGACGAAGACTGCTTGCCAATTGCCGCAAAATCAATGGCTAGTGCTGTTTTAGCTTATTTGTTTGAAGGAGTGGCGAAATGAGAACCGAAAGTGTGACTCAAGAAGGATCCTTTAGAGGAAACAATCGATTATTAATCGGGATTGTTTTCAGTGTATTAACCTACTGGCTGTTCGCCCAATCGCTGTTGAATATGGCACCAGATGTCCAATCTGATTTGGGCATCTCCTCCGGTATCTTAAGCATCGGTGTTTCCATTACCGGATTAATTTCTGGTATTTTCATCGTCGTTGCCGGCGGATTCGCTGACAAATTCGGCCGAGTGAAGGTTACCTATTTAGGCATTTTATTAAATATTCTAGGCTCTTTAGCCCTCATTCTGACCGGCAATGCCGCCATGTTCTTAGTTGGCCGGGTTCTGCAAGGCTTCTCTGCTGCCTGCATCATGCCAGCCACCATGGCTATCGTAAAATCCTACTACCATGGAAAAGATCGCCAACGCGCACTTAGCTATTGGTCAATTGGTTCTTGGGGCGGCTCTGGTCTTTGTTCATTCTTCGGAGGAGCAGTCGACAGCTCTCTAGGCTGGCGCTATGTCTTCGTGTTCTCGATTGTGATCTCGATCCTTAGCGCAATCCTGATGCTGGGAACGCCAGAATCCGTTTCAACCGATAACAAAAAGCAAGCCTTTGACAGTTTAGGTCTGGTTTTGTTTGTTATCTCGATGCTGTCATTGAATATCGTAGTCTCAAAAGGAACCGAATTAGGCTGGGGAAATCCTATCACGCTTGGATTAATTGCCGTTGTGTTGATAGGAACGTTCTTATTTTATCGAATCGAACGCAGCCGAGACAACAGCTTCGTGGATTTCTCCTTGTTTGAAAATAAAGGATATCTAGGTGCCACTATTTCCAACTTCTTACTGAACGCAGTTGCCGGAACCTTGATCATTATCAACTCCTACGTTCAACAAGGACGAGGACTTTCAGCCGCCAAAACGGGCCTTTTATCCATTGGTTACCTGATCACTGTCCTAGTCACGATTCGGATCGGTGAAAAGCTGCTGCAAAACATCGGTGCTAAAAAACCAATGATTTGGGGAGCATTATTATCCGGCCTTGGTGTGTTGCTAATGTCTTTGACCTTTGTACAAGGCACTGCCTATTTAGTACTAGTCTTTATCGGCTATTCCTTCTTCGGAACCGGTCTAGGCATCTATGCCACCCCTTCTACTGATACCGCCATTTCCAGTGTGCCGCTGGAAAAAGCCGGCGTTGCCTCTGGAATTTACAAAATGGCCAGCTCTCTAGGCGGTGCCTTAGGCGTGGCAATTTCTTCTTCGATTTACAGCGGCCTTAGCCAAAGCGCAAGCTTCGCTGCTGGCGCAACCAGCGGTTTGTTTGTTAATATTCTATTTTGTCTGTTAGCGATTGTCTCAGTTGTAGTGATTATCCCAAGAAAGATGGAGGAAGCAAAATGATGAATAATGAAGAAAAAGTAAAAATTTTAGCTGATTTGGTTGCGATCCAATCCGTGAACGACCATGAAGTAACCGTAGCCGAATACTTAATTGACCTATTTAAGGCCCATTCAATTGAGGCTAAAATGATTAAATTAACCGACACCCGAGCAAACCTCGTTGCCGAAATCGGACAAGGGGCACCAGTAATTGGTGTATCTGGTCATATGGATGTCGTATCAGCCGGCGACAAATCCAACTGGGCCTCTGATCCTTTCCAATTAACCGAACGAGACGGCAACCTTTACGGCCGTGGATCAGCCGATATGAAATCCGGCTTAGCCGCTTTAGTCATTGCTATGATCGAAATCCATGAACAAAAGCTGTTGAAAAAAGGCACCATTCGCCTAATGGCAACAACTGGTGAAGAGGTCGGCGGTCAAGGCGCTTACCATTTCTATAAAGATGGCTTTATGAAAGACGTTGATGCCTTAGTAATTGCGGAACCATCCCAAGACACGATTATCTATTCTCACAAAGGCTCGATGGACGCACGCATCCAATCAAAAGGCAAAGCTGCCCACAGCTCAATGCCTCAGCTTGGTTACAACGCCATTGATCCATTGATCGAATTTGTACACGAAGCCAACAACTTCTTCCGTACTACCGATAGAACCAATGCCATTATGGGCGATTTAGTCATGAACACCACCATCTTCCAAGGCGGTAATCAAGTCAATTCGATTCCCGAAGAAGCTGTGTTGGAAATGAACATTCGCACCATTCCAGAATTCGATAACGACGAAGTAGCCAAAGACCTTGAAAAGCTCGTGGCAGACCAAAACAAAACCGGAGCCAAGCTGTCACTGGATATCTACATGTCCTTGCCTAGTGTCCTAGCCGCAAAAGAATCAAAATTATCAACACTCGCAGCCAAACTAGGCCAAGAACACTTGAACCAAGAAATCCAAACTGCCGCTTCACCCGGTGTAACTGATGCCTCAAACTTCTTAAGAGACAAGTCAGCGAACTTCCCATTCATCATGTTTGGTCCTGGTGAAACCAAGATGGCCCATCAGGTAGATGAATATGTGAATAAGGATGTGTATCTGAAGTTTATTGATTTGTATGTTGATTTGCTGACGGGGTATGTGGGGGAATAATTAGAACAGAAAGAAGAAGTAGCAGTAAAGCCTAGGGCTTGCTGCTACTTCTTTTTAACATTATTTCTAGTACAAATATTATACAGTTAATCATTCCGAAAAAAATTATCTTTTTAAAATGATCAACGGCTCTTTTCGTAAATATACAAAACAAACGCAATTAATAATATAATTGCGTTTGTCCCAAATCCAAAACTACTGTTGCGTAAGTCTTTTTCTATTTGAGATTTTCTGAGTAAATATTTGCTATAACACCCAATGTAAAAATTAGAGTTCCTGCTAAGAAAGTTTGCATCGAAAAATCCGAAGACTTAGACAGGAGAATCCAAATAATTAACATGAACATTATTATTTGGATTATTCCTTTGAGAACAGCTCTTTTAATTCCAGCCATGTTTTGGAGTCTTATTATAACCAAATTTAATACAACCGCCCGCTACAGCACCACCGGCTGCTCCAGCTAAGATACCTAAAGCACCTCCAGGAGCACCACCAATAGCGCCGCCAATAGTTCCATTAGTACAACTATTACCCCCAATAATTTTTTGCATTTTTTGAATGTTTAATTCTTTTACGTTTTGCATGATTCAACACACTCCTTATAAACATTTTTTGTACATGTACAAAAAAAATGTAACATATCTATTTTGTTCATAGCGAAATTTATCTTGAACACTGTTTTTTTCTTCTTGAACGAAGAAATAGGTCGTTCTCATCATTCGATATCTACCCATTATTCCGAAAAGTACATATTTTCCGGAATGATTAATTCTAGGAACGAGTGGTCAGAAGATAGTGGCTATTTCTAGTTTTTCTCTTTCATTCTGTGATGCATGCAATCTCAACAAGAAAGCTACTATAGGTTGTTAAGTGAAATCGAATCTCTAACAAAAATGTCTGATCTTGAACAGAGCGAAATTTCAAAATAATTTAAGATAGAATAGCGCAAAAAAGCGGAGAAGAACACGAATTTATTTTTTCTTTTCCGCTTTTTTATCAGTGTCTGAGCAGTGCTAATTCAGATATATCAGTCAGTTTGTTACTATTGCTATAGCGACTAAACAAGTAGGGAGAAATAGATTTACTGCCATAAGTAAATCTGTTGGTTGTGGTAAAAGAATGTTGCCCTCTTTACTTGAGATTTACAAAGTCAACTCTATCAAGAAAAAGAATCGTTCAAAAATTTTTAAGTTTTTGACACACAACTAAAAAGGAGACAAAGCGATTTGTATCCTAACTCTCTGATTTAAGCAAGTCTTAAAAGTAATTCTATTACCTAAAATTGAGTGATATCTCCATAGTCTCCTCTGTAAATACCATTTAATCCTGCATATCTTCCTATTTTACATAAATCTCTTATTAAACCTTCTTGCTTCTCATTAAAAGTGAGTTTATTTGTATATGCAGTAAAGTATAGATAATTAACTAGTCTATTAATTAATGGACTTTCATCATTAACATTACTGATATTATCTAGTTTGATAAAAACTTTTTGCAAAACATTGAGAATTTCTCCAAATTGAGAATTATTATTTTTAGCTATATCATTATAAAGTTGGTGAACAAGCATCTTAGAATCTAATTCCATTTTAGCATTTACCAGGAATGGCTCCGCCTAAGAACCCTCCAATAGACATTCCCGCAATACATGTCCCAGCGTTAGCCCAGTCTACAGTACACTTAGTTTTTCCGCAATAAACTCCATTACCATAATACTTCCCGCTATGAGTAGCTCCTCCTTGAACTTGCTGCATTTCTTTAGCACTTAGTCCTTTCACATCTTTCATGTTTAAACACGCTCCTTCTATTTTATTTTTGGAACGAAACCAACTTACCACAACGAACTTCGTTGTGGTTAAAAACTTCCTGAATGCAGGAAAAATTGGTCCTGAATAAATTTTTGGAGTAATGAACTGTCAACATAATTTTTCCCTATATTTAGTCGATAGCTGTTCCTCTTTCCATCTTTTCAATGACTACCTGCTATTAGATGCCATGGTAATCTGTCAGGTTTCTTCGATAACACATAAAACAAGCCATTTATTTATTAAACTGACATACTTCCTGCTATTTGTCATTCTTAATCTCATGCTTTATAGAATAGGACAATTGTCTACAAAGCATAGGATGTCTTGCTATTCCTATAGTATGTATCGTCAAAGGTTTTAACTCTAACTTTTGTAAATATATTTAGTATTTAGCTAACATGAAACTCGTCAAATCAGTTTTCACTCAGCTACAAGAAAGAGGCTGTGACATAAGTAGTCTCTAAACGAACAAAAAATGCCCCCCTCCCGAAAATCTATCAATGATTTTCAGTGAGGGGGGCATTTTTCTATGTAAGAAGTCCTGAAGTTCGTCCTGCAACTGCCAACTTCATCCTATTGAGGGCCAACACGAGGAGGCCGGTTTCTCTCTTCACTTTTTCCATACCTCGAACATGGTAACGAGTGAAACCTAAACAAGCTTTCATCCGACCAAAAACAGGTTCTACGTCGATTTTTCTTCGTGCATAGATTTTTCCTGTTTCAGGAGTTGAAAGCAGTGTGACTTGTTTCGCTTTAAAATATTCCCAGGAAGGGTTGACGCTTATTTTTCTGGTGTATCCTTTTTGTGTTAATGCGGCTGGAATAACTTGTTTATTCTGATCATATTTCTCCGCTTGATATTCTTTAAAATCTTTTACGAATCCTTCCTTATCCGTTCGTTGACGGTAGGCATGAAAATTGAAGCGGACTCCCTTTAGATCCACGTAATAATCGTCTTCTTCATAATAGGTCCAGTTCATGACTTTTCGTTCATCTGTTTTCCATTTTTTACTTTGTTCTTTGAGCATTGTTCCATAAGGAATTAACGCAGTATGTTGTGCGTACTGATCCTCCAATTGTCGATAATTTTTCTCTGACCCATATCCTGCATCAGCAACAATCACGGTTTCTTCAACCAAATTCATTTTGTCTAAAAATGGAAGTAACGTTTTTGTGTCTGTCGGATTTTGATAAACATCATAACCTACTATATATTGATTACAAGTGGCAAGTTGTAGATTATAGGCAGGTTTCAACTGGCCATTACGCATTGGGTCTTCTTTAACCCGCATGAAAGTAGCGTCTACATCCGTCTTTGAATAACTATTGCGAGTTCCACAAAGAGTAAGACGAAGGTGATGCTCAGCCATTTTTTCGCGACGTTCCGTTAGTTTTCGTTTTTGTGATTTCACTGTTCGGCGTTGTTGTTTTGCAGGATTAGGTGAGACCTTTTTGGTCTCTTGTACTTCCTGTTCTACCTCTTCTAAACGCAGCTCTAACCGTGTTAGAACTTCATCCAATCGGTCCAAGGTAAGGTCTGAACCTTCAGGAATATGTTTTACTTGATAGGCTTCCTTTAGCTCGGTCATCAAGGCCAAGATCGTTTCACGATTCATTTGATCATACCGAAGTGTGCTCTTTTTCCAAACAAAACTGTATTTATTCGCATCGGCCAGAATCTTTGTGCCATCAATAAAGAGGGCGTCATCAATTAATTGACGTTCCCGTAAATAGCTGGTTAATGATTCCAGACTTTGATTGACTAACGCTTCTACATCGTTGGAAATACGGAAACGTGCAATAGTGCGATAAGAAGGCACACGTTCCTGCGTCAACCAGCGTGCTGGCAAACTTTCTTCCGCAAGTTGTTCAATTTTACGACTAGTAAATACGCTGCGAGTATAAGCAAATAAAACGAGTTTTAGCATTAAACTAAGATCGTACTCCCGAGGTCTACCAAAAAGATAAGGATCCTTGAACTGAAGAGCCTCAACTAATTCATGAATAAACCAGGCAGTATTCTCTTTTTTGGGAACATAGGAAGTAGATATATTCAAAGTAAGCTGAGCCATGTTATAATTAGTCATGTGTTTTGGTCCTTTCGAGGATTAAAGTTTGAGTATAGGCGGCCACCTATACTCTTTTATTTTACCCAAAAATGCCAGTGAAATGAACGATAATCGTCATTTCACCGGCATTTTTTTAAGACTTATGTCACAGCCTCTTTTCATGTGTGAAAAATATCGTTTTAGTGTTGCAGCTTTACTGATGTCGTAATTTCTACAGTAGGCATTTTCGCTAAAATATTATAAATCTACAAGATCTTTTATTGCATCTAAATTTTGTTCTATTGACGCATCTATGATGGTGTCAATGCTGTTTGAGTTAATGGACTTGATATTTTTTGTAGTATAAAGATAACGGTCAGTTGAAACATTGTCTGTACCATCGTCCAGTTTCAGTCCACTTCGTTTCTTTATATCAAAAGGCAGAGTTATAGTTCCGTTATTATTGGTTCTTGTTAGTTTATACTTTTTAGAGTTTCCTTGAATTTTAAATGCTTTCATAGTGTTTGCCTGCCTTTCTGTATGTATATTATAGGATGAATGGATGGAGTTAGGTAGGTGATTTTGAAAAAATAGATGTTTGTTTACCATTTCGTCTTTACCGTTCAAAGAGAATGGTGATGATCTCTTTCAGTCGATCATCACCATTTCCTAACTATGTAATTATCTAAAGCAAATTATCTAAAAAAAATTCTTTTTATTCAAAAACATCTTAAGTGCTCGCTTCAAAATAACCTTGCCATTTACCCGTTAAGTATAATGAATAGTTGGGTTTTGCTTATAAAATCTACAACAAGGTGCTAAAAATTAAACTATCTTAGCTTTATTGGAGGGATCAGTATGGTTGAATCAAAAGAATATCGATCACAAATGATGTCAAAAATACGATCTACTGGCGGCAAAGCCGAAACTGTATTAGCTAAAGCATTATGGCACTCTGGTGTTAGATATTATAGGAACTATAAGAAACTCCTTGGGAAACCAGACATAGCGATCACAAAATACAAAATTGCTGTTTTTGTAGATGGTGAATTCTGGCATGGTTATGATTGGAAAAATCAAAAGGTTAAAAGAATTAAGTCAAATAGAGATTATTGGATTCCAAAAATTGAGAAGAATATGGAAAGAGATAAGACTGTAAATGAGGAGTTGCAGGATCTAGGCTGGACTGTATTACGTTTTTGGGAAAAGCATCAAGTGATGAAAGATCTAGAGGCGTGTGTGGAAATAGTCTTGAAGAGGGTTCATGATAAGAAATACCACTAAAAGAGCCACTTACCTGAAAAGTGGCAATCATCAACCAAACTCATTTATAAAATTTCACACTATAATTCTCCCTTATAATATCCAGATCTTTCTTCTGTTCAACTTCAGCACATATCAAATTGTCAGCTTCCAGTAAGCAAATTTTTTCCCCATCTTTCTCTTTATAAAGAATCTGAATTTTCTTCTTTCTAGATATTTCCCAGGCTTTATATAACAGGGGGATTAAATAAACTAACACCTCAACATGATTTGTTTTTTTAAGCATAGATTTAACAATTATTCGTGTATTAGCCTCAGTTTCTATATAAGCCTCTACATCAATTTTTAGTGAAGCTAATACTATTTCAAAATCCTTTATCAGTAATTCATTCTTTATCTGGGGATTGTTCTTTTCTTGTTCAAATGCATAATTAGCAGTATCTTCTGACAAAATTAGAACCTCTTCTGATAAAAAAAGAGTCCTAACAATTTGTAATACAGTGGCTATCCTGTTTATTTCTGCATAATACTTAATCACGTCTTCGAAAGAAAGATTGAACTTCGCTTCTGTTTTACCAGCACTAAATGTTACAATTACTCTATCTCCTTGAACTAAGTAGTTTTTATGCAAAATCATATTTCTCCAATCACTCAGTCGATATTCTAAAGGAGGAGAAGTTTGGAATAAGTGTTTTAATTCAGATCCACATTTAATGAGTAAATAATCATTTAAAACACCTAACCTAATATCTGCCAATTGTTTATCGGATAAAATTTTTGACTTATTCTTTAGTACTAACAATTGATAAATCTCTTTATAATGAAACTTTATCATTCCTTCAACGCATATACCTATAAGGCTTAAAGCATTATCAATCTTCTCATAAAAATCACAGGAGGTTGTCAAAGTGCTCACTAAATATTTTTTTTTATGCAAGAGATTATTCTCGTTTATTATATCTTTATCTTGTCGAAGAATTGCAAGTGAAGCATTCGAATCCTCCGAAACCCGCGCATCTCTATATAAATTGAGAAGCCTTAATATATCATACCTTATTTGCTTGTCTCCACTCTCTTCATATTTATTGATGAATTCAGCAACTCTTATCAAGATAGGGTCAAATCTTTTTTTTTCAAGCTCTTCTGTATTAAGAAAAAAATCATTCAAACTTTCTAAAACATTCAGTATTAATCTACTCCTTCTAATTAAAATATTTATCCTAATAAAGTAACCTTACTGTGCCATTTCTTCTTTAGAAAAAATTCTATTTAGATCCTCAGATTGTAATAGTAATTCAAGTAGCTCATCTTGCGATACTGCATCTATTACAATAACACCACTTAGTCTAGTAATTTCTTTTAGCAAACACCTATAATTCTTTCTTGTTAACTCCCCTTTAGTCTCCATAATACCTATATAGGTTAATACTGCTTTAATGATACTAGGGTTTTTACTATAACTACGTTCTAAAACTTGCTGATGGATATCTTGATAAGAAAATAACAATTTAGTTAATTCATATTTATCTTCTTTATCGTCACAAATCGTTGAGTGAACTCCCCACCATAATCTCGAAATACAATTTCTTACAAACCTTCTATCAGTCTGTTCGTTAGACTTAAGTATACCTCTATCCAGAATGACTCTTTTTGAAGATTTTTTTCCTTCAATCCATCTTTTAAATGTATAATTCCAAAATTCAACAAGAGAAAGATAGCTCCACAATCTCTCATCCACAGCTTGTACATTTGTTAATGCTAAGTTTTCATATAGTAAAATAGCGTTATCAAAATCACTTTCAACTTTAGATTCCAGAATAATATTTGTATCAAATACAACATTCGATTCGAAGAGGTAATCACTTTCGTCAAAATCCGAAAAAAGATTCAACGCCCATTTAACATCTTCAGATAATTCCAATAATTCAAAATCTTCTCTACCAACAAAATCATTTATTTGTATTAACGCGCTTTCTTTAAATATTTTCAATCCCACCTCTAATCAGTCCCTTCCTGTATTTTCTTTAATCCAAGTGTGATGGGATCTCCAATCAACTGATTTGCTACAGATAGAGCTTCATGTTCCCAGTCAACTTCTTCAAAGACTAAATGGCACTCCTCCATTCGTTTTCTTATACTCATAAACCACTGTTCACTACTAGACTCATTAAAATCTTTCTCATCAGAAAAGGAGTTCAGAATATTCGCTAAGACAGGTACTATAATCATAGAAGACATTATGGGTTGAGCATAGGTATTGTTCATTAAAGTCTTGTAACTTAAATAATTTTCTTTAGACAACTTTATGATTATTTGATCGTTTCCCAGCTCATATTCAAGTGGATTATCTTCATCAGTTAAATTTCTAGTTACTATAAAAATAGATGGCAAGTTCTTAACTTTGCTTGGCTCACGTTGTGCTTGAAAACTATAAGGTTTACATACCGCTAAAATCTGTCCTGCTTCTATCGGAAAGACTAACCCTTCAAAGTCTAGATGACAATCGTTATTTTTATATTCTGCCAATCTCTTTGTAGCAACTATTATTAATTGAATATCCACATTTCCTTCTAAATTGGTTGCAGCTATTTCACACTTGAATTCTTTATTGCTATCTATATTAAAAGTTTGACGATATCTCGTTTTTCTACATTCGATGTGTACTATTATATTAGCTGACCTCGATTGAATTAACTCTTCAATTTTAGGATTGGATAAATAGGTTTCCCCTTGAACCACGTATTTATTTTTATCTATGGTTATTGCAGCATCTATAGTAGTTATTTCAAATTTTCCATTTATATCGTCATTAAAATAAGCTAGAACAGGATAGGGATAAAGTTTTTCTTTTATTATCATCTTACGGACTCCTAACTATAGCAACAAATGCTGCTAAAATTTCTTCTTCGAACTCAACTTCTATAGTAGTAGTTTTTCCCTTTTTGAATTTTATCGGTCCTATTTTATTTTTACTGACTCTAATACTCCCACCATAGAAATCTTTTGCTCTAGCAATATTATATTTTAGGATACGATTGGTCTCATCAGAGATGCTTAACTCTATTATTCCTTTTCCTTGTACATTCGAGTATAGACTTATTCTGTATTTTCTTTTGTCGATGGAAATAATTCTTTTGATCGCTACATCTATCACATTATGATAAGAGTCTACTGGTGTTAACTCTCCATCCAATTCATCAGTTTCATTTTTATTATTCTCATTACCTTTGTCATGTTGTTCATCACTCATTTTTCTATTTCTTGCTGTTTTTTCACCTAATCTTTTTTCGCTATCATCCTTTGTGAAATCTTTTAAATCTAATTTGTCTAACCCTTCATCCTTAATTGGAACATCGTCTTTTGATAATTTAGGATAAATATCTTTCCTGTCTTTTTTATTATTTATATCATCAGTTTCTCTATCAAGAGGTAAATATTGTCCCGCTCCCTCAAAATCCAATGAATCTTCCTCAGATAATTCAACTAAACTACGAACACATTTTTTCATCCAATCATAAATTCCCTTTAGATATTTCTGTGAATTAAAGTTTTCTCTGCCTTTATGATCTTTAGATCTTTGATGTTCCCATTTATCGTGAGCTGCTGGTTCCATTTCACTTAGTTTTTGATTAACATCAGAACCACTAGTATAAAATACACCAACAAAATTTGTCGCTCCAACGAACCTTTTTTTATCAAATATTCTCATCCCAATTTTTCTAAACATAGCCACTTGTTTAGGATAATCTTTCCCCTCTATGAGATATAGTTCTAAGCCATCATATTCATCCCCGTACTCATAACCTTCTTTAGGAAATTTTTTCCCCTCAGTCATTGCTAAATAGTATAGATAAGGTAAATATGTTTCTTTAGTTGATTGTTTTTGAATAATCTGCAAAATATTACCTTTATGAATTCTTGTTTTTCCAACCTCAACTACCAATGAACCATTAAAAATGGCAACAAAAAAATTTCGTAAAGTAGACTGAATAATTTTTGAAATCCATTTTTTGTCGAGCAAAAAGTCGTATATCAAGACATCTGTACCTGTTTGCTGCCTAGAAAAAAGTGCTTGATCGTAGAAGTCCACCCCTTCAATCTCTTCATCATATATTGGTGCATTATCTTTACTAGAATCACCATAAAAACCTGTACCCCTATATTCTTGATTTTCGGAAGTGCGACTCACTAATCTGGTCACTCCTTGAAATGCTCTATTCCCTTGAATATCTAAGGTATTGTAAAAAACAGTTCTTATTGAAGAGCAAGCAAATGGAGCGTGTTTTCCTATACCAAAAGCTCCTCCAGCTCCCATTGTCTTGTTAGAATTTCCAATTGATTTTACTAACCCCACCCAATTACTATTCTTATCCTTTAAGTCTTTAGATCCTTTCAAACCAGTTGTATTGAAATCACTAATTTTAAGGACATTTATGAAATCACTGTCTAAACTTTTTAAGGCTCTTTCAAAAAAGGTTTTAGTTTTTGGATTATCTTTCCATGATTCTAAGCAGTCTTTCAATATATACCTATATTCCTTGAAATCTGGAAATGAATGGGCCTCGACCTTAGCTAGGTCAAATTTTACTTTTACAGGTTTCGTCATATCTAGTCTTGCATCAATAGAATTCTGCAATACCTCTTTTGCTAAACTTTCATATATATCATTTTTAAAAGTTTCAACTCCTGAATCGTGGAGTCCTTCCACACCACCACCATCTAACCTTGGAAATGACCAATTATAATACTTTTTCATTTTTGTAACCCCTTCATTTAGATAACATCTTTTGGATTTCATCAGCCAATATTTGTGAAATTTTTGGCGGTACAGCATTTCCAATTTGCTGATATTGAGAATCCTTAGTCCCCTTGAAGATGAAACTATCAGGAAAAGACTGTAGCCTCGCAGCCTCTCTTATGCTTATTGCCCTATCTTTTTTAGGATGAATCCACATTGATTTTCTTACATTCACAACAGTTCCTGCTGGTTTATCATATACAATTCTTAAATATATAGTATTCTGTGTTCTTTCAGGTGTTGTATAGGTACTTTTCATATCGTTGGAAAGATCATGGAAATTTTGCCCCTCCCCTAAAAGCTTAAATCTCTGAAGTGCTACATCTGTTGTTTTAGTAGCAACATGATTATATATTATTTCAGAATCACAAATATCCCTTCTATATTCGTTTTGCATGCAATTATATTCACTTGAAAGAATAGTTTCCTCTGGAATATTAGATGTACTAATAGGCAATTTTTCCAAATCTTCTATAGCGTCTCTAACTGTAAATATCTTTTCTAACTCGTATTCAAAGAAACCCGAAATATTTGTATTAGGTAAATCTTTTCTTGCACCTACTAAAATAAATCGTTGACGTTTTTGGGGAACACCATAGTCGATAGCATTTATAACCTTTTTAGTTTGAACATATTCTTCACCTAAAATTTTATCAATATATTCAATTACAGAGTATGATGATACCTCCGCGTACACCGTATTTCTATCTTCTCCATATTTTCTAACTAAGCGATTAATTTCTATTTCCTCAAGGATCTTCATAGATTTTTCAAAAAGTATAAACTGTTCTAAAGTCTCAAAGAAATAGGTGGAATATGTTTTTCCTTCGATTGCTCTTTTAAATATTTCAAATTCCGGCTGGAAATAGCCTATCTTTTCCTCTCCCATCAACTTTATCAGCATTTTGGAATTTTTGATTAAGAACCTTTCAATCTTTTCTATATCTCTCCTTTTATTACATAGTGTATTTAGAGATTTGAATAATTTTTCGTCGACTATGTATTCCCTATATGTCTGTTTTTCAGCAATTAGAAAAACATCAAATCTAAATATATTGTGCTCACTAATAACAATTCTTTCATTCCTTAGCTCAATACCAAAAGAATCTACTTCTCCTTTGTCGCCTTTTGCTTTATAAAATCTGTGCTTTTCAGAACTAAGCATCTTTACATTTTCCATAACAAACACTTTAGGTTTTAATTGTTTTATCGCCTTAAAATATTCTTTAACCAAGTTATTATTTGAACTTACTATCCCTGTTTTTTGCCTATTTGCATTTGAAAACCCTTGACATGGAGGACCGCCAATGACTATGTCAATATTCCCAAATTTTTTTATCAATGCCTTATAATTAACATCTTCTATATTTGACAACATTTCAAAATCTTTTTTATGGTTTGCTTCATAAGTTTTCTGTGCATATTTATTGTTTTCAACAGCAGCAACAATTCTAAAAGAAACATTCTGGTGAAAACCATAACTCAATCCACCAGCTCCTGAAAATAAATCTATAACTTTGTACATCACTAATCCGCCTTTAATTCGAGTACTTGATATCTTTTAAAAGATATTAAGTACTATTGTATTATTTTACACGTTCGAAAATCCCCTAGTTATTTCGTTTTTTACAAAGGAATTTTAAAACACTTCATTTTTTAACTAAAAATATCTATCAACTGAAACTGGACATAACTATTTTACCATATAAAGAGTTTCGAGATTCAGTTACATCATAATCGTTCCTTAATAGATCATTTATACACCTGTGAGACTATTTCACAACCGTCTAAACTATACTGTAACGAAATCTCTATATTTTGAAACTATAAATCAATGTTTATTCGTTGTTTCTCTATAGGTGAGGTATGCGAGTTGAATTTTCTTATTCTTGTAGCTATTCTATTAACTTTCAAATTACTAAACCACTAATAATAAATTTTATTAAATTGAATATATATGCTACAATCCCAATATATATACGTCACAAGCATGTTGCTATTCTACTTTTTTAGATACTCTAATCATAGTGCCTTCTATAAACTTCTTGTTTGATTATCTAATAGTAAGTATTTTTAAATTATCATTATCAAATTCCCTATCTAGACTAAAAATATTATTGTATTTAGAATACAGGAGTGTAAAAATGGATATTAAAGTAACATCAATACACGAGTTTATTGAAGAGATAAGTAAAAGAAGTTCCGAGTTAGAACGATCAACTTCTTGTCGTATGTTTGTATTTCGAGGTGAACAAAAGAATTATTCAACCTCTGGCATGCCAAATATCTTTAGGGATGATACTTACATGAAAATTCTAAAGTCTCCTATATATGAGAAAAATGTTATTGATGAAGTTATTATGAATAAATTATCTTCACATAAAATATATCTGCAGGCTGCCATGGACGCTCAACATGGCGGTTTTCCTAGTAGGTTACTAGATACTACCTTTAATTCATTAATCGCTCTATTTTTTGCAACAACTCCACATTTTACAAAATCCATTGATAGCCAAGATAATTCTGACGGGGTTGTTTTAGTATATGCGGTCGAAAAAATGTATTCTTCAAATTCTTCCACAATACAAAAATTCTTTGAAAATATAATTACTCCCAACAATTTATTAAATTCCAGCAGAATAAATGGTTATGCCCATAAATTTATTGATCACAGCGATATAAATTCAAGAATAAAATCACAACAGGGGGGCTTTGTCCTTTTTTCAGGAAATCAATTCATACCTATTCCTGAATGGAGACAAAAGAAAATAATAATCGACAAAAATTTCAAACAAAAAATCCGTAAGGACTTAAAAAAAATATTTGGTATAACAATGGGCTCTATCTATCCCGAAGCTGACAACCTTGTTGGGTACTTAACAGAAAAAGCTGAAATTTTAGTTGAAAACAGTGAAGATCAAAGCAGTGAAATTTATTATGAACTAGAAAAAAATATCGAATATTTTAATTCCTTAATATTAAAAGCAATGCATTCTAAATGCTCTAATAAATTTATGTTGGATAAAATACTTGAAATAGAACTATATTTGTTAGGATTCATGCAGTCCTTTGAAGATGTTATTGAAATCTCAAAACCTTGCAAAGCTAATAATTTCAATGATCAATCCGCAAAATGTTATAAATTAATTGGTGATTTTTTAGACGAGTTATCCAAGAGAATACCATCCAACATGACAACAATGTCATTAGATAATTTGAAAAAACTAGTAGGGGGAAATTTATGATTACCCAGTTGATCGATTGGTTGAGTCAATATGATATTGATGAATTTGACAAAGAAAAATTTGAAAGTTCTGCAGCATATTTTTTAAATAATGAAAAACCTTATATTTTCACATCCGAAGATATTGATCTCGCTAATGAAGAAATTTTCTTTATCGTAATAAATGAAAACTTATCACTTGAAGAAATTTATGATTATCTATCTCAAGTGAATTTTAAAGAAAAGAGGAAGTTTCAAAAGTTTATTATTTTTGAAGTACTACAAAGACCCGTTACTTCTCGAGGAAAATCAGATAAAGATATTTTAAAAATAAAAAAGAATGTCCAAAAATTCTTAAGTGAATGTTATGGCGAAACCTTTTATATAAGAAATATTGTGTATAGCTCTTCTGTAATAACCAAAATACCCGATGAAGAAACAATATATGTTTCAATTGATAGTAGGATAAAAAGCTTAGAACGTGAAATGAAAATTAGTGATGGCGTACGGTTAAAAGGATATGTTTTTTCTGCCAGCCTAAAAGATATATTGGAACTATATAATATCCTGGGGAACACACTATTCGAAAAAAACTTAAGATTTAATATTGGAGAACAATTAGGAGTTAATGAGTCCATAAAAAAGACGATTGAACAAGAGAATGAAAAATTTTGGTTTTTGAATAATGGTATTAGTTTATATATAAACGATGTTAGTCAAGTTGATTTCTCTATATATGACAAAATAAAAATAACGATAAACAAAGACAAACTGCCTTCTATAATAAACGGGGCCCAGACTATTACTGCCAGCTCGAAGGCCTTAATAAAAACTAGTGATCCTTATGTATTACTACGTTTATTCATTTTCTCAAGAGATGAAAAAGAATGTAATAAGGAACTAGTAGACAAGTCTTTAGATGAAATCACAGTTGCATTAAATAGGCAAAAGCCAATTAAAACAGAAGATATCGCTTATACTTACAGTTTCGTTTCTGATTGTAATAACTTACAGTTGTCTCCTGAAAACGAGGAATATAACTTTCGCTTTGTTAGACGTGGAGAAGCTGAAAGCATCCTCTCTCATAGGTATTCTTTAATAACTTTCGCTAGACTAGTAAAAGCTTACCTAGCAGAAAATCCGGGCAGTGCTAGATCTAGTGGAGCAAATACTTTACTGAAAGGAGAATTAGCAGAAAACTCAACTGATGATATTGCATTTAAAGATCAAACGATTTTCAAAACATTATCTGGAGAGAACTCTGAAGAAGCATTTTTAAAAAACTATAAGCCAGTAAATTTCGCCTTCAAATTGAAAAGTATACTAACTGATCAATTTCTACAACAGGTAACAGATTCCGTTAAAATAAAGAGCTCCACTCCCAAAAATAATTCGAGAATTTCCGATGATCTAAATGCACTGAGTAAATTTGGTCGATACTTTTTGATAGCAACATATATTTATAAAGAAAATAGCTACGATAGCTCAGATTTTTCAAAATGGGAGTATTCCAATATTGCTATTAAGAACGCTGATGAGAGCAATAACAGAACCGTATCCATCGATAAAGTGAAAACCGATATGGAAGAAATTTATAGTGATTTCATCAAATTTATACACTCATATAAAGAATCTGAAGATATAGTCTTTTTGGGCGCGAATGAATTCAAAAACAAGAAGTTGTTCTCTGAATTTAAAGTTTTTTCCAAAGAAAAATATAAGAATGATTAATATATATTGAACTGTAATTTTGATGGAGTCGATTGCACAGGAAAACGAACGTTTTTAGTATAAGGATGCTATTTTATACTTCACCTAATCGGCTTAGAAAGTAACTAAATCCTGTTTATCTTATGTGGTTTTCACATTCAAAGAATAAAGCTTTCCACATGTAAACGAACAGCATACATTTCAGTATGCTGCTCGTTTACATGATAGTGAATGCTTATGGATACATTGAAATATTCTCAGGTGTCGGATTATCTTCATACCATTCCTCAAAATTTAGTTGCGAATATTGAATATCATATACTCTGTGTATCCATGAATTGAATGTTTCTGTACCTCGACTACTTTCTCCAAATAATTCAAACCAACTAGGCGTGGAAAGAACTTGGTAATTTAAGTTACCTAAATCAACGTAAGTATCATCAGGATTTTTACGATACCAAGTTGCAAAGTCATCTGTAGTATCTTGCCTCTCATAAATATTAATAATGAAATCATCAAAAGGACACGAGAATCTGTTGTCCTGATAAACATGCTCCCAAAAATCATTCGCAGCAATAGTGCTCCGATCAATCTGATCAGGCTCTTGTTTTGCGTTGATAATAATATTATCTTCTGAATCACTTTGACTGCTGCTTATGAATGTTTTGTTACTGGAAGAATTGGAAAATTCTCTTTCCAGGTTTGTGTTTTCTCTGTCATCAATACGATTATTACAAGCTGTGAGAGCTATCAAAAGTAGCAAAGAAATAAAAAATCTTTTCATATTCATTCTCCCTAATTGCTATTCTTTCATCATAAACTTAGAACTATAAAAAACTACATACATTAAGTCATAACATCTATAAAATTTTATTGTGATTGCATTCTCAGAAGAGTATACCTAAACTCTTGGAAAAATTTTTCCTGACCATTATACAAGTAGTGGAATTTACACTTGTTCCCACTGCCCTGTTTGTACGTCTTATTTTCATGATACACTTTTAGCACCAAAAATAGAGGATATATGCTATAATGAGTACGAAAAGGGAAGTTGCGTCAACAACCTCCCTTTAGACAGCACCGTTAAAGACGGTGGCAGAAAACTAAATCTTTAAATTCAAAAAATAGTCGGCTCCGCTAAAGTGACGGCTATTTTTTGTCGTTGTTTAGCAACTTAACAATCAAGCTAACCAAGGCAATGGTAAACATACCAAAGCCTAGAATGACCTGAATTGTCTCATATGCTGACAAAAGGCTGCTCCTTTCTTCAGATTTTCGGAGTATGTTCATACGAACCACCTCACTTCCGAAAAGATAGCCACCGTCATTAAAATAATTCCTTTACTGTCCAATGATTATTATATCATTACTCAATTCACATTTCTCTCAAATGTTGCAACATATGATTACGCTATCAACATGGATACTACTGATAAACAATCATAACCAAAAAAAATAACCACCTAATCACTTCTTCGCTGAGTTTTTAGGTGGTCAAGCTATAAAATTATTTGTAGCCACCATTCTGAAACGGGTCTACACTCGAGGAGTTGTTGTCGCAACTCCTCTTTTCGTTTGTATTATACCATGTTAATGTCTCCAGTAGAAAATTAGTGTATTTTTGTTTAATCTAGTTTGCTGCTAAAGCAGTGATTCCATAATTCTCACATCTCACAGCATCATTATAGTTAACTCAACTACCATTCAACAAAACATCAAACTTCTATACCTCACTCACCCTCATACAAATAACAAGCAACCCTATGTCCCGAAGACACCTCCAAAAACTCCGGTGCCTCCTCAACACATTTATCCATCGCAAAAGGACATCTGTTGTAGAATGCACAGCCCTTAAAATCACTTGTTCTAACTGGCTGTTCTCCACTAAAGTCAGGGGTTTCCTCTTTTCGAATATAAGGATCTGGCACAGAAGCAAACAGCCCCTTGGTATAAGGATGAAGAGGATTGTTAAAGAGTTCGTCAGTGTCGGCTTCTTCTACTAAAGTCCCAAGATACATTACTCCGATTCGATCGGAGATATAGCGAATTACTCCGATATCATGAGAAATAAAGAGTAAGCTTAAGTTTAGATCCTGCTGTAATTCCATCAAAGTATTTAAGATTTGTGCCTGAATGGAAACATCCAGCGCAGATACTGGTTCGTCACAGATAATCAATCGCGGTTTGATCACTAGGGCACTGGCAATTCCCAATCGTTGGACTTGTCCACCGGATAATTCATGAGGGAATCTGAAATAATGATATTCAGACAAACCAACTTTCTCCAAAACTTCAACCACTTGATCTCGCCGTTCAGCAGCATCCGATACGCCATGTACTTTCAAAATATCCTCGAGAATACTGCCGATTCTTTGTCTTGGATTTAGTGCTGACAAGGTATTCTGAAAGACCATCTGTAAATCTTTTCTCAATGGGAAAAATTCTTTGTCATTAAGTGTGCCTAGGTCTTTTCCTTCATAAATGATCGAACCGTTGCTGGGCTTTTCCAGCCCAACAATCATTCGCCCGGTCGTTGTTTTTCCGCAGCCTGATTCACCTACTAGTCCGTAGGTTTCACCTTCTTTTATGTGGAAGGATAAGTTATCCACTGCCAGCATTTGTTCTTTCGGACCAAAAAGGGCAGCCTTTTGTCTTCGTACAGGAAATGATTTTTGAAGGTTTTTAATCTCTACTAAATGATTATCCATCACTACCCCTCCCCTACATTAGCAGCTTCGTCATATCTCCAGCACTTTACAAAGTGATCTGGCCGCGCTTCGATCATCGGCGGTTGTTCTTGGAAGCAACGTTCATCGGCATATTTGCAGCGGGTACAAAAGTGACAGCCTTTTGGTATCTCTGAAAGTGACGGAACCGTTCCTGGTATGGTTGGAAGAGGTTCTCCACGTTTTGTTTCCAGATGAGGAATACATGAAATTAGGCCCTCTGTATAAGGATGCAAGGGTTCTGCAAATAGTTCTTCTGTTGCGGCATCCTCGACAATTTGCCCTAGATACATTACTTTAATCCGATGGCAGAGCTTGGACACAACCCCCATATCGTGGGTAATAAAAAGTACCGACATTCCCAGATTTTCGTTCAACTCTTTAATTAACCGCAGAATTTGTTCTTGGATCGTTACATCCAAGGCAGTCGTTGGTTCGTCTGCAATCAACAACTTTGGTTCGCAGGCAAGTGCCATGGCTATCATTACTCGTTGCTGCATGCCGCCGGACAACTCAAAGGGATATTTTTTTAAACAGGCTGCCGGATCAGGAATCCCAGTTAAATTTAGCATTTCAATACTGCGCTTTTTGGCTTCATCCTTGGATACCTGCTTATGCAGCGTAATCACTTCACTTAACTGCTTTTCAACCGTATGCACCGGACTTAATGAGTTCAATGGATCTTGAAAAATAATGGAGATGTCGTTTCCACGAATCTCTCTAAGCTGAGACAGTGAGTTCTGCAATAAATCATTGCCTTCAAAGAGAATCTCGCCTTCATATTGTACTGCTGTATCATGATCTCTCAGCCGCAAAATCGATTGGGACATCACACTTTTTCCTGAACCTGATTCGCCAACGATGCCAATAATCTCTCCAGCATGAATCGTTAAATCCACTTCATCTACTGCTGGAAGCCACTTTTTATGAATCGGGAACTTTACTTTGAGTTGCTTGATTTCTAGTATTTTAGTTGCTTTATCAGCTGGCTTATTCACTATTTTTTGTTCCCTCCTTTTACCCTTGGATCAAGGTAATCTCTAATCCCATCACCTAGAAGGTTTAGGCTCAGCACACAAATGATGACTGCCAATCCTGGAGCAATCATAGTCCAAGGAGCTTTGGAGAAGACCGGCTTGCTATCCTGTAACATATTGCCCCAGCTTGCCGCAGGTGCTGGTATACCTGCCCCTAAGAAGCTTAGTGAGGCTTCGGCAATGATCGCTTGAGCAAAAATGAAGGAAGCTTGAACTGTCAGCGGCGAAATAACCCCTGGCAAAATTAGTTTCCATAGAATTTTAAAATTGCTGAAGCCTTGTACCTTAGCGGCCTCTATATAGGGCTGTTCTTTAATAACCAGCGCGCTGGCTCGAACGGTACGAGCGACACTTGGTGTATATACGATGGTCAGTGCCCAGACCACATTCCAGCTTGAGGTGCCGAAAGTCGTAATCAGAGAAATGGCCAACAGAATCCCGGGAATCGCAATCAGCGCATCGCAAATTCTCATCAGAATATGATCCAACAGCTTAAAGTAGCTGGCATATATTCCAATAATCGTGCCAATCACACAAGAAAATACTGCTACAGAACCTCCTACCCACAGGGAAACTCTGGCTCCATACATTAAGCGGATCAAAATATCTCTACCGAATTCATCCGTACCAAATCTATGAGCAGCGCTGGGAGCATTAAAACGTTCCGTCACTGCCATGGCATTAGGATCGGTCTTATTAATGATGGGAATAATCATCGCCGCTGCAAAAATGGCCGCAAAACCAATCAGTCCAATGATGAGAGCTGGATTCGTGAGTAATTTTTCCTTGCGAAGCTGCTTTTGTTCCTTAACAATCGCTATACCTGCTTCAGACATACTTTTTCTTGTTAAAAACATGCTCTCACCTCCTACTTCCGTCCCGGCTGCAGCCTTGGATCAACAAATCCATACAGCACATCGACGATCAAATTAACGAATACATATAATAAAGTCACAAATAAAACGACTCCTTGGATCACAAAGACATCCCGACGATTGATGGCAGACATTGTGAGCATTCCCAGTCCTGGAATATTAAAAAGGGTTTCTGTAACGATTGTTCCAGTTATTAGACTGCCGAAAGACTGTCCGATCGCTGTCAAGATGACAGGCGCCGCATTCTTCAATCCATAGGTTAAGATGACCCGCTTCTCTTTTAATCCCTTTGCACGAGCAGTTTGAATAAAACTCTTATGTAGGACCTCTAGCAACGAGGATCTTATCATCCGGGTTAGATACGCTGCTTGCACGATACCAAGTGATAAAGCTGGAAGAAATAAGTATTTCAAGTGCTCGCCAATTCCTGCCGAAAGATCCGCATAACCCGCAACTGGAAACCACTGATTGTACACACTAAAGGCCAGCATTAAAAACATACTCAGCAAAAATCCCGGCAGAGCTGAGCCTAAAAGCGACACAGATACTGAGACCACATCTATGACCGTTCCCCGTTTATAAGCAGCCAATATTCCAAGAGGCATGGCAATGATAACCGCTAAAATTTGAGCCAAAATAGCTAAACTAAGCGTTGGTCCAAAATATTCGCCAATTGCAGAAAGTACCGATTGCCGTAAAAAGAACGATTCGCCCCAATTCCCTTGCACGATGCCTCCTAACCAATCCACGTATTGAACGAGAAATGGCCGATCAAAGCCCATCTGTGCATTCATTTGATTAATCTGTTCAGGACTTGCTTCCATCCCTAGAATGGCCGTAGCTGGCCCACCTGGTATGAGATAAACGATCAGAAAGGCAATAATTGATACGATAAACAAGACCGGAATCAATGACAATATTCGTTTTACTATATAAGAAACCATAATGTGCTCCTATCTATACTTCTGTTAAAAAACGGCGAGCCGCCGTAGCAGCTCACCGCGTCGATCGCTTATTCTGAGACTGTTGCATTCCAGAAGATTGGGAATCTCATATATTCGTAGCCGTCTACATTATTGCTGACCGCATTCACCCCAGTAAAGTGACCAAGGACAGTTGCGCCGCCATATTCATAGATAAACTCTTGTAGATCATCCCATGCTGCTTTTGCTTCCTCTTGGGAATTGGCTGAGCGCATTGCTTTAATTCCGTCTGTAACCTCTGGTCGGTCCATCCCAGCCCACGTCTTGTCTAGTACCGTTAATTGAATCGGAAGAACGTTGTAGCTGTTGCTGGTGATAAACATACTGCATTGGTTAGGATCTGCTCGGTGCTCCATAAACGTACTGAAGTCATAGCTTTCAACTTCGGCATTTATTCCTACTTTTTTAAGCTGCTCTTGTACAACTAGTGTAGCATTGTACATTTCTGGATAGTCTGGTGTCGTTACAAGTACCAATTTTTCATTGTTGTATCCAGCTTTTTTCAATAGCTCTTTTGCTTTATCCGGGTCATTTTGATTGTAGTATTCTTTCCCTGCTTCGCTTCCCCATTGAGCATCCTCTGGATTAAACCAGCCTGGATTTTCTTCAAAGAGCTTCTTGTTTCCATAGCTGGCAAGCAAAATATCATCCATATTAAGTGCTGCCAATACAGCCTGTCTCATATCCTGTTTTTCCATGATTCCTACTGTAGTGTTAAGGAACAGGTTCAGAGTTCCGCCTTTAGTAACATCTAGTTTTAGGTTAGATGCTTTTTCTAATTCTTCATAATTATCTTGAGGAACTTCCTCTACAATGTCATACTGTCCGTTCTTAGCACCGGCAATTCGCGTTGACGCATCGGTTACAATATCAAAAACAAGCTTATCGGTAGCTGCTGTCTTTTTGCCCGCTAAACCAGTAGTTGCATTCTCTCTAACTTTGTAATCATCAAATTTTTCCAATTCAACGTATTGATCCTGCTTCCAGTCGGCTAATTTATAAGGACCGGTTCCAATGTATTCACTGATACCTTTTTCGCCAGCTTTTTCTACAATTTCGGCAGGGTAAATAGCCGCAAACATAATTGGATTCGCAAGTACGGTAATCACATCCGATGACGCTTCATTGGCAGTCATCTTCACTGTGTAATCATCTACTTTTTCAAATGTCGATCCACCAATCAAGGTGCTTGCTTTTTGTGAGTCTTTCACCCAACGACTTAGTGATGCCACTACATCATCCGCAGTCATTTCTTTGCCATTATGGAATTTAACACCCTTCAAAAGTTTGATCGTGTACACTTTGCCATCCTCGCTTACTTCATAAGAATCAGCAAGTACTGGCTGGGGTTCAAAATTCCCATCCATCGCAAACAACGGTTCAAAAATGTGGTACCCGATTTGAGCTGTAATATTAGAGTTTGCGATCTGAGCATCTAAAGAAGGTGGATTCGCAGACACGGCAATACGAAGCTCGTCTTTTTTAGCAGACGCTGCATCTTTGCTGCCTTCGGTTTTATCCCCTCCGGAACCACCACAACCGGCTAATAGTACAAGCATACAAAATGATACAGCTAAATATTTCCAAACTGACTTTTTCAACACTAACATCTCCTCTGATTTTTCATTCTTAGTAAAGTAATTTAAAAGATTGGTTGATTACAAAAAAACAACTCTGACTGAAGCATAGTATATTGATTCACAAGAATATCTACTTTTCTAAGGGCCTATTGGCGCACGAAAAAAGCATCCCAAATCAACAGCATGCTTTCTCATCTATTCTCAATAACCAGTCAGTGGACGAAGCCGTTCAGTAGACACGGTTTTCGAACACATCAAAAAAAGCCAGCATTCACGGAACGTCACCAAAAACAAGACATTAGAAAAAATGGGCGCAAAAAATCCCCCGAGAATAACGGTTTATCTATCGGATAGAATAAAATGAGAAAATGCTTCTTTACATACTGACTTAGAGCACGCTAAGATTTCAGTGCTTGTTCAGCAATAACGAATGGTTTTATTGAAATCAACGTTCAAGATCATTTTCTCACCTCATATCTTCATGTTTTTATCAGCGTTTTTTAATTAAAATAAAACGCTTTCGACTACCAAAAAGATTAGCATTCATGTTCAGTAGTTGTCAAGAAGATATTGACTGATTGAATGCTCAAAAATAACGAAAGAATAACCAAGGGATAGTCACAAAAAACATCTTAAAAAGTCCTCTAAACAGCTTTTCAACATCCGTGAGCTAAAAAATACCTTTTGATGAGCACTAACCGCGAGCAATACAGAGAAACTGCCTATCAAGAAATGCTGCAATATTCTTTGGCAGCTGCCTAAAAGGGAGGTGCTGTTAGACCTGTACCCGCTCAGCTCATTTCGTACTATCTTTATGACATGGTACTTTAACAAATCTTTTATAATAAAGCGATACTTTTCATACGACCTACTTTTTCCGATAACGTGCATAATAACTTTTAGCTTTTTCCTGATGAATTTGGAAAATGATTCCATAAAAATGTGTTTCCGAAGTCGCCGTCTCACTTAAGTGCTGCAGCAAGGTTTTCATTTTAGGCTGATAAACCGGATAATCTACATAAAGCTGCAACAGATTCTCACTGAACTTCAACTGGATCATCAAATGCAGATTATCTGACTGCTGGATCGTTTGCTGGTATTCATTGAAAACTGTTTGAGCAGCTGGAACATCATTGGTGATTAACAAGCTTTGGACTCTGTTGAAATACAAATCGCCCATTTCCTCATAGTAAACTTTGCCGTCAAATGACTGATATTTCTCCAATTCCTGCCCAATCCGCTGGCAGATCGCGGCAGCTTTTTCTTTGTACTTTTCAGAAAGTGACAACAATACCAGCTTGCTCAGCTTAATTTCTTTCAATGTCCACATCTTGGCATTTTCTAATTCAGCCAGAATTTCATTAAAGGGTTCTCGGGAAAATTTGTAAAAATTGGTGTTGGTAATTAGTACTAAGAGGTAGGCCTGAATCGCCAAATAGCGCAGCTCGATCGCTTGGTGCTGCTTATATTCTTCGTAAATATCATAAAGTGCCTCAAATTTGCCGCTTTTATAAAGCCGATCAATTTTATCTTCTAAAACTTTCGCTTCATCCTCTTGTGATTGCTTCTTGAAATACTCGAATTCTTGATAGGTAATCCCTAAATTTTTGATGAACCCTTCAAACTTAGTAATTTCCACAGAATATTTTCCTGCCTCAAAATCACTATAGAAGGTTTTTGAAACAATCCCGGTATAAACTTCTTTTTGCGTAAATCCTTTTGCTTTCCGAATTTGCTTGATGATTTCGCCGTACATAGCTATCTCCATTTCATAATTCCTGTATACAGGAATTATAACGGAATTTCACTAAGAAGCCCATGCTATAGTGTAAAAAACGAATTACAGGAGGAACAAAATGAGTAAAACATATTTTAAATTGGTAGGTTTAGCAATCGGATTAACACTGGTTATCAGCTTTTTTTCAGCAGCAAGTGTGATTTTAGCAATGGATACTAACGGAATTATTCTGTCTCAAATAGCGGCGTTTGCATTGTACGCTCTCTTTTTAATTTTTTATATGAAGAAGAAAGAGCTTAGCCTGAAACCGTTTGGCTTTAAAAAAGGGACCGTGCCCATCTATTGGATAGGCTTCATCGCACTGATCGTACTTATTCAACCAGTGATTTTGGGCTTCAATCGTTCCTTATCGACTTCAACAATTTTATTGATTGGGCTTCAGATGCTTTTGGTAGGTTTTGTAGAAGAAACACTCTTTCGGGGAATCTTTTTCTATTTTTTGAAAGACAAAAGTCCAACGTTTTACTTACTGTTTTCTAGCAGTATCTTCGGTATTTTGCATATCGCTAGCGGATTGAATCCAGATACAGCATCGGTATTGGTTATTCTGCAAATCATTAATGCTTTATTATTAGGTGGTGTATTTTCGCTTATGTATTATTCAACTGGCTCACTTTATTTAGTCATCGGTTTCCATGCAGCATTCAATATCTTGGCCTCATTGTCTATGAGCGGTTCTTTACAGCAAAACATCTGGGCGGTCTCTCTTCTGTCTGTTTGCTACATGGTCTTTTTGATTGTTTTCCCTAAACGTCAATTACGTGGAAAAACGGCTGTTTAGTTAAAGGTGTGTTAGGTGAAAACATAGATTCATAGTTGATAAGTTATCTCTAAAAAAAGATTTATGCAAAAAAGCTTTAAAACGCCGTTCACCTACTGGATACGTTTTAAAGCTTTTTGATTATAACCCTGACCAAGCTTTCGGCATATGTATCACAGAAAACAAGTCCAATAACACTTTGGGAGTAGAAAATCCATTTCTAATCGTAAATCTACTAACTGCTGGTTGAAATTCTTTCTTGTAATCATAAAAAAACTCCTCCTTAAGAGCACTCATTTTGATTCTTTCTAAAATACTACATAGTACTATATCTTTCTGGATATCAGAATCTTCCAAAGTTGTTTTAGTTAGTGTCAAAACATTACTAAAGTAATCAGTATTTTTCACGATACTCACCTTTCTATTATCCCTTTACCCTCCAAACAAGTAAGGAAGAAACATCAGTGAATTATTCAAGCAATGGATAAGAATAACAATCTCAATCCTTTTCGTTCTTTGATAGATTATCCCCAGTACCCAACCACCTGATGCATAAATAAGTAAGCTGACTAAATCAGTTGGTTGATGGAACAGACCGAAAAGCAAACTACTAACTACTATCCCCACCTTATAATTAGCAGAAAAATAGTAATGAATCAGAAATCCTCGAAAGATAAATTCTTCCATAATCGGACCCACAATTGCGATCAGTAAAAATTGAATCCAAACAGGATGAGCAGCATAAGCACTTTCCACCAGCTGCTGATTATGAGTCGTTGTCTCCCCCAGTAGAAACAGAAGTGCCCCACCGGCTGCTTTTACGATGATAAAAATCAGGAACCCGATTAGGACTAGCTTTATATCAGACAAATGAACTCGCCAATCTCTGAGCTGAAAAATTCCAAGACTTTGGCATACGAGGATCATTATCCATAGAAGTGAAGCAGCGATTAGCGGTACCAGCAAATCCTTAAGACTTGTTTTTGCGCGTAAAGCAACCATATCCGGCACCTGTGAAATAATCACCATCCCGAAAAAAGTGACTATTCCTGTGGCGTATTTCTGAATCTTTTGGTATAAAATTGTGCCTCACCTTTCTTCCCTCTTTACTGAGTTAGACCGTCCATTAATCCCTGTAAAAAGCTGGTAGCAACAGAGCTGGTGACAATTTCTATAATGATGATACAAATAATAGCGGCGATAAGCAGCCAGCTATAATTTCGTGGCAGAGTCTGCTTTTTATTGTTGATATAGACAATTAATCCAATCAGTACAATCAATAGCAGAATTCTCAATAAAAACATCTGAATTCCTCCTCTCTATCTTTTAGCCATTCATGTCTAAGAGCTATAGTAAAACAAGCAAGTTGTTTATAACGTGCGCAGCAATAGAATATTCCAGTCGATCACTGGCGTAATAAATCCAGCAAAAGGCTATTGATGGACCTAAGTAGATCAATACTTGGCCTAGGCTAGTTGGGCGATGAAGCGCAGTAAATAGGACAACACTTACTAAAAAGCCCAGTGGTTTATGCTGCTTAAATATGTATCCCATGATGAATCCTCGAGCAGCCAACTCTTCTAAAATAGGACCGCTGATTACGGCAAATAGTGTAAAAATTACTTTGGGCATTTCTCCTAACAATCCTTGAATTGCCTCTTCATTGTCTGGTGTTGTGTAACCAGCCCAATACGCCAGAAGACCAAAAAGAATCTTTAACCCTACTGCTAAAAAAGTATAATAAAGCAGCTGCTTCAAGCGAATCCCTCTAATGGTTAATTTGATAGCTGTTATCTGTTCAAAAAAATAGATCGCCAAGTAGAGATTTATCAGAATCACAGCAGCAAAGAATGCGCTAAGTCCATAGGTAAAGCTGCAGCCCATTTTAGTAATAAAAAGATAAATCCAAATTTGGGGAATAAGTGCAAAAAGAAACTGGATGATAACGAATAGATAGCGGCTTTTTTTCATTGGTTCTCTCTTTCTAAACGCTCGTCCTGCTCAAACTCTAGACAGACAACGGAGAGCTTGGGGAATTGTCTGCCTAGGGTTTAAGTATGTGGGGAAGCGAAAATTATTTAAAAATACTCCAGATTTCAAATCCTTTTCTTACGATCGTGCCTACTGTTTTTCCTATCTTGTAACCCGTCTTATCGTATTGACCGCCACCAGTAATTGCTTGAAGATCCTTTTCATTAAGTACTTGATAGTTCATCTCTTCTTCACTCCTTTTTTGATTTAATTACTTGTTGAGAAACTTAACCGACTAAGCCGTCCCACAATCCTTTGTAATAGCTGCCCATGTAGCTAACAAAGTTTTTCCAGGTTCTTTTTCCACCGACAGTTGCTCGTAATTGCACAGCAGATAATTGTGTATACTTGTCCATATTCTCACCTCCCCTTATCTGATACCTCTATCGTACTTCTTTTCTTTCGAAGCTTGAGAAAAACATCCTGAACCTGTATTTTTCCATCCTAAACGATTATTTTCTACTTCATCAACCGTTCAAGACAGCATTTGGCTACCTTCAGGACATATTTTTATATACAGGAATGCTTTATGCCATACTAATTTCAATCAATGAAAGGAGTGAGCTTATGAACGTTCAACAATTATCGGAAAAGCAACTAAAGCAAGTACAAGGGGGAAACCGTGGACAATTCGGTAAAAGCTCGGGTAATCCTGCACAATGTTTATGGTCATTTTTTAGAAAGTGTTAGATTTTACTGCCTCTGATATACTCATATTCAAGAGGTGAATCAAATGGTACAAATTGATACGAAAGCGTACATTTTACGGATGTTTTTATCTTCGTTCTATTTTTATGGCATCTTTTTCAGGCTATATCGTGGAATACCCCTTAAGAAAAAGATGATCTTGTTACTGGTTCTTTTACCAATTACCTTTTTAGTAGAAGTATTCAGTGATTTTTCTGATGTACTAACAATCGTTGGATGCTACTACCTGCTAAAATCGAAGAAAAAAACAAACTATATTCTTTTGAATACAATCATTTTGAGTATGCTGCTCAGCTACTTTGTTCCACTCCTAGTTTCTGCTGGAATAATTCCATTCATTTCATTTTCAGGAGTAAAGGGCTGGACATTGGTGATAGGAGAGATTGTTCTTGATATTCTTGCCTTACTAGTGCTTCTCTTTGCCCTTTTCCGCTTTTCAGCAGAACGATTGCTCAAGAAATACAGTTCTCAGTTTTCTTCCATTCTCTTAGGGTATTTATTTTTAGTAGCTTTACTGATTACTTACGCCGCTCATTATTATGAAGCCTTTGATCGGTTTGTTGTCGGTTTGGTCATTTTCTTAGTGGTTCAAACCATTTTCCTGCTTATTGTTTTTGCTCGCGAAACAGCTCGCCAAAAGGAAACCTTCGAGCAGCAATTATTCAAGCAGCAGCTAACCGATCTTAAGGAATACGCCGATCAATTAGAAGATAATCAGCAGAAAATGCGCAAGTTTCAGCATGACTATAAAAATCTAATCTTAAGCTTGAAAGAATCTTCTGTCGCAAGTAAAGACACGGAGCTGCTGCAACAAGTAATTAGCTTGGAGAATTATTCGGATAAGTATTTTGCTTCAATTGCTTGGTCCTATAATGACTTGAAAAACGTAAAAAACACATACCTGAAGAGTTTGCTAATTAGTAAACTGTCGGTCATTCAGGAGCATCAGATTGCTTGTACTTTGGAATGTCGACAAGAAATTGAAGAGCTGCCGATTCCAGTATTTGATTTTATTCGTATTCTAGGAATTACACTGGACAATGCGATTGAAGCGGCCCGAGGGCTTGAAAAACCTGCGCTTTCCATTTTGCTTTATCAGGACAATCAGCAGCTGGAATGTTTGATACAGAATACGTATCAGGAATCAGGTGCAAGTATTCCTCAGCTGATGCAGCCTGGATTCTCTTCCAAACAAGATCATTTAGGCTTAGGGCTCTCCAACATCCAAGAACTTAAAACAAAGTATCCAAACTTATACGTGCAGTATGAAAAGGATGAACATACCTTCTCAACTCAAATTATTACCGTTTTTGAAAGGAAGTAGCTGCATGAGCTATCCAATTATTATTTGTGAGGATCAACTGATTCAGCTGCAGCAGCTGGATACGATCATCCAAAACTATTTGTTGTTTCACAATGATCCCTTTGAGGTAGTCTTAAAGACTCAGAATCCGCTGGAGGTAAAGAAATACCTGCAGCAATTTCAACCAAAAAACGGGGTTTATTTTTTAGATATCGATTTGAACCATACGATTGATGGCATCGACTTGGCCGAAACCATTCGTAATGCTGATGCACAGGCGAAAATTATTTTTATTACAACTCACGAGGAGCTGGCTCCCCTTACTTTAAAAAGGCGAGTGGAGGCATTAGGCTTCATTACTAAGGACCAACCATTGGAGGATTATCGGACGGAGATTATGGAGCTGTTGTCAGTAGCTCAAGAGCGAATTGCGACAGCTAAGAATGATCAGGGTCAGAATTTTACCTTTTCTATTGGTACTCAGACCTTCAACCTTAATTTGGCTGAGGTTTTGTTCCTAGAGCCTTCAACTATTCCTCATCGTGTGGTTTTGTACACTGTGAATGGCCACTATGAATTCTACGGCAAGCTGCAGGATTTGGAGAAAGCTTATCCCGCATTGTTTCGTGCCAGCCGTTCTTGTTTGGTGAATTTAACAAAGGCTCGAGAAATAGATTTTGCTAACCGTACAATTCATTTCAATGCTGAGTTAAGCCGTACCTTTGCTTTAGGTAAAGCTAAGAAGCTAAAGGAACGGTTAGAAAAAATGAAGTAACTTATTGAAGGGAGTAAGCCTTGTTCAAATGACTGCTATCTCATTTATTCCTCAACAGGATGAAAAGGATTGCGGCGTTGCCTGCATCGCCATGATTCTAAAGCAATACAAAACCGAAATCCCGATCCATAAGCTGCGGGAGCTGTCGGGAACCGATTTAGAAGGAACCTCCGCCTTTGGCTTGAAAAAGTGCATTGAGCAGCTGAATTTCGACTGCCAGGCGATTCAAGCTGATCAAGGCGTGTGGCAGGAAAAAGAGCTGCCTTTTCCCTTAATTGCTCATGTGATTATTGATGATACATATATGCACTATGTTGTCGTGTACGGCGTAAAAGGGGATACCTTACTCATTGCTGATCCTGGTCAAGGAAAGCTTAAAAAGAAGATTACCGATTTCGACCATGAGTGGACTGGAGTACTTTTGCTAATGACTCCAGCAGCAGAGTATCAGCCGAGCAAAGAAAAAGTCGCTGGCCTGACCTCTTTTCTCCCGGTTTTGTGGCAGCAAAGAGGACTTATTTTTCATATTGTTCTAGCAGCCTTATTTATTACCTTGTTTGGTATTGCCAGCTCTTATTATTTTCAAGGAATACTTGATTTCTTTATTCCGAATCAAGCAATGTCTACCTTAAATATCGTCTCAGCAGGATTAATCGCTGTGTACTTGTTTAAAGTATTGTTTGAGTACAGCCGTAATTATCTGTTGGTGATTTTAGGGCAGCGAATGAGTATGGCAGTTATGCTCCGCTATTTTAAGCATGTGCTGACTTTACCGATGAGTTTTTTTGCTACTCGGAAATCAGGGGAAATTATTTCTCGCTTTTTAGATGCAAATAAAATTATCGATGCGCTTGCCAGTGCCACATTATCAGTATTTTTGGATATCGGGATGGTTTTCATTGTAGGAACAACCTTAGCGATTCAAAACGGACCGCTTTTTTTGATAACCTTGGCCTCTCTTCCTTTTTATTTGGCTGCGATCTTAGCCTTTGTCCGCAGCTACGAGAAGGCGAATCAGGCAGAAATGTCGGCTGGTGCAGTTTTGAATTCCAGTATTATTGAAAGTTTAAAGGGGATTGAAACGATTAAAGCCTACAATGGCGAAGAAAAAGTCTATAATCGGGTGGATCGGGAGTTTATCCAATTGATGAAGTCCTCCTTTAAGACGGTCACTTTAGATAATGTTCAACAAGGAATCAAGCAAGCCATCCAGTTGGTGAGCAGCGCCTTGATTTTGTGGCTAGGGTCTTACTACGTTATCGATGGCTCAATTAGTATTGGGCAGCTGATTACATACAACGCACTACTGGTCTTCTTTACTGATCCGCTGCAAAATATCATTAATCTGCAGGTGAAAATGCAAACAGCTCAGGTTGCCAACAAACGGTTGAACGAAATCTTTGCTATTTCTTCTGAAAAGGAAGAACAAGGTGCCGCAAAACACTTCTCTTCTACTATCTTCCAGCAAGGAATTCAGCTAGACCAGCTTTCTTTCTCCTACACGATGAAGCTGCCTACCTTAATAGATATTACCTGCACTATTCCACCCAATAGTAAAATTGCGATTGTTGGTGTCAGCGGTTCAGGAAAATCAACCTTAGCGAAGCTGCTGGTTAATTTCTATGCTCCTAGTGAGGGGCAGATTCGTTTTGGTAACGTCAATATCCTGGATATTCAGTCGCAAGAATTACGGCAGCGAGTGACCTATGTTCCCCAAGAGTCTTTTTTCTTCAGCGGAACAATCTTGGAAAATCTTACCTTTGGCTTAGCATCTCTGCCGCCTTTTGAGCGAATTTTAGCAGTATGTGAGCAGGTTCAGCTCACTTCCTTTATCGATCAACAGCCTTTACGCTTTGAGACTCTATTAGAGGAAGGCGGCGCGAACTTATCTGGTGGCCAACGCCAACGTTTAGCGATTGCTCGAGCACTGCTGCAGGATGCAGATATTCTGATTTTAGATGAAGCTACCAGCGGATTGGACACCTTATTGGAGCATGCTATTATGCAAAGCTTACTGCAGTTGGAGGATAAAACAATTCTATTCATTGCCCATCACCTATCCTTAGCTAAAGCCTGTGAACAAATCCTGGTTATGCATGAAGGACGGCTGGTGGAACAAGGAACCCATGAAGAATTACGCTGCAATCATGGAATGTATCAACGCTTGTGGGAAATATAGGAGGACTCTGTGATGCAAAACAATCAATGGTTGGATCATTCCACCGTCTATGCCCAACACCACTCTACCTTCTATCGCTGGATTCTCTATCCAGTAATTGGGGTCTTAGTATTAGGCAGCTTGTTTTTGTTTCTTGGCAAGACCGAGGTAGTCATCCGCGCCAAGGCTCGGATTACCTCCTTAGAAACAAAGAAGCTGCAAACACCAATAAATGCAAAAATAAAAGAAAATCATCTAACTGAAAATAAGGAAGTCAAAAAAGGCGAGCTGCTGCTGTCCTTTGATACAACCGGGATCGAGATCGAAAAACAGCAGCTGGAGCAGCAAAATACTTCCTTACAGGAGCAACAACAAGCGATTCACACCTTTATTGACAGTCTGAATCAGGAAAAAAATCTATTTGCGGCAGAAGATTCTTACGGTTACGCCAATCGGGTAAATGCCTATTTAGCAGCAAAGGAAGAAATTCAGGAAAGCAATCAACAGCTGCGAACCAATCAGCAGCAGCAACAGGATGCCTTCAACAAAACCAATACTCAGTTGACGGATCAATTAACTAAACGACAAACTGAACAAAGCCAGTGGCAGCAGGTTCGATCTGCTTGGGCCGGCCAGCAAGCTTTGGCAGGCTTTCCTTCAGACATCACGTCTAAATATCAGACTTGGCAGGCACAGCTGGCTGCTAGTCCTGATGAACAAAAGGAAGAGCAGAAGGCCAATATCTTAAGCACAATCGATACACAGCTAAGTCAGCTCAAAAATGAAATCGAACAGCTGCAGCTGGAACAAGGAAAGTTAGCAGCACCTCCATCGGCTGAACACGAGATCAATGGACAAGCCACTAAGAATACCCAAAGCAAAGAGCAGGCTATCTCTGAGACAAAGCAAAAACTATCAGAAATTACCGAAACAATTGCTCACAACAACAGCAGCCTGCAATCCCTAAACGAGCAATTAAAAAACAGTCAATTGCTGGCTCCCTCAGATGGTGTTCTTCACTTAAACGAAGAAAGTAAAAATATCTCTGAGCTGCCAAAGGGAAGTCTGGTGGCAGAGCTGTACCCAAATCAGCCAAAAGACTCGATGGCTTTTACTGCTCAAATTCCTGCGAACCAAATGAGTCATGTCAAAATAGGGATGCCTGTTCACTTTAAGTTAGATAAAAAAGGGGTTTCTGAAAAAAGTATCGATGGCACACTAACGCGAATTGCGGAAACCAGCGATCTGACAAAAGACGGCGCCTTCTATCAGGTGGAGGGACAACTCTCCATCGAAGATCAGGCAATCACTCGTTATGGATTGACTGGCGACCTGTCCTTAGTTGTCGGCAAGAAAAGTTATTGGCAGAAGATTAGAGATATCTTGTTAAATCAAGAGTAAGGGTCTTTTTATGGAGGGAGATCGGCTTTATTGGCCGGTCTCATTTTTTGTGGGGTCATAATCGGAACATGGAAATTGTCTTTCAGAGGGTAAACGCGTGTGGTACAAAAAAGAATCCTGCATTTAAAGTCGTAGCTGCAAGATTCTTACGAGTAGTTATAAAATCAGAAATAAACGCCTTGCTAGTTTATCCATTGTTTTATGGAGTACCAAAACATTTAAAAGCAGAAGACAAAACAGAAGAAAAGAATTGCAGAACACAGAAAATAGCGTGGGTTCAATTGCTAGAAATAATTGATGGATACTTACGAATAAAAAAGGAAGTTGCATGACTGCTGTAACTACTCCCGGTACATAAGTATGATACTGCAGGCAAAAAAACAAATGTGCGACCAGATGCAAAGTATAAACAATCATCACATAAAAATACAACGAATTAGTGCCTGCATAAGAGCTATACAATGAAACACCAACCAATATCAAAAGTTCTTCTACTACTCCGATTGCCAGCACTGAGCCGTCCGTAACTCCTCCAAAAAGCGGTCTTTTTTTAGAAAAGACTTGTTCCTTATGAGACATCACCCACTTTGGAACCGTGATGATTTCTTCAAAATCATGAATGACAAACAAAATTGGCAACCACAAATAATTACTTAACATAATATTCTCCCCTCAAAATAGACTCAAGTGTGTCTATTATGATAAAGTATCCTTATGGTGAGTTCAAGGAAATTGGGAAATAGATACATATTGCTTATTTTGTGTCTACTTTAGCAGGCTAAAAGGAGGCTCCAATGAAGAATAAAGGAAATGCGAAATCAGATTATTCTAAAAATCAAATTCTTGTTTCGTTAATTGACAACATGCGCAATCAAGAATTTGAGAAGATATCTATTAAGGAAATAGTAGATCAGGCGGAAGTTTCTAGAAAAACCTTCTATAGAAATTTTGATTCTAAAATCGAGGTGTTGGTATTAGAGGTTGACGCTATCGTTGCGGCATACATTTCAAGGATCAATGAAGCGACAAATTTGAGCTTTGAAACTGTCGTCCTATTGGTATTCTCAACAGCTGAAGAGCATGCTCTATTTATCGAGTTATTGGTAAGAAATAATCTTCTTTACTTATTAACCGATAGGCTGTATGAAGAGATACTTTTGATTTACGAAAAGAAGAAAGCAGAAATCTTCGAGCAGTTTGGAGAAATGACAATCGCTAATACGCTGCTTTTCAGCTTTGGAGGATTTGAAAAATATATCAAACAGTGGATCAAAGAGACGCCTCGAAAAACGCCTCTGCAGGTTCAGGAGGATTTTAAGAGAATCATTGAGCTATTTATAAAGTCCTCGGAAGGAGCCTAATAAATTACGTTACGATCCTGCCTCTCAGACCCTATCACGATCCATGACTGTCACATCACTGATCACTAGGATACTCACATAGAAATTGAATGAATAATTTGCCATCCATTGTAACAGTTGATTAACAAGACTAAAATGATCACTCCTTGAAAAACCAAGGTCACTTTTTCTGGTGATAGGATAGTGCGAACTTTACTTCCTAATAGCCCTCCGATAATTGCTGCTGGGACAAGAAAAGCCAGCATGGATAAATCATAGCGGGCAAATCCAGAAGTAACCGCAATTGTCACAAGCTTAGACAGTTGAGAAAAGAAGATTGTGGCGATAGAATAAAGCGTCGCATCTTTGATTGGCAATGAAAATAGCAGCATCAAAAGGGCTACATTGATTGGTCCGCCGCCAATCCCTAGCAGGCTGGCTAAAAATCCTAAAATCAGCCCACAGGCTAAATACCATAAAACACCAGAAAATTCGAAATTTTTCCAATCGTACTTCGTGTACAAAAATGCTAGAACTAACGTCACGATCGTCAAGATAATCTGGATCAATTTTACTAGTGCTTCATCTGCAAAGACTTGCAGGAAAAATTCAAAAGTTAAATTCCCTAGAACACCACCAATGATTGCTCCACCAGATATCCAGCCAATCAAACTCCAGTTGAATTTGACGCCGCTCCCTATCTGTCGGAATGTAGAGACCAATGACATGGTGAATACCGCAACAGTCGAATAGAACGATATTGTTGTTACCGAATCAGCCCCAATAAAGTCAAAGACAGGCTTAATGATGACACCACCGCCCATTCCAGAAATGGCCCCGACTGTATTGGCTAGTATAATCACAATGAAATAGAGCAACCCAACGATCATAGCTTAGCACCTTCCACTAACTTCATTATTTTAGGAATCTGCGGAATAAAGCTTTTTAATAAAGCCTGATAACCGCAAAAATCTGTTCTTTCATCTACATACATTGCATCCTTCATTCGTTTGCAGCCGCCACGACAAAGATCCTTAAAAGGGCAGGTAGTGCATTTTTGTGGCAACGTTGTTCGGGAACATAAAAATTCGCGCGCGATATCCTTTTCAAACAACTCTCGTAATGTGCTTTCTTGAATATAGCCCATTCGATACTCATCCAATACATAGAAATCACATGGGTAAACACTGCCATCTGCTTCTATTACATACTGCACCTGGCAATTTCCTAATATCCCACAGGCCGTTACTTGACTTCTTGCTAGCAGGTTAACAATGTCATCGAACAGCTTGATGCTAATGTAATGGCCTTGTTCTAATTCTTTCAACCACAAACACAGCAGCTGTTGATAAAAATCGGCAAAGCTTTCTGGTGTCAAAGCATACGTGCTTCTCTTCGTCGCATTCAGATCATCTAAACAAGGAATGAACTGGATAAAATCAATTGCTTGTTCTTTGATAAACTGGAAAACTTTTTGTGGTTCTCTAGCTAAAGGTTTCGTTAATACACATAAGATGTTGTACTCAATCCCATATTTATCGAATAGTTCCTTAGTCTGCATAACCTTTATGAAGGTTCCACGTCCACGCGGATCTACTCGATTCATATCATGATAAAGCGGATGACCATCAATCGATAAACCCACCAGAAAATTATTTTCTTTCAAAAAGTGACACCACTGACGATTAATAATGACGCCATTCGTCTGTATCGCATAGTTCACTTGCACTCTTTTTTCCTGTGCATTCACTAATGCCACTACATTCTTAAAGTACTCCAAGCCAGCCAGTGTGGGTTCGCCTCCTTGGAAAGCCAAAGATAAAGAATCTCCATTTTCCAAATCAACAAAGATGTTTTTGATCATACTTTCTGTAACATCCGTCTTCATTCTTCCGTAAGAGCGTACTTCTCTTAACGAACTAATATTAGCATAAAAACAATAGCTGCAGCGCAGGTTGCATAAGGATGATGCAGGCTTTATCAGAACTGAAATGTGCTTCATCTTGTTTCCCCTTGTCTAACTTCCTAGTTAATTCTTTTCCATACTCGACTGTACGATTCTCCCTAAGGTTGTAAAAACAGGCAAAGGTACTCACCGTTCCGTGCAGCACCCTCACCTTAACTATTAATAAATAATCTGCCTCATCTTATTTGTAGCTCACAATTGAATGTACCTGTTACACTTTGGAAATCCAGATCGGTGATCCCCAGGCAACCTGCCCATCGCTTTGAACAACTTTCGCAAAATAACTGGTTTCTTCTTTAGTTATAGGTATTACAAATTGATCCGAGATTGCATATTGTTCTTCAGTAGCGGCTTGGTAGAGCTTTACTTTGTACGCATTATGATACCAACTGTCGCTACGATAGTACTTTTCTAATCCAACATGTTCCTTCAGCAATTCTTTCGCTTCATCTTCAAAAACAATTAAATGACTGGTACGAAGCAGGTCAGAGATTAGATAGTCTTCTTGTCGTCCATTGATCGTTAAGCTCATCTTAGCCGAAGGGAGTGCTTCAATTTCAAAGATAAACCCTTCATTACGCATAGCCGCATCTCTCATCCAATGATCGCCGCCATTTTTTTGTGATTTTGCTTGAAAAGCGACTTTCTGCTTATTAAGCATTTCATACGAATTATCAAAACTGCTATAGACCTGCTCAACAGAGATTACGTCGCCATCGACCGTAAGTTCTCCCTGCCAAATCTTTTCATTAAACTCAGGGAAAAATTTGATATTGGGTCCCCAACCGCATTCCATGCGAAACTTCACTCTAACCGGAGTATTAGTATCCGTCTGGGTTGCTAGCTTTCCTAGATGAATCTGATCCAATTCACCATTTTTGTATAACTCTACTCGTTCGATTTTTCCATTCGCTACTGTGGCAATGTCCAGAGCCAGCTCTTTCTGATCAGTAGTAAAAATACTTCCCATTGGATGATCGTCACATTGCATCCAGACACTAATTTTCGAATCTGTAAATCCATAGGTTCTTCTCTCAGTGAAGGCCTCCCAGATCGCTTCTTTTGAATATTCTGCCGCCCAAACACCTGCTCTGCCATTTTTTACCATTGCCGGTACCTCATGGTTATCGCCAGAAGCAATGATGCCAAAATGTTGGCCCTGCTTCAAGCCTGAGACCACCGATGTGTCTTCTATTCTCGGTCCCATATGAATATGGCGTTCCATCGTTAGATTCGTCCTGTCTCGTTCAGAACTGCCGTGGTGCGAATAGACTTCTACAAACGGAGAAAAATGCTCATCATGTGTCTGCCAATTTTTACCGCGATTTCCTAATGAATAAGCTAAGTGGTGAGGAATACCAATCACCGCTTGAGCCTGAAAAAGTTTTACCAGATCCTGGTAACGTGGGGATAACTGGATATTCGCCTGCTGGTCGTTCTTAAAATAAATGTTATGATCACCATCTTCTCCAGTTCCCTGCCATTCATAACCAATAAAGCTGATATAATTTTCTGTTTTATTTTTAGTCCCCAGACAGTCCTTGATAAAATCCCATTGCTCTTTCATCAGCTCAGAATCAATCTCTTCTTCTGCCTTGAAGCCTCCAGGACACTGCACCATATGATACGGATAATAAGCGAGAGTAAAGAAGTCTACTACGCGTTTACTATGTTCATACCACTTAGGCAATCGCTCAATTTGATCAGGATGAAGATTCAAGTGCAAATCAGTAATATAATCTTGATAGTCCATTCGTTATCCTCTTTCTCCTACATAATACCTAGCGCAACCATGGCAGCAGCAAATACTAAAATACCCACTAACAATTTATTGGTTGACCAGCCTTTTTTATCAACTAATAAATAGCTGACAAGTGCGACGATTAACGGCATTAAATTGGGCATGATTTTATCAAGAATCTCTTGAATGTTGATCGTCATGTCCCCAGATACGTATTGAAAAGCAATAGGTGCTTGAATCGTGCTAGAAGCAACTCCACCAATTACGATTAACCCAATCATGGTCAAAGCCGTAGTAATTTTGACCTTCATTGCTTCATTAGTCAGTACCTTCACTGCATCCAATCCTAATGAGTAGCCCTTCACAAATAGCCAATACTTCATCGTGACGACGATCGCTAACCAAGAAATCAAGAAGGTCAAAGGACCTACAGCAGAACCATTAGCCGACAAACCGATTCCAATACTCAGTAAAATGGGGTTCAAGGTTCCAACTAAAATTGAGTCTCCGATTCCTGCCAAGGGACCCATTAGCGCATTTTTTGTACTCGTTAAAATGTCTTCATCAAAGGAATCATCGTTCGCATACGTTTCTTCCAATGCTAACGAAATTCCTGGAATGATTGCACCAAGTTGCGGTTCAGTATTAAAGAACGCCAAATTCCTCTTAAGTGCCGTCCGCAGCCCATCCTTATCATCCTTGTACAATTTCTCCAACGACCCCGAAAGTGAATGAGCAAAACCAGTTCCCATCATACGTTCATAGTTATGAGAGCTTAGGGCAAAGAACATCCAACGCCATGAAGCAACCGACACATCTTTTTTTGATAGTTTCACATTAGTCTTCATAATTTCCCTCCTCGTCTTGATAAAACGGCAATGAATCATTCATGGCTGCCGAAGTCGATTGTGTCCCACTATCATTTTTGTTGTATCTGGCCATCACATAGATCAAGGAAATTGCGATTGCTATAAAAACTAATGCTGTTGTTGTAAGTTGGAAAGACGAGGCAAACACCCAACCAAAAATGAATAGGAAAATCATCCACTTCTCCTCAACAATTTGCTTCAACAAAATGGCAAAACCTAGTGCCGGCAGCATACGTCCACCAATTTGCAAAAAGTTTAGAACAAGCTCTGGCAGCGAATTCAATAATTTTTCAGCAAATGGTGCGCCAAAGTAACAAGTCAAAGATACAATTAGAAACCGTTCAGCAAAGGACACCGATGTTCCCATAATATTAGAGATGCGAACCCCACGTGCATCAGCCTGCTCCGCACAGCGGTCTGCTCTGTGGGAAAATGCCGCTTGAATAGTCATAGTAAAATTGTGTAAAGCTACACCCAATGCTCCTAGTGGAACAGCAAAAGCCACTGCTGTCTCAGCACTACCGCCAGCTGCTATCGCTAGTGGAATCCCAATGAAGCCTGCAAGGTTCAAATCAGAAGGCACTGCTCCGCCAGGTGTGATCTGTCCAATAAAAATGGCTTGCACGGCTACCCCGCAAAGGACCCCAGCTTTCACGTCACCCAAAATCAACCCACAAATCAGTCCTGCTACCAACGGACGGCCAATCCCATACCATCCACCCGTTGTACCAAACAACCACGGTACCTGATTACGTCCAAGATAAGCAAATAACCCAATTAAAAGTGCTTGCCATAATGCCATTTTTTCTCCTCCTGTTATCCCTTTTTATTTATTGATAATTTCATCAAAATCGACCTTCGCATCATTGGGAACCATTTGAGCAGTAAAATGCGTGCCATCATGGATCAACGTTTTAATAATCGCTACTTCTTCTTCCGTCAGGTGCACGGTCTTCCGATAAGAAGTAGTTCCTGGACGGTTAGGTACATTCCCCACATTTACATCCGCAAAGCGATACCCCAGCTCCGCTAACTTCTTCAAGGTTTCAACCCGTTGAAGGATCACCAATAACTTTTCTCCAGGATAAGAATCCTTATTGTTCAAACGCTCCACCGCTTTTTTAGAAGATAAGATCGACAGCTTCACTGAATTCGGCTTAGCCATTTTTAACGCCATCTTCTGCATCTCGTCCTTCACCGCACAATCATCAATCACCATAATTCGATCAATATTTAGTTTAGGTGTCCAAGCAGTCGCAACTTGCCCATGAATACCACGTGCATCAATTCGGACATTCTTAACTTCAAACGGTTCTCCGCTTTTCGCCCGAGCTGACTGAGTAAGGTGTTTTTCTGTTTGAACTGGTACTGTTTGCTGAGGATTTTTTACATTACTAATTCCAGTCTTGCCTTCTTGAATAATCTGTTCAATGGGCAAATCTCCTAGTACAGCCGTAACCGCCATTGGAAGATTCATTCCCGCTGCTATTTGCACTTTTTCATTGTCAAAGTATCTCTCAACAACCCCGTTACAAGGTGATCCACCAAGTAAATCAGCAAAAAACAGTATTTCTGTATACTCTGTCAATTGAGAATCTAGAGTGGCTAATTTGTTTTGAAATTCCTCTTTCCCATCTTCCGGCGACAACGAAACTACAAAGATATGTTCTTTCATGCCAGTGATCATCTCAATGGAATGCTTCATCCCTTTAGGCAGATCTCCATGACCTACAAAAACTATTGCTCTCATATAACTCCCCCTTTTCTAACCCCCGAAACTATCATAATCATTTGCATTTTTTGATCCCGCTGAATAAGCTTCTCGTTTGTTCACTCTCCATTCTTTTTGTACTTCAATTGGTCCTTTTAGAAGCGGATCATTCGTACGGACCATAAAATCCTTCAACAGTTGTCTCATCTTGAGCAATTCATTTTTGTGCTGCTCATCTTTTGCTAAATTATTTTTTTCATAAACGTCGTAATAAAGATCGTACAGACATTCTGTGTCTTTGGTTACTTCGTCCAATCCATTCTCAGCATAAAACTCTTTCACTGGGGAGCTATCTATATTCGATCGATTGATCTTCAGATACTCTGTATCGAAAAAACGAATGTATTTATATCTCTTTGTTCTTACAGAACGAACGGGTTCATAAGACGTATGGAAGTTAATCTCTGAAAAAACAGCATCGTCTCCCTCGTAGTCCTCTCCTGTAAATAATGGAGCAAAACTCTCTCCTTCTAAATATTCGGGCTTATCCAGACCAATTAAGTCACATAACGTTGGCAGTACATCAATATGAGAAATCAGGCCGTCAAAGCTCTTCATTCTCTGTTTGGAATCAGGCACACGCATAGCCAACAGCACGCCCACTCCACTATCATTCAATGTACATTTTTCAAACGGATAAGCCAGCCCATGATCGGTAGTTAAAAGAATAATTGTTTCATCATACAAGCCGTTTTTCTTAAGTGCTTCTATTACTGCTCCAACATTTTCATCCGCCGTTCTCAAACTCGTTTTAAAGCGGGCATAATCTTCTCGCGTCAGTTCATTGTTAGGAATATTAATGGGTGGTTGGGTGTAATTAGGATCCTCCCCTTCGTGTATCTCATCTGGAAATGCTCGGTGTGTTGCATGCATCCCATAAGAAACGAAGAATGGTTTTTCAGAGTCATATGCAGCAAGCCAGTTCACCAAGTTATCCGCATTGGCTTCATCCCAGTAAATTAAATCCTTCTCAGAATAGTTCGAATGATCCCCACTCAAATCCTCTTGGTAACCCAACGAACCGATGGCCATTTCATGACTTGTATAGTAGCCAATCTCATGTTGTACGCCGCATAGCGCTGTACGATACCCATTTTCTGCTAACAAATGTGCGAGATGCAGCTCCTTATCTAAGCTAAAGCCTCTCTGAGCAAGTCCCAGCATGCCATTTTGATGAGGAAATACCCCTGTCAACAAACCCGCACGACTAGGTGAACAGGTCGGTGCAACGCTGAAAGCATTTTGGAATAAAAGAGACTCTTCACATAGGCTCTGATAGTTTGGCGTATGCACGCCATAACCGTAAGAACTTATCACCCGCCCTGTATCGTGGGTATGAATATAAATGATATTCATAAACTTCCTCCTTCTTTTGATTTCACCTGAAATATAGCACCCTGTGAAAACGATAACAATAGGTCACGGTCATTTTGATACAATAAATTTTTTTGGTATAATACAAATTGTAAAGAAATGAGACAAATTTTCCTATAATTGCTTATTTGATCCCTCTATTCATCTTAACAAAGTAAGAAAGGATTGATACCAATGACTTCAGAAGCACTCTATAAATCTATTTTTAACGATCTATGTAAACAAATTGAAGAGGGGGTTTTTTCAAAGGGAGATATTTTACCGACAGAGGCAAAATTAGGAAAAAAGTACAATGTCTCCAGAGTGACCATTCGCCAGGCGATGCAGCTGCTAGCTGAGAATGATTATGTAAAAAAAATACAGGGAAGCGGCAGTCATGTGACCTACTCTCCTGTAAAAACAACATTGGATCGTTCTTCAAAAATTCGTTCCTTTTCTGAGGAAATGCTCAGCATTCAGAAAATTCCCTCAGCTCAGGTTCTTAAATTTGAATTGGTTTTCGCATCAAATCAATTAGCAAAAGAGTTGGATCTAGAAGAAAAGGACCCCCTTTTTTATTACGAGAGGATTCTGTTTGCGGATGAGGAACCTTATTGCTTCGAATATGGCTATATGCCAACAAAATACTTTCCCGATTTTACTATAACCAATCTTACAGGATCAAAAATGAAATACATCGAGGATGAACGAAATTTTTCCCTAGTTTATAGCCAACAAATCGTACATGCAATTCTTGCTGATGAAAAACTGCACGATTATCTTAAGGTTTCACTGAACTCTCCTCTTCTTGAGGTTACTCATTTTGCTTATACTAAAGAGGCCTTACCTTTGCATAAAACATGCACTATCTTTGATTCTACAAAGTATCAAGCTCATTTTATTAAAATAAAATAGTCGACAACTTTATTATCCAATTGATCCCTTAGAAAATAAAGAACTTTCCTAGCAAAAAGTCGTGTATCAGTGTCGTCCCTTCACCAAACCAATACTAAATCTACTCCGTCTAATCGTAGTAGATTTAGTTCTAAAAACATACATCTGCAGTTGCAAATAAAGGTATTCTTCGTTGCTGACATCACAAAAAAAGCTAAACCTCTGTGTGTTAGGTTTAGCTTTTATGCTGATTAGCAGCTCTAATTTATTAATAGCCATATCTAATGTTCGATAGAGAAGATAATTTTTCCAGCTTGCTCGATTGACCCGCCGATAAAGTAACTCCATCTTCTTTAAGTGCATTTGAAATATCTAGATTCATCCGACTCAAAATAAAGGGCACAGAGGATTCTTTTTTGGTTAACTCTTCTTTATAGGTCCCTAACACCTGCTGCAGGGACTTATTGTCTGAATTGTCAGCTAATTCATTCAATAAGTCGGTAATGATAGCTAGTGCTTGTTCTCCTCGATCTTTTCCTCCTGAGAACCATTTCAATTTGCTCATACTCTTTCACTTCCTTCAAACTGCTTGTTTTATCACTTAAAATCCCTATAAAAAATACCTATCTCAATTGCACACAGCTATCCTTTGTTCCAGCCAGCAGCACCACCTGTAGCCCAATTTGCTGCGGCATTGTTCCCGATAATCCCAATCGCTTTGCCCCAATCTACTGAGCACGAATATTTCCCGCAGGAGAGACCGTTGCCGTAGTATTTTCCACCAGTTATTTCTCTCAGTTCTTTAGTACTTAATTCTTTAACGTTTTGCATATTTCGGCATGCTCCTTCAAGTTATTTTAGCACAAAAGTACTTTATCACAGCTAATTTGTTCGCGTGAAAAACCATCCTGAACCCAGAGAACTTTATCTTAAAGCATCCTTTGTTTAGTAAAAAATGTTCTACGTCTACAGAAAAAGCCTTACTCAGATTGAGTAGGCTTTACTCTTTGTGTTTTTCCTATTTGTTTATTCCAGTTAGAGAATGTAAAAATCTGATATGCAGAAAAATTCATATTAAATTATTAGTTTCAGCTGATCAGATTTTTTCACTCCATTATAATACATTAGGTGTATTTTTCCAGTCATCTCACAATTGTGAAAAATGAATACCTAACTAAAATTCCTTCTCGCTTCTAACGTCTCTGACCTAAACCAATCAAATCTACCGCATCAACACGCCTTGGTTTAATCGTTTCGATTGATTCTCGACATACCCAGGTTGAAAGTTTTTCAATAAACCATTCAATAGGCTCATCCCCAGAAATAGCTGAGCAATTCCAGACAGGATATTCCCACCATCTTAACTTCAATAGAGCATGACAGATATCTTCGCTAAACCGATAACGAATAATTTTAGCTGGCACTCCTCCAACAATTGCGTATGGAGGGACATCTTTGGTTACTACAGAACCAGCCGCAACTACTGAGCCAGTTCCAATGCAAATCCCTGATTTCAATAATACATCTTCCCCAAGCCAAACATCGTTCTCGATAGTTACTCCTGTTTCGTTACTTTTTTGTTGATCAAAGGATGTTTGAGAAAAGCCACCGACTTGGGCTTTTTGGTCAAAATTCCAAGATTGACCAATAATTTCTCTAGGGATAGTTACAGGCGACGTGGTAAATCGAGTAAGTGGATGCTGTGCGGACATCAGTTTAACATTCGAAGCAATTGAACAATACCGTCCAATGATAGTTTTTGAAGGAAACATACTTGAGGAATAACTGTATATTCCCATAGTTGGTAATGTTTTATCAAATGAATTTACTGTGTAAATACAATTACTCTCCATAAAAAAAGCCTCATCAATTGTTAAATAATGACTATCTGCCAGACCCTCCTGCTTATATACTGAAAAAAATATTTCTTCTCTCTTAAAATAATTCCTAATTTCCGGGGTGATTTCAATCGTTCTCATGCTTTCTCCCTAATCAGCTCAGAGGTTTGACTTATTTGCCCCCTCATCCATTTTCTTTATTGTATGGCGAATTGTCAAATCAAGTGCAACACTTTATTGAAGAAGACTTCATAAGGTGTCTTCCAACCTAAACATTTTTTTGGTCTGCTATTTAGTTTTTCAACCATTCGATAGATCGTTGTATCTTCCACGGTATCCATTTCTTTTGTTTTCGGTAGATATTCCCTAATCAATCCATTCGTATTTTCATTCGTTCCGCGTTGCCATGGCGCATGAGGATCAGGAAAATAAAACGGAACGCCTTCCAAAGACTGGGTGACATCGAAGTGTTTAGAAAATTCTTTTCCTCTATCTGGAGTGATGGTTTTGACAAGCTCTCTATCAACAGTATTAAATAGTTCTGTCATCTTTTCGCAAACGTAAAGAGAATTTTTCTTGAGTGCTTTCCCTGCTATAAGAAAACGAGATTTCCGGTCAGTTAGCGTCACTAAACAAGCACCTCCTGTTTTCCCAGCCACTGTATCAGCTTCCCAATGCCCAATTTCACTCCGTTTTTCAGCAGTTTCAGGACGGTCGTGAATAGAGTGAGTGATTCGGATTTTCCCACGAGTTTCTGTATGGTTCTTAGTATGACGCGTTTTTCCTCTATGACGTAAAGAACGAACTAAACCGCGATTTCCTTTAGACAATGGAGTGATGTCAAACGTTCCATTATAAATTGCCCGATAAATCGTCACAAAACTGATGTGAAAATCGGCTTGCTCATAAGCTAATCGATTAGAAATCTCTTCTGGCGACCATTGAAGATCGACAAATAACCGGCGGACGATTGACCAAATCCGTGAATCATCTAGGATTTTATGTCGTCCACAATTTTTTCTGCGTACTTTATATTTCTTATTCGCATGGGAAGGTGAGTATTCTTTTTCACTATTTCTACTCAGTTCACGAGAGATTGTCGATTGGCTTCGATGGATGTCAGAACCAATCTCTCTAAGAGAACAGCCATTTTCATGGAGCAGAAAAATCCTTTCTCGCTCGACTATGGTAAGATGGGTGTAGTGGCTCATAATTGAATTCCTCCTGATAGTGTTCTTCGACAGACCTATTCTAGTTGGAAATTCGTTATGAGTCATTTTTTATGTGTTGCACTTAAATTGTAAATTCAAGATACAAATAATCCCAAAAATCTCTTTCCCACTGATCCAGTGTAGAAAGATGCTCCCATGGCATCGAATGTTTTTCAAATTCAACAAAATGTCTTACTTTTACCTGTTCTCTAGCCTTATGTATTTCTAAGAATTTGTTTGGATTTGTACTTTGGGCCCAATTAAATAACCAACGATCGTCTTTTTGATAGTTATACTCATAAGGCAATAAGCGAACACTTTTTTCACAAAGAATATTTAGGATTGTTTGATCTAAATAAAGGAACTCGTTTTTGTTTATCAGACTTAAAATTTCTTCAGGAGTGATCAACTCGTTGAACTTAGCAACATTAAAAAGGATAAACCCGGAATTAAAATAGTTCTTCATCGTCTGAACACCGAAATGCTCTGCACTATCCTCTTTATCGCTAATAATCGTAAAATAAAAATCTCGAACTGCAGCAATCGCCTTTTCTTCGGATATAAGCTCAAAAAAGGTAGTTGCATCACCGTAAACAATCGTATCATTATCTAAATACAGAATACTGTCATAGCTGCTAAAATATGAAGGCAGAAATAATCGCCACAATGTGACTTCTGGAAACCGCGAATTACTATAATTTTTTATTCCTGTTACTATTTCAGGGGGATACCAGATACTAATAGATACGTTTTTCTCTCCATAAAATTTAGCGATACTTTTCAATTTTATTATTTCTTGGTTTCCCAGCTCACTAACAACAACTAGTATATCCAGAGGTTCTTCCCCCTCATAATTGTGTACAACTGAAGCAATTGATACTGCAGCTAATTGTATGTGGGGCCCAGTAACACAGTAAACGACTGCCTTTTTCTTCATAATTCACATCCAAAAATTCTTTATAAGAGACTTCTTGCTCTCCCTAGTAGAAGATCTTTCCACTTCTATCATATAACATAGTTTTTTTGATCTACTGCTTCTTCCCAAACTTGGGAAACAACCGGCCAATACCAAAAATTTCAATACTATGTTGTAAACTGTTAGCTGGTTAAATTCAAAAAAGACTGAAAAGCCGGATCTAGTGCACGATCAGCTTTTCAGTCTTTTATTCTAGTATTTCTACTTTTACAACCTTAGCAAAAATGGCTGGATATACCTCCAATATGGGTCCTTCATAAGTAACCTTCACATAACTACCATCCGGAATCTCAGTAACCACGTCATCTACTCTATACCACATATACCCTGATCCTGCTATCGCATCCGTTAACTCACTAGAAAATAGAATATCCTTGTACTCCTTTTCCTCTAAAGGATTCTGAAATTTTTCCCGCTGATCTAGGTAACCCTCCCAATAGTAGCCTTCTAAAGAACTACTCTCTTCTGACAATGTAGAACTGCTTTCAACTGGCTGGCCATTAGCACTGCTACTTGAAGAAGACCCAGATGATCGGTTAGGGGCTGGCACAGAAGAATCTTTTCCAATACTGCTCATTCCAAAAAGTATAAATAAAAATACGATAAAACCAACAACTATTAATCCATTCCTTTTTCTCATACTACTCCTCTTTCACTTTTAGATAAGCAACTTGTCAGTGATCGATCAAGACAATTATATCATCAATCATCCTATACCTAAATCTACCGAAAGGATCTTACTCATTTATCAGGAAGTACAATCATTCGAAAAACTATTCACGATTGATTCTTCATAGGTTCAGGATTATTTTAACTATACGGAAACATTAAGCCGTATAATCAGCTTGTATCAAAAAATTAGCAGGAAAGAAAGTGAGTATCTATAAAAAAGGTACACAAATTAACTATCCGTGAAACACAAAAAATCATTGGTGGTATCTATTATGGCAATGGAGTGAACTGCGGAAAATATACTTGTACCGTTAATTGGGGCCAATCGTGGAATGAAAGCTTAGATTAATGGGGCAATTCTCTAGTTGGCGGCTTGCAAAATATACGTCAAAAATAAATTCTGGGAAGGAAGTTTTTTATTTGAAAGACAGTAAACTATTCGAATTGATTGATAAATCATACAACGAAGATCTCTCAAATCAGCCGGCAAAGTACAAGGAAACCCTTTTGGAGAGTGCAAAAATGCTGCATGAGGGTTCTGATGAGCTGAGTGTTTGTGCGCGCATTTATAAGAGCTATAATGAGAATTTATGGTACCTATGAGTTTTCCGAAAGAAAATAGACTGTTATATCTGTACATCCTCGATGAACTAAAAAAAACAGATCAAAAAAGGTTGCGTGATTTTACTATGGGATATGGACTTATTTCAACTCATATTACTTTTAAGCCCCTTTAAATCGATGAATAGGGATGTCTTGCCTTTGAAAATTAATTTCAGTACGAAAAAATAAAAAGCAACCCCTCCATCACCTTTACAAGTCTGGACGAATCGCTATGTTTTCTTATCCAAAGTCATACTCTCGATTGGATTTCACCAATCCGATTGAGGTGGCAAAGAGCCAAGATTTGGCCTCAAGTTCGATCCTCAATTTTTCCAATTCTTTAAACGTCAGCTTGTTTTCTTTAAGCTGTTCTCTTTTTGGTGCAAATAATTCTTTCATCATTAATTCCTCCTACTCCGATAGTAAAATCGCTGCTTATTCTAAAAGATACCTTTGATTTTCAGCGCGAAGCCCTCTGGTTGAAAACAATCCGCTTTTGAATCGTTGGGTGCGGAAAAAATCGACATTCATATCCTTTATTCCTGATCAAATACTGGGAGGGGCACGAATAATTCTTTACTGACAGTCAAATAATCCTTAAGCTTCAATTGTTTCCAGCGTATCAAGTCGTTTCGTCATCCAAAAGAAATCAATCGCTTGTCGCTTGAAAGAAAATAGAAAAATATGGTAATCTCTCTTCAAATAGAACAAGCTTGAAACCTTGCGAGCTGTTAATACCAATCTCGGATGATTGTGTGCCTTGGCAAAAGCTTCACAACTGGCCATCAGCTGATCACCGATAGATTGGCCTTGATATTCTGGTAACACAGCGACCTGCCGCACACGGGCGACCCGCCAGCGGTACAGCTGGACAGAAGCTGTACCGACGACTTCCCCATTTTCAATTGCTACAAAAACAATCAACTTTTCTTCTTGTTTATAATCGATTTTGCTGCCGAGTACTTGTTTTCGCAATTTCACGGCACCAAAATGTTCTTTACTAAAATGTTCAGCAATTCTTATCTCCATCCACTAAACCTCCTTGCTTTTTACCAGTTTTCCCAATCATTTTCATGGGGGGCTTGATCGTCAGAAGCATTGTTTCTTGGATCATTGTCCCAAGGCCCAAAGTGATTAGGACCAAAACCCCGCCCCCGGAATTCATTGCGCATTTTTTCTTTCCACGCTCGTTTCAATTTACGTCGTTCATGAGGCGTCATGCGGCCGAAATCATTCATCATTGGATCAAATTGCACCCGAATTTCTTTTAAGGCTTCAATGGCATCAAAAGGATTGTTCGGGAAATCAGGACCATCACCAAACTCTTCACTCCAACCAGTAATTACTTTATTCAACAATTGATCCAATGTATGTTGTTCCTCTACCGTTAGACCAGCAAAGAAATTTTCTGATCGTTCTTCTTTTTGCTTCGAAGGACTGACCTTCTTACGACCTTCGTCTGTGATATACACACGCTTAATCCGTTTGTCTGTTTCATCCTCGCGTCGTTCAATTTCCCCACGTCTTGCTAATTTGTTTAACACTTCCGTTAATGAGCTTGGTCGAACATCCAGTATTTCTGCCAAAACACCTGAAGTTAATCCATTTTCCTCTGCCAAAATATCTAAAATAAGCTGTTGTGTAGGAGCTTTTTTCTCACATTTTCCAGCATCCATCACTCGACGACTAGCCTGACCAACATAGGACAACCGCTGCAATAATTCTTTTGTATACTCACTCATAGTGATTCCTCCTCATTTACTTAGGTACCTAACCTTTGATAAATCGAATTATACTTAGGTACCTAACCTTTGTCAATGAATTTCCTTATCTTTTTATTTAAATAACTTAGATATCTAAGAAAAGGCTATCAAATAGACCCCTTAAAGGATTAAAAAAATGTATTCCTTTTGCTTGCAACAAACGTATCAAATCTTGCAACAAATCAAAAATAGATATTCTCATTAAATTTCCCGTGCTATTCTAAATTCAATCAAAAGAAAAACTTATTTGGAGGAATTCATTATGAAAAAAAACAGTGTGAAATTTGGACAGGCAGTGTTAGGTATATTTGGTTGGTTAACGGGAATTATGGTGATAGTAAGGGGAACAGACCAACTGTTGGGAATTCTGCTAACAACCGTAGTTTGCGGAATGATTGCTAGTAGTGTACTCACGCTTCTTTATCCGTTAATTTGGGAAGGTACTAAATTGAACAGAGCTTGGAAAATTATTATTTCAGCAACACTCAATCTTGCGGCAGGTTCTGCGATTATCGGATTGCTTATACCTGCAATGCTGATGATGCTTTTGCCTTGGATGCCTGCAATGCTTTTACTAGGACTTATCCTGCATTCGCTTTGTTCGCTGTTTTATCCGCAGATGAGACAAACAGGTAGTTAATAAGTGACTAGCTCAAATTTGAGCAATTTTATCCGACAAACTTTTTTTAATGAAAGAAGTAAACCAGCTTTAAACAAACAGTCTAGATACAATAAATAACCAGACAGAAAATCTGTCTGGTTATTTATTGTATATTGCTGGCTTTTCCTATCTGGTATAACTCAATTTAAGAAAGTTGCTTTATGCTGGCTCATCGGCTAGCTGATTGGTATCCTCTTGAGTAATAACAAAGTTCACAAGCTCTGATCCATCAGGTCTCAGATAGATTACTTGCACTTTGACATCTGGGAACATACCCTTCATTCCATCAATTACTGGTTTCAATCCTTTTACCATTGTTGGCTTTAATGCTTCGCCATCAACCTCAACTCCTGGATCTTGCGCAAAGGTATACGTATAGATAAGCGTACTATTTTCTCCCTCAGAAATAGCAATATCTGAATACATGCCTCCTACTTGCTGCATCAAACTTGGAACTTGCGACTGGGCAGCTTCCACCATTAGGGAGAAATTACTAGAATTTCCAAATGAACTGGTAGTTCCAGTCTCTGGCAGCTCTGAACTAGATGATTCTAGTAATTCTGAGCTTGATGTTTCCTTTGTGGACTCAACAACAGTCGATGAAGTTTCTTCCGTTGGCTTGGGCCTAGATGCCCTTCTTGGGTTGCCTGTACAGGCTGTTAGACTTAACATTGTTACTGTGGCAAAAAAAATACAAACCATTTTCTTTTTCATAATTAACCTCTTTCCAATTTTCATTTTTTCTCTCCCATTTATATTTTACATGAAAATTACTCGTTTTCAATTTTTTTAGGTATAATCTTACCAGATTTTTTTAGTCCGTTTTATTTGAGTACAAAATATAACGCAAAATAAACAGATTTCAGCTTTTTTTATAAAATGAATATATTCCTTTCGTATTTTGTAGCTTTTAGCCTGAATTTACTCTCTTCTAATTTGTTTCTGAAGAATTTAGGACTCTCATCCCTAAAAAAAAGACCACAGATTTTACTCTGAGGCCTCTCCTTCTACTGTTTTCCTTTATGCATTGCTACTCTATGAAGTTCATTGCTCTGAGCAGCCTTTTTCTTCCCTAAATGTTTCATGGTTGCCCGAATAAGAAGCGATGCTGTGAAGCCAACAGCTGCGAAGAGTGCAAAAATTCGCAGAACTGTTGTATACGAATGAAACAGCTCGGTAATTTTTCCCAAAAGTAGGTGGACGTTGCTTTTTTGACATGCTATTCTCCCCTCTGCAGCGCGGTCAGCAGTTCTGTATTTCGTTTCGGCTGTTTACGCAGCTGCTTCTTCTCAGATACAAATTTCAAGTTCATCATTGGAATTCCTCCTCTGCCTTCTCTCTAGTTTACCCTATCTATAACGCTAGTCTCAGCATTTCTTAATAAAAAATTAATCCTTCTTACCCACAGATGATCCCTTATTTTTTACTATTCAATAATGCTTGTTATGCTATACTTATTTTTAAGGGAGTTGGGGCAAGATGGATTTAGACCTTATTATGAAGGGGAAAAAGCTTTCGGCCAATGAGCAGGAAATACTTGAATACTTGATCAGCCATGTAGATCAGTTGGAAGGAATTTCCTTACGTGAACTGGCTCAACGCTTATTCACTTCACCAGCAGCGATTGTCCGTTTGGCACAAAAATTGGAATTTTCGGGCTATCTGGAGCTGTTCTATTTTCTCAAAAATCAGTTTCGTCCTAGCAGCCAAGGCGTTTCAGCGACCATTGACTTTAATATTGATACTAAGAAGATCGAGCCTTCTATCCGCGTAATGAAGGAAATTTACGCCCTTAATAAGGATAAATTTGTGACTATCTACGCCACTGGCTTTTCTAGTATTATTGCCGATTACTTACATAAGAAGCTGCTGGTTAATGGGATCAAAACATTGTTTGTCAGTGCAGGAGATTCTTCGGGGATCATCAGCAACAATACCGATAATATCAGCATGCTCATCAGTATTTCCAAATCAGGTGAAACTCAAAAGGTAATTGAGAAGATGACCTTCTGTCAGGAAAGGAATATTCCCAATATTCTTTTTACTGGCAATTTACATTCACGAGCGGAACAATTGGCTACTATCAGCTTTGAGGTAGCAGATGAGCGACCGTTAGATAGTCAAAATATAAAATACAACAGTTTTTTTGGGAAGTTGATGCTGTTATTAGAATATATCGTTCAGGAATTTGTTCAGGAATGAGAAGTTGGGTTAATTAAAAAACAAGGAGTTTTTGGCAAATGAAAAAGTTGTTAGCATTTATTGTCTTAGTGATTGTTTTGTCTGGGTGTTCCAAAGGCAAGGTTGAAAAAAGAGACTTGCAGATTGACAGTAGAAGTGACGGAAAACCCGTAGAAATATACTTCTCAGCAGTTGGGGACAATTTGATTAACGATTTTATTTATAAAAACAATCAGAATGCAGACGGAACTTACCGTTTTGATTATATGTACGAACCAACCCGCTATTTAACCAGTGAGGCTGATATTTCCTACATTAATCAGGAAACAATTTGTGGCGGCGAAGCACTAGGTTTATCCGGTTACCCATCCTTTAATGGTCCTACAGAAATCTTGGATGCCGTTCATGGCGCAGGTTTTAACTGGCTGGCAACAGCTTCTAACCATTCAATGGATCGCGGCGAAAACGGTGTTGTCAGTCAGTTGAATTATCTAGAACAGAATTATCCGGATATGACGGTCACCGGCTCGCAGCGATCGGCACGGGACAGCCGCTTGAAGGTAAAAGAAATAAACGGAGTAAAAGTTGGGTTTACCACCTATACTTATGGCTTGAACGGCTATGCGCTGCCCTTAGGCAAAGAATACTTGGTGAATCTTATTGATGATGAAACAATGAAAGCAGACATGGAGGAGCTGAATCAAATCAGCGATGTCCAAATAGTCAGCATGCACTGGGGCCAAGAGTATCAGTCTGTTCAAGATGCCGAACAAGAACGCTTGGCACAACTTTTAAGTGATGCAGGCGCAGACGTAATTATTGGCGGACACCCTCACGTAATTCAACCGATGGATTATATCTCTGGCAGCAGCGGCAATGAAACCTTAGTAATCTATTCCTTAGGTAATTTTCTTTCTTCTCAAAACGAAAGTGACCAAATGCTAGGAGGGATGGCCCGTGGGAAAATCAGCTACAACAAAGCCACGGAAGAGGTCAGCTTCCAAGATGTCACTTTTTGGCCAACCATTACCTATATCGGCGATAACTATCAAACTTATGAAGTTTATGCTTTAAAGGACTATACAGATGAATTAGCTAATCAGCACATGCTGCATATTTACAACGGACAAGACATGTCACGAGACTACTTCATCAATCGAGTAAATGAAATTATGAATGATAAAGTAGAGCTGGTTTATTAAAAAAACTTCCTGCTGTCTCAAGAGGTTCTTTCTGAAATTTTGGTACACAACTTCAGAAAGAACCCCCAAAACAGTAGGAAGTTTTTGCTTTTACTCCTTAAAATATTCCTTTGCAAGCATCTGATACTCCTTGGCACAAGACTCATCTGGCACAAAGGTCTTACCTGCCTCTACTATCCGCTCGGGCTGCTGAATCAAATAATACAAACCAAAAAGGGGTTCGTTTTCTTCCGCATACATACAAGACAGACCTAAAAGATCCGCAGTCATCTGAGTTAAAGCTGACGTTTGAAAAAATCCGCCGCTAACTGATAAAGCACCACGGGCACCTACCATACCAGTTAGGATACGAACATTCATCAGCATGCCCTCTAACACTCCACGTATCATATCGGCCTTCGTATGTTCAATCGTCAAATGTTTAAATTCAGCCTTTTTATTCGATGACCAAAAAGGGGCGCGTTCCCCATTTAAATAAGGGAAAAATCGTAAGCCTTTTGCTCCAAGAGGAGAGGCTGCCAAAGTTTTCGGCAGCTGCTGATAAAAAGTAGCTGGCTCACCGATGGCTTGAGCTGCCCAAGCTAAAACACAGCCGCCATTATTAGACGGTGCACCAATTACATAATGCTTGCGATCCAGATAATAACAGAAATTCTGCTTTTCCTCATCAAAATGAGCTTGCTCGGTAATATTGCGGACAGCCGTGCTGGTTCCGATGGTTAAGCTGCTGGTATTACCGGTACGATAAAAGCTGGCATAGGCTGTCAAGCAACCGTCACTGGCTCCTGTAATAACCTTTGCTTCAGCAGGCAAACCTAGATTAGCTGCAGCTGCTGAATGGATAGGAAAGGCCGCCGTTGTGTCCGTCAGTTCTGCCAATTGCTTTGGAGCTACCTCTAAATACGCCAATATTTCCGAATCCCATTTTTGGGTTTCCAAATTAAACAAGCCAGTGGCCGAGGCGATGGAATAGTCCACTCGAGCTTTTCCCGTAAAGTATTCCATCAACAGCTCCTTAATCCCCCACCAATGAACATTTTTCGGGTAGCTTTTTTGTTGACCAAAGTATAGGATTTTGGCAAACGGTGACATAGGATGAATGGGTGTACCCGTTCTTTGATAAAAATGCTTCGCCAAGTCAGTGGGTTTAAATTCCTCGATCACCTGACTGGCCTGTTCGTCAGACCAGATAAAAATCTTTCCCTTCACACCATCCACTACCGGCATGACACTGTGCATTGCTGTGCTAAAGCTGATCATTTCAACCTGTTGCCGCAGCTCAGTGGGAATCTCTTTAATCCCCTGAACAAACGCCTGCTCCAGCTCAGCTGACTGCTGATATTTTATCGGTCCTTCTACGTAGGTTTTCAAGTTAATCGCCGTCTGATAAAGCAGCTGGTTTTCAGCAATTATTCCTAATTTAATTGCCGTTGTTCCTACATCAATTCCTAAAAAAGCCTTTGTCACTTTGCTCACCCTTCAATCTCAAAAAAGGCAGCCCGCGGCGTGCCTTTTTCGCTTCTATTTTAATTCTGGCCAAAAATCGCCATTTTCAATAATGAGATCATCCAGTAATTCTTTAGCAACCTGAGCACTTGGCACGGTCTTAGACAAAGTTAAAGCCTGCCACATTTTCTGATAACTTTTTTCCACATACGCTTCGACCACTAATTTCTCCACCGTAACCTGTTGGAACATTAATGCTTGTTGGAAGGCTGGAATATAGCCCTGTGTCAACGGCTCAGGTCCATCCACGCCTACAATACATGGTACTTCTACCATTGCATCGTCTGGAAAGTTGGTAATTGCCCCATTATTTTCAACGATCATAACCATCCGTTCATGAGTATTGTAGGCGATTGCTCGCGCTAAGTCTACAATAAACGACGCATGCGCATCGATATCAAAAGCAATTCCTTTTGCTGAGCCATTCTCAATAATGTTTTTTGCATGATCAAAAACAGTTTTCTCCCGACCTGCCATGACTTCGTTAGCCCGAGTATATTCAGGATGCTCCTGCATATGATCCGTTACGTAATCAGGATATAGGTAGTATTTCAAATAGGTATTTGGTAAATATTCCGGTGCCACAGCTAAAATATCTTTAGCCTTTTTGTGCGTTTCTTGCCAACTTGGATCCGTGTGCTGCGTGTCTACTTCAATCTGAGTCAAGTACCCATTTTCTGCGACGTACTCGCGAATTTGATCCAAATACTCATTTCCTTCTTTGTCCTTCACACTGGTCCACCAGCCAAAGTGATTCAGCCCGAAATAGCGAACTTCTAATTCTTCTGGCTTTTTACCGACAATTTGCGACATTCGGCGCAGCGTTCCTACTGGCATATCACAGATATTCAGGACTTTAGAAGCAGGACGCAGGACACGACAGGCTTCTGCTACAATCGCTGCTGGATTGGAATAGTTCAGCATCCAAGCCTCAGGTGAATATTTTTCCATATAGTCAATGATCTCCAGCATGCCGGTAATACTGCGCATGCCATAAGCAATCCCACCAGGTCCACAGGTTTCTTGGCCAAAGACACCATGCTTCAACGGCACCTTCTCATCTTTTTCCCGCATAGCGTATTTTCCGACACGAATGTGGGCCATACAGAAATCGATGTCACTAAAGGCTTCCTCAGGATCGGTAGTATAAGAAAACTCTATTTCTGGTGCCTGTTCCTTTAAGAGAATCGCTAAGGCTTCACCTAAAATCCCTTGACGATCACCATCATTATCGTACAGCTTCAGCTTTCTCAATGGAAAACGATCACTGTTGTCTAGTAACATCATCACAATACCAGGTGTAAAGGTGCTGCCGCCACCGGCAATTACTACTGAAAATTTATTCATCATTTATTCGTCTCCTTCTGGGTCTCTGCCTAAATATTTCTCTAAGTCTTCTCGCACTTGTGGTACGGTCAATCCATAAACCACATGAACATTTTCACCATTTTTGATGACACCCTTAGCACTGGTTTGATCCTTTAATAAGGCTTCATCTACCAGTTCAGGATTTTGCAGCTTCAAACGCAAACGAGTGTAGCAATTATCAATCGTCTTAATATTTGCTTCGCCGCCTAAGCCTTCAACAATCGTTGCTGAGATTCCTGTATCGGCTGCTTCTAACGCAACAGCGGATACCCCAGCTGGAACTGCCGCATTTTTTTCGTTGTACTCTTTTTTCGAATACAGCTTCGTTTCTTTTCCACTGTCTTCTCGACCAACTGTTTTCAAGTTCAGCTTAGTAATCAACAAACGGAAAGTGAAATAGTAGATAAAGAAAAACGCAATGCCAACTGCAATATAAATTGGCCAGCGGGTCTTCTCTACTCCCAACGGTAAATTGTAAAGCAAGAAATCAACAAAGCCGTTGGGACCAATTGCTCGTGAACCAAAAATGTTTAGTACTACCATACTTAATCCGCTTAAAGCCGAATGGATCACAAACAAAATCGGTGCAACAAACATAAAGGAGAATTCAATCGGTTCTGTAACTCCAGCTACGAAGGAAGTAACTACTGCTGGAATCAAAATTGCTTTCACCTTCGTCTTATTTTCAGGCTTGGCTGTTTGATACATTGCTAAACACGCACCAATCAAACCAAACATCTTCGAAATTCCGCGAGCATCCCAGATGACGCTGCCAGACAATACCCGAACAGCTGGATCGGCAATTTCCGCAAAGTAGATGTTGCGGGCGCCTTCGAAAACTTGTCCGCCAACCTCTGCTACTCCGCCCAACGAAGTGTACAGGAATGGTGTGTAAATCAAGTGATGCAAGCCTGTTGGAATCAGCAAGCGTTCTAAAGAACCGTATAAGAAGATTCCGAAATTGCCGGTTTCTTTGATCACTCCGCCTAAACTGTCAATTCCTTGCTGAATTATCGGCCAGATAAAAGAAAGTGCAATCGCTGACAAAACTAAAATTGGAATCAATACGATAAAGACAAAACGAGCACCGCCGTATACCTGAAAAGCATTATTAAATTTCGTATCAATAAAGCGATTATGGATTAAGGCCACCACAATCCCCAAAATGATTCCTAGAAAAACCCCCATATCCAGCACTTGTATTCCTAAGACCATCGCTTGTCCAGAGCCTTGCAATACATCTGGTTCCACCAGCATGCCTCGCAGCTCCATAAATTTATTCATAGCATACAAAAACACTAGGTAACCCAATAAAGCAGTAAAGGCTGCCTCTGCTTTTTTCTTATTAGCTAAACCTAAGGCAATTCCGACACAAAATATAATACCTAAATTCGTTAAAATTGGTAATAAAGAAGCTGATAAAATACTGCCGAATCCCATCGTGATTGGATTATCTAAAAATGAAAATTGCTCAATCAATCGCGGATTAGTAAATACATTCCCAATTGCGATCAACAAACCAGCAATTGGCAAAATCAAGACGGGCACAAACATCGCCTTGGAAAATTTCTGCATGGTATCCATTATCTTCGCTTTCATTTCACTGTCTCCTTTTTTGTCTTTGATGGATTCATTATAGGGAAGAAACTTTGTAAATCATATGGATAACGCTTACACAGGAATGCGTTTCAGTATTTGGAATCTGTTTCAGAAAAAGGCTCCCTGATTTTGATTGATCAGGAAGCCTTCTAATTATTTTGCTCTTTTTCCATTTATCCAATTCGTTATGTTTTCACCTAAATTACTATCCAGAGTCAGCTGTTCTCTCGCACAGATTGCCTGTGTCAGTTGGGTAAACAACTCCATAGATTCTATCAAAGCCTGCCAAAGACTAGCCAATTCAAAATTTCCATACGTACCAGCAATGGCCTGATAAAGGTCTGGCTCGACCCACTTTTCAAGAAACCGACCACCGTGCCAAGTATCGTACTCCAAACCATGTAACGACTGTTCATACCATTCAATTACCTGCAAAAGAATCATTTTGTATTCCATTTCACGAACCTTAGCCGACCAATTCTCTTTTCGCAGCAATTGCTTAGCGATATACATCGTTACAAACCAAAACATTTGATTAACCTGATCGAAGTTCTGCTGGTTAAGCGGCTGCTTTTCCGGCAGTACTGTTTTTTCTGGCAAAAGCTTAGCCGCTGTCCCTGTATTATCTACAATTATTTGTGTTCCCCGTTTAAACAGCCAGGGAACTTTCCCTTCGGTAATGTAGCGTTCAAATTCTACAGCCGTTTTTACCACTAGATCTACCTGATAACCACCTTCAAAAAGAATTAATCGTTCCGCATCATTGCCTAAGGTTTTAGTAGAAAAAGAACTCCAAATGGTTCCAAAAGAAGAGACAAAGTCGGCTGCTTCCAAATAATACTCTGGCTGATCCGTGTACAGCAAAATATCCAAGTCAGACCACTGATCGGCTGGATGCTCTTTTCTTGCGCGAGAACCAATTACATAAGCAGCATTTAAATCAGATCGTTCTTTTCCAGCAGCCGCAAATCGCTTAATGAACTGATCATAAAAATTATTCTCCAACACAGTCCCTCCTTCTACGTGACACTAACTATTCATTTTATTATAGGCATTCCTTTTCAGGTAAAGCAACATCGGTTTTTTTATGTTAGATTCTCATTTCAGAATCTCTTTTACACTCTTTAGTCTCCCTACTTCAAAGCCTTAAAAAAGAGATCGTTTTTTTCAGTAGTCTTATTTCTAAAAGCAGTCCACATCTTCTGGCGGGTAAAGTCGCCCCCGCTCTATACATTCACCAACTATTCTCTTATACTATCAGTAAAGAACTCATTTATCTCTCACCTACATAAAGGATAGTAATTAGCATGGATATCTATTCAATTCAACAAATTGTATTTGCAGGCCTTGCCTGTACGGGAATTCTCTTGCTCTTAGCTATTTTAACAAGGATCACCAAAGGACTTTTTCTTGCTCGGTTCCCCCATGAATTTATTAAAGACAGCACTGATCCAAAGTATGAGCTTGAACGACAGGCTGGCAAAAAATTTAGCCATTTCATTCTCAAGTATATCCCACCCTTTTTCATTGGATTCCTGATTATTTTGCTGCTTACCTATCTTTATTAACAAATCTTTCAGCTAGGAGTGGATTCGATGTTTCATGTCATACTCGTTCTAATGCCGTTGATTCTCTTCGTTCTTTTGGCAATTGTTGCTTCATTAATCTTATTTGGGATCGTAACGGTTGTTCTAAGTCTTATTGGTGGTGCAGCGGCCATGACGATAAAAAATAAGACCGTTAAATATCTGCTGCTGGTGAGTTTCCTGATCTTATTTTTGATTGGGGTTCAGTGTCTGTTCCCTTTTGTCGGTGCTTATTTTTCAATGGAAGTTGGACTTTTCCCGCTCATTAGCATGAGTTTGTTTGGATTGATTGTCCTGCTTTCTGTTGGCGGCATTAAGCTTTCTACTACTATACCTAACAAAACTGGTCGAACTTTGCTGATTGTTCTATTTAGCCTTTTTGGTGCAGCAGCCTTAGCATTGGCTTTATTTGTATTTTCACTTAGGTGATAAAATTTATTGGATACTAAAAATTTATTGGAGCTTTTGCCTTCGGAACGTTCGTATGTTATTCAAAGCGATTTCCTTTTATTCACAGGTTATCCACCGACTGTGGATAACCTGTGAATAACTTGTGGAAAATACCTTATCTATCCACACTATCCCTCCTCATTTTCTCTCTATCCACATGTGCAAAACTACATATAGAAGCTGAATTTGACCTAGAATCAAAGTTTTTCTGTTGAATTATCTTTGATTCTAGGATAAGAGATGCAACCCTGAATTTTATTCACAACTTATCCACAGGATAAGTTCTAAGCTTTAAACAGGAGAACAATTCTGTTCGTATTTTTTTCGGCCTTTTTATGCTATATTGTGAGTCAATACTTACGAAACGAGGTTTCCAGAATGCCTATTTTAGCGATCGTGATTGATCTGATCACTGCGGCTGTCTATTTCCTGCAATTACGCCTGCCCTTTAGCGGTGTTTACCTACTGGGTATTGTCTTCCAAGTGCTGTTCACGTTGATTCTTTTAGTTATGAGCTTCAGCTATCAGGGAAAACGCTCGGCCAAAATCCAAACAAATCCGGCTTATCACTATATTTCGATTCGCTATGCTCTGATCCTCTTCTCAACTATTATATACGGTCTGGTGCTTTTTCTATATGTACTCAATTTTATTGGTGTTAATGATTTGATCTTCTCACAATTTTAACTACCTTTAAAATCAAAGGCTGAAGCAGTTGAAAACCTTAAAATCGAAGCTATTCTTTTTAATTTCCCTTCGATTTTAAGGAAATGCTGACTCAAATCATTAGCTGCTAAGTTTGCTTTTAACTAAAGCGGTGATTATTGGATCCACCTTTGATGTCTTCAAACCACGATAGTTTTTTTACCGTTCTCGGTTTCACCTATCATTTTTTTAAGTAGGGACATTTTCGGTCTTTCCCAGAGCTTAATGCAGCTTCTGCTGCAGGGGATTTCCAGTGGCTGATAGACCATCGTTTGCTCGCTGGCAGTATTTTTGATCCTAGCAAAAAAAGGATGGTCGAATCAAGGATACTCCTTTATTATGCTTGCTTCTATAGGATCAACACAAAATAATTCAATTGGAGGCTTAGGACATGAATCCCAACTATAGAACGATCTTTGCTCTGATTATTCTTGGCACGTTGATTCTCGCAGGAACCTTCTGGTACTTTTTACCGACCTCTGTTCCGATGCAATGGGCAGCAGATGGTTCCGTCAACTACACACTTTCCAAAAATATTGCCGTTTTAATTTTACCGCTGTTGTGTCTGATTTTAGGCCTGCAGGGGTGGAAAAATACAGAGTACAAATTTCTAATTTATGCTGGCATTGCGCTACTAGGTATTAGCGGGTTATTTCTGTATATTATTGTAAGTGTTTGATTACAGCTTAAAAGACCTTCGCTCCCTACGGGAAAACGATGGTCTTTTTGTTTAGTTCACTACTTGTTCTTTTACATACTCAGCATACAACGGATGGGTTTGCATCAATTCACTATGAGAGCCATGTCCGGTAACCTCACCTTTTTCGATGAAGTAAATCTGATCAGCATCTACAATAGTAGAAAGACGATGAGCAATCACTAATGTTGTTCGTCCCTCCATCAGTTGTTCCAGTGCTCGTTGTACCTTTTCCTCAGACTGGGAATCTAAGCTGGCAGTAGCTTCATCTAGCATTAATACATTGGGATCTCGCAAAAAAGCCCGAGCTATGGCGATCCGTTGTTTCTGACCACCAGATAGTTTGACGCCTCGTTCTCCTAACTCAGTTTCCAGCTGCTCTGGAAAGTCTCGTACAAATTGGTCTGCATAAGCCAAAGACAAGCCGTGCCACAATTCTTCATCGGTCAAGGTTCGTTCTAATCCATACTGCAGATTGTCACGGATACTCCCCGCAAAAACAGCGCTGTCTTGAGAGACGTACCCTATTTGAGAACGCCAATGAGTCAAATCAAGCTCCTGAATATCCTGACCATCAATCAGCACTTTCCCGCTGGTTGGTTGATAAAAACGTTCCAGCAAAGCAAAGATCGTGGATTTTCCGCCCCCACTTGGTCCAGCAAAAGCAATCACCGTATTAGGTTTGGCTTCAAAAGAAACGTTAGATAAAACAGGACGTTCAGCAGTATAACCAAAGGAGAGGTTTTCAGCCCCAATGTTTTTTCCTGCAACAACGATTTCTTTGCCTTGACCTACTGGTTCAACTGACGTTTCTAGAATTTGTTCAATCCGTTCTGTAGCACCCATAGCTTTTTGTACCTGTGAAAAGAAGGTAGCAAATGTGGCTGCTGGCATAATGATATTGAACAAGTATAAAAGGAAAGCTACTAATTCACCGCTGCTTAAAGTACCAGCTTGGACCCGAACCGCACCATAGCCAAGAATTCCGACGAATAAACCCAACATTGCAGTCATCATGATTGGCTGCAACACAGCTTCTACCTTAGCGTCTTTTACCCCAAGGCGAAAAATACGATTGATAAACTCGCCACCACTGCGTTTCTCAAATTCTTCACCATTACTGGATTTAATCAAACGGATTTCTGACAGCTTTTCGCTAGCTTCAGCATTAAAATCTGCCGTAGCTGACTGAAGCTGCTTGCCTATTTTCATCATGATTCGACCAATTGGCAGCATAATTAAAACCATCACTGGTACCGCCAAAAACATCAAGGCTGCCATTTTCCAATCCATTACAAACAAAATAATCATGGATCCAACTAATTGAATGGCTCCGGTAATAAAGTTAGGAAATTGAGAAGTCACCAATTCTTTAATTACCGATGTATCATTGACTAACCGTGAACTGCTTTCACCAGATTTATGATCATCAAAATAGCCCACTGGTAATTTCAATAGATGACTCCACAGTCTTTCTCGCAAAGTCTTTACAGCACTTTCACCAACATAACGCAATAAAAAACCGCCAATCGTTCCAAATCCCAATTGCGCAGCAAAGGCTAAGATCAATACAACCAGCATCTTACTGTCAATTCGGGCCAACTCACTAGTATCAATCAGTCCTTTAGTCAGCTGCGGTACAATTAAGCTGGCACCACTCGTGACTAAGCTTAAGCCAATGCCCAAAAAGAATAAAAACTTTTTAGGGTTGACACTGTTAATTAAGCGAATAAAATCTCTTAATTTAAAGGCGGGTTTCCCCGTCATTTCCGTTACCTCTTCAATCCTTCGATCCATCTTGAATCCTCCTCTTCTGAGCCATTCACCAGAAGTCTTCTCTACTAAAAATCTTTCCATTCGTCGTTTTCATCTGTACGATGGTCTTCGTCAAAAGGCTTCGGTCCACGAGGGCCGCCACCAAAGCCGCCGCCCCAGAAATCTTGTGGAAACTCAGGCTTGCCTCCTCGTGGAAAACCATTAGGGAATCCACCGCGACGTCCCCCACAAAACGGATTGTTTCGCATTTCCTTACGCATCTCATCACGGAATTTGCGACGATCGTCCCGTGATAAATTGCGCCAGTCACCATCAAAATCACCAAACTGTTCCCGGAAATCCTGCATTTGCCGCAAACGGTCCATAGGGTCAACAAAGCGCTCGGCTTGTTCTTGAAACTTTTTATCCCAGCCAGCTGCAATCTTCTGTAAATACTCGCTGAACTGCTGTTTTTCCTCCTCAGTTAGACCAGCAAAGAAATCTTCGCTTTGATCTTTACCACTGCCTGCTAAACTAGAAATTTTTTCTCTGCCTTGATCAGTTAAAAAGACCCGTTTCAAACGGCGATCCTGTTCTTCTTCTTTGCGAACAACATCGCCACTTTTTTCCATTTTCTTCAACAGCTCTGCTAGCGAGCTGGGACGCAAATCTAAAATTTCAGCCAGCTGGCTTTGGATTAATCCATCTTCTTTTTCTAAAATAGCTAAAACCCGTAGCTGTCCAGTTAAGTGTTGTTTTCTTTGACCCATGAAGGCATTACTTGCTGAACTAATAAAACGCATCTGTTTCATTAAATTATCGGTAAATTGACTCATAATAGATTCCTCTTTCCTTTTTAGTTCGGTGCCGAACTATTTAACGTTCTTCATTATAGTTCGGTACCGAACAGTTGTCAACTGATTTCGTTCCTCAAAGTAAAATATTCAATAAAAATCGAATTCCTTGCTATAATAAGAGGACTTGTTCTACGGATTCTAGTAGAATATGGATTGGATTTATGACAATTGGAGATGTTTGAATGGTTTATGTAAAGAATAGTTTTCTGCACTTATTTCGTTTTCTACGCAATACGACGGCCTATTTTCGGGATGTTCTGCTGCTGCACGGCTTTATGCTGTTTGTACTTTTGCCCTTTTTAACCAGCCTAATTAAGTTTATTTTAAGGCGCGGGCACATTGATTATTTATCGTATGATTCTTTGGGAATTATTTTTCGAGATCATCCGGGAGTATTGGTTTCCTTGATTGCCGTCTTGTTGGCGATTTTGATTGGGGTATTTTTCGAATTTACCTTTTTGCTGATTAGTGTTTTCTTTATTAAAAAGAAAGAACCCATTTCCTTGAGGCAGCTTTTAACCGGTACTTTAATTCAGCTAAAAAAAATTCGGGTATCCACAATCTTATTTTTCTTAGTGTATTTCCTGTTGATTTTACCCTTTAGTGGATTGAACTTTAATTCGGATTTGCTGGCGAAGGTAAAAATTCCCGCCTTCATTTTAGATTATATTTTTGCTAATCGAGTGGCCATCATTGCTTCAGTAGTAGTAGCTTATCTAGTCTTGATCTACTTTTCAATTCGTTTCATTTTTGCTTTACCGGAAATGATTCTGAGAGATCGCCGGTTTAAGCAAGCCGTTAAGGAAAGCTGGGAGGCTACTAAGGGTTGGAATTTCCTGAGGATCTTGGGACAATTCCTTTTGATTAGTGCATCTGTTGTACTTTTGGCCTCACTTAGTTATGGTGCCGTCTTCTTAGTATTAAGCCTAATTGAGATGAAATTGCCTGAATATGCTCTACCTAGTGCAGTGGTTGCCATGACAGTAATGCAATTTATTTTCTTGGCGAATATTGTTCTTTCAACAGTTGGTATTTTTTACATTACAATTTCCTACATGGATGACAACAATTTGCTAAACACGCTGCCTGACTGGTTTCAACAGGATACACCTAAGGAAGTCTGGTCTTTTGGGAAAGTTTCTTTATTTGTTGTTGTGGCTGTACTCTTTGGAATCGGTGTTGGTACTTACAATACTAACTACCTTAGCAATTATTCCTTAAAGGCGCCTCAAACAGTTTCCCATCGTGGTGTTTCTGACGGTAATGGCGTCCAGAACAGTTTAACTGCACTGCGCAAAACTGCGAAATTGCACCCTTCTTATGTTGAGATGGATGTTCAAGAAACCAAGGATAAGCAATTTGTCGTCATGCATGATTTTAATTTGCAAGCCTTGACAGGTGTCAACAAGCGGCCCAATCAACTGACTTTAAATGAACTAGAAAAACTTGAGGTAAAAGAAAATGGTCAAAGTGCTCCACTGGTTTCTTTTGACGATTATATGGCAGAGGCTGAAGCAATCAATCAACCTTTGATGATCGAGATCAAGGCAACTCCTCAGGACAGTCCTGATATGGTAGATCGTTTTATTGAAAAATACAAGCAGGCGATTTTAGATCATCATTCTATTTTACAGACACTAGATTTTAATGTTGCCACGCAATTGAAGGAAAAGGCACCGGAATTTTATGTTGGCTATATCATGCCTTTCAATATTGTCGGTCCTCCGATTTCCAAAGTGGATTTTTTTACGATGGAATACACCACCTTGAATCGCAACTTTATTGATGCTGCCCATGATGATGGCAAAGATGTTTTTGCTTGGACAGTGAATGACGAGGACACCATGACTCGGATGATGTTTTATGGAGTGGATGGTATTGTGACAGATAATTTGGAATTGTTGAATCAGACGATTAAAACTGATCTGAAGGATCCAACCTATGCCGATAAATTATTCTATTTTGTAACAGGGATCGGCTAAGAAAAAATGAGCGATACGTGCTAGTCAGCTTTAATATTCATAGTATTTCCTTGACCAACCGACGTCCAGTCAGGCTGCTACTAAACAACCAAAAGCCTTTTTTCTACTGGGCTCTTTCGTTCTATGCCTGTCAATTTTAGTTTCAAGCTTACTGCTTCTTCAAGCCTTTTAACCGGCTAAGCTAAGGTGCACTCGTCCTTTTGATCTTAAGGCTAAAGCATAACCAGCGAAGCAACTTGCTTTATTAAGCAGGTGCTTCGCTATTTTCGTTGATTATTGGCAATGATACGATACGTGTCAGCTTTTTTTCCCTCAGACACATAATTCATCTAGTATCTTTCTCCTTTTTTATCTACACTAACATTGAGGAGTGAGAAAATGATTATTGGTGAAAAAATTAAAGAGAAACGAACCGAGAAAAAGTGGACCCAAGAAGAATTGGCTGAACGATTGCACGTCTCACGGTCAACAATTTCTGGTTGGGAGGTGGGGAGGAATTATCCAGATCTGACAACCATTGTTCAACTTAGCGACCTGTTGGATATTTCACTGGATCAATTGCTGAGAGAGGATCATAAGATGACAAATCACCTCTCGAAAAATTTGAGAGCTGGAAGGATTTATCAACGAATCATTATTGGCGCCATTATTCTTCTTTTGGTTCATGTGATATATGGTCAGTATTTGACTAAACAAGCCGATCATTATAATGAATATTTATCCCAAGAAGGTTGGACACCTAATGAAGAGTATCTAACCGTTTATGAAAAAACTGAAAAAGAAATTACTTATCTTGCTTCTACCACGCGTGTATATGCAGCGAATCTATTCTACTTAAAAAATCAATTTACTCTAGCTGCTAAAGTGGACCACTGCGAAACTCAACTTGATTCCGCAGGTCAGCTCTATGTGAAAATTCCTAAAGAAGTACTCTTAACAGATGCTGATTATCTTATGGAAATTGATAAAAAGGGCCATTTATTACCAATTACCTCTCAAACTTCTATTGAAACAGTCGAATTAATGGCGTCCTACATGGAAGACAATAAAACAACCCATCAGAAGCTTATTGATGGGTTGTTAGCAAAAAAAGAATTTTCAGTAGGAGAAAACTAAGGCAACTGTTCATTCAGCGGTAAAATAGATTTCACTTTAGAATAGATAGCAAAAAGACAAATCCTCTCTTTCTTTATTACAGAGGGATTTATCTTTTCTTTCTATTGTGTAATAGGAATATACATTTCGGTCAAAAGCTCCGATTCAGGCCGGTCATTGTCATTCAGGTAGTAATAGTATATGCCACCAGCTGGCTGATATCCATGAGCAGGTATCCAGCTCATCAATTCCTCCACTACAGGATCTGACTGCTCATAAGGACCTAAGTCAATAGCTGCAACAATTGTCCGAGCTGACAAGCTGGCACTTGTAATCCTATCTGTCCCCGCAATCCTTTCAGCCACTTGAAAACCAATTTCAACGTCTAGCTCCTCTAAATCAATCGTGTGAAAGCAAACAATCGGGCCACTACTAGGAAAGCTGTCGGCTTCAGCAATTAGTTTAGAAATCTCCGTCACAGCTTCTCCCACAAAGTCCGAGTACTCCTCAAAGAAATGAATCGTTCGTCGAAGAGAAAGTAGTTGCATTTCCGGCAGCTGCTTCACCATGATTTTGCTAATCCTCGTCATTGTTTATCCTCCATTCTATTTGATGCTGCGGCTCCTGACGCAAAGCTATCAGCTTCAGCGTATCTTCTAGAACTGCCACCTCTTTCATGTCCAGCATTAACCATTTTTGACCCTGCCCTACTTTGGCTCCTGTAAATACTTTTTGAACATAAGGAGATACTAGCGGCATTAGCTCCTCAGCTGACGCCATCTCCTTTTTCCCAATTACTACTAATGAGATAAAATAGCCCTCCATTGGATAAAGCGTACATAAAGACTTTCCAGATTTGACATACTTTATATTCCAGCCCGCCTGCATGGAACAACCACTGTAACTATACTTAGGTTCTACTTCATAGGCCTGCTGAAGATAATCGTTGAATTGAATCCAAAGGGGATTATCAATGAAGGCAACTATTTGCTCCTTAGTTGGCTGAGTCTTAGCCGGAAAACATTTCTTCCAAGTCATTTCATCACCTGCTTTTTCTTTTATCATACCCAATAATCTCCCCCTCGGCTTGCACTCCAATGCTCTTTTTCCATAAAAAAGAAGAGCTAGCATTTTTCCGCTAACTCTTCTTTGGCTTTCTATTTTAAGTTATTTCAACATAGTTCTCTTTTATTCGCTGACTTTTCAGTGCTTCCTTCCAATCCACGTCCACAGCACAAGATTCCGCGAAACGAAAAATAGTAGTCCGTTTGAAACAGCTGCCTGCAGATCATTCCCTAATAGACGGTGCTCTGGAAAATTAATCTGTAGACAAACTATTATTGGAATGATAGACCTCAATAGTGAAAAGACGCTTTGACTGTTTCGTATAAAAGCATCGATTTTTTTCTTCTTTTCTCTGCTTTTTGCAACAAACACTGCTTCCTTTGCAACAAAACAAATAGTACTATTGCTAAATAGGCAGACTTGCTATGCTTATCTCAGAAGGAGGAGCACATGAAACTCAATATTATCTGGAATAACCAAAAGGGAAAAGACTGCATCGACATTATTAGTCATCCCATCAATCATGAAATAGTGACCCGTTGGCAAAGTCAGTGGATGCAAGCTGCGACCTTGCAAGCCATTCAACCATCCAATCAGCGAACTCTGCTGGTAGCTTTGCAGGAGATAGAAGCGATTGAAACCATGGGACATATGAGCAAAATTCACATGCTTTCTGGCGATGTTCTTTGGCTGCAAAAGAAATTAAAGGAACTTACCTATCTGGAAGCATCCGGCTTTTATCGCATTAATAATTCAACCATTCTAAATATTCAGCAGATCTCTGCATTCTCGGCTGGCCAGCATGCCCGGCTAGAAGTATTCACAAAAAATCAGCAAACATATATTGTCAGTCGTCATTATGCCAAACTAGTTAAGGAGCAATTACAATGATCAAACACTTAAAAAATAATTTTATGCAGGCTGCATTTGGCAGCACTGTTTGGATCGCTTTTCTCACGTTGGTTTTCACTAATCAACCAACCGTGCCCGTCTCCTTTATTTGGCGCTTGTTAGCCATTGGCAGTTTATTTGGATTAGTTTTTGGTGTTGTTTATCCATACTTATGGGAGTATTCCATTTTCAAAGCACGAACAACTATTTTGCTTAGCACTCTTTTTAATACGCTTTGCGGCTTCGCCGTTGTTTATCTTTATTCTGTCGAGCTATTTAGCCAAATCCGATCATTTTTCTTCCCTGTCTTGCTGCTTACTTTGATTGGTCATTTGATTGGCTTTTATTTCTATTCTAACTATACCAACCGTAAATTAGCAGCTGCTTTAAATAGCACAAAAAAATAGATTCCTCTACTTCTGTTATAAGTAGAGGAATCTATTCTAAACACTTAAACCCTTCTCACAAAAGGATTACCTATTGCTGCTAAAGAATTTTAGATAAACTAATTCATCAAGAGCGGAACCAAAAAGACAATCGCAAGACCTAAAAACCAACCACCTAAAATATCAGTGAAATAATGAATACCCAAATATACTCGACTAAAGCCAATTAGAAAACTTATGATTAGAGCGGGAATAACCAACCACCAAAATTCACCCGCATATAAATAACCATTAAGAAATAATCCCATGTAAAAAGCCGCTGCTGTAGAAGCGTGTCCGCTAGGAAAGCTATGATCTTGCTCTTCCACTAAGCGATTTTCTCTGGGGCGTTCACGTTTGAAAATTCGCTTAATTATATAAGTAAGTCCAGTCGTTAGCATAATGGTAATCCCTACATTTAAGGCGACCGTTTCCCGGGTTCGTGTAAAAAGAACCAGCAATAAACAAAGAAAAATAGTGGGTAAAGCTTTTCCAAGTTTGGTAAAGAAAAGAAACATCCGAGTCAATCCATCTTGCCTTTGTGCAATTACCTTTCTAGAAAAAGAAATATCTGCTAGTTGGATTTTTTTACCCTGCACCAAAATAAGGATAAGAAAAAAAATGATTAATGAGCCGACAGCTAACCACAGCATAGTAAACTCCCCCTGTTTTGTTTCTCACTTTCATCTTACCACAATACGTTATCCTTGTTTTACCAAATAAAGTTTCTCTTTTTTACTTAAAAAAATTTTTGAACTTAGCCCATATAATCTTTACGTCGCAATAATATGACGCCAATGACTGTAACGATTACTGCCAATAAAACCACGCCTAATGATCCTAAAATTGAGTCCTTCCAAAGTAATCCCCCCGTATTAATTCCCCACAAGCTGAAAATTAATGTTGGAATGGATATAATTAACGCTGCCGAATCCAAATATTTCATCAGGTGATTTAACGTATTATCCATTAACGCTGAAACCATGCCGCTAGTTGAATCAACCAAGCCTCGATACAAATGAACCAGTTTTTCTACCCTCCGACAGCTAATCCGGACATCGTTCAATACATCTTTAGAAATCTGATTGATAATCTGTTCGTTTTCTAAAAGATGATCCGTTGTCTGCTTCTGATCATCTAGAGTATGCTCCAGGTAAACGAGATTTTTTTCAATATCTCGCAGCAGGATTAAATTCTCTTTTTCTGTACTATTTTTTGATACATCATTCACTTCGTCAATCATTCGTTTTTGTTTATTTAATGCGACTAAATAATTGTGATAGGTGTAAAGGAGATAGGAAATAATAAATGGAGCTACTTCACCTTCACACTCCTCAAACATCCGTTGGATCTTCAATCGTTCAAAGTTTCCAGAAGACACCGTAATTATCAGCTCATCGGAGAATAAAAAAGAGATCGGCAGCAATGCGCCCTCCACCGAATTGGAAGCATCTTTTTCAACCTGATAGCTGACCAATACCAGACTGACACAGCTCCCCAGCTCATTTGATGAAAGTGTTTCTGCTCTTGAGACCTCTTCCGTAAAAGGATGCAACGTAAAAATATCTTTTGGCAAATCGAACTGGACCGTGTATTGCTGAATTTGTTCTTCCGTTGGTTCAATAATAGACAGCCAGGTTCGCGATTTTCCACCTGTGTTGATAACCTTTTTTTCTAACATAATTTTACTCCTTTGCAAGCCGTTGGTGTAAAATCATTATACGCTACAATTGCCAGAACAATGGGCTATAAGGCTTTTAACCCCAAAAACCAGCAGAAGAAATGCTGGCAAAGTCTTTTTTGTTTGTCCGATTCTAGACAAGTATTTATTCCCTACTGAATGTTCTTTAGGAAAAATTGTTTGATCTCCGTTGCAGTTTGCAAACCGAATAGTTCTTGCCGATACTCTTCCTTCAGCATACAGTTATAAAAAGCTTGCACTGCTGTCTGGTGAAGATAATTATCAACTGGTGCAATCATCAGCAGAACCTTAGCAGAGAGTTTATTCGAAAATCGTACTGGGTAATCCAGCTTTAGCAAACTAAATCCCAGCTCATTTACGCCATCATTAAAGCCAGCATGAGGAATTGCTACACCTGGAGCGATGACAAAATAGGGGAACCGTTCATCATATTTTTCAATAATCTTATCAACAAAGGCTTGTTCAATAAAACGACTCTTAAGCAAAGGTTCAGCAACACATTGAATTGCTTCATTAAATGAAAATTGCCGCTTCGATACCTTAATCCGTTCCTCTGGTAATAAACGATGGAATTTTGAATCCAAGATTAACTGTTCTTGTTTCTTTGGCAAATTGAAATACTCATTCAATCGGCTTCTCAGTTTCTCTTCATCCGGCAAACGAACTTCTTTCTTAACTAGGGTTAAAATGTCTTCCACACTTATCCCTTGCTCTCTATTGTAGAGCTCTTTATTAACCATGCGTATTAAACGCTGCCGATCCTCTTGCGTAAGTAAGGGGGACACTACAAAGATTTTCTTAGTCGTTCGTAAATAAATGGTGGAGAAAACAACTTCAATGTCTTCATAAACTAAAGGATTTTCATAAAATTCACGGGCCGAAATATTGCAGACAAAATCAATCATGGGAAAACATTGACCAAGTGTCTGGTAAAGCAAGTTTGAAACAGATACACCATTCTCACATACGACGATTGCTCGAACTCTTTGTTGCTGCTCCATTAAGTATCCTTTAGTTAAAAAACTTTGGAAAATCAATCCAACATAAACCGTTTCTATCTCAGTAAATTGAATTTGGTAGTAATTTTCAAGGGGACGCAACGCTTGTTTGGCCATGGGAAAAACAGCTTGATATTCCTTAATTATTGGTTCGATGTCATGATCTTCATAAGGAATTCCATACTTTATTCGATAGATAGCTGGACCAAGATGCTGATAAAGCATTTGTTTCAGTCGTTTTCGATCTTCGAAAAAGATTACTGACCGTCTTTCGAAGCGTTCAATTACCGCATCAATCACTTCCCCTAGCTGGGGCATTTTCTCTCCGCGACTTTTGATAACATTCGCACTTAATAATTGAATGACTAAAAAGGCTTTTTCCTTCTTAGATGCTTCATTGCAAAGATTCGCACCAGCCATTGCTTGAGTAATCCTTTGATAATCTGAGGCAGCTATAATTTGGATAATTGCTTGATATTCTCCAGTTGAAATTTCCTGATAGTTTAAACATCGTACTCTTAACAGAGGGATTAATAAACAAAGCAGCTTCAATTGTCGATTTGAAAATTGTGTGTGCAGCAACCTTTCCAGCTTAAGCAGTTTTTCTTTTTCTTGGTATATTTCAGTCAATTCAATAGTTGTATAGGTTACCAACAATTTTTCCTGCGCTTTTCCGTCAATCAATAAATGGAGCTGTCGAATCAGCATAATTCGAATAGCAATCTCTTTCCCTAAAAAATGATAGCCTGTTTTTCTAGAATACCCTACTTGAATATCCTCTTTTACTAGCTGCTCCTTAATTAAGGCCAAATCATTAACGACTGTATTTTTACTTACATGCAACTGATTTGCTAATACGTTCAAGGAAGTGTATTTTTGTGTAAAAATAATCAATGCCATTAAGATTAACCGGGTTTTCCGACTCAATGCATAGAGCTGTTCCGTTTCCACCGAATGCTCCAGTTGCTCTAATTCTTCTAGATCTAAGCTGACCCATAGCCGTTTGTTTTTCCTGACAATCGGCGGGTATCCATGCTCCTCTAACAGCACATTAATTTTCTTTAATATTGTTTCACTTTTTCCTGTATCTAAGACTAGCTTTTTCTGCAAACTACCCAAGCCAATACCTGGTGAACGAACAATTTCAGCTAACATATCAAGTGTTTCATCTTTCATCACGTATCGCCTCCAAAAACAATAACAAGCTGGGATAAAGTCAATAGACTCTATCCTAGCTTATCATTTATCGCACTTCCATATCACTATATCCTTTAGCTAAATAATCATTAACGACTTTTTTTAATAAAAAGGGAGATCGAGGTATCGCATCTATTGTGTCTCCCGCAATATGTGGCGTTAACGTGACATTATCCAATTTTAATAGTGGATCATCAGCCGTAATTGGTTCAGTCCAACTAACATCCAAGGCTGCTCCAGCAATTTTCTTTTCAGCTAATACCTTTATCAAATCGTCTTTGCAAACCAAATCTGCCCGTGCTGTATTAATCAGATAACTGCCAGGCTTCATTAATTTCAAATAATGTTGATTCACCATCTCTTTTGTCTCTTCTGTCACTCGCATATGAAGGGAGATAATATCTGCTTGCTGGAACAATTCTGCAAGGTCTGAAACAAACTTCACAATTAATCCCTCTGATTGAACTCGCTGCTGATCTACAAAGGGATCATAGACGATTACTGGAACCTTTAACCCGTTTAATCTCTCTATGACTTGTTTTCCGATATACCCCACACCTACAATCCCAACCGTTAAGTTAGGCAAAATCGTTTTGTAAGGATCATTGGCAAAACTTTTTTCCCACTTGCCATTCTTGATCGCTGCATGTGCTCGTGCGATATTCCGGGTTTCTGCATACATCAAACCAACCGTGAAATCGGCCACTGGCTCAGCATTGCGAATTACATGTAGAAAGGGCAACTTCAACTCTCTGACTGTCTCTACATGAACATTCTCGATGCCACCTCGACAGGTACCAATCAGCTTGAGCTTTTTCCCCGCTTCAAGCATCGCTTTAGATATTGGTGCATAATGGCAAAATAGATAATCAGCTTCAGGTAAATCCGCTAATATGCCTTCTGGAATTTCTACTGCTTCAGGGCCGCCACGTTCAATTGCCAAAATGTGTTCTTGAAATTCATCTTTACTTAATTCAGAATGCCATTCATATACAACAATATCTAATGCTTGATCTTTAGCAAACGCCATCTCTTTAACTGCTTCAATCAATGTTTCACTTTTAACCAGGGCATCTCCAATTACAACGACTTTCATATCACAAGCTCCTTTATATTTCTTGTTTAGTGTCAAGCTTTTCTGTTTCGTTTAGTTCACCCGCTCGTTCTAGATAGTCTGTAATGCTTTCCTTTTTCGTTTTTACTAGGATAAACAAAAGAACATACACCACAACTGTCAAACCGATAAACAAAGGATTTTGAGTTAAGAAAATCAAGAACAGTGAACCCAAGAAATAATTTCCTAACACAACAAAACTAGCAATCAATAACGCGCCTTCAGGGATAGACACCCCGACACTTTTGGCCACTTCAGTAAATATCGGTGCAACCGCAGTAATGATATATAAATTAACAGATAGAATGATGGTTCCAGAAATCAAGGATTTAAAGATATTCCCTTTCGAAATCGCGATAATCGGTTGAATAATATACGGAATGGCGATTAAATCTACCATTGGCAAGGTCTCATTCCCAGGCAATGCCATAGCCAATATCAAGATAATTGGAATTAACAATAAACCAGTTAGAAGAGTAGCTGGTTCTCCATAACCAGCTGCGTCATTGATAGCCAAATACCATTCTCTGCCTTTGCCAGAACTCTTCGCAGATTTCTTGGTCGCATCGGTAATACTGGTAAATGCTGAAGCAAAGATACCAGCAATTTTTGGAAAAATTGCCATAATAGCAGCTGTTGCTATTCCTACACTAGCAATTTCACCCCAGGCTGCCAGATCGCTCAAGCGCATAAAATTCCCTGCCAAGCCCAGCAGCAAACCTAAAACCAGACCCAGTGTTACTGGTTCACCTAGAAATCCTAAACGTTTTTGAACATTTTCAGGATTCCATTTTATTTTATTCGCCCCAAGCTTATTCAAAATCCAGTCCATTACAATTGCATAAGGAACCTGTGTCACATCATGGGGGGCTGCAATAGTGGTGCCTGGATAGCCATAGTAATTACTCCATCGTTTTGCTAATACCTCAGTGAATAGTAATGTAAATAGATTTGCTAATAGCATTAATCCAATGGATAGGATTAAATTATTTGTTACGATATATAGCATAGAACCCCAAAGCATAAATGAATAGTTATTCCATAAATCAGAAGCCATAAAAATATTGGTAAATTTTAATAAGAATAGAAGTACTTGGACTAACAAGCCAAAACCTAAAAAGATCATTCCTACTTGAGTGGAATAAGCTACTACACTCGTTGCTTGCCACCCCGTATCTAGAATCCGTAGGTTCACTCCTGTATGCTCGACCATTCTATTAACTACTGGCGTAACGATAGGGGTATACGCGCCAATCAGCATATTAAATCCTGTCAAACCAATTCCTGCATTCAACGCAGCTTGAAACGCTCGTTTCGGTTTTACCTTTAAGAACATTGCAATGATAAAAATCACAAATGGAACAACAATCGATGCACCAAAGGCGTCCATAATATTTGATAATACCTGTAACATAATTATCCCCCTTATCCCACTAAATCTTTAGCAGTAGCTAACAACTCTTCGATAAACTCTTCTTCTCCCATCCCGGTTAAAAATCCCACCGCATTAATCGTTGGAATATCATAAGTGCTGATTAACGGACTAGTGTGAACAATCATATCGTATGATCCGCTGCTTAACACTCCATCTACCCCCCCTGGATTCACCTCTACCGTTTTTGCATTGAATCCATTGTCCTCCAACAAATCCTTTACCTTGTTGGCAATCATGGAACTCGTTACAGTCCCTGACCCACACACTGAGACAATATTTAATGTTTTCATTTTACTTCTCCTCCGATACACCCAATTTGTTTACTTAGCAGTTCAAACAGTTCCTTTTCAGTATCTGCCTTCATCAACTGATCCATGGCAGCCTCATTATTAAAAATCTTCATCAATGTTTGCAACAATGATAATTGCATATCGTTTTTACTGAATCCTAAAACAAAAATTAACTCTGGATAGACGAGAACTTTGTCTTCTGGGAAAGTTCCCATTTGGTGAAAAACAATTTTTTCCGCTGGCTTCAAGACATAAATAAAAGGTTCTTTGACAAACAACGCATCTGTATGAGGAATAGCTACTTCAACTGTTTTCGTCGCTAAACCAGTAGGAAAAGAATCTTCTCTCTTTTGAAGCTGCTGCCCATATTCTTTTACAACATATCCTTTGTTGAACAAATGATCAGATATATGCATAAATAGATCTGTCCGACTAGTTGCTTCTACAGATAAATCAATCAGATCTTCTCTCAAAATCTTATTTAAGCTCAAACTCATCCTCCACCTAACTACACTATTTTTGACCGTAAGACTTAAATTTTTCCAGCATGAATGCTACTTCATCATCTTCCAAAATTACTGGTACGCCCACTGATTTTGTTCGCCAATAGACTTCTGCCATTCGTTCTGTTTCTTCAGCAATTGAAAAAGCATTTGGTAAATCGTAGGAAGCTGTTAGCAACCCATGATTAGCTAAAAAGCATGCATAACGATCTTCCATTGCTTGATAAGAATTTTCTGCCAGCTCCCACGTTCCAAAGGATGCATAATCAGCACAACGAATATCCTTGCCACCTGCGATAGCAATATAATAGTTGGACGCTGGCAAATCCCAACGTAACGTAGCCATCGTTGTACTAAATGGTGAGTGTGTATGAACCACAGAACGTATATCTGGTCGTCGCATGTAGTAAATGCGATGCATGTCTAGTTCACTAGATGGCTTGCGCTCGCTGTCAACGACTTCACCAGATAGTTTTGCCACCACCACATCTTCTGGCAAAGTTTCAAAATAATCAATGCCACTTGGACTGATGGCCATTAAATCCAACTCTGGATCATAAATACTGATATTCCCTCCTGTACCCTTAGTTAACCCACTAGTAATCAGTCGTTTACCATACTCTACAATTTGTTTTCTTTGCTGCTCCATCAACACGATTTACTCCCCCTTTGTGTATCCATAGTCTAATAAAAATTCGCATCCTTTTGAATACGTTTTCAGACCAAATATAAACAAATTGCAGTTATTCACTGGTACGTTCTACGTATTTTATGATGAAGTATCTGAAAAAAAGCAGTGAAAAAGACAAATAAAATCGTCTTTCTCACTGCTTTGTGTTTAACAGTTTTACAAAAAATCTTTGCGAATCGGTGTAAAAGTATCGATTAATTCTGATCCAGCTTCTAATGGAATACATCCATGGCGAACCTCGGATTCAAATCGGAGGAAATCGCCAGGACCTACTAAATATTCTTGATTCCCTTCAAAGAATTTGAATTTTCCTTTTACGATATATGTTACCTGTTCTTCAGGATGACTGTGCAAGGTAGTCTCCTCAGCAACTTTCCTAAAACGAACGCGAACAACCATTATTTCCTCACTATGCGTTACTACGCAGCGCTCAGTATTTTCATCTACTTGTTGGAATACTTGATCCTTTTGATAACTAATCATGAGACATCCTCCTAATTTATAATGCCTCCGCCGCAGTTCGCAGCTGCTGAACCCTTTGAGGGACATTGTTTGCTTTCATAATCTCGCTGACTATTGATATACCAGCAATCCCTGAATCAGTCAGCACTGAAAGATTTTCTAAGTTAATCCCGCCAATGGCTACTACTGGCAAAGCCGCTGACTTCGTAATCTCTTTTAACGTAGCAATGGGTGTCAGCTGGGAATCTTTCGTCTGTGTAGGAAAGATTGCTCCGACTCCTAAATAGTCAGCCCCTTCTGCCTGGGCTTCTAGGCTTCGTTCCAATGTCTTAGCTGATACCCCTAGAAACTTATCTGGTCCCAATAAATAGCGGGCTACCGACACAGGAAGCTCGTCATCCCCAATGTGCAATCCATCGGCATCGACAGCTAAACAGATATCTAAGCGATCGTTGATAATCAAAGGAACACGATAGCGTGACGTAACTTCTTTTACCTCTAAAGCTAGCTGATAAAAGTTGTACGTAGATAATTCCTTCTCCCGCAGCTGAACAAGGGTCACTCCATTCTGACAAGCCTCTTCAATGACAGTTAAAAACTGTTCCTCTGTGAAATCATAACGTCCAGTAACTAAATAGAGTGTTAGCAGCTCTTTTTTCATCGTATTATCCCCTTCACTTGTTTGTACCATTCCTGATTCATCAATAGTGACAATTGGTTCAATGTAGCTTGACGAAAATCAGCCAAGCCCTCTGGCACCAGCTCCTTCGCCTTTTCACCGCAGCAATTAAAATAGCTTACTGCTGCTGCAACCGCCGGAAAAGCTTCTAATCCTATCCCTAATAATGCCGCAATTAAAGCCCCCACGATATCTCCAGTTCCGGTAAAACAGTCAAGCTCAGACACACCATTTTGCAGCAAACAATTAGTCGTCTGATTTACAACCACATCTACTGCGCCTGTAGCAAGAAAAGTCGTGTGTGGATACTCACCGGCTAAGACTTCCAGCGCTGCTGTTAATTCTTTTAGCACTGCTTCCGATTGATCCAACGAACTCCCGTCAACTCCTCGTCCATGGCTTTCCAACATACATAATGCCCGCATCTCAGAGATATTCCCCTTCACTACCTCAGGCTGCTTTTTCATTAATTGCAGCGTCAGCTCTGCTCGCAAAGGACTGGCTGCCAAACCAACCACATCAATCACCGTCGACTTATGATTCTCCTCAGCAAAACGGCTGGCTTCTAAAATATTAGCCTCCCGCTGTGGTGAAATATGCCCCAAATTCAACAGCAAGCTGTCTGTCTGCTGGAAAAAGGCCGGAAATTCACGGGCGTCATCAGCCATTACCGGTTTAGCACCGATATACAACAAGGCATTCGCCATTGACTCACAGGTAATTTCATTGGTAATACATTGTACTAAAGGCGACGTTGACAATGGAAACACTGTTTTTACTATTTCAGATAGTTCGTTCATGCTTGATCACTCCTCAAAAATAATTGCTGACATCTTTTAAATACAGGCACCCGATACAAAAGCTTCCATACAAAGTAGGCGACCATTGATCCAATCAAGGTAGCCCCGACAAATCTAGGGGTATAAATCAGCCAATACATTCCCTGCTGACTTCCGGTAAACAAGACCATTACTGGATACGATAGTAACGAACCAATAATTCCCGTTCCGATAATTTCTCCCAAAATAGCTCCGTATAAATTATTGGTCATTCGAAACAACAGTCCAGCTAAAAATGCCCCAAAAACGGCACCTGTTAATGCCAATGGTGGAATTCCAAACAACAACATTCGGATAATTCCACAGCACAGTGCCATCAAGGTTCCATATAAAGGCCCTAGTAATCCCCCTGCCAGCACATTCATCACACTCGACATCGGCGCCATCCCCTCTACTCGGAAAAGTGGCGACAAAACTACATCTAGAGCAATCATCATTGCCAACAACATCATTTTCTGCAGCTTCTCTCTTTGCAACCTTCAACATCCTTCCTTAACTTCAAAAACAAAAAAGACTCCTCACTAAATAGAAGCAAGAGGAGTCTTAAAAAAAGCCCGACCAAATAAATGGACGGGCGAGATTCATGGTTGTACGACATTTCCCTGCGCCAGTTCTAACTGTTTCAGGTTCCATGGGTATAATCTCAGCTTTGCAGCACCCCAAATGTTTCTATTTATGAAATTGTGGTTAAAGTATAGCATAATTTTTTTCATTCTAACAGGTATCTCAGCAGATTTATCCTAAAAGCTGTGCTATCCTTACCACATAGAAAGGAGCTTTTTATGCAAGAGCCAACATTTTCCACAATCCATCATATTGCGATAATTGTTTCTGATTACCAAAAAGCTCGCAACTTTTACGTGAATATTCTGAAGCTTCCCATCTTAAGAGAAAACTATCGAGAGGAACGTCAGGACTATAAATTGGATTTGCAGCTGGCTAATGGTGCTGAATTGGAAATCTTTGCTCTGCAAGGTCCACCAAAACGCCCAAGCTATCCTGAGGCTAGCGGTTTACGTCATTTAGCTTTTAAAACAGATGCCATTGAAGAAACGATCGCTTACTTAGAAAGCTGCGGAGTCGCCTGTGAACCCATCCGCATCGATGCATTTACTGGTGAAAAAATGACCTTCTTCTTCGACCCTGACGGCTTGCCTTTAGAATTACATGAATAAAGTCAGCAAAAGCTGCTGGCCTTATTCGATTTTCTTCCCTAATTCTTTTTCCAAGGAGAGATCATTTACTAAATTTTGGATGACTACTAAAGCCTTTGGCGTAACATATGGGTCCATTACAATAACCGGGAAATCATCAGGGATCCCCTCCACTGACCCCGTAGTAATCAGTCCATCATATTGAAACATTTCTTCATACATTCCATGCTTATGATCGACCACGTTCTCAAAGTATGAAATGTCAAAATTACCATGAACAATTCGTCGGATATGCTTGGCTAAAAACGATTCTTCTGTCGGCGTCAAATCGGATAAGAGCAGGAGTCGAATGGTCTGATCTTGTTCGACCAGCATCTGTAAGCTATCTACTTCTGCTGTCAAAAGCAGATAGATATAATTCATGATAAAATCTTTTTCGCGATACATTTTATATTTATCTACAAAATCCTGAACAATGTTGGACACTCGCTCAATTGGTTTTTGATACATGATCGCTGTCATCTCAAGGAAAGTATCCCGGCTTCGACGCAAAATCGAGATAAATGAACCGGCTTGATCATAGAGATAATGGTCATTCGATAATACGGAAGCCATATTAATTAGCCGCTGCTTGCTCATTTTCCCACCTGACAGCTCGTTAAAGCTTTCAGCCAGCTCATAATGTTTGGCGTACAAATCCTGATAAAGTAAGTTGTCAGACAATGCTAGCTTTCGATGCTCATTACTAAAAACAACCGCATCCGCATATACCAGCCACATACAATCTTGCATAATTTCATCAGTCATTCGTATGTGGAATAACTCATAGGCTGTCTTGCTCAGCGCATCATAGTATTGCTTTGCTGGAACAACAAAACCTGTTTTACGTAACTCTGATGGTGGATACGCATGGCGATTCTTTATACGCCATAAACTGACATAAATCGTATAAATCAGGCGCTTTTGAAAGATATATTTTTTATACAGGTTGTTTTCTTCAATGAACTCAACCACGAACTGCTCGATAGCATTGAATTGGTAATCCTTCAACATAGGCAAAATATTCTCAAAGGCATTTTGCTTTTCGATAAAATAGCGATAATAAAAATGTCTTATGACACTTTCTTTTCCTTCAATCCTTAAAGGACGGTATTGAAGATACATTCCTGCCTTTTCCAGTGTATACTTTACCTTTTTCAAGTAACGTTGTGTATTTGACACACTTAGATACAGTCGTTCTGCTAAAGTTGTGATATTGTCGCATTCCTCATACAGCAACTGCTCAATAATCTGAAATTCCTGCGATCGGATAAGCATATCTGCGTACAAATTACCGATACTAACCCTATCCTTCATCGTTAAACGATAAAGTCCTTTATACTTGTCAATATGAAAATAGCCCAGACGTTCATTGATTATTCTGACATCCTCTAACAATATTGGCAGTGAACAATTCAGTTCACTCAGCAGCTGATCACTGGGCAGTCCATCTCGCTTATAATATAAGAGTTCAACCAATTTTAGCTTCCGTTTATTACCTGTACTAAGAATATCGCGAAAGTCCATTCCTATCTCCCCCTTTTAAATTATCCTGCAATTTGAGAGTATCAGGTTTTTATATTTTTGTAAATTTCACTTGTGTAAAAAGTCTAAATTATTTACCAAACCGCCATTTTTGAAATATTGCATGCCAATCATAATGGAATTCTTGTTATACGAATAAGTGATCATTCAATAAAAACTGAAACAAAAAAATCAGCAGATCCCAGTCTGTTCGATAGCCGGACTCCCTGCGACCATCGAACAAACTAACATCTACTGCTTTAGTTCATTGTATTTTTGTTTACTGCTTTTACTTTTGGAAATTGGATATTTTAGTGCATTCTTAGCTAATTTCTCCGTAATAATCTCATCAATATCAAAATCTAAATTATCAGCTAACATATAAGAATAAATTAGTACATCTGCTAACTCTTCCTTTAAACGTTCAGGTTTTTTGCGTGCCTCCTCGGAGGTTTTCCATTGAAACAGTTCCAATAATTCAGCAGCTTCCAATGAAATAGATAAAGCTAAATCTTTTTCATTGTGAAACTGGCGCCAGTTGCGCTCATCTCGGAACTGATTGACTTTCTCCATACTGGTCATCGATCTTCTCCCTTTCCATGGCTCCTATCACTGATAGGCAATCTGTAAAACTGATTTATCATAGATTCTGCTTGCTTATAAAAAATACCTACCTTGTCCAACCATTCGCTTACATTAATTCTTCTAAAAACCAGCGAGTAACTTCTTCTAACATACCTCGATAATCATTCATCAAATCTTTTAGAAGGATCGTCTCAGTAAAACTACGTGGTAGAAAAACCTCCAGCTGCAATTCTTTTTCACCAACATGTGCCTCCATTACCAGCTCATCATCGGTAGCCTCTTCTAAACGATTACTCAGTTCTTCAAAAAATTTATCTGCTACCTCATCCACTACTTCACTAAATACCTCTTCCAAAATTGCTTGAACCTGCTGAAAAGGAAAGTGAAGCAATTGATTCAAAGTCGGTGAAGAAAGCCGATTTTCGTAATTTACATAGACGAAATCGATAAAATCTTCAGCTTCACCAATACTTTCCAAAAGCTCACGCCCTTGCTGAAGCAGTTCTACACAGGTACTTTCTAATTCTTGAAATAGCTCTTCTCGTTCAGTTAAACGGAAGTTTTTGTTTACTTCAACTGTTAACAGCTCTCCTAATAAGGGTAAGCTGGCTTTTTCAAAGGTTAGTGTTGGTGTTTCATGAACATATAATTGAATCGTGGTCATTCATTTTCCTCCTGCTTGAACCAAGAGAAATCATCTGGTGTTTCACCGTCGTAATAGCGCAGAAAGTCTTTAGCACTCAGTAACGTCTCCTCATCCTCTTCTTCCTCCTGCTCCGCCCGATACGTTTGATACTGCTGTATCAGTTGCCGATACAGTTCCTTTTTCGAATGGCCTTCACCTGTAATAAAAGGCAGCTCCTTTAGATAGCCGGAATACACAGGAATTTCTGCCGCCCATTCAATGGGCAGTTCAATCACGGTTAAATGAAGCTCTTGGAAAATTTCTTCGTACATTTATGCTTCCTCCTGTTCTTTGCACTTTATTCGGTACATACGAGGTGTCATCCCCACTACTTGTTTGAACTTTTTATAAAAGAAGGCTTTGTCCTTATAGCCTAGATGTTCCACAATTTCTTGTACAGACAGATTGGTTTGGGCCAAGTTTTTCTGTGCCAGCAGGAGCCTTTTTTGTAAAACAATCTCAGTAAAGGTCTGCCCAGTTTTCTCCTTTAATAAAGCAGATAGATAATTCGGATGAAAATGGAAATACGCCGCCGTTTCCTCCAGCTTCACGACCCGAATCATCGTATCTATATAAGCTAGCACCTCTTCAATCAGCTGATCATTGGCAACATAATGATCCTTTCTCACGATGGCTTGGTCTGCTCCCTGACTGATCTCAACAATCAACAAAACAAAGGCGGCCTTCGTCACTTTATTATTGAAATAAGACATCTTAACTACCTGCTTCAACAGCAGGAGCGAATAGACATGAACATCGGTCAACTGATCAAAATGAAAAATCAAATAGCGGCTGATCTGCTGGAACTCTTCACTAATCGCTTCAACAAAAAAACGATAGAGCCGCTGTTCTTCGACAAATTGTGTCAACAGGGAATCGGTAAAATAGCTGTCTTTAAAATAGAAGCAAACAACTGCTGTATCCTTACTTTCTCTATAAGTTATTTTCGTACGAGAATTGCTCAAAAACAAATGTCCTGCTTGATAGGTGTGCTCGATACCATCGATTTCTACCTGAGCAGCTCCTTCTAAAATATATAAAATCCGAGTATAGCCTTGCGGAACCTCGATTTCTCCTTGGGAATACTGAGAAACGAACGCCGCAATTTCCCGCTTAGGATTATCAGCAAAGTCAGACACTTCCTTGGCCATTGCTCTATTATCATGCAGGTAACAATCTAAGGTTACTAAAAATTGATAAAACGCCTCATAATGAGCTTCATTGAAATACGCCATGGTTACACCACCTTATAATCAAACACTTTTTACTTTATCTACACTATTTCTCATCGGATCAAAAGACTTTATAATAACTCTATCAGTATAACATGGAATATTTGAATCAAACACTTTTTGGAGGGATTACTTATGAAAATTGGATTTATCGGTGCTGGAAATATGGCTTCTGCGATCGCTCAAGGCGTCGTGGATAACGGCTTTAGTAAAGCAGAGGATTTATATCTTTATGATATTGCAACAGAAAAGGTTCAGGCCTTTTGTGAAAAATTAGGAGCTCATGCTGTAGCTGATCCCCAGGAATTGATCCAAACAGTTGATATGGTCATCCTAGCAGTGAAACCGAATGTAATCAAAGGCGCACTGTTGGAAGCCAAAGAAGAAATTTTGACTAATCAGCCATTGGTTGTTTCAATTGCAGCCGGAACAAGTACAGAAGCTATTTATGACGTATTTGAAACTGATCAGCCAATCCGCATTGTTCGGGTAATGCCGAATGTAAATGCGATGGTGGGTCAAGGGGCTGCTGCTGTTTGCGGGAATCCATATGCCGCGAAGGAAGACGTGGACAAAGTGATTGCTTTGTTCAATGCGATTGGAAAAGCTTGGCCGCTAGATGAACATTATTTCTCTATCTTCACCGCTATTGCCGGCAGTTCACCTGCCTACGCTTTCTTATTCATCGACTCGATTGCTCGAGCAGCGGTGAAGAATGGTATGCCAAAGGACATTGCTCTCGAAATGGCTACCCAGGCAATTCTGGGAAGTGCTGAAATGCTAGCATCCAGTGGAGAAAATCCTTGGACTCTCATCGACCGGGTCAGCTCACCAGGTGGAACAACCGTAGCCGGTATTGTCGAATTAGAAAATAATGCCTTCATTTCAACCGTCATTAAGGGCATTGATGCGACCATCCAAAAAGACCTAGAATTGAATCAAAAATAGACGCAAAGAGGGAATGACTCGGCAATCGAAATTGCTAGTCATTCCCTTTTTAGCTATGAAGGATACGACACTTGCCATTCATCACGTGGACTGTGAATTTACCTAGTAATCAAAGGTTTGAACTGAGAAATTCTGATAATATTCCCCACTGCTTGCCTCAAATTTCAAGACTGTAAAATCCGACAGGCCTTCTCCCTTAGCATAGTAGATTCGATACTCTTCTTTCCAAAACGGACGCTTCTCTTCATCTTTAATCAAGACGTCCATTTCGCCCAAAAGCGACACACCTTCAAAGGTCGTTGGATTACAAACATAAAGGCAAGCTTTTTCGTTTTTAATCCATTGCTGCACCTTGTTGGAAGAAGTATTCGTGTGAAGATAAAAACAGTTTTCTTCTATTTTAATCGGCTGAAGCATGGCTCGAATCATCGGGTAGCCCTCTTCTGTAATGGAACCTAGAAAACAAGTACCCTGTTCTTGCACCAGCTTTTCAATCATTCGTCGCATTTCTGTTTCCTCCATTTTTATTTTGAGGATAGCATGAGACCTGCCGGCTGTACATTACTTACTTTTTTGTGGGTATCTCTTCTAACAATTCTGTGCCTACCTCCTGCATGATCGTTAACGCTGCAAATATTTTCTGCCCTCGTTCTTCTAAAAAGTACGATACCTTAAGAGGATAACCCCCAAAGCTTTGTTTGCCGACAAATTGGTAAGCCTGCAGCTCAGCCAACTGTTCCAGCAGCATTTTTTCGCTAATTCCTTGAATTGCTTGCTTTAACTCTGAAAGAGAGCAGGTCTTTTTGCTTAGCTGCCACAAAATAATCGGCTTCCATTTGCCCTTGATTACATCGTGGGTGATTTCCAAGGGACAAGTGTAATCTTCCCGTATTTTCATGGATTTTCTCCTTTTCCCTATTTCCCTATTTCCCTATTTCCCTATTTCCCTATTTCCCTATTTCCCTATTTCCCTATTTCCCACAATTATTCCAAAATTGCTGCAACAATACAAGTCGGAAAAAAAGAGCATGAACCAGTGTCCACGCTCTTTTGTATTCTACATGTGAATCGGCAATCCTAAACCAACTTCAGTAGCATCCATTACCATTTCTGATAGGGTTGGATGTCCATGAATAGTTAAAGCAATATCCTCCAAGGTTAAGAAGGATTCGATTGCCAAGGTTACTTCGGCAATCAGATCGCTGGCGTTTACTCCAATGATTTGAGCACCTAGAACCAGCTCGGTATCTTTTTCAAAGACTAAGCGAACAAATCCTTCCGTTGCATTCAAGGACAACGCTCGACCATTGGCCTGCATTGGGAAGTTGACAGATTTAGCTTTGATGCCTTGTTCTTTGGCTTCGGCTAAGGTATAACCGACAGTCGCAATTTCTGGATCGGTAAAGCAGATGGACGGAATTGCCCGGTAATCCTTGGCAACGTTTTTGCCGCCGATGACTTCTGCCGCAATCTTCGCTTCATAGCTGGCTTTGTGAGCCAAGGCTAAACCGGGAACAATATCTCCAATTGCAAAAATGTTCTTTTGGGTAGTACGGTATTGTTCATCCACCTTCACTAAATTACGTTCGGTAACTTGAACGCCTGCTTTGTCTAAGCCAAGATCATCCGTGTTTGGTCTGCGGCCAACCGTTACCATAACATAATCGACCTCAACCGTTTCCGTCTTCCCCTTAACCTCAAACTCAACAACCACACTGTTATCTTTTTCAATGGCTCTTTTCGCTTTGGCGCCCGTGTGAACCTGGATACCGTTTTGCTTGAATTTCTTAGTAACCATTTGCTGAATATCTGCTTCGAAATTAGGCAAAATACTTGGGGTGCCTTCAATGATCGTTACTTCTGAGCCAAGGTTGGCATATGCTCCACCTAATTCAGAGCCTACAATTCCGCCGCCGATAATCGCAAAGCGCTTCGGAATTTCTTTCAGATTCAGCCCACCAGTCGAATCCAGAATCCGACCACCAAATTTGAAGCCAGGAATTTCGATGGGACGACTGCCGGTAGCAATAATCGTATGCTTGAAGTCCAGTTTTTCTTTGCCTTTTTTCGTTTCGATCTCAAGGGTATTTTTACCGACAAATCGAGCCCGGCCATCAATCGTTTCTACGCCGTTTTTCTTCAACAGCATCGCCACACCTGTGGTCAAGGTTTTGACGACTTTTTCGTTTTTCCATTTTTGGGTTTTCTCAAAATCCAAGGTTACTTCCTTGGTCTTCAAGCCTAAAAAGTCGGAATGCTGCGCTTCTTGGTAACGGTGACCAGCTGTGATCAGGGCTTTGGATGGAATACATCCGACATTCAAACATACACCGCCGACATGCTCCGCTTCGACAACGGTTACCTTCTGTCCCATTTGTGCGGCGCGAATCGCAGCGACATAGCCGCCAGGACCAGCTCCGATTACTACTGTATCTGTTTTTTTCGTCATAGCTTACTCCTCGTATTCACATAATGTCGTCTTCTTTCCTATAACAATAGGCTCATCGGATTTTCCAGCATCTCTACAATCATGCTCAAGAAAGCTGCCGCTGGTGCGCCGTCAGCGACACGATGGTCAAAGGATAGTGAAAGATTCAAGGCAGAAATGGTCTTCACTTCACCGGAAGCATCTAAAGCAAGCTTGTCGTACATTCCGCCAACTCCTAGAATCGCTACTTCTGGTGCATTGATAATTGGATTGAAGGTCTGAACTTTACTGCGACCTAATGAGCTGACTGTAAAGGTACCGCCGCTCATTTCTTGTGGTAATAACTGACCGTCGCGAGCTTTTTGTGTTACTTCTTTGACGGATTTAGTTAACTCGCTTAGGCCCATACGGCTGGCATTTTTCACCACTGGAACCACTAAACCTTCAGAAACAGCTACTGCTACGCCCATATTTACTTCGTCAAATCGCTGGATACCTTCATCCAAACCATGAGCATTGAATTCAGGGTACGATTTCAGGGCAACCATTGAAGCTTTGATGATAATTTCTAAGAAGGAAATACGGTTACCGGTTTGTTCTTCCACCATCGGTAATAATTGCCCCCGTAATTCTTTCAGCTTCGTCATATCTACTTCTGCATTCATGGTGACATGTGGAATCGTAGTTTTACTGTTAAGCATACGATCTGCAATCACTTTGCGCATACCACTCCATGGAATCAACTCACCACTGCTTGTCTCAGCAGATGCTTCTGGTACTGCTGGTTTTTCTTGATACTTAGCAACATCTTGTGCCTGGATACGGCCTTTTGGACCAGAACCCGCTACTTTTTGTAAATCGATTCCTTTTTCTCGGGCAATTCGACGAGCTGCAGGAGTCGCACGAATATTTTTAGCAGCAACTGGTGCTGCTTCGACAGTCTTTTCTTCAACTTTTTCTGGTTCTACCGCTTTTTCTTCGGCTGGCGCTGATTCTTCAGTGCTGCCTGGCATTTCATCTGGGACTTCTTCTCCCGCTTCACCAATGTAGGCAATCACGGAGTTAACTGGCGCACTTTCATCGTCGCCAATGTATTTCTTCAGTAGAATTCCTTCTTCATAGGCTTCTACTTCGATCGCAATTTTGTCAGTCATGACTTCGAAAATTGCCTCGCCCACCTCAACTGAGTCGCCTTCGTCCTTCAGCCAAGTGGTGATGGTTCCCACGTCCATCGTCGAGCTTAATTTGGGCATTAGTACTTCATGTGCCATCGTTTTTCTCCCTTCCTACATTAATCCGCGGCAAGCTTCAACAATATCTTCCACCTGCGGAACGGCTTTTTTCTCTAGTTCAGGATGATAAGGCATTGGAATTTCTTTCCCCGCCAAACGAATAATCGGTGCATCCAAGAAATCAAAGGACTCGCCCTCAGCAATCACACTAGCTAATTCAGCACTGAAACCGCTGCGTTTTACCGCTTCAGTAACCACAACAGCTTTTCCAGTTTTCATAACAGAAGCAACAATTGTTTCTTTATCTAGTGGCACCAAGGTTCTTGGATCAACCACTTCAATATCAATACCTTCTTCAGCTAAAATATCCGCTGCTTCCAATGCTTTATGAACCATGATTCCTGTTGCTACGACAGAAACATCGGCTCCTTCACGTTTCACATCCGCTACCCCGATTGGAATTGTGTATTTGCCTTCAGGTACATCAGAAGTAGTTCGATAGCACAGTTTATGCTCGTAGAACATCACAGGATTATCATCTTCAATCGCCGCATGCAATAGCCCTTTCGCATCGTAAGCAGTTGCTGGTTGGATAACTTTCAATCCTGGGATATGAGCTGTCCAGTTCTCTAAGCTTTGGGAATGCTGAGCAGCTGCTCCTGTTCCCGATCCGCCTGGTGTACGCATAACCAAAGGAATTTTAGCTTTACCGCCATACATGTAACGAATTTTCGCTGCTTGGTTAACAATTTGATCTAAAGCGATCGTAATGAAATCGGAAAACTGAATTTCAAAAATCGGACGCATACCAGTCATGGCTGCTCCCACAGAAGCTCCCGCAATAACGGACTCAGCAATCGGTGTTGAACGAACTCGTTCTTCCCCAAACTCTTCATACATTCCTCGGCTAACCCCAAAAGCCCCGCCATATATTCCAATATCTTCGCCCATCAAGAAAACGTCTTCGTTTTCTCGCATCGCTTCAGACATTGCTTCTCTTACTGCTTCTGAATAAGTGATTTCTCTCATCAACTTGCTCCTCCTTGTTAATACTAAGGTAATCATTTTTCTCTGAAAAATGAGTCTGATTTTAACGCCGTATACCATTCTACTAAGTAGCCCGTATTCTCATTTAGCTCGTAGCTTTTGATTTCAAGAACGCACGATTAATCCGAATAAACATCCTCGTACATACTTTCGAGTTCTGGCATTGGGCTTTCTTCAGCGAATTTTACCGCGTCTTCGATTGCTTGTTTGGATTCAACGCGAATCGCTTCAGCTTCTTCTTCTGTGAACACTCCCGCGGCAACAAATTTGTCCTTTGCCAGCTTGATTGGATCACGATTTTTGCGCCAATCTTCTTCTTCTTCCTTAGTACGGTATTTCTTAGCATCTGATTTTGAATGACCCTTCCAACGATAAGTCATGGCTTCGATCAAGGTTGGTCCTTCTCCACGACGAGCTTTTTCTACTGCATCATAAGTTGTGTTGATCACTTCGATTAGGTCGTTGCCATCAATTGTGATCCCCTCAATACCATAAGCTTTTGATCGATCAGATAATTTATCAACCTTCATCATCGTTTTGAATGGACCGCTCATGCCGTATTGGTTATTTTCAATAAAATAGACAACTGGTAAATCCCAGATGGCTGCTAAGTTTACTGCTTCATGGAAGCTTCCTTCATTGGTAGAGCCATCGCCAGCATAAGCCAAGGCTACGTTGTCTTGCCCCTTCATCTTAGCTGTTAAGGCAGCACCGGTAGCAATCGGGAAGCCGCCACCAACAATTCCGTTGGCGCCCAAGTTTCCTGTATCTAAATCAGCTATATGCATTGATCCGCCTTTGCCGTTGTTTGTGCCAGTTGTTCGACCGAAAAGTTCTGCCATCATTTCGTTGATGTTGCACCCTTTAGCGATCGTTTGACCATGTCCTCGGTGTGTTGCGGTAATCCAGTCGGTTTTACGTAATACTGCCCCGCTCCCAGCTGAGGATGACTCCTGCCCAACTGCTAAGTGAGTTGTTCCGTGAATTAACCCTTTTGCAAACAATTGATCCACCTTTTCATCGAAGTAACGAATTTCCCACATTGTTCTGAATACTTTTTTGAGATCTTCGTCAGTCAAACCTGCACGATTCGGTACGGACATTTTACTTGTCTCTGACATAATTTACGCTCCTTTTCTTGATTCATCTATCACCAATTTCACTGATTCCAGTAAAATCAAAGTGGACTTCTTTGTATTTCTACTTAAGTAAAGTTTTTGCTGTTTCTTCGTCGGTAATCAGTACATTTACCAATCTGCCCTTTAAAGCTGCTTGGATACCACCGATTTTTTCTTTTCCACCCGAGACACCAATGCGAATCGGAATCTTTTTCAACTCTTTCAAATCAAGTGCCAGTACCCGGTTATTCCAAGTACAAGCAGCTAAATTTCCTGACTCATCAATAAAGTTATAACAAATATCTCCAGCCACTTTGCGATCCGACAGCTCTATCTGCAGCTGATCCGAATCAGCCAGCAAATACGTTTTAGTCATGGTCGAGTAAGCTGGCAAACCACCAATACCTACCAAGGCAACATCGACTTCCTTCGCTTCCTCGAATACTTGTTTGATAAAGGACTGTTCCATGAATACTTGCTTGGCTTCTGCAGAATCTACTGTAATCGGTGCATGCAGCTCAACTGCGATACCATCACACTTCTTAGCGAACAATTCACAGACAACATTCGCTTGTAAGGCCATATGCTGCTGGCCCAATCCACCAACCAATGGAACAAATTTCACTGACTCCAATTGACTCTTGGGCGAGAAGTTCATGGCTGCTTCGTGAACCACTGTACCTGCTGACACACCTACCGTTTGATTAGGCTGTAAAATTCTTGCCAGGTATTTTGCGGCCGTTATTCCAATGCGCTTACTTAACATCTCAACACCAGTAGGGGCAATACAAATGACTTCCTGCAACTTAAATTTTTCAGCAATTTTTTCTTCTAATCCTCGATAAGGATGAGCCATATCGTCATGAATAATGATCTCTACTAATCCCAAACCACGAGCCTTCGCTAAATATTTAGAAACCAGCGAGCGGCTGATGTTAAACCGTTTGGCTACCTCAGACTGTTTGGCTCCTTCTTCGTAATACATTGATGCCATTTCTGTCAACAGCCTTCGATCATCTGAATAACTCATGTCCTACCCCCAAAAAACTTTTTACTAAGCAGCATTTACCAACTTTGTGCACTTTCGAACATATGTGATATACCGTGACATATGTTACAAGTTAATAGTAGGTCGGATTGAGTCTGCTGTCAACGCTATTATGACGCCAATGTAAATGTTTACAGTATGTTCTGTTTTGAGATTGTCTAGTGACATATGTTACGTAGCATATCGAAAGTGACAAGAGGAAGCCATTGAATCCACGCAGTAGAGCTGACTAGAAAGACAGTCTACTATCGTTTGGATTCAATGGCTTTATCTGCAGAATGCTTTCTATCTATTACTGGATTGCCGCAATCAACTGATCACAACAAGTTTCCATCCCAAATTTAGTAATAAAAGGAGTCCCGTCTACTTTGGGCACATCAATGGCAAATTGGGGCTGACCAATTACGACTACAGCATCAGTTGAAGGGTCTAGTGCTTCTACTTCATAAATACTTTTTCCGGTAACCGTTGCTTCTATACCCTTTTGAGTCAAATAGTCTTGGATAAAATTGACCGCAAAGTTGCGTTTGTTATCGGAGGTTCCAGCTGCTACTAAAATATTCTTCATGCATATTCTTCCTTTTCCATTAATATGTTCTGCCGCCATCGGCTAAAATGATCTGACCATGGATATATGAGCTCTCTGGACTGGCTAAAAACAGAGCCAGATTGGCAATATCCTCCGGCTGTCCAATGCGTGAGATCGGAATCTTCTTCAACAGCTCAGCTCGACTAGCCTCGTCGGGATACAAATGGTCCAAAATCTCTGTTTGAATTACCCTTGGTGCGATGGCATTCACATTGACGCCCTTTGGTCCCAGCTCTTTTGAAATGGTGCGCATCAAACCATGCTGACCGGCCTTGGAAGAGGCGTAGTGAGCCCCTCCACCTGTTCCAGTGATAGCCGATCCAGAAGTGACGAAAATAATCTTGCCTTGATTAGACAGGAAGTCTTCATAAAAAGCTTTGATAGTATAAAAGGAACCATCCAGATTGATGTGAAGAACTCGCTGCCACTCTTCAATACTAATCTCTTCAACTGAATGACGATAGCTTATCCCAGCATTAATTACCAACACATCTATTCGCCCAAATTCCGTAAAAACCTGCTCCCTTACCTGTTGTAATTCTTCTGCAGCAGACACATCTGCTTTAACAAACATTGCTTGAGCATACTCTTGACTTAATTGCTCGGCAGTCGCTTCACCAGCCGCTTGATCGAAATCAACAATAACAGCGTGTGCACCGGCCTGCGCAAATTTTTCCGCAATAGATCGCCCGATTCCTTTAGCCGCTCCGGTAACAACCGCAACTTTTCCCTGCATTTTTTCCACTAGGTCCACGTCCTTATTGCAAAATTTCAATAATCTTTTTAATGTCTTCATCCATGCCAACACCGGTCAAAAAGGATAAGGCACGAATAACCGGAATGTCGTTGCTTTCATAAGAAGTCGTGGTTACCACTAGATCGGCATTGCCAATTTTTGATGGCAGTTCAGCTACTTTGCATTGTTCAACAGTTGCTGTGATATTATTTTTCTCTAATTCTTCTTTCACCCGCATACAAACCACTGTTGATGTTGCTACCCCAGTTCCACAAGCAATTAATACATGTTTTTTATTCATTTGTCTCGACTCCTTCTACATTCTTTTTATCTGGTTCAATGTTGAATTGTTTTTTGATATCATTTCTTGTCCAGAACCAAAGTCCTCCATACATTACCAGAGCAATCACACCCGCAGCAAAAGCAGGTACATTGGATGGATCAATTAATTTCAGCATAATCCACAAGGTAATGTGACTGCTCATATCAATCCCTGAAATCATGGTTGCTCCTTCTGGGAAGGCAAAGCCTACTGCGTGAGCCATTGTTGTAGTCAAAGCACCTAGGTTAGTCGCAATGAAGAAGACGATACAAACAGAGACAATCGCATTTAACAAGCCGCGGAAAATATTTCCTTTGGAAGCGGCAATTGACCAAATGACAGTAAACGGCAATACAGCTAAATCAGCAAATGGCAACAACCGGTTGTATGGTAAAGTGGCTGCTAACAAAATAGTGATTGGAACCATAATCAAAGCAACAGTGATAATCGCTGGATGAGCCGTAACAACCGCTGCATCCAAACCGATATATACTTCTTTTCCTGGGAAACGTTTTTGAATGAAGGATTTTGCTGCTTCCGCAATTGGAGACAAGCCTTCCATTAGAAGCGCTACCATTCTTGGCATCAAAATCATAACCGCTGACATTTGAATCCCTAATTGAATAATTGCCTGTGAATCATACCCAGCCAAGAAGCCCATACCAACCCCTAGAATCAAGCCGATCATCATCGGTTCGCCGAAGATACCTAATTTATCCTTCAAGTTATCCGCATTAATATCAATTTTGTTAATACCAGGAATCTTATCCCATACCCGATTTAACGCGTATGTGATCGGTGCAAAATTGACCGTCTCACCATGCGGCAGCGAGATTCCAGGTAAGCCGTAGAAATGCTCCACTGCTGGTGCTGTCCAGTCAGCCAGCTTGAAGATGACGAACGTATTAATCAATGCACAAACAACGGCAATAACAATCGAATCTGTTGCATAATAAATCATTGCTCCAGGGAAAATCAAATGCCAATAATTCCAAATATCCACGTCCATTGTTTTCGTTAGATTAAAACGCAGCAGCACCATATTAAAGATAAAAATGGTTGGAATTAGCAAAACCGCAATCGGTGTTGCAAAGGTAATCGCCGCCCCTATCGGCCAACCAACGTCCAAAATATCTAAATGCAAGCCCAATCGTTCAATCATAGCTGTTGAGGCTTGACCAACCGAATCAGATAGCAAGCCAATAACTAGATTCAACCCAGTGAATCCAATACCAACTGTTAAACCTGCTCGAAACGATCGGCTCAGCTTTTGGCCTAGCACAACCCCAAAAACTGTTAAAATAATCGGCAGCATTGCCGCTGCTCCTAAATCCAAAATATAGTTAACCCCGCCTTTGATAATATCTAGCATTTCATTCATCCCCTTATTCCTATTAATGAATTATTTTTTGTTCCAAAAAATAGTCCTATTTTCATGCCGTGTACCATCCAACTATGTGGTTCGTTTTATTGTTTAGTTAAATTTGTAGTGATCACTTCGTACTTAGTCTGCTGCGAAAAGTTGGACTGGCATCCTTATTCCTATTAATGAATTATTTTTTGTTCCAAAAAATAGTCCTATTTTCATGCCGTGTACCATCCAACTATGTGGTTCGTTTTATTGTTTAGCTAAATTTGTAGTGATCACTTCGTACTTAGTCTGCTGCGAAAAGTTGGACTGGCATTTTTATTCTTAGTAACAACCCTAATTAATTGTCTCTAACAATTGCTCTACTTCATCTACTTGTTTCCCTTGCTTCAACAGGTGTAAATTCTTCTCATCTTGACATAAAGCAATCAGCCGCTGCAGCATAACCAGCTGTTGTTCGGGTTCTTTAATCGCTAACATGAACACTAGCTCGACATCTACATACTCATGATTACTGGCCATGATTTCAAAAGTCACTGGCTGCTTCAATACCCCAACTAAGAAGCCTTCCTTTTCTACATGATCTGAATCTGTATGAGGTATTGCAACACAGATTCCAGCTGTAGGCAGTCCGGTAGGGAATTTTTTCTCTCGTTCAATCACTGCTTCCTGATAGCTGGCTTTAACGAACCCGTGATCGTACAACACGTCGCTCATTTTTTTTAATAGCATTTCTTTGTCGGTTTCATCAAAAGTACAATAAAGATACTTTTGCTTTTCATCACATAATATTTTTTTCATAAGAGAATCCCATCACTTTGTCTTCCATTTTTTTTAGTTCAAGCATGATTTCTTCTGGCGTTTGGCATTGATCCATTCGTTCTAAAAAGTTCTCAGTTGCCAGTATTTCAGTAAAATAATACAAACAAGTGCCTATTGATTTTCCTTCTGGCAAACTAAAAGCAATCACATATTTCACCGGATCGTTTTGCTTGTGGTTAAAACAAACTGCTTCCTTCAAGCGCAATAAGCTGGCACCAATTCGTCGTGCTCCCTGGGCGGCCTCCGCATGAGGAATCGCAACCCCCGGTGAGATGACGATATATGGATCATTTCCCTCAATAATATCGATCATTCCCTCAATATATTCGGGATCAATGTAGTGATCCTTCTGCAAAATCTCTCCTGCCTGGCTTACCGCTTTCTGCCAATTTGTTGCTGTTTGATCCAACACAATATGGTCCAAACGCAAGATTGAAGATAGCCGCACTACTTCTTGAGGATCCATGGTCATCTGCTCGTTCAAACGGTAAAACTGTTCCAAATCCCGCAGAAAGTTTTGCTGATTTTCTTCATCTACATACTTCTCAATCACCGGTAAAAAACTTTGTATCAATTTCTCTTCCTTAGTAATCAAATAATTCTGATCAATAAATTGTTGCGGTTTAATTTTATAAATTGCTTTTTGTATTGATACGATATCTTCTTCCGTTAAAATCGGGTGAACCAAGACTACTGGCGACTTTTTAAACTGCAAAGGAACCGTGGAAACAATCAGGTCTTGATTTTCCGGCTGAATCTTCTGCAGCGTGTGGGAAGAATCCACTGAGACAATTTCCAAATGAGGAAAGGCCGCCAATAATTTCACTTTGATTAGCTGGGCCGTTCCGCTGCCAGAGTTGCAAACCAAACGAATCCGAATCGGACCTTGAAACGTAGAGTTGATCGTATTTTCCAGAATCGCCATGACATACATGACAATGAAAGACAATTCATCGTCGGTTACCTCTTTGCCTAAATACTCTTCAATTTTTTGCAGGTGCTTTTTTACCAGCGGAAAAATATCGGTGTAGGAGTGATAAACTTCATCATATAGAGCATTTTTCACGCTGCTGTTTAATTTGATACGGTAAATCAGTAATTTGAGGTGATTTTCCAATAATTCGAACAAATCGCTGTTCAAATAATACTTAATACCCAGCTCTTTGGTTAAATTGAAAATAAACTCATTAATTAAAATTTGCATTTCAATCGAATCGATCTTACGACTGTTGTTCTTGATGTAACTTTTGCTGCGAAGAATTGAGACTAAATAGTCGGTCTCCCCTTCATTAATTGTCGTTGCATAATGTTCACTTAGCTTCCTACTAATCGCCTGAGCAAAGCCGTACTTCGAGCTCTCTCTTAAGCGGTGCAGTTCGTTGGAATCAGCAATCTGGAACCCCAGCTGCAAACGTTCCAACATAATCAACAGGTAACAAACCACTTCCTGATAAGAAAAGTCTGATAGCTCCACGCCCTCATGCTTTTCCACCTCCAACAATAGCTGCCCTACTTCACGATAACGGGTTTGCTTGTCAATGATATCCAGCAGAAGATTTTGGAAAATATTATTCTCACTGCTAAAGGCATAATCATAGTCATTGTCAAACAATCCATTAAAGATAATCAGCTTAGTCATAGCTGTCCGAATCCTTTGTTCATCACCCTTAACCTTGTAGCCCTTACCGACTGCCGAGTATAAAGTGAGGTTATTCCGTTCAAACCACAGCTTCAGCTCTTCAATGTCGCTGACCAATGTATTACGACTGACCAAAACATATTCTGATAAATAATACGTGGTTACATAGTCCTTGCTGGTAACCAGCAACAAAGCTAAAATCGTCCGCCGCTCATCCTGAGATAAATGATAATCCTGAAAGGAACCGTACGTTTTCAGCAGTTCGTTCAGATCAACCTCCTTTGAAATCTGCAAATGCCCTCCTTCATCAAAAATGATGCGGGCATCATTGTCCTTCTCTAATTGAAAATTGATTTCCTTGATGTCATTACGAATCGTTTGCTCGGAAACTTTGAATAAACTCGCGTAACTGTGCAATGTTTGCTTCTTCTCATGCAAAATATCCAATAAAATTTTATTGATTCTTCGATTCACACCTATCACCTCTACACTTCTCATTATATTTTTCCCCAGATTATTCACAAGACCAATCCTTTTTACTGCGCGTCCAAAAAAATTGTACTAGAACAATTATTGTCAAAAAAAGCCAGCCATGTTAGGCTGAAACCAATGAATGCTTCTCTCTATAGAATAACACATGTCCCTCTACAATAAATTAAGGATGTTATTTATATGAAAGCATTGAGAAAAATAAAACCAGGCTATGGAAACATGGAAATTGTTGATTTAAACGAAATATCTCCTACTAAAGGGGAACTGAAGATTCGGGTACTTGCCACCGGTATATGCGGGTCAGACATCCATGCACTCAAGGGAGAATATAACAAACAGATCCCTTTAACTCTAGGTCATGAGTTTGTGGGAGAGGTGGTCGAGGTTGGAGAAAATGTAACAGCATTTAAACAGGGAGACCGATTAGTTAGTGAGACCACTTTTGAAGTTTGTGAAAAATGTGAGTACTGTTTAGCCGAAGAATACAACCTGTGCAGCCAGCGAAAAGGAATCGGTACTCAGGTGGATGGCAGCTTCGCCGAATATGTTATTGTCAAAGCTGCTCGCTGTCACCTAGTCCCCCCAGAAATTGATACAAAGGTGGCTGCTATGATGGAACCCTTGTCCTGCTGTGTCCATGCGGTGATGGAGAAATCTACTATTATTCCAGGCGAAAAGATTGCTGTTTTTGGTCCAGGACCGATTGGGATGTTATTAGCTGCTGTACTGGTCTCATTAGATGCCGAGGTCTTTCTCATCGGGATTACCAAAGACCAAAAACGACTCAGCTTGGCTTCTCAAATAGGTGTTCAGCACATTATAGATAGTCAGCAGCAAGATTTGGAAACCTATATCAGCGAACACACTGACAAACATGGCGTTGACCAAGTCTTCGAATGCTCAGGCAGTCCAATCGCTGTCCTGCAGGCGATGAAAATTTTGAAGAAAAAAGGTCGTTTAATTCAGGAAGGTTTATTTGCCAAAGATATGAACGAAATCAATATGAGTTTGTTGATTCATAAAGAGCTTGAGTATATTGGTTCTCGGACTCAGAAGCCAACTTCCTGGAAGCAATCTCTGGCTTGGCTTCAGGAGCAGAAGGTCGATCTCACACCAATTGTGACCAAAACATTGCCCTTGGATCAATGGGAGGAAGCTTTCCAGCTAGCGATGAATGGAGAGGAATTGAAGGTGTTGATGATTCCTTAGCATAAGCTAGCTAACTCTTTATAAAGAGATTCGTTTTTCTAAAAACAGGAAAAATGAGTCGAATCACTGCGAAAAATACGACTAGCAAAGAGACAGGAATCAGTGTGACTGGTTCCTGTTTTTGTGCAGCAAGATCGGCTAAACAAGGTATAATGTATTTAACAGGAAAGGATCGGCTGCGATGATTAAAAAAACAGTAACTTCCGCTATAGCACAAAATAATCTTGAACAGCTTATACAGGAAGTAAATGAAATCCGTATGATTGTCGAAATTATTGATGAGGCTGCTGGCAACAATGCCGTTTTAGTGAGTTTATCTGATTGGAAATCTATTCAAGAAACACTCTTCCTTGAGCAAACGGGTACTTTAGGTACCGTTAGAGCTCGTGAAAAGGACGGTAGTGGCGTTACCGCCGTTGACGATATTGATTGGGAGGATTTATGACAAGCACACGAATTAGCCAAACTGAAGGACAAAAAAATACCCATTAACTAAAATGAGTATTTTTGCGGAATTGATTTGCACACGTCTGCAAAACTGATGCAAATCATTCTAATATAGCAATTGTATTGGAAATGAAGAGCATTGCCTACTTCTAAGTAGGTAGCTGACTATATTCCCAAGACGTGATTACAGTCACGTCTTTTTTGATAAGTTTTAACTTACCTTGCACCTTAAATATATACGGTTTTTTGTTAACTTTCAAGGATTACCACTGAATATTTTCAGAGGTTATTCAGCTTTATCCCCATACAACTCAACCATCTCCTGCACCCGTCGTCGCATTCCCTCTCGAATGTGCTTTGGCTCTAAACACTCACATCTATTCCCAAAACTAAGCAGGATATTGTAGCTGTAGTCATTTTCGATAAACGGAAAACGAGCGATATAATACTCTTCGCCATCCGGTGAGAAGTTCTCATACGCACAATACTCAAGTACCTGATCCATCACAGATCGATGAACACGCAGCGTAATTTCCACCTGTATCGTGGCCAAAACATCATTAAATTCTAACTGGGGCTTTTGATATTCCCGTGGAACGAACGTTTTTTCCAATAATTGCAAGTTCGTCATGCGGGTTAGCTTGAATAAACGGTAATCCTTTCGCTCGTGACAATACCCTTGCCAATACCAGTGTCCACCCTTCAATACTAGCTGATAGGGTTCGACGATTCGACTGGTTTTATTTCCGTGGCTGTCAGCGTATTCAAAGGAAAGCAGCTGGCTTTTCAGCAAAGCCTTTTGGATCAATTCCAAATACGCTTGTATATTGCGATTCCCCATCCAAGGACTCAAATCAATATGCAGCTGATTGGCTTTTACCTCTATATCCTTCGCCTGCTCAGCTGGAACAAAGCTCTTTACCTTTGCAAGCGCATTGACCAGCTCCTCCCCGCGTACCATGTTGGAAACACTGGACAGCCCCATCAAAATGGTAGAAAGATCCGTTGTGGAAAAAACCTTCTTATCCAGCTTATAATTCTGCATGATTTCAAAGCCGCCACCGACTCCTGAAGTTGAGCGAATTGGAATCCCCGCCGTGTTGATGGAATCAATGTCACGATAAATAGTCCGGGGTGATACTTCAAACATTTCCGCCAGCTCCTGCGCCCCAACCCGCTCTTTTTCTAGGAGTATCATAATCATACTAACCAGCCGATCAACCTTCATCTAAGAACCGCCTTCCGAAATTTCTTTTTTCCATTGTAGAATTGTTGCCATACAGGTGTCAACAATTGCCAGGTATACTAAGGGTATAAAAAGGAAATCGGAGGAAATTTATGACTACCATTTATGTTTATATTCTTGATACTTTAGCAGACTGGGAATTGGGGTATGTTACTGCCGAGTTGAATTCCGCTCGCTTTTTTAAGAAGGATGCACAGCCTGTATCCCTCAAAACAGTCGGCTATTCCAGAGAACCCGTGAAAACAATGGGTGGAATGACTATTGTACCTGATTGCCTGATTGAAGATATTTCCATGGACGAGACCAGTGTGCTATTGCTGCCGGGAGCAGATACTTGGAGTGATCCGAAGCATAGCGCAATTATCGAAAAAACAAGTGAGCTTCTTTCCTTGGGTGCGACAGTCGGCGCAATTTGTGGAGCTACCGTTGCTCTAGCCAATGCTGGACTATTAGATAATCGGCCCCATACCAGTAATGGTCCAGGATTTCTTGACATGTTTGTTCCTAGCTATAAAGGACAAGAATTCTATGTAGATCAGCCTTCTGTAGCAGACAACAACCTCATTACAGCAAGTTCTACTGGAGGTTTGCTGTGGGCAAAGCAATTGATCGAGCGACTGGATGTTTTTCAAGAGAATACTGTGGAAGCATGGTATGACTATTTCAGCATTGGCAAGCCAGAACACTTTTACGCGCTTATGCAAACCTTGCCTCCACAGGAACATTAAGCAAAAGAAAATCCCCATCAACGTGGGGATCTCAGACTGTAGACAAATAGGAACCAGGAGACCCCTGATTCCTATTTGGTTGTTTCTAATTTTACTAGATTCACTTACCCTTTAACATCGGCAGTCTTGCCAACCTTGGCTGGATCTTTTTGCACCTTCAACAGGATCAGCTTAGTAATCTCCATCAAAAGTACCGCTGCTAGGGCTAACAACATACTCAAACCAACATGACTTAAAGTAAAGTTTTGAGGAATGGCAAAGATTTCGCGTACGCCTGGAATCAACGTGACACTATACAAAGCCCCACATACGACAATCGCCAACCAAACCAGTTTGTTTTCTAAGAATCCAGCTTGCCAAGAAGTCTGGGTATTAGAACGAGCTGGCAAGGTCTGCAAGGTCCGGCTCCAAATCAAGGTAGAGAAGGCCATAGCAACACCAATTTCTACTGATTCCTGCATGCCTAGCCATTGGGCAAAAATCACAGCAGCTGCAATCAGAATGCCGCGATAAGTTACTGAGCTTAAAGTCTTGCCAGTGAAAATTCCTTGATCAGGATCACGAGGTGCCCGCTGCATGATCGTCGGTTCTGGCTTCTCTGTTCCTAAAGCAATTGCTGGCAGTGAGTCATTCACTAGGTTAATGAACAACAGCTGCAAAGCAGTAAAGGGATTATTCCAACCCATAACTAGAGCAAACACAATCGCAATAATCGCCCCTAAGTTACCGGCAAACAAGTAGGCAATCGCCTTCTTGATGTTGTCATAAACGTTACGCCCAACCTTTACAGCACTAATAATTGAGGCAAAGTTGTCATCGGTTAGCACCATCGCCGCAGCATCCTTCGCTACGTCAGTTCCGGTACCCATGGCAATCCCAATATCGGCTTGCTTCAAGGCTGGTGCATCATTCACACCGTCACCAGTCATGGCAGAGATCTTGCCTTTGTTTTGCCAAGCACGGATGATTCGGATTTTATTCTCTGGTGAAACTCGAGCGTAAACAGTAATTTTTTCCAAGCGTTCCTTTAATTCTAACTCACTTAATTGATCCAGCTCGGTTCCCGTTAACGCCTGATCCCCCTCAGCAAAAATTCCGATCTCTTTAGCAATCGCCACGGCGGTCGTTTTGTGGTCGCCAGTGATCATCACGGTTTTCATGCCGGCGTTTCTAGCATCAATAACGGCTTGGAAAACTTCCTCACGGGGAGGATCAATCATCGCTAACAGCCCCACAAAAACCAACTCTTGTTCGTCTTCAAACTCTAAATCATGATCCGCTAATGACTTGTAAGCAAAGGCCAAAACCCGTAAAGCTCGTTCTGAGAAAGCTTCGTTCTGCTGCTGAATCAGCTGCTTGTGCTCCTCTGTCATAGGAACCACTTCGCCATCAAGCAAAATATGACTGCTGCGGTTAATGACAATATCTGGTCCGCCCTTGGTTAACAGCAGCTTCTCCCCATCAATTTCATGCTGTGTGGACATTAATTTCCGATCAGAGTCAAAGGGAAGCTCGTTTAATCGTGGATATTTTTGACGAAGTTCCTTGTAAGGCTGCTCCTGTTTATTACTAAAATCGATCAACGCAACCTCTGTTGGATCACCAAGCTTCGCGCCATCTTCTGCAATTGCCGCATCATTGGCTAAGACACTAATCTCAACTAAACGTCGTTCGTCCTTCGTCCAGCTGTCTGGTGTTTGCGAGAATTTGCCACTTTGACCATTCGGTAAAAAGTAATCCACCACTGTCATCCGATTTTGTGTCAGCGTACCGGTTTTATCCGTACAGATGACACTCGTTGAGCCTAACGTTTCAACGGCTGGCAACTTGCGGATAATCGCATGTTCGCGGGCCATTTTCTTCGTTCCCAAAGATAAAACAATCGTCACAATCGACTGCAAAGCCTCTGGAATTGCTGCAACTGCAACAGCAATCGCAAACATAAAGGCATTGACTAGGTCGGCGGTTAAATCACCCGTACCATCCCCCATAAAGATTCGAGCTACCTGTACTCCTAGGATGATTAGCGACAAGCCTAGAATCGCCAAACTCAATTTCTTACTAAAGCGATCCAAGCCCCGCTGTAACGGTGTCTTCTGTTCAACGGTTGTTTCCAGCAAACCAGCAACCTCACCAATGGCTGTATTGTTCCCCGTCGCCGTTACAACAAATTTTCCACGACCATAAGTCACAATTGTTCCGCTGTAAACCATATTCAAACGATCACCAATCGGAACCGTTGCGTCAATCAGCTGAACTTCTTTTTCTGCCGGTGTAGATTCCCCCGTCAGCATCCCCTCATCAACCTTCAAGGAGCCTTCTTCCAGCAAACGACCATCCGCTGGTACGTAATCTCCAGCTTCCAAAAGGACAATATCGCCTACTACCAAGTCCTTAGCTAAAATTGATTGCTCCGCACCATCACGAATTACATTGGCATCCGGTGCGGACAGATTCTTCAAAGCAGCCAGCGAACCTTCCGCCTTTTTCGTTTGAATGACACTGACTACCGAATTCAGCAGCAAAACCGCGAAAATGACGATCGATTCAACATAAGCCCCCATCACCAGCTGCACCGTGGCAACAATCAGCAGCACAACTACCATCGCATCCTTGAAGGTTTCCAAAAACAACTTAAAGCTGGATTTTCGTGGGGCTTCCTTCAGCTGGTTCGGACCATTTTCTGTTAAACGCTGCTGCGCTTCTGAGGTGGTTAAACCCTGTTCCGAGGTTTGATTTTCCGTTAATACATCACTTAATTTTTTTTGATAGATTTCTTGTGCCAATCACGATGCTCCCTTTAGTTTTTTCAGTAATTTTCCCTATAAAAAAATGAGACCTAAGACAAGCGAACTTGTCTTAGGTCTCACCATTTAAAATAATACCAGAAAGCCTTGCGACTAACTTACTGTTGGCATTATTACAACATTTGTTGTTGGTTACTCCCCTAAGGAATAATCTTACTGTATATTCATCATAGCGGATACCATGAGAATTCACCATATTTATGCTTATGGGTAAAGAAAAGTATAAGGAGTCCAACCACCGTATACTATTCCGTTTTAGATAAACAACCTCATCACTTCAACGTTTGCTTCAGCCATTCTCCAAATGAGGTATTTCCCAGAGGTTTCTCATCCCTTAGACCTGCTTTATACAAAAAGTTGTTCCAACCACCATTAATCATAGACGCCTGTTTACTATATTCAAATTCTTTGACTGTCGGGTTTCTCCCCAATTCTTTTGCTTGTTTTCGCACGAAGGCAATCAATTGTTTGTTGCTGATATTCACATCAGATTTTTTGTGTCTTCTCGATTCTAGGCCGGCACTTTCTATAAATTCATTCCAGCGACCATATCTGCCAATCGCCAGGCTTCTATAGTCGAATTCGTCGTACGTCGGCGTTCGGCCCAATTCTTTCGCTTGTTTCTGCACGAAGGCAATCAGCTGCTCGTTGCTGATAGGTTTGGTATATTGTTTGGGCTTTTGCCATTCTAAGCCAGCGCTTTTCAAAAAATTCTTCCAGCTGCCAAATCTTTCTCTCACCAGGTAGCCATAAGCAAACTCTTTGGACATTGGCCTTTTCCCTAACTCTTTCGCTTGTTTCTGCACTAACTCAATCAGCTGCTCGTTGGTGATATGCGCATCATTCAGTTTGGATCCTCTCAATTCTAAGCCAGCACTTTCTAAAAATTTGCTCCACTTACCATATCTTTTTGCTGCCAGAGACCCATAGTTAAATTCGTTGTACGTCGGCGTTCGGTCCAATTCTTCCGCTTGCTTTTGCACGAGGGCAATCAACTGTTCGTTGCTGAAAGATTTATGATAATCTTTGGCTCTTTTTAATTCTAAGCCGGCGTTTGCCAAGAATTTTTCCCAGCTGCCATATCTTTTGGTCACAAGATACCCATAGTCAAAGGTTTTGAACGTTGGCGTTTCCCCTGACTCTTTGGCTTGCTTTTGCGCTAACTCAATCAATTGCTCATTACTTATGCGACGCTTATTTTGCTGAGAACTTTGATAGTCTAGACCAGCACTTTCCAAAAAATTCTTCCAGCCACCATATCTTTTTTTCGCAAGGTCGCTATAATAAAACTCGTTAGACGTGGGCGGTCGTCCGGATTGTTCCGCTTGTTTTTGGACTAATTTGATCAGCTCTTCATTACTCTTTTGCTTAGATGCTTCGCGTCTTCGTGGCTCTAAACCAGCACTTTCCAAAAAGTTGCTCCAGCTGCCATATCTGACTGTTACTGTGCTTCTATATCTAAACTCTCTGACCGTTGGTGTTTTCCCTTGTTCTTTCGCCTGCTTTCGTACCAACTCGATCAGCTCTTCATTACGTATATCCTCCACATGTTGCTTAATTCGACGCGGCCTTAAGCCGGCACTTTCCAAAAAGTTGTTCCAGGTGCCGAACCTAGTGGATGCGCGTCTCCCCTGGTCAAACTCGTTGAGTCCGGGTGTTCTCCCTAATTCTTCCGCTCGCTTGTGTACCCGTTCAATCAGGTCTTCATTGCTTATGTCTCTCTTATGTGATTTCCCTATTCGCGGCTTTAAGCCAGCACTTTCTAAGAACTTGCCCCATCTTCCATATCTAGCTTTCACCGTTCTTTTGTATTCAAACTCGGCTAACGTAGGCGTTTCCCCTTGTTCTTTCGCCTGTTTTTGTACTAGCTCGATCAGCTCCTCGTCGCTTAGGTATCGCTTATCGTGCAAGGAGCGCACCGGCTCTAGTCCAGCGCTTTCCAAAAAGTTGTTCCAACTGCCATATCTGACTTGCGCAATCCCGTAATGCTTAAAATTAATAGCCCTTGGTGTTCGGCCAGATTCTTCTGCTTGTTTTTGTACTAATTCAATCAGCTGCTCATTGCTTATGCGCCTTCTCAAATTTCTGCCTTCACGCGGCTTTAAATCCGCTCTTTCCAAAAAGCTGTTCCAGGTGCCATACCTTTTCACAATTGTTCCGCTATGCTTGAACTCTTTAAACTTCGGCGTTCTTCCTAACTCCTCTGCTTGTTTTTGCACTAATGCAATCAGGTGATTATTGCTGAGGCGTTTTTTAAGTTGCTTGTGTCTATGCGGTCCAAGACCCGCAGCTTCTAAAAATTTTTCCCAGCTGCCATAGCGATGGATAGCTGTGGAACTATACTTAAAGTCTTCGGCAGTTGGTTCTTGATCTGAATCAATCTCCTGTTGCTGGACAAGCTGGATCAGCTCTTTGTTGGTTACATTATGAATCGGTGTATGCGGCTCCAGCCTGGCATTTTGTAAAAAATTCTTCCAGCCGCCAAATCTCTTTGCTACTAATGATCCATATTCAAACTCTCTCATACGTGGTGTTCGGCCCAGTTGTTCGGCCTGCTCTCTGACTCGTTCGATCAATTGTTCATTCGTGATCTTCCTTCTAGGCCCGACAGGTTCCCCTGGTTTTCCGGGTTTTACCGGCTCTAAGCCAGCACTTTTTAGGAAACCTGTCCACGTACCATAGCGCTTTGCAGCTAACGTCCCATACTCAAACTGATTCTTCACAGGTGTTCGACCTAACTTTTCAGCTTGCAGTTGAACCAGTTCGATTTACCTGTCATTCGTTACGTCACTGTATTTATAGTTGTGTGGTGTTTTAGGATCCAATCCAGCACTTTTTAAGAAGTTTTTCCAGCCACGAAATCTGCTTTTGGCTAAAGGTCCGTAATGAAACTCTGCCGCTTTGGGAGATCGACCCAATTCTGCCGCTTTCTTTTGCACTAATTCAATCAGTTCCTCATCCGTTACCGGAATGGTATACCATCTAGGCTCTGATGGTTCGAGCTTTGCAGCCAATAGAAAATTGCCCCAGTTACCAAATCTGCCTGCCACTAGTGATGAATACTCAAATTCTTTTACGAAGGGGGTTCGTCCTAGCTCCTCCGTTTTTTCATGGATCATTTTAATCAGCTGTTCATTGCTTATCTTTCTTCTGTTCATAGCTAGTGTTCCTGCTTCCAGACCGGCCTGCTGCAAAAACTTGCCCCAATTGCCAAATCTAGTAGTGATTAGTCCACCATACTTGAATTCTTTCTTTAGAGGGGTTCGCCCCTTTTCAGCAGCCTCCTGTTGGACTAATGCGATCAGCTCTTCATTGGTTACACCCGTTTTAAGCTTACTCATCTCTAGTCCAGCCTGATCCATGAATTCTTTCCAAGAGCCAAATCGATCCCTGGCTAAAATACGATACTCGAACTCGGTACTCATAGGGACCCGACCTAATTTAGAAGTCTCCTGTTGAATCAATCCGATCAGCTCTTCATTGGTAATTGCTCTTCTGCTCCTTGGATTTTCTGCCAGCTCTAATCCAGCACTGTTTATAAACTTGCTCCAGGTACCAAATTGCCGATTGGCGAAATGACTCAGTTCAAACTCTTTCTTAAAAGGGGTTCGCCCTAATTCAGCAGCCCTTTCTTGGACCCGTTGGATTAACTCTTCAGCGCTGATATCTCTTTTGCGGGAAGGCGGCTCCATACCGACCTGTCGCAGAAAGGCGGTCCATGAACCAAATCGCCAGCGTACTAATTCTCTATATGGAAACTCTCTTTGGAGAGGTGTTCGCCCTAGTTTAGCAGCCTCCTCCTGAATTAATACAATCAGTTCTTCGTTGCTTGGTTTTATTTTATTTAAATCCGTGACCATTCATCAATCTCCTTGTTGCGGATGAACCATAAAGTGAAGCGATATGTAATTGTTGATTGGCCTAGTTCATCTGCTTTTTTTATTCAACGTGTATGTAATCCTTGAAGACAGCTCTATTCTCGTGATGAGAAATTTTGTCTTCGCTGTATAGAATCATCAAATCTACTATCATTTCCTCAAAGTTTGTTACTTATTAGAAAAAAAGAACACGTGAGTAATTATACTTCATTGATTCGTTGGGTAAAACAAAAAAATACACTGTTTTTCACTTTTTATTGAAATATTTTATTATCCATTAGAAAGGAAATCATGAAGATGCACTTGGAAAGGGAATCTTTAACCATTTCCACAACCTATAAATGATTGTCACAGCTATTCATAAAGATCCCCTTAAGAGACAGCTACACACAAAATAACCTAAGCCCTTTGCTGAGCTTAAGTTATTTTGCAATTATGTATACCACTGGAGAAAGAGATCCTCATTCTTACTACTCCGTTACTCTGTTCTTTTAACTGTGCAGCCGATTCGATTCACGAATAATTCTTACTCTATGCCAAGAAAACAGAAACGCAGAAAATAATGATTCACTAAAACAAAACTTACTGCTCCTTCTATTCATTATTTATCACTTTCTTTTCTTCAGGCTCCCACGTATTTGCATCAAAGTAGTAACGCTCAGTACCTATGTCACCCGAGGAAATCTCAATAGTGTACGAGGCATCATCCATCCAATCAATTTTTTTCAAATCCATCGTCCGGTAGTGCTTGGGGCATTGGTATAGTTCTTCTCCAGATACAGGATCAAAAATACTAAACGTCGCATAGGTACCAGATTTCTCTTTTGTTACGCGAGTCTTCAACAGATACTTGCCATCATGAGAATTGATTTCCTTTTCAGGATAACTTTGCGCTTGCTTTATAATCATTTGATGAGTTTTGATCACCGAAAACATTCCATATAAGTAAACACCGGAAAGAAGCAGCACGAAAGAAAGAGCGATTGCAGCTAAGAGCTTTTTAGAAACCCGCTTCGGCTCTCTTTTACCTACGAATACTGAAACAACGATATATTCAAGCCATAAGAATGCTGGAAAGAGCAAATCAAACACAAAAAGATAGCCCAAAAAACCAGGCTGTGACAGTTGCTGGAGCACAGCTAATAACAGAAAAACTATTGGAAGCAGGTAGCCGAATCGCTTCTCCTTACGTGAGCTGAGAAATGATTGAAGAAGGAGTATGATGCTCTTTCCTATTAGTGAACTTAGCATAGACATCGCTTTCCGCTCCGTTTCCAGTATAGTGATAATTATATTTTATACCTGACTACCTTATATATTCTAATTTTACCAAAAAAAGACAAACATCTAAGCTAAAATAGAGTCTTGTTGAATAGAGTGATAATTGAGGATGGAAAAAAGGCAACTAAAACCCAAATTTTTAAAGCAATAGTTGTCCTTTACTTTTCTTATTTCTTGATGGTCCAATACTATCAACGTCAATCTAAACAATAGAAACCCATGCAATAAGTAGATGCTTCCTTTTTGTATACATTTTTAGCCAAGCGTGAAAAAATGCCGTGTTGAACCACTTGTACAAGGGGTTTATAAGCCGACTTGCAGAGAGGAAATAGTACAACTTACTATCATGCAAAAAGAGATCAATCCACGCTCTGATGGTTGATCCCTTTATAACTATTCTGAAACATTGAAGTCCGATTGCCCCATGTTAAAAGATTAATTCTTTTGAAAGCAATACTTGTAGCGCTCGATAATCTCTAATACATTTGTTTCATTCGAATTTCTAGAAATACTTTTAGCCTTAAAAAGCGATTCTACAATTTAATGAACATTGATTAGATCTTTAGCAGACCCCTGTTAGAACTAACCAGCATTCTTTACAAGAAATTTTAAAATCTTACTCGCCGTTTTACCATTGTCTTTTTTTATCACTTTCTCTGAGATGATAAATGATCCACCTACCGCTATTACATGGTCATGATTCAAATAATCAACATAATTATCTTGATCAATACCACCAGTTGGTAAGAACTTAACATCATAAAATGGTCCACTCAATGATTGAATCGCTTTCAACCCGCCGTAAATATCTGCTGGAAAAAATTTGACAACCTTAATCCCATACTTTGAAGCTCTTTGGATATCACCAGGTGTTGCTACACCTGGAAAAACAGGGATTTTCTTTTCAATGCAATACTCAATAACCTCTGGATCAATTGCCGGTGATACGATGAATTTAGCGCCATTCTCTACTGCAATTGTTGCTTCCTTCACCGTCCGAACCGTCCCTGCGCCGACAATTAATTTTTCTGAGGCAGCCAGTTTTTTTATTGCCGCAGCTGCATTAGCATTCCTAAAGGCGATTTCAATGAAAGGGCAATTGTTCTCAATTAAAATTTCTTCTAGTATATCCAGATATTTAAAATCGTTCACTGTATACAGAGGTAAAAATTTCGCTTCTTCAATCTCTTTATATAGTTTATGCGCCATATCTGCGAACATTTTTTCTCACTTTCTGCTTTTAAATTTTAGTTTAGCTCTGCTGGCTTTTCGTGATTGCTTCATATAGTCCCAGCGCATATGAATGACCCATAGCGCGATCATATAATCCATAACCTGGCATGGATACTTCTCCCCAAACAGTTCTCCCGTGGTCTGGACGTATAGGGCCATTGAAGCCTTTCTCAACAAGCGCTTCCATGATTTTATACATGTCCAAAGAGCCATCAGAACTCAAATGAGCACATTCTCTAAATTTGCCTTCCTCTAGATACTCAACATTTCTAAAATGAACAAAATTAATTCGATGGCCAATTTTATCAATCATATCAATTAAATCATTCGAAGGCGAAGCTCCCAAAGAACCTGTACAGAAAGTGATACCATTGTATGGCGAATCCACACTCTCTATAATTCTCTTCAAATCAACTAAATTTTTGGTGATTCGTGGGTAATCAAAAAGCTTCCATGGTGGATCATCAGGATGAATGGCCATCTTTACATCCATTTCTTCGCAAACAGGGATGATTTTCAATAAAAAGTATTTGAGATTTTCATATAGACCTTCCTCTGTTAGCCCTTCATATAATTTTTCCAAATTATTGAATTTATCAAGACGGTCTTTTTCCCAACCAGGCAATCGAAAGCCTCTTGACTGACTGTGAATTAGAGTATACATATCTTGAGGAACCATGTTTTTTATAACAGATTGATCGTATAACATCGAAAAACTTCCATCGGCATTTTCATGAGAAAGCTCTGTCTTCGCCCAGCCAAAAATCGGCTTAAAACTATAACAAATGAGTTTGACCTCACATGTTGATAAATTTTTAATTGTTTGAATATAATTTTCGATGTAATGATCCCGTTCAGCTGTCCCTGCTTTAATTGAATCATGGATCGCCACACTTTCAATACCTAGCAGCTCTAAATTTTCTTTTTCGATCGAATCCTTTAAAGCTTGTATTTCTGAAATTTCCCAGACATCTCCTGGCATCTTGCTTAGTAAGGTACCAATGATTCCATTCATCCCTGCAATCTGCTTAATATTCTTTAATGGAATTGAATCATCATTTTCTCCATACCATCGGAATCCCCACTTCATTATTGAACACCTTCCTTATCTTTTTCGATCTAGTATCCGGTATTAACGACATTCGTCATTTCCTTAATATTCTCAACTCCGCTATCAATCGCATTCTGATAAATAAAGTCTAGCGTGCAATCGGCTTGTGAACGAGCACCTAAAGATTCAATAACCATTGCCAGATTTACACCTGAGACAACTCTGATGTTGTGATTTTCACTTTGCAATTCTTTAAAGCACATTGCAGCAACGTTATAAGGTGTTGCCCCAAGCAAATCTACGAAAACCAAAACTCCCTCACCAGAATCTAAATCCACAACCTTTTGATAGAAATCTTTTTTTAATGTTTCAAAACTCTCATCTTCATAAAATCCTAATACATCAAATTTATCGTTTTCTCCCATAATCATCTCAACACTATCTCGTAACCCTTTGGACAAGTTGCTATGACTTACAATTAAAACACCAATCAAGCGATTCACCTCTCCTAATTCTAAAACTTTTTTATCGTAACAAGTCCACCATGTTCAAAATGCCCTCTTTTCCTTTTGAGATAGCATTCTCTGTGAGTAAAGATAAATCATCCTCTGATTCTCTGCCTAGTAGTGACTCAAATAATGTTGGAATGTTAACACCAGTAATGATAGAGAGCTTTTTATGTTTGACCAAATCTTTAGACAAGAGTGATGCTGTAACATTTGCTGGTGTAGCCCCCAATAAGTCAACAAATATCATCATCCCTAAATCGGTATACATGGCATTGATTATACTTTCTATTTCTTCACTAAAGGATTCCACACTTTGAGTCTCATCGAATTCCTTAATATCGAATTGCTCTTGGGGACCTAAGATAGCCTCTACAGTTTTCTTTATGCCGTTTCCGAACCCATCATGAGTCACTACTAGTACAGATATCATAAAATTATCCTTTCATTGCTTTTTCAGCATCTTTCATCGATACACGTTTTGTGGAAGGAATTGCTTGAAAATAGCTTTCAACCTGATGCTTTTCCGCTAATTCCTTCAATAATCCAAACTGATCATGAGTAATAGAAACCGTCTTGATAACCGAAACCGTATCACTCTTCTTTGAAACAGCCCCCAAATTGAGTGAAGGAATTACAACGCCTGCTTGAATAAGCTTATAAAAAGTTTCAATCGTTCTAGCTAACAGGATTACATTAAATTTCTCAAAATTAGTTTCCTTCCAGTAGGTTATTAAACTGTCCTCGCTGAAGATTTTGATTTTCAATCCTGTTCTTGTTCCAGAACTTAAAAAAATTTGTTTCAGGAAGTCATCGTTCATCGTTTGATCGTCTACTACGAATATGGCATTTGCTCCTGATTTTTTCGACAATTGTGTCATTACTTGGCCGTGGATCAATCGTTCATCCACTCGTGCTAAGACTACTTTACCCATACTGTATCACCTTTCCTTTTATAACAATCCAATGGCTGCTAAAAGACCTAAAATAATAGTCAACCCGAGTAATGCTTTCGTTACTTGCATATCTTTTTTTATGAAATAGAGATATACCGCTCCAATAACTACAAGAGGTAACATCCCTGGTAAAATTTGGTTAAAAATATCTTGAAGTACGAATTCTTTTCCAGAAATAGTAAATTTCAGGAGTGATTCTACTTTTACGTAACTTGCACCAAGTACGCCCATCATGAATAAACCTAACATGGATAGACCCTCAATGATACCTTTCATTTTACGGCTTCCAACAATTTCGGCTGCCGCAGATCGGCCAAGATTGAAACCTAGATAAGAAAAATAGAGTCCGCTAATCGCTTGATAAGACGCCATCAACAAGCATGGAAGTAATGCTCCAATGAACATTCCTTTTTGTGCCCAAGGTAAACAAATAGCAATAAAAATATAAAGAATTGTTCCTGAGTCAATGGAATCTCCGACACCAGCCAATGCACCCATTAGCCCGGTTTTAGTATTTAGAATCAATTCACTTAACTCATTTATTTCCTCTTTATCTTTCCCCTCAGCAACATCTTGGGCTCTTTTATTTTCAATAGAAGCGACGATACCTAAGATCGTACCTCCACCCCAAGAAACTTGGGTATTATAGAACATGGCATGCCGTTCATAAGCAGCCCGTCTCTCCTCCTCATCTGGATAGATTTTTTTCAGCATAGGCAACAATGCCCATAATAATGCTGGTCCTAAATATCGATCAAAAGAATGAGAAATCGCATTTGAAAAGTACCATCTAAACCACGCAAGCCTGACATCCTTTTTTGTTACTTCATACGCTTGCTTTGTCGGATTTTCAGTTGTTTTATTCATTTCCATACTAGGCATCTCCTTCCGATTCTGAGATTGCTTCATTTTTAATTATAAGGCAGACAGCAGCCATAATCGTTCCGATAATTGCAAATGTTAACATCGTTAATCCGACATCCTTCGTTACAACAGCTAAGAAATAGCCCGCTAAGAAAAATGGTAAATAAGTTTTCTTACCAATAACATAAACGGTTGTAGCAATACCAATTGCGACTAATCCACCGCCAATTACACTTAGAATGTGGAAAATCATGGTACTTGAGTTAGCCTGCACAAAATTAGCTATAACTGGTGCCCCGAATTTCAACGTGATAAACATGAACGGAACAAACAACAACATCGAAACGGTGATAGGGAAGATAATTGCACCTCGGGTTATTTCACTCTCACTTACTCTCTCTACTCCTCTATCGGTGTAGCGATTCAAAAATGAATTCAAGAAAATTCTAAATTGGTATAAGTATCCACCTAAAAGCCCCACTGGAACTGCAATTGCAATTGCTGCTTCTGGTTCCAAGTTACTTAACAATGCTACTGGCACAGCGATTGCTGCAGCAATACAGGGTTCTGTCGGCATCTGGCCTCCCGGAGCGAAGACACCCATATAGATCAATTGAATTGCTGCCGTAATCTTTAACGCAGAAGGTACATCTCCAAATACAATACCAACTATTAATCCTGTCATCATTGGTGAGAACCTAAGGCTTAGTGTAGCTGCACCAAAAAGAGATCTCGACATTACTAATCCTACCCATACAGCAATAATTATTGCTTGTAAACTACTAACACCCATATTTATTTACCTCCCAATTTTGTATTACCATTCCGAAATTGATCCATCATAGGTTTTCCACGATGGGTTGGACCATTGAAGTCCTTCCTCAGCAACTTCCTTCACTTTCTCCTCATCCATGATAATTCCTAAGCCTGGCAGTTTGGGAATTTCAACAAAGCTATCTTTGTACTCAAACATTTCCTTATTCTTCACAAAATCTAATAAGTCAAATCCACGATTGTAATGAATTCCAAGACTTTGCTCCTGAATAAATACATTCGGACTACAAACATCCACTTGAAGTGTGGCAGCCAATGCGACTGGTCCATAGGGAGCGTGAGGAGCAGCGGCCATGTCGTAGGCTTCAGCCATTGCAATAATTTTTCTCATTTCGAGAATACCACCACATAAAATAACGTCTGGCTGAATAATATCTACAGCACCTTGCTTGAACAGATTTTTATATTGCCAACGGGTATACAAGCGTTCACCTGTTGCTAAAGGCGTTGTAGTATGCTGAGCAATATCATCAAATGCTTCTTCATTCTCTGGAAGCACCACTTCTTCTAGGAACATCGGATGATACGGTTCCAATGCCTTAGCCAGACCTTTAGCAAAGCCTTTATGGACACGGCCGTGAAAATCGATGCCAATTTCCATTTCATCCCCACAAACTTCTCGAATCGATGCTACACGTTCCACAACTTCTTTAATCCGTTTATAGGAGTCGATGTAATGCAATTCACCGGTCGCATTCATTTTAATTGCAGTAAATCCTTTATCCAAACGTTCTTTTGCCTGCTTCGCGACATCCTCTGGGCGATCCCCGCCAATCCAGGAATATACTTTAATACGATCCTTTGCAGCTCCCCCTAAGAGCTCGTACACTGGAACGTTCAAGGCCTTCCCTTTGATATCCCACATAGCAATTTCGAGACCAGAAATTACCGTGCCATTTACAGGACCGCCGCGATAAAACGATCGATGAAGTTCTTGAAATAGTCGTTCGATCTCGAAGGGGTCTCTTCCAATGATTCTTTTCCCCAGTTCATAAACACCCGCTACAACTGTTTCAGTCTTAGCTCCTGAAACAACTTCCCCCCAGCCATCGATACCTGCATCAGTTGATAATTTCAAGAAAACCCATCTCGGTTTTACTGTATAAACGGTCACATCTGTAATCTTCACTTAATTTCCTCCTAATTGTCTCGGTTTATTATTTCTTTGATACACATAATCTCTTTTTCTACATCAATAATTTCTCTGTCTGGAACATCTTGTATAATTACATGGCTGCCTTTTTCAATGATTTCTATGATCTTATTCAAGTCATTCGCATCTAAGAAAACATTATTTGCTACTTTTGATCTACCTACTGCCGAAGGAATTCTACCAACGATTAATTCTTTTATTACTACCCCTAAACTTGTGATTTGCCAGCAAACATTGATATTTTCAACTAAAACTAAGCTGTTGTTATACTGTTCGTTTTTCACGTTCTTAACAAAATCATTGACTAAACAAAAATTAACTTTGACTCCCTTAGGAATGGAAAGTAAAATCAATCGCTGACTATCAATGCTTTGTGTAACGATGTCTGATACGATTGTAATTTCTGACAAATTTAGAAACTTGAGCCATTTATAAATAATCTGGCCATGAATCAGTCTGTCATCACATCTAACCGTTCCTACTGAAGCAAAATCGCTATTACTCATTTTTTCCTCCTTTCAGCTATGGCACTACCCTTCATCCTAAATAGAGCAATTACCGTGCCAAAAAAAAGAAAGGCAGATGAAACAGTGTCTCATCTACCTTTCTATCCTGTCTCTTTTTTTATCAACACACATTTAAAATAAAATGTCGGGCTATTTATCACGTGTGTTAAATGTGTGTTTTTCTAATTGACCATCTGACTGTACAATAAAAATATCTAATATAGAAGCTATTTCTTCCTCTGGGATCTTTATACCAAAATGTTGTTCAACTTTGAAGAACTCTTTTTTTAACTCTTTCGAAAAATTGGGGTATAAGTCAAATTGGCGTTGATAATTTTTATAGGGCAGATAATCTTCAGTTAAACACCTCTCTAGCATACTTGCGCCATGGAACATAAATTTGACTAAAATGTCGTCATCCAACACAAAGTTATACCTTATACTGAGTTTGCTTAAGATCGGTTTTAATACCTCGTACGCTTTAATTGCACTAAGAAACATTAATGAGTTATCAATATTCCTCACAAGAACTTTATCAAAATAACTAAGGTGATCCTTTTGAATGCTGGTATCTTTTTCTTTGTTTCGATAGTACTGAATTTTTAGTTTTTCTGCATAGTGGAACAATTCTTCTGCATCCATGTTGTGTCCATGAGATTTCACCGCTAGCTCCAATAAAATTGGCGTGCTTACCAAATCAACGGTATAAACCTCCACATTGGTCTCTTTTCTTATTTTCTTTTCAAAATTTAAAATTGACCCCATATCTGCTAAAATGACGACTCCCTTGCCTTCATCAACCTCTTTTACTTTATCAATGGTTTGTTGCAAAACATGCTGCATTTGATCATGCAAATCCATATCCACTGATTTAATAAAATCAATCTCTAACAAACGATTCGCAAATTCAGCCATGCTCGAAGCTGTAGACTTTCCGTGCATAATCACGATAAGCCCAACTTTATCTTGCTTCTTTCTCTGGATAATCGATAAATAATTAACAATATATAGAAAATCCATGTAAGTGAAAGGTACTGAATAAGCCGATGATAACGAATCTAATATCTCTCTTGCTGCCTGAATCTCTACCTCTCCTCTATTTTCAAAGGAGGCAAAAGACTCTTTCATTTCTAAATCAAAGCTTATCTCATTTCTAGATCTTTCCTGATGATGGTTAATAACATGCTGCAAATGTATCGCTATTATTCGACAACTTTTTTCTATTTCTTTTGAATTCATTGTCAAAAAATATTTCTTTAAAATGCTTCTCAATTTGCCTACTATTTGATTATCCAAAATTTGATTCTGTACAATCATGCTAACTTCCATAGTCTTGTTGTACGTATAATTTTCCAATACAGAATTCAATTCTTTGTTCATTTCTTCTATTCCCAAATCAGAGGATGACCATTCATTCCATAAAGACGTTACCTTTTCATAGAGTGCCTCAGAATCAAACTCGTCTTTGCTGAGTTCTAGAACATTCTCATTTCCAATATTCTGAGGGAATTTAAATTCATTCACACTAAAAAAACCCAATAGATCATCTATCTCTTTTCGATTATTCATGTCAAATAAGCTTTCATAGATGAATGATGCCAAATACGATACCTTTACAGAAACACACTCAGAACCAAGCTGCATTGACTTATAGAAAGCTTTAGCACAAATCACTTGAATATCACTTTTTAATTGTCCGATGTTGCCTTTGCACTCATAGGTCAAAAGAGCTTTGATCACTTCTTTTTGTACGACTACACTCTTTTTCAACCGCCTGCTTTCTAAATCAAAAATATGATTGATCAATTCCAATCTTTCGGAAAGCTTTCTACTCTTCAAAGGTGGCAACTCTATTGTTAGCGGAATTCTTCTCAAAAAGGTCGGGAGCAAAGAGTCATCATTCTCCGTAGTTGCACCAATAATCAAAATGTTTGATTCTTGATATCTGTTGGAATCTCCCATTTTTCTATATACGCCTTTATCCATAAGAAGAAACAACATCTCTTGTCCTTCTTTAGGCAATCTGTGAATTTCATCTAGAAATAGAATCCCGTTTTCTGCTTTTTCTACTAATCCACTCTTTTCAACTTCCGCCCCTGTATAGGAACCCTTAACGTGCCCAAACAGCTGGGACATCAGCAGCTGTGGATTATCCGCATAATCCGCACAGTTAAAGATGATTAAGGGAGAATCTTTCGAAAGAATGCCTTCCGTTTGTCCAAAATTATACATAGCTTCTACAAATAGTGACTTACCAACCCCGGTCTCACCTTTAATTAAGGTCGGCAGCCCATGAGGTGGATATACCATAGCTGATTGAGCTATTTCTATCAGGTCTTTAAGACTACCTTCTGAACCAATTAATGAAAAATGATCACTTGAATGACTCTCTTTATCCTTCTTATATAATTCATCAAAACTGTCTACCACATAAGTAGAAATCTTTATCGAGAGCTCTCTTTCCAATACCTTTGATGAAAAAAATAGAACAGGCTTCCCCTTTTTCTTAACTGCTTTTTTCTCCCTAACAAGGGAGTTCAGATCCCGACTGACATTATCTCTAGATAGATTCAAATCTTTTGCCAATTTTTCTGCTGTTACTTCATTTTCAAAATCTATGTCTTTCATTGCTTGTTCGGTTAAATAATCTAATTCAGCTTCGACTCGATTAATCCTAGAAACCTTCATGACATTCTCCCCCTACTATTTCACCGAATTTCCTCATTCTTACTTAATATCATTTTAACATTGAAATTCGTTTGCTAGTAGAGCTATTCACAAACTTCAGTTATTCGAGTTCCTTCGAAGCCTGCTAGTGATTTTACAGAAGAAAAGAAAATACCCAACTACTTTCCAAGTTAAAAAGGTAGTTAGGTAGTCAAGTTTTCATTACTAACAAATATTTACAAAAAAAATCCGTGCCTATCGAAACCGTTCTCAAACTTATCGATTTTTTTCAATAAATATATTTTATCCTTCTATCGCAAAAAAATGACCTCTCCTAAGAAAAGTCATTCCACTACTTCCTGTGCATAAAATTGTAAAAGCTTAGGGGATAGCTTGTAGCCGTAGCCCCACACTGTCTCTATTAATTCTTCTCGGAAACCAGCCTTATACAGCTTCTCCTTCAAGCGTTTCATTAATACAGACATTTGAGTCATCCGTGAATTGTTCGATGCACCTCCCCAGAGGTATTGGCACATCTCTTCACGAGAAATCATTCCGCCATCACTGGCAAGTAAACATTCAAACGTCTTACATTCCTTCTTGGTTAGACTAGCTTTGAATTCTTCTAGGGTTCGAGGAGAGTCTTCCTTTTGATAAAGAAAAACCACATTCTTGCTTTCCTTCTTTTGTCCTCTTTCTAAATTCTCAGCCAAATGCTCCCGCAACAGATCCGCGGATTGATCGGCGTAAATCCAAGTGTCCATTCCCAACTTAGATAAAGCGGCCTTCTCTTCCACAGAAGGTAAATGACCAAACTTGCGAATCAAAAGCTGGCCTTCATTGCCAATAAATACCAGCAGCTTGCGAACCTCTTCATCAGATAAGGTCTCACTAAAGATAATCGCCTGATAACTATGAATCATCTGCAGGCGGTTCACACTAGTTTTTAGTTTCTTTACTAATTTTACAGAGCAGAAAACTTCATAGTTCAAGTATTGCAGCTGCTCCTGCATCTGTTGTTCTATTAATAAGTTCTTGGTTAAAATTAAGAGTGGGCACATTGGCTCACTTCCTTTCATTCTTCACTTGAAAGCAAGGGGAGAGCCCCTCCCCTCGCACTCTCAAGATAAAAAGTAGTTTAACTGTGCCTGCCAATCAAGATACAAGAAGATAACCGCACCAATTGCCAGCAACATCACAAACAACAAGCCGCAATCCACTAACAAAATGGTTGATTTCTTTTCATATTCCATCCGCAACCGGCTGTCTTTGATAAAAAAGATCAAAAAACTCACCAGCCCAGCAATTGCCAGAAAACCAAAAACTCCCAACCACATTGGAATGGTCATGTACATTCTCCTTTCACACTACGGGGTGTTATCTAATGACCAAGTCAGCTTGGCCGTGTACTCTCTACTCCCCTTCCCAGCACCAGCAGGCAAGATCAACGAAATATCATCAAACGGCATCCGCAGCTGCCAAGTTCCCTGTCCTTCACCAACTTGGGCTGAAACCAACGTCTTCGCCGTTTGACCAGTAATCAAGGTCTCATTAGTCTGAACCGTTGTTGGCGTTCCAGATGGTGACGGATCAATCGCTTCCTGTGGTGTATCACGATCAGTGACCTTTTGAATAAACATATTCTGCAGCTTTAAAGACGTACCTGTTCCATTTGGCATCGCACGACCAACCGAATCCTTAAAATCAGAAAGACTCGCAGTTAACTTCCAGCCAGTTGAAACCACTTTATCATCCTTAATACGCGTGTAAAAACCATCTGTGACAACATTGGTATTGGTTTGATAGTTTTGAGCGTTTAAGTGGTGAGTTGCTATACTAGAAGAAACGCTTTGTATGCCAAAATAGAAACGTAGTGGTGCAGACAGTATACCCATGTCATCATTATCCTTTGTTAAATCCTGTTGTTCATCATCCAGAATTTTATAGCTCTGCTTCGCTTCATTAAAACCTGGACTAGACGGTGTATCATCTGACCAGTCTACTCGTCCAATCGCTTCCACCCATTCTTCTGCAGTACCTCTGCCTATAGACTTAAACGTAATCACTATCGATTCACCCTGCTCCAAATCACCTAGATTCGTAGTGCCGTTAAGGTGGTTCATATCCCCAGAGACACTACTAAGCCCTTTCGTAACTACAATATCTGAAATATCTCCAGTTACATAATTAGGTAAGGTAAAGGTCGCCTTAATATCTTCCGCCTTTTTCTGAGTCAAACTTGTAATCGTCCAGGTCCAAGTCAGTTCTTCCCCGTTTTTGACCTTGCTCGGGCTAACTTGTAGCTCATTTTTTAGTTCACTGACAGTACCGAATGTGATAATCCCTGAAAACATCTTTCTATTATAGCTACCTGCACCTTCTTGTAGTGCAGTGGGAGCATAGTCAAAATTAAGCGACTTTTCACTTAATGAATATCTGGTTACTCCTGTCAGCTCGATTAAATCTCCATTACTGGCATTGGGAAGAATGCTTGTTGGCGCTGGAACAATCGTTCGATTAGTAGAAGTTAAACCTGTTTGGGCAGTTGTTTTTAAGATATCTACTGTCGCATCACCGCTCGAAGATACTGGGGGGACAGGAACAGTCAGTTTTTGATTAGATGCATCAAGATATTTTAAAGCCGTTAATCCATTGGCAGACCTAATATCACTAATGCGATTGTTAAAGCACAATAAATCCACTAATGCCGTATTGTTGCTCACACCCAACTCGCTTAACTGATTGTTCATACAGTGTAAGATTGTTAGGGATGTATTGCTACTTAAATCCAATTCGGTTAGCTTATTATTATCACATAATATAGCCTTTAATAAGCTTGCGCCACTTACATTTAAATTACTTAGCAGATTTTCTCTACATTCTAAATTCATCAATGCTGAATTACTACTAGCATCTAATTCAGTTAGCTTATTACTAGAACAGACTAATCTCCCCAAAGCATTTGCTCCAGTTAGGTTCAAATTGTTTAATTGATTATATTGACAATTTAAATTCACCAAGGCTGGATTGCTGCTGACGTCCAATTCACTTAGCTTATTATTCTCACACATTAAAGTAAACAACAAACTTGCTGCACTTACATCTAAATTGCTTAGTGCATTGTATCCACAGGTTATATACGTCAACGCTAACTTATTACTAAGATCTAATTCTTTTAGCTGGTTACTTGCACAGGATAATTTCTGCAAGGAGTTTGTGCCCGTCATGTTCAAATTACTTATCTGGTTATCTGAACAATGAAAATCCGTTAAGGCCGTTTTGTTGCTAACGTCCAATTCACTTAGCTTATTATTTTGACAATAAAAAGTCTTCAATAAACTTGCTGCACTTACGTTTAAATTACTTATCTCATTTCTAGCACATTCTAAAAACACCAATTCTGACTTACTACTAACATCTAGTTCGCTTAATTGATTGTAATTACACATTAAGGTCTGCAAGGAGTTTACTCCAGTTAGGTTCAAATCACTTAACTGGTTATATGAACATTCTAAAAATTTTAATGCTGTATTGCTGCTTAAATCCAATTCAGTTAGCTCATTACTATTAACAGACAGGTTCGTCAAATTTGTCGCATATTCAATTCCCTTAAGACTTGTGAGATTCTTATAGCTCAAAAAAGTCATGGTCTTCAAATTCCCCATAAATTCAACCGTCAAAGGATTGGGTGCTGCATAAGTATACATCCGAATTACATTCGCAAAATCCTTATCAATATCATAAGGAAACGGGTCACCTGGCACGCCTTCTACTAAGGGTGTTTCAGCAAAGGGCACAATTCCACCTCTGGGTTCAATTCGTTGATTGGTTATCTTCGATTGTTCTCCACTTGAATCACTAGCAGGTATTGGGGATTCATCTGCTTTATCGCTTCCTTCTTCTGGGGGAGTTTCTGATTCACTTGTTTTTTCTGGGACATCCTGGGAACCCATACTCTCCACCACTGGGGCATAGTTTTGAGCATTTTCTTTATACTCCTTCAACGGATCTTCGACCTTTGAAGAGATCGTGGGTTCACCGACTGGCACATCCTGAATGGTTTCTGCAATCACCGGAGAAGCAGAAACCAGTTGAACCGTAACCAGTAGAGCACAGAAAATAGAGCGAAACTTTTGTCGCTGTTTAGCCATTCTCTTGCTCCTCCTCTCTCAGACGAGTAAAGAGAAACAGCCAAAAGCAGCTGGCAATACATGCCAGTCCAAGGACTCTTAGAAACACCACTTGCTGTTGTTCTCCGGTTTTCGGCAGGGTTCCCTGACTGGTTGCTGGTAGTTGCTTGGCTTGAGCTTGATACCTAGTTTGCCCTAAGGCTATCGGCAGCACATTATCGATCGGTGCTGGGGCATAGGGCATTGGATCATCAGGTATTGGTACAGGTGTCGGATCTGGATTTGGTGCAGGTTGTTCATCACGAAAGCCGATCCCGATACCCGTTTCTTTCGTTTGCATTTCTTCACCAAATACTGAGGTGGGGAAACACACACAGGAAATGGTTACCAGTAAGAGTAATTTTTTCCTTTTCACATTCCTCACTTTCTCCCTTCAAACCATTGGTGCTGACGACGCACAAGGTAGGCAATTAGACCAATCAGTGCTACCAATAAACCGGCTGCGGTCCCTGGTACCCAAGCAGGCACATTGACTTTAAAGACAGTCTCATCATTGATATTATCGGCCTGTTTTTTACCAACCGTGAATTCTTCATTCCATTTCCAGGTTCGATCATCACCAGTGGCTTCACCAGTAAAGATATAGGTACCTGGCGTGAATCGTTCGATACCTAAAGGCAACTGAAAATCAAAGTTGGAATTCGGCGCAACAGCAAAGTTGCTTTGTTCCTGTTCTACTAGGACTTCCTTCTCACCTTTGCGAGTTACCTTCCCTTTAATGGTCATTTCTTGTAGAACCTTTGGCTGATCGTTTTGGATGTTGGCGGCAATAATTTTCCGTCCATTGAACAGGGTTAAGTCCACCTTTTTTAAATGCAGTTCGGCCCCATGATCAAAGTCTTCCTCGTCCTCAGTTAACATCACGGCAATCACTCTGGCAAACTCTGGTACCAGCCCGGTTTGCTTCGTATCGCTTTCTTCAGCTTCTCGCAGGAAGCGGATTGATCCCAATTTCACTCCTGGATACGCTTCCTTTGGTGGCGTGATTTCAAAGCCCACAATTTTTTCTTCAAAGTTTGCGACCGTAACTTTTTTGACACCGTCTTTGACTTTGACAAAGCTGGTGATGGGATTGGTTAAACTTTTATCAAGCTTGGGTTTTGGTTGAGCATAGTCAATCTCGCCAATGGAACTGCTTACCGCATCGTGAACTGCTACTGTTACTGTGACCGGATCTTTTTGGGTACTGGTTACTTTCACCTCAATGGTTTGTGATTGTTCCGGTATTGTCTTTAAATAGAAAAAGGTATAGTTCTTATCCACCTGATTCTCGGGAATAATACTTTCCACGGTATACCCCGCACCACCTTGGGGCTCCTCTTCAGCATAGCTGACAGAAGAAAATAAAAAACTTCCCATAATTAGGATACAGCCTACAAAAATAAGTTTGATGGTCTTCATTTGCCTCATGCTAGCGTCCTCCTCCAACAAAAAAGGGGAGAGGAGACGCCCTCCTGCTCCTCTTTTTTCTTTCATTTAAATCGCGTTAGTCAAGGTCCAAGTCATTTTGCCTTTGTATTGATGTGTTTTTTTGGCAACATTTGCTGGGACACTTAATTTCATATTTTTCATTTCCATCGCGGTATTTCCTTCAAAGGAAGTCACACTGCTAGCAATGTCTCCATCTTCCATCACTTTGATAGCTGTTGCAGATGTATCTGCATTGATGGTATAGTTCGGTGCTATGGTTGCGGTATGGCCTGCGGTAGCTGCTGCGATTCCCCCTGAAGCTAAGCCTGGATCAATCGTACCGGAATAATCATGCTTGTCCGTATCGAATTTTAATACCGCACCGGTTAGTTTGGTTGTTGCCGAAGTTGTACTAACTAAATCAGATACACCAGCAGTTAATTTCCACTCAACGTCTGCCCCCGTATGATCACGTGTATCTTCGACTACCGCATATTTCTTTAAGTTTAATTTTGCTTCATCTTGTTCCAGAAAATCTACATTAGTTGTTTGGTTTACTACGTTACTTGTACCAAAATCTAACTCAGTGGGTACCCAACGAATTTTTAAGTCGCCCGTTTCACCTGGATCCGTATGAGTACCAAATCCAATCCCTACCTCAGTCTCTGCTGCGTAAGAACTTACACCACCTAAAACACAAACACCCAATACACTCGCGCTAACTAATAAACCTGTTACTAATTTCTTTTTCATAACCATTTCTCTCCTTTTTTTTAAATAAAATTTATATCAAATGGTACTTTCCATTGATATCTGAATAAGATAATTCATGAATGCTATAATAGAAGGTGGTGCATTTTAGTTCCTGTTTGACATAAAAATACGATCCGTCTTGAAAACACCGCTCTATCCGTGGTCATTTCTGCTGACGATTTTCTCTGACGGCGAAAAAATTTTATATTTATCTTTAAATAACATGAAGGAGCAGTTAGAATGAGTGGAATAAAACTAAAATGAGAGAAATCCCTGTGGAAACTGGTCGGATTGAGTGTTCGCATTTAGAAATCGCTTACTTGAAAAAAGCAAAAAAAAGGGAGGGGTAAGGAGCTCAAACAGCATTTTTTGAAAAGGTTTTCTTATCCTACTAGTTTGTCCATCGACGTAACGACATCGATACGTTCTCCTAATTGGGAGTCATAGTAAATGTCACTGGTCAACTGGACTGAATAATGGCCCAGTAGGCGACTGACGGGAAAGATTTTCTCTTCTGCTTCTAAGCAACGAGTCGCAAAAGTATGGCGCAGCTGGTGGAAATGAATGCCGATCAGCTTGGCTTTTTTCAGGATGCGATGAAAATGTTTAGTTAACAAACGCGGCTCGCAAGGCTTGCCTTTTGTTGTAAAAACAAAGTCAGCTGTTGTGTTTGTCTTTAAGTTTTCCAGCAAACTACAGACTTTATCAGACATTGGAATCACACGTTGGGATGTCTGACTCTTAGGTGGTCCCAACTGCAGCTCCGATTTTTTCCCATTGCCATAACAGATCCGTTGATAGGTTTGATTGACATAGATTAGTCGCCGTTCCAAATCAACCGCATCCCATTTCAATGCCGCAATCTCCCCAATCCGCATCCCGGTTCTTAAGGCTAAGCTGACAGTCTTTGACCGAGGATCGCAGTCTGTTTCCACTACTTTCTCCAGTTTTCTTTGTTCACTTAACGATAATGCACGGACTCTTTCTTTGATGGCTTTTGGTAAATCCACTGACTCACAGGGATTCCTTTCAATCATGCCCTGCTTGATTGCATAGGCCATTGCTTGATTCAATAAGCGGAAAAAGACCTTGATGCTACTACATGCCAAGCCTTCCACCTTCCAGGAGTCTACGGCTGAACGAATTGCTTTGGCATCCAGTTGGTACATTGGCAACTCTCCCAATGGCTTCCACAAGTACTTTTTTAGTTTGTGCAAGTAGCTGGCGTACGTGGCTGGTTTCAGCGTGGCCTGTAATTCATTGAGCCATTGGATGCTCCATTCATTGAAAGTAACCACACTCTTCCCATAAAACTTCAGCGTAAGTTCTGCATTCTTTTTCAAAGGACGCAGTTTTTCTTGGACTTCTTCGAGAGTTTTGCCATACACATAGCCATACAGAAGTCGGCCGTTGGCTTTGCGTCCTTTATGATATCTTCCCTCCCAACGTTCATCTTTTCGATGATAGATATTTTCGCCTCTTCTACACATAAAATAACCTCCATATACTTAAGCTTTGACGATTAATGATGACGGCGCAAGGAAACATGTTTACTGTTTTCAAAAACATCTTTACATCATTTCGTTGTAATATTTTCGCTGAAAAAATCATTTTTAAACTTTCGCAAAATTAACTATTGCTTTTTACATTCTAATATTTTACAATATTAACGAAAAGTAAGTTTTGCATACGACCTTTTGTTTATTATTCCACTATAGTATCATCTAGAAGTCGTATTTTTATGTCAAACAGGAACTTTATTCAAAACTAATTCAGTAGAGACATAGTAATAAGTTAATCAAAATAACTAAATTTGACTTCGTTACTTCCGAAGAAAAAATGCTCTTCCCGAGGTTGCTGTTTCTTACCTCCTCACGCTTTTTCCACTCAAACACCTACTTTTCTTCTTTTAAAAACTTTCAAATAGTAAAATTGTTCAACTTCTTTTAATAGCGATAGTTGCACTACATCAATTTAGAATGAAAAAAATCAGAAAAAAAAGCGTTATTTCATTTGCTTGATTCTCAAAATTTTCAGTTTTATTACAATAACTAATGAAATATCCAAATTATTATTATATCAGCACTTAATCATTTTTTGAATAACGAATGTCGATTAACTCATATCTTCTTTTTCCTAAACTTCCTTATACGCAAAAAATCGGAATTTCGTTCTGGAATTTGCAAAATTTTCTACTGTTATTAAACTTTTTTGCCGTATACAAGGCTTTTTCAGTAGTCTATAATCGGTTTCAACAAAAGGAATTGGAGGTTTCGTATGAATAAAAGTCAAAATAGTCTACGGTTTGAACAAAAAATAGTCGGAAAGGGAAAAATTACTGCCGATTGTCAAAAATTATTGAATCAATCAGTAATAGTTCATTCTCAAAAGTTAAGTGGAAGGTTTAGATTATTGGTTGGAGAATTATCGGATGTTCCTATTACTACAAGTGAATCACCCCCATTAAACAATTGGTTAGTATACTGTATTTCACTAAGAAAGAATTTGAGCAGTACCCAAGTATTGGATAGCTACCGTTCGCTCTTGTCTTTCATCACAAACAACTTTGTGCCACCCTCCCCCTGTTCAGTAACAGCTTAGATTTTGAAACAACGCACTACATACCTGTTGATCGGAGTGATTGTCATGAGTAAGAAACGAGTGTTTGAGGGAAAAATATTAAGTGAGAATATGTCGGAGGATTGGAAGTATTTGTTGGAAACTGCGCCGGCCTTTAATTATTTTACTATTGGAGAAATTACCTTAGTGTGCCCTATCCCTAATCGAAAAGGGTCGCTTGTTATACGAGAAAACCTGCCTTTTTTATCCAAGGAAAATCCCTTGGAAACCATCAATACATTCTTTAAAACCCATCGCTTAATGGATTATCACCTGATGCGGCGAACCTGCCAATCGTTGAAGGCGTTACCATTATTAAAGGTACCCATCGTGAATCAGCATTTTGCTTTGTTCCCAGTTGTTAAACCCGAAGAATCTAGCTGGTTCAATCCTTTAGCTATTGATTGCGTTCGAGAGGAGGCAGGGATCTGCTCTGTGACCCTTACCCACGGGTTGACTCTGGAGCTGCCGATTTCCAAACGTTCATTAATCAACTTAGCCGGCAAGGCTGTCTATTCTTTGGCGACTTATCGGCAAGACTATGCCTCCAGTTTAAAATCAGATGGTTGTCCACTGGATTACGTTTCTCTTCCTGCTACACCAGTTGGACAGCTGCTAAACACCCAAGACCTGCTTCAACGCTGGCACATGAGTCCTGGCATGTTTTTCAATCATTACAAATTGGAGGAGCATTTACTTTGGTATCAACAACTAGCGGATTGTCCAGATATAGAGGCTCGGCTGTATTAGCTTAAAACGAAACAGTCTACTATTAATTAAAAAGATCGCTGCAGATTCTTGTTTTTAACTAAGGATCTGCAGCGATCTTTTTGGAGAAATTGCCTTTATTATATTCCCAGAATTTTCGATATAGTTATTTTTAAACCGTACACCAATTTTCATCAGAAGCCTTTTTAGCCAATAATCCTTATCATAGCAGTATTTCTTCCTATTCGTTACTTTCACAAGACTTTTGCAAATCCTTCTAGATTTTTGCTTTTAGTAAATTATACTTTACGATCAAATCAATAGTCTTCAAAAAAATCGTGCAAAAGTCTCTGATATTTTGTAAAAGTCTCCTTTTGTTTTTTTATTCCTTTGATTTATTGTTTAGTCACCGGCCGGAACAAAAAAAATATCTCATAGGAGGAACCCAAATGATCCAACAGTTAGGCACCAAATTACAAGTACAAATCGAACAAGCAGGTGAAGACAAACAAAAGAAAGTGAACTTCAGCAACATCGTCACAAACCCAGCAGAATCAGACATTACAAAGTTAGGCGAAGTTATGGCTGACTTAGCAGGAGATGGCAGCAGCCTAGACAGCATCATTGTTACTAATCAAACACGAGTTACTAAATAAACCAAAGGAGGAAACCACCTATGACTGAACAGCCTTTCACTCAATACCAACTGTTTCATTTAAAACACACTAAATTAGAGGAACAAATCAGCCACTATTATCAAGAAACCCAAGATAGTTCTGTGACGATTCAACTGTTGTTAGCCATGAAAGTTCGCCATATGTTAGGCGAATCCGATTTTGAATTATTCCTGCAGGATTTAGTTAAGCATCTCTTTGCCAACAATCGGATTACTCGTGCCTTGCGCCGTTACTTTTATTTTTTTAGAGAATATTTTGAAGAGAATGAGTGGGAGATCTTGTCAGCTCGGTGTTTTCCACCTGCACATGTCACTACAGAATTAATGGAAGTCGTCCCGTCAACTGTTGAAGGAAATGAACAGGATACTTTAGAAAGTTCCTGAAAAACTACTATATAAAGATAAACAAAATTAAAGGAGAGAAAAAACTATGTTCAAACTAGCCGCCGTATTTGAAAATGCCGCAGGAAGAACCCATCGCTGGGGCTACAATGATCCAGATCCAACGAAGAGTCCAGAGGAAATTAAAACAGCCTTAGACACCATCACTACGTTAAATCTATTTCAGAAAGACGGAATCCGCCAATTTACTAAGGTCGTTTCTGCGAAATTCGTGGAAACCATCGAAACACCAATATTTGATCTATCGAAGCCAACACCAGAAGCTTATATTACTGATCCAAGCAATATCTTTTCAGCTCATATTGTAGCTGAAGAAGCAACCCAAGTTTCTGTAAAACCAGTCGTTAATGAAGAAAAAGAAATTGCAGTACAAGTACTTCCAGAAGAAATCGTTGCACCAAAAACTATAGCAGCCGTAGAAACTGTTAAATCAATCGAGCAGAAGCCTGCCGAAACTGCAGCATCGTTAACTGTTCCTGTATCAAATTCTGAGTCATTAGCAGCTGTCGTTGAAAAAGCCAAGAGTACTGGTATTGTACCAAGCAACTCAGCACAGCAGTTAGAAGCTCTAACCAATGAATCAACGTCACCATCAGTCGATAGTCCCACAGTCCAAAAGCCTATGAATTCGCGAAAGGCACAAGTAGACCGAGTCCGAGCCTTTCATGAAGCCAAGAAGAAAAAAGGGAAAAAGAAAAAACGCTAAGTCCCTCACCTAACCTTGAGTGTCACAAAGGAGGTGATGCATGACTTAGCAGTGTTTATGGCGGTGGCTGAACTCTAAGAAAGGAGTGATGCTGACATGTTCATCCTAGGAAAGGAACTTCCGCCATGACTGTGTATCAGGCGTTGACATTGGCAATTGCCTTTGCGACCTTGATCATTACCCTTGATCGACACAACAAAAAATAGTACCAAGCTCTACTCACAGTCACCGTCTTAAACGGTGCTTAATCGAGGTGCCAGCGCGCGGCACCTTTTATCTGAGTAGCAGCTGTTACATAAGTGAGGATGAAATTTAGCTTTTTTCTGCCGGTATGCTGGTGGAATGCAACCTTTGATAATTGAATAAATAGAGCTAGTAGTCTGATTGGTCGTAGTCGACTGTAACTAAAGTTTCAAAAAAGAGGCTTCCCATGCAGAAAGCCCCTACTCCTGTCTACTGCTCTCGAATTTCGATTATCTGGGCATATTCGAAGGTGGAATGTAATTGATATCCTTTTCCCCAAGAAGTTTCAATCCGGATATCATTGATACCACAATCTCGTAATTTTCTTTTAATATGTTGAACTATTAAAGAAAGCTGGGATAAATGAGAATTGTTCGGCTTATCTTGCCATAGATATGAGCATAATTCTGCACGTGACAGAATATTATTCTTTGATTTCATGAGATGATTAAAAAGAGCCCGCTCTTTTTTGGTTAGTTGTTTGTCAAATGATTCAAGCCGTTCTGCTATTCCGCACTCCTGATAATTTTCCCCGCGCAATTTGCTATTGATCATCAGTTGATTTAAATGTGTGCCTAATTTCTCACGTAAACTATCTAGAGACTGATCCGCATCAAACCAATCATTTATTCCTAGTTCTTCCAATTGATTTTCTTCCTCAAGAGTAGGTGTTTGTAGAAACTTTCTTAGAACAATTTGATTCTCATTATTCAGAAATTGGATAAATTCTTTAATTTCAAAATTAGATAGCGTTCCACTCAATATGATGATAGGATACGGTTGAAATAAGTAAGGTGCATTCACACTTATTCTTATTTTATTTAACAGTTCTTTCGTACAAAAGACTTCATACCCTAGCTGCTGCAAATCATTTTGCAGGGGCTGTTCAACAATTAGATTTTTAGTCAGTATTAAAATTGGTTGCATATCATTCTCCTTTTATTAACATAAACATGAATCAAGTCACTCCTGTGACAGCCTCCTTTTTGACTAAGATAACCATCCATTGAAATTACCCTCCGAGTTGTGTTTGAATATTGAGGTATAGAAGAATGGATAAGGCTCCCCAACCAAGAGTCAATATAAACAGTAACCAATTTGGCAAAAGATAGTACCACTTCTTTTTGCTCATTTTTTCATGAAAAGCTAGGTCCTTAATTAGAAAAAACAAAAACAGAAATAGCATAATGCCGCTAATTCCAGATGTTAACCATACATACTCATACATAGAGCACCTCCTTAACTTATTTTACGGTGCGATAGTTAAAGTCCAATCCATCACGGCTTCATATGAGACATCTTTCTTTCCAGCATTTCCGGGTATTTGTAATTCAACGTCCATAAGATTATAGTCTAGTTGAAAGATTCCTGGATTGTTTGCAGATGAAACAAAAACATCTGTATTTGAAGTATCAATTGACCTTGTAGCGATCGTATCCATCATCGCAAGGTTTTCGTTAGGCTTGTTGTAATTTTGAATTTTCTTTTGGGCTCCATTTTTTAACATAATGGTTGTGGATACTGGAAGAACTTCAGTACCTGTATTATTTTGAAATTGACTAATTTTAACTGAAACTTCACTTGAGCTAGCTAGATTTTCTAAACTTTTGAAGCGAATATACGGATTATACCCACCTGAATACTGAGAAGCATCTAGATTGTGCTTCTCAGCAAAAGGACTAATTGAAACCGTTCCAAATCGAAAATCCGGTAAATTAATAAAACCTGAGTTTCCTGTTGGTTTCAAATTGGGTTCGTTAATATCATCCACACGTACAAAACTATCTGCTTGAATAGCTGAAGGTATATTAGCTGACAGGTCAATTTCAGCTGGTAAGACTTGATTTGCAGAGCCTCCTGTTACGGTATTAGAAAATGTTACTTCCACATAATTGTTGCTTCCACCAGCAGGTACAGCTATGTTGGATAGTGGAATACCGGTGACTAAGTTTCCTGTAAACGACTGGACAGAGCCTCCTGGTGATGTGACAGTAATACTCGTTGGTCCTGATAAATTACTTGACCAATTATTTGTTGATTTCAATACGATATTGTTCAGCTGTGAAGTACCTGTGTTTGTAATCTTGGATGTCCAATAAACTGTGTCACCCGTTTGTACGATTTGAGATCCCGGCGTCAAATTCATCGCTGCTGTCGTATCTTGTTGTCTGTAGTGATACTTTACCTCTATATTTTCTTTAACATTAGTAATGGATACCGGTCCAGTTTTGACTACTCCAGGGTCATGAGTACTATTCTCCCATCCTACATAAGCCCATCCTTTACCAGTGCTGTCCACAATCGTTTCATCGGGTGCAGCTGTGAATACCTCGTTGTCGTCTACCGTTCCAGTGGCAGGGTTCAGATTAAGAGAAATTAGCGTATTCCCATCGGCCTCATCTACGTATTTTTCAGTTTTCGTATGTTGCTTTTTACTATAGACATATTGCAGATTAGTATCAGATGAGATCACTTGAGAAACGGGAGTAGTTCTAACTTCATCCATCAATTCTGAGCTTAGTTTCCATCCTTGGTATTCCCATACCACATTATTACTATCCGTTTTGGTAGAATCTGGTGCAGCGGTGAATGTATCACCACTCCCGACATCTGTAGTCATATTCCAAGCAGCTTCAATTGATGAACCGTTTGTATCGATGTATTCTTCGACTACTTGGTATAAATTTTGTTCGTCGTAAACAATATGAATTTCATCCTTTTCCTCATCCATTTCGGCATTAATGGTAATTGCTGGCGGGTAACTTGTATTTATCGCAGGTTGATTTCCAGCTCCTTTGTACCAACCTTTGTAAGTATATAACTTTCCGTCGTTAACATAGCTTTGTGGTAAAGAGCTGCCATTCGGCATAGTATAAGTAAAAGGATCCGACGTAATATCTGTCAACTTCTCTTGTATATAGCCTGTAGGCGGTGTGATTTGTCCACCGGAAGTATTTTCAAATACTTCTTTGATTTGTTGATAATAGGCATAGTATCTAAGAACACTAGATGAGCCGCCCGTCGTACAAATATTTTTTATCAGCGTGGCAGTAGTTGGATCGGCGCGATGTGAAGCATAAGTGTTTAGAATGTCTACTCCACTAGTAATTGCGAAGGTATCATCACTGTTTTTTACAAAGATATTGGGTGATGACGTGCTTTGATTGATATTAGTTGACAGAACATGAGTCCCTAAAGTGCCATTCAGATTATATTGTACAGTGTTTTTCTCAGGTAACCCTGAGCCCAGGGGAGCTTCTAAACGCCATTCCTTTACATAAGAAACGGGTGAAGTAATTTGGATACTTGTTGGTCCATACAATAATGTTTCCCATTCTTCATCCGTAAACCCAATCCTAGGAGGAGTGTATATATACACATTTGCATACAGCCTAAAAAAATAATTTGACAATGAGTTTCCGTATACAAATTTATTGGTGCCACCTATTTTTGACACCGTACTAGGTCCTGGATAAGTAGCCATTATAGAATCATTCACAGTATCAATTTTTTCATTCCTCTTTAAAATTGTTACCGGCACACTGAGTGTGAGATTCTCTGAAAAATCATTCCCATTTTGATCTACAAACTCGAATTGTATAGGTCTAGGATAAATTGTGCCGTAATAGTTTCCATTTACAGTATAATCTGCATACGCTTCTACTGTTGTGAAAACTAAACCTCCTACACTGATACAAAGTGTAATTAGTAAGCACACTATTGTTTTTGTTTTACTGTACATAGTTTTCCCTCCTACGATTGAAAGAATGGATAAGTACGGTAATAAATAGTAAACTGGCCCCCAGCATCTTAAGCCCTTGCCCAATAATTTCATTCGTTTTTGGAAGCACTTTTCCACTGGTAGTTGTTCCAGAATAAACAGGAGTTTTGATACTTTGCTTATCTATTTTTTTTATGGCTTCTTGATCAATAGTAGTTGGAAGTACTTCTTTCTCCTTGATGAAACTAACACCAACAGAAGTCTCTTCTTCAAAGCTGGAGGCTTCTACAGTGCTATTCTGCACAAAAATTATCATACAGATTACTGACAATGCAAACAGTTTCTTTGTCATTTTTTCTTCTCCTTTCTTCTTTGTATTATCCGAAGAATTAATAATAGAAGAACGACACAGGTTAATACACCTATCAAATAGAAAGCTGAGAGCCACCAATCAGGAATGAAAATCTTGAATGTAGTTTGTTTGTTCATTTTTTCAGCTGTTTTTCCACTGATTGTAAAATTCTTTTCAAACGTCCAATCCTTATCTTTTCCTTTTATAGCTCCTTTGAACGTATAGTCTCCAGGTGTAACCTGATTCATTCCCCAATCAAGTTGAAAAGGAAATACCGAATTGGGAGCTATCCGTACATCTTTTAAAGTATTGTTTATAATCGTTTTATCTTTCCCTTTTTGAACGATCCTTCCTTCTACTGTTAATTGCTCCATTGCTTCTGGGTAAGGGTTCTGAATGACAGCTTCGACTATTTTACTTCCGTAATCAATCTCAGGAGAAACATCTAATAAGTGTAAATCAGTCTCTCCAAAAATAGGGGTCGCGAGATCTTCCGTTAGTACTATACCAATTGAATAGCCGTAAGTATTTGTAACAGATACACCTTGTGATTTATCAGTATTTTCTTTTGATGGCGGTGTGATATAAATACCCCCAAGAAGGATTCCAGAAAATTTTTCAGCAGGTGGCACAATTTCTAAAGCTGCCTCGACTGTACCGTAAGCGGGCACAGTTATTTCACTCTCTTTAGGTTTTACTATTTCTTTAATCGATATTTCCATACTTGAATCCACCGATTTATCAATTTCATTATATGTGATCATTCCATTTTTATTCGTTGCTGCAGGAACGACTTGCACACGGTATCGCTCCTCTTTGTCAGTATTATTCATTAATTTCACGGATACGACTTGGTTTTCTCCCCGCTGAATAGGTAAATGAAAGTAACTGACTTCAGAATTAATTTGATTTTCTGGTAACACAGGCTGAACAGTAAAACCGGCTCTTTTCTCTGTTTCTGAAACATCTCTATCTTCCGTTGCGAAAGAGATTGTTGAGAAAAATAAGGACTCTAGTATTAAAAAAAAGGTAAATAGTCGTTTACATCTAGTTGCTCTCATAGGGGCTCCTTACAAAAGATGGATGAAGATGTTTACATCTTCATCCATCTTTTTTGTTAAAATTTATTCATTTCCTTTATGGAGCATCTGTTAATGTCCAATCAACAGTACCTTCATATTGTTCACCTGCAGCAACAGTGTTCATAGCCGCAGCTGGAATTTTTAATCGAATGTTTGTAAATTCCCCATTCCAATAACCTTGTCCTTTTGTCGCAGGAGCATTCATGATAGAGGTAGTTGAACCACTACCAATAGATACCGTTGCAGCAACAGTAGGTGCTAAACCGGTAGAAACAACTGTACCAAGTGTTCCCGTTGCAGGATTGGTAATTTCTTTTAGCGTTTGTGACATTTCAATAGTTGCTCCAGTTAACGTTTTGCTTGCTCCAGCATCAATCAGATCATTTGTCAGCTTTGCTTCTAGCTTCCAGCCTGCATTTGTACCTCTCACATCACCAATACCCACATGTTTAGTTGCTGGATTAGACCCTCCTGTTCCACCAGTATTCGCAGCAGGACTTCCTTCCCAATTCGTATCAATATTGATAAACGTATTGGCAGTTACTGTTGAAGAAGGAACTGAGGTTTCTTCAAAATTGAATTCTCCCGGAATGTAAAGCAACCCAAAATCAGATGCAGGTGGTGTAGTTGGTCCTGTGGTTGGCGGAAGAACTAGATCCCCAGCTTTAAAGCTGACAGAACCATTCGATTGGCCTGAATAAGTTGCTGCATCTGCATAAATTGTTGAAGAAACAACTACTCCTACTAACATTACTGCACTCATGACACCTGTAAATAATTTTCTTTTAGTCATTTTTTTCTCCTCTTTCTATCCTTTGAATATACACATTTATATCTAACCCTTTTTTAATAAGAGTGGATATCTTTTTTATAACAAAACACAACGTGATAAAATATAAGTAATTTCATATTCGTTACCTTGGAATTAAGTTCACAATTTTCCAGCCAGATATCTTAGTCTTCTCTAGACTAAGATAAAACCAACAACTCCTAGCAGACAAGTTGATCTAGACCAATTATGACGGCTTTTGACGGCTTTTAAATTTTTGAGATAAAAAAAAGAGCCTATTCCAGTTATCCAATTGTTTGCTAAATCTGGAATTTAAAATGAATAGTACCGAAAAAAAAGAAAAAAAAGCCCCCAGAAAATGTCTTCAATTTTTTTGAAAACGATTTATCTGATTGCTTTTTCCATTTGGCTAATTACTTTCACTCGTTGCTCTAACAGCGCATCCACATAAGTATCAAGAGTCAATTGTGTTGAACTGTGTCCTAATAAGGCGCTTATACTTGAGATATCTCCCTTCATTTCAATACACCGTGTAGCAAAGGTATGACGCAATTGATGAAAATGAACATGGGATAACTGTACTTTCTTAGTGATTTTATGAAAATGATACGTTAATAATCTTGGTTCTTTAGGAAGCGATTTACATGAAAAAACATAGGGACCTGATGCTTCTTTTTTGTGGTTCTTTAATATGGTTTTAAGCTTCTTAGTCATAGGCACAACTCGTGCTGAATTTTCGGTTTTAGAATTTGTGTAGACAAGAGTCGTTTTACGTTCTTCTTGATTTGATAGGATACGTTGGTAAGTATGTCTTACGTGGATCACATTAGACTCAAAATCGATATCTTCCCATTTAAGAGCAGAAATTTCTCCAATTCTTAAACCTGTATGCAAAGCTAAAATAGTTGGAATTCCATTTCCATTCTTCTCTTTTAGTGCTTGCTCCTCCAAACTTCGTTGCTCATTTCGTGTGAGGGATTTTCTTTTTGTTTTCTTCTGCTTATTTATTTTCAAAAGCTTAAATGAATTGCTCTTAATTATCTTTCTTTTTTGTGCATAGTCTAGGCATTGAATGGTTATTCTAAAAATAGCTTCAATGGTAGAGTCCTTTAAACCTTTTTCTTCCAAATCCTTCAGTAATACGTGCCCTGTCTCAGTTGTTAATTCATTCATAGATTTTGTTCCTATAACTGGTGTAACATAATGATGCAATTTATATAAATAATTTGAGTATGTGGATTCTTTAACTTCTCTCTTTATAGTGGCTAGCCAGTATTCTCCCCATTCTTGGAAAGATAAAATAGTTTCACCTTGTTCTTCCCTCAAATTATGATACTTTGCCTTTAATGGATACAGTTTATTTCGGACATCATTTAGTGTACTAGCATATACATAACCAAACTTAGTTTTACCATTTTTCTTTCTGCCCTTCACGTACCGACCTTCCCATCGGCCATCTTTCCTTTTATAGATATTTTCTCCGATTCTCAATTTGAACTCTTTCCTTTCTGACGGCTTATTTGACGGATAAAAAAACCGGATTCCAAACGGAATTTAATCCGAAATAAAGACATTGTGACTTAAATTACTTTTTCAAATACAGAAAAGTAATGTTTTTCCGGATTTTTTGTTGCCAAAACACTATTTATCGTATACAATTATCAGTGAAAAATTAAAAATAGCTTAAAATAAGGTTTGAAATATCTTAGTCTAGAGAAGACTAAGATATTTCATTCACATTGTCAATTGTTTTTTCAACAAAGAATAACAAAGAAATAAAATTATTTCGTGGATTAATTGTTCAATAAAACATCATTTTCTAAAATTCATTAAACCGAAATAAAATTTCGCAATATTTAACACCTAAGTGCAATCTATATACTTTGCGAATCATGATAATTCATCGTTCTATTTCCATTACTTATAGAACGATATCTACAAAAAATACCCTCCCCCTCTTTTAGTGGGCAATCTACAAAAAAATAATACTTCCTCTTCGTAAGCACCATCTCTCAAGAGATAACTACCGTTCATGATTCAGCTACCGTTAGTTCCTTTATTCATAGAAGCAGAGGTAATCGTCATACCCGATATTTTAAGGTTCAGTCTGCTTCAACTATCCTCGCTTTATAGAAACGCCTTTTTGAATTCTTTTTCACTCATAATTATAAAAACGGTATCGCTAAATTTCATTTATCACTGAAATTCCTCTATCGATCAGCGGTAAATTCGCAATGACGCAAACTAAATATCTGGCAAGAGAAAACTCTAAATTTTAATGCACGCTTGGAACTCGAAGCAATAAAGACAGAGAAACAAGCCATTCATATTTCTAAATGAAACGAATTTTCTCAAATTTGAAAACTCGTCTACCTTAAGAAAAATATTTAGGATATACTGGATCTATCTAACATTAGAGGGGTTTGGTGAAATGATCACATATGAGGATGCAATAAAAGACTTAAATAGCAGTATATTCCGGATGCAAAAACACGAAAGAATTAGAAAAAGATTTCTTCAGCTAACACGATTATCAACCTTGCTATTTATCTTATTAGTCTCTATCTATAGCCTTTATTTGATCAAGGTTAAAGGATTTTCTTTTTTTAACTACGGTTTAGCCTGGTGGATTGCGATCTTTCTTTTAGTATTGGGATGGGTTGGCGAACTAGTTTTAGTATTACGAGGAACAAAGATGTATAAAGAATATCTAGTGAAAATACAACATTTATCTGATGTGATCTATGAAACCTATGGTGAAAAAAACCTTCACGAGATATCACCCTTTCTATCAACTCCTGAACAAACGAGAAATCCTGAATTTCTTCATTTGTTTGAATATCTATTTTGGGATTTTGCAAAGGAGATTCAAGAAGATTATTTAAAACGTATTACTATCTATTGCTTCAACATTGATACGATTCACGGTTTGTCAGATTTCTTAGATACCAAAGATATTTCTCAACGAATTGGAGTAAAAGTAGCTCAAAAATACGATGCTGTCTATTATGATAGTATCAGTTTTGGGCAGGATGAGGATGATTTCTTACAGGATTGCATTGTTATCTATACAACTAAAAAATGAACCGAATTAACTGAATTTTCTCCATAATGAGAAAGTTTTCTGTCAGGAGAGTAAAAGATGTATTTCTATATTTTAGTAATCATTTTGGTTACCGCTTTGTTTGTTATCAGCTTTGAATTAGTGAAACGCTCAAAACTAAAGGCTGCACAGTTATTGGCAGTTCATGCTTTTCAGGAAGAGCATAACTTGAGCAATCGGGATCTAAAAATTTTCAAGGAAACATTGGGAGAAGCAAAATCGCAAATCAGAACAGCTGAAAAAGCAATGACTGGGATAGAAAATGAGCAGCAGTATTTAGACTCTGCTCTTACGGCAAGTAAAGAGATATTTAGATATTTAATGGATAAACCTAAAGATATTGTCTTATATGATAACTTTCTTTACCGAAGTTTGCCTGCTTTTTCGAATACCTTAGAAAGAAGAGCAGCATTCGAACAGACAGCAATTGATAGCAGCGAACTTACAACTACGCAAAAAGAACTAGACAAGATCCTTATTGAATTGAGTGAATCCATCGTCACCGATTATAATAGATACTTGAAAGATGAATTAGAAGAAACTGTGATAGAAAAAGGAGCAGTTAAGCAAGGAGACCACGCATCTGGACAAAAAGAATAATTTTTCAGAGAAGTATGATCAACTTTTTGAAAAACCCAAATTAAAAATTCTACAAGAAAAAAAGCTTAGAAAGATGATTCTATTGGGAATTATCGCCATTGGCTTAGCTGCTGCAAGTCCCTTCTTGGCAGCTATGGTCGCTATGAAGGTGTCTGAAGGGATCGTGGCTATTTCACAAAAAAAACTTGATCAGATTGAAGCAGATCAACCCTTCACAGAAATTCCTATATTCAAACAAAACCTATCGATTCAATTCCCGCCTGACTATCAGAGAGTTGAAAAATATGATCTTAGCTTTAATGGAGGGAATCTTAATTTTGGCAATGGGTATACTCTTCAACTAAACGATTTTTCAAGTATAGAAAATCACTTGAACGAAACCACTCTTATCGCAACTAAAAATTATGATTCAGTCAACAATTTGTTAATGGTAAAAAATGGCATCACCCAATTTCCAATAGTCAATGACGGGAAAAAGCATATGTATGACAAAGCGAACGGATTTGAGACAGAACGGGTTACCGCTGTGCGGGTTACAGGTAATTTACTCGAGAGCGTAACAATGCAGAAAATGAAAGAGAGTGGCTCTTTCCTAACCCTATACCAACAAAATAATATCGGCGATGTAAAAACGGGGATAGTTATTAACGCTAGTCCTTCAAGTGGTTTATCTGATGAGTTGGGAGAAATTTCTCAAAGTTATGTGATTTTAACTAAATATTGGCTTTTTCCTGATGGTGTAGGCGTATTCGTCGATGTAAATGATCTATATTTAGGAAAGCTAGCTGATGAAGACGATTTTGATCACCTTACAGAAAAAAAGTTGGCAGAAATCGATCGATTTACCAATAATACGTATACTTGGTTGTCAGAGCATTTTGAGATGAAAATAACCGATTAGCGATAGTAGATTGGATGCTCTAAAAGTCAATTTCTTACCAAGAAAAAGTAGGTTGGAATGACATACTACTCATTAGCAGGACAAAGACAACAATCGATAGTGTAACTAGTCCGTTTAATCCACACATTTATGGTTACAGTGAACAAAAAAAGCCAATCCTAGTCGCAATAGGGTTGGCTTTCGTATTGTAATGCGGTTCAACTATTTTCGTTTATCTAGCAGGATCAGCCAACATATTATTAGAGTTCATGGCTGATTTTGAGAACTTCTTCTTCCACCACGGCCTTGAGGTATAATTCTTCCATCTCGTCTTGCAATTCACAGGTGATCAATTCTTCGATCAGACTCTTTTTGCGCATTAGTGACAGGTAATGGAGCTCTTGAATGCGCCAGGCATATTTTTCCAAAAGCTGGAAGAGGTCGGTTTGAATTGAATAAAGCTGTTCCTCGCCAACCGCGATAACTTCGATCAGATCGTTGAGTTCGCTTTCGGTTTTGCATTCCTGCAGGCGATAGAGGTAAGCATTTTTAGTCATTTCATTGGAAAAGTCGAGGGCTTCGATTTTTGACTGAATGGCCGACTTGTCCAGAGTGTCCTGAGCAGTGACGGGCGGTCGTTTTTTCAGCTTGCCGCCGCTCATGATGTAGACTTCCCCATCGGCCAGTTTGATTTCTAACGAAGACACGAAAAACATTCCTTTCTGCGTCACTATGTATAGAGAAACGCACTAAAAGACTGGCTTTCAGTGCGCTTCTGGAGTGCTTTACACGCGGTATTTCTTACGCAGCATTGCGGCACCGGTAGCGGAAACTAACCCTAATCCGATTAGTGAAGCTGCAAGTGTTTCTGCAGAACCGGTCTGTGGGTATTGTTTGTCTGAAGTTCCGCCAGCTGTTGCTGGTACTGTTTTAACAGCAGCAGCCGTTTGAACGGTTCCAGTAGTTTTGTTCACTGCTTTGTCGACCGCTTCATCAGCAGCATCTTCTGCTTTGTCGACATCTACAGTATCTGGAGCAATGATTGACGCGTAGCCGTCAGCGTAACCTAATTGATAGCTTTCGCTTTCGCCCGAAACGTCGGCTTTCTTATTGCCGGCTTTGGCATCGGCAGCACCTACGCGCAAACCTGCTAAGCGGTCTTCCGCTGCTTTGACTGCAGCTGTTTGTTCTTTGACTGCATTTTTAGCATCTGAAATCGCAGCTGTCGTTGATTTTACTAACTCTTCGTAGGCTTGCTTCGCATCTGCAATAGCTGCTTTTAACTCATCAACGGTTTTTTGTGCTTCTGCTTCAGCAGCTTGAACAGCTGCCAAGGCATCTTTTTGAACTTGTAATTCTGCTTCGGCTTCCTTGATTGTTTCTTTTGCGAAATCAATAAATGGTTGCTGTTCAGCAGTAACGGTGTCTACTTCTGCTTGGGCAGCTTCCAAAGCAAGGTTTGCTTCTTGTAGAGCTGTTTCAGCTTCATCAATTGCTGGTTGTTTTGCATCAATGGCTGCTTGGGCTTCATCGATGATGGCTTGAGATGCTGTATTTACCTCTGCTTGCTCTAACTCAGCAGCATTCATTTCAGCAAGTTTGTCTTCTTGATTCAAGTTTGCTTCTTGAACTGCTGTTTCGGCTTCAGTGATCAATTCAGGGGCTTGGTCGATAATTGCTTGGGCTTCAGCAATTTTTTCGTCAGCTAATTGATTAGTTTGCTCTTGAGCAGCTAAAGCATTTTGCAATTCAGCCTCAGTTGTACCGATAGCAGCTTCAGCAGCGGCATAGGCAGCAGCGGTGTTGTTTAGTTGTGTTTGGGCAGCTGCTACTGCATTAGTAAGAGTGTCTTTTTCCCTTTGAGAATAGTCTAAAAATTCTTGCTGATTAGCAATTTCTGCTTGCGCTGCTGCGATCGCTGCAGCATTGGCTGGGTCTGTTGGATCAAGACTTTTAATAATTTCTGCTTGAGCAACAATTGCTGCTAGAGATGTAGCAATTTCATTGTCCAGCATTGGCGTCATAGATGCTAAATCGGCTTGGGCGGTATCGTAAGCTGCTTGTGCTGCTGGCAATTCAGCGGCCAAGATATTAAGGTTATTCACTGCATCCGCTGCATTTACTTGTGCTTGAACAACTGCGGCTTGAGCGGCATCTTTTTCGGCATTTGCTTGTGCAATTACGTTGTCTTGGTCGTTAATATTCGCAATGACTGCTTCTAACGCAAGATTTGCTTCTTGAATGGCTGTTTCTGAAGCATTGAACGCTTCTCTAGCCGCTTGTAACTTCGCTTCAGCATCCACAATTGCTTGCTTCGCTTCATCGATGGCTGGCTGCTGCTTTTCTTGTTCAGCGTTCCAGTCAGCAATTGCTTCATCCAACTCAGCTTGCGCAGCATCGACTGCTTCTTTCGCTTCGTCAGCGATTGCTTGTTTTTCGTCAATCAGCTTTTGCGAAGTATCAATTTCATTTTGGGCCATAGCGATGATTTCATCGTAATTTTTCTGAGCGGCTTCCATTTTTTCTTCTTCAGCTGCCACTGCTTCTTTCGCTGCTGCTAATGCTTCTTTGGCTGCTGGCATTTCAGCCTTTTTATCTTCGATGGCTTGTTTACCTGCTGCTAATTGCTCTGGTGTTTCTTTTTCCAATTTGGCTAAAGCTTCTTGGGCTGTGGCTAAGTCAGACTTAGCCTGTTCTACTCGGTCTTTGGCTGCTTGCTCTAGCTCGACAAATTTGGTTTCGTCAAAGCTTTTTTGTGTTTTCTCCGTATTGTCAGTTGCTTCAGCTGCCTGGCTGACAATTGGAGCTGCAGCTACAGAACCCAAAGTAGCAGATACGACAAGTGAACTAATAAGTTTCGTCTTTTTCAATGATTTCTCTCCTTTTTTTGAAACAGTCTCATTTAAAATCTTTAGCGAAATTCGCTAACTCCCCCATTTTTTGGTGCCTACAGTGTCTTTTCATCAACCAGCCCCTTCACTTCATATTTAGATTTATAAACAATTCGCCAGCAGTGGCTCTGGTGAATGTTATCTAGCCGTTTTAGCTCGTGCTTTTTGCGAAATACTTAAGTGCAAAGCAAGAGAATCTTCATGCTTTTAAATAACGCTCATTTATAATAAAATAGTGAAATAAACCGGCAGATATCCTTCATTCGCTTCCTAGTTTGAAAAAGACTAGGGAAGGGAAATAAAGGCTTGCTGCAGTTGACTTTAGATTAGTTGTTGACCATTTTTGACGGCTTTTATTTTGTGACAGGTTTGTTGAGGGAGAAAAATTACTAGAAAAACGAGCAGATTCGTTTCTAATTTAGTTTACATAATTTTGCAAGCGTTTACCTAAAGAAAGCAAAAAAGGGGAGACCTATCGGGGAATAGTTATTTTTTTGAAAACGGTTTACTAGGCGGCAGCCATTAAATGAATCGCCTGAACCCGCTGCTCTAGCATCGCATCAGTATAGATATCCAGCGTCATCTTGGCAGATGCATGACCTAATAAGGCGCTTACCGAGGCGATATCCGCCCTCGCTTCAATACACCGAGTAGCAAAGGTGTGGCGCAGCTGATGAAAGTGAATCTGATTCAACTTTGCTTTCCCTCGGAGTTGATGGAAATAGCGAGTTAGCAGGCGCGGCTCACAGGGATGACCATTGACCGAGAAGACAAAATGATGATTCGTCTGTTTCTGTGCTTTCAACAAAACCTTCTTCAGCTTATCTGTGATAGGGATCACCCGTTTAGATGAACGGGTCTTAGCTTCGCCGTAAACAAGCTGGCTCTTTGGGCCTTCATCTGTGAAGGCAGCCACCCGTTGATAAGTATGTCCCACATGGATTAGATTGCTGTCGAAATCGATATCCTTCCATTGTAAAGCGGCTATTTCACCAATTCGCATGCCGGTTTGCAAAGCCAAAAGTATCGGCAATCCTTGTGCTGCGGGAACTTTTTTTGCTTCACACTCCAGACTTTTTTGCTCCTTTTTAGTTAGAGCATGAACCTTACTTTGGGATTTGCGCGGCAGCTGAACCTGTTGACAGGGGTTGCTGCGCAGCAAATCTTTTTGGACCGCCTGATTCAGACAATTGCTTAAAATACGAACTATGACTTCGATGGTTGAAGGGCTCAGCGGCTCGCGCTGCAGCTGATCAACCAACTGTTGCAGGCTTTCTTGTGTTAATTTGTTCAGGGGTTGATTGCCGATTTTCGTTAAAACGTATTTGGTCAATTTGTGGTGGTAGTTCGCATAGGTTGCTGGTTTCCATTTGCTTTGAAACTCAGCTAGCCAAACGGCAACCCATTCTGACAATGGGATACTGCCAACCCCCTGCAACTGAATGATCGTTTGGTATTTGATTTTATAGGGATAAAGCTTTTCCTTCACTTCTTGATAGGTCTCCCCGTAAATTGATCCATATTGAATCCTGCCATCAATGGTTCGGCCTTTGCGATAACGACCTTCCCAACGTTTATCCTTACGTTTATAAATGTTTTCGCCTCGTTTGCTCACTGCTAGCATCTTCCTTTCTTTTTGACGGCGGAACTGACGGGTGATAAACCAGCTTCCCCTCCTGTTAGGTCATCTATTTTGACTAATTCATTTCAATATTTATAAAAAAATAGGTATTTTATAAATAAAACTGTTGACCTGACTAAAAAAACATACTACAATTTAGATGACTTTATTCAGCTTCACTTAAAAAAACGACGATAGCAGCCGATCAATGTCGTGGTTTTTTTCATACCACGAAGTAAAACTGAGAAACTCAACATTAAAAACACTGATACAACAGCATTAAATAGATTTTCTATAAATCGTATAAATATTACCGTTGCTTTTAACAAAAAAGCCTTTCTATTAAAAAACAACAAAAAAAGCTCTCTTTGACTATCAAAGTCCAAAGAGAGCTTTTCCTTTTTCAGCAAAAACGTACACAAGCAACTGCCGATTCTTCTTATTTTTTATAAATAAAACATCTTATATATTGTGGTATTTTAATTATTTCTTTCACTAAGCTACTTGTTCAGAGTGAGCAGCAATCCAGACTTCAAACAGCTTTTTAGCCTCCAAGCGAATGTAACACAATCCTACTATAAGATAGATTATGTTGCCTTCAAAACGTATAAATAAAAAAGCGGCTTTGTTACTTTTAGATTTAAATGGCGGTTTTCTTTAAATATAAATGACGGCCTTACAAGCCAATGACTGAGGTATCTCTTGTTGCTTCTACTACATCCGTGGTAATGGTGTTTAATTCATCAATCTTCAATATCCGATGGATTTGAAAAAATAATTGGTGTAGCAATCCAAAATTACCTTTCGTGATTTTTATGATGTTAGCTATAGCTTCGTAATCTGAAAGTTCTTCAAGTTTAAGATCCATTCTAAGACCAGGCCACTTATATTCAATAATATGATGTGTTTCATCTTCACATAGATTGTGCAAATCCGATTCTAGAATAAAGTTGAGGGTATCTACTTAATCGTTTTTCTATACCATACATGCTAATCAAGAACAATCATTTTTTCTACTTATATTACGCTTTACTGATCGTCTTCTGGAACGTTTCTGCTGTTATATACATCATCACTAATCTTTAATGGGTGTCTGTGTCCGAATTTTTTCATTTCCACGAGAACGATTTCTAGCTCTTTACCTTTATCAGATATATTATAAATAGTCTTTGGTGGAATGATATTATATGTCGTTTTTTCTATTAATCCATCACCTATTAATTCTTTTAGCTCTTTACTTAGAGTGTGAGCTGTAATTCGATTTAATAATCTGTGTAACTCATTAAATCTGTGTTCTTTATTTAATAAATGATAAAGAATCAATAGTTTCCATTTGCCACTCACAATAGCTAAAGTATTTGCCATATCGCAATTACACTCAATCATCTGTTCATACGTCTTTCTCATTTTTAAGCTCCTTTCAGGTATCTTTTTTGACAGTATTGTCCTAATAATACTTCGGCTGTATACTTGATGTAAATATCAAGGAGGAATTTTTTAATGAATAATTGTATAAAAAAAATGGAAGATCACGTTTCTGTCAGAGATTTTAAAAACATTCCGCTATCTCCAGAAATCAGAACAACATTGATAACTGCAGCGCGTAGTGCGTCGTCTTCCCATTTTGTTCAAGCTTTTTCAATTTTAGAAATTACTGATAAAGTATTAAGGGAAAAACTATCTGAAATAACTGAAAGTTCATCCTACGTAAAAAATACAGGAACATTTTTTGTTTTTGTAGCTGATCTATATAGACAATCAAACTTGTTAATCGAGAATAACAAATCACTAGACGGATTAACTAACATGGAATCTCTAATTGTAAGTATAGTTGATACATCAATTGCGGCTCAAAATATGGCAATAGCTGCCGAATCCATGGATTTAGGTATTTGTTATATTGGCGGTATTCGTAATGATGTACGAAAAGTTTCACAATTGTTAAAATTGCCAAAATATACACTTCCTTTATTTGGACTAACAGTAGGGTTTCCCTCCAGTAAAAATCAAGTCAAACCTAGACTGTTAGAAAAAAATCAAATTAGTGAAAATTATTATCCTAAAGAACAATTTGTTGATTTAAGTGACTATGAAAAAATATCTAGGAAATATTATAGTTCCAGAGAAAATAACCAAAAACAAACATCATGGCTTGACAGTAATATTGATTATTTTGAAACTATCAGAAGACCCGAGATCGCGGAATTTTTAAAGGAACAAGGGTTCCAACTAAATTAACTACAAGTGGAAAGATACTTCACTGGGCTGTCTTACTTTTGAGGAAGTTTTCTATTTTGCTGAATACGCCGTTTTTAACAATTTTCTTTTAATTAATTCCAGTAACTATCTTGTTTAAAGCGAAAAAAAGCACTACTCCTAGCCGAGTAGTGCTTTCGTGTGCCGTAGCACAGATCAATTTTTTCTTTTCGCACGTTCGTTATAGCATATGATTTTTAAAATGTTGATAAGGTTGCCTTTCATAACTAGTTTACAAAATTATCTTTCCATTTTCCAACCGATATCCATAGATGGCGATCTCGCTGCTATTCCATAAGTATTCTTACTATAACTTCTTTTGTGATAGTACTACTTCTATTTTCCCGCTACTACTTGCCATAGGGGTTATCCTTGCTTTCATTTTAAGAAAAGAACCTGCTCAAAAACCTGACTTTGTAAGACTTTCGAACACCTCAAAACACATACTTTCAATAGTCAAAAAAACTCTCTTTGAATATCAGAATTCAAAGAGAGCCTTTCTTTTTTCAGTAAATCAACTACTGATTCTTCTTATTTCTTGTAATGCTTATTTCTTCCACTCAGCTAATTGCTCAGGGTGAGCAGTAAACCAGTAAGTACTTCATTGATCGCTAGCAGGATACTTTCTATATCATCCTTGGTCCAGTGGAAACGGATGAACAATAAACTAGCGGCAAAGCTGTAGTACTGCTCTTTTCGGCCAACAACATGTAAACTTGGCCCTAGGTGTCAGGTTGCTCGGCATATGAAATGCTTCTCAACTAGAAGACTCTCCTTCTACCAAACAGTTAATCAACGCTAATGCGTAATCCGTTAAAGGGGTTCGCCCGGTTCCACTGTTCCGTAATTAATTGTCGTTGTAATCTCTCCTGTTTCTGGGTTAGTAGGCTGGTCAATGTAGTACAAATAGCCGTTCTTCCCATATCTTCCGAGTTTGGTTTGGTCGGAGTATTCGTTATCCATGCTAATATTGACAGCTCTTACTGCAATCACCACTTCTTTACTCCCAACAAAAAGCTCCTGTTCCCATAAGTATTCACATTCGATATTCAGAAAGCACTCTTTGATTTGTGGTGCATTGACTTTTGACGCTTTTTCCGCAGTTAAACCAGAAGCAGTGATTTCATCTGTTTCAAACTGATTATTCCCAATCGTTTTAATACAGCGATCATAGATTTTTTTTGAGGGAAAGTTTAAGACACATACTCCTGTTTCTTTTAGTGATTGATACATATGTCCGCCTTTATCAACTTTTCCTAGCACACAGATAAAGTTGTCCAAGCCACTTCCCATAAAACTAGACCAAGAGTGCAGACAAGCATTTTCCTTACCGTTGGATTTCCAGCCTGTAACAACAAACACCGACTGTGGAATGGATGTAACAAAATCATACCAAGACAAGTTGCCGCAAAATGCCACGTATTGCTCAATATCGTATCCAGCAAGTTTCTCTGGTCTGTCAAACATAGATACTTCTTTTTTCATAATAAATTCCTCCTCCTTTTTATTTAACCTAACACATGCAATACGACAACTGTATGTCGTATTACTCATAGTGAACTAAAATGTTTTTTGCATTTTTGCAAACCTCATCAATTAGTTCAAGAGGTTCTATAACCCTTACGGCATCCCCATAGCTTAATATCCATTGGGTTAAATGGTTGCGGTTGGTAAAAACGTTCTCAAACCGCAGCTTACCGGATTGTTTATCGAATGTTATACATTCAGGTCCATATTCGTCAATCAGTCTATATTTTACGCTGGTGTCAAAAAGAGCGATTAACTTTATATCATCAATCCAAATATAATCATCAAAATTAAGTTGTTTTTCTGAGATAAACCTTTCCTCATAATTTGTTTGTGCATTTTGTAATTCGCTCAACCGATTTAATTTGAAAAGTCTATAATCTTGCTTAGCAAGGCAGTATCCGTAAACATACCATGCAAGCCATCTGAACATAATGTAGTAGGGTTCAATAACACGTTGGCTCTCCCCCTTTTCAGAATAGTATTGAAAAGAAATTAGTTCTCTATTGCTAATGGCCTGTTTTATCACATCAATTTTTTCAGTTAGGCTCTCTTGATGAAAGGAAGATAAATGAATAAGCACTCTATTTTGGTCAGAGAGGATCGTGCTTCTTTCGTTGGTGAGTTTTTCCATGAGATTTTGAGAATAAGTATCTTTTGAGATGCTATCAATACTCTTTAGTCCCATAAAAATTGCACTCAATTCTTTTTCTGTCAGTATTGTTTTATTAATTTTATAGCCTTCTGCAATAGAAATCCCTCCACCATATCCTTGCATAGATACAATAGGAATACCAGCTTTACAGATGTTATCAATATCACGCTGGATAGTCCTGCTGGACACTTCAAATCTCTCTGCTAATTGTGCTGTTGTTACTTTTTCCTTTTGCAAAAGAATTGTAATGATACCGATCAGTCGGTCTATTTTCATACGCTCACCTCCAAACTATTATAACATTGGAATAGGACACTTATATGTCTTGTTCCTTTTCCTGTTATTTAGTCTTTTTGCTAACCGGCAAGCATTGCACTATCACAAACAAAGCACCTCCCCTTTATCCAATAGGTAGCGCTCTGTGTAAATGTGATGGCTTCTTGTATATCCCTATCCCGCGCAGGATAAGGGGGTTGCAGCCTTCCTATAAGATGAAAAGGTAATTAAAAACTTAACCTTTTCCTAAAAACACATACTTTCAATAGTCAAAAAAAGCTCTCTTCGAATATCAGAATTCAAAGAGAGTCTTTCTTTTTTCAGTAATTCAACTGCTGATTCTTCTTATTTCTTCCACTCAGCGACTTGCTCAGGGTGAGCAGCAATCCAATCCTTGGCTGCATCGGTCGGATCTTGACCCTCGTTGATCGCCAGCATGACACTTTCCATGTCATCCTTGGTCCAATTGAAATTATTCAACACGTTGTAGACCTCTGGTTCGTCATCCTTTAACCCTTGGCGAGCAATCGTATGAATGGATTCTGCTTGGCCCATTGAACCCTTCGGATCTTCCAAATATTTCAACCCATATTTGGCAAACATCCAATGTGGAGACCAGCCAGTAATCACGATCGGCTGTTTGTTCTTAATCGCTTGACCTAACGCTACAGTCATCGCTCCAGAAGAAGAAGTAGCAACCTTCCAATCAGCTAGATTAGGATAATCGGTCAAGGCTTTCTCTGCTGCATTTACTACTCCTGCACCAGGTTCGATACCTGTGATGGTTTTGTTGGCTTGGTCGGTTAAGTCTTCAATAGAATTAACGTCCATGTAGTCTGGAACAACTAAGCCCAGCTTAGCTCCTTCAAGGTTCACACCTAGATCATCTACTTGATCCTTGTATTGAGCATATTGTGCTTTATGGGTGTTTGGCAGCCAGGCTGCTACCATTCCATCGGTTTCGCCTTTAGCAACTGATTCCCACATAATCGCATTGTCCAGTGGCGTTAGGTTCACTTGGTAGCCCATGTCTTTTAAGACTTCACCGACTACGTGAGTGGAAGCGACCTCTGTATCCCATTCTACATAGGATAAATTAACAGTGCCCTTAGTTGCATCCTTTGATCCGCCAAAAGCAACTGAACCAATAATTACGACTACCGCTGCAGCGGCTATCAAAATGCCGGTTTTTTTCTTGCTGCCAGCAGTTTGTTTGGCTTTTTGCTGCTTAGGCTTGTTGATGTTTTGGGTAAAGCGGTCAATGATAATCGCTAGGATAACCAAAGCCAATCCATTCACAAAGCCGTTACCAACCTGTGCACGTTGCAAGGCTGACAAGACGCCACGTCCTAGACCGGGGGCACCGATCATCGAAGCAATTACTACCATTGATAAAGCAAGCATGGTGGTTTGGTTTACACCGGCCAAGATTGTGCTTTTTGCTAATGGCAATTCTAGCTTGAACAATTTTTGACTGGCTGTTCCACCAAATGAATCAGAGGCTTCTACCAGTTCTTTCGGAATTTGACGAATTCCTAAGTTCGTAAAACGAACAGTTGGTGGCAATGCGAAAATGACTGAGGCGAATACCCCTGGTACCATCCCGATACCAAAGAAGGCTACCGCTGGAATCAAGTACACGAAACCAGGCATGGTCTGCATAAAGTCCAGAATCGGTGTAATAATCGTCTTCGCTGTTTCATTTTTAGCCATCAGAATTCCTAATGGCACCCCAATTACGATCGAAATGACACTAGACAAAATAACTAGAGTGACCGTACTCATCAAGTCTGTCCATAAGCCTTGATTGTAAATAAACAACAAACCAATCAAGGTAAACGAGGTCAGCCCCCATTTTTTATTTGAGATAAAGAAGGCCGCAACGGTAATTACAGCAATTAAAAGCAAAGCTGGAATAGACGTTAAAATGCCGGTCATGCCATCCATGACGAATTGTCCACCGTGCTGCAGGGCAGAAAATAGTCCTGCAAAGGTACTGGTCAGCCAATCAGTGAAGGATTCAACCCAGTCAGCAATTGGCAAGCTTTGTTGTAGGAAATTAGTCATTTGCAGTCACTCCTTCCAATTCCTCTGTCTGTTCATCGGTTGTTTCCGCTAGTGCTTCCAGCACACTGCCGCGGATAACTACACCTTCTAAGCGATTGTTCTCAACTACTGCTAATGGTGTTGGAGAATCGAAAATCAGATTAAAGATGTCTGTTACCAGCATATCTTTTGGAATAGTGCGTACATTCTTATCAATAACATCCTTCAAGGATAAATTCTTTTGCCGCGCTTCCAGCGCTTTGTCGGCTGTCAGGCTGCCCTTCAGCATCCGTTTGCGGTCAACAGCTAAAAGCATGCTGACTTCTTCTTTACGCATCCGATTCAAGGCTACGTTTGGTCCATCGATTTCGATATTCGTTGTAAAGGCTGGCACCATGATATTGGCTGCCGTTAGTACCTTGGAACGATCGACATCTTCAACGAAATCGCGAACATATTGGTTCGCAGGATTGGTCAGAATTTCTTCCCCGGTACCAATTTGCATAATTTCGCCATCCTTCATCAAGGCAATGCGATCACCAATGCGCAGTGCTTCATTCAAATCATGGGTAATAAAGATGATCGTTTTTTGCACATTCGATTGAAGATCCAATAATTCGTCCTGCATTTCGCGGCGAATCAATGGGTCAAGCGCTGAGAAAGCTTCATCCATCAACAAAATCTCTGGATCATTGGCTAAAGCCCGCGCTAATCCAACCCGCTGCTGCATCCCACCGGATAGTTGATTTGGGTATTGATCTTTAAATGAGAGCAATCCGGAATTATCCAAGGCCTGCTCTGCTAATTTTTGGCGTTCTTCCTTTGGTACGCCGCGAACTTCTAGGCCGTATTCCGCATTTTCTAAAATGGTACGGTGAGGAAAGAGTCCAAAATTTTGAAAGACCATATTGATTTTATGGCGGCGAACCTCTCTTAGTTCTTCTTTATTCATTTTGGCTATGTCTTGTCCATCAATAAAAATCTCACCGGATGTTGGATCGATTAAACGGTTTAATAAACGGATCATTGTAGACTTCCCACTACCGGAAAGACCCATGACTACGAATATTTCCCCTTCGTTGACCTCAAAGCTGGCATCATAAACCCCAACGGTTGCGCCGGTTTTCTTCAAGATCTCCGTTTTGCTTTTATTTTCTTTCATCATGGCTAGGGCTTGCTGCTGCCGCTTGCCGAATATTTTGGTTAAATGTTCTACCTTAACTTTACTCAAACAACTTCCTCCTTTAAAAAAGTGACCACCATATATTAACACCATGTGGTCACTTTTGTCAAAGAGAAAGTGTAAATTTTCAGAAAATACGTGCGAAGCCCCTCAAGTGAACAAATTCGATTGAGAGGCTGGCGTCAATTATTCGATTTCTGGCAGCTGATCAGGATAAAAAAGATTTTGCATCCGCTGGAAGCCTAATTCATTACTAACAAAGAACAAGGTGCAGCCGTTCGTCAGCTTCGCGTAGGGTCCTGGGGACAGCAGTAATTCATCCTCGTCTTGAATGGCAATGATCGTCGCTCCCGTTTCATGCCAAAGATTCAATTCGTTAACCGTTGCATTCAAATGCTGAGCCTCTTCTGTCAACTTCAACTCATAAGGAATAAACGGCGCGAAATTATGCACCCGTTTGGTTTGAGAAACCAACTGATCCAGCAAATGGGAGAAGTTTTCCAGCTCCTGCTTTTGCTGCTCGACACTGTCCAAAATTTCCTTTTTGATTTCCTGAATGGATTGAACATCTTTGTATTTTTCTAAATAGGCCTGGGCCTTCTCACGAGAAAGAACGTACGCACCACTGCCGTGACGAACTTCCATTATTTCTAAGTCTACTAGCACATTGATCGCTTTGCGGGCTGTTTCTGGGGATACATTGAAGTTGCTCGCCAAGGTGGAACGGGCGTGAATTTTCTGGCCCACCCCATAGCGCTGATCAGCAATTCGTTCGGCAATCTCGACCGCAACCTGCTGATAGCGCGGCAGCCGCACATGTTTCTTATCTTTATCCATGATGGTGCCCCTTTTTACGTCATTTGGTAAAAGCATACATAGTTTACCCTATCCACGGATTTTTACGCAAGAGAAACCTTAATTTGTTAGTGCTTTCTATATAATATCTTGCTAAAAAAATGCCCAGTTGGAGGGTTTTGCCTCGCTTTTCGCTTCAAAAAGTCGTAATCTGTCACAGATTATATTTTTAGGGGGAGATTTTTTGTCATTTATCATGGGGATTATCGGTCTTTTATTGGTGCTGGGCTTAAGCTATGGAATCAGCACGAATCGCAAGGGAATTCAGCTGCGGCCATTGATCGTGATGCTGGTATTGCAATTTTTATTAGGCTTTCTTCTGCTGCGAACAACCTTCGGAACTACCTTAGTCGGTGGCTTAGCGAATGTATTTGCGGCTTTATTAACGTTTGCTCACTCCGGAGTAACCTTTGTTTTTGGCGGAATTACCAACAAGGGCAGTGCGCCGTTCTTTTTGACCGTACTGATGCCGATCGTTTTTATTTCAGCCATTATTGGAATTCTGCGCTACATCAAAATCCTGCCGTTTTTTATGAAATGGGTGGGCTTGGGTCTAAGCAAGATTAACGGCTTAGGGAAGCTTGAGTCCTACAATGGGATTGCCTCAGCTATTTTGGGTCAGTCAGAAGTGTTTATCTCGATTAAAAAGGAGCTGCCTTTCCTGTCAGAAAAGCGATTAACAACGATGAGTATTTCTGCGATGTCGACAGTCTCGATGTCGATCGTGGGCTCTTACATGGCACTACTAGAACCTCGCTATGTGATTACTGCGCTAGTGTTGAACCTCTTCGGCGGCTTTATCATTTCGTCCTTGGTCAATCCTTATCAATTGGATCAGCAAGAGGACGAGCTGTTGATTGCGGAAGACGACCAGCAAACCTTCTTTCAAATGCTGGGAGAATACATTTTAGATGGATTCCATGTGGCTATTACCGTTGCTGCTATGCTGATTGGTTTCGTCGCATTGATTGCCATGATCAACTTTATTTTTAGCAAAATAACTGGACTGACCTTCCAAGAGATTTTGGGATACATTTTTGCACCCTTTGCTTTTATTACGGGAATTCCATGGGATGAAGCTGTTTCTGCTGGCAGCTTAATGGCTACTAAATTGGTGACCAATGAGTTTGTGGCGATGACTGAGCTGGCAAAGGGTTCTTGGGATTTTAGCGGACGGACGACTGCGATTGTCTCAGTTTTCTTGGTTTCCTTTGCTAACTTTTCTTCCATCGGCATCATTTCAGGTGCAATGAAGGGCTTGAATGAAGAAAAAGGGAATCTGGTTGCTAAAAATGGCTTAAAGATTTTGCTGAGTGCTACCTTGGTCAGCTTTCTGAGTGCCATTGTTACTGGGTTAATTTATTAGAGTAAAAAGCTTAAGGCCGCGACCTTAAGCTTTTTTTGTTCCACCAATACAATAATGCCGGCATAATGATAAAGCCCATTATCATCGCACCAATCGCCAACAGATTAAGGTGACGTTGACCGTTAACCATTTGGGTAAACTGAGCCACCCAATCGAACTTAATCAGTAAAAAAATGGTAATGACAAAGCCCAGTAATGGCACGAGTACATCTGTCCACCAGTTGTGATGCACTTGCTGCAAAACAGGTGCATCACCTCATCCCCTAGCCTATAAAAGTCCTGGAAATTTGTCTGCTAAAACGACTCAAAAAAAACAGCCTCTGCTTTCACAGAAACTGTCGGATGCTACGGTTGTTCGTCTTCTTGTAAATCAAATTCGTAAGGTTCGCCCTCATAAAAGTAGAGGGTGTCAACGGTTGCCTCAGGATCCCGAGCAACTAATTCTTTTCTAAAAGGGAAGCTTGATGGACGGCTGCTTTTTGTTTTGCTGCCGGAAAGCGTATAGCTTAACCTGCCATCCTCAGCAGGCAGGCTTAGCTGCGCCATTACATCATCAATCACGCTTTGTTCGTCAAAGTCTTCCTCTTTTACGGCTTTTTTATAGTCGTTGAAAAAATTTTCTTGTCCATCAAAATATTCTAATACCATTTTTGTTCCTTCCTTTCACTAGCTCTTTCTTTCATTGTAAAAGAAATCTCCAAAAAACGTTAATGAAAGGTATTGACCAAACATAAGCTGGCTAATATAAATCCATCAATCCTTCTTCGGTTTGATACAAGGGCCAGCTGCCTGTCAGCTCCAAACGAATCAGTTTCAGTTCATCGGGTGCCTCCAGCTTACGTAATTCACTAAGCATTGCCTGCATCAATAGCTGCTGCTGAAAAAGATGCTCATTATTTGAAAGCAGGATATCCTGATCCAGCGCCTGCAAATATTCACGATGATTCGTACGCAGCAGCTTAAGAATTTTCTTCAACTCCCGTTCGTCGTTACGACCCAGCTGGGGCTGATTGTTTGAGTCAACAGTCAACCGCTTCTTATGAATCAAGAAGGTCGCAAAAATCAGCGGCTCCGGTGAAACAAGCTTATTGGGTTCTACTATGTTCCATTCATTTTCTAGAAGATCAATTGCCAAAGTAAGTTTCATATGTACATTCGTCCTTTCCAGAACAGATTGTAGCATGTTTTCCAACAATAGCCTTGATCAATTTGCGCATAATTAGTTATTTTTAACTATTGCTAACCGCCTCTTGTCAGCAGCCCAACTATTCACTATACTGCAAGAGGTGTCAGTCCAGCTTTTGGCACATTTTTTGGATTAAAGCTCTCTTAATGCCTGCCTGTTTCGTTGGATGGCAGACATCCGAAGATCAATGATAAATTTGTTTCCCTTATTTTGGAGGCAGCTCTAATTCTGCATTTGGCAGTCCCTCCTATTCTCAAGTATAATTAACAAGTAGACAAGCTATCGAAGTGAAGAACACAGGCTGAAAAGCTTGAACGAAAGAAAATGATGAAGGAGCAGTTTTGTGAAAAAAAGTATGAAAATTTTAATTGGTGTTGTGATCGTTTTGATCATTGGCTTGGTATTTGCTGGTAATTATTTTTACAATTACGCTGTCGTTCCGGCTGAAAAGAGCTTTTTAGGAGATGGCAGCAGTGAGAAAACTGAAGAACTGATCCAAGCAGAATCTTGGTTTACCGATAAGAATAATCGGACAACCTGGAAACTGACTTCGGACGATGGTCTTGACTTATCAGCGATCTATTTACCTGCAGACAACGATGAAAAGAAGACGGCGATTTTGGCTCATGGGTATATGGGCAAAGCTGAGGACATGGCTGAGTATGCCGATCTTTACCATAGCTTAGGCTACAACGTGCTAGTGCCAGATGCTCGAGGTCACGGGTCCAGTGAAGGGGACTATATCGGCTTCGGTTGGGATGAACGCAAGGATTACGTGCAGTGGATTCAGGAAGTATTGAAGAAGACTAACTCAGATGAATCGATCGTCTTACATGGTGTTAGTATGGGTGCTGCCACCGTTATGATGACCAGCGGTGAAAAATTACCGGAGAATGTGAAAGCGATCATTGAGGATTGCGGCTATACTTCTGCTAAGGATGAACTAAGCTATCAGTTGAAGGAAATGTTTAACCTGCCCTCATTTCCGTTGATTCCAGTAACCAGTCTAGTGACCAAGGTGCGCGCTGGCTACTTCTTTGGCGAAGCAGATGCTGTGAAACAATTGAAGAAAAATACAACTCCAATGCTATTTATTCATGGTGACAAGGATGACTTCGTGCCATTTTATATGCTAGATGAGGTCTATGCAGCCACCGATGCACCAAAGGAAAAATATGTTGTCGCCGGGGCTGGACATGCACAAGCCATGTCGAAAGACCCAGCTAAATACAAAGAGACAGTTGAGAATTTCTTGACTGCTCATCCGTAAAATAAATTAAACGAAGCGATACCACATTGATAGGTGGTTTTCGCTTCGTTTTTTTATCCCGTCTTAAAAATAATTCTCACCATATAGAATCGAGGTCTGAAGCTGCTGTTCCTCCAAAACAATTAAACGAGCGCCCCTTCTGTTTTGACTAATCGCTCCATAGCCTGAAACTTGTCCAAATACGACTTCTAATCCTAAATAATTCGTCTGAAAATTATTATCATGGTTATGACCCGCAAAGACTCCTTTAGTTATGGGATCAAACAACAATGCGGCAAAGAAACCCGTATTGATCTCCGGACTATCGACTCGTAACTCGTCCACTACACTATTTATCGGACGATTTACTTGGTAAGCCTCCATAAACTCCTGCAAAGGAATGTGCAAAAAACTATACGCACTCTTCACTGCGCTATGTTTATGATAGTAACGAGCTGTTGTTTTAAACCAATCGATTTGCTCGGGTAGGATCCAATCATACCGGCTGTAGGGGCTGTCGGTATATTCACCAGAATCAATAATAAACAAAAGATGTTCAATCTGTAGTTGGTTTGAATTGTATATCTCCAATACATAGCTCTCCCGATCGTTAGCAATCAACGAACACTTTTTTTCAGCCAAAGATTTGATGTCCATTTCTTTTTGTCGCAGCATTCCTCGCGTAATAGCCGGGTGATTGGAATCATGATTGCCATAAGTTAGAGCAATCGGAAATTCTAAAGTATTGCAAAAATCAATAAACTCTTGAAATATGGCCAAGGGAGCGTCGGCAATAGTGCTCCAAACAATATCACCGGTAAACAAAATCAAATCAGGCTGTTCTTTCTTGCTCATCGCTTGAATCATTTGCAAAGTCTGCTGATCCGCTTCGTCCAGCGGCCAGGTTCGCAGGTGTAAATCAGTGAATTGAAGGATACGGAAACTACTTGAGTTTTTTTCCGAACGCATTAACCGCATAGTTGATAGCCTTTCCGATTGATCCTTACTTGGTCCCCAATTTCGGCTGCTTGGGCATCTTGAGACAAAATGACCATTTCCTGCTGCTGCAGTTGAACGGTGTATTGTGTTTCTCGTCCTAAAAATTGTTTGTCGATTACTTGAACCGTTAGTCCCTGATCTGCTGAGAGAACAAAATCTTCAGGATGAACAGGATAGGTTTGCTGCTGCCTAAAATGTGGATGCACCTCCTGGCCTGTCCAGAAAAATTCAGTATCGGTGCCCGCAGGATAGAACTGTGATCCCCGCCAATTTCCTTGGATAAGCTGGGCTTTGCCGACAAAGTCAGCAACAAATTCAGAGGCCGGATAATGATAGAGATTATAAGGCGTATCAAATTGTTCAATCTTTCCTTGATTCATTACAATGATTCGATCAGCCAAAGCCATTGCTTCCTTCTGGTCGTGTGTGACATATAGAATAGTAGCTTGGGTTGCTTGATGGATTTTCTTGATTTCGCGGATCATGGTTTCCTTCAGATGAGCATCTAGTGCACTTAACGGCTCATCCATTAATAGCAGCTGCGGCTTTGAAACGATTGCTCTGGCTAAAGCCACCCGCTGCTTCTGTCCACCGGATAATTCATTGGGAAACCGTTCCTTAAAGTTCGTTAATTCTACTAGGGTTAAAATTTCAGCAATACGCTCTTCTTTTTCCTTTTGTGACAGCAGCTGCTTGTGCTTGCTGCTGTTTAGAGGATACAACAAATGCTGCAGCACATTCATGTGTGGCCACAGGGCAAATTGTTGGAAGACCATCCCAAGTTCCCGCTCATTTACGGGGATTTGGCGACTATTTTGATAGAAGGCCTGCTCATTGAACTGAATAGAACCACTGGTAGGCTCGACAAAACCAGCGATACAACGTAACAACGTTGTCTTCCCGCAACCTGAAGGTCCTAAAATTGCGATAAATTCATTTTGATCGATCGCTAAATCAATAGATTCTAATGCGGCAGCTGTCGAATAAATTTTGGACAATTTTTCTACAATCAACTTAGTCATTCGTTACCCTCCCTTTTTTCTCCAAACTGGAACGAATACTTAGAATTACTAAGATAAACAAGGTTACTATTACTGAATAGGCCTGAGCCAGGCTGTTGTCTCCACTCGTTTGTAAATTAAAAATAGTCAAACCAACCGTTTTTGTTCCTGCTGCTGCCAGCAAAGAAGACAGAGTCAGCTCGGTAAACGCTCCGACGAACATCAAAAATGAACTGGCAAATAATTGATGTTTAATCATAGGCAACAGAATTCGCCGCCATTTTTCCCAATGACTAGAGCCAGAAACTAATGCGGCCTCCTCCAACTCACTATCGACAGCTAAAAAGGCGGTATTACTTCCCCGCAGCAGCAGTAAGGCATAGCGAGTTACGTAGGCAATCAGCAAGATTTTCAACGTACCGTAAACATTCGGAACCTGATTCCAGTAAAAAATCATACTCAAAGCTAGGACAATTCCGGGCGTTGAATAGGTTAGTGAGGCTCCCAGCTCAATAGGCAATGTTGCCTTAGCATTTACCCGCTGCTTGTAATGCATCACCCACACACCTAAAAGAACACAGAGAATGATAGCTGCAATCGTGATCGTAAAGCTGGTAATAAAGCCCTGATACATACTTGGGGCGGTTAAAATAAACCGATAGTTTTTCAGACTCATATGCGAAATATCAAAAATGGATTTCACGTATCCCGAATGGAAAGAGGATAGCATCATAAAAATCAGTGGAACAATGTTAATACAAAACAGTAGCAACAGCAGACCAAACTGCAAAGCTTTTCGTTTTCCTTCTGATAATAATATGCGAGGTTCATGGTTCAGCGGGGCCGTCTCCAAACTTTTTGTCCTTCTCAGTAACAGCCACTGAATAAACAAGGTCACAAAGGATAAGCTAGCTAAGATGATGGATAACACCGCAGCCTCATTAAAGCTATTGGGACCAAAACCGATTGCCTTTTCATAAATGTACGTGCTTAATACTTGAATCCCTGCGGAGCTTCCCAGCGTAACCGGAATGGCAAAATTATCTATTGAGCTCAAAAAAGCTAAAACAATCCCACTAATGATTGGCGACAGCACACTGCGCAAATTGATATTTCTCAGTGTCGCTTTTACCGAATAGCCGGAGATCAGAGACGCCCATTCTTGTTCTCGGGGAATCTTGCGTAAAATATCTACTAGATTCAAATAAACCAAGGCAGCATTACTGAGCCCCATCACAAAAATAATTCCGCCGATTGAATACATATTAATCTTGGACAGCGATAGCTCTAGTAATAAACGATTAATCGGCCCGTTTGCTGAGAATAACGAAGTCCAAGACAACGTCACTACATAGCCTGGAATCACGTAAGGTAAAATAACCATCGTTTCAATTAACCGTTTCATTTGAATGTTGGTATAAGCAACGATTACTGCCATTATCCCACCAAACAGACCGGATATAATTGTTGAAGCCACAGCAATAATGAGTGTATTTTTGATCGCTCCGACCGTTCTGACTGAATGAAAAACAGCGTTGAAATTCTGAAGGTTCAGTGAACCCTCAGCTTCAAACGCCATTTTAAACAACGTGAATAGCGGCAAAATAAATACACACAAACCTATCAAAAAAAAGAGCAGAGAATGGAATCCCTTTATAGGTTTGGACATATGAAAAACTCCTTATCTTTCCTTAATTTTGACCAAATAGTTCTGCAAATTTTTCTTTATCGGCATCTCGATTTTCCAAAACTTTGGTTTCATCGAAAGGCATCGGGTCAATATCTTCGACTCCTTTTAACCCTTCTGGTGCAGCTACACCTTGGCGTACTGGAGTATAGCCCATTTTAGAAGCAGCCGTTTGGCCTTCTTTTGAAAGAACGAAATCAACAAACGTTTCTGCAGGCGCAGCGTTGGCCGTATCCTTAATAATACCGATTGGTTCAGTTACATAGAGTGCACCTTCTTCTGGATAAACAAACTCTATTGGTGCTCCGTCTTGCTTCGCACGATTAGCCATATAGTCAACCAGCATTCCGATGCCTTGTTCACCATTAATCAATGCATCACGAACCGTTCCGTTTCCTTGCCCTACAAATACTTCATTGTCTTTTAATGCTTTATAAAAGTCCCAGCCGATCTTTTCCTGCTGCGTCAAAATCGATAAATTTAGGGAAGCTGCTCCTGAATACAGCGGACTTGGAATCATGGTTTGGCCTTTTACTTGTTTGTTTGTCATATCAGCGAAACCCTTAATATCATTTGCATCTACCATGTCAGTATTTACAGCTAAGCCAGTTACGATTAATTTCGTTCCTGTATATAAATTTTCATCGTCCACGTACTCTTCCGGAATTTCTGCCGACTCTTTTGATTCATAGGGTTGCAATAAATCTTCCTCTGCTAGATTTTCAAAAGTAAAGCTGTCCGATACCAGCAACGCATCTGCTTGAATTTTGCCGGTTTGTTTTTCAGCTAAAACTTTAGAAATAACTTCTTCTGTTCCTGAACGAAAAACATTTACCTTGATGTCAGGATATTCTTCATTAAATGTCTCCACCAGCTTTGCAACATCTTCTTCTGGTTGGGAGGTATATAAGGTGAACTCACCGGTATCAGACTTCGCTTTTTGATCAGTGGATTCCGACGAATTTCCAGCTTTTGACGAGCTTTCCTTCGTATTAGCGGCTGGATTCGACCCGCATGCAGCCAACGCAACAACTGCCAAACTTAAAAACAATACTTTTTTAAACCTTTTCACTTAAATAGCCCCCTTAAATTAATTGTTTTCTAGCATCACCTATTCTAGCGGACTCATTTCAATTCATGGTTAACTCTAGGTAAGGTTTAAGTAAAGGATTGTAAACATTATGTAAAAAACGTTTTCAACAAATATTGTTCTATGTTAAGCTTCCAGCAAGGGGGAATGATATGGGAAATCGAATCAAGTTTGAGGAGATTGTCAATTTTAGAGATGTCGGTGGATACAATACAGCTCTTGGAAAACAAACGCTAGAGGGGTTCATTTATCGTTCTAGTATGCTCTTTGGTCCCACTCCTGCTGATCAGCAGCTTATGCAAAAGCTGAACCTTCAAACCATTATTGATTTGCGGGCACCTGCTGAATTAGAACGAGAACCCAATCCTTATAAAGATGAAATAAACCATTATTATTCCATTAACCTCAGCGGCCAGCAGGATCGTGGTCGAGCGGCTGAATTAAGTACTCAAACAACGGATCCTTACTTTATGAGTGAACGTTATTTGGAGTATGTTGAAGGTGGGAGAACGGAAATTGGCCGGCTGTTTCGTTTATTGCTGCAAAAAGAGCATTATCCGCTAGTCATTCATTGCAGTGCTGGGAAGGACCGTACCGGTGTTGTTATTTACTTGATTTTATTGCTGCAAGGGGTATTAATTGAAGAGATTATTGCTGATTATCAGGTTTCTTATACCTATATTAAGCATGATTCCCGCATTTTACAGAATAAACAACTGTTGAATGTTTACCACTCTTACCCTGAAATCATGGAGCAGTTTCATCAAAAATTTCATGCTGCCTACGGGACAATCGGCAACTACCTCCGAGAATTGTCCTTCACGGAAGATGAACTGCTGCAATTGAAACATCTCTTAGTCTCGTGAAAATTTTTCTATAATAAATTAAAAACCTCACTACACAGCGGTATTCTGCTGATAATGAGGTTTTTTACTATTTAACTTCCTTCTTGCTGTATCCGATTAATCAAATACTCTGCTAATGCGTCGGTCACGGTCACACAGTTGAAGACCTTAGATTTCATCGCCACATACAACGTTTCCTTCTTAGTATCTTCGTAACAAATGGTCGCGACTTTAGGAATATTGCGAATACTTTCCAAGCTAACGCCAATAACGTTCTCGTTGATCGTACATGCAACCTCATTTCCTTCTGCATCAAAGAATTTAGAATTAATATCTCCAACCACCTGAGCATCAGCAAGTATCCGGATATCTTCTTCACTAATATACCCAATTTCGGTCATAGTGTTGCTGTCAGAGAACGGTGAAGCTAAACCAACAATTGCCATATCGACATCTCTGCCTGCTTCCAGTACATCTTTGATGGCTACATTGTTAATTAAATTGTCCTTAATCAGCGGATTGTCCACCAAAGCCGGAGCGTATAAGAATTTGCACTTGGCTCTCAGCTTTCTGGCTAGGTCGTAGGCCAGCTGGTTGGAATGGATATCGACATAATCAGAACCCATCCCCCCAATCAAAGGAATGATACACGCGTCCGGATGATTTTCGTAAGGATATTCATCAACAAATCGACGTAAAATTTTCCCCCATGACAAGCCGATCTTTTCAGCTTTGGCGATATCCCTTTTATAGGCGGTAATCGCTGTTTGGATAATGATTTTTTCGATTTCATTTTCTCGCAGGGTGCTGGTATCTAAAACCACTGCTTTGGTTAATCCGAAAAGCTGCTCCAGTTGAAGCTCCAGTTCGACCGAGTAAGCGCTTTCGCTTTTGATGTAAATCTCCACAATTCCTTGATTCTTTGCATCAATGAGATATTTGGAAACCAATGATCGTGAAATCCCTAAGCGCTTTGCAATGTCCGACTGCTTCATGTTTTCCTTATGGTACATGGTTGCTACTTTTACTAAGTCTCGATTATTATTTTTACCCTTTTCCATCCTAAACGCCCCTCGCCGTAAAAGCTTCGCAAGCTTTTCCTATTTTGTGAAGCTGGATATTGAAAAAAAAGCCTCCCTTAGAGTGTAAGGGAGGTCGCGTTTAATTACAATACTTCAATTGTATCGCCAACTTCAAATTTTGGAAATCCGCCAGGGCTTACAATGATTGCGCCTGGTAGAACATCCCCGACTTCGTTGCGGAAGTAGATGGAAATATGACCTAATTCTTCAAAATTTGCGTTCGCCTGAGAGCCAACTTCATCAATTGTAAATTCTTGATCTCCGAATTTTATTTTGCCTCCAACTTTTAAAGCATCCTTTGGTGTATCTTCAAAGTCATGAATCAAACAGATATCTCTTAATTCAGCCGTTGCTTTTGGACCAAAAAGAATAATTAACTGTTCTTCTTCAAAAGCTGGTACCATGCTGCCAATTTCTATAATCTTCGTTTTTACCATTTAGTTATTCGCTCCCATTCATTCTCTTTTTAGTACATACCGAAACTTGCCAGCCAAGCTAGGATTACTGCAGTAAATCCAGTTAACATCCGGCCGTATAAAATTGCTGGAACACCGATGGCTACGGTTTCAGGTTTCGCCTCTCCTAATGATAAACCAACCGGAATGAAGTCACAACCAGCATGTCCATTAATTGCAAACAGGGCAGGCAATGCATACTGTACTGGAATAGAGCCATTTGCTATCTGTGTACCAATCAGCACCCCGATTACCTGTGAAATTACCGCACCTGGGCCTAAGATTGGTGACAAAATCGGAATCGTACAAATTAGCGACAAGGCGATCATTCCTGGCAGTGAGCCTGCTAGTGGAGACAAGACATTTGCCAACCAGTCGCCGACACCTGTGTAGTTAATGATCCCTACCATCATACTGATAAAGGCCATAAATGGAATGATATTTTTTAATAGCATGTCCACTGCGTCACGACCAGATTGGTAGAAGGTTCCCATGACACTACCGATTCCCCGAGAGAAGCTAACTAAGAAGCTGTCTTTTTTTGCTACTTCTTGCTTATGTTCTTCTTTGATTTTCGAATATCTTTCCCGGAACTCTTCTTCTGATTCACGGCCTTCGTCTTGCTTAGTGATAATTGCTTCGGTTGCTGCTGCAGAGTCTGCACCCGTTGCATGGGCATGGTCGATACCTGCCATTTGGCGGTCTTCTAAGTCTGCATTTTCTACTAAGGTTACATCTTCTGGGCGTACACCGGAAACGAAGATATCTTCAGTAATATGTTTTGCTAAAGGTCCTGATGGTGAGGACGGTAAAATATCCACCGTTGGGATACGTTTCATCGGATAAACCCCAATCCGCGCTGTTCCACCGCAGTCGATAACTGCACAAAGTGTTTCATCCTCGGGAATTGCATTTTTAAAGCCGTCACAAGCTTCACAGCCTGTTAAGTTTGCGATCTGCTGCGCTACCGGATGGATGCCGCCGCCGGTAACTGAGACAACTTTATTCTTTTTCTCTGATGGTACTAGGGTTAATCCAACACCCCAACCTTTATTTCCCGGTTTTACAAAGACTGTTTTATACATGCCGCTTCCTCCTTCTTATGCTTGCGCTTTTTTAGCTTCTTTGGCCATCATAAACTTGGTCAAACGCTCAGTGACAATTCCCCGCATCAAGATAACCACTACCCCAACTAAGAAGTAACGAACGGCTAAGCTTGATTGGCTGTAGCCGGCTTCCATTACCCCATTGGCAATTCCAAGGTAAACAAATAATTCACCTGCATTAGCATAAGGGAACAAGCCGGTAACGGGATGAACAAAGGATACTGCTGCATCATAAAATGCTGGTTTTTCTTCTTCCTTAACGAATTTCCCAAAGGTATAAGCCATTGGGTTGGTCAGCATTAAAACAGCTAAAATCGGCATCAATGAATAGCGCAAGATCATATATTTAGAACAATAGCGGATTGCTCGGTCAACACGTTCTTCCCCGATAAATGCAATAACTGAATAAGTAAAGGTTAATAGTACAATTAATAGTGGAACAATCCCGGTCATATAGCCCATAAATTGTTCGCCGCCTGCTTCAAACAAACCAATAAAGTTTTTTCCTGCCCATTCAATGTATTTCATAGTAAAGTCCTCCTTTTAGGTAACCGCTTCCAATTTCCGTGAGTAGATTTTTGACAATGCTTCTTCAATCTTCGATAATTGATTTTCTTGCAGCTTCTTGCTGTAAAATTCTTCTAAGTGCATGCCTTGGTAAGCGGGGTCCTCTTTGAACTTGGCAAAGATCGTTAACCCACTGCAGCAATAGCACTGAACGACTTTTCCGTTTTTGTCGATTACGACCGCTACGATCGTTCGCAGCATTCGGCCCTTCACTACTTCTGTATAAAAATCATAGTCCGTGCCGGCCTGTTCAGTCGTAATTTTACGGATAAAGCTTTGATAGTATTTGACTTGAACAACACTAAAAACACTTTGCAGCATCATCAATATAGCTAAAAGTATAACAAATCCACCCATAAGGCTCTTCCTTTCTAAAAGCAGACAAGGGCGTCCCCCCATCTGCTTTATTGTTGTTGCTTACTCGCCAAACGTAGAATCTTGTAATTTACGTAAACGATAAACCGTAGTTGATTCGTCGATTTCAATATCGTCATAGGTTAAGAAGGTTCCATCCTTAATGTCGCGTTTGGCAACAGATGAACCACCAACTAAACCGATTGGCACATTGCCATTTTTAGCCATGTCTTCGTGGGTTTCCAGAACACCGCGGACACAGTAGCCGCCGATGCCATCGATTTTTTCCCCTTTTTTGATGTCTTTCTTCGCTACTGCTACTGTTTCAGAGATTGGTGCCCCCAATGGAACAATCGCATGATCGTGGTTTAAGACTGCCTTCGCAATAGTGATTGGTGTTTCTAAGCTGGCTAAATGGTATGGACGGTACAAGATATGATGATCGCGATCACCCTTCTTCATTAAGTAGCTTAACTCGTGCTGTACGCCTTCGTTTTGGCCTTTTACAATGACAAATACCCCAGGTGCTAAACCATCTACGTATTCTACAACACCATATTTGTCTAAGATACCGCCATTTTCCTTCGTATCTAGATCCTTAATTACTGAATCTACATCACCGCTGATTCCATGCATTCCTACTTTATCAGGAACAAAGCCGATTGCATTGGATAATAAGTTCATTTCTGCCATGGTCTTGGTTCCATCTTGGAAGGCTGCCAGCATATGGCTGGACATGTTTTTCTCATCTGCTTCAGCTTGAGCAGTATCGGGATTTGCACCAACCTTTAATTTGTTGTTCTTCCCTTTACCAGCAACTAAGACTTCCATCCCCATACTTTTAGCGAATTCGAACAGCTCAGTCGTTGCTGCTGGCTCATCGCCATCAGATCCGGTATAAATCAAGTTCGCTGAATCATACATTTTCTTCATTAGAGGGCCAATGGTAATATCCACTTCTACATTCAGTAATACCAAATGTTTTTTAGCTAACAATGTCTCTAAGGAAATTTGAGCGCCGACTTCTGGTACACCCGTTGCATCAACGATGACTTCTACTTTATCTGAATGAATAATTTCTTTAAAATCTGAACTGGTTAAGATATCGACTTTCTTTTCTGCACTTGCATTGTAAGCATCAGCTGCTCGTTTCGCTCCATCAAGGTTGATATCGCTGACTCCAGTGACTGCCATGCCAGGAATAGTAGAAATCTGTGCGATCATTCCAAATCCCATTTGTCCTGCACCAATTACTCCGACCTTAATTGGGGCATTGTTTCTTTCTCTCTCCAAAAGCTTTCCATAAAGTGTCATTGTGAACCCCTCCATATTGTTGTCATATGACAACTAAACTGTCATATGCCTTAAGACAACCTTAGTATAACACGGACCAAATACATGTCAACGCTTTCTTTTATTTTTTGAACTTTTTATATTGATTGGAACATATGTTACTATTGCCAAAAACCTTATAGAAAAGGTGATAAAGCTTGTTAAAATCCACTTTAATCCATTTGGTTTTGCTTTATCCATTATATAATATGGAAATCGAACTATTTATTAAATAACCAAAAATAAAAGTAGCGCTGACTATAAAGATCACTTTTTTTAGTTTTTTTTAAAAGATTGATCATTTATTCACTTGAATTGCTTTGATTCCTTTACTGTGAATAGTAGAAATGATTTGAAAATTTCCAAGTATTTTAGAGCCGATCTTCTTCTTCATTATCCCCTTCATTGTGAGCGTTTACACATTGATTATTTATAGCTGGTCTTTAGTTAAAAAACGATGAGTTAATTGAATAATTACGATGAGAATCGGTTAATTTTGTGATTTTTATATGAAAAGAGCATCCCTGCTTTAGGAGCAGGAATGCTCTTTTAGAATATTTCTATTCGTCAGCCAATAATTCTGAAGCAATCGCATCGGTAGTTACTAGTACGTTGACTAGCTGATTTTCTACGGCTACTTTAATTGCTTCTATCCGCTGGTCATCAGCAGCAATCGTTAATACCTGGGGAACCTGCTTAATAGCGGGCAAGTTCACTCCGATGATGCTTCGGTTGATTTTGCAGGCAGCCTCTTCTCCTCGTGCATTGTAAAAACGAGAATTGATATCACCAACGATTTGGCTGTTGCGGAGTTCTTCGATATCTTCTTGGGAAAGATAGCCGATTTCTTCCATTGTACTTCGCTTGTAAGGACTGCCGATTCCAACAACTGCGATATCTACGTTTAAACCATCGCTTAATACTGATTCAATCGCTTGGTTGCTTTTCAAAGCATCTGCCAGCTGTTCGTTTGCCAATAGCGCGGGTGCATAGAGATATTTTGACTTGCCGCGAACCTTTTTAGCCAAATCATGACTTAACTGATTGGAGTGGATGTTGACGAAATCATCTCCCATGCCGCCGATTAGCGGGACAACTGAAAGGGAGGAATGATTGCTGTAAGGAAAATAGTCTACCATTCTTCTAATTGCCTTGCCCCAAGAAATCCCGACACTTTTAGCCTGCTTCATCTGTTTATTTAAATAGTAAGCAGCAGCTTTTGCAGTCATTTTTTCGATTTCTTCAATCGTAAGATCCTTGGAATCAATGATAACGGCCGCTGCCAAACTATATTTCTTTTCCAGCTTTCTTTCCAGCATCGAGGTATAGGCGTTTTTGCTGTTAATGGTAATTTCTACAATACCTTCTTCGCGGGCATCCAGCAGTAATTTAGATACCAGTGAACGAGAAATACCTACCTGCTTGGCGATCTGAGCCTGAGTCAATCCCTCCTCATAATACAAGCAGGCCATTTTGACAATATTTTTTTCTTCTATTATATCCATCGCTAGTTTCTCCTTATATGAGATACAGGATTTCCCCAACAGCTAATTAAAAGTAATGTCGTCTCCCACCTTCAGCTCAGGAAATACTTTTGGTTCAACCAAAATCGCACCTGGCAAAATTTCATTGTTTGCGCTATCTCTAAAATAAATCGAAATATGTCCCAGTGCTTGGTAATTAGGATTGGCTTCGCTGCCCACCTCCAAAATGGTGTATTCCTGTGAGCCAATGGTCAGCTTGCCACCTTTTTTTAAGGCATCCGCCGGGCGTTGATCTGTCTCATGAATGACACAAATGTCGCGCAACTCTGCTGTCGCTTCCGGGCCAAACAGCACTAGCAAAAACTCTTCAGCGAAATCTTCGACAATCGATCCAATTTCAGTAATTTTTGTTTGATGCATGCTTAAGCTCCTTTAAAAGTATCATCTTGCAGCTTGCGTAATTGCCACACTGAGGTACTTTGATCCAATTCCACATCATCTTCTGTGATGAAAGTCTCAGCCTCAATGTCGCGTTTAGCCACAACCTCGCCAGAAATTAAACCGATTGGAATATGTCCTTGTGCGTCCATGTCGGCATGTGTTTCTAAAACGCCTCGAACACAATAACCGCCGATACCGTCTAATTTTTCTCCAGCTTTGATCGCTTTTTTAGTGACGGCCACAGTTTCTGAAATTGGTGCCCCCATTGGAATGATGGCATGATCCTGCTGCAGAACGGCTTTAGCAATAGTAATGGGTGTTTCTAAGCTGGCTAAATGATATGGTCGGTACAGAATGTGATGCTCCCGGTCGCCTTTTTTCATCAGATAGTTCAATTCACCAGCCACATCAGCATTTTGCCCCTTAACAATGACAAAGACACCAGGTGCTAAGCCATCCACATATTCTACTACCCCGTATTGTGAAAGGACGCCGCCCTTTTCTTTCAAATCAAGATCCTTAATTACTGAGTCCACATCACCGGATAAGCCGTGCATTCCAACCTTATCTGGAATATAACCAATCGCATTAGAGAGCAGGTTCATTTCGGCCATTGTTTTTGTTCCATCCTGGAAGGCCGCCAGCATGTGAGCTGCCATATGCTTACCGGCGGCTTCTTCAGCAGCTGTATCAGGATTGGCAGTCGTTTTCAGCTTATTGTTTTTGCCTTTTCCGGCAACTAAGACTTCCATTCCCATTGATTTTGCGAATTCAAATAATTCAGTCGTCGCTGCTGGTTCATCTCCATCAGAGCCAGTATAAACGAGACCAGCTGAGTCATATAATTTATGCATCAATGGTCCAATGGTAATATCGATTTCAACATTTAATAGGACCAAATGTTTTTTGGCAATTAAGGTTTCCAGCGCAATTTTGGCGCCCACCTCAGGAACACCAGTAGCATCAACAATTACTTCGTTTAAGTCAGAGTGAATAATCTCCTTAAAATCCGCCGATACCAGCAGATCATTTTTTACTTCTGAAGAGGCTAAATAGGCTTCTTTGGCTTTTTCAGCATTTTCTACGAACAGATCGCTGACTCCAGTTATGATCATGCCAGGTATCGTCGCAATTTGGGCGATCATGCCGCGGCCCATTTGCCCAGCCCCGATTACTCCGACGCGAATTGGGTTTCCTTCTTGTTGACGTTTTAACAGTTCTCCATAAAGTGTCATGTTATTCCCTCCGATTTTTTATTATCCATTTCAATTTGGATTAGTTTGATGGCTTCTTCGATAGATGCTTTGTATTTACTCGTTTGAATTTCTGCTGACAGGTTTTGAATTCTGCAACCGGTTAATTCATGACAGGTTTTAAATTTGGCGAAAACGGTTAGACCTGACATCACTTGGCATTCAGTAATTACACCGTTCTTGTCTGCCAGCATCAAGGTAACCATGCGTGCCTTTAATTTGCTGTTGGCCATACCTACACCAAGAAAACCTTCTTCATTTCGTTCCATCATGCTTCGCAGTGTCTTCCGATAATAGCTGGCATGACTCATTGAGGTAGCGAGATTTAACAGTAGTAAAGCGATAATTATGAATACCAAGCGAAGATCGATCATTGTGTTCTCCTATTATGAATGATTTAGTTTACTGTCACAGCGGTTGGCAGATATTCCTTCACCATACGGTTCGCTAAGATCTTCGGTGAATTAGCGAAATTACCGATCGTTGATCCTGCGATATGTGGCGTGATGGTCACATTTTCCAGCGTTAAATAAGGATGGTCAGCTGGCAGCGGCTCTTGCTCAAAGACATCCACTGCTGCTCCAGTAATTTCTTTGTTTTGCAGGGCTTCAATTAAATCTTGTTCATTAATTAGCCCTGAACGAGCACTGTTAATAACTACAGCGGTAGACTTCATCTTTTTGAAGTACTCGCGATTCAACATGTTCTTAGTTTCTGGTGTCAGTCGGTAATGCATGGAAATAATGTCGGCTTGAGTGACTAATTCTTCTAAGGAAACTTGAGTATCTGGTGTGTCTCCAGTGAAATAGTCGTCAAAGAAGATAATTTTACCGCCAAAGGGCCGAACTAAATTAGCTACCTTCTGTCCAATTGCCCCATAGCCGATTAAACCAACTACTGACTCTTTCAATTCTGGTGCCAATACACCGTTGGGATAGTATTTTTCCCACTCGCCATTGCGCAGCTTGCGGTCTGCTCGAGCAATATTGCGGATTTCTGACAGCATCAATCCGACAGCGTATTCTGAAACGCTGGTTTCGCTGCGCCCAGGTGTATTAAAGACTGTGATCCCTTTTGCTTCAGCATAGCTGCGGTTGACGTTTTCAATCCCTGCTCGCAAAACACCGATAAATTTCAGATTTTTTGCTTGGTCGATAACTTTTTTGCCAATCGGAGCAAATTGCGTAATGATATAGTCATATTCTTCAATGTCCGCTAGTAATTCCTCTGGCAAATCAACAGCTTCACTGCCTTGTTTTTCCAGCGTAATATTATCTTTTTGCAGGGCCTCCAAGTCCTCATGCTTCCAATTCTTAGCGACAACAGTAATTCCATTTTCTTCTAACAAGGAGAGTCCTTTTTCCATCATTTCCTGATCGATGAAAAGGTCCGCGATTGCTAAACATTTTGCCATTTTCTTAACTCCTATCCTCATTTAATGTGACAGACACTCGGAAGTTGCCTGGGGTACTTGCTGCTTGAAAAGCTGCTTGAATTTCAGCCAATGGGATGTGCGTTTCTACCAATTTGGAAACATTCACCCGTCCAGTGTTCAGCATTTCAGCTGCATCAGAGAAGTCTTCCAATGTTGATCCATAGGTTCCGATTAATTCTAAGCGCATGTAATGAATCTTGTTAGAATCAACATCCATTTCCGGTGATGGATATCCGGCAGCATACATGGATATTTTGCCGTCTTTCGGTTTCACCATTTCCAAGGCTTGGTTATTTGCTGCAGTAGCACCTACGGCTACCACTACGATATCGGCTCCCTTACCATTGGTTAATTCCTTCACCTTAGAAACCGCATCTACTTCTTTAGGATTGATGGTTTCAAAACCCATCGCTTGTGCTACCTGCAGCTTCTTCTCCATTAATTCAGAAACAATTACCCTAGCACCAAAGGCCCGTGCTGTTTCTGCATTTAGCAGACCCATAGTTCCTGCACCGATTACAATTACGGTATCGGTACCGGATTTCACCCGCAGCTTCTTCATGTTTTGAATCACTGATGATAATGGCTCTACAAAAGCTGCTTCTGATGGTGGCAATTCGGGATTCATTTTCACGAAGCTTTTTGCTTTGCGGATAAAGTAGTTGGCAAAACCGAAGATACCATAATAGTCCTCTGAGTAATTTTTACCGAACTGCTTGATGTTTTCGCAGCTGGTTACCTCGCCGTGTTTACATTCATCACAATAACCGCAATAGTCATAGACGACGCTGACTTTATCGCCAACTTCATAAGTGTCGCCAACAGCAGTTCCTTTAGCAATCACTGTTCCTGAACATTCATGTCCACCCGCCATAGGATAGCCTTGATGCTCACGCAATCCCAGCCATTGCTGGTAATCAGTTGTGCAGATGTTGCAGGCTTCTTGCTTAACAAGAAGCTCATCTTCCTTGAGCTCTGGCAATTTCATTTCTTTCACCTCGGCTACTCCTTTTTTGAGTAAGCAGCCAAACTTAATTTTTTCAGGAATCATTTACCCTTCACCTCTTAAATTATTTTTACAGTCCGAATGACATGAAGTAAGCAACCACAACTGCCAATGGGCCAGTTAACACCCGTGAGAAAAGAATGGATGGAACACCAGAGGAAATCGTTGCCGGATCAGCCTCGCCAAGAGTCATACCTACTGGTGCAAAGTCACAGCCAACCTGTGAATTGATAGCGAATAATGCTGGTAGTGCATAATGGGCTGGAATGGTTCCGTTTGCAATTTCTGTACCGATTAGCAACCCGATCACTGATGCAATAACGGCTCCTGGTGCCAATAACGGCGACAGAAATGGTAGGCTAGTAATTAATCCTAAAATTACCAATCCTATCAGACTTCCAGCTAATGGTGACAAGACTTTTGCGATTAAATCCCCAATTCCGGTATAATTAATGATCCCGATTAAGGTAGCGACAAAGGCCATAAACGGTAAAATATTTGTCATAACCGTTTCAATCGTCTCACGTCCCGCCTGATACATAATATTGATAAAGCTCCCAGCTGCCCGGCCTATTTTATCAATCAGTCCAATGAACCCTTTTTTATTTTCGTAGCTTTCTTCCGATGCTGTCGCAGCTGCTTCCGGTGTCGGTTCTTCCATCTCTCTAACAATTGGTTCTTCTTTTATTTCTTGAACGACAGTTTCTTCTAAACTGCTGGAATTCCCATTAACTAATTCCAAATCATTTACTGTTGTTCCTGAAACAAAAATATCTTCCGTCATGAATTTCGCTAATGGTCCAGAAGGTGCCTGCAGCTTCACATTGACTGTTGGTATACGCATCCGTGGATAGGTACCGCAGCGAGCCGTTCCTCCACAGTCGATCACTGCTGCTAAGGTTTCGTCTTTTTCTACTGGATTCTTAAACGCATCAACCGCCGTTGTTCCTGTTAATCGAGCAATTTTTTCGGCTACTGGATGAATTCCTCCACCAGTTACACTAATGACGTATCGTTTTTTCACATCTGGTACCAAGGTTAATGGGCCACCCCAACCACCTTTTCCTTTATGAACAATTACTGTTTTACTCATCCTTTTCCCTCCATTCGTTAAGCACTGACAGCTTTCTTTTTGTCACGACTAGATAAAATAGCAGCAATTCGTTCAGTAACAATTCCTCGAATCAAGATGATGACAAAACCAGCTAATAGATAGCGAAGGGCCAGTTCACTTTGGTTCCCCACCTTTTCAAAACCAGCAGCAACCCCTAAATAAACAAATAATTCCGCGGCATTCGCATGAGGAAAAAGACCAACAATTGGGTGAACCATTGATACGGTTGAGTCATAGTAAGCTGCCTTGTGTTCTTCCTTTAAGAATCGTCCAAAGGTATAACACATCGGATTAGTTAAAAAGAAACATGCCAGAAATGGAATCAAGGTGTAACGTAAAACGATAAACTTAGTACATGCTTGCATGAAGCCAAAAACTCTTTCCTCACCGATGATCTTGATCAAAGCGTTTACAAATAAAATTAACGTAATGAGTAGTGGGATAATTCCGGTAAGGAACCCCACAAATGTGTCAGCTCCTGCTTGAAACATTCCGATGAAACCGTCTGATAGTTTTACTAAAAAATCCATAACCTTCCTCCTAAAATTTGGAATATGACACTCGCGCGAGTTTTCGTATCATATGACACAAATCGTGTCTAATGATACTTTCGAGAACAATATATCAAGTGACACAAAAAATGTCAAATGATATTTTTACTTTTTTTTTTCAGCGATATGGTATAAAATGGTACTGTCTTAACAGTACGCAAAAGGTACTTAAGCGTTGCGTATAGAAGGAGGAGAGATATGAGCACATCCGAAGAAAGAAATATGCTGAAGGTTGCCACGCTCTACTACAAAGAGGGGCTAACACAGGTGCAGATAGCGAAAAAGCTAGGCGTCTCACGCTCTCTTATTTCAAAATGGCTGATCGCCGCCCGCAATAAGGGCTTTATCGAATTTTTTATTAACAGCGAAGATGTCTATTCCATTGATCTGGAAAACAAATTGGAAAAAGAGTTTGGCATAAATTCAGCTGTCGTGATCGACACCAGCAATTTATCTTTTTCTGAAGTAGAGAAGGTATTGGGACAAACCGCAGCGATCTCAATTAAAAATAACATTGAAAAAGCGGATTCGATCGGGGTATCCTGGGGTAAATCAATCAAGAGCCTAGTTACCCAGTTTCCTTTTGAGAATTATCCTGACAAGGTCTTTATTCCCTTAATTGGCGGGATGGGTACGGATCATTTCGATATTCACTCCAATCAGCTATGTTATGAGTTCGCCAGGAAAACTCGCAGCACATCAAAGTATTTGTATACGCCAGCACTGGTATCCAATCCTTTAATGCGACAGGAATTTGAAAACAACATTTATATCAAGGGTATTTTAGAAGAGGCTAAAAATGTCTCTCTAGCAATCGTCAGCATCTCATCGCCTTACCATGTAAACACGATGGAGGAGATTGGATATATAACAAAAGAAGATATTCTTGAGTTAGAAAAGCTGGGGGTTGTCGGAGATGTGAATTCCCGTTTCTTTGATAGAGAAGGTCAAGAAGTTAATCATGACATTAACAACAATGTCATTGGGGTTGGGATCGCAGACTTGAAAAAAATTCCTCAGGTGGTAGCCATCGCCCACCATGAAGACAAGTGGTCTGGAGTTTACTATGCCTGTAAGAATCATTTAATCACGGATTTAATTACTACCGATGTGATCGCACATCGAATGCTTTCCGATAATCCAAATGCATAGAAAAATAGCAGCAGGTCCCTTAGTTTCAAGGAACCTGCTGCTTTTACTTACTCCATATTCGCGTGGCGATAATCCATCTCTGTTTGATCTTGCCCTGTCGCTTTTTTCAAATCAACAATCATACTGTCGTAAACCAGCCAAGACAGCTGTTCAAAAGAAGAGCCGTTCGGTTGAATAGAAGGAGCTTTTTCCATGGCAGCTTCGCGGGAAGAGATTCCTGGAATCCGAATGTAGGCATCTGCCAAGGACCCAATCGTATTCTCTGGATGGATGGTCACTGTTGCTAAGGCGGCCTCTTCACTTTTAGCCTTCTTAGCCATCGTTACCAGGCTTTCCGTTTTGCCGGAACCAGAGCCAACAATCAGCAAATCTCCTTTACGAATAGAAGGAGTTGTCGGTTCGCCCACAAAGCGCGAATCAAAGCCTAAGTGCATTAATCGATTAGAGAATGCCCGAGCCGCAAAACCCGAACGACCAGCCCCCACGATAAAGACCCGTTTAGCCTGCATAATTAATTCTTCCATGGCTTTCAGCTGTTCTTGGTCTACTTGCTTGGCATCTTCAGCCAGCTCAGCAATAATAGCCAGTAAATTTTCACATTCTGTCATTTACTCAGCTCCCACTTTTTCTTGTGCATCCATCGCAGCCTTAATCATTTGTACTTCCTTAACAGGATCTTCAGCTCGTGTGATTCCTGAACCCACGATAATAATGTCTGGGTTCAGAACGACATAATCCTGAATGGTTTGACTGCTGATCCCACCAGCTACTGCAATCTTGGTTTTTTCAGCGTGCTTGATCATGATTTTTAAGTCATCTAAGGGTGTGCGGCCTAACGCCTGTACATCTGCACCTGTGTGCACAGCTAAAACATGAACACCGATTGCTTCTAATTCCTTGATTCGCTGCGGCATATCCTCTACACAGATCATATCCACCACAATCTGCTTTTTGAAGTCTTCGGCTGCTTTGACACAATTTTGAATAGTCACTAAATCGCTGACTCCTAGCACCGTCACATACTCTGCTCCAGCTTCAAATCCTAACTGTGATTCATAATAACCGCCATCCATGATCTTCTCATCGGATAAAATTTCTTTATCAGGAAATTTTTCTTTGAAGCGGCGAACCCCTTCCATCCCCGAATCAATGACAAAAGGTGTACCGATCTCAATGATATCTACATATTCTGCCACTTGTTCTGCAAAGTTCAACGCATCCTCTAATTTGTGTTCATCTAATGCCAACTGTAATTTCATTCCTTGCTCTCCTCATCCCTGCATATTTAATAGTTTTTCATCCCTACTGGTATACCTGCCGCTGCCATCAACTCTTTTATCTCGTCATCTAAATCGATCAAGGTTAATGAAGCTCCTCGCATATCCAAGGAAGTAACAAAATTGCCCACATAAACCTGATGGATCTGATGCCCTTGGTCTTTTAACAATTCCAGGACTTTTCCAGCTAAAATATATTGCTCCATCAGCATCGTACTGCCTAAGCCAGAAACCATCACTGAAAATTCTCGTGTATCGCTGAAATCAAAATCCGTTAACAGCGTTTGAACCATCTCCTCAGCGATTGCATCCGCGTTTTTCAGCTCCTCTTTACGGATTCCGGTCTCGCCATGATGTCCAATCCCAAATTCCATCGTTCCTTCTTCGATTTCACAATTGGGGGATCCTACTGCTGGAATCGTACAAGGTTCCAAGCCGACACAAATACTACGCGTGCGATCGACAACCTTTTGAGCAACCTCGATTACTTCAGCTAGACTGCCTCCGGCTGCAGCCTTGGCTCCGCCAACCTTCCACATAAAGTAGCCGCCCGCAATGCCGTGTCGTTTTTCCTTGGTTTCTTTGGGGGAAGAAGCTACATCGTCGGTTGCTACCACATATTTGACCTCGATATCCTCATACTCGACCATCTGAATCGCCAGTTTCACATTCATGTTATCGCCGGCATAGTTGCCAAAAAGACAAGCAACGCCTGAACCAGCATCTGCTGCCAGCATGGCATCGTAAAAGGCTTGCGCAGGGGGCGAAGCGAAAACTTCTCCGACTGCTACAGCATCCAGCATCCCTTCCCCAACGTAACCTAGAAAGGCCGGCTCATGTCCGCTGCCGCCACCAGTGATCACACCTACCTTGCCTGCTTTTTTCTCCTTCATTGCCACTACATGATCATTCTGAGGGGAAATCTGAATTTCCGGATGGACCAATGCAAAGCCCTTCAGCATATCCTCTACTACATAATCTGGATCATTTACAAATCGTTGCAAGCTATCTCCTCCTTAGTCTAATAACCCTTGAATTCCTTCCGCAAAAGCCGTCAAAATCAAACAACAGGAAGTTGCACCGGCATCCTGCTGACCAATCGATCGATCACCAATTCGGCTTGCTCGGCCTACTTTTGCCGCTAGCTGCTTGGTTGATTCCAAACCCGTTTCAGCTGCTTGAACCATCGCCTGCAAGCATTCGGTGAAGCTAACGGTTAGCTGTTTGGCCTGATAGGTTTCAACTGCTGGTGTCAGTACATCCATCAAGGTTTTGTCGCCTACCTTGGCTTCAGTCAACATCGCGATATTTTGATAAGCCTTTTCCAGCATTGCTCCTACAACGTCTTTTGTAATCAACTCTTCTTTGCGAGAGGCCGTGCTTAGTCCCCGAAAGAAGCTGCCGTAAAGCGGCCCCATCGAGCCCCCAATTTTATTCACCAGGACATTACTAATCACCTTAAAGCCTTCACTCATGGTAGTAATTTCCTGCTGACTGATTTCCTTTTCAGCCATCGTAAACCCCTTGTTCATATTAATGCCGTGATCTCCATCACCGCCGACACTGTCAACCTCACTCAAATACTCACGGTTGACTTGGACCGTTTGAATGATCTTTTGAACAATGGCTAAGCCCTCTTCGTTTCTAAACCCGTTCGTCATTGGCCTGCTCCTTCAACCTTTGATAGTAACCACATATTTGTTCGTGCATGGGGCTGCCCTGCTTCAAGCTGGTAAAGTGTTCAATTGACTCTTCTATGCCATGCTGCTGAACATACTCCTGCAATTTGACCGCCTGTTCGTCCTCCGGCTGCTGGAATAGAAAAACAGCCGCGATCCCTTCTAATAAACGCTGATTTTTCAAGCCCTGCTCTTCACATTGAACTGCCGGCCCTACTAAACGTTCGTTAGGTTCCAATTTGCGAATCGGCGAGCGGCAAACCCGGGCGACCGTATCTACTACACCTGGTGTTTGGAACCGACGAATCGCAAAATCGATATACGCCTTCAGCTCTGCTTCACTAAAGCCATATTTTTGCGCCAATAATGCAGCAGCTTCTCCCATTGCTTCTTTAGTTGTCTGAACCAGGGGCTCATTCGCAAAAATATCTGACATAATCTCGTAGCCTTGAACTGCTCCTAAATAGCCTGCCCAGGCATGACCGCAATTGATGATATACAGCTTACGCTCAATATATTTTTGTAAATCATCGGTGTATTCAGCGCCTTCAATCGGTTCTGTTGCTGGATCAGCTAACTTGTTGCGTTCAATGACCAGCTCAAAATCTACCCCGATATTGATGACCTTTTCCCCCGCCCGCTGATCCTCTAATACCATGCGGTCAACCGCCGTGTTGGGAAATGCTGCGGCTTGCTCCAGCTGTTCTTCCGTCAGCTGGCCTAGCTTCAAAATCTCTTTTTTTAGAATTTCACTGTTGAACATCGCATTCTCGCAAGCCAAAACATTGATTTTTTCCTTTGCTTGCAAGAATCGCCGATGCAAGCCTTCTGAAATCGTTGGTGCTACCTTGTCTAAATTGTCTGCCCAGACGGCTGTTGTCAGGATATCGGCAGTCAGAATTTCTTGGATGACGGCTGGTGCTTCAGTGACTGGAGATAGCGCCCGCACCCGATTAATTGTTTTTTCCTGATAATTTTCTTCAATGACATAAAGATGATACAGCTGCTTCTGATTGATCTGCTGGTTCAGCTGTTGATTCACATCGACTAAAACAATGTCGTAGCCGGAATCATGAAGTAAGTCGGCAATAAAACCGCGGCCGATACTTCCTGCCCCAAAATGTACTGCTTTCATTTTTACACCTTCGCTTCGTTTATAGTATGCCGGTGATTGCTCCCAATAATGAGATGGCCAAAATAATCAGCATGATCATCACCATTTTTTGGTTCTTTTTGTTTAACCACCAGTAAATGCCTAGTACAGCTAACAACGGTAATAAGCCAGGCACGATGCTGTCTATAATATTTTGAACGACAAAGGGTTCATTGCCATTGCCAAAGCTGAATTCTAGTGGTGAACTCAGACTGACGTAGTTGGAGGAAAGAGCCCCCATCATGAACAGTCCTAAAGTGCTGGCACCGTTGATCAATTCCTTGATTCGACCAGAGCTTAAGATTTCACGAATCGAAGCTCGACCCATCTTATAGCCGTAAACCGAAAGTTGTGTCCCAATGGCAATTTGCAAAATCGGCAACAACAGCAGCACAAAGGCACCAATCGCGTTGCCTGTAGCTGATAGGCTGGCACCTAATGCAAAGATAATCGGCTTCAAGGTTGCCCAGTCAATAGAATCACCAACTCCGGCTAACGGTCCCATCAATCCGGTTTTTAACCCCGTAATCGCATCATCCTCAATCGGCTCACCGTTGGCCTTTTGTTCCTCCAAGGCGATGACAATTCCGTTAATTGCAGAGCCAAAAACCGCTTCAGTATTATAGAAAACTAAATGCCGCTGCAGGGCTTCTTTCAAATCCTCTTTGTCCGGATAGAGCTTAGTCAAAATCGGAATCAGCGAAGAACAAAAACCAACCGCCTGCAATCGTTCGTAGGAAATCCCCATTTCACAGGTAATGTAGTAGCGCAACCAAGCATTTCTGACTTCTTTTTCAGAGATTTTCTTTTCTTCCATTTTTTACCCCTCCGCTCCGGCTTTTTGATACATTGTAATCAGTAGAATGGCACACAACCCGAAGATGGCCGCTCCTAAAACAGGAATACCGCTAAATTGAATCAGGAAATAGCCAATGAAGAACCATGGCAGTAACTCTTTTTTCCCAATAACAAACATCGTCAGAGCAAATCCCAAAGCTGGCAGTAAACCACCGGCGATAGAGAAGCCGTGGGTTAACCACTCGGGCACACTTTCCATAAAGCTGTTCACCGCATCCGCTCCATAATAGTTCGCTAAAAACGGAATCGGAAAGCGCAGGAAGAAGCTCAAAATTGTCGGATATACGTTGTTACACATAAAAATTTGTCGGGTATTCGCTTCTTCTGCATAACGATCAGCCATATGGACAAACGTTACATTAATCGTCTTCCGCAGCTGATCGATAAATACACCCATCACTCCAACTGGCACGGCAATCGCAATCGCCAGCTCTGTTGAAAGCCCTGACCGTAGTGCAATCGGAATAGCAATCAGTCCGGCCAAACAATCATCGGCCGGTAAATTCGATCCGGCAGCTACCAGTCCAATGTACAAAATCTGAACCGCCGCCCCAATAATAATGGCCTGCTTCATATCACCCATGATTAATCCAATAAATAGTGCGGAGAACAGAGGCTGACGAATCGCATGAGTAATTCCGTAGCCAATATCCGTTTTCATAATCCAATAATAAATACCTGTAAAAATACTAACTCCTAACATAAGATCAACCCACTTTCTTACTAGCTTTTTCTAAGCTTAACTTTGGTTCCTCTGGTGTAACTTGGAAGGTGACTTCTGCGCCTTGTTCCTGCATATAGCTAAGATTGTCAATATCGGATCGATCGACTGAAATTCCCTTCACAACGGACGTTCGACCATTGCCGCTGCCTAACCCGCCTACCTGTACTTGCTTAAAGCTCACTCCCTTTTCAACCACTTCCCGCGCATCTTCGATATTTTTAAACAACACTAAGTTTTTCCCAGCGTCGTAGTTGCCAGCTCTGGCTGCCACTACAAACTGATCCTTTGAAATGACATCTACCTGCATACCAGGTGGCGCTGCAATTACATAGATATCGGCCATGAATTCATCCGCAGCTAATTGATCGTTTACGACAATAATCGATTTGACATCAGTTAACTTGCTCCACTTGGTAATGACCTGTCCATGAATTAAACGAAAATCAACTCTTACTAGCTTAATGCCCTCTAACATTTTTCCGCCTTCCTCTCTTGCATGATTTTTTTCACGTCTTTGATTCCTTCTGAACCACTCTTAATCAGCTTATCTGTCAGTCCGTCATAGTGTTCCTGCATCCGAGCCATTTCAGCTTCAATCAGCATCGGCAGGTTCACTCCCGATAGAACGATTACCTTCTCCTCTAGTGAAAATCCAGCTGCAACGTTGCAAGGTGTCCCGCCAAATAAGTCCGCCAAGATGATGTATTGATCCATTCCATTCGCCAAAATGGTTCGCAGCTCTGTCATTAGCTCCATTGGTTCCTTTTCTGCCTCTAGCGAGATGGAATAAACATCTTTCAGTTCTCCCATGATCAATTCCGCAGAAGCCAGCAGCTCTTGACCAAAATTCCCGTGGGTCATCAGTACAATTCCTACTTTTTTCATCGCCTGCTCCTTCTATCCTCGTGATTTTCCGCCGGTAATATTCATAATGGTGCCAGTGATGTAGGAAGCATGATCCGATTGCAAATAGCTGACTAAATCGGCTACTTCCTGAAGCAGGCCCACCCGACCTAACGGAATAATCTGAGTGTAGTCACTTTTTATTTCTCCCGCCTTCACCCCTCGGGTATAGGCTAGTTTTTCCATATGCTGCGGATTCCCCATGGGTGTCGGCTCATTGATTCCCGGTGCTACGCCAACTACCCGAATATTGAACTGCCCCAGCTCCTTCGCCCAAGAAAGTGTAAAGGAATTAACAGCCCCCTTTGTAGCAGAGTAACCACTTTGTCCTTTGGAGCCTTCCATTCCTGCTTCAGAGGAAATATTCACGATGACTCCACTTTTTTGCTTAACCATTTCTCTAGCCGTTGCTTGCGACATGAGGAACAAGCCTTTTTGATTCACCTGATACATGATATCCAGTTCCTCTTCACTCATTTCATGGGCTGCATCGTTCTGATAGTAATCCACTAAAAGATTCGGGCGATTGGCACCGGCATTGTTCACTAGGCCATCCACTCGACCAAATTTTTCGATGACCGCTGCAATACATTTTTCAGCATCGGCCTTCTTAGTGATATCGCAAGAGACATAAGTTACGTGAGCTTCTGCTGCCAATTCTTCATTTTCCACCCGATCGGCAATTACCACCTCTGCCTGATTCCTTAACAAGTTGCGGACAATGTTTTCACCAATCCCCATACTGCCTCCAGTGACCACAATTACCTTTTGCGAAAGATCGATCCAACGTTCTTCCATTTACAAACCTCCTAAAATAATGACATCATGACGTCTCTACATTCTTACAATCACAGAATAGTACAATTAGAGATTGTTGTCAACGTTTTCAAGAGATTTATTTTGCATTTCTTTTGTGTACTTGTTACAATACAATTGGTAATGACGTCATGACATTGATAAGTGAAGGGATCTTAGTATGCAACCAATAGATAAAACCAGTCCAATTCCTTTGTATTTCCAGGTAAAAGAGGACATTATTAAAAACATTAAAGAGGAAAAATTTAAAGAAGGCGAAGCTTTACCGTCTGAGGTGGCTTTGATTGATCAGTACGATGTCAGCCGTACAACAATCCGACAAGCTGTCGATCAATTAGTCAACGAAGGATATCTGGAACGCAAGCGGGGCAAGGGAACCTTTGTCAAGAAAGCCAATAACTTCTACTGGGATTTAGCCGAATTAAGAAGCTTTGATGAAGAGGCGCAAAAAAAGAAGCTGTCTACCAGCACCGAATTGTTAGCGATTAAGCGGATTGAAAATAACGATACAACGCGCAAGGTCTTTAATGACCAATTTGAAGACTTTTTCCAATTGGAGCGTTTGCGCTCAATTGAAAATCATCCTTCCGAAATTGTGACAACTTATGTACCAGCTCCGCTGGCAGCCAATTTAGACAAGTTTGATTTCTCAAAAATCTCACTTTTTGATATCTTGAAGGATACTTATACTATTGATATTTCTTATGCGGAGAAAAAATTTACCGCCATTAACTGTGGTCCTGAGGATGCCAAGCAGTTAAACCTGAAGAAAAATGATGCGATTCAATTAGTTGAAACGGTCACCTATGACAGCAATAATGTGCCGGTTGAGTACTCAATTGCTAGAGATAAGGGCTTAATTTCTACCTTTAAAATTGTTTTGAATAAGAAGTAGCAACGCAAAAAACGGCAACTTAGGATAGTAACCTAAGTTGCCGTTTTTTTCAACGATTTCCCTCAATCCGTTCCTTCAGCTCCTGAATAAATGGCTGATAATCTACTTTTTGATAGTCTGAAACATCAAACTCGACTAATTCCCCTAATTGAAATTGGTGGTAGCGCCGATCGCTGATTATCTGGCGAAAGGCTTCTTCGGTAATCAATGCATCCGCTTGAGTACGTTCGGTAAGCTGATCGCCAAAGTGATAGTTGGTCATAATGTGGCTTAAATGCCGATCATCCGCCACATCTCTTACCTTTCGCCGCTGCCAAAGAACGTCGAAATCAGCCACTAAACGAATGGTAATGATATGATAGTCATATTTCTCTGCTAACGCCTGCAAGTTAGGCGCTTGCTTTTGACTGAAGGGATACTCTGAAAGGATTACCCGTTTGCCTGCTTCCATATATAAATCCAATACCCCATAATAAAACTTCCAGACTTTTTGTTCTAATGTCGCTTTTTCTGCTAGGCTGTTAAACCCAACTGAATCTGCTAGAATCTCTTTGCCTTCATCTGGGGTAATGACGAACAGCTCCGGCAGCTCCTTTTTGATTTCATTAATTAAATAGGTTTTGCCGGTTGCTGGACTCCCTGCCAGTAAGATCAGGTATTTTTTCATCTTATTTTTTCAATGTTAGCGGACTGTCTACGTTCATAAAAAGCCCAATTTTGTGTTTAACAATCTCTTTTACCTTGATATTTGCCGGGATTACATTATGGCGCAGAGATTTGTTGACTTCAGTTTCGGCAAAGGATTCTTTCGCAGTTTTGGTCCAATTTACCAGCAATTCGGTTCCGACATTAAACTTGCGAATGCCGTGGTTGATTAGTTCAGGGTAATCTTCTTCTTTTACTCCAGTACCGCCATGTACTACTAATGGAATATCGACAACTGCATGGATTTCTTTTAATAAAGGAATATTGACTTCCGTTTTGGATTTGAATTGACCATGGTTAGTTCCAATGGCAATTGCTAATGCATCCACACCGGTTTGTTCGACAAATTCTACTGCATCGGCAGGTTTCGTATAAACCTTATCGTCTTCTGCAACTGAAATTCCTTCTTCGGTTCCGCCGATGGTGCCTAGTTCACCCTCCACTGAAGCGCCGTGGGCATGGGCATACTCAACTACCGCTTTAGTTTTGGCAATATTTTCTTTAAAGGGTAAATGCGACCCATCGTACATTACGCTAGAGTAGCCAGCATCGATGGCCGCTTTGATTTCGTCAAAGTCTCGTGCATGATCCAAATGCAGGCAGACATCCACCATTTCATCCTCTGCAATTTCCCTGACTACCGCTACCATGACTTTGTAGCCAATATATTTAGCCGTATCGATACTGGTTTGGATGATGATCGGAGCCCCCATTTCTTTAGCGGCTCGAATCATTTCCGGCAGCATTTCCAAATTATGGGTGTTAAAGGCGCCAATGGTCATGTTTAATTCTGTGGCAGTTTGAGTGACTTCTTTGAGTGTTTTATACATGTATACAATACCTTCTTTTCTTTTTTATCCACTGATAGTGACTTTCTTGGCAATCTGGCGCATGTCGTCCATCTTGCCCATATAATAATCAATCCCTGCATCGTCGCCGTTGCGGGCAGCTTCAGCTCGCTTGGCGTTGTAGAGACTCATTAACTTTTTGTAGCCGTCCTTGATGGTGAGTTTGTACTCCAGACTGGTTTCTAATTCTTTGATGGCCTGCTCTGTCTCTTCTAATTCTGCATAGGTGAGACCCAGCTGTTCATGTAATTGAGCCAGCTCTTCTTTTTCTGCTGGATCAGCCGCTTCAATTTGAGCGGTTAATTCCTGAAGCTTGGCTGTTAAGGCTTGCTTTTCCTCTTCAGTCAAAGCTGTTTCTACTACCTCAGCTATTTCCTTTTCTTTCTTTTTGAAAAAGCCAAACATAAGGTGCTCCTTTCCAGCCTAAAAGGCTTTTAAGATGGGGCTTAAGATCCATGCGTACAATAGAGCGACCGTAACAGTATCAACATCGGTTGCGGTGGCATTGACGAAGCCCATTTGATTGAAAATTGTTACTAATAAAGCTGGCAATAAGGTGATAAAGAACCCGTGAGCGATCCCACCGATAATTGCACCTCGTCGTCCACCAACTGCATTTCCGAAGATTCCGGCGGTACCACCAGCAAAGAAGTTCGTTAACATTCCTGGCAGAATCATAGCTAAACCGAACATCGGTAAAACAAACATGGCGATAATCGTACCAATCGTTGTTGTAATGAAGCCTAAAATAACTGCGTTTGGTGAGTACGGGAAGAATACCGGACAATCTAGGGCTGGCACTGCATTCGGCACAAGCTTCATAGCGATTCCGCGGAAGGCTGGCACGATTTCTCCTAATAACAGACGGACGCCAGATAGCAGGACATAAACCCCAACGACGAACTGGATTGCTTGCAAGAACGCATACATCAAGTAATGTTGAGAACCAGTGTCTACAGCTCCTGCTCCAGCGAAGGCAGCAGTGATAATGTACAACGGCACCATGACTACCATCACCGATAGATAAGTATCTTGCAGGAATTCAAAGGATTTTGGCAAATTGATATCTTCGATTGATTTTTTGTTTTCGCCTTTTTCACCGAAAATGTAAGCAACCCCAGCTTCAAACATGTAACCAATCGTGCAAAAGTGACCTAAGGCAATATCATTGGAACCAGTAATCTTACGAATAATCGGTTGAGCAATTGCCGGCATAGCAACGGCAAAGACGGCACCAACAAATCCGCCTACTAGAATCAAAACGATTCCCCGCAGGCCAGAGAAATAACCAAAGACAGTTGTCATCGTAGCCATCCATAAAATTGCCTGACCAGTTAAGAAGATATATTTCCATTTAGTGAAGCGAGCAATGACAATATTAAAAACAAAAATGGCTAAAAAGGTTAACGCAATATCACGGCCTAAACCTAATTCGTTCATCGCCTGTCCATTAATTGCTTCAATGGAAGGAATAATCCCCTGCATATTGAAGCCGGCTGTGAAGATTTCACCGAAGTAGGTTAAGCTGCCCACGATAATACTGGAGCCGGCACTTAACACCTGGAAGCCCAGCAAGGTTTTCAAGGTACCAGAGATTACTTGTCCCACTGATTTCTTTTGCAGAACCAAGCCCAACATGGCAATTAACGCGATTGTGATTGAGGCCTGTGTCAAAATATTTTGAATAATAAAATTCACTACACCCATTTTTTTGTCTCCTTTATGCTAATTTTTTACAAAGCGCCTTTTTCTGCTAAAACTGGTAATAATTTTTCTTCGATTTCTGCTTTTGAGACGATATTCTTTAAGAAAACAATTGCTGTTTTGCTTTCATCAATCGAAAACTTTTCAAACTGTGATTGGAAATTAGTGGCAGTAATAATTACATCCGGCTGAACCGAAGCAGCTGTTGAAATATCTACATGATCCAATTTTGCATCGACATTGTGTGCATTTAAAACATCCTCAGCTGCCATCTGAGCGGCAAAGCTGCTGCCTAAGCCTGCACCGCAAACAAATAAAATCTCTACTCTTTTTCCCATAATCATTTCGCTCCATTCTATTTTTAAAAAATTAATTCCTGCTTAACTGAACAACACGGCTTTGAATTCTTCGATCTCAGTGAACTCGCTTAAGCGGTCAATCTTTTCTTCATCGTTGATCAACTCCACCAGGCTTTTCATGATATTTAAGTGGGAGAAGGAATCCACTGCCGCCAGACAAAAAACGATTTTGACTGGATCATTGCTGTCGTTGCCAAATTCCACTGGTGTTTCTAGTGTGGCTACACTAAGACCCAAGCGATTTACACCATCTTCCGGTCGAGCATGGGCTAACGCGATATGCTTGCCTATCACAATATAAGGTCCGAACTCCTTGACCGATTGAATCATGGCCTCCACATAACTTTTTTCAATCACTGCTTCCTTCAATAGAGGCTCAGCTACATTCTCAATTGCTTCCTCCCAATCGTGAACAGGCTGCTTCAACAGAATGGCACTGTCCTTTAACACATCTTTCAACATTGGCTGAATCTCCTTTTTATTGATCACTAAATGGTTTTGATCAAAAATTATTTCCAATTCTTTATAAATTTCACCATTCACCTGACCTTGGCTTCGTTCAATAATGTCAATCAAGGTGTAAAACAAGTGAGTAGAATCGTTGCTGTTGTTAATCAAACGTTTATATTTGCTGTTCTCCGTTAAAAATTGCTGAATCCTCTTCTTGCTTTCTTCCTTGATAATCGGGTCCAGCTCCAGCAGCGGCTTCTTATCGTAAGAAACATGAACGGTGGAAAATACTAGATCCACATCCAGCTTATCGATCAAGTCGATCTCTCGAGAGCTTAATACTGCTAATACTTCAATATTGAAAAGCTCCTTTAAGTTTTCCGACAGCAGTTTTCCCGTTGCCATTCCGTGGTTGCAAATCACCACCGCTTTGTAGACGTAATGAAGATCCTGATTAATCGCACTAACCGAGGTAGAAAAATGAATGGTTAGAAAAGCGATTTCATCTTCACTTAATTTTTTCCCGGTCCATTTCTCAATTTCTGGTGTGAATTGCTGAATAGCTGTGTAAATATTGCCGTAGTTCTTTTGAATATTTTCTTTTAAGGGATTCACAATTTGAACATCGCTTTTTACCCGATTAATTAATCCGGCGATGTGCTTATACAGGCCTTCCTGCAGGACTTCCTCCTTGCGAGAAAAAGGAATTTTGGTTTGCGTTTCAACAAATTTGATCAGTTGAATCGATAGCAGTTGAGCCTGCACCCATTCGATAGAATTGTTCATATCCCGCGAGTTGAAGGTATTCAGCATAAACACAATGTACTTAATTTCAATTTCCGGCGGATGAATCACAAATTTATTACAGATCGCATTCACATAATCACGAATTTCACTTTGTGGTGTATCTACAACTTCCCAAGCGGTACTGGCAATCATATCCTGCCTTAGAAAGCGGCTGAGCCACACAGCGGTAAAAACAATTAACTGATTTCGGTAGATATTGTCTTCAACCGATGAGATAGATTGGTCGTACAGCTGATCCAGCTTCTGCAATAGCGACAGCGGAATATACTGGTCAAGAATCGAACGATTTAACGAGGATAAATGTTCCTTCTCTGGATCAATCACCCCAACCGTGTCGTTAATGATGTCATAGATCATCGTGCGGATGGACCGTTCCGCTCCACGAAGCACAATTCCCTGCTTAGCAATGCTTAATACTTCAATTCCGTAGGTTTGCAACGTCGTTCGAACCCGCCGCATGTCTTCATCCAAGGTACTTTTAGAGATGAGATACTCCTCTTCCTTTTGATAGAGAAAAACCGGGCGTTGGCCTAAGGAAAAAGCTAAAATCAAATCAAAAATCCGATTTTCTCTTTCCAGATACTCGGGGGTTCCCACCTTCTTAGTAAATTCGTTCAATTGCTTTCGCTGATCAGCTGATAGAACCAGCTGGTATCCTTTTTTGCGAACATTTTCAATTTCAGGAAATTTTTTCTGTACTAAAAAGGCATTGATTTCCTTCAATTCATTGCGAATGGTGCGAGCACTGATGTGGAATTTCTCCTCCAGTGCTGGCAAGTCCAAAGGATAGTCAGTAGTTATAAAAAGCTTTAGAATGTTAATCGTTCGATCTTTCATGTTCTTATCCCCTCGTCTAAACAAAGTATATAGGCGGCAACAATTCTTGATAAGTAGAGATTATTGCCACATATTTGTGCAAAAATGTAAGCGCTCTGATTGGTTTGCTGATTTTTTAGCAAACCCTCCATCAGTTCCCAACGTCCAAACAACGTTATTTTATGTTTAATAAATGATAGAAAAAAGACCCTCATTAACAAAAATACTCTGTTAATGAGAGTCCTGCTTTTAAGAAGTGCTTTTCTTACTGCTGCCCGTATGTGCCGAATTTTTCCACTGCTTCCGCCAGCTGTTCCTTGTTCAATAAAACAGGGGTGCCAATACAGCGCGCACGGTAATTTAATTTTGCGATAAATTCAATATCTTTAGCGATTTCAAAAGCCTGAGACAACGTACTGCCAATCGTCAAAACACCATGATTTCCTAACAAAATTCCTTTATCTTTACCAATTTTGTTATAGGCTTCTTCGGCTAATTCATAGCTGCCAAAGGTGCAATACTCACAACAACGAACCTTTTCTCCAATCGAGCCGATGATGTAATGCAGCGGTTCAATTTCCTGCTGCAAACAAGCAAAAGTGGTGGCATATTCAGAATGCGTGTGAACCACACTATTAACATCTGGACGATTGCGATAAAAAATAGCATGCAAGTCGTATTCACTCGAAGGTTTGCGGTCGCCCTCAACGATAGTCCCTTCTAAATCCATCACGACAATATCTTCCATTTTGGTATCAAAGTAGGGAATGCCGCTAGGGCTGATCAGCATAACACCTTCCTCCCTTAAAAAAAGACTGATGTTGCCGCCAGTACCTGTCGTTAACCCTTCAGTAATCAGCTTCTTGCCGTATTCAACAATCGCTTCCCGTTCTTTTAAATAATTCATTTTTTCTCATCCTTAATAAAATATATTTTCTGGGTTCACTTTCATGTAACTGGCTAAATCATAAGGCGAAAAGATGCCGCGATCGGTAACAATTCCACCAATTAATTCCGGCGGCGTCACATCAAAGGAAGGATAAATCGCTATAACACCAGGCAAGGTATGCTTGATGCCGTTCATTTCCAGTACCTGCTCTGGGTTCCGCATTTCGATTTTAATGCTTTCGCGCGTCTTTTTATCCGCATCGGGAATCCCCGTCACAAAATAGGGAATCCCAAAACGATTAGCCAACAGCGCAATCTGATACGTCCCCACTTTATTGGCTATGTAACCGTCTTGAGCAATCGTATCAGCTGCAGAAGTATAAATATCAATTTTTTCATGGGTCATAAGATAGGCAATCATATTGTCAGAAACAACAGTCGTTTCAAAGCCCATTTCAGCACAACAGCTGGCAGTTAGGCGCGCCCCTTGTAAATAAGGTCGCGTTTCAGCACAGAAAAAACGCAGCTGTTTGCCCTGCTGCTTAGCTTCCCGTAATAGAGTTCCGATAATTGTTTCACCAAAGCATTGGGTGAGTACCGTACCCTCGTCAGGAATTTTGTCGATTAAATATTTTGCTACCTTGCTCATAGTAAAATACCGACGATTTAGAGAATCAATCGTATTTTGCTTGATAGACTCAGTAGGGTCATGCCCAATAGTTAGGGCTGCTTCCGCTACCCGTAAACATTTTTCCGTGATTAATCGCATGCGATTCGCAGTAGTCGGACGAGCTGTTGCAATGGTTTCGGAGGCTTCCTGCAAATAAGCAATTTGTTCCTCAGGAGCTAAGTCCTTACTTTGATTACTAGCTAAAGCCATGCCCATTCCCGCAGCTGTATACGGTCCGGCACTTTGCGTTACCATATCGGTAATCGCCTGAGCTACCTCCTGATAAGTGGTACATTCCACAAATTCTACGCGAGTTGGGTAGATGCGGCGGTCCAAAATTCGGACCTTGCCTGCTTCATACCAAGCCACGTTCTCGTATTGCAATAACGTAGGCATCTCTGTATCTTGTCGTTCCATTTGACTTATCGCTCCTTTAATTCGTTCACATGTTTGATTAATTGCTGGCCGCTGGTGATCTTCCGGCGATCAATAATCAATTGAATCCCAATTTTGATCAATAAGCGCTCAATTTTCAGCTGGGCTTCTGTCTGTGTTAGCAGGCTCAATTCTTTTACCTTTGAGTCACCAACCACTCGCCGTATAATTTCAGTTCCAGCGTAGCCTAAAGCATCGGCAAAAATGGCATCCAGCATACTTTGTTCAAACGCTTCATTGCGGTACAAGGAACAATGAACCTGCTGATCATAAATCGCTTCGAATTTTGCTCTGGTTTTGTCATAAACTTCTTGAATAGCCGACTGGCTCCATTGATCAAAAGCCTTGTTGGACTGTTTTTTTAACATATTTTCGACCATTGGAAAATACAAATGAGCCAACACATTGCCGATATCATAGCCAATCGGACCATAAAATGCAAACTCAGGATCAATGACCTTTAATCCCGTCTGATTAATAAAGATAGAGCCAGTATGCAAATCCCCGTGGATCAAAGCCTGAGCATTGTTCATGAAATTGTTCCTCAGCCAAGCTACCTCGGATTGCAGCGGAGCATTTTGATACAAGTTTTCCGCCACGAATTCCTGATTACCAGGGGTGATGATATTTCGCTGCTTATAGTTATTATACGGCTCGGTAAAGACCAAATCCTCACTAATGTCCGACATCTCACTATTAATAAAATCCCGTACCTTTTGCTTTTTTACATCCCGCGCTAAAATCAGGTCAGTCGTCGGCAATAGGGTCTCTGCTAGATAATCAGATATCTCTTCGCTGAAACGAGGAAAAACCTGCTGATCAATCAGCTGATAGCGCATATTGTGGTACGTGGAAATATCTTCCATAATTAAAGCATACATTTGTGGATCAAAATGGTAAACCTTTGGCACGTAATCCGGCGCCAATTCATTTTGCCAAAGCAAAATTTCTGCTTCAATCCGGCTGCGATCAATTGATAGCGGCCGGCCAGAAGAGCGCAGCAGCTTGTCTGCCTGTTTAATAACCACACTTTCCCTAGTTGTCTGATTCATAATTCGAAAGACATAATTAATATTTCCGTCACCAATTTCAGCCACGCTCAGCTCTTCAATTGAAGGAAACAGCTGTAGTTCATTGACTACATAATCAGCAATTGCTGCTTGATCCATCAAAAAGTGTTTTTGATAACGAGGATTTTTTGCAAGCCGTACTTGCATGAATTTCGCCTACTTTCTTTGAATTGCAACCTTCGCTTCAACGATTGCTTAGTATTTTTCAACTAATTTCTGATAAAAACTAGCGACACTTTCTGCCGTTCGAATTAGATTAGCTTCAGTATCTGCTAAAGCTGCTGGCAATTCCTCTGGCTGATGTAAAATAGGAAACGCCGCTGTAATCCCAGCCGCTGCTGTATTGGTCAATCCTTTGTCCACACTTCCGCACAGAGCAATCACCGGAATTTCCTTTGGTACTCGCTGAGCAATTCCTACTGGCGCTTTACCAGAAAGACTTTGTTGATCCATACGACCCTCACCAACGATAACTAAATCAGCGTCCTTTACGGTCTCTTCAAAATCCATCAAATCCAAAACATAATCGATCCCTGATACAATCTGGCCTTGAGCAAAAGCTACCACGCCAGCAGCGATACCACCGCCAGCACCAGCCCCTGACAACGCCAAGACTTCTGGTGCTGCCAATTGATAAAAGCTCTGCAAGGCTTCATCGGTTACTTTTATTTCTTCTTCCCGCAATCCTTTTTGGGGACCAAAAACAGCAGCCGCCCCCTGTTCACCGCAAAGAGGATTCTTTACATCATTAATAATTTTGACCGTTGCCTGATTTAGCTCAGAAAAAACACCCTCGTCGTCAATTTTGGCAACCTTAGCCAAATTTTCGCCAATTGGCAATAGCTCTTTGCCCTCTTCATCTAAGAAACGATAGCCTAGTCCAGCCGCAAAGCCAATCCCGCCATCAACATTGGCACTTCCCCCCACACCAATCCCAATCTCTGTAAAGTTCTGCTGCACTAGATAAACCAATAGTTCTCCTAACCCGTTCGTCTGTAAACGTAAAGGGAACCGCTGCTCAGCAGGTATTTGAGGCAGACCAACCAAATCAGCCATTTCAAAAAAGGCTTGCTGTCCCTTAAAACCATAGCGCATCGCAATTTCATCGCCAAATGGTCCCGTCACTTCAACCTCAGCGATCATTAAGTTCAAGCTGCTGATCAGAGCATCCAAGGTACCTTCTCCACCATCACCAACAGGTAACGTAAGATATTCTGCCTCTGACCATACTCTAGCCAACCCTTTTTGAACTGCAGCTGCAACCTCTGGTGCCGATAGACTCCCTTTAAAAGAGTCAGGCATGATTAATACCTTCATTTTGCACTTTCCTCCTCATAAAAAATACCTTCTTGGTTCAAGTCTTACATTTCTTAAACAAAAATGCAAAGCTTTTCCAAGAAGGTATTTTTTTAAGGTGTGGAGCAAGTATCCGTTTTCGCGAATACTCAGCCAATCGTCTCAAAGCTGAGGGATCTTGCAACAATTTTTACTGAATACTAATGTTCGTTCCGACTTGAATCGTCGGCATTTCTTTTGCTTCTACATAAAGGGTGCCTGGTAATTCTGCTTCCGTTGACCCATCAAAACGCAGGGTAATGTGGCCTAAATCATCTAGGTTTTTCTTCACAACATCCCCAACAGCAGTGATTTGGTACGCCTGGTCATCAAACGAAAAAATCATACCCGGAAGAATCTCATCGGTTGAAGCCTTTAGCTCTATATTGTAGCAGTAATCTGCCAGCGTATCTGGTGCTTCATCGCCGAAAAATATCAACATGTTTTCGGCTTGGAACATTTCAGCTTCCGGTCCAATATTAGTCACTTGCGTCTCAAAAATCATTTTATCATCTCTCCCAACAACTACTTTTACCTACTAGTTTAACTGTACATACCAAAACTTGCCAGCCAAGCTACAACAACCCGCGGTACACCATTTAAGAAACGAGAATACAAGACAGAGGGTACGCCAACTTCAACTGTTTCCGCTTCTGCTTCCTCTAAACCTAAACCAACCGGAATAAAGTCAGCCGCATTTTGCGTATTGATCGCAAACAAGGCTGGTAACGCTAATTGCGGAGGAATGTTTCCTTTCCCAATTTCTACCCCGATCAAGGTTCCTAAAATCTGACTAATAACTGCTCCTGGTCCTAACAATGGTGACAGGAATGGTAGTGAACAGATAAAACCGATAATGATCAGACCAATTACATTGCCTGCCAAGGGCTTCATCATGTTGGCAAAAACCGTTCCGATTCCGGAGCCTTGGATAATCCCAATCAACAAAGATACAAAGGCCATAAAAGGAATGACCGTGTTGATCATCGTTTGAACGCCCTCACGAGCAGACTGGTTAAAGGTAGCTACCACTTTTCCGGCACCCATCCCAATTTTAGCAATAAAACTTTGCTGCTCCGCCCGTTGTTCGGTAATCTTTTTATCAGTAGAATACTTGTATTTCTTTTCTTCTTTTGGTGCTTCTGTCGGTGCAGCGGCTGCTTCACCTTCGTCTGCCAGCATAATTTGATCTACACCAACTGCTGAAACATAAATTTCTTCTGTAATGTATTGTGCCAAAGGACCACTTTTGCCAGTTGGAACAATATTTACTGTAGGAATGTTTTTCTTAGGATAAATCCCGCAGCGCAAGGTTCCGCCGCAATCGATAATTGCTAAAGCAATTTCTTCATCAGGAATAGAGGTTTTAAAGCCATTGACTGGTTCCATCCCGGTTAATTCTGCAATTTTATCTACAATCGCCGGTTTTTCACCGCCGCCAGTTACGTAAATAAACTTGTGTTTTTCTTCTGTCGGAGTAATGACTAATGGTCCGCCAAATCCGCCGTTGCCTTTAACAATCTTAATACTTTTGTAAGTCATCATTTTTCCTCCTCTACTCTACTGTCCGAACGTCTTTACTCAATTCAACACCTTGTTGTTTACAAACAAAGGCTGTCGTAAAGTCTGTTACCCAACCACCGATAAAGTTCATGACAATCCCTACCAGCATGTAACGAATGGCCAGTTCCATTGAATTTAGACCTAGTGCTGTAATTCCTTGAGCGATCCCCATCCAAACAAACAGCTCACCTGGATTAATATGGGGAAACACGCCGTTACTAGTGTGGCAGAACTGTGCTTGAGAAGCATAGTAGCTTGGTTTATAGTACTCCGGCAAGAAACGTGCCATGGTAAAGGACATCGGATTTCCCAGCATGAAGGCTGACAAAAACGGTAAAATCAAGTAACGGGTCAACGGATTTTTAGAAGAAGCTTGCGCTACTTTCGTTACTCGCTCCTCCCCTAAAAAGGCAATCAAGGTATTCATTGCCACCATCAAAAGTAATACAACTGGAACAATTCCTGTCATCCAGCTGATAAATGTTTCAGCACCTGTTTGAAAAAGACCCATAAAGCCTTCTGCGAATTTAATTAGAAAATCCATTTTTAGACACTCCCTTTAGTAAATTTTGTTTGAATTGATTGTTTTAGCATTGATAATTGCAGCCCCACATTCATAGCCGGTGAGACTGGCTGACTTTCTTGATAATTGCCTTTTTCCACTTCCAAATAAACTTTTTGCGCATTCAATACCGCTTGACGGGTCAATTTATTTTCCTTCAATAAAACAGGATGATCTTCAGCCAGCTCGTGGATATCCAGTCCAACAAATTGCATCTTGGGCTTGAATCGCGCTAGGATCGAAGTTCCCTGCATCATTTCTGACTCACCAATTTTTCCCACAGCATCTACCGCAAACAGAATAAGTGTTCCTGAAGCAATCTTTCCAGGTCTTCTACCGATAGCCACCTTGCCTTTTCGGCGCATCCGACCATATACGGTATTGAAATTTTTTATTTGTTTTAAGCCTAAAAACGTCTGAATAATGTAAGCAACAAGAGCAATAGCACCTAGAAAAAAGATATTCATCTTAGACTTCTCCTTTCGTTAATAACTGCGTGTATTCTTCCTTAGAAGTAACTTCCTTCACCTTTTTGCGCAGGTTCGGACTGGAAGAAATGGTAAAAATGGTGTCGTAAAAACTTAACAGCTCATCCTCAGCCTCCATCGTCAAATTGACCGGAATGGCGACTAAAAAGACTAATTCAATTTCTTCAATGGATGGTTTCTCAGGATACGAACCAATAAAAGCAATAATCTGATCACTTTGATTATTAATTCCATGAGGGAAAGCAATCCCATTTTCAATAACTGCTGATTCCTCCTGCGATTTCTGCAGGATGTATTCTTTAAAGGATGCATCAATCCAGCGTTCCAGCTCAAGCTGATTCAGCATTGCCGACAGATTCTCTTCATAAGATTTCTGACTATCTAATGCTGCAAAGCTGAAGTGAACATTTTCGAATGAAGCTGCCTTTGAAGCCATGATTCGTTTCCACTCGCCTAAAAGCCAATTGTCATTAAAAAGATCCGTCAGCTTAATTAAGGTCGTCGGAACTTTGGTTTCCTTCAATGGGATCGTTGTGAATATAGCAAAATAACGATTTAGATCTTTGGTTTGATATTCTTCCTCAGAATAATGAGCAATGCGGATATTAGGGCCCAATACATTGCCTAGCTGACGTTTCAGCATTAAAGCCGTTCCCTTTCCGGTATTACAGACAATCGCAATCTCTTTAAACTTCCCGCTAGTATCTGCCTTCAAGGCCAATTCAAAATAAATTGCCAGATAAGAAATTTCTGCCGTACGCTGCGGCTTGTTTAAAAAGTCTGCCAACGAACGAATGCCGATATCCGCTAGCTCATAAGCAAAAGCATGCTTATTACGAAAATCATGACCGAATATATCATAGGCCTGAACACGAAAAATAATTCGATTCACTAAAAACATAAAATGAGCCCGCAAATTTCTAAATAGCTCGTCTTCGTCAATTGTGATAATTACTGCTTCATGAATAGCTGCCATCATCGTCTGAAACAGTTGTCGAACAATCGGATTTTCTGCTATTTGTTCATCCACCACATTGTTGTTGAAAATAGTTAACGGAAAACACAGAAAATCAAATTCAAACTGACTCAGTGTGACACTGTAGCTTTCCTCAATCGTCACCCGCAACTCTTCAACCTGCACATCTTCCGCAAAATAGTTTACGTAATACGGAACCGCTGCCTGCAACGTTCTCCCCTCTTGAATCCGATCCAAGGTTAAACCAATTACCTTTTGCCACAAACCAGCAGTCCGAAAATCCAGTTTTTTGGTTATGGCTATTTCTTCGATTAGTAATAAAATTGTTTCACTTAAGCTGGTATATTCCAAGTAGTCATAGGCATGGTACAAATACAGCATCCGCAAATTCTCTTCCTGCCCTTGCAGCAGCAAGCCTTTATTGGGGGTTCCAATCAGTGAAACATCAAATTCCTGCAGCAGCTGTTTCAAATTCCGCAGGTCCTTATTTACTGTTGATCGACTAACCCCCAATAATTCAGACAGATCATCAATTACCACGTAATCCTGTCGTTTCATAAAGCAGTCAATCAATACGGCCATGCGTTTACTGCTGGAATTGAAATCCATCTGCTGCTTCAAGCTGCCGTTCATGACCGCCTCAAATTGCTTTGAATCAATCACCTTTAACTGATAAACCCCAGAGGCTTCGACTATTTTAGCCACATGCTCCATCTGTTCATTTAGCAGTTGAATGGTCTTTTTGACTGTTTGTGAAGTTGTATCGGTAATCAGCTCCAACTCTTCCAGAGTCAGCCGATCCTGAGTAATAAAATGCTGCAATACTTGATACCAACGATTCACCAACGCCATCTTATTACCCCGCTTTCACCTTAACCTCTTGTTTTACCACCTGCGACATTGGTTGTAACACCAGTGATATAACTTGCCCGATCCGATAGGTAGTAGCACACTAGATCTGCTACTTCACTTAATTTGCCGCTTCTGCCTAAAGGAATGGTAGTGGTTTTACTATAGTTTTGGCGTAAATCATCAACTGTAATTCCGCGAGTGTAAGCTAGGGCAGTTTCATACTCGATCGTTCGTAAGCCCGTTTCCTCCATGATTCCTGGAGCAATTCCGACAACCCGAATCCCTTGCTTTCCTAGTTCCTTCGCCCAAGAACGGGTATAGCTGTTAACAGCTGCCTTAGTTGCTGCATAGGCACTCTGTCCTTCAGAACCTTCCAGTCCACTTTCAGAAGACATATTGATGATGACACCTTGTTTCTTTCCTACCATTATTCTAGCAACTGCTTGGCTCATTAAGAAGAGGCCTTTTTGATTAATTGCAAAAATCTTATCGAAAACACCATCAGACAATTCAAACTCACCATGCGGCTCTTTACTATCCACCAATAATCTTGGAACATTGATTCCCGCATTGTTCACCAATCCGTCAATCGTTCCAAATTCTGCCACTACTTTCGCTACATTTGCTTCCACCTGTTCTCTCGATGAAATGTCAGTGGCGAAAAAGCGAAGATTCTCGTGCTGCTGGCTGCCTTCCCTTAAGTCGAAGTTCGCAACCTGTACCCCAACCTCTAACAATTCTGCCACGATACTTGCGCCAATTCCTGACGAACCACCAGTCACAATTACTTTTTTTCCTGCAATGTTTAACCAATCTGTCATAGCCCGTTCCTCCTATTTCTAATACACCCAAAGTATAGAACCCTTTGATCACAAAATTAATACGGTCTTTTTTTGCGATGGATAAAAAAAGGTGAACTAATTCGTGAATTTGTGAAAAAAGAGTGGGGAGGTCAAAGAAACACCTCTTAATATTTATTGACATCAAGAGGTGTTTTTCACTAGATTATTGATTTTGATGGGGAATACTTAGTTCAGAATTGCCTGTTTGCAGGTAATGGTTCAGCTCCTGCTGCAATAAATCGGGGGAACGTTCGATGGCATCAATCGTGTCTCCTGCTATGTGAGAGGTGATAATTAGATTGTCTAAGCTTAACAATGGATCGTTGGGGAAAATCGGTTCCTCCCATACAACATCAACTCCGGCACCTGCAATTTTCTTCGTTGCCAAAATATCATAAAAGTCCTGCTTGTTCAAAATATCTGGTCGAGCGGTATTGATCAAATAAGCGCTAGGCTTCATTAACTGCAGGAGCTGCTGATCGATCAGGTTTATCGTCTCTGGTACCACTCGCAAATGTAAGGACACGATATCGGCTTGACGGAAAACTGTTTTGATATCCGTCAGCTGAAGATTGTATCCAGTAGCTTGCAGCTTTTGTTGATCAGCGAAGGCATCGTAAGCAATCACTGGAATACCTAAGCCATTAAGCTTCTTTACTACCCGCTTGCCAATGTGGCCCAATCCAATCAGTCCAACTGTTAAATTAGACAGCGAGGTTTTGTAGGGATCATTGGGAAAATGTTGCGGCCAGTTACCATTTTGAACTTCTTTGAAGGAACGGGCGATATTTCGCACCACACTGTACATCAATCCAATCGTAAAATCCGCCACTGGCTCAGCATTACGAATGACGTGAATCAGCTGTACGTCGGGATGCTTTCCCCATTCAATCAGATCAATGTGTTCCAATCCACCACGACAGGTCCCGATTAATTGTAAATTGTCGGCTGCCTGCAGCATCACTTGAGAAACTGGCGCAATATGAACCAGCAGAATCTCTGCCGTTTTCATCGCATCTACCAATCCTTCCGGCAATGGAAATTCATTGGGACCTTCATGTTCAATTTGTTTAACAATCTGACGAAATGCTTCTCGGGAATATTCAGGATACCAGTCAAAAGCACTGATTTCGCTGGGCCGCTGGAGGTCTAACTTTTGAGCAACCCTTACTAAGCTTTCCGCTGGTACAAAGGGATCCCCTACCACTACAATTTTAGTCATGCTCCTTTTTCTCCAACACACCCGCCTTTGGTACAACTTGAAAGGCCTCGGCCAAATCCCATAATTGCTGATCCGTGATTTTTTGCAGCACTGGTTGATTAGTCGAGCTGATTTTCAAATAGATCCCAGCTGCTTTTTCGGCTGTTTCAATTAACCCAAAAGCATCATCCATCGATTGACCAGCACTCATAATGCCATGATGGGGCCACACTACAATACGGCAATCTACCATTTTTGCAGCCGAAGCCTCTCCTAGTTCATTGGTTCCTGCTACCATCCACGGCAAAACAGCGACTCCATCCGGGAAAACTACCAGACATTCCGTAATCATTTGCCACAAGGTTTTAGTAAATGCTCGATCCTCTAAAGGATGGACAAAGGTCATCGCTGAAATAGCCGAGGCATGGGTATGTAAAATGACTCGGTGCTGCGAATCTTGAGCTAGGCGAACCTGATGGCATTTCAAATGAGAAGCCAGTTCACTTGTCGGCACATCGCCGTTTTCCAGCCCCCACAATAATTCATAGCTATCACCATTTTCTGAAATACGGATCAAAGCCAAACTATCCGCTGGATTATGCTGTACATTTTTAAAATACTTGCCTGACCCCGAAACTAAGAAGATTTCTCCAGCTAGTTCAGGAATCTGAAAAGACAACGGCGTAACCGGAAATTTTCGCTCCAAAGACAAGTAATAGCGGACCTCCTCAGCAGGTATCCGATAGCTGATATTTCCACCATTACGCTCAGCCCAGCCATAACGCCACAGCTGATTGGTGGCTTCGCACATTTCTTGAATAAAAGGCGCTGTTAAGATATTGTGAATTTTCACTTTTTCTACCTCCTATAAAACCAATAGCAGCAGACGACTAACGATAATAAAGGCAAAGCCTAAAACCCCGTGAATAATGTAGGTCTTGTTTTTGACAATGTCTCCATTGCTACCGATAATAATTTTCTTAGCACCATCAAAAAAGATTTTGATAAAAAAAGCGAAGCCAATCAACGTAAACAGTTCACTTAACATGTGTAGCCCTCCTATTCATTAAAAATCTTAAAAGACGAATAACCAACTCCTTGAGCTGGTTACTCGCAGTTGCTTACTGACCGTAATAAGCATTCGCACCGTGTTTGCGTAAATAATGCTTATCTAAAACTCGTTGCGGCAAATTCTCCGCATAGGTATTCAATTGACGAGTAAACAAATTCAGCTTACATACCTCATCCAAAACTACCGCATTCATTACCGCACTGCTGGCATCTTTGCCCCAAGTAAACGGACCATGTCCATGCAGCAAAACGCCGGGAATCTCCATTGGTTGAATGCCTCTCTGACTGAAGGTTTCGACAATCACATTGCCGGTTTCATGCTCATAGCCCTCATCTATTTCCTCTTGAGTTAGCAAACGGGCACAAGGAACTGAACCGTAAAAGGTATCTGCATGCGTGGTGCCCATCGCGGGACAATCCAATCCAGATTGCGCCCAAATTGTTGCCCAAGTAGAATGGGTATGCACAATTCCACCAATTTCAGGGAAAGCTTTGTACAATACAGCATGTGTTGGGGTGTCTGATGAAGGGTTCAGTTTTCCTTCAATTACATTGTTCTCTAAATCTACTACTACCATGTCGTCAGCCGTCATGTTTTCGTAACTAACACCACTTGGTTTAATTACAAAATATTCGGTTTCTTTATCAAACGCACTAACATTGCCCCAAGTATATTTAATTAACCCGTGTTTGGGCAGCTCTAAATTTGCTTGAAAAACTTCTTCTTTTAATTGCTCTAACATAATCGATACTCCTTTTTATTCCGGATGAACAGCTACCACAATCTTGTTGTAGTTTAATTCTCGTTTGAACATCTTCGGTAATACTTCCGGCAGTTCTTTTAAAGAGATTTCATGTGAAATCATTTCTTTGAATTTGATACGTCCTTTAGACATTTCATCCAAGGTGGCCTCCCAAGCTCGACCAGGGTAAGGGGCTGTATAGGAATTCCAGGACCCGGTAACTGTCAGCTCAGCTCGCATAATCCGCTCCGCTTCTGCCTCTGATAATGGTAAATCCTGATGGGAAATACCCACAAAGACAATCCGACCGTGTTTGCGAGTAATCAACAGCGACTGCTTTTGGGTGATTTTACTGCCAGCAGTCTCAATCACCACATCAACACCGAGTCCTGTCAGGTCTTTAATGGCCTGCTCCAAATCGACATCTTTGCTGTTGATGGCAATATCCGCACCCAATTCCTTAGCCAAGGACAATTTGTCATCAAAAATATCCACAGCAATCACGGTTTTCGCACCAAATATTTTAGCAATTTGAATAGCAAACTGGCCGATCGGTCCACAACCTAAAACAGCTACAATGTCTCCTACCTCAATCTGTGCACGACGCAAAGCATGCCAGCTGATTGTCGCCGGCTCCACACCAGCTGCTGAAAGTAAATCTAATTCCTCAGGCATGACTACTGCATGATCTTCAGGCACCGCTACGTATTCGCTGAAAGCTCCATTACTCCCAGTACCAATTATGTTATAATTATCACTAAGCCCATAATTTCCTTCTTTTGTATATTCAGAATTAGGATCTGGGATTAATGGTGCAACGGCTACCTTATCGCCGATCTTGATTTTTGTTACGTTTGATCCCACTTTATCAACCGTACCGCTAAATTCATGACCTAAAATGATTGGGTATATTCTTGCACCGTTTTCTAAGTTTGCGCGGGGCACATCTGACCCACAGATTCCCGCGTAAGCTACTTTAATTAAGACTTCATTCTCGCTAATGGCTGGAACTCCCACTTTTTTATATTCCAAAATTCCTGGTGCCACTAAAACACTTGCCTCCATTTGCTTTGCCATGCTTTCATCTCCTATGCTACTTTTGTTTCACCTGAAGGTTGTTCCCCATTATTTTTTGCTGCTGCCCGTTCAAGGTAATCGTAAAAAGCTTCCTTATTTTTACGGAACAAGAAGTAAACAACAAAGTATGCCACAATGGTTAAACCAATGAAGATTGGATTTTGACTTAAGAACGCTAAGAAAATCAAGCCAAAAATCGGTTTTCCTAAAATATTGAAGCTGGTTACCATCAATGCACCCGCTGGTAAAGTAACTCCAACTGTCTGAGCAATTTCTGTAAACATTGGTGCTGTATAGGTACACATGTACAAGCCTAAGCTGAACCAAATAGCACCATTCAATAAGGTTTTTGCAATATTTCCGTTAGTTAAACAAACTAACGCCTGAACCATGTACGGAATTGCTAATAAATCAACTACTGGCAAGGTTTGATTGCCTGGTAAAATCATCGCCAAGGCTACCATAATTGGGATTAAAATAATTCCAGAAATCAAGGTCGCTGGTTCCCCATAACCAGTTGCATCATTCACTCCAAGGTACCATTCACGTTCCTTATTGTTACCGCGAACATTTTTGCTGGCAGCCTGTGAAATTGGGTTAAAGGCTTGCGCAAAGATTCCCGCTACTTTCGGAAAAATTGCCATTACTGCACTTGTAGCAATTCCTACCTGCGTAATTTGGCCCCAAGATTCTAAACTGCCTAGTTGGCTGAAATTTCCTAAAATTCCTAAGAATAACCCTAAAAACAAACCTAACGAAATGGGTTCTCCCAAAAAACCAAGTTTCTTTTGCAGCCCTTGCGGATTCATTCGTACCTTGTGTAAACCAATCATATTCCAAACCGGGTCCATGATTAAGGCGAAAATACCTGGTTCAATATTGTGCATTGCAATGATGGTGCAATTAGGATAGTTATAATAGGTTGACCATCTTCGCGCCAGCATTTCTGATAGAAGCAGGCTATACATATTTAATAAACACATCAACCCAACAGCTAAAATCATGTTGCGAGTGGCCAGATAAACCATTGAGCCCCAAACCATGTAAGAATAATTATTCCATAAATCCGATGGTTGGAATACGTTGGTCCATTTCACCAAGAATAAAACGGTTTGTAAGACCAAAGCAATCACTAAGTAAATCATGCCCGCTTCTGTTGAATAAGCGACTAATGCGGTTGCTTGCCAGCCGACATCAAAGGCAGGTAAATTAATTCCCGTCTGATCCACCATTTGCTGAACAACTTCTGAAATAATCGGTGTATATGAGTTCAAAATCAATGTAAAGCCCATCAATCCGACACCAGCGTATAAACCAGACAGGAAGGCTTTTTGTGTTTTAACCTTCAAAACCTTTGCAACAACAAAAATCATGACTGGTACAAATACCGCCGAACCAAAAGTATCAAACACATTTTTTAACGTTTCTAACATCTCACTACTCCTTTACGCGTTTTTATTTTTTTCCAACTCTGCTAGAACTCCTGCCACTTCCTCCAAAAATTCATCAACAAAGCCAGTTAAAAATCCCATGGCATTCACTATTGGCACTCCATAATCTCCTTCTGGCAATGGACTGGTATAGGTGATAAAATCAAACATTCCTCCTTGAGCTAATTGCAGCGCTTCAGTTGGCCGTGCTTCCATTGTTGTAATGAAATATCCCATTTCTTCTGACGATTCCCTCAGCTTCTCTGCAACCATTGACGAAGTAACTGTACCTGATCCACACACCGATAAGACTTTGTAGTGCTTCATTTTTGTCTCCCCCTATGCCTGTTACTGCTTATCTAGCTCTGCTAAAACACCATCAATTTCTTCTAGAAATTCTTCATCGCCAAAGCCAGTTAGAAAACCAATCGCATTGACCACGGGAACACCATATTCTCCTTCTGGTAATGGGCTAGTGTAGGTAATAAAATCAAAGGTTCCGCCTTGAGCCAGCTGCAATGCTTCGGTTGGTCGTGCTTCAGTTGTCATGATACGATAACCTTTCTCTTCTAACGCTTCTCTTAATTTTTCTGCCACCATTGATGATGTGACTGTGCCTGATCCGCAAACGGATAATACATTGTACTGTTTCATTATTTTTCCTCCTGTCTGTTTTAAACGACTTCTAATTCTAATTTTGATAAAATACGATACATTTCTTCACATGAGTTGGATTGCTCCAATTGTTTCAGGGTCTCCACGTCTTGGAAAAGACCCATTAGCTTGCTAAGCATTTTTACCTGACCATCAGGATCTTCCACTGCCATCAGGATCACCAACGATACTTCCACTTCCTTGGTTGGATCGATCATAGAGCAGACATATATCGGTTTCTTCAAGGTTGCAATCGCCAATACTGATTGATTCACATGCTCTCGATCCGTATGAGGAATGGCAATTCCATAATTTCCCATGCTTAATCCCGTAGGAAATCCTTTTTCCCTCTCAACGACTGCGGGTACATAACTAGCCTTTACATATCCCAGCTCCTCCATTCTCCCCCCAAGAAAACGAACCAGTGTTTCGTAATCATCAGGGGCCAGTTTATAAAATAAAAGTTCTTTTTTTAGCACGCTATCTCCTCCTTACTTGTCTTGCTAATGAAAAGATAGCACGGAAACGGTTTCTTTTGAATTTGTTTTGGAATTACTTTTTACTCAACAAATTCAGCATTACTTGTATGAATTGCTGAAAACGTTGATTTAACAAAGGTTATTTCTAGTAAAAAATAAGAAAGCTCCTCTGATTTTTTTATCAGAGGAGTCTTTCCTATTTTTTCACAGCGGAAATAACAGACAAAATTTCTGCTTTATTATCAGCGGCTGCCAATTTTTCTAGCATTTTTTTATCACTGGCTATCTTCAAAAGCTCCATCATTGGCTGAATATGCTGCTTTCTATCAACTGCTGAGATAACCACTACATAATAGAAACACTGGTCCTCACTTTGAAAACCCTGCTTGACCTTAGTAAAGCACATACCTAAGCTTTTCGTACCGTTTTCTGGAACAGTATGAGGAATAACGATACTATTTCCCAGTAAAATATTTGGCGCAACTACCGGAAACTGCTCCCGTAAACTCGTTAAGTAGCGAGGCTCCACAATATCACGATCGATTAGGTTTTGGGTCGTTTTCTGTAAGACACTTTCCCAGCTTTCCTCGCCATCTAGCAAAACGATACTTTCCGGTGTTATAACATCACTAAGGTGTAGTTTGTTCTGGTTTGTCAGCACTTCCTGATCCTGAATTTGGAAGATTGAGTTGTAAGATATCAGCAGCTCTTTACGAATTCGTTCTTCAATTTCTGGCGACAGCTCAACATACTTCTTAACAATTGCCAAGGTATAATCCGGTTGCAGTTTGTAGCTGTCAATTTTGTAAATCAACTGAATCACTTCGTTGACGATTAAATTCTTATTCATAGTCGATAAGTCATTCCCCACCACAATCACCGGCAATTCGGTTGTTAATGGTGTCGTGGAAAAGATCAACTGAACATCCAATTCATTCTCTTGTTGGTAGAATTCTCGAATTGAGCAAGCTGGCAGAAAACGGATCATAGGAAACCAATTATCCAACGTATTCTCCAAAAGCTTCGAACTGATAATACCATTCGGACAAACGACCATCGCATTAACCGTTGTTTTACTTTCGTTAATCGGCTTTTCCTTTTGCATGTAAGCTCCCACAAACATGGTGATTAAATAAACCTCATCGTTAGGAATCCGTTCTTGGAAAAATTCCTCTAATGGTGCGATTGAAGTTTTCACCATGAAAAATAAAGGATTCAACTGAGTCTTCACAAAATCTGTAATCGTATAGTCACTAGTCAAACCATATTTAATCCGATAATAGGCCGGTGCCAGATGCAACGCTAGATTTTCAATCAATTGTGCTTTATCATTTAGCTGAATTACAATATTTTTTTCCAACAATTCGATAAAATCTGTTATATGGCTGCGCAACGCATCCGTGTTTAACGAAAACATATTGCTTAAATCAGTAATCTTTAAAGAAAGAATAAATAGACACAAATACAAGTGCTCACTGTAACTTTTTGGCAATTCATAGCGCCCAGCCAGTACCTTTACGATGGCTGCATACTCCTTAGTATCCATTACCTCTTTAGCAATGGATCCAAAGCGCTGATCCAATAAGTGTCCATTTCGCACACGCTTTGTCAGCAAATTCAAAAAATACGGCGCGGTCTGAATCCGGTTGTCCGTATAATGTACCTGCAGTTCCGATTCAATCATACGGATCAACTTGCGTTTTTCTTCAATTTCCTGTTCCGAAATCAGCAAATACTTATGGAAAATCACCGTATTGTAAATTGACTCCATCACCTTATCCGTGATAGAGAGAATCACACCGCGAATAATTTCTTCATTTCCCTTAAAATAATATCCTTTTTTACGAGAATACTCGATCGTAATTCGGTGCTTACCTAAAAATTCCTTCAGCTTCTTAATATCTGAAACAATCGTATTTTTGCTGACCTCCAATGTGTCGGAAAAATGATACAACGATAAATAATCTGACGAAAAAACCAGCAGTAAAATCACTAACAGTCGATATTCTTCATCTAAAAAACTGCTTTCCGTTGCCTTTAAGCGGCTCTCACTATTCGCTAGACCAGAAAAATCATCCACCACTTTAGCATCAACCACAAAATGGCCTTTGCGGGAACGAATAATCGGTTCATAGGTATTGTCCTTCAAAAACTCATTGATTTTCTTAATCGAATAATCCAATTGATTCCGAGTTAACTTATTTTTCTCCATCAGCTCTTTGGACGTAATCTGTACACTGGAAGAAATCAGCTGCAGCAGCTGTACATTGCGATTATCTAATTCCATTTAAACTCACCTGCCTAAGTCATTTTCCAACTAGTCTAACCTTAAATCCAATTTTAGTAAACGGTATCATTCAATTTAATCACCGATCAGCTGATTGATTTTACACTCATTTTCACAAAAAAAGATGACCCAAAACACCCGGCGGCATTTTGAATCATCTTCTTATTTTACTTAAAACTCATCCGGATTGGACTCGATCATAACCTTGATCTCATTGCCCTCCATGACTTTATCAAAGGCGGTACGCCATTCTTCCAACGGATATTTTTTAGTAATCATTTCATCGATATGGATAGCTCCTTTGGCTAACAGATGAATCGCAATCGGCCAGTCGTAAGGATTTTGTGAGCGGCTGCCCACATACTCAATTTCTCGTTGAATAATTGTTTCTAAATCCAGTTCATTCATTTTATCTCTGAATAGACCGACTTGAACGAAAATTCCTTGCTTGCGCATCAGCGGTAAACTGGCATTAACAGCCGGCAAGGCTCCTGAAGCATCATAAACCTTATCAACACCATAGCCATCAGTGACTTCCTCAACAACCTCGGCTAGATTTTCTTTCATTGTATCGACAACGACATCAGCCCCCATTTTTTTTGCCAGCTCAAGTCGATGCGCATCTTTGGTAATCCCCGTCATGATGACGAAGGCACCGATATCTTTAGCGATTTGCAACAGGAATAAACCGATTGGGCCAGGGCCCATAATGATAATTTTATCCTGCAATTCCAAACGGCTTTTTTGATACATGGCATGGACGCAGCAAGCTAGCGGTTCACTCATAGCCGCCCCCTCATAACTCAATTCATCCGGCAGTAAATGAATGCTTTCTTCTCTAGCTAAAACGTAATTGGCCATACTGCCGTTTTGCTGGGTACCAATTCCTTTACGGTGGGGACACAGATTGTATTGTTTTTCCTTACAATAGTCGCATTCGTTGCAGACAGTAAAAGTCGTTTCACTGGTTACGCGATCTCCCACTTTTACCTTTTTTACTTGATTACCCACTGCAACGACTTGTCCGGAAAATTCATGTCCCAAGACAACTGGAGTTGTTGGATTTTTGTATTCACCTTTAAAGGTATGGATATCTGATCCACAAATGCCGGTGTACGCAACTTTGATCAATACCTTGTCAGCAGTTGCTTCTGGTATTTCTAAGTCGATAAATGCCATTTGATCGTAACCAGGTGCCTGCTTTGAGACACCTTTCATCATTTTATTCATTACTATAAAACCCTCCTACATGATTGAGTTGACTAACTGTGCCAATTTTAAGAAAATCCAGTTCAAGATATTTCCGCCGGTATCCAAATTACTGATTTGAGCAGCACCTTCTGGGAATTCAACAATCCCTTCGGCCATCGTCGTTAAGGTTGGGGCAAAGTCAGTCGCCATCAATAGCGCAAGTGCAATTACGACAGTTAGAGATAAAACCGAGTGCAAAATGTTCCCTTTACGACTAGGTACAACCAAGGCCGCAAAGAAAGGAATCGTTGCCAAGTCACCAAACGGTAATACGCGGTTTCCTGGCAAAATAACCGCTAAGAACAACGTGATTGGCACCATCAACAGTCCTGTTGATAATGCAGCTGGAGAGCCTGTTGCTAAAGCCGCATCCATTCCTAAGTAAATTTCCCGATCGCCATAACGACTTTGCAACATTTTTTGAGCACTTTCTTGAATTGGAATTAATCCTTCCATCAAGATTTTCACCATCCGCGGCATCAGGAACATCACACCACCCATGGTCATCCCAATTTGAAGAATCCCAGCAATATCATAACCACCCAGCAAACCTAAAAATACCCCGATAATAATTCCCATAATCATTGGTTCGCCGAAAATACCAAAACGTTTTTGAATTGTTTCTGGCTTAACATCTAATTTGTTGATTCCTGGAATACGATCAATCAGCCATCCGATGGGAATCGCCAAAACTGCATAGCCCTGAGCTGATCCGGTTGGTAAGCTGACACCTTCTAATCCGTAGTATTCTTGCATTTTTGGTGCAGTCTTATCAGCAATAATTTGCACAAATACGGTATAAATAATGCCGCAGATGATGCCAAAAAGAAAATTATTTGTTACAATGTAACCGGTTGCTGCAGCCGCACTCATGTGCCAATAGTTCCAAATATCGATATTCAGTGTCTTTGTCCAGTTCATTGCTAACATGATCAGGTTCACTATCAAAATAATTGGAATCATCACAGCTGCGATTGGTTGCGCCCAAGTACCAGCTGCGACTGTTGGCCAGCCTGCGTCGATGATTGTTAAGTTTAGCCCAAACCGTTCAACCATTGCCTGTGCTGCAGGACCAACACTTGTTGTTAATAAATTAATGACTAAGTTAATCCCAATCATCCCAATACCAACCGTAAGACCTGAAATAATGGCTTTTTTCAGTGGAACTCGAAAGACAATCCCCACAATAAACATGATAATCGGCAGCACAACACTTGAACCCATGTTCAAAATACTTTGTACAACGTTTGTTAAGCTATCCATTCAATTAAATCCTCCTTAAATATATTAAGGAATAATTCTTCAGTAAAAATCATTCCTATTTACCTTCAGCTATTACCCTATTAATCTAATGAATTCACAGCTTCCAAAATTTCATTCTCAACTTTTTCCGTGTTAATGCCAGTTAAGAAGGCCATCGCTTTGATCGCTGGAATCTTGTATTCCGTTGGCAGCATCGTTGTTGAGATCAAAATATCCGCTTCATCCTGTTTTGCTGATGCTTCCGCGATTTTAATTTGCATAATTTCTACCGGGATCTGATTGCGGGCAAACAAGTCCTCTACCTTTTTCATAACTACTGTTGATGTTGCAATTCCTGCTCCACATGCGACTAATACTTTTACTTTTCTTTTCATTGTATTTTCCCCTATCCTATAAATTATTTTTTTGAATGACTTCCAATAGTGATACTTCGTTTGACGCCAATAACATTTCTGACAACAGGGTTTCATTTTGTAAGAGCCCCATTAACGACTGCAGCATTTCCAATTGTGCATGAGGCTGATTCAGTCCTAAGACAAACACAATATCCGCCTTTACCTGCACCTCTTTATCCTCCATGCTGTTAAAAACAACCGGACGTTCATTGGTTACTACTGCCACAAACTCCTTCAAGACACATTCCGAATCCGTATGAGGGATCGCTGCACCTAGATTTTGCAGCTGAATACCTGTTGGAAAGGTCTCCTCTCTTTCTTTAATCCGTGACAGAAAGTCTTCTCGAACCCACCCTAGATTAAGTGCTCGCTGAGAAACCTGTTCCAACAGTTCATCCCGCGAATCGTAAACTTCCTGTACAAAAATCAGGGGTGTTTTCAAATACCCGCTTAGTTTGGTTTCCGCCGTCATTTCATTACCTCCAATAATCTTTATTGAAGCTCGCTAAAGCTTCCCGTACTTCTTTTTCATTCTTAGCTTGTTCAAGTTGATCAAGTTGTTTTGCCCCTGCCAAGCTCATTAATTCAAAAATCAGATCAATGTGTTCATCCTTATCATTTGATCCCAACAGTACAACTGTCTTGATTCGGCTGCCGTCATCTGCGATCAGTGCATGCTTCAAGATACCTAAACTGATACCTACACCGATTGCGCCAGCCTCTGGAACCGTATGTGGCAATACGATGCGGTTACGTAAAACTGTGTACGCTGGCAAGGTTGGCATTTCTTTTTTCAAGGCTTCAATATAATTCTTGGTGATTACTTTGTGTTTTTCTAAAGGTACTGCCAGTTCATCCAAAACTGTCAGCCATTCGGTTGGTTCTTCGAAAATTCGAATTGTTTCACCTTTCAATAAATCAATTAAATGCGGCTTTTTTTTCGTCAGTATTTTTGATTCCTTTGGGGTGAATAAATTCAGCAATTCGCTATACAGCTGATCTTCATCTGTAACAGTCGCATATTTTTTCACCATCGATAACACCTTCTCAGGAGTGACCACTCCTGGCTGAATCGCAGCCGTTGATCGCAGCACCCGTTCCCGCAGCTGCTTTTTCTCTGGTTCGGTTAAAAAGCTGTTGACGACAAATACCTTTTTCTCCGTTTTTAAAGGGACGGCTGAGAAAATGAAGTCCACCTCATAATCTTGCTGATAGAATTCTCGGGCCGACATCAAAGCGACAAAATCAATTTCCGGCAACAAGTTTCGCAACGTATTTTCCAATAGAACAGCAATCGAGACTCCATTGGGACATACGATAATACCTTTTTTACGATTTTCTGGATGAATAATTTTCGTACTTTCTACAATGTGACTGCCGATAAACAAGGAGATAAAGAATAGTTCAGCATCTGGAATTTTCTGACCAAAGAACTCCTCTAACGGTCCACTGGCTTCCTTAACTAGATATACCAGGGAAAATAAATTGGCATCCTTATTTTCCTGATAATATTTCGTTTGCAGGTTCAAATGATACTTAATCCGATAATAGGCTGGCCGCATATGAACCAGCAGACGGTCCAGCAGTTTTTCCTTATCTTCTAAGCTCACGCCAGCAATTTTTTCAAAGTTGGCGATGACCCCTTCCAACGCTTCCTTCATCTTGTTGATTTCCTTTAAAGAAAGGATGTCGCCCCGGGAAAGATTTGTCGTTAAAAGCAGCATTGTAAGATACACTCGTTCGTTCTCACTTAAGCCATCTACATCCCATACTACCCGGTCAGCAGCCAAGTATTCCTTCGTATCTGCCAGCTCCCGATAATTCACCTTAAAGCTATAGGAAATCATCTTGCCCTTTTGCGCTCGTCGAATCAGTAAAATGATCAGCAGCGGCAAAATCTTCAAACGCTCATCAGTGAAACGAACCTCTAAATCCTGTTCAATCATCTCCACCCTTTTGCGAAAGGTTTCAATCATTTCTACCTCCAGATTAGCAAACTGAATGATGAAATTAATGCCGTTATACATCTCAGCCAAGTGACCTAAAACATCCGATAACAACTGCCTTTTGTTCCATTCATCTCCGTCGATGAAGTAGCCTTTTTGCCGCGTGTACTTTAAGGCTAAATCATGCCGTGTGACGTCCTGATTGGTTTCTTTTAAATCGCGCAAAATCGTGTTGCGGCTTACCTGCAAGTCATCAATAAAATGATTCAGCGAGAGATAATCTTCTTTACTTATAAGCATCAATTCAATTAGATAGACACGTTCCTTGCCGGAAAACACATAATTCTCCTGTGGTTCTCCCAGCGTTTCATCACCACCTTTAAAATAGGACAACGTCTCATTTGGAATAATAAAGCGACCATTCTTCGTTCGCTTGATCTCTGCTAATTTTTCATCTTGCAGCGAATCATTGATTTTCTTTAATGCGTAATTCAATTGTCCACGGGAAAGATCAAACTTCTCACACAGCGCTTTACTAGCCAGCTGTGGATTATTGATGAGTTCCATAAAAATTTGATTCGTTCGTTTTTCTAAGTTCATAGCCATCCCTCTCACAATTACAATTTATTATAAAATCGCTTACATTGCTACCAGCGTTGTTCCCAAAAGATTCAGTGTTTTTTATGCAACATGAGACCTTTATCCTTAGCCTCCTTTGCCATCTGTTTGTTCTTTTATAAACAAATCGACTAAATCAGAGCTGCTGATCTCTTCAATATACTTTTTTGGCAACCCTTTATGCAACTTGGTACTCTGACTTCCTATTTTTTCCATGAAACAGTCTCATTATTTAACTATACTATGCTGCAATAAGAGACTGATTGTTTTACATTTTTTTGCGATCGCGCTATAGTGAAAGTGGCTATATTATAGTAAAAAATACTAAAAAAGGAGCTTTTACTCATGACAGTAAACGTAGATTCCAAAGAATATCTCGACCGACTCAACGCTTGGTGGCGTGCGGCCAATTATATTTCTGTCGCCCAAATTTATTTAAAGGATAATCCTTTATTAAAGCGCTCCATTCAAAAAGAAGACATTAAAGCTCATCCAATCGGACACTGGGGCACCATTGCCGGCCAAAACTTCATTTATGCTCATTTAAATCGGGTCATTAATAAGTATGATTTGAACATGTTCTACATTGAAGGTCCCGGACATGGCGGCCAAGTAATGGTCTCTAACTCTTACTTAGATGGCAGCTATTCTGAAATTTATCCCGAAGTTACTCAAGACGAAGCCGGCTTAAAACGCTTATTTAAAATGTTCTCATTTCCTGGTGGGATTGCCTCTCATGCAGCACCGGAAACACCGGGTTCTATTCATGAAGGCGGCGAATTAGGCTACTCAATCTCTCATGCAACCGGAGCGATCTTAGATAATCCTGATGTCATTGCAGCAACTGTTGTCGGGGATGGCGAATCAGAAACTGGCCCATTAGCTGGCAGTTGGTTTTCTAATGTATTCATTAACCCGGTCAATGATGGGGCTGTTTTACCCATTCTTTATCTAAATGGCGGAAAAATTTCTAATCCTACCATTCTTTCCCGTAAAAGCAACGAAGACTTAGTGAAATACTTTGAGGGAATGGGCTGGAAACCTTATTTTGTTGAAGGAACCGATCCTGAGAAGGTTCATCCAATCATGGCGGAAACCTTGGATAAAGTAATTGAAGAAATTAAGGCGATTCAAACAAAAGCTCGTCAAGGTAAAGCTGAAGATGCAACCATGCCGCAATGGCCGGTCATCATTTTCCGGACACCAAAAGGCTGGACCGGTCCTGAAAGCTGGGATGGCGAAAAAATTGAAGGTACCTTCCGGGCCCATCAAGTACCTATTCCGGTAGATGCCGATCACATGGAACATGCCGATAAACTGGTTAAATGGTTGAAATCTTACCATCCAGAAGAATTGTTTGATGAAAATGGAACAGTGATAGATTCAATTCGTGAAATTTCACCAAAGGGAATCAAACGGATGTCCAGCAATCCCATTACCAATGGCGGAATTGATCCTAAGCCTTTGAATATGCCAGATTGGCGTGCATTAGCTGTAGATACTTCACATCCAGGTGCTGTTACAGCACAAGATATGATCGTCTTCGGTGGTCACGCTAGGGATATCATAAAAAACAACCCTGACAACTTCCGAATTTTTGGACCAGACGAAACCAAATCCAACCGCTTGAACAAAGTGTTTGAAGTAACCAATCGTCAATGGCTGGAACCTAAGTTGAGCTCAGACGAATGGCAGTCTTCTGTTGGTCGGGTAATTGATGGTCAATTATCAGAACATCAGGCCGAAGGTTTCTTGGAAGGCTACGTATTAACTGGTCGTCACGGATTCTTCGCCAGCTACGAATCCTTCCTGCGGGTAGTAGATTCCATGCTGACGCAGCATTTCAAATGGATGCGCAAAGCCAGCGATCAGCCTTGGCGTAAGCATTATCCATCTTTGAATCTGATTTCAACATCCACGGTCTTCCAGCAAGACCATAATGGCTACACTCACCAAGATCCGGGTGTTTTGTCTCACTTGGCTGAGAAAAAGCCCGAATTTATTCGTGAATATTTGCCTGCTGATGCCAATACTTTAATGGCAGTGATGGATAAAGCCTTGCAGGAAGAACAAGTGATTAACTTAATCGTTTCTAGTAAGCATCCGCGTCCTCAGTTCTATTCGGTTGAAGAAGCAGAGGAATTAGTGGATAAAGGCTTAAAAGTAATTGACTGGGCCAGCACAGACGGTGACAGCGAACCAGACATCGTTATTGCTGCTGCCGGAACTGAACCAAATCTGGAAGCTTTAGCTGCTGTCAGCATTCTAAATAAGCATTATCCAGAAATGAAGATTCGTTTTATCAATGTGGTCGACATTTTGAAATTGCGTCATCCTGATAATGACCCTCGTGGGTTAAGTGATGAAGAATTCGATGACTTGTTTACTAAGGATAAACCGATCGTCTTTGCTTTCCATGGCTATGAAAACATGATTCGTGATTTCTTCTTTGATCGTCATAATCATCATTTGTATATTCATGGCTATCGTGAAAATGGTGACATTACTACACCATTTGACATGCGCGTTTACAGCGAAATGGACCGTTTCCACTTAGCACAAGCCGCAGCTAATGCCGCTTATGGCGAAAAAGCTGCCGACTTCTCAGAAGAAATGGATGAAATTTTGCAACGTCATCATGATTACATCCGAGCGGAAGGAAAAGACCTAATTGATGTAACTGACTGGACTTGGGAAGATTTGCAAAGATAAACTGAAGACACAAAAATAAGGCCGAAACCCTTGATTATTCGTCAAAGGTTTCGGCCTTTTCTAGTTGACTGCTTCTAAAAATTCATAAGCTTCCAGTGAGAAGATTTCCAGCAGCACTTGATTCACCTGTTGAAATCCTTCTTCTTTAACTGCTGCACATTTCGGAATCGAACAGCGGTGTCCAGCCTTTTGATAGGTGATCATGGAGCCTGTCTCATGAACCTCAACCTGCTGATCCGACTTTTTGAAAACCAAAACATCCTCACCAATACCTATTGTTACATACTCTTGCCGCCAGCCATTTTCCAGAGCTAATGCTGTAATCAACGAAGGATTGTCGTACTCATCCAATAAAAGAGTCTTTTCGTTTTCTAATCGCAGCGTGTACGTGACGCAGCTTTGAAACCCACAAGCATTACAGCCGCCCTCGGTAATAAATTCCTGCTGATTAATGACTGCCTGCATCTTTCTCCCCTTTTACTTCCTGATAGATTTTTTCCAAAGCTTCCCGATCTAGTCCTTCAAAGGTTTCAACAATTCGATCCGCTTTTTGCAAGTCCTGCTTCGGATAGATCGGATTGTGGAAGCCTAGACAGACCATTCCTGCCCGGTGAACCGCTGTACTGCCATTTTTAGTATCTTCAATTCCCAAACAATTATTCGGTTCTACGCCCATGCGATGAGCAACTTCTAAATAGACATCAGGAGCTGGTTTGGAATTTGGAACTTCTTCGCTGCTCATAACGATTTGGAAGCAGTCCGCGATTCCTAAAGCTTGCAGGTTGGTTTTGATTTCCTTTAAAGTCGATGAAGAGGCTACACCCAGAGGTAACCCTGCTTCATGCAGTCTTTTAACAAAGGCTGGTGCTCCCTCAATCGGACGTACGCCATCCGTCGCAACCATTTTTTCACGCAATTGATTCATTTTTCCAACGTAGTCACTCGCAGTTAACGGCAAAGAGAACTCTTCCTTCATCTTTTGCCACATGTATTCACCGGTTGTTCCCATGAACTGATAATGATAACTCTCTTCTACCGGATGCCCAGCTTCCTCTAAGATCGTCGATTTACTTTCAAAATAGGTATATTCAGAATCTACCAATACCCCATCCATATCAAAAATGATTGCCTCTAACATACTTTTCACCTCATCATTTATTCATTCAATTAACACTCTAGCATATTTATCTGTCTTAGGATAGCTTCGTTCCCATAAATTTCTCCTACTAATAGCCAATCGATAAATACGTCTTAAGTTGGACGTTTTCAATAAAAACCTTTGTTATACTTTGTACATAATCAAGAACACAAAGGAAGAAGGAAGAACTTATGAAAACATATTCAACTCCTGTACGTATTTTAATGGTCATCGGCTTTTTTCTAGTCGCTAGTCTGGCATTGCAAATTATCGGCCCACTGATTTCTGGAGTATTGTCTTTAGTCTTTCGCATTGGGATTCCTTTAGCAATTGCATATTTTATTGTTAACTGGTTAACTAAGCGCAGTAATCGGCGCAGATCTTAAAAATCCCGAGACAGACACACTTTAACATATCCTTAAAAAAAGAAGTCAACCCACCTAAAAACAGGAACAGGTGAGTTGGCTTCTTTTCGTTGTTATTCTAGATAAGCGAGTTGTTCAATTACCATTTCCATTCGATGCTTCTCAATTAAGTCTTGCAAAGAGGTTAAATTTTTAGCCGAAGGAATATCCTCTACAATAAACAATTTTTCCTTAGGGACACTTTTTGCCAAAAAATTCGTTACACAAAGATCAAAATCAGCGTGATGACTCTCTCTTATTTCACTCTTAATCAGCGTAGGGTTAATATTCACCAGTACTTTATCGTTCAAATTTCGCTCCACACAATAGCCGAGTAAATGTGCATGATCCAGTCCACGATTACTAGCTATTTCAACTGAAACCGGTTGTCTCAAGGCATAAAGCTGTTGAGGGAGGTTTTCCCAAGCGATAAATAATTCAAAAAGAATAAATACATAATAGACAGAATACCAGGGAATCTTCGTATGGGTTTCAAGATCTCTTAAATTTTTTTCCAATACTTTGTTGAATACAGCAAAACGTTTATGGATCGTTTTACTGGCGCTCCAGCAACGATTATAAATCAAATAATTCTTGTGCGGATAAGTTTTGAACAAACAATAAAAACTTTTGAGCACATAGATACACTTTTGCTGATTGGCTTCTGAATTTTTTAAATTCAATACCTCAGCTACCAGTTGGATTGACTCTTTACAGAACTTTTCAATCCGAAGCTCCTCTTCTCGATTATCCCATGAAAAATCACGCCATAAAATAGTGCTGGCAAAGTCTAAATACAACTCCTTTTGAACCAATTCTGGTAGGACTTCTTGGATATTCAGGAGAAAAAAATGATAAACATCCAAGTGGTATTCCTTCTTTTTCATGTGCGAATCAGAAACCACAAACCCTTGATTTTGTCTCAAGATGGTTGCGCCAATCAGAAAAGGCAGACTCAATTCTTGTGGGTAGATGGAGGTCATCTTCTCAACCAGCTGTTCCACCTTTGCTCGTTCAACCATTGGAAACGGCCAATTATTGTAATCATAGGCTTCTGAAAAATAAATAGCTAAAAAAATGCGCGTTTGAATCTCATTTTCTCCTGTTAAACAAACCTTGGTCCGATCAATATACACACCAAACGAGGCAAGCACTTCATTCATTTTGATAATCTGGCGGTACAAATTAGCTGAACTGATAAACAGCTCTTCCTGTAATTCTAGACGACTTTTTCCAGGAAAAAAAATGATCTTCTCCAATAGTTGGAAAGCTACTGATTCTTGAATCATTTCAGAAAAGATTTCCGATACTGTATGTCCTTTTTTCTCCGTTAGATGAAGAGCGGAAGAAGCACTTCTCTGGATACTAACAATATGTCCCCAGCGTTCTTCGATATCTTCACAGTCTCTAATAATTGTTTTCGGACTGGCATCGATACTTTCTACGATCTGCTTAACAGGTACCCATTCATCGGAATATTTAAGCTGTTCAATAATCAAAACCTGACGATTTGCGGAGTTTGACAACAATGTTTTCAAGACTCTTTGCTCCTATCTATATTAGAAGTAGTTTTACTCTGACAGACAATTGTCTCGGCTAGACAACGCTCTGTAAGTCCATTTATGTATAGCAGAAAACATTAAAATCGATTATGTAAAAAAGGAATTTTGCTTATTCGAGGCTGCAGGTCTTTAAAAGCAGGGAAAAAGAACCTTGCATGTGAAAGTCTTATTAAGTAGATTATAACGCATCTCCTATTTATTCACATCATTCTTACAGATATTAAACCAGTATTTTTCAATCAAAAGCCGTAGTGAATACACAAGATGTTTAAAGGTCGCCGTTTACATATAGTTAAACTGGTTTTAAAAAACAAAAAAAAGAGTACAGGCATTCTGCCTATACTCTTGACTGTTATAAGTGATTAAGCTTTAACAATGTTAGTTGCTTGAGGTCCACGTTGTCCTTCTTCAATGTCGAAAGAAACTGCTTGGCCTTCTTCTAAAGTTTTGAAGCCGTCGCCTTGGATAGCTGAAAAATGAGCAAATACGTCATTTCCATCTTCGCTAGTGATAAATCCAAAACCTTTGTCTGCGTTAAACCATTTTACTGTACCGTTATTCATATTAAGTACCTCCAAATACACATCAAGTGTGTTTATTTGTAATAAAAAATGATGTGTAGAAAGAAGTGTTGTATCAAAAAATTATAGATAAACAAATAGTCACATATCAAAAGTATTACAAGAGTTATCATAACACTTCCCGTGATCTATTGCAACAAAAGATGAACATTTTCAAGAAATTATCCGATAATAATTAAGAAACACCCTGCTTTCTTAAGAAGTAAAGAACTTTCTATTCTTGATATCCTTGCTAAACAAGAACATTTATAAAATAAGGTTCATTCCTGTTTAACCTAATGCAACATCCAAAATCATCATAATAATAAAGCCTGACATTGCTCCAAAAACTCCAAAATGATGTTTACTGTCTGTTGTCGCCTGCGCTTCCGGAATCAACTCTTCAATAACAACATAGATCATTGCCCCTGCTGCAAAAGCGAGTGCATAAGGCAGTAACGGCTGAACCCGCATCACTAAAAGTGCGCCAATCACTGCTGCAATCGGCTCGACAATCCCTGAAGCCTGTCCATAAACAAAGGATTTCCAACGGCTCAGCCCCTCTTGCCGCAAGGGGATGGAAACTGCTGCACCTTCGGGAAAATTTTGAATACCAATCCCTAAAGATACAGAGATAGCAGCCAAAACTGCTGCTGTTGGATTAGCTGCCTCGCTGGCTGCGCCGAAGGCTACGCCAACTGCTAATCCTTCTGGAATATTATGTAAGGTAATCGAAAATACGAGCAAAATTGTCCGTTTCAAGTGGCTGGGTAAGCCTTCTTTTTCCTTATTTGGACCAAAGTGCATGTGTGGAATCGTTTTATCAGCAATGTATAAAAAAAGACCGCCTAGGCCAAAGCCAACGCTCACTACTAGCCAAGGAATCGAGCCATTCTCCTCAGCCGCTTCAATCGCCGGATCTAGTAACGACCAAAAACTGGCCGCAATCATGACACCTGAAGCAAAACCCAACATGGTATTTAGCACATTACGATTAATATTTTTAAAGAAAAAAACCATGGCTGCCCCTAAAGCAGTCATTCCCCAAGTAAACAATGTCCCAACCAATGCCTGCTGCCAAGCAGACAAAGACACCAACCATTCTGTCATAGTAACCTCCTAGAGCGTTTTTATGCCCTTTCAGTTTATCACAAGATAAACCTGCCCTCAAATTAAGGCTTTGGCCAAACACATTCTTTGGTTGGTTTTGTTAAAAGCGTTATACTTGTCTTGTTAGTTATTATGAAAGCGAGTGAGAATCATGACAAAAATTAATGCTGCTACTGCAATGGTCAAAGTGTTCGAAGCTTGGGGTGTCGATCATATTTATGGAATCCCTGGCGGTTCTTTCAACTCAACTATGGATGCCTTATACAAAGAAAAAGAAAGTGTCAAATATATTCAAGTTCGCCACGAAGAAGTTGGCGCACTGGCTGCTGCTGCAGATGCAAAATTGACAGGTAAAGTGGGTGCCGTATTCGGTTCAGCTGGTCCTGGAGCAAGCCATCTAATCAACGGTCTATATGATGCGAAAATGGATCATGTTCCCGTAGTTGCCTTACTAGGTCAAGTTGCGTCTACTGTTATGAACTATGACGTTTTTCAAGAATTAAACGAAAATCCGATGTTTGCTGATGTCAGCATTTACAACCGGACTGCGATGACTCCTGAAAGCTTGCCTCATTTAGTCGATGAAGCAATTAAGGCAGCTTATGAACATAAAGGAGTTGCAGTTGTAACTATTCCTGTTGATTTTGGCTTTGCCGAAATTGAAGAACAAGAAATCGCAACTGCTAAGAATCATCGCACAGGAGTTATTATGCCAGCAGAGGAAGATTTACAAGCTGCTATTCCTCTTATTGAAGCGGCGAAACAACCTGTTCTTTATGTGGGTCAAGGAACCCGCGGCGGTTTTGAAGAAATCAAAGCCTTTGCTGAACATTTCTCTATGCCGGTTGCAGCAGCTGTTTTAGCCAAAGGGATCATTCCTGATACTTATGAAAATTTTTTAGGTTTTGCGGCTCGTGTAGCCACTAAGCCAGCAAATGAAGCTTTGGCTGTGGCCGATTTAATTGTTTTCGTCGGCAGTGATTTTCCATTTGCAGCTTCCTTCTTTAACCCAGAAGCTAAATTCATTCAAGTGGATATCGATATGGCTAAGTTAGGTCGTCGCCATCATACAGATGTAGCCATTTTAGGTGATGCAAACACTGCTTTGCGCAGAATGGTGGAACTGGGCCAGAGTCGCCCAGCTGACCATTGGTTAGAAGCCAATCAAACCAACAGTCAAAATTGGCACAACTGGCGCAGAAGTTTCTATACTGATGAACAAACGCCTTTGCGTCCAGAACCCGTCTTTAAAGAGATTAACCGAATTGCGGAAGAAGATGCTGTATTCGTTACAGATGTTGGCAATACTACTATTAACGCTATTCGTCATTTAGAAACGACAGGAAAACAATTACACACTACTTCAGGCTGGTTCGCTACCATGGGTAATGGTGTACCTGGCGGGATTGCAGCAAAATTAAGCTTTCCAGAACGCCAAGTCTTTACTTTTAGTGGTGATGGTGGTTTTGCAATGGTGATGCAAGACATTATGACCCAAGTAAAATACGAGCTACCAATCATTAACGTGGTCTTCTCCAATGAATCATTTGGTTTTATTGAAGCGGAACAAGAGGATACAGAACAAAAGAAATTTGGTGTTTTCTTGGGTGGCGCTGACTTTGGTAAAGCTGCTGAAGCTATGGGAGCTGACGGTTTTACCGTTACTGAATACAGTCAATTGCAAAATGCCTTTGATGCAGCTAAAGACAGTAAACGACCTGTCGTTATCGATGTAAAAATCAAAAATGCTCGTCCCTTGCCAGTAGAGGAATTACAGCTGGATCCTGATAAATTTTCAGCAGAAGAAATCCAAGCTTTCCAAGAAAAATATCAAGTTCACGATATGCCTGCTTTAAGTGAACTCTTGCGGGAACAATAGAATAATCAAACCTGGCTAGTTAAACTGGCCAGGTTTTTTGTATTATAAAATTAATTTCTCGAAAAATTAATACTTTTATTGTTTTCATGTTGCTCCTTTTCCTCTCGACACTCCTCTCATATAAATTCTGCACAAATTAGCCCAATATTCCACATTCCAAACTAAAAAAATCCTCTTCAACGAAACAATATTTCAATTCAAAATCCCAAAATTAATTTTTTAAAATAACGACATTTATATTTCGCTTTTTTCTAGTTACAAGCATCTTACTAGGTTTTATCCGAAAAAACACTTGGCTATTCAGCTATTAAAATATTTTAACACTCATAGTAATTTTTATATTCACAACAAAATAGAACAATTATTAAATAAAATAAATTGTTGAAAAGCTGGTTTATTTACGGTATTATTTAATAAAATTAATCATCAAAGCGCTTACGATCGATTAAGCAAATGAATTATTCGATCAATTATTCAATACACTGAAAAGTAAATTCATTGAACAATCATAAGGAGATGTACACATGACAGAAAAATCACATATGACCAAACTAGCACAACCTTTCGGAAAGAGACAGGTTTTCACTCTAAAAAAACACGATACGCTCACAAAACGGTTAGAAAGTTTTTTATTTGAAACAAACAAAACCGCTGAATTTATTCAATATGCCATTGCGATCATGATACGCAACGCTTTTAGTCCTCTTAATCTATCCTTTATTGCGAAAAAGCAAATTCGTGAATTATTTTTAACTGGCAAAGTTCCTGCCTCCGTTCGTCATTTATGTATTTACTTCCAAGACTATTTTGAAACAGAAGAAGAATGGACTACTGTCATCAATCACCTATACAAAAACCAACAAGAATTTGACCAGCTTACCGAAGAAGCTCGCTTGCTCATAAAGCCTTTACGTCCGGCTTTGATTTCTGGCGAGCAAGCAGTCGATAGAAAGCGGAATTTGAAGGCCTCCTTCTTGGATGAAACAGGTAAGATGCACAATTGGAGCTTGAGCAATGTCGTCTGTCTGCATTCGCCTAAAAAACATATGGCTCTTCTAAACATCTTAGGTGAGTTGACTGTTTTTCAAAAAGATGGCTTGCGTCAGTTTACCAAAGTGGTTTGGCTAGATTTTGCCATTGATGAACGTTCTCGTGATTTTGATATTCGAAATGATGAAGATTTTCAGCACAAATCTAAAAAAAATGCTCCAGAAAAATCAGCAAATATCCTTAGTAATATTGATACACTGGTCAAATCTACCGGATCGAATAAAAAAAGAAATGAGTCTTCACCAAACGACATCCGTCAATATCCGGTTGAGGAACAAGCACAAGAAAATGATCCAATTAAACTGAAGAATAAGCCAGTAAAACAACCAATGGATCGAATGAAAAAATTAAAAAACGACAATTTTCTCAACAACCAGTCGAAAAATGACCGTAATCTTGAGGTGGAAAAGGCCGTAAGAAAGGCCAGTAAAGGCAGCAAAGGGAAAAAGAATCGAAAGAGAAATAAACGAAAATAGTCAGACGTTTCGTAAGCACTCTCTAGACTACTAAACAAATAAAGCCGACAGATAAAAATCTGCCGACTCCAGTAGTTTTAACTATTCGCATGTTAGCTTCTTCGCTGATACTAAGGAGGAATGTGCAACGAATCGGTTAAAGTCGCTTGTTCCTACGATTCCCTTTGTTACTGCTCATTGATAACTAAATATTAAGATTAAAGAGAGTTAACCACTAAGCCTAGCGCTGCTAAGATAGCTCCGCCAACAATTTGAATCACTAAAACCTTCGTTGGTGTAAACTTTTTAACCTTTAACAGATAGTAAGTCAACAGAGTTACACCTAAAGGCAAGATTCCCTTTACTAGACTGTCCAATACATCTGTTTGAATGGATAAAGATTCTTTGCCGCTCAAATGAACCTGCAATGGTGTAGCAATTTTAACAAAGTTGGCTGCTAATGAGCCAATTACGATGGCTCCCAAGGTTTGCGAAAGGGTCATGATATAGGACAATCGTCCGCCAGCCATTAGTTTCTGAATCCCTTCTTTTCCTTGTTCATAGCCTTGAATCCATAGGAAGTAAGCCAGTACGGTCATAATGATCCAATGCAAGGCGAAGAAAAGAACTGGGCCCATGAAGATATTTCCTTGTGCTCCAAAAGGTAAAGTGAAGGAAAGTAAAATGGGAATCAAAGTACCTTGCCATAAGGTATCGCCAATCCCAGCTAAGGGTCCCATCAAGCCTGTTTTCAAGCCGTTGATAGTTTGGTCACTGATATCCGCACCACTTGCCCGCTCTTCTTCCATGGCAATAACCATTGATAAAACTGGTCCGCCAAAGGAAGGCTCTGTATTAAAGAATTGCATGTGACGATCTAACGCAGCTTTCATTTCATCTTCGTCTTTGCCATACAGCTTTTTCAGAATAGGGCTAAAAGCATGAACGACCCCTGTCGCCTGCAAACGTTCATAGTTATAGTTGGCATGAGAGAAAAAGGTCCAACGCCAAAAGGCTTTTACAACATCCTTTTTAGAAAGTAATTTTGGTTGTTCAACTGTAGTTTGTTCCATCAAGCCATACCTCCATTTTTATCTTTTAGATACAACTCAGTAAATACATAGCCAATTACTAAAGCGAAAATGGCAATTGGAACAGATGGTAAGCCTGAATAAACAGCTAACATAAAGCCGAATACAAAGAACAACAAAGTTCCTTTACCATTCATTGCCCGCAGGTTCATGGCAATCCCTAGAGCTGGTAAGATTCCGCCAATTGCTGATAAGACAGCTAATGGTTTACCACCTAAAGCATCAACAACACCTTCTACTGCATCTGCACCTAAATACGCGGCTGCAGCAACAGGTACTACAGTAATTAATACTAAGAACAATTGCGGTGGAACAATATGCAGCCAGTTGATTCGATCAATTTTTCCTTCTTCTGCTGCTTTATCCGCCATGTGGACGAATGTAATATCGACAGTCATATGAGCTACCCATACCAACGTACCCAACAAACCTAACGGCACAGCAAGTGTTGTTGCTACAGAGGGTTCAACATTAGCAGCCATTGCCAAAGCGGTTCCCAGTGTTCCTGCCAAAGCCGGGTCCATTGCTACTGTTCCGCCGGCAGAGATAAAAGCTAAATACGGCAGGTTAATTGCCGCACCAATGATACACCCTTGAACTGGATCGCCTAAAATAAGTCCAACAACCGTTCCATTTACTAAAGGCCGCATCCAACCATGCGTACCCACAAGCGAAAGCCAAGGTGTTCCATTAATACCCAAATAATAAACAACCCCAATTAAAATCGCCTGAACTAAGTTAATTTTCATTTTTCCACTTCCTTCTTATAATAGATTATCAATTGCTTGTGAACCTTGATCTGGAATTACATGAATTTTCATTTTGACACCGTTTGCAACGATTTTTCTAAAGGTTTCTTTTTCTTCTTCAGTGGCTGAAATATTTTTGTAGAAGCTTTTGCGGTCTTTTCTAGCACCCATACCGCCGATAATAACTTCATTCAGTTCCACACCATTTTCGATCAATTGTAAATACGTTTGTGGCTCTTTAGCTAAAATAATAATTTTTTCATTATCTGGAACATTCTTTAATAATGCTGATCCGTCAGCAATTCCTAAAATAGATAGCTTGATGCCGTTTGGAACAGCCATCGACATAATTGATTTCGTAAATTCATCGCCTGCTGTGGCATCATCTACGATCACAATATGATTGCCGCCGGTAAACTGCAGCCAGGCCGTCATTACCTGTCCATGAATTAAACGATCATCGATTCTTGCTAATACAATTTCTCCCATTTTTAAACGCTCCTCTGATTGATTTTTTCCATTTCTTCAAAAAACTCTTTGATGCCCTCTTGTCCCGTTTGCATCGCTGCTTGGTACATCGTTTCCAGATCTGAACCAATCAAGCGCTGATTGAAAGCCTCCACCACCATGGGCAGATTTACACCAGAAATCAAGCGATATTGATGTGCTCCTTGCAGTTGACTGTAACACATCGCTGCTTGATTATATGGACTGGCAGAAAAAAGATCCACTAGTACTAGTACCCCATTGCCTTGATCTAATTGAACAATTCCCTTTTGAATTTGCTCATTGAACTCGCCAATGTCGTCGCCATGCTTCAAGCCCATGGTCAAATAATTTTCCTGCTCCCCCATAATGAGTGATAAGCTATCCATAATGCCGTTGGCCATTTCTCCATGTGTGACTAATAAAATTCCTGCCATCGTTTCCCGCCTTTCCTTTTATACCTACCAATTAAAATGCATGACTGTTTTATTCCATCCTGGGTTTTCAACAAATTTCTCCATCAATTGACGGAAATCCTCGCCATTAGAAACCTCGATAATTTTTTGTGGTAAGATTTTTCTCAAGGCTTCCCGATAGTCCGAATTTCTCATGCCTTCAACTACCGCCGCAAAGTCTACCGTTGATGAACGACTGCTGCCATGAATAGTAATTCCTTTTTCTAAAATGTCACGGGTATTAATCGGAACCAATTCCTCGGTTACACCCATAATAATGATATCTGCTAACGAATCTGCAATTATAATGGCTTGATTGATGGCACTTTCACTAAATCGTCCACCGGTACATTCAATCACCACATCAAATTTCTCTGGCTCGTTCTCAAAATCATAGGTTAAAACATTGGCTGTTCGGGCAAAATCAAAGTTTGCCAGCTTATCTTCCGCAGCACCAAACACCATGAAACGATCTGCTTTAACACAATATAAATATCTCAACATAACCGCTGTGAAGTAACCCACGGGGCCATCTCCAAATAGGGCAACTCGAGTGTCCTCTTTTACCAACTTGTCCTTCACATGACTAATTGCGTGGTGAGAAACAGAAGATAATTCAGAGAGCACAGCAATTTCTGCTGGAATTTCATCAGGTATCCGAACCAGACACTCTGCTGGGTGAACTAAGATACTTTGAGCCATTCCATCATAGCCGCTGCCTAAAAAAGCATTACCTTTGGAATAGTTTGGCGGAACATTCGCTTTTTGTTTCACTTCTGAATGAAGAACTGTACCAGGAATATTCGGCACTACCACAACCCGATCACCTTTTTTGAAATCTGGTGAACCTGATTCCTTTACCACACCAATTCCTTCATGCAATAAAGCCATTGGCAATTTCTTAGCTAATGCCTCTGGTCGCCGCAAGCCGGCAAAATATCTCAAATCCGCATGGCAGATACTAGCGTAGGTCGGCTCAATTGCCACCCAGCCCTCTTTCACTTCTCTTTCCTTCGTAACCTCTTCAATCACTTCAGGCTTGACTAAACTTAAGACTCTCGATTCAAGCAACACAGTCATCGTTCGACCTCCTCATATTCGAGCACGATATAAAACTCATTTCTACTCGTAAATGAGTATATCACGCGATAACGAGCTTGTAAACGCTATTTATTTTATTTTTTCTATCTATATACTCTTTTATGCTCGAATAAGCAATTTTAATAATCAGTAGTGATCGAATAGTTAGGGCGTATTTTCTTTTGTATCAGCCTTTTACTTCTATAAAAAAACATGCCTTTTACTTTTCCTTTATAGAAAAATAAATGCATGTTTTTTTGATTATATGCAGCAAAAAAGCCTTGGCGAACAGCCAAAGCTTTTACATCCGTCGAATTGCTTCCTTACTTTCATCTTCTAACTGCTTAGTCAGAATTTTAGCTGGCAGATTTCGATTAGTTAACGCCTGCAGCAGCATGGGGAGATTCATACCGGTTACTAAATGCTGGTTCTCATTGTTGACAACACATTGGCTTGAATGGCGAAATGGTGTACCACCAAAGATGTCCACCAGCCAAACAATTTCATCGACTTCCTTTAGCATTTGTTTCGCTTTATAATTAAACACCTCTTGGAGATTTTTTGCTTGAGCCTCCACAGCGATGGTATCTACGTACTGTTGTTGTCCCATAATTGCTTGTGCTGTCTCTACCAAACCTTCTGCTAAATGATCATGCGCAACGACAATTATCCCAATCATTTCACCCTCACTCCTTCCCATCTAAGTCTAACGTATTTTAAAACACAAGTAAATTAACAGTTATTAACTTGAAACTTCCTTAACCCCTCGTTATAATGCAAAAGAGGCTTACGCCAATAAAGAAAAGCGAGGAATACTATTGATTACTGTAAGTGATGTTAGTTTACATTTTTCTGACCGTAAACTATTTGATGACGTAAATATTAAATTTACCCCTGGCAACTGTTACGGATTGATCGGTGCGAACGGTGCCGGCAAATCGACCTTCTTAAAGATTTTGTCTGGTGAAATCCAACCGTCCACTGGTTCAATCATTCTAGGCCCTAACGAGCGCTTAGCTGTGTTAAAGCAAAATCACTTTGACTATGAAGATGTTCCAGTCATTGAAACAGTCATTATGGGCCACGAACGTTTGTATCAAGTAATGAAAGAAAAAGATGCTGTCTATATGAAGGAAGATTTTTCAGATGAAGATGGTATCCGAGCAGCTGAACTAGAAGGTGAATTTGCTGAGCTAGGTGGCTGGGAAGCAGAACCTGAAGCTGCAGTATTGCTCCAGGGACTGAATATTCCGGAAGAACTGCATCAGCAAAAAATGAGTGAATTAACTGCCGGCCAAAAAATTAAAGTCCTGTTGGCCCAATCACTCTTCGGCAAACCAGATGTATTGCTGTTAGATGAGCCTACCAACGGCTTGGACATCCAATCAATTAACTGGCTGGAAGAGTTCCTGATTAATTTTGACAATACCGTGATCGTTGTTTCCCATGACCGCCACTTCTTAAACAAGGTGTGTACGCATATGGCCGATCTGGATTTTGGAAAAATTAAACTGTATGTCGGCAATTATGATTTCTGGTTGGAATCCAGTCAATTGGCTTCTAGGCTAAAATCTGACTCAAATGCTAAAAAAGAAGAAAAGATCAAAGAGCTGCAAGACTTTATTGCCCGTTTTAGTGCGAATGCATCAAAATCTAAGCAAGCAACTTCCCGGAAGAAAATGTTGGATAAAATCACTTTGGATGATATTCAGCCTTCTTCTCGCCGTTACCCATTCGTGCAATTCAAACCGGATCGCGAAATCGGCAACGACCTGCTGCAGGTGGAAAACGTTAGTGTAACGATTGATGGCAAAAAAATACTAGATGATATCTCTTTCATCTTAAATCGCGAAGACAAAGTAGCCTTCATTGCTGAAAACGACATTGTTACGACTACTTTATTCCGCGTAATTATGGGTGATCTGAAGCCAGATACCGGTACGGTTCGCTGGGGTGTCACTACTAGTCAGGCTTACCTGCCAAAAGACACCAGCAAAGAATTCGACAGTGAATTGCCAATTTTGGACTGGCTGCGTCAATATGCCAGCAAAGAAGAAGATGACAATACCTTCCTGCGCAGTTTCCTAGGCCGTATGCTGTTTTCAGGTGACGAAGTAATGAAACCTGTTAATGTACTCTCCGGTGGCGAAAAGGTCCGTTGTATGCTGTCTAAACTGATGCTGTCTAAAGCCAACGTCTTAGTTTTAGATGATCCTACTAATCATTTAGACTTGGAATCTATTTCAGCCTTGAATGAAGGCTTGGTGGCTTATAAGGGTGCCATGCTGTTTGCCTCTCATGACCATCAATTTATTCAAACAATTGCTAATCGCATCATTGCTATTTCTGAGAACGGCGTAGTTGATCGCAGCGAAACTACTTACGACGAATTCTTGGAAAACAAAGATGTACAAGAAAAATTAAAACACCTGTTTACAGGTAACTAAAAAAGGAAAGCTCGCCTTGAGCTTTCCTTTTTTGTGTTAAATAAATTGTACAATCTGCATCAAGATTGGTACGACAATCACGAAAAGAAGCGTACTTGTCGTAACCAAGTTGGTTGCGTATTTAACGTCACCATGAGCTTCATTAGCCAAGATAGGCAAAACAGCCAGCATTGGAGTGGCCGATTGAACGATTAAGGTTTGTTGCAATAATGGATTTAAGTTTGCACCGAAAACATTTTGACCGACAACCAATAACCCAATCAAAATTGCTGGTGATAAGACAAACCTACCCAGTAAAGCTACCACAGTATCGCGGTCGAAGCGAATACTTTTTAGTCCAGCATCATACAATACAATCCCAATATAGATCAATGACAATGGTGTCACGATACTCCCCACATAAGTCAACGTAGAATTAACAAATGTTGGTACTGGAATCCCCACTAGCAAGAAGATGATGGCAACAATAAAACCAAGTAATGGCGGTGGCAACAATTTTTTCCAATTTAACTTGGCTTTGTTTTCTCCTTTTACCTTAGTTGGGTCATCGTTGGAGATTAGGAATACTCCGAAAGCCCAAGTAGATACTGTATTAGTTACATAATATACCAAGAAGTAAGGCAACGCTTTGTCACCAAACAAGGCAATGTTTAATGGCAGACCAATAAAGATTGTATTGGCATTAACCACAGCATTCATAAAAATCCCGCGTCGACCAGGGCGAATCTTCAATATCTTCACTAATAGATAAGCAATGATATAGGAAATCACGACTCCACCCACTGGATAAATCAAACTTCCAGACAATTGAAACAATGTTCCCTTTGTCAAATTTTTCAAAACTGAAACGAAAATCGAAGCTGGTAAAGCAACCTTCGTAATTAAGGATGAAATACTTCCGCTAAATTTTTCGTCAAACCATCCCTGGCCTTTCAAGATATACCCCAAAGCAATCATCAGAATGATACTAATAACGCTTTGAATCGATTGAAAGAAGATCATCTTTGGTTCCCCCTCTTAATGATTATTCAGCGTCTAGTGAGTGGTATTCTGGGTACCATTTCATGTCTTCGACTGCTTGTTTAATATCTTTGATTTCTTCTTTATTTAATTTTTGATCCAAGATACTTTGTCCCACTACTTCAGCAATTGTTTGTGAGAACTCAGTTAACTTAGATACTGGAGGCAAGACTGCAGCCCCTAGTTTAGTTGTATCAACAATTCCGCCTAGCGCATGACTAGCTTGTGATAATACTTCACCAGTTAAACGAGATGCAGTAGAAGCGATGATCCCAAGTCCTAAGCCTGGATACATTAACGCATTGTTGGCTTGACCAATTTGGTAAGTTACTCCGTTGTATTCTACATCAGCTGCTGGGATACCAGTACCAACTAAGACTTTACCATCCGTCCAATGAATCAAATCTTCTGCAGTTGCTTCAGCCAATTTAGTTGGGTTAGACAATGGGAAAATAATTGGGCGTTCAGTATGAGCCGCAATTTCTTTCACGATTTCTTCAGTAAAAGCACCTGGTTGTGTTGAGGTTCCAATGATAATTGTTGGATGAATAGCTTTCACTGCTGCTGCTAAATTAGTTAATTCATCAGCATTGTCAAATTCACTACGTTGATGAGTAAATGGTTTTTGTCCGTTAGTCAATTCTTCGGTATCTTCAAACAAGACTCCTTGCTTATCTACCATGTAGAAATGTTTACGAGCTTCTTCTTCTGATAATCCCTGACGAGTCATTTCATCTAGCAATTGGTTAGCAATACCCACACCCGCAGTACCAGCACCAAAGGTCATAACGGTTTGCTTAGTTAAATCTTCACCTGAAATATTCAAGGCACCTAGCACACCAGCCAATACCACAATACCTGTTCCTTGGATGTCATCATTGAAAGTAGTGATCTTGTCTTCGTATTTTTCCAAAATATTAGCAGCATTTGAACGACCAAAATCTTCCCAGTGCAGCAATACTTTAGGGAATAATTCTTGAGTTGCATTCACAAATTGATCAATGAAATCATAGTAACGGTCGCCTCTTATACGTTCATGGCGGTTGCCTAGGTACAATGGATCATTAATTAATTCTTGGTTATTCGTACCAGCATCAATTGATACTGGCAATACTTGTGATGGGTCAATCCCAGCTGCTGCTGTGTAAACCATCAATTTACCAATTGCGATATCAACACCATTAACACCCCAGTCACCGATACCTAGAATACCTTCCGCATCAGTAGCGACGATCAAACGAATGTCACGTCCAGCTGCTGCGTTTTGTAAGCTTGCTTTAATTGCGTCAGGATCATCGATAGATAAGAATGCAGCATCTTGAGGTTCTACAAACAGTTCATTGTATTGTTCAATTGAATCTGCCACTGTTGGGTCATATACAATTGGCATAAATTCAACCACGTGTTGACTCATTAATTTGTAAAACAATGTGCGATTTGTATTGAAGATATTCATTAAGAAAATACGTTTTTCAAGATCAGTTGTTTTACTCAAATATTGGCCATATGCTTGCACAGATTGTTGTTCTAGTGTTTGAACTTGTGAAGGCAGCATACCTTCTAGACTATATTGTTTTCTTTCTTCTTTGGTAAAGGCCGTTCCTTTATTTAAAAATGGGTTATTTAAAACTTCGATCCCTTTCATACTTGAATTCCTCCTTGTAGTTTGTATCCTATGCCGTTTCACTTCTTACTTAAAAGCTATTAACTAACTCAAAGCGACATCCTTATTGATTACATTAACAAGGTACACCCTCTGGCTTGTCATAGTCAAAAATTAGGATTATGATAAATATTATTTATATGACTAAAGGAGTTTACGATGAATCTTAAAGACTTAGAATACTTCCAACGTTTAGTCCATGACAAAAGCTTTACCAAAGTTGCTAAAGCATTCCATGTAAGTCAGCCAACAGTCACCTATGCCGTTAAACGATTAGAAAAGGAACTAGGTACAGAATTAATCCTGCGAGATCAATCCCACCGCTCCATAATCATTACTAAAGCTGGAATGGTTTTATCGAAACATGTCAGCAATATGTTAAAGGAACTCTCTGTAGCGATTCGAGAAATTGATCGGTTGAAAGAGGAAACAGTAGCATTTGGTTTACCGCCGATTATTGGCAATTATTACTTTCCTAAGCTTTCATCCTTTCTCTTCAAAAATGATTTGATGGAACATGTGAATTTAATTGATGGCGGATCGAAGGATTTATATATGTTGCTGAAGCGAGGAAAGATTGACATGGCCCTGCTAGGTTCCACCGAACCGATTCGTGATCCCGAGCTTTTCAGCGAATTGCTGATTAAAAAGAATTTCACAATTATCGTTAGTCCTGAGCATCCGTTAGCTCAGCGCAAAAGTGTTGCCTTTAGCGAATTGGAACACGAGTCTTTTGTTCTATTGAATGAACACTATGTCCACCCAGTCGCTTTTGAAAAATTCAGTCAGCAAGCACATTTTGAACCAAAAATTATCTACCAAAGCAGTAATTTGAATATTCTGAAAGGGATGATCCGAGAACAAGTGGGAATTGGTTTTTTAGTTGAATTAGCGATTAATACCGATGATCATTTAATTAGCATACCGATTGAAGATCAGCCGCAGCCAGATTTTTTGATTTCTTTAGTTCAACGCGACAATCTACTGCAAAGTAATTACCGCAATCAAATCAGCCGAATCATTCGCGAATTTTCAAACGTAGAAAAAGCTTCACAAATTCTTGAGTAATCAAGACATTTGTGAAGCCAAAGTTATTAACTATTGTCGAAGCGGCCCTCTAGTGAATGCAACGATACACCCTAGACCAGTATGGCTGGTAATTGTTGGACCCAATGGAAAAATTTCAATTGCTTTAGGCTGAATTTGCTCTTCAATTCGCCGTTTCACTTCCTTAGCACTATCATAATCACCACTGGAATTGATGAAAATAACCTGCTCATTGGGAGTACCTGTATTCTCAACAATTTTGTCAGCAATGTGCTGCAAAGCTTTTTTGCGTCCTCGAATTTTTTCCAGCGTTCGCAGTTTGCCTTGTGTATCCACGCCAATAATTGGTTTGATATTCATCAAGCCGCCAATTGCTGCACTAGTTTTGGAAAGTCTTCCTCCCCGTTGTAAATGATTTAAATCATTTACGGTTACCCAATGCTGATAAGTCAGACGATTTTTTTCAAGCCAAGCTAATAATTCTGCTAGAGACAGGCCTTCCTGCTGCTTCTGAGCAGCTTCATATACCATCAGACCTTCACCACCACTGGCAGCCAAGGAATCAAACACATGAATTTCAGCTTCAGGAAAATCTTCTTTAACAATTTCAACAGCCTGTAGAGCACTTTGATAAGAACCGCTCAATCCTGATGAAAAGCAAACATACAAAACTGGAATATTCTGCTGTGCATACTGTTTAAAAAATTCAGTATACCTTCCTACATTTACCTGAGAGGTTGTAGGCAATGCACCTTCTGCAATTTCCTGATAAAAGGCATTGATATCAAAACTTTTACCTAAGTCATCAGCGATCTCTTGTCCATTAACATCAATATACATTGAAATAAAATCAACATTTAATTCCTTCAATAACTTATAAGGAACATCACAACAGGAATCGGTTAGAATCTGATACATTATTTATCCTCCTAACACCTTTAGTAAGTTTTATTATACTAAATAACTAGTTGTTTGTTCCAATAGAACCCTTAAATTTGCGCCCAAACACTCTCAAGAATATTGGTTTGTGTACGATCTGGTCCCACAGAGAACGTAGAAATACGAACACCAACTAATTCTGAAACACGACGAACATAATTGCGAGCGTTCTCTGGCAATTCAGCCAAATCGCGGCAGCCTGTAATATCTTCGCTCCAGCCTGGCAACTCTTCATAGACGGGTTTGCAGCGATTCAATTCCTTCAAGCTTGCAGGATAATGATAAATTAATTCACCATCCAGTTCGTATGCTGTACAAATCTTTACAGTTTCCAATCCGCTCAAAACATCGATTGAATTCAAAGATAGATTAGTAATTCCTGAAACTCGTTTCGAATGACGCATAACAACTGAATCGAACCAGCCGACACGTCTAGGTCGTCCAGTCGTTGTCCCGTACTCACGGCCGACCTCACGGATTTGTCCCCCAACTTCGTCAAATAATTCAGTCGGGAACGGTCCATCACCTACACGAGAAGTATAAGCTTTGCATACACCCACGACTTTATCAATTTTTGCTGGTCCAACACCGCTTCCTATGGTTACACCACCGGCCACGGGATTAGATGATGTAACAAAAGGATAGGTTCCTTGGTCAATATCCAGCATAACCCCTTGTGCTCCTTCAAAGAGAACACGTTTGCCTTGATCAAGTGCATCATTTAAGATAACTGAGGTATCCGTTACATATTGTTTAATTTGTTGACCATATTCATAGTATTCTTCAAAGATAGAATCGAAGTCGATTGGTTCCGAATCAAACATCTTCACGAACTGACGATTTTTCTCTTCTAAGTTAATGGTTAAGCGATCTTCAAAAATCTCTTTATCTAACAGATCAGCGATCCGAATTCCTACACGAGCAGCTTTATCCATGTAAGCTGGTCCAATCCCTTTAATGGTTGTACCGATCTTGTTCTCGCCCTTAGCATCCTCTTGCAATTGGTCTAACTTAATATGGTAAGGCAAAATCACATGCGCACGGTCAGAGATACGTAAATTTTCTGTGGTTACTCCCCGTTCATGTAAGTAAGCCAATTCTTCAACCAAAGATTTTGGATTGACTACCACACCATTACCGATTACGCTGATTTTTTCTTTGTAGAAAATACCAGAAGGAATCAAGTGCAATTTGTATGTTTCATTATCAAATTTGATGGTATGTCCTGCGTTGTCTCCACCTTGATAGCGAGCAATGACTTCAGCATTTTCACTTAAGAAATCAGTAATCTTTCCTTTTCCTTCATCGCCCCATTGCGTGCCTACCACTACTACAGATGACATCTGAACACCTCGTTTTAATTTTTTTAATCCTGAACCATTGTACCAATAAACGGTCCGTTTTTCAATGTAAATTCGAATATTCAAATTCTTATTTTATTATTTATCGTCAAATCACGAACATTATTTTGGATAAAGGGCTTTACTTGCCAATTTTTCTTAACCTTGTCACAATAACAAGGGAGGAAAACAAACATGAAAACTATTCATAAATATACCTTGATTCGAGCAGTTAAGATCGCTGTCTCCGTTGCCATATGTATTCTTATCTTTCATTTCAGTGACCGCGGTGCTCCCATTGTGGCCTCATTATCCGCAGTGGCTCCTTTAATGTCTAGCGATTTGCATGCTACAATTAAAACAGGAAGAAACACCATCGCTGGTAATATAATTGGAGGGGGAATGGCTCTTCTCTATTTTTTTATTACCGAAATTGATCATGCAAATTTCGATATCGAAATTTTTTTACTGCCATTTTTCATTGTTTTGGTGGTACTGATTTGCGAGTTGCTGCATGAGCACAGTGGAATAGTTGCGGCCATATCAGCCACTATACTCATTTCACTCAGCGTTTCTTATGGTGAATCCTTTGGTTTTGCTCTCAGTCGAATCATTGATACCTTTATTGGCACTACGATAGCTGTTGGGATTAACACTCTTTTTAAACCAACCAAATCAGAGATTAAAGCTATGATTCGTGAAGATCAAAAAGTCCTTTCACAAAAGCAGTCCGAATTGGATAATTTATCTAACGAATTAGAAGAACATAAAAAATAAAGCACCTGTTTTTCGACAGGTGCTTTAAAATTCATCTCTTGGTGAAAGCGACGAAAATTTATTGTATTCTTTGATAAACAGCAGTTCCACAGTACCACGAGCTCCACTCCGGTTTTTTTCAATAATAACCTCAATCACATTACGATTGGCGCTCATATCCTCTTCCTCGTCACCTTCACGTTCATAGTAGTCATCACGATACAGGAAAGCCACAATATCCGCATCCTGTTCAATCGAACCAGATTCCCGGATATCACTTAGTACTGGTCGCTTATCTTGACGTTGCTCAACACCACGGGAAAGCTGTGATAAAGCAATGATTGGTACTTTCAATTCTTTGGCCAGCTTTTTCAATTGTCGGGAAATTTCCGAAACTTCTTGTTGCCGATTTTCTCGTCCAGTTCCTTCAATCAGCTGCAGGTAGTCGATTAGAATTAATCCTAAGTTCCCCTTCTCTTTTGCCAACTTGTGACATTTCGCGCGTATTTCCGATATCTTAATACCTGGTGTATCATCAATAAAAATATTTGCTCGAGACAAGCTGCCCATCGCTACAATCAAATTTTGCCATTCTTCTTCTGATAATTGGCCCGTTCGCAAATGACTAGCTTCGATTGACCCTTCTGCACAAAGCATCCGATTAACCAGTGACTCAGCTCCCATTTCCAAACTGAAAATAGCAACAGAACGATCCGTTTTCGTACCAATATTTTGGGCGATATTTAGAGCAAAGGCAGTCTTACCCACCGCAGGGCGAGCCGCTAAGATAATTAGTTCTTCTGCCTGTAATCCAGCAGTCATTTTATCTAATGCCGCATAACCTGTGGGAATTCCAGTAATCTCTTCATCGTTCCGGGCCAGCTGATCAATGTTTTCGATTGCGGTATTTAACACTTCAGCAATCGACAAAAAACCACTCTTATTTCGTCGCTCAGAAACTTCCATAATACTACGCTCAGCGGTATCTAAGATATTTTGAACATCATCTCCCTGTTCAAAACCTTCAGTAACAATGTTGGTAGCGGCCTGAATTAAATTGCGCAACAAAGATTTCTCTTCAACAATCTTCGCATAATAGCCAACGTTAGCCGCCGTTGGTACGCTTAAAGCCAATTCAGACAAATAGCTTAAACCACCTGCATCTTCTAATAGATGCTCTTGTTCCAAAAGCTCTTTGACCGTCACTACGTCAATTGCTTCATTGCGGTCGTTCAATTTTATCATCGTTTGGAAGATAACCTGATGACCACGGCGATAGAAATCCTCTGGTTGTATAAATTCCATCGCAGTAATTAATGCATCTGTATCTAAAAATATCGAGCCTAATGTTGCTTGTTCTGCCTCAACACTTTGTGGCGGGATCCGATCTTGTAACATTTCACTCATGTTTTTCGCTCCTAAAATTCTTCGTCCACCTATTTTACAAAATAAAACTGAGAAATACAATAAAGGCTGAGACAAATACGTCTCAGCCTCATCTATTCCTCACTAACGTGAACTTTGATTATTCCATTTACCTCAGTATGAAGCTTTACAGGAACCTTAGTATATCCTAATGTTCGGATCGGATTGTCTAATTCAATTTTTCGTTTATCCAATTTCAAGTCATATTGTTTTTTCAAGCCTTCAGCAATTTGTTTTGATGGGATGGAACCAAATAGGCGACTATCTTCACCAGCTTTGGCCTTCAACTCCACCACTGTATCCTCTTTAGCTAAAAATTCTTTCAACTTTTCTGCCTCAGCTAATACTTCAGCATCTTTCTTTGCTTGGGCTTTCTTTTGAGCTGACAATGCCGAGATACTGCTTTTATTCGCTTCTTTAGCCAAATTATTTTTAAGCAGATAGTTTTGAGCATAACCTGTGGGAACTTCTTTTACTTCCCCTTTTTTTCCTTTTCCTTTTACATCTTCTAAGAAAATTACTTTCATTATTCTTCTCCTCCCGACAATTGTTCATTAATTGTTGCTAAAAGCTGCTGTCTCGCTTTAGCCACTGTTGTATCCGTTAACTGAACAGCTGCATTAGTGAAATGACCGCCACCACCCATTGCTTCCATAATCCTTTGGACGTTTATAGTCCCAGTACTACGAGCACTGATAGCAATTACACCATCATTTCGTTTGATAATAACAAAAGCAGCAGTTATATCTACCATCGATAATAAAGTATCCGCCGTTTTGGCAGCAGTCACACTATCATATTTTTTGGTCTCACTTCCAGCAGTTATTACAATGTCTTCCCGCACATATTCACTTTCGCCAACCAGCTGACTAATTTCAAGATAAGACTTAATATCTGTACTTAAAATATATTGTACTAAAGAAGCATCGGCTCCACAAGTCTTCAAATAGCTGGCAACATCGAAAGTACGTGACGTTGTTCGAATAGAAAAATTCTTCGTATCCACGGTTATTCCTGCTAATAATAGAGTTGCTTCCATCTTTGTCATTTTTCGATTTTCTTTACTTTCAAATTGAACCAATTCCGCAACTAACTCTGATGCTGAAGAAGCCGAAGACTCAATGTAAGTTAGTAATGGCTTACTGGGAAACTCTTCCCCACGTCGATGATGATCAATAATTACAACATTATCAAATTGCTCATACAGATCTTGTGAGATGGATAAAGAGGGACGATGATAGTCCACCATTACTAGTAAATCACCCGCTTTGCGCTGTTTAATCGCCTCAGCAGGTGAAATTAGCAAATCCTCTAATTCACCATCTTTGTGAATCTCTTCTAAACAACGATCTACATCAGGAATGGTCTCCTGTTCATCAATAACCACTCGAACCTTCTTATTATGGAAACGAGCTAAACAAGAAACACCAAAAGATGCTCCGATAGCATCCATGTCTGGAAAACGATGGCCCATCACATATACATTGCCCGTTTCATTGAAAACATTTCTTAATGCTGTCGACATGGCTCGAGAGCGTACTCGAGTGCGTTTAGCAGCACTTGTTGAATTTCCACCGTAGAATACTGGTTTCGCATTTTCCTCAGCATCTTTCAAGACAACTTGGTCTCCACCACGTACTAATGCAATATCCAAATTATTCTGTGCCGTATCACCAATAACTTCCAATGATTGATTACCATAACTAATTCCCATGCTTATAGTGATCAAAACACCTTCTTTTTCAGCAGCTACACGAATTTTTTCCAACAAGTCAAAGTTATTATCAATCATCGTTTCCAAGTCCTCATAGCGGGCTAAAAAGAAAAAACGTTCCGCATTGATACGTTTGTAAAATATTTGATACGAATCCATCCAGTCTGAAATGACTGTTGTGATAAATGAATCCAAGTAAGAGATTTCCTTGTCATCCTTTCGATCAATTACATCATCATAATTATCTACTGACAAAAGTCCTACGGCTGCTTGCAGATTTTGTTCTTTCGTTTCAAGTTCGACTTCTTTCGTAATGTCGATTAGATAAACCAACTGCTTCTCTTTATTCAGTTGAAAATGATACAAGGTATCCTTAATCTTATAAACATTCTTCCCTCTTTCATCTCGCTGAATTAACTCATTAATCATGTCTTGTTGATCCGCAAAGGAGAGATTCTTAACCTTATCCGTAATGTAAGGATTCATCCAAACAAACTGATAATCCGTCCCCCAGGACACAACCCCCACGGGCATATCCTCTGATACGTAATCCAGAGCTTTTTCTGCTACTCTGGAAGCTTGCATAATTTTCTGATGATTGCTAATTTGTAACCGACGATGCTGCAATACTATTTGAACCAGCAATAGCAAATCGATAAAAACAACAATAGCAGCAGATACATAATTAAGAGGCAAGAAAAAGATTGCCATTAGTTGAATCAACAATAATAAAAAAAAGAAGAAAAGAGACAACGTAAACTTCGTGTTCTTTCTCATCTATGTTCCTCCTGACAGACTTAATTTTATCACAATCACTGCCAGCAAGCGAATTCCTGAATGTTTCACGTGAAACAAAAAAAGACTCCCAAAGGAAGTCTTTAAATTATGATTCTTCTGAAACAAATGGTAATAATCCCATGATACGTGCGCGTTTAACTGCTACAGTGATTTTGCGTTGGTTTTTAGCGCTTGTACCTGTTACACGACGAGGTAAAATTTTACCACGTTCACTGATGAAGCGTTTCAGTAATTCGATATCTTTATAATCAATATATTCAATATGGTTTGCTGCAATGTAATCTACTTTGCGACGTTTACGACCTCTTCTTTGTTGTGCCATTCCGTTTCCCTCCTATCAATTGTTAGAATGGTAAATCATCATCTGAAATGTCGATCGAAGATCCACTAAATGGATCCGAATCACGATCGAAGTCAGGCATCGTGTTTTTAGCTGACGGAGAAGATTGTTCAAAGTTGTTGTCAAAGCTATTATTGGATCCTTGCGCTCCACCGCCCTCAAAGTTAGGACTTTGTTGACGCTGTTCACTTGCATTACGTGATTCAAGCAGTTGGAAATTATCCGCAACTACTTCAGTAACGTATACTCTTTGCCCTTGCTGGTTTTCATAATTACGTGTCTGGATACGTCCAGTAACACCTAATAGAGTTCCTTTGCGAGCATAGTTTGCTAGTGTTTCTGCTGATTTACGCCAAATAACACAATTGATAAAATCTGCTTCGCGATTTCCACTTTGATTGGTAAAATTACGATTCACCGCCAAAGTAAAAGTAGCAACTGCAGTACCACTTGCAGTATAACGTAAATCTGGATCTTTTGTTAAGCGACCAACTAATACAACATTGTTAATCAAGTAAAGCCAGCTCCTTTCTCGTCAATTGTTTCACGTGAAACAATTACTCCTCAATCTTTACGATCATGTGACGAACGATATCGTCGTTGATTTTTGCTAGACGATCAAATTCGTTGATTGCACCGGCTGATGCTGGAGCAGTTGCATTGACGATATGGTAGACACCTTCACGGAATCCGTTCATTTCATATGCGAAACGGCGTTTTTCCCAATCTTTTGAATCGATAATTTCTGCACCATTATCTTTCAAAATTGTATCGAAACGTTCTACTAAAGCAGATTTTGCTTCTTCATCAATGTTGGGACGAATGATGTATGTGATTTCATACTTCGTATTTTCCATTGATTTTTCACCTCCCTATGGACTATAAGGCTCTTAGTTTGCTAAGAGCAAGGAGAGCGATCTAAAAAATATAGACTACTCACAAATAATCATTATACATAATCGTCCAGCAAAAATCAATTGTTTCTTTTAATCTCTTTGTTACTTACCATAAAGTACGTAAAAAGACTGAGAAAATTCTCAGTCTTTCGAAATTTATTCATTTGTTTCTTCGGTATTTGTTTCTACAACATCAACTGTTTCGTCCTCAGCTTCTTCAGCTTCATTTTCAACAACTGCCATAGTAACAACCTTAGTATTATCTTCCATCTTCATTAAGCGGACACCTAAAGTTGCCCGGCCTGTTTGAGAGACACTTGCCACGTTAAATCGAATAATGACACCTTTGTCAGTAATCAACAGGATATCTTCATCACCATTAACCGTAGCAAGACCAGCAAGCTGACCATTTTTATTAGTGATATTAGCCGTCTTAATACCCTTACCGCCTCGGCCTTTCACAGGATAGTCCGCTGCTTTAGTTCGTTTACCGTAGCCTTTTTCAGTAATTACTAGAACTTCTTGATCTTCTTTCAACACAGCGGATCCAATGACATAGTCGTCTTCTCGCAAACGTACACCTCGTACTCCGCTAGCTGTACGGCCCATGTCACGAACAGCTTTTTCAGCAAAAGTAACTGAATAGCCATTGTGAGTTCCCAAAATAATTGTTTCCTCGCCTTCTGTGAATAGAACATTAACTAACTCGTCATTTTCCTTCAGACCAATAGCAATTAAACCATTACTGCGAATATTAGAGAAAGCTGTAACAGTTGTTCGCTTAACAATTCCATTCTTCGTAACGAAGAATAAAAATTGTCCATCCGATGCTTCTCCAGTAACCGCAATGACTGCTTGGATTGTTTCACTAGAATCAATGCCCAGCAGATTAATAATCGGAATTCCCTTAGCTGTTCGACCGTATTCTGGAATTTCGTAACCTTTAGCACGATAAACTCTTCCTGTGTTAGTAAAGAATAGCAATGTATCGTGCGTCGAACATGAAATCAGATTTTTAACGAAATCATCATCGTGAATTCCCATTCCTTGAACGCCCCGACCACCACGACGTTGTGCTCTAAATTCGCTAGAGACCACTCGCTTAATATAGCCGTTATTCGTTAAAGTGATAACAATATCCTCTTCTTCAATTAGATCTTCATCTTCTAGGCTTAACACCTCACCTACCAGTAGTTCTGTTCTACGAGGATCACCGAATTTAGAAGATACTTCTTCTAATTCAGTTCGAATGATTTCTATCACTCGCTCAGGACGTGCTAGGATGTCATCTAAGTCCTCTATAAATTTTAGAAGCTCTTGGTATTCATTTTCAATTTTCTCTCGCTCTAAGCCTGTCAGACGACGTAGACGCATGTCTAAGATTGCTTGTGCTTGTCGATCGGATAATTCAAAACGCTCGATTAACGTGCTCTTGGCTATCTCATCGGATTCTGATCCTCGGATGATCGCAATGATTTCATCAATGTGATCTAAAGCTATCCGTAAACCTTCCAAAATGTGCGCACGAGCTTCTGCTTTACGTTTCTCGAATTTAGTTCGTCTGGTAATGACAATTTTTTGATGCGCCACATAGTTTTCTAAAATTTGTTTCAAATTCAGAATACGTGGGACACCATTTTCTATTGCCAGCATGTTGAAACTAAAAGACGTTTGCAATGAAGTCAATTTGTATAAGTTATTCAAAATAACTGACGCACTAACATCACGACGGACCTCGATAACTACCCGCATGCCTTCCCGAGAAGTTTCGTCTCGTAAATCAGTAATTCCTTCAATTCGCTTATCACGGTGAAGTTCGGAAATACGCTCAATTAATTTAGCTTTGTTAACCATGTATGGCAACTCAGTCACAATGATGCGTTCTTTTCCATTTTTTTGCTCTTCAATTTCGATCTTAGCTCGAACCGTAATCGAACCTTTTCCAGTTTCATATGCTCGACGGATACCCGATTTACCCATAACTAAACCACCGGTTGGGAAGTCAGGTCCAGGAATAGCTTCCATCAATTCTTGAGTAGTTACATCAGGATTATCCATCAATAAGCCAATTGCCTCGATTACTTCTCTTAAATTGTGTGGAGGAATATTAGTCGCCATACCAACTGCGATACCAGTAGCACCGTTAACAAGTAAATTAGGGAAACGAGCAGGCAAAACATCTGGTTCTTGTTCACTATCATCATAGTTTCCGTGATAATCTACTGTATCCTTATTAATATCCCGTAGCATTTCCATAGCAATTTTGCTAAGTCTTGCTTCTGTATACCGCATTGCCGCGGCACCGTCACCATCGACCGAACCAAAGTTCCCGTGACCATCTACCAGCATATTACGATAGCTGAAAGGTTGTGCCATCCGAACCATTGATTCATAAATCGCACTATCACCATGAGGATGATATTTACCCATCACATCCCCTACAATACGAGCGGATTTTTTATGAGGTTTATCTGGAGTTACCCCCAGTTCATTCATTCCATATAAAATTCTTCGGTGAACAGGTTTTAAGCCATCACGAACGTCCGGCAAAGCCCGAGCCACAATAACACTCATGGCGTAGTCGATGAAGGATTCTCGCATTTCACTGGTCAGATTGACATCATGGATATTTTCTCTTCTATCTTCCAAATCGATCCTCCTCACTAAATATCTAAGTTCTTAACGTAATGAGCGTTTTCTTCAATAAATGCTCGACGTGGTTCTACACGATCACCCATAAGCATTTCAAATACTTGGTCTGCTTCAATTGCATCATCTACACTAACCCGCAACATTAAACGATTATCTGGATCCATTGTTGTTTCCCACAATTGATGATCATCCATTTCACCTAACCCTTTGTAACGTTGAATATTCGCTTTTGGCGAAGCAGGAAGTTCAGATAATTTTAGCTGCAGCTCTTCCTCAGCATTTTTTCCTGGTTGAATATACGTAATGTTCTTACCTTGCTTAATTCCGTATAACGGTGGTTGAGCAATATACACATAACCTGCTTCAACAATTGGACGCATGTAACGATAGAACAGAGTTAACAATAACGTACGAATGTGAGCACCATCGACATCGGCATCAGTCATAATAACTAACTTGTGATAGCGGGCTTTCGATACATCAAAATCAGCACCAAATCCTGTCCCCATTGCTGTAAATAACGAACGGATCTCTTCATTGGCTAGGATCTTATCCATCGAAGCTTTTTCGACATTTAGGATTTTCCCACGGATTGGTAAAATTGCTTGGAACTCTCGGCTTCGCCCTTGTTTTGCAGATCCTCCAGCAGAATCCCCCTCAACGATGAATAATTCACAGCGTTCTGGATCATTACTAGAACAATCGGCTAATTTACCTGGAAGATTGCTGATCTCTAGCGCACCTTTTCGACGTGTTACCTCTCGAGCGCGTTTAGCAGCCAATCTTGCTTTAGCAGCCAGCATTCCCTTTTCAACAATTTGACGGCCTACGGATGGATTCTCCATTAAGAACTTTGATAGACTTTCTGAGAATAAACGATCTGTTACCGTACGTACCTCTGAGTTTCCTAATTTTGTCTTGGTTTGTCCTTCAAACTGCGGTTCTGGGTGCTTGATTGAAATAACTGCCGTTAATCCTTCACGAACATCTTCACCAGAAAGATTTTCATCGTTATCTTTCATAATTTTTTGTTTCCGAGCATAGTCATTAATTACACGGGTCAAAGCTGTTTTGAACCCAAATTCATGCGTTCCGCCTTCGTACGTGTGAATATTGTTCGCAAAACTCAAGATATTCGTGTGGTAGCCATCGGTATACTGCATAGCAACTTCTACAGTAATATCTTGCTGTTCTCCTTCAACAAAAACTGGTTCTTCAAATAAAACAGCTTTGTTGGCATTCAAGTGCTCAACGTAGCTCTTGATTCCGCCTTCGTAAAAATATTCTCTTAAAATTGGCTTTTCTGGACGCAAATCTTCAATTGAAATTTTTAATCCACGATTTAGAAACGCCAACTCGCGTACTCTTGTTGCCAATTTTTCAAAATTAAATTCCGTATCTTCTGTAAAGATTTCTGTATCTGGTACAAAGTGAACAGTCGTTCCATGCTTTTCTGTGTCGCCGATAATTTTTAAATCATCCACTACAGCACCACGACGATATTCTTGGTAATAAATTTTACCATTCTTGAAAACTCGTACATCCAAACTGCTGGACAAGGCATTAACCACCGAAGCCCCTACACCATGCAGACCACCAGAAACCTTGTACCCGCCGCCGCCAAATTTTCCTCCGGCATGCAAAACTGTATACACGGTTTCGAGAGCTGGACGTCCTGTTTTAGCTTGAATATCTACCGGGATTCCTCGTCCATCATCACTAACAGTGATACTATTGTCCTTTTCAACCATTACACAAATGCTAGTAGCAAATCCAGCTAATGCTTCGTCGATTGAATTATCAACAATTTCCCAAACTAAGTGATGCAATCCTTCTGTACTTGTGGAACCAATGTACATCCCAGGACGTTTACGAACGGCTTCTAAACCTTCGAGTACTTGAATTTGACTAGCATCATATTCCTGAGCTCGTTCTCGTAAACTCTTTTCTTCTTCTGTCATTTAGGTTTCTTTCCTTTCTATCTGTCCTTGCTGGACATAAAAGATATCCGGATGTACCGTCATCTTTCCTTTTACGTGTTCTAAGGTGGTGGTTGTCAAAAAAGTTTGAACCTTGTCTTCAATCGTTTCTAATAAGTGTATTTGACGATTATCATCCAATTCGCTCATCACATCATCCAAAAGCAACAAAGGATATTCTCCCGTTTCTTCTTTCATTAAGTCTATCTCTGCTAATTTAACACTTAAAGCAGTTGTCCGCTGTTGTCCTTGTGAACCATAAGTCTGAACATTCTGTCCGTTAACTAAAAAGCGCAAGTCATCTCGATGAGGACCAATTAAGGTTGTCCCTCTAAAAATTTCTCGCTTGCGGTTTCTCTGCAATTCACCGTAAAATATCTTTTGGATGTCGTCTGATTGCCCACTTTCAAGTAAGAAGCTGCTTACATACTCAATCTCTAAATGTTCTCTTTGATTAGTTATTCGCGTATGCAATTCATTCGACCAACGTTCCAATCGTTTAATAAATTGCAAACGATTAGTTAACACCTTGCTTCCAAATTCAACCAACTGTTCAGTCAGTACATCAAGATATATTTCATCCTTCTGTTTCTTTTCGGCTAATTGTTTAAGATAGAGATTTCGCTGTTTCAACGTCTTTTGATATTGTGCTAAGTCATAAAGATAGAGCGGACTAATCTGACCTAATTCCATATCGATAAAACGGCGTCTTTGTTGGGGACTTCCCTTCACTAGTGAAAGGTCTTCAGGTGCAAATAAGATGACATTCAGTTGGCCTATGTAGCTGCTTAATCGTTTCTGTTCAATGTGATTGACTTTTGATTTCCTACCTTTTTTTGTTAGCAACAGCTCTAATTCTGTCTCACTAGTTCCCTTAGATATACGACCTTTTATCTGTGCAAACTCTTCGTGCCAGCCAATCAACTCGTTTTCGGTGTTGGTACGGTGACTCCTTGTTAAGGCTAGTACATAGATACTCTCTAACAAATTGGTCTTTCCCTGTGCATTTTCGCCTAAAAAAACATTTAGACTATTAGGAAATTCCAAAAATAACTCTTGATAATTCCGATAATTTTTTAGCTGAAGCTTATTCAATTTCATCTTCAGTATTCCCATTTTTAGCCATAAAAAAAGTACCCATCTCAGGTATCTCGACCATCATGCCTGGATAGAGTTTCCGTCCACGGCGATTCTCCGGTTCACCATCTACGAATACAGTTTGCTCCGCTAAATACCATTTAGCTTGCCCACCACTAGAGATTAAGTTTATCTCTTTAAGTAACTGGCCGAGCGTCATATACTCAGTTTTTAAAACTATTTGTTGTTTCACATTTCATCCCTCATTTTCATTTCAGAGACACTACTATATTATACTCTTTTTTTAGTCAGAAAACAAATGAACTCGTTGTATTTTCCGTTTTAAGAAGCTTTGTTCTAATTTTAAAGTTTTAGTCCAAAAAGAAAAAAAGGTCTTAAAATCGATTTTAAGACCTTTTACACTCATTTTAGTTCTTTCTAAATTTTTCAAAAAGAATTATGAAACTTTTCAATTTAGTTTGTACGTACAGGAGTAATTAATTGAATAAATGATACTTCGCCTTCACTTGGTTCTAAAGTAAATGGTCGAATTGGTGAAATAAACCGAATAGTCATACTCATGTCACCAAACGCTCGCAACGCGTCTTTCATATAATCAGGATTGAAGGATATTTCTAATGGATCTCCTGTTACCTTCTCATAAGCAAGCTCTTCTTCTACCTTACCAATCTCTGGTGAATTCCCATAGAGAATTACAGAATCAGATTCAATCGCTAAACGAACAATATTATTTCTTCCTTCGTGTGACAATAAAGATGCTCGTTCGATAGCAGCTAATAGCGTTGGAACTGAAAAAGTAATTTCTGTATTAAAACTGGTCGGAATTAAACGGTTAGTATCCGGATAGTTTCCTTCTAACAAACGAGAGTAAAAATACATAGTCGGCGTTTTGAAAAGTACTTGATTTTCCATAATACTAATTTCCACTTCTGCTTCCTCGTCCGTTAATGAGCGTGAAAGTTCGACTAAACTTTTACCAGGAATAACGATATCAAAATCACTAGTTGCATTTTCAACAGGTACAATTCTTTGACTCATTCGATGCGAGTCTGTTGCAACAGATAATAATTGATTATTAGCTAACATGAAATGAACACCGGTTAAAATCGGACGGCTTTCATGTTGAGAAACAGCAAAGACCGTTTCGCCAATTAATTTTGTTAACATGTGGACAGGTAATTTTAATTGATTTTGTTCTTCCACAATCGGCAAATGTGGATAATTATCTGCATCCAATCCGTTGACCGTAAATTCAGCTGCTCCAGAAGTAATAGATACCTGGTAGTTGTCCAACACTTCTAAAGTAAATGTATTTTCAGGTAAACGACGGATAATTTCACTGAAGAAACGCGCTTGTAAAACAATCATTCCCGTCGATTCAATCTGAATCTGAGCTTTTTCATCATCGGCTGCTAAAAAGGTTTCAATAGAGATATCTGCATTGCTCCCTGTTAAGTTCAAACCTTCATCAGTTAAAACAATTTTTACACCAGTTAAAATAGGAATAGTTGTTTTGGTAGAAATGGCTCTTTGGACAGTTGCTAGTTCTTGTATAAAGCGTGAGCGATTAATTGTAAATTTCATAAGGAAACTCCTTTTTATATATATTTATTTATAGTACTAAGTAATAAAAGTAGTAGGTGCTGTGGATCTTGTGGAAAACAGACGAAAAGCTTTTATTTCTGGCTTTCTTGCTTGTGGAAAAGGTGTGGAAAACTCTCTCTTTTTTTACAAGGTTTTTCCACAGACTAGTTCAATAACAAATTTTTGATTTCAGCTACTTCTTGCTGAATACTGGTATCATTTTTTATTAATTGAGCAATTTTTTCATGAGCATGGATGACAGTCGTATGATCTTTCCCGCCAAATTCTGCACCAATTTTAGGTAGCGAACTATCGGTCATTTCTCGCGAAAGATACATAGCTATTTGTCGAGGTACAACAATGGCTTTTACTCGTTTTTTTCCTTTTAGATCTTTTACTTGAATATGGTAGTATTTAGCAACTTCTTCTTGGATTTGCGTGATGGACAACTGCGTGTTGCCAGTACCTTTTAAGCTTTTCAGTGCGTCAGCTGCTATGCTTGTAGTTATATCTGCATTATTCATGGTCGCAAAAGCTTGTACGCGAACAAGTGCCCCTTCTAACTCACGAATATTCGAATCAATTTGTCCTGCAATATAGCTCAACGTATCATCAGGAATCTCAAGATTTTCTGCTTGTGCCTTTTTCCGTAAAATGGCTGTTCGTGTTTCGAGGTCTGGTGGAGTAATGTCAACTGACAATCCCCAAGCAAAACGCGACACCAAACGTTCTTGGAGTTTTGGTATCTCATTCGGTAAACGATCGCTAGTTAAAACGATTTGTTTATTATCATTGTATAAATTCTCAAAGGTATGAAAGAATTCCTCTTGAGTAGCTTCTTTTTCCGCAAAAAACTGAATGTCATCAACTAGCAACAAATCAACATTTCGATATTCTTGCCGAAATTCTTCAGAAATTTTGTTTTTGATTGAGTTAATGAAATCATTAGCGAAGGTTTCGCTTGAGACATACTTAACCTTTGCCTGTGGATTAATGGAGAGCATTTGATGACCAATCGCATGCATCAAATGAGTTTTTCCTAATCCAACCCCTCCATAGAAGAACAAAGGATTATAAATAGATCCTGGTTCTTCAGCAACTACAAGTGCAGCGGCATGAGCCATCTGGTTTCCTTTACCAATTACGAAGGTGTCAAAGGTATATTTAGGATTGAGCATGGCCTTTTTTGTTACTTCAACTGCGGGTGTGGCCGGTTTTGTCACAGGTATAAAGACCGGAGCTTCGTCTGGAGTGACAAATGCCGGCATAATCTCATCCCCTGTTAATTTAAAGCCGATTTCAACAATTCTTGCAGCTAAATGTTTTTCCCAGTACTTTTTATGCAAATCACTGGTGACTTCAATGGTTATTTGATTGTTGTTAAAAGACAAAGGCTTGGCAGTGTCGACCCAAGCATCGTAGCTAGCAGGATTTAATTCTTTCTTGTAGCTATCTTTTAATTCCTGCCAGATATCTTCTAATGAGGTCAAATAATTCGCCTCCTACTTTAATAAAATTCAGATAGTCTTACTTTATCATTTTTTACGAAAGTTTTCCACAGGCAAAAACTGTGGCGTTTTTTTCTTCTCATTTTCCACAACGTGTATAACTAATAGAAAAGATATCCTCTTTGTTGAAAAAAAATATCCACAGGAATGTGGATAAGGCAAAGATTTCAAAATTATCCACGAGTATTTCCACAAAATGAATAGAAAACAAAGGCTGATTTTATAAAGTTTAAAGGAGTTATGCACAACACTTATCCACCGTGTGGAAAACTTATTCATCATTTAATATTCTGGGGAAAAATTCGAGAAAAAACTGGAGGGTATATTTTTGAGAAAAAATTATCCCCAACCAATGAGAACTTATCCCCAAAAAATGTGGATAAACTAAATATTTTTTTATTTTTTTCTGATTGACAAACTACTATGTAAGTCGTTATACTACTAAAGTATGTCTATGTATCGTTGGTAATGGAGGTGGAATAGATGAAAAGAACTTATCAACCTAATAAACGTAAACGTCAGAAAGTTCATGGTTTCCGCAAACGTATGAGCACAAAAAATGGCCGCCGTGTTTTAGCTAGCCGTCGCCGTAAAGGAAGAAAAGTACTTTCTGCTTAAACCACTGCCGGTCCAGTGGTTTTTTCTTTTTAATGAAAATGGCCGAATAAACTTCTAAATACATAGTAAGTTTAAAGATGTCTAGCTTCACGAACTAGCTTTATCGATCTTAAGCGAAAAAGCCGAACTTGTTCGTGGAGCTTTTTTTATGCAAAAGGATCTATTTTTCTTTTTTCATTTAAATGAGGTGAATCCTTAATTTGAAGTATGGTATTATTGATAAGTATAGATTTAAAGAAACGAAGGAAGCTGAATGAAAAAAGCATACCGTGTAAAAAAAGAGAAAGAATTTCAAAGAGTTTTTCAGGAGGGAACTTCCTTTGCCAATCGCAAATTTGTAGTTTATCGATTAGAACCTTCTGATCAAACCCATTTTAGAGTGGGACTTTCTGTAGGTAAAAAAGTAGGGAATGCTGTGAACAGGAATCGTGTAAAGCGGCTTATTCGAGCAGTTCTGCAAGAATTATCGCCAACAATTGATCCTAGACTTGATTTTATAGTCATTGCTCGCCCAGCAATAAAAAGTCTTTCCTATGAAGAAGTGCGCTCTAATTTGATACACGTACTAAAGTTAGCAAAAATATTGAATGAGGAAGGGAACAGAATTAAGTGAAGAAATACAATCGAATACTTTTAATGGCAGGATTACTTTCGCTGGTAGTTTTGCTATCTGCCTGTGGTACCGGTGACGTAGATTCAACGAGTACCGGCATTTGGAGTCGTTACATTATCTATTATTTTGGTGAGGCGATTAAGGGGTTATCCTTTGGCAATGTCGGGATTGGTATTATATTATTTACTCTGATTATTCGGGTTATCTTAATGCCATTGATGCACTTCCAGACTAAAAGCATGCGTAAAACGCAAGATTTGCAACCAAAAATCAAAGCGCTTCAACAAAAATACGCATCTCGTGATCAAGAGACACAAGCCAAACTTCAAGCAGAAACAAAAAAACTGTACGCTGAACACAATGTAAATCCTTATGCAGGGTGTCTACCGCTGTTAGTTCAGATGCCAGTAATGATTGCCTTATATCAATCAATCTTGCGTATCCCAGCACTAAGACAAGGGCAGTTTATGTGGTTAGATTTGAGCCGTCCAGATCCATACTTTATTTTGCCTATTTTAGCGGCTATTTTTACTTTTGCTAGTACGTACTTGTCAAGTATGAGTCAACTGGAATCGAATCCGACGACTAAAATTATGAATTTCTTCATGCCAGTAATGATTTTTGTTATGGGAATGAATTTGGCTAGTGGATTATCACTTTATTGGGTGGTATCAAATGCTTTCCAAACGGTACAGACACTACTTTTAAACAACCCGTTTAAAATTCGTCAGGAAAGAGCAGAAGAAGCACAACGGATTCGTCAGCGTGAGCGAGCATTGGAAAGGGCAAAGAATCCTAAGAAGAAAAAACGTAAGAAATAGAGCCTTTATATCAGAAAATAGTTTGATACATGGCCAAGAAATAGAACAAGGAGGTAATGGTGAATGCCTGTTTATGAAGGTGCAACGATTGACGAAGCAATCAAGCATGGATTAGATGTTCTAGGGTTAACAAAAGATGAAGTAGAGATCAACATCTTGGGTGAAGGAAAAAAAGGTTTTTTAGGAATTGGTAAAAAGAATGCGCAAGTTTCTATTGAACCAACTGTTTCTGAAGAAATCAGCGAAGCTGTAGAAGAAGTTGTGACAGAAACAGTAGTGAGAGAAAAAATTGCTGAAGTCGATTTATCTGATACTCTAACGGAATTAGATAATGAGGAAGCTTTAAAACAATTAGCTGTTTACTTAACTGAGGTAACTAAAGAAATGGGGGTTCCTGCTTTAGTCAAGGTTGATCGTGGAGACAATGGCTTAATGATTTTAAACTTGGAAACAGATAAGCAAGGGATGTTAATTGGTAAACATGGAAAAATATTAAATGCTTTGCAGTATTTAGCACAGGTATTTGTTCATCGAGTAGCAAAAAATAAACTATCAGTGGTAGTTAATGTAGGCAATTACCGCCAAAAACGTGAAGAAGTACTTGTTAGATTAGCTAAACGTACTGCAGAAAAAGTCAAAGAAACGGGACGACCAGTATTTTTAGAACCAATGCCGGCTTTTGAACGCAAGATGATCCACTCAGCATTAAGTTATGATGAGTACATCAAGACACATTCTGAAGGTGAAGAGCCTTATCGCTATCTGGTGGTAGAACCTGCAAAAAAATACTTTTAATAAATAATAGATAACCGTGTCCCTGTGATACGGTTTTTTTGTGACTTAAAAGAGATGATTTCAACAGTTTCTCATTTAAATCCTTCAGAACTGATTGACAAAGAACTGGAAAGCAAGTATATTGTGGTAGAAATCATTCTTATCAAGGTATACGACAGAATTGTGTCTACTTTGATATGACCCTCGTCGTGGCGGGGGTTTTTTCAACTTGAAAAAGAAAATAAAATGTGCTAATCTAGCACAAGTATAAAGAGACAGCAGTCAAAGTGCTAAGTCCACCCCTATATAAAGGGGTGGAGTGGGCACTTTTTTTGTGTATTTAAGGAGGATTTTTTGTGGCAGAGATCTTGGAATTTGACACAATTGCAGCTATTTCTACCCCTCCTGGGGAAGGGGCTATCAGCATTGTTCGTTTAAGTGGCGATCAAGCAGTGGAGATTGCCGATAAAGTATTTCAGAGTGGTAAAAAGACACTGAAGAAAGTAGCTAGTCATACTCTCCACTATGGACATATTGTGGACCCGAATAATCAACAACTGATTGATGAAGTTATGGTTAGTGTTATGCGAGCCCCAAAAACTTTCACTAGAGAAGACGTTGTAGAAATTAACTGTCATGGAGGTATTGTGGTAGTTAATGAATTGCTGCAGTTAATGCTGCGTGAAGGAGCTCGTTTGGCGGAACCAGGAGAATTTACCAAACGCGCATTTCTAAATGGAAGAGTAGACTTATCTCAAGCTGAGGCAGTCATGGACTTGATCCGTGCAAAAACAGATAGGGCGATGAATGTTGCTATTAATCAATTAGATGGTAATTTATCTAGATTAATTCGTCAATTGCGTCAAGAAATCCTTGAAACCTTAGCTCAGGTTGAAGTAAATATAGATTATCCTGAATATGATGATGTTGAAGAATTGACTGCGCGATTATTAGTAGAAAAAGCGGCTCAAGTAGGTCAGCAACTTGATGCATTACTGCTTAATGCTAAACAAGGAAAAATATTACGAGAAGGATTAAGCACGGCGATCATTGGACGTCCAAATGTGGGCAAATCAAGTTTATTGAATTACTTGTTGCATGAGGAAAAAGCAATTGTTACCGACGTTGCAGGAACTACCAGGGATGTGATCGAAGAATATGTCAATGTCCGTGGTGTACCGCTTAAATTAGTTGATACAGCGGGGATTCGTGAAACAGAAGATATTGTTGAACGTATTGGAGTGGAGCGAAGCCGTAAAGCGTTAAGCGAAGCAGACTTGATCTTGCTGGTATTAAACCAAGGTGAGTATCTGACATCAGAAGATTACAAGCTGCTGGAGACTACTCAAGATTTAAAACGGATTATATTGTTGAACAAAACAGATATTCCTTCTAAATTGGAGCGTGATGAATTAAAACGGCTAACTGAAGAAGATGAATTATTGGCAATATCTGTTTTAAAGCAAGATGGTTTGGATCAATTAGAAGAAGCAATTGCTGCCTTGTTTTTTGGTGGAAAAACTGGTGAGAAAGACGCAACATATGTCTCTAATACTCGGCACATTGCACTGCTGGAGAACGCCTCACAGGCTCTTAAAGAGGTTCAAAGTGGAATTGAGGCTGGTATGCCCGTCGATCTTATTCAAATTGATATGACGCGTTGTTGGGACTATTTAGGTGAGATTGTCGGAGATAGTGTTCAAGATGAGTTAATTACTCAATTGTTTAGTCAATTCTGTTTAGGAAAATAAAGGAGAGAGATATGGAATATCAAGCAGAAGCTTATGATGTAATAGTAGTAGGAGCTGGTCATGCTGGCTCGGAAGCAGCATTAGCTGCTTCTCGTATGGGATCAAAAACTCTGTTAATTACAATTAATTTGGAAATGGTAGCTTTTATGCCTTGTAATCCATCTATTGGAGGTCCTGCTAAAGGAGTTGTTGTCCGTGAAATTGATGCATTAGGCGGAGAAATGGGTAAAAACATTGATAAAACATACATTCAAATGCGCATGCTAAATACTGGCAAAGGTCCAGCAGTGCGTGCTTTAAGAGCTCAAGCAGACAAACATGCATATGCTGAAGAAATGAAACATACTATTGAAAAAGAAAAAAATTTAACTCTGAAACAAGGTGTGGTTGATCGCTTAGTAGTGGAGGATGGAATTTGTAAAGGAATAGTGACAGCCACTGGTGCAATACATTCTGCTAAAGCAGTCATTATTACAGCTGGAACAGCCCTGCGAGGTGAAATTATTATTGGTGAATTGAAATATTCTTCTGGACCCAATAATTCACAACCGTCAATTAAGCTAGCGGATAGTTTAAAGGAATTAGGTTTTGAAATTCATCGTTTCAAAACAGGGACACCTCCTCGGGTGAAATCAGGTTCCATTGACTACACTAAAACTGAAATACAACCAGGAGACGAAGCGCCTAATCATTTTAGTTATGAAACGCCAGATGAATCATATAACCAAGATCAAGTACCTTGTTGGTTAACTTATACTAATCCTAAAAGTCATGAAATTATTCAAGCAAATCTTTATCGAGCACCAATGTTTACAGGAATAGTGGAAGGGGTAGGTGCTCGATATTGCCCTTCTATCGAGGATAAAATTGTTCGTTTTTCTGATAAAAACCGTCACCAATTATTTTTAGAGCCAGAAGGATTGCATACAGAAGAAGTATACGTGCAAGGACTTTCAACTTCATTACCTGAAGATGTACAAAATGATGTCTTGCATTCAATTGAAGGCCTGGAACAGGCTGAAATGATGCGTACAGGTTATGCAATTGAATACGACATGGTTGCACCTCATCAATTGCGACCAACATTAGAAACAAAAGTTGTTGCAAACCTTTATACTGCTGGACAAACTAATGGTACCAGCGGCTATGAGGAAGCTGCTGGACAAGGATTGATTGCAGGAATTAACGCAGCTTTAAAAATCCAAAGCAAAGAACCATTTATCATGAAGCGTAGTGATGGGTATATTGGCGTAATGATCGATGATCTAGTAACCAAAGGTACGAACGAACCTTACCGTTTATTAACATCAAGAGCAGAATATCGTTTGATATTGCGGCATGATAATGCTGACCTTCGTTTAACAGAATTTGGATATAAATTTGGACTGGTTAATGAGGAGCAACACCAACGATATTTAGTCAAAAAAGCAAATGTTGAAAAAGAAATTAGTCGTTTGCAAAAGATTCGTATTAAACCAACACCAGAGGTTCAAAGCTTTTTACGCGGAAAGAGTAGTGCTGAATTAAAAGATGGTGTTCTAGCAGCTGATTTTTTGAAACGTCCAGAAATCACTTATCATGAAGTTCTGCAATTTATACCTTCTAACGATGGATTAACTGCTAAAGAAGTTGAGCAGGTAGAAATTCAAATTAAATACGAAGGTTATATTAAAAAAGCAATGGAAAAGGTAGAAAAGTTAAAACGTCTGGAAGCCAAAAAAATTCCTGACCGAATTGATTATGAAGCAATTAATGGTCTAGCAACAGAAGCTCGTCAAAAATTGAAAAAAATTCAACCTAGAACAATAGCACAAGCTAGTCGAATAAGTGGCGTAAATCCCGCAGATATTAGTATATTAATGGTCTACATTGAACAAGGGAAAATAGCTAAAGTAAAAGCCTGAATAACTTGATACCAAGCTATTCCTGTGTTCCATGTGAAACACTCAAAAGTGATTGAATGCCATACGTTTTAAAAAACCATATATTTAGCAAGATTAGCGGACATTTCATCTTGCTTGGTCTGAGTTACTATAATGTAGATGTTGGTCGTTATTTTTGTGGGCTCGTGGTCAAGTCATTGAGATATGTCTTTGATAGTAGCACCACTTTCAAGAAGAAGCGATGTATTCGTTTTTCTAAAGTCATGTACTTTGATAATCTTCATGTCTGAAAAGTGATTTGCTACTTTCTTCCTCACGTTGTTAGCATATGATTTATACAAGTATTGGGTTTCACTTTTCAAAACAGCATTACAAAGACTATACTTTTACTAAAATTTTTATCTCGGATGCCTAAACGTAGCTTTTCATGAAGAATACAATTTTCAATGTTTTTTGGACAAGATCACTACATTTTTTGTTTGAGTTCATAATAGTTTGATAGTATTGGCACATAAAATACTATAAGATAGGACAATTAGAGGACATGGATATTGGCGTTGATGGTCAGTGATGTTAGGTGGAGTTATGTGCGTTTATCTGGATTTTATAACCGCATAAAGATTGAAATAGCTTGATAAAAATACCTACTTGGATCTATTAAATAACATCGTTGTATATAAAAAGGTCTATTGGATAAAAATAAAATCTAAAGCTAGAAGCCTTTTATCGAGGTTTCTAGTTTTTTTCTCTGTTTATTTTTTATCGCAAGTCATACCTTCTGAAAGCTAATGGAATGACGGATATTTCTTTTAGTTAAGGAACGACATTGAAAATCTATTTTTATTTGAAAATGAAATATGCGATTGAAGAGTTTTATGTATCAAATTCTGAGGGTATTATTTGTTATAAAATATGAAAGGTTTCAATTCAAAGTAAATGATGTGCTTTAAATTAGAAAGAGTGAGAATAATGCGAGGATACGTTCTCTTTCTTAGTAAATTACGGGATTCAATAAATAACTAAAATATTCAAAGAGAAGTTTGGTTGAATACTAGTAAAAATCGGTGAGAAACTTTAAAAATCATAGAAAGTTGAGAGTCTAAATAACGCACCTTGACATTAATAAAGAAAATATAGTATATTTACTGAGAAGAATTTAAGAGTTGAGCAAAGTTTATTAGATGAACGGGGTTGTATTTTTGAGCGTAACAATGTCTAACTAGATGAATTTAATAGCCGATAAGCAAGCGTTTATTTGGCGTGTCTATAGATATTCTTACATTCTCAATCATCATTCATATGAACTTGCTTATATCGAGTGTCAGTTGAATAATACCATTGAGGGCTAGGAGAGATCCTAGCTTTTTGTGTGCTTTATTTGACTACTCTCTTTTAGACATCCATAACTAACGGTTTCAATCGAACCGTTGATAACACTTGCGTGAAGGCGAATCCGATTTTTAATTTTAGGAGGGTTTCACCTTGAAAAAAAGTAACACGAAGCGTCAATGGCTCTTAAATATTCATTTATTTTTAATGAGTCAATTTTTAACGGGTATCACGAGTATGACCGTTCAGTATGCAATCATCTGGTATCTAACTGAACAAACCAGGTCTGCAACGATGCTAAGCTTTGCGACATTATTAGGTATGCTGCCTATGATTGTCTTGAGTCCTTTCGTAGGCCCCTATGTGGATCGCTTGAATAAAAAGGGACTGTTGATTATTCCGGATTTAATTGCGGCTTTATTTGCGATTATTCTATCTGTTACAGGAATCGTTACAGGAACATTCCCATTTTGGCTGATTTTTATCTCTCTATTTGTCCGAGCGGTAACTCAAACGTTTCAAACACCGACGATTCTAGCCATTCTACCAACCCTTGCGCCAAGAAAAGAATTGACAAAAGTGAATGGGCAATTAGGCATGGTTCAATCCGCCAATCGAATCATTGCTCCAGGAATTGGGGCGTTTCTTTTTGCGCTCATGCCATTGCATCTATTGTTACTTTTGGACGTTTTAGGTGCATTATTAGGTCTGCTGTTATTGATTTTTGTAAAAATACCGAAGACCTCGGAGCATTCTGGGAATACGCTTGCGCTTGAAGAGACGAAACAAGGGATCAAAGACCTTCGAAGTAAAAATGGCTTATGGATCATTGTGCTGATTGGCGCTTTGTCTTCCATTTTCATTATGCCAGCAGCCAGCATGTATCCTTTAATGACCATGGGCTATTTTGATGGGACGGTCAGCAACGCAGGATTGGTTCAAATGATTTATTCAGTTGGCATGTTGGTGGGCGGATCAATTATTGGCGTGTTTGGAAACTGGAAGGATCGAATGAAGCCTTTACTAATTTCTTATCTAGTGATTGGTATCACGTTCGCAGCTGGTGGTCTGTTGCCGTCAAATCAATCGGGATTGGTTTGGTTTATGATTTTGAGTGCTTTTACAGGTATAGCTGCTCCATTTTTTGATTCCTTATTAATGGCTATGATCCAGCAGAGCTTTCCAGTCAATCAGATTGGAAGAATCATGGGTGTAGTGATGGCTTTATTGAGTTTATTAGCATCATTGGGTTTAATTTTCACAGGCCCAATAGCAGATCGCATTGGTGTAGAAAATGTATTTGTCATTGCAGGACTCGGTATTATCTTGTGTGCCATTATAAATTGGCTCATTGTTCCAGCAAAAAATTACGATAAACAGTTACAAGGAGAAAGTATGCTCGATGGTTCTGATTAAGAAGATTTTTAATGCATGATTTTCTATTGTAAGAGATTTTTTCAAATGGAGAGGTCTGTAAGGGCAGCTAAAATCTAAAGCTAGAAATCTTTTATCGAAGTTTCTAGCTTTTCTATTTTTGTATAAAAGCCTAAGATTGATTCTTAAGTTTTTTTGAGAACAATAAGGATGCCTATTCTGTAAATTTAAGTGATCAAAATAAATCTTTTACTGGTAAGACTTGAATTGGCATCAGCACAAATTAAAAGGTTATAATAGATATATTGAGCGGACACTATTTTGTTAAGGAAGATGAATATTAAGTAAAAAGGTAGCTGATATTTTGATAATGTTAAGTATACAGAGGAGGAATAGTGTATGGAAGAGACTGTTTTTTTTAATTTAGGAAATGCAATAGCAGCTAAAAAAGATCCTAAAGAGCTGATTAAAGAGGCCCAAATTGTAAAAGATCAGCGTAAGTCAGCAGGTAAATTAGTAATTGTAGAAGACCCTGTCAAGGGTGAACATATATTATTTGATTTGTCCGATCAAGAAGAATCAAAAGAAACGACTAATGCATTCAAAATAAAAAAAATCATTGAATAAAACGAGAGTGATTCAAAACTTTTTTGTTCTTTAACACTAACTAGTGCGTTATTTAAACTTTTATCTAAACCTTCAATTGTTTCACATGAAACATTAAAAATGAATTTTAAAAAAAAGATAAAGTTTTACTGGTACGAATATTCAGGTAACAGCAAATTGCTGTGCTTAATTTTTTTTTTACACAATACCTTTTTCTTTCATTTGTTACTAAAGCTTGAGTTTGCTAGCAGTTATTTGTGCAGGAATTCTTCTTTTGAATTTTATATATTACAGAGGCTAAAATCTTTTGTTATTATAAGAAATAGTAAGACTTCTGTTGAATTAGAAAGAAAATAGGATCACTAAACAAAAATTGTGTAAAAAGCGAAAAAGTTTAGTTGAATTTTAATCTAATCATTATTTCAAATCAAAAAGCTTGAGTTGACTAAAGATTAACATTATGAACTGCGCGTTTGAATTATTGGTACGAGAGTATTAATTAAAAACTATTGATTTTTATGTGAAGGCCTTATTAAACACTTAAATCGCAATAATTTTTCAGTAGTTTAGCACAAAGAAAATATTGTGTTTTAATGTTATTTAAATGCATGTTAATGCATGTTTGGAGTTATTTTAAAACCGGTTTTTCAAAGGTGCTTCTGGACTAACTTTAGAAAGGATGACGATGATTGATTAAAATATGTAAAAAAGTATTATATATCGGTATTTGCGGGTATCTTCGAACGGGTTCATGAGGAATGAAGATTATCTGTTAGCTATTCAAGTAGTAAAGTTGTAGTGAGTGTTTGTATTTTAAAATTCCAATTTACTTAATTAATTACTCTTCCTTGTACCTGTGATATGTGGAAATTTATCGTTTTTAATAGAAAAGCATCTTGTAGTAAAAATCAACAATATACCACATGCCTTATTATTCGCAAAATTGAACTGTAGTTCTCTGTTTAGTAATTTTGTATTAAACAATATAGATTAGAAAGTGTTTCATGTGAAACATTTGCTTATACAAAATAACGCTAGACAGGCTTTTTTTGTATAAAAAAGTAGAGACTACTATATTAATTGTCTTTTGTCGGTACTTGATTGATAATATCGTGAAATTTTTTAGGGGAATAAAAAGAGTGTAAGTATAAAATTATGTAACTTTGATATGGCAAACTCAATTCGAAAGATTTGTTATACAACAGGGGGTTGACCATTAAAATAATTATGTATATTTATGCAAAAAAAGTTGGAAATTTTTATTTTGCGAAAGATAAAAAAGTACACAAGAATCATCATTCCTGTGCACTTAAAGCTAATTAGAGTTATTTATTCATTAAAAAGTAAGTTTTTAATATAAGCGACAGGCATATCTTCATCTGTAAACAATTTGAAGGCTGCAGCTCCTTGATAAAGCATCATTCCTAAACCATTAATTGCTTTTTTAGCACCATGTTCTTTAGCAAATTTCAATAATTTTGTTTCTCTTGGAGAGTATACCACATCAAAAATTACTAAATCTGGTCTGATCATTGTTGGATCTTCAATTAGGCTAACGTCCTCTAACGGTTTCATTCCGGCGCCAGTTGCATCAATGTAAATAGAGCTTTCGGCAATAGACTTTTTGAATGCATCTTGATCGACCAAGTCAGTTGCAGTTGCAATACATTGAGTGTGTTCATTAATTTTCTTTGCTGTTTCTTTAGCGTTCTCAAAAACACCATCGTTCACATTGAAGATGCGAACTTCTTTAGCTCCTTCAAAAGCGGCTTGGACAGCTACTGCAGTTCCGGCTCCCCCAGCACCTGTCAAAGTGATGATAGCATCTTTCACTTCGACGTCTTCATCTTTCAAGGCTTCCATTGCACCAATACCATCAGTATTATATCCTACTAAGTACCCTTTGGCGTCTTTATTAGTTACAGTATTTACTGCACCAATTAGTTGGGCTTCGGGAGAAACTTCATCTAGATATTGGATAATTTCTTGTTTGTTAGGCATGGAGACATTCGAACCACGCAAACCTAAAGCACGGATACCTTGAACAGCATCTTTTAGCTGCTCGTTTTCAACCTCAAAAGCTAAGTAAGCATAGTCAAGACCTAGTTTAGCAAATGCTTCATTATGCATTGTAGGAGACATGCTGTGACGAATTGGATAGGCCATTAAACCAATCAATAATGTGTGTCCGGTTAATCGTTCAGTCATAAATAGTACCCTCACTTCTTTATATTTAGTTACATAGTCATTTTACGGTAGGGAACACATTAGTACTAATGCTTTATTTTGATAAGTTAGATAAAGAATTTTTATATAAGTCTAGCTTAGTTGTTTTGTGGTTAAAACTTTCTTTATTCAATCTGTGAAACGTAGCTAAGGCATTGCATCAAAAGGGATTTTGCGTTAAAGTAGAGGTTAGTCTGTGAAACATTTTATCTGTTTCACAATATGAGAGGATTTTCTATGAAGCCAGAAGAATTTCAAGCAGAATTAGCTAAACATGGCCTGGAAGTAAACAGTGCACAAATGGAGCAATTTTCCGCTTATTATAGACTCCTTGTTGAGTGGAATCAAAAAATGAATTTGACAGCAATTACGGAAAAAGAAGAAGTGTATTTAAAACATTTTTACGATTCTTTGACTTTACTTTTTTCTGAAGAATTTCAAGCTGACGGATCATTATGTGATGTGGGAGCAGGTGCGGGTTTTCCAAGCATTCCTTTGAAAATTGTTTGTCCGCAATTGCAAGTTACTATCGTAGATTCCTTAAATAAAAGAATCACTTTCCTTACCGAATTAGTAGAGAAACTTGGATTAGAGGATGTTTTTTTATATCATGATCGTGCGGAAACATTTGCTCAAAAAGAGATGTTGAGGGAATCTTTTGATTTTGTCACTGCTCGTGCTGTAGCACGCCTAAATGTCTTGGCTGAACTTTGTCTTCCTTTAGTTAAAAAACAGGGATATTTTTTTGCGTTAAAAGCAGCCAAAAGCGAGGAAGAGCTTGAGGAAGCGAAAAAAGCAATTGCTGTTTTAGGTGGAAAATTAGTTTATGAACAAGATGTTTCTTTGCCTAAAGATGGGGGTAGTCGTTATATTTTGACTATACAAAAGAAAAAGGAAACACCCAAGAAGTATCCGCGAAAACCGGGAATGCCTAATAAGCAACCATTGAAATAGGAGGAAAGTACATGGCACGCATTATTTCTGTCGCAAATCAAAAAGGCGGTGTCGGCAAGACTACTACTACTGTTAATTTAGGAGCTTGTTTAGCCTTCATTGGAAAAAAAGTCCTTTTAATTGATAGCGATGCGCAAGGTAACGCAACCAGCGGGCTGGGAATTAGAAAGCCAGACGTGAAAGAAGATATTTACGATGTCTTAGTTAATGAAGTTCCAATTAAGGAAACAATCATCCAAACTGAAAGAGAAAACTTGTCTATTGTTCCGGCAACTCTTCAACTAGCTGGGGCAGAAATTGAATTGACCTCCATGATGGCAAGAGAGTCTCGCTTAAAAGGAGCACTTAAAGACGTTAGTGATGATTATGATTTTATCTTAATTGACTGTCCACCGTCGCTGGGTCATTTAACTATCAATGCTTTTACAGCCAGTGATGCAATTTTGATCCCAGTTCAGTGTGAGTACTATGCATTAGAGGGACTAAGTCAACTATTAAATACAGTTCGGCTTGTTCAAAAACACTTTAATCCGGAACTTGAGATTGAAGGTGTATTGTTAACCATGTATGATGCTCGAACTAACTTAGGTGCGGAGGTAGTGGAAGAGGTTCGCCGCTATTTCCAAGAGAAAGTTTACGATACGATTATCCCACGTAATGTTCGGTTGTCTGAAGCACCAAGTCATGGCAAACCGATTATTGACTATGACCCACGTTCAAAAGGTGCGGAAGTGTATCAGACGCTAGCAAAGGAAGTGTTAGATCGTGAGCAAAAATAAAGGTTTAGGTCGAGGGATTGATGCGTTATTTCAAGACCTATCAGAAATTGAAGAGGTTGACATGAAAAATGATCAAATTATCGAAATTCCCCTCAGCGAATTACGTCCAAATCCTTATCAACCGCGGAAGTCATTTGATGAGACATCACTGCAGGAGTTAGCTAATTCGATTGAGCAGTCTGGTGTATTCCAACCAATTATTGTTAGAAAATCAGCAGTAAAGGGTTATGAATTAATTGCAGGTGAACGCCGTTTTCGTGCTTCAAAATTAGCAGGTAAAGAAAACATTCCAGCCATTGTTCGTGAATTTGATGAAGAGGCCATGATGCAAATTGCCGTATTGGAAAATTTGCAACGTGAAGATCTGAATCCTTTAGAAGAAGCAGAAGCCTACGATATGCTGATGAAGAACTTAAAATTGACACAAGCAGATGTTGCTGTGCGATTAGGAAAGAGTCGTCCTTATATCGCCAATTATCTACGTTTATTGACGCTGCCAAAACTAGTAAAAGAGATGGTTCAGGATGAGCGCCTTTCAATGGGACAAGCTAGAACTCTTCTAGGATTAAAGAAAAAAGATCAAATATTGAAATTGGCTAATCGTGCAGTGAAAGAAAGTTTAACTGTTCGTCAACTAGAACAAATAGTAACAGAATACAATGAGGGCAAAACAAAAGAGAAGAAAAAGGGCCCTCGTTTGTCCAAGGAAAAACCGTATTATCTAAGAGAAAGTGAAGATCGCTTAATGGATAAATTCGGAACTAGTGTTGAAATCGTTGAAAAGGATGGCAAGGGAAAAATTGAAATTGAGTACTTGTCACCGGATGATTTGACACGAATCTTAGACATTTTAAGTATTCATTTTGATGAAGCATAGGAGGAATACTATGTATGATTTAGGTGATATTGTTGAAATGAAAAAGCCGCATGCTTGCCAAACTAATCGTTGGGAAATTGTGCGCATGGGAGCAGATATTAAAATTAAATGTGTTAATTGTGGTCACGTTGTGATGATGACTCGTCGTGATTTTGAGAAAAAAATGAAAAAAATACTTGAAAAGAAAGTAAGCTAGAAATAAAGCAATACTTATCTTATATAGAAAGAGATGAAAAGAATGGCCTTAACAGCCGGAATCGTTGGCTTACCCAATGTTGGAAAGTCAACTTTATTTAATGCAATCACGAAAGCAGGAGCTGAAGCAGCCAATTATCCCTTTGCAACAATTGACCCCAACGTAGGGATGGTTGAAGTACCGGATTGGCGTTTAGAAAGATTAACAGAACTAGTAAAGCCTAAGAAAACAGTACCAACTACTTTTGAATTTACTGATATTGCTGGAATAGTTAAAGGTGCTAGCAAGGGAGAAGGGCTGGGCAACCAGTTTTTGAGCCATATTCGTCAAGTAGATGCGATATGTCATGTGGTACGCTGTTTTGACAATGAGAACATCACTCATGTTGAAGGACGGGTAGATCCAATAGAGGATATTGAAACAATCAACTTGGAGCTTGTGCTAGCTGATTTAGATTCTATAAACAAACGTTATGCACGAGTTGCAAAGGTTGCTAAAACTAAAGAAAAAAATGCAGTAGCTGAACTAGCCATACTGGATAAAATCAAACCTGTTTTAGAAGAAGGAAAATCAGCACGTACGATTGAATTCAATGATGAAGAACAGCACCTTGTTAAAGGTCTGTTTTTGCTAACTAGTAAACCAGTTTTGTATGTAGCGAATGTTGATGAAGAAACAGTTGCAGATCCTGATAAAAACCATTACGTTCAGGAAGTACGCAATTTTGCAACAACTGAAAATTCTCAAGTAATTATAATTAGTGCTGAAGCAGAGGAGCAGATTTCTGAATTAGATGATGAAGACAAAGAAGAGTTCTTAGAAGCAATGGGAGTTGAAGAATCAGGTTTGGATCAGCTAATTCGGACTGCTTACGATCTGTTGGGACTGGCAACTTATTTCACAGCTGGCGAGCAAGAAGTCAGGGCTTGGACTTTCCGTAAGGGAATGAAAGCTCCACAAGCAGCTGGTATTATTCATACTGATTTTGAAAGAGGGTTCATAAGAGCTGAAACGGTCTCTTTTGAAGACCTAGATAAATACGGAAGTATGAATACTGCTAAGGAAGCCGGACGTGTTCGATTAGAAGGAAAAGATTATGTCGTACAGGATGGCGACGTTATGTTATTCCGTTTCAATGTTTAAGCCGAAAGGGGTAAGAAGATGGAACCAGAAAAGTTGCAGGAGCTAGCGACAGAAAATCGTGAGCTAGAATCACATCTGACGAAACGCAATCAGCAATATATCTTTGATTTAAAAAAATCATTAGAAGCAGCAAATTTTACAATAGAGCAACAAGAGGAAGCACTGTACGATATGTTACCAACTCTAGTTGCTGAACAGAAAACTGGAAAAACAGCACGCCAACTTTTCGGCACGGTCTCAGAACGCTTGGAGGCTATCGTTAATAAACCAGTCAAAAATGAATTAGCAACAAAACCTGTTTTAATGTGGTTAGACAATTTTATGTTTCTATTTGGTCTATTGGCGCTTATATCAGGAGCTATGGCTCTGTTTGTTTCACGTGGAACACAAACAGCTACTTACGGTCTAACAGCCCTAGTTGTCGCATCAGCAACTGGTGGGTTAGTATTTTATTTCATGTATCTGTTTGTTTATCAATATGAACAACCTGGAGCAGATAAGTCTAAAAAACCTAAGACATGGAAAACTATTCTGATTTTAGGATCCATGACATTAGTCTGGTTTTTAATTTTCAATGGAGCAGTCTTCTTACCGTCATCTTTAAATCCGATTATCGATCCACTTGTATTAGCTGTGTTAGGTGGTATAGCTCTAGCTGCTCGCTACTTCTTAAAAAAACGTTTTGGTATTGTCAGCAGTTTAGCTGGACCAAGACCACAAAAATAAAAGAATGCGATCTTCCAAACTGGGGAGATCGTGTTTTTTTATTTAATTGATAATTTACATTATATTCTATTTTTAAAATTCAAACGCAGTCTGGGGGAGCAGAGCATAATACTATTAGTAGTAATGATGAGTGACAGGTATATTTCGTGCACAGTTTGAGTTTTTTTAGCTTGATCAGTTGTTTTATACAAATGAAAATTTTCAGAAATACTTCATAATGGTTATTTGTAGTGATAAAAACCTAAACTAACTAAAAAGAGATTAGATAATCACAAATAACATCGATATTTGTAAAATTACTTAGCATACTAATTAAAATGACTATTTTAAACGAGCTTTTTTCTTGTTGAAAAGTATTGTTCAGGGCAGTAACATGAATAACTAAATTTTTTAGTAAATCGTTCACAACAGAGGTTGTTAAAAAATAATAATTAAAATAAAAGAACATATGTGCGTAAAAAAATAATATTATGCATGTACTTTTAATCACTGTTTTAGAAGAAGTAAGTAATTTATAAAAATATCGTATGCACTATTTTTTAGGGAAGGGTATGCTATTTATAGATGAGGATAATGGAAAAGGAATCAAAAATATAGACTCCTAATAGTTATCAAAATAGAAATGGTCAAAAGCTATATTCAGATGAAGAATTGTATATTTACGATAACCCTTGAAAAAAACAAAAAATTGGGACTTATAAACCTAAGTTTATGATGAAATATGTAGATAAAGGTATTTATTAACTAGGTAAACATTTTGTCAATTTACGTTTAGCTGATTTTTCTAACCAAGCACGGCATTATTTAATTAGTAACATTGAAAGTAAGTAGCAGTAGTTTAAAAAGTTGACGCATGAAGCTATTTTGATGTAAGAATAATTAGCTATATGGACCAAAAGTGAAGGTTAGATGAGGATTTATCTAGAGGTTGTTGACTTCCTTAAAGCCATCTGTTAATTTAATCAGTAAAAATAATTTAGAGGAGCGGTTACGAACAATGTCTAATTGGGAAACGAAATTTGCAAAAAAAGGTCTAACCTTTGATGATGTCCTATTAATTCCAGCGGAAAGTCATGTACTGCCAAATGAAGTAGACATGAGTGTACAACTAGCAAAAAATATTAAATTGAATATTCCTTTGATGAGTGCAAGTATGGACACTGTTACAGATGGTAAGATGGCAATTGCAATGGCACGTCAGGGTGGACTAGGTGTTGTTCACAAAAACATGAGTATTGCTGCCCAAGCAGATGAAGTTCGTAAGGTAAAACGTTCAGAAAGTGGCGTAATTATTGACCCATTTTTCTTAACACCTGACCATAAAGTTCAAGATGCAGAAGACCTAATGAGTCGTTATCGCATTAGTGGTGTACCCGTGGTTGAAACTTTAGAGAATCGGAAATTAGTTGGAATTATTACAAATCGGGATATGCGCTTTGTTACTAATTTTCAAACGTCAATTGCAGAAGTTATGACTAAAGAAAATTTAGTGGTTGCACCGATCGGAACTTCTCTAAAGGATGCAGAAAAAATCTTACAAAAGCATAAAATTGAAAAATTACCGATTGTCGATGATGAAGGTCGTTTAAGTGGACTAATTACTATTAAAGATATTGAAAAAGTAATAGAGTTTCCGAATGCAGCCAAAGATGAACACGGACGTTTGCTAGTAGCGGCAGCGGTTGGTGTAACAAGTGATACCTTTGAACGTACAGAAGCTTTACTGGAAGCTGGAGTAGATGGGATTGTTATTGATACTGCCCATGGGCATAGCGCGGGTGTTCTTCGCAAAATTGAAGAGATTCGATCAAATTTTCCAGATGCAACATTAATTGCAGGTAACATTGCAACTGCAGAAGGAGCCAAAGCACTCTATGATGCTGGTGTGGATGTAGTAAAGGTGGGGATAGGTCCTGGTTCTATTTGTACTACACGTGTGGTAGCAGGTGTGGGAGTTCCTCAACTTACGGCCATTTATGATGCTGCATCTGTCGCTAGACAGTATGGAAAAGCGATTATTGCCGACGGTGGTATCAAGTATTCAGGAGATATTGCTAAAGCGTTAGCTGCCGGTGGACATGCAGTAATGCTAGGTTCAATGTTGGCTGGTACGGATGAATCCCCGGGGGAATTTGAAATCTATCAAGGACGTCGTTTCAAAACGTATCGTGGAATGGGCTCATTAGGGGCAATGGAAAAAGGCTCAAGTGATCGCTATTTCCAGAGTGGTGTAAACGAAGCAAATAAGTTGGTTCCTGAAGGAATTGAGGGACGTGTTGCTTACAAAGGAAGTGTTTCTGATATTATTTTCCAAATGATTGGTGGATTAAAATCAGGCATGGGATACGTTGGGGCACCAAATTTGAAAGAACTGAGAGATAAAGCGCAGTTTGTTCAGATGAGTGGAAACGGATTAAAAGAGTCGCATCCTCACGATGTTCAAATTACTAAAGAAGCACCAAATTACTCTGTAGAACAATAAAAAATGTGAAAAAAAGAGGGAAGAATTCCTGGAATTCTTCCCTCTTTTTATATATAAATGAATTCAAAGATGGCCGCCGCTCCCATCCTAAATTTTCTTCGTTGCGTCTATTACTTGATAGCTTCCAAATTTCCCATATATGGTACCAGAACTTCAGGAATAGTAACAGAACCATCTTCATTTTGATAATTTTCTAAGATGGCTGTAACAGTACGACCAACGGCTAAACCAGAACCATTTAAAGTATGTGTATATTGAACCTTTCCGTCTTCATCACGATAACGGATCATTGCACGTCTTGCCTGGAAATCTTCACAATTTGAACATGAACTAATTTCTCGGTACGTATTTTGAGCAGGGACCCAAACTTCCAAATCATAAGTTTTAGCAGCCGAAAAACCCATATCACCAGTAGAAAGTGCGACCACTCGATACGGCAAATTTAGTTTCTGTAAAAGAATTTCGGCATCGTGAGTCATTTTTTCGAGCTCGTCATAAGAATGTTCTTTATCGCTGAATTTTACCATCTCTACTTTGTGAAATTGATGCAAACGAATTAACCCACGGGTATCTCTGCCTGCACTTCCGGCTTCTGAACGAAATGAAGGAGATAATGCTGTGAAATAAATAGGCAACTCTTTACCATCCAAAATTTCATGACTGTAATAATTTGTCAACGGCACTTCCGCTGTAGGTATTAATGTAAGGTCACGATCTTCAATCTGAAAGACATCTTCTTTAAATTTAGGGAATTGACCAGTACCAAACATTGCCTCGCTATTGACTAAGTATGGCGTAATCATCTCTGTATAACCTTGTTCATAAACATGTTCATCCAACATAAAATTATAAACAGCACGCTCTAATCGTGCGCCTAAACCCTTGTAATAAACAAAGCGACTTCCAGAAACTTTTGCACCACGCTCAAAATCTAGTATATCTAACCCTTCTGCAACTTCCCAGTGCGGCTTTGGTTCAAAATCAAATTGTCGTGGTACACTCCAACGACGTACTTCGACATTATCATCTTCATCTTCTCCGACTGGAACAGAAGTATGTGGTAAGTTGGGCAATGTAGTGGCTATTTCAGTTAATTGTGCATCAATTTCTGCAACTTCTTCATCTAGCTCTTTTATTTTAATGCCGACTTCTTTCATTTCAGCAATTTTGTTATCAGCATCTAATTTTTCACGTTTTAATTTGGCAATGTCACCAGATACGTCATTGCGATACTTTTTCAATTCTTCAGTTTTTACTAACAATTGGCGACGAAGTCCGTCTAGATCAATAAAGCGTTCCAGTATATCACTTTTTACCCCGCGGGTTGCCAATTTTTCTTTAACTTCTTCAAAATTGTGACGAATCATTTTTACATCTAACATGTTTTTTTCCTCCTTAGATAAAATAAAAAACACCATTCCATCCCATAAATCTTGGGACGAAATAGTGTGTTATTTCGCGGTACCACCCGAGTTCAACCCAAAAGGTTGCTCCTTAGTTTGACAAGTATCGACTGTCTACCGGCTTTTCTTTCAAAAAGCACAGATTCCGAAACTGGATTTCTTTAAGCTGTCTGTTGGTTTACACCGTCCACCAACTCTCTAAAAAGACAAACTTATGTACTTGGTTTCCTGCATTGATATGAATATAAACAGTATAAGCAAAAAGAAAATTAAAGTCAATGTTCTTTAATTTTTAAGTTATTTTGCTAGATTAGCTTTCAAAGGCAAATGAATAATGAAGGATGTCCATTGTTTATTAGATTGAGCATAAATGTAACCACCATGCAAATTAACAATATTTTGAGAAATAGCCAACCCTAAACCAGTACCACTAATTTCTTGTGATCGGGACTCATCGACACGGTAAAACCGATCAAATAATTGATCCAAAGATTCACGCGGAATAGGAATACCATTGTTTTTAACTGTTATAATAGCCTCGGTATTTGCCTTTTCAAGTTGCATTACAATTCGTGTAGCACGACCACCGTACTTAAGCGCATTAGTGATAAGATTATTAAATACGCGAACGAGTTTTTCAGTATCACCGTCCATAATTAAACTATTTTCTGAAGTTTCTACAGATATCTGTATATTTTTTTTATTAGCTTCTAGTTCGAAATCAGCGGCCAGTTGTTCTAACAATTGCACCATGTCAAAAGACATAGCATTGACAGGAACAGTAGGTTGACGAACTTTGGTATATTCAAATAGGTCATCAACGAGTGACTTCATCTGTTTTGCCTTAATATAGGCGATATGCGTATATTTGAGAACTTCTTCTTTTGATTGATATTGTCCATCTTCAATGAGACCAAGATAACCTATAATGGAAGTTAAAGGTGTTCTTATGTCATGACTGACATTAGTTATCAGTTCATCTTTTGATTTTTCAATTTCACGTTCATCTTCAATTGCAGCTACAGTGCTATCAACCAAGCCATTAATGCTAGCAACGACTTTACTCAAATCACCGCGCAATTCAAAAGGAATTCGGTAATCGTAATTTCCATTAGCTATATAATGCAGCTCATTAATGATATGTCTTAACTGCATTTGGCGATAACGGCGAATCAGTCGCCAAAACACAACTAGTGCATCAACCACGAAAAAAAACGGAAAAAGAAAGTTTCGAGCACTTAAAAAAATATCGGTATTGAAATTTTGTGCAAAGATATTTCGTGAATTGTAAATAGCATCACTCAAATTGGGTGAATTTTCAATCATTTGAGTAAGAACGACCATAATAGCAACATTTAATAGAAGTAAAATGATAATAGTGACGATGCCCTCAGCAATTAGCTCGCTAATTTCCTTTGAAGTAAGAGTAACTCTCCGTTTTTTTTCTACCTTATTTTGCATCAATCTTGTATCCGACTCCCCAAACGGTTTGAATGACTTTTTCACCATCGGTTGCCTCTTCAATCTTATCACGTAAATGACTTACATGAACCATAACGGTTTTTGCAGAAACTATGCTTTCTTGCTTCCAAACACGTTCAAAGATTTCATCAGCACTAAATACACGGTTTGGATGACTGGCTAACAAATAAAGAATCCCAAATTCTAAAGCAGTCAATTGAATTTCTTTGCCATCCACAGTTTTAACTTCATGTGAATCTTTATTGATGATCAATGATTGGATCTCTAAGATGTCGGGTTGATCTTCAGCTACTTGCATTTTTGTTCGGCGCAACAATGATTTTACACGAGCCATAACTTCCAATGGATTGAATGGTTTAGTTACATAGTCATCTGCACCAGCTACTAATCCCTTAATTTTATCCATATCGGTTGTTTTTGCAGTTAGCATGATTATTGGAATTTGCGACTCTTTACGCAATTCCTTTACAACCTGCATACCATCCATTACTGGCATCATAATATCTAAAATAAGCAATTCAATATCTGAAGATGTCCTCAGTTTGCTCAGTGCATCCTTTCCATCATAAGCTTTTACGACTTCATAACCTTCGTTATGCAAGTAAATACTTAATAGTTCTACAATCTCTTTATCATCATCAGCAACTAATACTTTCATATAATGACCTCCATAATAAAAATATATTCTTGTATCTATTTTACCAGAGAAATAGATTGAAGGCGAAAATACGCTTTATGAGTTTAGGAAAAATCAAGATTACGAATTGCGAAAAAAATACCCATACCTTTAAATAAACAACCCTATATCAAACTAAAAACGAACAAAAATAGTTATGTAACATATATATATCGGGTTTGGAAAAAGCAGAAATTTTTTTCTTCTTTTTCATTGACCAACCGCTTTAAAACTGCTATATTATTCATTGTTCGAAAAAATAAAAACAATTTCAAATTGATAAAAAAGTCGTTGACAGATGACTGTAAATCAGTTATTCTATCAAAGTCGCATCTGAATGACTCAAACAAATCTAAAAAATCTTCATCAAAAAAAAGTTTAGAAAGTTGTTGACATTGAGCTGGCAACCTGATAAGATTTAAAAGTTGCTGATGCAACAAGAAACAGTTGATTTTATCAAGTAGACCTTTGAAAACTGAACGAATAAAACAAACCAAATGTGTAGGGCGCTTCTATTATAGAAGCAAACAACATAGCAAGCAATTGCTAGCGAATCAATTTTTAAATTGAGCTTAACAGTCGCAAGACTGTTTCAAACACTTTTTATGAGAGTTTGATCCTGGCTCAGGACGAACGCTGGCGGCGTGCCTAATACATGCAAGTCGAACGCTTTTTCTTCCACCGGAGCTTGCTCCACCGGAAGAAAAGGAGTGGCGAACGGGTGAGTAACACGTGGGTAACCTACCCTCGAGCGGGGGATAACACTTGGAAACAGGTGCTAATACCGCATAACAAAGAAAACCGCATGGTTTTCTTTTGAAAGGCGCTTTTGCGTCACTCGAGGATGGACCCGCGGTGCATTAGCTAGTTGGTGAGGTAACGGCTCACCAAGGCAACGATGCATAGCCGACCTGAGAGGGTGATCGGCCACATTGGGACTGAGACACGGCCCAAACTCCTACGGGAGGCAGCAGTAGGGAATCTTCGGCAATGGACGAAAGTCTGACCGAGCAACGCCGCGTGAGTGAAGAAGGTTTTCGGATCGTAAAACTCTGTTGTTAGAGAAGAACAAGGGTGAGAGTAAAAAGTTCACCCCTTGACGGTATCTAACCAGAAAGCCACGGCTAACTACGTGCCAGCAGCCGCGGTAATACGTAGGTGGCAAGCGTTGTCCGGATTTATTGGGCGTAAAGCGAGCGCAGGCGGTTTCTTAAGTCTGATGTGAAAGCCCCCGGCTCAACCGGGGAGGGTCATTGGAAACTGGGAAACTTGAGTGCAGAAGAGGAGAGTGGAATTCCATGTGTAGCGGTGAAATGCGTAGATATATGGAGGAACACCAGTGGCGAAGGCGGCTCTCTGGTCTGTAACTGACGCTGAGGCTCGAAAGCGTGGGGAGCAAACAGGATTAGATACCCTGGTAGTCCACGCCGTAAACGATGAGTGCTAAGTGTTGGAGGGTTTCCGCCCTTCAGTGCTGCAGCTAACGCATTAAGCACTCCGCCTGGGGAGTACGACCGCAAGGTTGAAACTCAAAGGAATTGACGGGGGCCCGCACAAGCGGTGGAGCATGTGGTTTAATTCGAAGCAACGCGAAGAACCTTACCAGGTCTTGACATCCTTTGACCACTCTAGAGATAGAGCTTCCCCTTCGGGGGCAAAGTGACAGGTGGTGCATGGTTGTCGTCAGCTCGTGTCGTGAGATGTTGGGTTAAGTCCCGCAACGAGCGCAACCCTTATTGTTAGTTGCCATCATTTAGTTGGGCACTCTAGCGAGACTGCCGGTGACAAACCGGAGGAAGGTGGGGATGACGTCAAATCATCATGCCCCTTATGACCTGGGCTACACACGTGCTACAATGGGAAGTACAACGAGTCGCGAAGTCGCGAGGCTAAGCTAATCTCTTAAAGCTTCTCTCAGTTCGGATTGTAGGCTGCAACTCGCCTACATGAAGCCGGAATCGCTAGTAATCGCGGATCAGCACGCCGCGGTGAATACGTTCCCGGGCCTTGTACACACCGCCCGTCACACCACGAGAGTTTGTAACACCCGAAGTCGGTGAGGTAACCTTTTGGAGCCAGCCGCCTAAGGTGGGATAGATGATTGGGGTGAAGTCGTAACAAGGTAGCCGTATCGGAAGGTGCGGCTGGATCAC